>CBDCEQ010000003.1:747500-3581865 GCA_965215925.1 Longimicrobiales bacterium | reverse complement strand
CAGCACGCCAACGCGCGCCTTCGACACCGCCGGGACGAGGGTGAAGTCGAAGTTCTCCAGCGTCTTGCCCGGCGGCAGCTTCGCCTCGGCCCGGTGCCGCTCGAAGCGCCGGTGCTCACGGTCGGCGACCTCCTGGTTGGCCAGCGCCGCAAGCAGGCGGGCCGAGGGCCAGCCCTCCCGGTCGGCGCGTTCGGTGAAGCCGGGCCACAGCGCCCGCATGGTGGGCAGTCGCAGCTGTTTGAGCAGGAGGTTGACTTCGGGCGGGTCCACGACGAAGGGGTCGCTCATGCGAGTCCTCCAGCCAGGCAGGGCGTCATCGTACAACGACATCGCGGGCAGGGCCACGTCAACATCGGGCGCGCGGCCCGGCTGCGCCGGGAAGCGCTCGCGCAGGAGGGCGGCATCGGGCAGCTGCCCGGCGTCGGGCAGCTCGTCGATGTGGGCGGCGAGCTGCGCTTCGCAGCACTGGTCGTGGGCCAGGGCGAGCAGCGCCACCGACCGGCGGCAGGCCTGGCGGTCGCTCAGGCCTTCGCGCAGCGCTTCAAAGGCGCGGTGGTACGCGTCGCGGGGGAACAGGTCGTCGCGACAGACCCCGGTTCAGCATCGCCATCGGCTGTGAACCGCAACGACGGCAGCACGTGCCGGTAGTCCACGACCCGCCCGCGCTGGCCTTTCGGACCCGCGTGGCCCCGGGGCAGCGTCACGAGGTGTTCCGTGCCCGTGTACAGCATCAGGCGATCGTCGTACAGCCGCACCCGCAGCCGGTGCCCCACCATCCGCGAGGGCACCGTGTAGAACACCCGCCGCAGCGTGAAGCCGCCCGCCCGGGTCACGTGCACCAGGGTCTCCTCGAAGTCGTCCCGTCCGGCGCTTCGGCAGTGGCCCCGGCACCGCCCGTTCCGCGTCGGTGCGCTCCCGGTTGCGCGCGTTGCGGCGGCTCACCACCTGCGCCACGAACGCCCGGTACGCATCCAGCGTCTCGAAGTCCCGCGAACCCCTCAGCAGCAGCGCGTCCCCGATCGCACTCTTCAGGTGCCCGTGCGCCGCTTCGACCGACCCGTTCTCGTGCGCCCGGTCCCGGTTGTTGCGGCTCGCCTCCATCCCATAGTCCGCCAGCAAACCCTCGTAGCGCCGCGTCAGATCCTCCCGCGCGTCGCCGTCCAGGTTGCGCAACGCCGCCGACAGGCTGTCGGTCCGGTGCTCCTTCGGGCACCCGCCCAGCGCCCACAGCGCGTCCTGCAGCCCCCCGGCCAGCGCGACGAAACTCTCCCCGCCCAGCACCACCGTCGCATGGCCAGAACCCCGAGTACTCCAGCCGGAAATGGTACAGCTTGTGTGCCAGCGGCTCCCCGGCGACCCGCACCTCCAGACCCCTGGCGTCCGTGAAGTCCGACAGGCCCCGCCGCCCCGGCTCGTGCCTCTGCCGGAAAATGATCTCCTGGTCCGGCCCGTGCCGCATCTTCCAGCCCCGCACCCGCCGCTCGATCGTGCGCCGCAGCCCCGGACTCAGTTCCGGATGACGCCGCATCATCTCCTCGTACACCGCCACCGCCCGCAACCCCGGGCTCGCCTCCAGCAGCGGCACGATCTCCTCCTCGAAGATTCCCGCCAGCGGGTCCGGCCGCCGCCGCCCCCGCCGCTCCCCCTTCTGCGACGGCAGCCGCGGATCCGCTTCGATCCGCTGCGCCATCGCCGTGATCAACCCCGCCTTCGCCCCGGCCACCCCAGGGCCGTGGCTCTTCCGGTATCTCATGTAGAGCTCCATCTGGTGGTCCGTGACATGTCGGCCCGGCATCCAGCGTCTCTCCGCTCAGCGGGGAAACACCCAATGTCGCACCGGTCGCGTCCACCTCCCGTTCTCTCATCCTGCCTGTCGCCGCCTTCTCATCCTGATTGTCGCGCTACACATGCTGGCCGGGCGACCATTCTGCCTTGCTCACCACCCGTCGCTCGCAGCTCCAGCTCTCTCTCGTCCGATAGCGGCCATCGCGATACCGGTGCCTCGCCTCGCCACTCTCCTGGCACGCGAGCCTCGATGCTCCCATTTTCCCCGCGATCATCTCCTGGAGCCTCGGATTGCGCGCCGACCCGAACACATGGGAGGTACCGTGTTGCTCGCACTACCCCATGAGCTCCTCACGGCAGAAGCCCGAATCGCCGCGAACCGTGATCTCCACTTCCGGCCAGCGCTTTCGGATCCCGCCAGGGGAGACTCCCGGTCCCGTGCCCGCTGCTCGCCCGCCAGCGCGAGCATGCTGTCCCGTCGAGCTCGGTATGGTCGTTGAGATCTTCGTAACCCAGCACGAGCCCGAACATCCGCCGCCTGACCAGCGCTTCGAGTGAGTGCTCTGCGGGTGGGATCCCGGTAGTCGTCGAAGCAAGCAGCGATCTGCGCCGTCAGATCGACAACTCCATCCGCGTCCCGCCGAGGCAGCGCTCCGCCGTTGGACGATATCCGCCCACCGTCAAATCGTCCCATGATCTCACGCTGCCCCGTCCCTCGATGACCGAACGTGTACCATCCGGGCTACAGGGAAACACGATGTTTCGGAAGGTCGAGCCAGGCCCGCAATGTGAGGTCCGCGATACGGCCCACAGCGTGACTACCTGGGCCTGGTGTCGTCCACCGCTCCCATCGCTCCCATCGCTCGACCGATCTCCCGTGTCGACGGAAGCGTGTTAACGCGTCCATCACTTCGGTGTTCTTGCGCTCACGCCTCTACCGGCGTGAGCCGGTAGAGGCGTGTCGCGAGTTTGGCACCGCGCTGGATGTCGCCAGAGCGCAGCACGTCCCTGACCGCATCGAGCTTGTCGGCGTCCTCCAGAGAGAGGTACGGTGACCAGCCACCCTCTTCCTCAATGAGATGTACGTCCACTTCGGCCACGAAGTCGCCTTCGCGGACTAGTCGCCTAGCCAATTTCGCTGTCACAGCTGTCTCCTTCGCCACGTTTCATCCCATCTCGTGTGGTCCAGTCGATAAGCCGTCACCACGACCACCGGTGAAATTTGCACAGCAGGGATACCCCAGATTACATGAATGGGTTGCCCTGCTCCATCGCGCTATAGCCCTTAAACAAGCGCATTGGGTTTCGGGGCACCGTCTTGGCTGTGAGGTGTGCAGATTTCAGGTGATCTGCGGTCCGAGAGGCCGCGGACGCGGGGTCTGCGTGCTCAGACGGGGTGTTTCCCGGTCGCTGCGGAGGTCTCTGGGGCGCGTTTCCTGGTGCCCGGAGACAGCGGTGCCGAGAGTGCGCGCAGCGCTGCTAAGGTGGGGCGAGGCGTTCGGGGTGGTACTACCCGAAGCCGGTCCGCTCGGTCGCGCCCCAGACGCTGAACAACCTGTCGACAGAGGGCTGCCACCCGATGATCCGCAGCGTTGTCTGCCGCGCCCGGCGGATGACCTGGCAGGGAAGCAGGATCATCTCGCGGATGAACGTGCGGAACTCCATGGCGACGTAGCGTCGGCGATCGGCCTTGCGGTGCATCATCAGGGCGAACCAGCACTTCAGGTTCCACGCCAGCGTCGCGATTACCATATATGCCCAGTTGCTGACCAGCTCGTGGGTAGGCGCCCGCATCGCATCCACGCCGCTCTTGAGCTGGGCGATGAGGTTCTCCTGGTCGCAGCGCTGGTTGGCCAGCCGAACGATTGCTGCCGCGCTCACATCCGTGCGCGTGGTGATGTAGTAGTAATAGCGGATCTCGTCGATCAGGGCGTTCTCGCCCTTCGTCCTGCTGATGTTCTTGCGGACCACGACCATCCGGTACTTCTTGCCGCACTTGACCGGACGGTATTTGAGCTCGGCGACGTGTTCGCAGTCCAGCGTCAAGTTCTCGTATCCACGCTCCTTGACGATCCGGTCCTTCTCGTTCGGGCGCTTGGCGCGCGTCTGCCCGGACCGGGACGCCCTGCGCGGCTGCCGCTCCAGGGGCTTCCACTCCTCCTCGTCCAGCACGTTGACGACCATCTCCAGTGTCGGGTTCGACTTGTAGCCAAAGATGAAGTCCGCCTTCTTGCTCCACTCATCGGAGTGGGCCGTCAGCGAAAAGGCCGTATCCCCGCGTACACACACACGCTTGACATGCGGCGCCACCAGGTCGATCGACCGGTCGATCCACTCCCCCGCGCCCGTTTGACTCGGTACGTTGCCCGGCCGGTTCACCAGGTAGAGCACCTCGCCCGTGTTGGCCAGCGAGGTCACCAGCGGATGGTAGCCCCACACGCCCTTGTAGGACATGTCCATCCCCGCCTTCTTCTCGCCTTGCGTCGGCGCCACCGTCCCATCCACGTCCACATAGGCCACCGGCCCCAACAGATCGCGGGCCCGGCCCTTCCACAACTGCGGCCGCACTGCGTTCAACGCCTCCATCAACTCGACCACGTCCGCTTCCCTGAAGCGCCGCATGAAGTCCCCCGCCGCCGTCGGGCTCGGGATCATCTCCGCATCCAGCGCATCCAGATAAGGCACGTTGTTGCGCAAACCGTTGAGGTCCTCGAGCCGTGTGCTCCCGCACAGGATGTTGTACGCAATGTTGAGCACATGGTCCGACTCGTGGTACGGCAGGTGCCGCTTCAGCAGGTGCAGCCGCCGGTCGATCTCGCGCACCAGCCCGAGCCTCGAGACCAGCCTGCGTATCACCCCGATCCCGCCGAAGCTCATCGCGCCGATCCGGTTCCCGATTTCAAGCTGGATCCGGCCCAGCCCGAACACCGGCTTCGACCGAGCTGGCCCACCCCGTGCCCTGGCTTGGCGCGCCTTCGCCCTCCGCCCCCGCTGGGCACTGTTCTTTCGACTCTGCTTGTACGAGATTGCCTTCACCGGAAAGGCCTCCTGGTTGGATTCGGCGAACCGCGTCAGAATCGTTCTAACTACTTCCAGGATAAGCCTTTCCGGTGCTTTACGCAAGGCCCCATAACCCCATCACGCTTGCTTAAGGACTAGTTTGCCTTGGTCGAACCCGCATCAGCGGAAGGGCCCCCTAAAATGAAGGGCCCCCTAAAATAGGGGATGGCGGGTCGCGTATCTCCTCCACATACTCGCTGTACCGTTGCCCGACGTTGGCGTTGTTCACTTGCGGTCTGACCCTACCTCACCCCAAGGGAAACCACCGTGGTCAAGCACATGCTTCTCCCAGCAACATGCCTTCTGTCGCTCTCCGGCTGCTCACTCGCCCTTGTGGAAGGGCCGCCTGAGCCGGCTGCGGGTCAGCAGGCGACCGGATCGGTATCGTGTACGGACAGCATGATTCTGCCCGTCCTCGATTTCGTTGGTGGCGCAGGCTTCCTCGCCTACGGGATCAGCGCCCTCTGGCTCGGAGACGCCGCCGAGGGCTTCGAAGATGCGTTCGACCTGGAGGGCGATGAAACGGTGAGTGATGAAGTCAACCTGCTTGGTTATGCGTTCTTGGCTGGCGCCGGGGGCCTGGCGTATTCCGGCATACAGGGAAGAAGCAAGGTGAACAGCTGCAGGGGCGTGAGGGCGGCGGCCTCCGATGCCGCGCTCCTGTTTTTGTCACGCCACGAGCAGCGTGTGCCCGCCTTCATGAAGCAGTCGGTGTGGCATGACGTGCTGAACCAGTACCACAGTCAGCAAAACGACCCCCTGCTTCCGAGCGCGCGCCAGTAGATCGGGCCGCCAACCGCCGGAGCGCTCCAACAGGCACGGCCGGACAACGCAAGCCCAGGGAAAGCCGTGGGGAGCGCCGACTACCGGCGCTGCAGAGGGCAACAAGGAAAGCGTGTCTTCATCGGGGAGATTGCCATGCCAACCTCCCTGAGGGGAGTTTGCTGCTCCCTCTCCATCAAATCCCTGCGGGAAGGCTGCGCGGCGCTCCCTTGGCCCCGGGGTGCCGGTGCAGCGGCGCGAACGGCGGGCGAAGCACTCGGGCGGGATGTCGTGCTGGGCGAGCCCCGCTTGTTCATCGAACGCAGGCCGCGGGAACCGCCTCGCTAATGGCGCCGTCGGCCAGCCATAGAGCGGGGCGCGCCGCCGGGCCGGGGCTGCAGGTGCTGTTCAGCCGGGGGACTCTCGCTGGCGCTGGCAACGGACGCCCTGTGGCTGCGCGCGACCTCCGATGCGGTGGAGAGCGTGCTGGCCGCGGAAGCGGAGGTGAGTGCCGCACATACTACATAAGGTAGAGAGAGCCGTGATCGGGTCATCGTCTGGAGTCCGGGAGAGAGTGGACGTCGCCGGCGACCTGGAGTACCGGATCGTCGGCCGCGGTGGCATCGTCGTGGTGACCCTCCGGCCGGGCGAGGGCCTCGTGGCCGAACCGGGCGGCCTGCTGTACCGGCGAGGCGGTGTGGGATGGTCCCTGGCCTCGACCGGCCGAAACTTCCTTGGCCGGTTCCTGAATCGGGCCATGCGCCGGGCCGCGGGCGCGAGCTCGCTGATGCACCACTACGCGGACGGAACTGGCGTCCGGCTTGAGCGACGGCAAGGCGACCGCGACACGCTCCGCCGTCGTCAGTCCGCCGATGCTGACAGAGTGGGGCTCAGGCTCGGCTCGCGTTTCGCCGTTCAGGTCAGGGCCGACGAACCCGGCGGCGAATTCGTCCGCCTGCCGCTTCGCCCTCGCCCAATCGCGGTGTCCCAGCGACCGGGTGAGCCTGCGCCCGTTCTCGCGCCACTCAATCTGGAAGTAGCCGGTCCTGGGGTCGGGGAAGATCCTCATCCAGTTCCGGCCCCATTCGCCGGCGCCGTAGCTCCGGCGGCTTCGTTTCGGGCGTTCCATCATTCGATTCCTGTCGTGATGGACTGCACGATCTGCGCGAACGAATGGTCGCCCCGGGGAGGGTGATTCCGCCAATCGCAGTCGCTGTCGCGTCTCTGTCGACGCCGGACCGGTCCCGGCGTTATGAGGGACGCCACTCCATAGGGCGCGTTTCGGGTGCTGGATATCCCGAGGGACCGGATGACCCTTCACGAATTCCGGGCCATGGCGCGCACGACTCTGGACGAGGCGCTGGGCCTCCGGCCCGACTACATGGAGCACCAGGTGGACGGTAGCGGCGGAGGCGCCGCTGGCGGAGGCCGGTTCCCCTTTGGGACGGCTCTGGAACCCGTTGGACATCGCCGTTTCGGCGGTTGTTGACACCGCCCGAAACGGTCCCCTGACTGTACGTCATGGCGATTCCGATGACCCGGGATTCCGCGCGTCGGCTCCCGCGCCGAGGGCGCGATCATGGCTCCCGGGGCAGCCGCTGTCGCCGCCCCGGGGGTGAGCGGCCGGTCGCCGCTCGCTGGCCCGCAGTTTGCGGGTCTCCGTGGAGCGATAACCTCTGGCCGGGGGGCTTCCCCCGGACCCCCGAACGACATCCCGCGCCACAAGGAGGCCGCCCGATATGGTCCGTCCCCGGAAGTCCGAGGCCGAACGCCGGAGCCGCACGATCTGCGCGCGCGTCACGACCGCGGAGGCGGCGGAGATCGCCGACCGGGCCGCAGCGGCCCGGCTGACGAAGGGCGCCTACATCCGCCGGAGGGCGCTGGGGCAGCCGGTCCGCGAGGCGGCCGTCCACCGTCTCGGCGCCAGGGAGCGGGTCGAGTTCCACCGGATCGGCGAGGGGCTGGGCTGAATGATCCCGAAGATCAACGGGCTGGGACGCTCCTTCGCGGGCGTCGCGGCGTACTGCCTGCACGACGCCCCGGAGCCGGACGACCGGAGTCCGGAATCCTCGGAGCGGGTCGCGTGGACCGACACCCGTAACCTGCCGACGATCCGGGCGGAGCGAGCTGCGCGGCTGATGGCCGCGACCGTGAAGGTGGCCCCCGACCTCAAGCGGCGGGCGGGGTGCGAGGGGGGCGGAAGCTGGCGAAGCCGGTCCTGCACTACTCGCTCAGCTGGGCGAGGAAGGAGACGCCGGATCGGCAGGAGATGAGCCGGGGCGGTCCGGGGCCGGGAGGACTTGGTCGAAGGCTGGCGCGAGGATCTCGACCGGCACCACAAGGGCGAGCGGGCTGCGCTGGGCAAGGCACACGCCGACAGCGCCCGGCAGATCGAGCGGGAGGTAAGGGAGGCCTACCGAAGGGGGCTGCGGGACGCGGAGCGCCGCGAACCGCCGACCGAGGTCGAGCGGGCGGCGCGGGAGATGAAGGAGCGCGGCCGGAGCATCACCCGCATTCCCCCCCGGCCCCGAGGCCCCGAGCGTGGCGGGGGAGGGTTCGAGCGATGAGCCTGAATCCTCGCCCATCGCCAGCCAAGCGCGGATCGTCCGGAACGGCTGATCCTGAGCGGTTTCGGCAAAGCTACGGGCTCTAGGATCGCCCAGGATCGACGATCGCCGACCTCCGAGGGGTACCGGACGGGTCGGGTGAGAATCGGGCTCCAGCACCGCCTCGACGAGGAACCGGGGGATCCCGAAGCGGACCGCGATGGCTGCCGGGCTCTCGCCCCGAGCCGCCCGCCCCCGGATATCGCAGGTGAGGCATACGGTTTCCTGTCGGGGACGGCCTACATAGAGCTTGCCGCAGGACCCACACCGGAGTGTCCTCTGCTGCTGGGGCCACGACAGCGGCGGCAGCCGCTTCGGCATTCTAGCTTTCTGGAGGCCGGGGCACTTGGAGGTCCTTGCAGATCTTTCTGGCGAGGTCCCGGTTGATCTCGTTGTGCCGGGGAATCGTCGAAACCTTCTTGGCCTGCCGGTTGATGTAGAGGGTGTGGTTTCCGCCCTCACGCAGGAAGGCGCACCCGTGCTGTGCCAAGTGCCGCAGCAAGTCCCGGCGCTTCACGCCGTGACGGTGATGGGCTCTCTGATGACCGCACCGTCGGCGGCGTCCTCACGGGCCATTTCCCGGTTGGCTTCGATCACCAAGGCGACGGCTTCGCGAAGGTTTGTCCGGGCTTCTTCGAGGGAAGCGCCTTGGGTGTTGGCACCGGGAAACTCCTCGATGAAGGCGATGTAGCCTTCAGGAACTTTCCGGAACACCGCCATGCATCGCAGGTCCACAACTGACCTCCTTGATACTCGTGATGCATTGACGCTAGCAGGCACCCCGTGCCCCGCGCTAGCCTCGTCCGGCCTTTCGCGGCAAGACCGTCGAAGCCCAGAACGGCAAAGGTAACGACTCGTCCTGTCGAGGTTGCCGTTCCCCGCCGCGGCGTGCGAGCTTTTCGAGGCGGCGCGAACCGGGGACGAAGCGTGCCGCCCTCGCGACAGACACGCCACGATCGTTCAGGGTACGGATGAGCATTTCGGGAGAAGCCACTACGGAGGGCGAAAGCACGGGGGCGGCCGGCGCGTCCTCGGTGGAGCGGTTCTACGAACCCCCGATCCTGAACTCGCCCTACGAGTGCCCGGATCGCCACTGGCAGTTGGACGCGTCCGGGCAACCGACCCAGAAGGTCTTGGCCTACCGGCGGCCGGCTTCCTTTGTCTCGCCGATTCCCAATCCGAAGCAGCAGAAGACCCGGAAGGGGCCAAGGGTCGAACAGGTCGGGCTGGTCCTCGACGAGGGCAAGGGGCTCTCGACGCAGGAGCAGCAGTATCTGGCCACGATCATCAACCGGGTGCGCGAGCGCGTGAACGAATGGCGGCGCATCCCGGACGAAGCCGATTGGCGAGTAACCCCCGAGACGGCGCGTCTGCTCCGGCATTGGCGGTCACATCGGTTCTCCGGCATCCGTCCGTTCTTCTGCCAGATCGAAGCGGCGGAGACCGCGATCTGGCTCACGGCCGAGGGTCATCCATTTCAATCACCCGGTGTTCCCGTACCTCCAGCCTAGAAGGGAGCCCGGGAAACTCTGGATGAACGATCGCGGTGAAGTGGCGCGCAAAGCATGATGGCACCGTGTCTCGACGGACGGCGCGAAAACACAGTGGGCCTCGACGACGCCGGTGAGCAAACGCCAATGGCGAGTTTGATTGGGCGACTGCAGTAGCATGTCGACGGGTGTGCGCATCTGAGCCTATTCAGCCTCGCACGAGCGAAACCAAAGCAATGTTCGGAAAGTAATAAGTGGCCGATTGTGACGAATTGCCACGATGCGGGAGCCGGCGGCGTTCTCGCCCTCGGGAGCACTCGGCCGGCGCAGCAGATAGAAATGGAGGCGCGTGTCGGCGTCGAGCTCCGAGCGGAGGGGCGCCGCCTGTTCTCGTTCAGCTTCACGCCGGACCAACTCGAGTAAGGGGGCGGCAATTTTTTGTTCGCGATCCCCTTCGAGGCCGAATGGACCGAGGACCTGGACCGCATCCGCCTCACCGGCGCCGGTCTCGTGTTTCTCCAGGCGGAGGCCCTCCTCGGGTCAGCGAGCCAGCAGCACCACGAGGAAAAGAGCCAACGCGCCGACGACCGCCCAGGGGAAGGCACAGGACCGACGAGAGGCCCGGGCTGAGGCCCTCCTCGAGGTCAGCGAGCCAGCAGCACCACGAGGAAAAGAGCCAACGCGCCGACGACCGCCCAGGGGAAGGCACAGGACCGACGAGAGGCCCGGGCTGCCGCCGCCGCCTCCTCAGCGCCTGCCAACGCTCCTTCGCCTCCGCGGAGTGCGCGGCCGCGAGCGCGCTCCGCTCGGCCCTGTGCATCACCCGCATCGTGTCCGACCTCGCCCGGAGCTCCTCCCCCCTGCACTCTCCCGCCAGCTCCTCCCGCTCCCGTTCCTGCCGGGCATAGACGTCTGCCCACTCCCGGGTGAACCGACGTTCCAGCGCCAAGAGAGGCCCCCGGCCCGGCCCGGCCGGCCGCTCGCGCCGGTACCGCCACCAGGGAAGCGCTCTACGGGGCCGCTCCCGCTCCTCGGGCGCGTCGAACTCGGTGTGGTCTTCGCTCATGCTCCCTTCTCCTCCTGTGGCCTGTGATCCTGCCGGCGACGTCCATCCGCTCCAGACCTCACCTTCCTGGAGGCCTCTGTTTCGGCCCTTGGGATCCTAACCGGCGTGTTTCAGGGGATCGCCGCGCTCGGCCGGCCGATCGCTCCGGACCGCGACCGAAATCCTCTCAACGATATTTCGGGTCACGCGCCTCGCTCGGCGGTCATAGACCTGGGTGGTCGCCGGGTGTTGGTGGCTGGCGAGGTACTGCACGTCCTCGATGGGGACGCCCTGGCCGAGCAGGTCGGTCACGACCATCACCCGAAAGCTGTGAGGGGTGAAGATCGGAGGCAGCCCGGCATCCTTCAGGCACCGCTTGAGGAGCTGCCGAATGGTCCACGGCCCGATGCTCCCGGTGCCAAGCCGCGTCTCGGTGTGCCAGTTGCCCCGGCGAAAAAGCGGCGACTCCTTCGCCTGGAGCGGGTACTCGAGTACTCAAGCGGTCGCTCCAGCGCGGAAAGCCAAGGTCCTGGTGGACCCCATCCGCGAGGGAGATCGCCCCATTCTGGGGCTCTGAGGGCCTCCGGCCCGGGCTCTCCGGCCGCCTCCCGATCGCGGCCGCGCTTTCGCGCGGGGCTGTACCTGGTGCTCGGCGCGACGTCCAGGTTACTGGAAAAGCGAGCAGGGCGGCCGACCCGCGGGAGCAAGCGGCGACGAGGGCGGCACAGACCACGTCTGGAAAGGAAAGGCGGAGAGGTGAACGGGTCATCATCGGAGCTCCCGGTGAGGGGGGCCGTCGCCGACGTCCTGGAGTACCGGATCGCTGGCCGCGGCGGCATCGTCGTGGTGACACTCCGGCCGGGCGAGGGCCTCCTGGCCGAACCGGGGGGCCTGCTGTACCGGCGAGGCGGTGTGGGATGGTCCATGGCCTCGACCGGCCGAAACGTCCTCGGCCGGTTTCTGAATCGGGCCATGCGCCGGGCCGCGGGCGCGAGCTCGCTGATGCACCACTACGAGGGACCGGGCGAGCTCGCCCTCGCGGCCGCCCCGGCCTGCCGGCTGATAGCGACCCGCCTGGAGCCCGGCGACGACCTGGTGGTGGAGCGCCGCTGCCTGGTCGCCGCCTCTGCCGGCGTCACGGTGGACGTGGCGTTATCCCGAGCGCTCCGTCGCCGCGGCGAGGCCGGAAGGGTGGTGCTCATGCGGCTCACCGGCGTCGGCGTGGCGTTCCTCCAGGCGGCTGAAAGCTCGATCGAGCTGAAGCTCGCGGAGGGCGAAGAGCTGGAGGCGCCCGTCGCGACGGTGGTGTGTTTCGAGGGGACGATCGAATACGAGCTCCGCCTCGCGCGGATCGGTGTGGGCCTCGGCCGTCGAGCGGGAGTGGAGTGGATGGCAGGGCTCACGGGGCCCGGTCGCGTGAGGCTTGAGACCGCCTCGCCACCGTCTGCGTGAGCCAGGCGTTGTCCTCGGCTTGCCAGCCGTGAAGGAGGAGGCCCTCCTCTACCAGCCTCCGGCCCTCCACCCGCGTCATGTGGAGGACCAGCGCGATCCCGTCGACAACGCTCCGGCACACAACCTCCCAGGGGAGATCCCCGGCCTGCATCGCGCAGCTGGCGAGCCTGGAGAGAGCGGAGGTCGCGTTGTTCGCGTGAACGGTGGTGAGGGAACCGCCGTGGCCCGTGTTGAGCGCCTGGAGCAGGTCGGCGGCTTCGGCCCCGCGGACCTCGCCTACGACGATGTGGTCCGGCCGATGCCGGAGGGAGTGTTTCACCAGGTCGCGGATCGTCACGCCCCCGGAACCGAGCTCCCGGGCCTCGAAGCGGACGCTGTTCGCGTGGTCGATCCGGAGCTCCAGCGTGTCCTCGATCGAGACGATGCGCTCATTGGCCGGCAGGAGCTCGATCAGGGCGTTGAGCAATGTGGTCTTTCCGCTCCCGGTCCCTCCGGAGACCAGGATATTGCCCCGGCCGGCGAGCGTCTCCCGGGCGACGTCGAGGAGCTCGGGTGTCAGGGACCCGATCTCCACAAGCTGCTGCGGTGAAAAGGTGCGTTTGCCGAAGCGCCGCACGGTGATCGCGACGTGAGGCGACGCGGGAGGTACACAGATGGCGACGCGAGATCCGTCCGCCAGGCGGGCGTCGAGGATCGGCGTAGCCTCGGGGTCGAGCCCGAGCGGCCGCGCGATGTGGATCGCGGCCCGGTGGAGGACGTCCGCCGTGAGCTGGGGAGCAGCGATGGGCCGAAGCCCTTCGCCCGAGCGTTCGACCCACACGTTGCCGGGCCCGTTTATCATCAGCTCGGAGACGTCCATGTCGTCAAGGATGTCCGCCAGTCCGGGAAGGAAGGGCTTCAGGTGGTCCATCCCGACGCTCATATCTGGCCGGCCTCCCGAGCCCGCCAGTACGGCCGGTCGTGCGGCAGGTAGCAGGGCTTCAGGTAGAGCCTCGTCGCCGGCAGGGCCCGAGAGCCATCGTAGGGAATGGCGATGGCCTGGCAGTTCTCCAGGAGGGCGAACTGCCGGGCGTGAAACATGGGTTCCCGCTGGTCCCGGAAGCTCTTCGACGCCCCGATGGATCCGCGGCCGCCTCCAGCCGTTCCCGATACCACGGAGAAGCCGGGCTTGGCCTGCTCGCTGAATGAGTAGCTCGCCGTCATCCGGGCCACCTTGCCGCACATCGAGCTTGCGAGATCGGCGCTGCTGTCGTCGCTGAGGGAGAGGAAGATCCGGGTGCGGAGGGTCTGGAGGAGCGCCCGCCATGCCTCCTGTCCGGAGAGCACGGAGCGGAGCGACGAGATGGATTGTGTGGCGACGATCGGGATGCAGCGCGACTGGCGCGTGAGCGCGAAGCTCTTCTCGTCGCCGCTCGGGTCATCCTCCCCCACGGTGGCGAAGGACTGGTATTCATCACAGATGAAGACGGCCGGCCGAAAGTATTTGCCGGGGTGAGCCTTCTGCTCGGCCGGCCGCTTCAGGAGGGTCTGGAGCCAGGCATTCTTGAGCATGACGCCCACGGTCCGAGAGAGGGCGGGACTGGCGCCGGCCGGCATGTTGAGGGCGATAACCTTGCCGCTGTCGATGAGATCCCAGAGCGGCGGGAGCTGCCGGAGGACGGCGATGCCAGGCGGCGGGGCGCCACCCGCCGCGCCGTGAGCCTCCAGCCCTTCGTCCGCCTCCAGCTCTTCGCCCTCCTCCAGCTCTTCGTGGGCCTCCGGCTCTTCATCGGCCTTCGCCCTGGGGCGAGGCGGAGGACAGAAGACCCGGGCGATGTCGGGCAAGTCGAACATGGAGAGGAAGACGCTCAGGCCCTCGACAATGGAGGTCCGGAGCTTGCGGTCGAGCTTCAGCCAGTCGAGGCGGTACCATCGGTCCACGGCCTCGACGCGGGCTTCCCGGTCCCCGAGAACCCGCTCCCCCTGGGTCGGCTCGGGCTTGAACCTGTTCGCCAGGAGGTGGTCTACGAGCTCCTGGTCGTAGGCGGCCCGCACGACGCCGGGCCCGCACGTCGCCCACTGGTGACAAGAGAGCGTGGGATCCTCGGTAAAGAGCTCCTGCCGGCCATCCATCGCGACGTCGATGGTCCGGGACGGTGCCTCCCCCTTCTGTGGCTTCTGCGCCTCCTTGATCTTCTCGCCGAGGAGCTCCGGGTCGATGGCACAACGGTAGAGATCACGAAGCGTAACCCAACCGCCAGGCAGCGTCCGGTGGAGCTCGATGGTCCACCGGATCAGGTTCGTGTAAGCCTGCTGCCAAAACGGCTCCTTGCCCTTCCCGAAAAGCTGATTGAGGAGAGTGGCGACGCTGTAGGCCAGGGAGTAGCTGTCCATATCCGAGTCGAGGGGATTCCACTGCCAGCTCCCGCCGAGCGCGATCTCGATGTAATCGTCTCCCCGGCCGGCATCCTCCAGGATCCGCCGCACGTCATGGCAGAAGTCGCCCTTGACCTCCAGGACTAGCCCCGCTGCCCGCCGCTTGGGGTCATCCGCCCGCCAGTGGAAGATTTGCCGGGCGTAGGGGTGCATACAGGCCGACGTCTTGCCAGAGCCCACGGCGCCGAAAATGGCTATCCCGGTAAAGAGCCCCCGCTCCGGCAGGGTGAGCCACTGCGGAGCTGCGACCTCCTTCGCATCGGTCGGGTGGTGGAGTTCGCCGAGCACGAGCTGGAGCTCGGCGTCGTCCGCCTCGGCCGGCCAGCGCGGCAGCGTTCCGCGCCCGGCCCGCCGCGAGCCCCGCCGTGACTCCAGCCACACACGCCAACTCCCCGAGAGAATCAGCCCGCCGCCGAACGCTGCGAGGCCGGGGACCGCGAGACACCACAGCCGGATCGTGTAGTAGGCCAGTGGATCTTCGAGGGCGACGAGATCCAGGATCGGATTCTCCCCGAGCCGGGGGAAGGGCAGGACGCGCTCGGCCCATCCATAGGCCGCGATGCCAGCGACCAGAGAGAACACAACGCGCCAGCTCAGGGCCCGGCCGAGCGCCTCCAGCGCCGCTGTGCCGGCGTCGTGGATCCGGCCGAATGCCACGCGGCTGCCGCGGCTGAAAAAGCGAGTGGCGAGCTCGCCGAGGACGAGGCTCGCCGCGAAGACGACGCCGGCCGGAGCGAGATAGTACCAGGCCCGGATCACGGCGTAGAAATGCGGAGATTCGAGAGAGATGAGGTCGAGGATCGGCACCAGGCCGAAGGCGGGGAAGTCGAGGAGAAGCACCGCCGCCAGCTCGACCGAGAGGGCGGCCACCAGAGCGTAGAGTAGGCCCGGCGACACGCGGGAAAGGGCGTCCTCGAGGAAACTCACGGGCGCCGTTCCGCGCCACGGCCGCGGTCTGGGTCGTGGTCCAGAGCGGCTCGCCGCGCAGCCTTCCCGCAGGGATAATTTCGATGGGAGCGACCCCCTCGGGGGGCAGGTTGACGTGGAAAACTACACGGAAAACTACCCCCCCCTCGCGTGACGCAGAGCGTCGCGGCAGAGGGGGGTCGCTCCCATCCCCCTCCCCGTCGCGCTTTACGACGGGGTGCTGTCCGGTCAAAACCGGCTAACCACAGAAGAGAGAGAGATATATGCAATCCGGAGCCTGGAAAACTTCCCGGCGATTTTCTGGAAAACTTGGGGGTCTGTCTGTTTTCCAGATCTGCCAGGCCCCGGCTTCGACACATTCGGACCCTCCGGGCCCTCGGTCTAGGCACCGAAGGCATCGTCGCTGACCCGCTCCGCCAGGTGCGTCTCGAAGCTGTCGATCTGTCCGCCTCCACGCCCGGCCGAGCGACGCCTGAAGGCGCCGACGATCCTCGACGCCGCCATGAACCCGCCCCAAGAGTCCAGCGCCTCCACGTCGCCGGTGTCCATCGCCTCCAGGACCTCGGCCAGGTGTTGCCGTTCCGCGTTGTCTAGCGGTTTGAGCTCCGGGTCCCCCCCCCACTGTGACAGGGCGGTCGCGTACCGATCCAGCGCCGGCCAGGAACGGACGGCGACGGCCACGTGGACGGCTTCCCCCCTTCGCGGAGCCGGACCCACAGGGGGCGATGCTGCTCCCCCCAATGGGTGAGTTGTCGAGTGGTGTCGGCGCCGGGATCGGCGTAGACGAAAACCGCCCGCCCGGCGTCCACGGCCACGGGCAGCTTCAGGTGGAAGTAGCGCCGTGAGCGCCGCGCGGCCCCTCCGTAGACGCGCTGCGGAAGGGTGGCCGGCTGGATCCCGAGCTCCGCGAAGCGGGCCACCTTCTCCTGCTCGGTGGCGAGCCAGGGGAGGTCGGGACGCTCCATCACGAAATCGAGGGAGAGGAGGCGCCGGGAGACGACGCCTTCGGTGCCGAACCGTCGATGGCGGATGTGCTCGACGCCGATCGCCCGGTACAGGCCACGTCCGAAAACGTGACACAGCAGGGTAGAAGTCGGGAGGAGGTCGGGACGCGGATGCTCGGCCGCGACTCCCGCCTCGACCAGGCGCCGCACGAAACGATGGGCGCAGGAGGGCCCCGTCTCGAAGCGGTGGCAGTATTGGGCCCGCGTGAAGACGCCGCTGTGGAGACAAACGAGCGCGAGCCACTCCGCGTCGGCCGCGGTCCAGCCGAGCGCCTCCAGCGCCTCCACTCGGCCGGCCAGGTGAGGAATCGGAGCCGTCGCCGTCATCAGAAGCCTACCGCGCGATCGGCCTGGAGGAATGTGACGAGCAGGCCCATGGGATTGACGGGCAGGAGGTCGCCGGGGACCGTCTCCAGGAAGGTGAACTGAAGAGAGACGGACCAACGCTCCCGGGCCGTCTCTTCGCCGCGCACGAGCGTCACCAGGTCGAAGTCGGCCGCCGCCCCGTGCGGCGGCTCAGGCTGTGGTTGGATCCGGAGCACGACCCCCTGTACCTGGCGCTCCTCGGCGGTCACGCCGGCCGCGACGGCCGCCACGCCTTCGCTGTCCGCCCGGAAGGCCGCGTTGGCGAGATCCACGGTCAGGAAGCGCAGGCCGCGAGCCCACGCGGTCTGCGCCGTCGCCGTGCGGCGAGAGTAGTAGTCGGTCAGAAACTGGTTTAGGAAATATTTCGTGGTGGGGTCCAGCGGATCGGCCTGAGCTTCGACCATCTCGTAGGCGAGCGCCTCGGCCCGGCCGACTTCGTCGACGCGGATCACGATGGGGTTGGGCGCGTCCACGCCGGCCAGGCGGACCACGACGACGAGCAGAAGAAAGGCGACGCCGCCGAGCACGAGGGTGAAGAGGCGGAGGTGGCGCGCGGACGCGACGGCCTCCCCCCAAATCTCTGCGAACTCCTTACCGGGATCGGACTGTGTACCCATAGGATCAGACGCCTCCAGCGCCGCCCTTGACAGCGGTCGCGGCCAGCCGGCCGCCACCCGCGGCTCCCGCGGCGGCCCCGGCGAGGCCAAGCGCTCCCGAGCCACCGCCTCCGCCACCGCCCACGATGGTGCTCGCGAGCTCGCCCACCTTGAGGGCACTGAGGACCGACGCGATGAGCAAAGGGAAGAGGGCGACGAGCCAGAGGGTCGCCCAACCGAGACTGTCGAGGTTGAAGAGGGACGTGTTTGAAAGGGTGGTGACGTAGCCAACGACGATCCCGCCCCAAATCCGCAGCAACGCGCCCGCAATCACGGAGTAGAGGGCATACGTGAAGAGGGCCCGGAACCATCCCCAAAAGAGGAAACTGAGCGGGGGGACCATCATGAAGGGAATGAACATCGGGCCCAGGAAGATGAGAATTGAAATCGCGATCATCGCCCACACGACCTGGCCCATCGTTATGGCGAAGATGAGGATGAGCACGAGTATGAAAGTCCCCGACATGGCGAGGCCCCCGAAGAACGTGAACAGCGCCGAGCCTCCGGTGCGAAGCAGCGCGAAGAGGTTGAGGTTGGACCACTCCGTCGCGAATCGGGTCTGGTAGGTGTCCACCAGGCCGGTGAGGGTCTCTTGCAGCACGGCCACCACGTCGCTCCGGAAGCTCGCCCCGAGCCAGTTGGCGCCCGCCGTGACCGTCATGGGAAACGAGAATGCGGTGCCCGGGATCGGGTCGGCATAGAAGGTCAGCATGACCCAGGGGAACCAAAGGCCCATGAGGAGCCGGACAATATCCCACGGCGCGAAATGCCCGCTGTAGGCGATCTTCAGGCCGGTCCATACGACCATGATCGTCGCGAGCCCGCGCCACAGGGTCATGCCGTCAGCGAGGAGGGGCGGCGTGACCGGCGTGAGGATGTCGCCGAGGACCTGGTCCAGCACAGAGACCCAGGCGGTGAGATCCTCCTCGGGGATCAGGACCGGGACGTTGGGGTCGATCTGCTGCAAGAGCACGATCAGGGCCCGTTGCCGCCCGCCTCAGGGAGGAGCATGGCGTCGCGATAGACCTGTGTGCGGGCGGCGTTCGCCGCCTGCGCGTCCGCCGTCCGCTGCTGCGCCGCCCGCTCGGCCGCCACCCATCGCTCCAGGTCACGCCGCCGCATGATCTCGTCCTGCTGGCGCTCCAGCGCGTCCCGGATGTCGGTGTAGGCCGCGAGCTGCGCCTGCGCTACATCGACCTCGCTGGTGGTGAGATCGGTGGTCACCTGCGCCTGCTGGAGGGCGGTTGGCGAGAGATTCGTCTGAGCGCGGATGCCGGCGAGAGAGAGCTGCGCGTCACCCAGGGTCTCGGTCAGTCGCTCGGCCGCATCGAAGGCCGCGTAGTCGAAGACGCGCTGCCGCTCCGCGGCCGAGCGCTGTGCGGCGAAGTCCTCCGCGACCTCGATCCCGACGAGCGGATCGGTGAAGAGCCCCGCGATGTCGGCGCCACCAACCACATCGGCCGCCGCGAGATCCGTCCGCCAACGGTTTGTGAGGGCATTGCCCGCGTCGCTCATGCTGGTGAGGGCCTGCACATGGGGCAGGGCGTCGGCGCCGAAGTCCTGCGCCCACGTCACGGCGCCACCGCCGAGGAGGCTCGCGGGGTTGGAGCTCATTGAGTCGAATGCATCGGCCAGCGCCCCGACCTCCCCGAGCGCTTCGTCGCGCATCTGCGTCAGCGTGTCCTCCAGGTTGCTCACCTGGTCGCGAGCCTCCCCGAGCGTCGAGATCTGGTGGCCGATCTGGGTGATCTGGTTGGCGATCATGATGATGCGCTGCGTGAGGCCGGCGGGGTCGGTGAATTGGGCATGAACGGGGGTGGCGGGGACAGGCAGAAGAGCCGTTGCGAGGAGGACGCGGAGGACAAAGGGTCTCATGGCATGGCTCCCGTGGGTGCGGAGGACAGCAGAGCTGGCGGAGCGCCAGCTCGCGGGAGAAGGGCATCGCTGGTGAACCAGATACGCAGCCGGTGGCCGGCGCGAATGGTGATCGTGGGGAGTCGGTTGAGGAAGCGTTCCATGACCCGCTCGGCGGCCTGGCCGAGCCCCTGCCCGGCGCTCGCGATCCCGGCCCCGGTGGTGGTGCCGGTAAAGGGACTGGCGCCCGCGAGAGTGAGGCCGCTCAGGATCCCGACGCTCCCCGCTGCCAGGAAGGTGCTGAGGTAGTGGCGGTCCACCAGATCCTTGAGGGCGCCCTCCCCGATCTGATCGAGGCCCTGGAAGTGGAGCGGGAGGTAGCTCCCGCCCGGGAAGACGAGGCGGTGGAAAGCCACGGCGAGACGTTCCTGGTCCCGGCCGCGGACCTGCTGTGCGGTTCCGACGAAACGAGAGCCGCGAGGGATCAGGATGCGCTGCCGATCACCCGAGTAGAACGGCACCGCCACCTGTGCCAGCACGGGCGAGGGAAAGTCTCCGGAGAGTTGGGTCACGAGCACGGCCTCGACAAAGGACCCCTCGTAGACGCGTTCCCAACCCTCGGGGTCGAGGGGAGTGACAACCCGGGCCGGGTTCGCGTATGGGTCATCCGCGGCCACCGCCATGCCGGCGAGTCCGCCCGTTCCCGTCCTCGTCGCCACGGTGGGAAGGGGGGCGTCCAGCTCGCCGGGCTCGGGGCGGTAACGGTCGCTCCCTCCGGAGAGCGCCGAGAGATCGCCGGGCCTCCCTGTGAGGTCGTCCGCGAAGGCTTCGGGCGGAAGCCCCGTCAGGAGATCGAGGATCGGATTGCCGCCCAACCCGCCGCGCTGGTCCTGGAGTGCCTGCTCGATGAGCCCTGCGATGTCGCCCGGAACCCCCGCCGCGTCCGGATCGCGGAGACTCAGGACAACGGGCCCTGCCCGGAGCGAGCGGAAGCGCCGCTCGATCTCTTCCAGGCGGAGCCCGCGGCGCAACTCACCCTCGTCGGGATCGAGAACCGCGCCGGTCTCGGGATCGAAGACGAGCATCTCCTCCCCCTCCATGACGCCGGCCCCCTGAAGACCCTCCAGCGCCGCCGCCGAGATCCGATCGCGCTCCGCCTGCCGCTCCGCGGCGTCCCGGCCGAGCTCTTCCCGGCGCTCCTGCTCGGTGACCTGCGCATCGAGGCGCAGCCCGACCCCCTCGTCCATTGTCTGCTGCCCGGCAGGGTCCACGCCCGGGGCGGCCTCGTCTTCTCCACCGCCACCGAAGGACACGCTCACGATCAGCCCGACCAGGAGGACCATGAGGAGCAAGGCGCCCGCCTTCGTGACCAGGTTCTGCGGCAGCGCTCCGGCCGGCCGGGTGGAGACTTGTTTCCAGAAGGTCATGGCCGGGCCCCGAAGCCACGGCGTATGCGCGAAGGTGCGCCGGAGGACGGGGTCGAGTACCCGATGCCCGCGGCCCCCTCCGGGTCCGTGAGGAAGTCGAGCGGGCGGTAGCTCCACCGGACCTCATCTTCACCGATCCGGATCAGACCCTCGCCGATGACGCGACGCACGATGAAGAGCCCGTCTTCGGTGAGATCGTACGCCACCAGCGAAGGCTCGCCACCGATCTGTTCGTAGATCGCCGGGGTCTCCTGGGCCCGGCTGCGGAGGTAGGTGAACTGGCCGTCGCTCCACATCGCCTCGACGAGGAAGGGCCAGGCCGCCGCCGACTCCGGAAGCCGGTAGGGGAAGTGGATCCGGGCCGGGAAGCTGCTCCGGAAAGCCTCGACGTCGCTCTCCGCCTTCGTCACCGCCGCCGCGACGTCGATGTCCGCCTGGGCCCGTACCGCGACGGCCTCGGCCTGGGCCTGCTCGGCCATCGTCTGGAAGCCCTGCACACGCGACCGGGCCACGAAAGCGGGCTCGTAGTCACCGCCCGCGGCCGCGAGGTCGCCGAGCCCCCCGAAGCCGCCGCCCACGGCCACGCCGCCGAAGCGGACGACGAGATGCGGCGTCGCCAGGCCGTCCTCGGAAACGAGGAACGAGTAGATGCGCCCCGACTCGCAAACCAGAGCGATGTTCGTCGAAACGCCCTCGGCCGAGGGCTTGAGGAAGGCGACGTTGGCGGAGCCGGTGAGGGCCCAATACTCGGGATCGCCGACCACGAAGTCGAGGATGGACTCCCCGGCCGGCAGGGTGATGACAGTCGTATGGCGGACCTGTGTAATGATCTCGTAGACGGACTCGGCCGGATCGCCATCCAGCCGGAGGATCCGGGCGTCTTGAGCGAGTAGCGCCCCGCCGAGGGACCACAGAAGAAGAGAGAGAGTCAGGGCGCGAAGTCGGTGTGTCATGTCGGTCCTCACCTCCATTCAGTAGCGAGCGCGGTCAGGCCACCCCGCAGGCCATGCTCCTCGACGGCCGCCGCACGGCGCACCTGGTCGACGGGGCTGCTGGTGTAGAGCCAGTAGCTCTCGGGGTCCACCTCCAGCCGGACGACGCCGGCCTCCTGGGCCCGCCGCAGGTAGAGCTCGCGCTTCGGCAGGAGCCCGCGGATCGTCGCCATCTCGGCCGGGTTGAGTCGGAACGTGGCCGCCACGGCGTCGGGCAGGTCCGGGTTTGCGAGGAAGAGCTTCGTGGGCATGGACTCGAGAAGAGCCCCCGCGCCCCTGGTGGACGTCACGTCCACCGCGCTCTGCGTAGCGAGCACAAGGGCGGCATTGCGCTTCCGCCACGTCTTTGCGGCTTCCGCGAGATAGGCGAGAACGGAGGGATCGTTGAGGTAGCGCCAGGCTTCGTCCACGACCATGAGCTTGACGCGGCTGGCCTCGGCCGGATCATCCAAAGCGATCCGGAGGCGCTCCAGCAGGTAGAAGAGCGCCGCCTCACAGAGGTCCTCGTGCTCGGCCGCCCCGGCCAGGTCGATCACCTGCCAGTCCGCGAACTTGAGCTCGTCGGCGCCGGCGTTGTCGAAGAACGGGGCCCACGTTCCGTCGCCGTGCCACCGGCTCATCGCGGGCCACATTCGCCGCGGCAGCGAGGCCACGAACACCGAAAGGCGACGATCCGCGGGCGGGAGGGTGTAGATGTCCTCGACCCGCGCCCGGAGCTCGGTCGCATCGGCGCCCTCCGGGGTGTATCCCCCGAGGCGGAGGAGCCGGGTCACCCAGCCCGTGAGGAACCCATGGGTACGCTCGGTCTCGGGCAACGAGAAGGGTTTGAGGGCAATCCCGGTGGCGGCCACGGTCTCGGGCGAGAGCTCGAGGTAGCCGCCACCGAGGAACTGCGTGAGCCAGCGGTAGGAGCCCCCCAGGTCGAGCACCAGGACGCGCGGGTTGTACTGGAGCGCCTGCACGAGGAGGAAGTTGAGGAGGAAGCTCTTCCCGGCGCCGGTGGCGCCCAGGATGAGGGTGTGGCCCACGTCGCCGCAGAAGAGGTCGTAGTGGTAGGGCGTCCGCCACGGTGTCTCCAGGACGGCGAGGGCGGGTCTCCGCAGGTGCCGGCTCTCGGTCTCCCCCTTCGCGGGCCCGAAGAGCGGAGCGAGGCAGGCGGCCACGCCGGCGGACGCGAAGACGTGGCGGATCTGGCGCCTCCGCGGCTGCGCGGGCATCCGGGAGAACCAGGCCGCGAGCTGCCCGTATCCCTCGCGGATCACCTTCGCGTCGCACCCTCCGAAGATCCTCCGGATCTCCGCGTCGAGCGCCTCGATGCGCCCGAGCTCACCGTGGAGCGCGACGGTGAGCCCGATGTCGCCATACGCAATGCCGTCCGCCTCCAGCTCCACGAGGGCGCCCCCGAGCCGGCCGGATTCGGCGTCGGCCGCGGAATCGACCATCGCCGACGCCGTGCCCTCGGTCTCCTGAACGTGCGCCATCATCGAGTAGCGCTTGCTGAAGTAGTGGCGTTGGGCGCCCCGGATCTTGCGGCGAGCCGCTTCCAGGGTGTACGGCCGCCACTCCAGCGACACGGTGATCCGTCCCGGCAGGCAAAAGAGATCCTGAAGGAGGTTCGCCCGCGCCTGGGTCGGCGGAGACAGGAGCGAGTAGAGGATCAGGGGCTCCCCGTCGAGGCGGAGGTGGCGCCGCTCCGCCTCCAGCTCCGACAGCGCCAGGCGCCAGTTGAGGGCGCTCGCGAGCGCGTCACCGCCGTGCCAGGGCAAGCCCGGCCGGTTGACAAGCTCCGAAAGGAAGGCGCTCGCCTCCGGAGCGCTCAGGACGTCCAGAGGCGTTACGTCCGACGCCATCGCACAGCTCGCGTCCACAAGCTGCCTGAAGGAGTCGGCGGCCGTGAGGACGTGGCGGAGGAGAAAGGCCCCGAGGTCCGGATTTCCTTTCTGGCGGATCCAGTTCCTGACGGTGTCGAGCCACCACCGGCCGCCCTCGGTGCCGCTCCTTCCCGCGGGCGCCAGCTGCGGGTCGTGGCTCCAGACGACATAGGTCTGGAGGTCCTGTACGCGGTCGAGCAGGAAGGTCCGGCGATTGGTCCTGGAAAGCTCCGCGACCCCCTCCAGCCCCTCGACAGGATCAAGCCGCCCCGGCCTCCGGAAGAGGTAGAAGTGGAGGCGGGTCTGTGGATCCAGGGACGAGAGGAGGCGCTGCCAGCGGTGGACAACCCGGTCGAGCTGCTCGGCTGTCCGCCCGTCGAGGACCGTAGGGGTGAGGCGAGCAACGGCGAAGAGCTCACCCGAGCGGGTGATGCAGCACGGGAACGGCAGACTCTCGCGGATCCAGCCCCAATACGGCAGCTCGTCGGCAAGGGACCCGGCCGCGTCATGATCGCGACGCTCCTCCGCGATATTCACTCGATGATCTCAAGGTGCCACGCCGGCACCTTGCCGCCATCGTAGCGAGCCCGGCTGTTGGACCCCGCCGCGACGATGGAGAGCATGTTCGGATCGCGCTTCCACGCAATCCAGCCAGCGCCGTAGAGCCCGAGGAAGATGACGGCGCCGGTCACAATGGCGTTGAGCGCGTTCCAGATCGCGAGCCCGAGTGTCAGGCTCAAAAAGAACCACTTCCGCTCGACCCCCATGACCGTGAGCGGCCGGCTCAGGGTCGGATGGCCGTACCAGGTCCGGGCGCCCTTCACGTTCCGCCCCCGAAGCCCATCAGAAGAGCCACCCGAGGAAGTTGGCGGCGCCCATCGCCATGCCGAGGCCGAAGATGATGCCGGCGAGCGCCTTCTTACTGCCGCCCTCCCCGAAGGCGAACATGAGCCCACCGATCACGATGGAGATCAGAGAGAGGCCCCGGGCGATCGGCCCGGTGAAGGCCTCCTCCAACACATCGATGGCGTCGAGCCACGGACTCACGCCCTGCGCGAAGAGGGAAACGGGACCGACCAGAATCCACGCGGCCCCGGCCGCGATGATCCGGCCAACCCGTCTCCGTGCGAACTGAGCCATGCGCACCTCCATTATTCGGAAAAGTCTCCCCGGTCCTCTTCCTGGAGACGGCGGGAAAGGTCGGGGTCGCCCTCCCCCCTCCGGATCGAGCGTTCCACCAGGTCCACCGTCTTGCCGACATCGACGAGCCCGACGCTCCGCGCCGTAGCGCCGATCAGGACCACGAGGGTGAACAGCGCTGCCCCACTGTAGAGCAGCACTGGCAACCAGTACTGCCGCACGATCAGGCCGCTGTATGGGGCCAGGTACTCGAATCGAGGCAGGAGGAGCATTACGGCCACGGCCGCGAAAGCGACCCCGAGTCCCACGGCGACCTTCGATGGCTGCATCGTCAGATCTCCACGCTGGCCGGATCTCGGTCCTTGCCGCCGCCACCACCGCCACCCGAGCGCCCGAGCGCCCGAGCGAGCTTCCCGAGGCCGGCTTTGGACATCGCGCGGCCGGCCTTGCCGTTCGCGGCGAACACCGCGAAGCCAGCCGCGGCCTTCGCCTGAAGGTGACCGCCGCGGTAGTGCTCGCTGGCGACCTCGACGTTGACGCGCCCCGAGCTGGGCCCCTCCCCCTCGTCTCCAGAGCGCTCCCACTCGATCTGGGCGTCGGGGCAGGCGACGCTGCCATTGTCCTGGATGGGAAGCTGGAGCTCGCGAGCGGCCACCCACCTCTCCTCGTCGGCGGCAACCTTGCCGCCCTTCACCCTGGCCGCCTCGCTCCTGCTCGCCACCTCACTTCGGAGCTCTGCGTCCAGTCGAACCCTCCGCACGGTGGCTCCCTGGCCCGCGAGTTGTTGCCGTGCCTCGATCACCGCCCGGTAGATCGCGACGTCATGGGTGACGTCCTTCTCCCGGCCGATCCCGGACCACGCCTTCTGTGAGGGGCCGAAGCCATGTTTTTCGGCGAGCTTTTCGGCGACCCGGGCGCCTCCCCGGGTAGCGACGAGGACCTTGTAGCTCCCCCCCTTCGGCCCGGCCACGGTGCGCTCCTGGAGGAGCCCCGCACGGGTCAGGCGGTCGATGCCCCGACGCGCCGAGTAGGGGTGGCCGCCGAACTGCGAGTCCACCAGGTCGCGGTATGCGACGACGCGATGGACGGCGACGTCCACCACCGCCGCGTTGAGGCGCTCTTGAAAGGGCCGGCCCTCGCGCTCCCGACTGCGCGAACGCCGGTGGCCGGGCCGCGGCACTTCCCGCGACCGGCCGCCCTCGACGGGTGGGGTGAACTCCACGCGCGGGGCGGCCGGCCGGCCAGAGACTTCTCGCGTGTCTCTCATCGGCTCATCGAGGCCGCCGAGCGGTCATGCGTCGGCGGCTCGGGGGCCCGCGTCTTCGACGGGGTCAAGGCGCGAGCTCGCGGCGCCGCCAGCTCCTGCGCCTTGTCCTGGTGCTGCTTCTCCAGCGCGACGATCCGCTTCCGCGCATCCTTCATCAGGTGCTCGGTCATCCGCTCGGCCTCACCGGCCGCACGGTGGATCTCCCTGGGATCGTCTTCGAGCGCCGAGACCCACGCCTCGACGTATGCGGCGCCTCGGGCCGGGTCATGGCCCACGCCCACCTTCTCGCCCGTCATCATGGCGCTGATCTCGGCCCGGAGCTCTTCGCGCGCATAGGCCGGACTGCCGAATCCATCATCCATGCCCTGCTTCAGGGACTTGCGGTCCATCCGATTTTTATGGCCGGTGCTGTGCCCCAGCTCGTGGAGCGCCGTCTGGTAGTAGTGATTGGCCGAGGGGAACTGCGCCCGCTCCGGCAGGGTGATCGAATCGCTCTTGATGCTATAGAAGGCCCGGTCTCCCTCGACGTGCCTGACGGAGACCTTGCTCTCCTCGATCACCACCTCAGCCGCCTGGTGCGTCTGCCACAGCGGGACCTTCCGGCCGCCCTGCCGCTCCAGCTTCAGACCGTCCGCCTGTTCGGCATTGAAGACCGTGAAAGTCTTGATGAACGGGACGTCCCGCTTCACTGTCTGGTAGACCTGCTTCCCTTCGACCTTCTTCGGCTTGCCCTTCGCGTCTTTGACGGCGATCCGGCGCTTGTTATCGAAAAAGAGGACCTGTTCCCCGCGCTCTCCCTTCCGTACCTGACCGCCCTCCGCCTTGATCTGTTTGTAGGTGGCCCAACGGTTATCCCCGAAGCCGCGCTGCTCTCCGCGCATGTTGAGATAGAGGCTGTTTCCTCCGGTGTAGGGCCGCCCGGTCACTGCGTTCGATGGCCGGTAGCTCTCTCCCGGGCCCCAGGGCTTTTGCCAGGGGGCCGTGCCTTTCCGGATCTGCTCGATTACCGCATCGGCGAACTTCCGATGGTACTCGTCCTGACTGTCAGGCTTTCTGCGAAAGGCCATGAGTGACCTCCTTCACGCCTGGGCAGGTTGGTGGATGCGCCGCATCCGAGGGATCACCGGCCCCGCCGCTCGTCGCCCGGCATGAGGTAGGCGCTGCCCACCTCGCCCGGAGCCGAGATGTCCGCCAGGGTCACGCCGCCATCGGCGTGGCCGGTCGACCACCCCATCTGCTCGGCGAGCGCCTCCGATGCCGCGATCAGTTCCCCGGTCTTCTCCGAGATCCGGAGCGCCTCGCGGAAATCCTCCTCCGTCTCGACGGCGAGCACGACCTGCCCGTCCATCTCCTTCTTCTCGATCGCCATGGTGGTCACCCGTGTGTCTCCTTTCCCCCGTCAGCGACGGGGTGTGATTGCTGAAGGCTCTCGACGGCCTTCCGTACGGTGCGCCGGGCGTAGTCAGCCGGCTTCCACTTGTCTCCGCTCCGGCGCTCCGTGAGGACGGCCACCAGCTCCTCCCCGGCCGCGCCCTTCCGCAGCTCGCCCCGGACAAAGGCCCAGTCGCGCTCACTCTGGCTGATCTCTCCGCTTGCTGGCGTCGCCCGCGGTGTCGCCGGCGCTGAGCCGGTCGTCGGCGCCTCCGGCAGGTGGGCGAAGGCGTCCTGAGCAACGGGCGGGCCCTCGTAGTCCGTCCAGCTCACGAGGGCATGGCCCCGGCCCGGCTTCCGGTTCCGGAATCCCGGCAGCCGCATCACCCGGGCGACGTCCGCCACCGCGGAATCCCCGCCGTAGCAAGCCGCGAGGCGCCGCATGACGTCTTCAGCCTCCTCCACGCTCCAGCCAGGCGCGGTGTGCCAGAGGACCTGGTAGTTGTGGTGGGAGCTCCGGATCACGGCGGCCGGCTGGGGGAGCCGGTCGGCGCCCACGTCCTCGAGGACGCGGGCCAGTGAAGACGCCCCGCTCCTGTCCAGGTCGAGCTGCAGGCGGCGCACGGCCACCACGTCGCTCTTCTCGCGCTGGCCCCTGGCCGGCGCGATCGGGTTCATGCTCACGAACAGGTCGTAGCCTCGTGCGTTGAGGTGGCGCAGCCAGCCCTGGTAACCCTCGCCGACGAACGCGCCGGCCGTCACGATGCGCTGCCGCACGGCCTCGAAGCCGGGGACCCGGCCGACAGCCAGGAGCGCGAAGTGCTCGTCTGGCTCATAGAGGGCCCGGACATAAGCGGCACCCTGCTTTTCTCGAGATCCGGACATCGCTCTTCGCCATCCGTGCGAACACACCGTCGCCGGTACCACACATGCGGGGTGCCAACGGCGACCGAGAGATGTATGATACTGACTTCGGGTCAGTTATCACACAACACCGAAGGGGGGAAGAATCAGCCCCCCATGCGGCGAACGCAAGGGGAAGACAAGCAATGACAGGGACTCCGAAGGCACCAGCGCATGTCGGCCAGATCATCCAGTGGGACCCCGTGCTCGCTGATATCACCCTGACTCAGCCCGAGCGCCGGGGCTTCACGGTGAACGACCAGCTCGAGCGCCTGCTCGAGGCCAGCGACCTCACATCGGAGTTTGGGGTGATGCACCAGGTGCTCGCGCTCTGCGCGTTGCCCCGCACGGATCCGGGCGAAGAGCGCCAGTACAGGCGAAATAATGGGTGGTGGACGCTGTACATGACGGCCACCGGCGTGCCGGGCCTCCCGTATGGCAGCTACCCGCGGCTCCTCCTCGCCTGGGTGAGCACCGAAGCGGTGCGAACCCGGTCCCCGGTCCTCGATCTCGGCGACAGCCTGGCGGGGTTCATGCGGACCCTCGGTGTGTTCTCGCCGAGCGGCGGATCGCGGAGCATCCGAAATCGGCTTCGCGACCAGATGTACCGGCTGTTCAACACGTCTATCCGGCTCGACACCCGGCAACGGGACGGCGACATCCACGGACACTCCAGCGTGTCATCGCAAGTCGCCAGCCATACCAAGTTCTGGTGGGAGCTCGACGACACGGGGAAAGAGCAGATCGACCAGGGGAAGATCCGGCTCGCGCACGACCTTTT
The DNA here is from genome assembly GCA_965215925.1 of Longimicrobiales bacterium. Classification (GTDB taxonomy): domain Bacteria; phylum Gemmatimonadota; class Gemmatimonadetes; order Longimicrobiales; family Gaopeijiaceae; genus JAAXGI01. The sequence continues at coordinate 3,552,691 of CBDCEQ010000003.1, read as the reverse complement.
CGAGAACCTCCTGGCTCACCCCGTCCCCGTCGACCTCCGGACCCTCCGGGCCCTCCGGAGAAGCTCGCTGGGGATCGACCTCTACCTGTGGCTCAATTACGTGGCCTTCAAGCTCCACGGCCCGAAAAGCGTGACCTGGCCGCAGCTGTACCGGCAATTCGGCAGCCACCCGTTGCCGCAGTTCGATCGGCGGGCGATACAGAACTTCCGGAAAAGCGCCCTCCGCGAGCTCAAGAAGATCCAGGTGGCCTGGCCCGAGCTCCGGGTCGCCGTCATCCTCGGCCGCGCCGGTACCCACGGCAGAGGGAAGGCGGGAGGGCTCCGGATCTACCCATCGCCGACGAAAATCCAGCCGCGGTCACGCGCCCGGTGACTCTCTCTCTCTCTCCTGTGGTCAGCTCTCGGCCCCCCGAAGTTTTCCACAGCCGAACTACTTGGAAGTACCTACTTGGTAGTAACTACTTGTAATGGTATGCCGTTACAGCGTCGGAAACGGGCTCAATGGTATGCCGTTACAGCGTCGGAAACGGGCCTAATGGTATGCCGTTACAGCGTCGTCCGCCTGGCCGTCGATCGGGCATTGTGGAAAACTTCCCGGCGCCTGGAGCGAGAGCCCCGGCGCCCGCGGCTCGCCACAGGGCACTGCTGTCGTCGCTGTTTGCGATTCGTGATTATCGGCGACCTGCGGGGGAGGGCCGGGTCCCGGACCCTGAGCGATAATGACGGACAGAGGAACCGGGACCTCGAGCGGCGGCGTGAGAAGCAGCGCGAGCATGACGCCCGGGTGGTGCCGCGGATCGCGGCGCTGCTGGAGCTCGGCGGCTATCCTGCCCCTCGCGGGCACCTGGACGGCGAGCGTCGTGTCCAGTTGGATCGCCAGCCGGCCGGCGGCAGCGGAAGCGAGGATCAGCGAGCTCGCGGAAGAGCTCGACACCGGCGAGCTCACGGTCGACGACCTGGAGGCCGCGCTCCTGGAGGTCGCGGAGCTCCGGGAAGGCGAGGAAGCGGAGCCCGCGGCCCGCACACCCCCTTCCCCCTCGCCGCCGCGGCCGACACCTGCGAGAGGCGGACAGTTCCTCGAAGCGGTCAGCCAGGCCACCCGCGCGGCGAACGCAACCGAATCGGACCCCACGACCCCCGCGGCGCAGGCGGGGGCCGCCGCTGCGGCCGCGGCCCGGGCGACGGAGTGGTCGGCCTGGGTGTCGGCGGCGTCACAGGCGTGGGAGGCAGGGGAAGCGGCGAGGCGTGCCGTGCGAGAATGGGACGAGACGCCAACGCCCGCCACGCGCCGACGTCCTTCAGGCGCCTGGAGCGGCCCTGAGCGAACCTGGAGCCCCGAAAGGAGCGAGGCGGACATGATGACAACCAGACTGATGGCGGCAACGCTGATGGTCCTCACCCTGGCCGGGTGCCGGCCCGAACCGTCCCGAGAGGATGTCGAGGCCACGGCCAAGAGGTCCTCAGCAACGTGGAGACACCCGACGACCTGAAGGCCGCGCTCTCCGAACTCATAGAGTTGGAAAGCCGCATCCCTGTCGAGGAGCGCCGGGCCGAAGCCGCCGCGCGGATGGCCGAGCTCGAAGAGGCACACACCGACGAGGCGGAGAAGCTCGGGGCCGGAGTGGTGCTGCGTCAGACCGAGCGCAACCAGGCCAAGAGGATGGAACGCCTGCGGCGGGGCATGAGATCGGAGACGGCTACCGAGGTGGAGACGGCGATCCAGGGCGCTACCAGCGCCGCCACGGAGGCGCGGCTTGCCCTGGAGCGGGTCCGGGCGGCGTTGGAGGCGCTCCGGGGCGCAGGCTGAGAAGAGATAACGAACGGCCGCGCTGCTGGCCGACGAAGTCTCCGCTCGTACCCCTAGATCGGGATCCTCTCCACGATGTTGCGGGTGACGCGCCGAGCGCTACGGTCATAGGCCCGGGTGATCGCGGGGCGTGCGTGACCGGCGAGGTACTGCACGTCATCGACAGGGACGCCCTGGTCGAGCAAGGCGGACACGACCAGCACCCGGAAGCTGTGTGGGGTGAAGATCGTCGGGAGCCCGGCATCCTTCAGTCTCCGCTTGAGGATATTGCGGATGGTCCACGGCCCGATGCCCTCGGACCCGAGCCGCGTCTCGGTGTGCCAGTCGTTGCGGCGAAAGAGCGGCGACCCCTTCGGATCGTCACGGATCCCGGCCGCCTCGAGATACTCGGTGAGCCAGCCGTCCAGATCGATGCGGACGGGGATCTCCCTGTCCGCCCCTCGCTTCTCCCGGAATGCGAGGGCGCGGTACGGGCCGTAGTCGCGGAGATCCTGGAGCCGGAGCTGCGCCACAGCGCCAACCCGGGCGCCGGTGTAGGTGAGGGTGCCGAGCACGGCACGATCGCGCAGGCCGATCGACCGGGAGGTGTTGATGGACGCGAGCAGCTGGCGGGCCTGCTCAACCGTAATCTCGGGCTTATTGCTGCGGTGGGTCTCGCGGGGGGGTACGCGGACGTCCAGGAACGGATTGAGGGAGACCGCATGGCGTGTCACGAGCGCATCGAAGAACTGGCGGAGCGCAGCCAGGGCCTGCCTCTGGCCGGTCGCGGACTCGCGGAGGCCGTCTATGTAGGGGTCCGCGACGCCAGGGCTGACCTGCTCGAGCGTCAGCTCACGCGCCTCGCACCACGCGAGGAACTCGCGGACGCACCGATCGTAGGCGCGACGGGTGTTGGCGTTCCGGATGCGGACCGCGAAGAACTCGTCCGCGGCAAAACACGCCGCGGAGCCGGCCTCTCTCAGGATCGCGGGGAAATGAGCGAACGCATCCCCCTCGAGCGCGGTGGAACCCTCGGCGGGCAGCCGTCTGGTCATTGCGTGATTCATTTTCGATAGCTGCCCCCATGGAAGGACCGTTCCCCCGTTCCAGTCCTCGGGGAAAGGCTCATCGTCGCTGTAGCCGAGAGCGTAAACGGCACCTTCCAGCTCAATTCTTCGATAACATCTGCCCAGTTGAGGGGTTTCCCTGCTGGCCCTTGAGGCCCTGCGGGCCCTCTTGGCCCCCCCCTTGAACGCCCGACTGCCCTTGAGGCCCGGCTGGGTTGCCCTACCGGCCCCGCATCACCCGGTACACGCCCCGAGCAGGAGCCCGGTCATCCATGCAGACACAAAACGCGCCATGGTGATCTTCATGTGGTCAGATGGCTCATGCGTCAGCTGACCCGACGGAATATCGGGTCATTGTGCAGCCATCTCGCAGAGAATGCGGAAGGTTCCTACTTATTCGCCTGGACTTAGGGAGCTACCCACAGTCGAGTAACGGCTGTTGTATTCAGCAGGTAACCCGACTAACGAAAGCCGGCTCTCTGCTCAATGGCTGCGTCGGGGAGATTCCCCATGTCAGGTCCGAAAGTCAAGCAAGACACTGCGCTCCCTCTCCTGTTCGATAACCGGATCCGGGCCATGGCCGCCGCCAACGGACCCGGAGCGCACGTTCGCGGGACACTCGGGACGGGAGGACGCCGGCTCCGATCTGATGGCCTCCGGAGCGCCGCGGCGCAGTCGGCCGCCCGGCATCCTTTAGGATCCCGGGTCCTACAGGTCACTCAACGACGGAAAGTCCCCGCTGAGAGGCTCTGACGGCGGCCCTTGACCCCGCTGGCGCATCAGGTCCAGCGCCCGCGCAACCTCTCGGCGAGCGTCCTGTAGTTCCGGGCCAAGTGCGTCACTTGCCCGATGAGCTGCGCGACCTGCCGCCGCAAGGATCGACCTGCGCGGCCTGCTGCCGCCGCTCCTGCTCGTACTGCACGGACAACGCCCGCAAGGCAGAGTACAGATGGTGTGAATCACGGCAAGGAATCGTCTAAGTTGAACTAGGACTGCACGATCTGCCGCACTTGCCGTCCTACCATACCTGATGCTGCCGTGCTTAAAGGGCGAGAAAATGGCATCAAATGGCGGGTATGACTGGCGGGCATCTCGAACCGGGATCAGGGCCATCGCCTTCTCGACCGGGTGATGGCTCCGGGACATTTGCCGTTCAACCTGGCCATTCGCATTGGTCAATTGGCTCGTGGTCCTCTGGGTCGCCCCGTGCGCTTCGCGAGCCCCTCCACAGTCGCACCGTTCCTCGCGAGACGCCGGAGCCCTAGGACACGGCAGAGGCCGAGCCCAAGCCACTCACCCTGAAGACGCTTTTTGACATCTACGGTGAAGAGGTAACCCCCACCAAGCGTGAGCGGTCCGGGAGGTACGACGGGGCCGCGATAAAGATGTTCCTCAAGTTCTTCGGCAAGGATCGAGATCCCGCCACGCTGTCCCAGAGGGACTGGGATCCATTCATCCGAGACCGGCGATCCGGCAGGGTGGGGCCGAGCGGTAAGCCGGTGTCCGATCGAACGATCGAACGGGACTTGAGGTTCCTGCTCGCGGTCCTCAACTGGGCCGCGAAGCCGAGGGACGAGCAGGGTCAGCTCCTCCTCGAGTCGAACCCGCTCAGAGGCCTGAAGACGCCCACGGAGAAGAACCCGACCCGGGTGCTGCTCACCGAGCCGGAATACGAGGCCCTGTTGGAAGTGTCGCTGGAGATGGACTGGCGCTTTCGTGTGGCTTTGGTCATCGCGCACGAGACGGGACACCGCATCGGTGCCATCCGGCAGCTTCGATGGTCGGACATTGACCTTGAAGGTTGCATCATCCGGTGGCGTGGGGAACATAAGAAGACCAGGTACGAACACCGGACCCCGGTGAGTGCCGAAGCGCTCGCTGCCCTGGAAGAGGCACGGAGGAAGAACCCCGGGATCGGGGACGCGCCCCTGCTGCCCGCGCCGAAGGACCCATCGAAGTGTGTGAGCCGTTCGCTGGCGCGCGACTGGTGGGAGAAGGCCCAAGATCACGCCGGGACAAGCTGGGGGGCAGACAAGTCACTCCTCCTAGCCCACCCTCCCGGGTCCACTGCCCTCCAGGATCAGCGAAAGCTCGCCCACACAGCCCTTCCCTCTGCCCTGACCCGATCCAGACCCGACCGCCACGCCGCTTACCGGCCCCTCACCATCCTTCCCCTCGAGAAAACGGCCCCAAGGCTGCCCTACAGCCTGCTTGCACAATCCCTTTGAGAAGTGCGGGCTAGAGACCGGCGCTCTCCGAAGTGTACGCGCGTGACCCCTGGGCGGCGGTGCCCGCAGCCTTCCGGTACGGCGACTCCGGGGACACCGCGCCAAGAGGTGCGGCCGTGCCCGGGTCTGCGACATGGCGAGATTCGTGCGCATGGCCTCCCGGCGCTGTGCTCGTGGTTGGCGGCGGGCTCGCCTTCCCCGAGTTCGGTCCTCGACCAAGCCGAACTCAAGATCCCGAACCCCACCCTGACGCCTGGGACAACCCGAAGACACCGACATGTATGCTGGGCAGCCGCGGCAGCATTTGCCAGCCACGGGCGCAACACTGCCATCAACGTCACCCCACCGCTTACTCAACGCGCTCCACCCCGCTCCTCCGGCGACACAGGACGGTTAAGACCGCGTTCAGGCTGGCCTGCGCCACGATCCAACCCCAAGGCATGCGCTCGCGGGTGAGTTCCTCGAGTGCCGCCCGATAGGCCTCCTCCGCCTGTTCGAGCCGCTCGGTGCCGCTTTCCCTCTTCCCCAAGGCCTGAAGGGCATCACCGAGGTTGTTCTGTGTCCGGGCCCACTCAAACGGCATATGCTCACGGGTGTACTCCTCAAGCGCCGCCCGGTGGGCGCATACGGCTTCCTCGAGCCGCTCCGTCCGACCTGTCTGCTCGCCCAAGGTGCACAGGACATTGCCTAGATTGCTCTTTGTCCCCGCCCAATCGAGCGGCACACGCTCGCGGGTGCGCTCCTCAAGCGCCGCCCGGTGGGCCCATACGGCTTCCTCGAGCAGCTCCGTCCGACCTGTCTGCTCAAGCGCCGCCCGGTGGGCCCATACGGCTTCCTCGAGCAGCTCCGTCCGACCTGTCTGCTCGCCCAAGGTGCACAGGACATTGCCTAGATTGGTCTGCGTCCCCGCCCAATCGAGCGGCACACGCTCGCGGGTGCTTTCCTCGAGCGCTGCCCGGTAGGCCTCCACTGCCTGTTCCAAGCGTTCCGCCCCGCCCTCCGGCTTCCCCAAGGCGTGAAGGGCGACCCCAAGGTTGTTCTGTGTCATGGCCCAATCGAGCGGGACATGTTCGCGGGTGCGCAACTCAAGCGCCGCCCGGTAGGCTTCCACGGCCTGCTCCAGTCTCTCCGTCCCAGTAGTCCACTGGCCCAAGGCCGATAGCGCAGTCCCCAAGTTGTTCTTTGTCGCAGCCCAGTCGAGGGGCATGCGCGCCCGCACGCGCCCCTCGAGTGCCGCCTGATAGGCCTCCACTGCTTGTTCCAGTAGTTCCGTACTACCTGCCCGCTCGCCCAAGGCCTGCAGAGCGACCCCAAGGTTATTCTGACTAGCCGCCCAATCGAGCGGCACCCGTTCGCGGGTGCGCACTTCAAGTGCCGCCCGGTGCGCTTTTACGGCTTCCTCGAGCCGCTCCGCCCCACCTGCCCGCTCGCCCAAGGTCAGCAGGGCAGTGCCGAGGTTGTTCTGGGTCCTAGCCCACGAGAACGGACCGGAGTCACGGGGGCCTTCTTGAAGCACCATTCGGTAGGCCACCACGGCTTCCTCGAGCCGCTTCGTCCCACCTGCCCGCTCGCCTAAGACTTGCAGGGCGTTTCCAAGTGCGAAATACAGATCCCCCCGGTGATCTCGCTTGTCGGGTGGATACCCGTCGATGAGAGTGGTCAATTTGCGCGAGGCTTCTGAGAGACCCTCCTCCAGTACCCGTGCGCGTAGTTCGGTTTGCGAAAGCGGGGCGACTGCCGCCAGTGCCAAGGCGGTTAGCTGCGCATGGAGGTCATCGTGAAAGTCCTCTCCAAGTGTCACGTTCTCCAACGTGTAGGGGCGGTCCCCGCGTTCGAGTGTACCGTCGCCCACCCGTGGTATGAACCACAGACTCAGTGCTTCTCCCGGTTTCTTCACCAACCCAACAAGTGCTAAGTCGCCATGCCAGCGCTCAAGTACGGCATGGGCACTACTCTGCATGGTTGTTCGCCATTCGTCCGCCGCACCAGATGCCTTCACGACGCGGGCCGAGCGGACTAGCGTCACGCCCGGAATACTAGTGAACGCTTGGGCGACAACGTCCGTGTTCTTCCCGCGCCTATCGTTGTCCAGCCAGCATAGCACGAAGCGGAACCGGTCATCGGACTGGTCTCGCTTGCCCCTATAGAGATTTCTTAAGGCTAAGAATGACCGCCCGGCCCAAGGAAGCAGTCGGCTGAGCATTCCCAACATCCAAGTCAGCCACTCCATTGTTTACTCCGCGCTAACTGCCTCATCGTGTTGCCGAGCTACGTCTCTAGTTTAGCAGGACTGCCTCGGGCCAGGCTGCGTGGGGCCTGGCTGAAACGCAGGAACTCCGGGTTCTCGATCAGACGGATGCAGTCCCGGAACATGACGAGCTGGCGGTGGCGAGCCATGGGCGGGGGTTCTGGGTGCTGGATAATGTCGGGTCGCTGAGGTAGTACGAGGGGCGTGTCGGCGACGACGGTTCAGCGCCAATCCTCGAAGTCCGGCAGTTCTGCAGTAGAAAGGATCGTGAGTACTCGCCCGTAGCGACCTAGCCCCACAGATTCCTCGACCAACTCACCTCCCGGTTCACATCTGGGGAACCAAAAGTCCAAGCTGGCCGTGTCCGAGTCCTCGGCGACTCTCCTTATCTTGGCCGGCGACCTCGCCAGCCGGTAGGCGGCCGTTCCGCGCACTAGGTCATCGCCTCGTTGAGGCTTACGCCGAGCCACACCGGGATAGTCCCACAACGAGGGCGAGACAGAGGAGAACTCAATCGTCCCCTGATAGGACACAATGATCGCGATTGGGTCCGGGGTAAGCTCAGCGTAGCGAATTGCCGCACTCGTGAGAGACGTTTCGCACCGCTCAGCGATGACCCGCACGGAGGCGAGACCGATGTCAGCACCGTCTACGATCGGACTGATCAGGGGCTCTGGCATCAACAATTCCGCCGCGAAGACATTGGCTTCGAGCTCGAGCGGTTCCGTGGCTTTGTGGGGAGGACCGGAGTAATGAATCCCCGATGACAGCAAAGCCGCAAGGTGACCCTCCAGATGGTAATGGCCGAGCTCATGGCCGGTACTGAAGCGTCGGCTTCCCATCGTCGGACAACTCGCGGACACAAGGATGACGAAATCACCGTTCTCTCGAAGCAGGGCACCCCAATACCCGGCGGGAAAATCGTTCTCGTGAGAGTAATGGATTCCCTTTTTCCGACAGATCTCCTCAGGATTGATTGGAAGGGCGCCTACGCCGCATTCGTGAAGGACAGCGCGAGCTGTGCGCCGACACCGCGTGGCATCACTGGCCCTTAGCTTCGGCATCTCGCTTCCTCCGCGCGACCAAGGCTCTAGCGACGGCCTTGAGGGTCTCGATCTCATCGTCGGAGGCTTCGTGCATCCCGATTTTTCGCCAGAGCACTTCCAGCTCGCCGCCTCGTGGACTCATGTCCAGCGTACGTCCCAGCAGGTAATCGCTCGAGACCTGTAGGGCGTCGGTCAGTTTCACCAGCGAGTCCGCCGACGGGAACTGCCGCACGCCAGTCTCGAAGTGCGATATGACGGCAGGCGGCAGCCGCGTCTTCGCAGCTAACTCTGCTTGGCTCATTCTACGCTTTGCTCGCGCGGTGAGGAGTCGGTCACCGAAGACACTGGGGTTCGGCATGTGGACGTGGCCCTTGGTCCGGAGGTTGCGCTACCTATGCGAGCATAGTACTATCCCATACGATGGCATAGAGGACGTTTTTGCACCACTAATCTATACGCCGTCGCAGCAGACGAGAATGCGGCAACGTATATCACCCTCTTTGGGGGCGCAAACACCCCAGGAAGGAGAATCCGATGAAGCCCGACGAGAAAATCTCCCTCGTGATCAGCACGACTCGCGGCACCGACACCTTCGAGTTCCTCGGAACGACGAAGGTCGAGGAGGTCATCCATGCGGTGCGGGAGCACTTCGAACTGACCGGGGGCGGACAGTACGCGCTGGTGGAGAAGGCCTCGGGTGAGCAGCTCGATCCCGACCGCCCCTTGGCGAGCTTGAAGTTGAAGGGTGGCGAAGAGCTCGTGCTCACCGGCGGCGGTGTCAACGTCTGATGGTGCCGCCGGAAGTGAGTTTGCATCACGTCCAGGTCGAACTGCAACGCGCTGGGTCGATCGTCGAGCTGTTCGGCCTGGACGTGGACACCTCGATGCTGACCGAGGCGGACCTGCGCATCCGCGTCACCGGCGCGTCTCGCGTTGACGCAGAAGAATATACGGTCGAGATGCGCTTCGACGGTTACCGACCGATCCCACCATTCGTGGAGTTCCTGGACCCAGAGACTGGAGAGGCCGGAACGCGCTCCGCCTACCCCTCATGCTTCAACGACCATCCCTGCATCTGCGTGCGGTTCAACCGGAAGACCTACGGCGAGCACAGCGGGCTCCACAAGGAATGGCAGTTTGGGGACTGGGCCTCGAACCCAGCGACCGAGGAGATCGGCGGGATGCTAGGCCACATCTTCGCGAGCATCAACAACTATTTTGGAACCTACAAGGGACGGAAAAGATGAGTGGTGCTCCAGCACCGGACCGGTATGAGCCGGTACGCGTCCCAGTCCAACTAGCTCTTCGGACGCACGAACTACTTCAGACCTTCGAAGAGACCGAGGGTCTTGTCTACTGGGCAGGAGTGCAGCACGGCCGGGGCGGCACCGTCACCACGCTGATCGTCCCGCGAGCGGATGCATCCTATAGACGCATTGAGACTTCGATCGAGGCGAACTCGGAGGTTATCGAGACCCTGGCGGGACACGGAATCGTACTCTTGGGCCAGGCGCACTCCCATCCGCCAGGATCACCTGCGCGGCACTCTGAGGGGGATGACGTTCTCACATTCAGTCCGTTTGAAGGGGCTGTTTCAATCGTGGTACCGGACTTTGCCGTGGGAGATTGTGACTCGTGGACATGGGGCGTGCACCGCTTTGTGGGTGGATTCTATCGGTTCATACCGGCCGAGAAGCGCTTGGACCATCTACAGATTCTTCCAGCCGAAGTGGACCATCGTCGTTGATAGCCGAACAGGAGTTCCTCGCGCGTCGAGGTGATCGCGCTCTGCGCCTTGGCTTTGGCGGTTCCTGCCCCACGGATGAGGTCGGGCTTGTGGTGCAATCGGCGGCCCTCCGTCATTCAGCTGCCCATCCTGCAGTAGTCGCGGCGGCGAACCTACTTGCTCGATGGGTACCAAACCTATCAGTCCATCTCCCCGCAGAACGGACCGGGTCGCTGGCGATGGCCGTTGAAGCAGCCGTGAGGACAGCAAACCCGTTTCTTGAGATTCGGTGGCCGGACACACCTCCCCTTGGCCCGTCCCTCACTATAGGGCCTAGCGCGACCTCGTCGCCGAGCGGAGTCACGGTTTGGGCCGATGGGTGGGTAGCGGTCTGTACCCGGGGTCCTTCACCGGCGCCTTCCTCGACACCCATCACATCGGTGCTCTTGTTCGCGATAGCGCTTGGCGTCGGTAGAGTATTCCGAGACGCGTGGAAGCTTCCCGCAGCAGGACCGTCGGAACTTCGATGGGACACATGGAAGCATTCCGTAGGAGGTGTCCCTCCTGGTCGCGAGCGGTCACCCCTGCCTGTTGGCCCGCCGAAACTTGGATACGTGGTGCAGGTCGGTGCGGGAGCCGTCGGTTCCAGCATCATCTATTTGCTCGGACTGATGGGCGCCCGGGCCGACTTGCTGGTCGTGGATCACGATGTAGTCAAGATCGAGAACCTGGACCGGTCCCTTCTGTTCGGCCTGGAGGATGCGCACCCGCGGGAAATGCCGAAGGTTGATGCCGTGCTCCGGGCTGTGGAGTCCTTCCCCACCCTCCGAGTCCATCCCGTCCAGTCGAAGTGGGTGGAGTACGCCATGAGCGGCTATAGAGTCGGCAACTTTGACTTGGCATTAGCGCTGGCGAACGAAGATCAGGTCTGGACAGCCATGGCCAATGCAGTCCTGCCGTTGACGTTGCAGGCCACGACAGATTCGGATTGGGGCGTAGCGTTCGGGGCACATGCACCTGGATCAGGATACTGTCTCCAATGCCGTTTCTGCGAGGAGGCCCCAGTGGCGCCCACCATTTGCGCGGAGGGGTCGGTCGAAATCCAATCGGCCCTGGGCAAGCCAGATACTGTTCACGCGTCCTTGCCATTTCAGTCTGCCGCTGCCGCCGGCTTGCTCGCGGTTGAAATCGACAAACTCTCGCTCGGGCCCGTTCCAGGGGCTCCGAACTACGTCGAGGCGAAGCTTGACCTAACCGACCAGGTACTGTCTGTGCATCGCCGACCGTTCGTGAAATGTCCTGCGTGCCAGGCCTTCCCTGAGGAGTTCTGGACGGCGAAGTACGCCACTACGAGGTTCGCGCGCTTTAGCCAGCTATCAAAACGGTCGGGATATGCCCTTGACGCACCATGACTTCGGTGGCCACCGACTACGTCAACCTCGGCGGCCTCCACCACCTTGCCGTGTCGGTCAGAGAAGAACGCACTACCAGGCTCCTCTTGGGCGCCGCTCCGAGCGCAGGTCTCGGTGGGGAGTTCCCGGTCCAGCCAAGAACTGGCTTTCTCACTTCAGTAGATTCAGGAGCTAAATGGCCCTCGTCCGTTCCTCGACGAAGATCTGGGAGGGGCTTCGGACCCTCCCTTTTTTTCTTAATAGCCACCATCACGCTCATGGCCGGCGTTCCTGGAGCACTTCAGCGTATTTTGGCTCGTGTCCCCTGGCAACCGAAGGGGACCGCCTTTACGTTCCCCTAGAACAGCGCGCCCCGAGTGCCGCCGCGACCTTTCGAGTCGTAATCGTTGCGGACGCCCCCGGCAGCGAACGGACGGACGCCTTGTACAAGAGATGCCAAGAAAGATTTGGCCGAACGCCTCGTCTCGAGGAGGGAGGTAGAACGATGGGCTACACTCGCAACGTCGTGCTCTCGCTGACCGCTTTGGGCCTGTTGGTGCTGCCGGTCCACGCTGCGGGACAGCAGCAGCAGGCCGAGCCCATGGGCTTCTTCATCACGAGCGTGGGGCTCGGGAACGGCGGTAACCTCGGAGGCCTCGAGGGCGCCGACGCGCACTGCCAGAGCCTTGCCGAGACGGCTGGGGCCGGTAACCGTACCTGGCGGGCCTACCTGAGCACGCAGGCGACGGCCGACGCCACGGCTGTCGATGCCCGTGACCGGGTCGGTTCCGGACCCTGGGCGAATGCCAACGGCCTCATCATGGCCACCAGCGTGGAAAACCTCCACTACGACAATTCGAATCTCAACTGGCAGTACACGCTGGACGAGAACGGAAATCAGTTCGCCTCACGCATCGACGGGGATCCGGATTTTACCGAGCACGATGTACTCACCGGTTCACAAATGGATGGCACCGCGCTTGCTGCGGGCCAGGACCAGACATGCAACAACTGGACAAGCAACAGCGAGGGGAGCGCCAGGGTAGGGCATGCCGACCGCTACTCCTTCTCCACGCCGGGCTCGTCCTGGAACTCCGCCCACGGCACGCCGGGCTGTACACCGGAGAACCTCATTGGCACCGGAGGCGCCGGTTTGTTTTACTGCTTCGCTGCCGGCTGATTGGGGCTTTCCTAGGAAAGGAAGAGTGACGTGACCCCCGGAGTTGGTCCGGTTCATTCCCCGACTCCGGGGTTGAACGAGAGGGTGAGGCTGTCGGGCAATGACAAGCCCGTCGCCGCGGGTTACTTGGGATCAACAAGAACTCTAGAGCCCGAAAAACATGAATAAGCACATACCGGCACTTCTCGCGGCAGTACTTATTGTCAGTTCGGCGTTGGCCGCACAGGCTGCGGAATTTTTACAAAGCAGACCGGATGCGGAGACGTTGTCGGAACTGCCTACGACCGACTGGCTAACCGACGGCGGGGATCTCTTCAACCGCAACTTCTCAGCATTGACGGAGATCAACACCGAAAACGTCAATCAACTCGGTCCGGTCTGGCGTACTCATCTCGAGGAGTCTGGGGTTGGCGCGAAGTATTCGGGGGAGGCGCAGCCCATCGTCCATGACGGGGTCATGTACATCATCACCGGCGACGACGACGTCTTCGCCCTCGACATTGAAACCGGTGAGATCTTGTGGCGCTACTCCGCTGATCTCACGAACGAGATTTCGACGATCTGTTGTGGATGGACCAGTCGCAGGGTGGGGTTTGGCGAGGACAAAATCTTCGTCGGACGGCTGGATGGCGTGCTGAAGGCCTTGGACATATATAGCGGTGAAGAGGTCTGGTCCGTTCAAGCCGAAGCTTGGGAAGCAGGCTACACCATCACGAGCGCACCTCTCTATTTCCAGGGCATGGTCATTACCGGTTTCACGGGTGCTGAATATGCGGCCCGAGGGAGAGTGGGGATGTAGGCACCACCCCGAGCGATCTTCCGGCCGATCCACTCACTTGGCGCCTCCACCGCGAACGTGGAGGTGCAATGATCGGAAGGGAGAAGCGCGTGCTGCTCCGTCATTACCTCGAGCAGGGGATGAACAAGGCGGTGATCGCCCGGGATCTGGGGGTCAGTCGCCGTACCGTGTAGCACTGGATAGAGACCGGTCAACTGGACCGGGAGTTGGACGAAGAGCGTGTCGGGTACGGTCCGAGATGTCTGATGCAGTCGAAGCTGGATCGGTACAAGCCGTTGATCGACACGCGTCTCAAGGAGTACCCGAAGCTCACGGCGGTACGGCTCTTCGACGAGATCAAGAGAGCGGGCTACCCGGGCGGCTACACGCAGGTGAAGGAGTACGTGAGGGAGATCAGGCCCCGACCACCCGAGGAGCCGGTTGTGCGGTTCGAGACGGCGCCGGGTCACCAGGGCCAGGTCGATTTCGCAGATTTCCGGCTGCCTTGGGGCAAGCGCTATGCGCTGCTCGTCGTTCTGGGCTATTCCCGGCTCATGTGGGTGCAGTACTACCGCCGCAAGACGATGCGGAACGTGTTCGACGGACTCGAGCGAGCGTTCGCATTCTTCGGGGGCGTGCCTCGTGAGCTGCTCCTCAACCAGATGAAGGCGGTCATCAGATCACTGGGCGTACTGGAACCGGGTCAAGCTCGACTTCAGCCGGCCGGGAAAGCCGACCGACAACCCGTTCATCGAGGCGTTCAACGGTAGCCTCAGGCGTGAGTGCCTATCGCAACATTGGTTCGTCGATCTGGACGACGCCCAGCGGACCCTCCATCGTTGGAAGGACGAGTACAACAACGTGAGACCACACAGTAGTTTGGATGACCAGGCCCCCGCCCACTTCGGCGGCGGCGGCCACTTCATTCCAACCCCAAATCGGCTCGGTTTCTCACCCTCCTAGTGGACCCGATTCGGGGGGCGGTGCGACAGGTGCTGGGACTAACATAGGATGTGGTACCGCTCTTGGGGGCAGGTCAGTGCGGGACGGAGGGAGCCGATTTCAGCGGTCTTGGGGGCGATGACGGGCTGAAAACGCGCCAAACCGGCATGTTCTGGCCGATGATCCCCTCGTTGCGCCCCGCGTGGGCGGATGTTTCCCGCGCCGGCCGCTCACGCCGTCGAATAGCGGCCCGCCACGAGCAGGTTCGCGAAGCCCAGGAGCAGCGCGATCCGTTCCATGTTCTTGGCCAGCCCGCGGTAGCGAACCTTCCGGTAACCGAAGCGCCGCTTCACATACAGGAACGGGTGCTCCACCTTTGCCCGCACCGAAGCCTTGTCCCGCTCGCGCAGCCACCGCGCCCCGCCCTGCTCCAGGAGCCGCCGCCGCCCCGGTCTCATCGCCACATGCCACTGCACCGGACGGCCTCCCGTGTCCACCCACTTCTCGATCTCCCGGTAGCCCGCGTCCGCCCACACCTCCTCCTCGCCGCCGTGAAGCAACGCCCCCGCCTCCCGAAGATCGTGCGTGTTCGCCGGCGTCGCCCGCACGCCATGCACCAGTCCCGTCTCCGCGTCCACCCCGATGTGCGCCTTCATCCCGAAGTGCCACTCGTTGCCCTTCCTCGTCTGATGCATCTCCGGATCCCGCGCCCCCTCCCGGTTCTTCGTCGATGACGGCGCCGCGATGATGCTCGCGTCCACGATCGTCCCCGCCCGCACCCGGTAGCCCCGCTCCGCCAGGTGCGCGTTGATCTCCTCGAACAAACCACGCCCCAGCCCGTGCCGCTCCAGCAGGTGCCGAAAGTTCAGAATCGTCGTCTCGTCCGGCAGCGGACCCGTCAAACGCAGCCCCGCGAACCGCCGCACCGACTCGATCTCGTACAGCATGTCCTCCATCCCCGGGTCGCTCAGGTTGTAGAACAGCTGCACGCAGTGAATCCTCAGCATCGCCGCCAACGGGTACGGCTGCCGCCCCCGGCCCGCCTTCGGATACAACGGCCGAATCCGCGCCTCCAGACGCTCCCACGGAATCAGCGCCTCCATCCGCTCCAGAAACAGCTCCCGCCGCGTCCGCCGCTTCTTCCCCTCGTACTCCACATCCGCGAACGTCACCTGCTCCATCGTCCGCCTCCCCGATCGTCCCGCTCAGCCCTTGAACTCCCGCCCCGTAAATCTAATGTCCCAGGGACCGACTTATTCAGAGTATTCCTAGAGGTGAAAGTTGCATGTTCACTGATGCTATGGACGCGATCTTTACGGATTTTTGCAAATTGTTGGAAGCCCGATTCAAAGGCAAAATTCTGACGACTGAGGATTCCGTGCGGTACACATTTTTTGCATCTATGCTGTACAACAACGTTGAGCCGGACACCGTGATACTAGAGTTTCCTCATCCTAATATTCCGAAAGCGAAAATTGATACGTGGATGCCGAACTTTCATGGGAATGCTGTTGCCATCGAATTCAAGTATGACCGAGACCCTCCGGGCGGAAAGAATCAGCCCAAGACACAAAAGGCAGGATCTGCATTCCGGGATCTGCGACGGTTGCAACTCATAAATACGAACCCATATGCTGCTCGTTACTTCGTGTACGTAACGACAAAGAAGATGGACACATATTTTAGAAATCCCGATAACGGCCACAAAGAAATATACGAACTGCCGCCATGTAGATCCGTTAATATTAAAGAGAGTTACTTCTCGGATAAGCCAAAGAGTTTCATGGATAAACTGGAAGAACCATTTGAAGCGAAGATCACGAATGCGCTGAAATCATCACTTCCGGGAGATCACTTTCTAAGAATTTATGAGGTTGGATCCATATGATGAAGTTGTCGTGACCTGCCGTACCGACTGGTGGTGCCGCTGCCTGTACGAGTATCGGAAGTTCTCGACTTCTCCAACGAGCAATGGCAGCACCTCGACGACCACGGCATGATCACCCACGACCTGACACCCGCCGAGGTCGCGCAGGCCTTCACATTCAAGGAGCAGCACCGTGCCCTCTCTGCGAAGACGGGCCGTGGACCTCTACCGAGTGCTCGACGCGTTGCGACTGGACTCTGCTCTTAGAAACCACCTCAGCTGTATATTGCTCGCGCAACGGCAAGGAGAAACGGACGAACCAGGCTCGAGAACACGCCTCACTCTGGGGATAATTACGGCCGAAAGCTGAAGTGGGACGGAATCGAGTGGTGAACCCAACGTAAGACAGCGTGGTAGCGCGTCGAGTCACTCTGAGGGAAGGGCATGCAGATTGTTTTCGGACTCCACCTGGACGGCTTGAAGCCAGAGGCCCCGCAGACTGTGGTGGGAGCACCCACTTTAGGGCCAAGGGGCCTACTTGAGGTCATGGAAACCCAACTCGGGCTGCCGACGCCAATTTCGCACCCGAGCGAAGCGTCCTTCAGCTATCTCCAGTGCCTGCGAGAGGCCTCATCGCCTAGCCGGTTCTTCCACCGCTCGCTTGAGATCGACCCGGTCAACGTCGCGCGCACCCTCCTCGGTTGGCGGGAACAGTGGTACGCGGCAGGCTGGGACGCCACCTTCCCGGACGATGCGCCTGCGCGGCTCGCGGACATGGCAGCCGTGGAGGCCATCGCCAAAGGGCGGGTACCTCCTACGTACGGCGAGCGCCTGCAGCGAGTAGCTGAGACCCTCAAGGAGCGTCGCACCCAGATCGAGAGCGTGGAACTCCACACGCCTTTTGGCGACCTCCCATACGCTTGGCAGCGGGTGGTCGATCTACTGCCATGGTTGTCTGCTCCTGGGCTTGAGCTCGCGCCGGTGGGCCCTGCCGGATCGGATCTTGTACTCGTGCAGACAAGACTGCTCTCGATGGTCGATCGTGACGAATGCCGAATCGCAGACCCGGAGCCACTTCAAGGAGATAGGTCGGTCATTGTCGTGAGATCCGCATCAAGAGATCTCTCTGCGGACGCTATCGCCGAATTCCTTCTGGCGACCGGGCGGATCAGTGAGACGCTCCTAGTCGCCGAGCACGATGGAATCATTCTCGACAACGCGCTTGAGCGGGCCGGATTACCGCGGTGTGGGTTCCAACGATACACACAATTTCGTGCGGCCACGCAAGTACTCAAACTCTCACTTGCGCTAGTGTGGGAGCCACTCGACCCATACCGCTTGCTCCAGCTCCTACTGCATCCCACCGGACCGCTCCCGAGGTGGGTACGATCGCAGCTCGCCGACGCGGTGGCCGAGTCCCCTGGGATCGGCGGACCGGTATGGGTCAATGCAATTCGCGGGATCGGGCAGACGCAGCGAGAACGCTATGAGGTCGAGGAGGCGGAAGTCGAGCACGTTCGAACCGAAATCGCATACTGGTTGGAAGGGGACCGGTATGATCCCGTGGTCGGAACGCCGCTTGAAGCCCTACTTACCCGCACAAGTCGGGTGGCGGATTGGGCTCGCACGCAGATCCACACGGTGGAAAGCGAGACCGAGGCTTCGCTGTTTTCAGCTGTCCATGCGCAGGCCGAAGCGCTCCTGACGGAGCTCGCGCGGCTTCGAGAGGACGGTACCGAGTACATCGGACGGCTTGAGCTCGAGCGGCGGATCGACGAGGTGACGACCAGCGCGCCGGACCCGTCCACGTACGAGGAGGCCGGTCACGCACGAGCGGCGACCTCACCGGCGGCGGTGACAGGTCCGTGGCCGACAGTGGTCTGGTGGGACCTCGCGACCGCGCCGACCTCAATCTCGTACCCCTGGTCACGGCGCGAGCTCGCCGTCCTGCGTGCCTCAGGGGTTGCACTGCCAGAGGTCGAGGAAATTGTTCGCCGCCAGAGTCGGGAGTGGCTGAGACCGCTGTGTAATGCCAGAGAGCAGTTTGTCCTGGTCGTACACGACGACGAGCGGGGAACGCACCCGTTATGGACACGGATCGAGAGCCTCTTCGACGGGATCGAAGTAGTCCAGATCGAATCCACACTGCTCGGTGGAGAGACAGCACTCGAACCGCTTGAAGTGCCGACACGAGCGCTTCCGCTTCAGGCCCTACCAGCACCCCGACGGTGGTGGTCACTGCCGGACGATTGCACCTTAGTGCCTCGTGAGGTCGAGTCCTACTCCAGTGTCTCGAAGCTCTGCGACTACCCGCACGAGTGGGTATTGAAGTACGCCGCGCGTCTTCGAACCGGGCGCGCCGCCGACGTGATGGACGGCTCCCGCCTCTTTGGGAAGCTCGGGCACCGGCTCTTCGAGGAGTTCTTTCGGACGTACGATGGCTGGCTCCGGGTTCCGGACGAAGTTGTGCTGACCTGGGTGCGAGCAACGTTGCCCGGCGTCGTCGAAAGGGAAGGTGCAGTCCTGCTCGGGCCCGGGCGCGGAGTGGAACACCAGCGCGTCGCCGCCACCCTGGAGACGGCCCTCGTCCGGCTTCTGGCCCACCTCCGGTCGGCCGGAGTCGTCGAGGTGACTGCTGAGGCCTCCGGAGAAGTCCCGTTCGCGGGACATCTCCTCACGGGTGCGATCGACTTAGTGTTGACCGGTCGCAACGGACAACGCGCCGTTCTCGACGTCAAGTGGGCAGGCGAAAGCTACCGCCACGGCTTGCTCTCGGAGAACCGAACCCTACAACTGGCCACATATTCCTACCTGCAGAAAAACCTGGATGGAAGCGAACTATGGCCTCCTGGGGCGTTCTTCATCCTGTCCACCGGAAATGTTCTCGCGAGCGATAATTCAAGCTTCCCGGATGCGATCGAGGTCCCGTCAAAGGACGGTGAAGACGTAGCGAATCTGTGGCACCGTCTCCAACACATGTACGACTGGCGGTGGGCACAGCTGGAAAGCGGGCAGATCGAGGTCGTGACTCACCTCACGGTTCCGGACGAGCGATCGACTCCGCCAGCGGCGGGCCTCCGGCCGGTCGCCGGTGGCGATCAGTACGATGACTACGTGCGCCTCACAGGGTGGGAAAGCTCCCGATGAACGCCAGTCAGAGTGATCTCGCACACGTGCGCTTCATCAGTGCCGGGGCCGGGAGCGGCAAGACATACCGCCTGACCGAGGAGCTTGAGGAAGCGCTTTCCAAGGGCAGGACGACGTCCGCATCCGTGATCGGCACGACGTTCACGGTAAAAGCTGCCACAGAGCTTCATGACCGCGTACGGACTCGACTCATCAGGAGCGGCCGACCCCTGTTGTCAGAGCAGATGGCGCAGGCGCTCATTGGAACTGTGCACAGCGTCTGTGGGCGTGTGCTGAGGCGGTTCGCATTCGAGCTTGGGCTCTCTCCCGACATCAACGTGGCAAGCGTCGAGGATGGTGCGCGTCTTTTCAACCAAGCATTGGAAGAGGTGCTGGATGCGGACCGTGTCCGTGAGATGAATCTCCGGGCCGGGCGCCTTGGGCTGGTCGATACCCGGGTCGGAACAAGCTGGCAGGACCATGTGCGGAAGATCTCGGAGGAGACGCGAAGCAATGACATTAGCCCGAGTGCCCTTCCGACGATGGGCCGCGAGAGCGCAGACCGGTTTCTGAGTTACTTCCCGGAGGCGGCTTGTGCCGACGAGGCCCAGGAGACGCTACTCGCCGCCGTCGAGGACGCGATCGCAAACATCGACCCCGAAGCCGACGCTACTAAAAAGACACGCGACTACGTCAACAACCTTCGCCGTGCTGCGGCCGAAATCCCGCGTGACGACTGCCGATGGACGCTTTGGATCTCCCTCAGCAAGTGGTCGCCCGCAAAGAAGAGCGAAAGCCGTGCGATGCCGGTGCGGGCCGCAGCCTCCTCCTATGACCGCCACTTGGGCTTTCACACCGACATACGCAGGTACATCGAGGGCGTGTTCGCGATCGCTGGGGAAGCCCTTGCCTGCTTCCAGTCCCTCAAGACCGAGCGGGGCCTCGTCGACTACGACGACATGGAACAGCTCGCGCTCCGGGCCCTCGCCGAGCCCACAGTGGTGAAACGTCTCAGGGACGAGGTAGACCTCTTGCTCGTCGACGAGTTCCAGGACACTAACCCGATGCAGCTTGCGCTATTCATGAAATTCGCGCGGCTTGCAAGGGAGGTGGTCTTCGTCGGAGACGTGAAGCAGTCCATCTTCGGATTCCGGGGAAGCGACCCGGAGCTCGTACGAGCCACGCTCGATGTGCTAGTCGCCCGCGGTGGCAGGCGTGACGTACTCGCTCACTCCTGGCGGTCGCGACCGGCAGTTGTTCGCTACCTGAACGCTGTATTCGGTGAAGCCTTCGAACGCGACAGCATAGAACGCGCATTGGTCGAGCTGTCACCCGTGCGCAAGGAGACTCACGACTCGCCAGCAGTCGTGCGCTGGACCCTCCCAAAGAAACTTGCGGAGCAGGCTGACGCTTTGGCGCTCGCTATCTCGGAATTCACGAGGTCCGGACAGGTGAGCGATCCGGAGACGGGAGAAACGCGGGCTGTAACCTTCGGCGATATCGCGGTGCTTGCCAGGACCAACACCCACGTACAGGCTATTGCGAAGGCGTTGCGCGAACGACGCGTACCCATGAAGATGACCTTGGCCGG
Source organism: Longimicrobiales bacterium (assembly GCA_965215925.1). GTDB lineage: Bacteria > Gemmatimonadota > Gemmatimonadetes > Longimicrobiales > Gaopeijiaceae > JAAXGI01. Next base: position 3,531,715 of record CBDCEQ010000003.1, on the reverse strand, counting down.
ACTTCTCGAGACCCCCGAGGTGTGCCTTACAAGAGCCTGCCTCCGCCGCCTGAACGACCCCGCCGACACCATCGCCGCGGCCGAAGTTCGTGCCTTGGGCTCCTGTGAGGAGCCGGAAGTGTGGCTCGCGGACCGGCTCCGTTGGCTCGCTGCTGAAGAAGAGGACCGGAGCTGGGCCGACACCGACGATCCGATCGTATCCTGCATCGCGCATTTACGCAGCCAGACAATCACCCAATCCCCGGTCGAGATAGTAGCGCGGGTACTCAACTATGTTGGTGTACGACGGATCGCGACCGCCTGGGGACCTGGCGCGATCACGGCTACCCAGCGCCAGCGCAACCTTGATGCCTTCCTCAATCTTGCGGTTGAGTACGAGAACCGCTGTGCATCGCAGCACGAAGCGGCCACGCTAACGGGCTTCCTGTTGTGGTTAGAGAACCCAACGTCTCCGGAGCTCGATCTGCAGCCGGTTGTGACCGGTGGCGACGCAGTCCATGTCCTGACCTACCACCGCGCTAAGGGTCTCGAGTGGCCGGTTGTCGTAGTAACTGACTTCCACTACACGGGGCGGCCGTGGGTCTGGGACGTTCGCGTCGAATCGACCTCGGACGAACTCGACCTCGACAATCCCCTTGAAGGGCGGACAATCCGCTTCTACCCAAATGTCTTCGGCGGGAACACCAAGGATGTGCCCGTTCTCGATAGCATCATGGCGTCGGAGGAGGGCGTTCGGGCGGCTGCTCTAGCCGACGCCGAGGGGCGCCGCTTGGCGTATGTAGGTATGACACGGGCCCGGGACACGATTATCGTCGCCGTGCCGGCATCGGCGCCCCGCAGTGGTGCTTGGATCGAGAGCTTCGGCTCCACCCATCTCCTCCCCACTGGCAATGAACATCCGCTCCCGGAGGGCGGGCCCATCCCATCGGCCGTTGTTGATTTGTCCGCTGCCGAGTTCACAGTTTCCGCACCCGCTCCGTTTACGCCAACCTGGTTTCTTGAACGCTCCCCAACTGAGTTTCGACTCCGTGAGCGGCTGCGCTGTTCCGCAGCAGAGCCCGTAGAGGGAATCGTCGTAGGCAGAGTGGTTGAGGTAGGACCGCGCATTGCTATCCACGGCGATGACATGAGGAGTATCGGCACCGCGCTCCATGCGGCGATTGCTGCGGAGTTCGTGAATCCAGACCGTGACGACGCGGTCAATTGCGCAGCATCCCTCATCCGTAATGTGGCCGGCGAGGAAGCGATGGCCCCGGCGGACGCGGTCGATTGCGCACGACGCCTCAGGGCCGTCCTCAAAACCCGGTTCGACCCGCACCGCACGCTGGTCGAGCATCCCGTTGAGCTCGTCCAGAACAATGGTCAGGTGCTCCACGGTTGGATTGACCTGCTCCTCGAAACTGAGAACGGGTGGATCGTCATCGACCACAAGTCCTCTCCACGTCCGCGCTCGGAGTGGGCCGAGGAGGCGTTGGAGTATTCGGGTCAGCTCGCCGCGTACACGAGCGCACTAAGGAGATCCGGTCTCGAATGCGCGGGATGCTGGGTGCACTTCCCGGTCGGCGGGGGACTGGTAGAAGTCGTGCTCGACCAAGAGGCCAACTAAGTAGCTATTCGCGGGAGACTAGTTCTCCTACAGCTGCGTCTCTGGACGACGCGACGGTTAACGAGTTAGCCGGACTGAACCGGTCCCGATTCTTTGGACAATGGGACAGCCTGATCAGGTTGCCTTACGGGTGAAGTTCTGGCGAACCTGGGCCGGGCTCGGTATCCATGTCGCTTGACAACCCACGCGCGGTTGCCGGATTCCATGAACTGCCAACTCACGTCCGGCTTCCTTGAGGCTCTCGAAGTGATGGGGTACGACGGGCGAGCCGGAGGACGCTGCTCCCAGGTCACGAGGGTAGCCGAAGGGCCGAGGAGACCCCAGAAGGAGCTTGGGCCAGGAACGAGCTTACCCGGACCAAGAGGCTGCTCCAGGGACCGATTCGGGCTCGGCATGAACGGCCGAGGGGTCCGCCGCTCTTGAAGCCATTCTCTTGCGTTCAAGCGATGCCTCGCTTCAGCTTGGGAAGCAGTCCACGATTCACGACAACGGCAAACGGGACCGTTTCCGTTGATGGATGAACGTCTGTACGAAGATGCTAGATGTGGACGACAAGGTATTTCAGAGATTGAAGGCCACAATTGTTGAGGCTCGGCATGACTACAAGAGCCGAAAGGGTGAGATTCAATGGAACGCTAGCTCGTGACCTCGGAACACCGATGCTGGGGACCTATCGCTGAAGGCAATGGCTATGAGTGAACTGACAGTGATGGACGGTAGGGGTGAAGAAAACGCTACCCCTCGTGCTGAGGACGCACCTACTGTTACGTCACTAAGAGAGATCGAATACGTCGAGAATATCGGGCGGTTTGAACGAGGCCAGTCGGTCGCCGGCGCGACGTTTGGTCCATGCACGCTTGTTTTTGGAGAAAATGGCTGGGGCAAATCGACACTGGCTGACCTGCTGCGCTCGCTGACGACGAACAATCCTGACATTGTGATCGGCCGGAAGACGCTCGGAGTCAATCCCAAAGTTAGTTGAAACTGGAGCGACCCCCTCGTCAGGCGACGGCATGTGAACTGCTCTCGGGAAGGGTGATCCCGAGCTCCTTCTGTATCGCGGCCCTGAGGAGCGGGAGGTGCCGGTAGCCGAGCAACCTCCGGAGCCGGGGCTCGATCTCGAGTAACACGGTCGCGAACCATCGGTGCTTCTGGCTCGAGGTCTTCCAGTGATCCACTCGTCCGCAGCGTTGCTCGGCCATGGCGTTGACGGATTCGAGTACGTTAGTGGTCTTCAGCGACCGGCCGACCAGAGGGAAGACCCCGAGCCGGTGGAGGGTCAAGGTCTCCTCGAACCCCTCGTTTAGACTGGCCACGGCACGCCTCCATCAACTCCACGTCCGGTTTGCGCCGACTGGTTCACCTCGCCGAGCTCGTGCTTGAGGGTTTTCAACGCCTGGGCGGCCTCCTTGTACGTGGGCCGTTGATACGCACGTTGGAGTCGCCGGCGCCAGTTCTTCTGCTCCGCCCTCGGCAGGTGCGAGATCACGTTCTCCCGTTTGTGCCACTGGCACCGTTGGATCAGCACCTGGTCCTTGAAGGCCGCGAGCACGCCGCTCCGGAGCCCCTTGGCCCCGTCGATCACCACGAGCGCTCCGGCCGACAGATCGAGACCTCGGTCCTTCAGGCCCCTGAGGAAGGACCGGATCACCACCGCGTTCTCCGTGTCGGTCTGGACGAAGCCGAGGAACACCTTGTCCCCCTCAAGCGTCACGCCGAGCGCCACCACCATCTCGTCCTCGGCGAAGCTCTTCCCGTCCAGGACGAGCGCCACCACGTCATAGACCGAGAGGTCCCGCTCCTGAAACTCCTTCAGCCTCGCGGCGGTGGCCTTCTTGAACTCCCGCGAGACCCTCGACTTCGACAGCCCGATCGCTCCGGGCACCGCCTCGACCGCCGCCTCGTAGTCTCGGCATGAGATCCCGAGCAGCACCTTCCGAAAGAGCCCCTCGTCCACCTCTCCGGCCGAGCCGTGGAGTCGCTCGTACGATGCGAGCCTCACCTCTCCGGCCCGGCCCCGCACCCGAGGTACTCGCACCGGATGCCGCTGGCCGCCCAACCTCACCGACCCGGGGTTGTGCCCGTGCCGGTATCCGCTCTCGTCGTCCCCCTTTCGGGCGTGCCGCCGCCCGGCCAGCTCCTCTACCTCTTCCTCGAGCATCCGGCTCACCTCCGCCAGTCCAAGCGGAATCAGCTGCCGGATCAGCTCCACTCGCGGGTCCAGCTCCAGCGCCTGGATCTCCTCCCAACTCATCTCGCGCGGTTCCCCAAGCCGCCGGTCCTTCTTGCCCCGCTCAACCAGCCTCGGCATCCTTCCCATCGGTGGCCTCCTTCCTCTTTTGTTGGTCCCGTGGCGTGCTCGCACACCCACGTTACCTGAGGTCGGAGGCCGCTTCAATTTCAACTAAAGATGGGACTCACTCGCCGGGGGTGAGAATCAAACTCACAAGGGGTTGCCCCCGGGGGATTTTAGGTACGTTGTCTCTGGGTTTGTGATTCGTCAGAGGTGGCTATCGAGCGTAGCAACGCCAAGGGTTTTCGCGCCTTGCTTAGTTGCGGGCATTCGCGCTGATTCACGGGATTTCGCGGAGCTATTTGCCCGAGACTCTTCGTCACCCCCTACATCGAAGGCGACACCCTCCGCGACAAGATCGATCGCGGACTGTCGGTCGATGAGGCGCTGGAGATCACGAAGAAGGTGGCGTCGGCTTTGGACTATGCTCACCAGCTATAAGCCTACGTATCAGAGGAGGATGGTGTTTCGGCACCAGCTGCTCTTCCAGCAGTGACTCTAGGGGTTGGTATTCCCCCTCCTCTCGTTTGCCGAGGCGTCCCCAGGGGCCTAGGCTACCCAAACAGCCACGGTACGTCGTGCGAGCGATCAGGTGCCGTCTCCAATCATGTTTCCACCCTGAGTTTTCAGAGAGCTGAGGAGGTTTATCGTGCGACGGTTACGCCGAACGTGGAGCGTTGCGATTGCGGTCGCGGGAACGATCATGATTGGGTCATGCGGCGGATCCGACACAACCGGACCCGACACCGACCCGCTCGATGCGATCGCAAGCGTGAGCGTGTCACCTTCCTCCGCATCCATCGATATCGGCACGTCCACGCAGCTCAACGCAACGAGGTCGTGAACAGCCAATGTCAGGTCCTGGAGGTTCACCACATGGAGCTGGGCACGGTCCGCGGTGCAGGTCGTGCCGGTGAGACAAGAGATCACGAGCGCCCCCCGAGCACCTGGAAGACCGTGCACCCATACCGGGGCGATCTGGTCCTCCGGCCAGAAGACTGCCACCGGCTCGCCCCCGTCGTCCGGGATCTGCGCGATTCCCCGGGTCCGACCATCAGGCTCGTCCCCGTGGAACCATTCATACAGGATCGTGCCGTCGTCGAGCCAGTCCATTCCGAAAGTGGCCCCGTCGGCGTCCTCCGCCAGCCTCACCGGGGAGCCCCCCACTATGGGCCGCTTGAAGAGTTCGGTGCCCACGGCGTAAGTGATCCACTGACCATCCGGAGAGTACACGACATCCCGCGCTCCTTCCGTGCCGGGGATCGGTGTGATCTCAGTCGAACTCTGCATCTTGAGTGCCAACTGACCCTCAACTGGCAGGATCATGCTCGATCCGTCCGGGGCCATCGCAGCGTAACGTCCGAACGGGGCGTTCAGACCGTCCCAACCTTCCGGGCTTAGAACCTGGCGGGTGACCGGCTGCGTCAGCTCGCCACGCTCGAGTGACCATCCAAGTGCGTAGATTAGGACAATGGCCAACAGGCCTAGGCCGGTGGACAGCCATTTCCACGGTCCTCCCACCGCACCCGCAGGCACTTCGTCCCCATGCCGGAACCCTGGATCATCTAGCGCGTTCGAAAGCTCCTGGGCCGTGGCAAAACGATCAGCAGGCAGCTTCTCCAATGCCTTCCGGATCGCCGCGTCCACGTTCGGTGGGACGGATAGCCGGACCTTCGTCGGAGCCGGAGCGGGGTCCGTCAGGATCTTCGCTAGGACGGCCTGAGCCGTGGTCCCCGAGTAGGGAGGCTCCCCGACGAGCATCTCATAGAGTACGCTGCCCAGCGCGTAGACATCTGTACGAGGATCAACGTCTCGATCTCCCGTAGCCTGCTCAGGAGACATGTAATGCGGGGTGCCGACGCTGAGTCCTGTCTCGGTAACCCGTCCACCGCCTGCTTGGGCTACGGCAAGCGCAATTCCGAAGTCGGCTACCGTCGGCTCGCCCTTCTCGCTGAGGAGGATATTCCCAGGCTTGATGTCGCGGTGGACGACTCCGTGCTCGTGAGCATAGTCCAGAGCTGAGGCCACCTTCTTGGTGATGTCGAGCGCCTCTTCAACCGATAGCTGCTTCTCCCGGTCGATCTTGTCCCTGAGCGTGTCTCCCTCGATGTAGGGCGTGACGAAGAAGAGGAACCCGTCGGCCTCGCCCGAGTCGTGGAGCGGAAGGATGTGCGGGTGAGTCAGCTGGGCTGTGGTCTCGATCTCAGCCAGGAATCTTTCAGCACCTACAACAGCTGCTAGCTCGGCCTTTAGGACCTTGAGGGCCACGTTTCGATTGTGCGCTCATCGTGGGCCAGATAGACCGTGGCCATCCCGCCTTCACCGATCTCACGCTCAACACGGTAGCGGCCCTCTAGGGCAGCGTTCAGGCGGGTGATGGGGTCGGTCATGGCGCTGAGATAGCTATTCGCCCAGCCTGGCCTCGATCCGCCTCAGGCGCTGCTCGATTTCCTGCAGTTTGTGCAGGATGATGATGTGGGTCTTTTTCGCGTCAATCCCCACAGGGCTCGTCTCGCTGGAGATCTCGTGCTCGATGGAGGTGAAGATGTCCCGCGGTACGTCCATTCCGCTCATAGCCACCTCCGATGGGGTATCCGCCTCGTGTCACCTCTAGCCGACAGCCGCACGTTGCCCCCTGGCGCGGACCCATGCAAGTAGATCCCCAGCATCTGCCACAAAGACCTACGGACGTGGATCTCGCGGATGAGCTTCTTGAGAGGACTGTCGGAAGTGTCGGCCATACGTCCCGTTTCCTAGAGGAATGACGGAACTGCGCCCAAGCTGATGCTGCTGGGGAAGATGCCCGTGGGTTAGGTGGGCGGCAAGGAATTAGGACTTCATGCCCCTGGCGGCTGAGAGGTTGACCCTTCGCTTAGTCTTTCGGTATTTTGACAAGTAGCAGGACCCAAAAGGGATGAGGCACGAAGCCCCCCAAGCGACGGGCGGCCGCCGACCACGACTGGTCGGGGCCGCTTTTTTTTACCTATCGGAGGCGCTGGTATGGCAGACCACTGGGTTACCGCAGCGGTGACGTCAAGCCAGAAGAACGGCTGGAAACTCGCGGCGCGGCAGCTAGGCATCAGCAGGTCGGAGCTAGTCCGAAGGGCCACGGACCATCTCGCCGGTGAAGTCTTGGCGGGAAGGGGAGAATTGGGCCGCTCGGGCCAGAAGCGAGCGCTCCATCTAACAGGGCTGTAGTCCTCACTGTCATTGCGATTTAGGGCGTTTCGGACACCGGCTGTCGCCCGAGATCGAACGGACGAGAAATTGAAAAAGGGCCACAAGACGGGAGAACGGACCACCGTGACGGAATCGACTGACCTCGTCCGGCGCATTGCCGAATGTCTGGTCCCTGTCTATCGGTTGGAAGAGACCCGACAAAACGTCGCCCATGGGCTAGCCGATCTCACAGAGAACGACTGTCAACCCCTCGTTGAAACACTTTGCGAGGAAATGAGCCGGAACGGAAGAGAGCGAGCCCCTTCCACATCCCGTAGCCCGGGTGGAAGGACCGCTTCCAGCCGCCTGCCACAGGTGCTCACTGACCTTGAGCTAGAATCCCGCCCGAACCCAGACTGGCTAGTCAAAGGAGTCATACCGGCGGGCGGTCTCATCGGCTTCTATGGACCTGCCGGTGTTGGGAAAGGCTTCATCCTACTCGATCTCGCGCACTCAGTCGCAACGGGCACTAATTGGTGTGACCGCAGCGTGAGCCAAGGCCCGGTGGTCTACATGGCAGCGGAGCGCACGGCGAGTCTCTGTGCGCGTAGCAAGGCGTGCAAGGAGCGCCACGGGATTGGCGGTTCTGCGCCGGTTTTCTACATCCTCGAGCGCATCTCCTTGATCAATCCCGAAAGCGTCGGCGCAATCATCGAAGCACTCGATTCCCTCCCTACGCCTCCCGCTCTTCTGATCATCGACACTCTGGCGAAAACCATCCTCCCTGGGGATGAGAACTCCGCCGCTGACATGGGGCGCTACTTGCTCGGCCTCCAGGAGATACGGGAGAAGGTGGGGTGCGCGGTCCTGGTCGTTCACCACCCGGGAGCAGACGGACGGCGGGAGCGTGGAAGCACCGCCTTGATCGCGGATGCAGACGTGATGATCTCGGTCCGTAGGAGCAGGAGTTTGATCCGGCTCAAATGCGAGAAGATGAACGATGCCGAGGGGTTCGACCCGATTGACTTCCAGATAGTCGGCTGCGGAGAGTCCGCTGTCGCGGTCACTCCCGCCGATGGAGTGGGAGCTAGGGTGGACTCGCTCACTTCCACCGAGCGCGAGGTTCTCGCGTCACTCTCACGCGACTTCGGGGACAACGGAGCGATCACAAACGAATGGGTCGCAGCGTCGGGAGTCTCGAAAACGTCCTTCTATCGAGCGATTAAGACGTTGCGGGAGAAGGGCTTCGTGGATTCAGGTGGAGGCGGAAGAGGGGCGAACAACACGATCACGCCCAAAGGAAAGGAAGCGATTAATCCCAACTCCCAGATCACTCCCAAATGACTCCCACACGCACCTGCCTGTCACTTCCTCCCAACCGGGGGGCCTATAGAAGGCCCCCGGTGGGAGTAACAGGGCACGTTCAAGGGAGGAAGGGCGAGACTGGTCCCAGTCAAACGAACCAAAAAACGTCGGAGGCCGCAGATGAAGAGTGTGAACAAGGCAATCCTGGTGGGCAATGTCGGTTCGGATCCGGAGATCAGAACCACATCTAACGGCACGAAGGTGGTAAAGGTCTCCCTAGCCACATCACGGAAGCAGACCGATGGGACGGGTGAACAGCAGGAGAAAACCGAGTGGCATCGCATAACGTTCTTCGGAAAACTGGCCGACATAGTCGAGCAGTACGTGTCCAAGGGTGACCGACTCTACCTCGAAGGGCGGATCGAGTACTCCCAGACGCAGGATGATGGCGGAAGCGTGAAGTACTGGACCGATATCGTGGCTCAGGAGTTGGTCATGCTCGGAACCCGTAGCCCTTCGGGCATAGGCTGAGGCCAGGTTGTGACTCCCGAGGCTCTCGCCACCCTGCTCTCGGACCCATCGCGGGCCGATTCCATCCTTCCGGATGACATTCCAGAGGCCCTGGGTCAACTCGAAAAGCTGAGGGCCACGCTCGTGATGCGACTCACTGCCCCGCTGTCCAACAGCGACCGTCCAACCGCCGACAGAGCACTGGGTTCCGCAGACCAGTTGCTCACGGTCAAAGAACTCGCCAAGCGACTGAGAGTCGACGACCGTTGGGTCTACCGCCGGGCCGACTCGCTTCCGTTTACCAAGCGGATCGGAAAACGCTCGCTACGGTTCTCTGAGAGGGACCTGGAAGAGTGGCTCTCCCAACAGTGAGCCTCTCTCTTTCGCTACGGTCTATTGTTCTTATTATGGGAACATGGAGAACGAGCGACGGAGGACCCAAGCGGTCCGGGAAGCCCTCCAGGTGAGTCCGATGTCCATGCGTATGCTTGCCCAGGAGGCCGGGGTTTCGGACACCCTACTTAGGCTGATCCGAGACGACCGTCGTACAGCAACACCCGCAACGGTCGAAGCTCTGGCAGACGCGCTGGATCGGCTGTCCAGTCGCAACGCTCACGCCGCTCGTGTTCTCCGGGATACCTTAACTTAAGGAGGGGGCATGAGCGCGGGAGTTGGCAGCGTGTTCAGGCGCGGCAAGGTGTGGTGGATCTCCTATTACTATCGGGGCGAACGATACCGGGAGTCGTCCAAGTCGAAGAGGAAGAAGGACCGCGACAGCTTTACTCAGACGAAGGCTCGATGAAATGTCTGCGGGGATCCTTATTGGCCCTGAACAGGAGTCACTAATGTTCCAGGATCTCGCGGACATGATCGTGACCGACTACGAGGTGCAGGGCCACAAAGCCATAAGGCGTCTCAAGTCGGCTCTTAAGCACCTACGTGGCTACTTCGGGAAGCTTCGTGCCCTCGACATCACGACGGACAAGATCAGCCGGTACGTCCGGCACCGACAGGGCGGAGGGGCGGCAAATGCCACCATTCGGAACGAGACGGCAGTTCTAAAGCGAATGTTCACACTGGCAGTGCGGGCAGACCGGCTTACGAGGTCTCCGCATGTCCCGCAGCCTAAGGTCCGGAACGTCCGCGAGAACTTTCTCTCGATGGGGGACGTTCGGGCCGTCGTGAACCTGCTGCCCGAGTACCTTAAGCCCGTCGCTACCTTCGCGGCGCTGACTGGATGGGGAAAGGCCGAGGTGCTGGGGCTACGCTGGACGGACGTCGACTGGGGTTCTGGGACCGTCCACCTACAGCCCGGCACCACCAAGAACGACGAGGGCCGCACCTTCCCAATGAGCGCCCTACCAGACTTGGAAAGGCTTGCCCGCGGTCAGCTAGAACATACGCGGAAGCTGGAACATGAGACCGGCGAGATTATTCCCTGGGTGTTCCATCGGAACGGCAGCCGGATTCGTTCAATGCGTACAGCCTGGAACAACGCCTGCTCGATGGCCGGGTTAGAAGCGGCCTGGTTCCACGATCTCCGTAGAACCGCCGTTAGAAACCTAGAGAAGGCCGGTGTGTCCCGCTCGGTAGCGATGAAGCTGACCGGCCACAAGACCGAGTCGGTGTACCGACGGTACGCCATCGCGGATCAAACGGCCCTGGAAGAGGGTGTCCAGAAACTCGCGAAGTTGCACGCGGGCGACCGCGAGGGCAGAACCGTGACGCCAATCGAGGAGGCAATAGGCGAATGAATCCTCTCTTTTTTGCCCATCTTGGACACAGTTTAGACACACTTTCGGGTTATATACGGACTCATAGGATATAGCCCATATCCATGCTAACTCCTTTGATAACAACGATGCCGGGGGTGAGAATCGAACTCACAAGGGGTTGCCCCCGGGGGATTTTAAGTCACCCCGCACCCTCTTCTGAGAGTGGCACCGATGTGAAAGAAATGGCACGGTTGAGCCAGTTTCGGGAGTCTTCAAGCCGACCCAGTTTGCCACCCGTACCACCTAGTTCCCGACGGTTACGTCACAATTACAGCACAATCCGGCGTCACTCAACCGGTGGGGTGGGGCGTTCTTAACTCACCAGCCAAATCCAACTCCTTCCACGACCTTCTCGGTGGCTCTACGGGCGCTTACCGGCGTCAGCCACCCACCTCCGCCACGATGCGGTCGATCTCGGCTCTGAAGCTGGGGGCGAAGGTCTCCCGCCTGCCCGCCCATACTTCCCGATAGCCCGGGGACCCCATGTTCAGTCGCCAGGTTTCGATTCTCGGCTCGAATTCTTCAGGCGTGAATAGGCCCCTTTCGTACTGGGAGTGTGAATTCTCCCATTCTCGGAACATCCCGTTCGTGTATAGCCTGAACATCTGAGCCTCCGCCGTGTCGAGTCCGGCGGTCCCACCGAATTGGCCCCTGGCTTGAACTCCGGCGAGATCACGATTGCCAGCGACCCAACCCAAGTACGTCATCTGCTTCTCAGTAATCGAGTCCCGTGTCTGCGCCTGAATGGCCTGAGTGTTCTGCTGTAGCTCATAGGCCAAGAAGATGATTCCGACGATGACTGAGAGGTTCGCTATCAGCGTGAGGCGCTCATTGAGCTTGCTGGGCTTGTCCATTGGGGTCCCCTGGGCGAGTGGATGGACGACGACCTGAGGACAGTGTAGGCGACGGTCCTGGGGGAGTCACTGCTGGGATTGTTGGGGAAGCTACGGATGTTGGTTCGCGCCGTCGGTCAGTTGTCCGGCACCACCTGCCTCAACTCCTCGAAGCCCGCATGGCGCCGCACGTCGGCTAACGATTCCGCTCCGCCTCTCGGAGCATCGCGTCGAATGTGGCTTCTGCATCAGCCACATAGCTCCTCCATCCTTCTGAATCAAAGCAGCTCGCACATATGGGATCGACCGGAAGAGCCGGGTCCAACCTGCGGGGCGAGTCCCGCCAGTGGTTGTGCAGGAAGAGGTCCGGAGGTTCAAGCTCCATCAACCTTTGAAGCGTTCTCTGCGTGTCGGCGACTACCGTCGGGTGCCTAGGATTGTCAAAGAGCGGAGCCCCAGCGTTCGGAATCTCGCCGCCCCGGAACGCGACAGAGTAGGTGCTCCCACCCTCTGGGACGGTTGTCATCCACATCGTTGCTCCTTGCGTGTGGCCCCCCGTCCAAAGGGCGCGCAACGTAACACCGCCCAGCGTGACCGTGTCACCGTCCTCGACGACTCGATCTACCGTTACAGGCTCCCAGTCTCGGCTGTCGAGAGCCGAGTTGTTTTGGCCTGATTGGAGCGCCACGGCGTCGCCGCCGAGCGCAACAACCTGCGCACCGGTCACCCGCTTCATGGCCGCGTGTCCCTCGACGTGGTCCCAATGCGCATGGCTCGAGATCATGATCCGGATGTCCCCGACGTCGAACCCGAGTTTCTCGACGTTCGATACGATGAGCTCATGCATATCGGCGCTGCCCGTATCGTGGAGAATGTGGCCCTCCGGCGTGGTGATGAGGTAGGAGCCGTACTGACTCCCTACATAGTAGATATTCCCGATCACGCGGAACGGCTCGACGACTCCACTCGCGGTCTGTCCCTCTGCCACTCCGGATGGCAAGGCGGTCGCTATCCCTGTGGTCACCACAAGCAATGCACACTTCAGACGCATGAGGCCTCCTTCAAAGGATATGTTCGCTTCCGATGCGAATTAGAGCACATCGTCCCTGCATGAGGTCCTCGGCGAGATACACCACGGCCATCCCGCCCTCACCAAGCTCACGCTCGATGCGGTAGCGGCCCTCTAGGGCGGCGTTCAGGCGGATGATGGGGTCGGTCATGGAGATGCCGGATTCAGAGTCAGCAAGCTGACTCAGCGGAAGGAGATCCCGAGAGCGAGGCCCAGGACCCACAGGAGAGTGGTCATCGCTCCGCTTTGAAAGCGAAAGACCAGGTTCGCGCCGGAACGCAGCCACCGGGTAGTTTAGCGAGGGAGTTTAGCGGCTCCTCCGTAGTCCCGTCCGAGAGGTACTCGTTGTCGGTCTTGCCGGTCACGTTAACAGACTGCGGGACCGCGACGCGCAGCGCATTCAGTCGAGCGTTTCCCCGGCCAACGCCCTCTTCAGTTCCGGGTGTCTTTGCCATAGGTAGCCTGCCAGAACTGTGACCGCCAGCAGGTTCCCGACCCCGATGGACCAAAACGACACCGAGGCGAGAACGAATTCGGCTGTGACCGAGAAGAATCCCAGGGAGAAGGCCTCAAAGACTACGAGAAGAAGCACGACCCCTCGAACGAGGGGTGGCATCGACTCGACCTGCCCCGCGATCGCCGACGCTACGATCCCCACGATCATGAAGGCCCCGAAATGTAGGAGAGAGTACCCAACCACCGTCGACAAAGTCAGCTCTACCTGGGCAATCCCCGATGCACCCAGGAAGAGGGCAGAGCCCAGAGCGGCAGGAGTGAAGAATGGTCGACCCTGCATTAGGTCGGCGGCGAGGAACCACGCAGAGATCGTTAGAGCCGCGAGCAGCCCAGCCACGGCCCCCTCCCGGACGACCGGCTGGTCCGCGACGATTCTCCACCAGGGAACGGGCTTGGCGGTGCGGCTTAGGTGCAGGTAGCCCATCACCGTCAGACCAGCCAACACGTTGCCCGACAATACCTCCAGCCAGCCCAGCTCTTGAATGACGTCGATCCCCGTGACAGAAACACTCGCGAAGACCAAGACATCGAATAGTGCGAATCCGAGGGCGACCCCCAGCAGGGTGCTGGGAGCCCACTCGACGAGCGAACAGAGCCAGGTTACCGCGATCCCGACTGCCACGAACGCCGCGTAGTGAATCAAAGTGTAGAGAACGATCAGCCTTGTGCTGGCTTCAAGGCCTTCGACACCGAAGAGGCCGTTCGCGAGAAGGGCGGGCACGCGGAACGGGTCCCCCTCGGCTGAGTCCACAATGAGGAACCAGAGTGCGAGGACCGTCGCCCCGAGAAGTCCGGCAATCCCCCCGCGGACCCATAGGGGCGGCGAAATCGTCGAGATTCCGTGACCTTCGTGTTGCTTCCTGCCTGATGCGAGCGTAGACGTCGACATTGGCTGCCTCCAGTCATGGGTCCCCAAGAAAGAACCCGGTCGGATCAAACAGCTCGGGGGGAAGCGCCCGCAACTCCTCGAGGAAGTTCTGGACAGGGATTTGCCGGGCTTCCTGCGCTCGAAGCTGAGCCGGTCAAACGTCCCGGAAGCCTAGAAAGCCACAAAGCGCGGTCCCCGTTTCGGATACCACGAACCGCGTGGCGTCGCGAGGGCACCCAGCCTGCGCCAATGAGCCAGCTCTTGCTCCAGCGATGCGATCCTCAGCCGAGCACCAAAAGCCATGCTTGCGCCGAGACTTCCTACCAGATAGCCGCCTATCGCGATGATCCAGAGCATGACCCTATCCCCGAAAGAGAAGAAGGGCTTGCCCCCTCCGTACCCCAATTAGGACCAAAGGGACCCAAACAGATCGCTTCTCTGAGATACTGATCGACTCCGAAGTCCGGATCCTGCCGCCATTCCGCTCGGAGACCCTCCGCCAAGGACACCCAGACCATCTCACCCCCGTCGTAGCCGCCTGGATGACCAACCTCCCCTCGCCGCAAGCAAAAACAGCGTTTCCGGGGCGGAACTGACTCCTGAAGACCTGCCTCATGAAGCACCGCCGGCGGCAACCCGTCACCTGGCGGAATACCCCCGGCTCAAGAATATTGAAGGGTCGTCGGCTCCGGTTCGCCGAGTCGGCTCCAATCTCATATCCATGCGCAACCTTTGATACACCTTCTTGGCGTGCCGCTCGATCTTGGGGCCGGTCGGCGGGGCGTCGACATGGGGCCTTCGGCGATTCGGATTAGCGCGCTCAGTGACCGCATGGCCCGACTGGGCTACGAGGTCGCGGATCACGGTGATCTCGCGACGCCGGGTCAAGAAACGAAGACGGCCGGGCCCGAACACAAGCGGTACATCGAGGACATTGCCGACGTCTGCTCCGGCGTGCACCAGGCGGTCCTCACCTCGTTGGAGGAGGGTGCTCTACCCATAATCCTGGGGGGAGATCACAGCGTAGCGGCTGGATCGGTCTCGGCCGCGGCAGCGTACGCAGCCCAACAGCGACAGCCCATGGGGCTCCTATGGCTCGACGCCCACGGCGACATGAACACGCCGGACACTTCCACGAGCGGGAACGTCCACGGAATGACGTTGGCTGCGCTGCTCGGGCCCGAACCTGCAGAGCTCGCAAGGATCGGGGGCCCAGACTCGGTGATCGATCCGGAGCGCACTGTGCTGCTAGGAGTTCGTAGGCTTGACGAGTTGGAAAAGGCCCTCGTGAGGCGGTCCGGGGTTCAGGTCTTCACGATGAAGGACATCGATCGGGATGGTATCGCTTCGGTTGCACAAAGAGCACTGGAGATCGTCGGGGGAGGCAAGGCCGGTGTCCACGTATCGCTGGATCTCGACGTGTGTGATCCTTCGATTGCGCCGGGAGTTGGAACTCCGGTCCGAGGAGGGCTGAGCTACCGCGAGGCTCATCTGGTCATGGAAGTCATCGCGGACATGGACTGCTTGAATTCACTCGATTTGGTGGAGATCAACCCCGTCTTGGACGTGAGGAACATGACGGCGGAGCTAGCAGACCGTGGAAGAAAGGGGGTTGCAGGCCGCCGGGTGGGTGAGGGGGATCAGCACGGAGGCGGGGCTGACCTTGTGGCTACGGCGGGTGTTGCGGCCTGAAGAGGCGACAATGGGGCCAAGAAGGCCAAACGGACGGCAAGAGAGGCGAATCATGTGCAGGACGGCGGTGCTGACGTGGCATGCGAGCGCCGCTTGCGCCGTGGCGAGGCCCTGCAGACCGCGCGGGGTGCCAAAGCCGTACCGCTTGCGCATGAGAAGCCCGAGGTTGAAGGCGGCGGCCTGAATCAGGATCCGTTTTCGAATCTCCTCCCGCCCGCGGACGTGGACGCGGCGCAGCCCTCCGGTCACGAGCAGGTGCGCGAACCCCCGCTCCACCTTCTCGCCCCGCTGGCGCAGCAGCTCTTTCCCCCGGTTGCCCTGGATCCGCCGGCGGTTGTCATAGGTCGGCTTCTGCGCGTCCCGGTTCCGCTTCCACTTCCGGCGGCCGCGGTTGGGCTCGCTCACGTAGCTCCGCAGCCCGCGGTCCTGCACACCCGTCATCGTCTGGTTCGAGTGGTAGCCCTTGTCGGCCACCACTTCCCTCGGCTCCACCTCTATCTCCGCCAGTTGCCGCTGCGCCTCGTCCAGCGTGTTCGGCAGCGAGGCGGTGTCTCCCCCCTCCATCGTCTGCACCGTCACGGCCACGACCGCGCCGGTCTCCATGTCGACCGCCTGCTCGAACTTGTGCGCCAGGCCGGTCCTGCCGTCCTTCATCTTCGTGATCCGCGCCTCCGGGTCGTGCGGATGCGCCCACTCCCGGTTCGAGCCCTTCTTCGGACGCTTCCGGTCCAGCTTCGCGAGGTCTTGCCGCGTCGGCGTCTCGATCCCGGACGCCCGCGCCACCTCCTCCAGCCACTCCTCGTAGCCCTTCCCGTCGTCGCGCCGCACGATCGAGCGCATCGCCGCGTTCGCCTCCAGCGTCGTCGAGTCCACGCCCAGCGTCTTGCCGCTCAGAAGACCCGACGCCTGCACCACCTCCAGCACCCGGCTGAACACCGCCGCGTGCGCTTCCACGCTCAGCCGCTTCCTCGTCTTCGACAGGCCCGAATGCTCCGGCGGGTTCCTCTCCAGCCCGTATCCGAGAAACTCACGCAGTGAAATCGAGTCCCCACACCGCCACGCAATCCCCCGCTCCGAGCCGATCCCTTCCAGATACCCCACCAGCAGCATCCGAAAATACACCCCGGGCGGTATGCCCGGCCGACCCCGCTTCTCCGCATAGAACTCGCGGCACGTCTCCTCCGCGAACTCGTCGAAACCCTCCTCCTCAAGCAGCCTGTTCAGTGCACGGTAGAAGGGGTTGCCCAGCGCGCGAATCTCGCTCGCCGCCACGAACAACTCCTGTTGCCGCCCCTTGCCCCGCTTGCCTATCGCCATCCCCGCCCTCCATGGCTGAGACCCCGGTTCGCCTGTAATCTAAATCACTTCTTATCGACGCTGCGGGTAGGAGTTTTTCCACGGGCTGCGAGGTGTCGAGCTCGCGCTCTCGGCGCTCGGGAAGCGGATCCTGTAACTCCAACCTGGAAGACCGCGAGAGGCGAACGAAAAGACCGATGACACCGATCCAGGAAACGAAGATCACCTATACCACGATGACCGCGGAGCGCATGGAGGGGATCCACGCGGAACTGGACGGCGCGATCGGTCAGGTTCAAGGACAATTCGGGGCGTCACACCACCACTTCATCGGGGGGAAGCCCGTTTCCTCTTCAGTTCTGTTCGATGACGTGAGCCCCCACGACACCCGCATCCTTCTCGGTCGATTCCCCGAGGCGTCACTGGACCAGGTCCGCGAGGCGGTCCGTGTCGCGAGAACAGCAGCGCAGGCTCTCTCCCTCCACATACGGCATCACGTAGTAGAGGAAGCCGTCAGCCTCGCCTGAGTCGTGCAGCGGCAAGATGTGCGGATGCGTGAGCTTCGCGGTGGTCTCGATCTCAGCGAGGAATCGCTCCGCACCGACCACGGCGGCGAGTTCGGCCTTTAGAACCTTAAGGGCCACGTTTCTATTGTGGCGCTCATCGTGGGCCAGATACACGGTGGCCATTCCGCCTTCCCCAAGCTCACGCTCGATGCGATAGCGGCCCTCTAGGGCAGCGTTCAGGCGGGTGATGGGACTGTCGGAGGAGCTGGCCATCCGTCCCGTCTTGAGGAAGGATCAACGGAACTGCGCCCGAGAAGACAGCGAGAAGATGCTCCTCACGCGGCGCAGGAGCAAGAAGGAAACTACAAGCTGTCCAGGACGCCTCGAGGGCGCGCAGAATGGCCCTCTGAGTCTCTTGCCACCGATATCCCTTGCGCCTTGGGACTTACGATTGCAGAGTGGAGGAACACTGACGGCTCCCATCGCGCGTCTCCCTGAATCTCAGCTGCGGCCTGGCTGTTGTGACTCAGGGGGCCGCAGGTTCTTGCGGGGAGGTCTGCAGGGGGTATCAGACCCTCCGTGAAGGAGGATCGCAGGAATGCTTCGGGGAATCACTAGAGCTGCATCGGCGGTGGCCTCTGCTGCATCCTTGTCCATCCTGATTCCCCTGGGTGCCCAGGCCTTGGTGAGCCAGGGGCCGGGGGGGACTCCCTTCGTTCTCCAAGATGCGACCGTCCAGTCGATCAACGCCGCGTTCGATGCCGGCACGCTGACCTCGGAAAAGCTGATCGAGCTCTATCTCGCTCGTATCAGGGAATACGAGAACCGGGGGCCGCGAATCAACGCCTTTATCAACATCCACCCGGATCCACTGTCATTGGCTCGCGCCCTAGACGAGGAGCGGAAAACGCGTGGCCCGCGCAGTCCCTTGCACGGCATACCGGTGGTCCTCAAGGACAACTTCAACACCTCAGATCTTCCCACGACGGGCGGCTCGCTCCCTATGAGGGATGTGTTTCCGGCGCGCGAGGCGTTCGTCGTAGAGCGACTTCGCGCGGCTGGAGCAATCATACTTGGCAAGACGAACCTGACCGAGATGGTCTCTTCCGTGCTCGACTCCTCGCTCGGCGGCCGTACCTCCAACCCTTGGGATCTCACGCGGACGCCCGGCGAATCCAGCAGCGGCACAGGTGCAGCGCTCGCGGCGGATTTTGCTCCGCTAGGAACGGGTAGCGATAACGGTCAGTCCGTGCGCTCGCCCGCTTCCGCCGGGGGAGTGGTGGGCATGAAGCCAACGATCGGCCTGGTCAGCTGCGCCGGCGTGTTGCCTAGTTCGCTCTCTCACAACGCGTGTGGACCCATGGCCCGATCGGTAGCCGATCTGGCCTATCTGCTCGACGTAATGGCGGGGTTCGACCCCCGCGACTTCATGACGCGATTAGCGCTCGGAAAGCGCCCGGAAACCTACACGAGCTTTCTCGATTCTGACGCCTTGGGAGGAGCGCGCCTCGGCGTCGTCGTGGAACTTCTGGGTGGCGGGCCGCAGAACGAGGAGGTGAACCGGGTCTTCGAGGCAGCGACTGTCCGATTGGAGGAGCTCGGGGCAACGGTCTTTCCGGTCCGGATCCCGAACATGAACGACTACAGGGGCATCGGTACTGACATCTATGAGGCGTGGGATCTGCTGAACGCGTGGTTTGCCGAACTTGGTCCGACTTCGCCGGCTCGTGACATGGAGGATTTCTTGGCACAGGGCGGATATGACCCCGGCATCTTGCCGCGGATGCTGGAGCGCCGGGCTCACGCCGGACCGGAGCATTTCGACGAATATCGGACGCGGCTCCTCAAGATGCATGAATTCCGTAGACTGTTGGTGGACGTAATGGATCAGCATGCGCTGGATGCTCTCGTCTATCCGCTGCAGCAAGTCTTGGTTGCGCGCCATGGCGAAGCGAATTCTGGACGCAACGGCTTCCTTGCGTCCATGGGAATGTTGCCCGCCATCAACGTACCCGCCGGATACTCGATGCCCCTTCCTACGGCGCCTGACGGGGTACCGATTGGCATGGATTTCTTGGGAAGGCCCTTCGACGAGGGGCGCCTCATCGGCCTTGCCTTCGCGTGGGAAACGAACGGCTTTGCGCCGCGTTGGCCGTCCAATGTGCCACCGCTCAGTGGTGAAACGCTCAGTTTCTGACGCGAGCGGGACTCGACGGCATAGTCGTACGGTCATTCTAGCCCCCCACCTCCGCCACGATGCGGTCGATCTCGGCTCGGAAGCTGGGGGCGAAGGCTTCGCGCTCGTTCGCCCAGACTTCGAGCGTCCCTTGAAAACCCATGACCCTCCGCCAAGTACTGAGTCGCGCCTCAAACTCATCGGGCGTAAACAGGCCTTTCTCATACTGGTAGTGGGAGTTTTCGAACTCCCTCAAGATCCCCAGCACCAGGAACCTGTACCTAGCCCCGGACGCGACGGGAAACTCTGCGATTCCCTCTGGGTTGCCTCTCATCTAGACATCTGCAAGATCGGGGGTCGTAGCCAGCCATCCGTAGTAGGTCATCTGCTTCTCTGTTACTGAGTCCCGCGTCTGAGCCTGAATGGCCTGCGTGTTCTGACTCAGCTCGACGGCCAGAAAGATGATACCGACGACCACCGAGAGATTCGCTATGAGTGTGCGGCGCTCGTTCAGCTTGTTCATGGAGGGTCCCCTGGCTTTGATGGATGGACGACGACCTGAGAGACAGTGTACGGCGCAGTCGAGGCGGGGTCACGGCGGCTTGCCCGTCCTCTGCGGCGGAGCTACATGGACACTGTGAAGCGGACCCGCCAAAGCCGAGTCAATCCCAAAGTTAGTTGAAACTGGAGCGACCCCCTCGTCAGGCGACGGCATGTGAACTGCTCTCGGGAAGGGTGATCCCGAGCTCCTTCTGTATCGCGGCCCTGAGGAGCGGGAGGTGCCGGTAGCCGAGCAACCTCCGGAGCCGGGGCTCGATCTCGAGTAACACGGTCGCGAACCATCGGTGCTTCTGGCTCGAGGTCTTCCAGTGATCCACTCGTCCGCAGCGTTGCTCGGCCATGGCGTTGACGGATTCGAGTACGTTAGTGGTCTTCAGCGACCGGCCGACCAGAGGGAAGACCCCGAGCCGGTGGAGGGTCAAGGTCTCCTCGAACCCCTCGTTTAGACTGGCCACGGCAGACTGGTTCACCTCGCCGAGCTCGTGCTTGAGGGTTTTCAACGCCTGGGCGGCCTCCTTGTACGTGGGCCGTTGATACGCACGTTGGAGTCGCCGGCGCCAGTTCTTCTGCTCCGCCCTCGGCAGGTGCGAGATCACGTTCTCCCGTTTGTGCCACTGGCACCGTTGGATCAGCACCTGGTCCTTGAAGGCCGCGAGCACGCCGCTCCGGAGCCCCTTGGCCCCGTCGATCACCACGAGCGCTCCGGCCGACAGATCGAGACCTCGGTCCTTCAGGCCCCTGAGGAAGGACCGGATCACCACCGCGTTCTCCGTGTCGGTCTGGACGAAGCCGAGGAACACCTTGTCCCCCTCAAGCGTCACGCCGAGCGCCACCACCATCTCGTCCTCGGCGAAGCTCTTCCCGTCCAGGACGAGCGCCACCACGTCATAGACCGAGAGGTCCCGCTCCTGAAACTCCTTCAGCCTCGCGGCGGTGGCCTTCTTGAACTCCCGCGAGACCCTCGACTTCGACAGCCCGATCGCTCCGGGCACCGCCTCGACCGCCGCCTCGTAGTCTCGGCATGAGATCCCGAGCAGCACCTTCCGAAAGAGCCCCTCGTCCACCTCTCCGGCCGAGCCGTGGAGTCGCTCGTACGATGCGAGCCTCACCTCTCCGGCCCGGCTGCCCTTAGGTCTGCTGAGGGTCAGGGTGGAACACGTAGGGTTCGAGACACTCGATTACGTCACGAACACTCAATGGCCGGATTTGGTGTTCTCGAGCGTCGAGCTAGTAGCCTCTGCGGATGCCACTTCAGGGGTTACGCGTATACCCCACCAGGATGAGTTCTGGGTCGAGTTAAACGGATTAACGACACATCAGGTCCTTCAAGATTTTCCATCCTACCAGATAGGGACGCACGAGGTTACGAACGAGCAGTTCAGCGAGTTTATTGTTGATGGCGGTTATCAGCAGGAGGAGTTCTGGAAGCACGAGTTTGTGAGAGAGGGCGAGGTACTCTCGTGGGAGGAAGCGACGGCTCAGTTCCGGGACGTGACCGGACGCTCCGGGCCTTCCACCTGGGAAGGCGGTACCTACCCTGTCGGTGAAGCCGACTACCCGGTCCGTGGCATCAGTTGGTACGAGGCAGCCGCTTACGCGGCGTTCAGGGGCCAGAGTCTTCCGACTGCCTACCACTGGGTTGGAGCGGGCAGCCCTTTTCTGGCAGCGGCCATGACCCCATTCAGCAACTTTGGAGGGGACGGTCCGGCCCCTGCGGGGACCCATGAAGGGATGAGCCAGTTCGGCGTCTACGACATGGCTGGCAACGTCAAGGAGTGGGTCTGGAACGCGGTCAGTTCCACGGAGGATCGCTACATCCTAGGGGGAAGCTGGATTGATCCGACCTACAAGTTCTTCGAGATCGATCAACGACACGCATTCGATCGGTCGGCCGATAACGGGTTTCGTGTGGCGGCGTATGAGGACATCGATCAGATCGCAGAGCTGACACTCCCGATCGAGCCAGTAACCCGAGACTATAGGCAGGAGGATCCGGTCGGAAACGAGATCTTCGAGACCTATCGTAACCAATATTCGTATGACGACACGCCCTTCAACGCCGTTGTAGAGCAGGTGGAAGACGGATCACAACGCTGGGAAAGAGAGATAATCACGATCGGAACGGCGTACGACAATGGGCGAATGGCGCTGCATCTATTCCTCCCCGAAGGGATTGAGCCGCCCTACCAAGCGGTAGTGCATTTCCCCGGATCTGGCGCGATTTCAATCCCCTCGATCGATGAGTATGGTACGATCGACTTTGACTTTCTTGTGTCGAGCGGCCGGGCGGTCCTTTTCCCCGTCTACGACGGAACGTTTGAGCGGGGAAACGAGCGAACTCTCACTTTCCCGGATGAGACAGCCTCCTACCGAGACTGGATGATCCGGATGGTAAACGACACGCGGAGGGCCGTCGACTACCTGGTCACCCGGCCAGACATTGATGAGGAAAAACTCGCGTACTACGGGCTTAGCTGGGGTGGCCAGATGGGCCCTCTGGTGCTGGCCTTGGAGGATCGTTTCCGCGCGGCTGTCTTTCTGATCGGTGGATTGTGGAATGGCCGACAGCTTCCTGAGGCAGATCCGTTCAACTTCGCGCCACGCGTGCCCGTCCCGGTCCTCATGGTGAATGGTATCGAGGACGCTGTCTTTCCGCTTGAAACGAGCCAAGAACCGCTATTCGATCTTTTGGGCTCTGAGGAGAAGGTTCACATCACCTTGCCGACAGGCCACGGAACCGCCTTCGCCACTCACCGGAACGAGATTCTTCGCGAGAGTCTGAACTGGCTTGACGAGTACCTCGGGCCGGTCAACACACGTTGACCTCCTCGTCCAGAACTTCTTCGAGGACTTGAGGCAGGTCGCTCCCCAACCATGACCGACCCCGTTATACGCCTAAACGCTGCCCTCGAAGGCCGCTACGCCATCGAGCGAGAGATCGGCGAAGGCGGGATGGCCACGAGCCGGAACATCCACCCGCCCACTTCGCCAGGGGTGTGACAGACGGGAGTGCGTTGGTTCATTCGGCAAGCCTAGGACCGAAACACAGGAGGTAAGACATGTATACCAAGGTTCTTGTTCTCCTAATCGGTCTGATGGCGGGCTGCGCCTCTGCGGGGGAGTTACCCGTCCCGATAAGGAACCCTGACGACATCCAGTTCAAGACATCAGCCTTCACATTCGTGCGAATCCAGTATTCAGGCGTTTCTGATACTTGGGCTGTCGATTGGCCCGCCGCTGATCAAAGTTTCTCCGCCGACGTTCAGAATCTTACCGGTCTCCCCACGGATGGCGATGGGCTGGTTCTCGAACTGACCGATTCGAACCTGAGTCAATATCCATTTATCTACCTCGTCGAGGGCGGCAGGATGAGTCTCAGCGACGCGGAAGTTGCGGGCCTTCGAAATTATCTCTTGGGCGGTGGCTTTCTGATGGTTGACGACTTCTGGGGAGAGCAAGAATGGGAGTCGCTTGGCGCCGAACTTCGCCGCGTATTTCCCAATCGAGAACCCGTCGAACTTTCGATAGATCACGAGATTTTTACGTCTTTCTATGAGTTCAACGAGAAGCCGCAGGTACCGAGTCTTTTTGCTCTTCAGTACGGGAATACCGTTGAAAACGACGCAGCGGAACCCCACTACTACGGTCTACTGGACGATACAGGCCGACTAATGGCCGTTCTCTGTCACAATTCGGATTTCGGGGATGCGTGGGAATACGAAGAATCTCCCGTTTACCCACGCGAACTCTCGTCGGGACGCGGCGTACCGATGGGCGTTAACATAGTTGTGTACGCGCTTTCGCATTGAGACGGCAGATCCAGACTGACAGCCATGACTGACCCCATCACCCGCCTGAACGCTGCCCTTGAGGGCCGCTACCGCATCGAGCGTGAGATCGGCGAGGGTGGGATGGCAACGGTCTACCTGGCCCACGATGAGCGCCACAATCGCAACGTGGCCCTCAAGGTGCTCAAAGCCGAACTCGCTGCGGTCGTCGGTGCAGAGCGGTTCCTGGCCGAGATCGAGACAACGGCCAAGCTCACACACCCGCATATCCTGCCGCTTCACGACTCGGGTGAAGCCGACGGTTTCCTGTTCTTCGTCGCACCCTACATCGAGGGCGACACTCTACGCGACAAGATCGACCGCGAGAAGCAACTAGGAATCGAAGAGGCACTCAAGATCACGGAGAAGGTGGCCTCGGCGCTGGACTATGCTCACGAGCATGGTGTCGTCCATCGTGACATCAAGCCGGGGAATATCCTACTCAGTGAGAAAGGCGAGCCCACTGTAGCGGACTTCGGCATCGCTTTGGCCGTTGCTCAGGCTGGGGGAGGCAGGGTCACGGAGACGGGGCTCAGCGTCGGAACCCCTCACTACATGTCTCCCGAGCAGGCTACAGGTGATCGGGACGTCGATCCCCGTACAGATGTGTATGCGCTCGGGTCCGTTCTCTATGAGATGCTGACGGGAGATCCGCCCTATCCCGGGAGTACCGCGCAGGCAGTCCTCGCCAAGATACTGACGGACCCGACGCCTGCTCCGCAGCGGGTCCGACTATCGATCCCCCCGAACGTTGATGCCGCGATCCGGAAGGCGCTGGAGAAGCTACCTGCGGATCGGTTTGCGAACGCGGATGACTTCTCGAAGGCACTGGGCGAAGCGGGATTCCGGCACGGCGGTGAGCCAGTTGATGTGGGGCGAGCGTCCACCGCGCCGGCTCTATCGAAGGCGCTTTGGTTCAGCATGGGCGCTACTGCGGGCTTGGTCCTCCTGCTCGCTGTTCGGAGTCCGCCCCCCCCCTCGGTAGCAGCGCCAGTACATCTGTCTTTAGACACACCCACGGGGGTGAGCCTGACTTACCATGAGTGGTTCGGAACCCTCGCATTGTCACCCGACGGTCGTCGGCTCGCCTACGTCGGAGCCGATAACGGACAGCGAATCTACCTAGACGACCTCGAGGACCCCGACCCTGCCCGGCCGATTCCGGGAACCGAAGGGGGTGCAAGTCCCTTTTTCTCTCCCGACGGTTCGCTACTGGGATTTGCCACTCCTACATCGCTTTCCATCGTATCCCTCGCCGGAGGCCCACCTCGGAACCTTGCCCCTTCCCAATTGTTCTCGGGCGGGACGTGGACTCCCGGAGGGGACACGATCTACTACTCGCCGAGTGTGGAGTCAGGCATCTGGAAGGTCGCGGTAACGGGAGGCCAACCCCTTCAGGTCACCACCCCCCTCAAGGATGGCTATGACAACAACCACCGTCACCCTGAGATGCTGCCGGGGGGCCGAAGGCTGATCTACACCAGCGCGTTCGGGCGCTACCGACTCATGCTTGTCGATCTCGAGTCCACCGAGGTCACGCCAATCCTCGAAAACGAGAGCGCGTTTACAGCTCGCTACTCATCATCGGGCCATCTGCTCTACACACAGGCACCCGCTTCGCTCATGGCGGTTGCCTTCGATCCCGAGACATTGGAGATGGGCACTCCCGTTGAGGTGGCGGACGACGTGATCCTCGGCTCTCAACTCCATGCCGAGTACGGAATATCCGGCTCCGGAAGCTTGGCCTATCTGGAGGGCGTGTCCGCGTTCGAGCGGACGTTGATGCGCGTCGATCGAAGCGGCGATCGCGAGACCTTGGACCTTGGCGGAGCGCACCCGCATGCTCTTTGGATGAGCTTCGATCCTTCCGGTGAGCAGGTGGCCCTCAGTCTCGGTCAGGACCAGACAGACATCTTTATCTACGATCTGGCCCGGGGCGATCTACGACCACTTGTGACCGACCCTCGCAACGATTTCGGTCCAGTGTGGTCCCGCGATGGCCGCAGGGTGGCTTTCTCCTCAGTCCGGCGTGGACAAATCGACCTATATGTTGCGCCCGTCGATCGGAGCGGTCCGGGCGACCTTTTGCATGCAAGTGAGCAGCCGAAGTGGCCGATCTCTTGGTCTCCGGGGGACAGCCTACTCGCGTTGGATGTAGCCGGGACTGCTTCCGAGGCAGATATCTGGATCTATTCTATCGAGACGGATAGCCTCTGGGCCTTCCTCGAGGGGCCGGAGATCGAGCGCAGGCCGAGGTTCTCGCCTGACGGCCAGTGGATCGCATACGAGAGGGGTGGAGAGGTCACCCGCGACGTTTACGTATCTCCTTTCCCGGGGCCGGGGCCCGAATGCAAGGTGTCGACGGTAGGGGGCTACGCACCCCGGTGGTCAAGTAGCGGTGACGAGATCCTCTACCAACAGGCCAACAGAGCCATGGCCGCCGACGTGGCCGATCGGGACTTCTGTCAGGCCGCCTCGGTCGAGCTCTTCTCCGGGCTTGAGGGTGAATATTGGACCGTGTCACCTGACGGCGAGCTCTTCGTCGCTTTTGAGCCGCGGCCCGAACCACGCCTCAGATTGGTTCAGAACTTCTTCGAGGAGTTGCGGCAGGTGGTGCCGGACCCATGACCGACTGCACGAATCAGCGTCTGTAGCATCCCAAACAATCTGAGCAGTGCCGCACCCAGGACGGGCTCGTACACTGTCCACAGGTCGTCGTCCAGTCTCCGTTTTGCTTGCAGCCCCCCCCTATGGGCCTGAGGAGGAGGAGGGGGTTTGCCCAACACCCAGGTTCAGCTGATCAGCCCCTTCGCCAGCATCCCGTGAATCCCCTTGGTCCCATCCACGAGTTGGGTCACCCGGAGATCGAGCGCCACGGAGCAGAGCACATAGGCTTCTTCACGGGTGATCCCCCTCTCCGCGACGAGGAAATTGACCATCTCTCTCGTCGCCAGGCGAGCGGCCTCGTCCAGGTCGGTGTGAAGTCCCATGGAGATGTAGTGGGTTGGGGTCTCCGCCCGAGGCCACATCAGAGCAACGTCTTTGTGTAAGAGGATCTGGACCGTCCCCCTCAAAGACGTCTCGATCGCGGTGCCGCTGACCTCACCGTCACCCTGAGCAGCGTGCCCATCGCCAATCGAGAGAAGTGCACCCGGCACATGGACGGGCAGGAAGAGCGTGGTGCCCTCCACGAGCTCCTTGTTGTCCAGGTTACCGGCGTGAAAGCCCGGCGGACCACTGGAGACGCGCCCCCGCAGGACCGGCGGCGCGACACCCAGCGAACCGAAGAACGGACCGAGCGGAATCGTGATGTTCGGCCCCATGTGCGCCACACCGGCCCCGGCGTCGAGGTCGAAGAGCTGGAGGCCCGCGTACGGGAAGTCGTCAGGAAGCGTGCCCCCGGCCGGAAGAAAGCCGGAGACGCCGAACGGCATCATCAGGTCGATCTCGAGGAGTCGGACCTCTAGCACGTCACCCGGTTCCGCGCCGTCGACGAAGATTGGGCCGGTAAGGGGATGCGCACCCGGACCCCGTTCGGTCACCGCCTCTTCGACCCGGACCATCGAAGGCGGAATCGCGTCGGCATCCGCACCCGCCATGATGAGCCTTCCGAGCCCCCTGGCGAGCAGGGTCTCGAGGTAGACCCTATCCCCGGATTGCACGGTCACAACGGGCTCGATACTCGCGTCGTAGTACCCCCAGTGAACGTTCTGGGGCTCGAGACGGAGCTCGTGCGTGACGGTCTGGGCCGACAGCGTGACCGGTGCAGTCCAGGCTGCGCGGAGAACAAGTAGTAAGGCGGTCATCGATCTCATGCTCGTCGACTCCAAAAGAGTGTTTCAGGTCGGCCGGGAGCCAGGGCGTCAGGTCGGCCACGTTGGCGGGGCTAGGGGCTGGTCGCCCGACCCCTTAGACGCCTCTAGCTGCCGCAGGCGGCACTTTGGGTCTTTCGATCCCCTCTCATCATAGGGCCGGACTGTACCACTAATGGGCCGCATCCCGCGTCGAGTTCCCGACGCCTATGGGCTCCCCCGAACAACGCAAGTTTCCTTGCTCCCCATCTAACCCACCGGCATCTTCACGCAGCATCACTCTGGCCGCGATTCCCGTCATCCCCAGCAGCGGGACTATGAGAGACCCCACCGACCCCATCACCCGCCTGAACGCTTGCCCGGTTGGTTCGTTGCCATTTTCTCTTTGGCGCTGGCCACCCTCGTTGGTTTGGTTACCAGACCCTAGTGATCCCTCTGGAAGAGTTCGAGGGCATGGGACTGGTCTGAGTTTCAGATGACGCACTACTGTGCGAACTGCGCGAATACGCTCGGACTAAGACCCGAGCCACCCACTACCGATTTCCTCGCGACTCAATACCAGCGCGAGAAGCACCTGGAACACACTGTGCCGGACTCCTCGCACGGTATGAAGAGCGTTTTCGACGAAGGGGATATGGACTACTTCACACAAACCGTCCAGGAAGCCTACAAGCTAGGCGACCTAGAGGTCGAAAGCCGCGGGACGAACATCCTATTTTGCCCGAGTGCCCAGAGCACTATTGGGTTCCAGCACAGATTTGGAGACTACGTTCGGGATCATGACACCGTGAAGGTAGTGAAAACCGGAGATTCCGATGAGGTTCACGCCTACCCGGTTCTGTCCTCCAGCTACAGTTCACGCGCCTGCCAACGCTGTGGAGGACCGCTGCTCGGACAATGACACAACCGCTACTCGAAGAGGCGGGGATTACGTGGTGAGGGTGATTGCTGCAGACCGGGGGAAGCGCGACATGAATTGGTCGCGGACCGTATCCGAGTGGAGCCTCCCTGCTACGTCGTGCTGCTGTTCTCGTCGGACGGTAACTACGAACTGAGGGAGACGCTCCCGTTGGCCGAACTCGACCGACTACAGGTCCATCGGATTTACGACGACCAGTTTCCTCTACAGGAGGTCTGGCAGCCCGTCGCCGGACCTGAGTATTGGCTCGATGCTCCACTGGATTCGTTGCAGAACGTCAACTCCCGTCAATGTCCGCTGACTGACCCGTGACTGACCCCATCACCCGCCTGAACGCTGCCCTTGAGGGCCGCTACCGCATCGAGCGTGAGATCGGCGAGGGTGGGATGGCCACGGTGTATCTCGCTGAGGACCTGAGGCACGAGCGAAAGGTTGCGCTTAAGGTCCTGAAGCCAGAGTTAGCTGCAGTTGTGGGAGCCGAGCGATTCCTGGCTGAGATCAAGACGACCGCGAATCTGCAGCATCCCCATATCCTACCGCTGCACGACTCCGGCGAAGCCGACGGTTTCCTGTTCTTCGTAACGCCTTACATCGAAGGTGACACCCTTCGGGACAAGATTGATCGTGAGAAGCAACTCAGCATTGAGGATGCCCTCGACATCAGCAAGAAGGTCGCCTCGGCTCTCGACTATGCGCACAAGCAGGCAGTGGTCCATCGGGATATAAAGCCGGGCAACATCCTACTGAGTGCTGACGGTGAGCCCACCGTAGCGGACTTCGGTATCGCACTCGCCGTGGCCCATGCTGGAGGTGGAAGGGTCACGGAGACGGGACTCAGTGTTGGGACCCCGCACTACATGAGCCCGGAGCAAGCTACTGGAGACCGTGACGTAGATCCTCGGACCGATGTGTATGCCCTCGGCTCCGTGCTATATGAAATGTTGACGGGTGATCCTCCCTATCAAGGGAGTACCGCCCAGGCCGTCCTCGCCAAGATCCTGACGGATCCGGCACCGGCTCCCACGAAGGTCAGGCTATCCATCCCGCCGAACGTGGACGCCGCGATCCGCAAGGCGCTGGAGAAGCTTCCTGCGGACAGGTTCGGCACGGCGCAGGATTTCTCAGAGGCTTTGGGTGATGCAGGATTCCGGCATGGAGAGGAAGCTGCGGGTGTAGCAGCCAGTGCGGGTCCATGGAAGGCGGCGACAGTGGCCCTGGGTGCGCTGGCAATCCTTGCCACCGCGTTCGGCGCTTGGTCGCTCCTCCGGCCCGAACCACCTCCCACGCCGGTCTCGCGCCAGGTTCTGAGCACGCAAGGCTGGGCCGGTCTGGAAGGACCGGCGTTCGGACGTTACGCGGCGATTGCCCCCGACGGATCTAGCATGATTCTTCCGGTTGGCAGTCAATTCGCACTCAAGATGAGTGGCTCGACCGAGATCACGCCGATTCCGGGAACCGAAGGGGGGCACGAAGTGGTCTACCGCCCCGACGGTCAATGGATCGCTTACGTCGTGGGATCAGATCTCTTCAAGCGGCCCCTCATCGGGGGGGGGGCCGGTGCGGTTGGCCGAAGACGCAGACGGAACGGTCGTCGGACTGGCTTGGCTCGACGATGGGACCATCCTCTATGAGCGAGACGGGGGAGATCCAAGGACGATCGCGCGAATCCCCGAAGAGGGGGGGGAACCACTAGTGGTATTGGAGGTGCCTGCCCCCTTGTGGCTGCACGGCCTTCCCGACGCTCAGGGTGCACTCATGATCGCCTGTCCTGGAGCCTCGACTTGCAGCCTTGAGCGCGCCAATCTTTACGTCGTGGACCTCCGGGACTTGTCATCGAACCTGATCCTGGAGCGGGTCGCCAGAGCTTGGTACACGCCCACAGGTCACATCGTATACGTTGGGCCGGACGGGGCGCTATTTGCCGTCCCCTTCGATCTAGGCGGGCTCGCAGTGACAGGTTCGGCGATCCCGCTCTTCGATGGGGTGCGGGTGACCCTGGCCTGGGCGGACATGCGGCTCGGGGCCGACGGGACGCTCCTCTACGTGGAAGGGTCCTCCGCGGGTGTGACGGCGGCGGTGCAGCGCCTCTTAGTCGTCGATCTCGAGGGTAACGAGGAGGCTCTCCCCCTAGATCCACGGGCCATCCCGCGGGTGAGCTGGTCTCCAGATGGACAGTCGGTGGCATACTCGCTGAACGTACCGCCCGGTCAACCGCACGACCTCAACACCTACAATGTGACTCTAGGTACGACACCGAGACAGCTCACCTTTGAAGGCTCGAACGAATGGGGAGTATTCTCACCCGACGGGACCCGCATCGCATTTTCTTCCGGACGAGCAGGTACCGAGTTATACGATCTATTCGTCAAGAACTTGGACGATGATACACTCGCAAGATCCTTGATCACGCTGCCGGGCACACAGCGGCCGACCCAATGGCCCTCGGACACGCTGATCGTGTTCGAGTCGGGGTCAGCGGGCCCATCGGATCGGGATCTATGGATGCTCAATTTGTCAGATCCGGACAATCCTGGGGCGGAAGCATATCTGTCGTCGGAGGCTGGTCTCGGTTCGATCAAAGTCTCACGAGATGGTACTCTGGCGGCTTATGACTCCGACGAGTCGGGAGCGAATGAGGTCTACATCCGCAGCTTCCCTGACCCAGGCGAGCGAACGCCGGTGTCGCAAGGTGGAGGGGTGGCCCCCTCTTGGTCACCCGATGGGAACACTGTGTACTACTGGAGAATCGAGAGCCCAGTCGTATTGACCTTGATGGCGGCTCGCATCCAGCGACAGCCGACCCCGGTGGTGCTTTCCAGAGACTCGCTGTTTACCCGAGAGGTGGTCGCGACCAATGGCGGATCCGTGGTCGCCTATGATCTCCATCCTGACGGAGACCGGCTGATCGTCGCCCGAAATGCCCCCACAGCTCCGGGCGCAGACGGCGATGCCTCACCACCAGACCGCCTCATCCTCGTCAACAACTTCTTCGAGGAGTTGAGGCAGGTGGTGCCGGATCCATGAGCGAAGGGGACTGGCGGTAACAGCTTAGTTATCCCCTCTCTCGAAAAGGCTGTCGCCCGCTGGGTTTCGGGGCTAAGCCAGGTTGAGTGAATAGGCATTGGGGCCCTCGTTAGGCCAAGCCGCTGCGAATACCCATGTACGCGCTGGATCAATTCCATCCCAGCTTCCTGGACACGACCCCGCCTTTCTTGCTCCACGTTGCACGGAGGCGTTCATTTCGGACTTAGTTCTTGGCCAGGACCCTTGACCGGAGAAGTCTCACTATGGCAGACGAGATCAAACAATACGAGGTCTACTACGCCGGAGGAGGGAAGAAGGCGAACGGGTACAAGTACCGCGCCGTGATCGGGCTCCGAGCGGAAGACGGTAGTCTGCTCGGAAGAGCGTATTTTCATAGGGACAAGACCACATTGCCGCCAACCGACACGAAGCGCGCGGGATACGTTAGTTGCAACTATATGGCTGAGGATTATCCGAGAGTCCTTGACCTTCTCCGGAACGAGGAACCTGTCTACGTGCAGTACCTGCTTGGCTGGGAAGCGGCGACGATATGCACGAGCCTTGAGCCCGTCGGGGAGGGCGAAGGACCGTAGGGACAGAGAACGCTCAACGATGCATCGACACATGTGTGCCCTCACGACCGCCAACTTCTTCGAGGAGTTGAGGCAGGTGGTGCCGGACAACTGACCGACCGAGAGAATTAGCGCCTGTAGCATCCCCAACAATCCAAGCAGTGCCGCACCCAGGACCGTCCTGTAGACTGTCCCCTAGGTCGTAGTCCATCGAGTCAATCCCAAAGTTAGTTGAAACTGGAGCGACCCCCTCGTCAGGCGACGGCATGTGAACTGCTCTCGGGAAGGGTGATCCCGAGCTCCTTCTGTATCGCGGCCCTGAGGAGCGGGAGGTGCCGGTAGCCGAGCAACCTCCGGAGCCGGGGCTCGATCTCGAGTAACACGGTCGCGAACCATCGGTGCTTCTGGCTCGAGGTCTTCCAGTGATCCACTCGTCCGCAGCGTTGCTCGGCCATGGCGTTGACGGATTCGAGTACGTTAGTGGTCTTCAGCGACCGGCCGACCAGAGGGAAGACCCCGAGCCGGTGGAGGGTCAAGGTCTCCTCGAACCCCTCGTTTAGACTGGCCACGGCAGACTGGTTCACCTCGCCGAGCTCGTGCTTGAGGGTTTTCAACGCCTGGGCGGCCTCCTTGTACGTGGGCCGTTGATACGCACGTTGGAGTCGCCGGCGCCAGTTCTTCTGCTCCGCCCTCGGCAGGTGCGAGATCACGTTCTCCCGTTTGTGCCACTGGCACCGTTGGATCAGCACCTGGTCCTTGAAGGCCGCGAGCACGCCGCTCCGGAGCCCCTTGGCCCCGTCGATCACCACGAGCGCTCCGGCCGACAGATCGAGACCTCGGTCCTTCAGGCCCCTGAGGAAGGACCGGATCACCACCGCGTTCTCCGTGTCGGTCTGGACGAAGCCGAGGAACACCTTGTCCCCCTCAAGCGTCACGCCGAGCGCCACCACCATCTCGTCCTCGGCGAAGCTCTTCCCGTCCAGGACGAGCGCCACCACGTCATAGACCGAGAGGTCCCGCTCCTGAAACTCCTTCAGCCTCGCGGCGGTGGCCTTCTTGAACTCCCGCGAGACCCTCGACTTCGACAGCCCGATCGCTCCGGGCACCGCCTCGACCGCCGCCTCGTAGTCTCGGCATGAGATCCCGAGCAGCACCTTCCGAAAGAGCCCCTCGTCCACCTCTCCGGCCGAGCCGTGGAGTCGCTCGTACGATGCGAGCCTCACCTCTCCGGCCCGGCCCCGCACCCGAGGTACTCGCACCGGATGCCGCTGGCCGCCCAACCTCACCGACCCGGGGTTGTGCCCGTGCCGGTATCCGCTCTCGTCGTCCCCCTTTCGGGCGTGCCGCCGCCCGGCCAGCTCCTCTACCTCTTCCTCGAGCATCCGGCTCACCTCCGCCAGTCCAAGCGGAATCAGCTGCCGGATCAGCTCCACTCGCGGGTCCAGCTCCAGCGCCTGGATCTCCTCCCAACTCATCTCGCTCGGTTCCCCAAGCCGCCGGTCCTTCTTGCCCCGCTCAACCAGCCTCGGCATCCTTCCCATCGGTGGCCTCCTTCCTCTTTTGTTGGTCCCGTGGCGTGCTCGCACACCCACGTTACCTGAGGTCGGAGGCCGCTTCAATTTCAACTAAAGATGGGACTCACTCAGTCCATCCACTCGCCCAGGGGACCATCAATGGACAAGCCCAACACGCTCAATGAGCGCCTGACACTTATTGCCAATTTCTCAGTCGTGCTCGGCATCATCTTTCTGGCCGTCGAGCTGCAGCAGAATACGCAGGCCATTCAGGCACAGACGCGGGACTCACTGACCGAGAAGCAGATGACGATGACCGCGTGGGTGGGGACCGACCTCGAGGTCGCAGGTCTATACCGGAGGGGAACCAGCCTCGGGGCAGACGAGCTTGGCGCGGATGAACGTGTCATGTTCGCCATTCTGGTGAATGGAATCCTTAGAGAATACGAGAACTCCCATTATCAGTATGAGCGCGGCCTATTCACACCCGAAGAGTTCGAGGCACGGGTGCTTCGCTGGGGCCGAAACATGAGAAACCCGGGCTTCCGCGATGTCTGGCAGATCGACAGGGAGACGTTCGCCCCCAGCTTCAGGGCCGAGATTGACCGCATCGTTGCGGAGGTGGGTGGCTAGAGCAGAGCAGAGCCAGATTGGTGAGTGCTTGAACCGCTGCTCACCCGGGACACGATCCAGCGCTCCATGGCTAGATCCAAGATCTCACCGCAACACTCTGGCTCTCACAGCGGAGATAGGCTTCCCAGGAGCTAGGTGCTGCCGAGGATCCAAGCCGGCGGGAGATAGCTAAGAGAGCCAGTGGGGTTTCTTGCCCCCCATCTGACCCACCAGCATCTTCTTCAGCAGTATTAGCTTGGCCGCAGTTCCGTATCCTCCCAGCAGCGGGACTATGAGCGACCCCTCCGACAATCCCTTCAAGTGTCTCATCAGCGAGATCCATCGCCGTAGTCTCTGGCAGGTGCTAGGGATCTGTCTTATCGGATGGTGGGTCGTATACGAGGTTACGCAGGGCCACACGGAGGGGATCGGGCTTCCCACCTGGTCCCTTGCGCTTGCCTTGTCTTCTCAGTGCTATTGACAACTGCCCTCCTGCAGGCCGATCCGTGGTCCGAATTCGATCGAAGGTGAGACTAGTACGCTTCCTCCTAACCCAGCTCCGTGGGGCGTGTGTGCTGTTGATGCTTGGCTGGCCGTGGGCGAGCGCCGGGGCTCAGAGCACCTCCGAGCTCGATACGAACGCGGGCGTGTCGCTACCGCCTGGCGTCGTCATCGATGGCCCGCCGCCGCCCATCCCTCCTGCAACGATGTCGCGCGACGCGGAGAACCACGTGACCGTGCGGGCCCTCCGCCTCAGTGAGCCGCTGACTCTCGACGGCCGCCTTGACGAGGCGATCTACGGCGCACCCCCCATCACCGGATTCTTCCAGATGGAGCCCGAGGAGGGCGAGCCGGCGACCGAGAAGACCGAGGCGTGGGTGTCCTTCGACGAGCAAAACGTATACGTGTCGGCTCGCGTCTGGGATTCGGCACCGGAGTCCGAGTGGATTGCGAATGAGATGCGGCGGAACACGGCCCAGCTCAGCCAGAACGACCACTTCGGTGTCTCACTGGATACCTTTTACGATCGGCGAAACGGCTATTTCTTCTATACGAATCCGCTGGGCGCCCGATCCGACCGGTACTTCACCGACGAGGGTAATTCAAACAGAGACCTTCTCCCGGTCTGGGATGTGAGAACGGGTCGGTTTGACGGTGGCTGGACCCTGGAGATGGCGATCCCGTTCCGAACCCTGCGATATCGGCCCGGGGCATCTCAGGTCTGGGGCATTCAGCTACGCCGAGGTATTCGGCGCAAAAACGAATGGGCGTATCTCTCTCCGGTCCCCATTTCCGCTGCGGCGAGCGGTGTCCAAGGCATCTTCCGGATCTCGTTCGCGGGAACGCTGGTGGGCATCGAGGCTCCCCCAGCGGCCAGGAACATCGAGCTGCTGCCGTACGGGATCTCCTCGCTGACGAGCGACCGGACGAGTGAGCCGCAGGTCTCGAACGAGGCCGCAGCGGACTGGGGGATCGATCTAAAGTTCGGCATCACGGAGAGCGTGACTGCCGACTTGACCTACAACACGGACTTTGCACAGGTCGAGGTCGACGAGCAGCAGGTCAACCTGACGCGGTTCCCCCTGTTTTTCCCGGAGAAGCGTCAGTTCTTCCAGGAAGGTAGAGGGATCTTCGATTTCGGCGGGACCGTAGGCAGTGCTGGCGGCGGCGGGGGCGGCGCACCGACCCTCTTCTTCAGCCGTCGCATCGGACTCGAGGGGGGTCAGCCGGTTACGATCCAGGGCGGCCTCCGGGTGACGGGCGAGATCGGAAGGTTCAGCGTCGGGGGGCTGA
This sequence comes from Longimicrobiales bacterium, assembly GCA_965215925.1. GTDB lineage: Bacteria > Gemmatimonadota > Gemmatimonadetes > Longimicrobiales > Gaopeijiaceae > JAAXGI01. The sequence continues at coordinate 3,495,476 of CBDCEQ010000003.1, read as the reverse complement.
ACGTTCAGACCGAGGGCCTCGGGTCGCTCGGGGTGGAAGCCACGAACTTCACGGTAGTTCGCGTCAAGCGCGACGTCCTGCGTCGCAGTCGGATCGGTGGGATCTTCACCAGGAGGTCCGTCTCCACGGGGGGCGAAGAGTCGAATGAGACCTACGGGGTCGACGCAGCCTTTCCCCTCTACGACAACTTGAATTTCGGCGGCTATTTCGCCCGCACGAACTCACCGGGCCTAGAAAGTGACGACCAGAGTTACCAAGCCCAGTTCAACTACAATCCAGACCGCTACGGCTTCCAGGTGAGTCACCTGCTGGTCGGCAAGAACTTCAATCCGGAGGTGGGCTTCCTCCGGCGGGACGACTTCCGCCGCACCTCCGCCTCGGTGTACTTCAGTCCGCGACCCGCTTCGATCCAGGCTATCCGGCAGTTCACCTGGCAAGCTAACTTCAACTACATCGAGAACGGCGCGGGCATTGTCGAGACTCGCGAAGCTCGGGCGAGCTTCAGGACCGAATTCGAAACTAGTGACGTCTTCAGCGTCGACGCGGCGAGCACGTACGAGCGGCTCGAGCAGCCTTTTGAGATCCACACCGACGTCACGATTCCGCCCGGCCGGTATGAGTTCACCGACGTAACACTGGGCTTCCTCCTGGGGCGCCAGCGCCGCGCCAATGGTCGATTATCCTTTCAGTTTGGCCAGTTCTTCGACGGGGACGTCAGGTCGCTGGGCCTCTCGGCAGGCAGGATCGCAGTCCTGCCGCAGTTTTCTCTGGAGCCCAGCGCGTCTGTCGACCGAGTTGACCTTCCACACGGCTCCTTCACGACCACGGTTCTCCGAACCCGAGCCAATTACAGCTTCACACCCCGCATGTTCGTCAGCGGGTTGTTCCAGTACAGCTCAGGCACCGAAACGTTGAGCACGAATCTGCGCCTCCGCTGGGAATACAGTCCTGGTAGCGAGCTCTTCATCGTCTATACGGACGAGCGCACAACGGTGGGGCCACACTCCCCCGCGCTCGCGAACCGCGCTCTCGTCGTCAAGTTCAACCGCCTGTTTCGGTTCTGACTCCAAGGTGGATCGCGAACTAGACCCCGTCGGGAAACCTCCCAGTCCTGTTCCGGGCGAGTCCCGGCGCACGGACCCCGAACTTCCTCGTCCAGAACTTCTTCGAGGAGTTGAGGCAGGTGGTGCCGGACTGAAACACACCGCCACTCAGTCTGTTCTCGACTTTTACGCTCGATCAACCGCCCTCAACAAAGGGCGAAGCAGCGATCTGCTCGGAGGGCCTCGAGAAACCGTCCGGCCTCTGCTTCGCTTCGCTCGCTGCTCCGTTGATTCGCTCCAGGAGCATAGTCCGCAACGCTGGGAGGTCGACGGGTGGGTCGACCTGCGCGTCAAACTCATGGCGGGGTTTCCCGAACCCGAACTCAGCGGCGTATTTGGCGGCCTGCAGGGCAATCCTCGGACCCTCCTCACCCAGTATGCACCGCTTCAGGTATTCTAGTGCCTCGTCCGAGCCGACTAGGTCTTGAAGTCTGCGGCGGAACACATTGGCTGGACGGCCACCTCCCTTGTTCCCAGGAACGCCGCCGGAAAGCAAGGCCCCACCGTTCGGTTGTGGAACCAACTCCGGAGTTTCGACCGCTGTTTTCAGACTTTCGGAGCTTCGCATTTGGTCCTCCGTCTTGGCACTGTCACGGGTCTTCAAACACCTGCTATATGGTCAGTTGGTCCTGCGTTCCGCTTGACGGGCCGGTTTGGACCGTGCCAAAGGAGACTCAGTGGCTTAACCATGCGATTTCCGTTGTCTAAGATCGCTGATTAGGTGACTCTTAAACACGTTGCTGGGCAACGGGTTCGGGGCCTCAGTGGTCGCCAACTGTTACGGTCCCGATTGAATACCGGAAGCTATCGGCCCATGCCCTCTCGGATCGGCACCACCGTCTCGACCGGCGTCTGTTCGTGGAGTCGCGCGAGCTTCTCGACGGAGTCAATCCCAAAGTTAGTTGAAACTGGAGCGACCCCCTCGTCAGGCGACGGCATGTGAACTGCTCTCGGGAAGGGTGATCCCGAGCTCCTTCTGTATCGCGGCCCTGAGGAGCGGGAGGTGCCGGTAGCCGAGCAACCTCCGGAGCCGGGGCTCGATCTCGAGTAACACGGTCGCGAACCATCGGTGCTTCTGGCTCGAGGTCTTCCAGTGATCCACTCGTCCGCAGCGTTGCTCGGCCATGGCGTTGACGGATTCGAGTACGTTAGTGGTCTTCAGCGACCGGCCGACCAGAGGGAAGACCCCGAGCCGGTGGAGGGTCAAGGTCTCCTCGAACCCCTCGTTTAGACTGGCCACGGCAGACTGGTTCACCTCGCCGAGCTCGTGCTTGAGGGTTTTCAACGCCTGGGCGGCCTCCTTGTACGTGGGCCGTTGATACGCACGTTGGAGTCGCCGGCGCCAGTTCTTCTGCTCCGCCCTCGGCAGGTGCGAGATCACGTTCTCCCGTTTGTGCCACTGGCACCGTTGGATCAGCACCTGGTCCTTGAAGGCCGCGAGCACGCCGCTCCGGAGCCCCTTGGCCCCGTCGATCACCACGAGCGCTCCGGCCGACAGATCGAGACCTCGGTCCTTCAGGCCCCTGAGGAAGGACCGGATCACCACCGCGTTCTCCGTGTCGGTCTGGACGAAGCCGAGGAACACCTTGTCCCCCTCAAGCGTCACGCCGAGCGCCACCACCATCTCGTCCTCGGCGAAGCTCTTCCCGTCCAGGACGAGCGCCACCACGTCATAGACCGAGAGGTCCCGCTCCTGAAACTCCTTCAGCCTCGCGGCGGTGGCCTTCTTGAACTCCCGCGAGACCCTCGACTTCGACAGCCCGATCGCTCCGGGCACCGCCTCGACCGCCGCCTCGTAGTCTCGGCATGAGATCCCGAGCAGCACCTTCCGAAAGAGCCCCTCGTCCACCTCTCCGGCCGAGCCGTGGAGTCGCTCGTACGATGCGAGCCTCACCTCTCCGGCCCGGCCCCGCACCCGAGGTACTCGCACCGGATGCCGCTGGCCGCCCAACCTCACCGACCCGGGGTTGTGCCCGTGCCGGTATCCGCTCTCGTCGTCCCCCTTTCGGGCGTGCCGCCGCCCGGCCAGCTCCTCTACCTCTTCCTCGAGCATCCGGCTCACCTCCGCCAGTCCAAGCGGAATCAGCTGCCGGATCAGCTCCACTCGCGGGTCCAGCTCCAGCGCCTGGATCTCCTCCCAACTCATCTCGCTCGGTTCCCCAAGCCGCCGGTCCTTCTTGCCCCGCTCAACCAGCCTCGGCATCCTTCCCATCGGTGGCCTCCTTCCTCTTTTGTTGGTCCCGTGGCGTGCTCGCACACCCACGTTACCTGAGGTCGGAGGCCGCTTCAATTTCAACTAAAGATGGGACTCACTCGCCGGTCCTTCTTGCCCCGCTCAACCAGCCTCGGCATCCTTCCCATCGGTGGCCTCCTTCCTCTTTTGTTGGTCCCGTGGCGTGCTCGCACACCCACGTTACCTGAGGTCGGAGGCCGCTTCAATTTCAACTAAAGATGGGACTCACTCCTGAGGTCGCACTCTGCGGCGTATGTCATTGAGATAAGCGAAGATAGGACTCCCGCCACTCCACCGATGGCATTGGTGCGCCGCGTACTTCTCTGTACGCGCATCCTGCGTGGGTGTGGGGTGCGACCGACAACTGATGAGGCCCAAGGCGACCCTGCTGGAATTGGCAGCCGCTAGACGGGGCCAGATCGGAATGAGACCCGTGTTGTTCAGAAGAGTCGGAGGTTCTTTCCGCCGGGAGGAATGGCTTGAGCTACCCGATTGGCAGCACCTCCCGCGCCTCAAACCACAGGGAATCCTTGCAGATCGCCGGGCGGCCGTAGAAAGCGAGACATCGATGCCTCAACTGCGCCTGTATCAAGGTGTTACACGTCGCGCCGATTTCAGGCTCCCATTCGCCACTAATTTCGTATCTGCGGTAACCTATTTCCGCTTTTCCTGCCTCTGCGACTGCCGGAACCTGCCCTTCGCGGCCCTAACGTGCGGCACGATTCTGGCGGGGATAGTCCGCCGGTAATCTCTCGTCGAGGCATCGAACGACGTCATCGCCACTCTGGATCACGCGACCTGTGTCAAAGCCTAGAAGCACGACCTATCGTACGTCGGACGAGGGGAGGGCCGGGATGACGCTCATCGAACTGTTGTTCGTGATGCTCATCCTGGGGATAACGGCCTCGATCGCATTTCCGGCCCTGTCGTCCTCTGGGCGGGAATTACGGCTAGAAAACGCAGCCCATCAACTCGCGATGGACCTGTTCCGCGCTCGAAGTGAGGCGATTAGCCGTAACCAGAGCGTTTCGCTGGCCCGCACGGGCGATAGCTCGTACTCGATCGAATTCACTGGGAACCGGAATATCGACGGAGATATCGTTCTCAGCGCCACCGCAGGGGACACGCTGCGCTTTACATCCGTCGGTTCACTTACTACCGCGGGACGCGGCTTCACCCTGACGCTGGCCGGCGACACGAGACAGGTGCTCGTATCGACAGTCGGCCTGGCCAGGGTCCAGTGAAAACCATGCCCACGACGGCTCGAGACGGCTTCACCATAGTCGAGCTCGTTCTCGCTGTACTCATCCTGTCCGTCGGCATCATTGGCCTGGCGGGCTCCATGATTCACGCAAGTACCATCCAGCGCCTGGGGCTGAGCCGTGTCGAGATCACAGCCATTGGAGAGAGTAAGATCGAGGATCTTCGCTCGAGGGCGGTCTCCCAGACGGACACTCTGGCCATCACTTTTGGCGGATCCCTCGCCTCGAACACGACGGACCACTGGGATCAGGTCACGAGTGCGGCTGGCCGGACCTACAGGCGCCGGTGGGTCGTGGCAGCGGGACCGGCCGGTAGTCGCGATGTCACCCTGCGGGTTGAGCCCCTTTTGCTGGCTCGCGGAGAGGTGTCAAGCCTCGATTTCTCCACCTTGCTCTTAATGGGGGAGTAATGGCTAACTCGCGAAGGGGATTCACGGTGGCCGAGCTGCTTGTTTCGTTCACGCTCATGTCCGTGATTCTGACTGCGCTGTTCTCTGTCATCGTCCGGACTCAACGAGACTTCACGACGCAGAGGCAGGAGCTCTTGGATCAGGAGAACCTCCGGGTCGCGGACCTGTTCATTCGCTCGGTTCTCCGCACCAGTGGCGTGGACCCGGAGGCCACCGGTCAAGCGCTGATCGATCCCGATCCACACAACACCAACCAGTGGGACAACCTCAGAGTCAAGTCGGACTTCAATCCGACGGACGCAAGTTTTGACGATCTGTTGGAGGACGTCCATGTCCGAGTGCTGAACGACACCTTGTTCGTGAGGCTGCGTGCCTCCGACAACTACGAGCCGTACGCGTCTCCTGTGCGGTCGCTCAGGTTTCATTGGTACGACACCGATGGTACCGAGATTACTGATGAGGCTGCCGTGAACACCGCGAATCGCGTTCGATTCGTACTCACAGCGCCTCCACACCCTGTAACTGGGGGCACCCTCAGGAGGGAACAATGGGTATTCTTGCGCAACCGGCGCTGACACGACGGGATTCCCGCTCCGGGTTTGCTCTCCCGGTGGCACTGTTCGGGGTGGTTGCCGTTGGGTTGCTCTCGAGCGGCATTTGGGTGCTTACAGAGCAGAGTGTTCGGGTCTCTTACAACCGCGAGGAGGCCGCGCGCGCGATGATGTTGGCCGAAGCCGGGGCGTCGCACGCGTTGGCAGTCCTGCAGGGCGACCTGCAAGGTGTCGGCTATGACAACCTTCTCAAAGGTTCGGACAACGCCGACAGCACGTCCGATGATGGCCTGATCGTTGGCTATGGGCTGGCGGCCAATCTAGAGATACCCAGCGGAGGCGTAAGCTATGGCGGAGGGACCTATTCGGTACAGATCATCGACGACCCTGCGAGCACGGAGGACGGTGATCCTCTGAACGACACGAACAGTCTCGTCGTAGTCCGATGCACCGGCGTCAGCCGGACCGGTGCCGTGGCTACAATCGACGCGATCGTCGGTGGGAACGCGGTCAATATTCCGGCGATCGGCTCGAACGGAGATCTGGACATTTCCGGTAACCCGGACATTGGGACAGGTGCCTGCGGCTCAGTTCATGCCAACGGGGATCTGGACATTTCCGGTAACCCGGACATCAGTGGTACGGCGACCGCGAGCGGTAGCGCCGAAGGTCCAGGCACGCAGGGCGGCCAGCCCCAGGCTCCGATTCCCGACTACAGCTACACTGACTTCTGCACCACATCCGCAGACTATGTACTTCAGAGCGACGGCTACGTGCTGCGTGTCAGCGACATGACTCTTCACAATGCCACGAGCAACGAGAAATTTGGGTGGAAAAGGGCCGGTAGCAGCCCGGTTTTGTGGGACCAGGACGATGACCCGGCTGACGGGGTCTACTGCATCGATGGCAACGCCAAGGTCGGCGGTAACCCGAGTGGGATGTCGGTGTCGCTCATCGCCACCGGGTCACTCGAGATTTCGGGCAACCCCGAATTCGATGCCCCGGCCCACCCCGACGCCCTTCTGTTCTACGCCGGGGGCGACCTGAAGGTGAACGGTAACGCCTCGAGTAACTATCAGGGCTTGATGTACGCGAGAAGCCAGTGCGAGACGAGCGGTAATCCAGTGTTGAGCGGAAGCTTGATATGCTACGATGAGAGCGACCCTCCGGGAGCGATCGATCTTATCAGTGAGAACAAGATCAACGGTAACCCGACGATTCTCTACAACTGCGCGGGAATGGCCTCTTCAGGCGGGGCTCGCAGGTACACCAGTTGGTATCCGGTGATCGGCAGTTAGGGCCTCGTGCGCAGCATCTTTTGGTCGGAACGATAGGCGCCTCCGCCACGGGGGGTGATCGGGTGCGATGACGATGGGACGGGCCTTCAACGAGTCCCAGCGGGACCACATTAGACACTAGTAGCTGCGAAGCAACGCCCGCAGGCTGTCCCCCCCTTCGCACGCTGCCTTCCATCAAGTACCCGACGTTCAGCTCTCTTTCGATCGTGCGGACACCCTTCTGGGAGTTCTCTAGGGCAATGGCCGAAGAGCGGGAGATTATCTGGAGCGCCTGAAGGCCCGACAGATGAGTGATTATCTCCTCAGTCAACCCATCCCCGCGCGAATGGTGGACAGCTGGCAGTGCCTCGTTCAGATGACCAGGAGGCTGATTCCGGCGATTACGAGCACAACCGGTGAGCCGGCTCACCGTCTCCCCTGCTGGAGCGACTCGTTCGACAAGCACGAGTGAAGCACGCCGTTCCGCTGCCGTTGATGCACGTGGAAGGCTGGTACCCAAGGGGCGGTGGCGTTGGAACCGCACCCTTGAGGCAGACGGACGCTGGATTCACGCCGTGGTGAATTAGGCGTTCAGGTACAAGCACAAGGCCGGGGCAGGGCACCTGCTTCTATGGAGGGCTCAGCCTAATCGGGATCGGGGTCTGGACGTTCTCCCCTGGTGCGGCGTTGGTTGTCGTCCATGGCGTGCTCATGTGGTTCGCGGTGAGGACGCCGTGAGATACCGTATCGGCGCACCGAGTGAGGTCACCGAGCCCCGCGCCAGGGGTCTCGGACGGCTAGCGCCTGCTCAACCGCAGCCATCAGCTTCGCCCGGTCGAGTGGCTTGGTGAGCGTAGCCATGGCTCCGGCCTCCTTCGCCCTGTAGAGTTGCTCGGGAGCCTTCCCTGAGATCGCGATGATCTTCGCGTCAGGGTCAAGCGTCCTGATGTGCTCGATTAGGAGGACCCCGTGCAACCCGGGCATGACTAGGTCCGTGATGACCAAGTCTGGATCAGTCTTCTCGTATTGTGCGATCCCAGCCTCTCCGTCATTGGCGAAAATTACGTTGTGACCCATATCGTCTGCCAGGTCAGCGTTCAGGTGAACACGGGTCCCGGGTTCGTCATCGACAACCAGAATGGTGCCCACTTGTGAGAAACTCCGTGGTGGATGCTGGCGAGTAGGGCCCGGACACTCTAAATGGCGACGGGTGAGCAGGGAAGGACGCAGTGCGGACACCGTAACATCCACTACGTAGCCCTACGTATCAACACGCCATCGTCCCAGACCTAGTCGTACTCACTGCCTTTGCTGGCGTCGTCCTGGGCGGGGTCCTAGTTAAGGGGCCTTAAGGCAGGCGCTCAACAAAGTGGGCCTAGGTTGGGCCCAACAAGGAGGCCAGGCCCGCCTAGCTTTAGAGCCGAGATCGACCGCATCGTGGCGGAGGTGGGTGGCTAGGCCTAAAGGGGTTTTTCTGGGCCGCCCGCGAAAAACTTCGAGTGAGTCCCATCTTTAGTTGAAATTGAAGCGGCCTCCGACCTCAGGTAACGTGGGTGTGCGAGCACGCCACGGGACCAACAAAAGAGGAAGGAGGCCACCGATGGGAAGGATGCCGAGGCTGGTTGAGCGGGGCAAGAAGGACCGGCGGCTTGGGGAACCGAGCGAGATGAGTTGGGAGGAGATCCAGGCGCTGGAGCTGGACCCGCGAGTGGAGCTGATCCGGCAGCTGATTCCGCTTGGACTGGCGGAGGTGAGCCGGATGCTCGAGGAAGAGGTAGAGGAGCTGGCCGGGCGGCGGCACGCCCGAAAGGGGGACGACGAGAGCGGATACCGGCACGGGCACAACCCCGGGTCGGTGAGGTTGGGCGGCCAGCGGCATCCGGTGCGAGTACCTCGGGTGCGGGGCCGGGCCGGAGAGGTGAGGCTCGCATCGTACGAGCGACTCCACGGCTCGGCCGGAGAGGTGGACGAGGGGCTCTTTCGGAAGGTGCTGCTCGGGATCTCATGCCGAGACTACGAGGCGGCGGTCGAGGCGGTGCCCGGAGCGATCGGGCTGTCGAAGTCGAGGGTCTCGCGGGAGTTCAAGAAGGCCACCGCCGCGAGGCTGAAGGAGTTTCAGGAGCGGGACCTCTCGGTCTATGACGTGGTGGCGCTCGTCCTGGACGGGAAGAGCTTCGCCGAGGACGAGATGGTGGTGGCGCTCGGCGTGACGCTTGAGGGGGACAAGGTGTTCCTCGGCTTCGTCCAGACCGACACGGAGAACGCGGTGGTGATCCGGTCCTTCCTCAGGGGCCTGAAGGACCGAGGTCTCGATCTGTCGGCCGGAGCGCTCGTGGTGATCGACGGGGCCAAGGGGCTCCGGAGCGGCGTGCTCGCGGCCTTCAAGGACCAGGTGCTGATCCAACGGTGCCAGTGGCACAAACGGGAGAACGTGATCTCGCACCTGCCGAGGGCGGAGCAGAAGAACTGGCGCCGGCGACTCCAACGTGCGTATCAACGGCCCACGTACAAGGAGGCCGCCCAGGCGTTGAAAACCCTCAAGCACGAGCTCGGCGAGGTGAACCAGTCTGCCGTGGCCAGTCTAAACGAGGGGTTCGAGGAGACCTTGACCCTCCACCGGCTCGGGGTCTTCCCTCTGGTCGGCCGGTCGCTGAAGACCACTAACGTACTCGAATCCGTCAACGCCATGGCCGAGCAACGCTGCGGACGAGTGGATCACTGGAAGACCTCGAGCCAGAAGCACCGATGGTTCGCGACCGTGTTACTCGAGATCGAGCCCCGGCTCCGGAGGTTGCTCGGCTACCGGCACCTCCCGCTCCTCAGGGCCGCGATACAGAAGGAGCTCGGGATCACCCTTCCCGAGAGCAGTTCACATGCCGTCGCCTGACGAGGGGGTCGCTCCAGTTTCAACTAACTTTGGGATTGACTCAAAACTTCCGCAAAATATTCGGGATCGCTGATTGCGGTTACTGATCCTGGGTTCTTCCTGAGCCGCGGTGAGAAGCCGGTGACCGGGGGCTCTTAAGGTGAGGGTTATGGGGGTTAGGAGTCCCGGGCCCCTGGGGGGGTTCCGGGTTCCAGCCAGGCTCCAGCACTGCGGACGCTGAGCTAGCGATCACAGCCCTTACATCCTCGCCTCTGGCGATTCGAGAAACGAGGGGGTCTGGCAACGTCGAGATGTCTATCCGGCTCCAGGCACCACCATGATCGACTCTATTCCCGTAGACCTCTGGCATGAGCGCCTTCATGAGGAAGATCAGCAGGGTGTCTGAGTATCTGCGAACGACTCCGCCTGGCTCACCCTTATACCAGCCGACCGGCTCCTCGACACCTTCCACCGCACGGCGCCTGGCTTCGTCCTCCAGCAGGTCTGCGGCCTCCACCCTCGCGATTTCGAACGCCTGACCATAGCCGGAATCGCGACTTAGCCAGCGGTAGTGTGAACGCCGGCTCACCCTAACGCATCTCGCGGCAAGGGTGATATTGCCGCTGCGGCGAAACGCCTCGAGGAAGGCCTTTTTTAGGCGAGACGTGTCGTGACCCTTTCTAGCAGGCATGCGTCTCGGATCCGGAGGCGACCGGCGTCCCGCGGCCCGCAAGGAAGACCCTGTCCATGACACCTATCGCCGTCACGTCCATGTTCGCCTCCAGGACTCTGAATCAGACCGCATGGAGCTTCCCTTCTCTCTCCGCCGGAGTCGATTCCATCGGACCCGCTGCTACGACCTCCTCACGGGTTCTGATCCAGCTTCGGACCTCTCCGGCGGTGAATACGAGCACCCCATCGAGCTTCCGGTGCGGAATCAACTCTCCCTGAGGCCGGAGACGCTTCTGATCGTCCTTGCCGACGTGATGGTGGGTCCGGGCGTAGACCCAGCTCCTCGGGCGTCCGAGAGCCTCAGCCACCTCTAGCGTTCCAATCCTCGTCTCGGCAGGACAGGTCCAGAGCTTTTCGCGCCAAGTCCACTCGACGGGCTCTGTGTCGAGTTTGATGTCCTCCTCCGGTCCCCGATCAGCCGCGGCATCGAGCACTTCAGCCACCACCTGAGCGTCCAGCCGCGTCCCTGCCGGGGCGGCCCTGCACCATCGGCCCAGGTCGGCTACTGAGTCGAATGCGGTTGATTCTGTGCCCATCGCGTGCCCACGTCCTCGAAATCCCTTGTGCTGCTTGACGTTTCGAAGGCTAGAGAATGTTCAATCATCTGCCCTTCCTTCCTGACCGGTCCGCTCCCCGGATCCGCGTTCATGCTGACACCTTTGTACGGAGGTCGACGGCGTGGCTTTGGAAATCCTCCTCAGCTTGCTTCCAGGCCTTAACCAACCCATAGGTCGCTTGTTCGAGAGCCTCCCGCGATTCCTTCGTGCCGGTCTCCTCCCACTCTCGGAGCGCATCAAAGAAGTGCGTTGACGGGTCTTCCACGATCCGCCAGGCGGAATCCCACAGACCCAGGCCGGGAGATGCGATATCGCTAACTCGTTCTGAGATGAGTCGACAGAGACGATTCCCGCGTTCCCAGCGGTCCTCAGCCCCCCTGGTTCGTGCCCTCACCCGAACACCTCCTCACGCATTCGCTGAGCCAGCTCTCGATCAAGCTCCGATCTATCCGATCTTTCGCTGAAATGATCGGATTCATCGGAGGCCCGGAGAGCAGGGTGGACTTCAATGATTGGGGAAGGGTTGTTTCCTGGCCCCGGCTTCCTATCCCGCGTGACCCGACGGAGACAGTGGCGTTTTTCGAGTGCATCGAAGGCGTTCTTAGCCACTTGGGCGTCTCGGAACACCTTCCGGGCGCGAGCCTTCTCGCGGATATCCGACTCGGTGTGACCGTGCATCTCCACCGCCCGATCGAGCAGATAGCGAAGATCATCCAGCCAGGGGTTGGTTTCCGCGGCGCCGGTGACCTTGACCACGTGTGGTGCGATGGCCTGAATCAACCGAACCGCAGACTCCATAGCCCACCCCGGAATCCAATCCGTGAACAGGTCCTCCCCCCGGTCTGCCCGGTCAGCGATCGTAAGGAGCGCTGCCAGCCGTGACCCGTGGTCTGGAAGCTTCCCAGCGAACCCCGGCACAGACTCAAGTGGTCCGTCGGGGCGCATCGCATCGATCTTGATCTGCTCAAGCCTGTGGACACCCCTCTGAGCCTCCGGCGACATCCGCATCAGGTGGCGTTCGCCCTCCGATCTTTCCGATGTATCCATGATCCGGGTGATGGTATCCGAGTATCTTCGAACGGCTTCGACGTTGAGGGCCGGGACCTCCTCGCCCACTCTGATCTCGTCCCAGTGAATCTCGGGCGCGATCCAGAGGAAACGTGCCCAAGCGCCCCTCTGACGCAACGTTTCCGCGTTGAGCAGCTTCCCGAGGACTCCAGGCTGCAGTGCCAGCAGCAGACCTAGGTGTGCAGCAGGAAGGTGGACGCTGTCTCGGTTCACCCGGTTCACTCTGATATCAGCTCCATCCCACCCGTGCGTGAGAGCAGCCAGGCGAGCATCACCATTTCCATACCTTCCGGCGGCTAGCTCGAGGAACGTGGCCTCGGCGTCGATCGAGGCCGCACACCCTGCATTGGCCTCCATGATTCGGATCACCTCCTCCTCGGTGCAGTCCTGGATGAGAACCTGGAAATCGCCGTGCGGCTTTGCCTGAGCCTTAGCGGACTCGATCGTGGCATGCTCCAACATGCTCCTCGTTATCGTCCTTCCGGCCTTCACTTTTCCTCCGTTCGCGAGCTTTCTACGAATGGACTTAACCGTCTCCTCAGCGAGCCGAACCTTCTCGGCGTTCCACCGGCGCATTGGAGCTTCCTTTTTCGCTCTCTTCAACTCCCACGCCACGACCGGTGCACCAGCAGCCCTCAAGATCGGAGACTTCCCCGTCCCGGAGGGCTGTTCGATCGCCACGTAGGTGTGCACCGGCCTGACCCATTTTCTCCTCGGACAGATCTGGACGTGGGCTTTCCCCAGGACGGCGATGGACACGGTCCCGATGACGGCTCCGATTGCGGAGTCAAGCGGCGTCTGTGTAGAGTCGCTGATGGTGCGGGCCATCAGCTGCAGCACCTCTGGCAGGGCATCCAAGGGAATGGGGTCGGGCTCCGGAGCTCGAGGCAGATCTGGCTGCATCAGCCATTCGTGCTCCTTTCCGCCGCCTTCGGAATCCGCATCCTGCCAGAGCGGAGCGGCCGCTGCGAGTTCCTTCAGCTTTTCCGGGGTCCCAGCGGAATCGAGCCAATCGCTCACGTCACCGCTCGCCCGGAGATCGGGAAGCTCGAGTACTCGAACCTCAGATGCGACGCGGGAAACGGACTTGGCCACCTTGCTGGCGTGTGAGCGACCGGCGCCATCATTATCTGGAACGATTACGACACGAGCTCCCGTCAGGGCCTCGGAGTACTCGGCCCGCCATTCCCCTGCTCCCCCCGGATTCGTCGTGGCGTGGAGCCCGATTGCAGCCAACGCGTCTGCGTCCTTCTCACCCTCAACGATGAGGACATCCTTGCCGAGGGATACGGCTTCTATGACGCCGGAAAGTCGGTAAAGGACATGGCGGACACCCTTGAGATTCCATGTTCAGCCGCCCGACCCGTCGGGTCTCCGGAGGCTAAAGCGCTTTGGGAAATACCGAACCTTCTGAAAGAGGGGCGCTCCCTCCTCGTCCTCGTAGTCATAGGTTGCGATGATCTCCGGTCGAGCTCCGTCCCCTCCGCTGTCGGGAAAGAGATCAGAAAGATCGAGATCGATCGCCTTTACCACGGCCCCTGGCTGGCAGCCTGCATGACAGTTGAGGAGGACCCGACCGTCGCCACCTTCGCCTATGGACAACGACGGGTTTCGATCATCGTGTGCCGGGCAACGGGCAAGCCAGCCGTCGCCCGAGCGTTTCACGCCCTTGAGGCGAGCCAGGACCGTTTGGACGGGACTGCTCATTGGGAGGCCATCGCGCGGATGGCACGCACGTACACCGCCGAGTCAGGATGAGACCCCTTGATCCCCTCGGGTGGCTGGCCCGATGACACGACTTCGTTCACACGGCGATCCGCGAGCCGACGAAGCCACTCGGAAAGCCGCAGCCCTTCGGTTTCGGCCATTTGTTGGTAGAGCCTCTTCCTGACGAGCGTGGTACGGAATCCAAGAGACGCTTCCTTTTTCAGCACCGCCATTTGCAGATCCCGTCGGAAGATGATAAACATTGGTGATCGGAACGGTGAACGGAATTTAGCGTACAATTTTAATCGCACCAGAAGAAACTTTCTTTATCACTAGGTGTTCTATGGGAACAGGATCCGGCAACCGAGAGCCAACTCTGCGCGAAACCGCTCAAGCGGGCTTAGGCACCATCGGCGGTCGCCTCAGCTCGGCCATCGAGCAGCGCCCCCCGCGGGGGCGACAGAGAGGGGTCCGCATGTTTCAGAGGGACATGCAGTTCCGCGCTGCGGAGATGGCGGACGAAGGCAGGAGGCTACCGGGCGTCACGGTGCCCTCGATCATGTCGTACCTGAATGGGCACACGGAACCGTCAATCACGTTCCTGCGAGAGGCGGCCGTAATCCTCGGAGTGCGGGAAGCTTGGCTCGTCACGGGCACCGGCGAGCGCACGGAGGCAGACGGGGCAGTAAGTGAGGGGGCTGGCCAAGCTCAAAAGGAGGACGACTGGGAAAGCGTGATCCGTGTTATCGAGGAGAGAGCAGGTGCCTCAGGGTTCACGACCCATGCGCCCGTCTACATGGTGCTTCTGTCAACCGTGGCACGTCTGGCAATCGGAGAACTCCATCCAGTTCCACCGGCGAATACCGCCGAGACCGAATCCTATATGACGCTGGCTGGTAGGCTGCACGGCCAGGACTACGATGCCTCGGACCCGCCTGAGAGGAGGCTAGAATTCGCAGTTGCCCGTTATGTCGGACGAGCATTGCGAGCGCCCTTCGACGGTCTGGCACTCTCACTGCACGATCTCTCGGAGAGCGAGCTGCTCGAGTTTGTAAGCGCGGTCTGCCTCGGCGTCAGGGGCCTGGTAGACGCGCACCACCGCCTTCTAGAGCGTGCCTATCATGACGAGGAGGACGAAAAGACGAATGGCTAGGCATCCGGGAAGCATCGAGCGACGAGGGGACTCCTATCGGATCCGTCTCTGCGTCGGAGGGAAACGTCACTACTACACGCGGAGCGGCACCCTCGAGGAAGCCCGACAGTTCGCCCGTGAGAAGGACGCGGAGCTTCGCAGGCGCGTTGTGAAGGGCTTGCCCGGCCCGATGCAATTCTCGGAGCTGATGAGGCGTTATCGAGACGAGGTGCTCCCAGACCTCGCCCCCCACTCTCAGCGGAGCTACGGCACTTCTCTGGCAGCCTTTGAGACATATTTCGTAAGGGAGGGGCACGACCTTCGTGCCCACGAAGTTTCGAAGGGACACATCACCGGCTTCAAGAGTTGGCGGAGGAGGCACGCCCCCGACGGTACCCGGCTGACTAAACGTCTGAGCGCACGCACAGTGGCCAAGGACCTGATCATCCTGGGAATTGTGTTCGCGTTCGGAGAGGAATATGACGTCGTCGAAGACAACCCGGTGAGGAAGGTGAAGGCCCCGAAGGGCGACAAGCGCGAAGCACTCATCCTATCCGACGAACAGTATGAATGTCTCATGCGAGCGTGCGGAAACCGCCCGATGCTCCACCTCTACGTGCTCACACTCGGTGAGGCTGGCCTCAGGTGCGACAGCGAGTGTTTATGGCTCCGGTGGCAAGACGTGGACCTCGAATCAGGCTTCTTGGTCATCGAGACGGTCCGCAAGGGCCGGAGGACCAAGAGCGGGAAGAGCCGGAGGATCCCCATGATGCCAAGGCTCCGGGTAGCGATGCGCGAGCACATGGCGCGCTACCGACTCATCAAGTATCACGGGGAACGTTCGGAGTGGGTCTTCCATCACGAGTTAGACCGTCGGCACGCGAAGGCGGGCACTCGGCTCGGCGGACTTAGGCGGGCGTTCTATTCGGCTGTGCAGCGGGCCGGACTCCCATCGGATCTGCGCCAGCATGATCTCCGTCACCGGCGATGCACGACGCTCATTCAGGCGGGACACCCGCTTGCGCTCGTCTCGAAGATGATGGGGCACTCCACCGTCCGGGTCACGGAAGAGTACCTGCACCTGGTGGACCGAGACCTCTACTCCCTGGTTTCCGAGGAGCGCGAGGACCGGGAGTTACAAACGCTCGTCCAGGGCGGATCGGCCCGTTTTGTGCCCAATTCTGTGCCCACAGGGGTGTGGAAAACCCCGAAAACCCTAGAGGCGCCGCCCGGATTCGAACCGGGGATAGAGGATTTGCAGTCCTCTGCCTTACCGCTTGGCCACGGCGCCTGATCGAGAGAGGGAGACTGTGGAGAAAGCGCGCTGAGGCTCGGCAATCGCCAAAGAACGAGAACCGGATTTGGACCGGCAACCTCTACCCGGTACAGTAGTGAAACCCCTCCCAGGCCGGCGAAATTCGCATAGTTACAGGGTTTTTGCAACCCGCGCCGCCGGGTCGAATCGGCGCCTTCATCAGCTTTCGGAGCGTTCTGGTCGCAGTCCAGGAATACCGCGGTCCCTTTCTAGTTGATCGGCTTCCATCGCGTAGCGGAAACGACTGGACTCCCCCCTTTCAACGCACTAGGTACCACTGTCAACGGGTCTGCAATTAGAGTAAGTCAATGAGAACCGGCCCGACGTCGGTGCAAATCAGCGACCCCTGCGCGGCGTCGCCAAGGGGGTGAATCTCCCCGAAATCGCTCCCCTCCACGGTGAATTCCACCAGGCGCCACGCGCCAACTATTGGGATGCTGCCATTACGTGTCGTACCGGGAATGTCACGATCCAGCGGATGGAGAAGTGATCGGGCTCGGTCTCTCCTGAAACGCCACTGCCCCGCAGGAGACCGATCCTCGCGGGACTTGGTGCTGCGGAGAGCGGGAAACCGGACTCGAACCGGCGACCCCCACCTTGGCAAAGACGCCTTTAACCGTCCCGAAACGGCAAACCCGGTATAGGTAAAGGGGTTTTGCAGCTCACTCTGCCGGGTCCAGACCCCCATTTTGCCGACTTTCGCCACCCTTCTGGACTCACCTTGGACTCACCCTCAGCCACCTTATCGGCCAACGGGGATCTCGTCGCTCGCAGCTTGTCCAGCCGGAAGGTCTCACTGGACGCCTGTTCCTTGACCAGCTTTGCCTTCTCGTAGGCATCCGCCAGCGTGGTGACGCCAGAAAGCACCGCGCCTCCTAGGTCGGGGGCATGGTCAAGAACTACGTTCGCGTGCTTTACGTAACCATAACTCACGCCCGCAACCTTCGACGCGGCCTCCAGCTTCTCCCCATGGATAATTTTTATCCTCGCTATCCGGGCCACCCCCATCGCTCGCTGGCCCCTGGTTGGTGGATTGCTGAACCGAGGATAAGAGGGTCTGGAAGCCGCACGCCAGCGTTTGCACCTCCGGGTGCCAGCGCCTATCGGTGAATCGGAGGTCGGCACCCCTGACACGAGGGCATCCCGCTATCACATCGACTTCATTTCTGGACCCGATTCAGCTCTCTCAGTTCCGTAGTCTTCCTCACTCTGATATCCGGCTGCAAGCCGGGAGACAGTGGGACAGAACCTGAAGTGACCCCCGGAACCTGATCCAGTTATTGTGGGACTCCTTGAACGGAGGAGTCATGCAAAAGAGGCGGTTTCGGGAAGAGCAAATCATCGGGATCCTGCAGGAAGTGGAAGCTGGAGCGACGATCCGTGAGGTGTGCCGCAGGCACGGGATCGCGGAGACGACGTACTACCGGTGGCGCACGAAGTACGGAGGTATGGACGTGAACGAGGCGAGACGCTTGAAGCAGGTCGAAGATGAGAACCGACGGCTGAAGCGGATCGTGGCCGACCAGGCATTGAATCTTCAGGTTCTGAAAGATTTGTTGGGAAACGGATCGTGACGGCCCGGGAACGGCGCCAGGTCGTCGAGCAGATGCAAGCCGTGCGAGGGGTTTCAGAACGCAGAGCGATCCGGCACACAGGGTTTCCACGCTCGACGATGCGATATCGCAGTATTCGCGATCCCCAAGAGCTTCTACGAGCTCGCATTGTAGAGTTGGCGCAGGAGCGGCCGCGCTGGGGCTACCGGATGATCCACGTGATGCTTCGACGCGAAGGCCGACTGGTGAACCGGAAGCGAGTTCAACGACTCTACAGGGAAGAAGGGCTCGCGGTGCGTTCGAAGGGAAGGAAACGTAGGAGCCAGGCTCCTCGACCGATCCGAGAGGCGTTGAGTGGGCCGAACGAGCGGTGGAGTATGGACTTCGTCTCTGATACGCTGAGCAACGGCCGCCGCTTTCGGTGCCTGACCATCATGGACGAGTTCAGTCGCGAGTGTCTGGCGATTCACGTCGCGCATTCGATTCCGGCCGCCGGGGTGATCGAGGTGATGGAGCGGCTCAAGGAGTCCAGAGGCTTGCCCGATGTGATCATCACGGACAACGGCTCCGAGTTCCGCAGCCGTGCGTTCGATTCATGGGCCTACGCTCGAGGTGTGAAGCTCGACTTCATCCAGCCGGGCAAACCGGTCCAGAATGGATTCATCGAGAGCTTCAACGGCACACTCCGAGACGAATGCTTAAACCTGCACTGGTTCCTCTCGATCCCGGACGCGAAACGATCGATCGAGCAGTGGCGAGCCGACTACAACGAAGTTCGTCCCCACAGTTCCTTGGGTTTTCTGACTCCCGAGGAGTTTATGGGTATTCATTCACCGAGCGACGAGGACCTCGCTCCTAAAAGTACCTCGGAAGTCCCATAGCTTTTGGATCAACTTCGGGGGTCACTTCAAACCGACTCCACCGACTCCACCCACCCCGGTGGCGACAACGGTCACCGTATCGCCAGGGTCCGCTCCCCTTCAGGCCAATGGGGCCACTCTCCTGCTATCGGCGTCCGTGCTAGACCAGTTCGAAGAGAGTATGCCTGGTGCTGCGGTTAGCTGGAGCAGTAGTAGTCCTTCTGTTGCTGTGGTCGGCTCAATCACCGGGCTGGTGACTTCTGGCGAGCCCGGTATGGCGACCATCACAGCCACTAGCGGAGGGGCGACAGGCACTTCGCAAATTACGGTTTCACCTCCCCCGGTCGCCTCGGTGGATATCGACGGGCCGAGTCGGGCGAAGGTGGGCGAAACCTACGCATACACTGCAACCGCCAGCTTGGCAGATGGCACGGTCGTGGTCCGTCTGGCTACATGGAGTCTTGCCGAACCGGACATGGGCATCATTACTGCGGACGGGCTCCTCACGCCGCTGAACCCCGGCACCATCACTGTCCAGGTAACGATAGACGGAATGCTGTGGGGACGATTCAACCTGACCTGCCCCCAAGAGTGGTACCACCTAGAGTGTTAGTCTAACCGCCTCATTTCCCCGGGGTGAGGTCCGAGTAGCAAGGGCAGGTTGAGCAACTTCGGGTCGGGCCGAATGGCTTCAGGAGCGGGTGGTAGATAGCCCAGAGAGCTGTGGGGTCGAACGGTGTTGTATTCGCGCCGCCACTGCTCGATCAGCACCTGCGCCTCCTCCAGTGAATAGAAGATCTCTCGCTTCAACAGCTCCTGCCTGAACGTTGCGTTGAAGCTCTCATTGTAGCCGTTCTCCCAGGGGCTGCCGGGTGCGATGAACAGCGTCTTCACACCCAACCCTCCAAGCCACTGCCGAACGACTCGGGCCGTGAACTCCGGACCGTTGTCCGAACGCAGATTCGCCGGTGGACCGTGCTCAACGAACAGCTCGCTCAGCGTCTGCAGGACATCGTCCGATTGAAGCCTACGGGCCACCACGATCGCCAGACACTCCCGGCTGTACTCGTCCAGGACCGTCAGCATCTTGAGTGGCCGTCCGTTATGCGTCCGATCGGACACAAAGTCATACGCCCATACGTGATGCCGGTACAAGGGCCGTAGTCGGATACAAGAGCCGTCGGTCAACCATAGGCGGCCCCGTTTCGGCTGCTTACTCGGCACCCTACGCCCCTCCTGCCTCCAGATCCGCTCCACCCGCTTGTGGTTCACTGCCCAGCCCTGCGTCCTCAGCATCCCCGTCACCATCCGGTACCCGTAGCGTCCGAACCGTCGAGCCACCTTCACCACATCCTGTCTCAGCGCCTCCTCGTCCTCCCTTCGCTTTGGGATCCGACGCTGCGTCGAGCGTGCCTGACCCAGCACTCGGCACGCCTTCCTTTCGCTCACCCCAAGCCGCTGCCGCACCTGCACCACGCAACGCCTGCGCCGCTCGGGGCTCAGAAGTTTCCCTTGGACGCCTCCTTCAAAATCATGTTGTCCACCGTCAGATCTGCCACCGCCTGCTTCAGGCGTTGGTTCTGCTTCTCGAGCTCCTTCAGCCGCTTCGCCTGGCTCACCTTCATTCCCCCGTATTCCTTACGCCACCGGTAGTACGTCTGCTCGCTCACCCCTAGCTCCCGGCACACTTGTTTGACCCTCTTCCCGTTCGCCAGGGCCACCTCCGCCCTACGCAGCTGGTTGATGATCTGTCCCGCGCTCAGGTTCTTTGGCGCTGCCATTCTGACCTCCCTTTCCGTGTCTCGACCCGTCCAGAATTCTAAAACTGGACTTGGTCTCGTTTTAGGGGGTCAGATCACTCGAGCACCCCCATCTGAGAGAAGAAGCTGGTCTCGTCCCGTGACATGGGTGCCCACACCTGATTCTCTTGATCCTTGCCCCTCACCTCCCGCACGATCTGGAATCCCCATCGGTGCGGCTCACCCTCCGGTGGGGCCGGATAGCGGAGGCTCTTGAAGGGGATCACCATCTCGGCCATGTAGCCGTCCTCGACGAGCCGACCACCGGTGTCGAACAACGCGTCCCAAGATCGATCTGCAAAGGGGATCGCCGTGCTAGGCCCGCCGCCGCCGCCACCACCATGACCACCTCCACCCCCACTGAAGCCACGGGGATCCGACGTGATGATCCCGTCGCCTTGCACTCCGTAGCCGTTGACGGCGAACTCATACCCCCGCTGTTGATCTAGAAAAGTGTCAAAGTAAACCGTCATCAAGTCGTCCATCATGGCCCGGTCACGCTCAACCCGATTCGCGCGCATGATGGAGGGGTCCCCGTAGTGGACGTGGAAACCGAAGTAGAGGTTCTCCGAGTCGTATGCGATGTAGATATCGGTCTCTTCGGTGGCCGGGGCCCCCTCGATTGGCGACTGCTGAGTGAACTCGGTGATCCGAGCGGCCGCATTCCAGACCTCGTCGTCCAAGACTCCGTCGATCACGGGTGGGGTCTCGGTTGGGATCGGGGCCACCCTGGGTCGCCCTGGAACGAGGCCCAGCTCTTCAAGGGCCGGAACCGCTTCACTCAGGTTCGTCTCGACGCTTTCCTTCACTTCTTCACGTTCACTCGTACGGTTGCCCTCGGATGCCCTGGCTGCGGGTCTACTTGGGGCCTGGCCTGCCAATTCGGAAGCGGCCGTCACAGGCAAAGCCGCGACGGCCAGGAGCCATGTGAACAGGCCCAACCGGAGCCGCGGAAGCAGGATCACGAGCGGGTCCCAAACCTGTGGAAGATCAACGAAGAATTAGGCACGGCCGCCGTAGGATGAGGACGCACGAAACAGTACTCTAATTGGCGTAACCGAGGGGCGTGCGTCAAGGAATCGAACGGGCCTCGCTCTCATAGATTCGACACCGTCCAACGCCGGATCGTTGAGACAGCCTCACGCGGAGGCGCGGCCACCGCAGGCCATGCTGGCGCGCTCTTTCGAGCCTGAAGCCGGAGGAGAATGGGGCTCGCAAGGAATGGAAATCCGGAGCAAGGACGGCGGTGATCCTGTTCACATGACCTACAACTATTTCTACCTCTACCCGAAGGGGCGAGACGGTTGATGGCGAATCAGCCGCGACATACTGTTCTACAAACGTTCTGAGATCCGAGGTCTGAACGCGCTTGAGGAACGCGTTCGGGGGATACTCGAATTATTGAGGTCAGAGATGGGCGGCTCGTGAGCACGTGGGGCCATCAAGCACGAGCAGCTGAATCTTCCTTGCCGCCCCCCTGAGCGCCCTGCATCTTCCCTCGTAACACCAGTTGGCCGCGCTTCCCGTCCTCCCTCCAGCAGCGGGACTATGAGCGACCCCTCCGACAATCCTCTGAAGCTTATGCGGCGGACCGTCTTCCTGTCGTTGATGCTAGCCGGTTGTGCGACGGCCTCAGAAGCTCCGGTCCGTCGAGACGCACCGAACTGCGCCTGGCAAGTGTGCGTGTACTCCACCGAAACACGGACAGGTCGGGTGTACCGCGCGGTGAACCGTGAGCCGGTCGCAGCTACGGTGGTGCTATCGTTTCCCTCGCTGCAGAACTTCGGAACCTACGTCGGCCTCCCTGCTGAGCGGGTGGTGTCTCCCCATTCACCCGAGACCCTACTGGTGAGGCTGCGTCGAATTCAGATGGACCGTCCAGCAACCGCAGTTGGCGTTCATCGCGATCGACCTGGGGTCCAGCGACACGAAGGCCGATACCGACTACCTGTACGCGGTCCCGTTCGGCGGACCCATCCCCAGAGAACTGAGTCAGGGCTTCGACGGACCGGCCAGCCACCTGGGCGGCCTGAGCTATGCTCTGGACTTTGCGATGCCGGAGGGGACCCCGGTTCTCGCATCCCGCCCAGGGATTGTGCTTTACGTTCAGGACGGGTTCTCGCAGGGCGGGCCTGATCCTGATTTACTGGAGCGGGCCAACGTTGTGGTCGTTGCCCATGGGGACGGCTCGATGGCCTCGTACGGACACCTGGCTCCTGGGATCGCGGTATCGCGGGGACAGCGAGTCAGGGAGGGAGATCTTCTTGGTCGCAGTGGCTCGACCGGATTTGCTGGTCAGCCGCATCTCCACTTCCACGTGGGCCTTCGACTGTTGCGCGATCCCGGGCGTACCATACCCATCAAGCTCAAGGGCCCAAAGGGTCATGAACTGAGTCTGGTCGTTGGATCACTCGTTCCGCCTGCCCAGGCCGGTTCGAGGTGAGTAGATCCTTTGGTGAGCGACGACCCCCGATACCAGGCATTACTCGAAGAGGCGGGGATTACGTGGTGAGGGTGCCGACCTACTGATTTGGAGGTCCCAATGCGTTCGCTCGCTCTAGCTCTGACGCTCGGTTGCGTGAGTCCTCTTTGTCTCAGCGCCCAGACCGCGAGAGACTTCCTGGGCGCGTGGGATCTAGTGCGAACCGAGTCGCCGAATGATTCGGGAGAGTGGGTGACCACGACGGACCCCTTCGGTCCCGATGGGCACGGAATCATCATGTACGACGGTGTTGGGTCCATGTCGGTCTACATCGCGAGGCAGGCCCAGCAGCCTCCAGGGGTAATCTGGCCTATTACGGCGGGTACGAGGTCGATGCTTCAAGTGGTATCGTAACCCACAAGCGGGAGTACACGACCTCTGGCGATGCCGCGGTGGATGCCCTCCGCGGGTTCGAGTTCGACGGCGATTTGCTGATTCTCACTGTCGAGCCAGCGCGTCAACTACGGGTCGTATGGCGAAAGCGCCGATAGGCACCGACCCCATCACCCGCCTGAACGCTGCCCTAGAGGGCCGCTACCGCGTCGAGCGTGAGATCGGCGAGGGCGGTATGGCGACGGTCTATCTGGCCCACGACGAGCGCCACAACCGAAACGTGGCTCTGAAGGTTCTCCGCGGCGGTCGTCGGGGCCGAACGATTCCTCGCCGAGATCGAGACAACTGCCAAGCTGACGCACCCTCACATCTTGCCGTTGTTCGACTCAGGCGAAGCCGACGGCTTCTTGTTCTTCGTCGCGCCCTATATCGAGGGCGACACGCTTCGGGACAAGATCGACAGGGAGAAGCAGCTATCGGTTGACGAGGCGCTCAAAATCACCGAGAAAGTCGCCTCTGCTCTCGACTACGCTCATGAGCACGGTGTCGTCCACCGCGACATCAAGCCCGGAAACATCCTTCTGAGTGAGAAGGGTGAGCCGACCGTAGCCGACTTTGGGATTGCTCTCGCCGTGGCTCATGCCGGAGGCGGGAGAGTCACTGAAACAGGACTCAGCGTCGGCACACCCCACTACATGTCTCCCGAGCAAGCCACGGGAGACAGGGACGTCGATCCCCGCACCGATGTGTACGCGCTGGAGTGCGTGTTGTACGAGATGCTGGTCGGTGATCCTCCCTACGGAGGGAGTACCGCTCAGGCAGTCCTGGCCAAGATCCTGACGGACCCGGCTCCAGCCCCGACCAAGATCCGGCTGTCCATTCCACCGAACGTGGATGCAGCCATAAGGAAGGCGCTGGAGAAACTGCCAGCGGATCGGTTCGCGACGGCTCAGGAGTTCTCGAAGGCTCTGGGTGATGCGGCGTTCCGGCATGGGGAGGAAGCCGGGGTTGGCGTAGTAGAGCGGCGAGGTCAGTGGACTCCTGTGGCGATCGCAGCCACCGCAGTGGCTGTTGTAGCTGTGGGATGGTCGCTCCTCCGCCCCGAGCCACCCGCACAACTTGCGCGATTCTCGTCACCTTTCGAGGAAGGGCAGCTTCCGATCGGTGCCTTTCAGTTCGCGGATGACGGATCGCTCGTATACGTGGGACCAGCCGAGCTTGGTCCAGGGTCGCAGTTGTGGATCCGACGGTGGGCTGACCTAGAGGCGACGCCAATACGCGGAACCGAAGGTGCCATCACCCTTGCGCTCTCGCCCGACGGAACCGAGGTAGCGTTCGCTCCATTTCCAGGCCCGATACGAGCCATACCACTTGCTGGTGGCAACAGCCGGACACTGGGCCAGGCGCAGACGGTATCCGATTGGGCTGCTGACGGAGCCGTGTATTTCGGTACACCCGGTGCAACGGCCATCGCCAGGGTCCCTGCCGCGGGAGGAGATACCGAATCCATCACCGAACGCCTGGAGGGCGAGACCTTTCACTCAATTTTACGGCTCGCCGCAGGCGGCACTTCGGGTCTTTCGATCCCCTCTCGTCATAGGGCCGGACTGTACCACTAATGGGCCGCATCCCGCGTCGAGTTCCCGACGCCTCTGGGTTCCTCGAACAACGCAAGTTTCCTTGCCCCTGACCCAACTCCCAGGGCATCTTCATCCAACCTCCCTCTGGGCGCAGTTCCGTCATTCCTCTAGGAAACGGGACGTATGGCCAGCTCCTCCGATCCGATCGACAGACTCAAGGCAGCCCTAAAGGACCGCTACTCGATCGAGCGCGAGCTTGGTGAAGGTGGCATGGCCACTGTCTACCTCGCTCAGGATCTGCGTCATGAACGCGAGGTAGCACTAAAACTTCTCAAGCCTGACTTAGCTGCGGTGATCGGCGCAGAGCGGTTCCTAGCGGAGATCAAGACAACCGCGAACCTCCAACATCCTCACATCCTTCCGCTCTTCGACTCGGGCCAAGAGGACGGCTTTCTCTACTACGTAATGCCGTTCGTGGAGGGTGAGAGCCTTCGCGAAAAGCTGGACCGGGAACGCCAGCTCTCGGTAGATGAGGCGCTTCATATTACGAAGGCCGTGGCGAGTGCCCTCCAATACGCGCATGACCGGGACGTCATCCACCGCGACATAAAGCCGGAAAACATCCTACTCCATGCAGGTCAGCCTGTGGTGGCCGATTTCGGGATAGCGCTTGCCCTGAGTGCGGCGGGTGGTGGGCGAATGACGGAGACGGGTCTCAGCCTGGGCACGCCCCACTACATGAGCCCAGAGCAAGCCAGCGCGGACCGCGATCTCAGCGCACGCTCGGATGTCTACAGCCTGGCCTGTGTGCTCTACGAGATGCTGGCCGGTGACCCGCCTCACACGGGTCCGACGGCACAAGCAATCCTCATGCGGATTCTGACCGAAGAACCGCGCTCAGTTACGGATGTCAGGAAAGCAGTCCCACCGAACGTGCAGGCAGTGCTGGTCAAGGCGCTGGAGAAGCTCCCCGCCGATCGCTTCGGGACGGCAGAGCAGTTCGCGGCTGCGCTCGAAAACGAGAGCTTCGCCTATGCACGGCGTGCGCGAAAGGAGACCGTGGCTGAGTCCGCGCCGGTGGTCACTTCCCCGCCCGCAGAGGCTACCTACCCTCGCGTTCTGACAGCCGCCGCAGTGGCCGCGCTCGCCCTGTTCGCTGCGTGGGGCTGGCTTCGGCCCGCCGCCGTGACGGAATACCCCGCCACGCGCGCCCCAGTGACCGGGTTGGAGATGGACGTGATCCAGTCGAACGCGGGTACCCGACTCGCGATCTCGCCGGACGGGCGCCGGATCGTTGCAGGCGGCCAGTCCGAAGGCCTGTTGGGGCTTTTCATCCGGAGCTCGGACGTCGTGGAATGGCGAGAGCTTCCGAACACCGAGGGTGGAACCACCCCCACTTTCTCCCCCGATGGGGAGTGGGTCGCGTTCCGCTCGGGCAATGACCTCTTGAGGGTCCCAATCAGTGGGGGGCCCGGCCTGCCAGTGGCGGAGGATGTGAACAACTCTGGTCTACACTGGGGCGCGAACAACACGATCGTCTTCACAGACGAAGGAAACTTGTACCGGGTGGCTGGCTTTGGAGGCATCCCGGAGCTACTGCTAGAGCCCGATAGCTTCGGAGTAGCCAAACCTCACATGCTTCCTGATGGGAGCGGCGTCCTGTTTTCGACCTCCCCCGTTGGCGGCCCGGTAAACGGGCGGATCCTCCTCTACGACCTGGAGACCGAAGCGGTCACTGA
Organism: Longimicrobiales bacterium; assembly: GCA_965215925.1. GTDB lineage: Bacteria > Gemmatimonadota > Gemmatimonadetes > Longimicrobiales > Gaopeijiaceae > JAAXGI01. The sequence continues at coordinate 3,468,917 of CBDCEQ010000003.1, read as the reverse complement.
GTTAGTGCCGTCCGGCAACCGCCCCAAGTACGTTCCCACCGGACACATCGTGTACGGGCACGGTGACCAGGCGCTGATGGCCGTGCGCTTCGACTTGGACACGCACGACGTGGGGCCCCCGACGACGGTGATCCCCGAGCTGTCGGTCTTCAACGGAGGCGCCGCACAGTTCGACGTGTCCCCGATCGGTACGCTCATCTATAACGCCGCCTCCAATTTCCTGGGACCAGCATTCGGAAACCGGGCCCTCGTGGAGGTCGAGCTGGACGGCACGGTGACCCCCCTCGACCTGAGCCCTGGTACTTTGATCAACCCGGTCTATTCGCCGGATGGGACCAAGATCGCGTACGAAGATGGTGGTGAGATCCGCGTGTACGACGAGATCACCGGCGCAAGCCCGCAGCTCACGGACGGTGGCGGCTCGCGCCCAGTCTGGTCGCCAGGCGGGGAATACATTTACTTCGCGTCGAACCGATCGAGCACTCTTGGCCTTGACGGCTTCCGGCGGCGGTGGGACGGTAGCTTTGCCGCCGAACAGCTTTTCGGTTGGGAGCGTAATAATTGGGTCGTCGAGGTGTCGGAGGGTGATTCGATTCTGATCGTGCGCAACACCGGGCCGCCACCCCGGGACCTGCTCTTGATGAGGATGGGTCCCGAAGGCTCCGTCCCCGATAGCACGATCTTCGAGGCCTACCTGACCGCCGAGTGGGACGAGCTAAATCCGCGAATCTCCCCCGACGGTCGCTTCGTGGCCTATACCTCGGACCAGGAGGGCGAGTACCGAGTCTATGTCCAGGCGTTTCCTGTCCCGCTGGGACGACAGAGCGTATCGCCCGGCCCGGGAAGTGATCCGCAGTGGGCGCCCGACGGTCGGACGCTCTACTACCGAGACGGAGTCACCTTCTTGGCGGTTGACGTGACAACCGACCCGTCCTTCGCGGTCGCCTCTGCGCCACGTCGTCTATTCGACCATCCAGCTTTCGCCGGCACAGTAGCGCAGAGGGCGGCCCCCTACTGGGACATTCACCCAGAGGGCAATCGCTTCATCCTCACCGAGGTCAGAGGCTCGGCGGAGGGAGCCGCACAGGGTGGAGACGAGTTCTTGCGCCCGAGGCAGCGGCTCCAGGACGTCTACATCGTGACGAACTGGTTCACGGAATTGCGGGAACTGATGGGCGACCCATGACCGACCCCATCGCCCGCCTCAACGCTGCCCTAGAGGGCCGATATGCCATAGAGAGAGAAATCGGCGAGGGTGGTATGGCTACGGTCTATCTGGCCGAGGACCTACGTCACGAACGGAAGGTCGCGCTGAAGGTCTTGAAGCCAGAGTTGGCGGCGGTCGTAGGAGCCGAACGGTTCCTGGCTGAGATCAAGACGACCGCAAATCTGCAACATCCCCATATCCTCGCACTCTACGATTCCGGGGAGGCGGACGGGTTCCTGTTCTTTGTTGGGCCGTACATCGAAGGGGACACCCTCAGAGACAAGATCGACCGCGAGAAGCAACTCAGCATCGAAGAGGCGCTAAAAATCACCGAAAAGGTCGCCTCTGCTCTGGACTATGCCCATGAGCATGGTGTCGTCCATAGGGACATCAAACCTGGGAACATCCTACTCAGTGAGAAGGGCGAACCAACCGTAGCGGACTTTGGGATCGCCTTGGCTGTAGCCCAAGCTGGTGGTGGAAGAGTTACCGAGACAGGACTCAGCGTAGGCACGCCCCACTACATGAGTCCGGAGCAGGCTACGGGTGACCGGGACGTTGATCCACGCACGGATGTCTATGCTCTCGGGAGCGTCCTTTACGAGATGCTGGTGGGTGAGCCTCCCTACTCGGGGACCACGGCTCAGGCTGTCCTAGCCAAGATCCTGACGGACCCCGCTCCGGCTCCGACAAAGGTTCGGCTCTCGATCCCGCCAAATGTAGATGCGGCGATCAGAAGGGCGTTGGAGAAGCTGCCTGCGGACCGATTCACGACCGCGCAGGATTTCTCCCAGGCTCTGGGTGACGCGGGGTTCCGGCACGGTGAGGAAGCTGCAGCAGGTATCGCAACAACTGTGCGTCTGTGGAACCCGTTGTCGATGGTACTCGGTGTATCGACACTCGTCGCTACTCTGGCCCTCGGATGGCTGCTCCTCCGCCCCGAACCCGTTCAGCCGGTATCGCGCCAGGTGTTGAGTACGAGAGGCTGGGGGGGCCTTGGGGGTTCGTTCGGGCGTTACTCTGCGCTTGCCCCTGACGGCTCGAGCATGATCCTCCCGGACACTACCGGGCCAACGAACGTGCGACTTGCGTTAAAGCTCCGTGGCTCGACGGAGATTACGCCGATTCCCGGGACCGAGCAGGGACGAGACGTCGTGTATTCGCCCGACGGCCAGTGGATCGCATATGGAGTGGGCACAGAACTCTTCAAGCGGCCCGTGGTGGGAGGCGCTCCGGTAAGGCTGGCCGAAGATGCTGCAAGTGGCACTTTGGGATTGGCCTGGCTCGACGACGGGACGATCCTCTACGAGCGATCTCAGCCAGACGACAGTCGGCTATTCGCGATTGTGCAGATCCCCGAGGACGGGGGCGAGGCGCGCGTCGTGTTTTGGCCCGAGGAGGATCCGATTTCCCCGATATGGGTGATTGGCCTTCCCGGCGGACGGGGTGCACTGGTGTCTGCCTGTAGCCCGGCGGGCGTAAATTGCGGCGCGAGTGACGCTAGTCTCTTCGTTGTGGACCTGAGGGACCTGTCATCGGAGTTGATCCTGGAGCAGGTCCCCCGAGCCTGGTACACACCTACGGGCCACATCGTGTACGTCCGTGATGATGGGGCCGTCTTTGCCGTGCCGTTCGACCTTGGCTCGCTCGAGCTCGCAGGCAGTTCGGTTCCACTCTTCGAGGGAGTGCGTCTGAGTGGGGGCCGGCCGGACATGAGGATCGCGAGCGACGGCACTCTCTTGTACGTAGAGGGGGAGAGTGGGCCGGGAGGACTCACCAGCAGCTTACTAGTGGCGGTCAATAGAGACGGTCAGGAGCGGCCGCTGCGCGTCGAGGCCCAGCCTTACTTCTATCCCCGCATTTCACCTGACGGGGGCCGCCTGGCGGCGGCTGTACTCGATGGCGGTGATACGGATTTATGGGTGTTCGACCTCGATCGAGGGTCACGGTCAAGAATCACCTTCGGCGGAAACAATCGGTATTTCCCGGTTTGGACCCCCACGGGGGACCGACTGACGTTCGCCGATGGCGCAACCCCTCCGTCGAACGCGATCCAGATCGCACCGGCCGACGGAGACGGGGAGACAGAGGCACTGCTTGAGCGGGAGGGGCGGCAGTTCCCCACGTCCTGGTCGCGCGACGGGAGCCTGCTCGCCTACCACGAAAGGCTTCCCCCGGACACACAGAGGGACATATGGGTGCTGCCTATGGACGGCGATCCGGTGCCCTTCCTTGTCACCCCGTTCCAGGAACATGCGCCGAGCTTCTCCCCCGATGGTCGTTGGCTCGCGTACGTGTCAGACGAATCCGGTCAGGACGAGGTCTACGTGCAGCCGTATCCTGGCCCGGGACCGCAATTCACCGTTTCCACCAGTGGTGGTCGCGAACCGATCTGGTCCCCGGACGGCTCTGAGCTGTTCTACAGGACCGAGACCGAGTTGATGGCAGTAGACGTAGTGCTCGGGGAGACGTTCCGCGCCGAAACGCCACAGCCCCTGTTCGATGATACGTACAGACGCGATAACACCGGCGCTTTCAGCACACCCAATTACGACATCATGCCAGATGGACAGAGCTTCGTCATGGTCAGCTCCGTCCTGGGTAACGCGGATCTTGAGGAGGTTGGCGAAGGACCTGCTGTCATCCTGGTAACCAACTTCTTCGAGGAGTTGAGGCAGGTGGTCCCGGATTGAGCCCATTGACGACGCTAGGGAGCCGAGAGGATTCTGGGCTTCTAGATAACCCGGACAAATAGGAGGTTCGAATGTCGATCACGGTCATCTTCCCACCGACCAACATGACGAACGAGAAGTACGACGAGGCCATTCGCCGCCTCGAGGTGGCAGGAGCCGGAGCTCCGTCGGGTCGTCAATATCACACCTGTTTCGGCACATCGGGCGAGCTTGGGGTCGTCGATGTTTGGGAGTCTGCCGAACAGTTCGAAGCATTCGGCAAGATACTCGTGCCGATCCTAGAAGAAGCGGGCATCGAGCCTTCAGAGCCTCAGATCTCCGAGACGTACAACATCATCGCGTAGCCGCTGGCCATGACCGACCCGATCACCCGCCTGAACGCTGCCCGTGAAGGCCGCTACTCCATCGAGCGTGAGATCGGTGAGGGCGGGATGGCCACGGTCTATCTGGCCGAGGATCTACGGCACGAGCGAAGGGTCGCCCTCAAGGTCCTGAAGCCAGAGTTGGCTGCAGTCGTTGGTGCAGAGCGGTTCCTGGCTGAAATCAAGACCACAGCCAACCTGCAGCATCCCCATATCTCCTGCCACTCTTCGATTCGGGTGAGGCCGACGGGTTCTTGTTCTTCGTCACGCCCTACATCGCGGGGGACACCCTACGAGACAAGATCGACCGGGAGAAACAGTTGAGCGTCGAGGAGGCACTGGAGATCACGAAGAGGGTCGCCTCGGCTCCCTGGCGAACGGGAAGAGGGTTAGGGGGTCAGATCAGGGGTGACCTGCCCCCAAGAGTGGTACCACCTAGAGTGTTAGTCCAAGCGCCTCATTTTGCCTGGGGTGAGGTCCGAGTAACAAGGGCAGGTTGAGCAGCTTCGGGTCGGGCCGAATGGCTTCAGGAGCGGGCGGTAGATAGCCCAGAGAGCTGTGGGGTCGAGATCGGTACCATCTCCCGCCAGGCGGTATACGACGCCCTCGGGTTGCTGGCCGACAAGGTCCTTGTCCGGCGCATCCAGCCTGCCGGGTCGCCGGCCCGCTACGAGGATCGGGTTGGTGACAATCACCACCATCTCATCTGCCGCACGTGCAGCCGGATGGTCGACGTGGACTGCGCGGTCGGTGCCATACCGTGCCTGACCGCGGCCGACGACTCGGGTTACGAGATCGACGAGGCTGAGGTGATCTATTGGGGTCGCTGCCCCCAGTGTGTCGCAAAAGCGCAGGCTCCAACCGGAGACTGAAACGACAACCGAGCAACCATGTCCGAAAGCCCAAAGCAATCAACCATCAGAATCAACAATTAGGAGGATCGAGTGTCAGACAGCGTAAGTAAGTGCCCGGTGTCGGGCGCCAACACGGCGATGGGGAATTCCGCTGCCGAGCAATGGTGGCCGAATCAGCTGAACCTGAGAATTCTCCACCAGCACACTCCTCAGTCTGATCCAATGGGCGAGGGCTTCGACTATGCTGAGGAGTTCAACACACTCGACCTGAGCGCCGTGAAGCGGGACATCATCCAGGTGTTGACGACGTCGCAGGACTGGTGGCCGGCCGACTATGGCCACTATGGACCGCTCATGATCCGGATGGCCTGGCATAGCGCCGGCACGTACCGCATCGGCGACGGCCGCGGCGGCGCGGGCTCCGGGAACCTTCGCTTCGCTCCTCTCAACAGCTGGCCCGACAACGTGAACCTCGACAAAGCCCGCCGGCTGCTTTGGCCGGTCAAGCAGAAGTACGGCCGTAAGATCTCTTGGGCCGACCTAATGATCCTGACCGGGAACTGCGCTCTCGAGTCGATGGGACTCAAAGCATTCGGTTTCGCCGGCGGGCGCGAAGATCTGTGGTCGCCCGAAGATGACACTTACTGGGGATCTGAGACCGAGTGGCTCGGAGACAAGCGTTACACCGGTGATCGGGACCTCGAGAATCCCCTGGGTGCCGTGCAGATGGGCCTGATCTATGTGAATCCGGAGGGGCCGAACGGCGAACCGATCGCGCTTGCCGCAGCCCGGGACATCCGAGAGACCTTCGCTCGCATGGCGATGAACGACGAGGAAACGGTGGCACTCATCGCCGGGGGCCACACGTTCGGCAAGACGCACGGTGCCGCCGATGCGGGCCAATACGTCGGTGTCGAGCCGGAGGCTGCCACCATCGCGGAGCAGGGTCTCGGATGGAAGAACACCTACGGCACCGGCAAGGGCAGTGACACGATCAGCAGTGGGCTGGAGGGCGCCTGGACACCCACACCGGTGACCTGGGACAACAGCTTCTTTGACACGTTGTTCGGCTACGATTGGGATCTGACCAAGAGCCCTGCCGGTGCGTGGCAGTGGGTTCCGACGGATCCCGCCGCGACAAGCACCGTGCCGGATGCCCACGATCCGTCGAAGACGCACGCCCCCGTCATGCTCACGACTGACCTCGCCCTGCGAATGGATCCGATCTACGAGCCGATTTCACGCCGCTTCCACGAGAACCCGGATGAGCTCGCAGACGCCTTTGCGCGTGCGTGGTTCAAGCTGACCCACCGTGACATGGGCCCCGTGTCCCGCTACCTCGGCCCGGAGGTCCCGAGCGAGGAGTTGCTGTGGCAGGACCCGGTCCCCTCGGTCGATCACAAGCTTATCGACGAGCAGGACATCACCGCGCTCAAGGCCAAGCTCCTCGGATCGGGCTTGTCTGTCTCCCAACTGGTCGCCACCGCGTGGGCGTCGGCGTCGACGTTCCGCGGCACTGACAAGCGCGGCGGGGCGAACGGGGCTCGCATCCGCTTGGCGCCGCAGAAGGACTGGGACGTCAACAAGCAGGCAGGAGTGGGGAATGTGCTGCCGACCCTGGAGCAGGTCCAGACAGACTTCAACAACTCGCAATCCGGCGGCACGAAGGTCTCCCTGGCCGACGTGATCGTGTTAGGCGGGTGCGCAGGCGTCGAGCAGGCGGCGAAAGACGCCGGGCATGACGTGCGGGTTCCCTTTTCGCCAGGGCGCACGGACGCGGCGCAGGAACAGACTGATGTGCACGCCTTTGCCGTGCTTGAGCCGACCTCCGACGGGTTCCGCAATTACCTCGGCGGTGGCCACACGCGGTCGGCCGAGGAGCTGCTGGTCGACAAGGCGTTCATGCTCGGCTTGAGTGCACCCGAGATGACGGTGCTCGTCGGCGGCCTGCGGGCCCTGAACGCCAATGTCGGGCAAGCCCAACACAGCGTCTTCACCGACCAACCCGAGACGTTGACCAACGACTTCTTCGTGAATTTGCTGGATATGAACACAGACTGGCAGGCTTCTTCGACCTCCGAGGGGGTATTCGAAGGGCGCGATCGCTCGACGGGCGAGGTGAAGTGGACCGGCACCGCCGTCGATCTCGTCTTCGGTTCGAACTCCCAGCTCCGTGCGCTGGCGGAGGTCTACGGCTGTGAAGACGCCCGGCAGAAGTTCGTGGGCGACTTCGTCGCCGCATGGGACAAGGTGATGAATCTCGATCGGTTCGACCTTGCCTGATCGCTGCTACGTCACGTGACGCGTGGGAGGAGTTCGTAGTCACAGGGGAGGTCGGCATGTCCGGCCTCCCTTTCCCGTCGCTATATCTGCCGCACTTGCCGTCAAACCATGTCGGGATCTGCCGTGATCAAACAGCGGGAGTCCGGCATCAAACAGCGGGAATAAACAGCGGGAATCGACTCTCGGTGGGTGTCATCCGCGCCATGCAGGCTGCTCTAGTCGTCGGATTCGGCGTGACCCTCGTCCTGGCCTGGTATCACGGCGAGCAGGGTCGCCAGAGGGTTAGCGGCCCGGAGCTGCTGATCATCGCGGGAGTTCTGATCGTGGCCGGGATGGCGGGGGATCGAAGAACACGATCTAGGGAAGATCATCCGGCCCGAGGATTTCTGGCGTGGCGTTCAAAGCCGCTTCGGGGCGCTCCTTTCACCTCCGATCGCAGGGAATTCAGCGGTCAAGACGGCTGCGTGGCTTAGTACGATCGCCGCGCTGTATCTGCGAGAGCTGGCGGGGTGACCCAACCAAGAGGAGAACTGGATGCCGAGGAAAAAGAAGCCGAACAAGAGGTGCTGGTCGAAGCTCATTGAAGAGTGCGGGATCTCCGTTCGCTTGTACGAGCGGGAGAACTCGTCCAGCGTCTGGTACTCTGTTCGTGCCCACGATGGGCGAAAGATCCAAAAGAGCTTGAGGATCCGCGATCGAAACGTCGCGGAAGTGCGGGCGAAAGAGATCGCGCAGGGTGTGGCCCGGGAGCGGGTCATTGGGGCCGATATTCAACGCGGAATCACGCTCGGACAGCTCTTCGCCGTCTACCGTCGTCACCGACTTCCGACGCTGAAACCCTACCGGAAGCGGTACGCGGAGACTTACGCGGGGATGTTTCTCGCCGCGTGGGGTCCGGACCTACCCGTCTGCGACGTGGATCAGTCCCGGGTGGATACCTACGTGGCAGACCGCCGGTCGCTTGCGGTCCTTCCGCCCCCGTTCCAGCCGAACGAGGCCGGGCGGATGCGCCGCGGCGGGAGAAAGCCGACGACGCCCAGGGATGGGACGCTCGACTCGGACTTCCGGTGGCTCTCCTCGGTATTCAACTGGGCCCGGAAGCGGAAGGAGGGCGGCACCCGCCTCATCTCCGAGAACCCGCTCGACGACGTAAGGTGGCCCCGGGAGCAGAACGTGCGCAGACCCGTCGCCAGACACGAGCGATTCACGGCCACCATGCAGCACGTCCACCGTGTGGACCCCGAAGGCCGCCTCGGCTGCATCTTGGCGTTGGCACGCTGGACCGGACGACGCGAGAGCGCGATCTGCGGACTCCGTGCAAGCGACGTTCTGCTCTCCGAGGACCGGACCCTCGTCGCACTCGCAGAAGCCGGGATGGACGAAAGCATGGTGGTGCACATGCCGCACGGAGCGATCCGCTGGAGCGACGCGGGCGACAAGATGGGGCTCCTATTCATCAGCCCGATCAGCGGAAGGGCCCGAGAGGCAGTGGACGCCTATCTGTCCCAGAGCCCCCGTGTGGGCGATGTACCCCTATTCCCTTCCCCGAGGAACCCCGCCGAGCCCATCAGCCGCCACGCCGCTGCGACGTGGCTCCTGCGTGCTGAGAGGCTCGCAGAGCTGCCAAAGCTAGTCGGTGGGACGTTCCACCCGTATCGCAGACTATGGGCGAATGAAAGAAAGGGCATGAGCGATATCGACGTGGCCCACGCAGCGGGTTGGAAGGACCCTCGTGCGATGAAGCTCTCGTATCAGAAATCAGACCCCGCGACCGTCCTCAGGGTGGTCGAGCTGACGGGCTGAATATTTCCTGACGTTACGGATGGCGGTTTCGGGGCCGTGAGAGGAAACGTTACGGATGCCGGACCGGGGGCCGTGTTATGAGATACTATCGACGCCTGTTTTCCAAAGAACGAGATGCGATCGCTGGACGTCCATTGTATGTCGGCCAGTGCCAGCAATGCGGCGGTCAAATGTTCGCCTGGGTTCCCACTCGCAAGTGGTGTTCCCCCCGTTGTAACCAGGATGCGCTCAACGAGCGCCGTCGGGAGCGGCGGGAAGCAGCGCGGCAGAAGGTTTGCGAACGATGCGGCGAGCACTTCAGGGCCACCCGCCGCGATGCGCGTTTCTGCTCGCCAGGATGCCGTCAGGCCGCCTTCCGTCGGCGCGTCACCGCCGCCGCACAAACTTAGATCCGTCGTTTTTGTCGTCCGGATTGGACTCACTTTGGACTCACTTTGAAAAACAAAAAGGTCCCGCAAAGCGCCAAAGCCTTGCGGGACTTAGTATTGCGGAGAGCGGGAAACCGGACTCGAACCGGCGACCCCCACCTTGGCAAGGTGGTGCTCTACCAACTGAGCTATTCCCGCGGAAGCGACTTTGGGCGGCTTGGGGACCATGAAGAGACCGTTATAAGCAGCCGAAAAGCTAGGTTTCAGAAGGGTTCGTGTCAAGTTTGCGAGGCCCGTTCCCGACCCCTCAGGATTGATCGAAATCGTCTCGTCCTTATCTTTCCGTGGCTCGCCTCTGAAAGCCGCAACTCATCGGATTTCGGACGTCTTTGACCTTCGTCAGCCACCCAATGCTTCGAGCACTTGCCATTTTCACTTGCTTCGGGGCAAGCTTCTCAGTCAGCCCCGCAGCGGTCGGGGCGGTGCAAACCGTCCAGGGTCCGCTCATCCCCCGGGGTTCGCTTTTCTTTCGCATGGATCCGGCGGCCACAACGGTCAAGGGTCTCTACGCTCCCGCGAGCACCGGAGACGTCCCACTCGGCCAGTCCTTGAGTTTTCCTACGATCGGAACAGCTGAGCTGCCTGAACTACAGCCGACCGCAGAAAGATTCGGAGCCTTGGCCGGCCAGTCTCAGACTCCATCGTTACGACTCGGAGGGACCGCCGCAAGATTCTCGGCGGACGAACGGGTTCTCCCCCTGCAGTTGAGCTACGGAGTGCTTGATCGTCTGACACTGGGCGTAACGGTTCCCTTCGTTCGAAAGAGGCTTGAGACACTCCTACGCCTGACCCCGGATGGGGCAGACGTGGGACAGAATCCAGCTGTCACCGCAAGTGGGCTGGTCAGCACATTCCTCGGCGATGCCAACACCACCCTCATGACCGTGCAAACCTCGGTCGATGACACCTGCATCCAGCTGGGAGAGCAGGATACGAGTTGCCTCCAAGGTAGAACCCTCGTGAGCGAAACGGAGTCATTCCTCTCGAATTTGGACGCCGCCTACCAGGAGGAAAGCTTCTTCCCCCTCGAAGGATCCGCGTTGGGGGCGGGGATTTCCACTCGCTGGGCCGGTCTGGCCACGCAGTTCGTGGACTGGGGCGCCGTAGGACCCGAGGGACTCCCGCTGGCCTCGGCTCCGCTCGATCAAGGCACTTTCGAATCCACCGTCGTGACCCCAGCTTGGCCAGGCAGTGGGTTTCCGCTCGAGACTCCGGACGTCGCCCTCGGGCTCGGCGACGTGGAGCTCAACGCCGCCCTTGGGCTCTTGCAACCTGATCCTGTCGAGTCAGGCGAACTGCAGCAGGGGATTCACGCGAGTGTGGTGGTGGTCGGAACGATCCGATTCGCGACCGGCTCTCCGGATTCCCTGCGGACGGTATCCCCGAGCGACCCGCCCCGAGGCGTTTCTGGCCTTTCCGTCGGTGCGGTATCAGATGTGCTCTTTCTGGGCCGGTTCGCAGTGCTGGGTTTCCTGGAGGGGGGCACGCACGGCAGCACGGAGATGACCTTGCTCGCTCCGGACCCGGCTCGGGTGTTTAGTCCCGGATTCACGCGAGCGGATGTAATCTGGCAGCCTGGTTCCTATTTCAGGGCCAGCGTCACACCGAGGTTTCGGCTTGCTTCCGGACTTTCGATCGGAACGGGATGGTGGTTTCTGAGACGAGGGGCAGACTCATTCGAGTCAGTTGAAAAGGGGAGCACGGACGAGGTTCCGAGTCTTCCGCCGCAAGGCGAGTCCTACACCCAACAGCGGCTGGCTGTCGAACTTCGCTATAGCACGATGAATCAGCCCCTAAGCGCTGAGGTCTCATTCCCATTCGAGTTCCTCCTCAGGGGATCGCGGAGTGTCTCAGGGAGCGAGGGCGCACCAGTACAGAGTCGGGCCGAGGCGATGATCCGCTTTCGATTGCGCCAGTAGAGCCCATCTAAGAACGGCCAGGAGACGGGGGCGACTGCCCCTACACTGTCGCGAGCAACTCCCTCGCATGTTCGAGCGACGCCTGAGACTCGGGGTCTCCCCCGAGCATTCGCGCGAGCTCCCGGATCCTGTTCTCACCGACCAACGGTTCGACGGTTGTCTGGGTGACCCCATCGAGCTCGTCCTTTTCGACACGAAGATGTTGATGTCCGCGGGAGGCAAGTTGCGCCAGGTGCGTGATCACGAAGACCTGATGATGCTCGGAGACCTGGCGGAGCTTACGGGCGATCGCTGTCGCCACGACACCGCCGATCCCCGCATCGATTTCGTCAAAGACAAGCGTCGGGACCCGATCCTCTCGAGCCATGATCGACTTGAGGGCAAGCATGATCCTAGAGAGCTCGCCCCCGCTCGCGACTCGTGCCAACGCGCGGGGCTCAAACCCGGGGTTCAGGGATGCGAGAAACCGAATCCTTTCGGCCCCGCGGGCTCCCGGAGCTTCGAGGGGCTCGACTTGGATCTGGAATTGAGCGCCCGGGAGCCCGAGCTCCGGCAGGATGCCGTGGACCGCATCAGTCAAGCGCTCTGCCGCGTCGATTCTAAGCCGCGTGAGCTGAGTGGCCTTTACCCCGAGCGCAGCCTCAGCCCGGGCTATGCCGCGTTCTAGCTCGTCGACCTCCAGCTCAGAGCCATCTAACTCTTCGAGCTCAGTCTCGATCCGATCCCGGGTGTTCAAGACGTCGGCGAGCTCCGGCCCGTACTTTCGCTTCAGCCGAAAAATGAGGTCAGCGCGCTTCCGAAGCGCCTCGGTGCGGCCAGGCGCTATGTCGAGCCCGGAAGCGTAGGCGGCTGCGCTTCGGCCAAGCTCGACCGCTCGGTGGTACAACTCATCGGCTTCGGCTCGAAGACCGTCAGTGCCACCGTCGAAGCGGGCAATGCGGCTTAGCAGCTCCCGAGCCTGGGACAGCCCCTCAGAGACCGAACCCTCCCCAGCGTAAAGGAGCCGATGCGCCGCCTCTGAATCCCGAACCAGCTCCTCAGCATGTTCCAGTCGTTGAAGCTCCTCGCCGAGCCCAACGTCCTCGTTCACCTCGAGCCTAGCAGCCTGAATCTCCTCCATCTGGAATCGTAGGAAGTCGGCCTGAGCCACAAGCTCTCTGAGTCTCGATTGCCTTTGATCCAGATCGACTCGAAGCCCGACTAGGCTCTTATATAGGTCCGCCGCGGCGGCGGCCGGACCCTCGGCACCGCCGTACACGTCCAAGATGTTTCGCTGTTCGCCCGTGTCTAGGAGGGTTTGGTGCTCATGTTGACCATGTAAGTCCACGAGGGCGCGGCCAAACTCACCGAGTGCAGCGGCCGTAGACGGAGAGCCGTTGATCCAGGCACGGTTTCGCCCCTCGGCCTGAACCTCTCTCCGCAGCAATAGAAGATCTTCTTCGATCGAGAAGCCGAGCTCGCTGAGGCGGACCCGCAGATCTGGGCGCCCTCCCAGGTCAAAAACCGCCTCGATGAGGGCGCTGTCGGCCCCCGACCGCACAACATCCGAGGAGGCGCGCTCCCCGAGCAGGAGAGAGAGGGCTCCGACGACTATGGATTTTCCGGCGCCGGTCTCACCCGTGAGGACATTCAGACCCGCTCCCAGTTCGACGGAGAGGTCTCGAATAACTGCGAAATTTCTGATCCGGAGCTCGATCAGCATGAGGCCTTAGACAGCCCAGTTGAGGGCTCGTCGGAGTGTACCAAAGAACGTTTGGCCCTCGAAGCGTACCAACGGGACCCGCTCGGCTCCCTTCTCGACCACCACTCGGTCACCGGCGGAGACCGGGCATGCCTCTTGGCCGTCCGCGGTCACCACGAGCTCCTCGGTACGATCTACCGCCCTGATCGTCAGCAGAACGTGGTCCGATAAAACGAGGGGCCTCATCGCCATGGTGTGTGGGGAGATGGGAGTCACTGCAATACAATCCATCGTCGGCACGATGATCGGTCCCCCCGCAGAAAGAGAGTACGCGGTCGAGCCCGTGGGCGTAGACACGATGACGCCGTCACCTGAAAAACTTCCGATCTCTTCCCGCGCACCGTCCCTCTCCGCTTCGAGATCGAGACGAACGACTCGGGCCACGCCACCCTTGTGCAGAACAAAGTCGTTCAATGCCCACAGTCGAGGTCCTACCGACCCTTTGGAACTGATGATTCGGCCTTCGAGGGTAAAGCGTCGATCGAGCAAGGCCTCACCCGCGAGCGTCTTCAGGAGTGCGTCCTCGAGGTCCGGGGGCCGAACCGAGGTTAGGAAGCCCAGCCGACCCAAGTTTACACCAAGCACCGGAACGCCTTGCCCCGCGACCCGACGCACTCCACGGAGGAGCGTACCATCCCCACCAAGAGTCAGGAGGAGGTCAATCTCACTACCCTCCTCAAGCGGCTCGTCGGACTCAAGCGAACCTAGGCGCAGGCTCGGTTCCGGTACCACCGCTAGCTCGTGCTCAGAAGCGAAAGCCTTTACCCGTGCAAGCACACCTTCCAAATGCTCATTTCGGTCTCGGCCCAGAAGGCCGATCCTCCGAAACCCTCCCTCTGGAGGGAGCAAGTGGCTGTTCTCGTGAAGGCTCACGCGCTTTCTCTGGCGGCCTGTCCCGGGCTGCTGGGTGACCGGGCGTCGCTGCGGCCCACCAGCGTCCGAGCTCGCTCTGCGATCCCCGCCTTGTCCAACCCTATCTCGGCGAGCAGCACCTCGCGGGCGCCATGCTCCACGAAGCGGTCCGGAATCCCCATCGTACCGAACCGACTCGGGAACCGAAGGTCTGTATCGTCCAGAATCTCCCGCGCGAGGAACGCGCCGAACCCGTTGGACTTTGCCCCCTCTTCCACCGTCAATACCGCGTCGTGGCTCTCCAAGAGCGACATCAACGCTTCGCGATCATAGGGCTTCAAGAATCGGCAGTTGACGACCGTCGCCGAGATCCCTTCCTGGGCGAGGTGCGCGGCAGCCTCCACCGAAGGGTGCACCATCGTCCCGACAGCCATGATCGCAAGATCTGACCCCTCCTGAACGATCTCCCAACTTCCCATCTGAATATCCGGGATCTCGTCGACCGGTGGGACTTCCTCGGGAACCGCCTCTCGTGGCCACCGGATAGAGAAAGGGCCATCATCCAGCGAAAGGCCGAGACGTAGAAGCGCTAGCATTTCGGCGCCATCCATCGGCGCAGTCACGGTCATACCAGGCACCGTCAACATGTACCCGATATCGAACGCTCCGTGGTGAGTCGGACCATCCGGACCCGCGACGCCCGCCCTGTCCATACAGAAAACGACGGGCAGCTTCTGGAGCGCCACATCGTGAACTATGGAGTCATAGGCTCGTTGGAGGAACGTCGAATAGATCGCAACCACAGGTCGTATTCCCTGGGTCGCCAAGCCCGCTGCGAAGGTCGTCCCGTGCGCCTCGGCGATACCGACGTCGAAATGGCGCTCGGGAAATACCTCAGCGAAGATCTCTGAGCTCGTCCCATCGGGCATCCCAGCCGTGATCACCGCCACACGCGGATCCTGGCGTCCAAGCTCGGTGACACCATGTCCAAAGACCTTCTGGTAGCGCGGAAGTCCACCTGATTTCTTCTTGCCCGCCCCGGAAATCTTGTCGAAAGGAGAGGCCGCGTGCCACCTAAACGGATCGTCCTCAGAGGGACCGTATCCCCTTCCCTTCTGAGTAAGGACATGCACGAGAACGGGTCCGCCCAGATCCTTCACTCGTGCGAAGGTGTCGAGGAGATCATCCAAGTTGTGTCCATCCACCGGACCGATGTAACGAAAGCCGAGCTCTTCAAAGATCATACCGGGGATGAATAGGTGCTTCGCGCTCTCCTCCAGCTTCCCGGCGATCGACTCGACGACCTCGCCCAGATTCCGTGGTGCCTTCTTCAGCAGCGTCTTGATCTCCGACCGCACCCGATTGTAAACGGGATTCGTGATCATCGTCGTCAAATACTTGTTCATTGCTCCGACATTGGGAGCAATGGACATATCATTGTCATTAAGAACTACGATGAGATCATGATCCTTATGTCCTGCATTATTAAGAGCTTCATACGCGAGGCCACACCCCATCGCGCCGTCTCCGATGATCGCCGCGACTCTCTCGTCACGACCCAGAAGGTCTCGCCCCACCGCCATTCCAAGGGCGGCGGAAATCGATGTAGCGGCATGGCCTGCGCCAAAGGTGTCGTACTCGGACTCGCGACGGCTGAGGAATGGTGCCAGGCCTCCGTGCTGCCGTATGGTCGGCAGCCGGTCGTTTCGCTCGGTGAGAATCTTGTGGATGTATCCCTGATGGCCGGTGTCCCAGACGAGCCGGTCACGTGGCGTCTGGAACGTGTAATGCAGCGCTACGGTCAGCTCCGTCACGCCGAGGCTGGCACCGAAATGCCCCCCAACTTCAGAGACCACATCGATGTGGCGCTCACGCACCTCCGACGCCAGCGACTTAAGCTCGTCCCGCGATAGCTCTCGCAGGTCCGATGGCCGACTCACCCGATCCAGAACAGACACCTGACCGCTCTCCGTTTTAGTGTCTCATCGATGTGTGGGCTCAAACATAGTCAAAGCTGACGGAAGGTCGACAGCCAGTCTGATCGAAGCACCCGTCTTCTAGCGATCTCTCTGCGTCATGTGCCATGCCAGCCCTTCGAGAGGCTCGGATCGAACGCCTACACGTCGGAGCACTCTTACCGCCTCCTGGATCAAGCGATCCGCTTCTCTTCTTGCCCCCTCAATTCCGAGTGCGCCTACATACGTTGATTTCTTGAGATCCCGGTCGGAGGGCTTCTTGCCCAAGGTCTCTGCATCAGCGGTCGCGTCCAAGACGTCGTCAACAATCTGGAACGCGAGGCCAATCGTCTTGCCATACTGCCCGAGTGCCTCCTCCACTCCCGCCGGCGCACCTGCCGCGACGGCACCGATTCGGGCCGCTGCGCTTAGAAGGGCTCCCGTCTTCCTGTGGTGAAGCGCATCCAGCTCTGTTCTCGACAGCGCGTGTCCCTCACCAAGTAGATCGATCGCCTGTCCACCCACCATCCCGTAGGCTCCAGCCGCTTCGCACAGTATCTGAACGACGGCTCGGCTACGTTCCATATCGAGCCCGATTCGTCGGGCTGAAGTCCACGCCTGAAGACCGGCAAGCGAAATCAGGGCCACCCCTGCACCCTTCGTCGCCGGTTCACCGTATAGCGTGTGAGGCGTGGGACGCCCTCGCCGTAGCTCTGCATCGTCCATGCAAGGGAGGTCATCGTGCATCAGCGAATACGCATGAATGAGCTCCAGGCAGGCAGCCAAGTCATATGCCGAATCCGATCCATCGGAGTCGACGGGAGTCACCGGCTCGCACGCGGAAAATGCGGCGGAACAGAGGATCGGCCGCAGCCGCTTTCCTCCCGCGAGGACTCCGTAAGAGATCGGCTCCCTCAAAGTCTGCGGAAGCAGCGGCAGAAGCTCCTCGAGCGCCCGATCCAGAGCGCTATCAGCCTTTCGACGCTCAGTCTCAAGGAACGGATGCAGTCGGAAGGCCTCGATTTCCTGAGTCAATTGCCCTCTTTCTCAAGCGGTCGCGTCACGAATTCCTTCCCATCGCCGATAAGCTCCTCGACCCTAAGTTCCGCCTGAGCCAACAGTCGCTCCGATTCGCGGATATGGCGGATCCCCTCCTCGAAGAGGCTTAAGCCTCGCTCAAGGTCGATGTCACCATCCTCCAGCGTCGCAACGATTCCGTCTAGCCTGCGGAGCCGAGCTTCAAGGGTCATTTCCCCCTCGTCCACACTCTCTTCCCCATCGATGGAAGGAGAATCGGCGTTCTCTAGCCCGTCATTCACATCGGGCCTTCCTTTTGGACGTCGAGTGTCTCACAGCGAACCGTTCCATCCACGATCCTCAGGTCGAAAGGCTTACCGACCTCGAATTCCACAGCTGTGCGCAACACCCCAAGGGCTGAGCTCAGGGGCACTGCGTACCCACGGCGGAGTGTTGAAAGCGGCGAAAGCGTCTCTATCTTCCCCGTCAGGGATCCCAGCCGCTCCCTGCGTTTATGCAGCTTTTGGCGAATCAGTGCGCCCGCCCGCCCGCCTCGCCGATCAATCGCACCCCAATACGGCTGGAGTATGCGTTGTATTCCACGCACGGCGCGGAGTGAACCCTCCTTCAGGCGCTGTCGGCGGTGCTCCGTCTGCTGGGTGAGAGCCCTAGTCAGTCGAGGCCGAACCGCTTCGAGCATCTCGATCAGGGCCGCTCGATCGTGGACGGCGGCCTCTGCTGCGGCTGAGGGGGTCGGTGCCCGAACATCTGCGACGAGATCCGCAATTGTAACATCTACTTCGTGACCCACTGCTGAGATCACGGGAACGGCCGAGCCAGCGATCGCGCGAGCCACCGATTCTTCATTGAACGCCCACAGGTCCTCGATCGAACCGCCCCCGCGGCCCACGATCAGAACCTCCACCTCGCCCGAGCTTTCGAGAGAGCGGATGGCATCGGCAATTTCTCTCGCGGCACCCTCCCCCTGAACCCTCGCTCCCCGGACCACGACTCGCGTCCACGGCGCGCGACGCCGAATCACGGTGAGGACATCGTGGAGCGCTGCTCCCCCCAAGGAGGTGATCACACCTACCGAGGTGGGGAAACTTGGAAGCCGCTTCTTGCGAGCTGGGTCGAAGAGGCCCTCCT
The DNA here is from genome assembly GCA_965215925.1 of Longimicrobiales bacterium. Lineage (GTDB taxonomy): Bacteria > Gemmatimonadota > Gemmatimonadetes > Longimicrobiales > Gaopeijiaceae > JAAXGI01. Next base: position 3,450,654 of record CBDCEQ010000003.1, on the reverse strand, counting down.
CCGCCAACCGCCGTCGGATCCGCTCGAAAGCCAGCTGCCAGATTCCCTGCTCGCCCTCACCCTCGAGCGTCCGAACCGCGAGCTGGTACTCTCCGCGAGCCTCATAAATCGTTAGGGACCCGAAGACGCGAACTCTCATGCCATCCTCAACCTCTGCCGGCAAGCGCGCTGCGTCGCTTCGCCACATCACGCAGCGAAGTTGGGCCCGATCGTCCTTCAGAGTGAAGTACCGGTGTCCGGAGGTGGCGCGGGTCCAGTTCGTCAGTTCGCCCCCCACCCAGAAACGGGAAAACCGCCCTTCGAGAAACCCACGCGCGGCCCGGTTTACCTCCGAGACGGTCCAAAGCGGAGGCTCGGGTGCGGCTTCCTCGGGCATCGACGAGAAGAGATCGAGCCCATCCTCATCCTTAGGGCTCAATCTTCCGCCGTGTTACTCGCGACGTATGCAGCGAGTGTGTTGGAGAGGAGCATAGCCCGGGTCATCGGACCCACGCCGCCGGGAACGGGGGTGATCGCGGACGCCACTTCTCGCACCGAGTTGAAGTCCACGTCGCCGCTCAGCCGATAGCCCTTCTCCGTAGACGGGTCCTCGACGCGGCTTACGCCAACGTCGATCACGACCGCTCCCGGACGAACCATATCGGCCTTGATGAACTCAGGGCGCCCGATGGCAACGATGAGGATCTCTGCGCGGCGGGTCACTTCACCAAGATTTGGAGTCCGGGAGTGAGCGACGGTCACGGTGGCGTTGCCGCCGCGTCCGCGGCCCAAGAGCAGCGCGGCCATCGGTTTTCCAACAGGGTTCGATCGACCAACGATTACCACCTCTCGTCCATCAGGATCGTGGCCGCTACGCACCAGAAGTTCGATGATTCCTCGCGGTGTGCACGGAGCCAATACCTCCATATCTCCGGCGCTCAGTCGACCCACGTTTACCGGATTGAACCCGTCAACGTCCTTGGTGGGGTGGATGGCCGCGACAACGCGCTCCTCCTGGATTTGCTGGGGAAGAGGGAGTTGGACCAAGATGCCGTCTACGTGCGGATCTGCGTTCAACCCCTCCACCAATCCGATCAGCTCGTTCTCGGACGTCGAGCCAGGCAAATCAATCTGCCGGGACCGGAAGCCGACCTCTTCGGCATCGCGGTTCTTCATTCCGACATATGACTGACTTGCCGGGTCCTCACCGACAAGAACCGTCGCGAGGCCCGGCACACGGCCATCCCCGGACCTGATCTCCCTTACTTGCGCGGCGACCTCTTCGCGAATCGTCCGCGCAGTGTCCGTCCCCGAAATAACCTGTGCCGTCATTCGTTCCTGATCATCGAGCGAAATCGATCGCGCGGGTCTCTCGAATTACTACCACCTTGATCTGACCTGGATATTGGAGTTCATCCTCGAAGCGCCGAGCGACATTTTCTGAGATCTGAGCCATTTCCTCATCCGAGATCTTCTCTGGCTGAACCATTACCCTGACCTCACGGCCCGCCTGAACGGCGAAGCACCGTTCGACCCCCGAGAAATCCATCGCGATCTTTTCTAAACGCTCCAGACGCTTGACGTACGTATCGAACATCTCGCGACGAGCGCCAGGTCTGGAGCCGGAGATCGCATCCGCAGCGGTTACAAGGAAGGCCTCTGGATAACGGTGTGGCTCCTCATCGTGGTGCGCGCGAATCGAATTGAGGACCAGATCAGGCTCTTTGTGTTTCTTGCACAACTCGTAGCCGAGCTCGACGTGCGTTCCCTCGTGATCGTGTGTCATCCCCTTTCCGACGTCATGTAGGAGCCCGGCTCGCTTGGCAAGCTGAACATCGAGCCCCATTTCGGCTGCCATCGAGCCGGCGAGCCGGCCTACTTCCTTCGCGTGAAGAAGCTGGTTCTGCCCATACGAAGTCCGGAATTTCAAACGTCCTAGAACACGCATGATTTCCGCCGGCACTTTGTGAATCCCCAGGTCGTACAAGGCCTGCTCGGCCGCTTCCAACATCCCCTCGTCGACCTCGCTCTTGCTCTTCGAGACGATCTCCTCGATTCGGCCAGGGTGAATCCGACCGTCCTCAATGAGCTTCTCCATAGCGATACGCGCGACTTCGCGGCGGACCGGGTCGAAGCCTGACAGGACGACCGCCTCCGGCGTGTCGTCGATGATCACGTCGATACCGGTCGCCTGCTCGAAGGCGCGGATATTGCGGCCCTCGCGGCCGATGATCCGGCCTTTCATCTCATCGGAAGGGAGTTGGACGACTGAGACGGTCGCCAAGGCGGTCTCGTCCGCTGCCATTCGTTGAATTGCGAGGCCGATGATCTTCTTTGCCTCTCGGTCTGCAGTACGCTGCGCCTCTTCTCTCGCAACCCGTACCTGTTGTGCCGCCTCCGCTTCTGCTTCGCTCTTCAGCTCGGCTACGAGCTGCTCCTTAGCCTCCTCCGCCGAGATGCCGGCGATGGTCTCGAGTCTAGCCTTCGTTGCGTCGAGCGCTTCACGGACTTCTTCACGCCCCTTCTCAACCGATCCCTCGGCGTCGCGAACCCCTTCGATGCGTAACTCGAGAGCACTCTCCCGCTCCTTGAGTTCATCGAACTTCCGGTCAAATGCGTCGGAGCGGGTACTCAGCCGGCGCTCGGTGCGCTCGAACTCTTCGCGGCGGCGGGTCTCTTCTTTCTCCCATTCCTCTCGGAGCCGAAAGGCCTCCTCACGCCCCCTGAGTTCACCCTCCTTCGTTGCGCTCTCGGCTTCTTCACGCGCTCTTGCGAGGATACGGGATGCTTCATCCTTGGCGGCGGCCCGTTCTTCGTTTTGGCGAGCCAGCTCGCGGCCCTTCCCGAGGACGAATCCAAGGATCAGGCCGGCGAGCAGGGTCAAAGCCGCCGCCAGGACGATTCCCTGAGCGGAATCCATGTATTCACTCCAAAAAAGCGGACCGGGAAGGCGTCCGCAGGAAGGCATAGTCGGAGGCTCGCACAACACCCTACGAGTTAGAGCCTCCTCGTTACGAATGTTACTCGGGAAGAATAGGAATCGATAGCGAATAGCCGCAAGGCCGAGCGCTCAGGCAGAGGTCGAGGCGGCTCCCAGCTCCTTCTCGAGACGCTCCACGAGGTTCATGGAGCGCGAAGTGACCTCTTCTCGCAATCGATCCAGCTCATCCTGCATCTGGAAGTAGCGATCGGTTATCGACAGCGCGGCAAGGATGACCGCTCTGTGATTGTCGGCCAAACGGCTGAGCGTTCGAATCTCCACAACACGATCGTCCAGGAATTCTGCGCATCGCTTCGTGTACTCAGGCTCCGCCGTGGATCGCAGCACATGTTCTTCCCCTGCGATCCGAACCGTTACCGCTCTCTTGGATGCTCCGTTGGTCATTCTAGGCCGCACTCCGTCGCTGTGAGAATCAACGCTGGTTCTCGAGGAACCTAAACCGCGAAAGGAGCCTCTCCACACCCTCTTTGCCCTCGTTTATCCGGCCCGTTAGTTCCGCATTTCGCTCCGACAATCGTCCGACTGCTTCCTCGAGGCTGGCCACATCCACCGTGCCCTTCATGAATTTGCCGAGAAGGTCCTCGAGTTCGCGGATGCGGCCTTCTAGCTCCTGCGAGCGTTCTACAACCGACGCCCGGTCTTCGAGCAGTCGCTCCACCGCGCTCTCCACCTGCGTCAGCGCCTGTCGCTCTGCAGCGTCAGTCTTGTTTTCCCCTGAATCCGACACTCAACTCCTCCTCGAGGGCCCGGGTGACGACTCGCACGGCATCTTCCACTTCTTCGTCCTTCAGCGTTCGGTCCGATGCACGAAACCGCAGTCTGACGGCAACCGAGCGGACCTCACTGGGCATTTCATCCCCGCGGTACACATCGAACACGCGAATGTCTCGGAGGTGCTCCCCCCCCCGCTCACCAATCAGGGATAACACTTCCTCTACGAGTACGTTTCGAGGGATGAGCAAGGCTAGGTCCCGGTCTACGCTTTGGTGTACAGGTAACGACCGAAAGGTAGGGGTCGGTGTTAGACCAGGCTCCGCGGGTAGGGCCAACTCAAGCGCCCAGACGTCTTCGGCCCAGCGAGGAAGCTTCAGTTGATCACCTACCAGCCTTCCGCCGGCCCCGCGCGGCTCGCCCTCCGAGTCAGCAACTTGAAAAAGGGTCCCGCTGTCAAAGCCGGGCTCTGAACCGTTCTCTCTAGGTCCTGATCGAACCGTCCATCGGCCGTCCGCGACGACCTTCGTGATCCGCTCGAGCAGTGCCTTGAGATCCCAGATATCCAACGGTGCGGCTCCCTCTCGCCAATGTGTGGGCGCCCGCTGTCCATAGAGGATCGCGGCAACATGCGTCTCCTCACGGGGGAGTCCACCGGTTGGGCCGGAACGAAAAACAGTGCCAAGCTCGAAGAGGCGCACATCCCGATTGGCTCGCCTCAAGTTGTAGTCCAATCGACCAACAAGCCCCGGGAGAAGCCGGCGCCGCAGGAAGGCTTCCTCCACGGAAACAGGGTTCATGATTTCGACTTCGCCGCCTTCTTCGGAGGTGAACGCTGGGACCTGAGCCTCAAGAAGGCCCGAAGCGACCATTTCGGCTCGAACCGCGCTCTCCAGTCGAAAAAGGGGATGATCAGGCAGAGATCCCAGGCGGAACGGGCCGAGAGTCTCAGGGAACGCGTCGTACCCGTAGGTACGCGCGATTTCTTCGATCAGATCCACCTCTCTCGTTATATCGTAGCTCCGAAATCCTGGCACCTCGACCGAGAGGTCCGTCTCTCCAATTTCGACGGATAGTCCTAGAGGCTCCAAGAGAGATTTCACCGCCTCCGCATCGAAGGGAACACCGAGCACTTGCTCGATCCTCGCAAGCCGTAGTGAGATTCGTTCACGAGAAAAGGGACGCGGGCACACGTCTAATAGGGGGCTCGAAATACTCCCGCCTGCGGTGCTCACGATGAGCCGCGCCGCACGCTCGATCGCGTTCCGCATCCCCTCGGGATCCACACCACGCTCGAAGCGATAGGAAGCATCCGTTGACAGTCCGAGGGCCTTTCCCGTTGAACGGATCGATACTGGAGCGAACAGAGCGCACTCCAGAAGCACGTCTGTGGTTTCGTCAGAGACTTCAGAATCCGCTCCGCCCATGGCCCCTGCAACCGCGATCGGTTTCTCCGCGTCGCAAATCGCCAGCATTTCGGGGGTCAGCCTTCTTTCCACACGGTCCAGCGTCCGGAGCGCCTCGGCTTTACGGGCTCTCCGAACCACGATGGTTCGATCCTGGACCGAGTCGAGATTGAAGGCGTGGAGCGGCTGACCGGATTCGTGAAGCAAATAGTTTGTTGCATCGACGACGTTGTTTATCGGTTTAGCTCCGATCGCCCTGAGCCGCGCTTGCAGCCACCGGGGGGAAGGTCGCACGCTCAGGCCCGTCAATCGAATCGCCAGGTAACGCGGACAGAGATCTTCTGCCTCGACTCGAACCGTGACTCCGCCGCCGTTCACCTCAGCCTCGTTCACGATAACATCGACCTTGACGCTTGCAGCGTCGGCATCAGCGTCCATACCTGGAATCTCGGGGAGAGCGAGGCTGGCGTCTCCACCGGCGACGAGCTCCCTGGCAAGGCCAATATGAGAGAGGAGATCGGAACGGTTCGGAGTCACCTCCACGTCCAGTCTCACGTCGTCGAGCCCCAAAGCTGCAACGAGCGCTTGGCCTGGTTGATAGGAGTCCTCCAGGACCATCAGTCCGTCCTCATCGCTTCCGAGTCCCAGTTCCCGTTCGGAACACAACATCCCTTCGGAGGGCTGACCGCGGAGTTGCACCTTCCGGATTCTCATTCCTCCCGGTAAAGCGGCTCCCACTGGCGCAAAGGGATACCACCCATTCGCTTCGACGTTTGGAGCTCCGCAAACGACCTGAACGACGCCGGCCCCGCCATCCACTTGGCAAACACGCAGGCGATCTGCGTCAGGATGCGGCTGGACGTCTCGCACCTGGGCTACGACGACCTCTTCCAACCCAGCCGACAGGTAGCGCGTGTCCTCGACCGGGTAACCCCGGTCGGCCAGGCGCTTGGCGATCTCCTCTGGAGATCCGATCGCTTCGCCGCTGCACGCCCGGAGCCACTCGACTGAAACGTTCACAAACCTGCAAACTGTGCGAGAAACCGGACGTCATTCTCGAAGAAGAGACGGAGATCCGGGATCCCATATCTCAGGAGCCCGATCCGTCCCGGCCCCATCCCGAACGCGAAGCCCGTGTAGCGCTCCGAATCGATTCCCGACGCGTCGAGCACCGCCGGGTCAACCATTCCGGCCCCCATGATCTCGATCCACTCGGTCTCGGATTCCTCACCATCCTCACTCACATGGATCCGCTTGACATCGACTTCCGCGGAGGGCTCGGTGAAAGGAAAAAATGACGGCCGAAACCGGATCTGCGTGCCCGGTCCCCAGAATCGCCGCGCAAACGCGCTCAGGGTCGCCTTCAAGTCCACGAAAGTGATTCCCTCATCGACGGCAAGTCCCTCTAGCTGAGCGAATGCCGGAGAGTGGGTTGCGTCGTAGGTGTCCCTCCGGTAGACCATCCCCGGAGCCAGGATTCGGATGGGCGGCTTGTGTTGTTCCAGCGTCCTTACCTGGACCGGCGAGGTATGGCTTCGGAGAAGGTGGCCTGCTTTGAGATATAGGGTGTCCTGCTCATCGGCAGCGGGATGGTCGAGTGGGGTGTTGAGGGCCTCGAAATTATACCACTCGGTTTCTGCCTCTGGTCCTCTCGCAAGCGAGAAACCGAGCGTTCGAAATATCGCTACGAGATCGTCGATCACGAGGGTCACGGGGTGCTTGGCTCCGACCCAACGACCCCGCGAGGGAAGAGTCAAATCCTCTGGGATTTCAGGCCCGGCCGCCCCCGGGTCCAACTCCGCTTCCCTGGCCTCGAGCGCCGTCTGAAGCCGCTCTTTCAGCCGGTTCGCCACCGCTCCCATCTTCGGTCGCTCTCCGGGCGCTAGCTCGCCCACACGCCGCAAGAGCCCGGACACACGCCCTTCCTTTCGACCCAGGAAACCGATCCGAACCCGCTCGAGGGCTTCGGCGGTGTCAGCGGTCTTCACCGCGTCTAACGCTTCGCTTTCGAGGGCGTTCAGGTCGTCGAAGAGTGATCCGCTGTGCGCCATCCGATTTCCAACCGAGACTCAGCTCTGAGTCAGACTCTCTTTCACCTGGCCTGCGAGCACAGCGAAGGCGGTTGGATCCCTCACCGCGAGGTCGGCAAGTGCCTTACGATCCAACTCCACACCGGACCGCTTGAGTCCGTTCATAAAGCGGGAGTACGAGAGGTCATGCTGGCGAGCTGCCGCATTGATCCGGGTGATCCAGAGTCTGCGGAAGTTACGCTTCTTCTTTTTTCGGTCTCGATACGCGTGTTCCCAGCCCTTCTCGACTGCGTCTTTTGCCGTGCGGTAGAGTTTCTTGCGGCCCCCGAAATACCCCTTGGCCTCACGGAACACTTTCTTCTTGCGATGGTTGCGCGCAGGTGCGCCCTTACTGCGTGGCATGGTACACCCCCCTCGTCGGTCGGACCCCGAATCCCGCTACGATCCGGGCATCAGACGGTTCATTCGCTTTTCGTCGGCCTTTGAGACCAAGGTGCCTTTCCGGAGATGTCGCTTCCGTTTGGTCGTCTTTTTGGTGAGGATATGGCTTCTGTAGGCCTTACGGCGCCCTAGCTTCCCCGTGGCGCTACGCTTGAACCGCTTCGCAGCGGCTCGGTTGGTTTTCATCTTTGGCATCCTGACCTCCATCGGCCCACCGAGACTCAGCTGGCAGACCTATCGATTACTTTACGCTGAGGGGAGCGAGCACCATGATCATCGTGCGTCCCTCGCGCGCGGGCTGACTCTCGATCTTCCCGACATCCTCCACGTCTCCCAGGATCCGCTCGAGCACCTCCAAGCCGAGTTCCGGATGCGAAAGCTGTCGACCTCGAAACATCATTGTGACCTTTACCTTGTCGCCATCGGCGAGGAACCGCCTTACGTGCCGAGTCTTGAATTCGTAGTCGTGTTCCTCAATGCCTGGACGGTACTTCACCTCCTTCACGTGCATCGTGTGCTGCTTTTTCCGCGCCTCCCTCGCCCGGCGGGCTTCCTCGTACCTGAACTTCCCGTAGTCCATCAGCCGACAGACCGGGGGTCGGGCTTCCGGGGCGACCTCGACGAGATCTAAACCTGCCTCGCCAGCCCTCGCTCTAGCGTCATCCAAGGAGACGATCCCGACTTGTTCGCCTTCGGCATCGATGAGTCGGATCGGGCTTATCCGAATCTGATCATTTACGCGGACCCTCTGATCCTTGATGGTTGCTTCCCCCCGTCAGCTCTGGCCCTGAGGTAGGCCGGAATTAAGAAAAAGCCCGGACTCAGCCGGGCCGATTCATCGGAGACGCGGCATAGCACAGCGCCTCGATGTGTTCGAACCCGGCGGCGTCTTCACCTCACGCGATCCGAGGTGGGCCGATAGGTGGAGAGATTCCCCCTCTCTTCCATATTTTGCCAACGTAAGAAGATACGTCGAGGGGATAGAGCGTCAAGGAGAACCGCAGGGGACGCAGCTTACGGCGCGCCCTTCGCACGGGTTCGGATCTCTTCCACAACGCGCTCACGGAAGGCCGGCCGGTCCAGGACCTCCTGTTTCTTGCCAGATCCGCGGCTGCGGACTGCAACGGTACCCTCAGTCGCCTCGCGCTCCCCGATAACGCACATGTACGGAATCTTGCGGAGTTCAGCCTCGCGAATCCGGTACGAAAGACTCTCGCGCTCGAAGGACTCAGCCCGGATGCCGGATCGCCTGAGATCCGCCGCGTAGGCGTCAGCATCTTTCGCCCAATCTTTGGAGATGGGCAGTACGCGCACTTGCTCCGGAGCCAGCCAGACGGGGAATGCACCTGCGTAGTGCTCGATGAGTCCGCCGACAAAACGCTCCATCGACCCGACGAGAACCCGGTGGAGCATCACGGGCCTGTGCCGCTCGTTGTCATCACCGATGTATTCGATCTTGAATCGCTCGGGGAGGTTGAAGTCCAGCTGGACGGTGGGACCCTGCCATTCCCGTCCGATCGCATCGATAAGCTTGAAATCGAGTTTCGGGCCGTAGAATGCCCCTCCCCCCTCGTCCAGTGTGTGCGGAACACCACGGTTCTCTAGGACACTCCGCAGAACCTGGACGGCCTCGTCCCACTGCTCGGGCGTGCCAAGCGCCTTCTCTGGACGGGTTGAGAGCTCGACGGCATACGGATAGCCGAATACGCCGAGCATCTCTTCGACAAGGTCCAAGAGGGCCTCGATCTCCGCAGGCACTTGTTCTTGCGTACAGAAAACGTGCGCATCGTCCTGTGTGAATCCGCGGACCCGGAGCATCCCATGCAAGACCCCGCTCCGCTCATAGCGATACACCGTACCAAACTCCGCGTAGCGAATGGGAAGGTCTCGGTACGAGCGTTGTGCGGCCTGATAGATACAGATGTGCCCAGGGCAGTTCATCGGCTTGGGTCGGTAGCGGCTCCCCTCGACCTCCATCGCTCCGAACATACTCTCCTGGAAGTTCTCCAGATGACCCGACAATTCGAAGAGCCGCTCACTCATGACGTGAGGGGTATAAACGATGTCATATCCGTGCTTTAGGATAAGTTCTTTCTCAAACTCCTCGATCTCATTCCGGACGATCGCGCCGTGAGGTTGCCAAAGGATGAGCCCGGAACCGACACGTGGATCCACAGTGAAGAGATCCAGTTGTTTCCCGAGGACACGGTGATCTCTCTTCTTCGCTTCCTCCAGGCGCTCGATATGATCATCGAGTTCCTTTCGCTTGAAGAACGCCGTTCCATAGATGCGCTGCAGCATCTGACGCGACTCGTCGCCGCGCCAATAGGCTCCGGCGGTCGAGAGAAGCTTGAAGTGCTTCAAGCGGCCCGTGCTCGGAAGGTGAGGTCCTCGGCACAGATCCAGAAAGGGACCATCCTGGTAGACCGTAATCACCTCTTCGTCATCGAATTCCTCGAGACGCTCGAGCTTTAGTGGATCATCCTCGAAAAGTTCACGGGCCTCCTCCTTGGTGACCCGACGGCGGTCAAACGAAAGGTCCGAGGAGACCACCTTGGTCATCTCCTCCTCGAAGCGTTGCAGGTCTTCCAGTGTAAAGGGTTCCTCGACCCCGAAGTCGTAGTAGAAGCCCTCTTCGATGGCAGGACCGAAGCCTATCTCGGCGCCTGGTCGAAGGCCTCTCACAGCGGTAGCCAGGACGTGAGCGGCGGAGTGCCTGAGTAGGCGAACCGCCTCCGTATCCCGGTCGGTTATCAATCTCACGGTCGCGTCTTTCGGAATGGCGAGCTCCAGATCGACGAGCTCCCCATCCACTTCAGCGGCAAGAGCCGCCTTCGCTAGGCCTGGCCCGATTTCTCGAGCGACATCGAGCGCTGTCGAGCCCACCGGTAGGTCAAGCGCTGTCCCATCGGGAAGCGTGACTCGAATCAATTCAGAAGACATCAGAGGTCAAGAGAGAGAGAAAAGCCGTGCGCGCGAGTCTACGATCCCCGTCAACGCCATGGGAGAGGAGACTCTAATCGCCTCCCGCGTGGGGGTCAACCACGCCCCATTGGGTCTCGATCCTACCCCCAGAGCACCAGGACCAAAGCCCCTGTAAGTGTGACGAGAGTACCCGTGAGGCGGGGACCGAGCGCTCCTTCGCGGAAAGCGAAGTACCCCAGCAACACGGCAAGCACGGCGCCCGCTCGCTTGATGCTCAGGACGTAAGAGGCCAGCGCAAGCGTGAGTGCCTCCATTTGGAGAATGATCATGAATGCGAACAGCAGGCCATGCACCAGAAGTGCTCCGCGACCTGCGGGCGCGAGCTGCGATCTAAAACGAGAGTCCCAGCTCTCCGAACCATCGACGGCGTGGGCACCCGCCCTCTAGTCGCCAAAGCGAACGGCAGGAACAGTACCGCGAGGCCGGCGGATAGCATGAACCCATAGAATGCAGGTGATGACTCGAGAACCGCGACCCGATCCAGAGTACCCGTCACCGACCAAATCACAGACACCGTCAGAGCCTTGATGGCCGCTCCGTCCTTGGCAAGCGCGGCAAATGGGGAAAGGACTCCTGCCCGGATCTCGCCGAAGTTCAGGAGGTAGACCCCCGCTACGACAAGACCGATCCCGACAGCACCTCCCGCTGACGGGACCTCAGCAAGAAGAACCCACTCGACGATCGGAACGAAGATCGGGGTCAGCGCGAGAAGCGGATAGGTGAGTCCCAGATCACCTGTGCGCAGCGCGGCAAAGAACAGGTACCACGCGACGAGGTTCCCAGCCACGGCAACCGCCCACGCGGGCCAAAAACCCGCACCGACTGGAGGGATTCCACGGGCGGCAAGGTAGAGGAGAAAAACTGGAAGGGCGAAGGTAAACAGGGCCCACGCCGCGTGCACCGCGCCGATCCGACGCGATATTCGCGCTGACCAGCCCCCGTGAAGCGCGTAGAAGAACGCCGTCCCGCCCGCCAGGGCCGCCCAGATCACGCTCGACCGCCATCAGACCCTGGATCTACGTAAGGGACTCGGAGGCCTCCGGCGTGGTCCCTTGATCAACCCCCAGCTTCAGGGCCTCATCGAGAACGAACAGGTCCGTGAGGAGCGTTCGTACGTGAACCGACGCGTTGAGATTGTCCACGAGCTGGGAAGATATCGACTCTTGCGCCTGCACGAGCGAAAGCACGACTCCCGCCTTCGCGGCATCCGCCTCGACAAGCGCCTGGAATGCCTCAACCTCGTCGCCTGGCCCTAGCGCCTCTTCGCGTAGGAGGGAACCGAAGAGCGGTGAAAGGTCGGACAATGCACCGGCCATCCCGCCGAGATGGCTTCGGAGCTGACTTCCGACCTTGGAGGACTGGGATTCGTCGGTGATGCCCTGCGCCGCATAGGCCAGGAAGAACTCGTAAGCCCCCTCGATCGTATCGATGGCCTTTGCGATCTGCTCGCGCGCTTCACCAGTCATTTACAGCTCTACTCCGGAGCATTCTCTGAAGAGGGAGCCGCGCCGACTGCGGTCTCCTCCCGAGGCTCGGCCACCCGATCTCCGTTATCGGAGACCTGCCACTTCCCGCGATCATAGTGCTGCGCGAACTCCTCTCTCGTAATCCAACCTTTGATCATGGACCTCGTGAGGAAGAGTTTGTCAGGCCGTATGGCGAAGTAGATGTGCGCGATGAGGAGGCCTACAAAACCCACGGCGGCAAGGCCATGAAGCACGTACGTCAATCCCCATGTCGAGTCGGAAATGCCAAGCAAGTATGGATTCGCTGTCCAGAGCCAGGTATCGACCCTGAACATCATGAGCAGGCCAGTGGCGAGAACCGCCAGCCCGGCGAGGGCTGTGATATGGTGAAACGCCTTGTTCTCGAAGGCCCATTTGGCCGTTCGCTCGTCCGGATCACCGCCCCTGCTGAAGAAATCCTTTGCGCGGCCGATCGACTCCATCGTCTCCTGTACACTGAGCCACATGGAATCAAGAGTCCCACGACCGATCGTATCGACGGTGTGGTAAACAACGTAGACTCCGAAGACCAGCCCAGCGATCCAGTGGATAGTGACCCAGGGGAATTGAAGCCCGAGGATCGGGACGAACGAAGTGATCAGCAGCGCGAACGTCGCGGCAGCTAGGATCCAATGCGAAAGGCGAGCGCTCCCGCCGTGCCTTTCAACTTTTTCGGGGAGGCCCGAAGTGGCACCTGAGTCGATGGACCCCGCCGCCGCCTTCCTCGCGAAAATCGCGTGCCCGATGATGAAGAGTAGGCCTAGGACGACGATCAGCCAAAAAACGTTCCAAGCGAGGCCCAAAAGGACCTCCTCTCCCCACGGATTTGCTGCTCTGCGCACGAAGTCCATGCTAGGCGGTCGCCTCCCGAATCGCGCGCTTCACCAGATTGCGGGTGAGGGCGATCTTGTATGCGTTGAACTGCAGGGGACGGGCATTCTGCACCGCCAGCCGCCCCGCTTCTTCCAATGTCTCGTCATTGATCGGTCTGCCTGCGATCGCGTTCTCCACTCTGCGTAGTCTCAGAGGTCGCGCCGCCACTCCGCCCACTACGATCCTCGCCTCCAGGATCGTTCCGTTCTGTACATCGAGCGCCGATGCCACATTCCCTAGCGCAAAGTCCCATGAGCCTCGGTCCGCCACCTTCTCGAAGTACGACGCCGCTCCTGCCCACCGCCCCGGGATGTGGATCGCCGTCAGTAGGTCCGTCGGCTCCATCAACGTCATCCGCGTGATGTCCGTGCTCGGTCCAATGAAGAAGTTCTCCGCTGGTATCATTCGCGTCCCACCTGCACTGCTCACCTCCATCTCCGCATCCAGTGCAATCAGCGCCGGTCCCGTGTCTGTCGGTGATACCGCTACACACCGGTTCGAATCGAAGATCGCATGCTCTCGGTTCAATGCGTCCGGTGCATTTGCATAGCACGTGTTCCCACCTGCTCGGTAGCACGGCCAGCCACTGCGGTAGTACCAGCAGCGTGTGTCCTGGGCCACATTCCCGCCTAGCGTCCCCTGGTGCCGGATCTGTGGCGTCGCCACTCGCCCCGCAGACTCAGCCAGCATCGGGTATCGTGCGCTTAGCTCTGGGTGGCTCACGATCTCCTGCAGCCGCGTCATCGCCCCGATTCGCACGCCGTCCCCATTTACCTCGATCCCCTGCAGCTCTTCGATCCCTCCCACGTCGACCACCACGCTCGGGCTCTTCGCCCGATCCTTTAGCCAGTCAAACGTGTCCAGTCCCCCGGACAGGATCCATGCATCCGATCCATGACTGCCCAGGAGGTCGAGGGCTCCACTCAGCTCCATCGGCTGATAGAGCTCGAACGTACCCATCATGTCGCGAATCTCGCCCATCGTCGCTCTCCTCTAGCTCTCGCAGATTGTTCTCTTCGTTAACCTGCTAGACATGGGTCTGCAGAGTGGTGTATCCCGTCGCTCCACCCTCGAGGGCATTCAATATCTTGTCCAGACTGATCGGAGTCCGATCGAGGTAGACGCCGATCGCGTCGTACACGGCCGATAGCACGACCGCGGCTCCAGCTCCGACCGGCGGCTCGCCGATCCCACGCGAGCCCACGGGGTTCTCTCGGTCCGGGATGTCTACGGCCGCAAACTCATACCGGGGTGGAGCGTTCATGATGCTGATCGGCTTCGCCGTGTGGAACCGCTTGTTTTGGTTCACGCCCCAACGAAGGTCATAGCCCCACTTCTCGAAGCGTGCCTGGCTCATTCCCTGAAGGAGACCTCCGCTGACCTGCGCCTTGAGACTCCGAGGGTTCAACACGGTCCCACAGTCCGCGACCGCTACCAATTCGTGGACGTCGAAGTTACCGGTCTCTGTGTCGACCTCTACCACCGCGAAAGCCACCACAGTGGATCGGGTGGCGCCTTCATGCGAGAACTCATCGGTCGCTGCCGCCACTAGACCCTGCCCTGTTAGATGCTCCTGAACGGCCCGGACCGTCATTTCGTTCAAAGACTCATTTAGCTCGTGACCGTCGTACGCCCCGCCAAGCTCGATGGCCCGCTGGGCCGCCTGTGCGAACGTCATCCCGACCGAGGAGCTGCCCATGCGGAAGACCCTGTCGCCGCCCACATCGTAGTTCTCGGGCGCCCCACCCAGGTCTCGCGCGGCAATCTCCTGTAAGAGACGTTTTGCATGAAGTCCAGTGGCGTAATTCGCGCGCGTATGTGCGTGAGTCGTCTGGCTTCCCACCTGCATGGAGCTCCATGGAAGGCCCAGGCTCGAATCTCCCCACACCACCTCGACCTCGTCCCAATCCACGCCAAGCACTTCAGCAGCCGCCATCGACGTGTCGAAGACCGAGTGAGTACCGAGGTTCCCCACGCCTGTATGGATCGTGAGCTTACCATCCGGACGGATGACGAGCAGACCATCATAGCCCGAGCTTCCTGCGGAGTACGGACTGATAGCCACACCGACGCCGGTGACCTTGCTTCCATTCCTTCGCCCGCTCAAGAGCTTCTTCTCGTCCCAATTGAAGAGCTCGCGACCCATCTGGATCGCCTCTTTCGCATAGGCGCTCGTGAGTTGCGCAGGCCCAGGGTGGAAGTACGCCTGATCGGCAGGTGCATTCAGATAGAGGATGTCTACCCGGTCCACGTCGAGCTCCCGGGCGGCGCGGTCAACAACGGGTCCGAGCATCGTGATAGCCTGCGCCCCACCCGGTGCCCTCTGTGCCCCGCGCGGAGGCGTATTGGTGATAACTGGGACTCCCCGGAAACGCATAGTTTCCGGCTGATACGCCAATGACGCAATCGAGGCCGCCGAGAGGAAATCTCCGCGTCTTCCGTAGGATCCGCTGTCCTGGATCAACAGCAAGTCGAGCGCTACGAGCCGTCCGTCGCTTCGGAAGCCCATCTTCGCCCAGCCCTGCAGGCCTGCGCGCGCCCGCCCGAAGTAGGTCTCTTCATCGCGGGTTACTCGAAGCATCACTGGCCGCCCAGCCTCCTGAGAGAGAAGGACGGGAATCAAGTCCGTTACCGAGCCAGCCCCCTTGCTGCCGAAGCCACCCCCACAGTAAGGCGCGATCAGGACGAGATCTTCCTGGTCTATCCCTATCCGTGTTGCATGGCCCGCCGCCGTTCTGGCCGTGCTCTGCGTCGAGCAGTGCAGATAGCACTTTCCATTCTGCCAATAGGCCATTGCGCTGCGTGGCTCCATCGGATGGTGCGTCTGCGACTGGTGTACGATCGATTGTTCTACGATCAAATCCGCACTCGCGAACCCCGACATCCAGTCACCGACCTCCCAACCAGTCGCCCCGGGGAATTCGATGTCCGGGAACCGGTCACCCTCCAGTGCCGTCATCTGCTCGGTTGTCCACTTGACCTCTACGACATCGCTGTCCTCGAATGCATTCCCAGCCTCGAGTGGGTTCGGCCCGCCCGGCCGAAGTGTGTCCAACGGATCCAACGCAAAGGGAAGCGGATCGATCTCGAGCTCGAGGGCGGCAACGGCTTCCGCCGCCAACGTCTCGTCCGTCGCAGCGACCGCAGCGATCGGCTGGCCCTGGTAGCGTGGGACGTTCGTCAGAACCGGCTCGACCCCCTGATAGTCGCTCGCTGGCGCACTGCCTCCTCCGGCGGCGTCCTCCAAGTCACTCGCGGTGATCACCGCCAAAACCCCGTCCATCGCCAGGGCTCGACGCGTGTCTATCCCGCGTACTTGCCCATGAGGCACCGGACTCAGGAGAAGCTTCGCGAAGACCATCCCATCCGCTCGGAAGTCCTCCGCATACTTCGACCGCCCCGTCACCTTGGCCCTGAGATCCTTCGGAGTCTGGCTGGTCCCGATCAACCTGTAGTCGGCCATCTCGCTATGCCTCCCTCGAGTGAGCTCCCGGAATGAATCCCCCAACCCGGGCCATACGATAGTCAGTCAGAATGTCAGGCGGTACGGCGACTCAACTCGATCGCACGCATCGCTGAAGCCAAGATTTTGTCGTAGTCACCGCATCGGCAAAGGTTGCCCGATAGTGCCAACCTGGCCTCTTCCCTGGTCGGGTTCGGGTTCTCGTTCAACATCCCCACCATCGCCATGATGAACCCCGACGCACAGAACGCACACTGGAACCCTGCCTCGTCCATCACCGCCTGCTGCACCGGGTGTAGCTCTCCCGTCGGCGACTCCAATCCCTCGATCGTCGTCACCTCCGCCCCCCTCACTTGATGCGCCAGCAACGAGCACGAGTACTTCGTTACTCCGTCCACCAGAACCGTGCATGCTCCGCATTCCGCTCGGTCACATCCGTACTTCGGCCCCGTCAACCCTAGCTTGTAGCGCAGTACGTGTCCCAGCGTCTCCTGCGGATATACGTCCACCGGCCGGCTCTGTCCGTTCACGTTCAGCGTGATCAGCTGCTCCACCGTACCCGATGCACTCTGCGCGTACGCCGTCCCCGGACCTCGGAATAAGTACGACGTCGACGATACCGTCGCCCCCGCCGCGATCACTCCCTTGATGAACGTTCGACGCGAGACCGTTCGGTCGATTACGATGTCCTGGATCTCCATCGAGTGCTCCTCCTTCGATGTGGCGCTCAAGGGCGGTCGCCCCGTCGCCGGCGCTGAAAGGGATCTCGGGGGTGCGAATACGGGGACTCTTGCCGCCTGATGCGACGGCTAAAGCTAGGTTCGTTGCATAGTACGGCAGGCGCTCTTCGAGTGTCAACAGAACTAGATACGAGAACGCGCCGACCGCCTGGATGTGATCCGAGCAGCCGGCGCGTAGAGTTGATCGCCGAACCCATGACACTGGGGTCCTTCGTTAGGCGGTCGCCTCCCGAATCGCGCGCTTCACCAGATTGCGGGTGAGGGCGATCTTGTATGCGTTGAACTGCAAGGGACGAGCATTCTGCACCGCCAGCCGTCCCGCTTCTTCCAGTGTCTCGTCATTGATCGGTCTGCCTGCGATCGCGTTCTCCACTCTGCGTAGCCGCAGGGGTCGCGCCGCCACTCCGCCCACCACGATCCTCGCCTCCAGGATCGTTCCGTTCTGTACATCCAGCGCCGATGCCACATTCCCCAGCGCAAAGTCCCATGAGCCTCGGTCCGCCACCTTCTCGAAGTACGATGCCGCTCCCGCCCATCGCCCCGGGATATGCATCGCCGTCAGTAGATCCGTCGGCTCCATCACTGTCATCCGCGTGATGTCCGTGCTCGGTCCGATGAAGAAGTTTTCCGCTGGTATCATTCGCGTCCCACCTGCACTGCTCACCTCCATCTCCGCATCCAGTGCAATCAACGCCGGTCCCGTGTCCGTCGGGGATACCGCCACACACCGGTTCGAATCGAAGATCGCATGCTCTCGGTTCAGTGCGTCCGGTGCATTTGCATAGCACGTGTTCCCACCTGCTCGGTAGCACGGCCAGCCACTGCGGTAGTACCAGCAGCGTGTATCCTGGGCCACATTCCCACCCATCGTTCCCTGGTGGCGGATCTGCGGCGTCGCCACTCGCCCTGCCGCTTCTACCAGCATCGGATAGCGTGCGTTTAGCTCTGGATGCTTGACCACCTCATCCAGACGCGCCATCGCTCCGATCCGTATCCCGTCCCCGTTTACCTCGATCCCCTGCAGCTCTTCGATCCCTCCCACGTCGACCACCACGCTCGGGCTCTTCGCCCGATCCTTTAGCCAGTCGAACGTGTCCAGTCCCCCGGACAGGATCCATGCATCCGATCCATGACTGCCCAGGAGGTCGAGGGCTCCACTCAGCTCCATCGGCTGATAGAGCTCGAACGTACCCATCATGTCGCGAATCTCGCCCATGGTCGCTCTCCTCTAGCTCCTTACACGTGGGTCTGTAGAGTGGTGTATCCCGTCGCTCCACCCTCGAGGGCATTCAATATCTTGTCAGGACTCACCGGAGTCCTAGTGATCGGCATCCCGATCGCATCCTGGATCGCCGATAGCACGACCGCGGCTCCGGCGCCGACCGGTGGCTCGCCGATCCCACGCGAGCCCACTGGGTTCTCCCGGTCCGGGATGTCGACGGCCGCGAACTCGAACTCGAGCGGGCCGTTCATGATACTGATCGGCTTCGCCGTGTGGAGCCGCTTGTTTTGGTTCACGCCCCAACGGAGGTCGTAGCCCCACTTCTCGAACCGCGCCTGGCTCATCCCCTGAAGCAGGCCCCCGCTGACCTGGGCTTTGAGGCTCCGGGGGTTCAACACAGTCCCGCAGTCCGCGACCGCAGTGACCTCCTTCACCTCGATCTCGCCCGTCTCCTGATCAATCTCGATGACGGAGAAGGCCACCACCGTGGAGCGGGTCGCGCCCTCGTGTGAGAACTCGTCGGTCGCAGCCGCCACTAGACCCTGACCCGTGAGATGCTCTTGCACCGCTCGGACCGTCATCTCCTCCAACGAGTCGTCTAGCTCGTGACCGTCATAGGCCCCACCCAACTCGATCGCCCGCTGGGCCGCCTGCGCAAAGGTCATCCCAACCGACGGGCTTCCCATACGGAAGACCCGGCCGCCGCCTACGTCATAGTTCTCGGGCGCTCCACCGAGGTCGACCGCCGCGATCTCCTGCAGCTTTCGCTTCGCCTGCAAGCCGCAGGCATGGTTCGCGCGAGTATGTGCATGCGTCGTCTGGCTGCCCCCTTGGCTGGCACTCCACGGGAGCCCCTTGCTGGTGTCTCCCCACACCACCTCGACTTCGTCCCAATCGTGGCGCAACACCTCAGCGGCCGCCATGCATGTATCGAAGACTGAGTGGGTGCCGAGGTTCCCGACCCCCGAATGAATCGTCAGCTGCCCGTCGGGCCGGATGATCAGCATTCCGTCGTACCCAGAGCTTCCTGCCGAATAGGAGCTGATCGCAACGCCTACTCCTGTCACCTTCGAGCCATTGCGCTGCCCGCTCAAGAGTCTCTTCTCGTCCCAATTGAAGAGCTCGCGACCCATCTGGACCGCTTCCTTCGCGTAGCAACTCGTGAGCTGAGACGGGCCCGGGTGGAAGAACGCCTGATCTGCGGGCGCGTTTATATACATCATGTCGGCACGGTCGACACCGAGCTCATTGGCTGCCCGGTCCAATACGGGTCCGAGCATCGTGATGATCTGCGCACCGCCGGGTGCCCTCTGGGCCCCGCGGGGTGGCGTATTGGTGATCACCGGAAGTCCGCGAAACCGCATGGTCTCCGGCTGATAGGAGAGTGATGCGATCGAGGCCGCAGAGCTGAAGTCACCCCTTCTTCCGAATGAACCACTGTCCTGGATCAGCAATAGATCCAGGGCGAGCAGCCGGCCATCCTCACGGAGCCCGAGTTTGGCCCAGCCCTGAAGGCCAGCACGAGCTCGCCCGAAGTAGGTCTCTTCGTCCCTCGTAACCCGCATCATCACGGGCCGTCCTGTCTCCCTTGCCAAAAGCGCGGGGATCATGTCGGTGACGGTACCGGTGATCTTGCTTCCGAATCCGCCCCCGCAGTACTCAACGATCATCACCATGTCCTCTTCCGCGATCCCGAGCCGGTCGGCAAAGGCTCGCTGAGAGCGCGCAGCACTCTGGACGGAACAGTGGAGATAGCACTTCCCATTCTGCCAGTACGACATCGCACTGCGCGGCTCCATCGGATGGTGCGTTTGGGTCTGATGGAGAATCGGCTGCTCCACGATCACCGCCGACCGGGCAAACCCGTCGTTCACATCACCGACTTCCCAACCGGCAGCAGCCGGCAGATCCTCCGCCGGGAACACCTCCCCCTCGAGTACCGCCATGTGCTCTGCCGTCCACTTGACCTCCGCCACCTCGAACCCATCGTATGCATTGCCTTCTTCGAGCGGGTTCGGTCCACCCGGCCGAAGCGTGTCCAACGGATCGAGCGCGAAGGGGAGCGGCTCGATATCAAGCTCGAGGGCCGCCACCGCTTCCGCAGCCAATGTCTCATCCGTCGCAGCGACAGCAGCGATCGGCTGACCCTGGTAGCGTGGATCGTTCGATAGGATGGGCTCCACCCCCGGCTCCATCTCGGGAAGGTCATCCGCGGTGATCACCGCCAAGACCCCATCCATCGCCAGGGCTCGACTCGTGTCTATCCCCCGTACTCGCCCATGAGGCACCGGGCTAAGCAGAAGCTTTGCGAAGAGCATGCCGTCGGCACGGAAATCCTCCGCATACTTCGAGCGCCCCGTCACCTTTGCTCTGAGGTCCTTCGGAGCTTGATTCGTCCCCATCAACCTGTAGTCGGCCATCTTGCTATGCCTCCCTCGAGGTATTGTCTGCCACCCTGGACCGGCGCGTCGGCCGTCGTGCTCGGTTCGGCCGTGCTTCTATCGCTGCAGTATGCTCAGGCGGTGCGGCGGCTCAATTCGATCGCACGCATCGCTGAGGCCAGAATCTTGTCGTAGTCACCGCATCGGCAAAGGTTGCCCGATAGCGCCAACCTCGCCTCTTCTCTTGTCGGGTTCGGGTTCTCGTTCAGCATCCCCACCATGGCCATGATGAACCCCGAGGCACAGAACGCACACTGGAACCCGGCCTCGTCCATCACCGCCTGCTGCACCGGGTGAAGCTCTCCAGTCGGCGACTCCAATCCCTCGATCGTCGTCACCTCCGCCCCCCTCACTTGGTGCGCCAACAACGAGCACGAGTACTTCGTTACTCCGTCCACCAGAACCGTGCACGCTCCGCATTCCGCTCGGTCACATCCGTACTTCGGACCCGTCAGTCCTAGCTTGTAGCGCAGTACGTGTCCCAGCGTCTCCTGCGGATATACGTCCACCGGCCGGCTTTGACCGTTCACGTTCAGCGTGATCAGCTGCTCCACCGTGCCCGATGCACTCTGCGCGTACGCCGTCCCAGGACCTCGGAATAGGTACGACGTCGACGATACCGTCGCCCCCGCCGCGATCACTCCCTTGATGAACGTTCGACGTGAGACCGTTCGGTCGATTACGATGTCCTGGATCTCCATCGAGTGCTCCTCCTCCGATGTGGCGCTCAGGGGTGGCCGATCAGACGCACGGCCAGAGCTTCATGGATCAGACAAACGCTGCCGCTCAGCGGTTATTTCTCTTTGAGATGGTGGGTCTCTGCCCAAGGGCTGGCCCACACCCTGTCTCTGGCCCACACCCTGTCTATAGTATGGTGCGGAATCTCCGGGTGTCAACGAGAATGACCGTACGAGAACGCGCCGACCGCCTGGATGTGATCCGAGCAGCCGGCGCGTAGAGTTGATCGCCGAACCCATGACACTGGGGTCCTTCGTTAGGCGGTCGCCTCCCGAATCGCGCGCTTCACCAGATTGCGGGTGAGGGCGATCTTGTATGCGTTGAACTGCAAGGGACGAGCATTCTGCACCGCCAGCCGTCCCGCTTCTTCCAGTGTCTCGTCATTGATCGGTCTGCCTGCGATCGCGTTCTCCACTCTGCGTAGCCGCAGGGGTCGCGCCGCCACTCCGCCCACCACGATCCTCGCCTCCAGGATCGTTCCGTTCTGTACATCCAGCGCCGATGCCACATTCCCCAGCGCAAAGTCCCATGAGCCTCGGTCCGCCACCTTCTCGAAGTACGATGCCGCTCCCGCCCATCGCCCCGGGATATGCATCGCCGTCAGTAGATCCGTCGGCTCCATCACTGTCATCCGCGTGATGTCCGTGCTCGGTCCGATGAAGAAGTTTTCCGCTGGTATCATTCGCGTCCCACCTGCACTGCTCACCTCCATCTCCGCATCCAGTGCAATCAACGCCGGTCCCGTGTCCGTCGGGGATACCGCCACACACCGGTTCGAATCGAAGATCGCATGCTCTCGGTTCAGTGCGTCCGGTGCATTTGCATAGCACGTGTTCCCACCTGCTCGGTAGCACGGCCAGCCACTGCGGTAGTACCAGCAGCGTGTATCCTGGGCCACATTCCCACCCATCGTTCCCTGGTGGCGGATCTGCGGCGTCGCCACTCGCCCTGCCGCTTCTACCAGCATCGGATAGCGTGCGTTTAGCTCTGGATGCTTGACCACCTCATCCAGACGCGCCATCGCTCCGATCCGTATCCCGTCCCCGTTTACCTCGATCCCCTGCAGCTCTTCGATCCCTCCCACGTCGACCACCACGCTCGGGCTCTTCGCCCGATCCTTTAGCCAGTCGAACGTGTCCAGTCCCCCGGACAGGATCCATGCATCCGATCCATGACTGCCCAGGAGGTCGAGGGCTCCACTCAGCTCCATCGGCTGATAGAGCTCGAACGTACCCATCATGTCGCGAATCTCGCCCATCGTCGCTCTCCTCTAGCTCTCGCAGATTGTTCTCTTCGTTAACCTGCTAGACATGGGTCTGCAGAGTGGTGTATCCCGTCGCTCCACCCTCGAGCGCATTCAATATCTTGTCCGGCGTCACCGGAGTCCGGTTGATGTAAATGCCTATGGCGTCGTAGATCGCGGACACAATCACGCCCGCCCCGGCGCCAACCGGTGGCTCGCCGATCCCACGCGAGCCCACTGGGTTCTCTCGGTCCGGGATGTCGACCGCCGCAAACTGGAAGGATCTTGCCGTGTTCATGATCGTGATCGGCTTTGCGGTGTGAAGCCGCTTGTTTTGGTTTACGCCCCAACGGAGGTCATAGCCCCACTTCTCGAAGCGTGCCTGGCTAATCCCCTGGTTGATCCCGCCGTTCACCTGACCCTTCAGGTTCCGCGGGTTCAACACAGTCCCGCAGTCCGCAACCGCAGTGAGCTCAAGCAACTCGAACTCACCGGTCTCTATGTCGACTTCTACAACCCCTGCCGCCACCACGGTGGACCGGGTCTGCCCTTCGTGCGAGAACTCATCGGTTGCCGCAGCGACCAAACCCTGCCCGGCCAGCGTTCCGGCACCTCGCGCGGTCATCGCGTCCAAGGACTCGTTCAGTTCATGACCGTCGTAACGACCCCCTAGCTCGATGGCTCGCTGTGCGGCCTGACCGAACGTCATCCCGACGGACGGGCTGCCCATACGGAAGACCCGGCCTCCCCCAACGTCGTAGTTCTCGGGTGCCCCACCGAGGTCTCCTGCCGCGATCTCTTGCAAGAGACGTTTTGCTAGAAGCCCTGCCGCGTAGTTCGCACGGGTATGCGCATGGGTGGTCTGGCTGCCGCCCTGCATGGAGCTCCACGGCAGGGCCAGATCTGTGTCTCCCCAAAGCACCTCGACCTCGTCCCAATCCACACCGAGCACTTCGGCCGCGGCCATCGACGTGTCGAAGACCGAGCTTGTCCCCAAGTTTCCGATTCCCGAATGGACCGTGAGCTGCCCGTCCGGACGGATAATCAGCAAACCATCCATCCCGGAGCTTCCGGCGGAGTACGGACTGATAGCCACACCGACTCCGGTCACCTTGCTTCCATTCCTCTGGCCGCTCAAGAGCTTCTTCTGGTCCCAGTTGAAGAGCTCGCGTGTCATCTGCACGGCCTCTTTCGCGTACGCGCTCGTGAGCTGCGTCGGCCCCGGGTGGAAATACGCCTGGTCCGCGGGAGCGTTCAGGTAGAGCATGTCCATACGATCCACGCCCAGCGCCCGAGCCGCCTCATCGATGACCGGCGTGAGCATCGTGATGACCTGAGCACCCCCTGGCGCCCGCTGGGCTCCGTGAGGAGGCGTGTTTGTGATCACCGGGATCCCCCGAAACCGCATGGCCTCCGGCTGATAGGCCAACGATGCGATCGAGGCCGCAGAGCTGAAGTCGCCCATCCTCCCGTACGACCCAGAGTCTTGGACGAGAAGCAGGTCGAGTGCGGTCAGCCGACCGTCAGACTGAAAGCCCATCTTAGCCCATCCCTGCAGACCTGAGCGAGCGCGCCCGAAATAGGTCTCCTCATCGCGGGTTACTCGAAGCATCACGGGCCGGCCCGTCTCCCTGGCCAGTACCGCCGGGATCACGTCCGTCACGCTCCCCTGGATCTTGCTTCCGAATCCTCCACCGGTCCACGGGCTAATCAATGCAAGGTCGCTTTCGTCAATCCCGAGACGTTGGGCGTGCGCTCTTTGCGTGCGAGCCACGCTCTGCGTCGAACAGTGCAGGTAGCAGCGGCTGTTTTGCCAATAGGCCATCGCGCTGCGTGGCTCCATCGGATGGTGCGTCTGTGACTGGTGTACGATCGGCCGCTCCACCACCAAGTCTGCGCTCGCAAGCGCGGCCTCCCAATCGCCGACTTCCCATCCATCGGCCCCATTGAACTCCAGCTCGGGGAATCGGTCACCTTCGAGCGCTGCCATTTGCTCCGAAGTCCACTTTATCTCGGCAATGTCGAACCCGTCATACGCATTGCCTTCCAGAAGCGGATTCGGCCCACCGGGCCGAAGCGCATCCAACGGATCCAACGCGAAGGGGAGCGGCTCGATCTCGATGTCGATCGCGGCTACGGCTTCCGCAGCCAACGTTTCGTCTGTCGCGGCAACTGCGGCGATTGGTTGTCCCTGGTACCGTGGATCGTCGGTCAGCACGGGCTCCATGCCGTAGATCGTTTCGACCGACCCGAACGAATCCGCCCTGATCACCGCGAGGACGCCCTCCATCGCAAGAGCTCGACTGGCATCGAAGCCAACCACCCGTCCGTGGGGCACGGGGCTGAGCAGAAGCTTCGCGAAGAGCATGCCGTCGGCACGGAAGTCCTCCGCGTACTTCGAACGGCCCGTTACCTTCGCTCTGAGGTCCTTCGGAGCTTGACTGGTCCCCATCAACCTGTAGTCGGCCATCTCGCTATGCCCCCTTGGAGGAGTCTTTCTTGTACGCTCAGGCGGTACGGCGACTCAACTCGATCGCACGCATCGCTGAGGCCAGAATCTTGTCGTAGTCACCGCATCGGCAAAGGTTGCCCGATAGCGCCAACCTCGCCTCTTCTCTTGTCGGGTTCGGGTTCTCGTTCAGCATCCCCACCATGGCCATGATGAACCCCGAGGCACAGAACGCACACTGGAACCCTGCCTCATCCATCACCGCCTGCTGCACCGGGTGTAGCTCTCCAGTCGGTGACTCCAGTCCCTCGATCGTCGTCACCTCCGCGCCCCTCACTTGGTGCGCCAACAACGAGCACGAGTACTTCGTTACTCCGTCCACCAGCACCGTGCACGCTCCGCATTCCGCTCGGTCACATCCGTACTTCGGACCCGTCAGTCCTAGCTTGTAGCGCAGTACGTGTCCCAGTGTCTCCTGCGGATATACATCTACCGGCCGGCTCTGTCCGTTCACGTTCAGCGTGATCAGCTGCTCCACCGTGCCCGATGCACTCTGCGCGTACGCCGTCCCCGGACCTCGGAATAGGTATGACGTCGACGATACCGTCGCCCCCGCCGCGATCACTCCCTTGATGAACGTTCGACGCGAGACCGTTCGGTCGATTACGATGTCCTGGATCTCCATCGAGTGCTCCTCCTTCGATGTGGCGCTCAGCGGCGGTCGCGGCATGGAACCCCCGGACCCCGTTCCTCTAGGAATGGGAACGGCCTTGGGGAACGAAACAGACGTCAAGTTATGCCGGATCTTTCTATGGTGTCAACCTACAGAGAGGGTCGGAAAACGTGCGATTCACGCCCAAGTCCCGTCAAATGAGAGGTGTCCCGGAATCGCTGGGCCGAGGGAGTCGGCTCCCGTCAGACTGCACGTCCTCCTTCCAGATCGGAACCTCTTTCTTCACCCGCTCGATTCCTTCGCGGGCGGCCTCGAACGCCTCTGGGCGGTGGCGCCCGCGCACGACCACGTAGACGCTCGATTCACCGGCGGGCACGTACCCGACCCGATGAACGATCCTACAGGCGAGTATCCCGGCCCGCTCCACAATCTCGTCCTCGATACGGCGGATCGCCTCCTCGGCCATGGGGCGGTGGACGTCATAGTCCAGAGCTGCGACTTCCATGCCGTGGTCTACCGCGCGGACGTTTCCACTGAAAACCACCAGAGCCCCATCGTCGACGCCGCGGGTGGCCTGAATGAGTTCGTCTAGGGAAAGGGGCGCTTCTTGGATGCGATCGCCCAAAGCTCAGCCTCCGCTCACCGGTGGGAGGAGGGCGATCTGAGCATCTTCGCGAATCGGTGCATCGTCCGAGAGCAGCTCGGAATCCATCCCAACAGCCGTATGCCTCAGATGCGACGCCATGTCAGGAATCTCCTGAGCGATCGCGGCACGTAGATCGGATACGGTGGGCGAAGTACCATCGACTCGAATCGTCCTCACACGGCCACCGGCGAGATGGATAAGATTTCCATAGAAACACACCTCTACTTCCATGCTCTCAAGCCCCTACGAGGGACCTCCCCCAGTTCGTCCAGGTGTACGGCTCTCCCGCCAGACGATAACATTAGAAGCGCTCGGATCGTGAGCCCCGCAAGAGCCGAGGGACCCCGCAAAGATGGTACCCACTCCCGATGCAACCGAAAACCCCGTGTCCGCCACGCGGGGCAACCCCCCGTCCGGGCAGGGCCGACCCGTCCTATCCGACACAATGGGTCGCACGCTCCGCGATCTGCGAATCTCCGTCACGGACCGGTGCAACTTTCGGTGCGTCTATTGCATGCCCCGCGAGGTCTTCGGCCCTGCCTTTCAGTTCTTATCTCGTGACCAGGTGCTGAGCTTCGAGGAGATACAGCGCGTCGCCGGCCTCTTCGTCGCCGCTGGGGTGGAGAAGATCCGTATCACCGGCGGGGAGCCGCTCCTTCGTCGAGAGCTGGAAACGCTTGTCGGTATGCTCGCTGGTCTAGACGGATTGAACGACCTCACAATGACGACGAATGCGTCCCTTCTGCCTGGGAAGGCTGCGACACTCAAAAAGGCGGGGCTCGATCGTGTAACGGTCAGCATGGACGCGCTGGACGATGAGGTCTTCCGGGCGATGAGTGACGTTCAGGTTCCGGTCGACACGGTCCTGAACGGGATCGCGGTCGCAAAGTCCGTCGGTCTCGTTCCCATCAAGGTGAACATGGTGGTAAAGAAGGGGGTCAACGAGGATCAAATCCTCAAGATGTCGGAGCATTTCCGGGGCAGCGGTCACATCCTTCGGTTCATCGAGTTCATGGATGTGGGTAACTCGAACGGCTGGCGACTCGAAGATGTAGTACCTGCGCGTGAGATTCGCGACACGATCCACGAACGTTGGCCCCTCCAGCCCCTGGAGCCAAACTACACTGGGGAAGTGGCAAATCGATACCGGTACGAGGACGGCGCGGGGGAGATTGGGATCATCGCCTCCGTCACGCAGCCCTTCTGTTCGACATGCAACAGGGCGCGGCTCACGGCGGACGGGGAGTTCTTTACCTGCCTATTCGGCCGTCACGGACATGACCTCAAGTCGTTCATTCGGGAGGGCGCGTCGGACGCAGATGTCGCCTCGTGGATCGACGGCATTTGGAGCGCCCGGACAGACCGGTACTCCGAGGTGCGAAGTCTGGCTACGATCGATCTTCCCAGGGTCGAGATGTCCAGGATCGGCGGATGAAAGACCTCCTCTCGACGATTGACATGTGGCGCGCCGATGGTGAGGAGATCGCGATCGCAACTGTCGTTCGAACCGTCGGGTCCTCGCCCAGACCGATCGGCGCGAAGATGGCGATTACAGCGAGCGAAAAGATGGTGGGTTCCGTGAGCGGTGGCTGCGTCGAAGGGGCCGTTTCCGAGGAAGCCTTGGAAGTGCTGCGCACTGGAGTTCCTCGCCTCCTAGCCTTTGGGGTCGCGGACGAAGAGGCATGGGCCGTGGGGCTTTCGTGCGGGGGCACGATCGAGGTGTTTGTGGAGCCTTTGGGCTTGTGAGCCCCGGAGAGGTCCTACAGCGTTTCTTGGAGCACATTCGGCGGGACCGCCCTGTGGCTTTGGCAACGCTGATCGAGGGACCAGACGCGGTCGGGTCGAAGATGCTGCTCGACCGTTCAGGGATCATCGAAGGAAGCTTCGGCGATGCTGAGGTCGACGCCGAGGTCGAAAGCCGCGCGAAAGAGTTTTTCTCCTCCCGGCAGTCCGGATCCTTCCAGGTCGCAAAGGCGAGGATCTTCGTCGAGGTTCACGTGCCTGCCCCAAGACTTATCATCGTTGGAGCCGTCCACATCGCCGTGACCCTGAGTCGGATGGCCCGAGAATTGGGCTTCAGGACGATCGTGTGCGATGCGAGAGATCGGTTTGCGACCCCAGAGCGTTTCCCCGATGTCGACGAACTCATTCTCGGCTGGCCGAACGAGATCCTACCCAATTTACAGCTCGACGAATTCAGCTTTGTCGTCGTGGCGACCCACGATGCCAAGCTCGACAACCCTGCACTCCATGCGGCCCTTCAGAGCTCCGCGCCGTACGTGGGCGCTCTCGGATCCAAAAAGACACACGCCCGTCGCGTCACGGCGCTTCGCGAGGCCGGCGTAAGCGAGGCCGACTTGACGCGGATCCATGCTCCCATTGGGCTCGAGATCGGTGCGCGCTCGCCTCAGGAGATCGCGCTGGCGACTCTGGCCGAGGTTGTGGCCGTGCGAAATGGCATCGCCCCGGTCTCGAAATGAAGTTCGGACCGGTTTCGTTGGCGGATGCGGCCGGACAAATCCTTGCCCACAACGTAAGCGACGAGAGTGGACGCCGAGTCCTTCGCAAAGGCCAACAGATTGATTCTGCGGCGCTGGACCAGTTGGCGAGACTTGGCTTCGAAACCGTGTTTGTGGCGCAGCTCGAGGAGGGCGACATACATGAGAACGAAGCGGCAGAACGAATCGCTCGGATCATAGCCGGCACAGGAATCGAAAGGGCGGCACCCCATGCGGGAAGAGTGAACCTTGCCGCGAGCGAGTTCGGGGTCATCTCAGTTGACACAGACTTGCTTCTTCGACTGAACGGGACAGAGGGCGTCACCGTCTCCACGCTCTCGACCCACGCGGTCGTCCATCCGGGAGAGCGGGCAGCGACCGTGAAGGTGATTCCCTACGCAGTTGCCTCGGAAGCGGTGGCCGGTGTAGAGGCGACCTCCGGCTCCGGAGGAATCGTCTCAGTCAGGAGGATCGATCGGCAACCGGTCGCTATCATCCTCGTAGGCGGACCCGGAGCATGGCAGTCACTTCGAGACGGAATCGGATATGCGATTCGAGCGCGGATTGAAGCACTCAGGTGTCTTCCAGGGGAGCCGGTCTCTACGCCCGCTGATGAGCAATCGCTCTCCGACACCCTTGCCCGCCAACCAGCCGAGGGGGTTGGATTGATCGTCGTAGCCGGTGAGACAGCAATCATGGATGTCGACGACCTCCTCCCACGCGCTCTTATCCGAGCCGGAGGCCGGCTTGAAGAGTTGGGGCTTCCGATGGATCCCGGACAACTTCTGCTCCTTGGATATCTTGAAAACACCCCCGTAGTGGGAGCGCCGGGATGCGTGCGTGGTACCTCGCCCGACGGGTTCGACGCGGTGGTCCCAAGGTTACTCTCCGGAGAGCGGCTCTGCGCGCTCGACCTCCAGAAGCTTGGGCATGGTGGCCTTTTTTCCGATCCACGTAGTCGATAGCGGCAGCGCCCGACGACCCCTCACGAAATCGCAATGATCTCGGGAATCGTGTTGGCGGCCGGAACATCGGCGCGTATGGGGACGCCGAAGCAGCTGCTTCTTTATCAAGGGCGTCCCTTACTCCAACATGTGATCGACGGTGCGGAGGGGGCGGGTCTTCACGAGCTCATCGTGGTGCTCGGGCACGCCGCAAGTGAGATCCGCGAGGTGCTTGAGTTGCCGCAGCACGCCCGCGTGGTCGTGAACACGGCCTACAGGACTGGACAGGCGTCTTCGCTTCGACTCGGGCTCGAGTCGGCGTCGGTGGAGGCTCGGGCGGCAATGGTCTTCCTCGGCGATCAACCGAATCTGAAGATGGAGGCTATTCTGTCCGTGAGGGACCTGTACGGTGAGACTGGTGGGCCCGTGGTGCGAGCCGTTTATCGGGGAAGCCCCGGCCATCCCGTCCTTCTCGATCGGTCCATCTGGGGGGACCTCACCCACCCATCTGGCGACCGGGGTGCAGGCCCGACCTTAGCGCAGCGGCCAGAGTGGGTGGTTCCCGCCCGGATCGATCTTCCGGAGCCGATGGAGGTGGATACCCCGGCAGATTTCCAAACCCTAATCGAGAACGACGGTGAACCCCATTAGATGCGGCTGCAAAGATCCCCGAGAGCCCGTATATTCACGATCGTGAGGATCTCGCTGGGCAGTCAGCACCCTACTCTTGGAGCCAGCTAACAATGATGCAGCGTCTCGTGGACTACAAGCTGATCGCGCTTCCCGTATTGATTCTCGCCTCGTGCGGAGGGGACGAGGGAGCCGGTGGGGAAGCTGCCGAAGCGGAAGAGATTCGGGCGGATCTTGCGGCCGTCGGGGGATCAGCCGCTGAGGGCATTGTAAGACTATCCCTCGCTGAGGGGACCTACACCGCCGTTGTCGCGATCGATACACACCGAGGCCCCGGCGACTATGCGGTCCACATCCACGGAGGTTCCTGCTCCGAAGGTGGCAGCGTGACAGTCCCCCTTACGTCGGTCGAAGGGGGCGAAGGGGGCGAGGGTCAGTCCCGCACGACCTTCCCCGCAGCGGATCTTCCAGAGTCCGGCTCGTACTTCGTGCAGCTCCATGACGCCCAGGACCGCAGCCCGATCGCCTGTGCGGATCTGCCTGCCATGTGATTAGGGCGCGAAAGGGGCTTTACTCAGGCGACAGCCGGACTTCAAACATCGAAGGCCAGAGTTTACCGGTCACAAAGAACGTGCCGGATTCGGGACTGAACGCGATCCCATTCAATACCGCGCGAGCGTCACGCGGTCGCCCGCCGGTTGGTTCGAGGGTGGATCCGTCGAACTCGGCCAGGACCCGACCTGTGAGTTTGTCGATCCTCAGGATACGGTCGGTCTGGTATACGTTCGCATAGATGAAATCTCCCACACACTCCAGTTCGTTCAGGTTTCGGACCGGCGAGCTATTGAGCGTCACTTCTTGGCTTTGCAGAATCTCGAATGAGCTGGCATCGCGACGATGTAGGATGGCACTTCCATTCGACATGAAGAGTGCCTCACCGTCGAAGCAGATGCCCCAACCCTGGCCCTCGTACTCGATCGTCCGAAGGAGCTCGAAGTCTTCGACGTCGTAAACGAACGCGACGTTCTCCTGCCAGGTCAGTTGGATCAGCTCATCGCCAACCCGCGCGAGACCCTCGCCGAAGTATTCCTGCGAGATTTCAAGTATCCTCTTCACTTCCCCGGTTTCGACATCGACTTCGCGGAGCGTCGATTCACCGTACTGACCCGTGCTCTCGTAAAAGACGCCTTCGTGGAGTAGTAGCCCCTGTGTCGACGCTCCTGGGTCGTGGGGCAACACTCGAACCACTTCGGGGACTTGGCTTCCCGCCGGCTGTCCGCATGCAGCGAGGGCAGCAACGACTACGATGCTCAAAAACCGGGATGCGGTCACGTCGAGCTCCCAATGTCTCCTATTGCACCGAATACGCTTCGATTCGTGCATCCTCGGGCATCTCGAGGCGAGTCTCGTCAAACGGTTCCCTGAAGGAAATCTCCGATGCCCACGCTTCGTTTCTCAGATCACCCTGCACGCCGTCTCGATAGGCATAGCCCCTGAAACGAGTGGGAACGGTCAAGCCGTCCACAGTCACGTAGTCCAAGTAGTAGAACAGCGTTCCGTTCGTCGGAAGTCCAGGCCCACTAGGGTTCGGCTCGTAGGCTCGTCCATAGGTAACTGTGTAGAGGACCGCGTTCACCCGGCTCGTCTCTTGATCCAGGAATAGCGTGTAGGTATCACCCGGCGAATCTCCAACTCCCGCTTCGTAGTAGGCCATGACTCGATCGTGTGGCACTCCATCCAGCTCCTCTGGTGGGAGGACCCGAAACAAGACCCCGGGGTCTGCCATGACGAAGGGAATCGACTCGAAGTAGTAGCCTGTCGTTGCCCAAAACCGAGGATTGGGATCCTGCCGGTCCGCCGGACTCATCCAAGCCTCCTGCCCATCCCAGGCGAATCTCGCCTCCACCGGCTCCACGGACTCGGGGCTCCCGAAGGTCCTCAGATCGTGATAGACCCGACGTGTTCGGTTGTCCGCCACGAGGTAAGACTCGAATCTCTGGTTTGACCCCAGGTTCGAGTATTCCCACGCGTAAGCGCTCGTGGGAGCCAAATACCAGTTTTCGAGGCCGCCATGCGCCTCGATAGCTGCAAGGATCTGGGGTCCACCTTCCATGGCGGCCATTCGCGCCCGTGTGTCTGCAGCTTGCGCGTCCGGTTCCGTGGTTTCACAAGCCGCAACGGCAGTCACTGCGAGAAGAACTCCCCTAGACCACGGGGAGTCCCAGCCGTGCCAGCGTTTGGTCCCAGCCATTGCGTCCCCCTGTCACCAGCGGCGAGTTCGAAGGAGAGAAGGGATGCCCTCGGTCCCCGGGTGGTCGTGACCCAACGTCAGTGGCACGACTGCTGTCCGCAAGTGCGATCTCACTGCCTACCCGCTCGTCTTCAGCCGCCCTTTGCTACTGTGGCGAATTCGATAGAGCCCGGGGATCTCCACCGGGCTCCCTTGTGTCCCGAGCAGCCATCGAAACACTCGGTCGTCGTGAGTTCGCCGCCACCTACGGACCGGACGCTGATAGAAACCGATGGTCCCACAGTAGCCACCAGTCCGCGCCACATCGCCCCTCGCGATCTGCAGTGCTCCCACGGCCCGCTGGCGTTCCTCTGGCCTGAAACCACTCTTCGCGTTGATTTCGAGGAGTCGAGGGGACCCGCGGCCCTCCTCCAAAATGGGGTCATCGGGGTGGAGGAGCTCAGTTACATGGTGCACGCGAGGGAACACAAGGAGGTCGTCCCGATCCAGAAGCGCGCTGCCCGCCCCATCGATCGCACCCTCGTGAAACACGATATCGCAGTCCGCGAACCAGATCCAATCCGCTCTCGTCGACAGCGCCGCGCGATTCCTCCCCAATGACCGTCGAAAGAGGCTCGTCTTCTCCAGTGGCTGCCAGTTCCAGTGTACGAGAGGGACGTCCTTGCTCTGGATGAACGCAAGAAGCGAGGCAGTCGCCTTGTCTTCCGGGGAGTAAAAGACCGTCATCGTGACCGAGGTCGTCGTAGGAGGATGAAGCACGAGCGACGATAGCTGATACGCGAGCAGGTGCGCGTATTGCCAACAGTGGCTCACGATCTCCAGCTCAAGGGGACGGCCGATCGGGGGCTCGGGGGGAGCGTCGGGGAGGACCGGAGCGAAAAGGCCACGAGGGACGAAGCCGCTAGCCGCCAGCCGAAAGAAAGTCTCCTGCAGATGGCTTACGGGAAGAAATCGGGGTGCGCTTTGCATGGGGTGCGCGACCGGAAGGACTGTGAACAGAAGACCCGAAAGGGTAAGTCCTCGTCCTCCCAGGTGTCCATGGGATCCGCCGCAGGACAAAACATCGCGGGCGCACCTGCCTTCGGGCCCACTCTCGTTTTACCTTCAATTAGGTCGTGACCAGGCGGGTACGGATTGCGCAGCGGCGCTTCCCTACCGAGCTCCCCACTGTTTGGAACCGCCGATGATACACAGACCCCTCGCTAGCATTGTATTAATACTTGGTGGTACTCTGGTCTTGTCGGCGTTCCCGCCGCGCGCCTCCCCCTCCGAAACGGCTGTGATTCGGGATCTGTCCATCCCTTCCCAGGCCGCATGCGAGGTTCCGATCCGGTGGCGAATCGAGGAGATAGACCCGCGGTTTGAGATTACGAGAGAGGAGGCCGCGCGGGCGGTCCGGCAAGCCGGGATGTTATGGGAATCGGGACTAGAGCGGATGCTGATTTTCCGGGAGTCCTCTGATGGAATCCCGATCTCGTTCATCTACGACGAGCGGCAGGAGCAGACGCAGGAACGTCGGTCGCGCCAAAGCGCGGTCGCGGAGAGTATGGGCGGGATCGCCGAGCACGAAGCCACACTCGAGACCTTGAGATCGCGGCTCGCAAGTCGGAGGATTATCCACCAGACCCGACTCGCAAATTTCGAGGGACGCGTAGAGGGTCATGAAGAGATGGTCGACTACTGGAATCAGCGTGGAGGTGCGCCCCCCGCCGAGTTAGAACGGCTGAATGCGGCGGAAGACGAGCTTGAGGCAGCTCGGCTCTCGGCGAATGAGGCAGCCGATGAGGTCAACGCAGTGGTGGAGGACATAAACGAGGCCACCGACCGGCTCAACAACCGAGTCGCGCAGAGCAATGCCGCGAGAGCCGAGCTCGAAACTCAGTTTCCACCCATGAGGGTTCAGTCTGGACAGTACATCGATTCCCGCACCGGTTTCGGCCGATTCACCCTTTCAAGGAGCGTCGAGATCCGGATCTTCCAGTTCGAGGATCGAGACCACCTCCAGCTGGTGATCGCGCACGAACTAGGACATGCGCTCGGGCTCGATCATACGGGGACGCCAGGCTCGCTAATGGCGGAAGAGGCGGTTGCCGCTCCCAGGCAGGGGCAACCCCAGCTACACTCTGCCGATGTGGAGTATCTGAGGGAGGTATGCCCTGACCTATAGAGGATCCAGAATGCGAACCTCCAGATCAGGGTTAAAGTGCGAGGTAGCCCACCCTCCAGCACCAGCCTCCATCCCTGGCACGTAATACACGATGTAGGTTCTGAGGTAGACCATATCGTCCGCGTCTCTGAGCAGATTC
Organism: Longimicrobiales bacterium; assembly: GCA_965215925.1. GTDB lineage: Bacteria > Gemmatimonadota > Gemmatimonadetes > Longimicrobiales > Gaopeijiaceae > JAAXGI01. The sequence goes on along the minus strand of CBDCEQ010000003.1, from coordinate 3,415,479 downwards.
GCCAGTGTCTCCAATACCTCGGCGTCCACCTTTCGATCGAGTTCGACGTCGAGGATCCGAAACTGACCTGGAATCTCGTCTTCGCGAATGACTACGATTTCGAGGTCGTCCGGAAAGGGAGCCCACTCGGGTGGAGAGAAAGGCCTGCGCGGTTGTGGAGGTGGCTCCAAGACTGGAGCCTGCTGCTGAGCACAGGCTTCGCCGACAGGCGGGCCAGCGAGTAGCCCCGCTAGGACGAGACAGCTCATCCAACCGTGGGACCGACTCACTTTAGGCACCCTCCCGAACCAGGACCGACCGACGTCAAAATCGGTAGGTGTAGTTGGCCTTCGCTGATGCACCTCGAGACAAGGTGACGAATTCCCTTCCGTCGATCGGGCGTGCGCCTGAGTTCCGCCAGTTGTGCGTATAGACCAAGAATATGTCGCTTCCCGGGGTAACGATCCACCGAAGACGGGCGAAGAGCCCCAGGACCTCGCTGACATCGTCGTACTGCAACTGGGTCGTGGCGCTAACCCACGGGCTTGGATTCCATTCGCTCTCCAGCTGGTAGACGTCAGTAGAAAGATCCCCCTGGGGCAGATTTACGTCGTTGTGCTGCACGTCCAGAGAAAAGGTGATCCCGGGGTTAGGTCGAAGCGTGACGCGGCTGGAGATCTCTCGAATTTGCCCGTTCCAAAACCCTCCGGCCGCGAGTTCCCCAAATATCGAGACCAGACGTCTACCGGTGGTGCTTCCCGAAAGGCTCGATCTCCATGCCACGTAGCCACCTGGTTCGATAAAGATTCCGTCGCTGATCTCGAAGGGCCGATCCAATTGCTCGAAGGATCTAATGATGTTAATCCCCACGTTGTCACCACTTTCGAACTCAACCCCCAGCGCGTTGATAACCCATTCTCTCTCTTCCAGGTGACCCGTCCCCATCTCTAGGAGGTTCCTGAATTGAGCCCCGAAGTTGAGCTGGCGAATCCACGTTATGCTCTCGGGTCGGGGAGACCAATTCAATCTCGGCTCGACGCGTCGGAAGTCGTTCCTCTGTACAAACCCCACGGCCGGGTCGTAGTACTCCCCAAATTCCCGGTACGAGACGTGGCCGGACCAAATGTCGTTCGGGAAGTTCAACCGGAAACCTCGGGCCGAAAGGTCTGAGAACGAACGGCTCATGTCGGATCCTGGATTCGAGTTTACGACCAGGAACGCATTGAGCTCCGCATTGCTGCCTCCGAGGAAGTTGCGGGTGGAAAGCTGGATATCGAACCCGGCCGTATGCCTAGCTTCGGACGCCGTGCCGGTTCGACCGGCGGAAGCAGCGCGACGGGTGTAGATCGCTCCGACGCTCGATTGCTCGAGGATTTGCCGCCTCACCCTCGCGACGGTGAAGTCTTCGGCCGGCAGCGGCGTGTCCGGGTCAGTTTGGTCCAGCGATTGAAGGCGCGTGGCACCGGTACGAATCTGATAGAACCCGAGCTCATACAGACCGGCCTGGCCCGTCAGTCTCGCGCCGAAGTCGATGGGGATCTGGCTTCCACCCTCCAGGCCGATCCGTCGCGAAAAGAACGGCCTCGGACCACTCCTGGGGGCGAAAGTGAATACGCCCGATCCTTCGAGAAAGAAGTCCCTCCGCTCAGGAAACAGGAGAGGAAACCGAGTCAGATTTACTCGTCTTTGGTCGCTCTCTACCTCCGCGAAGTCCGTATTGAAGGAGACAGAGGCCCTGAGGCTCTCCGTGACGCTGTAGTTCAGGTCGAGACTAAGATCTCGCGGGAATGTATTGTCGTCCTCAGCACCGGGAACGCTCCGCCAACCGAGGGTCGTCGATGGCACCGCTTCGAGACCCACGCCTTGACTCATTCCCCCGAGACCGGTCACCCGACCGGCGTGGATGGGTCGAAACAGACCCTCATTGCGCCGCCATCCCCGCCAGAGGATCTCTTCGTTCCGTCGCCGAATCGTCCGCTGGAAGTTGATCCCCCAACTCGTGAGTTCCGGATCGAAGTTGAGGGTCCTGAACGGAAGCTCGATCTCCGCCGACCAACCGTCGTCGATCCTCGACGTACGAGCCTCCCAGATCCCGTCCCAGGACTTGTTGATGCTGCCGCCTCCGGTCAGGAGGCCGTCGCCCATGAGGCCCGCCGGATTGATCTCGAAGAAATACCCGGTCCGGCCGTCGAGGAAGGTGTCCAGAATCCACATGAATCGATCGTCCGTCCCAAGTCCCGCATCGCGTTCCCTCTGGTGAGCCAAGATTCCGTCTGGCTCATCGTAGACGATCACGCCAATGTACAGCCGATCCTGGTCATAGAGGACACGGATCTCCATGTCCTCGGAAGCCGGTACGCCTTCTACCGGCTCCTGCTGTGTGAAATCCGTGATCGGAGCGGCCGCGGCCCACGCTGGTTCCTCGATTCTCCCATCGAGCTCTATCGAGGTTCCGTCCGGTAGCCGGCGTGCTTCTAGAATCCCGTCGGGGCCTGCGATCAACGAGTCATTTGCCAGCGAGGGAGGCTGCTGCGCGACCAGCACGCCCGGCTGCCCCAAAAGGGTGACCGCGAGCGCATAGAACAGCGGCAATCGTGCTAGGATCAACCGTGATCTGAGGCTAGATGCCTCGGTGAAGCCGGGTTTCGGCGAAGCGCCGGCTCCGGGCGCGAGGCAGGTCCCGGGGCGCTCTCCGAACCACCGGACTTCCCGCCGGTTCCTGGCACGAGCGGGCCGCGCCCCGACCCATGAGTTGGTTCGGTAGACGTGATGTCACCCAAGCCCTCCTGGGCGCCGCCGACGAAGTGTTTGCGGAAGAAGTCTGCGAAATCATCGACCAAGGAGTACATCACAGGGACGACGATAAGCGTCAAGACGGTAGCGAACATGATTCCGACTATGACGGCGATCGCCATGTTCCTCCACCAAGCTGCCTGCTCCCCGCCCCAGAAGAGCTCCGGATTGAGTGCCGTATAGAGGCCGAAGAAGTTGAAGTTCAGCCCGATCGCAAGAGGGATCAATCCCAGGGCCGTGGTGACCGCAGTCAGAATGACTGGGCGGAATCGGGTGAGGCCGCCTTCAATCAGAGCCTCCTTCCGGTTCATGCCATCTCTCTCTCGAAGAACGTCGATGTAATCGATAAGCACGATCGCGTTGTTTACGACGATACCTGCCAGGGAGATGATCCCCACACCCGTCATGATGATCACGAAGGGAAGATTGAACACCAGGAGCCCGATCAGCACACCGACCGTCGACATGATCACCGAGGAGAGGATCACCAACGGCTTCACAACGGAATTGAACTGACTGATGAGAATGAATGCGATCAACATCAACGCGATCCCGAAGGCCCGCCCCAGGAACTCCTGTGCCTCGACCTGCTCCTCCAGCTGGCCGGTGTATCGCATCTGGTAGCCCGGGGGGATTTCTTCGGAAACAAACTCAGCCAGGGTCTCCTGGACCTCGGCGAGGACCGCGTTCTGATTGAATCCCGCACGCACCTCGGCGGAAATCGCGGCAAGCCTGTCCATATCCTTTCGGCGGATTGAGCCGAGCCCTTCGCCGACCTCCCATTCCGCCACGGAAACGAGCGGTATCTGATCCCCTTCGGCGAACACGACGATATCCTCCAACGAGGAGAGATCGTCTCGGTAGGGCTCTGACAACCGGACGATGATATCGTACTCATCGTTACCAGCACGATACTCCGCCGCCTCGACTCCTTGGATCGCGCCCCGTACCGCCGCCCCAACCTCGGCCGTCGAAAGCCCATAGATCGCAGCGAGCTCTCGGTCCACGCTTACGGACAGCTCAGGGCGAGCCTCATCCAGGGCACTCTCCACCCCGACAAGCCGAGCCGCCACCGGAGCATTCCTCAGGATACCGAGAATACGATCCGATAAACGCTTTAGCTCAAGAGGGTCGGTGCCGACAACCTCGATGTTCACCGCCGGCCCGCCGGGCGGGCCCTGTGACGGCATGTCAGCCGTGATCTCAGCACCCGGAATGTCGGCTCCGATCCGTTCCTGAAGAAAAGTCAACATCTCGAAAGAGTCTGAGGTCCTATCCTCAAAGTTGATCAATGACAGTATGATACGAGCTTCATTCTCCCCGGAGGGCCCTCCCCCTCCCATGATTGCGGCACCTGCGCTGGCCCCGCCGCTTCCGCCAGCCGTCGTCACGACCGACTCGACATCCTGCGTCCCGGGGATCGTGGCCAGATCTCGCTCCAGTACCCGAGCGACCGACTCCGTGAAGGAGACGCGGGTACCCACTGGGGCCTCCGCACCGACAATCAACTGAGGTGGCGGGATATCCTCAGGGAAAAACTCAACTCCGTTGTTGAACCGAGAGAACACTCCCAGGGTCCCCACGAAAACTCCTGCGCAAACTGCGAGGACGATCGCGCGGTGATCGAGAGCCCATCGCAAAGACCAGTCGTATCTGCGCAGGAGGGCGGGCACCCACTTGGTCTGAAAGATCCGAGCCATCCGCTCAAGCAAGTAACGATGGAGCGCCCAGAGTCCGACCACGGTGACCGCCGCAAGAATCGCCGTCGTGACGTTGACGAAAGCGATCGCAACCAAGGATATGGCTGACCCCACGAGGATTGTCCGACGTGCCGTCCTCGTGAGGGCCTTCTTCGGCACACCCTCTGGTTTGAGAAAAATGGCACATAGCGTGGGAACAATGACGAGGGCTACGAAGAGCGAACTGGATAGTGTGATGATCAGGGTCAGCGGGAGATATCCCATGAACTCTCCCACGATGCCTGGCCAAAACATGAGCGGAGCAAAGGCTGCGAGAGTTGTCGCGGTGGCGGCGATAACTGGGAGCGCCACTTCGCCGGTGGCCTTCTTGGCCGCGACTCCCGGACTCCATCCCTCCTCAACAAAGCGGTAAATGTTCTCTACAACGACGATCGCGTTATCGACGAGCATGCCGAGCGCCAGGATCAAACTGAAGAGCACGACCATATTCATCGTGATCCCCAATAGGGCGAGGATCACGAACGACAGCATCATCGAGGTGGGAATCGCCGCCGCTACGAACGAAGCGGTACGGAGACCGAGGAAGAAGAGCAGAACCGCCAAGATCAGGAGCAACCCTGAGATGATGTTATTCTCGAGGCTGCTCACCATCATGTTGATGTCCCGCGACTGATCGCCCGTGATCAACGCCTGGGTAGTAGGGGGAAAGAGGGGCTCCTGATCCGCCAGTATCTGCTTGACCTGATTCGACGCCTCGATGATGTTCGCGCCTGACCGCTTCACGATGTCAAGGGTCACCACAGGGTTGCCGTTGAGACGGGCATAGCTCGTTCGATCTGCGAAGCCGAACTCGACGTCGGCCAGGTCCCGGACGTAGACGGCGCGTCCATCAAAGGTCCCGACCACGAGGTCCTCGATGATCGTCGGGTCCACGAACTCCCCGTCGACACGGACCAGGTAGTTCACATCGCCAACCTCGATCGAACCCCCGGGAATGTTGACGTTCTCGGTACGGATTGCCTCCACGACGTCGCTCATCGCGAGGCTGTAGTACTTCAGCTTCGAGAGGTCGACCTCAACCTTTACCTCGCGCTCTAGACCGCCTCGTACGTCCGCGCGGAGGACCTCGGGGATTTGCTCGAAGAGGTCCTGGAGCTCTTCCCCAAGCTCCTTCAAGCGCACGAGCCCGTACTCGCCCGCGAGATTCACCTGCATGATCGGGAACTCGGAGATATTGAACTCGAGGATGCTCGGTTCTTCAGCGTCTCCCGGCAACTCCGGCGTCGCTAGGTCGACCTTTTCTCGCACCTGCTGCAGCGCTTCATTCAGATCTGAGTCCACGCTGAACTCGACCGTGATCGACGAGTAACCTTCGACGGAGGTGGAAGTCATCTCTTCGACCTCGGAGATCGTATTCAACTCCTCCTCGATCGGCCGGGTCACGAGTGTCTCGACATCCGCGGGAGACACGCCGGCGTATACGGTGTTCACCGCGATCATCGGCATCGCGACCTCGGGCTGAGCTTCCTTCGGGAGGTTCAGATACGAGAGCAATCCTGCCAACAAGACGATGACGAAGAGCATAACAACACTCGTCTTGTGGTCGATCGCGAAGCTCGTGAGCCCAAACTCCTTGAACCGGTCGACGAAAACGGGATCGGACTGCCGGACTTCGCGTCCCCCTCCCTCACGACCTGGATGGTCTCGACCGGTCACTGTTGCTCCCCTTCCGAAAGCCCGTCACGCGTCCTCACCACTCGGACTCGGTCTCCATTCGCGACGAGGGTCTGTCCGAGTACGATGAGTCTTTCCTGCAGCGCCAGTCCTTGTTCCACTACCACCTGATTGCGCTGGGCAGGACCGAGAACGACCGAGCGCAACTCTGCCACGTCGCCACCGTCGTCGCCCTTCGCAATCACGAAAGCGACGAATCCCTCTTCAACTCGGACGAGTGCCTCGCGTGGAACCACGACTGCATCCTCGATGGTTCTCCGCCGAATCTCGATATTGGCTACCATCTCTGGTTTGATCACTAACCCAGGGTTCGAAAGAACGAGCTCAGCCTCGAAAGTCCTGTTTCTCGGGTTCACGGTGGCCCCAACGTATCCGACCCTACCGGTGTACTGTTCAGCGGGGAGGACATCAAAGCTTACGACAGCTTCCGAGCCCACCCTTACGTCCGCCGCATATCGCTCGGGTACGCCTCCGGTCACCTTTACGGGATTGATCTGAACGATCCGGGCGACAGGGGCCCCGGGGGACACCATCGTTCCCAACTCCACCTCGCGACTCTCGAGGATCCCGTCGATCGGCGCCCGTACAACGGTCCGGCTCAGTCTTTCCTCTAGCATGTTGAGCATCGCCGCCGCCTGATCAGCCTGATACCGGGCTTCGAGGTAAGCGAGTTCGGATCCCACCCTATCATCTTCGAACAGCCGCCGTCGTCTCTCCCACGTCTCCGCTGCGAGTGCTGCTCGGGCCTCCGCCTCAGCCAGTTGAGCCCTGAGAATGCTGTCATCGACCCGAACGAGAGGCTGACCCTCGGTCACTGAGGATCCCTTCTCCGTCAAGATCTCGCGGATGACACCCGCTTCCTCGGCGGACACGGTCACATCTCGATTGGCCTGCACCGTTCCGGTCACCTGGACCCGCTCCTCGAAGTCCGTTGCAACGAGTGACTGGGCCTCGACGTTGATGACCCGCTGAAAGGATCCGTCATCTTCGCCGGCACCGGCGGCCGCCGTGTCATCGCAACCAACCCCGAGCAACGCAAGCAGGAGAAACGAAGCCGCCCTTGCATCTATCGTCATCCGGACCCCCTCCTCCAATCGCTACCGTGGTCGTCCATGTCAGCCGGCTGGGAGCGGGACATCGCCCACGACCTGATCGATCTGCGCACGAGTCGACAGATAGTCGAATACGGCCTCGGCGTAGTTGAACTCACTCTGGCGGAGCGCGACCTCCGCGTCGGTCAACTCGAGCTGACTGCCGAGTCCCTCGCGATACTGGGCGCTTGCAATTTCAAACCCCCGGCCTGCTTGTTGGACTGCCAAACCCTGACTCCGGGCTCGAAGGCGTGCCTCCTCCGATCGCTCAAGAAGGCTTCGGAGCTGGTCCCGCAGTTGGTCCTCAGCAAGATCTAGCTCGACCCGGGCAGTGCGGAGAGACGCCTGCATTTGATCGATCCTAGCGTTCCTCCGAAACCCGGTGAATATCGGGAACGTCACTCGCAAGCCGACGTTGCGGCCGTATCCACGCTGAGTCGACCGACCGAAGAAATTCACACGGCCATCGTGCTGAGCTTGGACGTCGTAGGTGGCAAAGAGGGAAATCTCAGGGAGGTATTCCGCGCGCTCAAGCTGTAGCTCGGTGCCTCGAAGCTCGGCATTCAAGCCAGCCTGTTGAATCAGAGAATTGGTACTCCGTGCGCGAGCAAGAAGGACCCCTGCCCGCGCGTTGTCGATTTCCGCACCTGGGTCAACGCCCATGAGCCCGAGGAGCCGAGCGTTTGCGGGATCGTTGGCCTCCGGGGCCTCCGGGGCCTCCAGGTTCAACTCTGCAAGGGATCCTGCGACCTCTACCAAGGTTCCCTCTTCAAGATCGAGCTGAGTGACGAGTTCTCGCTGCAACCTGCGAAACTCGTTGTTGGCTCTTCTCAAATCCGGTTCGAGATTCGCCAGCTCGACTTCGAGCCGGAGGACATCGTAGTCCGAGGATAGACCCGCACGATTCAAAGCCCGGGTTTCATCCAGTGATTGGATCACCCTTGCGACGGATCGCTCGATGAGCTCCGCCTGCTCTTGAGCCAGTAGCAACTCGTAATAGAGAAGACGGATACGTGTAATGACCTCGTGCTCGGTTCCCCTCACAGTTTCCAGCTGAAGCCTTTCGAATCGTCCCGCGGCACCGAGGCCGATGAACGTCTCGGCGCGAAAAATGGGTTGTTCCAGAGCGATGTTTCCAGCCCACACGTTCTCGGCTCCGAATTGGACCTGGAGCAGCTCTCCCTCCGGCGCGTTCGGGTCAAAGAAGAAAGCGGGGATGAAGGACACCGAAGGGGTAAGATTCCGCGTATAAACTGTGTTCAAATCCAGGGTGGGGTAGACACTAGACCACGCCTCCGCAACCTGACCTTCGGCTTGCGCGAGTGCGAGGTTGGCGCGCTCTAGGTCACGGTTCCCACGAAGTGCCAGACGAAGCGCCTCGTCCAGAGTGAGCGAAAGAGTCTGTTCACCCTCCGCCACGCTCCCGCTCTGCAGGCCGCTCTCGACCCGCTGGGATTGAAGCTCATTCGGAAGCCCCGTCGACACCGCGACCAGCCCTGCTAGGATCCTTCCAAAGCCCCGCATCGGATTCACTCCGTCTTGTGGTTTCTCATCAGGTTTTTCCACCTCGCCTTACGTAGCGAGCAAGACGAAGTTTCAGCTCCGAGCCTCGACAGGATTGGGCGCCCCCACGGGGCCCTCCCACTCTCCACCTTGAGGGTCGACCTCGGGCCTGAAGAGTTCCGCAGACTCCTCCGAGCCGAGTCCAAAGAGAATCCTTCGAAACGATGCCCTGAATTCTGCCCGGAAGGCATCCTCCGGCATCTCCAGGAGTCGTCTCGAATAGAGGGCCAGGAGGCCATAGGCATGCGACCAGAGCGTCAGCCCGATTCGCTCGGGATGCTCGGGCCGCAGGATCCCGGCCTCGACGCACTCCCGCACTCGATCATCCCAGAATTGGTGGATCGCACACGAGCGGCGTGTGAGCTCTGGAGGGACTTCGTCCAACCCCATGAACTCCCTAAAAGCGTGAACCATCTGGAAGTAGCGCGGATGTGCGAGTGCGAAATCCATATAGGCCTCACCCGCAGCTTCGAATCGTTCCAACGGACTGGCACCCGACAGAGCCCGGGATAAGGTCCGGAAGAGTTCGTCGTGGGCCTCACCCATTACGTCCAGTAGCACTTCTTCGCGGTTTTCGAAGTGTCGATATAGGGCTGGCGCAGTCACCCCTACATCGCGCGCGAGTTTCCGCATGGAGAACCCTTCGAAGCCAGCGCGCAAGTACAGATCACAGGCGCAGCCCAGGATCCGATCACGAGTGTTCGTCATGGTTAACACTGTAAACTAATCAGGTAGAATGATCAACCCCTTCTAGTGATTATTAGTGGAACGGTGTTCACTAGCAGAGAGGAATTGCTGCTCCGGCGGGCTTGGAATGCGGCGGGTTGAGAGCCGAGGCCTGGATTCGTGCTAATCCTCTAGGGTCAGGCGTATGAGCTCGTCGCCCTGTTGGATCAGATCGAGGACATTGGCACCCTCCTCGATCCAGCCGAATGCGGTGTAACCCCCGTCAAGGTGGGGCTGCATGGAGTGCGCCAAGTAGAATTGTGAACCTTCGGTGTCTTTCCCGGCTGACGCCATTCCCAAGGTCCCCCTTTGGAAGGCAAGCTGAGTGAACTCGCTGCGAATCTGATAGGCGGGAATACCGGATCCGTCTCCCATTTCCAAGTCACCCCCTTGGGCGACGAAATTCGAGACGACACGATGGAACCTCGTGCCATCGTGTGCCCCACGGCGCACGTCCTCTACGAACATCTGCACGGACAGTGGGGCTTGCTCCGTGAAGAGGCGGACCATCATCTCGCCCTGATCCGTCACGATTCTGATCCTCGGCGTGGCGCCAAGTTGTGCCAGGACCGCCCAGTCAATACTGCGTCTTGGGGCGACCGCCGCCGTCGCTCCTATGGGAACCTGTTCCCCTGTGAGCCGCTCGATCGAACGCGCCGCGGCCGCGCGAACTCTCAAATCGTCACCTTCGACGACCTCGCGCAGAAGCGGAAGCGAGGACTCGCTCATCGACTCCAGGATAGGGATGAGCACATTCGTATCCCCGTTGGCCCGCCGAGCACGGAAAGCGCCTTCTAGCGCAAGCTCCGCCCCAAGTGGCGCGAGACTTGGATGAGAGAGCGCAAAAGCGGCGCGGGCTACGGGGAGATTCTCCGAGTCTCCCAATCGTCCCACGAAGAGCATGTAGAATCGTTGGGCGGGCTCGTCTCCGACGGCTCCTCGACCCCAGCGCTGAGCAAGAGCCAAGACCGCTGCACCCCGCACAAGCGGCTCTGGGTGTTCAGCAAGTTCGAAGAGGAGATCGACAACGTCCGAAGCCGGAAGTCCCCCCAAACTCTCGATCCCACGAACCGTGGCGGAGGGGTGAACAGTGGCCATCCTGCGGGTCCAATCGACGACGGCCGCTCCCGCTCCCAGCGCAGCTAGCGGTGCCGTGAACGAGGCTTGAACTCGCCATTCCTCGGGGGGCCCACGAATCCATGCTTCGGCCAGCCTAAGGTACTCCTCAGAGGACCAAGTAAGGAGAGCAACCGATCCAGCCGCCGCGATTCGGACATGCTCGGACGGATCTTCGAGAGCCGCAACGAGGGCGTCCTGGATATCCGAACTCTCGAGCCATTGGGGACTCATGACGATCCGCGCGGCATTCGTCCGGGTCCTCCAGTCGGTGGCCGTCCGCATCCAATAGCCGATCCGAGTAGCATCCTCTGGAACATCCCGGAGCCGACCGAGAGCCTGGATTAGGTCCATTGCCGACGGCTCGTCCGGCGGGTATCCGTCAAGGGCGGCGCGCACCCGGCCCGCGGACTCGCTCCACGCGCTCACGCTAGCTGCACGCCCGAAGTAGTACGCGCTCTTGGATCGAACGTCGGGGTTCGAGTGTGTCAGACCATCCACTAGGAACTCCATGACCCCGGCGGGCCTCACCTCACGAAGTGCTGCCTGAGCAATCGCCAGCGTCCGAGCCGTCTCTTCAGCCGGGTTAGGATCCCTGCGGAGCAACCCCGCAATGGCATTCGATCCGCCTCGCTTCCCCAAGGCTCCGATCAGGCTCGAACGCACATCGGTGTCGTCCTCGGTAGCGAGGGATTCCAAAAGAAGGACTCCCCCGTCAGGGAGTGCGAGCTGACCAAGGGCGAAGGCAGCGTTACGTCGCACGCGCGGCGAAGCGTCCGACAGGCGGCGTATGAGCCCGCCGAGGGCAGTCGGATCCTGAACGGACGCAAGTGCAAGGGAGACCCTAGCCCGTACAGCCTCGTCTGTACTCTCGAGCAGCGCCTGCAATCCGGCGCCGTCCCTCTCCACCTGTAGGTCGACAATCGCCTGTAGCTCGGGGCTCTCGAGTAGCCCATCCGATGGTGGAAGATCGGGAATTGGGAGTGCAATCGGGTCCCCTACTGTAGCGCCGCTGCATCCCGAGGCTCCGAGAAGAACCATGACCGCCGCGATCAACCGAGCCGTAGGGATCATTGCGGGTTTCTCATAGTGTGAATATCGGTTGGTAGGTCGCAGAACCGGGGACATTCTCGGTCAACATCCGTTTGCGAACAAGAGATGAGGCTTGAATCAGCCCCACCGTACGGTACCGATTCCACCCAGCGCTCACGCTGGGTTCCGAGGCCGGGTTTTCCGCCCAGCCAGGTGGCTCCCCGGCGCCCACCTTCAGACCCTGGCTGGGAAATTCCTCCGACCGCAAACGCGGCTGCGGGTCGACCGGTTGCGTATCGAGACCCCAGATGCCGACTTCCTAGATCTGGACATCGGGCCCGACCCGGGGCCAGGAGCCCCAATAGTTTTGGTCTTGCATGGCCTCGAGGGCTCCACACGCCGGGCCTATCTTCGGCTCGCGATGTCGGCGCTGACTGATGCAGGAATGAGGGCAGTCGGAATGAATTTTCGATCTTGCTCGGGGGTTCCCAATCGCCAAGCGCGCTTCTACCACTCAGGTGACACGGGAGATTTCTCACACGTGCTCGCCTCACTTCGCGAGAGGTTCCCAGGCAGAGTCTTCGGGGCGCTCGGCTTTTCGCTCGGTGGTAATGTCTTGCTGCGATACCTCGGAGAGAAGGCGGGGTCGCCGCCCCCATATCTCCGGGCTGCTGCAGCGATTTCCGTGCCCTACGATCTGACAGCGGGATGCAAGATGCTGGAAACAGGCTGGATGGGCGCCGTCTACACCCGCTACTTCCTCCGGTCCTTGCGGGAGAAGATCCGAGCAAAGCAGCCCCTGCTCCGCGATCTCATCGACTTGGGCAGGGTGTTCGATGCGCGCACCCTTCGGGAGTTTGACGAGGCAGCAACAGCCCCGCTGCATGGGTTTCGCGATGCGGAGCATTACTACCGAGAGGCTTCGTCGGGCCCCATCCTTCCTAAGGTCAGAGTTCCGACGTGTCTTCTGCACGCGATGGACGACCCCTTCCTTCCAGCCGAGGCAATCCCACGAAACGCCGTTGAGCGAAACCCCTGGCTCGTGGATTTCTTCCAAGAAAAAGGCGGACATGTCGGTTTCGTCGAACGGGGCCCGCCGTGGCGGCGTACCTTCTGGGCCGAAACGGAGGCGGTTCGCTATCTCTCGACAGTCCTAACCAACCCTACCCTTGGCTAAGGTACCTCCGATGCCAGCTCTGGCGGGCAGGAGCCTCCCACTTCCCCGCTCGGAGCTCGCCGACGCGTGTCAAGGACAGGTCGAACACCACCGTATCTCCTGATATCAGGCCCGTTTCCACCCGCTTCTTGAACTCTGCTCGCGAGACCCGTCGGATGTCCGCGCTGGGCTTGGCATCCCGGTACCAGACGAACGCTCCCCCCACGATCTCCGTTTTCAGCTCCTCTTCGGAGTCCCGGAGATTCCTTATGAGCGCATCGATCGAGCATCCGGAGGGAGGCGAGACCTGCTCGTCGACTCCGACGAGGAGGAAGTGGCCATACAACCATTCCCGCGCTGCAGCGAGTGGGTATCCGTGAGCCTTCCACTCGCCAAGAAAGCCGTCGACCTTCGCTAGAAGCCTAGACTCCTCCGTCGACGCGAGGGAGCGACCCACACCGAACACCCACAACCGGGCGGAATCAGGCAGCTGCCCAAACAGATCGGATGCCACTGCGGTCATCGCCTCCCCTCGTCCGTTTCGGTTGCGACCGCGCCGGCCTCAGCGGCCTTAGGCGCCGACTTGTCGAGCAAGACCGCGACCCAACGGAGGTCTTGGGTGTGCTCAAGCATGATCTTCACGACCATTGTCATGGGAACGGCAAGGAGCGCCCCGACGGGGCCCCAAGCCCACGCCCAAAAAATGAGAGACAGGATCACGACCAAAGTCGACAGCCCGAGCCGCCGACCCAAGAGCTGCGGCTCGATCAGATTTCCGAAGACTACGTTGATCACCCCGTACCCGAGACCCACCAGCAGAATGGATCCGATACCGCCAAACTGAATCAGGGAAAGCAGAATAGCCGGGATGGCCGCCAGAATCGACCCGATCGTAGGAACGTAGTTCAAAAGGAACCCGATGAGCCCCAGGAGGATCGGAAAGTCTAAACCCATGATCCACGCCCAAACCCCGATCGTGACACCCGTGGCGAGGCTCACGAGCGTCTTGATCGCGAGATACTCGAGCACCTCTCCGCTGATCTTCGCGAAACGACCCATGTCCCCATCCGTCTCTCCGAGAACGGATTGGAACTTCTTGGGGAAGATCGTGGCCTCCGCCAAGATGAAAACCATGATGAGGACGACTATGAACGTGTTGGACAAGAAAACCGCGACCCGGCCGAGCAATCCACCAACAAAATCCATGATCGCGTTAACGCTCACGAACTCGTCAGACAGGTAATCGCTCACGGGAACACCGCGGTCCTGTAACCCCGCGAGCCACGAATCGAACAGGGTCTGAAGACGAGTCGCGTATCTAGGAAGCCGATCCTGGAAATCTGCTACCGACTGGCTCGCGAGTAGGACGATAACGCCAAACACGGCAACATCGACCAGGACTGCGAGCAGGATCGCCAACGCCGGAGGAACTCCCCGTCGCTGGAGCCAGAGCATGATTGGGAGGGAGAGGATCGCCAGAAAGAGCGCGAGGAAGAAAGGGAGTAGGATGGGTGCACCGGCTCTGAGCCCCGCCACAACGACGACCGCGCTCGCGAGAACCACCAAGAATCTTGCGCCAGGACCCCAGTCCGTCGGACCGAGTCGAGTCTCAGCCATTTTCCTCCCACCTTCGTCTGCCCAAGAACCTAGTCGGAGTCTAATCCGACCGCCTGAATGGAGCTACCTTGTCAGGTGTGACACAGGCCCTCATTCCTTCCGACGAAGAACTCCTCGGGGAGTGCCGCGTGGACACCTTCCGTGCTGGCGGAAGGGGTGGCCAGCACCAGAACACCAGCGACTCGGGAGTTCGGCTTACCCACGGGCCGAGCGGAATCGTCGTCACCGCGCGGACTGAGCGCAGCCAGTACCGTAACAAGCGGATCGCCGTCGAACGGCTGAGAGAACGGCTGGGCAGGCTAGAAGAACGGCGGCCGAAACGTGTCCGGACCCGTGTGCCTGCTAGAGAGCGGCGAGCCCGATTGGAGGCGAAGCGGAGGCGGTCCCAACGAAAAAAACTCCGCAGGCCTCCCAGTAAGAATGAGCTCTAACGCGCACGCTAGCCGGGCATGAACCGCTCCATAAAGGCGCGCTCCTGCGACGTCAGCGACGGTGGGCCGTGCTCCCTGGCCTTCGCTAGGACACGGTCGAACTCCTCCTTGTTGATTGGGTGGAGCCCCTCCCGATCGAGGCCTTCCCACCGCTGCAGATCGCGTCCGCTGGGTCGTCCAAGCCCCGTCGCCTCCACCTTCATCTTGAATTTCCTGGCGGGCGAGTTGTGCTCCATCAGTTTCAGATACATCCAGCCCCCCATGAAGCCCCCGAGATGCGCGAAGTGCGCGATATTTCCTCCGCCACTTATTCCGCTCCAGAGAGAAAGGATCGCCATGAAGATCACCAGGACCCGAGCCTCGATCGGGATCAATGCATAGATGTAGATCCTTTCGCGGGGCCAATAGCGGGCGAATCCGAGCAGCACTCCGAAGACGGCTCCCGAGGCGCCAACGATAAAGGCCTGTGGTGTCAGCAGGGACAGCACTGCTCCCCCTGCTCCGCTCAGCAGGTACAGAAGCAGGAAGTGCTTGCCTCCAACCCTCGCCTCGAGGCGTGGCCCGAAAAAGTACAGCGCGACCATGTTGAAAAGGAGATGTAAGAAACCAGCGTGCAGAAACTGGTAGGTGATCACCGTCCAGGGCCTGATGGGCAACAGAGCAGGAACCAGCACGAGCTGGTTCACTAGATTTCCAGGCACGATGAAACCAGTGGCCAAGAAGACGGCGATGTTGGTCAGGAGGAGCCGTTTTACCCAAGGAGTCATGCGATCCGGGTTGTGGAGAGCTAAGAGCCGAGCGTTCGTTTCTAGCGGGAAATGAACCGCTGCCGTGCCGATTCGTATCCGGTTAAAAAAAACTTGGGTTTCGAGGCCTAAATGGACAAGCCGGGGCCGGGGAGTCGGGGTGGTCCGGAGGCTCCAACACACACTTGACACTCGCCGATGAAGGGGCGATAAATGTCAGTTATGAAAAAACTAGGCAGCCTGTTCGCAAGCGCTGATATCACGTGCCGGCTCTCGACCTCCACAGTCCGGAGCAGAGCCGGGAAGGCGCGCGTGTGACCTGAAGTTTCAAGGTTCCATCCAGAATACGACGCCCGCCCCGGCCCTTCGCAAGGTCGGGGTCGTTTTTTTTTCCAATTTCGGCCCGATTCGCAGTGGGGCCACGGCAGAGACGCGCACTAGCCGGGAGGCAATAGCTTGGAACCCAAGGCGCCGCCTGTAGCCTCGGATCCCATGAGTTCGGGTGCGGCAGACTCGGAATCAAAACGCCGCAACATCCGAATCATGAAATTCGGCGGCAGCTCTGTGGGGGATGCGGGTCGCATCCGGCGCGTCGCTGGGTTGGTAGTGCAGGCACGGACTGAGGCCGTGCCGGTCGTGATCGTCTCCGCCGTCGCGGGAACCACAAACGCACTGTCGGAGGCAGCGGATCGGGCGGGTCGTGGCGAGGAGGCCCACGGAGAGCCGCTTGAGAGTCTTGAGGAGTTGCACCGTGCCCTTCTGATACAGCTTGCTTCCGAGCACGAGTTCGCGGACCTCCAGGAGCGGCTTGACGCAGCCTTCGCGGAGCTGCGACGACTCGCAAAGGGCGCTCAGCTGATCGGGGAGTGTACGCCCCGCACAAGGGACAGAATGCTGGCGTTCGGAGAGCTACTCTCCGCGATGCTTGTGGCCGCCTGCCTACGAAACCAGGGCCTTGAGGCGTGGGACGTCGATGCGCGGGAAATCCTACGTACGGACGAACGCTTCGGGTCCGCACGAGTGGACCGGAACGCCTCGAGGGACTTGGTCCGCGGTAAGCTCCCTGGAGACAATGGGATCCCTGTGGTTACTGGCTTTATCGCGTCGACCCCCGGCGGCGATACGACGACTCTGGGCCGGGGAGCCTCCGACTATACCGCAACCCTCCTCGGGGCGATGCTCGAGGCGGAAGCAGTAGAAATATGGACCGATGTGGATGGGGTACTGACAGCCGACCCGCGCACGGTCCCAGAGGCAAGTCCGGTCCGCGAAATCGGATACGAGGAGCTCCTCGAGCTGGCCCATTTTGGGGCGAAGGTCATGTGTGCCCCCGCGGTCGAGCCGGCTCAACGGGCAGGAATTCCTCTCCGAATCCGCAGTACACTCGATCCCTCGCTCCCGGGAACCTTGGTCGTCAAGACTCCGGCACCCGACCCGTATCGACCCGTACGAGGCATCTCCGCAATTCGCGATGCGGCCGTGATCAGAGTCGCGGGCGTGGAAGCCGTGGGAGTCACGGAGGCCTGCCAGAGGATCTTTAGAGCTCTCGCTGTCGCAGATGTGGAGTCACTTCTCTTCACCCAGGATTCCAGCGCGCATTCAGTCTCGTTCGCGGTCGCGGGCGCTGATGCTCCTAGGGCACTCTCGGCTCTTCGGGCTGAGTTCAGGCGAGAGCGCGAGGCGGGACTTCTCAGAGACCCCGTTGGAGAGCAGAGTTTTTCGATCCTTGCTGTCGTGGGTGAAGGGATGAGAGATACTCCAGGGATCTCCGGCAAACTGTTCTCGACGCTCGGGGCGGCAAGAGTAAACGTTCACGCCGTCGCGCAAGGTTCTTCCGAGCGGAATATCTCTTGGGTCGTCTCCTCTGAGCAGGAAGCGTTGGCACTCAGATCGGTGCATCGAGCCTTCTTCAGTCCCCCGGGAGATCTTCAGCCGGTACGAATACTGGTGCTCGGCGTGGGCAGTGTCGGCGGAGCTTTTTTGGATCAGCTGAGCGACCACGGAGAAGAGGCGTTGGCAGCGCACGGGATCCGGACGATACTCGTCGGCGTCTCGTCGAGCCAGAAGGCTGTCGTAGACCTGGAGGGACTCGACCCCGGTCAGTGGCGCGGTCTTCTGCAGCAGGGAGAGCACACGTCGGAGAACGTCTTCACGTCCGTATTCACTGGGGATCCAATCGTGATCATGGACTGCACCGCGAGTGTCGAAGTTGCAGGCAGGTACCCCGACTTCCTTCGGTCTGGCGCTGCGGTCGTTACTGCCAACAAGATCCCTTTGTCGGGTCCGCTCCACGAGTACCACGCTCTCCGGCGTGCCGGCGCCGAAGGAGGGGGCCTATTCCACGAGACAACGGTGGGGGCAGGGCTCCCCATGGTCCGCTCGGTAGCGGAGCTGCGCCGCAGCGGAGACCGCATCTCAAGTATGGAGGGTGTCCTGTCTGGAACGCTCACCTTCCTTTTTGATGAGGTGAACCGGGGCCGACCTTTCAGCGAGGCCGTGGCCGAGGCGATGCGCAGAGGAATCTCGGAGCCCGATCCCAGAGACGATCTGGGACTGAAGGACGTTGTTCGGAAACTCGTGATCTTGGCCCGCAGCGCTGGGTTCGAAATCGAACCCGATGAGATTCGGGTGGAACCGATTGTACCGAAGAGCCTCCTTGAGGCTCGTTCGATCGAGCAGTTCATGGCTGAGCTGCCGGGCGTGGATGAGGAGTTCGCGGCCCGCAGCGCCGAAGCCAGTGAGAGCGGATGCCGCCTCGCTTGTGTCGGTAGGGTTGATCCCACGGGGGGTTCGGTGAGCCTGGATGTAGTGTCCACCGATCGACCGGCCGCCAGGATCAAGGGGACTGAGAACGTCCTCGAGATCGCCTCGCAGCGGTACTCGGAGCATCCGATCCTGCTCCAAGGCCCAGGCGCAGGGCCGAAGGTCACCGCCGCAGGTTTGATGACGGACCTCGTTGCGGCTGCTGAACGGGTCACCCACGGACTTCGGAAGCCCGGCCATGAACCCTGACGGCTCAGTTACGGCCTTCGCGCCAGCAACTGTTGGCAACGTCATTTGCGGCTTCGATACCTTCGGACTGGCTCTCGAGGCACCGGGAGACCGGGTCACGGTGCGGGTCCGGCCGGAGGGCAATCTGAGGATATCGAGAATCGTCGGGGACGGCGGGAAACTCCCCACCGATACGGCCCGTAACTCCGCCACCGTGGCGATCTCCGCTCTGCTCGAGGCAACCGATCGCGGGGAGGGGATGGATGTGATCGTCGACAAGGGGCTCCCACTCTCTGGAGGAATGGGTGGAAGCGCCGCTAGCGCGGTAGCGGCAGTCGTCGCGGCAGACCACCTGCTCGCCACCGAGCTTTCGGAACACGAGCTCCTGTCCCATGCGCTCGCCGGCGAGCGCGCCGCGGCAGGTGGTGCCCACCTAGACAACGTGGCTCCAGCTCTCCTGGGCGGTCTCCTGCTCGTCCGACCCTCCCGGTCGCGGCCGGTGGTGCGGCTGCCTGTTCCGGCGGGGCTGACGGTGGCTCTCCTTCATCCTGCTGTTGAATTGAGCACCCGAGAGGGGAGAGAAGCCCTTGGCGATACGGTCCCTCTCGAGGAGGCGATCGTGCAGTGGGGAAACACCGCCGCCTTCGTCCAAGCGTTGCATTCGGGGGACTGGGAGCTGCTCAGCGACTCGCTCGAGGATCGGATCGCAGAGCCGTTCAGGAGTGCCTCCGTTCCTGCGTTTGCCGCTGTTCGGCAGGCAGCCCTGGCCACGGGAGCTCTCGCCTGCGGTATCTCCGGTGCGGGTCCGTCGATGTTCTCTCTTTGTAGAGATGGGGAGAGCGGCGAAGGTGTGGGAGCGTCGATGATGTCGGCGTACATGGCGAATGCAGAACCCACGGCCACACTTTATCGATCGGCCGTGGCGCAGACCGGCGCTGGGATCGTCGCAGGCCCCGGAGGTAACGCGACGTGAGACTCATCTCAACCCGCCCTCCCCATCACGAGGTGAGCCTTCGCCAGGCGGTCCTCGAGGACCCCTCGCCCGACGGGGGGCTCTACTTGCCGATCTCACTCCCCCAACTTTCCGGCGATGATTTAGACGCTCTCGAGGGCGTTCCCTTTCCGACGCTCGCAGAGCAGCTCGCTCTTCGTCTTTTCGAGCCGAGTATCGGCAGCGAAACTGTCCGCCAGATCGTGGCGAACGCCTTCGATTTTCCGGCTCCTTTGGTCCCACTTGGTGAGAATACCTGGATCCTCGAACTCTTCCACGGGCCGACAGGCTCTTTCAAGGACTTCGGCGCACGGTTTCTGGCGTGTTTGCTCTCCGTGCTTCGCGACCCCGAGGAAGGACCCGTCGTCATCCTCGTTGCCACCTCGGGTGATACGGGGGGGGCGGTCGCACACGCGGTTCGAGGACTGGAAGGAGTGAGGGCGATGGTCCTTTTCCCCAAGGACTGGCTGAGTGCAGTTCAGCTACGACAGATCGAGGAGCCAGCTGTCGGGGACAACTCGGATCACGAGGGGGTCATCCCGGTCGAAGTGGACGGCACGTTCGACGACTGTCAACGGATGGTCAAGGAGGTCCTGTCGGAACCGGGACAGGGCATCCGCTCGATACTCACTTCGGCTAACTCGGTCAACATCGGACGGCTTCTTCCCCAAGCCTTCTACTACGCCCATGGATGGAATTCGCTGCCTCCTGGCGCACGGAAGAGCCCGGCGGTGAGCGTTCCCACCGGCAACCTCGGTAACCTTACCGCAGGAGTGATCGCTCGCAGAATGGGGATCCCCTTGGGTCACTTTATGGCAGCGAGCAATGCGAATGCCGCGATGACGCGATTTCTCGAGGCCGGCACACTGCCCAGCGGCCCATCGATGAAAACGGTGGCCAGCGCCATGGATGTCGCTCGACCCAGCAACCTAGAGCGTCTCGTTTCGATCTTCGACGGAAATGTATCCGCGCTCCAACGGTGGATCTCACCGACGCGACATGAGGACGCCGATGTTCTAGAGGCCATGGGACGGGTACACGATGAGTTCGGATATATCTTGGACCCGCACAGCGCAGTGGGGCACCTGGGGCTCGAATGGTATCGCCGGGATCGACCAGAGACCGCGGGACTCATCCTCGCAACCGCGGACCCGGCGAAATTCCCGGACACCGTGCGAGGAGCCACCGGGCATGAGCCGTCAGAGCGCTCGGACTGGCACCTGAGTGATGATCGTGAGCGAGACGCCTCCGCCCGAGACAGCCAGACCGTTCGTCTGGGTCCTGACCCGGACCGCCTACGGGAGCTACTGCGAAGCTGCTGATCCCCAGCGGTCAGAGTTGAAGCGACGCTCTTCTCAGCAGCTACCGTTCCACTGAGACCTCAGGTTGCTGCTGCATTTTAGAGGGGCCACAGCGCGGTCGATGATTGACGCGAATGTAGATAGGACGAGGAGGTATCCCGTTACCACGATCACTGCTGCGAACATCCTATCTAGCCCTTCGACTAGCTCGAGGCGCGAGACAGCAATTAGAACCAAGGGCACGAAATACAAGATGCCATTCCAACGTCCCAGGGCGCTCAAACGCAAGTGCTTATCGCGGTAGAGATAGTACGAGTCGAGCACATATTGCGAGAACGCTAGGACCACAAGCACGGGGAGGACGGCTATGATGTCGCCGGCTATCGCTGCGCCTGCCAATCCAGCCGCAACGAACGCGAAGTCCGTTGCATGATCGTAGAGTTGGTTTCCGGGTGATGCCGTATTCATTCGCCGAGCCACAATCCCGTCGAAGTAGTCGGTTGCAATGGCGGCGATGACAAGCGCGAGCAGAAGTGGCGGCGGCAGCAGTTCGTCTCGGGCAAAGGCTGCGGCCACTGGAAGGACCAACAACAATCGTAGGCTGGTGAGAAGGTTGGCCACTACCGTCCGAACAGCTCACGCTGCGCGCGTCGCCAGAACAGAAGGCCGATCACAGCGTTGAACAGAATGAAGAAGTTGTGCTGGACCAGCCCGAAGGCGGCCATCTGACCCTCATTCGCTGGAAAGAGGACGACCCATGCGGTGACAGCCGCCGCGCGCATTGGGGTCGGTACCGCAGCCGCAAAGAAAATCACGGGTAGATAGCCGAGCATCGAAGCAACCGATGCCTCGACTCCGAACAGGTGCAGCGCGACTGAGTAGACGACCGCGGCCGAGAGTAGCGCTGGAGAGCGTAACAGGAAGAAGGCGCCGTAGTGCCAAGGTTTCGCCAGCTTGAAAGCGTGCAGGAGCTTGTTCTCACGCAGCTCACTGTTGGGAAAGAGGCTGCCTACAAAGTACAGGATCCAGAGTGCAAGAACGACGGCTCCTCCCGCAGCGATGATAGGTATCAGGCCGAACGCTTCGGGCAATGAATCATGACTGGCGATGAATCCCAGTGTTGCCCAGCCGAGGAGGTAGAACATCTCGCAGAACATGATGAACAGCATGACCGAACCAACTTCCCAACCAGGGACGTCGTCGCGCTTGTTGAGGTAGTACGCCATTGCGCCCTTGCCGATCTGCTCGTTGACGAGGGATATGATGTAGGCGCTGGCGCGGATAGGCAGAATGTCTCGGTACCCGATGTCGCGGACGAACCAATTGAGTGCGCGGGTTAGTACCAGCGTATCGATCAGCAGATACAGACACGAATAAACCATCATCAACAGCAGCCAAGGCAGCCAGGCGACGTCTGCAAAGACCTGACCCATATAATCCGGGAGTGAGAGTCCCTCCCTGACCGCCGCGCCGTTCAGCCGATTGTAGATGTAGACGAAACAGAGGACGGTGATGCCGGGGAATACGAACCGCTGAAAGGCCCCCTTCTTACGGGGCACACGGCCGGCGGCGGCTACCTCCACTGTCATGATCCCATCCTGATGGACGCCATTCTCTGCAACGTTTCCGCCAAGGGCGTGAGGCTGATGCCCAACGCCGAGACCGCGTTGTCGTCGACGACTTCGTCCGCAGTGATGACGTCGATGACCGTGGGTGAGATCCCTCCTTTCCTGTATCGATTCGTTATGGCTGCGCCCATCTTCGCTGCCCAAATCGGAAGGGTTGCGACCGATACCTCATGCTGGATCAGGCCCGCGAATCGCGTTACCAAGTCCCGATAGAGGATCGATTCCGGCCCGGCCAGCTCATGCACGGAGGCACCCTCTGGCCGAATGCTGCACCTCTTCAGGATCCCGCGGCTCAGGTCATCAACATCGAGTGGACGCAGGGAATGGCTGCCACCCCCTAGAAGTCTGGCCCTCGACTTCCCTGCGACCGTCACCAATGCCTTCGTCCCTGCGGTACCAGGGCCAAGCAAGATAGGAGTTCGAATGATGGTCGAGGGGATCCCTGATTCAGCGACCGCCTCTTCTGCCTCACCTTTAGAGCGGAAGTACTCGTTCGGAGAAACCGACGTGGCACCGAGAACGCTGATAAGAACGATGTGCTGCACACCAGCTTCCTTGGATGCCTCGACCACGGCCACCGTCGAAGCAACGTTCGCGCTCGCGTAGTTGGACGACCTGCTCTCAATCAAGATGCCTGCCAGATGCACCACGCAGCAGGCACCGTCCAGAGCCATGGTCATCCCACCGACATCGTCATAGGAAACCACTCGTGGGGAGATCCGAGGAGAGTTGGGGAGTACGCCGACAGCGCGTTCCGATCGGACCACGGCTATCGCACTGATCTCGCCGTCCACGGCCGCATGAGCCAGTAGATTTCGACCTACGCTGCCGTTGGCCCCGGTCACCGCGATTCTCATGAATGAGTACGCACTCCGGGCTCGCGAGCCACCGCGACGATGGAGGTAGGATCTGGCGGTCGAGGTTCGGGCGGCTCAGTACTTGGACAAGAACCCATGAACCGAATCCGCGAACTCGGGCCGTCCATAGGCTTCTGTGTGTGTCGCACCATCAATCACGACTAGAGTCGTGCCAGTACTCCTTTAACTCGATTACGGGCTCATACCGGTTCAAGGATAGAATCAAGACGATACCGCAACTCCACGGCATTCAGTTCATCGACGGGTCGAACGGCATCCGGGACAGGTGGCGGTACTGAGGCCCTTTCCGCTCGAGCACCTGACTCCAGAGGAGGTCGGGTGCGTCGGTAAAAACATCACCGATACGAGCCGGTTCGAGGAGCCAAGAGTCGCTCTCCACTTCCGCCTCGAGCTGGCCCGGCCCCCATCCCGAGTAGCCCGCGAACACCCGTGCTCTGATAATCCCAGGCCCGACCTCCTCCGAGACCTCGCCCACAAGAAAGCCCACCGACCCGAACACCAGGATGTCCGCCAACTCGGGATGCTCAAGCTCGGCAAGCAGCACGGGGCTCGCCGGCTGAACCGGACCACCATCGAAGAGCGGGTCACCGGTCGGCACCAAGGCGCTTAGCCCCGGGACCGCCTCCTGAACCGAGACGTTCAGAGCGCGGTTCAAGACGACGCCCAGAGCACCATCAGCGTTGTGCTCCCCTACCAACACCACCGTATGGCGAAAGTTAGGATCGAACAGCCCACCGCCGGAGATCAATAGATGGCCTCGCAGAGTCTCCATTAAGTCGCCCGGTCTCGAGGCTCAATGGCGTATCGGTGCTCCAGGGCAGCGCTCAGGCGGGTGATGGGGTCGGTCATGGATCTAGGTCAGATGTAGCGCCACCTGACCCTCTGAGATCGAGGGAGGGTCTCCTAGAGGAATCACGGAACTGCGCCTAGAGTGAAGCTCGGTGAAGATGCTGGTGGGTTGGATGGGCTGCAAGGAAGACTCACCGACACCGAGAGGGGCAAACGCTTGCGATGGCTACCGGAGATCCCAATCGTGCGGGGCGTGATGGAGAGGACCTACTCAAATTGGGTCGTCGTCAACCCACTGCATTTGGCGCGCCAAGATTGGATCACCAGGAGAAGGGCGGCACGAATAGTGAGTACCAAACGCAAGTCCGATGAAGCCGTAGAGATCATGCACACATCAATAGCCGCGTGGAATAAGGCTGCGAAGGAGATCCTTCGAGGGGGCGATGACTTTGATATTGCGGAGCTGGGCGACGCACTCGAGTTTGCCCGAGACCTAGCACTGCATCACCAGCAGGAGATCGAAAGTGATCGACGACGGGGGGAGAGCACGTGACCAGTAGCCATACTTCGGTAGAGGAATAGTTCGTGGGACGCGTGGTGGAATGGCTGGCCCGAAGGGGCTCCCCCGGTGTTACGGCTCGGTGGGCACTGAATGCCTACAGAACATTCCGGGTGCGCTATCCCGATCCCGCCGAGGTTCCAGATTCAGTCATCTTCAGGCACATGATTGCTACGAGATATGAGACCCGTAGGAATGAACGCACGGAGCAGGTGCTGCTAGCCAAAGTTGACGATCTGCACGGGCTCATGGGCCTAGTGATCGAGATCCTCGTTCTTGAGGCGTATCTTGCTGACAACGCCCCTGATAGCATGAGGTGTATCGTCGAGGTTGTGGCTGACGAGCTGCGAAAGAGTGGGCTCACCGATACGGTGATCTTCGGATCAAGGGTAGGCTCCCGCTATTTCGTTACGCAGGCGTTCGGTGATGAGTGAGGCTTGTGATCGACCTGTCCCGTAAGATCGTCTCGAGTTCACGCTCGACGCGGAAGGGGCCCCCTTAAGAGCGCCTGATCGTTTCGTGGTCGACCCAGAAGAACCTCTCGATAGGCGCAGGCCCTAGCCAAATGCGGTCGATCTCGGCCCTGGCGCTGGGAGCGAAGCGCCGGTCTGCGCCACGAGCCGGGGAAAAGCCGCGATCGCACCGACCGAGGCCGTGACCACGGTGACGACGCCCACGGGCGTGATCACGATTACCTTCGGTGACGCCTCGCCCCCCTATGGGCCCAGCCATTTACCGTGCACCACACTACCCAGAAGGGGGGCGGGCGGACGCAAGCCTCTAGGATTCCGACCGAGGAGGCGCGTAGACCCGCCCGAGACGGCTATCATCCGGGCCCGAAGGGGACTCGATGGGAAGATTCAGCATGTGCGCCGCGATGCTCGAGCGGCGCTTCCAACTTTCGGCGCACGCCACCGACCTGCGCACCGAGGCGATCGCCGGAGTCACGACGTTCCTGACGATGGCCTATATCCTGTTCGTGAACCCCGACATCCTCGCCGATGCCGGGATGGACCGCGGCGCCGTGTTCGTGGCCACGGCCCTGGCCTCGGCGTTCGGCACCCTCGTGATGGGGCTGTTCGCGAACTACCCGATCGCACTCGCTCCGGGGCTGGGCCTCAACGCCTTTTTCGCCTACACGGTCGTAGGGACGATGGGTTTCACCTGGCAGGCGGCCCTGGGCGCCGTGTTCTTGTCCGGGCTGGCCTTCACGGCTCTCAGCCTCTGGCGGGTGCGCGAGGCGATCGTGAATGCGATCCCGCGCAGCCTGACCAGGGCCATCTCGGCCGGGATCGGGCTCTTTCTCGGGCCGATCGCCCTCCAGAGCGCGGGTCTGGTCGTCGACCACCCGACGACGCTCGTGACCGTCGGCGACTTGCGCCAGCCCGAACCGCTCCTCGAGTGAGTCCCATCTTTAGTTGAAATTGAAGCGGCCTCCGACCTCAGGTAACGTGGGTGTGCGAGCACGCCACGGGACCAACAAAAGAGGAAGGAGGCCACCGATGGGAAGGATGCCGAGGCTGGTTGAGCGGGGCAAGAAGGACCGGCGGCTTGGGGAACCGAGCGAGATGAGTTGGGAGGAGATCCAGGCGCTGGAGCTGGACCCGCGAGTGGAGCTGATCCGGCAGCTGATTCCGCTTGGACTGGCGGAGGTGAGCCGGATGCTCGAGGAAGAGGTAGAGGAGCTGGCCGGGCGGCGGCACGCCCGAAAGGGGGACGACGAGAGCGGATACCGGCACGGGCACAACCCCGGGTCGGTGAGGTTGGGCGGCCAGCGGCATCCGGTGCGAGTACCTCGGGTGCGGGGCCGGGCCGGAGAGGTGAGGCTCGCATCGTACGAGCGACTCCACGGCTCGGCCGGAGAGGTGGACGAGGGGCTCTTTCGGAAGGTGCTGCTCGGGATCTCATGCCGAGACTACGAGGCGGCGGTCGAGGCGGTGCCCGGAGCGATCGGGCTGTCGAAGTCGAGGGTCTCGCGGGAGTTCAAGAAGGCCACCGCCGCGAGGCTGAAGGAGTTTCAGGAGCGGGACCTCTCGGTCTATGACGTGGTGGCGCTCGTCCTGGACGGGAAGAGCTTCGCCGAGGACGAGATGGTGGTGGCGCTCGGCGTGACGCTTGAGGGGGACAAGGTGTTCCTCGGCTTCGTCCAGACCGACACGGAGAACGCGGTGGTGATCCGGTCCTTCCTCAGGGGCCTGAAGGACCGAGGTCTCGATCTGTCGGCCGGAGCGCTCGTGGTGATCGACGGGGCCAAGGGGCTCCGGAGCGGCGTGCTCGCGGCCTTCAAGGACCAGGTGCTGATCCAACGGTGCCAGTGGCACAAACGGGAGAACGTGATCTCGCACCTGCCGAGGGCGGAGCAGAAGAACTGGCGCCGGCGACTCCAACGTGCGTATCAACGGCCCACGTACAAGGAGGCCGCCCAGGCGTTGAAAACCCTCAAGCACGAGCTCGGCGAGGTGAACCAGTCTGCCGTGGCCAGTCTAAACGAGGGGTTCGAGGAGACCTTGACCCTCCACCGGCTCGGGGTCTTCCCTCTGGTCGGCCGGTCGCTGAAGACCACTAACGTACTCGAATCCGTCAACGCCATGGCCGAGCAACGCTGCGGACGAGTGGATCACTGGAAGACCTCGAGCCAGAAGCACCGATGGTTCGCGACCGTGTTACTCGAGATCGAGCCCCGGCTCCGGAGGTTGCTCGGCTACCGGCACCTCCCGCTCCTCAGGGCCGCGATACAGAAGGAGCTCGGGATCACCCTTCCCGAGAGCAGTTCACATGCCGTCGCCTGACGAGGGGGTCGCTCCAGTTTCAACTAACTTTGGGATTGACTCCGCTCCTCGCGCTCGACCTGTCAGGCGCCCTCGACGTCGGGCTCATCTCCGTGGTCTTTACTTTCCTGTTCGTGGACCTGTTCGACACCACGGGCACGCTCGTCGGCGTCTCGCACCGCGCGGGCCTTCTGGATGCGGACGGGTCGCTCCCGCGACTCAACCGGGCACTACTGGCAGATAGCTCGGCGACGGTCGTAGGGGCAACGCTGGGCACGTCCACCGTTACCAGCTATATCGAGAGCGCCGCTGGAACGAATGCGGGCGGTCGGACGGGCCTGACGGCCCTCGTGGTGGCCGCGCTCTTTCTCCTCTCGCTGTTCTTTGCCCCGCTCGCAGGGCTGGTGCCCCAATACGCGACGGCAGCTGCGCTCTTCTTCGTCGCTTGCCTAATGTCGCGCGGCCTGGCCGAGCTCGATTGGGAAGACGTGACGGAGTACGCTCCGGGGGTGCTCGCCGCTATCGCCATGCCCCTCACGTACTCCATCGCGACCGGAATCGGGTTCGGATTTATCGGCTACGTGGCGGCGAAGGCGTTGGCTGGCCGATGGCAGGAGATCCGGTTCGCCACGGTGGTTGTCTCGCTCCTGTTCGTCGTCAAGTTCTCCATCGGCTAGCAGCGGACAGCCACCACCGGAGGGGTCGAGCCCACTGGTATCCAAAGCAGGCCGAACGAGGAGTGCGCGCTGAGAGCCCGCCGGTTCAAGTAACAACTAGTCACACGACCAACGCCATCGAGCGCGAGAAGGCGAGCGAACGAGCGGCGTCCCTGCGTCACGAGCGCCGACAATGGACTTCAGACGCAATTCGTATTTTCAGTATGGGATAGTGAGGACCGATATACCTGAACAAACTGTGCTGATACAACATTTTAGTGGTCCCGCTGGGACTCGAACCCAGGACCATCCGATTATGAGTAGGACTCAGCACGCTCGCAGACGACCATATGCGCCGATTTCATTGAGCTTTCGCTCGTGGACGACCGCTCGGGATCGTGGGCGTTGTTACTAGATTCGTTACTGGTCAGAACGCCGAGCCACCAGCCAGTAGCGGCCGCCCTTGGACGACTGCCCGGTCGGCAATATAGCCAGCACAGGGTCAACTGCGCTGCTCTCGCTCATCGAAAAGCCGTAGGTAGCGATCGAACGTGAATACTCGGTACGTCTTCTTCCCAGTCACCTCCCTGAGAATTCCGATCTCTTCCATTGCATTAGCGAGCGCGTTTGCGGCAGGCTGAGACAATCCGGTGATCGCCTGAACACCGTTGACGTTGACCATCGGATTCCGAAACAGCGCCTCAAGTAGCTCTAGCGCAGATCCAGTACGACGTCCAAGCCGCTGACTAATCTCCGAGCGTGTCTGTTCTCGCAGGTCGACAATCCTTCGGGCGGTGTCAGTCGCTTCCGACGAGACAACTGCAACTCCTTCGAGAAAGAACGCGAGCCAACCCTCCCAATCTCCCTTGTCGCGGATTGCTTGAAGCCGGTCGTAGTAATCTTCCCTGTGTCTCTTGAAGAATATTGACAGATAGAGGATGGGCTCAGAGAGCACTCGCTCGTGAACGAGGGAAAAGGTAATCAGCAGGCGGCTAATCCTACCGTTGCCGTCCAAGAAGGGATGGATGGTCTCGAATTGGGCGTGGGCCAATGCGACACGAATCAAGATTGGGAGATCTGAGTCGACGTGTAGGAACGTCTCGAGTTCATGAAGAGATGTATGCATTTCCTCCACGGGGGGAGGGACGAAGCGAGCGGTGGAAGGCGTGGGACCCCCGATCGAATTCTGAGATCTACGGAACTCGCCAGGGGTCTTCGACGGCTCGCCGCCACGGACTCCAAGCATCAGCCTTTCGTGGATCTCACGGATCAGCCGAAGCGAGAGGGGAAGGTTCTTCAGCCTTTCGAGTCCAAAGCGGATCGCCTCGATGTAGTTCGTGATTTCGCGAACGTCGACACGCCTGTCACCCCGCTCCAGCTGAGCCTCATACTCAAGCAGATCGACGAGAGAGGCCTCCGTGCCCTCTATCTGGCTCGACAGCACAGCTTCCCGGCGAACGTACATGAAGACGAATAGGTCAGGATCGGGGAGGATCTCAGCCGATCCCACCAGGCGTCCTAAGGCGAGAGTTGCGGCTTCGAGCCGGTCCGCCAACTGAGCGATCTGTAGGTCCTTTGGGGGAAAGGAGTTGGGGATGAACGCCTCGAATCCTCCGACCTGTTTGCGGAGCACCCCGGCCCGTTGCTTTCTGTTGGTCATGCGAGCCCCCTGACTTTATTCGGAAGGTTATAAGCCCCCGGCGTTGACAGAAGAATAAAAGCATAACCTTATAAGCAATCAACCCTCCCATAAGGGTCCTTAAGGTCTTACAGGCAGTCGATGGTTGTTCGTCCCTTCACGCCTTCTCTCGACTTGGAACTCCTCCAGGACACGTCGACTTACGCGGTACTCGCGAGCGTTAAATAGGTAAGCGTCAAGGCGATCCTCTCGAATCCAAGTCCTGATGGTCTGAGGGCTCTTCCCAAAAAAGGCGGCCACCTCTCGCACAGTGAGATCTGGCTCAACATCGATGGCGCTTGCTCCCAACCAGTCCTCTACCACCTCAACAGGCAAGGTGACCGAGGCACCCCCGGGCATGCCCTCGATCATCCGCCTGAGGCGCTCTTGGAGCCTCACCTGCACAGTCCCCTGCGGGGACGGGTGGGGCTCTGTCCAAAGGACGGACGGGTGTGTCCACGATAAGTGCCTTGATAACAGTCACTTGCGGCGTACTGGACACATTGGACAGTGCTTTCGAGGATACACCCGCTTTTCTGAGCGCAGCGGGAGATCCCTCCAAGAACGTCGGTGACCTTCCCTCGTATCATGTGTCTCATGTGTCCCTGATCATATAACTCGTGATTCCATATACAGTTAGGATGGACACATCGTAAGATCATCTCCCTGCCCATATCTGTCCTCATGTCTCACTGGGCTCCAGTTTCCAGGCCACGGTCAGTCTGGCCAGCCGCTCTCGGTCGATGATCCATTCGGTGACCTTGTTGCCCTCATCGCTCAGTACTCGACGCTTCGAGATGATGAGGGAGTGATCCTTGAGGATGCGACCTACCAAGTGGGCAGAGAGTGCCGTCTGGTCGCTTATCACCGAGCCATCTGAGGTCTTGCCGTCGAGAGTAAGGAGCTTCTCCAACACCTTTCTTTCGGTCTCTGGCAGCTCGGCAGTAGTGCTAGGCAGGGATTGCTTGAAGAACGCCAGAGCTGCCTCAGCATCCGCTTCAGGCACGCCCATCCATTCGAATGCGACTGCGAACGGCCACCACAGCTCCATAGGCCTGGGAGCTAGACCGGTGGTCGAGGCGATCCCTTCGCGTCCCAGGAAGGCTTCGCACTTGGCTAACCAGTGGAAGTTCAGGACGCTGTACGCATAGAGGTCGGCGCGAAGCAAACTAAGCCTATTATCATCTGCCTGGAGGGGCTCCAAGCGCCTGCTCGTGGGCAGGAGATTGATCTGAATGCATCTGTCTAGCAGGTCTTCATCAAATGTCCTGTGCGCGGCGAAAGCCTTGGGTCCAAAGGTCTCGAATTCGTGGGGCATCCCTCTATTCCGCTCATCCACTACGGCTCGTTTCGCTCCTTGTTTGTAGGAGTCCACGAGAAGGTTCTTCGTGTCCGGATAGAGATGACCCGTCTGATCCAAGAGCAGGGTGGCCCGGCGAGATTGGATGAGATCTCCGATTCCCGCTGTTGTGGTGATGGCTCGAAAGCCGGATCGGACGAGCAACTCCAACAGCCGGAGCGTCTCCGTCTTGCCTGTTCCCTTCGGCCCGAGCAAGAGAAGAAACGCAATTGCGAAAAAGAGAGGGTAGATGAATGTGATAACGGGGAAG
Source organism: Longimicrobiales bacterium (assembly GCA_965215925.1). Taxonomy (GTDB): domain Bacteria; phylum Gemmatimonadota; class Gemmatimonadetes; order Longimicrobiales; family Gaopeijiaceae; genus JAAXGI01. Next base: position 3,383,946 of record CBDCEQ010000003.1, on the reverse strand, counting down.
GTCGCTAGGATGACTTCCGCGCCCGGCTCGACATCCACATGTCTGTGGACTGCCCCCTTGAGGTCTAGATAGAGGTCTCGGCCTGGTCGGGCCCTTGGTGACTTTCTGAACTCATCGAATCCTGGCCACTGCTCTTCCACTCCCAGCGGGCTGTCGTAGCGGCGATCAGGGACGTACAGGAGCCCATTTCGCTCGTAGCTCGTCCACTCGTCTGTGCGGAAGTCGACCTTACCACCGCTGGAAACCACAGTGATCCTCTGTTCGTGGTATCCGTCCTCCGTGTCTTTGAGGCAGGTCTCGCGGAAGCCTAGGATCATGATCTCTCTGCGTAGCTCGAATACGGGGTGGATCCGGATTGGGGTCGGTGCGGAAGGCGCGATCATATCCTGTCCCTCTCCTCCCCACTCATGTCCGGCTCATCCAGCCATTCGCCCACGATGAGTCGCAACAGATCAGACAAGCTCATTCCTCTTGTCGCTGCGTCGGCTCGTAGGAGGTAAGCGCTCGCTGGGTTGAGTCTGAAAGCAACGGTGCTTTCTTTCTTCGCTGTCGGTAAAGGCATGATCGATTCTCCGGATACCTGGTCTGCGGTTAACTCCGCTTTCATTGGTGCTTGCGTTACCACGAGAAATACCGGATAATCTCATGAGAAGTTTCATTATTTATCGTGATAAATAGAATGAGAAACGTGGGCCAGAAACACGCCCGGAAGGGACCCAAAATCCATCGTGAAGGGCGGTACGATTCCCTATTCTCGTTCCAGTGGCCCGTCTTTCCGGTTGAGCTGACGGATGACCCAGAACGGATCAGGAAGGCGTGGGATGCGACGCTCTACTACGCGGGCGATCCATCGACGGAATCCCACGAGAGCGAGCTTCGCAGGGCAGCGGGCGGCCACAACGTCAGGTTCAAACCAAAGACACCCTTGGAGTTGGTGAAGGGGCCGTATCTCATTCCCACCAAGTCCAAGCCTCTAAGCACAAACAGCCCCCTCTCTATGCAGCCCCGCCCGCTAGATCAGGTCCGGTCCATGCATGTCGGTGAAGACGACGACGTTTTGGATTTCGTGAAGCGGTTCGGATTCCTCGGATCGACTCGGCGGCGTAACCATCCGAGTGCATACCATGGCGAGGCTTTGAAGCACATACGCGCCGACTTGTACCGGGCGCTTGAGCTAGTGGAGCACTGGAAAGACTTCGTTGCCCAGGATCGAGATCGTGAGGCCCCACTGTGGGATGAAAGGGCCGTCATTCCAAGACTTAACCACGTACTCATGGAGGGAACGGGACCCGCTGTCAGGATCAGTCAGCCACCGACCGAGGAAAGTAGCGCCGCCTTCACCACAGGCTTCACGTGCAGGACACTCTACCACGCGTTGTTCCTTCAGTTCTACCTAGATCTTGCTGGGGCGCGTGAATCCGATATCTGCCACGGATGTGGAGACGTGTTTGGCGCAAAGCATGGGAACCAAAAGTACTGCAGTCGGTCCTGTGGTGATGCTGCCCGGCATCGCGAGGCGTACAAAGCGCAAATAAAGACCTAGCCTTATCAGGCGTCACTTGTCCGAGTCTTCCGATTGCCCTCTGGAATCGAGTTTTTCTCGCTTCGAGGCGAAGGCTCCCTATAAAGGGAACAGGTGGGATTAGCCGGGGCGCAGCCTTGGCTATGGGGCGCTGTTCAGGTGAAGGTGGCCAGCATGAAGACCAGGATGGATGGGAGAGGACCCGAGCAACGTCTGGGAGTTAACCCGTTTGCTCGCTACACCGGTACGGAAATAGCTTTGGATGCAGCAGCAACGACTAACATGTAATGGGGGGACGCCCGCTCGCCTAGCCTGACGACTCAGGATTTGGAGATTAATGTCGCCGGGGTTCTCGAACTCCTCTGCCGTGAGCGGGACCCATGGGTTCGCCTCGAAGTATGCGTTCGCCTCTTCAAGGGTCATGGGGAAGGATCACTTGAGTTCCGGCTCGGTCATGATCGGTCTCCTATCGAAAGAAGGAGATTCGGAGGCGATTGCCTCCTATATATCTACCCTACAGCCGTCCTAGAGATCGCCCACACAGGACGTCGCCCGTTTGGGATTAGCTTGCGGACCCCATCCGTCGGCGGGATCTTGGCGCAACGCGCAGTTCCCGTTCCTCTAGAAGTGCGGGACTATAGAGCATTTTTTCGCTGGCCACACTTGGGCGCAGTTCCTCAAAGTCATTCCTTGTATCAACACATGAGACGCCGCCGGGGGGAATACCTGGCGCGATGGAGACGAAGATCGCACCTTGGATCGCTGTGGCGTGGGGACGAAGAGGTTGGGGAGCCTTTCTACCGGCCTCTACGGAAGCCCTCTGGGAGACAAGACATCATGAGACCGGAGCGCATGGGCGTGACCCTTATCCTCCTCGCTGGGCTGGCGATACTCGCGGCCTGCGTCGGTGAGAACGAGTCTGCGCCTCTGACGGGATCGCAGGGAGCGATCACGAAGGGTGGGGATGACAGGACCGGAGAATACGATGCCGTGGAAAACTGGTGGAAGCCGGCGCCAGACCATGAAGGACCGTGGACCTGGGGGCAGGTGTCGGGCCTCGCGGCGGACAACCCGGACCGGATCATCGTGGCGGTGTGGGGGGACCGGAACGCGGAAGGGCAGAGAAGGGAGGGCACCACGAACTACCTCGTGGTCGCTGATCGGAACGGAAATATCGTCGAGAGGTGGACGCAGTGGGACTCGATCCTGAATAGACCCCACCAGGTCTACATCAGTCCCTACGATCCGGAGCGCCACGTCTGGGTCGTCGAGCGCGGTGGCGGCAGGGGGGTCAACATGCAGATCCTCAAGTTCACCAATGACGGAAGTGAGTTGGTGATGCGGCTCGTCGACCCCAACCACCCCACGAGCCGGGCAGAGGCAAGGGCAAACCCGAACCCGGGTCCGTACACATACGGAGATCCGGCAGTGTTGGCCTTCCTCCCGGACGGCAGCTTCTACCTCGGTGACGGGTACTGGAACTCTCGCATCATCAAGTACGATGCGGACGGCGAGTTCCTGCTGGAGTGGGGGGAGCTCGGGAGCGGCCCCGGACAGTTCGACCTCGTCCACGGTGTGGCCGTGGACCGGGATCGCCGCGTCTACGTCGGCGACCGCACGAACAACCGCATCCAAATCTTTACGGAAAACGGTGAGTTCATAGAGGAATGGCCCGACATTTTTGATCCAGTCGGAGTCTTAATCGATGAGAACGACGCAGTCTGGGTGGTCTCTGGGACGCTGAACCGGATTCTAAAGTACAACCTGGACGGCGAGCTCCAGTACTACTGGGGCGCGTACGGAGGGACGAGGGGCGGCTTTCCAGGTGGTTTGTTGCGTCCGCACCAGATCGATGTGGATCAGGATGGCAATGTCTATATCGCGAGTTGGGACGGCGGATTGGTGAACAAGTTCGTTCCGAGGCCGGACGCCGATCCAGGCAAGCTCGTCGGCAGGCCGCTCGTCCTCACGGACTAGGCGACCTGACGCAAGCCGCGGCTGTGGGGTCACCGGCGGGTACCAGCACATGACCCACGTTTTTCCCGCCGCCGGGAGTATTACGGTTCAGCACTTGTACGGTGATGGCAGTTACAACCCCCAAGTCGAGGGCGCTATCGATCATATCAACTACAGTGAGTGGCGCATCCAATTCAACCCACCAACTACGAACGCGGCCATCGGAAGCTAGTTTCTCGTCGTACAAGATGGCACGGTGTTCCTGGCCGACATCTCCGGCTCCTCGATCTACCGGAGTCAGGTCTGGGAGCAGGGGGAAGCACTCGTCCTCCAACCCTCTGACTTCTCGGGCGGAGGCCCGGACTTCTCCGACCAGGGTGGCGAGATCTTCTTCGGGTTCCTGCGCTCGAATAGCACGGCCGCGGGGCTCACTACGACGCACGGGATCGATGACTGGCGGGTGGAGTTCATTAGGGTGCAGAACTGATCTCGACTAACCCCTCCTAGGGCCAAACCTCATCCTCGTCCAGAACTTCTTCGAGGAGTTGAGGCAGGTGGTGCCGGACAACTGACCAACTGCGCGAATCAGCGTCTTTAGCTCCCCCAACAATCACAGCAGTGCCCTCGGCGTCCGTGAATTGTTGAAGAACCCCCCCGGACATCGAGCCCAACTAATTTCCGCCGAGGTTGAAGCGCTCTTCCCAGAACGCGGCGAAGCCCGGGTCAAATTCTTGCCGATTATAGGGCCAGACGTCCCGATGGAAGTCCGAGTTGAACCAAGTGTTCCTCTCGGGATCAGGAAACTGGACATCATCGGCAGATATGACGCCGACCTGGAGCTGCCTATATCTGAACTGCCATACCTGGTTGACATTTAGGAACATGAGGTGGAGAGATTGACGGTCCGCGCCCGTCAGATCAGCCTCTCTCACGCCCTCATTCACCCGCTCTGCGAGGCCAGAGAACCGTTCGTCTAATGCCCAGGGGACCGCCAAGCGAGTCAATCCCAAAGTTAGTTGAAACTGGAGCGACCCCCTCGTCAGGCGACGGCATGTGAACTGCTCTCGGGAAGGGTGATCCCGAGCTCCTTCTGTATCGCGGCCCTGAGGAGCGGGAGGTGCCGGTAGCCGAGCAACCTCCGGAGCCGGGGCTCGATCTCGAGTAACACGGTCGCGAACCATCGGTGCTTCTGGCTCGAGGTCTTCCAGTGATCCACTCGTCCGCAGCGTTGCTCGGCCATGGCGTTGACGGATTCGAGTACGTTAGTGGTCTTCAGCGACCGGCCGACCAGAGGGAAGACCCCGAGCCGGTGGAGGGTCAAGGTCTCCTCGAACCCCTCGTTTAGACTGGCCACGGCAGACTGGTTCACCTCGCCGAGCTCGTGCTTGAGGGTTTTCAACGCCTGGGCGGCCTCCTTGTACGTGGGCCGTTGATACGCACGTTGGAGTCGCCGGCGCCAGTTCTTCTGCTCCGCCCTCGGCAGGTGCGAGATCACGTTCTCCCGTTTGTGCCACTGGCACCGTTGGATCAGCACCTGGTCCTTGAAGGCCGCGAGCACGCCGCTCCGGAGCCCCTTGGCCCCGTCGATCACCACGAGCGCTCCGGCCGACAGATCGAGACCTCGGTCCTTCAGGCCCCTGAGGAAGGACCGGATCACCACCGCGTTCTCCGTGTCGGTCTGGACGAAGCCGAGGAACACCTTGTCCCCCTCAAGCGTCACGCCGAGCGCCACCACCATCTCGTCCTCGGCGAAGCTCTTCCCGTCCAGGACGAGCGCCACCACGTCATAGACCGAGAGGTCCCGCTCCTGAAACTCCTTCAGCCTCGCGGCGGTGGCCTTCTTGAACTCCCGCGAGACCCTCGACTTCGACAGCCCGATCGCTCCGGGCACCGCCTCGACCGCCGCCTCGTAGTCTCGGCATGAGATCCCGAGCAGCACCTTCCGAAAGAGCCCCTCGTCCACCTCTCCGGCCGAGCCGTGGAGTCGCTCGTACGATGCGAGCCTCACCTCTCCGGCCCGGCCCCGCACCCGAGGTACTCGCACCGGATGCCGCTGGCCGCCCAACCTCACCGACCCGGGGTTGTGCCCGTGCCGGTATCCGCTCTCGTCGTCCCCCTTTCGGGCGTGCCGCCGCCCGGCCAGCTCCTCTACCTCTTCCTCGAGCATCCGGCTCACCTCCGCCAGTCCAAGCGGAATCAGCTGCCGGATCAGCTCCACTCGCGGGTCCAGCTCCAGCGCCTGGATCTCCTCCCAACTCATCTCGCTCGGTTCCCCAAGCCGCCGGTCCTTCTTGCCCCGCTCAACCAGCCTCGGCATCCTTCCCATCGGTGGCCTCCTTCCTCTTTTGTTGGTCCCGTGGCGTGCTCGCACACCCACGTTACCTGAGGTCGGAGGCCGCTTCAATTTCAACTAAAGATGGGACTCACTCCGCCAAGCTGTTCCATTCCTCAATCATGGATGACAGTGCCTCCTGCCTGGCATAAGCATTCGACTGCCGAATCTCAAGTCCGACGAACACGAGCGACGCGATGACCCCGAGTGCACCGAGTACTTCAGCCATCCTCCACTTCGACTTTTCCCCATTCATCGCTCACCCACCGCTCTGAGGGTCACGAGACTTCATAGCTCGTTCTCAGTCCAGTCTGAGGTTCCCGTGCCTGGGACCGCAAGGAAACCCGACTGAGGCCGGTTCCTCAACAATCAGAGCAGTGCCGCACCCAGGGCGGGCTCGTACACTGTCCCCCAGGTCGTAGTCCATCCACTCGCCCAGGGGACCTCCATGGACAAGCCCAATAAGCTGAACGAGCGCCTCACACTCATCGCCAACCTGTCTGTGGTCGTCGGCATCGTGTTTCTAGCCTACGAGCTAAGGCAGAACACCGAGGCCATCCAGGCACAGACGCGGGACTCGATCACTGAGAAGCAAATGGAGTACTTGGGCTGGCGTGCGACGAGTCCAGAGCTTGCAGCCGTGCTCGCCAAGGCTGATTCGGTGGGAGGAGATGCTCTGAGTGACGCGGAGCGGCAGCAATGGTCGGGCTACTATGGGGGGCAATTACGCGAGTGGGAAAACTCGTTCTATCAATTCGAGCGAGGGCTGTTCAGCGGCGACGAGTTTGAGGCCCGCAGAGAGTTTTGGCGGACCGTACTCCGCCGGGAAGAGGAAGTCCGAGACTTCTACTCGTTTAACCGGCCTAACTTCGCCCCCAGCTTCAGAGCCGAGATCGACCGCATCGTGGCGGAGGTGGGGGGCTAGCACAGGCGTAAAACCCGCCTGCATTCTTCAGGGTGTCCGAACCAGCCTGAACTCGGCCTGAGTAGTCTGGTTCTTCAAGACTTCGACGATTTGTTGAAGGGGATCGGATCCTTGAACGTATCCTTCTGGAGGCTCGACCCAGATCAGTCTCATGCCCGCCCGTACCGGTAACTCGGTAACGCCATCCGTTTCGGTGAACCCACACACCTGGCCACTTCCCCCAAGCGCGCCGCATGAGTTGACGTTCGGAACCGGAGCCCCGTCCTGATCTTGAACAAGCACTCGGACAAGACCGAAGTCCACACCCTCGCAGCTTCCGGTTGGAGTGTCGCATCCACCGCAAGCGCCTACCCCTATCGAAAGAGCGATCCCAACTGCACCTATGGCTATCCAGCGTCCTCTCTTGGACCAGCCGAGTGCTCCGTTCATCTGATCCTCCCCTCGAAGAGGAAGGGACGACGACCAGCCGAGTCCCGTGACACCGAACGTACTAGTGCATCGGGTCTAGCGCCCTACGTAGAGTCGCCTAGTCGTCCGGATCGCAGACGAGTGTGACCTGGTTCGGGTTGAGAGCCTGTCTCTGGATGATGTGCGTACATAAGCCTAGAAAATCATTTGAATCAGTTCGGAAGTATCTATAAGGATTCCCTTGGATGGGACCCATTGCATAGGGGGAAGCCCCTTTTGTTTTGGGGGCGAGACGTAGGTGATCCCAGGCTTCGTTCAGCTCGGGAGTCTGTACTCCACGACCTCACCTCTTGGCCGGTAGTGGCTCGGATGACCGTAGGTGTCCTCGATCCTTGCCACGGTCTTGTGACCCATCTCCTTTGCCACGGTCCAAAGTGAGATCTGTTTATCGTTGTCGGTGGTTTGAAGGCGTGCTGTGGCGTAAGTATGCCGGAACTTGGTCAGCCTTGGGACGGGGATCCCAAGTTCGTCTGAGACGACCTTTAGCGGCTTCCTCAAGTCGTTGATCCTGCCTCCGCTCTTGCCGGGAAAGAGCAGATCCTCTGAACTACCTCCACGACGCTCCAGATAAGGCTCAAGGATGTCGGCCAACTGTGGCCACAGAGGCACTACACGCTCACTCCAGAAACGCTTCAGACCTCTAAAACGATTAGGCTGGATCCTGACGATCCGAGTCTCCCATTCGACATCGCCAACCAGAAGTCCGAAGACCTCAGCTCTCCTTCCACCCGTGAGCAAGAAGGTGGCAAGGACCTCTGGGTATTGATTGAGGCGGATGGCAGCATCCAAGAACTCAGCTGTGGCGTCGATCTCAAAGAACTCATCTGTGCGCTGACGTGTCTTGGCGGCGCTAGGCTTCTTGTACAAGCCCGAGACAGGGTTGAAGCCAACAGGGACGGCTCCGACCTCCTGAGCGTAGCGGTAGAGAACTGAGAGGCCATAGAGGTAGTGTCGTTGGGTGCTGGCACTGACGTTGGTGAGATCCTTGTGTAGCCACTCACGAACGTGGAGCGGCTCGATGCTCCTCAAGTCACGATGGGTCCCAAAGAAAGCAACTGCGCGTGCTAAGCGCCGCTCTAGGTCTTCAAGCCAACGCTCCCCGACGTTCCCAGGATTTCTTTGGACCACTTCGGCGGCGAAGGCAGCAAGGCTTCCCTCTCTCACAGCCGGAGCTTGGTTTTCTATATCCTCGATCCTGGCAGCAAGGAGTTTGAAGGCTTCAGTCTGGCTCGTTGTGGCGCGGGACTGTGCCGGAGCCTTAAGGGCAACCTGACCCCCACCGATATCACGTAAGTCGCCGTAATAACGAGACTTACCGCCCTGATTACGCGTATACAGCTTGGGCATAGAACAGCCCTCCTTGTGACTGTTCTATGTTACTGTTTTATGAGGGATGGTGCAAGTATACCACATAAGTCCCTACTGTATCATGGCTTACTAAGTGGTCCCGCTGGGACTCGAACCCAGGACCATCCGATTATGAGTCGGGCGCTCTAACCAGCTGAGCTACGGGACCGATGCGGTCTACCTGCCGCAAACTCTGCGGGAACCTAGGGACGCGCTGCGGCCTCTGCCAAGCCCTTCGAGTGCCCCAATCGATCCGACTTTGGCGAAACGACGGAAAACGAGCAGGGTAGCCCCAACGGACGCGCTGAGCGCTGCCCATCTGGCACCTGCTTTGTCTCTCGCCACCCTCGAGAGGACTGCCGTGCTCAAATCCTTTTCCAAGGCCCGTGCCCAAATGGTTGCGCACCAATTGGAACGACGCGGGATCAAGGACCCTCGTGTCTTACGGGTGATGGGCAGCATCCCCAGAGAGCGTTTCATGCCTCCTGCCGCGCGTGTCCCCCGCGGCAACCCTTACGCCGACGGGGCCCACCCCATAGGCCGAGGTCAAACGCTGTCTCAACCGTACATGGCAGCAGCGATGACGGAGGCCCTTCAGATTCCTGAGCGGGCCAAGATCTTAGAGATCGGCACCGGGACGGGTTACCACACCGCCATTCTTGCGAGCATTGCCGCAGAGGTTTGGACAGTCGAGCGGGACCCCGTCTTGGCAGGGGCGGCTCGCGCTCGCGTAGACGAGCTTGGAATCGAGAATGTTCAATTCCGGATTGGGGATGGTAGCGTGGGATGGGAGGAAGGAAGCCCCTACGACGGGGTCCTGGTTACCGCTGGAGCGCCCGACATCCCGCCGTCATTGGTGAACCAGTTGGCGCCCCGCGGCAGGCTCGTCATACCAATCGGGTCCTATCGGCACCAGCAACTCGTGAGAGTCACGCTAGATGAGAATGGAGGTCGGCCGACTCAAGAGACTCTCATGGAGTGTCGATTTGTCCCTCTGATCGGTCGCGAGGGGTGGAGGCGGCCGACGATCGAACTGCCTGGCGCAGCGCCATGACCTCTTCAGGCCGTAGGGTCCGCCATTCTCCGGGCTTAACGCCCTTGAGCGAGAGGGGCCCGAATCGGACTCGGCGAAGCCTGTGTACCTCGTGACCGACCGCTGCCAATAGGCGGCGAACCTCACGTTTTCTGCCCTCTCTGAGAACGAGCGAAATCACGGATCCCGCTCCTCCCTGCCGTTCGCCCATCAGCCGGACCTGCTCTGCCTGAGCTGGACCGTCGTCCAACTCGATCCCGTCTTCGAGCCTTCGCAGAGTCCTTGGGTCAGGGACGCCATTGACCGCGGCTCGATATTGTCTCGGGATTCTCGTCGATGGATGAAGGAGCGCATGATGCAAGTCTCCTTCGTTCGTGAAGAGCAGCAGTCCCTCGGTCCCTCGGTCCAGCCGGCCCACGTAGCGGAGATTCCGGTCAGCGGCAGCAAGTAGCGAATACACGGTGCGGCGATCGGCGGGATCCCTTCGGGTTGTCACGACGCCGCGTGGTTTGTTGAGCATGATCCATCGGGGAATGGCCAGCCGGACCACCTGCCCATCGACCTCGACTCGGTCTGAGCCGGGATTGACGCGCGAACCCAGCTCGACAGCCAGGTTCCCGTTTACTCGCACCCGCCCCTGCACCATGAGGCGCTCGGCTTCCCTTCGGGATGCGACCCCGGAGCGCGAGAGAAATTTTTGAAGCCGCATGCCTTCAGCGGTCATTCCGCCCTTACACCTGGCTCCTGCTCTACTTCTTTGGGCTCAAACGGGATCTCAAGCTCATCATCCACCACCGGGGCGGGCTCGGGCTCGGATGGCAAGACCGTCGTGTTTGGATCTCGCAGAATCACCGGCAACTCCTCGGGCCGCGGCAAGTCATCGATCGATTGGAACCCGAAGTGCTCGAGGAACCGAAGCGTGGTTCCGTAGAGGAGGGGACGCCCGATCCCTTCGGCTCGTCCAACGACTTCAACTAGACCTCGATCTTGAAGCGTACGAATGACGGCAGTTGATCCCACCCCACGCACATACTCGATCTCGAGACGGCCGATGGGTTGACGGTAGGCGACTATAGCCAGCGTCTCGAGCGCAGGGCTGGAGAGTCGGGGGGGCCGGGGAACCGTTGAAGCGTACGAATGACGGCAGTTGATCCCACCCCACGCACATACTCGATCTCGAGACGGCCGATGGGTTGACGGTAGGCGACTATAGCCAGCGTCTCGAGCGCAGGGCTGGAGAGTCGGGGGGGCCGGGGAACCGTGTCGAACCGATCGAGATAGGGAGCGTATTCGGGACGAGTCAGGATCTGGTATCCTTCAGCCACTTCCACGATGTCGAAGGCGCGGTCGCTTTCTAAGTACTGCGCTTGGAGCTGACGGATCGCCGCCTCCACTCCGTCTTCATCCAAAAGCTCGTCGGCCCTGGCGATCTCTTCGGCTCTGAGGGGGGCGTCACTGGCAAAGAGCACCGCCTCGATGATTTGCGAGGCTCTCATGACCCTCCCTCTGGGGCCGCAGCTTGACGCCCGGAGGGCTGCTCCTTCTCGGCGGCCTCTTCCCCCGGAGCCTGCCATCGGTAGACCCAGAGCTCGTGGAAAGGGCTGCTTTGACGTAGACGGATCTCTCGACGCTGCGTCAACTCGAGTCCTGCAAGGAGCGTCATCACGCCGTGCACCTTTTCTCGGAAAGGATGTATCAGCCGGCGGAATTCGATGCTGGCGACCTCCTCGAGGGTCGCTAGTATGAGCTCCGCCTTTTCGTCGAGAGAGACAGTCCTCGTTGTCACGCTATACGCGGACGCTCGTGGATCTAGTGGTACCACTTCGAGCGCGGCGGAGAAAACCTCGTCCCATGCGGTCTCAAGGGGAACCTCTTCTGCTACGGGAATTGGGCGAACGGGGATCAACCCCTTCTTGAATCTCCTCGCTCGAGCCGCCTCGGTCCGCTGCAACCGCTGACCAATCTCCCTTATCTGCTCATACTCCAAGAGGCGTCTCACAAGCTCGGCCCTCGGGTCCGCTTCGCTCTCGTCGACCGGTCGAGGGAGCAGTAGTTGCGCTTTGATCCGGACCAGCGCAGCCGCCATCTCCAGGAACTCGCCGGCGGAGTCGAGATCGAGCGCTTCGACGCCCTCTACGGTCGACAAGAACTGGCGTGTGATGCGTGCGATCGGAATGTCGAGGATGTCGATGTCCTGCTGTCGAATCAGGTGAAGCAACAAATCGAGAGGACCTTGGAATCTCTCGATCTCCACCAAGAAGGGACCCTCGTCCCGGCTGATCTCCACGACCACCCTTAGATTCGGCCCGCTAACCCAAAGGTGGACACCAGTAAATCGGTGAGAAAATTCACGGGGCCCATGATGAGAGAGAATCCCCCAGGGGCGAACATCATGACTCCCAAGAGGACGAGGACCCCGTACGGTCCAATGGCCCGGTAAATCGGCCTAAGGCGTCTGGGCAGGATGTAGTAGAGTACGTGCGAGCCATCGAGCGGTGGGATCGGGATCAAATTAAACACCGCGAGGATGAGATTGATCACTACTCCGTAGTATGCGACCAGGACGAGAGGCCGCGCCGGACTGCTGGGGTCGACAATCCAAGCGATCGGTACGAGGACCGCAGCAAAGCACACGGCGAGGAGGAGATTCACCGCGATCCCAGCTAGCGAGACGCGTATGTCGCCCCAGACTCCCGTTCGGATATTTGCTCGGTCCACCGGGACTGGGCGAGCCCAGCCGAACACGAACCCTCCCGGCAGGTTCGCCAGAACGATCGGTACAAGGAGCGACCCAACCGGGTCCAGGTGCGGAATGGGGTTGAGGGTGATCCGCCCCAACCGCTCGGCGGTATCGTCTCCCTCCCGACGCGCCACCCACGCGTGCGCAACCTCGTGGAAGACGATTGAGATGAGCAGAACGGGGAGGAGAAGGAGCCATTGCATGGGCGTTTGGCAGCAAGGTACCCCAACATCAGTGTGGATACCAGCACGTGCCACGAGCTCGCCCTGGACCGGCGCCGCACCCCATCCTAGTATTCGGGCAAATGGGGGTGCTACGGACCCCCAAAGAAATGCGGGAGGGGCGCGGGCGTGAGCCAACTGGAGATTGCAGTCGTCGCGATTCTCTTCTTTCTCGTCGGTTTCCGTGTGGCGGTGATCGCGGTGCTTGGCCTACTCATCGTCCGTCCAGTTCGTGACTGCCCCGCATGCTTCCGGACCACCGTGCCGGTCCTTGTGAAGTGGCTCCCCCGGCGTAGCTCTTCCTTCGAGTGGCGTTGGTGCCCCGAGTGCCACTGGGAAGGGCCTGGCCGAAAGATCCTTGATCGCGACGCTGTGGCAGGTGTATCTTTTCGCGCTTCGCAAAGCACCTAAAGAGGTTATGAGATAGAAATGCCGAACATCAAGAGCGCTAGAAAAAGGATGGTGCTATCAAGGAAGTGGGCGGCGAGAAATCGCACAGCGAGAGCACGAATCCGCACAGCTGTCAAAAAGGTGCACCAAGCCGAAGACGTCGAAACGGCCAGGACACTGCTATCTGAAGCAGTCGCGCTGCTGGACCGGGCCGGCCGGAAGCGGCTATTTCACCCCAATCGAGTAGCGCGTTTGAAGAGCCAACTGCACACTCGAGTCAACGGGCTGGCGGAGGATTAGCCCGATTCGGCTGGTCCCAGCTCGTAGATCACCCGACCACCGACGACCGTCAGGACCGTCCTCCCCCGTAGCACCTCTCCCTCGAACGGCGTATTCCGCGCACGCGATCGGAACTTCGATGGATCGACGGTCCACTCGAGTCCGGGATCGATCACGGTTATGTCGGCCGCGGCGCCCGTCTCCAAAGTACCACCCGGAAGGCCAAAGGCCCGTGCCGGCTGCAGGCTCATCCTCTCCACCAGGGTCGAAAGATCCATCTTTCCGCTTTCCACCAATCGTGTCAGCATGACACCTACGGCCGTCTCGAGCCCTACCACACCGAAGGGAGCGTCATCGAAGGCCTGTTCTTTCTCGTCGTAGTGGTGGGGCGCATGATCCGTCGCCAATGTGTCCAATGTGGCGTCCAAGAATCCACGTTCCACGGCTTCGCGATCAGCTTCGGTCCGGAGGGGCGGGTTCATTTTCGCCTCGGTGCGGTAGCCATCCACAGCCTCGTCGGTGAGCAACAAATGATGCGGCGTAGCCTCTGCGGTAACCCGGACCCCCCGCGCCTTCGCCCTTTGAATTAGGTCCACCCCCAACCGCGTAGACACGTGCTGAAGGTGGATGTGGCCCCCCGTGAGCTCAGCAACCAGGAGATCTCTCGCGATATGCACGTCTTCGGCAGCGTTGGGTTTTCCCTGCAAACCAAGGCGCGCGGATATCAGACCCTCGTTCATCACTCCATCGCGGGACAACCCAAGATCTTCCGGATGGTCAGCGACCGGGATGTCAAACGCCTGGGAGTATTCGAGAGCCATCCGCAGTAGGCCGGAATCCATCACGGGACTCCCATCGTCGGTAATCGCGACCGCTCCGGCCTCCACCAGCTCCCCGATCTCAGTCAGCCTCTCACCCCGTTGACCGATCGAAATGGCTCCAACCGGATAGACTCTGGTCAACGAGGCCGCCCTACCGACGGCCGCGACGAAGCCAACGGTCGCTGGCGAATCAACCACTGGATCGGTGTTCGGCATCGCGCAGATCGACGTGAAACCGCCCGCCGCAGCGGCCTGAGCCCCCGTTTCGATCGTCTCTTTGTGCTCACCTCCCGGCTCTCTCAGGTGCACGTGCACGTCGATCAGCCCAGGTGTGAGAATCAGCCCCTCACTCGACTCGATCTTTGCTCCCTCGGGCCCCTCGAGATCGGCTCCGATTCGAGCGACCTTCCCCTCGGCCACAAGAACATCGAGGACCTCGTCGATTCCTTGTGCGGGGTCCACCAATCGTGCTCCACGGAAAAGAATCGGCTGAAGGCTCATCCCACTCCTCCTGCCTTCGCAGCCTCGGCCTTTTCAGGCTCACCGCCCGCGAGCAGGTAGAGGACCGCCATCCGGACGGCCACGCCGTTCGTCACCTGTTCGAGAATTACGGAGTGCGGTCCGTCTGCCACCGTCGAGTCAATCTCGACACCGCGGTTCATTGGGCCGGGGTGAAGGATCAACAGCTTCCGATCCGCTTTCTCCAACCGGGAGGTCGAGATCCCGTAGAATCGATTGTACTCCCTGAGCGAGGGCACGAAGCCGGCGTTCATTCGCTCAAGCTGAAGTCGAAGGATGTTTAGCACATCGGCCCACTCGATAGCCTCCTCCACCCGCCGAAAAACGTGCACTCCCAAAGAGTCGATTCCGCCAGGCAGGAGCGTCATCGGCCCACACACGCCTACTTCCGCCCCAAGCTTCAGGAGGCCGAAGATGTTGGAACGCGCCACCCTCGAGTGGAGAATGTCCCCCACGATGCACACCTTCAGCCCCGAAATTTCGCCGAGATGATCACGAATCGTGAGAAGATCCAAGAGCGCTTGCGTTGGGTGCTCGTGCGATCCATCCCCTGCGTTCACCACGTTCGAGGGAATCCGCTCCGCAAGAAACTTTGCCGCCCCTGAAGAACCATGTCGTATGACGACCATATCGATCCGCATGGCCTCGAGGTTACGAGCCGTATCCACCAGAGTCTCACCCTTTACCACAGACGATCCCGAAGCTGCAATATTGACCGTGTCCGCGCTTAGGCGCTTCTCTGCGAATTCAAAGGAGATACGTGTGCGAGTCGACGGTTCCATGAACAGATTTACAATCGTCTTCCCACGCAGCACCGGGACCTTCTTGATCCTTCGCTCGGAGATTTCCTTGAATGGTTCGGCGGTGTCCAGAATCGAACGGATCGCCGCAGCCGAAAGGTCCTCGAGCCCGACCAGATCCTTCCCGAGCGCCGAAACAGTACGATTCAAGTCGCGCCTTCCCGCGAAGGTGAGAGCTCCACGGCCAAGCGGCCGTCGATCTCCGGGACCCGTACGTCTACTTTTTGCAGAGGGAGTACGTTGACCTGGCGTCCGACGATATCTGGTTGAATTGGAAGTTCGCGGCCTCCCCGATCCACGAGAACGCAGAGAAGAATCCGAGAGGGGCGACCCCAATCCATGAGTTCGTTCATGGCGGCGCGCGCCGTGCGCCCTGTGAAGAAAACGTCGTCGACAATTACGACCGCCCGGTCGTCGATGCCTTCCATCGGCAAAGCGGACTCCCCAACGACCGGCAAGGGTCCGATCTGGGCCAGATCGTCACGATACAGTGTGATGTCGATCGCCCCGGACAGAACCTCGGCACCTTCCTCACTCTCTATCGAGGCTCGGATCCGCGCGGAGAGCTCCACGCCCCGACGCCTGATCCCAAGGAGAACGAGGTCACCCGTGCCTTCGTTACGCTCGACGATCTCCCGCGCCATACGAGCGAGGGCCCGCTCCACGGCATCTTCGTTCAGGATCGTGACCCGTCCCTCATCCGTCATATAGGCGGGCTCCGAGCGTTACGCAGGTAAAAGGCCGGCGAAACCTAGACCAGGCTTCGAGCAGGTGTCAACGGAGCTTGTGGGCACCTCCAATCGTTTGCCCTATACTCTCGTCATGACGCGAGTCGGCCATCCCCTCGGAACATGCCACAGAATCCCAATGGTAGCCTTTTTGGGACTCATGACTCTGGGTGCGCTTCCCGCCGAAACTCTGGCACAGATGGTCGAAGGTACACCGCGAGTATTTGTCGGCGGAACAGCCTTTGACCTGACCGTCATCGGCTCAGAGGACGCGTCGACCCTCTTTCGGGTGGAATCTGGGGAGGGACTGGTGCTGGCTCAGGGCGAAGTCCCCGCCGGTGGCTCCCAGGCGATCACGGCTCTTGTGATCCATCGGAGGGGTGAACTCCCTCTTCGAGCAATATTCGAGGAAACCCAGAGCGAGATCTCGGCCCCATTCGTTCCTGGTTGGTTCTCTCTCCTCCCCCCCTTGGTCGCGATCGTCCTTGCACTCGTCATCCGGGAGGTCTTGATCTCGCTCTTCGCCGGAGTTTGGCTGGGGGCGCTCGCCGTGGCAGGGTTCAACCCGATAACGGCAGCCTGGAGGGTGATCGACGAATTCGTGGTGCCAGCCATCGGAGATACGAGCGGGCAAACACAAATCATCGTGTTCTCCCTCCTTCTCGGGGGGATGGTCGGCGTGATCACGCGAAACGGTGGGACTCGCGGTATCGTCGGGACCGTGGTCCATTGGGCGACGACCAGCCGAAGGGGAAAGCTCGCCACCTGGGGGGCGGGGCTCGCGATTTTCTTCGACGATTACGCAAACACGCTTATCGTCGGAAACACGATGCGGCCTATCACGGACCGCCTCAAGATCTCTCGAGAGAAACTCGCCTATCTGGTGGATGCAACGGCTGCTCCGGTCGCGGCGCTGGTCCCGATATCCACCTGGGTCGGGTACGAAATCGCGCTCATTCGCGACGGGCTTCGCATCGCCGCCGAACAATCGGCGACCTCTGCGGCAGTGGCCGAATCTCTGCTCGCTGCCTCACCGTTGACAGTGTTCGTGCAGACGATCCCGTATCGCTTCTATCCGCTATTGGCACTCTACTTGGTATTCCTCACCTCCTGCTTGAATCGGGACTTTGGGCCAATGGCCGATGCAGAAGCTCGGGCCGCGTCCGGGGGTGGGCTGTTTCGGCCTGGTGCCATGCTTGCGACGGACGTATCGGGAGAGGCCTTACAGCCACCGACCGGCACCAAGGAACGATGGTGGAATGCAGCAATCCCCGTGTTGACGGTCATTGCAGTGGTGCTCGGCGGTCTCTACGTGACCGGAACCGCTTCGGTCGGCCCGGACGCCTCGGTGATGGCTGTGTTTGGAGCTGCGGATCCGTTCGCGACCCTACTTTGGGGTTCGTTGGCCGGGTGCATCACGGCGTTCTTGCTCTCCGTCGGGCAGAGGATTCTCTCGATTCAGGAGACCGTCGGGGCCCTCCTCGGGGGGATGCGGGCAATGGTCATCGCGGTCGTCATACTCGTCCTGGCTTGGTCTCTCGGATCCGTAACAGAGGTGCTTCAGACCGCGCAGTACCTGTCCGGCATCCTGAGCGATCGTCTCCCGCTCGAGCTCTTCCCCGCCCTTGTCTTCCTCACCGCCGCTGCGATTTCGTTCGCGACTGGTACTTCCTGGGGGACGATGGCAATCCTGCTTCCGCTCGTGATCCCACTGACTGTGGGCCTGGGTGGCGCGACGACTTTCGGGGCGGATGGCGGATACTCGATCCTCCTAGGCGTGATCTCTTCAGTGTTGGCGGGGGCCATTTTCGGGGACCACTGTTCGCCGATTTCGGATACAACTGTCCTATCGTCGATGGCCACTTCGTGCGACCACATCGACCACGTCCGGACTCAGCTACCGTATGCGTTGGCAGTTGCGGCGGTCGCGGTACCGCTCGGCGACATTGGCACGGCCTACGGTCTGCCGGTGTGGATCGCGCTGGGGCTGGGGGCACTAATTCTATTCGGGGTCGTTCGCTGGCGAGGCCGAGAGGTGCCTGAAGTCCGCGTCGCCGGCAGCGTCCCTTCTATCTCGGAAGAACTCACGGAGTAGGGCTGTCGACGCCTCCGCAAGTACGTGTTTGGTGACCCCTGCGCGATGATTTAGTCTCGGATCCTGGACGACGTTTCCTAGACTCCCGGCCATCCCCCCCTTGGGGTCGGTAGCCGCGTAGACAAGTCGGGGAATCCGGGCCAGCACTATTGCGCCTGCACATTGTGCACAAGGCTCCAAGGTCACATAGAGAGTGGTGTCCGAAAGCCGCCAGTCGCCGATTTTCTCCGCCCCCTGCCGAATAGCGACGACCTCCGCGTGAGCCGTCGGATCGGATCGGCTGATAGTTCGGTTCGACGCCTCGGAGAGAATCGTGCCATTTTGGACCAGAATCGCCCCGACCGGAACTTCCCCCTGAACCCGAGCCTCGCGAGCCCGCTCGAGGGCACGGGCCATCCACATCCGATCTTCAGGGGTGGAAGGCTGGAAATCTACGTGGGAAGGCCCAGTCACGGGCCCGGCCATCAATGCGCCGTAGCGCTCACCGGAACGGCAGTGCGGTCAAAGGTTCGGAAGAGTCCAGTGACTCGACCGGTCACATCGAGATCTGACTCAGCGCTGACGGTGAAACGCTCTGCCTCCGACCCGGACGGCCGTTGGGACTGATGGTTGCCATTACCACCGTACCGGCGGAGGGCAGACCCTTCGGGCTGCCGTATCACTAACAGATCTCCCTCTTTCGCTGCCTCCGTCGAAGCGGGCTCGACGAGGAGAAAATCGCCGTCTTCGATCCCAAGTCCCTCAAATCCTTCCCCACTTGCCCGGACGAAATAGCAGCCCTTTGCTCCGGCCATTCGACGATCCACGGAGTAGTAGGCTTCGACACCGTCAGAACCGAAGCCGCGCCGGTCGTCGGGGATGGCAACGTAGCACGGAACTGACACCGTCTGGGGGTCGAGATCCATGCCGAGGATCCGAACACCTCGGGAGCGCGAAGGATCACGCTCTAGGTATCCCTTCTCGTCGAGAGCCCTCAAGTGCTCGGAGACAGTCTTTGTACTCTTGATGTGGAACTGCTCACCGATCTCCCGGATCGAGGGCTGATACGTGTTCGTGCGCAGATACTGGACCATATAGTCCAGGATCTGTCGTTCGAGATCGCTGAGTACAGTGGGCATTCAGGCTCTCCGAGACTCTTCCCTGTGAGTGAGCGACTCACAGCTTAACCCGCGGCTCGAAACGGTGTCAAGCACGGGGTGTCTCCATTCTTTCCAGGCGACTGATAGCATCTCTAATCCGACCCAATGCAAGGTCTCGGCCAAGAAAGAAGAGCACCTCGAAAACCCCGGGGCTCACCCCCTGTCCCGTTAACGCCACGCGGAGTGGGTGTATGAGCTTCCCGGCCCGAATCCCCCTCTCACCCGCTAGTTCCCGAAGCGTCGCCTCGAGCTCTTCTTCTTCCCACGAAACGGTGGAGAATCGATCATTGAGTGCGGCAAGAAGGCCACGCACTGCTTCGGGATCCCCACCCCAATGCCGTTTCACCGCTTCCGGCTCTCGTTCGACGAGCTCATCGAGAAAGATCTTCGCTTGTATCGAAATGTCACGTGTTGTTCTAGCGCGATCCTTCAATAAATCGATGAGTCCGAGGAACCAGTCTTCATCCTCCTTCAGGCGCTCTTCTGCTGTCTTCCGGGAGGCCCCCAGCCCGAGAAGGACCTGGTCGACCAAGTCCGCAGCGGGGACGCGCGCGAGGTGCTGCCCGTTGAGCCACTCGAGCTTGGTTGGATCGAAGACCGCGCTCTTCTTGAGCACCCGATCCAGCGAGAACTTTTCGACCAACTCCATCCGGCTGATGAGCTGCTCGTCCGCTCCCGGTGACCAGCCTAGTAACACCAGGAAGTTCAACATCGCGTCGGGTAGGATGCCCTGTGCTGCGTAGTCACCGACGGACGCGGCCTCATGCCTCTTCGAGAGCCGCTTCCCGTCCGACCCGAGGATCATGGGGACATGGCCGAAGGCGGGGGGGGCTCGGCCGAGGGATTCGAGCAGGAGGATCTGTTTCGGGGTGTTCGATAGGTGGTCGTCCCCCCGGATCACGTGTGTGATTCCCATATGGGAGTCATCGGAAGCAACCGCGAGGTTGTAAGTCGGCGTACCGTCGCTGCGCAGAAGGACCAGGTCTTCGATGTCTTGATTGCTGAACCGAGTGGGTCCGTGCACCAAATCGTTCCAGGAGGTTTGGCCATCGGGTATGCGGAATCGGATCGCATGCGGTTCCCCCGCCGCTGCGCGTTCGTCGCCTTCCTCCGCCATCCGTCGATCCGCTTCCCCTCGGGGGTACCGGACCGCTTGGGCGGGATTCTCCCTCCGGACCGCAGCCAGCTCTTCGGCCGTGGTGAAATCTCGATAGGCTAAGCCCCGGTCGAGGAGCTCCTCCGCATCGGCCCGATGGCGGCCCACCCCTTGGCTCTGGAAGATCGGGCCTTCGTCCCACTCCAATCCCAGCCATTCCAGGTCTTGAAGTATGCCACTGACCGTTTCCTCAGAGGAGCGTTCTCGGTCCGTGTCTTCGATCCGAAGGACGAAGGATCCGCCCTCCTTGCGCGCGACCAGCCAATTGAAGATTGCGGTCCGAGCACCCCCCACATGCAGCTTGCCGGTGGGAGACGGCGCAAAACGAACGCGAATGGTCATGTTTTTCGTGGGAATCGCTCAGAAGGCCGGATCGTATCTAAGCCGAGGCACCTACTTCTCTATCGAGGGAGTCTTCCTGCCCATACCGGCGCCGAATGTATTCGAGAAGGATCGCTTTGAACTCGTCGACCAGTCCGTGTCCCTTGAGTGTCGTGAAGTGTTCTCCGTCGACGTACACCGGGGCCTTGGGGTCCTCGAACGTGCCTGGGAGAGAAATCCCAAGATTCGCGTGCTTGGATTCGCCAGGTCCGTTTACGACACAGCCCATGACCGCGACCTCTAGTTCCTCGACCCCAGGATACGCACCCTGCCACTCTGGCATGTGTCCGCGAATGTACGCTTGAATGTCCTCTGCCATCTCCTGAAAAAAGGTCGAGGTCGTTCGCCCGCACCCGGGGCATGAGATCACCTGCGGCTCGAAGTCCCGAATATTCAGGGACTGCAGGATCTGCTGCGCCACTCGGACCTCCTCCGATCGATCGCCTCCCGGGGGAGGCGTTAGAGAGACCCGGATTGTGTCTCCGATTCCCTCGGTGAGGAGGACTGAGAGTGCCGCAGTGGTAGCGACGATCCCCTTTGAGCCCATCCCGGCCTCGGTAAGCCCCAGGTGCGTCGGATACTCAGAGCGAGCTGAGAGCTGCCGGTATACTGCGATCAGCTCCGGCGCTTGAGATACCTTTGCGGACAAGATGATGTGATTCGACGTAAGTCCTGTATTTTCAGCTAACTCTGCGGACCGAATAGCACTTTCAACAATGGCGTCGCGCAGAATGGTCTGAGCGTCCTTGGGCTCGGTCTCAGCTGCGTTCTCGTTCATCAACTCGGTCAGGAGCTGTTGATCCAGGGACCCCCAATTCACTCCGATCCTCACCGGCTTTCCGTTCTCGACTGCGATTCGAACGATTTCTTGGAAGTTCTCATCACGTCGTTTCGAGCCCACGTTTCCGGGATTAATTCTGTACTTTGCGAGCGCGCTCGCGCAGGCCGGATACTTTTTCAGGAGCAGGTGGCCATTGTAATGGAAATCTCCCACGACCGGCGTGTCGAACCCTGTCTCACGCAGGCGCGACACGATTTCGGGTACAGCCCTCGCCGCGTCGTCGTGGTTCACCGTGACCCGTACGAGCTCGCTACCGGCTTCGGCGAGCTCGGTGACCTGGTTCACGGTAGCCTCGATGTCGGCGGTGTCGGTGTTAGTCATGGATTGGACAACCACCGGGTTGTCACCCCCGATTCGGACCCCACCCACATCAACTTCCTTGGTCCTCCTACGCTTCCACATACTCACGAGGGGCTCCATGCAGTGACGCGCATACTTCTTGATTCTGGTTGATTGGGCACGCCCCAATCTACGACGCGGGAAACACGCCTCCAAGGTTGTCCGCGCAGGTTTTGTGAGCCAGGCCATCGCTTCGGACCTGTACCGGTCAAGGCGCGGAGGCCATCTTAATCCCACTCGACACGGCATCCTCGTTGGACGTCGGCGGGTTCGTGACCGACCGAGGAGGGCGCGTGCCGAATCCAGATTCCTCTCCTAGCCAAAGTGCGGGGCCTCTCGCAATGATCATGGCTTCTCTGCTGCTGGCCGGGTGCGGAGATCCGCCGGCTCAACAGTTTTACATCGAACCTGCCGCGCCGGATAATCCGATGGCTCAAACGGATGCTGCCGCGGCCGACTTGGTGAGCCGCGAGTCACTACCGGAGGCGACTGCGATCCAGGCGGTCGACGGATCCGGCACGAGTGGCGCCCTGAGAACCACTCACCGAGGGGAAGAACTGGTATTGGCAATCCGAGCCGAGGGCGTCCCCGAGGGTGAGCATTTCGCCTCTCACGTGCATCGCGGTGTCTGCGCTGAAGGTGGGCCGGTCGCCGCTCTGCTGAGCCCGATCGTGAGAGAGCCGGATGGGACAGGGACCAGCACCACTACTCTCGCAGCCGAGACGATCCCGATCACGGAGCCGCTCTTCGTACAGATTCATGGACCCAGCGGGGCTCCGATCGCCTGCGGCGACATGGTGGAGCCCTAAATGACAAAAGCCAACGGCTTCGCGGCCGAGGTCGATCTACACTTCGACCGAGCGGCTGCGCTCATCGACTGTCCGCCCGGCTTGCTCGACCAGGTGAGGGCGTGCAACGCGGTCTACCACGTCAGCTTTCCTTTGCGCAGGGACGACGATTCGATCGAGGTCATCCATGGGTGGCGGGCCCACCATTCTCAGCATCGGCTCCCAGTAAAAGGGGGAATCCGAATAACCTCCGCTGCGTCAGAGGACGAAGTGACGGCCTTGGCTGGGCTGATGACCTACAAGTGCGCCCTCCTTGATATCCCGTTCGGAGGCGCAAAGGGGGCGATCGGCGCAGAAAAGAGCGAGTACTCTGACGCTGAATTGGAACGAATCGTCCGTCGCTACACATTCGAGTTGATTCGCCGGAATTGTATTGGTCCTGGGGTCGACGTCCCCGCGCCAGACCTGGGGGTGGGTGAACGAGAGATCGCCTGGATTTCGGACACCTACATTGCGCTAGCGCATGGCGAACAGAATGCGATCGGAGCCGTAACCGGAAAGCCGGTCACGCAAGGGGGCGTTCGGGGGAGAGTAGAGGCGACGGGGCGCGGTGTCTGTTTCGGACTCCGCGAAGCCGTGAGTCATCGTGAGGATATGAATCCCCTCGGGCTCGACACTGGACTCGAGGGGAAGACAGTTGTGATTCAGGGGCTGGGGAACGTGGGTTACCACGCCGGCAAATTCTTGGCCGAGGACGGCGCTCGCATCGTCGGCGTGTTGGAGCGCGAAGGGGCGATCTTCGACCCGAGCGGGCTCGACATCGACGAGATCGACGGACACCGAAGGCAGGGTGGCTCGATTCTCGAGATGGATGCCGAAATCAAGCTGAGCCAGGAGGAGAGCCTATGGGGTCTGGAATGGAAGTGTGATATTCTCGTCCCAGCCGCGATCGAGAACGTGATCCGAGAGCAAAACGCCCCTCTGATCCAGGCCAAGATTCTCGCTGAGGCGGCAAACGGTCCCACATCCGCAGCCGCTGCCAAGATCCTTCGGGAGCGGGGTGTCATCCAACTCCCAGACCTCTATCTCAACGCCGGCGGAGTAACGGTCTCGTACTTCGAGTGGGTCAAGAACCTGTCTCACGTCCGCTTCGGTCGGATGGAACGCAGGTTCGAGGCGGCCTCGATCACTCGGGTGTTGACTTCGGTAGAGTCCCTGACCCAGAAGAAATTCGAGCCCGACGTGTTCGAGAACGTGGCGGTTGGAGCCTCGGAAGAAGACCTCGTGAACTCAGGGCTGGAAGAGACGATGGTTCTGGGCTATGAAACCATTCGAGAGACTGCGCGTGAGCACGACACAGATCTAAGAGCGGCCGCCTTCATGACGTCGATCCAGAAAGTCGCGGCCTCCTACCAGGAACGAGGAATCTTCCCGTGACAGGGAATTTGGGCCGGATCGTGCTCGTGTCCTTCGCCAGCGTGATCGTCCTGCTGATTCAGCCGGGGAAGTCAGAGGCCCAAGCACCTAACGCAGAGGCCAACGGAGTATCGTTCGAGGGCCCACCACCGCCGACGGCACCTGCGGTCGCGAGCTGGGACGACGAAGGACGAGCCACCGTTCGGGCCGTCCGGGTTACGGGGCTTCAGGTAGACGGAGAATTGGACGAGCCCTTCTATCAGGCTACGACGTCGATCTCGGACTTTATTCAGAGCGTACCGAACCCAGGCGCGGCTCCAACCGAGAGGACGGAGGCATGGATCGCCTTCGATAACTCGAACGTCTATGTGTCTGCTCGCGTTTGGGACTCCGCGCCGGAGAGTGAGTGGATCGCGAACGAGATGGTACGAGACAGCCGCGCCGTGCGGGGGAACGACCATTTTGGGATCTTTCTGGACACCTTCTACGATCGTCGAAACTCTGTCGTGATCTACGTGAATTCCATTGGTGGGTTCAATGACATGCAGATCACGAACGAAGGAAATCCCAACCGCGACTGGAATCCTGTCTTCGAGATCCGCACGGGCCGCTTCGATGGCGGTTGGACAGTCGAGATCGCGCTCCCGTTCAGGTCGCTCCGGTTTCGAGCTGGGCGGGAACAGGTGTGGGGAATTCAAATGCGGAGGTCCGTGGCTCGAAAGAACGAATGGAGCCACCTGACGTACTTGCCCCTCTCCGTGGCCGGAAACGGGTCGCAGGGGGTCTTCCGCGTGTCCACGTACGGCACACTGGTAGGGATCGAAGCGCCACCGCCCAGCCGCAATTTGGAGATCAAGCCCTACGCAATCTCGGGACTCCGAACGAATCTGACTGCGGACCCGACCGTTAGGAATGTCGGCCACGCTGACGCTGGTCTGGATATCAAATACGGGATCACCGAGAACCTCACCTCGGACCTGACGTTCAACACAGATTTCGCTCAGGTAGAGATCGACGAGCAGCAGGTGAACCTGACACGCTTTAGTCTCTTCTTCCCGGAAAAGCGAGAATTCTTTCTCGAGAGCCGAGGGATCTTCGACTTCGGTAGGGGCGGCAACTTTGGGGGAGGAAATGGCCCACCCGGCGGGGGGGGAGGCGGAGGTCCTGGAGGCGGAGGTAGGGGGGCTGGCGGTGAAGGCGGGGGCGGAGCCCCGACACTCTTCTACAGCCGGCAGATCGGACTACAGGATGGAGAGCCCATTCCAATCCTCGCGGGCGGCCGGCTCACGGGGAAAGTGGGCTCGTTCGATGTCGGTGCGGTGGTTATCCAGACGGATGAGGCTTCGGACGTTGGGGCTGCATCAACGAATTTTACTGTCCTGAGGCTCCGTCGGGACATCCTGGCCCGCAGCAGTATCGGTGTTTTATTCGAAAACCGCTCGAACTCGATCGTTGCTGAGGGCGGTTCGAACCAGGCCTACGGGGTCGACGCCAGCTTCGCTTTCTTTGAGAGCCTGAGCTTCGTCACCTCCTACGCCAAGACGGCGACCGAGGGCCTCCTTGGAAACGATGAGAGCTATCAGGCCCGATTCAACTACAACTCAGACCGATGGGGGGCTCAGATCGGGCATCTTCTTGTCGGAGACGATTTCAACCCTGAGATCGGGTTCGTACGTCGGAGGGGATTTCAACAAACGACAGCGGGGACTCGTCTCAGCCATCGCCCGACATCGATCGGGTGGATACGCCGCCTGGGGCTCCAGGCGAATCTCGGCTACTTCGAAAACGATCGCGCAGGGTACGTCGAGAGCCGGGATCGGAGGGGCCGCTTTCAGATCGAGCTCGAAAACGGAGACTTCTTCAGTCTCACCTACACGGACACTTTCGAGAACCTGATCGACGAGACGGAGGTCTCGGGCGCGAACATCCCCACTGGTCAATACTCCTTTCAGGACACACAGCTAAGTTATCGATTCGGTCAACAGCGTCGAATCTCCGGGAATCTTTCTGTGCGTAAGGGTCGGTTCTATTCCGGCGAACTTACGTCAGCGGGAGTTGGTGGAGGCCGCATCGAGGTCCTACCGCAACTTACGCTGGAGCCGAGCCTGGAGTTCAACTGGATTGACCTTCCCGCACTCCAGGAATTCGGGGGTCAGTTCAATCAGCACGTCGCGCGAACGCGGGTGACCTACAGCCTTAGTCCTCGCACCTTTCTGAGCGGGCTCGTTCAGTACAACGCCGGAAGCGACACATTCAGCAATAACGTGCGGCTTCGGTGGGAGTGGGCCCCGGGAAGTGAGCTTTTCCTCGTCTACACGGAGGAACGAAACACCGACGTGCTCGACCGCTGGTCCCAGCTATCCACCCGTGCGTTCGTGATCAAGGTGAATCGACTGCTTCGGCCTTGAACCGTCTCGTCGTATCTTGATCGGTCGCTCTTGATCGGTCCGTGCCATCTTCGACGCCGCACCCCGACAGCTACATGACCGTTCCCAGCTCGCTCGTCGGCCCGTTGATGGCCACCTCTTTTCTTGCGGCCGGTGCAATCTCCGGCTCCCCGCTCGTCGCGGCCGCCCAGACGCCGATCGACTCGGAGGCCAACGAAGTCCTGATCGAGGGGCCACCTCCGCCGATGCCCCCTTCGGTCATCAACCGAGACGGCCAGGGTCGGGCAACGCTCAGGGCCGTGCGGGTCACTGAGCCCCTTCGAATCGATGGCGAGTTGGACGAGCCATTTTATCGAGACACACCTCCTGTTTCTGATTTTGTCCAGGGTCTTCCTCAGGAAGGAGCCACGCCCACGGAGCGCACTGAGGCGTGGGTCGGGTTCGACGACTCGAACGTATACGTGTCCGCACGTGTCTGGGACTCCGCACCTGAAGTCGACTGGGTGGCAAATGAGATGCGGCGTGATTCGCCCTCCCTCGACCTGAACGACCAGTTCGGTGTCTTCTTGGATACGTACTACGATCGCAGAAACGCTGTAGGGTTCTTCGTGAACCCCCTCGGCGGCTTCTCCGACATGCAGATTACCAACGAAGCGGATCTCAATTCGGATTGGAATCCAACCGCTGAGATCCGAACCGGTCGATTCGAGGGCGGCTGGACCGCCGAAATGGCCATCCCATTCCGATCACTCCGGTATCGCTCCGGCGTCGATCAGGTGTGGGGCGTTCAGATGAGGCGCTCGATCGTTCGAAAGAACGAGTGGAACCATCTCACGTTTCTACCCTTCTCCGTGGTCGGGAACGGAACCCGCGGGGCGATGCGCGTATCGCGCTATGGGACCCTCGTGGGGATCGAACCCCCTCCTCCAAGTCGAAACCTCGAGGTCAAGCCCTACGCTATTTCGGGTCTGGAGACGGACTTGACTGTGGATCCGAAGACTTCCAACGACGGCTATGCGGACGCCGGGCTCGACATCAAGTACGGGATCACGCAGAACCTGACGGCCGACTTCACGTTCAACACCGACTTCGCCCAGGTCGAGGTGGACGAACAGCAGGTAAATCTGACCCGGTTCAACCTCTTTTTTCCCGAGAAGCGGGAGTTCTTTCTCGAGGGCCAGGGGATCTTCGAGTTTGGAAACGGCGGCAGGGGCCTGGGGGCCAGCGGTGGAGGCGGACCACCGGGAAGTTCGAGCATCAGCAGCTCCGGTCGTGGGCGCGGTGCAAGGAGCGTTAACGCACCCACGCTGTTCTACAGTCGACAGATCGGACTCCAGGATGGAGAAGCGGTCCCGATTCTCGGCGGTGGCCGGGTCACTGGAAAAGTCGGCTCCTTCGACGTCGGCGTCGTAGGCATCGGGGCCGACAGCGAGCCGGCGATCGGAGCTGAGTCCACGAACTTTGCGGTACTGAGGGTTCGCCGAGAGATTCTCGCCCGGAGCAGCATCGGCATGCTCTTCGAGAACCGTTCGAGCTCCGGTGTGGTCGAGGAAGGATCCAATCAAGCGTACGGCGTCGATGCCAACTTCGCGTTCCTGGACAACCTCCAGATCTTCGGCTATTACGCGAAGACCCGAACGGACGGACTCGAGGACAAGGATACGAGCTTTCGGACCAGAGTCGGATACCGTGGAGACATGTGGAGCGGATCCCTGGATCACGTTGCGGTCGGAGAAAACTTCAGCCCCGAGATCGGGTTCCTGCGGAGAAAGGACTTCAGGGAGACGAACCTGTTCGGGCGGGTCAGCCCCCGGCTCGTGTCCGTCCCCTCCATCCGCCGGCTCACCTTCGCCGGCATCCTTGGATACATAGAGAACGATCGTCTTGGATTCGTAGAAAGCCGTAGGCGAGGCGGACGTTTCGAGATGGAAATTGAGAATGGCGACTGGCTGATCATCAACGCTACGGACAGCTACGAGCGATTGGGGGAGGATACCAACATCTCGGGGGCGACGCTGCCGGCCGATGCCTACACCTTCCGCGACGTCGAGCTGTCCTATTTCTTTGGTCCTCATCGCCGAGTATCCGGCAGCCTCTCGTTGACAAAGGGCAGCTTCTACTCCGGCGATGTGACGTCTGTGGGATTTAGCCGTGGACGCGTCGAACTCCTTCCCCAACTATCGATGGAGCCCAGCCTCGAGTTTAATTGGATCGATCTGCCCGAGGTACAGGAGTTCAGTGGGCAGTTCAATCAACACGTGGCCCGGACCCGGATCACCTACAGCCTGAGTGCCCGTTCGTTCTTGAGTGGACTGGTTCAATACAACGCCGGAAGTGACACCTTCAGCAGCAACGTTCGGCTTCGATGGGAGTGGGCGCCCGGAAGCGAGCTCTTCATCGTCTACACCGAGGACCGAAACACCGACGTGTTGGACCGATGGTCCGATCTCTCGACACGCGCATTCGTGATCAAGGTGAACCGGCTTCTTCAGATCTAGACGGGACGCACCGAGTTCTCCCCCTCGGTCCCTTTCCTGCCATGCTCGAGAAGCCAGCCGATGTCGACCCCAAACGAGTAGGCGAGCAAAGCCAGGCCCCCAGCCGCCGCAATCGAGGCAATACCGGGGCGGACGATCGGCCCCAGGCACACCAACAAGACAACTCCCTGAGCCACGCAGATCGTTTTCCTGCGTTGACTCTCCGGGAGATCGGATCGCAGGTCCGGCCACACCCATCCACCTGCCACGAAGAGGTAACGAAGCGCCCCGATGAGGAGCACCCAAGGCCCCACCTTGCCACTCTGCCAAACGAGGAGGGAGAGCGCCAACATCAGGAAGGCGTCCAGCTCCATATCGAACCTCGCCCCGAAGACTGACGTCGTTCCGCTCCGCCGCGCGACACGTCCATCGAGGCTGTCCATGAGCATGGCCGTGGTCGACCAGAGGATGATCCACCAATACCCTGCGTCTCGCGGCACATCAGGGTGCAACGCCAGGGTGGCGATTGGGAGCACAAGTATTGACCTACCCAACGTAATCCGGTTGGCCGCGCCCAATCCCGGTGAGGCAGGGCGTCGAGGGCTGTTCAGCAACATGACCCCTGACATCACGCAATAAAGGCCTACCACCTGGGCCACGTAGCTAGCCGGGAGCGCGAAGAGCCGCCAAGTTGCAGCCGCTACGATCAGGAGTGGGAGCACCCCAACCACCAGTTCCCCTCCCCATCTCAGGAGGACGCACCTCCGGGCCGCACCGTCCGGCGATCGATAGGCAGGGGGGTTCAAGGGCATCGAGGGGCATCCGCGATTGAGCGAAATGGCGAAGACCGTGAGCTCCAGGCAGTTCTGGATCCAAAGCCCGGGTCAGGGGGAGATCTTGCGGCGCGATCTGTCTCCCAGGCAAGGGCACGAAGTGCTCGTTCGCGCGCTCTACTCGGGAATCAGCAGGGGTACGGAGGCTCTCGTATTCCGCGGCGAGGTACCTGCATCACAGTATGGCGAGATGCGGGCGCCGTTTCAGGAAGGTTCTCTACCCTACCCCGTCAAATACGGATATTCCAGCGTCGGTGAGGTGATGGAAGCGGCCGACTCCGCGGCCGCAGAACTCGTGGGCCGGACGGTATTCTGCCTCTATCCGCACCAGGACCTTTATCATGTCCCGGCCTCAGCTCTGAGCCTCGTGCCTCGGGAGCTCCCGGCCCGCCGCGCAGTGCTTGCCGCGAACCTGGAGACGGCCATTAATGCCGTCTGGGACGGGAACCCGTCCGTCGGAGACCGAATTGTCGTGATCGGCGCCGGTGTCGTTGGACTGCTCATCTCTTGGTTGTGTCGGCAAATCCCCGGGACAGATGTGACCGCCGTCGACCTGAACGCCGCGAGGGCGAAGCCCGCCGCAGCCCTAGGCGTAGATTTCAGCCGGACGGCCGCCTGCGACGCTCGAGCCGATCTGGTCTTCCATGCGAGCGGGAGCCCAGTCGGACTCCTCGGGGCACTCGAGACCGCTGGAACTGAAGCGACCGTGATCGAAGTGAGTTGGTTCGGGAACGAGTCGGTCTGTCTCCCGCTCGGAGAAGGCTTCCACTCTCGGAGGCTCTCGCTGAAGAGTAGCCAGGTGGGCACCCTACCCCCGTCACGGAAGTCTCGATGGACGGGCGCCCGAAGGATGGAATCGGCGTTGGCTCTCCTTCGGGAGCCATCGCTCGACATTCTCATCACAGGAGAGAGCGAATTCTCGAACCTACCCGAAGTGATGACCCGCCTGAGTGGGGATTCGGTGGATGAACTCTGCCATCGCATCCGTTACTAGTTTGCGAGAGATCCGTCATCGGTATCAGCGCTGGGAGTACACAACTTGTACAGCCTAAACGTTCGCGACCACTTCATGATCGCCCACAGCTTCGAGGGTGCGACCTTCGGTCCAGCGCAGAGCCTTCACGGCGCCACGTATGTCGTAGACGCAACCTTCCGCCGCGTCGAACTGGACGAGGAGGGCCTGGTCATCGACATCGGTCAGGCGGCTCGAACACTCAAGGCTATCCTGGGGGAACTCAACTATCGGAATCTTGACGAGGAACCGGTTTTCTCCGGCAAGAACACGACTACGGAGTTCTTGGCTCGAGCGATCTTCGAGCGGTTGGTTCATCAGTTGAGAGAAGGCCGGCTCGGAGAGGGAGCTCGAGGCCTGAACTCGATCTGCGTCACCCTTCGAGAGTCGCATGTCGCATGGGGAAGCTACGAAGGCAACGTGTGACGTCACGCCACGACATGCACTTCGTCCTGCCCGGACCGATGAATCAGCGGACCGGGGGCTATTTATACGACGCGCGCATCGTGGGTGGGCTCCGGCGGCTCGGCTGGGGTGTCACGGTACACTCCATAGAGGGCACGTTCCCAGACCCCGACGAAGTTGCTAGAGAAAATGCCGAAGAGGCGCTACGGAGCCTTCCGGATGGCGCGAGGGTCGTGATCGATGGCCTCGCCTTACCCGCCCTATCCGATTCACGCGGGAGGGACTTCAAGAGACTCCAGTCGCTCGCCCTAGTACATCATCTTACTTATGAGGAAACTGGGATTAATTCTCTGGTACAAAATAGATTAAAACACAAAGAAGCAAAGACTATCTGGGCGTGTCGTGGCGTCATCGTAACGAGCGAGTTCACCGTCTCCCGTGTGAAGAGCCTTGGGGTAGCTGAATCCCTCATTCGAGCCGTTGAACCCGGGACCGAGCCCGCTCGACCAGCGAGGGGACCCGATCCCGGGAAGCCGCTTCTCTTCCTCTCCGTTGGGTCGGTCATCCCCCGCAAGGGGCAGGACACGCTCGTCCGCGCTCTTGCCCTACTTAGGGACCACCCATGGACGTGCGTGCTCGCTGGTAGCCTGACGCGGGACCCTGACTTCGCTAACAAGGTTCAGCAGTTGGTGGCAGAAACGGGACTCACCCGCCGCATCCGCTTCGTTGGGGAATGCGACGAGCCAGGCCTCGAGGATCTCTACGACCGAAGCTCGTTATTCGTCTTGGCGTCGCATCACGAGGGCTATGGAATGGCCATCTCTGAAGCCCTAGCGCGGGGGCTCCCCATCGTTAGCACGACCGGCGGGGCAATCCCTGATACTGTCCCACGGGATGCAGGCATTCTCGTTCCCCCAGGGGATCACGAAGCACTAGGGGCGGCGATTGGTTCATTGATAGAAGGACCGGAGGACGAAAACCCCACCACTCGGGGTTCGGGCGAAAAACGCAGAGCCGAGCTGGCAGCAGCCGCCAGGGAGTGTGCAGCCAGGCTTCCAGGTTGGGACCGGCAAGCTCAAGCGTTTGGGGAAGCGGTGCTTTCGCTAACCCCAGATTCATAGTGAGTCACTCTTTTGACGCCGCATGGTTGGCCCTCAGGGAATCGGCAGATCACCGAGCGAGAGACGTGTCACTGCTTCTCACGCTCCGAGACTTCTGGAGCGCACACGAGTGGACTCGGATCCTCGATCTTGGAAGCGGCACAGGCTCCAATCTCCGATATCTAGGACCAAAGCTGTCCACTCCGCAGGAATGGAGGTTGGTGGATCGAGACCGTGGGCTCCTTGAGCACGCCGCATCCCCGGGGGTTGGCATAGGGTTGAGCTGTATCGTTGGCGAGCTCGCTGAAGAGGGTCTGGCAGAGGTGCCTTGGGCTCAATTGGTCACGGCGTCAGCCCTATTAGATCTGGTCTCTGAATCCTGGCTCCGTGACCTGACCCTGGCGTGCAAGTCCGCTGGCTCCGGTGCCCTCTTTACGCTCACATACGACGGCGAGATCCGCTGGGCGTCCGAGGGTGATGACTTGGAGGTAGCTGCGGATCCTGATGACGAACTCGTGCGCGAAGCTGTGAATGCCCATCAACGGCGGGACAAGGGTCTCGGGCCGGCAATGGGACCAGACGCAGCAGCGGTCGCAGCAGAATTGTTCCACGATTCAGGCTTCGAGACGTGGAGTGCGCCGAGCCGATGGCGCCTCGGTCCCGAAGACGCCCGGCTCTCGGCGACGCTCGTAAAGGGTTGGGAGAGAGCCGCATCGGAGCAGCAATCAAAGGATGTCGTTCGAATACGAGCCTGGGCGAAACGGCGGCGAAGGCAGCTGCAACACGAACGGCTGAGCCTCTACGTTGGCCATCTGGATTTTCTCGCACTCCCACAGTCGCCCGGGTGAGATGCGGACTTTCGAGAACGATAACGTGACTCCGTCAGCGCAGTACCAAGTCGAACAGAGTATCGTCACCAAGCCGAAAGTGGCGGACACGGGGTCGAAGAGCGTCATCGAGGCAATCGATCGGATCCAACTCCAGCGATGGCCGACCCCCTCCGATCAGAATCGGAGCTACCGTCACATGCAAGCGGTCGAGGACTCCAGCACCGAGGAAGCAGGAGATCGTTGCTGCCCCACCCTCGACCAGCACCCGCCTAATCCCAAGATGTCGAAGGGCCCGAAGGATGTCCCGTGGATCGATTCGGCCAGAGTGGGAAGCGGGTAAACAAAGGACGTCTTCATCCATCTCTCCGGAGGATCCCGCGTTCGGAAGGGCACGCACCTGGAGGGTCCTCGCGAGTCCATCAGAGAATACTGTGCTGGCGGGACTCAGTCGACCGGACGGATCGAGCACGACGCGGACGGGGTTTTCTCCCTGGACTTCTCGAACGGTTAGGCTCGGATTGTCGGACTCGATGGTTCGCGCCCCAACGAGAACAGCGTCTACAAGTGCACGCAGCCTGTGCAGCCGTCGAATATCCTCTGGGCCCGTGATGTAGTGCGATTTGCCCGTGGCCGTCGCAATTCTTCCATCGAGACTCTGCCCGATCTGAGCAATGACGAGATCGGGCTTCAGCTGGAGCGGGAGAAAGAGATCTATCAGGCCACTTGCCGCGTCGGTTGGTGTACCGGATACATCCCAGTCGCCGGACACACCTACTTGCAGCCAGGCGTCCGGGCTAGGATCATGATGCACCCGGTGCGAGGCGAGACCCTCTAGCGAACCGCTCTTCACCCTTCGGACGAGTTCCCAGGCAGTGTGCTCGTCGATCGGTGTTGTCACGGAGGCTCCTTACTTTGCGCCTAACAAACTGGACTGAGCATGCACAAGGCAGAACGTGGTCTTTTCGATCTCACACGCGGACAGCCGCTCTACGTAACCGGCACGGACATCGAGGGCAGCGAAAGGGCCCTGGTGGCGGCCGTAGAGGGTCTAGACGCTTCAACGATCGCTCAACTACGCCGCGTGGGGGATGCGTCGCTCCGCCTCGCCCTTACAGACTCGCGAGCCCGTGCGATGGGTCTCATCGCCGGTCCTAGGACGGCTTCGTCAAACGGTGGCCCCCCGATTTTACGACGCGCGAACGGCCAGCATCGTCCTCCCCTGAGCCTTGCACTCCCAGAGGACGCTACCGCTGATGAGATCCTGCGCCTGTCAACATCGGTCGGCAAGGTTCCGCCCGATGCGGTCGATCTCCGAAAGGCCTCGCAGGCTGAGAACGCCGCCCTGACATTGGCGAGGATCGGCCGGCTCCTTCCAGCCGTCGTGTGCGCTCGTGCGCCGGTTGGGGGTGCGAGAGCTTCGGCGAGCCCAGATATGATTCTCGAGGTGACCACGGACGAAATCCAGGCGATCTCCGCGGGCCCCGGCCTCGACGTAGCCAGAGTTACGGAGGCTCACGTTCCCCTCGAGGAGGCCGAAGACGCCCGAGTCGTGCTCTTCCGGGAGGCCGGCGGCCTATTCGAGCACGTTGCGATTCTGATCGGCGATCCCGTCGATTGGCCCGACCCGGTGCCTGCGCGGCTCCACTCGGCTTGTCTAACCGGAGACCTCTTCGGCAGTCTCAAGTGTGACTGTGGGGAGCAACTGCGAGGGAGTCTCCGTGTGTTTGCTGCGCGAGGAGGGGGGATCCTCCTCTATCTGGCCCAAGAGGGTCGGGGAATCGGCCTGGGAAACAAGCTCAGAGCCTACGCCCTGCAGGAGGATGGCCTAGATACCGTGGACGCCGACTGCACGCTCGGATTCGGAGCCGATGAGCGAACGTATGAGGTCGCGGTGCGGATGCTCAAGGATCTTGACGTTGGGCGGGTTCAGCTCCTGACGAATAACCCTGAGAAGGTTCGGGCTCTGCAGAAGGGAGGAATAGAGGTCGTGGAGAGGGAAGCTCTACATGGAACACTCAATCGGCACAACCTCCCCTACATGCAGGCGAAGGTCAATCGAGCAGGACACTGGCTCGAGGAGATGCTCTCCAAAGAGGTCCACAAGGGATAGACCCCAGATGCGCTCGATCAACCGAGCCGGTCAAGTGGGAACGCCCGCGCATCCCTAATTACTTCTGCGAGCACCTTCCCGTAGTGCTCGACCAACATCTTTCCCTTTTCGGCATCCGCCATTCGGGTGTCGCCTACTACACCGGAGGGATTCAGGTCTTCAGCAACCCAAGAAAATGCGGCCTCTGACTCTGGGCCGAGCCTACTGAGGTCGGCCTCGAGGTCCTGACCCAAAGAGCGCGATTCGCCCAGTCGATCGGCCCGAACAAGGTCGGGACGTAAATGGAGCATCATGGACGTCTCGGCGGCTCCGCCGTGAAGTCCATGCTGCCACTCGGACTCCGGCAAGCCCAGCCGGTCAGGACGCGGGAATCGCCAGTAGCTCGTCTTAACGACGAGGAGTCCTTCCTCCCGACGGAGCGCGAGACCCGCGGATTCCATCGCGCTGATGTTGCCTCCGTGGCTGTTACTCAGGACCAGACGATTGACACCCGAGTTGGACAGGCCTCGACCCATCTCGATGATGGTCTCGGCCAAGAGGCCAACGTCCAGGCTCAACGTCCCGGCAAACCCGAAGTGTTCTGCACTCGCGCCCACGCACTGCGGTGGAAGTACTCGCAGCGGAAAGTCTTCGGGAAGTTGCCGAACCGAGCTAGCGAGAATCCCGAGCCCAATCTCCAGATCAGTGGATAGGGCCAGGTGTGGGCCGTGCTGTTCCACTGCGGCGAGCGGAAGAACCACGACCGGATCCCGCTCCGCGAGCTGACCTATCTCCTCACTCGTCAGCGAGTGCCAGTAGGGTAGGTCCCGTCTATCCATGCTCGCCTGTGCGGTCGGAGAGCCGGGCGTAGAGGTCGCCTGACGAGGCGCCGCCCGCTCCACTCTCCAGCCAATTCATGATGCGGCGCGGGGTGCGCCAATGGCCAAAGGCAAACATCCGGCCCTCGCCCAGAACCGCATTGTACTCGTAGGCGCCAAGCTCCTCCAGACGGCTAACGCACGCCGTGGCGACCTCCAGCCCCCCAGCGACGAACTCGACGGACAACGCCTCCAACGGTTCGCTGAGCCCGGCAAGGGCCTCGGCCTCATACCCCTCCACGTCGAGTTTGCAGAACCTCGGGACGCCAAATTCAGCGATCAGGCCGTCGAGAGTCGTCACAGGGACCTCCTGGACTCGATCCCATCGGACACTGCGAAAGCCGGGATTGCTCTCGGAGACACTCTCTCGCCACGCGCCGGCGAGAGTCGACACTGTTGGGGTCCGTCGGCTGATCGAGAGTAGCGCCTGCCCAGCGGATCGACCAACGGCTTCACCCCGGACGGTGATTTGCGCCTTCCCTCCGATCAAGCGGTGGAGCCAGGGGAGGAGCTGAGGTTGGGGCTCGAGTGCGACCACTGTAGCTCCAAGCGCCGCGAACGCTGCGGAGCGATCACCTAGATGTGCACCGACATCGAATACGAGGTCCCCAGGACCGACGAGGGGACGATACAGCTGCCGAAGACCCCGCTGCCGACCTGGACGCCAGTAGATGAATAACGAGCGGATCAATCCGAGCCACTCAACCATTCTCCCGCCCACTTCGTACGATCACTCGGTGCCCCCACGAAATGGAGGCCACATCCGTGACAAGACGTCGTTTCGTTCGATCAGCTGATGACGCAAGACTGCACTGACATGGATCGCGACCAGGCCGATCAATGCGACGACGGTGAATTGGTGAACCACGAGCATGACTCGGGCCAACCGTGGCATGGCCGGAAGAAGTGGCGGGACACCCAGGGCGTCGAGGAGCTCGATCGGAAACCCATCTCCGACCGTTCGCACGTACCCGCTCACGACCATGACCAAGAGCAGCGCATAAATCGCGATGTGTGTTCTCCCCGCGATTCGTTGCTCCAGACTCGGCATGAACTCCGGAAAAGGGGGCGGCGGGTGAGTGGTCCGCCAAACGATGCGAGCCACGACGAGAACTAACAGTAGGCTGCCCATCCCTTTGTGAAGAATGAAGAGCGGGTCGGCCGCCGCCAGCAGAGGCTCGCTTGTCATCGCGATGCCTGCCGGGATCTGTACGACAACCATCAGAGCGATGACCCAATGGAACAGACGCGCGCCTGTCCCATATCCCCGACCGGTTCCGGGCGTCCCGGAAGACTCGTGGGAGTTCACGACGTCACGGGTTCATCGACCCCGAAGTCGGCGAGCCCCCCGCTGAGCTATATGCCTCCACGAACCAGCGGCGAAAACTGTCCATGCCCCGATCAGGGTACGCGCGACTCGGGAGTCCCCCGCGCTCGAACCCCCACTCCAAGAAAGGCTCGATGAGCTTCGGGTCACGGCTAATGACGTGCACCGGGACCTCCAAGCTCGCGCCTTCGCCAGTGATCAATGGTGCCGGCTGGTGATCACCGAGAACGATAAGGAGGAGGCTGTCGTCTACATACCGCTCGGCGTACGCCGTCATCGCGCTGACTGCGTAGCCCACTGAAAGAGCGAATTGTTCGCGCACTCGCTCGGTGTCGAGCCAAAGTTCTTCGGGTCGCTCGCCGGCGTCAGCCCACTTCGAGAATACCCGCCCGTCGCCGATACTCTCCCAGTCGTCCAGCACCGGAAGAATCGGTGTCCAGGGGGCATGGCTACTGATTAGACTTACCTCCACAAAGACCGGCCGCTTGTCTAGACGCTCGCTAGCAGCCGGCACCCCGCCGCCCCGGATGCTTCGCTCCAGAAACGACCAGGAGAACTGATCCGGCATCGTCACCCAGTTCAGGGGTGGCCCCTCGTAGGAAATGTCGGACCGCGCAAACACCTCATCATATCTGAACCGGTCGCCTTCCGGCCACGCGAAGGTGATCGCAGGCATCAGAGCGACGGTCCGATATCCGGCGCTTCGGAAGTCATCGATGAGTGTCTCCCGACCGCTCCCCAACATGAGGTCGTACCGTATCTGATTGTCCAGCCAAAGCCCGCTCAGGAGCGAACCATGCGAGAACCACGACTGGCCGCCCTGGGTCGGCGCCACCAGTGTGCCTGAGGCGATAGAAAGGCCCGCATCCGCCATCCGACGATCGAGCTCCTCCAGACGCGGCACGATAACAGGGGCGTATCTCGGGTCATCCACTACGGACATTCCATACGACTCGATGAAAGCCAATACCACATCCCGATTCTCCAAACCTCCTAGCAAGCCGGTCATCGCTCCGTAGTCCGCCGGATTGGCAGCCAGATCTTCTTCGAATCGATCTCTTTCCG
Organism: Longimicrobiales bacterium; assembly: GCA_965215925.1. Lineage (GTDB taxonomy): Bacteria > Gemmatimonadota > Gemmatimonadetes > Longimicrobiales > Gaopeijiaceae > JAAXGI01. The sequence continues at coordinate 3,345,307 of CBDCEQ010000003.1, read as the reverse complement.
TCAGAGTTTCACGTAGTCGTGTGGTCTGGACGCGTATGATGTCTGCCGCTGGTGTCGCCACGCGTAGAGACAAGACCGAGAGATCGGTAAGCGCCCCCATCGAAGCGACAAGCCAAACAGCTAGAGGCGATATCAGGCCGGCGGCCAACAGCCACCTGGGCCACGTTTTTTCGCCGCCCACCCCTCCCTCCGTCCAAGCCACAAAGGCCGATGTCGGATGGGCATTCGGAGCGAGAAGAATCGTTACAAGGCCGATCGTCGCTGCGAGGACGAGCGCGGCCACCGCCATGACTCCGATCGTGGGCAAGAGTCCAAGAGTGCCCACGAGGAGGTCGAAGATCGAGCCGGCCAAGGGGAAGTCGAGATAGAGATTCAAAGGGCGAGCTAGAATGATCCGAGCGGCAGCTTCGGAAAAGCCGAGCACGGTCATGCCACCGACCGCGACCGCGAGTCCGAGAGCGGCCAGCCAGCTCCCTCGCGTCCGCGGGAGCAGCAGGGCTAGGCCGACGACAAACCCCGCCTCCAGGGCAACCCACGGCGCCCACACCCCAGTGGGAAAGAACCACTGAGCGGACAGGAGCAGCCCATTGACAACCAGCACTGCGGCCAGCAACCTCAAGACCTGCCCTACCACGATCGTATGCTCGCAGGTTCCGTCACCTGAGCCTCCTAGCCGCCAGGGAGTTGGCGGTTGGCCAACCGTCGCAAATCCGCGGCGCTACCGAAGACAGGGAGTTGAAGAGACATCCGAGCCCTCCACCCAATCGCTTTAATCTCGATGCTCTTCCTCCTCGCTTCGTGCGAGTTCGCACCGGAGACAAATCGAGTCGAATCCGGCTCTGTGGCGATCGATGTCCCCCCGACCTCAATGGATTGGCCGCTTTCCCCCGCCACCCTTTTTGACGACCTCATCGAACTCGCCCGTGACCTCGCACGTGCCCCCCACGTGCCGTCTCAATCACCTCCGCCAACGGCTCTGACGAGCCTGACCTACGACGAATATCGGGCAATTGCATTCCGCCCGGACTCGGCCATCTGGAGAGATGAGTCGCTTTTCGAAATTCAACTCTTCCACCCGGGGTTCCTCTACACAGACCCAGTGAGGATCCACGTCGTTGACGATGGACAAGTCGCTGAGGTCACGTTCGATGAGACCCTTTTCGAATACAGGGATGCGGCCGCTCACATGGCCGAGGCCGCGGCGCGCGCGGCCAGCTCAACTTCTGACAACCCGGGGTATGCCGGGTTCCGGATACACTACCCGCTGAACAGCGACGCCAGCAAGGACGAGGTCGTCGTGTTCCTCGGGGCATCCTATTTCCGGATGCTCGGGCGGGGACACGCGTACGGGCTCTCATCGCGAGGCATAGCCGTCGACATTGCCGAGGAAGGCGGAGAGGAATTTCCGGACTTTCGCGCGTTTTGGCTCCTGAAGCCCGCGCCGGGAGCGACCGCGGTCACCTTCTTCGGCCTCCTGGAAGGCCCCTCCGTAACTGGCGCTTATAGATTCGAGCTCGAACCCGGTGCCCCGACGGTACTCTCAGTCGATGCCAGACTCTTCGCCCGTGAAGACGTACGCAAACTCGGGATCGCGCCCCTTACAAGCATGTTCCTGTACGGCCCGAACAAGGCTCCGCTGTTCGACGACTACCGTCCGCAAGTCCACGACTCGGATGGAGTCCTGATACACGCATCGGATGGAGAGTGGATCTGGCGCCCATTGACCAACCGACAGGGCGTCCAGGTCACCCCGCTGGGCGCCGGAGCCCCTATGGGGTTTGGCCTCGTCCAGCGAGAGCGAAACTTCGAGAGTTACCTCGACATAGAAGCAGCCTACCACCGCCGCCCCAGCGAATGGGTCACCCTGGGCGACGGAGACTGGGGCTTAGGTAGGGTCGAGCTGTTCGAGTTCGGGACATCAAACGAGTTCACCGACAACGTCGTGGCGTATTGGGTCCCCGCCGACCCCTTTCGAGCCGGTGACGAACGGACATTCCAATACCGCTTGGAGACGTTCAATGACCGCCTCGAGGCTCAGACGCTGGCCCAAGTAGAAAGGACCCTGATCGGTTCGCACCGTCTTCCCGACCAAGGCGCCGCTACGCAACAAACGCCTCGTCGGTTCATCGTCGACTTCGCTGGAGGCGCGCTGGAGACGGTAGACCCTTCGAATTCCGTGACCGCGTCCCTCCTTACTTCTTCGGGAGAGGTCACGGAGTTGCTCGTCCAGCGGCTGCCGCCCGGCCTCGGGTATCGAGCGACGTGGAGCTTGCAGCCGGAGAGCGAAGCTCCGATCGATATGAGCGTCTTCCTGGTGGCGTCCGAGCGCCCGATAAGTGAAACCTGGAGCTACCTTTGGATCCCCCCTCGTGACCCATAGGCGCTACGATGCAGTGGCCTCGAATTCGGAAGAAATGAGGTCCGCTCCAATCCGCGTCCCTCTGATGCGCTCGAGGCGCTGGCTCTTCTTCGGTTTGGTCGGATTGACGACTGCGACGGGAAGCTGGATGATGCTCGGCATCATCGGCGCCGCAGGAATCAGCGCAATCGAAATCGCGATCCTGGCTCTGTTCATCCCAACATTCGGTTGGATCACGATCTCGTTCTGGAACGCACTCATCGGATTCACGCTCCTCATGCTGAAGAGAGATCCGCTGACCTTGATGAGTGTGGCGGTTTCGGACCCCGCCGGTCCGGCCATTCGAAGCCGCACGGCGCTTGTAATGCCCGCTCACAACGAGGACCCGGTGCGTGTGATGGACGGGCTTGCTGCCACGCTCGAATCCCTCGCCTGTACCGGCCAGGATGGCTGCTTCGATACGTTCCTCCTCAGCGACACGACAGATCCCGCGATGATCGAGTCCGAGGAACTAGCGTGGGAGCGCCTCAAGAAGTGCGTCTCGGGTCCTGAGCGATTGACCTATCGGCGGCGTCCCAAGAACACAGGGCGCAAGTCCGGCAATCTTGCCGATTTCTGCGACCGCTGGGGCAACTCGTATGAGTTTCTAGTCGTTCTAGATGCGGACAGCATCATGACGGGCGCGGCTCTCGTAGAACTCGTCCGTACGATGGAGGCAAACCCTGAAGCCGGGCTCTTACAGACGGTGCCTCTTCCTGCCCGCCAGGACACCCTCTTCGGCCGATTGCTCCAGTTCGCAGCCTGCCTATACAGTCCTATGCTCTCAACCGGGCAAAGCTTCTGGCAGGGGGACGCGGCCAACTACTGGGGCCACAATGCCATACTCCGAATGAACGCGTTTCGAAAACACTGTCGGCTCCCCGTGTTGTCTGGACGCCCGCCACTAGGAGGAGAAATCCTCAGCCATGACTTCGTTGAGGCGGCTCTCCTGCGTCGGGCCGGCTGGGGCGTCTATCTCGCCTCTTGGATCGGTGGCAGCTTCGAGGAAGTGCCGGGAAATATCCCGGATTACGCCCGAAGGGATCGGCGCTGGGCGCAGGGCAGCCTGCAGCACCTTAGGCTACTCGGAATGCGGGGCCTGCATCCGCTTAGCCGCGGGCATTTCGTTATGGGTGCGATGGGGTATCTCTCGTCGGTGCTCTGGCTCCTCATGCTTATTGGCAGTACAGCCTACGTCGTCTTCGCTGAAGCGGGTGTCGCCACCGCCTTCACCAGGGAGCTTCTGCTTCTCTCGACCTCCGCGTCTTCGATAGTACGACCGATCCCTTCGCTGCTTTGGGTCACCGTGACGCTGTTATTCGTCCCCAAGGGTTTGGGGTTGGTCGTCGCGATGGTCCGACAGCGCAGTCGTTTTGGCGGCGGCGTAAGGCTTCTCGTCAGCGGACTTCTCGAGGGCGTCTTTGCCGTAGTGATCGCACCGGTCTTGATGGTTTACCACACCCGGTTCGTTGCCGGCATTCTTGGAGGACACCAAGTGGCCTGGGACGGCCGAACCCGCGGAGGAAGCGGAGTATCATGGCGCTTGGCGTTACGTGAAACTGTCGGATGCAGTCTCCTTGGCTTGGCTTGGGGCGGACTTACCCTCTACTCGAGCTTGGCCTTTTTCTTGTGGCTGACACCGATCTTCCTCGGTTTGATGCTCGCCGCCCCGATCACCCGCTTGACGAGCAGCCCGACGCTGGGCCGACGCGCGCGTTCTTTAGGGCTGTTTTTGACCCCGTTCGAGACCTCGAGCTTGGACATCGAAGGAGGCCGACAAGCGTTGGCGCGAGCAGGCATGGATCGCAAGCCGACTGGGGGGCCGGTTTCCGGTGCCACTGCGAGGAGGCTTCGTCCTCGATCGAGGACGAAGACAGCAAGGAGGTAGCGCTACGGTTGTTCCTTTCCGAACCGCTTCCCCACCAGGCTCATTCGCTCAGAAGCGCGAGACCACCAGGCGGAATCCGATGAAATCACGGCGGACGCCCGGATCCGCGCCACCTCGGACTGCAGCCCGTACATTCTGCTCAGTGTCAGCAAACCCTCCACCTCGCATCACCCACAGCGCATCGACCTCCAGATTCTCTCGGTCGTCCGCAGTCGTGTACGGGTAGGGCTGATAGGGACTACGTGTCCACTCCCAGACGTTTCCACTCATATCGGATAGGCCGTACGCGCACTCACGACAGTCGAAGTCTCCCACTGGCGAAGTGCCTGCCCCCGCGTAGTTCGCGAGCTCGGGAACGATTCCATTCCCCCATGGGAACACCCGCCCATCCTCGCCACGCGCCGCCTTCTCCCACTGCGCTTCAGTTGGCAGGGTGATCCGCCAACCGTCGAGCAAGAGCTGACGTAACTCGGACGGTGTTTGACGCGCTTCCCGGAGTGTGCTGTCGAGCCAGCGAGCATATGCGAGTGCGTCAGGCCAGGAAACAAAGGCTATCGGATGATCCGGCGGTGCCGTGAGCGCCTGCTCATCGACATCGGACCCAGTCGCCTCGACAAACGCTCGGAATTGGGCCACGGTGACCTCATATCGACCAATCAAGAAGACTGGGAGGTCTACCCTCCCCTGCGGAGCGGCCTCCGACCAACGCTCTGTATCGAACGCCAACACATCCGCGGAGGGATCGCTTCCCATCAGAAAAGGTCCCCCCGCAATTTCCACGAAGCCGAAAAGCGCCCCGTCCGGGAGAAACCAACTGTCGGATCGGAAACTGGGTTGGTTCAAGTCCGGGTCTGCGCCTCCGACCCCTTGCGCCTGCGGTGTAGTCACAGTTGCTTCCGCACCGGGTCCAAAGGGCATGCCAAGGGCGAGCAGCCCGCCAATCATGATACGCAGGCGACTCATGTCGAACCCGGGGCCCTGCCGCACGCGAAAGTCCAACTGTGATCACAGGCACGAGCGAACAGATCGGGCTCCGACACCTCCATCAGATTCTGTCCGCCTTCTCTCAACAGAAGTCTCAGGTCGAGAACCTTGGGGTTCGATCGGGTGACGGCCTCTGGTTCGAGCAGATTCAGACAGGCGGATTGGAACCGTAGCTCACACGCCCGAGAAAAGTAGCCGAGCGCAACCTCGGCGTCGGGGCTGACCAGTTCCCCGACTATGTAGTGGGCACCCAATTCGTTACAGGCCCACGCTGAGTTGTCACTGCAGTAGCTCAACTCGAGCTGGACGAGCCGCTCGCAGGCGTTCGCGCGGTCCTCCCCGCATGCCTGCTCCCAGAAGGGCAAGCTGTCCCCAGTGTGCTTCCCATCGGTCCTCCCAGTCACCGCCATTGCGCCGAAGAGCAGGATCCATACGGTCATGTAGACAAGATTCGGCCGCCGCGGTTCCCAGCTCCAACGCCGGCGACTCTCCAGGGTCCGATCGCTGACAAGCTGGACCAGCCGATCGATCCATCGAACGCTAAGGTTCAACAACGGCACCGCGAGGAGTTTGTCATAGAACGTTGGCGCCCCCAACGCCCCAAGAACGGCATAGAGAACGAAAACGCTGAGTCCGTAACCCGCGCCGAACACGGTCTTCCCCAAGGGGGTTCTTGGTGACGTGGATGGATCGGTTACGAGAAGGTGGAGCCCGAGGAACACCGCCGCCGGGATTTCGGAATCCAGGAAATAGGGAACACCCTCCCAGCCGAAGTAGACAGCGCTCAGCGCAAAGAGAACGGCAGCAGCGCTCCCTGCCACGAGCGTGATCGAAAAAAAATACATCACGACCAGACCGAGCAGAAACAGAAATAGATAGATCCTTGGCGCTAGCGTCAGTGTCGACGCGATGTCCTGGCCCCAGGTCAAATCGCTCGTGCCGGTGAGTATCAAGGCCAGCGAAAAGAGCCCCAGGGAAAACGCCGAAGGGTTGAAGATGTGCCTTCGCCGACCCTCTCGGTTCCACCGGATGAACTCCTTCCCGAGGAACCCTACGCCGATCATCAGGAACTGGAGGTAGAACCAGTCGTCCTGGAACCATAAGAACAGATTGGTACTGAGGATGATGGGGAACGGACCGAACCCCAGTACGTAGGTCTTGCCACGAGACCACGAAAGGAGGGTGTCGAAGACGTAGGCGAATGCCAGCTGGGCGAGCAGTAGCCAGGCGAAATCGTACACAGGGCGCCAAAACCAACCCCAATAGGCAAACACCGATAGCTGGACGAGAGCCTGCAGATAGTGTTGCGGTCGCAGCTCGACCGTAACAGACCGAGCGGTCGATGTTCCTCTCAGTTTCAGGTGGAGAACTACCTGCCAGGCCAGAAGAATGACCGCTGCGCCCCAAAAAGAGCGTACGAGAACGAGGCTTTCCTGAACACGAGGCAGGAAAGAAAGGGCGGCGAGGCCAACTGTTATTGCCAAGGGCAACCCAAACCCACCGCGATGGGTCGAATGTGCCACCTCCGCCACGCGGCTGGCCCCTCGATCCTTCTGGTCTCGTGAACCCTTGTGGATCCGACTTCGTCTTGCTGCCGACATGTCCCCTAGCCCCGCGACGTTCTCGTTGATGCAGCAAGGCTGAACAATGCGCGCGCTGAACCAGAGGGTCAATTAGACGATGGTCCCGGCCGGGCCCGGAAGAGAGCGGGAGTCAGGATCCTACAGATCCCTCACTCCCGCCCCATTCCGGACCATCCCCGCGGGAGCCCGTCAGCTGCCCACTATCCAGCCCATGAGGGCTGTGAATCGGGGTCCCCCTTCCACGATTCCGACCGCGAGGTTAATGGGCAAATACAGGTTGCCCACTGGAACCGTTGCACCCGCTGCGACGATCATGGACTGTGTGGGTCTGTCGTTGTCCGGGTTGAAGTTGATGCTCGGGCCGACGCCGAATTCCACACGGTTCGCAAACCTGAGCCCGGCCAAGAATGAGAGCGACGCGTTTAGCTCACTCTGCTCCAACCCCCCCGCCAGGGCCACCCACTCGAGCAATGCCTGGCTTCCACCGTCGGTCGAGACGACCTGCGTCTCCCACTGCCACCCAAATTGGGTCATCACAGGCTCTAGGTCGTTTGCCTGCCTGAACTTTGCCACGTCACCTGTGAAAGCGGTGAAGCCGAAGCGAGGGCCCGACAGCTTTTGGCGAGGAGGCGCGCTCACCCGCTGCTCCTCTGGGATTTCTGTGAGCGTGCTTTGCGCTTCCGCGCTTCCGGCTGCACCAAGGGAGAGGGCAGCGACTGCGAACCACGCGATTGAGCGTAACATCGTTTCCTCCTTAATTGGAAGAGTCTTACATGACCCCTTGGCCACGAGTGCACGATGTCTTTTTCTGCTTCGCCCACATGTACGTCGGATTACGTATCGGGAAGGAGAAACTGCTTAGTGGAAGGAGGTCCGGGAGAGCGCTTCCCCCCTTCGCTGCTGCTTACTACCGGGCAGTCCCCACACGTCCGTAATGCAGTCTGTTCGGTGCTCCATCCGACAGGGTGCCCGCTCAAAGGAAGGACCATGAGAAGCGCATCGATTCCTGTCCTATTGGCCGTGGTGCTGATTTCCGCAACATCGGTGGCGGCGCAAACCGCAGGGCCTCAGGTCGAGAAGACCTACGGGGTTGGCCTCCCCCGCGACAGGGACGTGCTACTCGTTCCCGACGAGAACTATCCGGATTGGCCGCTTCGAGCGGATCAGACCGCTTATGCGGGCGTAAGTGGCGACCGGATGAAGGACTGGGTCCGCCAAATTTCAGCGATCTCATTGCAGAGTCAGGCGGCCGGCAACCTCTACTGGGGTCGCCTCCCCGGTACGCCGCATGACGTCATGACAATGGATCTGATGATCAACGAATTCGAGAGACTCGGCCTGGAGACGGAGCGCGTCCCTCATACGATACCAACCGATTGGTCTCCGACCTTCTGGGAGGCCTCGTATTCGGCAGGCGGCAGATCCGTAGAGCTCCTGACCGCATTTCCCGCCGGCCAGACGGCGGCGGCTCCGTCGGACGGCCTGACTGCGGAGGCGGTTTGGGTGGGGGTCGGCGCCGAACCCGACTTTCTTGGGAGGAACGTTGAGGGAAAGGCCGTGGTCATCTACAGCACCTTCGTCCCTGGCGGACGCAGTCATTCGGCCAGCGACCGGGCGGGTATCTTTGGCGCGAATACGAGAGCGTCCGAGCGAGGTGCCGCGATGATCGTGAATGTCATGGCTGTGCCGGGGAATGCCCAGTTCAACCCACTCGGTGCGCCGTCAGCGGACTATGGAGTTCCACTCATCACCGTCAGCCAAGACGAGGGCTTTGCCCTGTCGACCGCCGAAAGAGAGGGTCATCGGGATTCCCTCGTCGAATCTGGATGTGGGGGTAGCCTTCCCTTACGACGCTCTGATCGACCTGCCCGGTGTGGTCCAGGCCGTCGAGTTCGTCCATGAAGGAAGTACCGCGGTCCTTCTGTGGAGCGACGCGGCCGACGGGGGCATGGCCTTCCGCCTCCGCACCGAATCCGGCGAAGCGTTGACCCTCAATGTGACCGAGGCGGGAATCGTGGATGACGCCACGGGTTCGACTTGGACTGTGGACGGCCGGGCAGTGTCGGGCGAAATGGAAGGGGAGCGACTCATCCCAATCGCCGGGGCTTACGTCTCCTTCTGGGGCGCCTGGTCCGCCTTCAATCCGGACGCTAGCCTTTGGGAGGGGTGAGGGGCTGACCAACGGACCGCCAGCCCTTATAGCAGCAACCGCCTCGTTGCCCCACCAATCTTCGCGGTGTAGCATTCCCTCAGTGCAATCCATTCATGAGCATGCCCTACTCCCGCGCGCCCATGCCCATGGACTGACCGACGGGGATCGCGTCATGGGGAAGCCCTTCACTACAGGCGGTCTGGCCCTCGCGATACTGTTCGGGAGCTGGACTCCGACCGAGGCTCAGGTCCGCATCCCTGGGTGGAACCGGGTCGCCCCACCCGGTGGACACCAGAATGACCCACAACTCGTCCGGCCGACCGGCGGACCCGTCGTCCCCATTTTTGAGGGTTGGTTCCCGAATCCGGACGGCTCCTACCAGCTGTGTTTCGGCTATTTCAACACGAATACGGAGCAGGTGATCGACCTCCCGCTAGGTCCGGACAACTTCATCGAGCCGGCCGAATTCAACGGTCTGCAACCGACACACTTCTTGCCGCAGCCGGATGGGGGCCGAAGGCACTACTGCGTCTTGAGCGTGAGCGTCCCTGAGAACTGGGGTGATCGCGACGTGGTCTGGACGCTCCGCGACGAAAGGAGCGGTCAGCTCTTCAGCTCTCCAGGTCGGCTGACGCACAGTACCTACCGCCACGACGAGCCGCTGCAGCCCTCGCGGGAGAACAGTCCTCCGAAGGTCAAGCTCGATACCGATGGTCCGGAGGCCATGGGCCGGGTGGGGCTGGCGACCGGGACGCTCACCGGGCCGCTGGACGCCACGGTCGGCGACCCCCTTTCCCTAAACGCCTGGGTTCGTCGGGACAACCCCTTTCGTGCCGCAGACCCAAGACCCATAAGGGTCCGATGGTTCAAGTATCAGGGCCCCGGTGACGTGACCTTCACTCCGAATTGGGACTCGTGGAAAGAACCTACGATCGGATGGGTGCACTCTGCCGCGTGGCTGGCGTCAGCCGATGCCTTCGGCCAGTTCGGAACGGCGGCCACTTTCAGTCAGCCTGGAGGCTATATTTTGCAGGTCCAGGCGTACAACGCCTCAGGGCGGCCGGAGTACGAAACCTCGGATTTTGAATTCTGGTGCTGCTGGACGAATGGGTTTGTGACGGTCCACGTGGTGCAATAGGGAGCACTCCGATGGGTGAAGCAACGAAAGCTCGGTCAGTCCTCATGGTTTCGCTCATGCCGGGGCGGCTCACACTGCGCGTTGCCGTTCTTGTCGCAGGAGCAACACTCGCGGCGCTCGCCGCGCCGGACTCGCTTTCGGCGTTGGAGAAAAGGCTCAGCGGTGCAGTTCAAGCGGCTCCGCAGGATCCGCTTGATCCCCCAACCTTCTCGAATGAGGTCGTCCGAATTCTCCAGGAGAGCTGCCAAAGGTGCCATCAGCCCGGAGGCATCGGGCCTATGCCTCTGGAGACCTTCGAACAGGTGCGATCTTGGGCTCCCATGATCCGTGAGAACGTGCTGAGGCGAGTCATGCCCCCCTGGCACCTCGATCCGACGATCGGGATTCAGGAATACAAGAACGACTTCTCACTGAGTGAAGAAGAGATTCAGACTCTCGTCACATGGGTGGACGCGGGGACACCCGAGGGTGATCCATCGAATCTCCCGCCGCCGGTCCAATGGCCCAAGTGGGACGAATGGGAGTTGGAAACGACTCTAGGCCCACCGGACATGGTGTTCGAAACCGGTCCGATCGAGGTGCGGGCAGAGGGGGGAGATTTTTGGCCGTCGGTAGACGTCGCGTGGCCCGCGCTGGATGAGCCGCGGTTCCTCAAGGCCGCGGAAATCAAGAACACGGTAAGAGGCCGTGCCGCCCTCCACCACAACAATGTGTCGCTGAGGCTAGAAAACGGACCGTCTGGGCGTGTGGTCGGCGCAGGCGCTGGGAAGAGGTGGGATTTCTTCGGTGAAGACACTGGGATCAGATTCGGCACCGGCCCCGGGAGGGTCAATTTCGGTGCCCACTATTTTCCAATCGGCGAGGAATTCGAGGACAACATCGAGGTCGCTTTTTGGTTTCATCCCGAAGACGATCCGCCCGAGACCGAAGCAAGCGTCGAGATCCACCATCTCATTGATCAGTTCGAGTCGGGGCAGCCGCGAGCCCGAGATATCCTCATCCCACCGCATGGGACCCAAACGCTATATCGCACGGGGGTCCTAGATGAGCCGATCATGATCAACAGCTTCCGGGGGCACATGCATCTGCACGGGATCGCGATGTCGATCGAGGTGATCTGGCCAGGGAGGATTCCGGACTACTACGGCCCAGGTGCCAACCGAAGAGATGTGGTTGCCTCGATTAACAACTACAACCACAACTGGCAAACATCGTTCGTTTTTGAGGACGATGCGCGACCGTTACTGCCCAAGGGCACGGCCTTGGTCATGCGAACTCATTTTGACAATACGGAGAACAACCCGCTTTCCATTGATCCGGATCAATGGGTGGTTTTCGGGGGCAGAAGCGTGGACGCGATGTCGCACTTCCATCTCAGCGTCACCTATCTGGAGGACCAGGAGTACGACTCGCTGCTGGCGGAACGGAGAACTCAGCTGGCAGGGAGAGGAGAGCGGGAGGGAAGCCTTGGCACCGCCCTACTGAGCATCGCTCCGGAGCAGCGAGAGGGGCTCGATTCGGCTGCAAGGACGGCTGGGGGTGGCTGACACCGTGACCGACGCTGATTCCCCCAAAAATCGGTCCCACTACCTTGAGCTTTGGGAGTACGGTCGGCGGCATGGCCTGAGTAGGCGCCGCTTTGTTCAGCTCCTGTTCGCGGGCGGAACCGCGGCAATTCTGAATGCGTGTGAGCGGGGCGAAGAGTCCGGCCAAGCGGTGGTAGGAACGGGACAAACTCCGGATTCTCCCGGGGAGCAGAGCCCGTGGGTGAAAGATTCTGCCGGGTTTATTCTCCACCCTACCAACCTCGAGACACCCCTGAGCCGTCTCGAGGGTCTACTCACCCCTAACGAGCTCTTTTTCGTCCGCAATCACGCTACGACCCCAATCATCGATGCGTCGTCGTACCGACTGCGGATTGAGGGCGACGGTGTACCTGAACCGCTCGAGCTGTCCTTAGCGGAGCTGCGGAGGATGCCCAGCCGCTCGGTTGTGGCCTATTTGGAGTGTGCGGGCAATTGGCGGAGCTTCTTTGCCCGGGTGCTGGGGGAAACGGCCAGCGGTGGGCCTTGGGGCACCGGGGGCGTCGGGTGTGCGACGTGGACGGGAGTACCCCTGGGTGACGTAATGGAGAGGGCAGGTGTGAACGCAGACGCGGTAGACGTTCTTCTGGTCGGTGCGGATGACGTGGAGTTTAGTCGACCGATGCCGGTCAAGAAGGCGCAGGACCCCGATACGATTCTCGCTTACCAGATGAACGGTGTTGATCTTCCTCCAGATCATGGTTTCCCGCTGCGGGCTGTCGTGCCGGGCTGGGTTGCGAGCAGTAGCATCAAGTGGCTCGGTCGGATCGAAGTATCGACCGAGACGCTGTGGGTTCGCACGAATACGAGCTCGTACGTTCTGATCGGGGATGAGTGGCCCTCCGCAGACTACGCACCGGCCGAGGGCGGCCCGGTTACAACGCAAACGATCAAGAGCGCCCTGGCGTTGGACTGGCCGGCCCGAATGACCGCCGGTGCGCAAACCCTTCGAGGTTTCGCCTATTCGCCCGACGCCGACATCTCAACCGTCGAATGGCAACTCGACGATGAGGACGCTTGGCGGGTTGCCAGACTCGTTTCGCCCCCGATCGAATATGCATGGCGCCGATTCGAGTTCGATTGGGAGGCAAGTATGGGATCGCACGTGATACGGACGAGGGCGACGGACACCGCCGGGAACACACAACCCAACGAGGTCCCATTCAACGAATCCGGGTATCTCCTCAATATCCCACTCCCCCACCCTGTCGAAATCGCTTAGGAACATCAGCCGTTTGAGGGCGCTCCCCCGGCTCCCGTCATTCCTGCGAGCCATGGCCTTCGTCTCTGTGGCTTTGAGCGGATGCGAGAGAGGGCCGGCCGCCGCCGACCAGCACGCACTAGGCGCGACGGTCTGGGAGACGTACTGTGGGGACTGTCACAGCCGAGGGGGCATCGGACCCCCAGTTTCACAGGTAGGATTGGCGGCGTACGGATCCCCACAAGGCGTGGTGGACTATACGCGACTCGCGATGCCTTACGGATTGGGTGGCACGCTGACTGATCCGGAGTATCATGCGGTCGTCGCCTATCTGCTCCACGAGAACGGTCTGCTGCCACTCGATACGGCCGTCGGGCCGGGAGGCAGCAATGCCTTCGAGCCGCGCGCCAGGTAGAGGAACCCTTACTATGGGGTCGCGCCCTTCTCTTTGAGGAACTCGACCACCGAGCCGTACCCTCTAGCCTCAGCGGTCTGGAGCACCGTTGTGCCTTTCGCGTTTCGCGTGTTGAAATCCACGCCCTGGTCCACGGCAATCCTGACTGCCTCGAGCGTCCGTGCTTCGTGTTCAAGGTTACTCGGTGTCTCGAAGCCACGGTTGATCCGACCCCCCATTCCCAGCGCAGCCATAAGCGCCGTCGTTTCGCCCTCATTCTCCCAGGTCCAAGATGGACGAAGTCCGACCCAGTAGCCCACGTAATGAGAGAACAGTGGGTCGGCGCCAAACTCGGCGAGGGCCTTCATGATCCCGGGCTGGACAAATCGCGCCGCCAGCCAGAAGGGGGTCGCCCCGACAAAGACGCGGTGAAAAAAGAAATCGAGTGACTGTCGGCGAACCGGAGAAGGAGCCAACAGGGGAGCGTTCGGATCCGCACCATGGGCAAGAAGGGCTCGAACCGTCCGCTCATTTCCGCGCAGAATCGCGGCATGGAGGGCCGTATACCCTGCTCGATTCGCATCGGGCCGGGCCCCGCTCTCCAATAGCAGCTCTACGACCGCCGCGTGGTTGCTGTGAGCGGCGAGCGTGGTCGCGCTGATGCCGTAGGCAGCCTCCACGTTGACATCGGCTCCCGCGGCCAGGAGCAGTTCGGTCGATACGACGTCTCCGGCCCGCGCCGCAAACATGAGAGCAGTGTTGCCGCCCTGCTGGATCCAGACCTGGTGAGCCGGATGGCTCTCTTGAGCTGGATCCGTCTTTCGAGCTCTGTCCACGTGTCCGAAACGAGCGTGGGTGTCTGCGTCGTTGTCGAGGAGCACCCCTACCGCTTCCGAGTGTCCCTGCGATGCCGCCCACATGAGCGCCGTTTGCGCCCGAGCCGCCTTCGCGTTGGGATCAGCCCCCTCGGCCAACAACTGCAGCACGACTTCCGGGTTCCCTGAGCGAGCCGCCGTCATCAGCACAGTCTCGCCCAGGATCAAGGCGGCGTCGGGGTCGGCTCCCGCGTCAAGCAACCGGCCGGCCATCTCGGCGCTTCCGTTCACGCTCGCGTTCCATAACGGTGTCGCTCCCAAGTCCGTGGCGACGTTGGCATTCGACCGGCACACCCGAACTCGAGCGAAACTCTTTCGTGAAGACCCCACTCGAACTCTCCCCACAAGAGATGCTGTAATGATAAGACTCGCGGTCGGTAGCAAGCTAGGAAGATCGGACCTCCCCGTTGAGTAAGGCCCCCCGTTAGCCCAGATGTTAGATTGGCTCACCATGGCTCGGCTCGATGCGTGCAACCGCGGGCCGTCCGAACTAACTTCCAACTTCGGGAGCCGACGTATGCGTCTAGTTCGCCTCCTTGTAGCCGGAGCAGCCATCATCGCAGCCGCACCGATCGTCCCCGGGGGCACCCTCACGGCGCAGGGAACTCAGCCTGGTCCAATGGTAGCAGCCAGCGGCCGAGTCGTAACCAGCGTTTCCTTTGACGGCCGTCTTATGGGTGGGGGGACCACCTGGCTGAACCGCTCCACCTCACATTCCGGGCCCGCACGGATGACACTCGACTACGGGCAGCCGCACGCCCGAGCACGCGTGATCTTCGGTGAGTTGGTCCCCTACGGTGAGGTCTGGCGCTTGGGCGCGAACCTGGCAACCCATCTGACCGTCGAGCTCAACGCTCGGATCGGGGACCTCCACGTTCCACGGGGCACCTACACCCTGTACCTACTCCCCCGGGTGGATGGAGCAGATCTGATCGTGAACCGACAGACCAGACAATGGGGGACGGATTACGACCCCGCACTCGACCTGGGTCGGGTGCAACTCCGTCGACGGTCCCTCGATGAGTCCGCAGAAAGCCTGATGATCATCCTGAAACCCGTCTTTCCCCAACCTGAGGGTGAACCCCCGGAGGGTTCACTCCGGATCGCGTGGGGTGACGTCGAGTACTCGACTGGGTGGAGCGTTATCTGGCCGTAGACCACGCCGGCGAGCCCATCCCTGAGTTCTTGCTCCCGAAAGGGGAGAATGGCACGTTGCGCATGGAGCATCACGGCCGAATAGTCCTTGGCCAGAGACCGCCTCAGGAGAAGGCCGCCATGAGTCCGACGCGAAGAGGCTTTGTCCTCGGTTCCCTGGTAGCGGGCGGCACCGCCCTGTTTCGACGGGTCTCAGCGACCCTTACCCGACCGTCGGCCACGCGGTCAACCGAGGCGAATAGCATGGTGTCCTCTCGATCCGGGGCCGTCACCCAGACCGGTCTCACCCATGGGCCGTTTCTAGGGGATCTGACTACGAGCGGCGTGAAGGTATGGGCCAGGTTCCCAGAAGCGGGCTCGTATCGTCTCTTTGGGCGCGGGAGCGATGGCGAGGCAGGCTTCGAGTCGACAGCTGAGGCGACCTTGGACAATAATCTTTGCGTCGTCTGGTCGGTTTCGGGACTCGCGGCTGCGACCAGATATGCCTACGGGATCAGCTCGCAGGGCCAATCCATATTCGAAGCCGACGACGCGTTCTTCGTCACCCCGAGGGGCGAGGATGTCCCAACAGTCACAAGGTTCGCCGTCGGATCGTGTGCGCGTGAAGACGATGGGTCGGCGGCGGTGTGGCGCCGAATGTCCGCTTCGGCCCCACACGTCGTCGTCCTTCTCGGAGATACCCCTTATATCGACTCGACGGACCTGGATTTTCAGCGGGTCCGACACGGGGAATTCGCCGCGGTGCCCGACCTGGCCGACCTCCTTCGACGCAAACCGCTCTATGCGACTTGGGACGACCATGACTTCGGAGCAAATGACAGTACCGGACTGCTAGAAGGACGTGAGACCTCGCGACGCGTTTTCATTGAACATCGCGCCAACCCCTCGTACGGCGACGGCCAGGAAGGGGTCTATACGAAGTTTCGGCGCGGGGGCGTCGAAGTGTTTCTGCTCGACACGCGATACTTCGCCGGAACCGAACCCTCGTCGGTGGCGCCAAGCGGTACCACACTTCTCGGGTCGACACAGTGGGATTGGCTTCGTCGAGAGCTTCGGGCGTCGACCGCGCCCTTCAAGGTGTTGGCCTCTGGGATGATCTGGAACTGGTCGGTACGACCAGGAAAACAGGATCATTGGGAAACGTATCCCCACGAAAAGGAAGCACTATTTCGTTTTATCGGGGAGGAGAGCATCAACGGGGTCGTGCTCATGGGCGGCGATATTCACCGCACCCGAGTCCTCAGGCATGAGACCACGGCGACAGCCGGATATCCCCTGACAGAACTCGTGACTTCCCCGATCCACGGCAGCGTCATCGACGAGGCGAACGCCCCGCACCCTGCCTTACTCCACGACTCGGGCGAGCCGCACTCTTTTCTCCTCCTCACTGCGGACACGACCGTGTCGCCCGCAACGCTGGTTGCGCAGTTCCAGAACTCGGCGGGCCGTGAGCTGTATAGCGTTACCCTGGACACAGCGATGCTGCAGCAAACATGACATCCCTGCCTGACAGTATCGGCGACTCTGACAAGAGGTCAAACCCATGGTGAAGAAAAGCCAAAACCCGATCGGACGCAGGGCTTTTTTGAAGGGCTCAGCCGGGTCCGTACTCGCCGCCGGCACGGGTAACTTTGCTCCGCTCCTGGGGTTGGACCGCCCTCACGAATGGAGACAGGATCGGAAGGTCTTGTTCGTGTGCGTCGACGGGTTCGGTCCGGCCTATCTAGATCAAAGCGATATGCCGAATCTGAAGCAGCTGATTCGATCTGGGACGTATGTCGAGGGTGAAGGCGTCATCCCATCCGTAACCAATGTGAACAATACGTCGATCGTGACAGAGTCCTTCCCGGTCGATCACGGCATCACGGGGAATTACTACTACGATCGCGCAACTGGCACCGGCACCTTCATGGAGTCAGAGGAGTTCCTGCTTCGGCCTACGATCTTTGACCGGGCCAAGAGTCAGGGGATCAAGACTGGCTTCGTGACCTCGAAGGAGAAGTTGATGTTCCTCTCCCGAAGCGCCGACCTGGCCGTCGCCGCTGAGCAGCCAACGAGGGCGATGATCGACGGGATCGGGCCCCAGCACGATGTCTACTCTCCGGACATCAACTACTGGTCCTTTCGCGCGGCGCGTCACTTTCTGAATGAGGGGGAGTGCCAGCTCGTCTACCTGGTGACGACGGACTACATGATGCACACCTATCCACCCGACGATGAGAGATCGTTGGAGCACCTTCATACGTTGGATCATATGCTTGGCGATATGCTTGCTGACCACAATAACTTAGAGGTATACCTAACGGCTGATCACGGAATGTCGGCCAAGAACTTGGCGATCGATGTGGGTGGCCTGCTGGCTTCGGGCGGCATCGAGAGCGAGGTCGTGCCGATCATCAGAGATCGCTACGTGGTTCACCACCAGAACCTGGGAGGCGCCGGGTACGTCTACTTGGAGAATGTGGACCAACTCCAAGACGCGTATGCGCTCCTCAGTGAGACCTCCGGGGTCGAAGAGATTTTCCGCAGAAGCGAGGCGGCGCGGGAGTTCAACCTCTACGCCGATCGCATCGGGGACATCTTTCTTCTGGGTGAGCAAAACGTGGTTTTCGGCGACTTGGGTGGACCGCTTGAAGACAAAGTGAACATCCGCTCACACGGATCGAGGCACGAGGCAACGGTGCCGATCCTCGCCTACGGGGGCCAGAACACGGATCCGAGTGCCTACCGCAGGAGTATGGACCTGACTCGCAATTTCATTTGGGACGCGTAACCAACGGAGGTATCTGTGCTGATCTGGCTTATTCCCGTCGCGCTTTTTTGGGGCCTTGCGGCAGTCTATTTGGGCGGTGCTCCCATCCGCATTACTGGCGGCGGAGGTCTCAATCAGGTCGCCGGCCTGGTGCTGAACTTCGCTGCCTACTTGGGCGTCTACGCGGCGATCCGAACCGTGCTCTCGGGTGTCCTAGGAGCGGTGATCGGTGGCCTCGTCGTGCCGCTTCTTGTGGCTTCGGCCCTGATCCCACTGCTCGCCAAGTTCACGTTTCGAGTTGTCGGGGTGCGAATCACCTCCGACAGCGAAGAGGCGCACGCGTAGGCGGAGCTTCGACCTGCCTCAGCAGTCCGAGCTGAGGCAGATCCCTACCGAATCCCCGTGTCGAAGCTGATCACGATGTCGGTATACACGCCCTCGGCGACATCGACGGCCTGTTCGTCCACCACGGGGAACGGATCCCCGGATTCGGGATCGAGCCTATACCGACCCGGGCGGAGACCGACCCGAAAGCGTCCATCCTCGCCCGTCTGAAAGCGTGTCACCAGGCCCCCGCTAGAGTCCCAAACGCGAACCCACGCTCGGTGCGGCAGGTCGGGACAGGGGTCATTCTCGCTCTGTACCGGGCATTGCGGTCCGAGGAGGGCGATGCCCTCGATCCCTTGCGCTGCATCCGGTCCCAGAAGGTCGCCCGGACTGCAGGCCGCCAGCCCGATCAACATTCCGAGGGCCGCGAGTGCGCCTCGCCAACGCTGTTGTTGCATGCCGCTACTCTGTGTTGGGGGTGCCCCAGACGCCCGAGAGTCCGTCTGCGGGACTCGTCCTACAATGAACCCTACAGTAGAACGAATCACTCAAATCAATCGTGACGGCGGTGCCTTGCTTGCCGCCCCTGAAAGTGCAGGACATCTTCCTAGGCCGGAAACTCATTGCCCGAACTGGAGGAGGAGAGAATGTCCAATCGGCTCACAACCTTCGTCGCTCTCACCGCGATCAGTCTCCTCATGGCGGGCCCGATGCCGGCTCACGCTCAGCTTGGGGATACCAGCTCGTTCTTGGCTCATGTATCGAACCAATATCGGGTGATTCCCAACCTGACTTATCACGTCGCGAGTAACCACGAAAACAAGCTCGACCTCTACGTGCCCAGGGATGCCCCGGACCCAGCGCCTGTGTTGATGTACATCCACGGAGGGGGCTGGGTGGGCGGAAGCAAGGAGAGCAGCGTCCTTCGGATCCTGCCCTATCTCGAGATGGGTTGGGCAGTCGTCAACGTGGAATATCGGCTGGGCGCGGTTGCGCGTGCCCCAGCGGCGGTGGAGGACGGCCTTTGTGCCCTGCGTTGGGTCATTCGAAACGCGGAGCAGTACAATCTGGACACCTCCCGAATTGTGACGACTGGAAACTCAGCCGGCGGTCACTTGGCTCTGACGACAGCCATGATTCCCGCATCTGCGGGACTGGACCGAGAGTGCCCCGGATCTGAGGAATTGGGCGTCGCTGCCATCATTAACTGGTATGGCATCACCGACGTTGGGGACCTGCTCGATGGGCCCAATATGAAGAGCTACGCCGTCGAGTGGATGGGCAGCCTAGAGGACCGATTCGAGATCGGCGAGCGTGTGTCCCCGATCACCTACGTCCGGTCTGACATGCCTCCAACGTTGACCATCCATGGTGACGCCGACCCAACTGTCCCATATCAGCACGCGGTGTCGTTCCACGAGAAGCTAGACGACGCGGGTGTGCCGAACGCCCTGCATACGGTTCCTGGCGGGGGTCACGGCGGCTTCAACCGCCGAGAGACGCTCGCCATCTTTGAGACGATCCACCGGTTCCTATCCGATCACGGGCTTGGTGGGGATAGGGCGACCGCCCAAGGTCCATAGATCGAGAATGAGAATTCGCCTCAGCGCCAGTGCGCTCTTCGTTTTCGCGCTGGCGATCCTACCCCTCTCCTGTTCGGAAACGACGGGTGCTGGGTCCCCCGACAACTCGGTGGGACAGTCGATGTCGGCCGGTGTGCCGCAGTTCCGATATGATCCGAGTTGGCCCGAGACCCCGCTTCCTAACCAGTGGATGCTAGGGGAGGTAGGGGGCATGGCCGTAGATGACCAGGGACATATCTGGGTCATTCACCGCCCATGGACCGTGAGCGGCCGAGAGTTGTCGGCGGTAGAGGGCGAGGCCGACTGCTGCACGCCGGCGCCCCCTGTCATTGAGTTCGACGCAGACGGGAGAGTCGTCCAAGCCTGGCCTGAGCTTCAGCAGTTTTTCGCTGAGCCTGGGACGCCTGCGGGCCAGGGGAATTCGATCGGAGGCCAGGGAGAGATGCTCTGGGAAGCCGAAGACGGACCGGGATACGGGGAATGGGGCCGAAGAGAGCACACGGTCTACGTCGACCACAACGACTTCGTGTGGGTCACAGTCGACGAGTCCCATCTCATCTACAAACTCACACGGAACGGTGAGCACCTCCTCACCATCGGGGAGCCGGGAATCACGGGCGGGAGTAACGACACAGCTCACCTGGGCCGGCCAGCCGGGCTCGTCGTGGATCCCGAGACGAACGAGCTATTGGTCGCCGATGGATACACGAACAAGCGCGTGATCGTTTTCGACAGTGACACCGGTGAATACCGCAGGCACTGGGGAGCCTACGGAAACCAGCCCCAGGACATTCAGCTCGAGTTCGACCCCGACGGGGAGCCGCCGACGCAGTTCGTGGGACCTGTGCATGGGATCGACCTTTCGCGCGACGGTCTCATCTACGTTTCAGATCGCCGGGCCAACCGCATTCAAGTCTTCGAGCGCGATGGAACGTTCGTACAGGAGGGCTTCGTATCGCCTGAAACCCGCGACCTCGGAACCGCATACGGAGTCGCGCTCTCCACCGATCCGGACCAGCAGTGGGTCTTCGTCAACGATGGATCCAACGGCAAGATTTGGATCCTTGGAAGAAACGACCTCGAGGTGGTCGGCAGTTTCGCATCCTACGGCCGCCAGGGAGGTCAGGTCCTGTCCGCGCACAGCATCGTGGTGGACCAGAACGGAGACATCTACGTCGGTGAGACCCGTGGCCGGCGAGTTCAAAAATTCTCGCGGCAACCGATGTAACTCCGATGATCACGGTCAAGAGGTGACGATCGACGAATCGACCCCCGATCGATTCGAAGAGATTGTGGCGAGTCCCGTGGGATCCGAGGAAGAGGGAGAACGCCTCGGGCACTCTCGCGACGGAGTTCCGATCCGAGGCTTCCGGTTTGGACGTGGGCCAGTCGCGGTAAGTCTCCTAGCCGGCTGCCATGCAGACGAACCCGTAGGGCCGCGTCTCCTTAGGCACCTCGTTGGCTATTTACGGACCCTCGCCCCCGATGATCCTTGGCTCACCGAATACGCCTGGTGGATCGTCCCTCACATCAATCCCGACGGCGAACGCCGTAACTCTACGTGGGCGGATGACGACGCCGATGCCTATGATTTCGGCCGTTACCTTCTCGGCTCCGTGCGAGAGCTTCCTGGCGATGACATCGAGTTCGGATTCCCGCGTGGCGATGCGGACCACAAAGCCCGACCTGAAAACCGGGCCGTGTTCGATTGGTGGCAGACGAGTGAACAGCCCTTCGCGCTACATGCTTCGTTACACGGTACGGGCTTCGCAGCCGGACCGTGGTTCCTGATCGAGCCGGCATGGCAGGACCGGTATCGGGCTCTGAGGGATCGCTGTCTGGGGCAGGTCGAGAGAATGGGCTACATCGCGCATGATGTTGAGCGGCACGGCGAAAAGGGATTTTTCCGACTGGAGCGGGGGTTCTGCACGCGGCCCGACTCGCGTCTCATGACCGAGCACTTCGAAGGCCTGGGTGATCTGGACACCGCGGCCCGGTTCCGACCTAGTTCGATGGAGACGATCCGCAGTTTCGGCGGCGATCCCCTGACGTTGGTGTCCGAGATGCCGCTCTTTGTGACGCCGGGAGTCGGCGAGGACATAGGGCCGCCTGACCCGGTCGGTCTGCGCTGGAAAGACCAGATCGGCAAGTGGACGGCCAAGGTGCTGGAAACCGGCGATACGACAGCCATCACTAAGCTCGGCGCCACGGAAGGGATCATAGCGATGCCGGTGCTCGATCAAATGAAACTGCAGTGGACCTCCGTGCGCGCGGGTCAGGCCCTCATCAAGGGAACGTGGCCCTAACCCAGATCGGCCCCTGCCGTCCTAATCGCCCAGGATCGCGCGGCCTTCGTTCGCGGCCTCCACAGACGTTCGGATGATTCGCCATCCTTCGCGCACCCGCCGCGCGACATCTTCGCCGGTGCTGGCTGAGATCGCACAGGCGACGTCGTGTCTCGTACAGGCCGCCAGGATCTGTTGGAAGGCCTCCTCGAGCTCGGGGGCCCCTTGGGTCACCCCCAAGGAACGACTCAAGTCGCCGCCGGCCCCGGGGAAAAGGGCTCCCACCCCCGGAGTCGAAGCGATCGCATCGAGGTTTCGCAGGCCCTCCGTCGACTCGATCATCATCATCGCGAGCAGGTCACCGCTGGGATTGAGTGGCCAAAGGTCGGCTCGCCGGAGATATTCCGCCGAACTCACGCCCCACGCCCATGCGGCGTTCCCAGGTGACATGCCCCGGATCCCCCTCGGCTCGGGATAGAGGGAATCGCGAAGCTGCGGATAGCGCATGGTGCTCACCGCAAAGGCCGCCTGCGCAGCCGTATCGACTCCGTTGAAGATGATACCGTAGAGTCCCATATCCAGAGCTTGTTTTACAACCCATTGAGACTGATCAGGTGGTGGTGCGAAGCGCGCGAGAAGAGCGACGTTGGGCTGCGGGCTCCCATTTTGTGCGACCATCTGCTTATCCCCCATCGCCAGAAGGAACAGGCTCAGCGCAGGCAGATCCATCGGGCCATGCTCCATGTCCGCATAGATGAAATCGGCGGGAGCGCGCGCGACCTGGCGAGCATTGGCTGACGAAAGGTCCTGTGTGCTGAGACCGTATACGATCTCGCCGGCTTGTAGCTTGGCGATGACTGGATTGACGTGTTCGCTCCGCTGCGCCGATAACACATACGGAAAGACGAAGACAAGGATCCAGACAGACCAACGGCCGATCAATCTTCTCATCACGATGTCTCCTTTCTCGCGGAAAGTGATGGAGAGTGGACCGGAGAAGAACATACGCGCGTCGGGGCGAACCAGCATTCTCTGGCTCTGCCGGCAAATGGCCGGCAAACTTCTCGTTGCTTGCTCGGCTTTTCCGCCCGGGGCATCTTTCGTCCGTCCTCATTGGGGGCAGCGGAAGCTCCACCTCAGACCAAGGGAGGATCGATGACGACCGAGGGACGTTGGCCCTTTGCGCTGAAGCACACGTCGGTCTTGCTGCTTATGCTGCTCGTTTGGGCACCCCCAGCGGAAGTATCGGCGCGGACCGTTGGGCCGGCCCACGGGTCTCTCGTCGTCAGCGGCGGGGGCGAGACCACGAGCCACATCGTCGAACGCTTTATCGAGTTGGCAGGCGGCCCAGATGCGCCGATCGTCGTCGTTCCCACTTCTGGACGTAACGACGAAGACTACCACGAGTTTTGCCCTTGCCTGAGAAGATTCCGTGAAGCCGGTGCGACGAATCTTAGTGTGATGCACACGCGAGATCGCGACGTGGCAGACAGCGACGCCTTCGTGGAGCCCCTCCGCCGCGCGAGGGGCATCTGGTTCAATGGTGGGAGCCACTGGCTACATACCGACGCCTACCTCGACACGAAGGTACAGGAAGAGCTCCTCGAGCTGCTTGATCGGGGTGGGGTAATCGGAGGAGGTTCAGCAGGGGCCCATATACAGGGCGAAATCATGAATGTGAGCCGCTCGCCCGAACGAGAGTTCTCAGAGCGCACTCTCCCACGAGACGACTGGCGGCGGGGGTTCGGCCTTCTACGCGGTGTGATCATCGACGTTCACGTGTTGGCCAGGAACCGGCAATTCGACATGATCGGGGTCATGAATGCCCACCCGGATATGCTTGGCATTGCCATAGATGAGAATACGGCGATCGTCGTGCGAGGCGACGAGTTTGAGGTGATCGGAACGAGCTACGTAATTATTCACGACAACCAGCAGAGGATTCCACCGGACCCGGCAGATACGTGGCGCACGGTAGGCGGATCTTTTTATTTCTTGCGGCCGGGGGACACCTACGACCTTGAGACGAGGGAGGCGTTCCGGCCTGGCGAGACCACGCAGCCGATCGCCCGGGTGGGAAGCGATCCTGAGTTTTAGGGGAGGTGGGTAATGGCAGAACTTGATCGGCGGGGTTTCTTGGCCAGTGCGCTTGCTTCGCTTGGCTTCGCAGCGATCATGGCCGAAGACCGTGTCACGCTGTTTGCTCAAGCCCCTGTCCAACCAGGCCACCGCATCGATGTCCACCATCATTTCGGGCCGCCGACCTGGGTCACCGCGATGAGGGAAGGCGGCCAACTGAGGACTCGGGAGAACCCGATGGGGCTGATGCAAACCGCGAACACGACGTGGACGGCCGAGAAGACGATCGAGGACTTGGACCAGGGCGGCGGCGCTGTCGCCGTGATTTCCCTCACCAACCCGGGGCTGTACCTCGGTGATATCCCGCAGACCATTCGACTCGCTCGGGAGTGCAACGATTTTGGGGCCGAGGTCGTGAGAACTCACCCAACCCGAATCGGGCTATTCGCTGCGATGCCGCTCCCGGACGTCGATGCGACGTTGAGGGAGATCGAGTATGCCTTCGACCAGATCCACGCTGACGGCATCGGCTTCATGACAAGTTATGGCGACACCTGGATCGGAGATCCTAGCCTACCGACCGGTGATGGAGGAACTGAATCGCCGCAGTGCTGTTGTCTTTGTCCACCCGACCGCCGCCAATTGTTGTAAGGGTCTCAACTACGCGGTTGGCGTGCACCCGTCCAGCATGGAATACGGAACCGATACTACCCGCGCCATAACCGGCATCGTGGTGAATGGCTATGCCCATGACTTCCCCAACATTCGATGGATTTGGTCGCACGGCGGTGGGACCATGCCGTTCTTGGCGGAGCGCATCGGCGGTGGGCGCCAGAATGAGCAGATGCCCAACGGGTTCGTGTATGAGTTGGAGAGGTTCTACTACGATCTGGCCGGCGCCGCGAATCGGGGCGCGGTCGCCTCACTCCTGGAACTCGTGGGAGCTGACCACATCCTATTTGGGACTGATTTTCCGCCTGGTGGGACCATGGGGGAGTACGCGCAGCGCATCCGGGAACTTGGAATGTTCAGCGAGGCAGACCTGCGCCTGATCGAGCGGGACAATGCGGTGGCGCTTCTTCCGCGGCTCGGCGTCTGAGAGCGTGAAGGGATTGCTCAACCTCATCGGGATGTCTTTGGGAGGCTGGGTCGGATGGGCCCTTGGCGCGCAAGTCTCCTTCTTTACCGCATTCATCGTTAGCGTCGTCGGCACCGGGGCCGGCCTCTACGTTACTCAGAGTACACTCGGACGGTTTCTGCCCTGATCGTCGCCATCCGCGAGAGCGTGCCGATTCCTGAGGTTGTCGTCGATACGAACGTCTTTATTGCGGCCGCGTTCAAACCACGGAGCGATTCAGCACGGGTGGTTGAGGCGGTCCGTGCCGGGACCCTTCGTCTCGTGTGGAGCGAACCAACCCGCAAGGAGACCAAGGCGCTACTGAGTAGGATTCCCCCAACTTCCTGGGAGGCCGTCGCAGAGCTTTTTCAGGAGGAGAACCGCAGGTCGATCGAGTTTGAGCCGACAGCCTTTGCGACCGTGAAAGACCCGGAGGATCGGAAGTTCGCGGCTCTAGCTACGTCAGCTCATGCCGTGCTTCTCACTCTAGACCGGCATCTTCTTGACGCCGACCTGCGTGACGCATGCGTCGTTCGCACTCCAAGCGCGTTCCTGGAACGGCGGGAGTGACGAAGTTCGTCGTATTGACCGCGACTCTGGCATTCAGCCCTCTCGGTTGCGACGTCCCTGCGGTGGTGCCGCCAGAAAACCCGTCGGCAGCAGCAGCGCGGAACCCACTGCCCGGCTCTAGTGGGTCCATGCGGTGTGAGGTGTCGGCGGTCGTTGATGGAGATTCTCTCGAATGTGACGACGCTAGACGGGTCCGCCTCCTCTTAATCGATGCACCGGAAATAGCGCAAGGCAGGATTGGCGCGGCTGCGCGCTCTCAACTGCTGAGTATCGTACCGATCGGGACCCAGGTAACTCTGGAACTCGATGTCGAGGCGCAGGATCAGTACGGACGAACGTTGGCCTATGTCGTCCTCCCCGACGGTCAGATCGCCAACGAAGAGCTGCTACGAAGGGGTGTAGCGGTCGTGTCGATTTATCCGCCCAATATCCGATATAGGGACCGATTTCGCGCGACCTCCGCGGAGGCCGAAGCGGTTGGCCGAGGTCTGTGGGCGCTGGACGCGTTCAGGTGTCTACCCAGAGATTTTCGATCTGGAAGGTGCGCAGACCCTTAGGCCGACTCAGTCTCGGCCTGGGAGCGCAAACACGAATAGGTTGCTGCCCGAGCTCGGACGCAGCTCGGGCGTCAGATTGATCGACCCAGACCCGGTGTTGACAGCGACGTATTGTTGCCCGTCAACCGCGTAGGTGATCGGGTATCCGCTGACCTGCGAGCCGAGATTGATCTCCCAAAGTACTTCGCCCGTCTCGTGGTCGAAGGCCCGAAACCGCCCGTTGGCATCGCCGCCGAAGACGAGCCCACCACCTGTCGCAACGAGAGACATCGTTCCGGCCCGCTCCTCGTACAGCCACGAAGTCTCTCCGGTCTCGACCGAGATTGCTCGAACAGTACCGAGATTCTCCGTCCCTGGTGCGAGCTGGTGCCGGGCCGCGAGCGAGTAAATCGCGAGGCCACCCTGCCCACCCGCGGTCAGCGCTTGCGCACGCCGGCTCTCTACGTTCCCTGTGGCTAACATCCGAGCGCAGGTATTGCGGAGGGGGAAGTACATCGTGTTCGTAAGGGGGCTATAGGCGCCGACTTCCCAGTCTCGTCCGCCCGCCCAAGTGGGGCAGACGAACACCTCCTGCTCCGACTCTCTGAAGACGACCTCTGGATTTTCCGTCACGGCACCGGTCGCCCCGTCGATATGGCTGATCACGTTCTGGTAGTTCGTTGGAGTTGCCCAAAGAAACTCCCCGGTCTCTCGATCGAGGGTGTAGACCACGCCGGTCTTACCGGGGATGCCGGTCATCACCTTCCGGACCTCCCCCCGCGACAGCCGAGGGTTGATCCAGCTCACCGCCCGCGGCTCGGGCGAGACAGGGGTGTCCACCAGGATCCGCTCGAAAGGATGGTCCAGATCCCAATGGTCGTTCAGATGCTGGTAGTACCACCTGATCTCGCCGGTCTCCACCTCCAGCGCGAGGGTGGAGTTGTGGTACAGATGCGAATTCTCGGTTCCACCTAGGAAGAACTTGGGCGCCGGCGACGTGACCGAAGTACCGACATAGAGCAGCTGTAGCGCGGGATCGAAGCTCGGCACCATCCAAGCGCCGACGTGCTGCCGCTCCTCGAAGGGGACATCCCCCCAGGTCTCGTCGCCTGGCTCTCCCGGGGCCGGAATGGTTCGCCGACGCCAAATCTCCGCGCCCGTGCGTGCGTCGTGGGCCGCGATAATACAGGCCTCCGGCCCACCCCAGGGCCGGCAGCTACGCCCAGAGATGACCTTGCCATCAGCGATGATCGGCCCCGAGCTGTGGGTGGCCGAGTTGATCTGGTAATCGAAGATTTGCGTCTCCCAGACCGTCTCACCGGTCACAGCATCGAGCGCGAACACGTAGTTGTCGTCACTCGTGTTGATGATCAACCGGTCGTAGATCGCAAGGTTGCGGTTGTTGCGGGCGTTGCCCCCGACGAAGCCATAGAGGTCCTCCGGCAGATCCCGCCGGTATTCCCACTCCAGGTCGCCGGTCACCGCATCGATCGCCTGAATGACGTCCTCTGCCTGCGGAACGTAGAGGAGTCCGCCGTAGGCCAACGGGGTGACCTCCCCCGTGCCATCCGCCAGGTCTCGAGTCCAGACCATCTGGAGCTCGTCTACGTTCTCTCGGTTGACCTGATCAAGGGGGCTGTAGCCCCAGCTATCGAGCGTCCTGCGCCACATGAGCCAATCCTCGGGCGCAGGGTCCTGCAACATCGCATCCGTTACGGGGACAAAGTCTACGGAAGACTGCGCGCCGGCGACCGAAGAAGGGGTTGCAACGTAAAGCAAGACTGCGGCCGCGGTGACCCGAAGGCACGATGCTACCGCAGCCTGTTTTGGCATTTCAGGACGGTAGTATGATCGGCTCATCGGGCTCCTCGCCAAGGCACACCGCCATAAGAGACTGCGCCTCCAAACGCCCACGAGTCGCAGGTGCCAAATCAGCCGGAGTGGCCCCTGACCGGATCTCTTCGCTCAAGAGCGTCGGTGTGACCCTCAATGTGAACTCTTCCGACGTGGGGTCGGTGAACGTTGTCACCGTTATCACTGCGACCCGGGAATTCCCGGCCACCGATGTTTGCTGCGTGGCTCCTATGTACCCAACATCCCTGTCTTCGGCAGCAACGGTATAGCCCATCGAGCCAAGCTCTTGCAGTGCGCAATCGAATACGTCAGGCGCGTCAGCCGGAACGGAGCCGGTGTAGTATGGGGGCCCCACCGCACAACCCAGTAGCAACATGCCGAAGCCAGCCACAGTTGCAAGTCTCAATCGAGTCTCCTCACCCCATCGGTAAGTCCGAGGTCGGTCTCCTGTCCTGTGCCCCATATCTCCCGAGTAAAGTGCTGGCGCGGGGATGGTGCCGCTACCCTACCGGATGGGCCCGCGGGTCGCTCGTTCTATGGGGCCGGGTCCCAGGGCTCGCGAATCGCAAGGGCTTGCTCAACGACGGCAACCAGCGCGGCCCGTCGAAACGGTTTCTCAAGAGCCGCCACCGCACCCGCGGCCTCGGCATCCTCGAGTTGTTCTGGGGCTTTTCCTGAAATCGCAATGATCTTGGAGGTGGGATAGACCGCCTTGAGGTGTTCGATCATAGGGATTCCACTCAACTGCGGCATGACGAGATCGGTTATAACCAGGTCCGGATCCACTCGCCCGTACGTCTCGACCGCGGCTTCCCCGTCCGACTCGAAGATGACCTCGTGGCCTAGCTCGTCGTGCAGGACAGATGCCAGAAGCACACGTGCCTGAGGTTCATCGTCGACAACGAGTATGGTGGCCACGGTTGAGACCCCGCAGTTTTTCGAATGGTGAACGCGCGACCGACAGGGCACGGCTTACAATCTACCTTATCCTATGGGCTCGGCCACTTCCCATGATGCGATCCCTGCATTCGAAACTTCGCGGCATCCCTCTCACACTCTTAGTAGCGAGATGATCGTGGAATATGCTCACGTCGCCACGCTTCATCCCGATCTCATCGCGCAGCTAGCGGGACATCAGAAGCCCGTCCTTGGGGTAATGCTGGTGGAGGCGGTCGACTCGGGATCGATTCGGGTCGAGATCCTCAAGGGGGTTGGCGAGGCAAATGGATTTACGTCTGCTGCCAGCGTATACGAGAGGTAGGGGACGTTGATCGACCGTCCCGACCGTATCCAGCCAAGGAACCCTTCGCTCGAAGGGCGCTCGGCCCCCGAGAAGGCCGTGAGGCAGCTTCTCTCGCTAAGCGTATGGATCGCTTCGGCGTTGCCTCTTCCGCTGGACGCCCAGATCGGTGTAGTCATACATGGCCGCGTCGAGGATGCGGTCTCGCGGGAGCCGGTGCCGGGAGCACGGGTGTTCTCGGTAGACTCTTCTTCGGTGATCTACACCGACTCTTCCGGCAACTTCCATGTACCAATCCCTCCCGAGAGGCCCTTCGCCATCCAGGTCGAGCGACTCGGCTACTTCCCCGATCGGTTCGATCTAGACAGCGAAGCACCTTTGCGAATCTCTATCCTGCTGCTCCAACCTGCACCCATCGAATTGGAAGGCATTACCGCCGTAGATGAAGCAGCGTTGACCGCGCTCGTTGAAAACTTGGAGGGGAGACGGAACGCCTACGCCGGTTCGATGACCGCTTTCGATCGAACCCGGCTGGAGCGGTTCGCTCCAATCGGAACCGTGCTGGATTTCGTGGAAGTCAGAAAGCCCTGGATGTTCCGGTGCGATGCAGATTTCTCCAGGATGTGCGTGAGGGGTCGTGGTCGGAGCATTGCGAACCCCAATCCGCAGACTCCGGTTCTTGTGTGCGTCGATGGGTCGGAGTCCATGGCGCCATTTGCCGAGCTTGGGAGCCTTCCCATCTAGTCTGTGGCTCTCCTCGAGCTCTACGGGAGTAGCGGCCGGCGCAGTGAGGGTCTACACGATCCCCTGGATGCTGTGGCGCGCGCGAACGGGACGAACGATGGTTCTTCCCCTCAACGTGCCGTCGATGTTCCCGCGCTGCTGAAAGCACAACCGGAAGCTCATCGCCCACTTGAGTTCTGCCGTGGAAGGGCGCAACATGTGCACTGCGGACGTGAGTTCGTGGGGCACGACCGCACTACATGCGCTCCAGCCGCACAGTCAACGGATCAACTCGGGGAAGGCGAACTATGTCACTACGCATCAACGATACGGCACCTGATTTCACCGCCGAAACGACGCAGGGAACGATCAACTTCCACGAATGGATAGGCGACGGCTGGGCCCTCCTGTTCTCTCACCCCAAGGACTTCACGCCCGTGTGTACGACGGAACTCGGCGCCGTTGCAGGTTTGAAGAACGATTTTGCGGCGCGTAACTGTAAGATCATCGGGGTCAGCGTTGATGGGGTGAGCGACCACCATGCCTGGTCGAGGGACATTGAGTCGTCACAGGGTCACCCGGTGACCTATCCGCTGATCGGAGATCCGACGCTCGAAATCGTAAAGGCCTTCGACATGCTGCCAGCCGACGAGGGGGATACGTCAGAGGGCCGTACGCCGATGGATAATGCTACGGCGCGCTCGGTATTCGTCATCGGACCCGATAAGAAGATCAAGGCCACCCTTACGTACCCGATGAGCACCGGCCGAAACTTTGCGGAGATCTTGCGTCTGCTCGACTCCTGCCAGCTCACTGCCGAGAAGCAGCTAGCTACCCCAGCGAATTGGCAGCAGGGTGACGACGTGATCATCGCTCCGTCGGTTTCCGACGACGAAGCAAGGAAGCGCTTTCCCGATGGTTGGGAGCAGCCGCTACCGTACATTCGACTCGTTCGACAGCCGAGCGAAGACTAGCACAAGCCAAGTGCGTTGCGCCGATGTAGCTCACGAACTACGATGCGCGAAGGCATCCCCAAGCCGTACCATTGCGTGTTCGGACCCTAATCAGTTGAGCCGAGGAGTTGAGGAATGAAGAAGATCACGACGGTTGAACTTCGGCCCTCCCGAGTGCAGACTCTCGTACTATCTGTTGGTCTTGCCGCCGCAGTCGTGTTGGCAACGGCCTCTGACGGCCTCGCGCAGCGTCTGCCGGGAACGGAAAACGGGGAATGGCGCTATCTCGGCGGTGATGCCGGGCACACCCGGTACTCGCCCCTAGACCAAATCAACGCCAGCAACTTCGGGGACCTCGAGGTCGCGTGGACCTGGCGAAGTGACAACTTCGGCCCCAACCTCGACTACTTCTTCCGGTCCCGGTCGATCTACGTCGATGGAATCCTCTACACGGTGGCCACGCCGCGCCGGCAGGTGATAGCCATCGACCCCGCTACGGGCGAGACGCTCTGGACCTTCCGCGAGCCCGAGACCACCAGGCATTTGCGCTCGCCTAGGGCGGCCTACGGGAAAGGTGTCGCGTACGCAGAGGTGGATGGTCGCGGAGTCATTTATGTGATCACCCCCGCCTATTTCCTCTGGGCACTCGACGCCAAGACGGGGCGCCCGCTGGAGAACTGGGGCACGCCCGTACGGATCGAGTCCTTCTCCCAAACGGGTGCCGTAGACCTGGTCCCGAACCTGGTCGGGGACTGGGGCCCATGGCAGGACTACCTTTCCGAAGGCGGGACATACGACGCGGACCACGGGATCCCCAGAGAGCTTGGCATGGTCACCAGCTCGTCGCCGCCGATCGTAGTGAACGATGTGGTGGTTGTAGGGGCCGGCCACGAAGCCAGCTACCAACAGACTCGGATCGAGAATGTCCCAGGCGATGTTCAGGGCTACGATGCGAGGACGGGAGAGTTTCTCTGGAAATTCCACATCCTTCCGCGGCCTGGCGAGTTCGGCAACGACACTTGGGAGAACGACGCCTGGCGGTTTTCGGGTGACCTATCCCAATGGGCGCCCATGTCTGCCGATCCGGAGCTGGGGCTCGTGTACTTCGTAACGAACGCTTCGACGGTCCAGACGTATGCGGGCCATCGACCAGGCGACAACCTCTTCGGAGGCAGTGTCGTCGCTTTGGATGTCCAGACCGGAGAGCGGAGGTGGCACTTCCAGATCCATCACAGCGACCAGTGGAACTACGACACTCCGACCGCGCCCATTCTGATGGATGTGACCGTGGACGGACAAGAGATTCCTGCGCTGGTCCAGAACACGAAGCAGGGCCTCGTCTTTGCGTTCAACCGGGAGACTGGCGAGCCGCTCTGGCCCATCGAGGAGCGTCCGGTCATCCAGACGGAGGTTCCAGGTAATTACACCTCGCCCACCCAACCTTTCCCGACCCTGCC
Organism: Longimicrobiales bacterium; assembly: GCA_965215925.1. GTDB lineage: Bacteria > Gemmatimonadota > Gemmatimonadetes > Longimicrobiales > Gaopeijiaceae > JAAXGI01. The sequence goes on along the minus strand of CBDCEQ010000003.1, from coordinate 3,312,480 downwards.
GGAGCCCCTTGACCCCATCGTATTGAGCGGGCTGACGGAGCAATTCCTCATCGACTACACGCCAGAGCTCAGGCAGCAGGCTCTGGACATTCTGAGCCAATACCGGGCCGGGGGCCTTTACGTGCCGCCGCTTCCGTTCGACCATGAAAACGACTTCATCAACAACGTTGGCTGCCAGGGCGGGGTGAACACCAACCATGCGCCCATCGCGGATCCCACCACGGGAATCATGTACGCGTCGCACAACCGGAGCTGCAGCGCCCCCGGGTTCATGGCGCCCACAGGCGGGGTGGCCGAAGACAACGCCGACTATGCGGTGATCGGCCCTGGCAACGCTCTCCCCAATTCCACTCCTACTACAGGCACCACTGTGTCAGCGTGGCTGCCCGGAGGCGGGCCCGAGGACCGGCGTGCTCCGCTACTGACGATCGACGGCCTGCGGATCTACAAGCCCATCGACAATCGTGTGTCGGCCCTCAATATGAACACGGGCCGGCGGATCTGGTCGCAGCCCATCGGCGAGACTCCGGAGCGATTCCGAAACCATCCCCTCTTGGCCGGCGTGGAGATTCCGAACACGGGAGGCAACGGCAATTCCATCCAGATGATCACGGGCGACCTCTTGGTCCAGACCCGGGCGCTCAGTTCAGGCACATCGCAGACAGTGCCCGACGCTCCGACAGAGCTCCATGCCCGCGACAAGCAAACAGGCGAGATCCTGGCGAGCGTCGAGCTTCCGGCTCCCGGCCAGTACGGCATAATGACCTACATGCATGAGGGCAAGCAGTACATCGTGGTGCAGATTGGCAGCGTCCACATGGACTTCCCGGGCTCGCTGGTGGCGTTGACGTTGCCCTGATTCGGCCCGGTCGTGACGATTCGGGCTCCGTCACGGCTGAACATGGGTTCCGAGCGCTCTCTTCTTCTGTGGGAGCAGAGCGCCGCCGTTGGGGGTGGGCATCACTCGACGATAACCACTCCCGTCATCGCCTCGTGCCCCCCGATACAGTAGATATGACATAGGAAGGGGTATTCACCAGCTTCGGTGAAGGTGTGGGTCGCCTCGGTGAATTCGAAGCCTTCCGGGGCATCGATTACGATATCTGTCCCTTCGATCAAGAGTCCGTGATCGACGTCTGCAGACCGAACCCTGAACCTCACCTCGGCCCCCACTGGCACCTGACCTCGGACGGACCGAACCCCCCCTCGAAAGCGGTTATCACAACGTCGTACTGGTTCGGTCCCGTCTGTCGGACACCGGAGGCGTCTGGGTCCGCAGCCTCTTGCGCGGCCCCTTCATAACCTCCGCTGGTCTCGGGAGTCTGGCACCCGAACAAGAGGACTGAGGAGGCAAGCAACTTCGCTCCTAGCGAGAGCTTTTTCGTGAGTCGTGAGCTGTGATCGGCCATGAGCGGGGGGTTGGCTTTTTCCGATGAAGGTTTGCTCGATTCGTCACCGCCCACAATATGGCGTAAGCTGATATGTGCGCCATCTCCTCTTCTTTCTCAGAGAGTCGGCCGCATCTACCGGGTTGCTTTCCCGCCGTGGCCGTCCGAGCGCAGCGCTAAAGGTCCGCTAACGCGTTGACTTGGCCCCTAACTGGAGGGCTGAATAGTGAAATCGTTCGCCAAGATGTCTTTCCCAATAGCGGCGGTCCTGCTCCTTACCGGAGGTGTCTCGCTGGACAGAAGGGACTACACAGCGCAAGTCGCCTGTTCGGACTTGGCCTCGACGAGCTGGGGCGGATTCCGGTTGGACTTGGTTGAGGACAGGGCGGCGAGCGAGGGGAATCCGGCCCATTGCCTCGTTCAAGGCACCATCGACACGGAGATCCGCTTCGAACTCCTTCTTCCGGTGCCGACCGCCTGGAACGGTCGATTCGTGATGGGTGGCGGTGGCGGATATGTGGGGAACGTCCAAAACCAGGCCACGGGTCTTAGCGGGCAGCAGACACCACTTCAGCAGGGCTTTGCCACCGTCGGAACAGACACGGGACACGAAGGCACCGGAATAGACGCGAGCTGGGCGTTGGAGCGCATCGACCGAGAGGTCAATTACGCGTATCGGGCGGTACACCTCACAGCCGATGCCGGGAAGACGATCGCGCGTGTGCACTACGGGAGAGACATCGACTACTCCTATTTCATCGGGTGCTCGAACGGTGGACGGCAGGGAATGATGGAGTCGCAGCGATTCCCAGATGACTTTGACGGGATTGTGTCAGGAGCTCCGGGCTACGATTGGGCCGGGTTCAGCACCTTGGGAGCCTATATCCAGCAGACGATGTACCCGGATCCGACCGAGCTGAATGAGCCTGTGGTAACCGCCGAGGCGAGACGGCTGCTCTCAGAAGCGATCGGGGAAGCCTGTGACGAGCGGGATGGACTGAGCGATGGGATCCTCAACGACCCTAGGGACTGTGGCTTCCGCCCAGAGGCTCTCCCCGTATGTGCCTCCACTCAAAGTGGCTGCCTGACAGCCCCCCAACTCCTGGCGATTCAGAGTATCTACGAAGGGCTCTCGATCAATGGGGAACTCGAGCACCCCGGTTTTCCGCTTGGGGGGGAGATGGTTCCCGGAGCCTGGGAGCGATGGATCACGGGTCAGGAAGACCTCGTTGGCCCCGGCGTTCCAAGCACTCTCTACGGATTTGGAACGCAGTTCTACAAGTACCTGGTGTTCGACGATCCCGACTGGGACTACGCTTCGTACGACTTCGCCAATTGGCTGAGAGACAGCGAGGGGGCATCGAGGCTGGTCAATGCGACCAATGCGGATCTGACGGCATTCGAAGTTGCTGGGGGCAAGTTGCTCCTGTGGCACGGCTGGTCCGACGCTGCCATCACGGCATTGGGTACGATCAAATACTACGAGAGGGTGCGGGAGCGACACAGTGACGTAGCCTCGTTCGTGCGACTGTTCATGCTCCCGGCGGTCGGCCACTGCGGAGGAGGATCGGGACCTTCGCAGGTCGAGTGGCTGGAGACCATCCAGAAATGGGTGGAGGACGATGAAGCACCGGATCAGGTGCTTGCGACCAGGCGGAGTGCGGATGGGGAAGTGGAGATCAGTCGACCGCTGTGCGCTTTCCCGGCCAGGACTGTCTACGACGGTACCGGCGACCCCAGGCGGGAGGATAGTTTTTCGTGTGCCACTCCTTGACCTTGCCAGGATAAGGCCATGGCCAATGCGCCGGAAAATTCCGCTAAAACGCGACCCCAGAGCAGACTATGGGGAGCCGTCAAGCAAGCTCAGCAAGATACTCCATGAACGGACGACCCTCGAATTCTTGATAGGCTTCGATTGCTTCGGTCGAGATACTGTCGAAGTAGTTATCGAGGACGGTTTGTCGTTCGTGCGTTAGCGGCGGATCGCAGTAGCACAGCTCACTCCATTCGATTTCGCCCGACTCTTTCACGACCGCGCGGTTCATCGAGTCGACGATCTCCAGCCCATCAGGCTCTTGGTTGGCAATTGTCCCATCAAGCAATTGCCGATGGAATTTGGCGGCCGCCACTTCCCTGAACCGTGCATTCACCTTGTAAATCATCTTGCTATGCCCACAGTAGGAGGTTGGATTCAGCTCGTCGTCTCATGGGGTGAGAAACAGACTCTTCGGGACATGGCCTGTCACAACTTGGGTGAGATCGACGACTTCACTGACGCGAAAATCCACTGCGATGCTCGCGAGCGAGAGTGCCTCAGCGGGGGTGAGCGCCTTCTCGTTCACAAGGAAATCCACGACCTCCCATGTCGCGTTGCGTACCGCGCGGTCCAAATCGAGGTCGATCCCCATCAGTAGGTAGTGCGTGTCTGTCTCGGCCCACGGCCCAGATATCGCTTGATCCTTGTGAACGACGAACCGAAACACTCCACTGAGTGACTGCTCGATCGCGGTGCCACTCACCTCCCCATCGCCCTGGGCGCTATGTGGGTCACCCACGTAGAAGAGCGCGCCAGGATGGAAGACTGGGAGATAGAGGGCAGCTCCTACGCCTAAGCCCTTCACGTCCAGGTTACCACCGAATGGCCCTGGCGGTCTCGAACCCTGCACCCCGGGCACCGTGACGCCGGGTTGACCTAGGGTCGGGTTGGCAGGGGCGACGGCTAGAATCCCCATGAACGGCGCTAGCGGCACGTGGATATCAGGTGTGAAGAACGCGACGTCACCCCCATCCTCCTCCCCCGTTCGAATCAGATGGCGCGTTCCGGGGGGAATGTCCAATAGCGGATCGCCTGAGCGAGCGCCTGGATAGTCGGTTGAGAAGACGCCACCGGTCGCGCTCGTGTTATTGATTCCCCATGGCGTGCGGGTCTCGAGCTCCAGAATCTGCACCTCGAGCATGTCGCCTGGCTCGGCACCTTCGATGTAGACCGGCCCCGTGATCACATGACCGCTTCGTCCTTCACGTGCCCGCCCTTCCCTTGACCCCCAGAAGTCCAACACGTCCTGGAGTATCTCGTCTCGCGGCACCCCTAGCGCCGACAGATACGCCACTGGCTCCTCATCCTGTGTGGTTCCCGCATGGGTGAGAGTGTTGATGCGAACTGTCTGTCCGGACTGGATGGTCAGGACAGGCTCCTTCTCAAGCGGGTACCAGCCCCAGGACACGGTCTCGGGCAGCGACGGCAGGAAGTGATCGACCTCGAGGGGTGCGTCAGGGTCCCGGCCCGGGACGGGTTCCGAGTCGGTACAGGCCGAGGCAACGAGAGCCACGGCGCCAAGGGTAATCGCGATCCTGCAGGGGTCCTTTACCACGCCGCGCCCCCCTGGATCTTTAGTAAGAAAACGGGGCAACACGGTTGGTTCTATCGGGACGGAGATGGGAAACGAGCGATCCTGTCGCCACCGGCAACGCCGCCGACCCATAACTCGTCCCCAACCTGAATGGCGACGGTGCCAAGTATTAGGAGGTCATTCGAAGGGTAGCGGACTACCTCATTGGCCGTGAGACTCTGCAGATCAACCTGCGCAACCCGCGACGTCACTCCGTCGCACTGTCTCTGCCTGATGCACTCCCCGATCGCGGCCAGCGTTGGCCCGACATGACCCGCGGCAAGCAACGTCTCACCGGGGCCCCACCGAACGTTATCGATGTGAAACCCGACCTCCACTGCGTCTGTCTGGACCGGTATTCGTCCACGTGACAAGCGGATCAACGACTGGCTTCCATAGCCACCAACATAAAACCACCGACCGTCTCGGGAGATCTCCAGTCCGTTCGGACCGATGCCCTCACTGCCGGGCACACGGCTCCATTCGCCGTCTGTACTCCATTCCCACACGTCGCCCGTTCGAGGACTCGTCGCCGCGAAGCCACCTTCTGGAAGAGCGACCACGGAATTCAGGGCAAGTGCCTCCGGCGCCACGGCGCATCCCACCCAGTCGAGGGTGGGGACGGCACCATCCATATCGAGCTCGAAGACCTCGATCGCCTCCCGAGCCCCGTGGCCAACCACATATAAGGTGTGCCGTTCGTCTTCACCGGGCCGTAGGTTCAGGCCATGGGGCCTGAACTGCCTCGACACGGGGCCCGGGCACGCTCCATACGTCGCAGTGTCGTGTCGAGGTCGTGACGTGACCTTGGGAAAGAGGATGGTCGACGTGTAGTCACGCGTGTCTGCCAGATAGAGGTTTCCTTCATCGACCATGCTGGAGACGACGACCCACGGGGACTGCGGGACGGGTGCGAGATCTTCTGGGCTGACCGGTCCGCATAGAAACTGGACCTCGCCATCCGGCTCGCAGTCTTGAGCGTGTGCGTCGGTGACGACCAGCCACAGCATGCCGATCGTGAATATGCCGATGATCGTCGCTGTCTTCATCGAATGATCCTCCCTAAGGCTGATACTTCTGGAGAAGATGCCCGCGGGCAAGATGGACGGCAACCAACTGGCCGCGTGGCTCGGCCCTCGTCATGTTGGGCGATTCGCCCCGCCGACCCGTCAAGTCGGTAGATCGTTCGATCCCGACAACCAACCCCATGATCAAAATGAACACCCGCCCCGCCGTCTTGCTCGTTGCCGCCCTGATCCCAGCGCTGTTCGCCTCGTGCATGACGACACATGGGAGTTCGGAGCCGTTCGACGTTGTCGAGGCGACCATCCCGCAGATGCGGGGTGCGATGGAAGAGGGGCGTATCTCCTCCCGCGACCTGGTCGAGGCCCATCTCCTGCGGATTGCGCTCTACGAGGAGACGGTGAACGCGGTCATTGCCGTCAACGCCGAAGCGTTGGCGGAGGCTGATCGACTCGACCGTGAGCGCGCTGAGGGTCGCGTACGCGGTCCACTCCACGGCATTCCTGTAGCACTAAAGGACAATGTCCACACCACGGACATGCCGACCACCGGGGGCGCGTTGGCCTTCGAGGGCTACGTTCCTCCATACGAGGCGACACTGACCAAGAACCTACGTGAAGCTGGCGCGATCATCCTGGCCAAGACGGTCATGACGGAGCTAGCAAACTTCATCGCCGAGGGGATGCCCGGGAATTACAGCGCGATTGGGGGCTATGGCCTGAACCCGTACGATCCGCGTCGTGATCCGCGGGAGGGCCGAAACGATGGTCGCCCAGCGATGGGGGTGGGCGGCTCCAGTTCAGGGATTGGTACCGCGATGAGTTTTTGGGCCGCCAATGTGGGCACGGAGACCTCGGGCTCCATTCTCTCCCCGGCAAACTCGAACATGCTCGCCGCGATCAAGCCCACGGTGGGGAGGGTCAGCCGCTGGGGTATCATCCCCATCAGTGGTGATCAGGACACGGCTGGTTCGATGGCTCGCACCGTCACAGACGCTGCAATTTTCTTCGGTGCGTTGGAGGGTGCCGCATCAGATCCGAACGATCCCGCCACCTCTCGCTGTGAGGTTCCGCCGAACGGCGACTACACCGAATTTCTTCGGGCCGAGGGGCTACAGGGGGCTCGCATCGGTATCCCTCGAGCCTGGTACTACGACTCCATTCAAGTGCCCGGGACTGATCGGTACCAGAACCGGCTCAGTGAGGAGGAGAGAGAGGTGATGGCCGAGGCAATCGGAATTCTCCGACAGCGGGGGGCCACGATCGTCGATCCGGCCGACATCCCCAGCGTTGTGGATCCAGATTCGGCGACGAGCCTGCTCACGAACGGGGGCAGTAGCGTGCTCAACTATGGCATGAAGCGTGATTTCAACGCGTGGTTGGAGACGCTCGGTGACTCTGCCCCGGTGAAGACGCTCACGGAGTTGCGCGAGTGGAATCTTGCCCACGACGCAGCTGGTGCGATCAGGTACGGGCAAGCAGCACTCGAGGGGTCCGACGCGGTGGATCTGGAGAATGCTCGCGCCGAGTACGAAGCTGATCGTGCCCGAGACCTCGAGCTCAACGCGGAACGAGGAATCGATCAGGTAATGACCGAACTCGAATTGGACGCGCTTCTCTTTCCTGGGTCGAGCGGGGCAGGGATCGCAGCGCGCCCCGGCTATCCGACCGTGATGGTGCCTTTCGCTTTCGTGGAAGCCGACCCTGACCCGCCCATGCCCGAGGGCTTCGACCCGAAGCCACGCCCGTTTGGTGTGAGCTTCACCGGAATGGCATGTTCGGAGCCTCGCCTGATCGAGCTGGCCTTCGCCTTCGAGCAGGCGTCGATGCGTCGGGTCCCGCCTCCGGGGATGCGATAAGACAGGCCAAGAGCTTCACGATAATCCGATCTCACGCTCGATGAGGTAGCGGCCCTCGAGGCCCGCGTTGAGTCTGGCGACGGAGTCAGTGGTCACCACACGTAGAGAAGTTGTTATGCCACTCGCAGCGGCTCATCTCCTCCTTCTTATCGTTTATCCCACTCGAGTCGGCCGGGAGTCTCGCTAGCGGGGGATCATGGGTGGAGCGGGTTCCGTGTCGCGAAGTCCTGCGTCCTCGAGAGCGCTGCGTACCACTCCTGAGGCCTTCGCCGGCGCGTATCCCGCCACACCTCGCGTTAGTATGCTGTTTCCGGATGCCTGACGTAACGCCGACGGAGTAAGAGAGCTATGAACTGGGAAGCGATTGCTGCAATTGGGGAGACAGCCGGTGCCGCCGCGGTCGTGATCTCCATTGTCTACTTGTCAGTCCAAATCAAGTCCAATACACGGGCGACGATGGCGAGCGCGAGCTTCGATGCCTCGCATTCTTGGGCCGAGTTCAACGAGCACATGATGCTCGCACCGGACGATGTTCTGGGGCTCACGCTAAGGACCTACGATCCGAAGGCGACAGCGGAGGACCTGTCAGAGATGGAGTTCATGCGGATGGCCGTTGTGCATCGGACGATCTTCCAGAAGCTGAGGGCCAATATTACCTGTATAAGTACGGTTCTCTCGAAGCCGGTGTGTGGGAGAACCGAAAGCGAGTCGCACGAGGGATCTTATAACTGCCGCTATACCGCGAATGGTGGACGAACGAACTCAGGAGTTCCATCTACTCAGACGAGTTCGTTCAGGCTTTGGAGGTCACCAGCCCGGCTGAGGTCAGCAGGCTGCATCGCAAGCCGACACCAGCCGATTAGTGGAGCACCCATCTAGCCACCCGCCTCCGCCACGATGCGGTCGATCTCGGCTCTGAAGCTGGGGGCGTAGGTCTCTCTGCTACGCGCCCATAGGTTCCACGGGCGTTGAAGGGTGGCGAACGGCCCACCTCGACTCCCCGGACGTCATCCTCGCCGAGGATCGGTGCCGATGAAAATCTTCGGAACGCACGACGAGAAGACCCTCGCCCAGTTAGAGAATGTGGCCTCCAGAGCACAGCGGACTGCGCTGATGGCGGATGGCCACCTCGGGTACGTCATGCCCATCGGTGGGGTTGCCGCATACAGTGGAATGGTCTCCGTTACGGGCGTCGGGTTCGACATCGCCTGCGGCAACGCCGCGATCCTTACTGACCTTCCGGCCCACTCCATCATGGACTACCGCGAGGAAATAGGGGACGCGATACAGAACACGATCGCATTTGGGATCGGGCGCAGGAACGAATCAGACGACGCTCCTATTGGCGATCCGCTGTTCTCTGACCCGGCATGGGACGCGCTACCGAGAGACTCGAACGCTCACAACCTGAAGAGCAAGGCGCGGTCGCAACTTGGCACAGTTGGCTCCGGAAATCACTACGTGGACGTATTCTCCGATGAGGAAGGCAGGGTCTGGGTTGGGGTCCACTTCGGCTCACGGGGATTCGGGCACACGGTCGCATCCGGGTTCCTTGCCCTCTATCGCGGGGACCCCTGGACCAAGCGGGGGAAGGAAGTCGAGGCTCTGCTGGACCTAGGTACACCGCTCGGCGACGCCTACTGGTCTCTCATGAACCTGGCGGGTCGGTACGCTTACGCTGGCCGCGAGTGGGTGGCCCGAAAAGTTGTAGAGATCATCGGTGGGACCGAGATCGAGTTAGTCCACAACCACCACAACTTCGCGTGGAAAGAGGAGCACGACGGAGAGGAGTACGTGGTCGTCCGTAAGGGCGCGACGCCCGCGTTCCCCGGCCAGAAGGGGTTTGTCGGCGGGTCGATGGGTGACGACTCCGTGATCCTCCAGGGGAAGGCCGGGGCGCTCGCGGGTGAGGCCCTCCACTCAACGGTTCACGGCGCTGGCCGCCTCATGTCGCGCACCGAGGCCAGGGGAAAGACCCACCGCAAGACCGGTAAGGTGATCCGGCCCGGAAAGGTCTCGCACCAGATGATGGAAGAATGGCTCCGAGAAAAGGACGTCTTGCTTCGTGGCGGTGGCTTGGACGAAAGCCCCCACGCCTACCGGCGGCTACCTGAAGTGCTCGAAGCTCAGGGCGACACCATAGAGGTGCTGCACACCCTCACCCCACTCGTGGTCGTGATGGCCGGTGCGAACGACGCCAGCCGGGAGTAGCCAATGCCGGGCGGGAATAGCGTTCCTGAGTCAAGGAACGACCAAGCCCACCAGGACAACCCCTTCAGGAGGCCCAGAATCGCCCTCTGAGCGTATGCGGGCTTTGTTCGGTATCCTTGAAGTGCGTCCAGAACCTTCCTCATCGCCCCTAGAGGCATTAACAGGCTCTAGCCACCCACCTCCGCCACGATGCGGTCGATCTCGGCTCTGAAGCTGGGGGCGTGGACTTCGTGTCCGATCCTAGATCCTCCGATAGGAGCCGGGCCTTTGTTAAAGTCGCTTTACCTGCGCCTCCAGGCTCTCGACGCGGAGAAGGAGTCGCTCGACCGAACTTCGTGTCTGAAGGGTCGGTCTGGCGATGTACTCCAGACGCTTTTCGATTCGGGACAGGCTCTCACTGAGATCGTTCACTTCCCAGCCTCCGTTGCCTAGAGATGGCTTCCCTGTGACCCCCTCTAAGAGCAAGGTGTGAACCAGAGCCGTAGGTTTGTGGCGTAGCACAAAATATGGCAGCCTCTTGCCACTACGAGAGCCCCCGTTCACCCTCACTTGTTGACCATTGTCAGCCTTGGATCTTGCGAAGTGTCTTGCACTTCAAACGCGCAAAATGTTACAACCTGGGACACGAAGGAGACCCACCCCCCAAGTATCGCAAGCCCCTTGGTTCAATAGGACTGACTGCAGAGGTGCGTGACGGCCTGAAGGGCAACGCAAAACTTGAGGTCGTCCCGTGAGGCCCTCAATCGGCTGAGAGCCGAGCTAGGCGACCTGCAGGAGGCCCGGGATACCGTCCGGGACCTCGGGGCTTTCCGTAAGTACGAGACCGATCCAGTCAGCTTCATGCGAGAGGTGCTCGGAGCCAAACCCTGGTCCCGACAGATCGAGATAGCGGAGACCGTGCTTGAGCACCCGTTGGTGTGCGTCCAAGGTGCGAACGGTGTTGGGAAAGACTTCACCATTGGGCAGCTGGCTTTGTGTGGGCTTACGCCCGAGGTGGTCTCGTGCTCGTCACGGCTCCTACGCAGCGCTAAGTACGGGAAGTTCTGTTCGGAGAGATCAGTCGAGCATGGCACAGGGCTAAGGATCTACCGGGAGAACTGTTCGCTCAGGCGCGTAGGCTTGGACGTGACGCCGAAGGTGGGATCATCGGATTCACGAGCACGGCTGTGTCGAACCTGACGGGTTTTCACGGTGCTCGGATCCTCGGAGTACTGTCCGAAGCCCAGGGACTCGAAGCCATCGCCGTCGAAGCGATGCTCTCCTGTGCTACGGGAAGCGACGATCGACTTCTGATGGTCGGCAACCCACTGGAGCCCAGCGGTCAGTTCTACGAGGCGGCCAGGGGTGATACCTGGGCCAGCATCACGATTCCCGCCGCAGAGCATCCCATTATCGTTGAAGGTCGATCCGTCATACCCGGCGGTCCGTCCGTTGAGTGGATCGAGCGAATGGCCTCCGAGTACGGCCAAGGCTCGAACACATTTCGGTCACGGGTTCTGTCCGAGTTTCCCGATCAAGGCGAGGAAGCCCTCTTTTCACGAGGCTGGCTCGAAGAAGCAGCACAGCTTTGGGAATCCGGGAAACTACAGGCCCAGGCAATTGGGAGTGTCCCGATCCTAAGTGTGGATCCCGCCAGATATGGACCCGATTCGACGGTTTGCGCCGTCCGTCGTGGCATGGTGATCGAGAATCTGATCCAATGGCGAGACACGGATACGATGGGAACCGTGTCTCGGATCGAAGAGGAAGCCGCGAAGGTTGGGGTTCGTCCATACCGACCGGCCTCGGATTTCCTGCCAGATGCTAACGGAAGGATCATCGTTGACGCTGTTGGAATTGGAGCCGGAATCGTTGATCGACTAAAACAACTCAGGTATCGAGTCAGGGCGTTCAATGGCGGAGAGTTCATGGGTAGCCACCGCAAGTTTCTAAACCGCAGGGCAGCCAGTTATTGGCACCTCCGGACATTGTTGGAAGAAGGCAGGATCGCCCTCCCAAGAGACTTAGGGCTCTGGGATGAACTGTTGGATTTGAAGTGGGCTCCGACCTCAGACGGAAAGGTTCAACTTGAAAAGAAGAGGGATTTGAAGAACCGCCTAGGTCGCAGCCCCGACAAAGCTGATGCGGTCTCGATGGCGTTCGGTCAGGTGGGTAACAGCCTTCGCGTTTACACCCTGCACATATGACAGATGGCGACGAACCCTCCCGTCCTGCACCAAGCCTAGCCACCCACCTCCGCCACGATGCGGTCCATCTCGGCTCTGAAGCTGGGGGCGAGGGCTCAGGATCCCGGAGCCCCGTCGCCGTCTGCGATGGCAAACTGCCCGTCCACGAACTCCTGAAAGGGCTCCACATAGGCGGCTCTGAACATCTGCCACGCTTCCCGAACGGCTCGACGCCGCCCAAGGTTCTGGATGATCCACCGATGCTCATGCCAGTCCGCATCCGGCAACAGATTCCGCTCTCGCATCTGGAATAGATGATGCCAGAGAACAATCGCACGCCGCTCGAAGAACATCAGACGATGGCGATCTATATCGTCCAGGCTATCGAACTCCAGATCGCCCTTCGCCCACATCTCAGCAACCTCTCGATTTTCAATCACGGATGATGCGATATCGTAGTCACGCTCGAGCCGCTCACTTGACGCCGCGACGCGCATCATCGCCGTGTTGTGTCCGAGCTGTCTGGCCAGGTAGACGAGAGTCACGATCACCCCTACGGCACCCAGAATCTCACCAACAGCTCCAATCGCTTCCCAGTTCATAGCTCCCCCCTGCTTCGTGGATGGACGACGACTTAGGGGACAGTCTAGGCGACGGTCCTGGGCGCGGCAGAGTGAGTCCCATCTTTAGTTGAAATTGAAGCGGCCTCCGACCTCAGGTAACGTGGGTGTGCGAGCACGCCACGGGACCAACAAAAGAGGAAGGAGGCCACCGATGGGAAGGATGCCGAGGCTGGTTGAGCGGGGCAAGAAGGACCGGCGGCTTGGGGAACCGAGCGAGATGAGTTGGGAGGAGATCCAGGCGCTGGAGCTGGACCCGCGAGTGGAGCTGATCCGGCAGCTGATTCCGCTTGGACTGGCGGAGGTGAGCCGGATGCTCGAGGAAGAGGTAGAGGAGCTGGCCGGGCGGCGGCACGCCCGAAAGGGGGACGACGAGAGCGGATACCGGCACGGGCACAACCCCGGGTCGGTGAGGTTGGGCGGCCAGCGGCATCCGGTGCGAGTACCTCGGGTGCGGGGCCGGGCCGGAGAGGTGAGGCTCGCATCGTACGAGCGACTCCACGGCTCGGCCGGAGAGGTGGACGAGGGGCTCTTTCGGAAGGTGCTGCTCGGGATCTCATGCCGAGACTACGAGGCGGCGGTCGAGGCGGTGCCCGGAGCGATCGGGCTGTCGAAGTCGAGGGTCTCGCGGGAGTTCAAGAAGGCCACCGCCGCGAGGCTGAAGGAGTTTCAGGAGCGGGACCTCTCGGTCTATGACGTGGTGGCGCTCGTCCTGGACGGGAAGAGCTTCGCCGAGGACGAGATGGTGGTGGCGCTCGGCGTGACGCTTGAGGGGGACAAGGTGTTCCTCGGCTTCGTCCAGACCGACACGGAGAACGCGGTGGTGATCCGGTCCTTCCTCAGGGGCCTGAAGGACCGAGGTCTCGATCTGTCGGCCGGAGCGCTCGTGGTGATCGACGGGGCCAAGGGGCTCCGGAGCGGCGTGCTCGCGGCCTTCAAGGACCAGGTGCTGATCCAACGGTGCCAGTGGCACAAACGGGAGAACGTGATCTCGCACCTGCCGAGGGCGGAGCAGAAGAACTGGCGCCGGCGACTCCAACGTGCGTATCAACGGCCCACGTACAAGGAGGCCGCCCAGGCGTTGAAAACCCTCAAGCACGAGCTCGGCGAGGTGAACCAGTCTGCCGTGGCCAGTCTAAACGAGGGGTTCGAGGAGACCTTGACCCTCCACCGGCTCGGGGTCTTCCCTCTGGTCGGCCGGTCGCTGAAGACCACTAACGTACTCGAATCCGTCAACGCCATGGCCGAGCAACGCTGCGGACGAGTGGATCACTGGAAGACCTCGAGCCAGAAGCACCGATGGTTCGCGACCGTGTTACTCGAGATCGAGCCCCGGCTCCGGAGGTTGCTCGGCTACCGGCACCTCCCGCTCCTCAGGGCCGCGATACAGAAGGAGCTCGGGATCACCCTTCCCGAGAGCAGTTCACATGCCGTCGCCTGACGAGGGGGTCGCTCCAGTTTCAACTAACTTTGGGATTGACTCGTTTTCGATGAAGACAATGGCAATGCCTGTGTCACGCTGAACCACACAGGTACAGGACAGCCTTCGCCCACTATGAAGGTGGCCTTCAGACGTAAGAAAGACCACATATTGGTTGAGGAGTGGCGCAGTTCTTACCCCGACAAGACGAACCCGTCTATGAGGATAGTGCCGAAGTTGAACGATATCGGTAGGTGCCGCTACACGATCGATGGGAATACGGAGACCGAGTACTTGCGTTGGCAGGTGGTCCGGCAAGCGCTAGAACCATTGTTCTTCCCAGAATGACCAATCGGCGCCGCGGCGATACGAATCATTCCCCGTGCGATTTCCCTTGCCGGATGCGCCTACCTGCAACTCAATCCGGCCTTGCCTCCTCCGCACTCCGGGCACTTCCTCTGCCAAATAGCCGCGCCGTTCGCACCGTATCTGTAGCGGCATTCACCGCACTCGAGTTCGTGGACAACCTGATTGTGGTCGTTCCTCGGCCTATTCACTCGCCGCACCACGACCTGACCGTTCCCGTTTCTGTAGCCAGGTTTAGTCGTTCCCTTGCCGCTGTGGGGTTGTTGTCCAGACTGTTCTGCTTCTCCGAGCACCATTTCGTTCCAGTCCTTCGGCGGGCCGTGGCGGCTCGGCTGTACGAAGAGGTACAAGCCGTTGCCGTCCGCGTGTCTGCCCGGCGGGGCCGCGCGCACGAACGCGGCCGAGAGGGCCTTGTCGGGATGGCGGGCCTTTGGTTTGGTCTGCGGAACCTGTACCGGGTCCGCGTCCTCGAGGTCGCGGGAGAGGATTACGAGCTCAGGGACGCAGGGCAGTACCGGGCCGTGATCACGCTGCACTGACAACCCCAGCCAAGATGGGTCCCCCGACGTGCGCGGCAAGGTTCGAGTGCGTCGGGGGGGCCACGCCCACGGCGTCCTCCTCCGCGCCGGGAATCGACCCGCTGACCTAGCGCCGTCCTCTTACCAGCAACCGGCCCGGCCTCCCGGACGGCATCCGGTTCCCACGGACCTTCGCGTTCCGTCGCGCCGGCCGGCGCACACCCCGCACCGGCCGCACCCGGGCCCGGCTCTCCCGGCCGAGCCTCGCACCCCATCCCCCCGGCCTCGCATCCCCTGCCTCGCGGGGGCGTGCGCCACTGCACTGGCGGCGGCCTCCAGAGCCTCCCGGACAACGTCGGATAACTACGTGCACCACGGACACTTAGGAGATTTCCTAAGAGTTGACTTCCTGGCAAAGGCCCCTTCAACGTTACGGGCTATGACACGGTTGGAACGGCTCTCATGCAGACCCTGGAGGAGCAATTCAACACACGGCTGAACGCGTTTCTGGGCAGCACGGGCCTGAGGCCGACGACGCTCGGCATGCAGGCGGTGGGCGACCCGAGCCTGTTACGCCAGATCGAGCGGGGACGCTCGCCGTCGCTCAGGACGGCGGACCGGGTTCTGGCGTTCGTGGCGGACTGCGACCTGGACTCGGGCGGCCCTCGGACTCCGCCCCGAGGCCACCGGCGCCGGAAGCCTTCGTCACGGGCGAGGAGAACGAGGAGGGGCAGAGCGATGACCGGCGCGCGACTTACGGCCGCACTGGAGTGCGCAAACGACGCGGGGGGCCGATGCGCACTTTGGCCCTCCGGCGATGCGCACGCGTGCTACGGAGTAAGCCACGACACGGCCACGTCTTGCGGCCTTCGCGGCCGGGTCGGTCAGCGCCGCACGAGCAGCACTGACCGGGACGGGAGCGACCCCCCAGTCCAAGGGCCTGGTACGGGTTCGGGGGCAGGTGTGTTTGCGCACCTGCCCCCGCCCTCCTGGGGTCCCTCCCGAGCCATCGATCCTTCCAGGAAGGGTGTTGGACCGATGAGGCCGGCTACGCTCGCCATCATCGGCACCGCTCTGGGAGCGGCCGCCATCTACGCCGTCGCTCGTGCAGCCGGACTCACCGACCTCGGGCTGCGCGTCGATCTCGCCGAGGGCGACTGGGAATGAAAGCGGAGACCGGGCGGGCGGCGGGCCGACGAGATCGACCCAAACGTGCGCGCACACCTCGCGGCGCGTCCGTCGAGACCCTGCCAGTCACCTGGCGGACGCAGGCCAAGGCGCTCCGCCGGTACGGGGGCGAGACGCCGGCCGTCGCGCTCGAAAGCTGCGCGGCCGAGCTCGAGGCCACGCTCCGGGAGAGGGACGAGACCACCCTCTCGCTGACGGAGGCCGCCAGGGAAAGCGGCTACTCCGCTGACCATCTCGGCCGCCTCGTGCGCGACGGCAGGATCCCCAACACCGGAAGGCCCGGCGCGCCCAGGATCGCCCGCAGCCACCTGCCACGGAAGACCCAGGCGCCAGCCACACCGCTACTGGTGGAAAAGCATCGCCGAGGCGAAGTTCCCAACGCGCAGATCGTGCAGTCCATCATCGAAAGAGGAATCGAATGATGGCACGCACGAAACCTATCCGGCGCTCCTACGGCGCCGGCGAATGGGGCCGGAACCGGGTACGGGTCTTTCCCGATCCCAAGACCGGCCTGTTCCAGATCAACGGGCCGGGTGGAACATTGATGGAACACCTTGGACCTTCCCGGACCATTCGACACAGGCCGGAAGTCAGTTACTGACAACGGTTTTCCTAATAACCACCGTCCCATATCGTTCCTTGCGGTTCCACTCGATTCCATGTACCATTGATTGCAGAAGGTGCAACGGCAAGTCATACATAGAATCGAGAGACACGCCATCAAACACCCCTCGAAACCCCTCAGCGCCTCGTTCGTGAGGCACGTCAAGCGACCGGGCCGGTACGGCGATGGCGGGCGCGGCTCGCACGGCCTCTACCTGCGAGTCTGGCGGCGTCCGAACGGACGCATCGGCAAGGCGTGGGCTCAGCGTCTCCGTGTCGGCGGCAAGGTCACGTCCCTGGGGTTGGGACCCTATCCCGTCGTCACGCTGGCGGAGGCGCGGGCGACGGCGCTCGGGAATCTCCGCGCCGCCTACGCGGGACGCGATCCCCGGGGCGGCGGAGTTCCGACGTTCGAGGTGGCGGCGAAGAAGGTCATCAAGCTGCATTCGCGGACGTGGAAGGCGGGGTCGCGGCTCCCCCGGGAGTGGGAGCAGACCCTCGCGGACTACGCCTTTCCCATTGTCGGGCGCAAGTCCGTGGCGGCGGTCACGACCGGCGACGTGCTGGCCGTGCTCACTCCGATCTGGCACACCAAGCCGGCGACGGCGAAGAAGGTCCGCCAGCGCATCGGGGCGGTCATGAAGTGGGCCGTAGCCCAAGGCCACCACACCGGCAACCCGGCGGGCGAGGAGATCAAGGCCGCGTTGCCGAACGGGAACGGCCACACCCGCCACCATCGGGCGCTCCCTCACGACCGGGTTGCCGAAGTCCTCTCGAAGACCAGGAGCAACGTCAACGGCCTCGCCTTGCGGTTCGTCGTGCTCACCGCCTGCCGCGTGTCGGAGGTCGCCGGGGCGAAGTGGTCCGAGATCGACGGCGGCGTTTGGACGATCCCGGCTTCGAGGATGAAGACGAAGAGGGAACACCGTGTTCCGCTGTCGTCGGCCGCCTTGCGGGTGCTCGCCGAAGCGAAGTCCGATTCGCCGTTCGTTTTTCCCGGACGGGGCGGGAAGCCGATTGCCCGCCAGTCCATCGGACGGGCGCTCAACGGGACGGAGGCGACGCCTCACGGGTTCCGCAGCTCGTTCCGGGATTGGTGCTCCGAGACGGGAGTTCCCCGCGAGGTCGCCGAAAGGGCGCTCGCCCATGTCGTTGGGAACAAGGTGGAGGCCGCGTACAACAGGACCGACTTGCTGGAGCGCCGCCGCGAGGTCATGGAGGCGTGGGGGCGGTACCTGTCGTAAGCGAGGCGGAGGCAGCCTACATGCGCTCCGACCTGTTCGAGCGGCGCTCGGAGAAGCGTTTCGCGGGCGTCCGCCGGGCTGGCTTGAGCCACTATAAGGTGGCTAAGCCAGCCCACGCAATGTTGAACATCGCGGTCTGGCAAGGGGGCTGCGCCTCCCTTCGAACCCCCAGCGTTTTCCGCGCCGCTGCCGGAACAGCGGGCTGGCGCTCGCGGCGCTGGCTCCCGCCGAGCGTCTGGATCCCGATGCACATTTCCAGGCTATCTCGTAAATCACATAAGTTGTTGTCATACAACTATTTGATGTCAACATACCGGATACGATTCCCTCTTCATTTCCCCTTTGCGTACGGGAATCCGTTCGACCCCAGTGGACGTTCGCGGACTCGCGGAGGGGCGATCAGCACCCGCGATCCGGATTGCCACGAACGCCATGCCCTCCCCGGCGATATGCTCCCCAGTTGCCTATAATGAAGAACGTCCATTTCCATTCTGCATGTGATAAGGAGGTTGCGACATGGGACTCAGAGCAACGGCCGTGGTCCTGGGAGTTTCCTGCGCCGCCGTCCCGAGCGGAGCGATATTGGCTCAGGAGCGGCCGGACACGGTATTCAGTGTGCTGGAAGGAATCGAGGTTGTGGTGGGTTCCCGGGCGGGCGTGGCCGACCCGGCGAACCTCGCCGTGCCGGTCGACATCTACGGAGCCGAGGAGATCACGCGGTTGGGTGAGGTCGATCTGGCCGAGGTTCTCGGTCGCATCGCGCCGTCCTTCAACTCGACCCGGTTCTCCGCGGGAGACGGGGCGGCCCTTCACGCGGCGACCCTGCGCGGCATGAATCCAGACCAGGTTCTCGTGCTGGTGAACGGCAAGCGGCGTCATGGCGTTGCGTTCGCGAAACTGCTTGCCGTGTCCGGCTACGGGACGACCGGTACAGACCTTCGCGCGATCCCCGTGCACGCCATCAAACGGATCGAGGTTCTGCGCGAAGGCGCGGCCTCGCAGTACGGGTCGGACGCGATCGCCGGGGTCATCAACATCGTGCTGAAGGACGACGCCGGCGGGGTGAATGCCGCCACCTACCTGGGCCGGACTTCGCGCGGGGACGGACTGAGGCTGCTCACGTCCGCCAACGCGGGGGTTCCGTTGGGCCGCGGCTTTCTGAACATCACGATAGAGGCGGCGAGGCAGGAGGTGACGAACCGGGCAGGGGTGGCGCCCACCTGCTTCGGTTCGAGCGCGTCCTACGGCCCCTGCGCGAACGGCGGGAAGATCATTCAACTCCAGCGCAACGGAGAGCCGGACTACAAGGGAGCGGGTTTCATGTTCAATGCGGCCCTGCCCGTCAGCGAATCGGCGGAGCTCTACGCTTTCGGCGGCTACTCGGATCGGGAAGCGGTTGCCGACGGGCTTTATCGAAAGGCCGACTGGGTACCCCGCACGGTGAGCTACGTGTACCCGGACGGGTTCTTCCCGCTGGAGGAATCAGATCTGACCGACAAGTCGGCTGTGGCGGGGTTGCGCGGAGACATGGGAGACTGGTCTGGGGACCTGGGCTTCGGCTACGGAGAGGGACGTTTCGCCTTCGGCGCGGCGAATTCGATCAACCCGTCCTACGCCGCCGAGTATCTGGCGCGCAACCCGGGGGCGGACGGCGCGTCGATCGCGGCCAACGCGGGACCGGCCGATGTCTTCAGCGGCGGACTGAACGTGCGGCAGTGGACGCTCAACGCCGATGCCACACGGGAGATCGAGGTTGGCTCGACTCCCGCGTTCCTGGCTATCGGAGGCGCCTTCCGGCGGGACTCGTACTGGATGGAGCCGGGAGACCGCGCCTCGTGGGCCTGCGGACCCAGCGACTCCCCGGGCAGCTTTCCCGCGGCCCACCATCTGAACGACGGGTCCGTGATCGCCAGCTGCGGGATCCAGGGCTATCCCGGTTACAGCCCTACGTCGGCGTCGCTGAGCGAGCGGGATCGTAGCAGCTTCGGGGCCTACGCGGACATGGAGTTGCGCCCGTCCGACGGAACCGTGCTGAGCGGGGCACTCCGATTCGAGAACTATTCGGACGCGGGCAACTCGCTCACCGGCAAGGTGGCGGGACGCGTGGGACTTGGCGCATCGGGGGCCGCGCTCCGCGCCGCCGCATCCACCGGCTTTCGGGCGCCGCGGCTGCCGCAGCGCGGGTTCAACACGATCGGTTTCGTGGGCGGAGGAGGAGGATTGCAAAGTGCCGGCTTCCTGCCCGAGGGTGATCCGGTCGCCTGCGCCGAGTTCGGTGCCTGCTCGCTGAGCCACGAGACATCGTTCAGCCTGACCGGCGGCTTCGTCTATTCCAGCGATAGCGGATTCCTGTTCACGGCCGACTACTACCGCGTCGCGGTGGCCGACGCGATCGCACTAACCCAGATCCTGCACCAGAGCCACGGACTGCGCGCCGGGGCCCAGTTCCAAGGTCGTCCGGTGGATGCCGTCGCCTTCTGGACCAACGCCATCGACACGCGGACGCAGGGCCTTGACGTCGTCGGAAGCTGGCGTTTCCGGGGCATGGAATGGGGCGCGGCGGATCTCTCGGCGAGCCTGCACCAGAACAGCACGAAGATCACCGCCAACCGGAACGAGGACTTCATCGGCGAGACCCAGAGGATCCTGATCGAAGAGGCCCAGCCGGGTCGCCGGCTCGGGGCCAGCGCCGATGTTCGCCTGGCTGGCGGAATCGGCGCCCGCTTCAGCGTCAATCACATCGGTGCGGCGACCAGTCCGTTCATCTTCGAGGAGCCCACTACCATCGATGCGGCGGCGATCGCGGACATGGAGGTCACCTTCAGGGTGGGCGGGCGGATTCTCGTGGGACTGGGGGCGAACAACTTGTTCGACCGGCTTCCCAACCAGCTTCCGAGCGGGTCCGTCGCCCAGCTCTGGTCGATGGACTATCCGAGCGAGTCCGCGTATGGCATTGCGGGTCGGGTCTGGCACATGCGCGTCAACGTCGCGGGGAACTAACCTATCGGGACGCACGGGACGAGCGCCTGTGGTGGCAGTCCGGCGGTTGCTCATGCGAGACGCCACCTGGCAGGCATTCGATCGCGAGGCGCCCGGGCACGATCCCGGCACCGGGAAGCGGGTTGAGCCCCCGCCCGCGGCCTCCGCCGAAGCGCGGGCCTCGGGGGGGTTCGAAGGGGGGCGGAGCACCCCTCGCCAGCCCCAATGTATGACATGGGGTAGGCTGGCTTAGCCACCTTAGCGTGGCTCAAGCCAGCCCTGCGCACGCCTCCGAAGCGCCTCTCAGGGCACCGCCCGAAGCGGCAGGCGAGGCCCTACGTCTCGCCCGCCAGATAGGCGGCCCACGGCCGAGACATGGGAGAGCGGGGAGTCCCGCTTCGCCCGCTGGTCCCGGGCGAGGACGCCGCTCTCGACGACAGCGCCCCCGGGAATGGCGCACTCCCGAGGCTCCAGCACCGGGATGCCGCCCCACAATCGGTGCCGTGCGGAGAGGTTGGCGCTTCGGGCCGTCCGGGTTACCGTTCACAGGACTCCGGGAGCCCAAGCGGAAACACCGGGGCAGCCGCCAAGACTGCCCCAACGCATGAAGGGGGGAGAACCCTGCCAGCCATTGGCAGGTTTTCGGGCTGGGCCGGAACACGGTGGACGCGCAGGGACCGCATTGGACAGGTACTTGGGGTGTCGCGTCCGAATAGTGTACCGGCGGTGATACGGGGGTTTCCCGTGTCGCTATAACTCCATGCGTTACAACAGTTTACGATTTGGCGCGCCTGTTGCGAGAACGGGCGCAGGCTCACAAGGTCGCTGAAGCACCGCGACTGGAGACGGGCGAAGCGGCAGGCGGACGAGTTCGCCGCTGGCTACCTCGGGCCGGAGATCGAGGGCAAGGCCGAAGCCGAGCCCGAGCCGCTCACCCTGGAGACGCTTTTTGACATCTACGGTGAAGAGGTGACGCCCACCAAGCGTGGGCGGTCGCGGCTGCACGACAGGGCCGCGACGAGGATGTTCCTCGGTTGCTTCGGCAGGGACCGGAAGCCCGCAACGCTGTCCCAGCGCGACTGGGACCGGTTCATCCGGGAGCGCCGCGCGGGCAGGGTTGGCCCGAGCGGCAAACCCGTGTCCGACCGGATGATCGAACGCGACTTGAAGTTCCTGATCGCGGTCCTCAACTGGGCCGTGAAGTCGAGGGACGAGCGGGGCGAACTGCTCCTCGGCTCGAACCCGCTCAAGGGCCTGAAGACGCCCACGGAGAAGAACCCGACACGGGTGATGCTTACCGAGGAAGAATACCGGGTCCTGCTCCACGTGTCTCTGGAGATGGACTGGCGCTTTCATCTTGCTCTGGTCCTCGCGCACGAGACAGGACACCGCATCGGCGCCATCCGTCAGCTTCGATGCTCGGATGTCGACCTTGAAGGCGGAGTGGTGCGGTGGCGCGCAGAGCACGACAAGTCGGGCTACGAGCACCGGACGCCGGTCACCGCCGAGGCGCTCGCTGCCCTGGAGGAGGCGCGAAAGAGGAATCCCGGTATCGGGGACGCGCCCGTGCTGCCCTCGCCTTGGGATCGCTCGAAGTGCGTGAGCTGTTCGTGGGCGCAGCGCTGGTGGGAGAAGGCCGTAGCGCTCGCAGGGCTCGAATCCACGCGTGGCCGCGGCTGGCACTCCCTAAGGCGGAAGTTCGCCTCCGACCTCATGGACCAGCCGCTCAAGGTGCTATGCGAACTCGGCGGCTGGAAGGAGGCCAAGACGGTGCTGCACTGCTACCAGCGGGCCGATGAGGCACAGCTCAGGAAAGCTCTGGAGAGCCGTCGCAGAGTTCGCGCCTGAGTCCAATCAGCGGGAATCAATCGGCGGGAATCCGGTCCGGTATGCCCGTAAGTTCAATTACCCGAAGCAGATGTGAACCTGTCAGCTTCTGCCCACTCGGCAGAGTACCGGTGGCGTGATTCACGGCAGTGAATCAATCTGTTCGAGGAGGATTCGATAGGTCGAGGCCTCTCAACCAGGTCTTTCAGCGAGACATGAATAGGGGCTCCAGCCGTTCCATCACCGACCGGACCGCCGCATCCAGCTCGATCAACGAAGTGTCGAGATCGATGTCGGGTCGGTCAGGAGGTTCGTATGGAGCCTCGCTTCCGGGAAGGGCAACCTGCCCGGAGGACTCGCGTGAGTACAGCCCCTTTGGATCCCGGTCGCGGAGCACATGCAGAGGGGCGTGGACGTATGCCTCCAAGACCTGAGTACCCGGGAACAGCTCCAGAACCGCCCCCCGATCAGCCCGGAACGGCGAGACGAAAGTGCAGAGTACAACTAAACCTTGATCGAAGAAGAGCTTTGCTACTTCCCCGGCGCGCCGGATGTTCTCACTTCTGTCACCAGGGGAGAATGCCAGGTCACCACAGAGGCCATGACGCACCTGATCTCCGTCGAGGAGCATCGTTCCGATTCCGCGTTCAAACAGAATCCGCTCCACCGCGCGTGCGATCGTCGTCTTCCCGGCCCCCGACATCCCCGTGAACCAAATGAGCGCAGCACGGTGGCCCGAACGCGATTCCCTTTCCTCGCGGGAAATGTTCACCCCCTCCCACACTACGTCTGGAGAGACAGGCGTCAGACGCGCTTCTTCCCTGGTGGCTTCCTCAACGAACCGGCTTACCGTCCCCCGAATCATTCCCGCAGCAACCGTCGCGTTGCTGTGAGGATCCACGAGGACGAAGCTCCCTGTAGCCGTGTTGATCCGGTACGAATCGAAAAACAGAGGCCGCGAAGTTGAGATCTCTACGCGTCCTATCTCGTTGAGGCCCAGGGAATCCGCCATTTCTCGATGTAGCGTGTCCACATCCACCCGGTACTCGATCCGCTCAACGAAGGCCTGTACCTGTCTCGAGGTGTGAAGAAGCTGGTAGGCCCGTCCCCCCTCCATCCTCTCGTCACTCATCCAACACAGATAGGCTTCGAAGCGATCGCGTACGGTCGGCACGTTTCGCCGGCGGACGACCATGTCCCCCCTGGAAATATCGAGCTCGGCCTCCGTGGTAAGTACGACCGCCTCGCCGGCCACCGCCTCTTGGACTGGACGGCCGGACCTCTCGACCGTCCGCACCCTCGTTCCTTGGCCCGACGGCAGGACGATGATCTCTTCTCCGGGGCCAACCGTTCCCGAAGCCACCGTTCCGGCGTAGCCCCTGAAGTCTTGGTTGGGACGAAGGACGTATTGTACGGGGAAGCGAAAATCAATGTGGTTCCGCCGCGCTCCCAAGTTCACGGTCTCGAGCATATGCAGGAGCGCGCCCCCTCTATACCAGGGCATCCGCTTCGACCGTTCCGCTACGTTGTCACCGTGAAGGGCACTGATCGGAACGTAAGAGATGTCCTTGACCGTCAGCTTCGTCGAAAACTCGGTGAAATCGGAGCGGATCTTATCGTAGACCTCCTCTGAATAGTCCACTAGATCCATCTTGTTCACCGCGACGATCATGTGCGGGATCCCGAGGAGAGAGGTAATGAAGGCGTGCCGCTTGGACTGTGTGAGCAAGCCCCTCCGCGCATCGACCAAGACGATCGCGAGCTCGGCGGTCGACGCCCCCGTAACCATGTTCCGGGTGTACTGAATATGGCCAGGTGTATCCGCAATGATGAACTTGCGACGCGGCGTGGCAAAATACCGGTACGCCACGTCAATCGTGATCTTTTGCTCTCTTTCAGCACGGAGCCCGTCGGTGAGCAGGGCCAGATTCAGCCCTTCGTTGCCCAGCTTCCGGCTCGCTCCTTCAATCTGCTCCATCTGATCTTCAAAAATTGATTTCGTGTCATGAAGGAGCCGGCCAATCAGCGTGCTCTTTCCGTCATCCACGCTCCCCGCAGTGGTGAACCGGAGCAGGTCGGTGTCCATATACGCCGTTGGACCCGGCATCAAAAGTAGCCCTCCCGCTTCCGGTCCTCCATCGCGGCCTCGGAGCGCCTGTCGTCGCTGCGCCCACCTCGCTCCGTAACGCGAGCCGCCGCGGTCTCGCGAATGATCGCTTCAAGCGAACGAGCGTCAGAAGCGTGCGCTCCGGTGCACGTGGCGTCCCCGATCGTCCGGAACCGTACCGTCTCGGTCCCCACGTGGTCATCTTCTAGGAGCTGAATAAAGTCGGTCTTGGCCAGGAGCACACCGTTGCGGTGCACAACTTCCCGCTCATGGGCGAAGTAGAGGTCGGGGATGGGGACCGATTCGACGAGGATGTACTGCCAAATGTCCATCTCCGTCCAGTTGGAGAGCGGGAAGACCCTGAAGTGTTCTCCTGGATTCTTCCGTCCGTTGTACAAACTCCAAAGCTCCGGCCGCTGGTTCTTCGGATCCCATTGACCGAACCGATCCCGGTGCGAGAAGAAGCGCTCCTTAGCTCGGGCCTTCTCTTCGTCCCGCCTGCCCCCTCCCATCGCCGCGTCGATCTGGAGCTCCTTAATCGCATCGAGCAACGTCACCGTCTGGAGCGAGTTGCGGCTCGCCTCCGGCCCCTTTTCCTCCTTCGCACGACCCTGATCGATCGAATCCTGGACATGGCGGACCAAAAGCTCGAAGCCAGCCTCCCTCACAAATTGATCGCGAAACTCGATGGTCTCGGGGAAGTTGTGTCCCGTATCGATGTGCAGGAGGGGAAACGGAACGGAAGCTGGGTGAAACGCCTTACGGGCGACCCAGGCCATCACCACGGAGTCCTTGCCGCCTGAGAAGAGCATGACCGGTCGCTCGAACTGGGCAGACACCTCCCTGAAGACGTGGATAGCCTCGTTCTCTAGCGTGCGCAGGTGTCCTTTGACTGTTCGCGTCATCGAATCCGATACCGTCTCACTCGGTGGTTCGGGCCGAATGAGACAGCTCCCTCCAAGGTCCGTCAAGGTCCCCAACACACAAGAAATGCGGGTTGCGGAGGCTGTCCTTATTGTACTTGAGTCGAGCGCCAGGCGCGGAATCGTCGAGCGCGAAAACGCCCCCGCCGGCTTGCTCAACGATGCATTGTGCGGCTCCGGTATCCCACTCCATCGTTGGTCGGTCATGTAGATAGAGATCGGCCAGGCCCTCGGCAACGAGACAGAACTTAAGCGAGCTTCCCAGACTGGTGAACCGCACGCCTCGCCCCAGGGAAGTCGCAAGCCGCCCAACGCCTCGGCCAGCGTGATCTCGACTCCCCACCAACACCGGGCTCTCGGAATCGAATCGCCTGGTGCGGATACGCCGAAACCGGCCGTCCTCACCCGCTTTTTCGGCGCCAGAGTCCTTCGATGCTCGGTACGTAGTGTTCAGCGCAGGGACGTGCACGATCCCGATCACCGGCCGGCCGCCTTCGATGAGCGCGACGTTCACGGTGAACTCACCGGAGCCTCGGATGAACTCCTTGGTCCCGTCAAGCGGATCGACGAGCCAAAACCGTTCCCAGTTTCTTCGCTGGGCGATGGCATCCTGCGGAGACTCCTCTGAGAGCAACGGAATCGAAGGAGTAAAGCTTGAAAGGCGATCGACGAGGTGTTCATGGGCCGCGCGGTCGGCTGCAGTGAGTGGGCTTCGGTCCTCCTTCTCTTCTACGGTCGAAGGCACTCCATATAACTCGAGAATTCGTTCCCCAGCCTCGTAGACGAAGTCTACCACGGTATCTAACAGGTTCGCTGATTCAACTATAGAGCCCATAGCACCGGAACCAGAAAGGCAATGAAGAGAAGGACGAGAACACTCATAGGGAGCCCTAGACGGATGTAGTCGAGGAATCGGTACCCTCCAGGGCCATAGACCATGGTATTCGTCTGGTATCCGACTGGAGTCAGGAAGGACGCGGAAGCGGCGATTGCGACCGTCACCGCGAAGGGCCTGGGATCGAGCCCGGCCGCGGAGGCAGTGGAGATCGCGATCGGAAATACGAGCACTGCCGCCGCATTGTTCGTGACCAACTCGGTGAGGATCATCGTGACCACGGCGACGGCGAGAAGAGTCCCGATCGGGCCCACTGTACCAGAGGCGGCGACAATACCGACAGCCAGAATCTCGGCGATTCCAGAGCTCCGCATCGCGGCCCCAAGGCCGAAGGCCGCGGCGATCAAAACAATAACATCAAGGTCGACCGCCCGTCGGGCGTCCCTCGCAGTCAAGGCCTTGCCGATGACCATCAAGATCGCGGCGAAAAGGGCGGCGTTTAGCATCGGCAGCACGCCACTAGCTGTCGCCGCGATCATCGCCAACGTCACTCCAACTGCGTAAATGGCCTGCTTCGTGCCTCTGGGCGGCGATCCTCCGAGATGGGACACGAGCAGGAAGTCCGCGCGATCACGCCACCGTTCCGCGAACCCTTCGTCCGCGAGAAGAAGAAGCGTGTCGCCATGCCGGATTCGCACCCCTCCGAGCTTCGCGTGGATTCGAACGCCTGAGCGGTGGATAGCAAGCACCGCCGCCTGATATCGACCCCGAAACCCCACCTCCTTGAGTGTTTGGCCCGCGATTTCGGACGTGGCGCTGACCACGGCTTCGAAGAACGTGTGGCCTGGCTCCGCCAGGTCCAAGGTGTGTTCGTGCTCGGTCGACGTAAGCCCCCGAATTCTCTGCACGTCCAGGACATCGTCAGATCGGCCAACGAAAATCAACCGATCTCCGCCGCGGAGTCGCATATCCGGACGAGCGGGGATTACGACATCCCCTCCGCGTTCGATCTCGGCGAGAAACACGCCCCTGAGATGCCGGAGCCCGCCGCTTTCTATCGTGGTGCCGTCCAGCGCGCCACCCGTCTCGACCTCCATCCTGAACACGAACTCCCTGGCGCTTTCCTCGAACTCCTGTCGGGCGCCTCTACGATCTGGTAACAGAATCGGAGCCAAGAATACTAGAATCGTCACTCCGACCGCGGCTAGCGGGAGGCCCAACGACGTGAGCTCGAACATAGCGAGAGGCTCCATCCCCACCTCTTCGAGGAGCCCTGAAATAACGATGTTGGTCGAAGTGCCGATGAGGGTAACCGTTCCACCCAAGACAGCTGCGAAGGATAGAGGCATGAGGTACCACGACGGAGGCCTCCCTCGTGCGTGTGCCCACTCTGAGACCTGAGGAACCAGCATCGCCACGATCGGTGTGTTGTTGAGAACCGCTGATGCTCCCGCCGCTGGAGCCAATAGCCTAGCGAGGCCAACTCGGATGCCCGGATTGCTTCCTAGGGTCTGCCGGATCAGCGGCTGCAGTGCCCCGGTCTTTTCTACGGCCCTGGCCACTATGTAGAGAGCCGCAATTGTCACCGGCGCTGGATTGCTGAAGCCGCTTAGCGCCTCCGCAGGGGTAATCACCCCTCCCAAGAGTAGCGTGACTACAGCTCCGAGGATCGCCCCTGTGGGCGGTAGTACGTCTCGGATCATCGCGGCCCCCGCGACACCGAGGACGAGTAAGGTAAACCCAATAGGAAAGGTCAAACTGGCACCCACTGAATCACTGGATTCGGGCTGTCAGCCTTCGGAACATTGGCGTTTCCACGCCCTTGACGATCCAGCCCGGGGACCCTCCGATCCCGCGCTCCCTCACAATTTCGGAGGTCGCGTTTCGGGAATCCACCAGAATTCGTGCATGATCGAAGATTTGCGCCAGATCGAGCGAACTATGGTCAGTCACTAGCAAGACTACGTCCGCGGATTGCAACACCGGTGACGTAAGCTCCACCCCGGTCCAAGTCCGTCCGTCCTCACTGAACGTCGGGACATGGGGATCATGGAAAATCACGTCAGCGCCGTCCCGCTCCAATTCCTTCATGATCTCCAATGACGGTGACTCCCTGATGTCATCGACGTTCTTCTTGTATGCGACACCCAGGACAAGGACCCTCGAGCCGTTCACCGATTTGCGCTCCGCATTCAATGCTCCACGTACCTTCTCTACCACGAAGTGCGGCATCTCAGCGTTGATTTCGGAGGCGAGCTCGATGAAGCGCGTGCGGTAGTCGAGCGTCCGCATTTTCCACGAGAGATACTGAGGATCGATAGGGATGCAATGGCCACCAAGCCCCGGCCCCGGGGTGAACCGCATGAAACCAAACGGCTTCGTCGCTGCAGCCTCGACGACCTCCCAGATGTTCACGCCTAGGCGGTCAGCAATCTGCGCAGTTTCGTTGACGAGGGCTATGTTCACCGCCCGAAACATGTTCTCGAGAAGCTTGACCATCTCCGCAGCCTCAGGAGAGGAAACGGGAACCATTGTCTCGATGAACCTCCGATAGGCGGCTAACCCGGCTTCCAAGCAGGCACCCGTAATTCCTCCAATCACTTTCGGCGTGTTTCGTGTCTGCCAGACTTCATTGCCGGGGTCGACCCGCTCCGGAGAAAAGCAGAGGAAGAAGTCCTTACCAACCTCAAGGCCGACTTCGCGAAATAGGGGCAGGAGAACATCCCGGGTCGTTCCAGGGTAGGTCGTCGATTCAAGGACGATGAGCTGGCCCCGCCGCAGCGTCGCAGCGACAGATCGGCCGGCTGCCAAAATGTACGAGATATCGGGGTCTCTCGTCTTGGACAGCGGGGTGGGAACGCAGAGGCAGATGACGTCACACTCCGCCAAACGACCCATGTCCGTGGTGGCCTCAAGAAGCCCACGCTCGCATAGCTCAGCCACGGATTCGTTCGAAACGTCCCCGATGTGACTTCGCCCCTGATTCACACCCTTTACGACTGTCTCACTCGTGTCGAAACCGAGCGTACGACTTTCTCCCCTGCCGATCTCGATTGCGAGAGGGAGTCCGACGTAGCCGAGCCCCATGACTCCAAACGTCGCGTCTTTTTCTTGAGTGCGAGTACCCTCAGAGGACGCAACCATGGAGACTAGCCCTAGCAGCTCTTGAGGGTGATACCGCGACGCACATCACGCACATCACCGCCCCTCACTGGATGGGTTTACGCAGCTCGCCAGAAAGAAACGGGCAAGCATCTAGGCGGCCCAAAATATCGCTGTGACCACAGTAAGAAGCAACGAAAGCGTGCGAGGAAACGAATGCCTCCCAAACGCTCGTCGCCCCATCCGTCCTCACGGCTGACGGGTTGCGGACCAGCTCTCCAGCGCCGCCACGAGTCCCCTCAGCGTGTGAGGTTGTGCGACTGCGTGAACGTTTATCCCCCTGCGGTCCAAGACCGAAGCGGTCGCCGGGCCTAGCGCGACCACGCCGACGTCAGCCGGAAGCGCCCGAACCGCTCGGTCTCGTGTGTCTACGCGGCTCCCGTCGCGCCTGGACCATCCGTCCGCGAACACCCTCACCGCGGATCCCGCGGTGAACGTCAAGGCATCCACGCGAGCATCCGACACGAGGTCGCATAGCCGATCTCCGGCGGCCGGTATCTGCACGGTCCGGTAGGCCGCGATCACGTCCACGTGAGCTCCAGCCTCGGCGAGCCGGCTCGGGATAAGATCACGGCCCTGCTCAGCCCGGGGGAAAAGGACTCGTAACGTCTTCGGATTCGGGGACCCGAGCAACAGGGCAACCACACCTTCCGCGCTAAACCGATCCGGAACAATGTCTGGGGGCAATCCGATTCGAGCGAGGGCTTCCGCAGTATAGTGGCCCACAGCACAGATCCTGATGCCACTTCCACGCAACTGGTTCGCCGTGATGTGCTCGTTGCGGCACGCCTCTCCTATCGACGCCGCAGTCCGGGCGGACGTTACGACGAGCCAATCGTACAATTGGAGGTCACGAAGGGCTTTGGGAAGGCTGCCAGGGTCGGACGGTGGCAGGGATTCAGTGAGTGGAACCGCAATGGGGTTGGCACCGCGATCGAGCAAGAGATGGGTCAGCGGTTCGTCAAGAGCACTCGCATCGGACCTTGTAACGGCAACCCTGACTCCAGCCAGGGATCGCTCCGTCGTCAATTCCGACGTCCGTCTATCCCTCGACGGTAGCCTTGATAGCCGGCGCCTTTCGTATCTTCCCAGCAGAGATACAGGACGTGCATACCCGAATCCTTCTTCGATCCCCCCGATCGTCCACGATCTTCGCAGACTGAAGATTCGGAAGCCACCACCGTTTCGTCTTGTTGTGTGCGTGACTGACTCGGTTGCCAGCCCGTGGTCTCTTACCGCACACGTAGCATACTCTTGCCATCTTTCTGAAACTCCGGAGTCCGTTAAGCGTCGGGTGCGGCGTCCCCGTCCCCTTGGGTGCCTCCGCTTAGTTGAACCTCCGTCGCAAGCAAGAAGCTGCCTACGGCGGCGGCGGCCTCTCTCTGCTCGTCGTCCGCAAAGAGCGCTTCGGTCGCCCACGCGTCCAAAACACTGTCCGTCATCGCGAAGACGGTGCCGGTCACTCTCCCCTGATCGCTCGCGGCGATCTGTAATCCGCCCATCGCAAGACTGGCATCAAGGCGAATCGGATACGCGCTGCCATCGGGAAGAACCATAAGGAACGCCTGCGTCCCGAGGATGTCCTGCACTTCGACTCCATCCACAGCGACGAGGTCACCCTCGAACATGATCGGATTCTGTGCGAACGCTGAAAGAGAAACGGCTTGGGCGGTGTCATCCTCGAGCGCCACGGCGGTCTCTGTTGGCACCGCTGTGACCCCTAGCCAGTAGAGAAAGCCCCCCATCGCGAGAAACGCCAACACCATCGCGACGAAATTGACTATGCCTTTGGTGGCTCCCGCCATAATCGATTATCTCCCGCTGGTCCTCTTGAGGTACCGTCTATCGGGCACCTATGTCTCTGCATCGCCCACGAGTTCAATGAGCGCCATTTCAGCCGCATCGCCCCTGCGATGACCAACCTTCAAAATCCGAGTGTAACCCCCAGGCCGCTCAAGGAATCCCGGGCCAATATCGTCAAAGAGCTTCCCGAGCACATCACGATCCTGGATCTTCCTGGCTGCCAATCGCCGTGAATGTACATCCCCTTTTCGCGCAAGCGTGATTAGGCGCTCTGCGTAGGGTCGTAGTTCCTTAGCCTTTGCCGTGGTCGTCTCAATCCTTCCGTGCCGGAACAGGCTCGTGGCCATGTTCCTGAGCGTAGCACGGCGATGAGCGCCGGTGCGAGACAGCTGTCGACCCTTCTTGCGATGCCGCATGCTCTGTTCCTGTCCGCTATCGATATACGACAGGGAGGCGATCCTGTCTACTCATCGCCGGTCTCAGCCCCTGCGCCGGCCCCCTCGTCAGCTACGAAGAGTCGTCCGTCCTCCCCCTCAGAAACGCTCATCCCAAATCTGAGACCGTGCTCATCGAGGAAATCCTCTATCTCCTGTAGGGACTTCTTCCCGAAGTTCTCGATCGAGAGCATCTCACTCTCGGTCCTTTGAATGAGCTCTCCAAGAGTGCTGAGGTTCTCTTTTTGAAGCGAGTTTCTGGACCTGACGCTAAGCTCCGCGAGGTCTTCGATCCGGCGCTCGAACAGATCCCTTACTGCCTCAGACACCGGACTCGCCCCAGCGGGTGTGGGCTGCGGGATACCATCTTCGCCAAAGTAGAGGAGGTACTCAAGATGCTTGCTTACCAGAGCAGCCGCTGTGGCCAGCGCCTCCTCAGGTAGGACGGACCCGTCGGTCTCAACAAAAAAAGTGAGCTGGTCAAAGTCCGTGCGCTGACCGACACGGGTCTCCAGAACCTGAAAATTAGCCCTACGGACCGGATTGTAGACGGCGTCAATCCGAACGAGATCAACAGGCTCACCCTTGCCGATCGGATGTTGATCGGCCAGAACAAACCCTCGGCCCTTGTTAACACGGAGTTCCATGCGGAACTCTCGCTTCTCTTGAAGGGTCAGGAGCCGATGCTCGGGGTCAAGGATCTGAACACCGCCCTTCGCTCGTATGTGTCCGGCTGTGACGGGACCGGCCTTCTTGGTGGCCACTTCAAGCGTCACCTCGTCCAGATCGTCATCGAGGATCACGATCAGAGACTTTAGGTTCTGGATCACCTGATGGACGTCTTCGGCCACGCCAGCGACGGTTTGGTGCTCGTGTACCACACCATCGATCCTGAAGGCCCAAACTGCAGCCCCTCTGAGCGACGATAGGAGCACTCGGCGAACAGAATTGCCCAACGTGTGCCCATAGCCCCGTTCTAGCGGCTCGACGACGAACTCGCCTACACGTCCTTCATCAGAAAGCTGAACCGTCTCAACTTTCTCCGGAAGAACCAGTCCGGTTAGATCAATCTCCACCGTTTTCCTCCGTGCAACTGGGTGCGGTATCGGTTCGAATCCGAGACGTCCAGCCCATCCACACTACTTCGAGTAGAGCTCCACGATCAGCTGCTCTTGGACGTCCATTGGGATGTCACCCCGAGTGGGGATGCGTACGACCCGAGCCACCCGGTTTTTTTCATCTAGCGTGAGCCACTCCGTAAGCTTCGGGCGAGTCCGTGAACTGAGGCTCGCCTGCACTACATCTAGATCACGGGACTTAGCGCGGACCGCGATATCGTCGCCCGCCCGCAACTGATAACTCGGGACATCCACCGTGTGTCCGTTTACTTCTACGTGACGATGACGGACCAGCTGTCGAGCCTGATTCCGGCTCGAGCTGAATCCAAGTCTAAAAATCACGTTGTCCAAACGGGTCTCGAGACCGACCAGAAGATTCTCACCGGTCACCCCTCCCCTCTGTGCTGCACTCCGGAAGAGGTTGCGGAACTGGCTCTCCTGGAGGCCGTACATCCGCTTGACCTTCTGCTTCTCGCGGAGCTGTAAAGCGTATTCGGACTGTTTCCTTCGCCGGGCCTGCGCAGGGCCATGCTGCCCTGGAGGATAGGCTCGCCGCTCAACCGGACACTTTTCCGTGTAGCATTTTTGGCCCTTCAGGAAGAGTTTTCCCCCTTCCCGACGGCAGAGCTTACAGACCGAACCCGTGTATCGTGCCATCGCAACCCGTCTTCACTAGAAGATTCTCTGGGAACCGCGGTTGGGTGACCGCGGAGCGCCCCGTCAATGAGAGAGCAGTCTTCTCCGTTTCGTCAAACCCGCCGCTTCTTGGGAGGGCGGCAACCGTTGTGCGGAAGAGGGGTCACGTCTTGGATCGACTTCACCTGAAGCCCCGCAGCAGCTAACGCAGAAATCGCCGACTCACGCCCGGAGCCCGGCCCCTGAACCCGGACATCCACCCTCCGCACGCCTAAGGCGAAGGCTTCACGCCCGGCCTGCTCCGCCGCCATCGTCGCTGCGAACGGAGTGGACTTTTTCGAGCCCTTGAATCCAGCCTTACCGGCACTCGCCCAGGTAACTACGTCCCCACTGCTGTCAGCAATCGTCACAATGGTGTTATTGAACGTGGCCTTTATGTGGGCCACGCCTTCGGATTCGACCGTGCGTTTGCGCTTGCTGCGAGCTCCCGACTTTTTTCCACTTGAACTCTTACTCGACAAGGCCTCGCCCTCCTACGCATGCAGACTTGGTGTCTTTGCCCGACGCGGGCAAGCTACTTCTTGGGAGCCTTTTTCTTCCCGGCGATAGCGCGTTTCTTACCCTTGTGGGTCCGAGCGTTCGTGCTCGTCCGCTGGCCGCGGACTGGCAAACCCCTGCGGTGCCGGATACCGCGGTAGCACCCGATATCTATGAGCCGCTTGATGTTCATCGAAGTCTCGGTGCGGAGCGCGCCCTCCACCTTGTACTTGGTCTCGATTTCGCGTCGCAGTCGGCTCACATCCTCATCAGTGAGGTCCTGCGTCCGGACGTGCCGATCCACACCGGCACCATCGAGGATCTCAACCGCCCGTGGGTGCCCGATCCCGTAGATGTAGGTCAGCGCAATTTCGATGCGCTTGTTCCTCGGGAGATCGACTCCCGCGATCCGTGCCATCATGCCTCCGAGCCTAGTCGAACGTGCGCCTCAGCCTTGGCGCTGTTTGTGGCGCGGATTCCGCTTGCAGATGATGCGCACAACGCCTCGGCGACGAATCACTTTGCAGTGTTCGCAGATGGGCTTGACGCTTGTTCTCACCTTCATGGCAGCATTACCGTCCGTTCATTGTAGAGCTTGGTAGTATAACTGCTCCATCCTAGCCCCTCAAGACAGTGTTTTTTCGGGCCCCCGCCTCGTTTTCGAGGTCATCCATCAGGGGGTCTGGACCGGCGATTCCTCGGCAGTGAGGACGCGGGGTCCCTCCACTGTCAGCGCTACCGTGTGCTCGAAGTGCGCGGAAGCAGATCCATCTGACGTGACCATCGTCCATCGGTCCGCCAGGGTACGTATCTGGTGAGTCCCAGCGGCAATCATAGGCTCGATCGCAAGCACCATCCCTTCCCTTAGAACAGCTCCGGTGCCTGGTTTCCCGTGGTTGGGTACCTGAGGATCCTCGTGGACCTTCCTCCCAACGCCATGGCCGACGAGGTCACGGATGACAGAGAAGCCGGTGCCTGCCACGACGCTCTCCACGGCGTAGCCAATGTCTCCGACGTACCCACCAAGCACCGCCGCATCGATCGATCGCTCCAGCGCCATACTCGTGATTCCGAGAAGATGCGCGGTACCCTCGTCGATCTCGCCGACCGGAAACGTCCGCGCCGAATCGGAGCACCATCCGTCGAGCTTCACTCCGACATCTATCGAGACGATGTCGCTCGCGCCGAGGACCCTCTTAGTAGAAGGAATCCCATGTACAACCTCTTCATTGATCGAGGTACAGAGGGATCCCGGGAATCCGTAGAGCCCCTTGAAGACGGGGACCGCACCCTGATTCGAGCGAATGTACTCCTCCGCAAATGTATCCAGCTCCAAGGTGCTGACGCCGGGCCTGATCCGTGGCTCCAACTCCCGAAACAATTGAGCAATGATCAGGCCTCCCTTCGCGATGCCATCGATCTCTGCGGGGGTCTTGAGCTCTATCAAGGCGGCTAGGCCTCCACCCCGAGGAGCGAGGTCAGCGCTGTATGTACGGCCGCCCGAACCTGCTCAAGAGAGCCGTCCCCGCCGACCCGAAGAACGGGCTGGGGACCGGCCTCATAGTAAGCAATGAGTGGCTGCGTCAGGTCATTGTAGACCTTGAGTCGGTGGCGCACGGTTTCCGGCCTGTCGTCCTCTCTGTGGTCGAGATCGGCCTCGCACTCGTCGCAAACCGCCCGCTTCAACGGCGGGTCGAAGTGCACGTTGTATACCTGTTGACACCGCGGGCAACTCCTCCGGCCACTGATTCGCTGGACGAGGATGTCGTCGTGGGCCTCTAGGACAAGCACTGCATCCACTTCGCGTCCTAAGTCGGGAAGAGCCTGTGACAAGGCTTCCGCTTGGGCCACGGTTCGCGGAAATCCATCAAACACCACGCCCTGATCGGGCGGGAGATGCTGCATCCGCTCACGAACCAGCGCCACCATGAGGGGGTCGGGAACGAGGTCACCCGCATCCATGAATGCCTGAGCCTTCCTACCTAGATCGGTGCCCTCACGGCGGGCCGCCCGAAGGAGATCTCCGGTCGCTATCCTCTCCCATCGGAAGGTCTCGGCAAGCAGAGCCCCTTGGGTCCCCTTTCCGACACCCGGGGGCCCGAGGAGGATCACGGCTGAGCCACGATCCTCGATCATCACATGTACCTTTGTCGCCCGCGAACCTTGACTCTTCCCTTCTTCATGAACCCGTCATAGTGACGGAGGAGCAGATGCTGTTGTGCGCGCTGGACGGTGTCCAGCCCAACTCCTACGCAAATGAGCAGGCCGGTCCCGCCGAAAAAGAAGGTCTGGATGTTGAAGATGTCGAAGATCCAGAAAGGGGTCATCGCGATGAGAGCCAGATAGATAGAACCCGGCACCAGGACTCTCGTCAGGACTCGGTCGATGTACTCTGCAGTCCGAGCGCCAGGCTTCACCCCTGGGATGAACGCTCCCTGTTTCTTCAGATTCTCGGCAAGGTCAACCGGATTGAAGATGATCGCTGTATAGAAGTAGGTGAAGAAGACGATCAGAAGACCGTAGGTCACATAGTACATCCAGTTTCCGGGTTGAAACATGTTGGCAAGGTCTTGGAAAACAGGGGCTGAAGACAGTGCGCCGATCGTGCCCGGAACAATGATAAAAGACTGGGCGAAAATGATCGGCATCACGCCTGACGCATTGACTCGGATCGGGACGTACGACTTTTGACCCTCTTGGACTCGACCCCTGCCTACGACCTTCCGTGGAATCTGCACCGGGATCTGCCGAGCACCCATCGTCATCGAAACCACGGCCCCGGTCACGCCGACGATCACCGCCAGGAGCACCACCGTCGAGATCAGTCCGATCTCTCCCACCATCATTGCCTCCCAGGTCCGGACAACCGCGCCCGGGAGACCCTCGATGATGCCAAAGAAGATTAGAAGCGACATCCCGTTTCCGATGCCGTGTTCCGTGATCTGTTCCCCCAGCCACATCACGAACACCGCTCCGACTGTAAGAGTGATCACGGTGCTGACCGTGAACACCGTGCCGGAGGTGATCACCGCGCCCTCGATTGAACCCACGAAAACGGAGTATCCGTAGCCTTGAAGCACACACAGAACGACCGTCACATAGCGGGTCCACTGAGTGAGTTTCTTGCGCCCCTCGTCTCCTTCCTTTTGTAGCTTCTCAATCGTTGGGAAGACCGCAGCAAGCAACTGAAACATGATGGACGCCGAGATATACGGCATGATCCCAAGAGCGAAGATCGTCGCCCGGGAGAGGCCGCCACCGACGAACATGTCATAGACGCCAAAGAGAGTGCCACCAAAAATCTGGCCGAATTGCGCCTGCAACGCTGCGAGATTAATCCCGGGCGCAGTGATATGAGCACCGACCCGGTAGATCAGGAGGATCAGGAGGGTGAAAAGAATCCGGTCCTTGAGCTCAGGAAACCGGAAAAGATTCTGGATCGGGTTGGCCATCCGCGCAGTCCCGTGGGCTCAGGCGTCGTGTCCGGGCAGCATCAGCAATGCGGCCGGTCCGCTCGATTCGCTATCGATCGATCTCCGAGACCGTGCCCCCCGCGGCCTCGATCTTCGTCTTCGCGGAACCGCTAAAGGCATGTGCCGAGACCTGAATTGCCCGGCCGATCTCTCCGTCCCCCAAAACCTTTATGGGCTGCTTCCGCGCGCCTATCAGACCCCTTGTGCGGAGCACCTCTGGCGTGATGCTCGGCTCTTGTATGGCGGCCAGCGCCCCCAGGTTAACGACCTGGTACTCTACGCGATTCCGTTGAGTGAAGCCCCCCTTCGGGAGCCGTCGCTGTAGAGGCATCTGTCCTCCCTCGAAACCGGCCGGAATCGAGGCGCCAGAGCGGGACTTTTGCCCCTTCTGCCCTTTCCCGCTGGTCTTGCCGAGCCCAGAGCCGGGCCCGCGACCGCGTCGTTTACGGTTCGAACGGGAGCCAGGCGTGGGCCTAAGGTCGTGAAGTTCCACCATTGTTCTGCTAATCCTCCGCGTCTCGGACGACCACCAGATGTCTAATCTGGTTTATCATGCCCCTGATTGCGGGTGTATCCACGTGTATCTTGGTCTGCTGATGTTTCGTGAATCCCAAAGCTGTCAGAGTACGTCGGTGAGATTCGGGACGTCCGATCCGGCTGCGTACCTGAGTGATCGCGATCCCCTTGGGGGCCTTCTTCTTAGCCACGGTGCACCCCTAGCGCCTCGACTGAGATACCGCGCTCCCTCGCCACTTGCTCGGGTGTGACGAGATGACGTAGCCCGTCCAAAGTCGCACGTACGACATTGAGCGGGTTGTTGGTTCCCAGACTCTTCGTAAGGATGTCGGTGACACCCGCAGCTTCAACAACGGCCCTTACCGGGCCGCCGGCGATCACACCCGTCCCGGGAGCGGCCGGGCGTAGTAGCACCCGCCCCGCTCCATACTCTCCCACGATCTCATGGGGGATCGTCCCTTCCACCAAAGGGACATCGAACATCTCTTTTCGGGCGTGCTCCATCCCCTTCCGTATCGCCTCGGCAACCTCGTTCGCCTTCGCTAACTTGACTCCAACGCTTCCTTTTTGATCGCCGACCGCGACCAGGGCAGTGAAAGAGAAGCGCCGTCCGCCCTTTACCACCTTAGAAACACGATTGATATGGATTACCGTCTCGGTAAGATCGGACTCACGCCGCCCTCTGTCCCTATCTCTGGCCATCAGAACTTCAAGCCTCCTTCGCGCGCACCCTCGGCGAACGCTTTGACCCGACCGTGATACCTGTACCCACCGCGATCGAACACGACAGAATCGACGCCCTGTTCCCGGGCCCGCTTGGCTAGAAGCTTCCCCGCTGCAAAGGCCCGAGCAATCCTCGGCCGCTCGTCGTCCTCGATTTCCACGTCTCGTACTGGCGCCGCGAGCGTCGAGAGTCCAACGAGCGTGTGGCCCGCATCGTCATCCACGAGCTGCCCCTCCATGTTGCGGAGCGAACGAAAGATGACGAGCCTCGGGCGTTCGGCGCTGCCAGCGACCTTGTTCCGGACACGATAGTGCCGACGTGCTCGCTGAAGCCGTCGACTCTTACGAAGTTTGGAGTACTTCACCACCCTCATGACCGTATCCTCAGCTGCGAATCGTCCTCGCCTAGGCCGCCGCCGTCTTCCCGGCCTTTCTTCGGACCTGCTCGCCGGCGTATCGAACGCCCTTACCCTTGTAAGGCTCTGGCGGTCGGATACTGCGGATCTCCGCGGCGACCTGGCCGACTAACTGTTTATCCGAACCCGTAACCACGACTTCAGTTTGAGTCGGTACCTCGATTTGGATCCCTTGCGGGGCTGGGTACTCGACTGGGTGCGAGAACCCCAAATGCAAGGTGATGCCCTTTCCGCCTTTTAGTGCGCGATAACCGACACCTTGGATCTCGAGCTTCTTCGTGAATCCATCGGTGACCCCGGTGACCATGTTCGCGATCAGAGATCGGGTTAGGCCGTGGAGGGATTTGTGGCGTTTTTGGTCGGATGGTCGTGTGACCTTGATCACACCAGCTGATATTTCGACACCGACCTCTGGGTGCACCTCCAGTGACAGGGCCCCATTCGAACCCTTTACGTGCATCGTGCCTCCGTCCATCCGGGCCTCTACGCCCTTCGGCACGTCGATAGGTCGACCACCAATTCTTGACATCGTCAGTTCTCGGACCGGGTCCTGGCTCGGGCTCTCACCAGACCAACGCCAGCAGCTCGCCGCCGACTCCTTTGGCGCGGGCGCTGCGATCTGAAAGGACCCCTTGCGAAGTTGAAAGGATCGCCATGCCCAACCCATTGCGGACTCGTGGAATCTCTTGCGCACCCACATACCGGCGGAGGCCAGGTCGCGAAACCCTCTTCAAATGCCGGATTACAGGCTGACCTTCGAAATATTTCAGGTATACACGTAGAACCCCGTGATGACCGTCATCGAGAACCTTGTAGTCAAACACGAAGTGGCTTTCTTTGAGGATCCGGGCCACCTCGATCTTGAGCTTCGAGACTGGCATGTCCGCCCAACGATGTCCCGCTTGGGCCGCGTTCCTGATGCGAGTGAGCATGTCGGCTATGGGATCGGTCATCATGTTAAGCTGTGCTCCATCACCAGCTGGCTTTTCGGACGCCAGGAATCTCTCCTCTGAGCGCCATTTCACGGAAGCAGATCCGACAAAGGCCAAACTTTCGAATGAACGCACGGGGGCGACCGCATCGATTGCATCGATTGTATGCCCGCACGCCATATTTCGGCTTTCGGTTCGATTTTTCTACAAGTGCCTTCTTCGCCATTAGTTCTCTCCTACGCCTCGATCGCCACCGGTGTAGCGCCCCGAAACGGAAAACCCATTTCTCTCAGTAACGCGTAACCCTCGTCGTCCTTATTGGTGGAGGTCACCACGGTGATATCCATCCCGTGCACCTTTTCCACCGAATCGTACTCGATTTCCGGGAAGATGATTTGCTCCTTCACTCCCAGTGTATAGTTCCCCCTCCCGTCGAACGAACGTGTCGGAATTCCGCGAAAGTCCCTGATGCGTGGGATCGTTGCGCTGACAAGTCGATCCAGAAACTCGTACATCCTACTCTTTCGGAGCGTCACCGAGACCCCCACCGGCACCCCCTCGCGAAGGGAAAACGCTGCGATCGACTTTCGGGCGATCGTCACCACCGGCTTTTGCCCAGTGATCGTCGTTAGCTCGGCAACCACCGAGTCAAGGAGCTTCTGGTTCCGCCCCGCGTCACCGATCCCGACGTTTACTACAACCTTCCGAATGTGGGGGACCTGATGCACGTTCGTGAGGCCGAGTTCCTCCTGCAGCTTCGGGCGGACTCTTTCCGCGTAGTGCCTCTGTAGTCTCGATTCCATCCGACTATACCGTACCTATCTCAAGGCCTGGGAATGGGATTGCCACTTCGCACCGAAATCCGTTCCTTCGTCCCGTCTCTATCGCGCTGAATTCGTACCCGTGAGGGCTCACCCAACTCAGGATCCATGAGCATGACGTTTGAAAGATCGATCGGTGCTTCGAACGAGACGATGCCGCCATCTGGATTTTCCTGTGTCGGTCGTTGGTGCCTTTTCCTCATGTTCACACCCTCGACGACCACTCGCCCCTCGGCTGGATCCACCTGGAGGACGCTACCTTCCATTTCACGGAAATTCCCACGAATGACCCGAACGCGATCTCCGCGTACGATATGCGTCTTCCGCTTCGAGCGGCGTGCGCGCTTCGCACCCTCTCGGCCCGCCACTACAAGACCTCCGGAGCGAGTGACACGATCTTCATGTACCGTTTCTCCCGGAGCTCCCTGCCGACCGGTCCAAAAATTCGGGTGCCTCTCGGTTCGCCGATGTCGCTGATCAGAACCGCGGCGTTCTCGTCAAACCGGATGTAGGACCCGTCCTTTCGCCGCATTTCCTTTGCCGTTCGAACGATGACGGCCCTCGCCACCTCCCCCTTCTTCACGCCGGCATTGGGGAGCGCATCCTTGATCGTTACGACGATCACATCGCCAACCCGCGCGTATCGCCGCCGCGATCCCCCTAGAACACGGATACACAAAGCCCGTTTGGCTCCCGTGTTATCCGCGATCTTAAGGATCGACTCTTGCTGGATCATCTCTCAGCGCC
The DNA here is from genome assembly GCA_965215925.1 of Longimicrobiales bacterium. Taxonomy (GTDB): domain Bacteria; phylum Gemmatimonadota; class Gemmatimonadetes; order Longimicrobiales; family Gaopeijiaceae; genus JAAXGI01. Next base: position 3,270,498 of record CBDCEQ010000003.1, on the reverse strand, counting down.
CCCTCCCCAGTACCGGCACAGTCTGACCATCGTCGCTCTAGACAGCTTCAGGCCGTCCCAGAAGCTCGACAACCCGCCATCGTTTGAGCTTCGAGATAGGCCGTGTCTCCTGAATCCGCACGATGTCACCGGTCCGATACTCGTTCTCCGCATCATGCACGTGATATTTTTTCGACCGAATCATCGCCTTACGATACAGGGGATGCTGGATCCGACGGTCGACGCGCACAACAACCGTTTTGTCGCTGTGGTCGCTGACGACCAACCCCTGTCTGACCTTGCGGCCGTTGCGCTCGGTCTCCTCCCCCCCACCTGTTTCGACGTCGGTTTCAGTCATTTCGATCTCTTCAGCCTGTCTGCGTCTGCAGTTCTCGCTCTCGGATGATCGTCTTCATCCGCGCGATCTCTTTTCGAATCTGATTTGGAAGCCGGGGATTCTCCAGCTGCATCATTCCCGACCGAAGTCTCAGCCGAAAGAGTTCCTCCCTCAGCTCCCCGATTCGTTCGCCGATCTGGCTATCGGTCATCTCTCGAATATCAGCAGCGTCCATTGGCACCCAGCCTCACAGTTCCTCTTCGCGCACGACGAATCTGGTCTTTATCGGGAGCTTGGCGGTGGCCAACCTCATCGCATGCTCGGCCGTCTCACGGGTCACTCCCTCCATTTCGAACATCATTCTACCCGGCTTAACGACAGCAACCCAACCCTCCGGGTTACCCTTCCCCTTTCCCATTCTGGTCTCTGCGGGTTTTTGAGTGACCGGTTTGTCAGGGAAGATCCGGATCCAGACCCTTCCTCCCCGTTTGATGTGGCGGGTCATGGCAATTCGCGCGGCCTCTATTTGTCGGTTCGAGATCCATGCTGGTTCACTCGCTTGGAGCCCGAACTCGCCGAAAGAGACACGGTTTCCCCTGTGCGAAGCTCCGCGCATCCGACCCTTGTGCTTCTTGCGGTACTTTACTCGCTTCGGAGAGAGCATCGTCCATTGGCCCCTTGATTCAACTGTCCGTCGAGTAGGTTCGACCCCTACGCTCGTCAACGACCTCGCCGAGGAAAATCCAACACTTCACACCCACCGTCCCATAGGTCGTCTGTGCCTCAACACTCGCATAGTCGATGTCCGCCCGAAGCGTGTGAAGGGGCACACGTCCCTCATTATATCCCTCAACTCGCGCAATTTCGGATCCGCCAAGGCGGCCGCCGCACTGGATGCGGATGCCCTCTGCGCCCGCTCGCCGCGAGGATTGTATGGCTCGCTTCATCGCGCGCCGAAAGGAAATACGGTTCCGGATCTGGTGCGCAACGTTGTCCGCGACCAGGCGAGCATCCAACTCCGGACGCTTCACTTCCTCTACATTGACGGAGACTTCCTCGTTTGTGAGAACACCGAGCTCGTCCCTCAACTTGTCTACCTCTGATCCTCGTTTCCCGATAACGACTCCGGGCCGAGCGGTGTGCACGGTCACTACGATCTTGGAAGGCTTCCGCTCGATCCCCACTTGCGAGATTGCCGCGTGAGCCAAGCGACGCTCGAGATACCGGCGGATGGTCTCGTCCTCCTTTAAGAGGCGCGGAAAGTCTTTCTCCGCATACCATTGCGACTTCCAATCTTTCAGGACGCCGAGACGGAATCCGACCGGGTGCGTCTTCTGGCCCATTGGCGATTACTCCCTCGTATCCACGACGACGGTGATATGGCTCATACGCCTCCGGCGTGGCGCCGCTCGGCCCATCGCCGCCGCCCGGAATCGCCGGAGTGTCGGCCCCCCATCAACGAACACATCTCTGACGACCAAGTCGTCCATGTCAACAACCTCGCCTTGGTCCTCCGCCTTGTACTGAGCGTTGGCTACAGCCGAGCGCAGTGTCTTCCCAACAGGCTCTGCCGCGGCCTTAGGGGAGAACTGGAGCACCGCGTACGCATCGTTAACGGAACAGCCGCGTATCTGGTCCACGACGAGCCTCACCTTCCGTGGACTCATCCGTATGAACCGCGCAATCGCCCTTGCCTCCATTGCCCTTCCTTCGCTCGTCTCTAGCGGGGCTTGGCCCGCTTGTCAGCCAGCTTGCCCCCATGGCCTCGGAAGAGTCGGGTCGGTGCGAACTCACCGAGTTTGTGACCGACCATGTTCTCGGTGATATATACCGGCACGAACTTATTCCCATTGTGCACCGCGATCGTGTGACCCACGAAGTCCGGTGAGATCGTAGACGACCGAGCCCACGTCTTGATCACCTGCTTCTCTCCACGCGAGTTCATAATCTCGATCTTCTCGAGGAGTTTGTCGTCAATGTAAGGGCCCTTCCTCACGCTGCGTGGCATCTTCGCCTTCCATCTCGCTCCGATCCTTAGGCCGATCGGACGTCACAGTGGTTACTTGGTCGCCTTCCCTCGACGGCGTCCGCGGACAATGTATTGATCTGACTTTTTCTTCTTTTTCCGGGTCTTGGCACCTTCGGGTTTTCCCCAGGGAGACACCGGCGGCCGCCCGCCCGAACTCCTGCCTTCCCCTCCACCCAACGGGTGGTCTACCGGGTTCATAGCGACCCCCCGTACCTTCGGCCTTCGACGGCGCCAGCGCGAGGCACCGGCCTTCCCAAGTGACTGCAGCTCATGGTCTTGGTTCCCGACCTGCCCTATCGTGGCCACGCAGTCGCGGTGGACACGACGGACCTCAGTGGACGGCAACCTCAACGTCACATAGTCGCCTTCCTTAGCAACGACGTTGACACCGGCACCCGCCGAGCGAGCCATCTGGCCTCCCTTTCCGGGCTTCATCTCTACATTGTGGACGATCGTACCCAATGGGATCCGGCCGAGGGCCGTCGTATGTCCCACGGCGATGTCCGCGCCGGGCCCTGCGAGGACTGTGTCGCCCACCTCTAGTCCTCGAGGCTGGAGTATGTACCGCTTTTCCCCATCCGCATAGGCGATCAAGGCGATGTGAGCGGTTCGATTCGGATCGTACTCTATCTCGGCGACGCGTCCGGGCACCCCGTGTTTGTCTCGCCTGAAGTCAATCCTCCTGTAGCGCCGCTTGTGTCCTCCACCCTTCCGTCTCGCCGTCATGTGCCCGTGGTGATTCCGACCACCCGTTCCGTGAAGCGATTCCGTCAGAGACCGCTCAGGTCCTTTGCGGGTGATCTCCGACCTGTCAACGATCGACCGGAATCGGCTACCACTCGTCACGGGCTTGAATTTCTTGAGCGCCATCAGTCGTCTCTCTTAGCCCAATTCATAGAACTCGATGTGGTCGCCTTCCGCGAGCCGGACCATTGCCTTCTTGAACCCTGGTCTGCGACCAACGGGGGCTCGACGATTGAAGCGGCCAATGAACGCCCGCCTCGCTTTCCCGGGATACCTTGCGGTTCTCACGTCCTCGACCACAACGTCCCATGCGGTTTCCACCGCGTCGGCGATCTGGGTCTTGTTCGCGTCCTTGTGCACGATAAACGTGAACACGTTGTGATTCGCCTGCTGCGCGGTGGCCTTCTCCGTGACCAGCGGCGCGACAATTACATCGTAGATGTCACGCATCCGCATCCTCATTTCCTGCGGCGTCGACATCGGGCTCAGCATCAGACCCTTCCGAAACCGCCTTCTCGGCTTTCTTTCCACTGAGAGAGTCGAGGGCGGACCGCTCGATCACCACCGTTCCGGACCAAAGAATGTCGTAGGTCGACTCCTCGCCGAAGGGTCGCACTAGGATCTCAGGCACGTTGCGAGCAGAGAGCACAACGTTACGGTTTTGGCCGTCGGTGAGGAGGAGCACCTTCCCATCGGCTTCGATCCCCCCCAAGTACTTGACCAAATTCCCGGTCGCCGGATTCTCGAAGACGAGCGGATCGATGAGGAGGACCCGGTCATCCCCGGCTCGGGCGCTCAATGCAGACCGGCGTGCCAGTGCTTTCATCTTTTTGGGAATCCGCTGGCGCCAGGAGTGGGCCTGTGGAGGGAAGGCCCGACCGCCCCCCACCCATTGCGGCGCTCGAATCGTTCCCTGTCGTGCGCGGCCGGTCCCCTTTTGCCGCCATGGTTTTCGACTTCCACCCCTCACGAGTGCGCGATTCTTGGCCGCACCGGTCCCCTGCCGACGGTTTGCGAGATGAGCCGTGACCACCGTGTGAAGCACGGATTCGTTCACCACCCCCCCAAATAGAGCCTCGGGCAGCGCCCTAGCTCTTCCCTTCTTCCCATCGGCTTTGTAGTAGCGCGCCTTAGCCATCGCTTTTCACTTCGAGATGAAGAGGTAGCTGTTCCGGGACCCCGGGACCCCACCCCTCAGGAAGAGGAGGTTTCGTTCCGGGTCCACCTTCACGATTTCCAGGTTTCGGATCGTCTTCCGCTTCGCGCCCATTTGGCCAGGGAGTTTTTTTCCCTTAATCACACGAGACGGGTCCGTCCCCGGCCCCATCGATCCTGGGGTCCGCGACATTGGGTGGCCGTGGGATGCCGGTCGGCCGGCAAAGCCGTACCGCTTTACGACCCCCTGGAACCCCCGCCCCTTTGAGGTCCCAACGATCTTTACCCGATCCCCGGTCTCGAAGAGCTCCACTGTAAGCTCCGACCCTGCCTCGATGTCTCCATCGTCAGCTAGGCGGAACTCGCGAAGGATGCGAGGCGCGTAGTCGAGGCCAACGGCGGACGCATGGCCGAGTTCCGCCTTGCTGCTTCGCTTCTGCTTTTTCTGACCGAACCCAACCTGCACAGCTCGATAACCGTCAGTCTCTTCGGTTTTTAACTGGACAACGGGACAGGGGCCTGCCTCAACCACAGTCACGGGCACGGCCCCACCCCGCTCATCGAAGATGCGAGTCATTCCGATTTTTCGACCTATGAGTCCCGCCATCGCACTCAGCTTCCTGTCGTTCGTCTTCCGCAATCAGGCACAGTGGCCCTCTCGGAACCTCCGTACTATTTATCTACCCTCTCTACGTCAATCGACCTTGATCTCGACGTCAACTCCGGCCGGAAGGTCCAATTTTGTTAGTGCGTCTACGGTGGCAGTTTTGCTGTCGACAATGTCGATGAGGCGCTTGTGAGTCCGGAGCTCGAACTGCTCCCGCGACTTCTTGTCGATGTGCGGCCCCCGTAGCACGGTCCACCGTTCACGTCTCGTCGGGAGGGGGATCGGCCCCTTCACCGTTGCCCCTGTTTTTTCGGCAGCGCGGACGATGTCGGAGGCCGTTTGGTCGACGACCCAGTGGTCAAACGCCTTTAGCCGAATCCGGATCCTTCCTGCCATTGCGATCGCTCCGTGGTCTACAGTTAGGGGCAGCGGCTGTTCAGTCGACGATCTCAGTGACGACGCCTGCACCGACGGTACGTCCACCCTCTCGGATCGCGAACCTCAGCTCCGTCTCCATCGCTATCTGGCTGATGAGCTCCACGTCCATCTGTACATTGTCGCCCGGCATCACCATCTCCACCCCTTCTGGTAGATGCGCCGACCCCGTCACGTCCGTCGTCCGAAAGTAGAACTGCGGTCGGTAGCCGTCGAAGAATGGCGTGTGCCGTCCTCCTTCTTCTTTCGTCAGCACGTACACCTCCGCCTTGAACTTCGTGTGCGGGTTGATCGATCCCGGCTTCGCCAGCACCATCCCTCGCTCCACCTCCTCCTTCTTCGTCCCCCTCAACAGCACACCCGCATTGTCTCCCGCTCGTCCCTCGTCCAGCATCTTCCTGAACATCTCCACCCCTGTCACCACTGTCTTCGTCCCCTTCTCCGCACTCAGTCCCACCAACTCCACCTCCTCACTCACCTTTATTACCCCTCGGTCGATCCGTCCCGTCGCGACCGTCCCTCGTCCCGTGATCGTGAATACGTCCTCCACAGGCATCAAGAACGGCTTCTCGGTATCCCTCTCAGGTTCCGGTATATAACTGTCAATCGCTTCCATCAACTCCGTTATACTCTTCGTTTCCTCCGCTTCCGGATCCCCAACCTCCAACGCCTTTAGCGCTGACCCCTTCACCACCGGTAGGTCGTCACCAGGAAAGTCATATTCGCTCAAGAGCTCGCGTACCTCTAACTCCACTAGCTCCAACAACTCCTCATCATCCACCATGTCTACCTTGTTTAAGTAGACCACGATGTTCGGCACATTTACCTGCCGCGCCAACAAGATGTGCTCCCTCGTCTGCGGCATCGGTCCGTCTGCTGCACTTACCACGAGGATCGCGCCGTCCATCTGCGCTGCCCCCGTAATCATGTTCTTCACATAGTCCGCATGTCCCGGACAGTCTACGTGCGCATAGTGCCTGTTGTCCGTCTCATACTCCACGTGCGCTGTCGCGATCGTGATCCCTCGCTCCCGCTCCTCCGGTGCTCGGTCGATGTTGTCGAACGACACAAACTCCGCCATCCCTCTCTTCGACTGTACCGACGTTATCGCCGCCGTTAACGTCGTCTTTCCGTGGTCTACGTGCCCGATCGTTCCCACGTTTACATGCGGCTTTGTTCGTTCGAATTTTGCCTTGCCCATCGCTTTGCCTCGCCTCGCTTCGGAACGCGTATCACCCCGACTCTCTCAGCCTTTGGGCTTGCCCCCATTAACGTTCATGATCTCCTGTGCGACATTCTTCGGGACCTCGTCATAGCGGCCGAACTGCATCGTGTAAACCGCACGCCCCTGGCTCATCGAGCGGAGTATCGTCGAGTAACCGAACATCTCTCCCAGGGGCACCAACGCGGAGATTACGCGGGCACCAGCACGCTCGTCCATCCCTTCGACTTTCCCACGCCTAGCCGAAAGGTCTCCAATGATGTCTCCCATATAGTCGGCCGGGGTCACTACCTCAACATCCATGATCGGCTCGAGTAGAACGGGTCGGGCCCTGCGGACCGCTTCCTTCAAAGCCATCGAACCCGCGATCTTGAAGGCCATCTCCGAGGAGTCCACGTCGTGGTACGACCCGTCGATGAGTTCTACCGACACGTCGATGATCGGATAGCCGGCGAGTGTGCCACTGTCCAGGGCGTCCCGTACCCCCGCTTCAACTGAGGAAACGAACTCGCGTGGGATGCTGCCACCTACGATTCGGTTCTCGAAAACGAACTCCGAACCTGCACCTCCAGGGGTCACATTGATGACCACATGGCCATATTGGCCGCGACCTCCGGTCTGACGCACGAACTTCCCCTCTACCTTCTCGACGGATTGGCGAACAGTTTCGCGATAGGCCACCTGCGGTCGGCCGACGTTCGCTTCTACTTTGAACTCTCGTTTTAGTCGATCGACGATGATCTCCAGGTGGAGCTCCCCCATTCCGGAGATGATCGTCTGATTTGTCTCAGGGTCCGTGCCGACCCGGAACGTCGGATCCTCTTCCGCCAGTTTCGTAAGTCCCCCAGACAGCTTGTCCTGGTCGGCCTTGGTCTTCGGCTCGATCGCGACCGAAATCACCGGCTCCGGAAAATCCATACTCTCCAGAACGATGGGATGCTCCTCATCGCAGAGGGTATCTCCCGTCCGAACGTCCTTGAGCCCGATCGCTGCGGCGATATCGCCGGCGAAGACCTCTTTTCGTTCGTCTCTCTTGTTCGCATGCATCTGAAGCAGGCGGCCGACCCGTTCGCGCTTGCCACGCGTGGCGTTCCGAATGTGGCTCCCCGTGGGGATGGACCCGGAATAGACCCTAAAAAAGGTCAGTTTTCCGACGTACGGATCGGTCATGATCTTGAAGGCAAGTGCCGAGAAGGGCTCCGCTTCGTTGGGGCCCCGCTCCATCTCCCGCTCGCCGTCATCGGGGTCTTTTCCGCGGATCGCGGGAATGTCCACCGGCGAGGGAAGGTAGTCAATGACGCCGTCCAACAGGGGTTGAACGCCCTTGTTCTTGAAGGCAGAGCCACAGAACACGGGAAACAGTGCTCCGGCGATCGTCGCCTTCCTGACGGCGAGCCTGATTTCATCCTCTGTCAACGGGTCACCGGCGACGTACTTCTCGAGAACCATGTCATCGTGCTCGGCGGCCGCCTCGATAATCCCCTCTCTCAACGAGGCGCACTTCTCAGCGAGTTCTGACGGTACATCCTCTTCGTGAAACTCAGCTCCCAGCTCGTCGTCATAGATCCAGGCTCTTTGCTGCACCAGGTCGACAATGCCCCGGAAATCCTCTCCATCTCCGACTGGATATTGGACGGGGTGAGCGTTGGCCTCAAGCCGCTCTCGCATCATCTCGACAACGTTGTCGAAGTCGGCCCCAACGCGATCCATCTTGTTCACGAAGGCGATCCGCGGGATACCGTATCGGTCGGCCTGACGCCAGACGGTCTCGGACTGCGGCTCCACCCCCGCCACCGCGCAGAATACAGCAACGGCCCCGTCCAATACTCGGAGGGACCGTTCAACCTCGACCGTAAAATCGACGTGCCCAGGCGTGTCGATGATGTTGATTCGGTATTCGGTGCCAGAGCGTTCCCAGAACGCTGTTGTAGCGGCGGAAGTGATCGTGATGCCCCGCTCCTGCTCCTGCTCCATCCAATCCATGGTTGCGGCGCCATCGTGAACCTCGCCCATACGGTGCAAGCGCCCCGTATAGAAGAGGATCCGCTCCGTGGTAGTCGTCTTCCCTGCATCGATGTGCGCCATGATTCCAATGTTTCGGAACCTCGGTAGTGCGTGCTTCCTGGGCATTACTCTAATTCCCTGTCCGTTCTACCTTGGCCGTTTCTAACCCCTGACTCGGTTCGATACCGCGTCACCTGCCACGGACTCCCGCCCGTGTCCAGCCACTCATATGAAAAAACGCGCAGAAACGATGAAGCGGAGAGCGCGGAGCCTCTAATAGTGACCACCCACTCGGCCACCAGTCCATCCGCGCCATCTCGATCAGGATCGAACCCCTCGGGGTTCGCCACTTCAGCGCACTACGCGCTATCGGCTATGCGGTGTGGACTACCAGCGATAGTGGGCGAACGCTTTGTTCGCCTCAGCCATCCGGTGCGTGTCTTCCTTCTTTTTGATAGTGGACCCCTCGTTTCGAGATGCAGCCATCAATTCACTCGCTAGCCGCTCGGCCATACTTTTCTCACCGCGACCTCGCGAAAACCCGATAAGCCATTTTATCGCCAGAGCATTCCGCCGCTCGGGGCGGACCTCGATCGGCACCTGATACGTCGCGCCTCCGACCCGGCGGCTCTTCACTTCCAGCGCCGGTTTTGCGTTCTGGACCGCCTGATTGAAGACCTGCAGCCCCGGTTGCCCAGACCGCTCTTCGACAACGTCCAGCGCTTCATAGAAGATGGACTCAGCAATCGACTTTTTGCCGTCAAGCATCAATGCATTCATGAACTTGGCTGCAACCTGAGAATCAAACTTCGGGTCTCCAAGCACCTGCCTGTTTTCAGCTCTAGATCGACGGCTCATTTGGTAGTCGCGCCTTCCGCGTAGTGGCGGAGCTAGCTCTTCGGCCTCTTGGCGCCGTACTTGGAGCGGCCCTGTCGGCGCTCCGGCACACCTGACGCATCCAGCGTGCCTCGTATCGTATGATACCTAACCCCCGGCAAGTCTTTCACCCGGCCCCCCCGGATGAGAACGATCGAGTGTTCCTGGAGGTTATGACCCTCTCCGGGGATATAGGATGTGACTTCGTATCCGTTTGTCAGTCGAACTCGTGCCACCTTCCGCAAGGCCGAATTTGGCTTCTTCGGAGTCGTCGTATACACCCGAGTGCACACCCCCCGTTTCTGCGGATTTCCCTGAAGGGCCGGAGATTTGTTCTTCTTCTCCACTCTCTTCCGCCCCTTACGCACGAGCTGGCTGATTGTTGGCATGAACGCTCACTTCCTTATGGTCAAAAACCGCGCTCACGGATAACCGCCGTTGCGCGGATCTCAGACGTTCCTCTCGCACTCGGACCTTGTCATCAGGGCCATCCTGAAGACCTTCGGACAGAGACCGAGAAACCTATGGGTCGGTTCTAACCATGTCAACGGGGTTTGCGCCCACTTGGTGAACCTCGGCGGAGGGGGTGGGCCGCTGCTCCGCGCACGGTCTCGGCCGCCACCCAGTCCTGGTCGACTAGCGCCTTTTGGGGTCTCCGGGGACCGCATTTCGCCATCGGAAAACCTTGACAAAGGCGACCTGCTATCTAAGATGTGCAATGAGTGGGTGGGTCGAGCCCCGGGGCATATGGATTCGGAGACCAGAGTATGACGCAGATGCTCTCGGGCAGACCAGATTAAGCTCAAGTTTTGCGCGGACTCCTATGCGTTAGCGAGGCATCCCTGGCGGAGGGTTCGTGGATGCGCCCGGCCGGACCACCCTAGTTCGACCGAGCAGAACGGCAGAAGGCGGGCGGGCCCTCTCCAAACCGAGAAGCCCGCTTCTTTTTTTTCCTGGTCATTCGCTCGCCGGACGGCAGCGTTAGTCGGGGAAGGGAGCGTAGGGAGAGCCATGGGCGATCAAGTCATCATCTTCGATACCACGCTGCGAGACGGCGAACAATCACCGGGAGCGAGTATGACTCCCTCGGAGAAGCTCCGCCTCGCACATGCACTCGATGAACTCGGCGTCGATGTCATGGAGGCGGGTTTCCCGATCAGCTCACCGGACGATTTTCAGGCGGTCAGGAAGATCGCCCGGGCAGTCAGGAGGCCCGTAATCGCCGCGCTCGCTCGAACTCGGCCGGCAGACATCGATCGCGCCGCGGAGGCGATCGAGGACGCCGAGCACCCACGAATCCACACGTTCATCGCAACGTCGAAGATCCACCTAGAACGCAAGTTAAAGATCTCGGAGCAAGAGTGTCTGGAGCAGGCGGCGCAGGCCGTTGAGCGAGCCAGGCGCTACACAGACGACGTCGAGTTCAGCGCCGAAGACGCGACTCGGACGGGACTCCCGTTCCTGTGCAAGGTAGCTGAGGTCGCCGTGCAAGCCGGTGCGACGACGATCAATATCCCTGACACGGTGGGATACAGCCACCCGAGGGAGATCGCCGAGATCTTCGACACCCTCCGAAGCGAAGTCCCGCGATTGGATAGCGTCGTCCTTTCAGCTCACTGTCATGATGATCTTGGGCTCGCTACCGCCAACTCACTGGCGGCAGTTGAGGCTGGAGCGCGGCAGGTCGAGTGCACCGTAAACGGCATCGGCGAAAGGGCTGGAAACGCAGCTTTGGAGGAGATCGTCATGATGATCGGGGTGCGGAAGGACCTGTTCGATGTTGGAACCGGGATCCACACGCGCCGAATTCATCCTACGAGTCGACTCCTCACTCAGATCACGGGGATCCACCCGCAGCCCAACAAGGCGATCGTCGGTAGAAACGCCTTCGCGCACGAGGCCGGAATCCATCAAGACGGGATGTTGAAGGAGCGCTCTACCTATGAGATCATGGATCCAGCGATGGTGGGCGTGCCCGGGAGCAGTTTGGTCCTTGGTAAGCACTCCGGTCGACATGCGCTGAGAGCCCGGTTTCAGGACTTGGGGTTCGACCTCGACGAGGAGGCGATGGAGCGTACGTACAACCTTTTCAAGCTTCTCGCCGATCAAAAGAAGGATATTCTCGACGAGGACCTCTTGTCGATCATCCACCATGGGGCAATGACGGATATTCCCCTGACCTTCGGGCTGGAGGAGATGACGGGGCAGTTCGGCGGAGAGTGGTCGCACGCCTCAGTGACTCTCACCAAGGAAGGCGAAGGCTCGATCAAGGCGGATGGGGAGGGCGACGGACCGATCGCTGCCGCGCTCGCCGCTGTCAATCAGGTCCTAGGCTGGAAGGTCGTCCTCGAGGACTTTGCGATCCGAGCCGCAACACCGGGAAGAGATGCCGTGGGTGAGGTTACGCTGCGAGCTCGGGTCTTCGGGAAGACCTTTACCGGACGCGGAGCGTCAACGGACGTAGTGGATGCATCGGTGAGAGCGTATCTGCATGCTCTCAACAAGGCCGCTCACGCTCAGCAGCTAGAAGAAGAGGCGGGTCAGAAGGCCAAGCTCAGGGGAGTTTGACGTGAAAGAGGTTCTTCGCATTGCCGTGCTTCCGGGAGACGGAATCGGCCCGGAGGTCACCGCCGCTGCGCTTCAAGTGTTGGAAGTGGTGTCGGATCGGTTTCGCATTCCCATGGAGCTGGAGCCCCATCCGATCGGTTGGGCGGCGGTTCAGGAGTCGGGGCACCCGCTGCCCAAAAAGACCAAAGAAGCGGTGCTTCGAGCCGACGCGGTCTTTCTCGGCGCGGTGGGTGATCCCCGGGCGGACGAACTCCCGCCGGACCGAAGGCCTGAAGCCGGGTTGCTTGAGCTCCGTAAGGTGCTTGATTGCTTCGCGAATCTGAGACCGGCAAGAGCGATCGACTGCCTGGTGGAGTCATCTCCGCTAAGATCCGAGCGCATACGAGGGACAGACTTCTTGATCGTACGCGAACTGTCCAGCGGGCTGTACTACGGGGAACCTAGGTCCATCGATCGCGCCACGGAGGACGTCGAGGCGGTGAACACGCTCCGCTATTCGGAGTCAGAGATTAGGCGAGTAGCCACCGTCGCGTTTAAGACTGCCAGACTACGGCGCGGGCGAGTCGTATCGGTTGACAAGGCGAATGTCCTCGAAACTTCGAGGCTATGGCGGGAGGTGGTGACAGACGTCGGTAAGCGTTTTGACGACGTTGAGCTCGAGCACATGCTTGTCGACCGCGCGGCGATGGAACTCGTGCTGCGTCCGTCCTACTTCGACGTGATTCTAACCCAGAATCTATTTGGAGATATTCTGAGTGACGAAGCCGGGGCGGTCACTGGCTCGATTGGGCTCCTTGCGTCGGCGAGCTTGGGCACCGGGACGGGCCTGTACGAGCCCGTTCATGGCTCTGCGCCGGATATCGCAGGAAAGGGAATCGCCAACCCGTTGGCTGCCATTCTCTCCGCTGCGCTGCTTCTACATCACAGCGCCGGGAGGGAGGATGCGGGGCGGGCGATCGAGAACGCGGTTGAAGGCGTGCTGGCGTCTGGCATCCGAACTGCGGACCTGACCGGCCCGGGACACGACGCATCGGGGACAGATGAGGTCACGCAGAGGGTTGCCCTAGCGATCGCCAATCCGTGATTGAACGAAAAGGGCCAAATCGGCACATTCACAAGCACCCTCGCTGAACGAGGGATTGAACATAGGGACTGAACATTAGGAGAGGCTTCTCATGAGCACGGCTCGAATCCTGTCCGTAGAGGATGCGAACCCCAGCATCCTCGCAACTAAGAAGGTGGCCGTGATCGGCTTCGGTAGCCAAGGTGGAGCACACGCGAAGCTATTGCATGAGGGTGGGGCTGACGTCCGTGTCGGGCTCAGGACCGGAAGTGCCTCCGCGGCGGCGGTCCAAAAGGCGGGAATCCCCTTGACGACTGTATCTGAGGCTGCCAAGGACGGAGACGTCATCGCGATCCTAATTCACGACACCGTCCAAGCCAAGGTCTTCAGCGAGGAGATTGAACCGCACCTAGAGCCGGGTGATACGCTCCTGTTCGCCCACGGGTTCAACGTTCACTTCGGTCAGATCCAGGCGCCAGACGATGTGGACGTGATCATGGTGGCGCCGAAGTCCCCTGGCGCGATGCTCTATCGGGAGGCTAGCCAAGGGAACGGTGTTCCGGCGCTGATTGCTGTGCATCAGGATGCGAGCGGACAAGCACGCGACATGGCACTGGCGTACGCGCATGGTATTGGTTCAACCCGTGCCGGTGTACTCGAGACCACCTTCGCGGAGGAAACCGTAACCGATCTCTTCGGAGAGCAGGCCGTTCTCTGTGGTGGGCTCACCTCCCTCATTCAGAATGGCTTCGACACCCTGGTCGAGGCGGGATACCAGCCGGAGCTAGCGTACTTCGAGTGTCTTCATGAAATGAAGCTCATTGTTGATCTGGCGTATAAGGCAGGACTCAGCGGTATGCGAAAAGAGGTGAGTGACACAGCTGAATGGGGTGACTACGTCAGCGGACCGCGGGTGGTAGGCGCGGCGAGCAGGCAAACCATGAAGGATATCTTGTCGGAGATCCAATCCGGCGAGTTCGCCCGCCGGTGGATTGCGGAGGCCGAGGGCGACGCCTCGGAGTTCCAGTGTCTACGGGAAGAGGGTCGAGCCCACCCGATCGAGGAGGTCGGTGCCCGTCTTCGGTCCCGAATGACATGGCTCCGTGAAGGAGAGGAGCGAGCATGAGCGTCCCGTACCCAGAGCAGGATGGCTGGATCTGGCGGAATGGGGAATTCATCCCGTGGAAGGATGCCCAGGTCCACGTCATGTCGCATGCGATCCACTATGGATCCTCAGTTTTTGAGGGTGTCCGATGCTATCGGACCCCGTCAGGACCCGCGGTCTTGCGCCTTGACGACCACATGCGTCGGTTCACGGACTCGGCGCGCATCTACAGGATGGATCTTCCCTATTCGGCCGAAGAACTAGGACGCTTCGTTGGGGAGCTGATCCAGCGAAACGGGTTCGAGGAGTGCTACATCCGGCCTGTCGCATTCCGTGGGTACGGAGCCGCCGGGCTCGATCCAATCGCAAGCCCAATTGAGATCTTTCTCGTCTGTTGGCCCTGGGGTGCTTACCTGGGACCGGAGGCCGTAAGCGCCGGTGTGGACGTCTGCGTGTCATCCTGGCAGCGGCCTGCTCCCAACACGTTCCCGATGCTCGCTAAGGCCGGTGGCAATTACCTCAACGCCCAGCTCATGAAGATGGAAGCGGTCGCCAACGGGTATGGGGAAGCGATTGCGCTGAACGTCCGTGGAATGGTGAGCGAAGGAAGTGGACAGAATTTGTTCCTCGTCCGTGGAGGGGTTCTCTACACGCCGCCTGTGGACGGAGCTATGCTCCCGGGGATCACTCGTGATTGCGTGATCACTCTGGCGGGTGAATTAGGCGTCTCCGTTGTCCAAGACGAAATCCCACGAGAAGCACTCTACATCGCCGACGAGCTGTTCTTCACGGGAACCGCTTCCGAAATCAACCCGATCCGAAGCGTTGATCGTATCCCGGTAGGGAGGGGCGAGCCGGGACCGATCGGTCGCCAACTGCGGAAGGAGTTGATGGATTTGGCCAAGGGTCTGCGTCCAGATCCCTACGAATGGCTGACATTGGTGGGCCGAACGAGCGCCCCTGACGCCTCGATGAAAGCGCGAGTTAGCGGATGAGTGGACACGTAGGCCCTCAAACCTCTTTCGAGAAAATCTGGGGTTCGCACGTCGTGCGGCACGAGAAAGGCCGCCCCGACCTTCTCTACGTCGATCTGCATCTGGTCCACGAGGTTACTTCGCCACAAGCGTTCGATGGACTGCGGCTTGCAAACCGAACGGTGCGCCGACCGGACCTCACGGTGGCGACCGTCGACCACAACGTCCCGACTTGGCCCAGATCGCGTCCCGTCCGAGATGACGTAGCGCGTCGACAAATAGAGACTCTAGGCAAGAACGTCGAAGAATTTGGGATCACCTTCTATGGCATGGACGACGCACACCAGGGAATCGTGCATGTAATAGGCCCTGAATTGGGGCATACCCAGCCAGGAATGACGATCGTCTGCGGTGACAGCCACACTTCAACCCACGGGGCGTTTGGCGCACTCGCGTTCGGGATTGGCACGTCTCAGGTGGAACAGGTGCTTGCGACCCAGTGCCTGTGGATGGAAAAGCCGAAGACCCTGAAGGTGGATGTGCAGGGCAGTCTGGGGCCCGGAGTGACCGCCAAGGACTTGGTCTTGGGGATCATCGGTGAGCTCGGTGTGGACGGAGGCCGCGGGTACGTGATCGAATATGTGGGCGAGCCAATCCGCTCGCTGTCGATGGAGGGGCGGATGACTGTCTGCAATATGTCCATCGAGGCAGGTGCTCGAGCCGGAATGATCTCACCCGATGAGACAACGATCGAGTACGTCCGAGGGCGTGAGCACGCGCCCCAGGGCGACGCTTTCGAACAGGCCGCTTCTCGCTGGGAGAGCCTCGCCTCCGATCCTGGGGCCCACTACGATAGAGTTGTCGCGGTCGACGCTGCTGCGCTGGCGCCGGCGGTGACCTGGGGCACGAACCCAGGCATGGTTGTTCCCGTAACCGGTCGAGTCCCTGATCCTGCCGACGAGGCCGATCCGGGCGATCGGGAAGCCGCTGAACGAGCCCTGGAGTACATGGGGCTCTCGCCGGGAACACCGATCCAGGAAATCCGTCTTGATCGTGTCTTCATCGGCTCGTGCACGAACGCGCGAATGGAAGACCTTCGGAGCGCTGCAGAGGTCGTGCGGGGTAAGAAGGTCCATGCCGAGGTTCGCGGGATGGTAGTCCCCGGCTCCACTCGGGTGAAGGGCGAGGCCGAGCGTGAAGGGCTCGATCAGGTTTTCAAGGACGCAGGGTTCGAGTGGCGCGAAGCAGGATGCTCAATGTGCCTTGGGATGAATCCCGATGTATTGGGCCCTGGAGAGCGGTGCGCTTCAACGTCCAATAGAAACTTCGAAGGCCGACAGGGCCGTGGGGGACGTACCCACCTGGTGAGCCCACCGATGGCCGCTGCCGCTGCGATCGAGGGGCGGTTCGTAGACATCCGTCGGTGGAGCGCCGAGTGAAGCCATTTCGCGCCGTGACGGGACCGGCGGCGCCCCTCGACCGGGTGGACGTGGATACCGATCAGATCATTCCCAAGCAATTCCTAAAGCGGACTGAGAGGACTGGGTACGGAGACTTCCTGTTCTTCGATTGGCGCTTCGACGAGGATGGAGCGCCGAGGCCATCCTTCGTTTTGAATCAAGAAGAGTACCGGAGCGCACCGATCCTGCTCGCAGGGAGGAACTTTGGGTGTGGATCCTCCCGCGAGCACGCCGCGTGGGCACTGTCCGATTTCGGGATCCGGGCGGTGGTGGCCCCAAGCTTCGCCGATATCTTTCTGAGCAATTGTTTCCAAAACGGACTCCTGCCCGTGTCTCTCCCCGGAGAGACTCACAGCGCGATAATGGACCGGGCAGGTTCATCACCCGGCTACCGACTGACGGTGGATCTCGAGGAGTGTGTAGTCAGGGACGAAGATGGATTCGTGGTCCGCTTTGAGATCGACCCCTTTCGAAGGGATTGCCTCTTGGGAGGGCTCGATGATATCGGACTCGCCCTACAACATTTGGAAGAGATCGGCGCCTTTGAGGATGCCCACAGTCTCACCGAGTGAGGTCGTCCCCACGTAGATCGAGTCCTCTGCCTTCCCGCTCGAGAATGAGCTATTGATGTCACTCTCCGTTGCTTTTCAGGGGGAACTCGGTGCCTTCAGCGAAGCTGCGGTGCGCACATGGTTCGGGAAAGAGGCCGCACCGGTGCCTTGCAGGGAGTTCCGGGAGGTAGGAGATGCCGTTCGATCGGGACGCACGGCGGCGGGGCTTCTTCCGGTAGAGAACAGTCTTGCGGGCACAGTGCAGCCCGCATACGACGTCCTGATGGAGCCGGGGCTTTGCGTCGTGGGGGAGGTCATACGCCCCATTCGACACTTTCTCCTCGGACTCCGCGGGGCAACTCTAAAGGAGCTCCGGCGGATCATATCCCACCCGGTCGCCCTTGCCCAATGTGGGGGATTCCTTTCCCAGCACCCCGAGTTCGAGGCGGTCGCGGTGTACGACACCGCCGGCGCCGCTCGTGAGGTCGCGGAAGAACAAGAACCCACCCTCGGAGCGGTCGCATCCTTCGAAGCCGCGGAGCGATACGGGCTCGAAGTCCTGGCTCCAGATCTTCAGGATCGATCGGATAATCAGACGCGGTTCCTCGTGATCCGGCGAAACGAGTCAAGCCCTCTCCCGCGAGAGTCCCTGGACTCTGAGCACCCGTGGAAAACCGCGCTTCTGGTGGAGACGGAAAATCGGCCAGGCTCTTTGGTCGAGATCCTCCTACCTCTCTCGAGGGAGGGAGTAAACCTCTCGAAGCTGGAGTCTCGTCCAGGGCAGACCCCGTGGAGTTACCGGTTCGTCCTCGAGTTCGACGGCAGCCCGACCGATGAGGCCGTGGGCAAGGCGATGTCCGAGGTCCGCGAACAGGCTCACTCAGTGAGGCTTCTCGGCACGTTCCACCCGTGGAGCGAAATCACTGAATAATGACGAACGGGCCGCCTCCCGACTTCAGGGGAGGCGGCCCGCCTCGATTTAGAGGCTGAGAGAATCTACGGTTCGGATCAGCTATCGTAATACAGGTGGAATTCGTGGGGGTGCGGCCTCAGACGGAGCGCCTCCACTTCGTTCTCGGTCTTGTAGCTGATCCACGTCTCGATCAGGTCATCGGTAAAGACGCCCCCCTTTGTGAGGAAGGCGTGATCGTCTTGAAGAGCTGACAAAGCTTCGTCGAGGGTCGCCGGCGTCTTGTTGGTCTCATCTAGCTCTTCCTGCGACATGTCGTAGATGTCGCGATCGAGTGGGTCGCCGGGATCGATCTGGTTCTCGATGCCATCTAGGAGGGCCATCAGCATCGCCGAGAACATGAGGTATCCATTGGCGCTCGGATCAGGACAGCGGAACTCCAGCCGCTTGGCCTTCGGACTCGACGAGTACATGGGGATTCTCACCGATGCCGACCGGTTTCGCTTGGACATCGCCAGATTGACCGGAGCCTCGTAGCCCGGAACCAATCGATGGTACGAATTCGCGGTGGGGGCGGCGAACGCCAGGACCGCACGTGCATGCTTCAGCAGGCCGCCACACGCATGAAGGGCCATGTCGCTAAGACCCGCATAGCCGTCTCCTGCGAAGAGAGGCTGCCCTCCCTTCCACAGTGACATGTGTGTGTGCATCCCACTCCCGTTGTCCTGGAAGATCGGCTTCGGCATGAACGTGACCGTTTTCCCGGCACCCTTGGCCACGTTCTTGATGATGTACTTGAACCACATGAATTGGTCGGCCATTTGGATCAGGGGCTCGAACTTCATATCGATCTCGGCTTGCCCCGCAGTGCCCACCTCATGGTGATGTGCCTCAACCACGATTCCAACCTTGGCCATCTCGTAGACCATCTCGCCGCGGAGATTGTGGTACGTATCCGTTGGGCTGACCGGAAAGTACCCACCCTTGTAGCCGGGTTTGTATCCGAGGTTCGGCTCTTCGGAGCGCCCCGTGTTCCAGGCTCCTTCTACCGAGTCAACCTGATAAAAACCGCGGTGCTGGGTCTGCTCGTAGGCCACATGGTCGAAAATGAAGAACTCCGGCTCGGGACCCACGTAGCAGGTATCCGCGACTCCACTGCTCTCCATGTGTTCTTGGGCCTTCCTCGCGACATGTCTTGGGTCCCGCGAGTAATCCTCACGCGTCTCCGGGTCCACGATGTCGGCTATAACGCTCACGGTCGGCTCCGTGAAGAACGGGTCGAGTTGCACAGTCGCGGGATCTGGCACAGCGAGCATGTCAGACACGTTGATCGCCTGCCAGCCCCTGATCGAAGATCCGTCGAAGCCTACTCCGTCCTCGAACGTACTTTCATCCCACGTGTCGATCGGAAAGCTGCAGTGCTGCCAGGTTCCGAGTAGATCGGTGAACTTCAGGTCCACCATCCTTGCATCGTTGTCTTTGGCAAACTTGAAGAAGTCTTCCGGTGTCATGGCGCTCGATCCGTTGGTTACGATGGGCGTTCTAAAATGGGCTTACAGTGTAGCAGCCCCGTGGACTCCCGGCCAGGCGATGTCGTGGCGCGGTTTGGGACATGCGGGGACGAGAGCCGGAGCCCGGTCCAGTTGGCCACATGAACCGGGTTCTGGCTTCCCACTCTGGACCCCTTGAAGCCGGCTTCAGCCAACAGCCGGACCCCCGTGCTCGCCGGTCCGAATCCGATAACACTCGGCCAAATCGACGATGAAAATCACACCGTCTCCAAAGTTGCCCGTTCGGGCACCCTTGATGATTGCCTCTTTGGTTCGTTCGAGGAACTCGTCGTTCACGGCTATCTCGAACCGAACTTTCTTTAGCAGCTGGACCTCAAATTCGGTCCCCCGATAGCTTTCGGTAAATCCGCGCTGCTGGCCACAGCCCAGAGCGTTCGTCACCGACATCCGGCCCACTTCGACCTCGGCCAGTGCGTCCTTGACGTCGTGGAGGCGATCCGGCTGAACGTATGCGATCACAAGTTTCATTTGTTGACTCCATCGGGTTAGGCAGCTGTAGTGATCAGCGAGCCGTGAAGATCGTGTAGTCGGGATATGCCTCCATATTGTGCTCGGACAAGTCGAGCCCTCGGCGCTCTTCCAGTTCCGACACCCTCAGTCCAAGGGTAGACCTCAAAGTCAGGAAAATGATCGATGCAGCAGGGAACGCCACCGCGGCATACGCCAGGATCCCGATCAACTGAGTGACAGGGCTGAAATCCGGGCTGAAGAGCCCGACCGCCAGTGTGCCCCAGATCCCACAGGTCAAGTGGACTGAAATCGCGCCCACTGGGTCGTCGAGCTTCGCTCGGTCTATGATCTCCACCGAGAAAACGACGATCACGCCTGCGATCAGCCCGATTACGATCGCAGCCAGCACACTCACCGCATCTGCGCCCGCCGTGATCCCGACCAACCCCGCTAGAGCGCCGTTCAAGACCATCGATGCGTCTGGGTGCTTGTGGACGATCCATGTCGTCAGCATCGCGCCGACGATTCCAGCCGCTGCCGCCAGCGAAGTGGTCACCAATACGAAGGACACGAGCCCTGGATCGGCGCTCAACACGGAGCCCCCATTGAAACCGAACCAACCGAGCCACAGGAGGAACATTCCGATGACCGCCAAGGGCAGGTTGTGCCCAAGGATCGGTCTAATCTCCCCGTTCACGTATTTGCCGAGGCGGGGACCCAGAAAGATCACTCCTGCGAGAGCAGCCCAGCCCCCCACCGAATGCACCAGAGTCGAACCGGCAAAGTCGTAAAACCCCATCGCGTCGAGCCAACCTCCGCCCCACTTCCACGAGCCTAGGATCGGGTATACGATCGCGACATAGATCGTAGAGAAGATCAGGAACGAGCTCAGCTTTACGCGTTCGGCGACCGCTCCCGACACGATCGTCGCGGCCGTGGCCGCGAACATCCCCTGGAAGAGGAAGTCCGTCCAATAGGTGTAGCCGGGGTTGTAATCGGCTGTCAGCCCGGCCGCATCGGTCCCGATCCCGAACCCGGCAAAACCAAAGAATGCGCCGATGGAGAATTCCCCAGGATACATCAAGTTGAAGCCGATGATCGCGTAGGTCAGGAGCCCGATCGCAATGATACCCATGTTCTTGAACAGGATGTTCACCGTGTTCTTGGCCTGAGTCAGCCCTGCTTCAAGCGTCGCGAAGCCAAGGTGCATGATGAAGACAAGGAACGTGGCGACCATCATCCACGTGTTGTTGACCGTGAACATGGCGTCAGCCGCCGTCGCCTCTTGCGCGACGGCCATCACCGGGAAGCCCGCTAGCAAGACCACGGCGGGTGCAATGGCTATACGTATAAGCCGCATGGCTGGTTTTCCTCCGAATCGGTCCGGGTGGACGACGCATCGGGGCGTCCTTCGGCCTCCGATGATACGGGGCAGGTTAGGGGCAAACCGTGTGCCAGCGTCGCGGGTGTACCTCACACCTGCTGTCGCAGTACGCCTACCGCGGAATTCAGGGGTCGACTTGACCCGTTTTCAAACGGAGTGAGAAGCTACGATATGGTAGGATGCCGGGCGGCACCTACGAGATTGTAGGCGACACCTCAGGGTCAGTCCAAGCCGTACTTTTCAGCCCTGAGCCCCATTACCCGCTCGGTCACCCCAAGCTCACGCGCCGCGGCTGCTCGATTCCCTTGGTTGACCTTGAGGGCATCGATGATCAACTCCTTCTCTAGAGCTTCGAGCTGAGCGTTCAGGGGCCCGGATCGCCTATCGCCGGCATGAGCCATCTGTAGGCTTGGCGGGAGGAGGCGGGCATGGATGACATCGTCGTCGGCAACAAGAACAGCACGCTCGATAGCGTTCTCTAGCTCTCGTACGTTTCCTGGCCAGTGGTAGGCCATCAGGAGGTCTATGGCCGGGGTGGAGAGCCTGACAATCGAGCGGCTATGACGTTCGTTGTACTTCTCAATGAAGTGGTCCGCCAGGAGAGTGATGTCAGTTCGGCGGTCCCGAAGGGGAGGGACGTGGATGGGGAAGACATTCAGCCGATAGTACAAATCCGTGCGAAATCGCCCCTCCTCCATGTCCTTTTCGAGCTCTCGATTCGTGGCCGCCACAACACGCACGTCTGTGGCGAGGACCTCGGTGCCACCCACGCGTTCGAATTCCCGTTCCTGGAGCACGCGCAGTAGGCGCACCTGGACCGAGGCCGGAAGGTCACCGATCTCGTCGAGGAAGATCGTTCCCGCAGACGCTCGCTCGAATCGTCCCATTCGCTTTTGGATGGCCCCAGTGAAAGCACCTTTTTCGTGACCAAACAGCTCACTCTCGATCAACGCCTCCGGTAAGGCGGCGCAATTGACCCTCACGAAGGGACCCTCCGACCGATGGCTACCGTAGTGGACCGCCTGAGCGATCAACTCCTTCCCCGTCCCGCTTTCGCCCCGGATGAGAACGGTAGCATCACTTGTCGCCACCTGCCCGATCATCTCGTAGACGGGCGCCATCTCCCTGGATTTGCCGACGATATTCGCAGGTCGATAGCGGTCCGCGAGTTCCCTTTGGAGGCGCTGATTCTCTGCTAGGAGAGCCTTTTCTTCCTCGGCGAATTGGCGTAACCGGACAGCATGCGCGATGAGAGACGCGAGAATCGAAAGGACTCGGATATCCTCGTCGAAGGAGAGCTCGTGGCTGTACGGTCGCTCAGCACTCAACGCCCCGATCGTCTCGTTTCCTAGCCTCACGGGCACGCATACGAACGCCATCTCCGTCTCCGGCCGGTCCTCGAGCGGGCGGGTACGACTTAGGAAGAGGGGCTCCCTCGCAATCGAGGGCACCACCACCGGGGCTCCGGTCTCAACGACCCGGCCGGTTACACCTTCGCCCAATCGGTAGCGAGCGAGCTGATCGCTGATCCTCGGTTAGCCCGATCGCCTCGTGAACGAGAATCTCGGAAGTGTGGCGGTTCAGTACGGTGAGGGTTGCGCACTCGACATCCATGTAGCGCGACAGCGCGCCAAGAACCGGCTGCACGGAGGACGGGAGATCCGGCGCTTCGTCAAGAAGAGTGCTCGCCTCATGGAGTAGCGAAAGCGAACGGGATCGGTCAGCTGGGGTGGCCAACGTCCGCCTCTTGAAATCGCCGGATTCATCAGACTCACAGCTACCCGGCGTCCGAAAACCTACATCTTCGTAGGTTTTCGGCTTCTACGAAACCCCACGGCTGATCGCCCGATCGCGCGTCGCGACTGACCAGTGTCCGCAACCGGACCGGGCGATCCCCTTCTTCCAGCCTCTGATCTTTGCCTAGTTGAGCGCGAAGGTCTTGCTCACGCCAAAGACCAGCGTGAGCTCGTTGGTGCCATCTCCCATCGCGTTTTCCTGAGAGGAAAGGTGCTCGTCACTAAGAATACCTGAGATCGTGAAATCCAGGTCGGCAGCTGAGAACCCATATCCCGCCTCTCCGTAGCTCCCCTCAAAGTCTGAACCGAATGTCCCGAACGTGCCGTAGAACCCTGCGTGTTCGGCCGTTACTCCGAGGAACCAATAGTCGGACTTGTCACCCGTATCCCCATCTGGGGGAGGAGAATCGTACTGTCCGATGGAAAACTCCACGCTCAGTGGCCCGTACCCAGCACCGAGGTTCGCCTCCAAGTAGGTTTCATCAAAGTCGCCGGTGTAGAAATACCCCGTCCCCCCGACGCTAAGGCTGAGATCCTCTACGTCGACTCCGAATCCACCGTAAAAGTCAACCTCAGTGCCATCTCCCACATCGGCCGCCCAGGTCCCCAAGTAGAGACCTCCGGCACCCACATCCAGTCCGGCGCTCGCAGATGAGGTCTTCTTAAGTATCCCGCGCTGCCACTGTCGAGGTGGATCCCGGTCCTTGAGTAATACTGACTGACCCAACCCGCATTTGCCGAGACCTCCGCCTCCTGTGCCTGACCGGCGAAAGGTGCGATTAGCGCGAGCATGATTGTAGCGGTCCCGATGGTCTTCCTCATCGTGGTCTCCTAGGGGTAGGTAGAGGGCTCTGTTGGGAAAGGGGCCGGACTCCTGTCGCGACACTCATTCGCTTGAGGCCTTTGCGATTCCTATGCCAACCTTGCGGACGCGGATCGTATTGCCTTTAAGTCCATACGATATAGGCGGTTAGTCAGCCCAACAAGCGGCTCACTTCCAGCGGGAAATCCTACATGGGGGTCGGCATCAAGCAAAAGCCTACGAAAAGGTAGGATTCGGATGTGGGTAACGGGGATGCCACAATCTCGCGTGCGTGCGCCCCGCCAAACAACCGAGGGCCGGGGTTTTGCCCCGGCCCTCGTGCGCGGAGTGCATCCGGCTGCTCTCAAGCAACCGGGGGTTTGCTGGGCGACTAGTCCACCGTCGCCTCTTCTGTCGTCTCCTCTTCGAACCCGGGGATAAGGCCACCGGGCTCGGAGAGTGGAAGGATCTCCTCATCGTAGAATGTCTCCTCGACCATGAACTCAATGCCCGAGTACCGGTGGATCCCTGTCCCGGCAGGAATCAGATGGCCAATAATGATGTTTTCCTTGAGGCCCTTCAGGTCGTCACGCGCGCCCTTTACCGCCGCGTCCGTGAGGATCCGGGTGGTCTCCTGGAATGAGGCGGCCGAGATGAACGACTCCGTTGTTAGGCTGGCCTTCGTGATTCCGAGGAGGAGAGGCTCCGACCGGGCGGGATTGCCCTCTGCCTCGAGTGTCGCCTGATTCACTGCTCGGAACTCCACCCGGTCCACATGCTCGCCCTCGAGAAGGCTGGTGTCGCCTGGGTCCGCGATCTTTACCTTCTGGAGCATTTGCCGGACAATGACGCCGATGTGCTTGTCATTGATCTTGACACCTTGGAGTCGATAGACCTCTTGAATCTCGTTGAGCAGGTACTCTTGGACCGCTCGGGGCCCCTTGATTCTTAGGATGTCATGCGGATTGATCGGTCCTTCAGAGAGCCGGTCGCCCGCACGCACCTGATCGCCCTCGTGCACCCGCATGTGTTTCCCCACTGGCACATCGTAGGTCTGTGGGGGACCCGACTCGGGCGTGATCAGGACCTCGCGTTTTCCGCGCTTGATGTCGCCGAATCGGACATCGCCGTCGATCTCCGTAATCACGGCGGGGTCTTTCGGCCGTCGGGCCTCGAATAGCTCAGCCACCCGAGGCAACCCGCCCGTGATATCTCGGGTCTTGTAGACCTCACGACTGATCTTGGCCAATGTCCCGCCCGGTGTCACCGCCTCGCCGTCCTTCACGATTAGCTGGGCCCCAACCGGCACAATGAACTCACGCAGTTTCTTGGCCTTCTTTCCACCGCCCCAGATCTGGATGGTCGGGTGGAGTTTCTTGTTCCGGTCCTCGGTTATCACCATCTGACGGCGTCCCGTCGACTCATCGAGCTCTTCACGCACGGTCTGGTCGTCCACGATGTCCACAAACTTCACCGAGCCTTTCGCATCCGCGACCACCGGCTCCGAATACGGGTCCCAGGTAAAGATCAGGTTGCCCACCTCGATCTCCTGGCCCTCGGACACCGAAAGGGTCGCCCCATAGGGCACCGACAGGCGACTTCGCACCTGCCCACCGTCCGTCTTGAGCACGATCTGTCCTTCTCGGGAGGTCACGATACGATCGCCGTCCTCGTTCTCGACCGTGTTCACGCGCTCTAGGGTCACGATCCCGTCAATTTTGGACTTCCGCTGTGTCTGCGCCGCGATGCGGGCCGCGGTGCCGCCGATGTGAAACGTGCGAAGTGTGAGCTGAGTCCCGGGTTCTCCAATCGACTGCGCAGCAAGAATCCCGACTGCCTCACCGATATCCACGGGACCCATCGTGGCCAGATTCCTACCGTAGCACATTTGGCATACACCTCTCCGAGCCTCGCACGTGAGGACTGACCGAATCTTTACCATCTGAATCCCGGCCTCTTCTATCGCATCGGCGATCGCCTCGTCGATGACTTCAGAACCCTTCACGAGGAGTTCTCCGTCCAACGAATCCACCACGTCTTCAAGCGCGACGTTCCCAACGATTCGATCCTTCAGGGGCTCGATGATGTCTTCGCCCTCCTTGAGCGCGGTCATATCGAGGCCGAGAATCGCGCCGCAGTCCTCTTCTGCGATCGTGACGTCCTGAGACACATCTACGAGGCGCCGCGTCAGATAGCCTGCGTCGGCTGTCTTCAACGCGGTATCGGCCAATCCCTTACGAGCCCCGTGAGTCGAAATGAAGTACTCGACCACGCTGAGTCCCTCACGGAAGTTCGACTTGATCGGGCTCTCGATAATCTCGCCGATCCCACCGGTGAGCTTCTTCTGGGGCTTTGCCATGAGGCCCCTCATCCCCGCGAGCTGCCGCATCTGGTCCAGGTTCCCGCGAGCACCGGACACCATCATCATGTAGACTGGGTTGTAGCCGTGCTTCGAGCGCTCCAACCTACCGACCATAGCCTCCGCCACATCGTTGTTGGCGTGGGTCCACGTATCGATAACCTTATTGTACCGCTCCCCATTCGAAATGAAGCCGGAAGAATAGGCTCGTTGGAAGCGCGAGACTTGCTCTTCTGCATCCCTTAGGATAGCCGCCTTCTCGGGTGGGACTTCGAGGTCATCAATGCCCACGCTTATGCCACCTAGAGTCGCGTACCTGAACCCGAAATCCTTCAAGTGGTCCAGGAACTCCGTGGTTCTGCTCAGACCGACCTCTGTAAAACATTCAAAGACGAGGTCCGCCAACTCACGCTTGCCGAAAGCCTGGTTCAGGAATCCGATTTCATCGGGGATGATCGAGTTGAAAACCACCCGCCCGACAGTGGTGGCAATCCACCTTCCCGGCCCTCGCTTGTCATCGACCACTTCCCCTGGCTTGACGAACCAGTACCAGCAGAGGCTATGGAACCCCACGCAGTCACATGCGAGCGCGACGTCGACCTCCCCGTAGGTCCCATACCGCGGAGCGCTCACATACGCCGCATCCAATTTCTCATTGGCCTCCGCCCTGCTCGACTTTCCCGCCGACGGGTCGCTGAGAAGCCGCTCCAGATCCTGGACGACGAGTGGCGCCTTGGTCAGGTAGAATGAGCCGATGACCATGTCCTGGGTCGGTGCTGCCACCGGCCGACCGTTCGAAGGCAGAAGCACATTGTTCGATGACAGCATCAGGACACGCGCTTCGAGCTGAGCCTCGAACGACAGTGGCAGATGAACTGCCATTTGATCCCCGTCGAAATCGGCGTTGAAGGCTGCGCAAACGAGCGGGTGAACTCGGATCGCCTTCCCCTCGACGAGCACAGGCTCGAAAGCCTGAATCCCAAGGCGGTGTAGGGTTGGCGCCCGGTTCAGGAGGACTGGATGGTCCCGGATGATGTCTTCTAGCACTTCGTAGACCTTCGCGTCGTCTTGCTCGACGATCTTCTTTGCTCGCTTGACCGTCTCGGCCTCTCCCCGCCGCTCGAGTTCATGAATGATGAAGGGCTTGAAGAGCTCGACCGCCATCGCTTTCGGCAGCCCACACTGGTGCAACTTGAGTTCGGGTCCCACCACGATCACGGATCGACCGGAGTAATCCACCCGCTTTCCGAGGAGATTCTGCCGAAACCGTCCCTGTTTTCCCTTCAGCATATCCGAGAGAGACTTGAGCGGCCGTTTTCCGCGGCCCCGGATTGCCTTGGACCGTCGACCATTGTCAAAGAGGGCGTCGACCGCCTCCTGGAGCATTCTCTTCTCGTTCCTTAGGATCACCTCCGGCGCTCTCATTTCGATGAGCTTTTTCAGGCGGTTGTTGCGGTTGATCACGCGACGGTACAGATCATTCAGATCGGATGTAGCAAACCTGCCCCCGTCGAGGGGCACGAGTGGTCGGAGATCGGGCGGGATGACGGGCACCACATCCATGACCATCCATTCCGGCCGATTGCGTTCATCAGACGCACCACCCGAGTTCCGTAGCGCGTCGACAACCTTCAGTCTCTTCAGCTTCTTCTTCTTCCTATGCTGGGACGTTTCGGTCCGAATCTCGTAGCGGAGCCAATCCGCCAAGCGATCGAGTCCCTTTCCGTCCTTGTTCTTCTGGGACATTGGCCAATCTGGTGAGTCTAGTAGTTTGAGCAAGGTCCGAACTGCTTCGGCTCCGATCTCTGCCTTGAACTCCCCATCTCCATCCTCGCTCGCCTTCACGCGGAGGTCGTAGTACTCATCCTCATCGAGGAGGTCTAAGAACTCCAGCTCCTGCTTTCCCGGATGAACCACGACGTAGGACGCGTAGTAGATGACCTTCTCCAAATCCCGCAGCGACATCCCGACCAGGTAGCCCAGCTGCGAGGGAAGGGTCTTGAAGAACCAGATGTGGCAGACCGGAACAGCGAGTTCGATGTGACCCATACGCTCTCGGCGAACCTTCGAGAGTGTTACCTCCACGCCGCAGCGGTCACAAACATGTCCTCGGAATCGAATTCGCTTGAATTTCCCGCAGTGACACTCCCAGTCCTTTACGGGTCCGAAGATCCGCTCACAGAAGAGTCCATCCTTTTCGGGCTTGAAAGACCGATAGTTGATCGTCTCGGGCTTGGTCACCTCTCCATACGACCAGCTTCGGATCTCCTCCGGTGAGGCAATCTTGATTTGGATGAAGTCGAAGTCCGAACCACGAGAGTCTCGGGAGCGGGGAAAATCTATCATACGTTTTGTACCCTAATCGGAGTAACGTTTAGAGGTTCTGCCGAAGTCGTGCTCGCACCAACTACACTGTCCATCACCGCTACTCTTCACGACCGAGAGTCACCGAGAGGCCAAGGGCCTGCAGCTCCTTCACCAGCACATTGAAGGACTCGGGTATCCCGGGGTCAGGGAGGTTGTCTCCTTTGACGATGGATTCGTAGACCTTCGATCGCCCTATCACGTCGTCCGATTTGACAGTCAGAATCTCTTGAAGCGTGTGGGCCGCGCCGTATGCTTCCAACGCCCACACCTCCATTTCGCCGAACCGCTGGCCGCCAAATTGGGCCTTACCAGCGAGTGGCTGCTGCGTCACGAGAGAGTACGGGCCAATGCTCCTTGCATGGATCTTGTCGTCCACCAGGTGCGCGAGCTTCAGCATGTAAATGGCACCCACCGTGATGGGAAAATCGAAACGGCGCCCACTGCGACCGTCTCTCAACCAGATCTTTCCATCGGGTCGGATCCCCGCCTTCAGCATGAACTCGACGACCGCCGCGTCCAACCCCGCTGAGATCTTCCTCTTCTTCGAGATCGCGGCAATAGCGGGGAACGCATCCGCCAGATCCTCGCCGAGGCTTCCCGCCCACTCTTCGGCCGCTTCGACCACGAATGCGGCCAACTCATCGATCTTCCTACGGGTGTCCTTGGGAAGATCCAGAGCAAGATAATCGTCGAAACTCCGACCTAGCCCTCGAACCTCTGCGTCTGGTCCGGAGCCATTGCGGGTGCCATTGGTCGGCGGGGACTCCTTCTTTGGCCCGTCCTTCGCCGAGCCTGTTACGGCAGCAGCGTTGAGAAGCGTCCTGACGTGCTCGCGCCCCTCGAAGGGAAACTTCGTCTTAAGACGTTTCGCTTCTCTTGCCCAAGCGACACCCGCGACCTTGATCAAGAGCCCGATTTCGTCTTCAGATGCGCCTTGAAACACGGGCGTCTTTGACTCGAATCCCAGGATTCTGGACGCCCAGCCTAGATGGGTCTCAAGGATCTGCCCCACGTTCATGCGGGAGGGCACTCCGAGTGGGTTCAGCACGATATCTACCGCCGAGCCGTCCGGAAGGAAGGGCATGTCCTCTTCAGGTGCGATTTGCGCGATGATGCCTTTGTTCCCGTGGCGACCCGCCATCTTGTCGCCAACCGCAATCTTCCTCTTCTCAGCGATGTAGACCTTTACGAGCTGAACGACCCCAGGGGGAAGCTCGTCCGGCTGAAACACCTTGTCGATCTGATCTTCAGTGCGAGTCTTTACCGCATCAATCCGGCTCTGGGCCTCATCGACGAGCCGTCGAATCCGCCCCGCCGCCTCGGAGTTCGAAACCTTGAGGGTCTGAAGATCGACCTTCCGAAGGTCGAGCTCGTCGATCTCCGCCTTCGTGAGCTTCGTCCCCTGGGCCACTAGCGGCTCGACGGTCCCCTTCTTTAGCAGCAGGGACACAGTCTGCAGGTGAAGGAGTTCCGCCAGCTCTTCGTCACGCGCCTCGGCGATCCGTCGAGTCTCTTCCCGTTCCCACTGTCGGAGCTCCCCGATCTTTGCACCATGCTCTTTCTCGAGGAGGGGATCATCGATCCGCCGCGAGAATACTTTCACGTCGATCACGTCGCCTGTCATTCCGGGCGGAATCCTTAGCGACGAGTCCTTAACATCCTTGGCCTTTTCACCAAAGATCGCAGTGAGAAGCTTCTCTTCAGGAGAGAGCTCCGTCTCTCCTTTGGGTGTGATCTTTCCGCAGAGGATGTCCCCGGATTTGACGCGTGCACCAATCCGCACGATCCCCCGCCCATCCAAATCCACCAACGCTTCCTCGGAAACGTTAGGGATCTCCCGTGTGATCTCCTCCATCCCTCGTTTCGTGTCTCTTACGTGGAGCTCGAGCTCCTGAATGTGTACGGACGTGAGGACATCCCGCGCTACAAGCCGCTCTGAGAGGATGATCGCATCCTCGAAGTTGTACCCAAACCACGGCATGAAGGCGACCGTCAGATTGCGCCCCAAGGCAAGCTCGCCGTGGTCGGTGGACGGTCCGTCTGCGATGATCTGTTCTTCCCGGACCGCATCACCGGTCTTGACGAGGGGCCGCTGGTTGATTGCGGTGTCCTGATTCGTCCGCCAAAACTTCTTCAGACGGTAGCGATCGAACTGAGCGAGTCGGG
Organism: Longimicrobiales bacterium; assembly: GCA_965215925.1. Lineage (GTDB taxonomy): Bacteria > Gemmatimonadota > Gemmatimonadetes > Longimicrobiales > Gaopeijiaceae > JAAXGI01. The sequence continues at coordinate 3,239,584 of CBDCEQ010000003.1, read as the reverse complement.
CCAGCGGCTCATCTGTGCTCTTGGCGCCTACTGCGCCTGTATCGATGACGATCTCATCGGCGGTCACCTGGACCACCTCTCCGCCTCGTCTCGCGGTAATCACCGCACCAGAGTCCGTCGCCACTTTCGCCTCGAGACCAGTTCCAACAAGCGGAGCATCGGTAAACAGAAGTGGGACCGCCTGCCTCTGCATGTTCGAGCCCATAAGGGCACGGTTCGCGTCGTCATGCTCGAGGAACGGAATGAGCGCTGCCGCCACGGAGACGAGCTGATCGGTGTCCACATCCATGTAGTCGATATCGGCGGGAGTCAGAAGCGGAAAGTCACCCCTTTCCCGACAAAGCACGAACTCGTTTCGGAAAGTGCCATTCGGATTGAGGGGCGCGTTGGCCTGCGCAATCCGGACTTCTTCCTCCTCATTCGCTGAAAGCCACTTGATCTCCTTGGTCACCCTACCCTTTTCGACCTTTCGATACGGGGTCTCAATGAACCCCAGTTCGTTCACGCGAGCGTTCGTCGTCAGCGAAGAGATCAGCCCGATGTTGGGACCCTCTGGGGTCTCGACGGGACAGAGTCGGCCGTAGTGAGAGTAGTGGACGTCACGCACCTCGAAGCCGGCCCGCTCACGAGACAGACCGCCCGGGCCCAGCGCCGAGACCCTTCGTTTATGGGTCATCTCACCGAGCGGATTCGTCTGGTCCATGAACTGAGAGAGCTGCGAAGACCCGAAGAACGCCTGTATAACAGCCGAAACTGTCCGGGCGTTGACCAGGTCGTCGATGGAAATCTTCTCCGGATCCGTGTTGATCGACATCCGCTCGCGCACTAGTCGCGCCATCCTAGATAAACCCACGGAAAGCTGATTGGCGATCAGCTCGCCCACAGTCCGAACTCTGCGATTCCCCAGGTGGTCGATATCGTCGGTGAACCCCCGACCTTCGTTCAGATCAATCAAGTATCGGAAAATCGCGACAAAGTCCTCCTGAGTGAGCACCGCGGTACTTCGTGGAATGTCGAGGCCAAGGCGTTGGTTGATCTTGTATCGACCGACCCGACCTAGGTCGTACCTCTTCGGATTGAAGAACACCCGATCCAGCGCCTCCCTGGCAGTCTCGACGTTTGGCGCGTCGCCCGGCCTGAGTAGAGAGTAGATCGCATAGAGAGCCTCCTCCTCCGAGTTCGTCGGGTCCTTCTGCGTGGTCCGCTTGACGATCTGACTCTGGCCTCGGCCGGATTCGGTGGCCGACACGTATACTTTGATCCTCTTTCGTTTCAGCCGCTGCAATTGCTCCAACGCTTCTGGGGTCAGTTCGGCTCCAAGCTCGAGCAAGATCTCACCGGTGTCCCGATCGATGATCTCTTCAGCCAGCACCATCCCTTCGAGCTCGGAGTTGGGCCCGAAATGCGCCTCCTTCAAGCTGACCGCTTTTCCTTTGTAGAAGAGCTGGAAAATGTCCTCGGTCTCTCCGAAACCGAACGCACGCAGGAGAGCGGTGGCGGGGAACTTCTTCTTCTTATCGATATGGACGTAACAGATGTCGTTGATGTCGATAGTGAACTCGACCCATGACCCACGAAACGGGATAATCCGAGCACTGTGGAGCCTAGATCCGTTCGGGTGGATGTTCTCCTCGAAGACCACACCGGGTGAACGATGGAGCTGGCTAACCACGACTCGCTCAGCCCCGTTGATGATGAATGTTCCGAGCTCGGTCAGGAGGGGAAGATCCCCGAGGTAAACCTCCTTCTCGATGATGTCCTTGGGGCGTCTCTCTCCATCCTCGAGATCCTCCCATACCACAAGCCTGAGCACTGCTTTCAGCGGTGAGGCGTAGGTCATGTCCCGCTCGATGCACTCCTCAACAGAGTACTTCGGCTCACCCAGATCAGCCGAAACATACTCGAGCGTGAAGTTCTCGTTCACGTCGGTGATCGGGAATATTTCGCCGAAAACTCGATCGAGGCTGAAGTCCCATTGCATCTCCGGGTCGTGCTCCCGCTCGACGAGTTTCTCGAAAGAGCGGAGCTGAACATCCAAGAGATTGGGCATCGGCATGACCGGTGCCAGCTTGGCGAAGTTCACGACGGGCCGAGAAGCGTTCAGAGTCTCCAAACGGGGTCCTCCTTGATCGAGCCAGACCACGAGCAAGGCCCGGCAGTGTGAAACACAAGTGTGGACGAACCGAGCAGAGTCCCGCCGGTAGCAGCGCGCCGGCGGAATCTGCGAGTTCGAAAGATCAGCTTGAGACGCCTACTTGAGCTCGACGGACGCTCCCTGTTCCTCCAGCTTCGCTTTCATCTGCTCAGCCTCTTCTTTCGTGGCATCCTCTCGGACTGTAGACGGAGCGCTGTCTACCAAATCCTTCGCCTCCTTGAGACCGAGACTCGTGATCTCGCGGATGACCTTGATGACCTGGATCTTCTTGTCACCCACTCCCGCGAGGACGACCTCGAATTCGTCCTGCTCCGCCTCGGCCTCCGCGGCGGCAGGCCCTGCCGCGGGAGCCGCCGCAACGGCCGCAGTGACGTTGAACTTGTCCTTGAAGGCCTCAACGAACTCGGCGAGCTCCAATACGGTCATGCCGCCGATCGTGTCGAGAAGCTTTTCCTGATTCGTAGCCATCTTCCTGATCTCCCCTTAGCTGTTCCCCGATGCGGTTGCGGGGATTAGGCGTTATCTATCCCTCCCCCGACTCCCTTTCCTGCCGAAGGGCCTCTACCAGGCCCGCGACCTCCTGAAGCTTTGCTTGCAGCACTGCGACTAGCGAAGCCATTGGCGACTCTAGCGCCCCAGCCAGCTCCGCAAGGAGCTGAACCCTTGGTGGTAGCTTGGCGAGCTGCTGAAACTGGGCGACGTTCACCAACTCCTGATCCACGATGCCGATCTTGAACACGGGTCGGGATTGGTTTTCTTTGGCAAAATCGTTAAGCGCCGTCGCTGGCTCGACTGGCCCTTCGGACCCCATCACAACGCCGGTTGGCCCGGTCAGGTGCTCCGTAAGATCCGGAAACTCCACATCGAGTTCCTGCAATGCCCGAATGACCAACCGGTTCTTGACCACCAGGTACTCGGCACCCGACTCCCTAAGTTGCTGACGCAGCCGGGTCATGGATTGAACGTCCAGGCCCGAGAAATCGGTGAGGTAGAAGACCGGCGTGGTTCGGACTCTTTCCCGGAATTCCTCGACGAATGTCTCCTTGTCCATTCGCTTCACGATGCCACCCTCCGCCGATAGATGTTCTCGTCCACCGACACACCGGGCCCCATCGTGCTCGAGACGGTCACGCTCCGAATGTACGTCCCCTTCGCAGCGGCAGGACGCGCCCGAACGACCGAATCCATGAACGCCGTCAGATTCTCCTCGAGCTTGTCGCGCTCAAACGAAACCCGCCCGATCGGTGCGTGGACATTTCCGGTTCGATCCACACGAAACTCGATCTTCCCGGCTTTGATCTCCGACACGGCTCGGGCCACATCCATCGTGACGGTTCCGGCCTTAGGAGTGGGCATCAATCCTCGAGGTCCGAGAATACGACCGAGCGGACCGACCTTTCCCATTTGGTCCGGAGTCGTCACCGCGACATCGAATTCGAGCCAACCCTCCTGGATCTTGGCAGCGAACTCTGCCCCGACGTAGTCGGCGCCAGCGTCCCTAGCCTCCTGCGCCTTTTCTCCCTCGGCAATCACGAGGACTCTCGTAGCCTTCCCTGTCCCGTGCGGAAGCACCACCGTCCCTCGAACAACTTGGTCGGCCTGTTTCGGATCTACACTGAGTTGCGTCGCGATCTCGACGGTCTCGTCGAACTTCGCGAACGCGAGCTCCTTTACCAAGTCGAGGGCGTCTCTTGGCGCCAGCCGCGTTTCCCGGGGTACCTTTGCCCGAGCTTCCCGAGTCTTTTTTCCCTGTTTGGGCATGGATCACGAGCCGATTCGTTTCGTCCTCCCACCCGTGGCGGCTCACATCGAGTGGTTCAGCGGACGCCGGCCTAAAGCCGGGTTCGGTCCTTCGCGTTCAAGAACTCGCTCGGTCCCACGAGCTCCTATTCCTCAACGGTGATTCCCATGCTTCGGGCCGTACCCGCGATCATCCGAATCGCGGACTCGACATCCTGCGTGTTCAAATCCTCCATCTTCGTCTCTGCGATCTCCCGCAGTTGACTCTGGTTCACGCTGGCCACCTTGTCCCGATTCGGGACCCCAGACCCCTTTTCGAGCCCAGCGGCCCTCCTCAAGAGCACCGATGCCGGGGGAGTCTTGGTGATAAAAGTGAAGGATCGATCCACAAAGACCTTTATCTCGACGGGGATGGTGATCCCCTGCTGCTTCTGCGTTTGTGAGTTGAACTGCTTGCAAAACTCCATGATGTTCACGCCGTGTTGGCCAAGAGCTGGTCCAACTGGAGGCGCTGGATTCGCCTGGCCCCCGGGAACATGCAGCTTGATGAAACCAATAACCTTCCTGGCCATGGCCGCTCAGTATCCCTGAAGCTGTGTGAAATCGAGTTCGACTGACGTCGGTCGTCCAAATAGCGAAACTTCCACCTTTACTTTCCCCTTGTCCGCAAAGACTTCTTGGATCGTCCCTGAAAAGTCAGTAAAGGGCCCTGCCGTTACTTCGACAACCTGACCAGGGTGGAACGGGACTTCCTCCTCCTGCACCTCACTCCCTTCCACCTCCACGCCGAGAATCTTGTTGATCTCTTCCTGTCGCAGCGGTTGGGGTTCCCCACCCGGTCCAACGAATTTGATCACTCCCTGGATGTTGCTGATCGCGTGCTGAGTCCGTTCGTTGAGCAGCATTCTAACCAGTACATACCCGGGATAGAGCCGCCTGCTGACACTGACCCGCTTCCCCCTTCGAATCTCCGTGACCTCGTGGCTCGGGACCAAGACCTCTTGGATTTCTTTTTCCTCCGAAAGGTCTCCCGGCTCCTCTTCGATCTTGCGCTGCACGAGCCTCTGGACCTTGTTCTCATGGCCCGAATAGCTTTGCACCGCATACCAATTCGCCTCCACCATTCGCACCACCTCTTCAGCTTCAGCGCGGCCGGTTAGGCCCCGAAGATTCCCATGATCAGGTCGATCACAAACCGAGACATGATGTCCATGATCCAAATGACGATAGCAACCAGGATGCAAAAGAAAATGACAACCAGGGTCGCGTTTTTCAGCTGTGGCCAATCGGGCCAAGTCACCCGTTGAAGCTCATCCCAGCTGTCTTCTACGAATCCAGCAACGCGTTTTATTTGGTTCGCCATCTTCGATTACTTCGTCTCTTTGTGGAGCGTGTGCTGACGGCATCGCGGACAGAACTTCCGATACTCCACCCGCTCGGGGTGCAATCGCTTGTTCTTCGTTCGGTTGTAGTTCCTCTCCTCACACTTGGGGCACGCGAGAGTGATTCTGTCCCGAGCCATTGCGATCGCTCCGTGGTCTACAGTTAGGGGCAGCGGCTGTTCAGTCGACGATCTCAGTGACGACGCCTGCACCGACGGTACGTCCACCCTCTCGGATCGCGAACCTCAGCTCCGTCTCCATCGCTATCTGGCTGATGAGCTCCACGTCCATCTGTACATTGTCGCCCGGCATCACCATCTCCACCCCTTCTGGTAGATGCGCCGACCCCGTCACGTCCGTCGTCCGAAAGTAGAACTGCGGTCGGTAGCCGTCGAAGAATGGCGTGTGCCGTCCTCCTTCTTCTTTCGTCAGCACGTACACCTCCGCCTTGAACTTCGTGTGCGGGTTGATCGATCCCGGCTTCGCCAGCACCATCCCTCGCTCCACCTCCTCCTTCTTCGTCCCCCTCAACAGCACACCCGCATTGTCTCCCGCTCGTCCCTCGTCCAGCATCTTCCTGAACATCTCCACCCCTGTCACCACTGTCTTCGTCCCCTTCTCCGCACTCAGTCCCACCAACTCCACCTCCTCACTCACCTTTATTACCCCTCGGTCGATCCGTCCCGTCGCGACCGTCCCTCGTCCCGTGATCGTGAATACGTCCTCCACAGGCATCAAGAACGGCTTCTCGGTATCCCTCTCAGGTTCCGGTATATAACTGTCAATCGCTTCCATCAACTCCGTTATACTCTTCGTTTCCTCCGCTTCCGGATCCCCAACCTCCAACGCCTTTAGCGCTGACCCCTTCACCACCGGTAGGTCGTCACCAGGAAAGTCATATTCGCTCAAGAGCTCGCGTACCTCTAACTCCACTAGCTCCAACAACTCCTCATCATCCACCATGTCTACCTTGTTTAAGTAGACCACGATGTTCGGCACATTTACCTGCCGCGCCAACAAGATGTGCTCCCTCGTCTGCGGCATCGGTCCGTCTGCTGCACTTACCACGAGGATCGCGCCGTCCATCTGCGCTGCCCCCGTAATCATGTTCTTCACATAGTCCGCATGTCCCGGACAGTCTACGTGCGCATAGTGCCTGTTGTCCGTCTCATACTCCACGTGCGCTGTCGCGATCGTGATCCCTCGCTCCCGCTCCTCCGGTGCTCGGTCGATGTTGTCGAACGACACAAACTCCGCCATCCCTCTCTTCGACTGTACCGACGTTATCGCCGCCGTTAACGTCGTCTTTCCGTGGTCTACGTGCCCGATCGTTCCCACGTTTACATGCGGCTTTGTTCGTTCGAATTTTGCCTTGCCCATCGCTTTGCCTCGCCTCGTGATGTCTGGTTCAGATCAACTTCAGCGGCGCGGTTCCTAACAGCGCGCATCGCACAAATCACGGGAACCGCCATCCTCCAGAGCTCCGGGAGGGAATTGAACCCTCGACTTCTTCCTTACCAAGGAAGCGCTCTACCACTGAGCTACCGGAGCCTCGCCACCGACCGTCCTCAAGAGAGGATCCGGCGTCGGCAAGCGGGAGACGGGACTCGAACCCGCGACCCTCAGCTTGGAAGGCTGATGCTCTAGCCAACTGAGCTACTCCCGCGTGGCGGTCTGAGAACCTTCCCTCCGTCTCTCATCCAACGCTTCCGAAGGTATCTGGGCGCCGGCTCGCCATGGTGGGGGTAGGATTCGAACCTACGAAGGCATTAGCCAGCAGATTTACAGTCTGCCCCGTTTGACCGCTTCGGTACCCCACCGTACGGTCGGCTCAGGGCAAAATGCCCGGTTTCGGCCGACCCTCGTAAGCGTTTCGCCGTGCCCCTTTGGCGCACGGCGAAGGAGCTGACGGAGGGACTCGAACCCACAACCTGCCGCTTACAAGGCGGCTGCTCTACCAGTTGAGCTACGTCAGCAAAAAACAGAGCGTTTTAGTTTAGTTTGGGCTTCAAGGGGTGTCAACGTGGAATCGCCTCCTTTTTCCACCGGGTTCCGGCTGGCCCATCCTCCAGAACGATTCCCCGGACTGCTAGCTCGTCTCGGATCGCATCCGCGCCCCCCCAGTCCCTTTCTTCTCGCGCCTGATTCCGCGCTTCGACGCGCTCTTCCACCCATTCTCTCAGCCCAGAGTCCACATGCCGTGTCCGTCGGCCCACCTCTAGGAATCCGAGGACTTCGTCAAGCGACTGCAGGACTCCTAGCGCTCCCGTACGCTCGGGTTCGCTAAGAAACGGTGCCGAGTCCAAGACAGAATTGCACTGATTCAGGAACCGGAAAAGCGCCGCGATCCCTCGTGAGATGTTCAGGTCGTCGTCCATCGCGCTTGTGAAAGTCTCGATGGCCTCTTCCGACACCTTTGTGAGCCCGGTCTCCTCCGTGCCGGCGGCCTCCGGATGTGCCGAGAGGCGGGTTTCGAGATCGAGCAGTCGATCGATCGCTTTGGCCGAAGCCTCCAGACCCTCTCGAGTGAAGTTCAACTCCGTCCGATACTGTGCCGTCAAAAGTTGATGCCGGATGGCCGCTGCCGAGACGCCTTCGTCAAGGAGATCGCTAACGCTCACGAAGTTGTCGAGGGATTTTGACATCTTGCGTCCGTCGACTCTGAGGTGTTTCGAATGAACCCAATGACCAACAAAGCGCTTCCCGGTGGCTCCCTCTGACTGGGCGATCTCACCCTCATGGTGAGGGAAGATCAAGTCCTCGCCTCCCACGTGGAGGTCAACCGTCTCGCCGACCTCCGTCAGCGCCATCACTGAACACTCCAGGTGCCATCCTGGACGGCCTCGCCCCCATGGCGCATCCCAAGCCGCACCGATGTCCTCATCTCCCTCTTTCGCTGCCTTCCAGACCGCGAAGTCTCGAACGTCATCCTTGTCATAGTCGTCCTCTGTCACCCGGTCGCCTGTCCGGCCTTGATCTAGATTTCTACCGGAGAGCTGCCCGTAGTTTGCGAAGGCAGATATGTCGAAGAACACGGAGCCATCCTGGGTCGAGTACGCCAGGCCACGGTCGATGAGCCTCTGCACCAGGTCGATCATTTGATCGATGTAGTCCGTCGCTTTGGGATATGAGTCAAACCGTCGAATACCAAGCGAGTCCGCCTCCTTAATCATCGCCTCAAGGTAAGGAGTCGTGTGCTCCCGGAGAGAAGTGTTATCGGCACGAGCCGCGGCGATCGTCTTGTCGTCCACGTCGGTAAAGTTCATGACGAAGCGAACCTCGAACCCCTTCCATTCGAGGTAACGGTGGATCAAGTCATAGAAGAGAAACGTCCTGAAGTTACCAATGTGCGCCGGACCGTAGAGTGTCGGGCCACAGCCGTAGATCCCGACTCGTCCGGGTTGGTGGGGCTCGAGAGGCTCCAGGCGTCGGGAAAGCGTGTTGAACAGGCGGAGCCCCATCAGATTCCCCGGCTCGGTTGCGCGGGGTCGAGCCCATGTCCGCGACTTGGCGTCGGACAAACTTGAAGCTGGAAGACGAGCCAGCTCACCGGAGCAACCGAACCTCGTGGACCCTCCAATCCTCCCGATCCCGCAACAGACCGAGAAAGAGAGTCAGCTGGACGTCGTCCGAAGTGCCAGCCGCGCGGGCAGTCCATAGAACCTCGGCAAAGCCCCGATCAGGTGATCCGTCAACTCGGGTCACACGACTTACGTGAGTTTGTCCGCCATCGAAGTCCCTCAGGAACTCCCGCAACGAGGCAACCGCTTGTCTGGAGGAGATCCCGGCGTGAGCAGGTCCGTCCAGCTGCAACCGGATCCCCTCCGCCGCCAGGAACCTGGAGAGGTCTACGTCGGCACCCCGAGCAACCGCGCTCGCGAACCCGAGCGAGGCCGCCTCGAGCGGGTTCGCGGCGACTTGGATCGTGTCCCCAGGCTGAATACCCCCCGTGTTCGCCCCAGCCGGGGCGGTCGAAGTCGTTGCTAGAGCCACGACCGATGCAAGAATGGTGGATGGGACCGCGGCAATGAGTCGGTTGGCCGCACCCGTCTCTGTCTTCATGACTGCTCCAGTTCGGCACAGACTCTGGCGAATGCCTGGCGCGGATCCTGTGCCCGGGTCACACTTCGGCCAACCACCAGGACGTCCGCGCCTGCTCGCGCCGCTTCTCCGGGGGTCGCAACTCGAGAATGGTCATCGGCGTTGTCTCCCTGCAAGCGGACGCCAGGTGTCACGATCAAGACACCCGCGGCCAGCTGTCTTCGGAGCGCAGGCGCCTCACCCGACGATGCCACGACGCCGTGCGCCCCACTCTCTACGGCGAGGCTAGCCAAGCGCCCAACTTCTGCGCTGCGTTCAGCGTCGCCCCCCCCCCACGTTCGGGCCAACTCGCTCGCCGAATGAGAAGTGAGCACAGTCACGGCAATCAACTGCGTGCCCGTTCCCTCGACTGCCGCTCGCGCAGCTTCGATCATCCGCGGTCCTCCCAAAGCGTGAACCGTTATGAGTTCCGCCTCCAACGAGGCGGCGGCCCTCGCTGCGGCTGCCACGGTACTTGGAATATCATGGAGTTTAAGATCGAGGAATACGCGTCGGCCCTGGGAGCGGAGCTCCTTTACAACGGTTGAGCCGGTACGGATGAACAACTCCAACCCTACCTTGAAAAGGCTCACTTCTGGTTGAAGTCGATCGACCAGAGCAGAGGCCTCTTCTCCACTTGGAACGTCTAGTGCAATGGCGATCTCAGCCACTGAGAGCCCGCGCGCGATCGAGCGTCACCATCTCCTGTCCGCTTTCCGGACGAGCGTTTGGCGTTGGCCCCGCTTCTCGGAGGTCACACACGTTCCTGACTCCGTGCGACTCTCCAAACTGGCGGAGCTCTACCACGATCCGCTCTGCGGCGCGTGGATCCCAAAAGGAAGCGGTGCCCACCTGGACCAGCTGGGCACCTGCCTTCAAGTATCGGGCAGCGTCTCGTCCGCTACGAATCCCGCCGACCCCGACCAGAGGAAGCTCCGTCAGGCGAGCGGCGGTCGACACGGCTCTGAGCCCCACTGGAAGCAAAGCGGGCCCACTCACGCCTCCGGCCCCAGCCCCCAATACCGCACCGCCTGTGTCCGGGTTCAAGTCTAGTCCGGGAAAGGTGTTCACGAGCGTGAGTCCATCCGCTCCTGCTTCCTCTGCCGCCTTAACGATAGGCGCGAGGTCAGGCGTATCGGGAGCAAGCTTCACGAGGACCGGTCGCTCGGTTCTCCTTCGAACTCCTGTCACAACCTTGAACAGCGCCTCGGGATCCAGAGCGAAAGGAAGTCCCGCCCTCTTCGCGTCGTTCGGGCAGGAAAGATTCAGTTCGAAACCCACGAAGCCCGGACCGTCATCGAGGAGTTGTACCACTTCGACATATTCGTCGGTGGTGTGCCCCGCAACGCTTGCAAACACTATCGAATCAGGAAGATTCCTCTCGATCCAGGGGAGCTTCTCTGTCCGCACCGCTGTTGCGCCTGGATTCGCAAGACCAACCGAGTTCAACATCCCGCCGCTGAACTCGGCGACTCTTGGAGCCGGGTTACCCGCGCGAGGCTCGAGGGTGACCGACTTCGTTACCAATCCGCCGAGCGCTTCCACTCGAGTAACCGGAAGGACCTCGGCCCCAAAGCCGCATGTCCCCGCGGCAAGGAGCACCGGGTTCGCAAACCGAACGCCGAAAAGGTCGACGCCAAGCTCCATTCGCCTACGGGACCCCGACCATAGGGTAACGTTCAAGGAATCGCTCGAGAGCCCGTGCGATCGCGCGGGCAGACTCTCTATGAAACTCATCGCCAGCCAATAATCGCTCCTCCTCAGGATTGGTGATGAACCCTGTCTCGACGAGGACCGAAGGCATCAGCGTGTTCGTGATCACCGCGAAGGGGCCCTGTTTCACTCCTCGGTCTGGCCCAGGATGGAACTCGCCGAGCTCCCACTGAACCTCCTCGGCAAGGAGAGCTGACCACTGCTGGTGATCGAACGCGCGCAGATCGCTGAGGATCCCAGGGAGGAGCGGATCGAACCCATTCGACCCGGAATCTGGGTCCTGCGCGACAGCTGCGTTCTCTGCTGCCGCCACCCTCTGCTCGTGTTCTGTTCGCGCATCTGATAAGAAATAGGTTTCGAACCCACGAACTCCAGCCCGATCCGGAAGCGCATTCACGTGGATAGAAACGAAGACCCCCGGGCGGTCTCCCCTCCATTCTGTGGCCCACTCGCCTCTCGTCCAAACCGGAACCCCTACGTCGCGGTCCCTCGTGAGCCGCACTTCGATCGTGGGGTTCGTCGAGAGCTCCCTTGCCAGCGCCAGCCCCACTGAGAGTGCGACATCCTTTTCACGCACTCCGCCTGGGCCGGTCGCTCCCGCATCGGCTCCCCCGTGCCCAGGGTCGATAATCACGACGGCCGCTGCAGGTGGCCCCTCACGTGGCGACCAAGTTGGGGGCACGGGAGGCTCTTCGGCGAGCGTAGATCGGGGCACTTCCCGGCCCGAGGGAGTAACCGCGGTATCATCAGCAGGAGTCTCTGCGGACCCCGCGCCTTCGGTAAACAGGAGGAATCGCTCCTCATCGAATTGGTACGCGTCGGGAAGGAGCCCTGGAAAAAGGTCTACGATAAGTTGCAAGGGAACAAAAAACTCCTCTTCACTCCAGTAAGCCGAATCGACCAGGTGGATCAGCTCTTCATCCCATCCAATGAACGGGGAGCCGGGGTCAAAACGAAGCTCGAGGCCGGTTCGGTGAACAAGGAGGACTTCGCCCTCGGCCTCATGGTCGGCAACGGTCCAGCCGAGGGGCTCGAGACTGCTGGCAGAAATTGCGGGATATCCGTGAACCGCCTCCGACGCCAATGTCACTTCCCCGCCGTCGGGAAGATTCACGGCCACAGACGGCTCTGTCTGCCCCTTTGAACGCGCCGGCGCAAAGCAGAGGCCCGGAAGGACTACGAGGGCAGCGAGCCAAAAGAAGCGACGAGTGTGCGTCATCTCGGCTATTCCCCACGCATGGCCCGACGGGCCTCCATCTCAAGGGTGCGACGCCTTAGCTTCTCACGCTTGTCGTGTGCCTTCCTGCCGCGGGCCAGAGCCAGCGTCGTCTTCGCGTATCCGTCTCGAAAGTACACGTCCATCGGTATCAGGGTGAGACCCTTCTCCTCGACCGTTCCCACTAGTTTGCGAATCTCGGAGTTACGGAGAAGGAGCTTTCGAGGGCGCTCTGGATCCTGATTCCATCGGTTTGCTGAGTCATAGGGGGAAATGTGGAGGTTGTACAGCCAAACCTCACCACCCTCGATCCTCGCAAAGGCGTCTTTGAAAGAGAGCTTCCCTGCCCTGAGCGATTTAACCTCGGGTCCAGCCAAAACCAAGCCAGCTTCCCACCGGTCAATCACATGATACTCGTGCCGAGCTTTTCGGTTCGTGGCGACGATCCGCCGGCCTCTGGGCTCGTCCTGCATCCCTCAGAAGATGAGGACGGGAGTCCCCACCTCCACGCGGTGGTACAACTCCCGAGCGGCCTCGTTCGTAAGCCGGATGCACCCGTGGGAGACCCTTCTCGCATCCGGGTCGGGGTCGAGCAGGAGTTCAGGGCGGTTGGTTCCGTGTATGGCGATTCCGTCCCCAAGGAACAGCGCCGAGGTGCCGAGGGTCCCCGAGACACGGGCCCGCTGGGCCGCCGGCGGGATGGGCAGGTTCTGTTCTATGTAGTACCAGTCCGGTGCGATCCACACGGGGTCTTTCTCTCGACGAAGCACTCGAAACATGCCGACCGGGGTGGTGAACGTCCACGACCTCCCCTGACCCTCTAGTTGGAAGCCGTGTCCCGTCCCAGCTGGGGAAGACCAAACCACTTCCGTCCCCTCCATCACCAAGACTCGGCTCTCAGCGATGTGAACGATGACGTACGGACCGTCATGATTCACGAGTGGACGATCCAGGGAGAGATTCCTCTCGAGCGAGCTAGACGCGAAGACGACTCCCTCAGCTCCGTTCAGGAACCCGGGGAGGCTCCCATTGCCCCCGAAGGGAGCGAATGACTGTGCCGCGGTTGGAGTGGGGAGACAAACCACCAGGATGAGAGCGACAGCGCGACCCACGGACGGGGGTCCCCCGCTTTGCGTAGCAGGTCTCTCTCCGGCGATACCCATGCGCTCGCTCCTCCTCACCTGATTCACTCGGGCAACATAGCCCCCGAGGATGAACACTACCGCACCGTAATAGATCCAAAAAAACAGGACTATTGCAACCCCTATGCTGCCATAGAGATTGGAGTAGTTCGCTATCGAAGTGACGTACCATGCGAAGCTCGCCTTCATCACTTCGTAGACTACCGCGGTGAAGCTGGCCCCCAATACGGAGCTACGGAGGGGAATGCGTCTGGCAGGTATCAACCAGTAGAGCAAGAAGAACAGAACCCACGCCGAGCCAAATGAGACGAGCCACCCGACGAAGGTCCCCACGAGCGCCGCCGTCGCGCCGCTGAGACCGATCAGGTCCACACCGAAGGCCTGTAACGAACGAACGGCAACCGTCACTCCAACGTTGGTCAACAGAAGCAGTCCACCCAGCAGTACCACAGCGAGGTCGAAGAGTTTTCCCTTGATCAAGCCTCGGTCCGCCGGCAGCTCGAAGACGTGTCGAAGGACGATTCTGAGGGATCCCACGAGTCGAGTCGAGATCCACAGGAGGATGATGCCCCCAATGAACGAAAAGCCTGCGCGTTCCTCAATCAGGGCTCCCAGGAGCTGCCTGACAGCATCGGACAGCGGCACGTCTCCGGCAGCGAGGGGGAGGAACGAAACGAGCACGTCCACGAGCTCTGTCGGACCTTGGTCGAAGCGTGCGCTCACAAAGAAACCAGCGAGCCCGACCACGAGGAGGACGAGCGGGACCACCGCCACGACTACGTTGAACGCAACGGCGCCAGCCCAAAAGAAGAGGTCGCCCCGGGCGACCCGTTCAGCGAGGGCGCTGAGGAATCGGACCCGCTCGCTCCAGAAGCCTAGAGGCCGGGACGAATGTGGTTGCCGACTGGGGTTCCCTCCGGAGGGTCAGCCTTCTTCCTCCTCCTCAGCCTGAGGTACCTCTAGCGCGGCTTCTACCCCTGCCTTGTAGGCCGCTTTGGACCGTTCAATTCGGTCCTCGAGCTCGGTCCTAGCCTCTTGTGCCGCCTCTCGACCCGAGTCGACCGCCTCTCTGATCGCGTCGACCCGCTCCATGACTTGCCCCCGAGCCTGATGGAGACGCCCTTCGACCTGATTCTGGACGTCGCGAACTCGTTCTTCGGCCACGTCTCGTAGCCGTGTCGCCCGCTCCTTGATCTCCCGCTGGGTCTCCTCGCCCGACCGTGGCGCAAAGAGCAGCGCAACGCCGGCTCCTAGAATCGCTCCGAGGAGGAAAGCACCGACCCCACCGCTCTCCCTCTCCACAACCACATAGGGGATCTCGTCCCGGTCTCGCATACTCGGCCTCCGCTGGATCGAATTGCCGTCAGTCTCACCTTGGGGGAGGAAAGGTACGCCCCAGGCGGCTGCGCATACAGGGCCGCCACGATGGGTTCCCCCTAGTCGAAGCCCCCTTCCGAACTGGCTCCTGGGGTGTCTGGAATCTCTACCGTCAGTCCGTCGTAGGCTCCGAAAACCCCTGGTGGAAGCCGGTCTACCAGGCTTTTGTGGGAAACACGGTGGGTGAGATGGGTGAGGAACGTTCGTTCGGATCCTAGATTCTGAGCAACCTCGATCGCCTCCTCAACGTTGAAATGAGTCGGGTGAGGATTGCCCCACCAGAGCGCGTTCAGGACGAGGACTTTGACCCCGCCAAGCGCTGAAAGGGTCTCAGACGGAAGCTGCTTCGCGTCGGTAATGTACCCGAGGTCTCCTACTCTGAAGCCCAACACACGGAGCGACCCGTGTGGTACTTCGACTGGGAGAAAGCGATGGCCCGCCAAGGTCTCAGGATGCCCGGGTCGGAGCGTGTGAAGGGAAATCTGCGGCTTCGAAGATCCCGCTTCCGGACGGACTTTGGAATCAAAAATATAGTCAAACCGCTGTTCCAGTACGGCCCTGGAGTCCGCGGAGGCGAAGGCAGGCACGCTCGTCTGACTTCGAACGGAGAAGATCCGCAGATCGTCGATTCCATGCAGGTGGTCTGCATGCGGGTGAGTGAGCCAAACGGCGTCGACTCTGTCCACTCCCTCGCGGACAAGCTGCAACCGCAGCTCGGGAGGCGTGTCGATGAGTACGGTGCCCCCATCCTCCCATGAGATCATCGCCGAGTGCCGTGTGCGCCGATCCTTCGGGTCCTCTGATCCGCAGACCGCACAATGGCATCCAACGACCGGAACGCCGAATGAGGTGCCTGTACCGAGGAAAGTGAGTCTCAAACGGCTCTCCGGCCCCATCGTCGAGGTCTGGGAAATACTGCTTGTAGAACGATCAGAGGTGCTCCACTAGCAGTGTGTTGGTGGTGCCTGGCTCATGAAACGGATAGCCCGCTGTAACCACGATGGAGTCTTGAGGCGACCCGACACCCGACTCGAGGATCGCGCTCTTACCGAAGGCAGTAAGAGATTCATAGCTTATCCCATCCATGGGAGCCAGCACGGGGCGCACCCCCCAAACAGCGGACAACTGACAGTATGTATTGAGGTCCGTTGTCACCGCGAAGATGGGGACGGGCGGCCGATGTGAAGAAACGAGTCTTGCAGAGAAACCGCTCGATGTGAGGACCATGACCGCGGATGCCTCAAGATGTCGGACGGCGTCCACGGTTCCGAGAGCGACGGCGTGCTCCCGTCGGGTGGCACCGGAACGATCCTCGTGCGTCGGACGATCGAGGTACCTCGGGCCTCGAGCCAACACTCCGCTCCCTTCAATCTCGCGCACGATCCTTACGATCGCCCCCAGTGCCAACGCCGGATGTTTTCCGATCGCTGTCTCGCCGGAAAGCATCACTGCGTCGGTGCCATCCAATATCGCGTTCGCGACATCAGATACTTCTGCACGGGTTGGGCGGGAGTGCTCGATCATGGATTCGAGCATTTGGGTCGCGGTGATCACAGGCCGCCCGTGGTAGTTCGCCTTCTGGATTATCTTCTTCTGCGCCAGGGGCACCTGCTCAAAGGGAAGTTCGACGCCGAGGTCGCCGCGCGCGATCATCACCATATCGGACGCCTCGAGGATCTCGTCGATGGCGTCGAGCGCCCGCGCCATCTCAATCTTGGCGACGATGAGTGCCCGTCCGGCCACATGCTTCTTTAGCGTGTCCACATCGGAGGCGGTCCTCACGAAGGACATGCCGATGTACTCGACGCCCATCTCCATGGCGAATTCGAGATCTGCCAGGTCCTTCGAGGTCAGACTGGAGGCGGACAGCGCCCCCGACGGAATGTTGACCCCCTGATTCCTCCTCACCGCACCGCCGCGTGGGGCTCGGAAGGTTACCTCCTGTCCATCTACACGTACACACTCTAGCTCGATGAGCCCGTCGTCGATAAGGACCCGATCCCCTTCGCCCACATCTCGCGCGAGGCCCTCGTATGTGATCGGGATCTGGCCCGGTCTTGCGTGGTCAGCGAAGGCCATCACCACCTGACTTCCTGGGGGGATTTCAGTCGGCGCAGCCAGAGGACCTACGCGGATCTTCGGACCTCTGAGGTCTGCCAATACGGCGATCGGGCGATCGACCTGGATCGCCGCCGCTCGAACGGAGTCGACCATCTTCCGGTGGGTCGCGTGGTCCCCGTGAGCCATATTGAGGCGCGCAACGTCCATGCCGCCCTGAACCAGGTCCCGAATAACCGCCGTTTCTGACGTCGCCGGTCCAAGGGTACAAACGATCTTGGTTCTGAGCATCTGAGTGGGGATCCCAGATCGAAAAGGAGCCATCGAGATTTGAAGTTGCCCTCGGCCGGAGTCATGGGCAAGCGGCACCGAAAGCGCCCACCTTTTGCGGAACTCCAAGGACTATCAGGGGTAACGAGGTGCTCCCGCTTTCCTAGGCCCCCGGCGGATGCGTCCGGTATTCCTTTGGACTTTTTCAAGAGGGATACGGGCCACCGGATCAACCTTGAAAAAAGGGGTAACTCGTCAGAAGGATGGAGATCCGATATGTGGATGACCGCCCTGGCCTACAGGCCGCGCAGTCGAACCTCGAGGTGGCAGATCGGATCGCTCTGGACTGCGAGGCCGCTGGTTACCACAGATACTCCGATCGTCTCTGCCTCGTCCAGCTGACGACAGCGGGTCGCACTTATCTTCTTGATCCGCTCGAGATCGACCCCGCGCCGGCGCTCCGCGCCGTCCTGGAAGACTCGGGAACCGAAGTGGTGATGCACGGTGCCGACTTCGACGTCCGACTAATCGACCGGGACCTCGGGATCCGGGTCGCCCGGCTGTTCGACACGCAAATCGCGGCGTCGCTTCTCGGAGTAGAGGCCCTTGGGCTCTCGTTCCTTCTAGAGAATCGACTCGGAATCAAACTCTCCAAGAAATATCAGAAGGCGGACTGGGCGCAGCGTCCGCTTCCCCCGCCCATGCGCGAGTATGCGGCCCTCGATACGATCCACCTTCTCGCCCTGGCCGACCACCTACGTGACGAACTGGTGGAGCGCGGTCGTCTGGAATGGGCCGTGGAGGAATTCCGCGAGCTAGAAAAGGTCCGGTTCGAGGCGCCCAACGGACGCGATCCGGTACTCGGCATGAGGGGAGTCCGGGATCTACTGCCAAGGGAAGTCGAACGGGTCCGGGAGGCGTTGGCATGGAGAGATCAGATAGGCCAAGAACTAGACCGAGCGCTGTTTCGAGTTGTGGGAGATGGCGCCCTCGTCGAAGTCGCACGGCAGAGTCCCAAGACCGTAGCAGAGCTTTCAAAAGTGAGGGGCCTGAACCGGGCGCTCGCCTTCGAGTGGGGTGAGGATTTGATCTCTCGATTCCGCGACGTGGAGCTTCGCCCTGACGACCAGCTACAGGGCTATCCGGCTCGTCCCCAGGATCTCAACGGCGCGGGGAGGCGGCCGTCTCCGGAGGGAGAAGCCCGGATGGTCAGGCTCAAGGCCGTGCGGAATAAGCGCGCGGAGACGCTTGGAATGGATCGAGGCACGCTGCTCTCAAACGCCGTATTGCAACTCATCGCGGGATCCCCCCCTGCTTCCGCGGGGGATGTGGCCCGCGTGGAGGGAATCCGACAGTGGCAAGCGGAACTTCTGACCGAGGATCTGATGGCTTCGCTATAAATCGGGGGGTTCGCTTTCTCCCCGTCGAAAAACCATAGGTGTTGCAACAACTGACCTGAAAGGAACCGGAGGTCGCATGGCGTCGGAGATGCTAGATAGGGAGGACCTTTCCATATACGTGGTCGCTGGGGTCCCGAAGAGCTTCAAGAAGAAGCTACAGAAGTTCGTTGAATCGGAGTCGAAGTCCGATGGTGACGTGATGCTTCTGCATGAAGAGATGACTGAGTGGGTCCTCGCTCGAGTGAAGGGCGAGAAACGGCGCAGTCACGAGCAGACACCGGCGTCGTCGGCGTTGTGGCGTGCCTATCGAGCCCTCAGCGCGGCACGATACCACCTTCAAGATCAGCCGATCGAGACGAAGATCCGGGACATACGCGACAAAATCGAGGAGCTGTGGAGGGATACAAGCCCCCTGCACGACGAACCAGAGGAATCGCTCGAGGAGGTGGGTGAGGAGGTGGGCTAGGCGCCGCAGCGGCGGAGGGCCCATCGTTCAGCGAGGGGCGCACCCTCAAATGCTAAACTGATTCCTCTTCCTTTACCTTGCAGTCGATGCAATACCTCGCGTGAGGAAGAGCATCGAGCCGTTCGAAGCCCACCGAGGTCCCGCAAGTGTGACACTTGCCGAAGCTCTTGGGATCGTCGTAGAGCCTACGAAGCGCCTCTTCAATCCGGTAGACATACCTGCCTTCCTTCGTGGCAAAGAGAGCCGCTTTCTCCCGCTCCATGGCCTCGGTTCCTTGATCGGCCATGTGGTCAGTATACGCAGCGAGGTCGGAGTCCGCCGACTCGCGGTCGGCTTTCGCCATTTGATCAAAGAGCCCCAGGGACCGGAGCGCCCGCGAGCGCTCATCTAGCAGCCGCTTCTCTATGTGCGCCAGTTGCGACTTCTTTAGCATCGGATCGTCCCGCCCGAAAAGAAACCCGGTGGGGCAAACAGGGTAGCCCGCTTCCGCGAGAGACCGAGTTGGGACCCCGGGTGAGCATGGGAAAATACTGATTCGCTGGACGCCAGTCCACCGCGGAAGGAGAAACCTTGGAAGCCATTCACTGCAAGCGTTGCGGGGAGGACCAGCCTCCCTTGGATCGGCCCCCGTTCCGAAACGAGCGCGGAGCAAGGATTCAGTCACAGATCTGTCGCGACTGCTGGGCCGACTGGCTACAGCACCAAACCCTCCTCATCAACCACTACGGTCTCGATCCCCGCGAGCAGAAGTCGAGAGATTTCCTCTATTCCCAGATCGATGGGGTCCTACTCGGGGATGGCCGGGCAGAGCAAGTAGACACGTCAAAGGAAGGCACGATCGAATGGTGAGCACGAAGTGCCATCACTGAAAGGCCACGCTCTCGCCACGGAGAACAGGGACGATATCCTCGAGAGCCTCCGCGAGGGTCTCCTTCTCGACTACAAGGGGGGGAGCGAAGCGCACAACCTGGTGATGGGTCTCTTTGGCCAGAATACCCCGCCGCATCAGCGCTTCGCAGAAGATCCTTGCCGGACCTGACAATTCCTCGATCACGACGCCGACCATCAGACCGCGCCCACGCACCTCAGCGATATGGGGTGATTCGATACGCCGCAGCTCTTCCATGAACCAGGAACCCAGGGCGTCCGCCCTATCGGGGAGTTCCTCCTCCAGGACTACCTTGAGAGCTGCCCGAGCCACGGCTGCGCCCAAGGGGTTACCACCGAACGTCGAGCCATGATCGCCGGGACGAAAAACATCCATGTGCTCTCGATCAGCGAGTGTAGCCGAGACCGGATAGACGCCCCCGCTCAGCGCCTTCCCGACAATTAGGACGTCAGGCCGCACCCCCTCCCAGTCGCAGCAGAACAACCGGCCGGTGCGCCCAAGCCCGGTCTGAATCTCGTCAGCCATGAAGGCGACGCCATGACGCGTGCACATTTCGCGCGCCGCAGACAAGTATCCCCCCGGCGGAACCACAACCCCGCCCTCTCCCTGAATCGGCTCGACGAGGAATCCCACAGTGTTTTCGTTTACCGCTCCTCTCAGCGCGTCGACACTCCCATAAGGAACGGTGCAGAAGCCCGGTGTGAAGGGCCCGAACCCCTTTCGATAACTCTCCTCGGAGGAAAACGAGATGATTGTGGTGGTCCGGCCCGCAAAATTCCCCTCGCAGACAATGATCTCGCCGCGGTTTTCCGGCACGCCCTTCACCTCGACACCCCAGCGCCGAACCATCTTTATGGCGGTTTCCACCGCTTCTGCCCCGGTGTTCATCAGGAGCGCCTTCTCGTAACCAGTCGCCTCGCAGAGTTCCGCGAGAAGCGGGCCCATCTGATCGTTGTGAAACGC
The DNA here is from genome assembly GCA_965215925.1 of Longimicrobiales bacterium. Taxonomy (GTDB): domain Bacteria; phylum Gemmatimonadota; class Gemmatimonadetes; order Longimicrobiales; family Gaopeijiaceae; genus JAAXGI01. The sequence continues at coordinate 3,218,733 of CBDCEQ010000003.1, read as the reverse complement.
TCGGGACGTGAGGGTCAGTCGCTCCAGCTGTTCGTGTGCCGCCCCAATGATTCTCGGGTGGCGATGTCCCTGGTTCAAAGCCGAGTACGCGGCGAGCATGTCCAGGTAGCGATCGCCGTGGACGTCCCACACCCATACTCCCTCCCCCCGGTCCAGAACGACTGGAAGAGGTAAGTAGTTCTGGGCGCCCCAAAGCTCGGCTTCTTCGATTAGGCTCTGGGAGCGGATCGCAACAGACTCGGTCATACGGACGCCTTTGACGGGGTGTGCCCGAGTCTACCCTCAGACCCTCGGCCTGATCAAGGCCCAAAGCGTAGCCGGCGACGGCACCGGTGCCGCGGTTTGCCCTGGAGCCACTGCACCCTTACCGTGGCACGACCATGACTTCTGGCCTCGCGGCGCTCCTAGCCGTCCTTCCGATCCTGATTGCCGGGATATTGCTCGTGGGGTTCCGAATGCCCGCCAAGTGGGCGATGCCCATCGTCTATTTAGTTGCGGTTGTTCTTGCCCTCCTCGCATGGCAGGTGGAGGTCGTCCGGCTGGCGGCGGCTACGATTCAAGGGCTGTTCATTTCCTTCGACCTTCTTTTCATCATCTTCGGCGCCATTCTCCTCCTGCACACGCTTGAGCGGTCGGGAGGGGTCGCGGCGATCCGCCGGAGCTTCCATGGGGTGAGTGACGATCGCCGAGTGCAGCTGGTCATCGTCGCATGGCTCTTCGGCGCCTTCATCGAAGGAGCCGCTGGGTTCGGAACTCCAGCGGCCGTGGCGGCACCGTTGATGGTAGCCATGGGGTTCCCTGCCGCCGGCGCCGTAATGATCGGTATGATGATTCAAAGTACGCCCGTCACGTTCGGATCTGTCGGAACACCGGTGCTCGTCGGTCTCTCGGGAGGACTTGGCGGGGAGGTCTTCACGGCGACACTCGCCGACGCCGGGATGGAAATGGTCGACTACCTCCGGCTGGTCACCCGCAGGATCGTTGTTCTTCACGGGATCGCCGGAGTCATCATGCCGACCCTGATGGTGATGATGCTTACGAGATTCTTCGGGGAAAAAAAGTCTTGGACGGAGGGCTTGTCGATCCTCCCCTTTACTCTATTGGGGGGGCTCGCTTTCGTCGTTCCCTATATAATCATCGGATTCGCGCTCGGCCCGGAGTTCCCCTCACTTCTGGGAGCGCCCATCGGGCTTGCGATTGTCGTTTTCGCGGCGAGACGCGGGTTCCTGATTCCCCAGGACTCCTGGGAGTTTCCGGAGGCATCGAAATGGCCTTCGGATTGGGTGAGTGGGCTGGAGGTGAGTGAGGAGGAAATGCCCGAGAGCCGGGAGATCTCGAGTGCGGTCGCTTGGGCACCGTACGCCCTTCTTGGCCTGCTACTGGTGCTTTCGAGGCTCCCGCAACTCCCGATCCAGGGGTTCTTACAGGCGCCTGCAATCGCGTGGACCGACATTTTCGGAACGGGGATCGACGCACGCACCACACCACTGTACCTGCCCGGCTTCGTTCTCATCGTGGTTGTTGGAATCACCTTCTTCTTGCACAGAATGAGCGTGCCGGCCCTAGCGACAGCGACCCGGGATGCGGCGCGTGTCCTGGTCGGCGCGGGGTTCGTTTTGATTTTCACCGTGCCGATGGTCCGGGTATATATCAACTCAGACGTGAACATGGCCGGACTTGCGAGCATGCCGCTCGAAATGGCCGAGTGGGTCGCCACGACAGTCGGAGGCGTGTGGCCGCTGTTCGCCGGTATGACGGGAGCCCTCGGCGCCTTTATCGCCGGTTCGAACACGGTGAGTAACCTGATGTTTTCGGCGTTTCAATACGGAGTGGCCGAGCGACTTGCCGTGTCGACCATGATGATCGTGGCACTGCAGGCGGTGGGTGCCGCCGCCGGAAACATGATTGCGATTCACAACGTCGTCGCCGCGTCCGCGACGGTCGGTCTCTTGGGAAAGGAGGGCGCCACCCTCCGAAAGACGATTCTGCCGACAATCTACTACTTGCTCGTCATTGGCATCCTAGGCCTTATCGCGGTCTATGGACTGGGGGTCAGCGATCCTCTGATGGGTTGAGCCGACGCACCTGACCGACGAGAACCGTGATGTTGTCCGGTCCTCCAGCGTCGTTTGCCTTACGAACCAGAGCTTCGCACGCCTCGCGCGGGCTACTGGCCCGAGTCAGGACTTCCGCTAGGGTCGTGTCGTCCACTACACCCGAGAGCCCATCGGTACACAGGAGAAGAGCGTCTCCCTCTGACAGATCCTGGTAAGTGACGACGATGTCCAGGTTCGGAGACGAGCCCACCGCCTGAAGGATCAGATTGCGTTGGTCGCTTCTTCGGGCCTCCTCCGAAGTGATCACGCCTGCGTCGAGCAACTCCTGGACCATCGTTTGATCGCGCGTGAGCTGGACGAGCCGGCCGTGTCGAAATAGGTAGGCCCTAGAGTCCCCCACCTGGACGCATACGACTCCGTCTTGAACCACCCCGACACCCGTGAGAGTCGTCCCCATTCCCCGGAGTTCGGTGTCATCGGCCGCCCGGGCCCGGACCTTGAGGTTCGCCTCCTCAACCGCCTCCTCCAAACGATGGCCAAGGGAGTGCGCGGTCGTCTCATCGCGCATAGGCCAGCTTCGCCGCAGCGTCTGCACAACAGTCGACACCGCGAGACCGCTCGCCGTCGCACCCCCCATCGCACCACCCATACCGTCGGCGACCAGGAGAAGCGCGCCTGCCGAGCCCACACTCAGAGAATGCTCTACCTGAGCTTCGTCCCGCGAAACGTCGTCTTCGGAATCGTATGCAGCCCCCGCCCCTACTCCCGAAGCACCCGGGGCGAACTCGATCGCCAGGAACTCGTCCTGGTTTTCGGATCGAACCCGACCGACATCGGTCAGACCCCAAACAGCCAAACCGAGAGGGTCGAACTCAGCTAGGGGCATAAGGCGATGGCTCTCAGGAGGGACCCAATTTCGCTTCAAGGATCGCAGAAGGGGGGAGACGGCCGCCGGGAGCAGCTGGGCTCGACATCGAGGCTCCGCCCGAGCGCCAGTGTAGGTCTCTCGGATCAGCACACGCAACCCGATGTGATGGGGCCTTGTTCGTCCGTCGTCACGGAGAAGACCGGGTTTTCTTGTAGTGCTCCCTGGGTAGTCCCCACTTCTGCTCGCACCCTTCGGTACCTAGCTTTCGAGCCGAGATCCTAGGGGCTGTTCGCCTCGCGCGGTGGTCGCTCCCCGGTCGAGTGGCACCCGGCGAAAGGCACATCGCATCAAGAGGGCACCATGAAGCTGCACTCGTATCTGCTAAAACTAGGGCGAGTTGTGTTGCTGGCACTCCCGATCGGTATAGCCCAACAAGCATCCGCTCAGGAGAGTTCGGACCTCTACCAGATCGGTGCGGTCCGTGTGGATCGGGGACCAGAGATTGACGGCGTCCTCGACGACGCCGTTTGGGAAGCCGCGGCAGTAATCAACGAGTTCGTTCAACAGGAGCCCAACGAGGGGGCTCCGGCGACAGAAACAACCGAGGTGAGGGTTCTGTACGATGGGAGCAGTCTATACCTCGGGGTGCGGGCGCTAGACTCTTCTCCGGAAGGCGTGTTCGCGACCGAGATGAGGCGCGACGGAGACCGCATTCTGGAGGAGGACAACTTCCAGGTCATTCTGGACACCTTCATGGACTCTCGGTCTGCATACATGTTCGTGGTAAGTCCGGCGGGTGCGCAGCTCGACCAGCAGGTATTCGACGAAGGCGGTCGCGATCGTCGGGCAAGCGCGTCAGCAGTAAACCGTGACTGGGACGGGGTTTGGTCCGTTGTGGCGAGCCCAACGGCAGACGGCTGGATTGCGGAGATCGAGATCCCAATGGTGACTTTGAGGTTCCCCAATAGCGACCCCCAGTCCTGGGGGATCAACTTCATGCGAAACATTGGTCGCAAGAACGAACAGGCGTTTTGGGCTCCGATCCCGAGGGAGTTCACGCTTACCCGGGTCAGCCTCGCCGGCAGTCTGCGAGATTTGGAGTCGCTGAATCGAGGACGGGACCTTCGCATCAAGCCGTATGCGATAGGCGGAGGCAATAGCCAGCTAGAGGGTGGGGTCAGAGACAACTCCGCTCAGAGTGACGTCGGGCTCGATTTGAAGTATGGGGTAACAGCGGGACTCAACCTCGATGTGACCGTAAACACGGACTTTGCGCAGGCCGAGGTTGACAACGAGCAGGTGAATCTGACCCGCTCCGCCCTCTTCTTTCCTGAAAAAAGGGAATTCTTTCTCGAGAATTCAGGGCAATTCGCCGTTGGTACGACGAACTCCACGGGGCGAATCGCCAACCTTTTCTTCAGCCGTCGGATCGGTCTCACGGACGGGGGCGAAGGCGTCCCCATCCTGGGGGGCGCCCGGCTGACGGGCAAACTAGGGCGGCACAATATCGCGGTCATGGATCTTCAGACCGACGACGCGTTCGGAGAGCCCGGGGAGAATTTTCTTGTTGCCCGATATAGCAGGGACGTTTTCGAACGCTCGAAGATCGGCGGGATGCTTATCAACAAGGAGGCAAGGCGAGGAGGGTACTACAATCGGACCTACGCCGCCGATATGTCGCTATCGGTCACACCGGCGCTCACTGTTGACGCCTTTCTCGCCGGCACCTCGACCACCGGTCTGTCCGACGAGCAGTTCGGCGGCCACTTCCGCGCGGGTTGGCTCGACCAATCGTGGCGAATCTATACGGAGTACACCGACCTGGGTGACAACTTCAATCCTGAAGTCGGTTTCGTGCCGCGGGTTGGCATCAAGAGAAGCAAGTTTCACTTCGAGGGGAATCCAAGATCGGACCGGTGGGGAATCCGGATGATGGAACCCATGTGGAACGTGGAATACTTCACGGACCAGAGTGGCCGGCTGATCAGTCGCCGATATCACAATATGGTAGGGACGACATTCGACAGTGGCGCCTACCTCAACCTGGTGTACAACCGGATGTTCGAACGGTTGGATGAGCCCTTCCAAGTTGGATCCGACTTGGCCATCGACCCCGGCGACTACTCGTTCTGGAGCTTCAACGTCAGCTCAACAGCAACCCTGCCCGGAGGTTCTTCTACGGCGGGAGTTACTCACCGCAAACCTTCTACGACGGAGACCGGACAGATTGGTCGCTCCGCGCTGGCCTTCGGGTGACGGATCAGCTCGCCACCTCGGCCGCGTTCCGGCGGAATGACGTGACCCTTCCGGCGGGAGCCCTCAGGGCAGATATCGGCTCTTTCCAGCTCGACTATGGGCTCTCGCCGACGATGTCCCTCAGAAGTATCACCCAATACAACTCGTCGTCCGAGCAGTGGAGCACGAGCGCCAGATTCCGCTACATCTACAGGCCTGGGAGTGATATCTACATCGTCTACGACGAGGTCCGACGCGATGATGCGATCCCGATCTCTCCCTTCTTCGAACCCTTCCGCGAACGCCAGCTCATCGTGAAGATGACCTACCTGTTCTCGATGTAACCCCCATCGCCAAAGGTGCAGCGACGAGGCGGTCCTGACGGCGACATCGCGCGGTATTACGACCGAAACACCCCTCGCTTCCTTCTCGTCGGGGGCGGTCGAAATCGCGAGTCGATCCATCGAGAGCTTTGGGGACCGGGCATCGCTACGGTTACGGAAGCATCGAACTACATCAACGTCCTGATTTCAGGGGAGGTCCGGGGTCTAGAGCTGACCCATCCCCTCTCGGTTGTGGACATGGGCTGTGGCGTTGGGGGCACCCTGTTCTATCTGGCGGAAACACTCCCGGACAGCAGGTTCGTCGGGGTCACGATCAGTGCACGCCAACATGCGAAGGCGGTGCGATTGAACGACCGGAAAGGGCTAGGCACCCGGTGTCGGTTTATTCTGGCCGACTTCCAGGAAGTCGATCTGGAGGTGCAGGCGGATGTGATCGTGGCCGTCGAATCGTTTGTTCATAGCGACTCTATTGAGCGCTTCCTGGAGGCGATGGCCGGACACCTCCGGGGGGCTGGGTATCTCTTCGTCGCGGACGACTTTCTCAGCCTAGAGGCGTCACGGCTGAGCGTTCACGCCCAGCGTCAGATCGCGGATTTCAAGGCGGGATGGCATGTGCCAAGCCTTTGCACGGTCGAGGGGTTCACTCAGGCGGCGGCTCAGTACGGTTTCACACCGGTAAGAAGCCTCGAATTGTCGAACCTGATAAGGTTGGCTCGACCGCGAGACCGTGTGATCGCGAGGCTAAGCCCTCTCTTCCGGCGACTGAACCTGATTGACGTTCCATTCTTAGGGAACATGATCGGAGGGAACGCCTTACAAATCGGGCTTAGGGAGAGGTTCCTTCGGTACCATCTACTCGTTCTTCAGAAGGGCTGAGGGCGCGAGCGACCTATCTTGCGGCGGCCCCGGAGTGGGGCGACCCGTAGCATCGGAGAAGCTCGCACACCTGAATCTGATACTCTAGGTAAAAATCCCGCTTTCCCTTCCGCTGGACTTCGACGTGCTCTGGCAACCCACGTCACGCTGACTGGGCTTCCTCAGATTCGAATTCGGTCACGGTGATTCTCTCACCGTCATCGGCGACGAAGGTCTTGTGATAAACGTAACCCGGCATCTGAGTCGCAAGCTCGGTCATTCTAGCTGCCCAGGCCTCGTATTCCCGCTCCGTCTCCGGTCAAAGCCGGGAGCGGAACAGCGTTATCACCATGCCCTACACCCGCTGCTGTAATCGAACTCGGGGAAGCCGCTTTCCGCTGCTACCCGCATTCACTATACCCGCAGACGTGACACTTCACGCACCCTTCCTCGTAGGCTAGCTGGCCCGTACCGCAATCTGGACAGGATCCCAAGAATGACTGATCCACCTGAGTGGGAGAGAGTCCGCTCTCCGGTTGGACCTGCATGGCTCCAATACTGCCGACCACCGAAGGCGAGGCGATCGGCAGCTCTTCTTGCACGCCCTCACGTTCGGCCAGATAGCGCTCGATCGCCTGGGCAACCGCATCTGGAGCGGAGAGCACTTTGTGCGGCCCAACGCCCACGGCCCGATCGCACGAGATCCCCCGGAGCTGGTCACGCACTGCGGTGATCGGGATCCCGGAGCGAAGAGCGAGTGAGGCAAGTCGGCCGATCGCTTCAGCGTCGGCCATGGCGGCGCCGCCAGCCTTGCCCAAGGTAGTGAATACTTCGAACGCGCGACCCTTTTCATCTTCGTTGATCGTTACGTAGAGGTCACCGAGGGGAGAAAGCATCTTCACCGTGCGTCCACGAAGGAGCACAGGACGCTGGCGTTTGTGGCGGCCAGCCCTCGCCTCCTGATCCTGCTCGTCTACCTGCCCTTTGAGGTGTTCCATCTCGACCTGTAAACGGTGCACCTCCTCACGGGCGTCAGCTAGTTGTTGCTCCAAGCCCGCCCTCTCTTCCCCAGAAACTTCGTTCTTCCCGGTCTTTCCGGTTGAGAGAACCTGCATGGGCCGCGAGCCGTCCCGATAGACTGTAACGCCCTTGCACCCCAGCTCGAACGCGAGCTCATAGATCTCACGAACCTCGCTCTCGGTCGCTTCGTTGGCGAAGTTCGTCGTCTTTGAGATCGCACTATCAGTGTGTTCCTGGAACGCCGCCTGCATCCGTACATGCCACTCCGGCGAAATATCGTGAGAGGTCACGAAAACGCGCTGCACTGGCTCTGGGACCTCGTCGAAATGGATGTGGCCTTCAGACGCGATCCTCTCCATCAGCTCTTCAGAATACCAACCCTGAGCCTTCGCAACTCGCACGAAGTCCTCGTTGACATCTGGCATCAGGGCGCCCGCTTGGTTCCGCATGAACGCCACCGCGAACAGAGGCTCGATCCCACCCGAGCAACCGGCGAAAATCGAAATCGTTCCGGTGGGGGCTACGGTTGTGAGGTTGCAGTTCCGGAGTCTGCGTTCAGGACGAATGCGGGTACCGTCGTCTCGACGGGCACATTGGTCATCCGAACCCCAGATGGAGGCCTCCCAAGCCGGGAATGTACCCCTGATTTCGGCCAAGGCCTCAGATGCGACTCGGGATTCCTCGTTGACGAATTCCATCAACCGTCGACCCAGCTGAACGCCCTCCTCGGAGTCGTAGGGCACTCCCACCCTGACCAAGAGATCCGCCCATCCCATAACCCCGAGGCCGATGCGGCGAATCGTCTGAGCCAAGTCCGTGATTTCTGGTAGGGGGTAGCGGTTGGCGTCGATCACGTTGTCAAGGAAGTGGGTCGAAAGATGGACGATACGACGAAGAGCGTCCCAGTCGATCCGTTCCTCCGGCGTGGCTCCTTCTGTGGCGTCCGGCTTCACGCAACCTCCGACGTTGACGCTTCCCAGGTTGCAGACGTCGTACGCAAGCAGGGGCTGCTCCCCACAGGGATTCGTCGCTTCGTAGGACCCCAGGGCAGGAACCGGGTTGAATTCGTTCGCTCGGTCAATGAAGAACACGCCCGGCTCGCCGGTCTTCCACGCACCATGGACGATCAGGTCGAAAATCTCTCGCGCGTTGTCGGTTCCAACCACTTGGCCAGTACGCGGGCTGGCCAACTCGTACTCGGAGTCAGTATGGACCGCCTCCATAAAGGCGTCTGTAATCGCCACCGAGATGTTGAAGTTGGTAACCTGCGAGGTATCGTCTTTACAGGTGATGAATTCCCGAATGTTGGGGTGGTCGACACGCAGGATCCCCATGTTCGCTCCCCGCCTCGTTCCCCCCTGCTTCACGACCTCGGTTGAGGCGTCGTAAAGACGCATGAACGAGACCGGACCCGAGGCAACACCCATCGTCGATCGGACTGTGTCTCCCGTCGGACGTATCCGTGAGAAGGAAAACCCTGTGCCGCCGCCTGATTGGTGCACGAGCGCCATCGCTTTGAGCGTGTCATAGATCCCACTCTTTCCGTTCGAGAGCGCATCATCAACGGGCAGGACGAAGCAAGCAGAAAGTTGGCCGAGAGGGCGGCCGGCGTTCATCAGGGTAGGCGAGTTAGGCTCGAACTCCCCGGAAGTCATGAGTTGATAGAACTGTCGGGCCAGCTCTTCGACCGCGGCCTCGGATACGTCGTGGCTGCGATCCTCCTCAGCGATCACTCGAGCCACGCGCCAAAACATGATCTCTACAGTCTCCGTCGGATCCCCCGCTTCGTCCTTTTTCAGGTATCTCCGCTCGAGAACGAGCCGGGCGTTGTCAGTCATCGGCGCTAATGGAAGATCGCTCGGAGCCTGATCGTCAAAGAGGCGAACGCCTCGGGAATCGGCTCGTTCCTCGCTGGACGGCATGTCGTGGCGCTCCTTGGGACGATTGGCGGGGCGTACCCGGTTTCGTGTCGTATGTGGAACGCCGTGTGGAAACGACGTGGAAATCCAGTGCCAACTAGTGGAGAAGCCAAAGGAGCCCCGTCCCCACGTGGATTCTCACGTGGAAAGCCGAGACCACGACCACAAAATGTTGTTGTGGTGCTACTATAGAATACGACATCTAGTGGGTCAAGAGGATTCCCTTCGCGATCGCGATGGCGCGATTCGCAGTTAGAACGAAGGTTAGAAAGACCATCCTGACTGCAGATATACGGAGGCGCGGCGGGTCGCCGTGGGAGCAGCATCGAGAGGCACAGCAACACCGACACGAATCCGATCGACTGGCTCGAAGAGGAGTGAACCAAACACAACGACCTCGGCCCCGATCGAGCCGAGCATGTCCCAATCGGTACCAGATTCAACCACCTCCCGACTCGCACCGGCCGCATCGACGAATAGGGATCCCGCTATCCGATCCACATGCAAGGGCCAGGCACCCGCTCCGGCGTGAACCATTGCCAGAGGAAACCTCCATTCGCCGGACGCGGCCCACGCTTTTGAGCCGCGAACCGAACTCGCTTGAGCACCTCGAACAGGGAATCGCCGGAACGCATTCCCCACGGTCAGCCCCAGTACGCCCCGTCCGTCGCCACCTCCACCTCCAACGCTAAAGTGTCCGTTTCCCGCCCCGGGGCCATCTGCGACCCCGAAGGCGACCCGCATTGCAAGGACATGGTTGGAATACCCAGGACCCGGAACCCCCCTGTAGGTGCGCACAGTCGCCACTGCCTCACGAAACGCACCATCCGACCCGCTCTGACCTGCAAGGCTATCGGGGACCGAGCCGTCCCAACGTTGGCGGAGACCGACCGAGAATTCGAGCCCGTTCTCCGTTGAGACCGAAAACGGATATGCGCGAGCCGTGGACAGCGCGAAGAAGAGGCGTAACTCCGGTAGGCTGCTCATCGGCCTCACCGACATGAACCGGTCGCTTTCCTCCGCATCCGACTCGAGAAGGTGTCGCCGCTGAGAAATGATTCGGGCCCCAACCGATAGAACACCCGTGCTACGTGCACGCTGTCTGTGCATTTCGACCGCGCCGCCCACCCATCGCTCCCGTCGGATAGGCAGCAAGGTGTCAGGGGGAGTGTCGGCGTCAATAGCATTGGGCGAGGCCACGAGGACGGGCGCCCTCGACAGCCACTCCTGACCGGTGTCGAGCACAAGACTGGGGTTTCCAAGCCCCGCCCAGGTGTAGCGCGCGCCCCACTCGGAACGGGTCTTCAGGCGGCCGCCGAAGGATCTTGCGACGTTGATGTCATATCGGTGCCGCCCTACAAGATCTGATCCGGACGTTCGAGCACCCCACGCAACCGGAAGCACGTCGGTGCCGAAGACTGACTCCCCTTCGACTCGAACGGGAAGCCAATACCGTGGGAACAGGGTGTGCGTAGCGGAATAGGTGCGGACACCCACCGTCTCCGCGGCCGCCGATCCGATCCGATCCCCATCCCCGCCGGAGTCATTTCCGCCTGCATACCTGGAATCTATCGGGAGCGGATCGAACCAAGCACTCGGGTCGAACGGAACGCGTGCGATCTCCCAGCCGTCGTCACTAAGTGAAGAAAAATAGATCCACTCGCCCCGGGCATCGACCCCGGGGAATGTGCCCGCAGTAACCAGGTCCGTGACCTGAGCGAGGGGGCCCAGAGCCGCTCCCGAGCCGGAAGAGGGCCCGTCAAAGCTGACAGCATAGAGATTGGGGACACCGCTTCGATCAGAAGACCAGATCACGGCTTCCCCGTCCGGGGACCACGTGGGCGAGCTATTAAGGCTTCTGTCCTCGGTGATTTCGTGCTCCATCCCCGACGCTGTATCGAGCACGAGAATCGCGGTCCATCCACCCGGTCTCCGTCGCACGACAGCCAGGCGCTCGCCGTCCGGGGACCACGTGGGGAAGCTCCATAGTACTCCGGGCTCGACATCTCGCAGGATGCTGATGGTGTCGCCTTCGACGGAAAGGATAGCCAAGCGGTTGGCAGCATGATCCGCTAACACTGCCACGATCTCATCTCGTTCGGGGTGCGGATCCGCGTGCACGACTCGAAGGCCGCGGGTCAACCGAGTCACATCCCCCCTTGGGCCTAATCGAAATAGATCCCGATAGAGGCGGTACCGATCTACATATTCAGTCTGAGGAAGGAGGAGCGTTCCGTCGGGAAACCACCGGGGTGGATCGAGGGAATTCCACCGGGTCAGCGTGCGGTCCCCAGTCGAGTCGCTCAGGACGACCCGCAGATCGGATCGTCCGTCAAATCCGACGTATGCTACCCCGTCGCCGGTGGGAGCGGGCGCCGGGTACAAGGCCCAGCGACCTCCGTCAGTAAGGAACTCCGGGTCCGGGGAAGCCCTCCGGGCCGTAACTTGCTGCCTCAACGCGGCCGCCTCGGACTCGACAAGCGCGATCCAGTTGTCCCATAGCTCGTGGAAGGACGGCCCGAAGCTAGCCCGGGCGGCGGCATCGAGGCGGTAGGGAATCCACTGGTCCGCTATCGTCTCCAGGAAGAGCACGACCGCCGGCTCTCCATAGGCATCGGAGAGGTACCGGTAGAACTGTGCTCCGAAGACGTACGGGCGATCTGTCGCGGGCCATTTCGGCGATCGGCCGAGCGCCTGGCCGACCGACTCGGACTCACCTCCAAGCGCCTGCGTTCGGACGATCGCTTCGTGGAAGCTCCCGTGAACGCGCCCGGCTCTCGTGTGCAGCGACTCCCGATGCACCGCCACACCCTCGATACTGAAAAAGGACGTGGCGTATCCAGGAAACGGAGGCCAGGTCCACGGCACCCTACCGAGGATCGATCGAATCGCATTTCCGAGGGGGCCTGAACGATCCAGGTGGAACACGTGCGCTAACTCGTGCATGATCACCAACTCGAGCCAGTCGTCGAAGTGGGAAAGCGCCAGACCCTCGAGCGGCGGTTGCACTGAGACGACGATCCGGTTCGACGGAACGATGTGCGCGGCTCCGCTCGCCAAGTCGCTGTGGTCCGTGAGAAGAAGGTCGATCCGGCCCGACGGAGCCCGCACGAAGCTTTCACGCAGAACGATAAAGGCTCTCTCCGCGCTGAGCGCGGCATTCCTTCCGAGTGCTTCGAGTTGCACTGGAAATGTCACCCTGAAGTGCTGGGTCTCGAGAGTGAGGTACTCAGCGTCCGGGGGGACGTTCTGGGCCTGGGCCGAGGTGGCGGAGCCAGGGTAGAGGGCAAGGAATGCTAGGGCGAGGTGCCGAGTCGAGGGGCCAAGCGAGCGAATGTGCCGGCCGCCCCTTTGCGCTGGGTAGGACGCAGAGCAATCTTTCACTTTCTTTTAACGGGGCATGGCATGGCTCGAGGCGGGGACTCGTTCTGGCACAGTCTAGGCCTGAAGGTCGGGGCCGTAACCCCTTCCCAACCTAGACAATCTACCCTTTCTGCCGCTGGCCGTTCGCATCGGCTAGGGCGACCGGACCGGAAAAGCGAGGGCAGAGAGGAGCGAGCCGACCCACTGTCAGGGGCCATCGCAGGGGCCGTCACGTCGGTCGTTCTGGGCGTTATGCGCCGGTGGGCCACCGGCCGCCGCCGTCCACGACCGCACGCACTGGCAAGAGGCATCGCGGCCGGCGCGGGAGCGGCAGGAGCTGCGCTCATCTACCGATTGTTACTCGCGCGAAGGAACGAGGGGCTTGGCGAACCGACGACGCAGGGGCTGCGCGGATCTCCGGGCGAAGTGGCTGACGAGCTTCTCGCAGGAGCGGGACGTGGATTGCTCTATGCCGCCTTGTTGGCCCCTTATCTTCCAGGCCCTCCGATAGTGCGCGGCGCGATCGCGGGCACCGTTGATTATCTAGCCATGCCGTTGGGTGGTCTATACGCCCCCCTTCAAGCGCTTTCCCCTCTGCGCAGGGTGCCGATCATATCGATCCTCTTGGAAACCGGGGACGCGGAAGACGAACCGTACTTCAATTTCCTTCTGCACGGTGTTCTCCTAGGCCTTCTCTATGGAGACCGCCCTGACTGATGGGACCTGACCCCACCTGCCACCCGGGGAATTCGCGGCCCATAAACGACCGGTTGCACTTCAGGGCCACGCCTATATTCGTCGGGACACCCTTGAAGCTGGCCGATATCACCGTCGGAACGCCGCTGATCCGCGGGGAGGATCCCGAAGAGGTCTGTGCCGGGGAGGTTCGATCCTCCTCCCCAGCCAATGATGTGGCAGAACGCCAGCGGTCGGGCTTGCAGCACAGCAGGTAGGTAGAAGAGCGAAATCGTATCGACGTGATCGAGGAGCAGATACCGTGCTCCCACACGATCCGCTTCGGCCAGGAAGAGTTCTGGATCCCGGGTGAAGGGATAAGTCCAACCCCTCGGTCCTCCGCATAGGTAGTGGATCCTGGGTTTTCGGTTGAGCACGATCGCCCCAGGTGGGAGATTCACTCCGGCCCAGCCCGAAGCATCCCGGAACTCCTGAAACCCCGACCCCTGGCAGCGCACCGGATCGCCAGCCTCGGCGATACGTCTACATGCGTTGGCCTCCTCAGCGAGTGACAGCCAAGTGGGAAGAGCGGGAAGGAGGAGCACGAGGAAACCACCGGAGACCACCAGCAAGTTTAGGGTCCTGCCCATCGGGCGCGCCACGCGTGAAACCGATTCCCCCGCATAAAGCAGAATGAAAGGGTAGAGCGGGAGGAGGAATCGGTCGCCCGACCAAACCTCCGGCCAGACAAGGATGAGGCCCAAATAGAAGGCTACGAATATCTCTGCAGCCGTTAGGCGGAGTCGTGCCCGCTCGAACCAACCCCACACCGCGAGGCCCGCCAACAGGACACCCAAGCTGGTCAGGATCCAGCCAGGAGTGCCCGGCCACCATTCACCGGGAAGCACCGTTTCAACGTAGAGCCGAAGGTTCGACCAGGCCCTTGAGGGGAGGGCAGCCAGGGTGATGGTCCCCAATTCGGGCTCATACGGGTTCACCATCCAGAATTCTGATTGGTAGGCTCCCTCGCCTCCCCCGCGGAGTCTGAATAGCCACCACACTCCGGGGAGCGCGAGGCCGACCCCGAACGCGGTTGCTGCGCCGACGCGGCGGGCGACGATCAACGCCACGGCAATGGCAAGAACAAGAGGGAGCCCGGCAGAACGAGTGAAGAACGCGAGGATCCCACCCACCCCGGCGAGGACGAGCCACGCCCCCGGGGGGATCCGATCTCCCGTCTCTGGGCCCTCCGCTGTCCCTCGCTCCAAGGCCCAGAGTGAGAGAAAGGTAAGAACCAGGAATGCTGGCTCGGAAAGGATCCAACGACTGGCCTGGAGCCAGCCTGCGGAAAACAGCGTGAGCAGCGTGACTGCAAGCGCGCCGAGTGGGCTGATTCGCCCTGATGCCCACGCGAAGACCAGCAGTACGGCTAGAGAGGTGAGAACTGCCATCGCAAGCTTGAACGCCATCCAGCTCGACGCGCCCGCGATCATGAGTAGCCCCAAGATCAGGGAAAATACCGGTGGGTACTTCGTGTGGATGGATAGCCCCGGGTCCCACAGCTCGGTGTATCCCTCACCCGAAACGAGAGACTGAGCCAAAGACAAGTACCCGGCGTTGTCTCCTCCCGTGTGTGGTGCCGGCGTGGCAACGGAGGAAAGGACTGCGGCTGTGATCAGTGCGAGGACGCAGCCGAGCAACACGAACGATCCTCGGTCAGACTTCCACACTCGGCCTCCCCGCCGGATGGAGAGCTCCAAGCAACCGCTTGCCCCTTGCACCGGTCACCGCCGGTACGTTCGCTGCGAACCCGTTGATGTGGGCCCATGCGAGGAGGGCGAAGGCGGCAGCCTCTCTAGCGTCGGGATCGATTCCAAGCGCCTGGGAACCAGTCCTGACTGCTAGCGGATCGAGCTCCCTTTTCAGAGCCGCCACAAGTGTCGGGTTCCGCGCTCCCCCTCCGGTGAGCACAACTTCGTGAATCGCCCCCGTTGGTAGGAACCTCTCGTAGGCGGTGCTGATCGAACGCGCTGTCAGTTCGGTTAGCGTAGCGAGGAGGTCGTCCCATGCGGCTTCCGTGTCAGGTGCCAACGTCTCGACGATCTCTGTGACTCGTTGATCACCGAAGCGCTCGCGGCCCGTGGATCGAGGGGGCGCCTCCGAGAAGAACTGGTCGCGAAGGAGCTCGTCGAGGAGCCCCGGAAGCGCGCTCCCGCGGGCTGCACGCCGTCCGTCTTGATCCCACGCCTCTGCTCCCGCCGATGCTAGCTGCGCCGCTCGATCGAGGAGTGCCACACCCGGACCTGTGTCGAAACCGAGCACTCCGTCCAGCTCTCCATCAGCTGGAAGAAAAGTAACGTTGCCCATCCCTCCAAGGTTCTGGAGCGCTCGTCCGATGCCGGGTCGACGGAGGAGCACCCAATCCGCCCAAGGCACAAGGGGGGCTCCGTGACCTCCGGCCGCCATGTCTCGGCTACGAAAATCGCTGACTACCGGACATCCTAGGTCCTCAGCGAGGATCGCTGGGTCTCCCAACTGTAGGGTGACGCCGCGGTGGACCTCGGTTGGCGGCTCATGCCAGACTGTCTGTCCGTGCGAACCGAGCGCGGCCACTGAGCCGGGGTCGGTGCCCTGCAGTGTGAGCAGGTTCCGGAAGACTCGTGAGAAGGAGCTGCCGAGCCTCGCATGGACCTGTGCCAGGTCCCCTGCACCCCCGGACTCGATCGCGTCTCGGATGAAAGCCTGTTCGCCGGCGTCGTATGGCTCGGAAAGAAAGCCTCGCACATCCCATTCGACCGAAGATGGGCTGTCGCCACGGATGTCGAGAAGGATCGCGTCGACGCCGTCGAGGGAAGTCCCGGAGATGAGTCCACCATAGAGACGACCTTTGGGGATCATCTCAGTCCCGCGGATGCGTAGACAACCTTGGGTCGCGGGCCCTCTTTCACCGGGTTCTCTCGCATGTGAACGTAGGTGGGGAGGGTGGGCACCAATGGTTTTGCGGGTACCGAGCCGTCGTGGCCGGTAGTATCTTCGGCGAGCGGGGTCGGGCCCAGTTGGACGCCTTTCGCTGCGAGAAACTAACGGGCGTCTGACAGACCCGGCAACGAACCAAGATCGCCCTCCTAGTCACTGATCTGACTCCAAGGACCAGCCCCTAATGGACATACTGGACCGCGCTCAGTCGCTGAAACCCCGGCTCATTGAGATCCGAAGGGACCTACATCGACATCCTGAACTCGGATTCCAGGAAGTACGCACGGCCGGCGTGGCGGCCCGAGAGGCGGAAGCGGCGGGATTCGCGGTGCGGACCGGGGTGGCCCGAACGGGCGTCGTCGCCGAACTCTCCAATGGCGACGGCCCAACAGTGGCCATTCGTGCCGATATGGATGCACTCCCGGTCGGTGAGGTGAGTGAGGAGGCCTATGTTTCCCAGGTCGATGGGGTGATGCATGCTTGCGGACACGATTTTCACACCGCGAGTCTCGTTGGGGTGTCCCACCTCCTTGCGGAGATGAAGAGCGAGGGAACCCTTCCACCCGGTCGCGTTCGGCTCCTCTTTCAACCGTCAGAGGAGGCTTCCGATTCGGAGGGTAAGAGTGGTGCGATGCGCATGGTTGAGGAAGGAGTGATGGAGGGGGTCGACGCGGTGGTTGGGCTACACGTGGGCGCCCATCTCCCCTCTGGAATGATGTTCCTTCGGGAGGGGCCTTTCTTCGCTGGATCGGACGAGGTGGTCGTGGTGGTGGAAGGCAAGAGCTCTCACGCCGGGCGTCCGCATGACGGGGTTGACGCGCTCGTGTTGGCCGCGCAGGGGGTGGTTACCGCCCAACAGGTCGTGAGCCGCCGCATTTCCCCTGCGGAGAGGGGTGTTTTTACGCTCGGTACCGTCTCGGGGGGAACCGCACCAAACATTGTCGCCGACCGTGTGGTCCTGAGAGGCACCCTCCGCTACTTCGAGCCCGAGGTCCGAACCCGTATCCAGGAGGGGGTCCGGCAGGCGTTCGCTACGCTTGAGCCGATGGGGGCCCAATGTGAAGTAAGGTTCCAGCCTGGATATCCGCCCCTCGTAAACGACCGACAGATCACGGCTTGGGTAATAGAGGCTACAACACCGATCCTTGGCGATGCTGGCTTCCTGGGCGGAGAGCCTGCCATGGAGGCGGAGGATTTTGCTTTCTTCGCAAGGGAGGCGCCAGGAGCCTTTTTCTGGTTGGGTGCGGCTCTTCCTGAACCGCGGGGACACCACCACCCCAACTTCGACGCCGATGAGGAAGTTCTCCCCCTGGGTGCTGCCCTCCTCGCCGAGTCGGCAATTCATCTACTGACCCGATTGCGAGAAAAGCATGAGGCGCGTTCAGATGTTTGATCCAGGGCGCGAAGCGCCCCGCCGCACTTGGCTGGCCCTCGGCGCGCTCGTCCCACTGGTTCTCGCGTCCGCCGGTTGTAACCGGACCCCCGTCCCTGCTTCAGACATCGAGTTCCCCAAGGCGTGGACGTACCCAGCATCGGCCGAGCCAGTGACGTCAGAGTCTGCGATGGTAGCCACGACAGACGAGTATGCGACCCGCGTCGGCGTCTCCGTTCTGCAGGATGGAGGAAACGCCGTAGATGCTGCGATTGCGATCTCCTTTGCTCTGGCGGTTGTGAACCCAGAAGCTGGGAATATTGGCGGCGGCGGATTCATGGTGATCCGCCTCGCAGACGGTGGCGTGCACGCTCTCGACTACCGTGAGCGAGCACCCGACGCTGCATCTCGGGACATGTACCTCGACGAACGCGGAGAAGTTACCGAGGCTTCGGTTCGGGGCCACCTAGCTTCCGGTGTACCGGGATCGGTCATGGGACTCTGGGAGGCGCATAGGCGATTCGGAACCATCGAGTGGGCTCGGCTCGTCGAGCCGGCAGTTACGCTCGCCCGAGGATTCGAAGTAGGAGAGCGGTTGGCGAATTCTCTGCAGCGCGCACAAGGGAGCCTAGAAGCCTTCGGTGGCAGTCGAGCAGCGTTCATCCCCGGGGGGAAGCCACCAGCGTTCGGGGACACCTTCCGTCAGAATCATCTGGCCCGCACGCTCTCGAGAATTCGGTATCAGGGGGTGAGGGGCTTCTACGAAGGCGAGACAGCAGAGCTGATCGTTCGGGAAATGAGCCGTGGTGGAGGATTGATCACCCTTGAGGATCTAGCATCGTACACCGCTACCTGGCGAGATCCTGTCAGTTTTCAGTACCGAGGGTACACGGTATACTCGATGCCGCCGCCTTCCTCCGGAGGCGCGACGATGGCGCTGATGGCTCACATGGTCGAGCAATACGACCTGGCACAGCTCGGCTGGCATTCGACTCAGATGGTGCATGTGCTGGCCGAGAGTTGGAAGCGAGCATACTCGGACCGGAACGAGGTGCTCGCGGACCCCGACTATGTGGATTTTCCTCTGCAGCGAGTGATCTCTCCGCAGTACGCCCGCGAACGAGGGGCGGACATTTCACTTACCGCGGCGACGCCGTCCTCGGAGATTGGGCCCGGAATCGTCGTTTCAGAGGGGGGAGAGACGACCCACTTCTCTGTGGTCGATGCAGCCGGCAATGCGGTCGCACTCACTACGACGCTCAACTCTTTGTACGGGAACAAAGTGACCGTGGGAGGCGCTGGCTTCCTCTTGAACAACGAGATGGATGACTTTTCCGCAAGACCGGGGTCTCCGAATCAATTCGGTCTCGTTCAGGGAGAGCAGAATGCGATCGAGCCCGGGAAACGTATGCTTTCGGCGATGACTCCGGCGGTGGTTGAAGCCCCGGGGGGAGGGCTCTTTCTCGTGTTGGGGACTCCGGGGGGCGCCACGATCATCACGACAGTGTTCCAGACCATCGTGAACGTGCTGGATTTCGGAATGAGCGTGGCTCAAGCTGTGAATGCACCTAGAGTGCACCACCAACACCTCCCCGACCGAATCGCGGTTGAGAGGGGAGGACTCTCGAAGGGAGTGACCGATTCGCTCCATACCCTCGGACACACCGTTGAAGAACGCGGCGGCCACTCAGGCGATGTTCAGGCAATCATGGTGCTTTCAGACGGCACACGAATTGGCTACGCAGATCCGAGGCGAGGAGGCCTGGCCGCCGGCTACTGATTGAATACCCAGAGCCCAGGGGGGGCCTCACGTCTAGCGTCCGCGCACAGTTTCGCCCGCCTTGTCGACTGCTCAAATAGACACGACGGACGTCGACTACACTGGGTCCGAATAGAATGAACCAACTTCGGACGGTCCTGCCGTATTTCAGGCCCTACTGGGCTGGCATGTTTTTGGGCATCGCCCTGGTGGTCGTGTCCAATGCGTTTTCTGTCGCCGGACCTTGGGTCCTTCGGCTTGCGATCGACGCGCTGGAGTCACCCGATATCAGCCGGGCTGTGATCGCCGGCTATGCCGGGATCGTGGTGGGACTCGCGTTGGTGGGTGGAGTGGCCCGCTTCGGAATGCGCCAACTACTGAACGGCGTGAGCCGCCGGGTCGAATGCGATCTCCGGGCTGACTTTTTTCGGCATCTCCTTCGACTCGACGCTTCCTTCTACGGAGAAGAGCGCACCGGGGACATCATGAGCCGGGCTACCAACGACACGCTTGCCGTTCGCCAGGCGGTAGGACCGGCAGTCATGTACTCGGTGAACACGACCGTGATGTCGGCCTTCACCCTCACCTTGATGGTCTGGATCTCGCCTCAGCTCACCGCCCTGGTGTTGATTCCGATGCTCGTTCTCCCCCCGGTCGTGTTGTGGTTTGGCAGGATCATCCACCAGCGCTTCCAACGCATCCAGGAACAGTTCTCCTCGATGTCCACGCAAGTCCAAGAGAACTTGACCGGTGTGCGACTCGTCAGGGCCTACGTGCAGGAGGAGGACCAGGCCCGCCGATTCGATGAAATGAATCAGGAGTATATGGACCGAAATCTATTCCTGGTAAAGGCCCAAGGGCTGTTCCACCCGGTGCTTGGGCTTCTGACTGGGTCAGCCATGGTGCTCGTCGTCTGGATCGGTGGGGAGCAGGTGATGGCCAATTCGATTTCGGTCGGTGACCTGGTCGCCTTCATTTTCTATCTGAACCTTCTCACGTGGCCGATGATTGCCTTGGGATGGGTGGTCAATCTCTTCCAGCGGGGGGAGGCATCGATGAGTCGGATCAACGAAATCCTCAAGACGAAGCCCAAGGTTGAACCCGGTGTCGGTCGCCGGGTCACCTCGGGTGGCGGTCGTATCGAATTCAGAGAGGTGTCCTTCCGCTTCCCCAATACGGAACGAGACGTTCTGCGCAGGGTCTCGTTCTCGATTCGCGCTGGAGAGACAGTTGCGCTGGTCGGCCCAACAGGCGCAGGAAAAAGCACGCTTGTATCGCTGATTCCCAGGATCTACGACCCGACTGGCGGCCAAATCCTCTTCGACGGCATCCCCTTGCCGGAGTACGATCCCGAACGCCTCCGTCAGGTGATTGGGGTCGTGCCACAAGATACGTTTCTCTTCTCGGAAACAATCGCCTCTAATATTGGGCTTGGCCTCAGGAGTGAGGCCGAATCGAGGCCCACGGATGGGCTCAATCCGCAGATACGACAGGCGTCCGAAGTCGCCCAACTCCACGATCAAGTCGCCGGGCTGCCTCGGGGATATCAGACGCGGCTCGGGGAACGGGGGATCAACCTGTCCGGCGGACAGAAACAACGAGCCACGTTGGCCCGGGCCCTTGCTCGGGATCCGGTCGTCCTCATCCTAGATGACGCCCTCAGCGCGGTTGATACCCACACCGAAGCCCTCATCCTCTCACGGCTCCGCGAGTCGCTTCAGGCTAGAACTTCATTCTTGATATCCCACCGTGTGACGGCCGTCATGCATGCTGACCGAATACTTGTCCTGGACGACGGAATCGTTGTCGAAGAGGGTACCCACGCCGAGCTCCTGGAGAGGGGGGGGGTTTACGCCACGCTTCTCCGGCGCCAGCTCTTGGAGCAGTCGCTGGTGGACGGCGTGCGAGACAAGATCGGAGCTAGGCTCGCGCGGGGAGGCAGTCCGGTTTGAGCGAAACGGGTCTCAGATTGGAGCGCGAGGTCCGCTCTCATGGCTCTTCGTCCGGCGTTTCACGCCGAGCCCGCCACCACTGAGCCACGCTCCTCACGGCCAGGACCAGCCCCACCCAACCCAGGAGCGTTGCCAGAAGCCATCCAATAACCCTCGGAAAGAACGCCGCAGCCATCGCGAACGCTAGCAAGAGGACAGAAACTGTAGCCAATACGACCCGATCCTCGCGTCCCAAGACCCGATGGCCCGCGAGTGCGTCTCCGAATGCAGAACCCGCGCGTGCGAGGTCGGCCAAGGTGAGCGCCTGTCCTCCGACGGACATCCAACTCCTTATTCGGCCCCGCTCGAGGAAGGCCGGCTCGGGATCGAGTGAGGCGGTGCCCAGCCCGGGCTCGCCGCTTAACGCGGTGGTGGGGGACTTCGCCTCGGGGTCAGGGTTCGGAGTCGGACCTACCTGGGCAGGCGGAAGTGGATCGACCCGTGTCTCGCCCGCCCCCATCCGTCTACTCGGCAAAACGATCTCAACGGAAGAAGCAAGGTCGGCGAGGAACAGTCCCTCGACCTGCGTAGCCAAGCCAGAATCTAGTATGCCCAAATCAAGCTCCCAGTTACCCAGAAGCGACGCAGTGTTCAAGTTCGACGATCCGATACGGCACCAGCGGCCATCCACAACCGAAGTCTTAGCGTGGATCATGCCGCCTTCCCACTCGAATATTCGAACGCCTGCACTAAGGAGGCTCCGATAACCGCCTCGTGAGAGGCTCCCCATCCAGGGCCAGTTGTTGTGGGCCGGCACGAGAATCCGAACGTCAACCCCGTCCTTGGCGGCTGCCATGAGCGCAGCGGACACCGGTCTGGGCGCGAGGAAGTAGGGATCGGTGATCCACAAGCGTCGTTCGGCCACAGAGGCCATTAGCTGCGTCGCTCGGTATACCCGAGAGCGCTGCGGTATCCCTTCAATCAACCATGCGGCCGAGGCTCCCACTGGTCTGGAGCCGGCTGGGTCGACACGCACTTCCGGGGGCACCGCCCCCCCCCGTTGGGACCAAATCCGCTCAAAGGTGCGAGCCGCGGCGGCCGCCGCGGGCCCACGGATCTCGACTCCAGTGTCTCTCCACGGGGCTTTCGTTTCCGTTCCTGCCCACTCCTGACCGACACAGAATCCCCCGAGAAAGGCAACCTCTCCGTCCACTGCGACCAACTTCCGGTGATCCCGCTGTAGAATACCAAGGGGATCTCCCACCGAGGGAGGGTTGAAGGCCCGGACCTCAACCCCGGCCTCTTTGAATGGCTTCCAATACCTACGTGGGGTGGCCCAGCACCCCATCCAGTCGTAGAGAACCCGGACCTGCACGCCGGCCTGAGCACGCTCGGCCAACGCGTCACGGAATCGGTGTCCCACCGGGTCGTCCCGGAGAATATAGTTTTCGAAATGTATGAATTGGCGGGCGGTTCGGATCGATCTGAGCCAAGCATCGAAAGCCGACGGTCCGTCGAACTGGAGAGAAATCAGGTTTCCGTCGATCCGAGAGGAAGCCGTTGCACGGCTCATCGCCCTCTCGGGGAACGAGGCGAAGGTTTTGGGCTCAGCGCGATCCTGAACTGACGTACTCTGTCGCTTGTCCGCGGCCACTTAGACCGTTTCGATCGGGCAGGTCAGGCCGTCGCTGGGAGGTTCGGCACCGGCGTCCTGGCAGGATGCACACAGTCCGTAGATCTCGAGTCGGTGCCGAATCGGACGGAATCTGTGCCCGGCGATGACCCGCTCCTTTATGCTCTCGATCTCACGGCTCTTGAATTCCGTAAGTTGCCCACATTCGAGGCAAATCAGATGTTCGTGTTCGGGCCGACGGGACAGTCGATGCTCGTAACGCTTGAACCCCTCGTTGAAATCGTGCTCCTCCACCAGCTTGCTCTTGACGAGGAGGTCGAGGGTCCGGTAAACCGTTGCCTTCCCTATTCGCTCGCCAGCCTCTCGGAGCTGCTGCTCAATTTCCTCTACCGACAAGTGCGCCCTAGACGAGAATACGACCTCGGCGACCGCTTCGCGCTGCTGCGTGACAGGCAGCCCCTGCTCTCGTAGGTATCGTCCAAACAGCTTTATGAACGGCGAGACCGGTGCCGCCATCGGCTGATTCATCCGACGACTCTGTCGATGGAGGAAGGCGTCCATTCGTCGATGAGCGTTTCGAGCGCCTCGGGATCGCCGGCGAGCGACGCCGAGCTAGGAGACCCATACTCCGCACCTGAACGCTCTACGACTCCCGCCATGACCCGAGGCAGCCGGTCCTTGGGAGCCTCGCCCTCTTCCTGAAAACTCGGATGAAAACTCACGCCCTCTCCTGTCTCCTCGGCCCGATAGGAGAGGGTCACGAGGACCCGGCGGTCGGCTCCGGCAAAACATCCGGCTGCGACGACACCGCTCTCGCTCCGGCCGTCTGCAAGCGGCGGGAAGATCCAGAGCCGGTCCAGTTGCTCCGGCGGGACCCGCTGGCCCAAACGTCTCAGAGCCTCGGCAACGGCGCCAGGGACGCCGACGTTTCTTTCCTCCATTCCGTTACGCCCTCACGCTTCCTGCGGTTCCGAGGCACCAACTGACCGGGGCTCGGCACCAGCCACTTCCCTTGTGGCGGAGATTGCCTCCGTCACGACTCGCTCTCGAACGTCGCCAAGCGAACCCCGGACCACCGCGCCGGAGGCACGAACGTGCCCACCCCCACCAAAAGAACGGGCGAGGGCGTTTACGTCCACGACCCCGTTTGAGCGGAAGGAGACTTTGACCTGCCCGCCTTCGAGCTCTCTGAATACGAGGCCCACCTCTACGCCCTTCAGCTCGCGAGGGTAATCGACAACCCCTTCCAGATCGTGAGAAGTGCAGCCCAGCTCTCGGAATACGCCGGCAGAAACCGAAATCCATGCCACTCGATCATCTGGAGAGACGCACAATGTAGGCAGAATCTCTTGGAGGAGTCTAAGGCGACGCAGCGGTAGCTGACCGTGCACCTGCCGATACAATCGGTCCGGGGATGCCCCTCGCGCGATCAACTCAGCGACGATCTTGTGGACATGCGCAGTCGTGTTCGAAAACCTAAAGGAGCCTGTGTCAGTCATGATCGCCACATAGAGGCCGTCGACCACGGACTGGGTCCACGGTCCTCCTTCCGACCATAACAGATCGAAGACCAGTTCCCCCGCAGCAGCAGCGGTGTCATCTAGGAACAACACGCCCTCGAATGGGTCGTTTCCGACAGGGTGATGGTCGACTACAAGGGTAGGAAGGTGACTCACGAGCGAGCCGACCCTCCCGATCCGCGACCTCTCCCCCGTATCTACGACGACGCACAAGTCTGCCGTTCTCGAGCGGGCTCGGGCCTCATCCCCTCCGGCGTCGAGGATTCTTTCGGACTCGGCCACCATGAATCCGAAGTGGGCCGGGAAGGGGGTTGGATTTACGACCCAGGCTTCTACGCCCGCGCTGGAAAGAAAGGAGAGTAGCGCCGTTTCACAGCCGGTCCCGTCTCCATCCGCATTCACATGGGTGGTGAGGATGACACGTTTCGCATTCCTCAAGACACCAATCGTCGCCCTGACTGGCTCTTTGCGAGATTCAGGAATGTCATAGTGGCCCATGGGCCAACCTTCGATGCGCGTTGCGGGGTGGGGATCCGATCAGGACCCTGCCGACTGACGGCCCGGGAGCTTCTTTCGAAGCTTGGACCAGTTCGAAAGAAGGAAGACATGAAAGCCGGCCGTAGTCCCATGGATGGTCGCGGAACCCATCGCATCGAGGAAGGGCTGAGGCTGGTTCGGGTGCCGAGCCAGTTCCACCCAGGCGTTCCCCACTTCTCCGTGCGTATGTGCGTCCGAGCCGGCGCCTTGCAGGAGTCCATGACGAGCGGCCAACTGACGGCCCTTTTCGTTTCTCACTCTGGAGAGGAGCCGAGCGTTGAATATCTCTACCGCATCCAAGTGCGGCGCAAGCGTCTCTGCGAGCCTACCAGACCCTCCTTTCGCGCGCGCGTAAGGGTGAGGAAGATAGGCGACGCCACCCTGTTCCCGGATTTGCAGACAGGTCTCCACCGCCGTTGTTCCCTTCGGGATCTCGTGAGAGAGGTATAACCCGATCACGTCGATGCCCTCGGCGGTCTTTATCTCCTCGCCAGGGATGACTCGATCGGGATAGCGTGCGTACATCTCCAGAGCCACCGCCACGGAATTGTGATCCGTAATGGCGACCCGATCAATGCCCAGCTTCCGTGCCCGCGCCAAAACGGTCTCGGGGTCCGACAGGCAGTCCCACGAACCCCGCGTGTGTAGATGTAGATCTAGGCGCATCAGGTCGCTCACTCGCTGTCTTCCTTCTGTTTAAGCCGCCGGAGTTGGGCAAGAACCTCCAGAGAACTCACCTCCAGGTCGCTGAGAGTCCGATCGTTTCGTATGACGTAGTGGGCTCTTGCAAGTTTTGTCTCGGGATCCCCCTGCGCTGCGAGCATTTGCCGTGACTGCAGCCTCGAGATCCCCCTCTTGAGCACGAGACGGTCCTCTCGAACGTCCTGGAGAGCGTCGACGACCACAATCGCATCGAAGAGTCCCTCCAGCTTCGCCTCGAAGAGCAGTGGGATTTCACTCACCACCAAAGGCGAACCGTCGACCCTCTGAGCCTTTAGCCAGCGCTCACGTAGAGCGTGGATGTGGGGATGGATCACCTCTTCGAGCTGCTTGCGGGCACCGGAATCCCGAAATGCGAGTTCTCGCATCCGATCGCGGTTCAAAGATCCATCCGGCCGGAAGCTCTCATCACCGAACAGCTGACGGATCTGTGCGTGCCCCAGGCCACCAGGCGCGACCACTTCCCGGGCCAATTCGTCAGCGCTTACGACTGGGATTCCCTCGTCTGCCCAGATCCGTCCGACGGTAGACTTCCCGGAAGCCACGTTGCCAGTCAGTCCTATATGGATCATCGCGAGCACCTCAACCGCGGGTCCGGGCGTTGCGCGCTTCAGTGAGGTGCGCCGAGGGACAGCTGAATCCTCAATCTCTGAGCTCTTCCCAGCTGAGATCGTCCGCTGTTCCAAACTGCCGATCTGGCCCAGCAGAAATCACCCGCACGGCCGAGCGAGTCAGTTCGGCTCCATAGCGAGTATCCCAGGCATCGAGGCGGGACCTGAGCTGCGGATAGCGTCGGTCGAGCCAAGAGTCGAACTCACCTCTCCGTAACGGAGCACCTCCCCTACTCTCCATATAGATGTCGAGGTCCTGTGCAATCTGGCGAAGCTCCTGACTCGTCATCCAGCGTCTTCCAGGCTGAAGCACTGGCTCTACCCAGTCCACAACCAGGGCTCTGGAGTCAGGCAGATAGAGGCCGACGGCCAGGAAAATCGCGAGCACGATCAAGAGCCGTCCGGTCACTCGTTGCCCTTACGCTTAGCTACCCTTCCGCATTCGACTCGCCCAGCGGACGTACTTCGCCACGTCCGCCAAGGGCGGCTCAGCGTCGCCGTCTCCGTACGCAGTCTCCATTCGCCAATGGAGGTACGACGGCGGCGGTAGCGGTAGGAAGGGAGGCCGACGATACCAGCCACGAGCCCTGGTGGCCCAAGCCAGCCCTGCAACATCCGGAAGAAGCCACGGCCGCCGAAGAATCAGACGTATCATGGTCCTGCGAAGCCCCATCGTGTTCTGCCCGATGCATGTTAGACAGCACCCCGAGGCACGACCATCAGGGGGGACCCAACGCCTGCTCTGGGGTAGCCCGACATGGGTCAATCTAGCAGCTGAACCCCTGTTGCCAGAAGAGCGGCCGACGTCCACCTTGCGAAGCCGATGACCGAATTCAACGCATTTGTGAGCCCAGAATACCCGGTGCTTCACTCCGTGGACCATGAGTCGACCGGGGGTTCCGACGATCATGCGGCACTCTCGCTGGGCTTGCTCGTGAAGGGGATCCCATCCTTCCTCGCCACTATTCCAGTGACAGAAGCCGAGATTGAAGGCGTTACTCATTCGTTGGACCGAGGGGATGTTCGGGTCGCCGTCGTTGGCATCTCCGTCGATGGTAGCGACGTCCCCGACCCGGACGAATCGGCTCTCGAGCCGTGGCGAACCGACGCAGACGAAAGCAGGAATCTTCCGGCAGCCTTCCTCAGCCTCGTTTGTTCGGACGGCCGCCGGATCGGGGTAGCACGGATCGTGGCCCGTGAGGGATCTGCCTCGCCGGAGGAGGTGGCCCGATTCGTCCTAAAGCAGATCGCAAAGGGCGTGCAGATTCCAGATCTTGCCTCAACCCCCTGAGGCTCGCCGGCGCCAGAAGAGCAGACCGATCCCGCCCAATGGTTCGCCGAGGACAGACTACGCGTCCGAGCGACTGAGGACCTTCCGCCGAGACCGCCACCTCCCAGTTGAAAGTCAGCGGCGGAAGCGCCGACGACCCAGATAGCGAATACGCCTGGAATGGCCAACGAATCCCACCGAACGTCCCAGAACCGGCTTGCGCGGGAGACCAGCCCTTACTTGCGCCAACACGCGAATAACCCGGTGGACTGGTACGCGTGGGGTGAAGAGGCCCGAATACGCGCCCGAGAGAGGGATCAACCCCTGCTACTGTCGATCGGATACTCGGCTTGTCATTGGTGTCACGTGATGGAGCGTGAATCGTTCGACGATCCGGAAACAGCCCGACTCATGAATGAGGGGTTCGTCAACGTGAAGGTCGACCGTGAGGAGCGCCCCGACGTTGACGCGATCTACATGAGGGCGGTCCAGGCCCTCTCGGGTAGCGGGGGTTGGCCACTCACCGTGTTTCTCACTCCGGAGGGGCAGCCCTTTTTTGGAGGGACCTACTATCCGCCGGAGCCTCGGCACGGGATGCCATCCTTTCGCCAGGTACTCGCGGCGACGCGTGAGGCATGGGAGAATCGTAGGGAAGACGTTCAGGACGCAGCGCGGCAAATCACAGAAGTCCTCGAGCGCTCGAACGTAAGTGGAGCTGGCACTCCAGGTACGAAAGCGAAGAAACTCGATTCGGATCTACTTGGCCGCGCGGTCCGCTCGCTGCTTACTCACTTCGATCCGGTTCACGGAGGCTTCGGCCGGGCACCGAAGTTCCCACAGCCCGTCGTACTCAGCTTCCTTCTCGAGCACCACGCGCTCACGGGCGACCAGCCGGCTCTCGCAGCGGCGTTGCTCACTCTGACAAGGATGTCCGCGGGTGGTGTCCGGGACCACTTGGGAGGAGGGTTCCACCGCTACTCCGTCGACGAACGGTGGCTCGTGCCCCACTTCGAGAAGATGCTCTACGACAACGCCCTCCTGGCAAGCGCATACCTTCGGGCCTTCCAACTCACGAACGACAGAAACTTCGAGGCCGTCTGTCGCGCGGTGTTGGATGACATCCTCGAAGACCTGTGGTCGAGCGAGGGAGGGTTCTACACCGCAAGGGATGCGGATTCTGAAGGAGAGGAGGGTCTGTTTTACGTCTGGACGCCGGAGGAAGTCAAAGCTCAGCTAGCCGATGAGGCGCGGCTGTTCTGTCGATGTTACGACGTTTCCGAGGCGGGAAACTTCGAGGGGCGAAACATCCTCCATCTACCCCACGATCTAGACGCGATAGCTCGGGACGAGGAACTACCCCGCGCGGAGCTAGATGAGCGGCTTGAGGCTAGCCGACGCGAGCTGAGGAGCCGACGTAGCCTTCGCGAAACGCCCCTTCGCGACGAGAAGATTCTTGCTTCCTGGAATGCGCTCGCCATTCGCGCATTCGCGGAGGCCGGAGCGGCCTTAGACGAGCCGAAATATCTCGCGGCGGCGACGGAAGCAGCGAGCCATCTCCTGAGTCTGCTCCGGCCGGACGGTAAGCTCTTGCATCAGGCTACGCTGGGGCAGGCTCGCATTCCAGCCTTTCTGGATGATGTGGCTGGGCTGGGCAACGCCCTTCTCACTTTGCACGAGGCGACTCTGGATCCACGCTGGATCCGTGCTGCAGTCGAGTTGGATGAGGAGGTTGAAGCCCGGTTCAGAGATCCGACCAGCGGTCTTCTTCATGACACGCCTGAAGACGGGGAAGAGCTCGTTATCAGACCGCGGGAGGTAACCGACAGCCCCATTCCGTCAGGGACCGCACTGGCCGCAGAGTTGCGACTTCGTCTCGGGACACTGCTCGGAGACGAGCGTCGGGTTGAAGAAGCGCGAACGATCCTGTCTCTCGAGGCCACGTCGATGGAGACGATGCCCACAGGCTTCGGGCGGCTTCTCTCGGTCCTTGGCCGGCTCCTCGCCGGTCCGGTCGAGGTCGCAGTCGTAGGCAGGCCCGGCGACGCGCTACGAGCTTCTCTGCTCAGAGAGGTTCACCGGCCCTTCCTCCCGGCGCTCGTCGTGACCGGAGCCGATCCTCACGACATTGTGAGCCCGGATCCTACCGAACCGGCGTTGGACTTCCCGCCGAACATGCCACTTCTCGAAGGCCGAGGGCTGGTCGCCGGTGGTTCCGCCGCCTACGTGTGTCGACAGTTCGCCTGTGAGGCCCCAGCTACCCGGCCCGAAGAGCTGGCACGCCAGCTTGAGAAGGCGTCGACCAGCTCGTATTGACGCGAGATCCCGGCACCTCGTGGAGCAATCAGGCCGACTCCCAGCTTGGGTTGGCCCTCCCCCTCACGCGCCGTATCTTGTCGGGTGCCCGGTCCGAGGGGGGAACGTCTCTCGGTGCCTCGGGGAGCGGTGATTTCGCGCGAATCAGTAGACACGGAGCGTTGATGGCCACCAGGATCCCACAGCCCGAGGCGACCTCGGCGCGGGACCTACATGGGCTTGATCCAGCAGAGCTGCTCGAGATGTATTGCCTCATGCTCACCTCCCGGTTGCTCGACGAGAGGGAGGAGAGCCTAAAGCGACAAAGCAAGATCTTCTTTCAGCTCTCCGCTGCAGGGCACGAGGCTATTCAGGTGGCGATCGCTCGCCGGGTCCGGCCGGGGTCCGATTGGCTGTACTTGTACTACCGCGACCGGCCATTCGCCCTGGCGATGGGGCAAGGCCCTTACAATCAGCTGCTCCAGGCGGCGGGGGCGTGGGATGATCCTGCGTCGAGGGGTCGGCAAATGCCCTACCATTTCAGCGATCCGGCACTCAGGATTATGAGCGTATCCTCACCCACGGGAACTCAATTCCTCCAGGCGGTCGGAACGGCTGAGGGTGGGCATCGGGCAAGACTGGATCCCGAGATCCGGAAGCGGATTCAGGATTTCGACGACGACGAGGTGGTGATTGTGTGCGCCGGGGATGGCGCAACGTCAGAGGGAGAGTTCTGGGAGGCACTGAATACTGCCTGTAATCTCAGGCTGCCGGTCGTATTCGTGATCCAGGACAACGAGTACGCGATTTCGGTACCCGTGGAGGTTCAGACAGTCGGAGGAAGTATTTCCGGACTGCTCGCGGGATTCCCTCACCTTCATGTCGTTCGCTGTGACGGTACCGATCTGCTCGATTCCTGGGAGAAGAGCGGGGAGGCGATTGAGCACTGTCGAGAAGGAAGGGGACCAGCGCTACTGCACGCCTACACGGTCCGTCTCAATTCTCATTCGGAGTCCGACGATGATCGAGTTTACTGTCCAGCAATCGAACGGGTCGAGCGGGAGACCAGAGACCCGTTGGTCAGAGCGCGAACTCTTCTCTTAGACGAAGGGCTCGCAGACGAAGAGGAGCTCGACTCGCTCGCGGCCGAGTTGAAGGAAGCCGTAGCTGACGCCGCGGACCGAGCCATAGAGCGGCCCCAACCGGAACCGGAAACAGCAACCCGGTGGCTTTATTCGGAGGAAGTGGACCCGACTTCGGCCCGATTCGACAGCGAAGATGAGGGCAAGGAAGAGGAAGAGGGAGACCACACGATGGTCGACCTTCTGAACGCGTGCCTTCGCGACGAAATGGAGCATGATCCATGCGTGGTATGCTTCGGTCAGGATGTCGCCGATGCATCCCGTGAAGAGATCTTGGATCAGGTTCCTGGTAAGGGCGGAGTCTTCAAGGTGACGGAGGGGTTGCAGCGCCAGTTCGGTGGCGTTCGAGTGTTCAACTCTCCCCTTGCAGAAGCGAACATCGTGGGGCGCGCGATCGGGATGGCCGCTCGAGGGCTGAAACCCGTGGTCGAGATCCAATTCTTCGATTACATCTGGCCCGCCTTCCATCAGATCCGCAATGAACTCGCTACCCTTCGGTACCGGTCGGGAAACGGTTGGGCGGCTCCTGTCGTCATCCGTGTGCCGTACGGTGGCTACCTGAGGGGTGGGGCTCTCTATCACTCGCAGACAGGGGCGAGCATCTTCGCGCACACACCCGGGATCCGTGTGGTCCTGCCCTCTAACGCCCGAGATGCGAACGGCCTCCTACGTACGGCAATCCGGTGTGACGATCCGGTCCTCTTCTTGGAGCACAAACACCTTTATAGGCAGGTCCACAACAAGGGACGGTATCCGGGGAACGATTTCATGATCCCATTCGGGAAGGCCGCGGTCGTTCGGCAAGGATCGGATATCACAATTGTCACCTGCGGTGCGCTCGTGAAGCGGTCAATGGATGCCGCAAAGATCGCGTGGGAGAATGATGGGGTGGACGTGGAAGTCATCGACCTTCGATCGTTGACTCCCTTGGACATGGATTGCATCAGCGAATCGGTGCGAAAGACCAGCAAGGTGATCGTAACGCACGAAGATGCCGTGTCTTTCGGGATCGGGGCCGAGGTCGCTGCGAGGATCGCCGACGAACTCTTTTCCTGGCTAGACGCGCCGGTGAAGCGGGTTGGGGCGAAGGACGTGTGGGTCGGCTATTCTCCGCGGCTCGAGGAAGCGGTCCTGCCCCAAGTGGAGGACGTTCTTCGGGCAATCACCGAGGTCGTGAGCTTCTAGTAGGCATCTAGAAGGATCTCATTTCAGACTGAGGTGTGGCTTCGGTTTCTGCCCAACGATCCGGGAGTCCCCACTCCTCGGAGCGCCGGTCGAGGTGATCCCAGCCCGAGCCGTCTAGAACCCCACTCTGAAAGATCAGCGGGTTCAGGTTTGCTCGAAACTCGCCGCTCGGCAGCCCAGCTGCTGGATCGTGCAACCAGAGGACCTCAACTGTTCCGCCCCCGATCAGGTATTGGTCCATGACGTACCCGTTCTGCAACTGGGCCTCAGGGATCTCTGGCGTTGGTGAGAGATCGCCGGGCGGAAGCGCCGAAAGCACTCCTTCCCGGGAGGCACCGGTCTCGAAAGCGGCCAATACATCGGCTCCGGGGGGAGGGGCTGATGAATCACACCCGACGAGCCCGAGAAACGCCAAGCTCGCACTCAGTTTCAAGAACGTCCTACTTCGAGACATGATCAACTCCTGCGAGGAAGCCAGCGCACCGATGAGAAAGGGCCCGCCCCAGCGAGAAGCCGGGGCGGGCCCTACGGGTTAGACCCTTCGCACCGAGCGGAGTCTACGCCCGAACCGCTGCCAGGTCCGTCTGGTACGCCTGCCACACTCCCGGCCGAACGGGAGCGTAGAGCGTCTCATAGGGGCTCTGAGCTCCGACGTCTGCGAATAGCGGGACTCCATCGTACTCCCCAACTCTCATGATATTGGCACAGTCGAGACCCACTTCACCGCCGGACTGCACGTATTCACGCTCATCGAACTCGATGGGCTCATCCGCTATAAACCACGGCCGGTCTTCCGCATACTCGCCGGCGAAGGCGACGCCCGGGCCCAGCGAGCTGACTGACACTCGATTCGGGCCTACGAGCGTGTCACCCTGTGGCGTGATATAGATCGTCACGTTCTCGCCAGTGGCCAGACAGATCTCGGTGGGCGAACCCTGTGGTATCGGCCGCTCAACTTCCTGCGTCACGATGATGGTGTCGGGGGGCGGGGCCGGGAGCTCGACGACTCGCTCGACTTCGCGCTCTCCGAGGATGAAGCTCGCGCCTGCCTGAAGCCCGAAATTGAGCGTCTGGGGCCGTGGTGCGACGTGTGTGTCCTGATCCTCGGAGATGTAATACCCTGTCCCTTCCACCCGAGCCGAAAACCGTTCCGACAGTTGGTATCGCAGTCCCAATAGACCGGCGGGGCCCGCACCCCGGGCCGCAACGCTCCTAACTCTGGAATAGTTGTCGACTGCGACTCCAGCACCGAGGAGTAGGCCCGCGTTCTCGGCCAGCCAATGGGTATAAAGTAGCCTGGCTTGGTAGAGCTCGTGACTGATGAAGGTCCTGTCCTGAAAGCCCGGCTGATCCGTCAATTCCGGCTCCGCGTACGACCCTTCCGCCTCGATGGAGAGGTTCTCGGCGATAAAGAGCCCGACCCTCCCACCAAGCCCCAGCCTATTCTCGATCCCCACGTCGCTGTCATAGATGCTGTAGCGCCCAAATCCCCCGAGCTCAATAGCCCATTGCTGCTGGGCGTCGAGAGCCTGAGGGGCGAGGAGTGCGACGCCAACCGCAATCGCTAGAATGTTTCGTCCCTTCATGGAGCCCCCCTGACATGGTGAAACTCTGTTTTTTAAACCGCCCTGATTGCGCGGACCTCAAGCCCGTAGATCAAAAACCCCGGGGAATAATAACTTGGCGTTCAAAGGTGGCACAACTCGTTTGTTTTTCACGGATAGGTTGCTACGGCGGGGTGGGAGGATTGCTAGAGCACCCGTGTTAGATGGCCGCTCTGGATCCACCCTCCGCAGTGAGCAGAAAACGGTCGGCTTCGTCCAGGAATCCCTCTATGAGAACCTCTTCGCTTTCGCTCAGCTCCTCCGCTTCTCTCGTCAGTGAAACCGCGTCGGCCAGCTGAAGATAGAGGTAGTAGAAATGCCACGGGATATTCAGCGTGGCGCGATCAGCCCAAATCTCTCTATCTCTCAGTCCTCGGTACATGAAGACATCGCTCGCAAGGGTTCTCGACCTATCGAGGTCGAGCCATTCCCCACCGACAGAATCGGAAACCTTCACCACTCCCGGCGCGTCTTCAAGACTCTCGAATCGCAGCTTTGAAGCTAGACCCTGCCGAACGACGAACGGGTCGAGTCCGAGCGCTCGGGCCTGTCCTCCCGTACTGGCAAAGTGGATAGGCCGCTCGGCAATGGAGTCTTGGATTATCGCGAGCGCCAATTGATCCGCTCGTGAAAACTGGAATCCGGCCGGGAACCGAACAGGCTGACTCCCAATATTCAGAGTGAAGTCTTCGGGGAGTACAGCAAATCCAACCTGATTCATTTCACCATCAGAGAGAGTCGTAATCGCCCCACTCGGTGGACGACCCAGACTCCCGTAAACCTCCCTCGCTACCTGATCGTCAAAGGGACGCTGACGCTCCGGCGCCGAGTGGTGCTTGAGTTGTCTGGGGTACCATTGAGTCATCAGGTACTGGACGACGATCACGGTCACATCCTGTCGCACTCCTTCGACCTCTTGGAGGTACCAAAGCGGAAACGTGTCGTTGTCTCCGTTCGTGAACAAAATCCCATAGGGCTCTACGCTTTGAAGCATATCGTACGCCCAGTCCCGGGCAGCATAATCCCCGCTTCGAGAAGCCCAGTCCCAGTTGAATACGAGTGGGACGAGGGCCAGCACCATGACGGGTGAGGCCAGCGCGAGATTCCGGGCAGCGAGCCCACCTCCTGCCGCCCATCTCCAGGCCGCCGCAAGTCCGACACCGGACAGGAAACCCCATAGGTGAAAGGAGGCGACGAAGAAATAGTCGCGCTCGCGGACTTCGCGTGGAACCGCAGTTCCTAGGCCCGGCTGTAGAGAGTACCCGTACTTGAAGTTCAGGTAGAATACGAGAGCACCTGAAAGGGTAACCGCCAGAATGCCGAGGTAGATCAGATAGCCCCTGTGCGCTCGTCCTGAGACGGCTAGACCCCAGAGACCGAGCCCGAGGAAAACGAGAGAGAACGGGAGCCGAGCGTTCCCGGGCAACTCGGACACAGCAAGCCCACGAGCCCATTGCCAGTCGAAATACTGAAAGTAGTTGAGAACCTGATGGCCCAAGATCCCCAGATCCCTCGGCCCGGGCGCGGAAAGATCCGAAGTGGGGTCTACGAACACGGATGGTTTTCCGTACTGTTCCCTTGTCAGGTTCGCCGCCAACTCGGGGCAACCGGCGGTCCCCAACGTGTAGACGGCGACCAACGCACCGACCGCTGAGTCGCATATCGGCTCTCCCTCGTTGATCACTGGTTGCTGCGCGGACCGAATCGGGAGAACAAGGTTGAAGGACAGACCAAGTACGACGGCGGCCATCACCCGCGTGACGAACCGCCCGTCCATGAGAAGGGACCGTTTCTCGAGCAGCACGAGGCCTAGAAGTGCCGGCGCTGGAAGAAGAGACATCAGGTGGTTGGTGGATCCGAGCAGCATGAGGTACACCGCCAATACCAAAAGCCAGCCGCTTCCCGGCTCATTCCTCCGGTCCAGCCACCGGATCGCGAGCCATGACACGGCCGCGATGACCAGGACGCTCGGGGTGTAGACCTTCTCGTTCACCGTCGACTGATTCCAGACCGTAAATGCGGTGGACCCCAAGATGGCCCCGGCCCATGCGCCGATGACTGGGAAGCGTCGAACCCACGGTCCCGCCTCCGACTGCGAATCTGTCCCATCAGCCGCCATCCATCCCTCGAGGACACGGTGCGCAACCAGGAAGAGGAATCCGGTGGCGATGGCTGAGGTCAGAGCGGCCATCAGGTTGATACGCACGGCGATTGACCAGCCTGTGGGGGCGAGCAGCAATGTCCACACCTTGCCCAATGCCACGAACAGTGGATTCCCCGGGGGTGTGGGAGTCCTAGGATGTGGGCGGTGGCGATGTATTCGCTGGCATCCCAAAACGACGTCGTCGGGGCCAGGGTCACCACATAGAGGAAAAACGCGGATGCGGAAGCGGCCGCAGCTTGGAAGTAAGGGGGTCGCTGCTCAGTCATGCCATTCCATGTTCCGGGCCAGGCCGGCTCTTACCCAATCTGCAGGGCGATTGGGCGAGTCCGCCCGGGGCGAGGGGACCCGCTATAGATACTTCCGGTTTCGAGTGGGTGGAAGGGGTCGCGCCCACACTAGCTGGCCACTCCGTCGGCTTCTGACGTAGACTCTAGCGATGCAGACCGGCCTCCTTCCATCCCTCAGAGCTGCGGTCCAGTTCTCGAGGGCCTGGCGCACCGCCCCCCTTCACCTGGACGAATCCGAGGTTCCAATTCCATGCCAGGAGGGGGAGGGCCTCATTCAGGGTACAGTCGTCGAGCCGGAGGGATCCCGACTAGAGGGATCTCCGCTGAGAGGATGGGTGGTCCTCCACGGGATGACCCGACTCGGACGAAGCCACCCTGAATTACGACGGTTCGTGCGAGCCATCGCATCGACGGGAGCGAGGGTGCTAGTTCCTGAGATCCGCAGGTGGACGGAGCTCGAGTTCGCCACAGAACAGGCTCAGGGGATCATCAAGAGAAGCATCGAGTGGCTCCACGCCTCACCCTTGTCCACCCCGGGAGGCGTGATGGTCGTGGGGTTCTCATTTGGGGCCGCGCAAGCTCTCTTCTCCGCCGCTGGCCCGGAGATGAAGGGCAAAATCGCAGGTGTCGTGGGTTGGGGGGGATACGCCGACATCGAAAGAACCTTCAGGTTCTCGTTTACTGGAGAGCACGAGTGGGACGGTGCCAGCTACGTTCAGCGCCCGGATCCCTATTCGCGGTGGGTAATCGGGCACAATTGCCTGTCCCTCTCACCGCGGCTCCACACACACGAAGATCTGGTCTCGGCGCTGAAGTTCTTGGCGGTGGAGGCCGGAGAGAAGCGGATCCAGTCATGGGATCCGGCCTCGGATTCCGTCAAGGCAGCCGCGCGAGAGGGACTGTCATCCGAGGGACGCAGGCTCTTCGACCTCTTCGCGCCACCCGCACTGAGCGAGCCCGACAGACTAGGGGCAGACGCGCTCGTGGATGAGTTGGTGCCCTTGATCCGGCGAGGAATCCCCTTGATTGAGCCAGTAGATCAGATCCAGCACCTTGGAGTCCCGATCCGGCTCCTTCACGGGCGCTCTGACCACCTAATCCCGTTTACAGAGACGCTTCGTCTCGCGAGTAAGCTCCGGGCCAAGGCACCGGACCTGTCGACGCAACTAACTGGGCTCTTCAGCCACTCGGGTGATCAGGAGTCAGCAGGGCCGGCCTGGGGCCGACTGAGGGAGAACCTACGCTTTCTCGGCGGGCTTCGGCGTGTGTTCGCAGCTGCGCAAGGTCACGATTAACGCCTCAGACGCCGGGCGACCTCTTCCGACTCTCTCATGACTCGGAGGATGTTTTCGCCAGCAAGCTTTCTCAGCTGTGACTCAGTCCAGCCTCGGCGAGAGAGTTCGGCGATAAGCTCCGGAAACTTGGAAACGTCCTCCAGACCCTCGACGACAACCTGGATTCCGTCGAAATCTGACCCCAACCCCACATGATCTTCGCCGACATATGTCTTCACGTAGTCTATGTGGTCCGCGACGTCGGCGAGGTCGGCAGTCCCATTGTCACTGACGAACGGCGGATAGAATGCGATCATGATGATCCCGCCGTTCACAGGAAGACGAGTTAGAATACTATCGGGGACGTTTCGATGGTGTTCTGTAAGTGCCCTCACAGACGAATGTGAGAAGATCACTGGGGCCTCGGTCACATCGAGAACATCCGACATTGTCGCGTCGGACACGTGGGATAGGTCTACAAGCATTCCGAGGCGATTCATTTCCCGAACGACCTCTCGCCCAAAGTCTGTGAGCCCGTTTTCGGGCGGTCCCTCCGACGAGCCAGCCCAATCAATACTCGCGCTATGGGTCAGTGTCATATAGCGAGCACCGAGCTCGTGGAAGGCGCGGAGCGTCCCGAGCGAATTCTCGATAACGTGGCCGCCTTCCAGCCCGAGCAGCGACGCGATCTTCCCTCCTCCGAAGATTCGCTCTACCTCGTCGGCGGTTCGGGCCAACTCGAAGTGCTCGGGATGTGAGCGGATCAACTCAAGCGCTATGTCTATTTGTTCGAGCTGTGTGCGGGCGGCCGTGCCTTCCGCAATCGTGCTCGACGGCACGTAAACAGACCAGAATTGCCCACCGACGCGTCCCTGCCGCAGCCTAGGGATATCTGTGTGCCCGGGTGTTCGTCCCTCCATCCCATAGGCAGACACATCCATCGGCGCGGTCGGGTGATCTCGAATTGCTGAAGGGAGGTCGTTGTGACCATCGATAAGGGGGGTCGCCGAGAGGACTCTCAAAGCAACCTCCATATGCGAATCCCTTGAGGGCACTTGAGCCTCGGCAGGTTGTCCGACGCTAGACGCTACCATCATGAACACTAGAAGAGCGGTGCGCAGCGCAGGAAGCCATCGGGCTCGCGCACAGGGCGCTAGAACTGCCAGCGCAGTCCCACGAGCGGAAGTACCGCACGCGCCGAAAGAGGACGGGCCTCTTCTTCTTTCCACCGGTCGAAATAGTAGAATAGGGCGTCTCTCCGGTTCAGGGCATTCAGGATTTTTATATACGGCTGGAGTTCGGTCCTCCGCCCGCCGATCCGTGGCGCGACTTGCCACGCAATTTCGAGGTCCATGCGAAGAAAGTCACCCACAGGGGCCAGCTCGAGGGGCGCGCCGCCTCCGGAATTCATGACGCGCTCAGTAGTCGGGGCATGAAGATCCTCAGCTGCTGAACCCACTTGACTCCCCTGTGAAGGGAGCCCAACTGCCGTCATCGGGAGGCCAGCACCAAACCCAAGGGTGCCTTTGATTTCCACGCCTCCCGGCACCGTCCCTTCGATCCCGAGCGAAAGCAAGTGCCGTCCGTCGAAGCGCGTAGAGCCGGACGGTCCTTCATCGACCCAGAACCACGACAGCGCATAGCCGAACCATCCACGCACCGAGTGCCCTCCGCGACTCACGCGGAGCTCCGTTCCCGAGGACCGGCTACGATGGTCTCCTCGCTCTCCGAGTCCGGAAAACGCCTTCACAAAGCCCGCCAGGCTGACGCGAACATCCTGATCGAGCCCCTGCTCGAGCCCGACGACCAAATGCGATGCGGAGGCAACCGGAAGAGTGGGGTTCCACCCCAACCCCGATGGAGCACCGTCAACGCTCGCGGTGCTACGGAGCCCGGGCGCAGGAAGTACCTGATGGTATCGGCCCGCCGCGGTGAACAGCTCCGCCCGTTCCCCAACAGCCAACCTCAACGCGATGCGTGGCGAGACACGAATGCGGGCATCGTGGGAGTAGCGATCCGCCCTGATCCCTGCCCGAACCCCGAATATCGAGTTCAGCGCCCCATCCCATTCGGCAAAGAGCCCTGCCTCGCTGGTGGTCAGAGCGAGACCAGGCTCGAGGGCGACCGTGCTCGCCGTCTGCGGGAGTACGTCGAGATCATAGCTGAAGCTCAGTTCCTCGATCGACCCCCCCATGCGCAGTGAGCCGGGACCGAAGGGTATCGCGGCGCTTCCGGTCAACCGCAGGCGGTCCCCGACTCCTCCCGCCAGCACAGGATCCTCCCCACTGATCGGTAGCTTCGATTGGTATCGAGAGGCGGCCCCAGTCGTTTCAATCTGAATAGGGCCAATTCGACCTTCATACCCAGCCGAAAGCGCGCGATTCCCCCAGATAGCTTGTCCTTCCAAGGGGCTAGCGCCTCCTCCCAAGTCCAGACGGACGCCCTCGTGGTTTTCGAAGGCGGTGATTCGAAGGGCGTGCCCTGGCGATGGAAAAAAGTCGGCACGAATAAGCACGTCGTCGTATCGGTAGGGAAACGCACCGGCCCCCCCGAGCGACTCTTGCACACCGTGGAGGAATCTTCCGCCAGCGAGCAGCGAGCCACTCATGGGAAGTGGGAGTTCGGCCAGCGCATCTACCGTCAAGCCATCCGCGCCGAACGCGAACCGGGGCCGATCCCGCCTCGCCGGTCTGGTCTCAACGTCTAAGAGATAGGACACCCCGTCCGAATAGCTTGAGGGGGCCGCGCCAAGGTACAGCTCCGCGCTGCCCAACAACCGGCTGTCAAATGGCTCTACAAGGCCGGCGACGTGAAATGGAGTCAGGACCGGGGCACCATCGAGGAGAACCAATCGGGAATCGACGGTAGATCCGAACGTGTACAGGACACCCCCTGGCTCCCCGGGCTCGTCGGAACCGAGGGCGGAGGCGAGACCCGATTCGGCCAAACCGGACGACGCTTCGAGCGATCGCAGTCCGATCGCCAAAAGACTGGGATCCGACCGGTCGATCGGCTCCACGGGGCTGTCGAGTGTGGGCAGCGCCCGAATCTGGACGCCCGCTACAGGAATCACACGCCGCCGAAGCACGAGGTCGAGTTCGACGCGCCCGCGGGCTGGAAGTTGGACCTCCATCTCGAAGGGGTAGGTCCCTAAATGGAAAACGATCAGCTCAGCTGGGCCCGAGACGAGTCCAGCGAAACCGTAGCCGCCATCTGCACCGACGTTGAATCGCCGGATCTGGTTGTCTTGCCGGACCTCGACGACAGCACCGTCCAGGGGTCC
The DNA here is from genome assembly GCA_965215925.1 of Longimicrobiales bacterium. Classification (GTDB taxonomy): domain Bacteria; phylum Gemmatimonadota; class Gemmatimonadetes; order Longimicrobiales; family Gaopeijiaceae; genus JAAXGI01. The sequence goes on along the minus strand of CBDCEQ010000003.1, from coordinate 3,177,837 downwards.
GTCCGACAGTACCTCCGGGCCGTATCCCCCTGCGCGGACAGTTCCTGAGAGCGAGGGAAGCGAATCTTGCGCTATGAATGGAACAGCGGATCCCGACGAGTGCGCACGTGGCGAACTGACTTCAGTGGCCCCCGCAGAAAATCCTCCACCTGCACTCGAAGCGGCGAAAGCGCTTAGAAAGACTGCCGAAACTGCAGCGAAACTCAAGGGCTACTCTCAGTCTGAAGGCGGACCGAGCCCGCACCTGTCGGGACCGGAGCGGGGCCAGGATACGAGACCTCCGTTCCTGATTTCAGAAAGACGCGGCTGCCGTCGATGAAGATGTCTGCCAGAATAGCAGTACTCGGAATCTCGACGAGTAGGTCCCCTGGAAGCTCAGCCAAGTCGACCTGTACACGGCCCGTTCCCGTCTCGAACCTCGAACCGCCTGGAGCGCTGACGGTGGTCGGTTCCGCATCCACTATCCGTACCTCGAGCCAGGTCTCCCTAGGCACGCTGACAAAATGAACCGTCACGCGACCGTCCAAAGGCATAACACTCACGCCGGTACGTACCGCATCAACGACCCCCACGACCTCTTGCTCGGCCGTAGCCGGGGGCTCGTCTGAGGACCGATCGGTCCACCAGCTCCGGATCGGAGACCCGGGCATCGCAGCAGCCCATCCGGCTCCACAAAGCAGTGCCAGTGAAGCCGCCGCCGCGGCCCGCCTGCGGTGGGTCCGGCCCCGGGCAGCGGCCCTCGCCTGCCGTACAGCCCACCGCACCGTTTCTGGATCGGGGGCAGTGACGTCCATTGCCGCCAGCGCGCTTCCGGTTGCATCGGCCATCGCATCGAGCCCATTCAACGTTGCTCGACAAGTCCGGCAGCCATGGAGATGTCGATCCAGCGCTTCGCGAGGTTCCGATAGAATCTCACCGTCGAGATACGCTTGAAGGGTGCCTTCGGCTGGATGCTGAGTCATAGCTCGATCTCTCGTTCTCCCAGTGCCGCGATGAATCTCCGTCTCGCCCGCGCAAGTAGCGTACCCACAGACGTGGACTGGACCTCGATGGCTTCCGCCAGCTCTCGATAGGCGAACCCCTCTTCCCGCAGGAGGAGGAGAGTGCGATCCCTCTCGTCGAGGGCCCCTAACGCCTGCCGCACCGTGTCGACGCGCTCGGCCCGCTCGGCGTGCTCGGCCGGCGTGTCCGTCCGCACTGCCTCGATCGGATGTGTCTCGAGGAGACGGGCCCGATTCGACTCGACCCTCGCTCGATCGCGCATCAGGTGAGTTGCGACCTTGAACAGCCACGCGCGGAGCCCTTGGAGGTCTCCCCGGACTTGCCTGTCCAACAGCCGGACAAACGCCTCCTGAGTCGTGTCCTCAGCGACGTCCGAGTCAGCCGTCAACCGCATGCAGTACCGGTAGAGACTCGGGTAAACGTCATCAAACAATTCGTCGAAGTTCACGTGGCTCTCGTCGGCGACAGGGTGAACGGGCGTCCCCCTTCGCTCCGTCGGCGACCCGCGCGTCAGTTAGCAGAACGAACCGGAGCCCTGCATTGTGACAGTTAGGGTTGCCGGCTAGAGCGGCAGAACGAAGGGTACGACGAGAATCGTAAGCACCAGCACCAGCAGGGTCATCGGAGCCCCAAGACGCAAGTAGTCCCCCATGCGATATGCAGCCGGCGCCATCACAAGGGCGTGCGCTGGTTGAGAAACAGGGGATGCCACCGAAGTCGCAGCGATTCCCACTGCCATCACCAAGGGGTAAGGTGAGACCCCCAAGGCATCGGCCGCCGCCATCGCGATCGGCGCCATAACGACGACCAGGGCGGTTCCAGGAATAACCTGCCCGGCGAGGCCCGCGATCAAGACCAACACCGCCAACACGGCATACGCACCAAACCCTGCAAACGCGCTGAGAAGAACTGATCCCATCAAGCTGATCGCACCGGTACTCTCGAGAGCCCTGCCGAGCGAGAGCATCCCAGAGACCAAGACGAGGGTAGGCCAATCGATCGATCGGTACGCGTCGTCCGGGGCGAGACAGCGGGTGCCGACCATCAAGAGAGCCCCACCCAATACGCCCACGGCCACAGGGAGCCACCCGGAAATCACAGCCCCCAACGCAGCGACCGTTACAAGTAGAGAAAGTGGGGCGAGCTGGAATTGGGGGGCCTCCACCTCCGGACTGTGTAATAGAATCAGATCAGGTTCCGCAGCTAGCGCCCTTTGGTGCCGCCTGGAACCGTACAGGAGTAGGGCATCGCCGAATCGGAGGGGTTCATCTCGAAGGTTCGCCCCCACGGCTTGGGCCTCTCGCACGATGGCCACCACATGCAGCCCGAACCGGTCTCGAAAATTCAGCTGCCGGAGCGTCCTGCCCACGAGGGAGCTACGGGGGGAAAGCACCACCTCCACAAACCCTGCGTCTCCGCCGTCGAGTACAGTGGCGTCTACCTCCGTCTCTCGATCGATCCTCAACCGCTGGAGCCCCCTCAGCACCGCGAGATCCTTCGCGCGGGTCTTGACCAACAGGTGGTCCCCCCGCTGCAATACGACCTCAGGTCCGGGAAGGTGGAGAATCTCACCCTTGGCTTCCTCCTCCTCTCTTGCGATCGCGAGGACGAGGAAACCGACCGCATCGCCCAGACGAGTCTCCGAAAGCGCCCTCCCCTCCAAGAGAGAATTGTCGGTAACTCGGAGCGCCCACAGTCGGTCCTCGAGATTGAACTCACGCATGGCGTCCCGTGGGTCGAGGAATTCGACTTCTTCGATGTCGGGTCCGTTTCCCAATTCAACCAAGAGATCGCGGGGGCCCTGAAGGAGCAATTCGTCGCCTTCGCGCATCTCGGTGTCGACGACATGCGTTCGCATGCGAAGGGTCTGTCCCCGAACCAGAGCGAGGAGAAGAACGCCTCTCTCAGCTCGCAGGTCGAGCTGGGTGGCGCTCATCCCAATCCATCCACCTCCGGGCGCCACACGCACCCGAGCCAGCCCTACCTCCGTGGACTCGAGCCAGCGGGGGTTGATCGTCTCGGCGTCCAGTGTCACGTGCCGTCGCCCCCTCAGCTCCAGGAAGAAATCGGGGCTGCCTTCGACCAGGATCCGATCTCCGCCCATCAACACCATCCCGGGACCTGGGGCCCTATACGTGTGTCCTTGTCTCTGCAGGGCCAGAACATGGATGCCCAGGGCTGAACCGATCAAACTCTCTGCCAATGTCTTCCCATCGAGCAGCGACCTGTCAGGGACAGTCAGAAAGAAGAGCCGTTCGCTCAGCTCAACAACTCCACGGATGCCTGGCCTCGCGGCCTGGGTCTCGGGGGTTCTCGTCGGAAGCAGCCGCGGTCCTACCAGCGCGATCGCCAACGTTCCAGCCCCGAGCAGGACCATCCCGACCGGCGTATACGAGAACATGTCGAAGGGTACGAGCCCTGCCTCACGAAGGGCGTCCGCAGCCAAGAGATTGGAAGCCGTTCCCAGCAGGGTCGTGAATCCGCCCAGCTGAGCCCCAAGCGCCATCGGGATAAGCAACCGAGAGGGGGGGAGCGACGCCCTTCTAGCCACTGTGGCGACGACGGGCAGCATCATTGCCGCCACCCCTACGTTGTTCATGAAACCGGAGAGAATTCCCGAGACCGCGGTGACGACGACCATGAGCCGACGCTCACGTTTTCCCGTCCAACGGATCATCGACCTTCCGATGAACTCGGCCACGCCGGTTCGCGCCAGACCAGCCGAGATCACGAACATCCCCGCCATGGTAAGAACCGCGGGATTGGCGAATCCCGCGAGCGCCTCTCTGTACGGGACCAGCCCAAGCACAGCGACCAGTACGATGACCAAGAGCGCAGTTACGTCTGAACGTATGAGGCCGGTGGCCAGAACCATGACGGTTCCGGCCAAAAGGGCCAAGACGAGAAGAATGTCGAGGGGCATCGCCGTCAGAGCTTCGTCGCGACTCTCGGCAGACCGTCGAGAGCCGTTGGGCTCAGAACATCCCGGACTCGTCGGGGCCTTCGCCCCCGTCACCAGTACGTCGGCTGGGGATGAAGTCACCCGTGATCATTTCGTCGTACGACTGCCCGGGGCCGACCATCGGGTACACGCCCGCGTCGGGGTCGATAACGACCTCTAGGAATGCGGAGCCGTCGTAGCCAATGAACTCGCCCACGACCGACTCAATGTCCTCTTTGCGATCCAACCGCCGTGCCCACGGGAACCCGTCCGCTTCGGCAGTCTTTACGAAGTCCTTCTTGTGGAGCGATTTGTCGCTAGCTGATAGACGACCCTTGAAGAATAACTTTTGCCACTGCTTCACCATGCCATCGCCGAAATTGTTCATTACAACCACTTTTAGCGGCAGGTCATAGGTCGTTACAGTCTCCAGCTCACCGATGTTCATCCGAATACTCGAATCCCCGTCGACATCGATCACGAGGCGCTCAGGGCGCGCGAACTGGGCCCCTATCGCCGCAGGCAAGCCAAATCCCATGGTACCCATGGACCCGGACGTGAGCCAAAGCCTCGGCGAGGCGAAGTCGAAGTACTGCGCCGCCCACATCTGATGCTGTCCAACGCCCGTGCTGATGATCGCCTCCCCGCACGTCAGTTCGTTGATCGCTTCGATGACCTGCTGGGGCTGGATCAGGGGGCTCTCCCGATCGTAGTTGAACCGGTAGATCCGCTTCAGTTCGGCCACTTCTTTCAACCAGGATGAGAATTCTCCCGCGAACCGGGTCGCCTGACCGTAGGCTGTCAGAGTCTTAAGGGCGGCAGGGAGATTCCCGACGTGATCCCAATCCACCGATTTCACCTTGTGAATCTCGGAGGGGTCTATGTCGAAGTGGGCAATCCGTTGCGCCTTGCGGGCGAACCGATCGGGAACACCTGCAACTCGGTCGTCAAACCTAGATCCTACCGCGATCAGGAAGTCACAATCCTCAACCGCGTAGTTTGCGTGCGCCGCCCCGTGCATCCCCAGCATCTTCAACGAGAGGTCGTTTCGCGTGTCGAAGGAGCCGATCCCCATCAGCGTGGTCACGACCGGAATCCGAAGCGTGGTCGCGAACTCGGTTAGTGACTCCGCTGCGTCGCCGTTGATGACCCCCCCCCCGGCGTAGATCAAGGGCCGCCGGCTGGCTTGAAGGATCTCGAAGAACTCCTTGATCTTCTGCTCGTCCAGCTCACTGTCTTCAACACTCTCCAGCCGTCTTCGGTATCCGGTAATAGGGAGCCGACCGCTACCGGCGAACACACCCTCCCAGTTTTGGACATCCTTCGGGATGTCGACGACGACCGGCCCGGGGCGCCCTGTGCGTGCAATCTCGAACGCCGTGCGCATCGTAGCTTCGAGTCGCCTGGGGTCGGTGACCAGGAATACGTGCTTCGCCACACCGGCACCCATTACGGCCGAGACGGGGGCCTCCTGGAACGCATCCGTCCCAATGGCGGACGTGGGCACCTGGCCTGTGATCACGACGAGCGGAATGGAGTCTGCGAGGCAATCTCGTACCGGAGTTACCGTGTTCGTGGCACCGGGGCCGGAGGTCACAAGCACCACGCCGACCTTTCCGGAGGCCCTGGCATATCCTGCAGCCATGAATCCCGCGCCCTGCTCGTTCGCAGGCACTACGAGCGGCATCGGCTGCTCCCGTGTGTCCGCGTTCAGCGGGCCATGTTCGACGTTGTAGCGAAATACCGCGTCATAGGTGGGCAGGATCGCGCCTCCAGAATACCCGAAAATGACGTCCACACCCTCATCGGCTAGCACCTGTACGACCATCTCCGCTCCGCACATCTCTTTGCCGGATAGGGGATGACGTTCGGTGGCTTTAGCGATTGTGGCTGCAAGGGTGGACAACGGATTCTCCTGTCTGAGCGCGGTCAGCGTCGGTGGCCATGACTCAGCGTCGGCCGCGGGGACCCGCGGGATTGCCACCATCCGACTGTTGCGCGAGTATCTGAATTCTGTCAACTCCTGGGCCAGAAACAACCTGGGTGGCGGCCGCCGCATCGCGCCAGTGCAGACGCCTCTGAGTAGAGCGATCGTCGGACATGCGACACGTTATCTCCATTCTGCTTCAGAACGAGAGCGGTGCGCTCGCGCGCGTGGCATCCATGTTCGCGAGTCGCGGATTCAACATCGAGTCATTGAACGTGGCAGCGACAGAGGATGATTCCGTGTCGCGGCTGACCCTTGTCACAGTCGGAACCGACGACGTGATCAGCCAAATGAACAAGCAGCTGGCCAAGCTGATCGACGTCGTGGCGATCGCCGATCGCACTTCGACCGATCATATCGAGCGCGAGCTCGGTATCCTGAAGGTCCAGGTCGACCCAGCGGCCACCGATCTCTTCGATGCACTCGTGGTGGCCCGCGGAGCCCACGTCCTGGACCAGGACCCGGACCACGTCACGGTCGAACTCGCGGGAAACGAGACCGACGTCGACCGTTTCCTCGACGACCTCCCGCCCGGGGTGACCGTGCTCTCCCTAGCGCGTAGCGGTCCACTCGTCACGCTTCGCGGACCGCAGTCCCTGACCTGAGACGGCCACATCTGGTAGACATTCGTCAAGTGCCCAGCCGTGCAGCGTTTTCCTTAAACACGAAGGGCACCGGCCCAATTCGGGACGACGAAGGTATTCGTGAAGTCCCAGCAGTGGTACTCCGCCTGCGTGAGCATCGTGTTCGTCACACAGGCCGGGTTGTTCTCGAAGACCACAGGGTTGTTCTGCATGCCTAGGTACCGGAGGGTACCCGTCGCGGCCTCGAGCCCGTAGAAGTCCACTCTGCCGAGCGGCCCTGGGAACAAGTTCTGTCCCGGACCAACCACACCCTTCAGCACCGCCGAGCTAGCGGCAGACACCAAGCGTGCGGTAATTGTCATCGTGACGGTTCGGCCACCGACAAACCCGCCGGCCGGAGTTCCCGGTCCAACGGCGGCGCCGCTAACAGCGGCGGTTACCGCGCTGATCGCCCAACCCGTCTGCAGATCTGCACCCAACACCGCGTTACCAGCCGTTGCTTCGAGGTGATAGACGCTTACCTCGGTCCCCAGGCCACCATTGAGCAAGACGCTCACCGGGTTGATCGGCGCCACCGATACGCTCCTGTGCGGGAACGGCGAGAGTGCGTCGGTTGCTGCAACCTGCTCGAGATAGGGGTTCACATTCCCACTAGTAGAGGGAACATGATCGAACCGTGTCGCGTCAAACTGCGAGAACGACGCAAGGTTCGGGCGGTTTGCGGCATACGCGATGTCGACCGGAGCACCAGGCGGCGAGAACCAACCCACCGCTGCCGGCGAGTTCACCATATTGACCGCAATGTCCGACACCCAGTCCGGCGGCGCGGCGGTGCACGATGCGATCGGCGTACCCGCACCCGAGCAGACCCACTCAATGCTTCGAATGAATCCGGGAACGGCGCGTGAAAGCGCGGAAGCTACCACGAGCGTCCCAACATCCTCGAACGGACTGTCGAAGATCACGCCCTCTTCATTCTCCGCTCCGACGTGCCGCACACCACCTGTCGTTCCTTGGATCGGTGCGAAAGTCGCTGCGGGTGTGAAGTACCCACCCGCTAACTGCGCGTCGGCGCCAGTCGTGTTCGCTGTCCAGTATGTGGTCCCCGCCAGGGAGAACGTCACGTAGTCCAAGGACAGGAACGACTGCCCTAGATCCAGGTTGTCACTGGAATTCGAGCTAAACGTCACGGTCGAACCGCCGACCATGTTGACCGGAGACGTGATGCCGAACACCGTCGACTGCACCGGGTCGACGACCGCCTGCCGGCGGATCAGAGCGCTGCCGATCGTCTCGGCCCCGGCCGTATCGTCGCTCAGGTTACCCGCGTCGTCCAGCACGTACGCTCTATAGACGTAGTAACCCGCAGCAGTGAGGAGCGCGGAGACCGGCTGCTGGCTGGCTCCGCCTCTTCCATAGTTGGTGATTCCCGTCGCGGTCGACCACGTCGGGTCAACTGCCGTGCTGCCCGTAGAGCCGGTCACGACGGCAGTGACAACACCCGGCGTCACCTGGTGAACCTGACGGAACACCGGGTTGGCCGCGAAAGCTGTGAACCCGCTGGCTCCGACCGTAATCGGATCCGTCCAGTTCACGTAGTAGTTGTAGCTAGGTCCAAGCGCTGCGGTCAGGTCGTCGGTAGCGACACCCGAACCCGCGCCGAATGTGACTAGGTCAAAGCCATCACGGTCAGGATTGCTGATCCCCGCGGTGTGCATGAGGACCGGATCCGTCCAGTCGGAACCGAGAACGACGGACCCCGTCGCACCGGCCAGAGTAAGGGTCGCCCGGTTATCCAGGGCGTCGGCGTCCGTCACCGTAACCGTATACACGGTGGGCGTGATCGTCTCCGGGAGAGACATCCCCGTCGGATCACCCGTGATGTCGGTGCCCGCGGCCAACGTGCCGCCGCTCCCCGTGAAGGTCGGCGCTAGGAAGACGGGTGCCGGGAAGCCGGCTACCACCCGGCTCACACCGGTGTCAACCATCGGCCCCGTGGTGATATCGTGAATCGCACCATGCGAGAAATCGAGATTCTCATTGATCCAGGTCCCAGCGGAGGGCACCAAAGCGCCCGCGTCACCGACGAGTCCGGTGGTCGGAACCTGCGGCCAGTCCGGGAGACCCGGACGGCTGGAGAGCGTGAACAGCTGGCCAGTCGGCGAAGCATTGTCTACTCGCTCGCCAACGCGGAGCGGATCCAGCACTTCGCTGTTATCCGCAACACGCGAAGCCGATGGGGGGCTCCACGCCGTACCACCGGGGCAAAGCAGCGCACCGGCAACCTCAACATTCAGGATCCCGATCGCGGTACCCGGAATACCTACTCCGCCGGCGCAGTCGAGCGCACCGCCGAACGGGCCCATGCCCTGGCCGTCGCTCAGGGTTGCGTTACCGAGAACTCGCGGATACTCGCCGTCTCGGAGCTGATTCGGGAATGGAACCGTTAGAATCGGCATGCTATACCCGGCCAGCGTCGCGGGCGTCCAGATGTAGGTCCACGGCGCCGGAGCGGCGACCGCGACTGGGGCCGCAAATCCAGGAGCGAAGGTGAACAACGCAGCCTGCAGCGTCACACCAGGCGTATATAGAACCGGAATCAGATGAGCGTTCACACCGGCGTTCGTAACGCCAGCGCCGTCCATACCGCCCCGCCACTCGAAGCCCATGACGTCAAGCGCCGTGGCCGTCGAGCCGGTGCGATCGAGCTTCAGGTGGAACCCATTCAGGTTCCGCAACGTCAGATCGAGCGGGGCGGAGTTAACCGCTGTCCCGCTGGAAGAGCCGTCATTCACCGCTAGCACGGCCTGCAGCGGACCCTGTCCATTGGTATGGGCAGCGATCGCTGTTGCGGTACCCGTGATGGGTCCGCCGCCATCGTCGATCATGTAGCGGTCCGTCTCCCAAGAGAAGGTGATCGTGCGAAGTACCTGCTCTTCAGGAGAGTCCGACGCCATGGCCGCGCGAATCTCGGCGACCTGCGCGGGGGAAAGTTCCTGGGAAGCAATCTCCTCGCCACGATAAAGCAGGGTGACCTTCTCGAGGAGCTGCGTCCCGGGATCGATATTCAGCGTCACCTCGATCTGGCGGGTGATGCTGTTCAGCGCGACCGGAGTCGCGAGGGTGCCCTGGGTAACCTTCTCGATGACGACCGTGGCCGGAACCGAGGTGTCTTCTAGGACCACGACGCTCGCGCCAGCTTGATTCGTCTGAGATCCCTTCGTTACGGAGGCTGTTACCGTCGCGGCGCCCGGGGCCACGCCCGTCACGCTGCAACCAGTGCCCGAGCCTGCGACCGAGGCGACACCACTGTTGCTCGTGGAGCAGGTCCAGCTCGCGGTCTCAGCGGCTGCGCCACCTGACACGTTGACGGCCAGGTCGACGCTCTCGCCCGGGTCGATCGCCACACTTGCCGGCTCAAGCGATACCACTAGCGGCGGCGGCGGCGGATCGGGCTGCACGACTTGGACGTCATCGCCGCAAGCCGCTAGTCCGAACGCCAGCAGCCCGGCGAACAGAGTGAAACGCGTGAACTTGTTCATCACTTCCCCTTGTTTTGGTGCGGTACTTATCAAAAGCACCTCTCCACAATGTCAGGCCCGTCTCACGAACCTGTCGGCTCGGGCCGATCGTCGCCGGGGGCGACACTACGCCCGGGTTATCCAGATCCCTTTACGCAAGGTATATGCCATGCGCACGAAACCTGGTAAGGTCTTGCGACGATTAACTTTTCGTGCCTTCGGCCCCCTTCCGAATCCTACTTATTTCCGGAATTTTTTGGGGGGGGGGGTTCATCCTCAGTTTTCTGAGAACTCCATGTAGGGAAGGCTCAGCCGCCGCACTTTCAAGCGAGGCAACCTAATCAGGTATCTGAAGGAGGGTCAGGTGCACGGGTTCGATGCCCCTCCCTCTGCTTTGTTTGGAGATGATATGTTTGGGCTGCGTGTTTGACCCGATCCGGCCTCGAGGTCTGTGGTCGGCAGAGTCCACCAGTAGGAAGAGCTAGTCTCAGGCGGAGGCAAGCCGTATGGGCGTTTGGCATGTCAGGACGGTCGGACTTCTCTGGCTTGTAGGCTCCCTTCCCGGGTGTACGGGGAGCCCCGGTCCCTTTGGGGAGTCCGATGTGGTGGCGTCCGTCGAGCAGAGTGCCCTGACCGCAGAGAGCGCTGCAGAGATCATCGCTCCATACGAGCAGTTCATGAACGCAGCCGAATCTGTCCGGTCGCTGGCAGAACTCTGGGTCAACTACACGCTCCTGGCCCAGGCATTGGTGGACGACCCAAGCCTCGAAAGCGTAGATGTCACGCCGATCGTGGAGATTCAGGACCGGCAACAGATGGTTCTTCAGCTCCGCGAGATGGTCATCGAGGTGGACACCGCCCTGACCGACGAAGAGGTCTACCAGAGCTTCGTCGAGGAGGACCCCGGACTCGAGATCCGTGCGCGGCACATCCTGATGGTCCCCCCAGTCGGAGCTTCTCCCACCCAGCGTGACAGCACACGCGAGGCGCTCGAAGACATTCGGGAGCAAATCCTCGGCGGCGATGATTTCGCGAGGCTAGCGGTTCGCTACAGCGTGGATCCCACAGCAGCCGACGGGGGAGATCTCGGATTCTTCGGCCGGGGACGAATGGTCCCCCCGTTCGAGGAAGCCGCGTTCTCCCTCGAGCCTGGGGAAGTGAGCGGGGTGGTCGAGACCCAGTTCGGGTTTCACATCATCGGCGTCGAGGCGCATAGGCGACCGGAGTTCGACACCGTGAGGGAGAATCTGCGGGCGCAATTGCAGCAGCGCCTGCAGGCTGAGGCGGAGGGCACCTACATAAATGATATCGCAGGGCCCGCCAACCTCCGTGTCATAGACTCGGACCTGGCCACGGTCACTCGAATTCTCGACAATCCTGGCGTGCGACTCGGTCGGGGCGATAGTGACGAGCGACTAGTGCAATACGAAGGCGGGGAAGTGTCGGCAGGTGAGGTTAGGGCTTTCGTCATCACGCAGTCTCGGGATGCGCTCGTCCAGCTTAGAAGTCTAGACCCGACTGAACTCGAGACCTTTCTCCTGAATTTCGGGCGTCAGGAACTGCTTCTGGCCGAGGCCGAGCGACTCGGCCTCGAGCGGTCCGATGCACTGCGTGACCTGCTCGAGCCCTCGCTCCGCCAGCAGGCCATCTCCACTGCGCAGACACTTGGGCTCCATCCCGTGCAAGCGGGCCTCGATGAATCAACGGAAGAAGCGATACAGCGGATGGTGCGGGGAACGCTCGCGGGCAACCTGTCGGGAGAGATAGGCCTACTTCCAGTCGGCTCTCTCGTGGGGGCTCTAAAAATCGAGCGCAGCACACAACTTTATCCGGACGCCTTTCCCGTCGTCGTTCAGAACGTACGGATGATCCGCGATTCCGAGGGGTTCGAGCCGTTCACCCGGGCGCTCCCGGGTGAGGGGCAGCCTAACAGCGACTCAACTCCCGAGCCTGCCGGCGACGCTGTCGAGACCGGCGTGGACGGCTGAACCGCCTACTTAGAGCCGCTCAGTCGGAAACGCCACGACGCTCTCGTTCCCGTCTCGACTGACGGCAGCGACCCCGAACACGTAGTTGTCGATCACCAGGTTCGTCAGGGTGAACTCGGTGACGTCGCCAACCCACCGGGACCATTGCCACTGAGAGTCAGTGGTCAATCTCCAGTAGATTCTATAGCCGGCGAGTTCGGGATCCTCCACTGGCTCCCATGCCAGAACGGTGCTCGCCCTGACCGCTCCTCCGATTTGAACATTCTGTGGCGCAGAGGGCGCTCACGCGAGAGCAGCCAACACCGTCGCATTAAGAGCGGTCATTCTTGCCGCATAGTCAAAATCGACGCCCTCGATCACATCGCCGAATTCAATCCCGTTCTCCATGCGAACGTCTTGATGTTGGCGCTCATACTGCTCGTGCGTCTCCATGATTCGGACTGCAGGGAATCCCGCATCGTTGAAGGGCCGGTGGTGTCCCCCCCGGCCGAAGCGATCTAACCGGTAGATCATCATCGCGTCCAGGTTCGGAAAATAGGTGTCCGCGATTCGGTCGACGTATCGAGCGATCTGTCGTGAGGGTCCGTCTACCTCACCCCCGTTGGTTCGATAGTTCCATGAACCCGGCCTGAACGGCTCCAGTGGAATCGCCTGGGAGAACACACGGAAAGTCGAGTTGTCGATCACTCCGTCGAGCCCTTCGATGTTCCCGATCATGTCGTTGTTCAGGACTGCGTCAATATCCCAGCCCTCCCGGGTCGCCACTTCAGCCATGTGCTGTCCGCCCCAAAGACCCTGCTCCTCCCCGGAGAGCCCTACGAATACCACGCTGGTAGGGAATTCATATCGAGAGAGGATCCGCGCCGCTTCGACGGCCCCCGCCATTCCGGAGGCATTGTCATTCGCACCAGGCGAGTCGCTCTCCGCATCCGTGCCGTCCGAAGGCCGAGAATCGATGTCCCCAGACATGATCACATAACGATTCGGGTAGAGGGTTCCGCGGAGGATGGCCATGACGTTTACCACCTCGACGTCTTCCGGAATTCTGTCACTCTCCGCAGCCAACACGAGGTCGCGTTGATAGGAGACCTCCAGGCAGCCTCCACATCCCGCGCTGATTCGGTCGAACTCCGATTTCACCCAGCGGCGGGCAGCCCCAATCCCCCGGATTTCAGAAATAGTGTCAGAGAAAGTGTTCCGCGTTCCGAACGCCGCGAGGGTTCGAACGTCGCGCTCCACCCGCTCAGGAGAGGCGGCTCCCGCGATTTCGTAGAGACGCGACTCGTCCGAGGCAGGTTCCGGCGTTAACGACCCTCCCTGTTGTGCTATGGCTGGGGCTGCTCCAGCGGCCTCCAACATGATGACGAAAAGGATGCCTGTGACCCCGATCTGGATGGGGCGCCTCGCAACCTCCCTTTCGAGGATCTCCGACGACGACATGGCGTAACCTCCGTTACGAGATGCGCGCGCTATCGACCACGAGGCATAAGATGAACGTATTCGAGCTATCCGAACACTCCGTCGAGCCGCTCGACCCTGCGAATTTCACGGGCGGGGGCACGCTTGTCCGCATGACCGGCGTTAGCGAGCACCCCCGGGTCAACGCCTACCGGGTCACATTCGATTCTGGAGCCCGGACGGCGTGGCATAGTCACTCCGGCCCGCAACTCCTCGTGGTTGTGGACGGCCGATGCCGGTTCCAAAAGGCGGGAGGACCCGTTCACGAACTCCCTGCGGGGGGGATCATCGCCGTTGAGCCAGGAGAGCCACATTGGCATGGCGCGACACCCGCGGCGGCCACGACCCACGTTGCGCTCAACATCGAGGTCGAGACTACGTGGGGCGAGAAAGTTACCGACGAAGAGTACCTGGGTTCGCGCACCGTTTGAGAACCCCCGCGTGGTAACGTCCCTGAGTCTAGGGGAGCCAGCGAGACCGCTTCGATGCAGTTGTTCGAGGTTTAGCTTTGGGTACCGAGGCCGGTGTCCCGACGTGTATCAGCGCTACAACTCTCTCGTGAGCCTCCACCCCAAGGGCTTCACGCGTTTCCCGCTCATCCAGAATGGCGCCTGTCTTCACATGAGTGCCTAGCCCTACCGAGAGCGCCCCTAGCAAGAAGTTCTGGATGCCCATGTATACAGTAGCGAAATCCTCTTCGCGGACAGCGGCGTCCTGGTCGAGTCGCTGGGTAAAGGCGACCATCGCAGGCACAGACGCCATGGCGTCCACGGTGTTCCGGCGCACCGTCTCCGCGACCTCCGGATCCTCTACCGCACGAGCCCGCCGCTTTCCCTTGATCTCCCCGTAGGTTCGTCGCGCTCCGGCGCCGAGGACCACGAAACCCCAGGGCTCGGTCATTCGGTGGTTCGGTGCCGAAACCGCCAGTTCCAGGAGGGACTGTAGAGTCTCGCGTTCCACGGGGCGATCGACGAACTCTTTCACGGACCGGCGCGCTTGAATGGCTTGGACCACGTTAATCGACATTGTGTCCCCGGGAGAAACTGAGGCCTGACCGATCGGGCTACTCAATCGCCGCCGCTGAGCTCAGCGTACACCGCGGTCAGGAACCGCTCGGGGTCGCCCCACTTGGCTTCGAACTCTCCCGTGGGGCTGGCGGCTGCGACCTGCGGGTAGCTCGCACCGGTCGCCACCAGTGTCGCGAACGGTCATCACCATATCGCGGAATTCCACTACATCTTCGCGGTTCGAGACCACGCCATGGCCCGGGATGTACTGCGTGTCCGGGCCCCCGAGTCCAGCGAGAACGCCTAGGGTCTGGATCGTCCCTTCGAGGGAACCCCCGTTGTTCAGGTCGATGACCGGGAAAGCAACGGTGCGGAATACGTCGCCCACCGCGATCACATCATCGTCTCGGAAATGGATGTAGGTGTCTCCGTCCGTATGCGAGGGCGGTAGCGGTCCCGCGTAGAGCTCTCCGCCGTTCAAGTGAATCGTGATCGCGTCACTATACGTGAGGATCGGCAGGGCATCCTTCGGCGATTGCGCCTCGAGACGAACGCGAACCTGGTCACGCGCTAAAATTAGGATCCCCATTCGTCCTAGGTTCTCATTCCCGCCCGTGTGATCACCGTGGACGTGTGTGTTGATCACGAACCGGATCTCCGCATCCGAGATTTCGCGTATTGCCGCAAGGATTCTATCGGTGAGCGGCGCGAACTGATCGTCGATCATGACAACGCCGTCCTCGCCGACAGTGATGACGACGTTCCCACCTCTCCCCTCAAGATAGTAGACGCTTCCGGCAACGTGATGCGGGATGATCTGGACGTCTGCCATGTCGCCCTGTTGTGCGGAGACCCCACCGTGGAGGAGCGCTCCGCCCAAAGAAACAGCTAGAGCCGCGCAACCGAGCCGAGACAGAGTGATCATCTTTTTGCCCTCCCGCATTGATGGGATCCGGACTCGCCAGTCACCGACGGGCCTTCGGCAAACATACGCCGCCCCCGGTACTCCGTCACGGAATTTGCCTACGTCGGGCTGTGGCGTTTATCGAGCCGCCAGCTCTTGCAAGAAGATCGTCACGGCCTCGGCCTCCGACTTCGTAAGGTCTTGCCGTGTGCGCATGTGGCTCACGATGGTCGGCCACTGCTCAGCAGCGAACTCCGTAGGGGCACGCATATTGTGGCACCGGGCACACGTCACCCTCCAGATGCGGGCTCCTTCCTCGGAAGTAGAAACCTGATTCTCGACCGGAGCGCCTGCACATCCGACGGCCAGCAGTGCCCCCGCAACTCCTGCGAGTGTAACCCGATATCTGTTTTTCAGCTGTCTGTTTTTCATTTAGAACCCCACTGCCCATTCAATGAAGAAGCTGTCGGTTCCGTCGGGCTCAATGTTATAGGCAGCCTTGACCGGAACCGAAGGGGAGAGCCAATAGTTCAACCCGACTGCTAGCTGTCGGCGTCCGTGGACGACGGGGCCTTCACCGGCAATCGCCTCTGGAAGGTGCGACCAACGAATGACAGGCTCGAAGGCGTCGATCCGGCGGCTGAGTTGCAGGTAGTACCCACCGTAGTTCACCGACTCCACCGCCTCGAGTTCGTGGTTCTCATACTCCTGGTTCAGGAGGATCCCTTCTCCGCGGAAATCGAAGAGACGTTGAGTCCCACTTCCAGGCGCCCAGATCAAGGACAGGTTCAAGCCCTTGACGGAGAGTTCTCCCGTCGGATCATAGGCCGCCCGAAATCCCGATCCCTGGAGTGTCAAACCACCCGCCGACACGCCTCGAAACTGAAGTCCGACCATCTTGTCGGAGTTGTTGTCCTCGAAATTGCCTCCGTAGCCCAGTGCGGGTGCGTCAGAAGCGGGTTCTTCGTCGTGACCCTCCTCCGCCGGCGGTTCCTCTCCATGACCGTGGACCGCGATACCCGACTCCGGCCCCTGTGACACCCAAAGGCCCGCCGACGTCTTCCATCCATCCACCAGCGGGAGGCTGACGCGCGCCATTGCCCCCACGTCGAAAAGGATCGGCAGCAGGCCTTCCGCTGGAGGGGCCCCGTGAGAGTCCTCGTAGAGAAGCGGTGGTGTGGGCATGCGGTTGACCCAGTTGGCATGCATCCAGACACCGAACGGGACGTGGAACATCCCGGCCGTAAGCTGCAGATGCTCGAATCCCAAATAATGGACTTGAGCATGCTCGAGGTGAGTCTCGGTCGCTCCGTCCTCAAGCTCGATGTCGAACTCCCCTTCGACGAGGATGTCGTTCCCAACTTGGTGCAGAAACAGGGGGGAAAGCGTGGCGGTAAAGTCGTGCTCTAGATCTCCCTGCGTGGTCGCCGAATAGCCGACCGACCCATACCCGCTTACGAGCCCCCTGACTGAGGGGCGGGGCTCCTGGGCCTCGGCGCAGGTCGCCAGAAAGACGAGAGAGAGCACTGTGAGGAATCCGCTACACAGCGTTCTTGACAGTTGCATCTTCAACCTCGTAGTGAGTACACCAAAGCTTTATGGGACATGCCCAAGCCACGACCGGCGCCGCGCGCCGGGCGGGCCCAAGTCTTGTCTGCGATGGAGGTGAAACAGGGCTATGCCCCGATCACCGGACTGACGCTATGCGCGAGCGGGAGGAGCGTTCGGGAAGGGGAAGAGATAGGAGGTGGGATCCTCGTGGATCGGGCGCACGGCCACACGAACCACGCCAGAGCGGTCGGTTTCCCGATCTGGAACCTCCGAGGAGGGCACATGGGGGGCCATCGGCGCGGTACCGCCCTGGCACGTGCCGATGCAGGTACATTCGTGCGATGACCCGTGCTGAGGGTGTCCGGAGTGGTGTCCCGGAGTAGCCGACTGCGCCCCGCTGCCTTCGACGCCCGCAGCTGCGGCCGTGGCAAGACTCGAGTGCGTGGGACTGTCGGCCCCCTCAGAAGCGTGGTGACCAGGGGTTCGCGATCCGGCGAGCGGGTGTGCCACCGCTCCTAGCTCGATCGCGATGACGTCGCTGGAATGGGGCCCGTGCTGGGAGAGGGGGTGCAACTCGACACCGGTCGCTCCACCCATCATCGTGAAGACGAACATTGAGAGGGCCGCGGCCAAGCGGAAAGCCAGCGGACGCCGCCCGTACAGCCAGGTCCGGCGGAAGCACCCCCCGGACTGCGGTGTCTTCATCCTGGAGTGGTTCAAAGAACCTCCACTACGGCTGTTCCTCCGTGTCGCGCACGTACTTCACGAGTTGGCGCGGACCGACTTCCGCGCCGTATATGTTGCCGAACGCATCGGCGGCAACTCCTTCCGCGGCACTGGTTCCACCGGGATTCAGATCTGGGTCGGGAATGAAGTATAGGACGTGACCCGTGACGGCACTTCCCACCCGCAGGCCGCGTCTCCATCCCGGATTCGAAACCGCACTCGACTCCGAATCCACCGCGTAGAGGATGTCGTTGTCGTCGATAAAGATCCCGCTGAGCCTGCCGAACTGCTTCCACTCAGTGACAAACGTGCCGTCCTGCTCGAAGATCTGGATCCGCACGTTGCCCCGGTCGGCGACGAAGAGCCGCCCCTGCGAATCGAAAGCGAGCCCATGCGGCGTGCGGAATTCACCTGGCGCGGTGCCGATCCGGCCCCAGGATTCCAGGAAACGCCCCGCTCGATCGTACTTGCCAATGCGCGAAACCGTACTCAGGTCGGCGTTTCCTCCCTGTCCGCTGTGTCCGTCTCCGACGTAGATGTCACCATTCGGCCCCGTGATAACGTCATTCGGCTCATTTAGCAGAGCGCCTGTCCCATCTCCCGCCACTCCAGGCGTCCCGAGTGTTAGCAGTATCTCGCCCTCGGGGCTGAATTTGTAGACGGCATGGCCCTTGCCCGCTGCGTCCGGATTCTCGGAAAGCTCGGCGGGAGTTGCGGCCCGCGCATCGGTCACCCACACGTTCCCTGGTCATCCACGTCGATTCCATGCGGCCAAATCATCACCCCCCCACCAAAATGGGTTACGACGTTGCCATCCGAATCGTACTTGATGATCGGATCCACCTCCGACGTCGCGCAGCTGTTTGTCCCGCAGCGCTCAGCAACCCAGATCGAGGTACCGTCAGGATCGATGTCGACCGCACTGGTCGAGCCCCACGTCCGTCCATCAGGAAGGTCGAAAAAATCGTCGATTGTCCGAAACGGATTCGGGTGCTCATTGGTGGGCATGATCGCGAGTTGAGCTTGCGCCTGCCCGCCGAGCAGTATGAGGGCACCGAAGAGGGTTGTGATCGCCCAGCGGGCGAGTACTGGGTACGACATGGAGGTCCTCCTTAACACGGAACGAAACCCACGGTTTTCGCGACCAACCTAGGAGCGGGATGAGACGATCGGCAAGCGGTGTCCGTTGGTTTGACCGGGCCAGACCAGCCGGATAGGTTTTTGGGGTGATCTCTGCCGTCCTGTCACGGGCGTTGTTCATTTGGTGGAGGAACGTTCGCGATGCCGCGAAGAGTACGAATTCCATGGCACTTCGGCGTCGTAATCGCTGCCGTCCCCTTTCTGGCGATGGCGCTGGTAGCTCCGGACGCGGTGCAGGCACAAGGCGCGGCGCCGGACGCACCAACATTCTCCCGCGACATCGCACCGATTCTCCAGCGCAGCTGTCAGAGCTGCCACCGCACCGGCGGCGTCGCCCCGATGCCGCTCCTCACCTACGAGCAGGTGCGGCCCTTCGGACCTCTGATCAAATACCGGACCGGAATCCGTGATCGAGCGGGTGCGATGCCTCCCTGGTACGTCGAGAAGGACATCGGCATTCAGCACTACAAATACGACCCATCCCTGAGCGATGAGGAGCTCGCCGCGATCGCCGCATGGGTAGATGCCGGGTCGCCCGAGGGCAACCCAGCCGATCTGCCTGCGTCCAGGGACTTTAACAACGACGTTTTTTGGACCGCGGGCGAGCCAGATCTAATCGTTGAGACGGAGGAGATTTTCGTAGAGGCGGGGGCACCCGACTGGTGGGGCGAGATTCCGTCGGTGGCGATCCCGATCGACGAGGATCGATACGTCAAGTCTGTAGAGATCAAGGAAGTCAACGACATCGATCCTACGGACACCGGGCGGGAAACAGTGGGCGCACGATACATCTTCCATCACATGATCTGGAGCACTCGGCTACTCGACGAGCACGAGGACCCGACGCTGGCCCGTTTTGACGGCGACGGTTCGACCTCATGGCCAGTCCACGAAGTTGGCCGTAACCCGGACATCTTCGACCCGGAGGGAGGGAGGCTGCTGAAGGTGGGCTCCAGCGTAGTCTCGAACTCGGTCCATCTGCACTCCAGCGGCCGCGATACGACGGGGAAACTGGTCCTCGGCTTCCGATTCCATCCGGTGGGCTATGAGCCCGAGTATCCCAGAGCACCGGTTTCGTTAGGGAACGGGATGGACATCGACATTGAGGCGATGAAGGACAGTCAGGAACTCCACGCCTACGAAGTGCTGGAGCAGCACACGAAGCTCATCACCTTCGAACCGCATCTTCACGCACCCGGCAGAGAGGATGTGCTTGGAAGCAATTTGGGGCTACAACGTCGAGACGCTGAGTTGCGTCGGATATGACCACAACTGGGTTCGTGGCTACACGTACGAAGACGGCCACCAGCCACTCCTTCCGAAGGGTACGATTCTGCACATCGTCGGCTATATGAACAACACGCCCGACAACACGAACGTACCCGACCCGCGGAATTGGTCGGGATCCGGGAACCGATCCGTGTCTAACATGTTCATCGATTTGGGAATGCGCGTGACGATGACCGACGATCAGTTCCTCGAAGAGATGAGCGAGCGGCGGGAGCGGTTCACCTTGACCAAGAACGACCACGTCATCGGCTGTCCCCTTTGCCTGCATGATGTTCCCGTGCCGTCGCCGGTCACTGCGAACGTCGACGCGGGTGGCCAGCAGCCCTAAGCGTTCTTCAATGCCGGGACTCCGACTACTGTCCGAGCCGAGGAGAGTCCTCCTCGGCTCGGCGTTTATCGTCGCCGCGCTGGGAATCCACCAGGAAGCCCGTGCCCAACTGTCCTACTCGAGCGGTCAGTCGGTCTCCCCAGCGTACGAAGGCTTCGAAGCCAACGCGGACGGGTCCTACAATCTTCTCTTCGGGTACATGAACCGGAATTGGGAAGAAGAGCTCGACGTCCCCATTGGCCCGGACAACTTCTTTTCGCCAGGGCTGGAGGATCAAGGCCAGCCGACCCACTTCCTTCCCAGGAGAAATCGATTCGTCTTCAGGGTCCGGGTGCCGGCAAACTTCGGCGATCAGGAACTGGTGTGGACTCTGACCTCGCAGGGCGAATCAAGGAAAGCATACGCATCACTCCGCGCCGACCTCCTCGTGGACAACATGGTGATCGCGTCGGAAACCGGAGCCTTAGGTGCGGGCAGAAGCGATCCGGAGACGCGCTCGAATCAAGCCCCAGTGATCGAAATCGAGGGCGATCGGATGCGCAACGCCCAGGTCGGACAACCGGTAGCCCTCGTGGCCCGCGTGACCGACGACGGATTGCCCATTTCGGGAGAAGAACGCCGCGCCCGCGCTGAAGAGGAGGAGGCATCGGAATCCCCAGGGGCCGAGCAGGATGCTAGCGACGATGCAAGCGTGGACACTGACGAAGACGCGGCGGTCGATGCGGAAGCGGTGGAAGAGCTGAGCCCGGAGCTAGAGGCGCTGCAACGCGCACTGAACGAGCCTCGGCGGGTCACCGTCAACAAGACCGTGGGGCTCCATTTCACCTGGTTCATCTACCGGGGGGAAAACGAAGCGACATTCGATCCCATACAAATCAAGCCCTGGGAGGACAGCAGGGCCTTTATGAACTCTCCGTGGGCCCCATTCTGGGAAGCCCCACCGACTCCAGAGGATGGACGCTGGGTCGTGAATGTGACGTTCGACCGACCGGGAACGTATGTGCTTCGGGGTCGCGCAGATGACGGGGGTGTCTACGCGGACGAAGAGGTAACCATCAACGTGAGACCGCTGTTGCCCTGAGTCTGCTCGCTATGACGGGCTCACGAGGCCTTCCCACCCTTCCCCGTCAGCACTCTTAGTGCTTTGGATACGGGGGCGAAAACCTGATCCACGACCCTCTCCTTGAGGGGGATAATCGCGTTATCGGTAATCGTGATTCCCTCCGAACAGACGTTCGTGCAGCACTTCGTAATGTTGCAGTATCCGATCCCGCCGTCTTCCCATAGCGCAGTGGCCCTGGTTTCCTCATCGAGGGGATGCATCTCCAACGCTGACTTCGGTGGAGCCACGCACGCGCACGGCTGGGCCACTTCTTGCCGGGTTCTAGGGTCGAAAGCATCTTGATAGCCGAACGTGAGGCTCGAACACCGGAGGTAGCGCCGGGTTCGGGTCTGTAAGCGTGAGTTCCGTTTTGTCCATTTGATGGAGAATTCCGAGATGTCGAGTCTCACCCGGTTCGGTTTAGTTCTGCTCGCCCCTGTCGTCTGGGTCGCGCTCAATGCCTCACAGGGATTGTCACAGAACCATGCGCCGAACCCATACGAGACCGAGGAGGGAATCTGGGCACCCCTTCCTGACGGCAGGAGTTGGGGCTCGACCAGCGCGGTCGAGGTCGCCCCGGATGGCGAGACGATCTGGGCCATCGACCGCTGTGGTGAGAACGACTGTGAGGGAATGGACGACCTCGATGTCGTCTTCCAGTTCGACAAGAATGGAAACATTCTGAAACAGTGGGGCGCAGGTGAGTTCGTATGGCCGCACGGGATTGACGTCGATGACGAGGGTAACGTCTGGGTCGCCGACGCCAGGGGTAACCAAGCAGGGACCAAAGGTCATCAAATCACCAAGTTCAGCCCCGAGGGTCAGGTTCTCATGCGTCTCGGCACCGCAGGTGTGGCAGGGCGAACCCGAGACACCCTGGACCAACCAAACGATGTCATCGTGGCACCGGATGGCAGCGTTTTCGTAGCTGATGGCCATCCGGCAGGTGGGAACAACCGTATCGTAAAGTACGCGGCTGACGGTACCTACTTGATGGAATGGGGCGAGACGGGATCGGAGCCGGGGCAGTTCAGGACACCCCATGCGCTCGCATTTGATTCAGACGGTCTGCTCTACGTCGGCGACCGAAGCAATCGGCGGATTCAGGTCTTCCAACAAGACGGCACATTCGTCCGAGACTACTACCATGTGGGACGTGCGAGCGGCATCACCATCGATGAGTATGACAGACTGTATGTGGCAGACTCCGAGTCCAACTACACACGGAATCCGGGATATAAGCGGGGCATCCGTGTCGTTGATCTTTCGGACGCGCACGTAATCGCCTTCATTCCTGACCCGAACACAGATCAAGACAACTCGGGGACGAGTGCCGCAGAAGGCGTGGCAGTCGACAACGAAGGGAATGTGTACGGCGCTGAAGTCGGTCCGCGGCAGCTTGCAAAACACGTTCTTCCCGGCGGAATACTGAGGGACGACCGATAGAGGGTCGCGCGCGAACTGCGGGCGTCTCTTTGGACCGAGACTGACGAATGAGGTCGGCCGCATACCTTTCGGTTGGGCTCCTCGTTCTCGCTCTCGCCGGGTTCAACTCTCCGGATCGCTACACCCACGAGCTGGCTCGATCACGGCCTGGTGATAACGACGAATCGGGCCAATTGGCGACCTCCGGTCTCCTCGCATCGATTGGTGAAGGCGCCGCCCAACAAAACGAGCCCCCTGCCGAGAGAGCAGACATAGCGAGGCCAGCACGCCCCGAGCCACTTCGGGTCGCTCTGCAAGCAGGGCATTGGAAAGCCGGGGAGGCGCCGAACGAATTGTCGGGGCTCAGGGACAACGGCGGTACTCGGGGGGGTGGAAAGAACGAATGGGAAGTAAACCTCGAGATTGCTGAGCTCGCCGGCTCCTTGTTGGAGAAGGCCGGATACGAGGTCGATGTTCTGCCTGCCACGGTACCTGAGCGCTACCAAGCAGACGCTTTCGTCGCCATCCACGCGGACGGCAACAACGATGCTTCGGTAGCTGGATACCGAGTCGGCTCACCGCGGCGGGATGCGACCCAGCGGGCCGCCGAGCTTGCCGAGGTCCTCGCGCAAGCGTACGGCGAGGCCACCGGAATCCGCCGCCTCCCCGTGGCCACACGGCGAATGCGCGGCTATTACGCCTTCAGATACAACCGCTACCGGCACGCGATTCATCCCTCAACCGTCGGAGTCATCATCGAGACTGGATTCCTGACCAGCCCAGTTGACCGAAGGGTAATCGTTGACGATCCGGCTCGCGCAGCCCAGGGGATTTTCGAGGGCGTGACCCGATTCCTGGGGCCACCAACGACACAGCAGGTCTCCCGGCCACCCGACACGTCCAGGCCCGGATCGGAGCTCCGACGAGGGCTTTGAACTCCAGAAATAGAGGACAAAACGATGCGCATGCTAATGCACGTTCACTTCCCGCTAGAACCGTTCAATTCCGCCGTCCGAGAAGGAACGGCCGGAGGACAGATTCAGCGAATCATGGAGGCCATCAAGCCGGAGGCAGCCTATTTTTCCGAGCAGCATGGCCAGCGGGGTGCCACCTTGGTCGTGAATGTGGATGGTCCGTCGGACGTCCCACGGCTTGCCGAACCCTTTTTCCTGACGTTTGAGGCTGAAGTCGAGTTTCGGATCTGTATGTCCCCCGAGGATCTGGGCAAGGCTGGCTTGGACGAGCTCGGCCAGGAGTGGGGGTAGCAGCACTGGGCAAGAGAAAGGCCCCCTGATCCCCATAAGGCGGCTGTCCGGTTGGTGATCCGGGCATAAGAATTGCGGTACGAGGCCCCTGGACTACGCCCAATCGCATACGTCCAGGACGCGTCGAATGAACGTTCGGATCGGAGTGGCCATCACCACCGCGGGCCTCACAGCTCATGCTGTGGCGCTGGCGTATATCGCGAAACTCCCGCTGCAAGGTGTGGTCACACCTGTCGTTGCGGTTCTGGGTCCGATACTCCTCGTCTCCATCGGCGCACTCGTCGGGACAAGGGGAGGATCTCCGAAGGGCCGCTGGTCGCGTACCTTCGTGGCGCCCTTCCTCATCGGCTCAGTGGTTCTCGTATCCGCATTGGGGCCGGCAAAGATTACTCAGGCCCGTGCGCAGCTGGGGCCGGGGAACATCGCTGGGGTGGGACAGGAAGCCAGCTCCAGGGCCCAGTTGGTTCTCGTCGCTGCAAGAGAGGAAGGGCCGTCTGCTGCGCTCGATGTCCTCCGCAATCAGATCGATGAAGAGCCCGAACTCATCCTTCTGAGCCATCACCTCGCGCATGAGACGGGACGGATCTCGATAGAGCAGGCCGACTTCGATCTCCGCCTAATCGATGAGTGCACCTTTGAGTTCGCCTCAGGTTGTTTCCACGGAATGCTCGAGCGCTACTTCTTTGCTCACCCCCCGATCTCGCCAGATGAGCTCTCTACCTTCTGCCTGGATCTGACTGGGGATTCGACGGTCGACGCTCACTCCCTGGAGTGTGCTCATGGACTTGGACACGGACTTGCCGTGCAGTGGAACCACGACCCCGTGCCGGCGGTGGAAGACTGTGACCTTCTCCCATCATCGGTCGAGCGTCGTGAGTGTCACGACGGTGTTTTCATGGAGGTTGCCACCCATTCCCTCGGTGGGGGACACACGGGGACTAGCGAACACGCCGATATGGATATGGCGATGGGACAAGATGCGAACGTGTCGGCAAGCCACCCGCACCCGGACGATACGATCTACCCATGCGGAGTGGTGGCGACCTCGTATCGGGCATCCTGCTGGGCCTACCAGCACTTGCTGATCCGAGCCAGCTCCGCCGCCAAGTCTTGGGAACACACCTATGAAGGCTGCCAAGCGGCCACCCATCCTTCGCTAATCAGCGAGTGTGTCTTCGGGATGGGTAAGCAACTTGCGACTGAGAACAGCCTCGACTGGCCGGCGGTCTACGAGGGTTGCTCGGATCTACCACAGGAAGGTGGGGAAGCCTGCATCTCGGGTGCGGTGGAGCACTTGGTGGATCTCAGCTGGACGAGCGAGGAAGGTTTCCTGTTCTGTGGCAGAGTGCCCCGTGCCGTCGCCGAACGGTGCTACTTCAGCCTTGGGACTAGACTCGGCTTTCTGCATGTCGGGAGCGAGGCGCTGGCAAGATGTGATCCAGTCGTGGGCGTCTTCCGCGCAGCCTGCGCAAGAGGCGTCGCTCGGACCTTGGAGGCGCGCAGCCCGGGGGCTTAGTCCCCCGGCGGGAACGGCCCGGCGTGCCCAGGATAACACTCCCAGCGGACCACCGGCCCACCGCCACCTGGAGCCGGACTCCTATCGCTCAACCGCGTAAGAATCCGACGGACGGCCGAGGCGGACGAACTCACTCCGCGCCAGAACGCCGCCTTCCTAGAACTCGGCTCCCGCTCCCACTCATGCCCGAGTTCCACAATCTTCCCAGAAAACCGTCGTTTGAAGTCGGAAATTCCGCCGCGGGGATCAGCTGCGTCTCCATAGGTCCCCGTAGAGATCCCACCAAAGTCGAACCATGTACAGCCTACTCCCCGAGCCCAACGGATGAGGCTCCACATAGGAGCGTAGGACAGAGCCATCGGCGTATCCAGCTTCCGCGTGGAAGCCCCATCGGAAAAGACGGAGTGATTTACGTTGTTTCTCGCACAGCTAAAGGCTACCAAGGACCGTTCGGAGGCGTCGCTGGGTGCGAACGTCCCCATGATGCAGTAGTGGTCGGGGTGCTGACGTGCGAACTCGACGTGCCGCCGCCAGTCTCGGTCGGGTGGCTGTGCCCCTGTTCGCGAGAACGTCTCCCTCCAGAGCTTGTGCATGCGGTCAGCCCAATGAGGACTCTCCACCCGCTCCACTTTCCATCCGCGTTTGCCGGGCGCGTTGATGAACCGCCTACATGTTCGGTTAAATGAGGCCAGCAGATCGTCCTCGGTCCGAGTGAGGTCTAGCCGCAAGCTATGGGTGTACCGCCTCGACTCACGGATGCGGCGATACCCAAACTGATTGAGGGCCCCCTCGAGCCTTTGGAGTCGATCAGCTTCAGGCGCGAACACCTCCACCCTGACGCCCATGAGCCAAGGATCCTGTTGGGCCAGGCATCCCAACGCGTCGACCGCAGCGACCAGGGCCTCATCCTCTAGTGCATAGCCGAAGGAAGTCGCGCGAAGCCTGTAGTGTCCTGGAAGCGACCTGATTCGCAACCGTTCGATTGGGAAGGCCGCCCTAAGAGCGAGGCCATTTCTGACCACGACAAGCACGAAATCGTTTTGGGAAACCTCGCGAATCCAACTAGAGCGGTGTGTCAACGGAATTCCCACACGCTGTGAGACCAGTACCCTCTCGTACTGCTCCCATTCCACAAGGTCACCGGCCAATACTTGAACTGACTGTCCGCCGATGTGTCGGGGCGTTGAGTGGACCATCTTCAGTCCCCAGCGGGAGGCGCGGTGCCGTGTGCAACGCTTGCAGATCCACGCGGCCGGGCCAGTGGCCGGAGGAATCCCTTGGTCCGCTCAGCAAGGTAGGCGAGGGTCCCCGAGTAGGATTTGCGGTTGTAGAAGGTCACATCGGTGTATTCCTCTTCACTCACCCTCCAGTGTCGGTCATGGGCGTTGTGTGTGCAGTGATCGATGACATCCACATCGCGCGACTCACACCTTCTCCTGATCATCTCCTCGTAGAGGAGATTCCCGGGAGAGCAATGCGCGAAGCGTTCATCGTATCCCACTTTCCAGAGAAGGAGACTTCGACCGCACCGAACCGCCAAATGTCCAGCGATCGTAGTGCCATCCAACGCTAGAAAGTGCCACTCGAGCCACCCGGCGCGAGCTAGCCGCCGGGTGGCATCGCGATAGAATCGCGTTAGCCGATCCGACCGAATGATCGCCGTACCCTGTCTACCCTTCCACCCCGCGGCTTCCACGGTTCCAAACCGTTGGAAATCACCCTCGCTAAGATCGTGCCTCCGATGGAAGGAGAACCGAAGGGGGGACAGGGCCCTCGCACGTCGGGCCGCTCTGCTGATGCTACTTCGGAAGGCGCGACTCAATGATCCCCGATACGCCTCAAAGTTGGTGGGGACCGGGAGGCACTGCCCGACCCCGCCGTCGGCTGTAGTCACCAAGAATGTCCCACGTGAGGCGGACAGATGGTCCACCATGGGGCCGCTCCGCTGACGGAAGAGATGCAGGCGACTGAGGCTGGGTGGCTCTTTGCTTTTCAAGAATCCTAGAAAGGCGTCGACAACTTCCCGTTTGAGCAAGGGATCTATGGTCATTCCGACCGATACAGCGTGCGGGTTGTGGGGAAGGGAGCCGACCACCGATCCGAACAGCCCCCTCTCGACGCTCTCGACTACTGGGAGCACACCCACCAGACGGGGCCCGTCAAAGGCGAAAAGGAAGTACCAATTGGCCTTGAGAGCCAAGAAATGCTCGACAAACGAAGAGGTCCACGCGTATCCGGACATGGGATGGGGGCGCTCACTTGCCGCGAGGAGCCGGTTCCACTCGAGCTCTTGGGGCTTCAGGTTCTCCAGGCTTCTAACAATGTGGACGGAGATGCTAGCCATTAGCTTGATGCCATGTTGAACCTCTTCCGCGCCCGGAGAAACGAGAGACGGGATACGCTTCGCGCGGCTGAACTGGTCGTCGGCTATATAGTGACGGGGTTAGTCCCAAGGAAGTGGGACCGGCGGATCAGCGAGGCGTTGACCTGGATCATCCTGCGATCACGCCCCGGAAGGATCGAGCGGTTCTCGACAAAGATGGCGAAGAGCCTGCGTAGCGTACCCGTCCACCCGAATGAACTAGTGGCGATCGCCAAAGATCACTACGCCCTGGAGGTGGAGAGCCGGTGGGGTCGCATCCGTGGGACGCACAGCGGAGGTTGGACCCCAGAGATTCGAATTGATGGCCTCGAAGAGCTTCGGAAGTCCCAGGGCCAAGGGTACGGTACCATATTATGGCGTATGTCATTCTGCAGCACGCCCATCGTCAAGATAGGAATGTGGAAAGCGGGCATTCCTCTCGTCCATCTGAGCAAGGAGGAGCATGGCCGCAGATCGGATGTCTGGATCGCGCGCAAAGTCCTGCGCCCCCTCTACCGCAGGGCAGAGGACCGTTACCTCGCTGAACGCGTGGTAATTCCCTGGAACGGCTCTCCAGTGGGGGCAATGCGAACTCTGCTCGAACGCCTTCAGCACGCGAACGCCGTCGTATCGATCTTCGGCGACCTTTCGGGCAACCAAGGAGTGAGGACGACGTTTCTCGATGGCCACGCCGAGTTTGCCATTGGGGCTCCCTCGCTGGCCGCTAGGGTTGGATCAACACTTCTGCCGGTATTCGTCATAAGGGAGGGTACCGCGCAGTACAGAATCGTGATCGATCGACCTATCGAGTTAGGGAGCCACCCCGAGAGGACTGAGAACATCCGAGCCGCGGTATCCGAGTTCTCGCTACGGATGCAAAAGGCGATAGCGAAGCACCCGGCGAGCTGGGCCGACTGGGGCCGATTCTGGAGTCGGACTCCTGCCTACCCCGATGCCCCGGAGGCCTCCACTCGGGCTGCCCGATGGCCCGCTGGGCATCGGCCCAAGACTTAGGGGATATCCAAATCACGGCACCCCGAGCGCCAACAACTGACCCGGTAGCTGCAGAACGATTCTCTGTTGACCATCGTGCATGTAGGACATCAGACCGTACATCCCCAGGCCCGGCGTCTCGAAGCTTCCGATGCGCTCTCCCGTAGCCTTGTCAACGGCGTAGAGAACAGGGGTCTCTCCATCTTCGCCGATCGCGGTGTGCAGAAGCATCGTTGGCGTAACCATCATGGCGGAGTGATTCAGATTCCCTGTGGGAGGGATGTCTAGGCCCTGTAGGGCAGGGTGGTCTTGGATGAATCGGGGTGTTCCCCCGTTTGGGATCGACCACAGGTGGTCGCCGGTATTGAGGTCGATCGCCGTGATCCTGCTGTACGGGGGCTTCTCGAGGGGGAGGCCCTGTGGGCCTGGAACACCCCCTGGAGTGCCCAACCCGACCGCGTAGTCCGCGATCGTCGTCCCCGTAGGCTGCTCGAGCAGCCGATCTCGCTCCTCGCCTGGCACTACGGTTCGCCAGCCACAGTTCGTCCGAGAGATGGTATAGATGATTCCGGTCGCCGGGTCAGCTGCCGGTGGTCCCGAGATGTTCGTCCCACCCAATTCACCGGGGCACCAGATCGAGCCGCGTAGTCCTTCGGAATTGCCGACGTGAATCGGAGGGTTATAGATCGGGCCCATCCGATATTCAGACACGATCTCGAGTGCCTCTTCTCGCAGCTCGGGCGTGAAGTCGATCAGATCGTCCACTGTGAGCCCGTGAAGGTCATACGGCTCGGGCTTGGTCGGAAAGGGTTGCGTGGGGGAAAGCTGCTCACCGGGAACCTCCGACGACGGGACTGATCGTTCCTCAAGAGGCCAAATCGGCACCCCCGTCTCGCGATTGAATGAGTAGAGGATCGCCTGTTTCGTGGCCTGGAAAACGCCCGGTATCCTCTCGCCATCCACGGTCACGTCCATCAGAAGTGGGGCCGTCGGCGTATCGTTATTCCAGACGTCGTGGTGAACCATCTGGAAGTGCCAGGCTCGCTCGCCGGTCTCCACATCGAGCGCAATGAGGCTCGCGCTGAACAAGTTGTCCCCGGGCTGAAAGCCGCCGTAGAAGTCGATGGTAGCAGCGTTCGTCGGAATGTAGACTATGCCACGCTCAGGATCCGCGGACATCGGCGCCCAGGACGACACGTCCCCCGTATAGGCCCATGCGTCGTTCTCCCACGTTTCGTGGCCGAATTCCCCTGGCCTCGGGATGACGTGGAACTTCCACTTGTGCTCGCCCGTCCGGGCGTCGTAGGCGAGAATGTCCCCAGGGACGTTTTCCTGCCGCGTCTGGTTGTACCCTTGCTCGGCCGAGTTCCCCACGACCACCGTTCCATTCACCACGATGGGAGGTGAAGAGTTCGTGATGTACCCGAGCTCCAGCGGAATTCCGTAATAAGGGTCGTACGGCTCGTCCCACGCCTGCCATGGACCCCAGTCTGCGAGTAGGTCGGGTAGCAGATCCACGACCCCCGTCTGAGGGAATCCGTCCAATGGGACGGGGACTCCCCAGTCCTCGAGGAGATTGCCTGTCTCGGCGTCGAGTGCATATAGAAAGAACGCGGGAGTCGTGATGTACACGACGCCTGCGCCATCGACTTCCGCGTACGCAACTCCCTTCCCCCAAGGCGCCCGCATCGAGTATTCCCAGCGGAACGTGTTCGGCTCTCGGAACGTCCAAAGGGTTTCGCCCGTGGCCGGGTCGATCGCAACCACGTGCCGGCGGGGACCGGCTACCGTGAATAGCTTGCCGTCCGCGTAGACAGGTGTTGAGCGGGGGGGCGTAGTCCCGAAGCTGGCGTCTTGCCAAGCCCAATCCACCTGAAGCTCGTCGAAGTTGAACGCATTGATCTGGTTTAGCGGAGTGGATCTGGTATGCCCTGCATCACCTCCGATGTAGGGCCATTCACCATCCGAACGATCTGTGACGCCCTGGCCAACAACGGAAGCGGGCATGGCGAGGAGTATGCACAGAGCTCCTGTGATGCCACGGCTACGCTTGGGATGTCTCTGGCCTTCGTTGATTCTTCTCATTGAGCGGACTCCTCTCGCATGGCCCTCGTGGTTCCAACTCATAAGACCTCACCCCGAAGCTGAGCAAGCGAGGGGTCCGCCGCCGAGAGGCGAGCGTTGCGGAGCGTTTCGGTCGAATGTTACGCTGCCACAACCAAGGGAGGCTCGATGACTCGCCGAACATCTCTGTTAGGAACCCTCGCAGTGCTGGCGATGCTGGCACCTTTGCACGCTCGCGCGGACCCGCTCCACGAGGCTGCGGCAAGGGGTGACATGAAGGAAGTGAGTCGTTTGATTGCCGAAGGGGCGGACTTAGAGGCGAAGCGTACCGATGGAGCCACGGCCCTGATCTTGGCGGCCGAGAACGGACACCCGGGAACCGTCACCATGCTCCTGTCCAACGGGGCGGACGCTGAAGCGAAACACGACTCCGGCGTCTCAGCTCTTTTCCTCGCCTCTCAGAACGGACATGAGGAGATCGTTGACCTGCTATTGTCAGACGGGGCCAACCCCAACGTCAGGCGCAATGACGGAGCGACCGCCCTTTTTCGTGCCTCCGAGAATGGCCACGGTGCGATTGTCGAGCTGCTTCTGTCTGGCAGCGCGAATGTAGAAGAGATACACGACGTGGGCGCGACCGCCCTCATGCAGGCCTCGCAGAACGGATATGTCGAGATCGTCGACGTTCTCCTGGCCAACGGAGCGGACGTGAATGCGAGGCGCCAAGATGGCGTTGCGGCACTGTTCCTCGCCTCTCTGCAGGGCCATGGCGAGATCGTGAAGCGGCTTCTCGCGAGTGGGGCGGACGTGCACGCAGAAGTCGATGATGGTATGACAGCCACTCGCATCGCGGCGCAGCAAGGTCACCAAGAAATCGTTGAGGCGCTCGAGAATGCCGGCAGACAGTGACCAGATGCCTAGCTAGGCGGCTTGGTCGGCACCTCCGGACGCTGATCAACCCAGCCTAGCGAACTGTCGGTGGGCGACTGGTCAGACTGGGTCGGCCGGCTTCGTTCGATGGAAGTCGGTGACCGCTTGGTAGGCAGCCGCAACCGCGAACAAGCGTTCCTCTCCGAACGGGCGTGCCGCCATGACCACCCCCCGAGGAACGGTCTTCCCGGTGCTCGCTTCGGTGTCGGACCCGACGGGCATGCACATCAGCGGAAGTCCCGTGCCGTCGAATGCACCAGTCTCCGTGGTCAGGACCACATCACACTGGTTGAAGAGCTGGGTAAGCATCCTGCGGAGCAGCAGATTGCGTGCTTGTTGCACCTTCACGTAGGTGTCGGCGCTCTGGAGCATCCCATTCAGGAAGCGGGGAAGCCGGTCCGCGAAGTTCCGAACGTCCTCTCGCAGGTGCTCGATGAAGAACGCCGTGGGGTCACCATGAGACCCGCCGAGTGGATCGCTCGTCAGCTCCTCCCATTGATCCGGTAGCGTCACATCAGCCACGACCTGCACCGAGGGATTCTGCTCCAGCTCAGCGACGAAGGCGCGGCGCAGCTCGTTTACCCGCTCGTTCTCGTTCGATAGGTATTCCGGCCAGATGCCGATTCGAGTCGGCCACCGGACCCTGGGGCGATCCCCTCCGAAAGGAGTGGCAGCCAGCGCATAATTCGGAGCGGTGGGGAGTCCGAGAGTTCTTGGGTCGTTGGCGTCGGGCTTCGCCAGGAGCTGGATGAGAATCGCCGCGTCTTTAGCGTCGCGGGCCATAACGCCGACATGATCCCGTGTATAGCTCAAGGGGATCACCCCGTGCAGCGAGATCCGTCCGAATGTCGGCTTGATGCAGGTAAGTCCCTGTGCATTCCCGGGCCCCATCACGGAACCGCCCGTTTCCGTACCGAGACCGGCGACCGCAAGCCGGGCCGCAACCGCGGTGGCCGGCCCTGAGGAGGAGCCGCCGGGGCTATAGTCAACGTCGTCCGGAGTCCATGCGTTGCGGGTGGTGGGTGTCGTGGTGCCGTACACTCTGGCCCGACCTCCGGCCAGGTTCCCCATCTGCCCTTTCCCGACGACGAGACCACCCGCCGCTCGAATGAGAGTCACCGCGGTCGCATCGTAGTCGGGTTGGAAGCCTTCGAAGACGAGGGACCCTCCCTCTGTCAGTAAATCAGACGTATAGAAGTTGTCTTTCGGGGCCAGGCACATTCCCCTCAGCGGTGACCGCAGCTCATCCGCCGGCGTCCGGTTCAGTTGGGCCAGCAAGTCTTCGCGACCGGGTCGGGCCGCATACGCTTGGTAGACCTCCTCGAACGCCCCGACACGGTCCATGTACGCGTTGACCAGATCCTCTGGCACGAGGGTCCCGGCGCGTATCAGGGTGATCGACTCTGAGATCGTAAGCGTTGTGAGATCAGTGACGGATTGGACGCGCACATCCGTCGCGAACGCCTGCTTGGTTATAGCCGGCGCCCCAGAGCTCGCCCGAACCGGCACCCTAGCAATTAGTGAACCCGCGGCAGCTGCGGAGGAGACCCACGCCATCCTGTTGAGGAACCATCGGCGGGAGACCTCTTCATCTTGAGGGGAACCCTTCGGCGGGCTCACATCGCTCATCGCGATCCCTCTTCGGTCCACGCGGTGAATGGGGCGGGGTGTGGTACCGGTAGATGGAACTGCGGATCGAGATCGAAGTCGGCGGCCACGACCTCCTGGCGGAGAATCGCCCTGGCGTTCTCCAGCAGGCGCTCTCGGTCCATGGGGGCATCCTCATCGGATTCGGGCAGAACGAAAATATCGATTCCGAGAAGCGCGTAGCGCGTCAGAATGTACGTATTCAGCTCTTCGTCGGTCGGCGCCTCTGGCGGGTTCGGGACTTGAGTCATGGGAGCCCTCCGCTAAATGGTGACTACCTGCGGGCGGTGACCGTAGAAATCGACTAGCCACCCCTCCCAGTAAGTCGCGCGCTCAGCCCCTCACGATCCACTTCCGATCCTCGGAGATACACGGAAGAGATTCGGCGAGTGTTCGTGATGTCGGCGAGGGGGTCAGCATCCAGAACAATGAAATCTGCGCTCTTGCCGGCTTCAACGGTTCCCAGATCGTCGAGCCCCATCAGCTCGGCCGCCGTTTGCGTAGCAGCCACGATGACCTCCGACGGCGACATACCCGCCAAAACCATGTCCTCCATCTCCTGGTGGACAGCCCATGGTGAACTACCGTCTGTCCCGAAGGCGATCCGCACACCCGCTTCGTTGACCCGGGCCAGATTTCGGGCCTGGATGCCGAACGCTTCGCGGACCTCCGGCCGGTCAACTGCTGCCGCTTGCAGTTCACTCAGGGCGTCTGGAGGCACAGTCCCGCTTAGCCACCCCAGATCCCTTGCCACGCCTGGATTCGGCAGGTTCGGAAGGTAAAAAACATCCGGACGTTCCTCGATGAGACTCATGAACTCGTCGTCTACGTCCTGGTCGCGGACTCCGTGGGCGAAGGCGTCGATCCCCGCCCGAAGCAGACCGCTGGCATCCTCGAGTGCAAAGATGTGCGCCGTGACACGCAGATTCTGTCGGTGGGCCTCGTCGATGACCGCGCCGTAGAGTTCGGGAGTGAGTTTCTCGTACTGGCCACCACGGTCGTCCACCCAAATCTTGATGATGTCCACGTTCCCCGTGGCCAGCTCTGTCACGGCCTCTCGTGCATCCTCCTCCGTGTCGATCCAGAACGGAACGTCCGAACGGCCTGGCTCCGGCCTCGTAATCCCCCGCCCGGCCGTGAGGGATCGAGCTGCACTGGGGATGATTTCGTCTCGCACCTGGAAGGGCACGTTACCCGTGTCCTGTCCCATGCTTGCTACGGCAGCCGCTCCGTAGTAGGCGTTGTGTCGGAGCTGGTCTATGAGCTCCTCGCGACTGGACGAAAGGTGCATATGGGCGTTGATAAACGCGGGTATAATGATTCTACCTGCGAGGTCGACCCGTAACGCACCGTCGGGAATGTCTGCGTCACTCCGTGGACCCACCTGCGTGAACCGGCCTTCCTCAACCACGAGGACCGCGTCCTCAATGACCTGGCCCCCGTCTCCGGCGATGAGGCGCGCCCCTTCGAACACCGTCGTTCCGCTCGAGATGGATTGACCGGCATCTTCAGGGGAGCACGCCGCGCCGGCGCCGATGATGAAGCCAAAGATGCCGAGTCCGAGGGCAATGAAACGAGGCGAAGTATTTACGCAGCGCATGACGTCCTCCAAGAGTTGTTTCGTTAATACCGAATCAGCCGCCCTGTCCGTGCGACGTCTCCCTTACACCTAGGGTCGAGCCCCGTCGGCTCGGAAGCAATAGAGATGCGGGCATGCACCTTCAACTAGTAGTGTCGAAGCACGAGTGTTCTGTTGTGGTCCCTGCAACATCCGCAGCCGGGGGATAAGATCTGGTACCGGCGGCTCGCTCTAGTCCTCTGCCGGATCTCCCAGCATGGCCGTGTCCGATCCCCAGGCGGCCGCGCAGTGGTATCTCGATCATATCGGTGGTGAGAATGTGGACGGGCGTGCTGAACGATTGCTTCTGGGCACGACCCGATTCATCTGGCGGCAGGCGGACGATCGAAGACCGAGCGAGGGGAGCGTGATCGACCACTTCGGCTTTTCGGTCGCTGATCTGGATGCGAAGCTACGGGACCTCGAGGCCGCGGGCGCAACCATCACGACACCAAGGCGAGAGGTCGAGGGCCTCTTTCCTCTGAGCTTCGTTGAGGACCCGTGGGGAGTCCGGTTGGAATTGATCGAGGATCCACAGCACCTCGGGTTTCACCACGTCCATCTGAGGAGCCCGGAGCCGGAAACCGCCCTGCAGTGGTATTCAGACAAGTTCGGTGGCGTCCGCACCCCCCTCCGGGGCCGTCTGGACGGGATTCTCGTTGTTTCTCTTCTCGAAGCTACGAAGCTACCTGGCGGTCACCTGAGCACTCCCGATCTTCACTAAACCGATCCGATTCGAGCTGGTCTGGTGGATCACCAGGTCGCCGTCCCGCGTCACCCACATGTTCCTGACGATCCCCACCCCCGATGGGATGGGCCAACTCTGGAATTCCTCGGTCCTTGGGTCGAAGCGTACGAGAGCATCCGGCCGCATACCCGCCTCGTTGTACCAGATAACGTCGTCCACTACCGCGAGGGCATAGGGGTGTGACTCCGGCCCGCTCGGAGAAGGCCACTCTTTGATCTCACCCGTAGTCGGGTCGAGCTTGCCGATTCGGCCCATCGTCGAGTTCCCGTACCAGATCATGTCGTCGCTGGTGATCCCGAGTCGCCGGATCCGGGAGTCTGCATTGGGCACTTCGTAGTAACGGATCGCCATCGTCTCCGGGTCGAGGGCTCCGATCTTGTTGATGCCGTTATAGGCGATCCAAAGAGTGCCCTCGGAGTCCACTTGAATCCCGTACGGTCTCGGCTCGGTGGAAACCTCCGTGAGCTCACCGGTCGCCGGATTTAGGCGGCCGAGCATGTGCGCTCCCTGGGCCGTGAAGTACAGCATTCCGTTGGGGTGGAATACGGCGGAGTGGGGATCACTAGCCTGGGTATGGTACTCGGTGATGTCACCGGTCTTCGGATCGAGCTTGCCGACGGTGGCGTTGCTATTTCCCGTGTACCAGATGTTCCCGGCCTCGTCTGGGACGATCGTATGTGGTCGTGCTTCAGGCGGCAGTGGGAACTCCGTCATCTCGCCCGTTCCAGGATCCAACCTCCCCGCCAGGCTGGCCCACATCCCTGTCCACCAAATGGAACCGTCCGGCGCCTCTACCGCATCGCGCGACCGCTGCCCGAGCGTAGGCACGATCCACTCAGAGATTTCAACTGAGGCGGTGCCTGGCATCAGGACCGGACGCCGCTCCGGCCTTTCGGGATAGTGAGTGGCCAGGTAGTCGGCCACGACGGCAGCTTCGTGGTCAGGCAGCTCTATCATCGTGCTGAACAGGTCCTGCCAGCCCTGCGCGTCGTATCCCGCGGAGCCGTCGATCTGACCCGCCCCGTGGCACTGGGTGCATGAGGCTTCGACCAGCTCCTTGCCCTCGCCATCGGGAAGAGACGCCTGACGTCGTTGGGCGTTAGCCGAAGAAGCGGATCCCAGAAAAACTGCGAGAGTAGAGACCAGGAGTAGGGTCTTCCACATGGGGCCTCCTAGCAGGAGCTGTCGTTGGATGGTCAGATCGGGCCCTTCCTGTGGGCCCGCTCAGTACCGCAACAAATACTGCATTTTTACGAAAAGCGCTCGGTTGGTGCGCCGTTTGCCAGTCGTGAAGAAGAGCTGCTCCTCGATCTCATCCCCGTTACGGTCACCCTCTATCAGGTCCGCCTGCTGGAAGTGGTCATCGTATCCCAGGTAGAAGACCGTTCCAGCGTTCACCCGATAGTTGAAGAGAATGTTGAGGTCGAAGGTGTGATCCTGAGAATTGACCTCCGTGATGTTTCGCACTCCCAACCGATCTGTGAATTGGAAGGTCGTGGTCGCTCGAAAGATCCGAATGTTGAAGATCTCACTATCGTTGTTGGCGGGGTCGGTAAGGCGTCGACCCTCCAAACCGAGGCGGGTCTGAAGTCGATCTAAGGGCCTAAGGGTCGCATCTACGCCCCAACCGACCTGATGACCCAGGAACGGCCCGAGATAGTAAATCTGATCGCCGGTCGAGAAGTCTGCCCCGAAGGAATAGCTGCGGCTCGTGTTGGCGTTGGCTCTGACGAAGAACCGGTCCTTATGAAAGTTGACTCCTCCAAACCGCTCCATGTCCCGGTTGGTATTCGAGAAGACACTGATGTTTCGGGCAAAGTTGAAGTTGAGGCGCAGGCTGACGTTTTCGTCCTGAAGGATACCGTCGTAGTCGTACGTCTGCCTGTAGTTGACGGATGGGCCCCAGTTGATGATCCAGCTCTCAGGTCGGAACCGGTACCCGAGTTCACTGCCCACCGTCCGGGTGTCTGTCCGGCGAACGAACCCTACGTCGGTGGCGAAATCCGGAGAGATCTGATTGGCGACAACCGACCAACGCAGATGGTTACTGTTTTGACTGATCCGCGTGGCGAGCATGTGGCCGCTCACCTCGTCCTCTCCGAGCCCCTTGTATCGAGAGCCAACGGCTCGAAAGTCGCCCGATATGGTCGGGCTCAACCGGAAGTTGCCGTCGGTTCCGAAGACTCTGCTGTGGCTGTCGAGGAACTCACGATCGGTGAAGATGGCGCCAACGTTTGATTCCGCGTAGAGATCGTATCGGGCCCTGGCGATGAAAGTCTGAGCTGTCGTGTTGAAGGCCGGATCCGCGGTATCGTCCACTCTGCCAGGAGCGACATCGTTTGCGGTCAGCATGCCGATCGCAAACCGTCCGATCTGACCGCTGAGCTTGGCGCCGTAATCCGGGTCCACGATGGTCCGCGTGTGGACGAAGGTCACCGGCGCCGCGATCTGGAAGATCTCGGCACCCTCGACGAAGAACGGCCGCAGCTCTCGGAAGAAGAGGGGAAAGCGCTGGTTGACTTCGATCTGTGGCCGGTCCGATTCGATTTGTGAGAAGTCGGGGTTGATCGTGAAATCAGCGGTTAGATCCGAGGTCAGCCCGTACTTCACATTCACACCCGCGTCGGGGTCCGTATCCTGGTTCACGAACCCAGGAACGGTCGGATCGATCTCACCGTATTGAATCGCAGTGAAAGTGGGAAGAATCTCGAGGTTCCTACTCGTCGAAATGTCGGTCATTCCCTCTAGGAGGCCCATCTGAGCAAAGAAACTGCGCTCATATCGCGACATGGGCGCCCAGACCTGGTTCTCCTGGTCGCTGCCCTTCACCTCACGCACGATCTGAAAGCCCCAGCGATGTGGCTCGTCCTCGGGGGGGCTGGGATAGCGCAGGCTCTTGAAGGGGATCGCCATCTCGGTCACGTACCCATCTTCTACGATCTGACCCGCCGTCTCGAACAGCACGTCCCAGGAACGGTCCGCCCTCGGGATCTCCTGGCCACCCCCTCTACCGCCAAAGCGACCACCCCCGCCCCCGCCACTCGATATGATACCCTCGCCTTGGACGCCATAGCCGTTGACATCGAACTCGTAGCTGCGCTGCTGGTCCATGAAGGTGTCGAAATACACCGTCATTAGGTCGTCCTGCATCGCGCGGTCACGCTCC
The DNA here is from genome assembly GCA_965215925.1 of Longimicrobiales bacterium. Taxonomy (GTDB): domain Bacteria; phylum Gemmatimonadota; class Gemmatimonadetes; order Longimicrobiales; family Gaopeijiaceae; genus JAAXGI01. The sequence continues at coordinate 3,138,574 of CBDCEQ010000003.1, read as the reverse complement.
ACACGATTCGCCCTCATGATGGACGGATCCCGGTAGTGCGCGTGGAAACCGAAGTAGACTTTTTCCGAGTCGTAGGCGATGTAAACGTCTGTCGCCTCCGTGGCCGGGGCACCTTCGATCGGCGACTGCTGCGTGAACTCCGTGATGCGTGCCGCGGTCACCCAGGCCTCGTCATCGAGCACGCCGTCAATTTCGGGTGGGGTGTCGGTCCGGGTCGGTGTCACTCGCGGTCTTCCCGGTACGAGTCCGAGCTCTTCTGGCGTCGGCACCCTGGCCGTCGGGCTGGAAAAAACGGTCCTGTCTCCCTCCGGGCGATCTGCCTCGAGCACAGGCGGCGGCAACTCAGCTGGCGTCTGCGAGCTCAGGCCTGCAGGTGCGAGTAGCACAAGAAGCCCACCCCCGAGGCCCAAGACCAAGCGTGCCCCCAAGCGCACAGTGAGAGGCCGCCCGAAAGATGGCTGTCCGCACGGAGCGGAGCCGCCCAACGTCATCCTTAGCCCAACAGGAAACCGGAATTCCATTTCGCTACGGCACTCTCAGCTCGAAGTCTACGCGCGTAGGTCGACGTCGCTCTCCGTATGACATCAGACACTGGACTAGACCAGATCGTTGACCCAAGGCGCGATCCCACCCACCGTGCGTCCATGCTAGGGCCCAGGGCTAACCGAGGAAGATAGTTTAAGTGGGGGGTTCCCTGCAGCGTGTGGTGAGGCGAAAGTGTCCGGAGGCATCCTTGCCCCGTCCGCCCGTCAACGATCCGAAGGGACCACGGGTCACTTCTTTAGGAGCCTAACCTTCATCCGCTGGGGAAGTGATCGATGCGATATTCTCGACGTGATGCTATCAAGATCGGGGCGGCCGCTGGAGTCTCCGTTCTATTCGGAAAGGCCCTCTCGAGACCCTCTCCTCTTATTGCGCAGCAAGGCCAGCTGCTACGCACCATCCCGTCGACAGGCGAGCAGATCCCGGCCGTTGGGCTTGGAACGGCCAACACTTTTTCGCAGGCGGCTCGAACGCCCGAGGAGCATGCTCGGATACGGGAAGTGGTTCGGCTCTTTACCGAACAGGGGGGAAGGTTTATCGACACTGCCCCGACCTATGGGTCATCCGAGCAGGTGTTAGGAGAGCTCGCTCGCGACATCGGGAACTCCGGCGAAGTCCTTTGGGCTACGAAAGTCAGCCGAGTGGACGGTCGTGATGAAGGTCTGGCTCAGATGGCCCAATCAGAAGAACGGCTCGACCCTGGGCGGATCTTCTTGAACCAGGTCCACAACCTCGGTGACTGGCGCGTGCAGCTCCCTCTCCTCCGCGAGCTGAAGGAAGAGGGTCGGATTCAGTATGTCGGAGTCACGACGACGAGCGGCCGCAGGTACGGAGAGGTTGCGGAGATCTTGCGATCGGAGGAGCTCGATTTCGTTCAGCTAGATTTCGCGATCGACAACCGAAGAGCTGAAGAGGAGCTCTTTCCGATCGCCCGCGACAGAGGAGTAGCGACTATTGCTGCCCTTCCGTTCGGACGCGCACGCCTCTTCGGCCGGGTGGCCGGCCGACGGCTTCCGGCTTGGGCCCACGAGTTCGAGGCCCACTCCTGGGCACAGTTCTTTCTCAAGTATCTCCTCGGGAATCCGGATATGACGGCCGTCATCCCCGGCACCTCAAACCCCGACAACCTCGTGGATAACATGGGCGCTGGGGTAGGATACCTTCCGGACGAAGCCGAGCGGCGACGAATGGCGGAATATGTAGACGGCCTGCCCTCAGCCTAGGGGGCAGACGTACCGTCACATGCGACGAAACTCGTGGCCGTGGCCACGAATAGTGCTCTTGACTCTAGGCGGGTCTTGCCTATCCGCAACCGGCGCCCGTGCACAGGACCCCGGAGGAGAGATTCGCGGTGACGCTCTGCGTGTCTTCCTTAGACTGCAACACCTTCCCCTGTGACTCGGACTATTTTCGGACTGAAGTGGCCTTCGTCAATTGGGTCCGCGACCGCACCCTAGCGCAGATCCACCTGATCGTCACGCGTAATCAGACCGGGGGTGGAGGTGGAGTATATGACTTCGACTTCATCGGGCTGCAGGAGCTCGATGCTGAGGATGATCGTCTAACGTTCACCTCTCTCGGCACCGATACCGAAGACGAAATCCTGGCTGGCCTCTCCCAGGTCATGGGCGCCGGGCTGGCCCGCTACGCGACCCTCATCGGACAGCCGTCGACCTTCGAGATCTCATCCCCCGAGCAACTGGCGGTCAACGCCGGGCGACTCGTCAGCGCGGATCAGGTCGAAGACCCGTGGAACTTCTGGGTCTTCGAGGTCAGCGCGAGAGTAAACCTGGAAGGTGAGGAGACGGAGAACCAACGCAGGTATCGTGGGTCATTCGAGGCTCAGCGTACGACCGAGACCTGGAGATCCGAGTTCGAATGGTTCGGTGACTTCAGGAAGGATGAGCGGGAGCTCGAGGATGGGTCGCTAATCGTAGATGAGCGTTCGAGCTGGAACGCCGACGTGTTTCTCGCCTATGCTCTTGCCGACCACTGGTCTCTCGGGACGATCTCAGGAGCCGGCGCCTCGACGCGGCGCAACGAGAAATTCGAGGCGACCGTGACCACTGCCCTCGAATACAGTTTTTTCCGATACGTTACCGCACCGCGGCAGTCGTTGACGGCGCGGTATGAACTCGGGCTGCAGTATTTTGACTGGGAAGAGGAGACGATCTTCTTCCAAACAGAAGAGCTTCGACCGCAGCACCAGCTTCAACTTCAGCTCTTTCAGCTGCAGCCCTGGGGTGAGTCGCGAGTCTCGGTCGACGCGCGCCAGTACCTACACGATTCCGCCATATGGAGTCTCTCACTCTCAGGTGACCTCGAGTTTCGAATCGTACGCGGCCTCGAGCTCGATCTGGGTGCAGAGTTGGAGTTCATCGAGGACCAGCTCTTTATCTCTCTCGCGCGGGTCTCACCGACGAAGACATTCTTCTCGGGCGGTTCGAACGGCCGACGGATAGACTCTACGAGTTCTCCGTCGGTCTGAGCTTCGAGTTCGGCTCGATCTACAACAACGTGGTGAACAACCGATTCGACTAGAGATCACACCTCTTTGAGAAGCCCGACTCGGAGACCAAACCGAACGAGCTCGCTTCTATGAGCCCTCCGCGGTCAGCGCCAAGACCTCCGCCGCGCTTCTGAGCGGGTTCTCCTCATCCCCGCGGAGGAATCGGACGCCTAACGGAGCGGAGTTGGCTCACGATCCCGGGGCTGTAGCGTGAGCGGATGCGGCACATGAGCCGGGTGGGTCTCGAACCCACGACCTACGGATTAAAAGTCCGAGTCGGCCTGTTTTCTCAAGTTCGGCTGAGTCCGGTTAAGTATTGCTATGTATGTCTTTACCGGGTATTCATCCCCTTCGAGTTTTGGCTATTTCGGACTTGTTTAGTCCCGCTGTCAACCATGAGTCAACCAAGGCCGAGCCCACGGTGAGGCTTTGGATCGGCGCACTGCTTGGGTTGTTGGTGAGGCTACAGACGCTGGTGCGGTCGGTCAGTTGTCCGGCACCACCTGCCTCAACTCCTCGAAGAAGTTGGTGACCATGATGAGTCGCTGCGGCTCCGAAACACCGCCTTCCGGGACCATGGCACTGGTGGCATTTCGTGCGAGGATGAAGCGGTCGCCGTCGAGATGGGTTCGCTTCGTTTGGGTTGGAACCATTCCCGGGCTCCGCCCTCCGGGTCGGCTATCGCTCCGCGGTCCGCCCGAGGACCGGCCAGTCCTTAAACATTTCCTCGACGATCGCGTAGACCCACATTCGCATGTCATCCGGACCTGCAAGCGCTGCCTCGACGTTGGCTGCTGCCCACGCAACCCAAAGGTCCTCTTCCGACCCGGGGTCCGCGAGGTGCACCACGATTGTGCCTTCCTCATAACTAAAGACTTCGGACGTGGTGACCCCCGAGTCGTCGACCACGTCTGTCACATACACGTGGTCCGCGAGAGTCGAGTGGTGATGCACGAATAAGTCCGGAGAAGACTCCACGCGGCGCATCCCCCTCAAGGACAATTCCCACTCGACGGCCTCATGTATCCGATCCTCAAAGAATGGATTGGTCTGGAGGCGGGGATCGCCCATCATTTGATCCGATTCTTGGTTCCACGCGAAGGTGAGCCCTCTGCTGCCCGCCGCGTCTGGAGAGAAGAAAGCCCCCGGAGCGAAAAAAGCATCGGAAGCAATAGGGACACCACATGATGCGACGGCCAAGGCCAGACAAGCTGTGAAGAGGAGGCGTATCGGTGCTCTCATGAGTTCCCCTTTTGTCTTGGGGCACAGGACGCACATTCTTCTTGTAAGGATACAGCGGCTCAGAGGACGCTGCCGCCCGATCCTCGAAGAGTTCAGCACCACCTCGGTGTCGTCCAGACTTTCCCTTCTGGCTACGGGTCGTCAGGCCGACTCATTCAATGCTCTGCTCGCCTCGCTTACGGCGTTGCGCATCGTCGCGGCACCGACAGCGATCAGAACAGAAGAACCGCCGGTGTCCAAGCTCCGTGAGGAACCCGGTTGGGCGCTTGCAGTGCTCGCAAGGCCGTAATATTGGCGCCCGCCCCCCGTTACATGAGGGACAGATCGTTCGGCCGCCCCACTTATCTGTCCCCAGGTACGAAAGGCCGAGGCAGACCCCTTGCACCCGGATCACGGGGTCGTCGCCGAGCGGGGCCTCGCACTGCCCACAAATCTTCCCGGCCCAGATCAGGTTAGTCCGGGAAGGTACACTAACGCCTTCGCTGATTTTCATACGGACCTCCTTTCCCCTTTCATGCCCTGAATCTCCTAACGACGCTCGCGGACACAGAACTCGGGCATGCCCTTCCCTCGAAGCATTTCGAGGTCGGCATAACCGGGACCGCATCTAAAGCCGCGAACGCCGGGGGTGCTTATGGCACCGGCCCGTGATCTCAGACAATCTGTGGGGAACACATGCACAATAGCCGCATTATCTCTGCCCTGCAACTAAAGAAGGCCGGAGGTTAGTGTCCTAGATCTTACAGCTGAAACCAAGACGCGAGAGTACGACCCGCCCTTAGATCCTGGCGTGGCGGAATAGGTCGAGACCCCTGTGTCGGCATGGATAGAGACCTTTGAATTCATGGGGTCGACGCCCTCGGTAAGCCTGATCGCGGAGCCTCCTCTGAGGGACCGCCTGAAGAGGTCCGATGCTACGACGTAAGCGATCCATTGGCCGTCGGGAGAGTACACCGCGTTCCGCCCCCCCCCTCGGTTCCAGGAATCGGCGTAATCTCGGTCGAGCCGCGCATCTTCAGGCCCAGCTGTAAGTCATTCAGCGACGATCCGAGTGGCAGGATCATGCTGGAGCCGTCGGGGGCGAGCGCCGATATTGGCACCCCAAGCCCGGCCCATCCATCAGTGCTAAGGACCTGACGGAATACGGGCTGCGGAGGCTCTTGCGGATCAGGTCGAAGGAAGGACCAGGCGGCGACGGTACCGAACAGAACCGCCAACCCACCCAATGCGGCTGAGACTCCTTTCCACGGCCCCGCGCACCTGAGGTCACCCGAGGCGTGCTCCGGAATCCCGAGGTTCTATTGGGGGTAGTAAAGGGGCAACCCCTTTATTCTCTTTCTTGGGGGATAGGGTCATGCTCTGGATCATCGCGATAAGTGGCTATCTGGCCGGAAGTCTCGGCATAAGCGTGGCGCTTGGTGCGCGGCTGAGGATCGAATCCTTGGAGCAAGAGCTGGCTTACTGGCGTAGGTTGGGGGCCTCCGTGCCGCTACACAGTTGGTGGCATCCGCAACCGGGACCGCGCTTTGTGGCCTTCTAGGCTTCGTGGGCGTTGACTGCCCAGGATGAAGCAGATCGGGACGAAAAAGGCTTCAAGTCAACTTGACCTGAACAACCTTATATGGCTTCACGGGTCGCGGCCGGCGCGCTGCCGGGCCTCGTCCTGTCCGCCCCCAGAATCATGCCCATATCACGCACCTTCGCAGAGCGGCTTCTTTTTCTTCCGGAGCGCCTCGGCTCGACTGTACGGCCGGTAGTCTCGGGGATCCGCGCCCACGACCTTTGGCTCACGGCGGAGGATGGCACTCGCATCCACTCGTGGCTCTTCGAGGTTCGGGGCAAGGCACCGATCGTCATTCTCTTTCACGGGAATGCCGGACATATTGGCCACCGGATCCCCCTTGCCGCGGGCCTCGTCTCCCGCCAGCTGTCGGTCCTGCTCGTGGACTACAGGGGCTACGGACGGAGCGAAGGGCGGCCCAGCGAACCGGGGCTCTATCTGGACGGCGAGGCGGCGTACCGGCTTGCGGTGGATCGGCTCGGAAGCGGACGGAACCTAGTTCTCTTCGGGCGCTCTCTGGGAGCTGCCGTGGCGACGCACGTTGCAGCGAGGCGAGAAGTCGGCTGCCTGATCCTGGAGGCCCCGTTTACGTCCGTGGACGAGATCGCGTCGGCAGTCTACACGTTCCTCCCCTCGTTCCTCTTTCGCCGACTTCGCGGCAGGCTCGACACGCTCACCGAGATCGCCCAGGTGTCGTCACCTGTGCTCGTGATCCACGGGACTCGGGACCGGATCGTTCCCATTCGTAGGGAGAGGCGATCTACCGGGCGGCTCAGGAGCGCCGAACCTGGTTCCCGGTGGAGGGCGCAGGCCATAACGATGTGTACGACGTGGGCGGGGACGACTACTTCGACCGGATCGCCCGCTTCATCGAGCGGGCCCTCGCTCACGGCCCGACGCCGCCGGACCCCTAGAACACCCCGCTCGGCGGGGGTCCGCTGACTCCCACCGCCAGAGCCACATGCGACACTCAGAGGTCTCAGCCGACAGGGGGGCCAGCCCCATGTCTTCGTCCATGATCTGGATCGGGATGGATGTACACAAGGACACCGTAATGGTAGCCGTGTATGCGGAGGAGTCTCGGGTTAGCAGACCTCGGGACGATTTCAGTCGGCACACGCGCCGCAGCTCCCTTCCCATGTCGGAAGTCTTCGGCTAGAGCGGAACCGCTAGAGCACGATCGCCACGGGCTCTGACCCAGAGTATTCATAGAAGCCGGCCCCCGACTTGCGACCGTAGCGCCCCATCGCGACGAGCCGCTTCAGCAGCGGTGGCGGCACGAAGCGCTCGTTCCGGTACTCAGCATACATGATTTCGGCGATCCGGTGGACGGTGTCGTTCCCGATGAAATCGCAGAGCGTGAGGGGTCCCATCGGATGACCGCATCCGAGGGCCATGGACTTGTCCAGTTCCTCGACGGAGGCGACCCCGGCTTCGAGGAGTCGAATCGCATCGAGCATGAAGGGCACGAGCAGTCGGTTCACGACGAAACCCGAGCTATCCAGCGCTGTGACTGTCTCTTTCCCAAGGCGGCGAATAAGTGCAGTCGCGAGCTCGAGCGTGCTCTCCGAGGTTGCCATCGTCCGGACGATCTCGACGAGGCGCATCACGGGAACCGGGTTGAAGAAGTGTAGCCCTATCACGCGGTCCGGACGGCCGACCACCGCAGCCAAATCAGTGATCGACAAGGACGAGGTGTTCGACGCCAGGATCGTGTGATCCTGACACAGAGCATCGAGCTCGCGAAACAGCTGATTCTTGACCTCGAGACTCTCTACGACCGCCTCGATGATAAGGTCCCGGTCTCTGAGCTCGGCCAAGTTCGTGGTGTAAAAGAGCCGTTCCAGCGCGCGATCCCGATCCAGCGCGCTGATCTTTTCCCGTTCGACCGCTCTCTCGAGGGAGCGAGCGACCCGCTTTCTCCCCTCCTCGAGCGCTAAGTCATCCAGCTCGAGAACATGCACGTCGTAACCTGCGCGCGCTGCGACCTCCGAAATTCCGCTACCCATGAGGCCACACCCGAGGACCCCGACGCGCTCGACGCTCATGGCTTCGGGAAGGCCTCCACGACTGCCCCACCCTGCCCCCGCCCGATGCACGCGGACTCGCCTCCGTATCTGCCACCGCGACGCCTCAGCTCAGAGAAGTGCGTGGTGATCCTCACGCTGAGAGCCGCCAGGCGGTGCGTCGGTGAGATCGCGCCTACATCGAGGTTGGTTCGCTCCGGGCCCATCCCTACTTCCTTCTCGAGTGCCAGACACTCCGGAGCGAATGCTTCATGGACCTCGACGAGCGTCATGTACTCTAGGGGTTAATAGAAATGAAAGGCCTGGTGGACCGTTGTGCGTTCACACACCAGAGCCACATGCGATCCTAAAGGTCGCAGCCGAAAGGAGAGTCGGCCCCATGTCCGAGTCAGAGTCGATGATCTCGGTCGGAATGGACGTTTACCAAGACGAAGTCACCTTGATAGTTTTCGAGGGAGCAAGCAAGGCGCCTGCCGTTGCGCAGAGGCTGCCAACACTCGCGTTATCATCGATCATGGTAGAGACATCGGGCTCGACCGGCTGCACGCACAGCAATACCAGAACTCGATCGATTGAAACCACTAGGCTTGGTCCCCGCACCGGATCACAGGTCCCGATCACGGTCCTAGACCTGAAATACTCCGAGGTTGAATCCCTCCTCTGGGTCCTGCCTGCAGACGACGGAAAGCAGATGATCCAAAACCTGCCGAGTCGATCTCGGATCGATGATCGCGTCCACCCAGAGGTTTGCGGCGGCGTGGTAGGGTGAAAGAGTTCTGTCGTATCGCTCGCGGATGCCCTCCACGATCTGCTCTTCCTCCGCCTCACTCAAGGGAGCCTCTCGTTTCGCCCGCTCGATTCCGAGGATGGTCTCTGCAGCGTTGGCGGCTCCCATGACTCCGATCTTGGCTGTAGGCCACGAGAGTAGGAACCGAGGCCCGAAGGAGCGGCCACAGAGCGCATAGTTGCCGGCGCCGTAACTGTTCCCAACCACGACCGTGATTTTCGGTACGCGGGAATTGCTTACCGCGCTCACGAGCTTCGCACCATCCTTGATGATCCCGCCTTGCTCCGCACGAGTGCCGATGATGAAGCCAGTAACGTCCTGGAAGAAGAGAAGGGGGATCTGCTTCTGGCTGCAGTTCAAAACGAAGCGGGCCGCCTTCTTGGCGGCATCGGAGTAGATCACTCCTCCGATCTGCATCTCGTCCCTTCCGGTTCGGGTGAGGGTACGTTGGCTGGCGACGATACCCACGAAGCGCCCATTGATTCGGGCCGTTCCCGTAAGCAGCGTTTCCCCGTAGCGCGCCTTGTACTCCTCCCAGCTACCCCCGTCGACGAAACACTCGAGAACAGAATGTGCGTCGTACGCTTCCGCGCGGTCCTCTGGAATGAGTTCGAGCACCTGCTCGGGGTCCACTTTAGGCTGTCGTGGCTCTTCCACTGCGTACCTGGTCGGATGCGGTGCGGGCCACGCCGAGGCGAGTCGGCGCACTCGTTGGAGACAGCTCTTCTCATCGTCGTCCTCGTAATCTGCCATACCGCTCAGACGAGTGTGCGTCGACGCTCCTCCAAGGGCTTCGATGTTGGCCTCTTCACCGATTGCCGCCTTGACGAGGTGTGGTCCTCCCAGGAAGATCCCACTCGTTTCCTTGACCATCAGAAGCTCATCGCAAAGGGCCGGGATGTAAGCTCCGCCGGCTACACAGGGACCCATCACCGCTGCGATCTGCGGCACGCCCAGGGCAGACAGCCGGGCGTTGTTGAAGAAGATCCGCCCGGCGTGGTCCCGGTCCGGGAAGCTCTCGTCCTGTAGGGGAAGGAAAAGCCCTCCGGAGTCGACCAGGTAGATGAGAGGAAGCTGGTTCTCGATGCCGATCTCCTGGGCCCTGAGGATTTTCTTGATCGTCAGGGGGAACCAGGTGCCACTCTTCACCATCGAGTCGTTGGCTACCACCATGCACGTGTGCCCGCTCACTTCTCCAATCACTGTACGCACTCCCGCCGACCGGATATTTCCGTACTCCTCGTAGCAACCCATGGCCGCGAACGTCGCTACCTCGAACTGAGGTGCGCCGGGGTCGAAGAGAAGCTCCAGTCGCTCCGGGATCGTGAGCTTGCCTTTCCCGTGCTGCGTCGCGATAGCCGCCTCTGACCCCGCGCTCGCGTACTTCGCCGAAAGGGCGGCCAGGTCCTCGAGGGCCGCTCGGAGGCTCAGCCTTCGTCCCATCGCACGGACTCCTTGCGGCGAAAGGCGGCAAGGGCACGTCGGACATCCTCGCTGGCTGCAGCCATCCGAAATTCCCGCTGCGCATCAGCGAGTTCGAGCTCCAAGCCTTGAGTGTGGCGTTCGACCAGGAACACCTTGGTTCGACGTAGCGCCCCACGCGAGTGCTCGCACAGAAGTCGTAGCGTCAACGCGTCCGCCTCCTCGGCAGCCGCGCTTTCCGCAAGGAAATCGACCAACCCGGCCGCGAGAGCGTGGCTCGGGTCCAGGGTGATCCCCGAGAGAGCCAATCCCGAGAGCTGCACCGGACTCATTCGCCGTCTCAGGACGACGGACACCAGTGCAGGGACGAAGCCAATGCGGGTCTCGGGGAGGCTGAACCTCGCCCGGGGACCCGCCCAAACGAGGTCGGCGGCCGCCGCCAGCCCGAGGCCCCCGCCGATGACTGGCCCATTCACAGAACAGAGGAGGGGTAGGGGCAGGGTCAGCAGCCGCCCATAGAGTTCCGAGAGAGCGGCCGCGTACCGGGAAGCTTGATCCGGGTCGCTGAGCTTGACTGACTTCAAGTCTACGCCCGAGCAGAACGCATTCCCCTCGGCGCTTAGCCGGACGAGCCTCGTCGAGGGATCTGCGACCGCGGCAGCAAGGCTCTCCGTGAGCAGTCCGACCGTCTCAAAGGAAAGGGCGTTCGCTGCTTCCGGCCGGTCTAGTGTCACGCGTGCGACCGCGTTGCCCACCTCGCACGCAACCGGGGCCCTCATCCGCTATCCCTGGTCACGACACAGTCGGCAGGCAGGCGCTCTCCCCAGTGGCCCTGCACCGCGTGAACCACATCCTCCGACAGCTCGAGGGGCATACGAAGGAGGGCCTGGGCGTACGTCTTTCCCTGCGCATCCAGTCTAAGCGTCTTGGCTCCGCCCCCGCCGAGTGCCCTCCGCACGAGAAAGTTCAGAGCGCTAAGGTTGGGGAGCTCGAACCGCTCCACCGGGCCAGTCCCGACCGGCTCGAGGTAGCGCTGCACACGCTCGGCGGAGAGCTCCTCAACCAGATCCTCGTACCACTCCTCGCGGCGAGCAATGACGCCGATGTTGACTATATCCCCCTTGTCGCCCGAGCGTCCGTGCGCGAGCAGGAAGAGGCGGTAGGCGGTCGGTCCCGTCATCTTAGGCAGTCAACCTAGGATCTCGACCCGGGGCTGGACCTGTGCGCGGGAAACCAGCCCTGACCAGATCCCGCTGATCTCGGATGCGACGGGTCGGCCTCCGGCATAACCTGTCGCGCCTGGGGGGCCAGTCAGGACGAGCCCCATGAGCTCGCGCCCAAGATAGTCGCAAGCGGCGCGGTCAGACGATTTTGCAGAGACCCGGAGCACGACCTCTGAGGGGTCCGACTCGGCCTCGCCCAGAGGCCCCAGGCAAGCACCGGCTCCCACGTACTCTGCCAGCCACTCGTCGAAGACGCCGCCCAGCTGGCTCTCGGCCCGCTGGCGCAAAAGCCTGCCCGCCGCTCGCGCCTTGGCGAGCGCTTCAGGCCAGCAATACGTAATTTGCCCGGTGACCTTCCAGCCGGCACCATAGACGCACGTGACCTTGAGCAGATCGGGCGCAGGTCGGCCCCGTACGCCATGGATCCAAACCCGGTCTGGTCCTTCCTCCCGCAGCTCAATCGTCGTGAAGTCGGCGACACAGTCGGGCGTAATATACGCTCGGGGATCGCCGATCTCGTATACTAACTGCTCCTTCACTGTGGCGGCGGTGACGAGACCGCCCAATGATTCGTGCTTCGTGATCATGGCTCGATCCGGACGCTCCAGCTCCGCGATGGGGAAGCCGATCCGGTCCGCCCCACCGACTGCACGCCAATCCCCAAGGAAGTTCCCGCCAGTCGACTGCGCTCCACACTCCAGCACGTGGCCTACGACGGTGCCCAGGGCGAGCGCATCCCAGTCGTCCATGGCGACGCCGAAGTGGTGAACGATCGGAGCCAACGTAAGCGCGGCGTCTGTGCAGCGCCCTGTGACGACGATTTGAGCGCCCTCCTCTAGCGCCCGCACGATCGGCTCGACTCCCAGATACGCATGTGCGCTTTTGAGCCGAGGAGCGACCTCTTCGAACAAGGGTCCATCGACATCGAAGGGGTAGAGGTAGGACCCATTTGCCGCCCGACTACGGACCAGCTCGAGCACGTCGTCTCCCTCGATGACCCCTACCTTGAGGCCTTTAACGCCGAGATCGACCGCCTTGGAAAGCAGCGCCCCCGCGCATGCCCGTGGATTCACGCCCCCTGCACTGCTTATGACCTTGATGTTTCGGTCGATCAGGTCGGGAAGAAGCTCCCCAATGTCCTCGACGAAATCCTTGGCGTATCCGGCCTCCGGATCTCTCCGACTTTGCTTCTCAAGGATCGCGACCGTGACCTCGGCGAGGTAGTCGAGAATCAGATAGTCGATCGGCCCGGATCGCACCTGTAGGGCCGGTGCCTGGGGCCAGTCCCCCCAGAATGCTTGCCCACTGGCGATCCGTATCACAAGGCGGTCTCCGGGCCTAGTTGTCGCGACCGTTCCGCAGCGAGCATGGGATCAAGACACGAGGGGACCTCGACCTCACCGGTCGTGGCCCGTGCGGCCAACAGCTTCTCTCGCGTCGAGGACATTCTGGACGAGGAACTCCACATCCTTCTCTTCGATGAAGGGCGAGAGCGTGTATGACTTCAGGGATACGATCGGTTCGTCGTACTCAGTGTGACGGTAGCATTCGGTCATGGACACATGGACTCCGTGGCCCTGCATCGCCCGATCGTTAAGGTGCCGGAAGATGCGACGGTTATACTCGTTGTGAAACTTCAGCTGGTCCCGCGCGCCGGGATTCACGCGCTCGTGCTCGTCGATCGTCCACGTGTCCACTCCGTCAGGATACGCTCGAAAGAGCGTCACCGTACCGAAGTTCTCACTGTTCAGCACGGTGGTCGAGTCGTGACCTTACGAGGTGCTCTCGCAGCAGCTCCGCCATTTCCACGAGATGGCCGAGGACGACGCTCATTCCGGTGATCCCGAAGAACCTCAGGTTGGCGTATGCCGCCAGGACACCGGATCCGCCCCGTGAAGTTTCCAAAGTGAAAACGCCAGGGTGACGCTCACCGCTCTGAAAAACGTATGGCATCTTCTCCGGACTGCGGACCAGGAACTTCAGGTCGTCACGGTCACGTACGAGGAACAAGCTGGAGATGTACGGAGCGAAACCCGTCTTGTGAAAATCTACGCCCACCGAATCAGCCAGATGCAGCCGGGAGATCCGATGATATGCCCCGGCCAGCGCGCGCACGGTGCGTGGACGGAACCCCAGGCGGTTCTCCTCGAAGTCGTAGTCTCTGAAAACCGACCAAGCCCACCCGATCACCGCATCTGCGTGAACGTGCGGTCGGTATTCCAGGCCGTATTCCTCGACGAGTTCGTCTCTTAGACGCACCACCGCTTCGAGGTCGTCGATCCCGAAAGCATCGGTCGTGCCCATGGTCGCTATGATCCCTATGATGCGCTTTCCGTCCTCGATCGCCGTACGCGCGGCACGTTCAAGCTTATCGATCTTGACGTTGTTGGTGAGATGGGTTGGGACGGCCACCACGTTCCGCTCTCCCAACCCGAGCCAACCTGCGACGTTGAGTCGACAGTAGTGACTCTGACCCGACGTGAGGAGAACTCCGCCCGGGCCGACTCCGTTCTCCATCGCCCCAGGAAACGCTTTCTCGATGCCGAGCTTGATGCCATACATGACCGTTCCAGTCCCACCAAAGGTGAAGACCCCGGTCGACCGTTCCGGATCATAACCCACTAGATCGGCGACGATCGCGGAAACCGCCGCCTCCGCGGCGGCCAGGCCACACGAGGTGTCGTCGGAAACGAGGTTCGGATTAGAGATCGTGGACAAGAGGGACCCGATGACGCTGGGGATGGACGGCGGTGGAACGACGTTGAACTGCGTGTGCGGATGCCCCCAGTTCGGCATGCCCTCCAGTTCCTCTACAAGCGTTCGAGTGATCGCCTCCAGCTCCCAGGGCTCCGCCTCCATTCGCGCCCGCTCTGCGAGCCCGTAATCGAGCGTCTTCGGCGGGCCGAGGCGCGGAATGGTCGACTTCAGGGCATGGACCTCCTCGAGCGCGCGTACGATCGACAAGACGAAGTATGCATCCTCCGTACGCTCTGAGACGGGTTGAGGAAACTCACTCCGGATCCGCTCGAGCAGGGGGAGGTAGGTGGGGACACTCATGTCACTCGACGGGAGAACGTGATACAGACGCCACGACTATATTGAATAGTGGCGAGACTGCCTTCTTTCAGCCAACGAAGATGAAATGAGTACGGGCCACAAATTTGCAGACCGCAGCCCGCGTGCGCCGTCGCCCCCCCCCGGGGACCCCGCAGCCGTGACTGTTTCCGGTTACGTGCTCGATGAGCGCCACGGGCCGAGGCAAGTGAGCACTGTCGATCCCGCGGATCCGACAGACGAGCACCCCCGCATCGGAGCCTCGGGCGTGTATCCGTTCACCCGTGGTATCCACCCCGCGATGTACCGGGAGCGGCTCTGGACGATGCGTCAATTCGCGGGGTTCGGCAGCGCAGACGACACCAACGCGCGGTTCAAGTACCTCCTCGAAAACGCCGCGAGCACCGAGGCGAAGACGGGGCTGTCCACCGCGTTCGACCTACCCACGTTGATGGGACGCGACTCGGATGACCCGCTTTCCGCTGGAGAGGTGGGACGGTGTGGCGTCGCGATCGATAGCATAGAGGACATGCGCCGTCTCTACGCGGACCTCCCGCTCGACGAGATGACCGTCTCGATGACAATAAACGGACCGGCGGCGGTTCTTTGGGCCATGTATCTGGCGCTGGCACGCCAACGCGGGTTCGACTGGGCCCAGCTCGGCGGCACCACGCAGAACGACATTCTAAAGGAATACCACTCGCAGAACGAGTACATCTACCCCCCCGAGCCCTCGATGAAGCTCGTCGTGGATAGCATCGAGTTCCAGATGAAGCATCTCCCATTGTGGAATAGCGTGTCAATCTCGGGATACCATATCCGGGAAGCCGGCTCGACCGCGACCCAGGAGCTCGCGTTCACGCTTCGAGACGGCATGGAGTACGTGGAGTGGTGCTTGAAGCGTGGCCTCGATATTGACGAATTCGCGCCGCGGCTCAGCTTCTTCTTCAACTGTCACAACGAGTTCTTCGAGGAGATCTGTAAGCTTCGCGCGGCTCGCCGGATTTGGGCGCGAGCAATGCAAGATCGTTATGGCGCGAAGAACGAGCGCGCGTGGTGGATGCGTGCACACGTCCAAACCGCGGGCTGCACTCTCACCAAGCAACAGCCGCTGAACAACATCGTGAGGGTGGCCTACCAGGCGATGGCTGGCGTTCTCGGCGGCTGCCAATCACTTCATACGGACTCGATGGATGAGGCGCTCGGTCTCCCGACCGAAACGGCGGCTCGAGTCGCGCTCCGTACGCAGCAGATACTTGCGCATGAGACGGGCGTCCATCGCACGGCCGATCCCTTGGGGGGGGCGTGGTTCGTCGAAGCACTCACCGACGACATGGAACGAGCGGCCGAGACCATCATCGAGCAGATCGACGACATGGGAGGCGTCCTCGCCGGAATTCGTTCGGGTTACTTCCGCCGTGCAATCGCCCAGGCCAGCTACCAATACGAGCGGAAGGTGGAACGTGGCGAGCGTATCGTCGTGGGAGTGAACGCCTACGAGGATGGTGACGAAGACCACGTTATAGAACAGCCGCGCATTCCGTGTGAGGTAGAGACCGAGCAATGCGAACGCCTTGCGTGCTTCCGAAGAGAACGTGACAGCGATGCCGTTGGCCGAGCACTCGATGCGATCCGCAAGTCGGCTAGTAACGACGAAAACGTAATGCCAGCGCTCATCGACGGAGCCCTCCATGATTGCTCGCTTGGCGAAATGGTTCAGGCTATGGCCGACGTGTATGGACGATACACCGGCCCTCCCGATCTTTAGGCGGTCAAACCTCCGAGGCGGAACCGGTCGGATCTCTCCTCAGGCGGAGGCCAAATAGGCAATGAGCACTGCCACCCGACGCCCGAATCGAATCGCGCGGCGCGAGCAGCAGATTCAGCAGGCGGAGGATCTGCTACAGTCCCTACCGCAACGGGACGGGGTTGCAAAGGGGCTGTTCGATGGAGAGTTCGTCGCAGACTGGGTGTTTCCCTATCCGCACTTCACCGAGGGACAGCGGGTTGAAGTTGAATCCGCTGTTGTTCAGCTCGAAGCGTTCTGTGACGAATATCTCGATCCTGTGCGGATCGACCGCGAAGCGGACATTCCGCGCAAGGTGATCGACGGGTTGGCCGAACTCGGCCTACTGGGAATGACCGCGCCTGCCGCGTTTGGAGGTCGTAGCTTTTCTCAGGTGGGTTACTGTCGGCTGATGGAGGTGATCGGGGCACGGTGCAGCTCCACGTCGATCTTTGTCAATGCTCATCATTCGATCGGCATGCGGGCGCTGCTGCTGTTCGGCACCGACCAGCAGCAGCAAGAGTGGTTGCCCGATCTGGTCAGTGGGCGCAAGCTCGCCGCGTTTGCGCTGACCGAGCCGGAAGCAGGGTCCGACGCCGCGAGTGTCCAAACATCTGCTGCGCCTTCTGCAGACGGCAGGGAGTTCGTGCTCAACGGTCGGAAGCGGTACATCACGAACGGAGCGATCGCGGACGTTCTGACCGTGATGGCCCGTACACCGGTTGTGGGTCAAGACGAGACCGCCATCACGGCGTTCCTGGTGACGCCCGACATGCCAGGCTTTGAGATCGTGGAACCTCGGATGGAGAAGCTCGGCATCCGCGGCACGGCGACGGCGCGGCTGGCGTTCGAGAACATGAGGGTTCCGCGGGAGAACATCTTAGGCCCCCCAGGGAAGGGGCTGAAGGTGGCACTAACGGTGCTCGATTTCGGCCGCACCACTTTCGGGGCGTCTTGCACTGGCGCTGCAAAGACCTGCGTGCGTCTCGCCAGCCAACATGCCCGCACGAGGCATCAATTCGGTCGCCCGATCGCCGAGTTTGAGCTAGTCCGAAAGAAGCTGGCCCGTATGGCTGCGTGGACTTACGCGATGGAAGCCATGACTACCGTCACGGCCAGCCTGATCGACCGCGGACTCGAAGACTACATGCTTGAAACGGCTATGCTCAAAGTCTGGAGCAGCGAGCGACTCTGGACGATCGTCAATGATGCGTTCCAGATTCACGGTGGCGCAGCATATTTTACTGACCGGCCCCTCGAACGCATGCTGCGGGATCATCGCATCAACCAGATCGGCGAAGGGGCGAACGAGGTTCTGCTGTCATTCATCGCTCTGTCGGGGATCCGTGGTCCTGGCATGAGGATGAAAGAGGTTGCTGGCGCCCTGAAGCGGCCGTGGACCAGTCTCGGTCCCATCGGTCAATTCGGGAATGCTGCCTTGCGACTCAGGTTCAGCGCACCGCGTGTGCCGGTCCAGTCTGCCGAATTGCAACCGGTGGCCCGACAGCTCGGGAAGCTCATTCGCCGGCTCGGCATCACGGTCCAGCACGCGCTGATCCGGCACCGAGAAGAAATCTTCGAAAGGCAACTGGTGCAAGAGCGGATCGCGTGGATAGCGATGGAGCTCTTCGCGACCGCTTGTGCCCTCAGTCGATGGGACAACGACCTTATGCACGGTCACAGGTCGCAAGATTTCGTCGCACGCCTGTTCATCGGGGACTCGCTACGCTGCGCGAAGACCTCTCTCCGGGCCATGAGTGCCAATAACGACAAACTACTTATGGGGGCAGCGGAGAAAGTCATCGGCTGTTGACCGCTGGGAGCGGTATCAATGGCTGGTTCGATGCCGAAGCCCTGCAACCAGCTGCAGATCCCCACCGCACGAACGCCGCGTAATGAATCGAAGTGTGAAGACGATCAGGCTTGGCCCGACCGGAAGGAGGAGACCTTAGTAAGAACCGGGAGAGAAGCCAAAGCCCCTCTCCCGGCCGCGTCAGATGCCCAGGAGCAGCCCCATGAACACAAGTACCAGCGAGACGACCTGATCCACCGGAACCACAACCTGAACTTCGACCCCGCTGGACCTCAACCGGCTTCATCTCTGAATCTGGCGAGGCTCGGGGCCCCAGGCTTTCACACCCGGTAAGTATTTCTATCGCGCCGCCGCCCGGCGCTATCTCAGCACGTTCTAGAACCGTGGATCAAGTTCGGGGTCCCGGCCTCTCAGTGGCTTTCGCCACTGAGACTCACCCTTCTTCTAGCTCGCCTCACCTGCCCGCGAGGCGCTCTAGAAAGAAACTGGGACAGGGCTTCGCTTATCATCGTTGCGCCCCGGGGTGATAACCCCCCGCTCAGTCAGGTCTGCCACCACCCCAAGAGGATGGCGACTCACTGACCTGACTGCATCATATTGTCCCGCGGTCCGGCCGCAACTAGCGCACAAGCGGCAAGCGCCCGCACTTTGTAGTGTATTAGACGCCCGGGCTTCTGCGCTCGGACCGACGCAGGCGGTTCTGCCGTCGGGCCGAAGACCCGGCGGGATTCGCCCGGTGGAACGAATGTCTCAAGTGGATCTAGATTAGGGTTGAATCGTGTCAACTGAAGGCCTGATCGTCGCGGGCGTACGAACGCCCATCGGCAGCCTGGGTGGAGCGCTGTCGACCATTGGGGCGCCCGACCTGGGGGCCAAATGCATCGAGGCGCTGCTCGGTCGGTGCGGCGTTTCACCGGATGCGGTCGACGAAGTGATTATGGGCAACGTGGTCGGCGCCGGAATCGGGCAGAATCCGGCCCGGCAAGCGTCGATAAAGGCAGGTGTCCCGACGGCAGTCGGTGCGATGACGGTGAACAAGGTCTGCGGTTCGGGATTGACCGCTGTGGTGCTGGCCGACCAAGCGATCCGCCTGGGTGAGTCGCAGGCGGTTGTAGCCGGCGGGATGGAGAGCATGAGCACCGCGCCCTACATCCTGCCGCGTGCGAGGCAAGGATACCGGATGGGACATGGCCAGTTGGTCGATTCGATGATCCACGACGGTTTGTGGGACGCGTATGGCCACCAGCACATGGGGTGTTACGGTGACCTGTGTTCTGAGAAGTACGGCTTCAGCCGAGAAGAGCTGGACGAGTACGCCATCCAGAGCTACACGCGAGCCGGCAAGGCAGCGGCCGACGGCATCTTTGATGATGAGATCGTCCCGGTCGAAGTGCCCGGGCGCGGAGGGTTGGCGAAGGTCACCCAAGACCAAGAAATAGCCCGCTTCGATGAGGACAAGCTACGAGCCTTGCCGCCGGCGTTCAGCGAAGACGGTACGGTGACTGCGGGCAACGCTTCGACCGTGAGCGATGGCGCGGCGGCGGTGCTCGTTGTAGCTGGGGCTCGGTGTGCCAGTCTGCAGCTGAAACCGATCGCGCGGATCATCGGCTCGACGACATTCAGCCGTGAGCCGGAGTGGTTCACGATCGCTCCGATCGGAGCGGTGCGCCGGCTCCTAAAGAAGATCAAATGGTCGGTCGAAGGCACCGACTTGTTCGAAATCAACGAAGCGTTCGCCAACGTCCCGATGGCGGCTCAAAGGGAGCTAAACATTCCTACGGAGAAACTGAACCTCTACGGCGGCGCTGTGGCGCTGGGTCATCCCATTGGAGCGACCGGAGCGCGCCTCCTCGTCACCTTACTCACCGGCCTGCGCCGTATCGGTGGCAAACGTGGCATCGCTTGCTTGTGTGTCGGCGGCGGTGAGGCGGTCGCGCTAGCCGTGGAAATAGCGGAAAACGCTGACTCGTTATCCGCGCAGCACTGACACACCAAGGCTTGGGGGGCGACGTGCGACCCTGACTTGCCCCAGTGGAACGGCTAGCTCCCGAATCCTCATGGGGGCCGACACGGTGTTCGTTCACGCAGCATCGGCGGCGATTCGTCACCTGGCGGAAGACCGTCGGCGCAAGAATATTGAGGTTTGGCGGCTCCGGTTCGCCAAGTCGGCTCTCAGCTCATTCCATGCCCAACCCTTCGATACACCTTTTTGGCGTGCCGCTCGATCTTGGGGCCGGTCGGCGGGGCGTGGACATGGGGCCCTCGGCGATTCGAATTAGCGGCCTGGGTGACCGCATGGCCCGCCTGGGCAACGAAGTCGTGGATCACGGTGATCTCGCCACGCCGGGTCAAGAAACGAGGACGGCCGGGCCCGAGCGTAAACGGTACATCGAAGACATCGCCAAGGTCTGCTCCAGGGTGCACGAGGCGGTCCTCGCCTCGTTCGAGGAGGGTGTCGTACCCGTTGTCCTCGGCGGCGACCACAGCGTGGCGGCTGGATCGGTCTCGGCCGCGGCGGCGTATGCGGCCCGGCAGGGTCAGTCCATAGGGCTTCTATGGCTGGACGCCCACGGCGATATGAACACACCGGACACTACCACGAGCGGTAACGTGCACGGAATGACGTTGGCTGCGCTGCTCGGGCCCGAGCCTGCGGAGCTCGCGGGGATCGGGGGCCCGGACCCCGTGATCGATCCGGAGCGCACCGTCCTGCTAGGAGTTCGCAAGCTCGATGAGCTGGAAAAGGCCCTCGTGAGACAGGCCGGGATTCAGGTCTTCACGATGAAGGACATCGACCGGGATGGTATCGCTTCGGTGGCGCAAAGGGCTCTGGAGATCGTTGGGGGAGGCAAGGCCGGCATCCACGTATCGCTAGATCTCGACGTTTGTGATCCTTCGATCGCGCCGGGGGTTGGAACTCCGGTCCGGGGAGGGCTCAGCTATCGCGAGGCTCATTTGATCATGGAAGTCATTGCGGACACGGACCGCCTGAGTTCGCTCGATCTGGTGGAGGTCAACCCCGTCTTGGACGTCAGGAACATGACCGCGGAGCTGGGGACCGAGCTCGCTCTCTCGGCGCTCGGGAAGCGGATCCTGTGACTCCGAAGCGGAAAACCACGAGAGGCGCACGAAAAGACCGATGACACCAATCCAGGAAACGAAGATCACTTATGTGACGATGACGACGGACCGGATGGAGGCGATCCACCGGGAACTGGACAGGGCGATCGAGCAGGTTCAAGGACAGCTCGGGGCGTCACACCACCACTTCATCGGCGGGCAACCCGTTTCGTCGTCCGTTCAGTTCGATGACGTGAGCCCCCACGACACCCGCATCCTTCTCGGAAGATTCCCCGAGGCGTCCCCGGACCAGGTCCGCGAGGCGGTCCGCGTCGCAGGGACGGCAGCTCCCGCGTGGGCCTCCCTGCCCTGGCAGGAAAGGGTTGCAACGGTCCGGCGCGTCGCCGACGCGATCCGACGACACCGATGGGGACTGGCGGTGCTCATGGGCTTCGAGGCGGGGAAGAACCGGCTGGAGTGCGTCGGCGACGTCGAGGAGACCGCCGACCTTATCGAGTACTACTGCAGCCAATTCGAGCAGCATGACGGGTTCGCCGCGTCCATGGCTACACTCGGCCCGAACGAGGAAAACGCGAGCCTACTGCGGCCTCACGGCGTTTGGGCGGTCATCTCTCCATTCAACTTCCCTCTGGCTCTGGCAGGAGGACCGGCGAGCGCAGCCCTAGTGGCAGGGAACGCGGTTGTTCTCAAGCCTGCCAGCGATGCGCCGTTCGTGGGGCTCAAGCTCTCGGAGATGGCGATCGAGGCGGGTGTGCCTCCGGGGGTGTTCAACGTAATCACAGGCGGCGGCTCGACCGTCGGCCAGGCGCTCGCTGACGACCCCGGGGTGAGCGGCGTCGTCTTCACTGGCTCGAAGCAGGTTGGGATGGGATTGATCCGGACCAATGCCAGCCGACCGATTCCGCGTCCGTTCATCGCGGAAATGGGAGGCAAGAATCCGGCTCTGGTGATGGCCTCGGCCGATCTGGACAAGGCGGCCGAGGGTGTCATGCGTTCGGCCTTCGGCGCGCAGGGCCAGAAATGCTCGGCCTGCTCCCGCGTCTACATCGAGCACGAAGTAACAGAGAGGTTCGTCGGGCTGCTCGCCGAAAAAACGGCCTCTATTCGAACGGGAAACCCCCTGGACCGAGAAGTGTGGCACGGACCTCTGATCAATGCGAGGGCTGTCGCGACCTTCGAGCGAGCGGTCGACACCGCGCGTCGGGATGGGGGTCGAATCGTCGCGGGCGGTCGTCGCTTGACTGAAGGCCCTTACGCGCACGGGCACTACGTCGAGCCGACGATCATCGAGGACCTCGCATCGGATCATCGACTGTTCTCGGAGGAGCTGTTCGTGCCAATTACGATGGTTGCCGGGATTGCGTCTCTTGAGGAGGGTCTGGAGCTCGCGAATGCCACGGAATATGGGCTAACAGCGGGAATCTTCAGCGAAGACGAACAGGAGATCACCACATTCTTCGACCGCGTTGAAGCCGGTGTCGTTTACGCCAACCGACGGGCCAACGCCACGGCGGGGGCCTGGCCAGGCGTCAACCCCTTCGGAGGCTGGAAAGCCAGCGGTTCCTCAGGGAGGGGCTCCGGCGGGCCCCACTATGTGCAGCAGTTCCTGCGCGAGCAGGGCCGCGTTCGGGTGAGATAGGTGGATGCTGCACAAGCTTTCCCGCGCCTTCTTCCTTTCGCTCGGCCGCAGCTCGCGCCTCGCGTCGTGGATCTCTCGCCCGAACGCGCAGGGCTCGCGTGGCTTCGTCAACCGTTTCATCGGAGGCACTTCGATCGAGGAAGCACTGGTTAAGGTGGCAGAACTCGATCGTCGCGGATTTAGTCATACGCTGAACCACCTCGGAGAGCAGGTGACGTCGCCGACTGCGGCCCGGAGGGCGACCCGCGACTACCTGAACGTGATCGAATGCCTAGCCGACGCGGGCCTCGAAAGCGTGCTCTCCGTGAAGCCGTCACAACTCGGGTTGGAGCTCGACCGCGACCTGTGCAGCGAAAATCTGCGCAAAATTGTAGCGGCCGCCGGAGACCACAACGGCTTCGTTCGGATCGACATGGAGGGTTCGCAGACGGTGGACGACACCCTCGCCGTCTTCGAAACCCTCTGGGCAGAGGACCTCCGAAACGTGGGGGTCGTGTTACAGGCGTACTTATATCGAACTGTTGACGACCTCGAGCGCCTTCTCCATCTCGGGGCCAGTGTTCGTCTGTGCAAGGGCGCCTACGACGAGCCGCCGGAAGTCGCCTATGGGAAGAAACACGACGTAGACGCCGCCTTCGTTCGCCTGATGCGGATGCTGCTCGCCGACGGACGGGCCCCTGCCATCGCGACTCACGATCGGAGCATAATCGATGCGACCTGCGCGTTCGCGCGCGAGCGAGAGTTCGGCGAGGAGGAGTTCGAGTTCGAGTTGCTCTACGGGGTACGGCGCGACCTGCAGGAAGAGCTACGAGCCCGAGGCCATTGCGTACGTGTATACGTGCCGTTCGGCTCGGACTGGTACCAGTACTTCATGAGGCGACTGGCCGAGCGTCCAGAGAACGTCCTCTTCGTCGCGGGTAGCCTAGCGGGTGAGCTGAAGAGAGCCCGCTGACCGCTCTAGGAGATAGAACGCAGCTGATAAGGAGAACGCCGAGGACGAGAAGGGCCACCACATCCATGGCGAGCCCCTCGGTGGCGAGGAGAGCCATGGTCGAGACAAGGACAACCAAGGCCAAAGTGAGCTCGTAACTCATCGTCGAAATCCGCTGCGTCGTGCCTCCGGGGGGGCGGGCGCCTCCTAGAATCGCAGTGGCCCACAGACGAATGGCAGTTCTCGGCGGGCCAGATGATGGAACCCGTACGACACCTTAGCCCGTTCGTCGCGGCCGCGCTCGGAGGGGGAGAGATTGACGCCGCCGGCATCCTGGACCGGAGACCGCCTGAACTGCTTTACAACCGACGGATTGACGCCCACACGACCTGAGCACACGGTACGTTGTTGGGGAGTGGTCCGATGCGTTACACGTTGCCGCTCTCCGTTACCGCCAAACTGGAGTGTCTCTGGGTGGCAACTCTCAACTACCGGCACCTTGAGTACTTCTGGCACGTGGCCCGAGAGGGTGGGGTGACGGCGGCCAGTCGAGTCCTTCATGTCAGCCAGCCCGCGATAAGCACTCAGCTTCGCAAGCTTGAGCGAGCCTTGGGTGAGGAATTGTTCCATCGCCACGGTAGGACCATGGTGCTGACCGAGGTGGGCCGGGTCGTCTACCGCTATGCCGACGAGATCTTCAAGATCGGCCGTGATCTCACGGACGCAGTGCACGGACGGTCTGGCAAAGGGCCGCTCCGGTTGACTGTTGGAGTGGTGGGCTCAGTCGCCAAGCTTCTAGCACATCGGCTTGTGATGCCGGTCCTGACGGAGTTCGAGCACCTGCGGCTTGAGCTAACGTCAGGCCAGCCCGAAGAACTGTTCGCGGCTCTCGCGGTGCACAACTTGGACCTGTTGCTTTCTGACTCCCCTCTCCCCGCGACGGTTCACGTTAAGGCGTATAACCACTTCTTGGGAGAGTGCGATGTCGTCCTAATGGGTGCCCCCTCGGTCGCGAGCCGATACCGAGAGGGGTTTCCAGAGTGCCTAGAAAACGGGCCAATCCTTATGCCCGGGCTCGACTCTCATCTCCACCGACGCCTTCTTCGCTGGTATCGAGATCAAGGGCTGCGGCCCAGGGTCGTCGCCGAGATCACCGACGGTGCTGTGCTCAAGGTCTTCGGACAGCGCGGGCTGGGTATGTTCGCGGTGCCGATGGCGGTGGAGGCAGAGGTCGCTCGTCAATACGAGGTGGAGCGGGTTGCGGTCCTGGAGGGAGTGCGGCAGCGGTATTACGCCATCTCCGTGGAGAGGCGCATCCTTAATCCGGCGGTAGCCGCCATTACGACCGCGGCCCGCGAGGGTCTCTTCATAGGAAACGCCTAGCAGCGCAGCGTCGGGATGCGTAGCCGAAAGGCACCTGAACTGGGTGAGTTGCATTAACTAATATCTATCGATCACCAAGTGTTATATCGATTTGCCTTATCCCGTGATTCAAGCGTAATGTTAAGCGGTGGTGATCAGTCTGAGCTTTTTTGGGGGGAAAGTCATGATCATCCGCGGGTCACGGTGTACCCGGTCGTGGCCTCCACTCCGGCACCACCTGCCTCAAACGGAGGTCCGCCCTCTTCCCGGCTCAGTGCTGTTCGGTCGAGGGGTGGCCCCCCGAGAATTGCCGACTAGGCTTTGGGGGCAGTCCGCTGGGCTCGACCCAAGCACCCGGAGGACATGGTGGAGATAGGTTGGCTCGATCGCCGTCCCTCGTTTTTTGACCCAATTCGCTGCAGCTGTCCACAAGCTCCCACATCCTTCAGCGAGGAGACAACCCTTGTCGCACCTCAGCAAGGTCCAGCTCACGGCATTCATCGTCGCGCCCCTGGATCAGGTAGCTGAAGGGGAGCGCATCTGGCAAAGCCACGCCGCGTGGATGGAGACTACCCATTACCGCGAAGGGGAGAAGGCTCTCCTCAGCTACGACCTTGCCCGAACGCCCGAGCTGTCGGACCCGATGGATCCCAGCTCAGAGCCCACGGGAAACACGTGCTTTATCCTCACGGAAGTCTACGAAAGCGAGGCCGGCGTCTCCGACCACTACGAGCAAGCAGAGGAAAGCTGGGGGGATTGGAAGGCCGGCCAGGCGTGGCTAGGCAGGTGCGAAGTGAGGGGCGTCCAGGCAGCGGAAATCATTCACTCGCTCTGGTGACAGGAAACGATCAGGAGGCCTTCCATGGGGCTACGCGAGCCCAACAATTCCCGGGAGTCCCTGCGCTCTCAGCGAGCGGTCCCGATCGACCAGGTTCAGCGAAAGAGGGTTTTCATGTTTGTGAAGAGCGGGGAGGAAGCGGGCCGAGCGGCGGCGCCTGCTGTCCCACCGCTGACGTGGCGCCCAAGCCCGCGAACAGCGCCAGCGCTCCGATCGAAAGTGCTGAATTCACGATGTTCCGGCTCATGATCTTCTCCCTGTTAGTTCCTACACACCGCTTGATGAGCGCAGGCGCTCGCTGTCAACCACCAGTCAACCACAGACCCTTGTAGGGTTTCTTCAAGGCTACCGTATTCTCCGTAAGTCGTTGTTATTATTGAATGAGCCGGGTGGGTCTCGAACCCACGACCTACGGATTAAAAGTCCGTTGCTCTACCAACTGAGCTACCGGCTCAACTACCCTATATAACAACGACTTAACTCTCATAGACTGCTGTGTGAGGCACAGACGGAGGCACAGTTACTGCCTTCTCGCTCACTCTCTCGGCCATCTGTCGCGCAAGTTCAACCTTCGGTTCCATTTCGTCCTGCACGTACTCTCGGTCAAGGGTCGATGCGAGGGTGCCACTCTGCTTATCTCTCGCCTCCATACCCATCGTCGCTGTGGCGAATCGTCTCTTGATCCCGTGAAACGCCCGACCGCTGACGTGCGGTATTTCTGCTAACGACTCGGCTGCCGGGATCCATTCTTTGATGAGCACTTCTTTCGACATGGGCTCCCCGTCCGCGTCCGACACGAGGTAGTACCGCCCGTGCCCTAACAGCGTTTCCAGCAGCTCGACGGCCACACCCGCGATGATGGTGTCCCCGGTGTTCCGCGCCTTGTCCGTGTCCCCTGGGAAGGTAATCACCGCCAGTCCTTCCTCTAGGACCCGGACATCGTCCCTGCCGAGGAGACGGATTGCGTTCAACCTACGGCCCGTCTGCCACGCCACGTGCCCAACGAACCCGGCTCGCGGGTCCACTTCGGCTAGAGCCGGGAGCAGCATCTTCACTTCATCCTCCGAGTACGCCTTACTCTCACTCCTGAACCGTGGCATACGAACAGCGGACAGGTTGTGCTGCTCGATGATCCACTTGAGCCTGTTCTGGGCGTAGGAAAAAGCATCCACGATATAGCGCAGGTATCGCTTCCGAGTTGCGGGACTCCACTCCTTCCTATCAGCGGCGAGCCGTACAGCGTTCTCCACCATAGCGGGGTTCACCTTCACCAAAGCTGACCTGCGCCCAAGAGTGGTACCACCTAGAGTGTTAGTCTAAGCGCCTCATTTTGCCTGGGGTGAGGTCCGAGTAGCAAGGGCAGGTTGAGCAGCTTCGGGTCGGGCCGAATGGCTTCAGGGGCTGGAGGTCGATAAGCCAGAGAGCGTGAGCTTGGCGAGAATGACGTGGTCGACCTCTCTTCATCGGGCGATATGTTACGAACGGCCCTAATTGGGATGTCTCCCCGTCGGGTGACTTCATCGTCGTCTCAGCAGGGGCCAACTGGCTACGCGAGATCCTGGTCGTCCAGAACTTCTTCGAGGAGTTGAGGCAGGCGGTGCCGGAGTGAGGGGGTAGGCATCGTTCGCGGGCTCGGGTGACCTGGCCTTCTGAACAAGAGGAGTACCTATGGACACGAAGCGATTCATGGCGGGAACGGTTGTCGGTGGCATCGCAATGTATGTGCTTGGCGTCCTCATCTTTGACCTGGCGTTTGGGAATTTCTACGCCGCGAACGCGGGCTCAGCTAGTGGCGTGGCTCGCGACGCTCCTTTGGTGTGGGCCATCGTGTTGGGGACGTTCGCGCTGGCCGCGCTCGTCACCTTCGTGATCGGGCTTGCAGGCGCCTCCGGGGTTGCGGACGGATTCAGGGTAGGCGCGATAGTGGGTGTCTTGGTTTGGTTTGGCACCGATTTCATTCACTTTGGAAACACGAACGTGTGGAATCCCACGTTGACGATCGTAGATCCAATGCTTGAGATCGTTCGCACCGGAATCGGGGGCATCGTGATTGCCCTGGTACTGACGAGGATCGGTGGAGAGGGCAGCCAATCGGCTCCGCTCATGTGAAGGTCGCCAACGCTCGCGACGGCGGCGTCAACAACTTCCACGAGGACGACTCTGACGGAGAATCCGCCAAGGAACTAGACAAGCAGTTTGTGTTTCTTGGAGGCGGAGCGACGATCCCTGTGAGCGATTATGGGGACTATGCGGATACTGGCTTCCTGGTCACCGGCGGAGGCGCTTTAGCTCGGTAGGCAGGAGACTCGAGTTCGTCCCGACAACGCCTAGCGTCCGTCCTTCCGTTCGATTGCCGGGACGGGCATGTCGAGACTCAAGGTTGGCCTCCGCGTATGCCATTCCGTGGCGTCTTCATATGCATTCGCGAGGGCTAATACTCTGCTCTCCGAGAAGCGTGGCCCTGCGATCATGAGCCCGATAGGGAGGCCGTCGGCCGAGAAGCCACATGGGATCGAGACTGCGGGAATGCCGAAGCTGTTGAAGGGCGCGCAGTTCGACGTCACCGATGGCTCCCTAGGGTCCCCCCCGTTCTCTTCCCTCTCGAGCGCTTCGTTGATGGTGGATGGCATCACGCGCCAAGTGGGAAGCGCGACGAGGTCGTGGTCGACAAAGGCGTCGTCAATGCTTTTTCGCATTCGCTGCAGCTCCCACTGGGCGTTAATGTAATCAACGACCCTTGTCGAGCATTGCGTCGTCTCCACGTCGTTTAGCCTCTCATGAACGGCCTCGATTGTCCGCCTCTGGTTGAGCGAATAGCGGCCAGCGCTCCTCTGGTACAACTCCCAGTGGAATGCCTCGATCTCCCCGGAGAGGAATGATCTCGAGTATGTCCCCTGAGGCGGAAGGCGAAAGTCGCTGACGCTCCGGGTCAGCTCCGTCAGTACGCCGATGGCCTCCTCCATGGCGCTTGCGATCTCGGCATCGAGGAAGTCGAAGAAAGGCTCTCTCGGGATTCCCAAGCGGAGCCCACTCACGGGCTGACTCAGGGCCGCGTGGTAGTCTTCGAGAGGATGCTCGACGCTGGCCACGTCGCGCTTGTCGTACCCCACCATCCCGGACAGAAGCAAGGCACAATCTTCGGCAGTCTTCGTCATCGGACCGCAGTGGTCTAGTGAATATGTGCGCGGGATGATCCCCCCGATGGAGACCAGGCCGTATGTGGGCTTCAGGCCGACGATGCCGCAATACGCGGCAGGCATCCGGACCGAGCCGCCGGTGTCGGTGCCCAGCGCTCCGAGAGTCATATCTGCGATCACCGCCGCGGCCGAGCCGCCCGAAGAGCCACCCGAGATGCGGTCGAGCGCCCATGGGTTGCGGACGGGAAGGAAGTAGGTGGAGACGTTGCTCGCGCCCATGGCGAACTCCTGAAGGCCAGCCTTAGCCATGATCACGGCACCGGACTCCTTCAGGCGCCTTACCACGAACGAGTCCTCTTGGGGGACGTTCTCCTCGAATACTAGGCTGCCGCCCGTCGTGCGCGTTCCCGCCGTGTCAATGTTGTCCTTAAGCCCGACAGGGATGCCGTGCAGAGGTCCGCGGAAGTCCCCAGCGCTCGCCTCGGCGTCGAGCTGCCGGGCCTGCGCGAGAGTTTCCTCGTACATGATCGTGATAAGAGCGTTGATCTTGGGGTTGTATGCCTCGGCCCGCGCCAGACACGCCTCTGTGAGCTCCGTACAGCTGATCTCTCTTGCCCGAATCATTCGCGACGCCTGGGCGATCGTGAGCTTCGGCAGCTCATCGGACTGGATCGTGGAGGGAGTCGTGGCCTCCGCTTGCAGGCGTATGGGTAGGTTTGGGAGGGCCGCAGTGCCAGCGGCTGCGCCAGCGGTCATCCGCACGAAGTCGCGGCGGCTCAATCCTCTCGGCAGCTTCATCGGAAGTTTTCCCCGGGAGTTGGGTAGTTGAGTGGATCGCTTAACCTTCCTGTCACCTTCGCACAGCTCCTCATGGGCCGAGCCCGCGGTCCTAATTCCCAGTAACGGCCACCTTCGAGGTCCAGTCAATACTACCGTCACCCTATCCGATGGGCTGCTGGTCTCCGTACGGCTGGTGTCGGAGCCGTCCACGTCTCCGAAGCCTGGGCTTGTACGTCCGCCCACTTGCCCAGAAAATCGGGACCGGTTCAGTCCGCGCCAGCGGGACCCAGCTCCGTCTCGTTCCGGGGCCCGTCCGGGGTCCAGCCGCAGAAGGCGAGAGGGCTACGTATTACGGTGAATCAACCGGTCCGAAGTCAGGCGGGGGTACCCGATGCCGGGTCGCTGCTTCGTAGGCCGAAGCAATCTTGATGAGCGTCGGCTCGTCTCCCGGGCCAGCCCAGAACATCATGCTGATTGGCATCGGGGATGGGAGCATCGATTCCTCGGTGCCGGTGACATCGAAGTAGGTCGTCCTATCCTCACTCAGCTGAAACTGAGGCTCGTAGACGATCCGGTTATATCCTGCCGGCACCACGATCTCAGGGATACCCAATAGTGGCGTGAGGGTTTGAGTAGCGCCCGCAGCTCCTCTTCCGGCGACCGGCGGCTCGCTAGACCCACCAATCTTCCTAGGCGGCAGCGTATTCTCCGGAGCCACGAAGGCGTCGAGATTGTTCTCATGCATCACCTTGAGCAACGCAAGCCGTGCTACAAACCGCATGACAATTCGCTCCGTCCGTCCATCGGATTGGAGATCACTCAAGTGCAGCCAATTCTCGGCCCCCCTTCGCTGAGCATCGTTACGCCACTTCGCGTTGGCGTACAGGCTCTGCCAGTCCCTCACCCTCTCGTCACCTCTCCGTGCCAGATACTGTTCGATGGTGAACTTCGTGTCGAGGAATAGATCGAATCCTTCCGTGATCCGGCGCAGATTCAACGCGTCGGAAAGAGGCGCTTCACCCCTGGCCAGCCTCAGCAGGTAATCATACGACGTCACATCATGACCTGGCACCGCAAATTCGAGATCACCGTCCCTCTCCTGCGATAAGTACTCAGGGATGTGGCGGGGAATCATCTCCGCGAATGCATCTTGGAACGTGTACGTCATTTCGGGAACTTCGGGATCGTCAGGATATAGCGGATCGACAGATTCGACGAGCTCTGCTCCCAGTTGATCACCCAGGACCCTTTTGATCTCGTCGTTCAGCTGATCACTGATCGCCACGTCATTCTGCGTATGCTTCACCATGTATTCCCGTACAATTCCGATGCGCATTCCTTCGAGAGGCCTTCCGGCGAGATCATCGGTTGTGACGACATGGTTGCTGTACGCTTGATCCGATACCAACGCTTTCGGCAGCGCCGTGTAGATGTCTCCTGAATCGAAATAGCCGCGCTCCGAATGCTTTAGTGCATCCAGGATCCAGACTGCGTCTCCAACTGTCCTAGCGGTGATGCCGTAACGATCGAACATGGCCTGGCTAGGTATGCCACCGGCGCCGGGAAGAAGATTGTGGGTAGTCAACATGTTGACGACGTTATTCCTAGACGCAGGACCCTTGCAGGAACCGCCAGTCTGTTCGCAGATGGAGAAGACCGCCAGATTGGCCGCCACCGACACGCCAGAGCCGGAACTCGAACCTCTGGGCTCCCGTTCTGTATCGTAGGGGTTGGTCGCCTGTCCGGACCAACTGCTGATCGCCCCAACAGCGGAAATGACATTCTCTCTCTGGACAGCAGGGCCGCCCGGATTCCCGAGCCCTCCGTTGTACTCATGCGCGCTGGCCTTGGCGTAAATAATAGCCCCTTTCGCCCTGAGTTCACTCACGATCGTCGCATCAAACGGCGGGGCATCCATGGCAAAATCGATGTCCCCGTTCGCAGTCGTTCGTATATCTCTTGTATCAATGACGTCCTTGAATGTCCCTGTAATGCAATACATCGGTAAGTTGTTGAGATCGGGATTGCTGCCGAACTCGGCATCCAATTCGGCTGCCCGCTCCAACGCGTCTGGTTGCTGGCGGAATTCTTCACAGACTTCTGGAGCTTCTGATGGAAGAGGACCCGTTGACGGATGCGCATCGAACGAGCCCCTGCACGTCACCGATCGCTCCCCACGAATGTTGAGAGTGGTGAGAGTGTTGACCTGGCCTACGCCGGGGATGCCGACCGTCCAGCCGTACTGTTGATATACCGTTGGATCTGATGCGGTCCTTCGCATCCTCCCAAACTCAATCGGGAGGCCCGCGTATAGGTCCATGTCTGGAAGGATGCTTGATGCCGCCACGGTTTCAGTTGGGAACACGGTCGGAGAACCAGCGCGAATAGAGCCGGTAGTAGCGGGTATGGGTGCTCCATCTTCAGTTACCAGGGCGGTGCTAACGCCGTTGTATGCTTTTGCTCGATCGATATACCCTTCCACTACGCCCGTGCAACTGGTCTGACCTGATTGAATCGCCCTGTGAATATCGGCGATCGTGGCTTCTTCTAGCCGGAACTCCGCAGCTGGGCTACACGATATAAGCGCTCCTATCGCAAGGAAACGTACCATCCGGAGAGCGATTCTTCCGTGAGTGATGTAGGTCGACATGGGTATAACCTCCGCTGAAGCACGCTGGCCTCTGGTCGTCCGTTTTCGTGCAGCGCGCCCCTGCCCTGGCCAGGGCTCGTTTTCAGTTTACACTGGCATGGTCTTACAAGTCTTACCTCGGCTCCTACACGCCCCCCCCGAGATTCGGATTCGACTGCTCCTCGAGGAACGGAATCTTCATACACGTGCCCGGTCCAAGGGGCTGCCCCAGTTCGTCGACGTCCTCAAAAGGCTCTCCCCACCGGAGCTTGTCTCCGGCACGGGATCCCTGCATCCAAAGCTCCCTCCTTCGCTCGTCTTGTACCGTCGCCTCGATCTCGCCCGGGTCCGTGCTACTGAACTCGGGGAGGGGAAGACTTGGATGATCCGCCGAGACCCAATCGAGCTCCGCGACCGTGGCTCGCAATTGGTTGATGATGTCCACGGCAGTCTGTCCACCTTCGACCTCCGCGATCATGAGCATGGCTTCCCGCCCGGTAGCAAACGGGATCGGCGCACTACGGCTCAGGTATTTCTGTTGCCACCGCGCCGGAAGGTTCCCCTTATTCCCGAACCCCACACCTGGCACGACCACGACCCTCGGATCCGGCACGCCGTCGCCTATCGTAGGTCGTCCGTCCATCGATAGGGTCAGGTTCAGGAACGTCCTATGCGGCATAAAGGAGTTCCCTTCGTTGTTTCGGGTGTAGATCTTGTTCGTGCGACGGTCAGGCGTCGCGTCGTAGGTCGACACGAACTCGAATCCTTGCGGAACTGTGGACGCGTCCGCGACCACGCCCGTGGCGTCTCCCAGGTTCAGCCGAGCCCTAGCCCGGCCGATGTATGCCGCAGTCATCACTTCCGCCGCCTCGTTTGCTCTTGATCCCGTCACCCCCCCTGCGAGCCCGATCACCTCGGTGAACCGGTCCTCCGCCTCGGCCCACGTTTGCTCACGCGACAGGAGCGGTCCCGAGTCGAAGGTCACGTTGCAGTGCATCTCCCCGAGGAGTTGAATCGCGTACCCTTCGTAGAGGCGTGCTTTCGCAAGGAGGAAGCTCCTATCCTCGACGCTCCCCTCCGGAAAACTGGTGATGAGATCGAATGCACGCTGGCTCTGTCCACGCGCATTTTGCATCGGCGTCCAAATGACGCCCCCCGTGGCGCACTCGTCGGCATAGAGCCTCGCCAGTTCAGACCTAACTGCCACCAGCACATGCCACCGCGTGCCACTAGTATCTAGAAATTCCTCGAACCATTGCCCCTGATGACTGATATAGTCCACCAGTCCACACTCGAAGTCGGCCACGCCCGAGAGAACCAGAGTCTCGGAGAGGGCCGGATCGTTCAAATCCTGTTCACGAACTTCTCCGGGAAGCTCCACTTGAAGTATCTCGTCGAGGTCACACGCCCCCAGGGTGAACGAGAGAAGAAGTACAGTGACAGCGGCCATACATGACCACTGGCTCTTGAGCAACGCCTCGGTTCGATTCTTCCAAAGGAACGGCATCTCGACCTCCCTCGATCTGGTAACTGATAGCTGGTCTTCTCGGCTCGAAAACGCGTCAGAGTTTCCCATCTTAAAACGTGACGTTCATTCGGAGCGTCCAGCTACTCAAGGGAGGGAAGTCCCCGGAGCTCTCACCCTGGAACCGCTCATTCCCCCGTTTCATCTCTTGGTCAATGATCTCCACACCGAAAACGGATTTCTGCGCCTCCCAGAGTATTGCCAGATTTCGAACTCCTAGTGCAATGGTCGCCCTCGAAGCACCGAAAGATTCTGCGATGGCGCTGGGGACGACGTATGCCAACGACACCTCTCGGAGCTTGGCGAAGCCCCCCCTGTGATAGGTCGGCCCGTTCTCGGTAACCCGAAAGTATCCCATATAAATGGGGTCGTTCTGGAGCCAAATGTCGGCGGTACTGGGTCGGCTCCCCATCCGGGCGCCGAGGTATTCGGAACTCATATGATAACCGCCCTGGGCGTCAAGGAGGATCGATGCACGCCAATTCTCGAATAGCGTCCACGTCGAATTCACGTTCACCATCCACTCCGGTTGGGAGTTGCCCCAGAACAGCTGCGGAGCATCCTCACAGGGCACCGGGGAGCCACCGAACTCCAGCCCCATCTCCCCGGTACCGCCGTCGCACATGATGTTCGTCACTGAGCCCCTATCACCGCTAATAAAGTCTGCGGAAACCACCCGTTTGTCGGACAAAGCGGCAATCGGCCATCCTTCCAGGTGGGCTCTGGTGCGGCCGACCTGGATCCTACCCTGGCCTCCCATGTCATCTACCATATTTCCGAGCGTGGTGAAAGCGACAGCCACATCCCAGAGCACCGGCCCCTCCATTAAGGGCCGCACGGTCAGGAGGGTCTCGGTGCCCCAAGCGCTTATCTGCCCGATATTCACGAACTGAGTCGCCCCGGCGTAGGCGTTGGACCCCTGCGGTTGCCAGAGCGACGGAGGGACCGTCTTTGTCACGATCGCATCCTTCGTCGTCCGGTCGAAGTACGTGAAGTTGACCCCCACTCTCCCGCTCCACAGATCAGCGTCGAAACCGATCTCGATCTCTGAACCCTTCTCGGGCCCGAGAAGGGGATTCCCGAACGACGACGGGGTAAAGACCGGGGCTTGGCCAGGCCCCGTTTCGGGCCTGAACAGTCTCGATGCTGCGAACGTGTCCGGCTGCTTCCCAGCTTGACCCCAGGCCATCCTGAGCCGGAGCTGGTCGACCCAGTCTACGTTCCAGAAGCCTTCCTCGTGCACGACCCACGTGGCACTCACCTTCGGATAGACCGCGAAGTCGAAGTCCTGTCCGAACGCGCTGTTGTCGTCAAACCGGACCGCACCCGTAACGAAAATCCGATTCTCCCAATCCAACTGTTCTTGGAAGTAGATACCGAGCGTCTTGTTCTCCTCGAAGGTCTCGTTACTCGTCCTGATCGCCGCGGCTCCGACCGTCGAGAGCCCACCGATCGAGAAATTCTCACCCCGGCTCTCGTGGAACTGCTCTGTCCTTTCGTAATATTGCACACCGTAGGAAGTCGCGGTTCCTAACTGGTCATCGTTGAAACGGAACGTCGCGGTTCCGGACAAGTCTAGCGTGTACACCGGAAGGTCCCACGTGGAGATTATCTTTCTACCGATTCTTCCGGTGGAGCCCCAGTGGATTGCGTTGGGCCCCTGACGTGAGGTGAACTCCTCGTACCGTTCGACCAGCTGGTCGCTGCCGAAGGTAAAGCGGTGAGAGAGCCAGTCCGTGACCTGCAAGTCCGTCGTGAGACTCCAGGTGCTCCTCTCGGAGCTATGAGTCTCCGTGTGCAAACTTGAATCCCACTTCTCTTGCGGGTTCCAGAATCCTCTGAACGAATCGTCACTGGTATCGAAGACGGTGTCCTCCCCCCCTCCCCAGACAAAGTTCTGAGCCCAGAAAAAACCTGGGGGCGACCGCTCACCTCGGCTGAAGCCCCCGCTGAGGGAAAAGCTGAGCCGTTCGGAAGCGATGATTTCGACGTTCGTCCGGGCCGAATTGCGCTCGTCCCAGGTCCAATCAAAGATTCCGTCGCTATCAGTTCTGCTAACTGAGGCCGAGTACCGAACTAGGTCGGTGCCCCCCCGGACCGCCAAGTTGTAGCTCTGAGTAACCCCGTGCTTGAAGATGTCCTCATTGCCAAGGGCTCTCTCGTTCTCGACGAGGTTCACCGCAACCACGGTCCCATCTGCACACGGCGCAATCGGGCAACGCACAGGATCGGGAGTGTACTTGGTCGTTCTTGCCGGATACTTGTCGGGCATCCACACGGTCCCGATGTCGGCGGCGATGGTGAACACCGGCGCGCCTGCCTGCCCCCTCTTCGTGATGATTTGTATCACCCCGTCCGAGGCCTCGGTCCCGTAAAGGGTAGCGGCAGCAGGACCCTTGATGACTTCGATGCTCTCGATGTCATTCATATTGAAGTCGTTCAGCCTGGACATCGCGGAGTATCGCCCGACATCCCTACGCTCGCTGTTGATGCGAACTCCATCTACGTAGACGATCGGATCACCGGGCAGCCCCACGCTGGACACTCCACGGATGCGGATCTGCTTTCCCTCGCCGGGGGTGCCAGCGTCCCCCAATATTGTCACCCCCGGTACTCTTCCACTGAGGGCGTGCTCAAGAGAATTGACCGATGGTAGTTCCCCGATATCGACCGCATCTATTTGTTCGACCACGTTCCCGATAGCACGCCGCTGACTGCCCCCCGCTGTTCCCGTTACGATGACTTCGTCGAGCTGGAGCGCCTCCGCCTGGAGCCGGAAGTCCACCTCCACTGTTGCACCGGCACCGACCGTCACCTGTACGGTCTGTTCACGGAAGCCGATCCTCTGTACAGTGAGAGTGTGCGTGCCCGCCGGAACATTCTGGATATTGTAGCGGCCGTTCCCCTGGCTCAGCACACCCAGGTCTAGGGTCTCGATGAAGACCTGGACCGCGGGCAGCGGCTGGCTGCTCTCCGCGTTCACCACCAGACCCGTGATCGTCTGCCGGGCCTCTACAGGCTGGACCGTAAGGCACAGGATGACGACGAGGATCGACGAGAGGGGGGCAACCCCTCGAGACAGAACTCCGAACAGAAATCGTGCCATGATAGGCCTCCATGCTCGAGAATAAGGAGTTCGCGGAACCTACTACGCTTCCAGTGCCGACGAAAGGGGCTGCGGGGAACTACAATTCTCCAGTATTTACCGGTGTATATACGGTGGAACCTACGCAACCTGCCGCCTTTGCTAGGGAGGAAGTGAGATGACTGGAATGAGTTGGCTATCCGCCGCCAAGCTGGCGATTGTGGGTTCGGATATACGATGCTATAGCTATACGAAGTGTCCGTCGCGCATCGTGCCGATCGAGGGAAACTGCTCCACCACGGTGGGGTCATGGCTTACCAATACGACGGTCTTTCCATACGCGGTGGACAAGGATCGGAGAAGCTTCGTGATTGCCAGGGCATTCTCGGTATCTAAGTTTCCCGTCGGCTCATCGGCCAGGATCAGAGCGGGATCGTTGGCGAGCGAGAGGGCGATGGCAACGCGCTGCTGTTCTCCTCCACTCAACTCTTCTGGACGTTTCTGACCCTTCTCCGCGATGCCCACCATCGCGAGTAGCTTCTCGGCCTTTCCCCGTCGCTCCGCTGCCGGCATACCGCGAACCATCATGGGCTTCGTCCAACTCGCGGATGTTGTCCGTCGCGGATGTTGTCCGTCAATGAAGACAGGATCCTGCGGAAGTATACGGCCACGCTTACGGCGAGAATCTGAAGGATCGTGAGCGAGGAACCCAGGATGACGACTGTGGTTCCATCCGTGCCATTCCCCGCTTCGATTAACTGTCCGATGGCGAACCCAAGCAGCGCTAAGCGTCATTCGGCTGGGACCGGATCGCAGGCGGGGCATAGGGATTTCCACGTTTCACCCACGATCTGTACGCTCAGCCCATCTGGATCGTTCACGTATAAGGTCTGGTCGCCGCCGCCTGGGGTGAGCTCACGCACTTCCAATCCGAGGGCACGTATTCTTGCTAGGTCTCGTTCGAGCTCGAAATCGTCGACGCCAATGCAGAAGTGGGTTATCGTGCCCGCCCGATCGCCCGCCGGGGACAGACTCAGGTAGGATTCGTTGATATCGAGCCCGCGGATGCCGGCACCCGGTGGGAGAAGCGGACGCGGAGCGGGCAAGCTGAACAGATCCTGATAGAACGCCACCGAGCCGGGGAGATCCGATACCCCCATGCTCACGTGATTCAAAGTGCGGGCCCGGAAAAGCGGGGGGCTGCCTGTTGCAGGCCCCACTGCCTCGGCTGGTGGCGGGGCGCAAGATTGGCAAGCGGCAGTGTAGTTCGTGTCCGTGATCTGTACGCTGATCCCATCTGGGTCGCTCACGAAGACATGTTCATCCGAGGAAGCCACGACTTCAAAGCCAGCCGTACGAAGTGCTGCGCCGTCGCGCCCGGCTTGGAAGTTATCGACCCCGATGGAGAAGTGTGTGATCACGCCGCCGTTGGGCTGCGGATTGAGAGTGATGAAACGTCCGTTGAAATCGAGGCCGTACGCTTCATTACCGGACGATGACAGGGTTCGCAAAGCGGACACGTCGAACAGCTGTTGATAGAACCCGGCGGAGCGCTGCAGATCAGAGACATCAATGCTCACGTTCTTGATGCTGCGAGCACGAAGTACTTGGGGCCGAGTCTGGGCAGGCAGCGACCTCCCGATCAGGGCGGCGGACGTTCCGGCCAGTGCTAGCGCCCACAGCATCTCGCGCCTAGTGAGCCTGGCCGTTTCATATTCGGTCACGAGTTGATTGATCCTGGTCTCCATGGGTCCTCCCTTATGTCGGTCAAGTCCCAGGTTGCCGTGGGCGAGCGTGCCTCGCCACGCGGCTCGGATGGCCACACTCCCTCACCCCTAGCCCCGGGTCCCACGGGTGGCTATCTAGCAAGCGGGTCGGGCCGAACCTGGAACTTTACGAGCTTGCTCCGCGTGCCAGGCCCGCCTTCAACGTGCCAGAGCGCGTAGGGGGAGAAGTTCGACCACAGCCCTCTGCCTTTCCACCCGGAATTTGGATCGTCAATCCGCCCATGCAGCGCCCGAGAAAAGTACCCCATCGGATAAGGGACGGTCAGTTGGGTCCATTCGCGGTTCGGCCCGGGCAGCGCGATCAGGGAACCGGAATTGATCCCGCCAGCGAGCGGCACGTTGGTCCCGAGGCCTAACGTGTTGAACTTGTCTACGGCTGGCAGATAAAACAGATCCGTACCATGCTCCGTGCCTTCGAAATACGGACCGGGGGCCGAATGAATCGTCCAGCCCTCCGGACAATGCTCCCCAGTCGCGTTCGCACCATTGAGAGGGCCTTCGCACTTCTTTCGGTCGAAACTGGTGAAGTGGTCGGTCGAACGCCAAACTGCCCACACCACCCCGTCGGTTGCGACCTCCAAGTGACCCGGTCCGATGACGCCGGCGGGTGGTGCGTACACTTCCGCTTGACAGGTCTGCGGGGGATTGGACCCGCGTTCAAGTCGAACTAAGTAGTTCCCCCGATTAAAACTTCCCCCTCCGCCGCACCACACGCTGCCATCGTTGGGATCCACCGAAATCGAGTAACAACCGAAGTTGATGCGCTGATCTTTATTCGGATCGGGCTCCTGATCAGGCTCGGTCCACTCCGTGATCTCGCCGTCGCCATTGGTATCGATAACGGCCGGACACCAGCCTTGGGCCGCTTCAGCGTCCTGCGTTTCGTCCCAGACACGCGTATCGATCCAGGTGAAGGCATCGCCTTGGCCGGTGAAGACTGTGTGATCGGCATTCTCCACAAAATCAAAGTGTTCGGTCGTAGAGCAGGTATCGATGTGCGACCACTGTTCGGTCCGAGGATCGTAGACCGCGATCTGTTTGTTGTTGCCTTCCCGCGGAAAGTATTCTGTGAACTTGTTAGACGATCCCTCCTCGCAAAACGCTGGTAGGTCTTCGGCGGCCCGAATCGCCACCGACACCCACAGACGCCCTTGGTGGTCGGACATGGGATTACGGGGGGAGCCCACGGCACTGTTCAGCGGACCCTCTCCGTAGTACGGGGACGGTGCCAGGTTTCTCTGGTTCGGCGTGCGCGAATCGCGCACCGTCACGGGGATCTCGCCGGTCGTGTTATCGACGGGATTGACCCAGGCCAGTACGTCATCACTCTGCACCGCACCGTATACCAAGCCGTTGGCATTATGGCTGGGATCGCGCTTGTCGCCAGGGGACGCGTCGTGCACATACGACGTTGGGCGGCTCCAGTCCCACATCGTGATGACGACATTGCGCTCGACACCGCTCGGACGTGGTGGCGCCTCCGTTGGGAAGTCACCCGCAGCGATCCGGTCCGTCCACGCAGGGAGAAACGACCGCTGTGGACCGAGGCGCATGAACTCGCTGCTCATCCGAAAGCCATGTTGGCCAGACTGCACGCGCCGGTCCCATGCTTCGAGACTCGAGGCAAACGTGCCGAGGCTCTCCGGGATCTCTCGAGTCGCCTCGTCACCAATCTGATGACAGGCCATGCAGGATTTCATGGCCGACACCACCTGTTGGTCGTCCAGCGCGCCAGCTGGGATTGACGCGAGACTCAACCAGTAGTTGGCTGGATAGACCTGCGCCGCGGACCGCGCGTCGGGTGCCGTCGTCGCAGACAGATCTAGCTGCTGGCCAGGCAGCGCCCTTGTTCGAGGTGAATCAACAAGACCGTAGCCGCGGACAAACACCTCGTAACTGGCTCTTGGGAGATCGGGCAGGACGTACCTCCCCTGATCATCGGTGACCACAATCCGAATGAACCTGGTTTCGAGGTCCATGGCCTCCGCGATGACCCATACACCGGCTTCAGGACCCGCTACGCCGGTGACCACACCACCGATATCGTCAGGATCGATACTCACCGCCGCTGTGCCTTCGCCGCGCTGCTGCACCTGAACCCAAACCAGCAACCCGACAAGCAGAGCAGCCGCCGCGAACCCGATTGTTGTTAAACGTGAACGCAGATTCATAATTGCCCTCCTCAAGCACCAATCACGATCTCCACTGGATCCGGCATGATCGCGGACGTGCTGACCCGAAGGTTCATGAGTAACCCACTGAACGACGTGTTCAATCGGCGTTGACAAGCTCTTGCGAGGACCACAGGGAGTAACTTCAGGGGATTGCCTGAGGAGTCGCTCATAGTCCCGCATAACTGGGGGAATGGGAACTGCGCCCACGATGACGCCCTTCAGCAAGATGTCGGGGGGCTGAGCCGGAGGCAAGAAGAATCAAAGGGGATCTGTATAAAGTCCGTTGCTCTACCAACTGAGCTACCGGCTCTAGGTACTGCAGCATAGTAATATCTTGTGTGTTCATCCGTAGAGATACGGGCAGCCGCAGCTCCAACAAGTTGCAGGGCTAAAGAGGCTCGTAGGAGAACAGACTCGCCGAGCAGTCCGTCGCCTGTGCCTCACCTGTAGCTCCCCTAAAAAACGAGGAATCCCCTGGGGTGAACACTTCGCCGCCTACCGCGAAGACGACGCGCGTGTCCACAAGACTTCGGGAGGCGTCATCCCAAGCAAGCTCGATCTCTACGTACCGTACGGTGACCTGGCCGCCGTTCCGGACCAAGCCTTCCGTCCAGAGCGAGTCTCCGCTCCGAGTACAGGACGACACTGTGACGGGGAGGTTCGAGCCGGGAGCACCCAGCCGAGCCGCGGTGCCGGCCGAGGACGGAGGGGTGGTGCCTCCCGCGCCACGGTCGTCCGGGGACCGGCTGAACCAGAGAAGGGATAGTCCGAGCGCGCCAATGAGCAGAGTGGCCACCACGACTGCCCGGCCGCCCCTACGAGTCTTGAGCACGATCGAACCTCCTTGGCGCCATCACTCGTTTGCTATTCGCTGAACTCCAGCTCCATCTGACTCGGACGAAACGTAAGGCGATGGTGTGGGGACGGCCCCCACTCGCTCAATGCCCGCAGATGATCTGGCGTGCCATAGCCCATATTCGAATCCCACCGATACCGAGGGTACTTCACGGCGAGCCGGCACATCAGACGGTCCCGGAGGACCTTGGCCACGATAGACGCGCAAGCGATCGAGTGAACCTTCGCGTCTCCGTCGACAACAGCCTCATGTGCCCAAGGGAAATCCTTGAGCGGAAGCCCGTCGATCACGATGTGACCAGGCACCGTTGGAAGGGACCGTACGGCCCGGTCCATCGCCCGCATCGTAGCCCGCAGGATGTTCACACGATCGATCTCTCGGACCGATGCCGCTCCGATTCCGACGCCCCGCACCTCTGTGACGATCCTCGCGTAGAGCTCTTCGCGAACCTGCCGCGTCAAGGTCTTGGAGTCAGCGGCTCCCTCGATCAGTTGGTCGGGGCGGAGGACCACAGCAGCAGCGACGACGGGCCCTGCAAGCGGCCCCCTCCCGACCTCATCGATTCCAGCGATCTGGACAACGTCGCGGCCCCAGAGCCCTCTTTCGTATTCGAGAAGGTCCTGATGGGATTCGTCGCCCAAGGAATCCGACGGGGGGTTGTTCGGCGGCATTCCCGTCGCCGAAGGTGTCAGTTGGTCCGCTTTTCTTGGATTCGGGCCGCTTTCCCGCGGAGGCCCCGGAGGTAGTACAGTTTTGCCCGGCGAACGCGGCCCCGCCGGACAACTTCGATCCCGGTGATGAACGGAGAGTGAAAGGGGAATACCCGCTCCACACCGATACCGCCAGAGACCTTTCGAACCGTAAACGACTCGCCCATCCCACCACCCCGGCGGCCTAGGCATACCCCCTCAAACACCTGGATCCGCTCCTTTTCGCCCTCGCGCACCAGGTAAAGAACCTTGAGAGTGTCTCCCGCCCCGAAGTCGGGGAGGTCGTCCCGGAGCTGTTCCTCGTCGAGTTCCCTGAGCAGATCGGCCATGACCGCCTCCCAACCTCGTTCACGCTGCGCGGGCAAACCTCGCAGCCTGTCGTGGCAATGTGAGACGCGTATTATAACGTTCAGCTCATTGGCCGTGAAGCCTCAGCCAATGCTCTCGTCCCGCCGTGCCCGCTCCCATAGCTCGGGACGCTTCTCCTTCGTTACTCGCTCCGCAAGAGACCTCCGAAATGCCTCGATTCGTGCGTGGTCGCCGCTGAGTAGGACTTCAGGAACCGAGTGCCCTCGGTATTCCCGAGGTCGCGTCCACGACGGGGCACTGAGGAGCGATGTCTCGTAGAACGAATCGGCCGCGGCGGATTCATGATCGCCAAGGGCACCTGGGAGCAGGCGAACAACCGCATCGGTGATTGCTAGCGCGGCGGCCTCACCCCCTGAGAGCACGAAGTCGCCGAGGGAGGCTTCCTCTGTCGCAAGATGTTCGGCCACGCGCTGGTCCACGTCCTTATAGTGCCCGCATAGAAGGGTCAGTTCAGGCTGGACTGAGTAACGAACCGCGTCGGCATGACCGAAAAGCCGGCCCCTCGGGGAAAGAAGGACGATTGGCCCTTCTGATCGCACCGTTTCCACTGCCTCGAAGAAGGGCTCCGGCTTCATCACCATTCCGGCCCGACCCCCATAGGGAAGATCGTCTACCGTTCGATGTCGGTCGTGGGTGAAGTCCCTCAAGTCGGCGAGGTTGTAATCGACCAGTCCCCGCTCCTGGGCACGAGCCGGAATACCCAAAGAGAGCGGCTCCATGAAGAATCCAGGAAATATCGTGACGATGTTGATCTGCACGCGGGTATCTCCTCATACCTATGACCGTCGCTGGCATCCTGCACTAGAGGTCAAGAAGGCCTTCAGGTGGATCAATCACCAGCCGTCCCTCTTCCACGCTCCAGTCTACGATCACCTGTCGCGTAAACGGAATCAGATGATTCTTGTCCGGGCCCTCTACCTCCACGAGATCTGCCTGCGGAAGGACGTAGACTTGCCGTATTCGACCGACCTCCCGACCTCCCCTCGTCACCACCACCAGCCCGACAAGCTGATGATGGAAGATCTCCTCCTCCTCTAGGGGATCGATGCTATCGAACGGGCGGAGGAGGTAACGGCCCCTAAGAGCCTCCGCACCCTCGCGATCCTCAATCCCTTCGAAGAAGACCAAGAACCCCGCTCGATACGGACGGACCGCACTCACACGCAGGGGCGCCAGCTGCACGTCCGGTGCATTGCCGTCGGCTCCCGCGATCAGGAGATCGGTGTCCGGTTGGAACGTAGAGTCGGGGTGGTCCGTGAGAGGCCACACGAAGATCTCACCCTTCGTCCCGTGGGGTTTGGACAACTGGCCCACCACAAGGAACTCGGGGTCACCTCTTCTTCCGGTCATGACCGTTCGGCGCCGGGGTTCCTGTCTCTGTGACCTGGAAGAACGGAGGGGTCAGTCCTCCTTCTCCTCGTTCTTCTCGTCCTTGGTCTCTGTGGCTTCCTCCACGGCATCGGCTGGCGCTTCGTCTGCCTCGGGTTCGGCCTCTTCAGCTTCAGCCTCTTCGGGAGCCTCTGCTTCCTCTTCCGCCTCGGGTTCGGGTTCCTCTTTCGGCTCGGGAGTTTCTTCTTCTGCAGCTTCCTCCGGCTCTGCCACACCCTCGGGCTCCGGCTCTACTTCGGGCTCTGGAACTTCCTCACTCTCTGACGTGGCCTCTTTAGCCTCGGACTCCTCCGCTTCTCCGGCCTCAACCTCCGCTTCGGGTTCGGCATCTTCTACCTCCGCCTCTACCTCCGCTTCGGCCTGCTTCGCGGTAGCCACCTTCTCAGCCGCAGCCGCGGCCGCAGTAGCGGCGGCCTCGGCCTCCGCCTTCCG
The DNA here is from genome assembly GCA_965215925.1 of Longimicrobiales bacterium. Taxonomy (GTDB): domain Bacteria; phylum Gemmatimonadota; class Gemmatimonadetes; order Longimicrobiales; family Gaopeijiaceae; genus JAAXGI01. The sequence goes on along the minus strand of CBDCEQ010000003.1, from coordinate 3,093,883 downwards.
CTTCGCCGCGAGAGACTCCGTCTTCTTGGCCTTCTCGGCCTCGCGATCGACCTCGCCTAGGGCGAGCGTCGAGTCACCGCCCCGGCGCGCCTTCGCTATGAGCGACCGCACGGTTCCGGACGGCAATGCACCCTGGGAGATCCAGTAGTCGACTCGCTCCAGGTCTATCACCAGTCGGGCCGGCGTCGCGAGGGGCTTGTAGTAGCCAAGGCTCTCAACGAAGCGGCCATCTCGCGGGCTGGTTTTCTCAGTTACTACCACTCGGTAGTGCGGCTTCTTCTTCCGGCCCATGCGCCGGAGGCGGATACGAACGGCCATGTCGTTTTCTCGCTCTTCCTTCAGTGACGCCCACGCAGCGCAGGCAGGGTTATCGAGCCCCACATCGGTGGGGAGCTACAGTGAAAGGGTTCAAGGAGACATCATTCCCATCATTTCCGGCATCCCCTTGAACTGCTTCATCATCTTGTTCATTTCCTTGAACTGCTTCATCAGCCGATTCACTTCCGAAACGGGGCGTCCACTCCCCTTCGCGATCCGCGATCGACGAGACCCATTCAGCAACTCCGGGCGTCGACGCTCCTCTGGCGTCATCGACAAGATGATTGCCTCCACATGCTTCATCCGTTTCGGATCCGTCGCGGCGGCCGGCAGCCGGCGGCCCATCCCCGGTATCAGTTTCACGATCTGTTCGAGCGAGCCCATCCTCTGTACCTGCTTCAATGCGGTCAGGAAGTCCTCCAAAGTAAACTTCCCTTCGCGAAGGGCTCGCTCCTGTAACTTCCCCGACTCCTCGTCCTCGGCGGCCGCCAACTGGGCTCTTTCCACGAGCCCTACGACGTCCCCCTGCTGGAGGATCCGGCCAGCCAGTCTCTTGGGATCGGCGTGATCCAGATCGTCCAGTCCCTCTCCTACTCCGACGAACTTGACGGGTTTACCAACCACCCGACGAATCGAGAGAGCCGCGCCTCCGCGGGCATCGCCGTCCATTTTGGTCAGAATGATTCCGGTGACGTCGAGCGCGTCGTTGAATCCCTCGGCGATCCGAACCGCCTCCTGACCGGTCATGGCATCGGCCACGAACAGAATTTCATCCGGCGAAAGCTTGGATTTGATCCGCTGCAGCTCCTTCATCATCGGCTCGTCGATCTGGAGCCGCCCCGCCGTATCGACGATGAGAACTGCTTTCTTTCGCTCCGTCGCCCTCCTTAGAGCCTCGCCTGCCACCGCAACCGGATCCTCGTCGGGTGAACCGGCGTGTACTTCAACCTCTATCCGCCCAGCCAGCGCTTGCAGCTGATCCACCGCCGCGGGCCGTTGCAGGTCACAAGCCGCCAACATCGGTTCTCGCCCCTCCCGTCGGAAGCGGCGCGCCAGCTTCGCAGCCGTCGTCGTCTTCCCCGACCCTTGCAGCCCGACCACGAGCACGACGGTCGGCGGACTCGCCGACCACGCCAGGGTCGGCACGTCCTCACCCAGTAGGGCCGTCATTTCGTCATTGACGATTTTGACGATCTGCTGGCCAGGCGAAACGGATTTCATGACCGTTTCCCCGAGAGCCCGTTCCTGGACGTTATCCACGAACTCACGGGTCACACGATAGTTCACGTCCGCCTCGAGCAGTACCCTGCGGACCTCCCTGAGGCCGTCCCGTATCATGGGTTCGGTGAGCAGCCCTCTCTGCCGAAACCGGCCAAGGACCGAGTCTAGCTTGTGACTCAGCTCATCGAACATGGACGACCCACCCGGCCTTCCCCTAGGACACAGGGCGGTGCAAGGTAATGGCCAACCACGGGGATGTGAAGACGGGACTGGGCACGCTACGCCACGTGAATCACTTGTCGCCGACGGGTCCCGACCGAAACCATTTCCAAGGGGGCCCCGGCGAGTTCCTCGACACGATCGAGGTATAGCCTTGCATTTACAGGAAGATCGTCCATGCAACGCGCTTCTGACGTCGAGCTCTCCCACCCCGGAACCGTCTCGAGCACAGGCTGAGCTGCGTCCAAGTTGTACGTATCCGCCGGGAAATGGTCGGTCTCGCCGTCCGGCATCCGGTAACGAGTGGCGAGCGAGATCTCGGGGAGGGTGTCCAAGACGTCTAGCTTCGTCACCGCAAGCCCGGTGAGTCCGTTGACCCGACTCGCATGACGGGCAAGAACCGCGTCGAACCATCCACATCTGCGAGGCCTTCCCGTCGTCGCCCCGAATTCACCTCCGAGCTCTCTGACGTGGGCGTCCATCTCGGCATCGAACTCTGTAGGGAAGGGCCCGTTCCCGACGCGAGTCGCGTAGGCCTTTACCACACCGAGAACGGACTCGATGCGAGTGGGCCCGATCCCGATTCCAACGGCCGCCCCCGCTGCCGTTGTGTTCGACGACGTAACGTACGGATAGGTTCCATGATCCAGATCGAGTGCCGTGCCCTGAGCGCCCTCAAGGAGCAGGCGCTGACCGTCGGAGAGCAGGGCCTCAACTTCCCGCCCAGCATCCGTCGCAAGTCCAAGTAGGCGTTCCCGCAGGACGATGCACCGCTGGATCTCCTCTTCAAGCGTGCCACTTTCCTCACGACCCATCGCCTTCAGGCGCTTAGTCGCCCGCTCGGTCCCTTCTTGAATGAGTTGCGTGAACCGCTCCCCGTTCGAGGCGTCGGCTACACGAATCCCCTGCCTTGTCACCTTGTCCTCGTAGGCCGGACCGATGCCTCGCCCTGTCGTTCCGATCTTCTGCTGCGCCTGGTCTTCCGATACTCGGTCAAGCTCGCGGTGATACGGGAGCAGTACATGGGCTCGACGACTCACGCCGACCCTCCCATCCAACTCAATGCCACGCGTGGCCAGGGCGTCGTACTCCTCGAAGAACTGGGTTAGATCGAGGACGACGCCGTTCCCTAACAGGCATCGCTTTCCCGGATGGAGGATGCCCGAGGGGATCTGATGCAACACGAATTCACGGTCACCCACATGTACTGTGTGACCCGCGTTGGCCCCTCCCTGGTATCGTGCCACCGCGTCGACTTCTTGGGCCAGCACATCGACGATCTTGCCCTTGCCTTCATCGCCCCACTGGCATCCGACTACGACGACACACCGGCCGTCTCCGGCTCGCTGGTGCACCCTCAGTTTACTCCTTTGAATACAGAGTGACTGCAGTCCACTTGGACCGCCTACAGACATAAAAACAGCCCGTCCCGGGGGGATGGGCTGCTCGCTACTGGATCCTTGAGGAAAAGCTACCCGGGCACCCTGGCAGTGTCAAGGAAACCCGCCGTGCGCAACACTTTTGCGATCTTTTCGACCGTCTGCTCATCGGCGGGCCGGAGCGGTAGTCGCGGGGGCCCACCGTGCGCTCCGAGCAGATCGAGTGCGGCCTTGACGCCGGGCACCCCGTGGGCGCCTACGATCTCATTGTGGACTGGCGCTACACGTTCCTGAATCTGTCCTGCAGCCGGCCCCCGGCCGTTCACGAAGCTCGCATAGAGCTCCGTCACTTCGTTCGGCACTATATTTGAGATTCCCAGGATTCCGCCCGCGGCTCCCATTTCCAGGGCGGCGTAAAGCTTGGCCCCATTCCCTACGAAGACGCGGAACCCGTCGGCAACCGCGGTCAGGTAGTCGCCCAGAGCCGACAAGTCCCCTCGAGAGTCCTTGATACCGATGATATTCGAATGCTCCGACAGCTCCGCGACGAGCGCAGTTGAAAGCTCGATCGAGCTGCAGTTCAAAGGGACCTGGTACAAGATCACAGGAATCGGGGACGTGTCCGCGAGCGCTCGATAGTGCGCACTCAAATGCCGGTGATCCATGGCGCGTTGGTAGTACGCGGGCGGTTGAACCAGCACCCCATCTGCCCCCGCCTCCGCAGCTTCGACACTTCGTCGAATGGTTTCCCGTGTCGATTCGGCTCCGGTACCAGCGATCAGGAGCTGTCCCTCGGTGAGCAGATCGCGCACCGCGTCCTGTGCTGCCCTCCGCTCCTGATCAGTCAAAAGGACCGCTTCTCCTGTCGTGCCACCCACGACCACTCCACGGAGTGGAGTCCCAAGCAGTTGCCTCAGATTGGCCCTGAGTCCGACGAGATCCAACTCGCCCGTCACGGGATCAAAGGGTGTCGTCGCCGGAACGAAGACTCCGGAAAAGGCCTCGGCGGAAGAGCCGCCAGATCTGGGATTCATCATCTGACGGTGTGAGACATGTCGTCTCCGGGAGTATCGAAGCCGCCGCCCTCACCCTCTTCGGTCCCTTGACCCAAGAAATTCACCTTCAGGTCGAAGTCAGAGGGGTTGGTCGCCGCAGCCTTTGCGACGGGGAATGTCACCAGCTTCTCGCGAACGAGATCCAGCAGGTGTTGATCGAAACTCTGCGATCCATAGTGGTCGCGTCCCTCTTCGATCAAATCGACGATTTCCGTTATACGCTCCGCGTCTCGAACGCAGTCACGGATGGTTCCAGTTACGACCATGACCTCACATGCAACGATCCGCCCGTCCCCATCGGCTCGAGGAAGCAGCCGCTGGGAGATCACGGCCTCCAGTGTCTCGGACAGTCGGATGCGAACCATCTCCTGCTCGGATCGCTCAAACACGGATACGAGTCGCGAGATCGTTTGCGCGGCGCTCTGAGTGTGAACCGTCGAGATGACAAGGTGGCCAGTCTCGGCGGCTTTCAGCGCGATATCAATCGCTTCGGTGTCCCGCATTTCCCCAATGAGGATCACATCCGGATCCTGCCGGAGTGCGGCTCGGAGCCCTGTCGCAAATGATTGAGTGTCTGTGCCGATATCCCGTTGGGTGATCGACGACTTCTTGTCGCGGTGGAGGAACTCTACGGGGTTCTCGAGCGTGACGATGTGCTTGTGTCGAGTGCGGTTGATGAGCTCCACTATCGCTGCCATGGTCGAGCTCTTCCCCGAACCCGTAATCCCGGTTACCAGAATCAGCCCACGCTCGGCCTGAGCGATACGCTCGAGCACCTTCGGTAAGCGGAGCTCACTCAGAGTAGGCGTCTCAAATGGGATCACACGCATGATAATCATGAAGGTCCCACGTTGGCGCAGGATGTTGACCCTGAATCGGCCCAGTCCAGAGAGCCCCCATGAGCAATCATAGTCCGTGATATCGTCGATCCGCTCACGATCACGCTCATAAGGCATCAACTTCTGGGCCAAGGCTCTGACCTGGTCAGCCACCATCCTCTCTTCGGTGAGAGCCGTGAGGCGGCCGTCGATCCGGGCGCGAATGACGTCGCCAGTCTTGATATGGATGTCACTTGCCCCACGCTCGATCGCGGCCTTGAAGATCTCGGTCACACTTTCTCCCTTCTCTCGATGAGGCTGTCGCCCAACTCAGCGCGAGAGCACGGGCAGATCCCTCCACGACATGCCCATGCGGTGTCGAACTTCGTCCAAGGTGGTTCTGGCTTCGGTTTTCGCCCGTTCGGCACCTTCATTCAAGATATCCATGACCTTTCCGGGACGCTCCCTCAACTCGCGGGCTCGTTCTCGCGCTTCCGCAAAATGGTCGGCAATTTGATCTGCCAGGATTCGCTTGCAATCGACACAGCCCCGGGTCCCACCTCGACACTGCTCCTCAATGTCCGAAATCTGTTCTGAGGGCGTGAATAGCTTGTGGAGGCTGAACACGTTGCACACCTCCGGGCGGCCTGGATCATCCCTTCGTATCCGCTGCGGGTCTGTCACCGCGGTCCGAACGCGATCCCATATCTCATCCGGTTCGGACAGGATGTGCACCGTATTACGAAGTGACTTGCTCATCTTCGCATTGCCATCCAGCCCCAGGACGCGGCCTGTGGGACTCAAGGCTGGCCTCGGCTCGGGGAAGTATTCGCCGAACCTCGCGTTCCATCGTCTCGCAATCTCTCGTGAGAGCTCCAAGTGCTGTAGCTGATCCTCACCGACGGGAACCAACCCTGCTCTATACAGGAGGATGTCAGCGGTTTGGAGGATGGGATAGTTAAGCAGACCCGCCGGAATCGACTCCAAGTGCTTCGACTTGTCCTTGTACTGGGTCATCCGCTCCAGCTCTCCAACTGGGGCTACCGCGTTGAAGAGCCAAGCGAGCACCACGTGTTCCGGGACGTCCGATTGAACGAAGATCGTGCTCCGGTCTGGATCCAATCCTACCGCCAGGAAGCTCAACGCAAGATCGAAGACTCTTTGGGGCAGCTCATCACTAGAAAACTCACCCATGATCGCATGCTCGTCGACGATGCAGAAGAAACACTCGTGGTCTTTCTGCAACTCCACCCACTGCCTAAGCGCTCCGAGGTAGTTACCGAGGTGGGCCTCTCCGCTCGGCTGCATCCCACTAAAGACTCGTAGGTTTTCGGGGTCGTTCGCCATCGCTTCGGGTCGGGAAAGAGCTGCTGTAGTCGGTGGTCCGCGGCGCCGCTAAGTTAGCGACGCGCGTTAACCGAGGCGACCCCACCCAGTGCAACCCAGGCCGACGTTGGATCACCGATGAACCGCCGATGAACCACGGTTCCGACTTGCTTCGAACGGCGATTGATGCCGCCGAGGCCGCCGCCGTAGTTCATGCGGATTTCTTGGGCCAGGTTCGGACGGAGGATGCCGTCGAGAAAGGAACCTCGGATTTCGTGTCGCACGTCGATTTCGCGGCTCAGAAAGCGGCCCTCGCGGTGATCCGGAGGCGCTTCCCCACAGACCGCATACTCTCGGAAGAGGAAGAGGAGTGCCCAGTTGCCTCCGAGACGATCCTCACGGACCCGGCTATCCCGCTATGGATCGTGGACCCGTTGGACGGCACCACGAACTACCTTCACGGCCATCCCGCGTTCGCGTCGTCAGTCGGCGTGGTCATCGAGGGAGAGGCGGTCGCCGGAGCGGTCGTCGCGACGGCGACTGGTGAGCGTTGGTGGGCTGTCCGAGGCGAAGGGGCGTTTCGAGACGGAGTCCCGATTCATGTTTCCCGGGTTCACGAGCTTCGGCTGTCTTTAATAGGGACCGGATTCCCGTTCAAGCACATGGACGAGCTGCCCAGCTATTTGCGCGAGCTCGAGAGCGTCCTCCCTGCCTGCTCGGGGATCCGAAGAGGGGGATCCGCAGCGCTCGACCTTTGCTATCTCGCGCAAGGATCGCTAGACGCGTTCTGGGAATCGCGACTCGATCCATGGGATGTAGCCGCAGGGTTGGTCATACTACGGGAGGCAGGCGGAGTGTTCACACGAAAAGGGGGGGCGGCACTGGAGGTCGAGCAGCCTGGGTCCGTGCTGGCCGCAAACTCGCTGGAGCTACTTGAGGGCCTATCCGACCGTCTCGAAAAGCCGCGAGGGAATCCCTGATGAAACCGAGGCCCCGCCGGGCGAATCCGGTCGGGGCCCCAGTTCTTCGAGCTACGCGCACGGTCGCTAGGGAGTGCGGATCTCGATCGTCCTCCCCTTCGCCTCGGCTGCCTTCGGAAGGTGTATCTGAAGCACCCCGTTTTCGAACGTCGCCGAGATGTCGTTGGCCGACACGGTTCGAGGCAGGCTGAACGAGCGCTGGAAGCTCCCGGACCGCCGCTCCCGGACGTGATACCTGCGATCCTCGCTCTCCACTCTGGCCTCTTTTCGACCCCGGACGGCCAGAACGTTGTTCTCCAGTTCGATCTCGACGTCCTCATGCGTCAGTCCGGGTAGCTCGGCCGTCAAGAGTAGCTCGTCCTTTGTCTCCTCGATGTTCACCGCGGGGAGCCAGCTAGTCCCGCCCGTGTCCTCGAGGCCCCGGTGACCGAACAAACGATTCAGATGGCTGGTCACCTGATCGAAGTCTCCCCGTGGGGAGAGCCAGTTCCGATCGCGGTATTGGGTAATGGCCATGGTATGTCCTCCTCCTTTCCTCCAAGGGTGTTGATGTGACACATTGTCGGCGCCAGTTCGGCGAACTCGGGTCGGCACCGAGAATACCCGTGACCCTGTGCAGAGGGATTGCATACGGCGTGCCACCGCACTCGGGACGGAAACCTGCCAAATCGTCTTACCGCAATGACTTATAACGGCGTAAGAGCTGTCACATTGACCGGTCTCAGCCACCGTTCCGGGCACTTTGGCAGAGGGGACCTATGAAGCTCGTACTGTTCGGATACGGCCGGATGGGTCAGGCGGTCGAAGAGATCGCGCTAGATCGAGGCCATGAGGTTTCACTCACTCTAGATGAGTTTTCGAACGAAGGCGGAGCCGGCATCACAGCGGAAGCGTTGGGGAGTGCTGAAATGGCGATCGATTTCTCGGTCTCGTCCGCCGTGCGTCAGAACGTATCGAGGGCGACTCAGCATGGCGTGAGTGTGGTCGTGGGCACGACGGGTTGGGAGGCAGAGCGGGGAGCAATTGGGAGACTCGTAAAGGACACGAATTGCGGACTTCTCTGTGCGCCTAATTTTTCTGTCGGAATGCTCCTTTTTAGCCGGATCGTGCAGTCTACCGCCAGCCTGATGAATCGAGTGGATGAATACGACGCCCACCTGTGGGAGGCGCACCATCGGCACAAGGCGGATCATCCCGGTGGGACGGCCCGGAAGTTGGCCGACCTCTTGGTAGAAGGGCTAGACCGAAAAACCGGATGGACGACGGAACTCCCGGCGGGGGCCCCTATTGACCAGGGGCAACTCCAGGTGGCGGTTACCCGTGTCGGCTCAGTACCCGGCGTCCACGGGGTAGGCTTCGAGGGTCCGGATGATAGAATCGAACTGAGGCACGAAGCCCGGAGTCGTAGGGGGTTTGCGAGAGGGGCCGTCTATGCGGCTGAGTGGCTGCGGGGGCGATCCGGGGTGTTCACCATGTCAGACGTGATGGACGACCTGTTGGGTGGCGTTTCGCATCGCAGTGTGTCGGCGGATTCGGCCGACGGCGCAACCGAGACTCAGGGATGACAACGCCAGCATCGACCTCCGAATTGAATGCGACGATTGCAGAGCTGGTCGAGCAGTCACCCCTCCGCGATCGGGAGGCGGCAAGAGCGACGGTGGCGCTGCTGCTATCCGCCCTCGAACAGGGGGAGGTCAGGGCTGCTGAGAGGGAGCCGGGGGGCTGGCGCGCGGTTGAGTGGGTGAAACAGGGAATCCTCCTGGCATTCCGCGCTGGCGAGACGAGAATGCTTCCCGACGAAGAGGAGGACGCTCTCTTTCGCTTCTTCGACCGAGACACGTTCCCGCTACGGGCCACCCGAGGTGTCGAAGAAAACGTGCGGATCGTACCTGGTGGGAGCTCGGTCCGAGCGGGCGCCTACCTCGGTCCCCAGGTCGTGATCATGCCCCCAGCGTACGTAAATGTCGGTGCCTGGATTGGGGAGGGGTCCATGGTGGACTCCCACGCACTCGTCGGGTCGTGCGCGCAGATCGGCGCGAGGGTCCACCTGAGCGCGGGTGCTCAGATCGGCGGCGTCCTGGAACCGATCGGGCTCCGACCCGTCATCATCGAGGACGAGGCCATGATCGGGGCCAATGTGGGAATCTTCGAAGGCGTGCTCGTGGGGCGGCGGGCCGTCATTGCGCCTGGCGTTCAGCTCACTTCTGCCACTCCACTCTTCGACCTCGTGAAGGAGACCGTCTACCGAAGCCGCCCGGGGCGCCCACTCAGCGTGCCCGATGGGGCGGTGGTCGTACCCGGCACTCGGCCAGCAAAGGGAGCGTTCGCTCAGCAGCAGGGGCTCAAACTCTACGCGCCCATCATCGTGAAATACCGGGATGACAAGACCGACGCGGCTACAGCTCTCGAGGAAGTGCTTCGGTAAGAGAGACTAGAAGGCCTAGTAGAAAGCTATCGGAAGGGCACACTCGGAAACTATCACGATCCATTGCGTACTCACTTGCCGCCCGGGACTTGGCAGAACTACGTTCTCACGCTACGAGGCTCCTGCTTAGAATTCGACTCGGGCGTGGAACGAGCGCCCGGACAACAGCGCCAAAACATCTCTGACTCGAGGTCACCATGAAACGCATCTTCCTATTTGTATGTGCCGCATGGGCTGTGCCCGCGACACTGAACGCACAATCGGCCGATGAAGAAATCTCGCGTGCGGTCTCGGCGGCTCCTGCGCGCGCCCAGGCGGACGCTACTGTCATCTCCTTCGAGGCCGACGGCTCGATCGAAGTTCTACGCCAAGGCTCCAACGGGCTGATGTGCTGGGACGACACCTCCGAGGAGGGGTTCAGCGCAACGTGCACAAGTGAGGAGAATCGCGCGAGGGCCGAGCAGAACCACGCATTCAACTTCTCCGGTGGCACCGACGACGAGATCCAGGCAATGTTCGATGGCGCAGAGCGGGATGGTTCCCGTGCCGTGTCCGAGTTTGGCACGATGTACTACCACTTTAATGGCGCCGACCAAGCCAGTGCGCGGTCGCATATCAGTATTGTGGTGCCCTTTGCGACGAGCGAGTCTATTGGCCTGCCCGATACGCGCCGAAGCGATGCTGCATGGATCATGGATGCGGGAACGTCTACTGCTCACCTGATGGTCCCGGGGCGCTGACCTCTTCTTGTTACGGGAGCACGCTCGACTGCGTTCTCCCGTAAGTGCCCCCGACTACCGCATGCCTACTTCATGAGAGACGGTCGCCACGCCACAGCCGTTGCCCGGGTCCGCGGTGCGCACCTGCTCCTGGCCGGACTCCTCTGCGCCTCGGGTTTGCTCGCGCCGCATGCCGCCGAAGCACAGGGGGTCGTCTCCCGATCGCCCAACCTGACGGACGGGTGGGTGCAGGGCTCCGGGAATCTTCAGTTCAACTTCAATCATCGATTCTGGTTCGTCTCGACCTCCCAAGGGGAACGGGTCCTCAACTCACCAAGTTTCCTGCTGGCGGCTCCGGTTCCGGGTAACGTCCTACTCGCGGGGCGTTACGCGAGTAACTCTCAAGTGTCAAGCGAGCACGTAAACGAGTGGGAACTGTTCGCGCGGTGGGCGCCACCGCTGCCGTTGGGCCGCCGCGTCGGACTCGCGATTGCAGGGGGCTACAACGGGGCCGCCGAGGCCGCCGACGGCGAAGTATCGGTTCGGGTGCCGATCAGCCTCCCGGAGGCTTCTCCGATCGACTCGATCGGGCTACTCGGCGCAGCTCGATTTCTGTCGGACGCGCTCGAGTCTGGCGAGACGGGATGGTTTGTCGGAGGCGGGGTCGTCCTGCATATCGGAGATTTTCTTTCGTTTTCGGGAGACGCCGGTCAGCTGAGTGTCGACGGACTCGATCCGAGGGAAGTCTGGGGAGCCGCGCTGCAAGTCCGTATTCCCACCACACCCCATACGTTGGCGCTTCAAGCCATGAATTCCAGGACCGGCACGCTGCGTGGGTCCTCCGTCGGAGTTCGGACGGTTTGGGGATTCGAGTTTACCATCCCGTTGACCCTCGGGCGTTATTTCTAGTCGTTCGGGGTAGCGTTAGCCATCCGCTGGACCCTCGATTCTCGCTCGGAGAGCCAGCCGAATCGCTCCACGGCCAGGGATCACCGGCTCCGGCGACACGCGAAAGCCACGCTCTTCTAACGCACGTACGAGGCGATCACGAAGGCCGCCGCCTGGCTCGATCAGCCCTCCCGCAAGCGCGATGGGTGGGGGCTCCTTGAACGAGATATTCCGAGCGAGGGCTTCGGCGTGACCGACCAATGCTTCGACCCCACGGGAAACGATGTCTCGTGCTACCCCGTCTCCGCCCTCGGCCACCTCGATGACTCGGGGTGCTAAGGCCGCGATGTCCGCCTTGGCCACCCCTCTAATCCATTCGAAAGCTTGCCGGGCTGACTCAACGCCCAACGGTGCAAAAACGCCCTCGGTCAGGGCGGTTCGAGGCTCGCGGCCGTCCGCTGCGCGCACTGCCGCCCGCACTCCTTCCAGACCCAGCCGGTATCCGCTTCCCTCGTCGCCGATCAACTGACCCCAACCACCCACGCGGATGAGAGCGCCAGTACCGGATCGGGCGGCGGCAATGGAGCCCGTCCCGGCGATGATCAGGATGCCATCACCTTGCCCGAATGCGTCATCGAACGCGACTTCATGATCTGAAACCACCAGGACCCGCCGGGCGAGGGCTGCCTCGCTGATGCGGAGCACCACGAGGTCCTTGGCCTCTCCTCTCTCGGCGACCCCGGCCAGCCCCGCACAGAGCGTATCCACGGGTAGCGGCACGGCGAGCTGCGTAGCGAGATCGGTGGCGTGCTCGACGATGCGCCGGATCACCTTCTCGTCCTCGCCCACACCCATAAGCCCAGGTCCTCCCTCGGACTGAGCCAACGTCCGACCCTGGTCGTCAGCCAGTAGGACGCGAGTGCGCGTTGCACCCCCGTCCACCCCTATTGCGTGAGCCGCTGGCCCGTTCACTCCGCTATCGCTGTTCCTTTCAATCGGCTTGCAACAGCGCCGACCAACATCGTAACAAAAGCCCCGATCGGGACGAACCACGGGAAGCCGACCGAGCCCGGAGCGAAGATCCAAATCGAGGTGACTGCAGCGATTCCAACCGACATGCCGATGATCACTCCGGCCTCGCTAGCCTGGTCGTCAGCGAGACCCAGAAAGAAGGCACCCAAAAGTCCGCCATAGACCAGCGATGCGATTGTGAGCGCCACTTCGACGGCCGTCCCGTCTTCGCTCAGCCGCACGTATCCGATGGCGACCGCGATGAGAAGAGATGCCCAGATCAAGGTGAACACCCTCCCCGCCTTGAACACCCTGAGGTCGTCCCCCTCGGCGCCTGTGATAGGCGCCCAAAAATCGTATGCGGATGCGGACGCGAGAGAGTTTATGGATGAGGAAAGCGACGACATCGCCGCGGCGAAGACACCAGCGATTAGCAACCCGGTGATTCCGACTGGGAGCTCCTGAAGAATGAACGTGGCGAAGATCTCATCCGGAATTGAAAATGCTCGCCCCTCATAGAACGCCCATAGTCCGATGCCGACCATGAGGAACAGTCCGAACTGAACCAGGACCAGGATCCCACTCCCGATCAATGCTTTTTGGGAAGCTCCCACATCTCGACAAGTCAGTAGGCGCTGGACGATGAGTTGATCCGTCCCGTGGGAGGCCATCGACAAGAACCCTCCTCCGAGCAGGCCAGCCCAAAGGGTATAGGGAAGTGAGAGATCTAGAGAGAGGTCCAGCCAAGCCAGTTTGTCCGCCGCGGATGCTGATTCCAGCACCGCACCCCATCCCCCGGGAACCGAAAGATGGAGGACCGCAAGCGCACAGATCGCCCCGAACAGGTAGAGCATCATCTGTAGTGCGTCGACCCACACGACGGCCCTGATTCCGCCGAAGTACGTGTACACGAGCGTCAGTGCCCCGATGACCGCGATCGAAGCCGGATAGGGCCAACCGGTGATCAAAGCGAGGGGAATCGCTGTGGCAAAGAGTCGCACCGAGTCGGCTAGCAGTCTCGTGATCATGAACACGCCGGATGTGAACCGGCGGGCACTTGTCCCGAACCGGTCTTCAAGCAGCGCATAGGCGGTATTGAGCTCTCCTCTGTAATAGGCGGGGAGTAGGACCCTCGCGATCACGGTTCGACCGACGAGATATCCGAGCGTGAGCTGGAGGAACCCCAGATTCCCGAGGTAGGCCACCCCGGGGATCGAAAGGAAGGTAAGCGTGCTCGTCTCGGTTGCCACGACGGAGAGAAGGACCGCCCCCCAGGGGAGGTCCCTACCCCCAAGAAAATAATCGCTCCCCCCTCTTTGATTCCGTCCGAGCCAAGCACCCCATGCTGTAACACCGAGCAGATAGACCGCCAGCACGGCAAGGTCCAGGGGCGTGAACGAGCGCATTGCATCTCCAGGGTCGGAACTAGCGCGTCGACTTCACCAACTGCTCATTCCGAAGGTCCAGCAACTCGGTCGGGAGGCATCGAGCGGAGGTTTCTGGCAATCCAAGCGAAGGATAGGAAAGAAATCCCCAAGAAGATCGTCGCCTGGCCCCACGCTCCAAAGATGACCTTTCCAGTTCCGAAGAGGGCTGTATAGACCGCGGTGACCCCCGCCGCCCAGTTCGTCCAGTTCAGTGCCCCACCATCAATGCCCTCGCGACCAAACCCCAGTCGGGCAGCGACGTGGTACCATCCCGGCCCCCCGGGACGTACTCGACCATAGAATCCATCGAGGACCGAATCGGACTCGGGCGCGGTGAGGAAGGTTGCGAGAACCCAAACGACAGTCGAGCTCAATACCGTGACAATCATGATTCCTGCCCATTGCGTCGGGTCATCGGGGTCGAGCCCCGCTCCGAACCAAAGCAACAGGCTGACGACCAGGGAGGCCACCATCGCAGAAATCTCAGACCACGCGTTGATTCGCCACCAGTACCATCGAAGGATGAGGACGAGTCCTGTCCCCGCGCCGATCGCAAGCAAGAATCTCCAAGCCCCTTCAATGGAGGTCATGAAGTAGGTGACGACCAGCGAAGCGAGCATCAATAGAGCCGTAGCAGCCCTTGAGACTGCGACCAGATGTTTGTCCTCGGCATCCGTCCGCATGAAGCGCGCGTAAAGGTCGTTCACGAGATAGCTGGCGCCCCAATTCAGTTGCGTCGAGATCGTGGACATGTACGCGGCCGCAAGACCGGCCAACAGGAGCCCCGTTAAACCCGAGGGGAGGAGGTCCATGATGGCCATCACATAGCCCTGGCGCGGATTATCGAGGTCGCGGTATAGGACGGTCGAACAGAGTGCGACCAGAATCCACGGCCAAGGTCGGACCGCGTAGTGCGCCACGTTGAACCAAAGGGTTGCGAGAACCCCGTCTTTCTCGGAACGCGCCGAGAAGATCCTTTGGGCGATGTATCCACCGCCCCCCGGCTCAGCACCGGGATACCACGACGCCCACCAATTCATTCCGAGGTAGACAGCAAAGGTGATCGCGGGCATCCACCCCACTCCTTGGGCGGGAAGGAGAGCGAGCGCCTGTTCGGAAGATCCATAGACCTCGGTGAGACCAGCCTCCAAGCCCGTTAGCCCCCCCACCGCGTTCATTGCAAAGATGGCCAGCACGACCGCACCTACGACCGCGAGCCAGAACTGAAAGAGATCGGTGACCACGACTCCCCAAAGCCCGGAAAGCATCGCGTACCCAGAGGCGAGGAAGAAGCACACCAGAAGAGCGGAGAGCCGCGGAATGTCGAGAGCGGTAGATGCGATCTCGACCATGGCTAGGTTAACCCAACCCATGACGATCAGGTTGACGGGCACCGCGAGATACCCGGCCCTGAACCCGCGAAGAATCGCAGCCGGCCTTCCGCCGTACCGAAGCTCGGTGAACTCCACGTCCGTAAGGACCCCGGCCCGACGCCAAAGGCGTGCGTAAAAAAACACGGTGAGGATCCCGCTCATCACCATGTTCCACCAGAGCCAGTTTCCCGCAACCCCATATTGGACGACCAGCTCGGTGACAGCCAGCGGAGTATCCGCAGCAAACGTAGTGGCCACCATCGAGGTTCCTGCCAGCCACCACGGGAGCGCCCGACCGCCGACAAAATAGTCGGACAGGGAGCGACCCCCTCGCCTTGCCAGGGACACGCCAACCCCCGTGGCGAGAATGAAGTATAGGATGACGACCGACCAATCCAGCCTGGTCATCGACTCCCTCTGGGGGCGACTTCTCGTTCGGAAATTGCGGCGACCGCCAAGTCGTGAACAACACGGCGAAACGGGATGTGGCGGGTGTTCTCGCGAGTGGGGTTCACACGGTTCGTCAGGAGAACCACGGAAAGTTCTAACTCAGGGTCGACCCAGATGGAGGTGCCGGTGAAGCCGGTATGTCCAAAAGAGTTGGCGCCGAAATAGTCCCCGGCTGACGACTGGCCCGAGGGGGTATCCCAACCCAGGGCTCTACTCGACTCAGGCCCAGCGCGAGCCGTGAACCGTTGGACGGTCGTTTCCTCCAGCATGCGAGTTCGAATCGGCGCACTCCGCGCGCCACAGGGGACCCCGCCGGAGAGCTCGAAGCGACACGACTCCAGCATGCCGCCGTTTGCCAGTAGGGCCACTAGCACGGCGAGATCTTGGGCACTCGAGAACAGACCGGCATGGCCGGAGACCCCCCCCATCGCATCGGCGTTCTCGTCGTGAACCTCTCCAACTACGTGATACGACCGGTAGTCGGTGTCTCGCTCAGTCGGTGCGATCCGGACCCTCTCGGATGGATCGGGATTGAATCCGGTATCGGACATCCCTAGAAGGCTGAACAGCCTTCGTTCCAAGAACTGGTCTAGCCCTTCGCCGGTCACCGCCTCTACGACCCATCCCAGAGTCATGAATCCGATATCCGAGTAGACCATTGCCGACCCCGGAGCTGCCTCCAGGGGCGTGTCGTAGACCGCCTCCCGTATCGGCTCGGCCCCCCGCAGCTCCTCGAAGTACAGTCGGAATGGAGGAAGGCCAGCGCGGTGAAGGAGTAGATCCCGGATGGTGATCTCCGCCTTGCGTGCGTCTCCGCGCGAAAAATCAGGGAGGTAACGGACAACCGTCGCATCCAGATCGACGGCTCCCTCTTCGACCAGAATCATGATCGCGGAAGTCGTCCCTAGCACCTTCGTGAGTGAGGCGAGATCATAGAGAGAGAACGGTGTTACGCCCGGGCTATTCTGCTCCCAGTCAAGTCTTCCGTAGCCGCGTAAGCGCACGAGTCTCCCGGCGCGAACAATTGCGAGTGCAGCGCCCGGGGCAACGGAGTCCCCAAGGGCGTCGAGGACATACGCATCCAACGCCTCGAGGCTCGCACGATCCATCCCGACCGTGCCGGGATCCACCTCCAAGGGCGAGACGGTCAGGCTTCGCCAATTGCCGGGAGCCGGCACGCCTTCGGGAACCCGGGGCGTTTGGGGCCTCGGGCCGCCGGGGGCCGGGACAATTCCCGCGTTAGGAGGATCGTCACGCACTTCTAGGCGGAAGAGGCCCGCTTCGTCGACCCGGTCCCTCCGTAGGCCTCCCAGTGCCGCAATCCCAGGGATTGCCTCTCTTTCGAGGCCCTCTCCTCGCTCATGTAGCCCAGGTAGCGTGATCGGCAGATGGGCCCCGATCGGCTCGGCCCCCGATACCGCCCGAGCGGCGGCTCGCTGCGACACCTCCCGGTCTCCCCAGGCCACGAGGTAGCTCCCGATGGAAGGCACCGCGTTCAGCAGATAGGGGTTCCCGAGAGAAATCAGGACGGTCGGTTGACGCGCGTTCAGCGACATCACGAACGACTGAACGGGCTCGGGGAGTGCCACCGACCCTGCTCCGGCCCGCGGCGGCACATAGGCAACAAAGAGTGCCACGTCGAAGGCGGCAGCACGTTCTAGAAGCTCGCCAAGCTCCGAGATCGAGCTCTCGGGACCAATGCGAGCCGCCTCGAGGTTCGCAACGAACCCGCCGAGAATTCCATCGAATTCTCGACCGGCTACCATATCAGCGGGGCTCGCATAGGTAATGCTGAGCACGCGACGGATTCGCTCGGGGTCGAGGGGAACCAGTCCGTCCCGGTCCCGCGGAAGGGCGATGGAGCGTGTCGCCACATCATCGGCCGCAGCCCGATGCTCGGCCGTGCCGACCACCTGAGTCACTTCATCCAGCGATAGGAGTCGGCCGCGATCCAACCCTACCCTCGCCTTCGCCGTCAAAATCCTTCGGACTGACTGATCGACGCGAACGCGAGTAAGACGCCCCGCTTCGACGGCCTCCACAACGGCTTCGACCGCGGTGGGAACCGACTCCGGAATCAGGATGACGTCCGCGCCGGCTTCCAGCGCACGTACCGCGGCCTCGCCGGCACCATATCCATCTGTGATCGCCCCCATGTTCAATGCGTCTGTGAAGAGGAGCCCCGAGAAGTTCATCTCATCCCGGAGGAGCGTAGTCATCAACTCTGGGGAAAGTGTCGCCGGGGGAGCGTTCGGCCCGAGGATTCCGGGAACGGAGACGTGAGCGGTCATCACCGCATCGACGCCCTCATCAATGCCTGCCTGGAACGGGATCAGCTCGACTCGATCGAGCCGATCGCGATCCGCCGTTACCTCAGGAAGCTCGAGGTGTGAATCGACACGAGTATCTCCATGCCCAGGAAAGTGCTTCGCAGTCGTCAGGACACCGCCCTGCCGCGCCCCGCGAATGTATGCGCGACCGAGTCGAGCCACTTCGATCGGGTCTTCACCGAACGCACGTGTGTTGATGATGGGATTGTCTGGATTGGAATTCACGTCCAGGACGGGGGCGAAGTTGAGGTGGACCCCAACCGCGCGCGCCTCGCGGGCCGTGATCTCGGCGAACCGCTCGACCTCTCCCTCATCTCCGGTCGCCCCAAAAGCCATCGTGGGCGGGAAGCTTGTGCCTCCTCCCTGGGGAAGGAGCGTGGGTAGGGCGTAGCTGTGGTTGATTCGCATTCCGGGACCTCCGTTCTCAAAATCGGAGGTCACCAGAAGGGGCAGTTTGGCCCGCCCTTGCAGCGCGTTCAGCTTCGCAGCGTACGAGTGCGGCGTCCCGATCGAGATCGCGACTCCCCCGATTCCAAAGGACTCGACCCACTCCAGGGCTTCGAGAAGTTCCGGGTCGTCCGCGGCAGCGTACGCTCCAGAGATCCACGGGAACACGAGCTGACCGACGGCTTCCTGAAGCGAGAGGTCCGCGAGAGTAGCGTCGATCCATGCTCTCCCGCGCTCGTCGGGCTGCGATACGAGGTACGGCTCGAAGCTCGTTTCGCGCCCTGCCGGCCGAGCAGTGCCGGCGGAAGATCCGGGGGGCAAAGGCGCGCAACCTGAAAGCGCAGTAGCTAGGCACGCGAACGCGGCCAGCCCTCGCAGTCCAGCGGCTCGGCTCATTGGCAATCGCCCAAGAGAGCGCCGGAACGGATCGGCCGTGCGACGAGGTCAAGTCCGGCACCAATTTCGAAGCTCGGGGGGATCCGCGTGGGCGTGCGCCCGGCGATCTCGATCTCCCCTACCAGCGCTTTCGCGGCCGCGTGCTCGCTCACTTCGCTACCCCCCCAGGCAAGAACATAGGACTGCACATCAGGGAATTCACTGAGGAGATACGGATTCCCGAACGAGACGACCACGTTCGGGCGGCCCGACTCGCTGATCGCCTGAATAAAGTCCATGAGTTCGGGCGTGCCCGCCACACGCTCCTCTGTCGACACGGCGTTGATATGCAAGGATACAACGACGAGATCCATCCCTTGTGCCTGCTGCTCCAGCCGGCCGTATTCCTCGAGCCTCGTTTCGCTTCCGACGGAGACGGTGCGGAGACGGGGATAGGTTTCGCGGAGCCGTTCATCGAAGGCCCGACCGGCCATAAGATCGCTGCGCCCGCGGTAGGCGATCGATAGTACGCTAGCAGTCCGCGTTCCCGCGAGCGGAACGAGGCTCCGCTCATTTCGCAGAATCGTAATAGACCGATCCGCGATCTCCTGAGCGACCGCGACATGAGACTCGATACCGACTCGTTGGTGGATCGCCTCGAGGTTCACCGTCCGTTCCCGTTGGAGGCCCATCTCTGCCTTTGCTCGGAGGATACGTCGAGCAGAATCATCGATGCGTGACTCGAGGATGCGGCCACCTTGAACGGCAACCATCACTCCATCGATTGCTGCCTCAGGGTCGGGTGGCATCAATATGACATCGGCTCCCGCCTCGACAGCTCGGACCGCCGCCTCAGGCCTCGAGCAGAGTCGATCGATAGCGCTCATGTTCATCGCATCGGTAAACAGGAGCCCCTCGAAGCCCATGTCTTCCCTTAGCAAGCCTGTAAGAACATTGCGAGAAAGCGTAGCCGGGAGGTCGGGGCTCTCGGTCACCTCCGGTAGCGCAATATGCGCCGTCATCAGGGCTCCCATCCCAGCTTCAATCGCTCGCCTGAAGGGCACGAGCTCAACCGCGTCCATCCGGTCGCGACCGACGCGAATCACCGGCAACGCCAAGTGAGAATCGGTATCCGTGTCCCCATGTCCGGGAAAGTGTTTCCCCGTGGCAAGCGCTCCGTGGTCCTGGATGCCCTGTACGAGGCAGCTCCCCATCGCCGCAACCAACTCTGGGTCCTCGCCCAGCGACCTGGTGTTGATAACGGGGTTCTCAGGGTTGTTGTTGACGTCCAGGACAGGCGCGAACGGAACGTGAATCCCAACTGCAAGTGCCTCTTCCGCAGTAATCCGACCCATCTCATACGCGAGCGCAGGGTCCCTGGTGGCACCCAGTGCCATGAGGGAGGGAAATTCGGAGGCGCCCCCGAGATCTGTTGCGCCTGGGAGGTACACAGCTCCTCGCATCCGGAATCCAGCACCGGTTTCTAGGTCGGCCGCGACGAGGAGAGGAAGGTGAGAGCGTCGTTGGAGAACATTGAGCTTTGCCGCGATATCCATCGGGGTGCCCACCGAAACGATGACGCCGCCGATTTCCTGCTCATCGATGCGGCTAGCGATTTCCTCGAAGGCCTCGGATCCTTCCGGCGCGTAGTCCCCTAGGACCCGGGGCATGATCATCTGTCCGATCTTCTGGCGGAGCGAAAGCCCATCTAGGACTTCAGCTGCCCAGGTAGCCGGGTCTAGGTCCACAGCCGCGGAAATCGCCGCTGAAGACCCAGCGGGACGTGCATCCACAGTCCCGGCCAGCTGGGCGGCCGAAGGCGCGGCGATGCTCTGAAGGACAACCAGGAGCACGAGGCCTGCAGTTTTTTGAGGCATGCCCAGGTAGTCGAAGGGTACGCAGCAGAGCGTTCGGCCTCGTTGACCTGGCTAGACGGGCTGCCGATGTTCGGACCGGGGCCACGACGCCAAACTTCCCCAAGGAAGAACGCTCAGGGGACTCTGGGTACATGGAAAAGCTAGGAGAATCCTGATGCAGCGACAATCCGCTCGGCGGGAGAAAGGGTGGAGGTTCGTGTTGTTATTTTCAGGCGCTCTCTTGTTAGCGGATTGTGGATCTCAAGACGTTTCAACTGAGGTCTCACCGGTGCGACCCGGGATCGACGTACTCCTATCCGATTCCCTCGATCTGGTACGGGGTCTGCGCGTGGGGCTCATCACCAACCAGACTGGCATCGGCGCGGACGAAGTCCCATCGATCGATCGATTGTACGAACACCCAGAAGTACAGCTCGTCGCGCTCTTCTCTCCCGAGCACGGGATTCGTGGGACGGTCGAGGCGGGAAGGGTCGTCGATGATCAAGTGGACGCGAGGACGGAGCTCCCTATCCACTCGCTCTATGGCCCGACACGCAAGCCCACGTCCGAGATGCTCGACGGGATCGATGCCCTCCTCTTCGATATCCAGGACATCGGCGCGCGCTACTACACATACATATATACCATGGCGCTCGCGATGGAGGCGGCGGGTGAGGCGTCCATTCCCTTCCTCGTTCTAGACCGGCCGAATCCGGTTGGCGGCCGTCAGGTACAGGGGAACGTACTCGATCCTGCCTTCGCCTCCTTTGTCGGCCGGTACGCGCTCCCGATGCGTCACGGGATGACCCCTGGCGAACTCGCGATTCTCTTCCGCAGGGCGTTTGGCATCCAGGCGGACCTCAGAGTCGTTCCCATCGAGGGGTGGTCGAGAGACATGTTGTTCCCAGACACCGGCCTCCCGTGGCGCGCACCTTCTCCGAACATGCCGGACCTGGAAAGCGCCCTTCACTACTCCGGCACGTGTCTCTTCGAGGGGACGAACCTCTCTGTGGGGAGAGGAACGGATCGGCCCTTCCAGTGGGTGGGCGCTCCATGGCTAGACGGCGAGGAGCTCGCCCGTGTCGTTTCACAGGCTGCCCTGCCGGGCGTGCGGATCGAATCCGCCCGATTCACACCCGAGGAACCCGGGGATGGCAAGTTCGACGGGGTGGAAGTGAGCGGCGTCAGACTCCAAGTAACCGATGCCGAGATATACGATCCTACCCTGACAGCGGTCACCATATTGATCGAGGCGCGTCGGATGTCGGGTGAGCTTTGGCAGTGGAACATCGACCATTTTGACCGACTCGCGGGGACCCAACTGCTACGTATCGGTGTCGAACAAGGAGCGTCGGCGTCTCAGATTACGATGAGCTGGGACCCCGCCATCGAGAGATTTCGCGAACTGCGAGGCCGGAGCCTGATGTACGAATAGCTCGGCATCGCGCGAAGCCGCAGTTATTTGGGACCACCGGAACCGAGCGGGAAGACAGGGAGAGGGGATCGATGAGGTCACGCGGGAGTGACAACAACCGATCGGGTCGACTCTGGCGCCGCAGCACGGCGCTGATCTGCGGGGTGGTTCTCTCCGTGGCGTGCGTTCCGGCACTCCTCGGCCAAAGCGCGATCGAAGGCCACTCCGTCCCGATGCCGAGCCTGGTCGAGAGCGCCGTCGCGCTCGTGCCGTTCGGCCCAGGAGAGATTGCCGAGTACCAGGTGAAGTTAGGACCCCTGTCCGTGGGAAGCGGGCTGATGCAGGTGGTGGACGTCGAACCCGTGAGAGGGTATCCCTCCTACTACATCTCGTGGCTGATCAAGGGTGGAATCCCCTTCGCACGTGTTGACGACCAGTTCGAATCGTGGATCGACATCGAGACGCTCGCCACCCGGCGATCGATTCAGAACATCAAAGAGGTCCGATACCGGGCCTTTCGTAACTACGAGATCTATCCGGAGTCTGGCTTTTGGGAGCGCACGGATACCGACGAAAGTGAAGAACTCATCACGGACGTGCCGCTGGACGATATCTCTTTTATCTATTTCGCTCGGACACTCCCCCTCGAGGTCGGGAAGACCTACACCTTGGACCGCTATTTTCGAGCCGATCGCAATCCTGTGATCCTTGAAGTACTCAGGAAAGAGACGATCGAGGTTCCTGCAGGGACGTATGAGACAATCGTTGTTCGCCCGATCGTGAAGGCAGGGGGCCTTTTCGGGGAAGGGGGAGAGGCGGAGGTGTATTTCTCAGACGACGACCGACGACAGCTCGTGCGGCTGAGCACCAAGGTCCCGATCGTCGGATCGCTCTCACTGCATCTACGGAGCGATCACGCGGGGGTCCCTCTCCGACGTTGAGAGACCTGACGTTAGGCCTCTAATCCGTCTGTTCCGGCTCTCCGCTACACTCTCGAGCCACCTGCGTCACGAAGGCGTCATACAGGTCCGTGATGATCGGGCCCGCGATTCCGTCGCCGACGGCCACCCCATTGATCTGAACGATCGGGAGTAGTTCGCTGCTGCTACCCGTTAGAAACACCTCGGAGGCCTCCGTGAGACGTCGCTCTGGAGTTGCGACTTCCTGAATCTCGTATCCGCGTTCCCGCGCGAGCTCAAGGACCATCTCACGAGAGATCCCGGGAAGGATCTGATTGGATGTTGGATGGGTCCGAATCGTCTTGCCGAATACCATG
Organism: Longimicrobiales bacterium; assembly: GCA_965215925.1. Lineage (GTDB taxonomy): Bacteria > Gemmatimonadota > Gemmatimonadetes > Longimicrobiales > Gaopeijiaceae > JAAXGI01. The sequence goes on along the minus strand of CBDCEQ010000003.1, from coordinate 3,070,576 downwards.
AATAAATTGCTTCGAGCCGCCTCCAACGCGATCCCGTCGCGAACCAGGATGGCCTCACCGACCTTGGCCCGCTGCGCCGCCTCCTGAGCCAAGACGTTCGGCAGCAACTGAAGTGTCTTGATGTTGGCGCGCCCCCAGCGAAAATCTGGGAAGGTCACGGCCGCTGTGCCTCGCTCCCACTCGGAGCGGGAAAGCCGATGAAAGGGAGCCGCGTATGCGTAGACATTTGGACGTGTGCCGGCCGGAGGGAAGGCATGGGTTCGGGCCGCCGAACCGCGGGTCACCTGAAAATAGATGGCCACCGTGGGCACATCCGCGAGTCCGTTGTGCGCAAGTAGCTCGCTGTAGATCGACTCGACGGAATCGACATCGTAGTCGATCATGAGCTCGGCGAGACCGGTCCGAAGCCGTTCCACTCTCGCAGCCATCCGCAAGGCTCGCCCCTCGTAGAAGGGCGTGTATTCGTAGACGCCGTCACCGAATGAGAATCCTCGGTCGTCAGCCGAAATCATGGCCTCGGGTCGAGGAAGAAACTCCCCGTTCAGGAACACAGTATCCATTGAAGCGATCTTCAGACGCTGGCGTTCTGTCAGTTCAGGTCTTGCCCGAGGCGGTCGAACTCTTCCAAGAGTTCGGCTTCGCGGATTTCGCCGTCCGATGCATTCGTGTCGGCGGAGTCCTGATCGTCTTCGTCACCTGCGGTAATCTGCCGGGTTTCCTCTTCGGCAGCGGGTGGCAGGAGTCCCATCTCTCTTTTCAACTCCAGCAGTCGACCCTCAGCCTCATCACCCGATTCCAGCTGAGCAAACTGTTCCTCCAGCGTGTCTCCGCTCAACGTCTCAGAGACCTCTGCCGCGGCCAGACTCCGACGCTCCTGCTCCTCGATCCGTTCGGCCATACGGTTGAAGGCATCAAACGCGGAATTGTCGGAGAGCCCCGACATGGTCTCGTGGATCCGTTTCTGCGCCTGCGCCCGCTTCTGCTTTGCGATAAGGAGATTCCGCTTCCTCTTCGCCTCTTCGATTCGATCGTTTAGTTGCTTCAGGGAAGCCTTGAGCTTGCCGGTCTCACTTGCTTGGGACTCCCACGTCGTTTTCAGCGAAGCTGCGCGGTCGCTGTGCTCCTGTTGTCGCAAGAGAGCCTGTTTTGCCAGGTCGTCCCTGCCCTCTTGCACGGCGATGACGGCCCGCTTCTCCCAGTCGTGCGCCTGTTTCGCCTCGTCCTCGACCTGCGCCCGGAGCTTTCGCTCATCGGCGATCGCCGCCGCCACCTCTCTCTTCGCGCCCGACAGCTGATCCCTCATGTCGAGGATAATCTGGTTCAACATCTTCTCAGGATTTTCCGCACGAGCGATGAGATCGTTGATGTTGGACCGGAACAGCGTCGATATTTTTGTGAAGATGCTCATGCGATGCCCCCCTCGACGGACGCGCCGGCAAGCGACCGTATGCGTTCCATATGGCTCGAAGCGGCGAAGAGGATGCTCTCTAGGGAGGACTGAAGCTCAGAAAAGGTCAGCGCCTCGAGTTCGAGCGTTTGGCTGAGTACGAGCTCGCTACCCTCCAAACCGTACGCCCCATGAACGACGTCACTCGCGTTGAGCTCGAGCAACGTCTTATAGAGGTCTTCGCGCGAATGCTCACCCTGGGCGAGATCCATCACCTTGAGTCTCAGAAAAAGAAGCGGAGGGGAGTGATGTGCTACGACCGGGAGCCGCTCATCTCCGGCGCGCGCCAAGTACATACCGTCGGCGATCTCTTCGTAGTCGACATCCATGCGGATGAGGTAGCTCTCCAGATCCTCACGGGTCAGCATGTGCCCTCCCTCGGCTAGGACAGCATCAGGCCGTCCGTTGTAAGACGGGTGCCACCCCTGAGAAAGACAGGTCCATGGGGCACCGCTGCCAACGTCCCTACGTTCACCGGACACGAAAGATTCGCGAATCGGAGCCGGTTTGGGGGAAATCGTGCGCAGTGTAACACATCGCTCAAAGCGTGGCATCCGGAATGATGGCGCTCAGAAGAGAGAATCACACACCGATCGGGGCCGGTTCCAAAGCCTTCGCCAGATAGTGTCCAGTGAATGAATCCGGCTCTTGAGCTACTGCTTCCGGGGTCCCCTCGGCCACCACATAGCCGCCATCCTGTCCGCCTTCCGGGCCAAGATCAAGAATCCAATCGGCGGTCTTGATCACCTCTAGGTTATGCTCAATTACGAGAACGGTGTTCCCCCGATCGACCAGACGATGAAGCACCTCCAGGAGCACCTTTACATCTTGAAAGTGCAATCCGGTCGTGGGTTCATCGAGAATGTAGAGGGTCTTTCCTGTGGCTCGCTTCGATAGCTCGGTGGAGAGCTTCACGCGCTGCGCTTCCCCCCCGGAGAGCGTGGTGGCCGATTGCCCGAGGTGGATGTAGCCCAGTCCAACGTCGCACAGCGTCTGTAGCTGATGCCGAATCCTCGGAACCGCCTTGAAGAAGTCCACAGCCTCGTCGACCGTCATCGATAGCACGTCGGCGATATTCTTTCCACGATACTGGACATCGAGTGTCTCGCGATTGTACCTCTTCCCTCGACAGACTTCGCAAAGGACGTAGACATCAGGCAAGAAATGCATCTCGATCTTCACCATCCCGTCCCCCGAGCACGCTTCGCAACGTCCTCCCTTCACGTTGAAGGAGAAGCGTCCCTGAGAATACCCCCGCATTTGCGCTTCCGGCAGCTCCGCGAATAGCCGCCGGATCGGTGTAAAAACGCCAGTGTACGTAGCCGGGTTAGAACGAGGCGTCCGGCCTATGGGCGACTGATCCACTTCGACGACCTTATCAATTCTCTCAATCCCCTCTAGAGCCAGGTAGGAGAGGGGAAGACGCTTCGATTTGTAGAAGTGGCGCGCCAGCGCACGGTAAAGCGTTTCGGTGATGAGAGTAGATTTGCCGGAGCCGGAGACCCCGGTCACACACACGAAGCAGGCCAGGGGGAACACGGCATCGATTTGTTTCAAGTTGTGGCCGCCGCTGCCTCGCAGAATCAAACAATGTTCAGGGTTCGTTGTCCGTCTCGATTTGGGTACTGGGATCTCTAGATCCCCGCGCAGATAGGCGCCAGTGAGGGATCTCTCCTGCCCAAGCACGTGACCCACCGCGCCCGCGGCAACAACTTGACCCCCGTGCCGGCCCGCCCCAGGGCCGAGATCGACAACATAGTCGGCTCTGCGGATGGTCTCTTCATCATGCTCGACGACAAGAACACTGTTCCCCAGGTCCCGGAGCGCCTCTAGGGTGGCCAGCAACCGAGCGTTGTCGCGCTGATGAAGCCCGATCGAAGGCTCGTCCAGCACGTAGAGCACGCCGACCAATCGACTACCGATCTGGGTCGCCAAACGAATGCGTTGGCCCTCACCTCCCGATAGCGTGTCTGCGCTACGTCCGAGGGTTAGGTACTGCAGACCCACGTTTTCGAGAAAGCGAAGCCGTTCGCCGACTTCCTTCAGGATGGGCCCCGCTATTTCTGCCGAGAGAGGGGCCATGTCCAACGGTTTCGGCGCGCCCGGTCCTCGCTGTTCACCCAATACGGGAAGAGACTCGAAGAAACCCCGAGCTTCCGATATGGAAAGCTCGCCGATCTCCCCGATCGATCGGCCTGCAACGGTAACCGCTAGCGATTCGGTCCGAAGACGAGCGCCTTCGCAGACATCACAACGAAGCGCCGTCATGAACTGCGCTAGCTGAGACCTTACGGCATCGGAGGAAGTCTCCTTGTAGCGTCGAGACACGCTCTCGACGACGCCCTCCCAGACCCGTACGTACTCACGGTCTTTCCTGCCTCGCCGATAGGGAAACCGGATCTTCATGTTCCCCGAGCCAAAAAGAATCGCCTCCTGCACCTCCTGCGGTAGGTCACTCCACGGCATTTTGGGGTCGAATTCATATGCTTCCGCCAACCCACGAAGCACGGATTCCCTCAGCTGGCCGCGGGGCGCTCCCCACGGAAGCACCACCCCTTCAAGAATTGAGATTTTCTCGCCGCCCACGATGAGTTCGGGGCTGACTTCCCGTCGGGTGCCCAGACCATCGCACTCGGGGCAAGCTCCGTAGGGGGAGTTGAACGAAAACTGACGGGGCTCCAATTCGGCCAGGCTAACCCCGCAGTGGAGACAGGCATGGTGTTCGCTGAATAGATGGGAGATGGGGTCGCCGGAACGCGGCACGTGCTCTGTCACCTCCAAAATCCCGTTCCCGGCGCGAAGCGCCACTTCGACGGAGTCCGCAAGCCGGGCACGGTCGGCGGCGTTGACGAGGAGTCGATCGACGATGATAGCTATGCTGTGGTTCTCAAATCGATTGAGCTGGGGCGGTGTGGATAAGTCGCAGGCCTTTCCGTCCACGAGTGCCCGCACAAACCCCTCCTTACGGGCCTTCTCGAAGAGGTCTCGGAACTCACCCTTTCGCCCTCGGACCAGGGGCGCTAGCAGCTGGATCCGTGTTCCCTCGCCGAGCCCGATGATGCGATCCACGATCTGCGTCGAGGACTGGCGGAGCACAGGTCGGGAGCATTCGGGGCAGTGCGGAGTCCCGATTCGTGCCCAGAGAAGGCGGAGGTAGTCGTAGACCTCCGTGACAGTTCCCACAGTTGAGCGTGGGTTTTTGGAGATCGTCTTTTGTTCGATGGAGATCGCGGGGGAGAGGCCCTCGATGGAGTCGACGTCGGGCTTCTCCATCATGCCGACGAACTGTCGCGCATAAGCAGAAAGCGACTCTACGTAGCGCCGCTGACCCTCCGCGTAAATCGTGTCGAACGCGAGGGAGCTCTTACCCGACCCCGAGATGCCCGTGATCACCACGAGGCGCTCTCGGGGGATCTCCAGAGAGACATCCTGGAGGTTGTGTTCCCGAGCCCCTCGGATCACCAGCGAGTCACGCACCATCGGTACTACATGCCCTTTCGTAGACCAGCCTTACAGGTACGGAGCTGACTCGGAGAGCCCGAAATCAAAGACCTCGCAGCTCCTGGAGGCGGGCTATTCGGTCTTCCGTCGAGGGATGGGTGCTGAAGAGTTTGGTCAAACCGCCTCCCCTGATTCCGGCGAGAGGGTTGACGATCGCTAGCTGAGCGGCGGCCGGGTTTACCTGCATCGGAATCCGTCGGGAATGGGCATCTAAGCGCCGAAGCGCGCTCGCGAGGCCTTCCGAGGCACCCGCGATCTGGGCTCCGGTACGATCAGCCTGGAACTCATTCGCTCGACTGATCGCCATCTGGACGATCATCGCTCCCAACGGGGCCACGATCGACATAACGATCAACGCGAAGGGATTCCGATCCGCATCGCGTCCCCCTCCGAAAATTGCCCCCCAACGTGCGACGGTGGCCAGTAGACCGATCGCGCCCGCCATGGTAGCGGCAACAGTAGATACGAGCATGTGATTGTGTTTCACGTGCGCGAGCTCGTGAGCGATCACTCCCTCCAGCTCCCCGCGGTCTATGAGCTTCAGGAGCCCCGCCGTGACACAGACTACCGCCTTCTTGTGGCTCCGACCGGTCGCAAAGGCGTTCGGCTGCTCGGACGGGGCGATTGCCAGCGTCGGCATGGGAAGGCCTGCTCGCTGCCGCAGTCGATCCACCATTTGGTAGAACTCAGGAGCTTCGCCCGGGCCGACAAGCCGCGCTTTGTACATCCGGAGTACGGCTTTATCACTGAACCAGAACATCCCGAAATTCATGATCGCGGCCAACGCGAAAAACAAGACGGCGCCGCGCTGCCCACCGAAATATCCTCCGAGGACCACCAACAGTGCGGTGAGTCCTGCCATGAGAACGAAGACTTTTAGCTGCTGCATGATCTCTTGGGTTCGAATCTGCGAATACGGTATGACGCCCCTGATCTGGGACCCCAAACCTCGTAAGCCCTCATACCCCTGGACGGGCGGGGGAGTGCCGCTTCAATACCCCCAGTCTCTGAACAGTGAAACGCCGAACACCCGGGCGAAATCGTTGTCTAACTCTCCGAAGCCTGATCCGCTGAGACGCGCGAGCCGATCTTCAATGAACCCCTCGGTCGACCAGAATTCCCTGAAACTCCACTCCAACCTCGCACCGGGTAGCTGGGTCCTTCGGACGGGACCCAGGCCGGTCAGCGGCCTGAGCGCAACCGCAAAGAAAACGTTCTGCCCGACGTATCTGCCCATCTCCACCCGGGTATCGGCGAAGATCCCAGTCGGGTTCCTGAAGGCGCCGAGCTGCTGAGCCTGACTGACCGACAGGTAGTCCACGCCCAGGCTCCGGCCCAGCGTGGAGCCGAGCTGGCTCACACCCAGGTTGAGGGTGGTGCTGAGTAAGCCGGCCGCCGCGCCCTCGACAACCGAAGTCTCCCCGGAAGCAAGTGCGTAAGAAGGCCTCCCGAATAGCAGATAGCTGATCAGGTCCGACTCGGGAATCGGTGGCTGCGCGTCGCTGGAAAGAGTCACCTCGGGGTTCTGCAGCGTGCCTCCGACGTTTGCGATGACGTTGAGGGGCTCGGCAGCGTCTCTCCTGAGCCTGTGCACGGCCTGGATGGAGAGAGACGGGTCGATACCGGGCGTGCCCACGAACTCCACTGCGCCATCCTGCACCTCGAAGAGTCGGCCGAACTGGGTGTACGAGCCCCGGATCGCCTCGAGGCTCCCGGCTAACCGGAGTTCCCTTGCGGGCCTGTCGAAGGTCACCGCCAAGTCTCCGCCGATCTCAACGTCCATCCCTTGGGCCTGCTGCTGGCTCCGAATCCAGAACTCCTGCTCGAGGGAGAGTTCGACCCCCACCCTCAGGTTCTGGAGAAACGCGTTCTGGGCAACCGCCCCCGCGGGACGTACAGAGACGAGCGTCGTGTCCACCACGTCAAAGAACCTCGGATCCGAAAGATCGATGACTTCGGCACCTCGGACGAATTCTTCTAGGAACAGCTCCCCCCGCTCGACTGTAACCGCACCGCTCATTTGGGGGGCGCCGTATGGGCCGGTCAGAGTCAGCTCGCCTCCGATCTGGGCGGTCAAGTCGCGGCGCTCGACCGCCTGGAAGCCTGACGCCGAGAGTTGAAGGTCGAATTCCGGGTCGGCGAAATTGACGAGGGAAACCGTGCCCGTGACCTCTGCGGTCCCTTGCGCTCTCGCCTCCGCTTCGACCTCGACGCGGAGGTCCTCACGAACTCTTAGATTCACGCTGAGCGCTTCGGGCTGAAGGCCGAGGCCGGGAAGGCTCATGGCTCCATCAATCCATCGGATTTCTCCGCTGGGCTGTGGGTCCTTGGGGGTCCCTCGAAGCCGGACCTGACCCCCGAACGACCCTTCCACGTCCTCTATGGCGTCCAGAAACGCGAGCGCGATAGAGGCCGGGAGGGAATCAATTGCAAGTGTTAGATCGATTTCGCGATCGGGGAATCGGGCCTCGATCTCGGTAAAGGAGAGATCCAACGGCATTGAACCGACGAGCGAGAACAGCCTCCGGCCGTTGCGGTCTCCCGTGATGCGGGTTCGCAGGCCAAGGTCTCCGTATTCGATGGAGCCCTCGAGTTGCGAGAGCGCGGTCTGATACAAGACAAAATCCCGGACAAGAACGTCCCCACGTAGGCGGGGATTCTGGGCAGGTCCATCAATCTCCATCGTGAGATCGACGATTCCGCTCGGAGGATCATTCAGTTGCGCCACATTCGCGAGTCGCTCAATAGCCACCCCGGAAGCATCAAGCCTGAATTCAGACCTGCCCTCGAAATCAAGCGCTCCTACTGCTTCGATCGACGCCGGTGCAAGGGTGGAGCCGGCCCCTACCGGTCGTCCTACGATACGGAGTCCATTCGTACTGACGTTCGATTCTCCGAAGACAACGAGGGTCGGGTTGTCGAGGGACCATCGGTCGGTCTCGTCCGACATCTCGAACGCCCGAAATGTCACGCCCAGACCGAGTGAATCTCTCCGGAAGTCTCCTGCAGCCGCATATCGTTCGCTTTCTGTGCCTTCCATCGACACATCGAAGTCTCCGATCCCACCGGATCCATAGCTCACTCCGCCGCTACCCCGGGCCAGCTCGAACTCTCGAAGAGACAAGCTGTCAAAGTCCACCACTGCCTCCGCGAGCCAATCCTCGGCTCCCCGCCAATGCCCCCTCAGATCGGCTCGGGATCGGGCGACGACACCTTCACCGACGACCGCTCCAACGAGCTCGGTGAAACCCTCGCCTTCCAGATCTTGAACTCGCCCACGGAGGAAGCCCTCGCCACGTACGCTGCCGCCGATGGCAATCTGATCGGCCGCGCCGAGCGTATCTGGATCGATCCCATCAAATAGTAGGATTTCTCGCTCAAGCTGTGTGAGAGTATCGGCCGCGATGACCTCCTCTCCGAGCAGAACCGGCCGCAACGCGGAAAGCGAATCTGCGGCCCAGCTCAGGGACAGCAGTCCGTCGGGTTGATCCTCACGAAGCGCCAGGTCGCCCGCCCCGGTTACGGCAATCAAGGAGGAACTGAGGCTCAGCTCGTCGACCACAAGTCGGCCGCCAACCGCGCGCACGCTCGTCTCGAGACCGTCGAACTGCGCGCGTCCCACCTGCGCTTCGCGGATCACCAGGTCCGCTTCGCCGCTGAGACTCTCGAGATCGGTTCCGGATCCGTCGATCAAAAGCTCTCCGGTAAGGATCGTCGGTTGGGGCACCGAGGCCATACGGTCCAGCTGGAATCCCTCTGCGGCGGCCTCTATTCGATACCCGAGAGAGGGGTCCAGCATATTCAGTTGAGTGGTCACCTCGACTGCTCCGGCGGGAGTATCGAGGGTGCCAGAAAGAAGCAGGTCGGATGCGGGGCCCACCGCGCGGACCGAGCCTGAAACCTCGCCCGAAAGCGGGAAGGCGCGACCGACCTCCATGGCCAGTGCGTCCAGTGAGAGAGCATCCAATGTGGCCGCCATCGCCAGGTTTATGGCTTCCCCAGATCGTTGGATCGTACCAGAAGCCGAGAGACGAGAGAGGGGGCCGTTTCGAATGGAGTGCTCCAGTTCGCCGCTGATCTGTAAGCTGGACGAGAGCTCGCCGCTGGCTCTGCCGGTTGCGCGACCCTCGCCCTCGAGTTCCAGATCCGGCAGGAACGCTCTAAGCGTTCCGTACCGGAAGGGCGCTACTGTTGCCGTCAAGTTGGAGACTCCGATCTGCTCTCCAACCTCGAACGTCCCTTCAACGACTGCAATGGAAGGCGGAATTCCACGATCGGGATCTTCAAAGCTCAGCTCACCGATCAACTGGAGCGCACCGAGTGCTCCATTGACGCTGACGGCTCCCGTCACGACTCCCTCGAAGGGAAGCGGCTCACGCAGCCACCCGTTCAGGTCGGAGAGCTGAAGCGGCTCGAACACGAGGTCCGTCTCTGTGAAGCGAGGCTGTGCGCCGAGATCGAGCCCCAGCCTACCTCGAACCTGACTTCTTCCAGCAGCCAGGTTGGCCTGACTGACCCTCCAGACCGTGCGATCCAGCGGACCCGACACTCGAAGGGACAGGTTGCCGCCGCCGGCTGGGAGTCGAGGCTCGAGCCATCGGAAATCGGAGAACTGTAGAACATCGGCCTCGACCTCTGCCTCCAGTCGAATAGCGTCCCCGTCGCCCCAGCTGAGACTCACGTCTCCGAACAACTCCGATCCCGGCATGGTGAGCTGGTCGAGACTTAGCTTCAGTGTCGATCCTTCACGCACGAAATCGCCACGCAGCTCGGTGACTGTGAAGGGATCCTCCAGTACGTATCCGTCGACCGAGAGTTGCTCAAAGGTCACGGACTGACCACTCATCTCGGGGCCAACCAGATCCGCGCCCGAAACGCGGGCCTCAACCCGACGGAACTCCAAGAGGCGGTATTCGCCCTCTCCCCGGCCTGTGAGCCGTTCGTAGACTCCGCGATTCGCGGGAGCACTCCCTTCGATCGGTAGTCGAATCGCAAGGTGTCCGTCACGGATGTTGGTGCGGCGTAACACCAGCGAGATCCCGCTCTCACCCGCCTCATCAGCCGTCCCTCGTCTCTGACCCGGATCGGATGGGTCTCGAGGCCTGTCAATCAAAATCCTTCCCACATTGGACAGGGAGTCGCCATGTAGCTTCTCGATTACGACGCTCGGGCTCCATACATCGACCGGAACAAGCACGATGTTCCTTCGGATGAGATCGGAGATCGAGTATCTGATACTGAGGGAGTCGGCCGTCACGAAAGGACGGTTTGCGCGGTCCGAGATCGCGACGTCATGCAGAGTGAACCCCCTCAGGAGGCCGTCAGACCGTAGGCCCCCCACGGCGACCTCACCGTTGACCAATCGCGGCATCTGTGTCATGGCAGCCCGCAGGAAGAAGTCGTGCCCGGGCTGGGTGTAGAGGAGAAGAACCGTCAAACCGGTTAGCACGAGAAGAAGGGCAAAGAGCCCTCCTGAGATCCAGCGCATGATCCGGGCCGCGATCTTCACGCTCAGAAGGCCTGTCCTATGGAGAAGTGCAGCTGCAGTCCCTGCCACCATGGAGCGTCGCCACCGGCCGAGAACCGGACTCGCGGCTCGAGCAACGCCAGATCCTCGAGTGGAACCCAATCAAGCACGGTCGGACCTCCCGCCCCGATCCGGTCATCCGGACTGTCGCGGGTCGGATCGAAGGGCCGAATCTGAGAGGTGATGACGGGGACGCGACGGACCGGGTTTCCTCGGTACGCCAGATCGATCCTAACCGGGCCGATCGGCGTCGTATACCTGAATCCAAACCCCGGGGTGAAGACCATGTGGTCCAAGTTCCCTTCGCTGCTGACCTCCCATACGCGACCGAAATCCACGAACGCCGCCCCCCCAACGGTCGTGCCCCATACCGGGAACCGCAGCTCGAGACCCCCCTCGAGGAGACCCGTGCCCCCCGTTGGCCTTGCGGAAAACAGGGTCTCAGGAAGGCCTGCCGCGCTGCAGGCAAGCGTGGTCACTTCTTCCGGCATACAAACCGCAGGATTGTTGCGCTGTGGAAGAAGAAGACGATCCGCCTCGACCGAGACGACTTGCGGCCCGAGCTGATTCTGCGCGTATCCTCTCACCGAATTGGAGCCGCCCGCGTAAAACCTCTTTTCCGGATGCGCGATCAACCTCTCAGACTCACCGGATGCTGAAGCGAGACCCTGGAACACTCCTGCCTGAAGCCAGCCTCCACGTAGCCGCCCCGCGAGAACCAGATCATCACGGATCCCGTAGAAACCGGCTAATTCCGCGACTGCTCGCTCGTACTTAAAATCTGAACCGGTCCACCGAGTCGCGTATTCCAGGTCGACAAACCACCGGTGTCCACCGGTCGGAGAAATTACGCGGTTCGTCTGATCTCGCAGGACGGTGACGCCGATCGGCGAGAGGAGGTTGGTAGCCTGGAGTAAGTCGATGTCGAGGGGATCGCAGACAAGAAAGCTCGCACAAAAAAAGACCTCCGCCGCATCCAAGCGACCGAATTGGGGGCGATAGAAGAAGGTGACCGGGGTCGCCCTAGCTACCAAACGGGTGAAACCCAAGTTGAGACCGAGTGCTTCCCGAACGAACACGTTCTGCAGGCTCTGTCTCTCAGCATAGACGGAGGCGGCGAAGGAATTCTGTGGCGAGAAGACGAAGGGCTGCCCAAAGTCCGCTGAGAGAATCCAGTCCAACTCACCGTATACACCGCTTCCCGCTGCCGAGCAGATCGAGTTTTCCAGTGGGCTGGTAAGCAAGTTGGAGGCGCGGCCTCGGAGGGCGAGCCGGCGGGCACCGCCGAAATAGTTCCGGTTTGACCAGCTCGTTTCTGCGTTGAAGCACTCTTCAGTGTTCCAACCACCACCCGCGCGTACCCTGTGCGTATTTCCTTCGTTTACCTGCACTCGAAGGGGAACGATGCTGTCGGGCTCGTTCTGCAATGCCTCGGTGATCGAGGCATCGAGGAAAATCTCGAGATTGTAAATGTTCCGCTGTCCATCGAAAAGCTGCTCCCGGCGGTAGATCCCGCCCTCGACAAACGGAAGCATTCGCACCACGACTTCGTCGTCAATCTCGGTGTTTCCGACGACGTTGATTGGGCCGAATCGAGACCGGGGGCCCGTGTATATGTCGAACTCGACATCAGCTTCGCGGGCGCCAGACGGGATGAAGATGTTCCGAAGCACCTCGGCGTGTGGGTATCCCCGGTTTTGTAGACGGCGTGTCAGAGTATCACGCACCGTGTCCAAAGCTTCGAGATCTAAGGCATCTCCCTCCGCAATGGTGAGTCCCTCAGTCAGGGGTGGATCGGAGACTTCCTCGACTCCACGAACCTCCAAGGAGGCGATTCGATGAGGTTCTCCCTCGCGAACCTGGAAGACGAGTCCGACCGTTTGGTCATCCTGACGACTGACAACCGTGTCGACCTGGACCTCGCGGTACCCGCGCTGTCGGTAAAAGAGATGGACCCGAACAAAGTCGTCTGCCAGGTTGCGGGGGCTGAGATATCTTCGATCTTGTGGGAACTCGGCCCCAGCCCAGCAGAACGGGCTAAGCAGGATTGCGCGGCACTCTGTCGCGCGCGTAACGATCGCTGCCGACAACGCGGCGTCAGAGAATGTTTGGTTTCCATTGAACCCGAGCGAGATGACCTCAGGCCGATCGAGACTCTGTCCATGAAGGCCTGTAGGCCCGCCCCCCGAGAGTTGCACGAGTAGGGGAAACATAAGATTGGACAGGACGGCGATTCTGAGAACCGAAGAAAGGCCCCGAAACGCAAACTGTGACCGGACACGGGCGGCTGCCGTCACACGTACTCCCCAGGTATCCCCGCAGCCCGAGATGATTCGGGCTGGCCTTCGTCGCGAGCGGTGTCTCTCTCCAACAACCGTCGCGGCGACCGCGGGAATGTGTGGTCCGCGACCGGAGCAAACCGATGCGTTTCACGGAAGTAGAGGTAGTTAGTGATCTCCAACTCGCTGTCGGCGAGGCGGATTACGTTGAACGAGTTCTTTGCTTTTTCCCGAACACGGCCCCTCAGAGAGGTGGTTGTGCCCGATTGAAGGATGACGATCCCTGGTGCCCGGCGCCCGTCTGGACGCACGTCGAGGGAGTTCCCGATAAAAGTCCTATGGATATGCCCACCCATCACCAGGTCGACCCCCATTTCGTCGATCGCGTTCAGAACGGTCCTCGCACTAGGAAGAGCCTGGTCACCTTGGTAGTCCGGCGTAGGAGCGAGGTGGTGGTGAGTGACGAGGGCCCTGAAATCCGTAGTCGGCACCGCTCGGAAGGCGTCTCGTGCGAATCCTAGCTGTTTTCTTCGGATCCGGCCGTTTACGATCGCGCGCCGGGGAGCCACGGAATTGAGACTGACGACCGTCAGTCCCGGGATCCGGGTTACCGTGTTCAATTCTTCGTGGATGTAGTTGCGGTAGTTTCGATACGGAGTAAACACCCTCTCGAACACCCGATATAGCGGGACGTCATGGTTGCCTGGAGTGACAACGACGGGCGCCTCAGGGAGTCGATCCAGATAGGCTTTCGCATCTCGGTATTCCCGGGCCTTCGCACGCTGGGTAAAGTCTCCCGACAGGACAATGAGGTCCGGCGCCAGACTCTCCACAGAACTCAAGAAGGCCTCAGCTACACTTGGATCGTGTCGTTTTCCAAAGTGCAAATCCGATCCGTGGACGATGGTCAGCATCTCGAAGGTCATGCCTCTAGAAGCGAGAGACCCGGAAACGGAAGGGAGGCGTCTGCGCTCAGGCTATCTCCGGCAATCTCACCACGGCTCAACCGAAACGCCGCAGCGCGCGCCACCATGACACCGTTGTCCACCGAGAGTCGAGGAGAGGCGCTGAAAACGGCCCCGGGTAAGGCCATCCGGCGGGCCATCTCAGACCTGAGCTCGCCGTTTGCGGCCACGCCGCCACTCACCAATACACGTCCGCACCCGGTGGCGTCGACCGCTCTCATCGTCTTCGACACGAGGGTGTCGATTGCGGCCTCCTGGAAGGCAGCAGCCAGGTGCGCTCGCTCGGCCGCGAGGACCCCGTTCCCACTTACCGCCCGCACCTCTTCAGCGACGGACGTCTTCAGGCCGGAGAACGAGAAGTCCAAATAGTCCGCATCGCCAGACTCTTGGTCTCTTCGGAGCATGGGCCGTGGGAAAGAGTAGCGGGACGCGTCCCCGTCTCGGGCGAGGGTTTCAATCTGCGGTCCGCCCGGGTAGGGTAGGCCCAACAGCTTCGCGACCTTGTCGAAGGCTTCACCCGCCGCGTCGTCGCGAGTCTCGCCCAACAGCGTGTAGTCGCCCCACTCAGCGGCATGCAAGAGTAGGGTGTGGCCCCCCGAGACGAGCAATGCGACGAAAGGTGGCACGGCGTCGGGATCCTCGACCGACGGGGCGAACAGGTGAGCCTCCATGTGGTGCACCGGAACCAGCGGCCGTTCCAGCGCGAACGTGACCGCTCGCGCCCAGCAAACACCGACGAGGAGGGCGCCAATCAAGCCCGGGCCTGTAGTCACGCCCAGGGCATCGATCTCATCCAGCGAGACGCCTGCTTGACGCATGACCTCTTCCACTACGTCATCGATGACGGTGAGGTGCGCACGGGCGGCTAACTCTGGCACGACCCCGCCATAGACGCGGTGTATGTCTTGGGAGAGAATCACATGCCCGAGGACCTCAGCCTCACCGAGCAGGAGAGCCGCCGACGTCTCATCGCAAGAACTTTCCAGCCCCAGGACGAGCTGATCGGTCACCGCGTGCTTTCCAAACGTGAATGTCGGACCGTCACAACCGATTGCTGCGGCTCTCCTCCAACCAGAGCGGGAAGGCCCTCGAGGGCGATGGGGAATTCGGCCTCATCTCCGGGCGCCGGAACATCGACCGCCTCGATCCGAACAACCAGCTCGAAGAGCGTCGGGTCGGCGCGATCAACCAGCGAGCGAGCGCCCTGGACGATCACCGAGGCGGTCGTGGGTCTGAGGTCGAGTGAGGTCACGTCCGCGAGATTCGAGGGCAGCACGATCGGGATGCCACTCATGACTCGCTCGATTCGATCCTCAAGCGGGATGTCGACATCTACCGACAGCGGCTGCACGGTCAGGCCCTCGAGCGCCGTCGTGTCGACACCCACTGAGACTCGCCCAGACTCCGTAATTTCCTCGAGATACAGGGGCAGCAAGGGCACTGAATCGAATTCGGCGACTCGGCTTCGCGGGCCAGAGACCCGGATGCCCTCTGGATAGAACTCCGGCGGGCCCGCCATCGCAAAGTCAGCCGACAGCTCACCTTCGAGGTGAAGGGCCGCTGGAAGGGTGACTCTCTCCATCGGCTCGAGTCTAAGCTGCACGCTGGAAGGCTGAATATCCTCGACGACGATCCCTGGCCGATCCTGAACCCTGACCCAAGAATTGCTGAGCGAGACGGCAGTATCACCGTCCGCTACGGCATCGAGGGGAATCACGATCGTCGGACGGTCAACAGCCATCCCGATCAGTTCACGCGATGGCCCACCGAGCCGGATGGTGACGGTAGGCGGACTCGGCTCACCCATGAGGGCCCAACCCGGGTCTTCCAGATCAACTCGCACAGGTATGTCGCGCAGTTCCTGCCTACTCGGGGCCTCGGCCCGCACCGCGACCCATAGGAGAAGGGCTACACCAAACGCTGAAAGTTTGAGAGTCCAGTTCCTCGAGAAAAAGGCGGAGAGAGCGCCCACCTTGTCAGGCCCCTTCTTCCATGAGGCGGCGGAAGAAGTCCACATACTCAGGTCGATCCCACTCGGTGGGGCCAATGAGCTTTCGGTAGATCACCCCATCCTTCCCAACGATGAAGGATTCAGGAACACCCGTTGTTTGGTAGGTCCGCTGGATTCGGCCCTCAGGATCATGGAGAATCGGGAAAGTGAGAGAGAGGGAGTCCGCGAACGCGCCGATGTTTCCGCCGGGGTTCCCGACAGCGTCGAACTGGCCTAACGGAGCGTCCACGCTCACGGCCAATATCTCGAACGATTCGTCGCCGAGTTCCCGATAAAGTCGCTCCATCGAAGGCATCTCCACCCGACACGGAGCGCACCATGTAGCCCACACGTTCAAGAGAACCACCTTACCCTCGAAATCGTCCAACGAAGCAGGTTGCCCGTCGAGTGTCCTTGCGTCGAAGGATGGGGCTGGCCTGCCGGGACCGACGGATCGGGCAGCCAGCCAATCCTGCCCGAGCCAGGCCGAAGCGATAACCGCGAGGGCCGCGAGACCGGAAAGCAGGTACGGAAGGTTCGAAGGCCTTTTATTCATCATAGTCTTTCGCTTTGTGGGCCCCAGCCCCCCCAGGGGCCTGAGCTAAAAGAAGCCGCGCCGGCCGATTACGAGACGCACTTCGGTCCCCGCCGGAATCAGCGAGTCCGCGGGGGGAAAGTGCTCCAGCACCTCACCCTGATTGAATCCGAATCGAAAGCGGGTTTCGACCTCGCCCACCGCGAGGCCGAGCGAGTCAAGCAGCACCCTCGCCGCCTCTTCCTGTAACCCGGCCAGGATCGGCATGGAAACCATGGGGGGCCCAAGGCTCACGGACATCAAAACCTGAGCAGGGAGAGGCAACACAACCCCCGCCTCGGGAAAGGTCGATACGATCCGACCCTCCAAGACGTCGGACTCCATCGAGTCGATCATTACGCCGAACCCACTGGTTTCGAGAACCGTCAACGCCCGATCAGCGCGGAGGCGCGTGACATCGGGTATGGGCCGTCGCTCTGGCCCCAAACTGAGCGTCAGACCCACCTGGCCCGCTGGCAGTGCCAATTGCCCCGGGAGCGGTGTCTGTCCAAGAACGATCCCGTGCGCGATATCCGGATGGCTGATTGAATCAACCGCGCCAACTTGCAACCCCTGGTCTCGGAGGAATGTTTCGGCATCCAGCCCGCTCATCCCCCGCAAATCGGGAACTTCGTAGAAGTCCGAAGGAGAGGACCGCGGTGCGGGAAAAAGGAGCTGCGTCACATATAGGTAGCCCGCGCCTGACCCTAAGCCCAAGGTAGCCAGAGCCATCAGGATGACGCGACGGTGTTCGCGTCGAATTTTGGGGCGGGTTCCCCCACCTGTACTCCTTCGCCTGCGCATGAGCCGGCCCAGTTTCACTCGATCCTCCTCAAACGCGCTGCAAACGCCCCGTCTTTGCTCCTTTCACCCGGAAGGATGCGAAGCGGTTCTTCCCCCTCGTCCAAAGCGAAGTCATCGCGTTCCTTAAGGAACGAATTCACCAGATCCTCGTTTTCCTCGGCCTCGAGAGCGCAGGTCGAGTAGATCAGGAGTCCTCCGGGTCGCACTATTCTCGCGGCTCCCGCCACAATCTGGAACTGGACGCGGGCCATTTCGCCAGGAGATCGCGGTGTCAGCCGCCACCGGATGTCCGGATGTCGCGAAAGCGTCCCGGTTCCTGTGCAGGGTGCGTCCACGAGAACAATGTCAACCTCACGGATAGGGGGTGCTTCGGCCCGTGCTGCGATCAGCCGTTGTGGGAGGTCCAGTCCCTGAAGTGCGCGTTGCATTCGCCTCAGCCTCCCAACCGACCTATCCGAGGCCACCACCCACGCACCGGAGTCCATGAGTGCTATTCCTTTACCGCCAGGCGCGGCGCAGAGATCCGCGACCGTTTCCCCGGGCTTGACCCGTACAAAGTTCGTGGCCTCCGCCGCTGCCGGATCCTGGATGATGCCGCGGACGGTTGTAAGGGCTTTCTTGGGGTCGGACCCTCGTGAGAGTCTCAAGGTTCGCGAGCCCTCGGGGCCATCGGATACCTCCATGCCCGCGGCCGCGAGGTCTCGCGCAGCTCGCTCTGTGCCTAGGCCGACTGGACGCAGGAACACGTCCGGAATCGTGTTCCCGGCCTCCACGATGCCCCTGACCTCCGCCGCTCCGAAGCGGTCGATCCAGCGCTCGACGAGCCACCGGGGATGGGACCCCCAAGTGGAGAGATACCCAACCGGATCCTCGTCAGAGTCTGGGAAATGCGCCGGACCCGCTCCGGTCCTGTCGAGGGCACGGAGCACCGCGTTCACGAGCCCACCACCTTTGGACCCTCCCACGATTGTCGCTTGCTCCGTCGCTTGTGATACCGCTGCATAGCTAGGGACCGAAAGCATGCAGAGGATCTGATATGCGCCGAGGCGTAGAATGGGCAGGAGGGGAGCAGGAACCGAAAGAAGGCCCCTATCCAGATGCCGATCGAGAAGGTGATCCAGACGCCCCCGTAGCCGAATCGTACCGAAGACGGCCTCCTGGACCCATCGGCGGTCCCGCTCGCCAAGGCCCCGAGCAGCCGATCGCCATGCGACGTCGAGGCGGCGCCCACCATCCACCTCCTTTAGGAGGTCGAGGGCAGAGACGCGCGCGGGAGTCGTCCTGGAACGTGTCAGTCCAACATCCCAGTTTCGGGAGAGCTCGGAACGGCGATCTCTCTCGAAGGCATTCGACCCGCGAGGTAAGCGAGTCGTCCTGCCTTCACTCCCAACTTCATCGCGGACGCCATCGCAATCGGGTCATCTGCTGCGGCGATCGCGGTGTTCATCAGAACGCCGTCCACACCCTGCTCCATTGTCTCGCATGCATCCGAGGCGGTCCCTACTCCCGCGTCCACAATCAGGGGGGTCTGAAGCCGAGATTTGATCTCTCTTATGTAATAGGGATTGATCAGCCCGAGCCCGCTACCGATTGGGCTGGCGAGCGGCATTACGGACACGCATCCAGCATCCTCTAACCGGAGGGCGCCGATGAGATCATCGTTGGTGTAGGCCATGACCTTGAAGCCCTCCGCAACGAGGATCTTCGCAGCCTCGAGCGTAGCAGGAACATCTGGGAGGAGCGTCGCCTCATCCCCGATCACCTCGAGTTTGACCCATTCGTTCAGGCCCGCTGCACGGCCCAGTCGGGCATATCGAACCGCTTCCTCAGAGGAGTAGCAGCCGGCCGTATTGGGGAGGATGAAGAACTCGGCTGGATCCAAGTGATGGAGGATCGATTCGTCCTTGGATCGATCGAGGTCCACTCGGCGCACCGCAACGGTCACCATCTCGGCGCCGCTCGCCCGAATCGCCGAGACCATAGCTCCGTTATCTCGATACTTCCCGGTACCTACAATGAGCCGGGAATTGAATTCCCTGCCACCTATTCGGAGGAGCGTATCGTCCATCGTTGGTCACCCCCCGCCCACGAAGTGGACGAGCTCGAGACAATCACCTTCGCCCAGCGCGGTTTCTGCATACTTCGATCGATCCAAGATCTCAAGATTTCTCTCCACGACCACCGTAGCCGGAGCAAGGCCGAGAGACGCTAGGAGCTCCTTTACGGTGAGCCCCGCCGTGACTGCACGCGGCTTCCCGTTCACCATCAACTGGATTTCCCGCTCAGCTCCCACCGAAGTCGTATCCTCGGCCCCCTCAATCACCGGTCGAACTCCCCATCCCTACCTGTTGGGGTGATCTGCAGGTGTCCATGCATTCGAGCAGCGCGCGGACAGCCTCTGCGGGATCCGGCGCTTCCCACACGGCACGAATCACAGCGACTCCGTACGCGCCGGCATCGATGACTTCCTGGAGCCGATCAACGGTCACGCCCCCGATGCCGACGAGCGGGAGGGTTGGGATAACGTCCGCAACCGCAGGAATCACTTTCGTGCCGGCCGCCAGCCGATGAGGATGAGAAGGCGTCCGAAAGAGCGTGCCTACCATTACGAAGTCGGGCGAACCAAACGCCTGGCCGGAGCGGTGCGCCAGTGAGCGGGCCTCCTCACCACTATGCACAGAACAACCCAACAGGGCCTCGGATCCAAGAATGGCCCTCGCGTTTGGCGCCGGGAGACTTCGAACACCGAGGTGAACCCCAGACGCGCCCAATGCGAGCGCAAGGTCCACTCGGTCATTGACGAGGAGTGGTATGTCGTGAGCTCTCGCGGTGATTCGGACCGCGGCCCCGAGTTCCCATAGCCGTCTGGCAGACGTCCGAGGGCCGCGAAGGTGCAGGGTCACCCGACCCCCCCCGCTAGCTAGCGCCGCTTCTGCCTTTCGGCGGAATCCAGGGGCGGCCAGGACTCGATCGTCGGTAACGATATGCAGGCGAGAGATCACCGGAGTTGATCGCCCGAGGTTGGTCCTCCGCCCCGCAGCCACGATGAGACGTCCATCCTTCGCTTTCCTGCAGGCTGTGCCTCGCTCAGGAGGACGGCCTGGTCGCCGGCCCTCACTATGAGTCCCACATCAGGGTCTGCCGAGAGGACTGTGCCGGGAGCCGCCTCAGACCCGACATGATGGAGTCGAGGTCGGAACAGCTTCACCGGTTCGTCGTGAAGGGTGGTCCAAGCCCCAGGGACCGCATCCATGCCACGAATGTGGTGGGTGAGCTCTCGTCCGGGTCGATCCCAATCGATACGCGCGATCTCCCGATCCACCTTGGGTGCATAGGTTGCGTGGTCGTGATCCTGCTCGACCGGTTGAAGGGCCCCCACCTCCAGCAGGGCCAGCGCCTCGACCAGAGCCTCGGCCCCCAGTTCTGAAAGCCGGGAATAGAGACCTGATGCCGTGTCATCTTCGTCGATCGGGAGCTCCCTTTGCAGAAGAATCGGGCCCTCGTCCATCCCATCGGTCATCTGCATGATCGTAACGCCTGTATGATCGTGTCCACGGGCAACCGCCCAATTGACTGGGGCGGCTCCCCTTAGCTCGGGCAGGAGAGAGGCGTGCAGATTGATCGACCCCCGTTCCGGAAGGGCCAAGACCTCTGGAAGCAGGATATGCCCGTATGCCACGACGACCGAGATCTCCGGCCGAAGCGTCCGTAAGGTGTCCAAGAATGAACTGCCTCGGGGTTTATTTGGCGTCAGGACCGGTGTCCGCTCCTCGATCGCCGCCTCTTTCACCGGCGAGGACCTAACCGTCCGGCCTCTGCCCGATGGCCGATCGGGTTGGGTCACGATACCAATCACTTCGTGGCCCTCTCCTACGAGGGCCCGGAGGGAGGGAAGCGAGAACTCGGGCGTACCCCAGAACAAGACCCTCAAGTCCCGGCCTCATCTGGGCGTTGCTTTCGGTATTTCTTGAGGAGCATCCGGCGCTTCAGAGGTGAGATTCGGTCGAAGAAAAGGACTCCGTCGAGATGGTCGACTTCGTGCTGTATGACGCGACTCAACAGACCTTGGGCGTCGATCCGAACCGGCTTCCCGGCGGTGTCGAACGCCTCCACGACCACTCCTTCTGGTCGGCTGACGACCTCGGTCACGCCAGGGACACTCAGGCAACCCTCGGGAGACCGGTCCTCTTCGCTGCTGACCTCTACGATACTGGGGTTTACCAAAGCCACTGGCCCCGTTTCCTCCCCTTCCCTACTCGCATCTGCCACGAGAACCCTCTTCCCCACCCCGACCTGGGGGGCCGCGAGCCCAGCGCCCTCGGCCGCTGCCATCGTAAAAAACATGTCTTGTACTAGGCTCCGCAGTTCGTCGTCGAAGGTATCGATCTCGGTGGCCTTCTCGCGAAGGATCGGGTCTCCTAGGAATACAATCTCACGGGCAGGCATATCTCCTCCTCGAGACGCCGATCAGCCTGCGTCGCTCGATTTTCCAGCCTCGTCTCCGAGGGCGCGGCCGACCTTACCCCGCTCGACGACCAATCGAGTGTTCTCAGCCGTCTTGACGGTGAGCCGATCCTTATCCGCGTGTACGATCGTACCGACAATCCCGCCGACGGTAACAACTTCGTCACCCTTTTTCAGCGCGTCGATCATCGCTTGATGCCGATCCTTCTCCTTCCTCTGGGGGCGGACCAACAGCCAATAGAAGATCAGGATGATAAGGCCGATCTGGACGATGAGTGCCATCATTGGGCTACCCCCTTCCGCGGGGGCCATCAAGAGTCCAACGGAAAGGTGGGTCACTAAGCACTCCATACCGTTTGAGAGGCCATCGAGGAGATCTAGTGCCGGCTGGCCGGCCTCTTCGTCGGTAGGACTACCCCTCGGCGGCCCGGTACCGTTCCAGCCACGAGTCACTCCAATCCGCAAAATCCGCCTCATGCACCTTGCGACGAGCTATCTCTGCCAGTCGGATCAGAAACCGAAGATTGTGGATGGACAGAAGACGATGTGCGAAGGCCTCGCCCGCAATGGTCAGATGCCTTAGGTAGGCACGATCGAACTCCCTACAACAATACTCGTCACACTCGCTGTCCAGTGGACCTGAATCCGTCCGAAATCGCGCGGACTTCAGGTTCATCTGCCCCTCATTCGTGGTCCAAGCGGTACCGTGTCGGGCATTCCGAGTAGGTGCTACGCAGTCGAAAAGGTCACAGCCTCGGGCGATCGATTCCAAAAGGTCGTCAGGATACCCCACACCCATCAGGTATCGAGGCCGACTTGTCGGCAACTCCGGGTGGATCGCTTCGAGCGTGCCCCACATTTTCTCCTTGGATTCGCCAACGGACAGGCCCCCGATCCCGTATCCGTGCCAGTCGCCCATGGACTTGACGGATCTCACATGATCGATGCGGAGATCGGGATAGACGTTCCCTTGGAGGACCGGGAACATGGACTGCGTGAGCTTTGAACTCTCTTCGGAGAGCGATTCGAAATGGGCCTTGCACCGGTCCAACCAGCGGAGGGTCCTCTCGTTCGCCCGCCGGACAACTTCGACCGGGCTACCCCCAGCTGGGCACTCATCGAACGCCATTACAACGTCTGCGCCCAAGGCGCATTGTATTTCCATCACGGTTTCAGGAGTAAAGAGATGGCGTGAGCCATCGATGTGGCTCTGGAACACGACGCCGTCATCCCGAATCTCGTTGATCGCGGCGAGTGAAAAGACCTGATACCCTCCCGAATCAGTGAGAATAGGGCCGTCCCATCGCATGAACCGGTGGAGGCCGCCCAGATCCTCCACCAGCTGATGGCCCGGCCGGAGGTAGAGGTGATAGGTGTTGGCCAGGATCATGGACGCCCCGACCGACGCTACTTCCTGAGGGGAGAGTGTCTTGATGGCGCCCAGCGTCCCGACAGGCATGAATACCGGCGTCTCTATGGGTCCGTGGGGCGTCGAGAACACGCCCGAGCGCGCGGCGCCATCCGTGGCTAGGACCTCGAAGTGAAAGGGGGCGTCGAGCGACGGGGGGTCTGGCAAGGTCACAACGGGTGCTTTTCCTGGTTGGGAATGACGGCCATGGCATCCCCGTATGAGTAGAAACGGTAGCTCGCGTGGATCGCGTGAGCGTAAGCCCGCATCGTCTGGTCGTAGCCTGCAAAAGCTGCCACCAGCATCAGGAGCGTAGACCGAGGGAGATGGAAGTTCGTGATCAGTGCGTCGACCACCCTGAACCGGAATCCGGGCGTTATGAAGAGTCCGGTCGTTCCGTTGCCAGCGCGCACGGCCCCCTGCTGGTCTGCGGCGGTCTCCAGTGTACGAACGACGGTCGTACCCACGGCCCAAATCCTACCTCCGCGTGCGCGGGCTGCCCCTACGGATTCAACGGTTGCAGGAGGGATATGCCACCATTCCCGGTGCATCTCGTGGCCCTCGATCGTCTCTGAAGCGACCGGCCTGAAGGTGCCGGGTCCTATGTGCAGCGTGACACGGGCAATCTCCGCACCCTTGGCCGTCAAGGATTCGAGCAGCTTTGGAGTGAAATGCAAGCCGGCAGTAGGCGCTGCGACCGAGCCCGGTTCCCTGGCGTACACCGTTTGATATCGCTCCCGATCAAGGGGCTCCTCGGAGCGATTCAGATAAGGGGGGAGGGGGACCCTTCCGTGCTGCGCCAGCGCTTGCCCGATCGGCCGCTCGCTCTCCAATCGAACGACTCTGCCCCCGTCTGAGCTGCCTTCCTCGATGAGGAGGCTCAGATCGTCCGAGACGAGCACCCGCCGCCCAGGCTTCAGTTTCGACCCGGGTCGCACAAGCGCCTGCCATTTCCGGCTCAGTCCAGTTTCGCCCTCCTCGGAGATCGGCCGCAGCAGTAGCACCTCACACTCCGCACCCGTCGGTTTCCGACCCAGGAGACGCACGGGGAGCACCCGGCTTTCATTTACGACGACGAGGTCGCCCTCGGCAATCAGGTGCGTAAGGTCTGAGAAGCGGCGGTCCTGAAATCCACCCGGGGATATCCGCTCGATCCCCTCCTCGCTACGTCGAGAGAGCACCAACAGACGGCTCCCGTCTCGCTCGGGGGCTGGGTAGCGGGCGATCCGCTCAGGCGGCAGCGAGTATTCGTACGTTGAAGTGCGGGACAGGTCAGGCATCCTTTTCGTATTGACCCTCGGGCCCCTCACTCCCGAAAGAGAGATGCCTGATCCCGGAGTTCCTCTGGGGGCACGAACCCGAACCGACGGTAGGCTCGCGGCGTTGCTAACCTCCCTCTCGGCCCCCGCATCAGAAACCCTTCCTGGATCAGGAAGGGTTCGTAGACTTCTTCCAAAGTCCCGGTGTCTTCTCCCAGCGCTACGGCAAGCGATGACAGCCCGACGGGACCCCCGCCGAACTTCTCGAGGAGGGTCTTCAGAATCCGCGTATCCATCTCGTCTAGACCGTACTCATCTACGTCTAGCATCTCAAGCGCCGCGTTGGCTACCTCGCAATCGATAACGCCATCGGCACGGACCTGGGCGTAGTCTCGCACTCGCCTAAGAAGACGATTCGCAACGCGTGGGGTCCCGCGGGCGCGACGAGCGAGTTCGTCCGCTCCGTCATCGGTCACTTCCACTCCTAGAAGGCCCGCACTCCTTCGTACGATTTTCGATAGCTCCTCGGGGGGATAGAAGTTGAGGCGCTGTACGATCCCAAACCGTGCCCGCATGGGTGCGGTGAGGAGACCGAACCTCGTGGTCGCACCCACCAGTGTGAACCTCTCAATCTCCATGGTCATCGTCTGAGCACGAGGGCCCTCCGAGATTCGGACCTCCACGTGGAAATCCTCCATCGCCGGATAGAGGAATTCCTCGATAATCGGACGAAGACGGTGAATCTCGTCGATGAACAGAATGTCGCCTTCATTCTGGTTGGTCAGGAAGCCGACCAAGTCCGCCGGTTTTTCCAAGACCGGCCCGGAGGTCGTTCGGAGGCCGACGCCCATCTCTGCGGCCATCAGAGCGGCGAGCGTGGTCTTCCCTAAGCCGGATGGCCCATGAAAGAGAACATGATCGAGTGGTTCCGCCCGCTGGCGAGCAGCTTCGACCGCTATCCGGAGAGCCGCACGCACCTTGTCCTGACCCACGAACTCAGTCAGACGGCGAGGACGGAGGGTCAGTTCGACGCCTTGGTCCTCGGAGAGGGCCTGCGGTGTGGTCACCTCCCGCTCGACTGTCATGTGAGCGCCAGCGCGCGCCGAATGAGGTCGTGCGTCTCGAGCGCCCCCGCATCTTTCAGCACGGCACGTACCGCTCGATCAGCATCCGGAAACGACATCCCGAGCGACATCAGAGCCTGAACCGCGTCGTAGCCCACCCCCGCGGACTCCGCCTCAGCTGCCTCGTTTCCTCCCACGTGCTGCACCCGATCGGCCAGCTCCACTGCCAGCTTCTCCGCCGTCTTTTTTCCGACCCCGGGCACTTGCACGAGGGCGGCAACATCCTTTTCCGCCAAAGCGCGGGCCAGCCTAGGAGCGGAGTAGGTCGACATCATGGCAAGTGCTAACCTCGCTCCCACACCCGATCCACCGAGCAAGGTCTGGAACAAGCTTCTCTCTGCGCTGTCGAGGAATCCATAGAGGGCGATGAGATCCTCCCGCACCACCTGGACCGTCCGGAGTTCAATCTCTTCTCCCAATTGCGGGAGGCGTTCGGCAACTGAGAGCGGGACACCTACCTCGTAGACGACGCCGCTGGCTGTGGCGATTTCGATCCCCATCTCGTCCCGGGAGAGAAGAGTGCCATGAAGCCGGCTGATCAATTGTGCGCTCTCGGCGCGAAGCGGTGTGGAAGAACACCTCGGAGAGCCCCGTCCACACCCAAAACGAAGTGGCACAGGGCCGCTGCGACGCCATCGGAGGCGTCTGAGGGCTCGGGCGGGACTCGAAGCCGAAGTCGTTCCTGTACCATGAAACCCACCTGCTCCTTGGTGGCGTTTCCTCTACCGACGACGGCCTTCTTTATCTCGCGAGGGGAGTACTCGTAGATCTCTAGGTCGCGAAGGGCCGCCGCCAGCAGGATCGCTCCACGGGCGTGCCCCAGTACCAGGGCGCTGCGGGCGTTCTTCCCTTGGAAAACGTTCTCTACTGACACCGCGCCCGGATCAAAGCCGTCAAGCACGACCTCGATCTCCTCAAAGATCTCACGGATTCGGGAAGCGAGAGGAGCCTTGGCCGTGGGCCGCACCACCCCACACTCGAGGAGTGAAAGAGATCCTTCGGAGGTTCGACATACAACGCCGTACCCGGTGGCGGTCGTCCCGGGATCGATTCCCACTACGGTCAGCGCTTGCCCTGACGCAGACCGACTCATGAGCGGGACGTGACTAAAGTGTGCACGGCCGGCACCAGGGAACGCGAACTCAAGCTCGCGCACCCGTCGAGACCCCCGTCACGACATGGCCTCGGTCAGAAAGACCTCATCGATGTCCGCGTTGGAGGAGACCCTTTGCACATCATCGTTCTCGTCTAACGCCTCCAGAAGTTTGAGAAGTCGCTCGGCGTCGGCCCCCGATACCGCAACGCCATTCTGCGGGATCATGATCAACTCGGCCTGAGATATGGCAATCCCGGCTCGCTCGAGTTCTATCTGCACCTCACTGAACGACGGGACGTCGGTCGTTACGATGAGCTCGCCGCCCATCGCTTCAACATCCTCGGCCCCCGCTTCGAGGGCGACCTCTAGCACTAGCTCCTCATCACATTGGCTGGCGTTCGCGTATAACTGCCCCTTCCGGTCGAACTGCCACGCGACCGAGCCCGATGTTCCAAGGTTTCCTCCATTCTTCTCCAGGACGTGACGGACTTCTGCCACGGTACGCTTCTGATTGTCCGTCGTCGTTTCGATATAGAGGGCCACACCTCCAGGCCCATAACCCTCGTAGACAACCTCCTCGTAGGTAACCCCCTCGAGCTCGCCCGTCCCGCGCTTGATTGCCCGGTCGATGTTCTCCTGGGGCATGTTCGAGTTCTTGGCCGTGTCGACCGCTAGCCTGAGTCTCGGGTTGAACTCCGGGTTTCCCCCGCCCTGTCGAGCAGAAACGGTGATCTCACGGATGAGCCTCGTGAACATCTGGCCGCGCTTCTGATCGTTGACGGCCTTCTTTCGCTTGATTTGGGCCCACTTGCTATGCCCTGACAAAGAACCTCCCAGAGTTCTGTACCGCAGACATTCGCTAGTATCGCAATCGAGTGAAGCGAGCGAACCGCCCGGGAAGGAAGAAGCTTCGGACGGCGAAGGTCAGTGTGAACGACGCTTCTTCGAAACCTTGTCCAGGACCCTGCGCTCGTCGTCCGTGAGTGCTCCAATGCCTCGGGCGGAGATCTTGTCCAGGATTCGGTCCACTTCGTCGAGGAGGGCCTCTTCTCCCCTGCTAGCACCGGCTTGCCTGCCACGAGGGGCTTTGCCCCCCTCCTCTTCCCTGGACACCTTCCGGGGAACGATCGCGAAACGCTCCGATACGCGGGAAGCCCGGATTTCCCCCAAACGGGCACCCAACCGATCCCCGAACTTGAGATATCCGACTCCGGTCAGAAGACCGCCCAAATGGGCGAAGTGAGCGAGTCCGCCACCCGCTCCGCCGAACGCGCTGATGAACGTTAGGACGAAGAAAAACCCCACGAGCCACTTGGCCTTGACCGGGAAAATGCCCCAAACGTAGATCGGTGCTTCCGGCCAATACCAAGCGAACGCCAGCATTAGGCCGTAGATCGCCGCTGATGCCCCGATGATTGCAGCCTGAGGTGCGAATACGAAACTGAGAGCCACACCGCCCAACCCACAAAGCAAGTAGTACTTAAGGAACTCTGAGGAGCCCCAACGACTCTCCAGCGGAGGCCCGAAAAAGAAGAGGACCAACATGTTCAAGAGGAGGTGCCACAAGTCCCCATGCAGGAACATGTACGTCACGGCTCCCCAGGGCCGGGTGAGCGCATTCGCCGGTGAAAAACCGAACCAATTGAAGAAAAAACTCCCGCCCAGAACCGCCGTCACGAGGAAAACGACCGTGTTGGCGATCAGCAGGCGCTTGACCCAAGGGGTCAGTTGGTATCCGAAGGCGAACCGCTGGGTGGCGTAGGCCATGTAGGACCGATACGGATGTGGGTCGAGGCGCGAGGAGTGTATCGGGGCATGATTCTACGTCCCCGCGGCCTCCGGTTCAACCCGAGGGTTCTGAACTTGTTCCGGGAAGGGAGGCACGGTCGAGGGCGGCTTGGACGATCCGTTCGCAGAGCCCCGGGAAGTCGATCCCGGCGGCAGCTGCGGCGCGCGGCAAGAGAGACTGCGCGGTCAAACCGGGAAGAGCGTTCGCCTCGAGGCACCAGGGTTGCCCGTGTTCGTCGAGAATGAAATCGACGCGAGACAAATCCTTCAGGAAGAGTGAGCGGTGCACTGTTAGAGCCAGCTCTTGGAGGCGCCGAGCCAACTCGGAGGGGATGTCAGCCGGGAAGATCTCTTCGGCTAGACCTGGCTGATACTTGCACTCATAGTCGAAGAGCGTGTGCGCCGGAATGATCTCTCCGACTGGAAGAGCTTCGTCCGCGACGATGGCGACAGTGAGTTCGCGTCCCGGCACATAGACCTCGAAGAGAACGCGATCCTCGTACCGAAGCGCATCGTCCACAGCGTCCACGAACTCGGCTTGACTGTGGGCCAACGTGAGCCCGAGCGTTGATCCGCCCGACGGAGGCTTCACGATCACCGGTAGTCCGAGCACGTCCTGCACCTGCTCGAAATCGGCCGGGCCGGCGATCCAGTCGGGCGTGGGGACGCCAAAGGCACGAAACAGGTTCTTCGAGACTTCCTTGTCCATCGCCAACGTACACCCTAGCCGGCCGCTTCCTACGAACGGGATCCGCGCGAGGTCGAGGAGCGCCTGAAGGGTGCCGTCCTCCCCGGTTCCCCCATGCAGCGCAGGGAAAATGATATCAGTGCCTTTTAGCTTTGGATCTCGGGTCAACGCGGTCGTGTCACCTGTTTCGAGGAGATCCGGGGACTCAGGCGGCGGCGCCGCGGGGCCCACGCCGTCCTCGATGAGACGATCGACCTCAGGCGGACTCAATACACCCTTTGTCGTATCGACACAGAGCACTTCATGCCCCCTCGATGCCAGCGCGCGTGCCACCTGTGCACCTGAAGCGAGAGAGACCTCCCGCTCCTCGGAGGTGCCTCCCATCAATACCGCAATCTTCAGTGGGTCCGTCCGACTCATCGGGCGCTGCCCGTAAGGGATTGGATCAAATCGTACCGGGTAACGATCCCGGTGATCTCGCCCTCCGTTCGGACCAAGACCGCTGCGTTCGTGCGTGTGAGAAGCGAAGTAAGCCGCTCGACCGGAAGCACCGAGTCTACCACTGGGAAGGGCGGCTCCATCACCTCATCCACCGAACCCCCGAGCACCTCAGGATCCTCAAGGACACAAGCCATCAACTCGGCTTCGGCAACCGACCCGATACATTCTCCATCCAAGATGACCGGAAGCTGCGAGACGTTGTGAGTGGTGATCGCAGAGAGTGCCATCCGAACCGGTGCGGAAGGATTCACCGAAACGAGAGGAGGTGCTGCGCGACCCTTGGAGGCCAATAGCTGAGCCACGCTCACTCGCTCAGACGCCAGATACCCGTTCGATCGCATCCACTCGTCGTCGAAGAGCTTCGTGAGATAGTGCTCACCCCAATCGCTGAGGATGGCGACCGCAAGCGCGTTGGGGTCGCTTACCTCTCTCGCCATTTCAACTGCGGCGTGGACCGTCAGTCCGGACGAACCGCCTACGAACAGGCCTTCTTCACGGGTGAGGCGTCTGGCCATCAAGAACGAGTCGTGATCGTTGACCGTCACAAACTCGTCTACGAGATCCAGGTCCAAAGTATCCGGAATCTTGTCGCTGCCAATCCCCTCAACTTGGTAGGGTTCCCCTTCAAGAAGCTCCCCACTCCGGAAGAAAGGTGCTATCACAGAGCCCATTGGATCGACGCCGACCACCCTGACGTCTGGATTCTGTTCCTTCAGATACTTCGCGGCTCCCGTGATCGTACCTCCCGTTCCCGCTCCGGCGAAGAGGTGGGTGATCCTCCCGCCCGTTTGTTCCCAGAGTTCAGGTCCAGTTGTCTCGTAGTGGGCCCTGGGGTTGGCCTGCGTGCAGAATTGATCAGCGAGAACGGCTCCCAGCGGTAGCTTCTACAACGGTCCCGCCGGGTTTGAGCTCCCCTCTTTTCTCAGCGTCCTCAATGATCGCCCTCCCGATACGATCCTTGACCGAGCCGCCGGGATTCATAAACTCGCATTTTCCGTAGACCGGCGTACGCACGCCCTGCGCTACCCGCTTCAAACGGACGAGAGGCGTCCACCCTACCAGTTCGAGCACATCCTCACACGGGGTACGGTGCCCGTCGCTCACGGCCTGCCTATGGGAGAATCCTCCCCCTGCGGACGCTTTGAGAACACGACGGGTAGGCTCGCCCACATTCGGGTGCGGCGTCCGTTCCGACGACCCGGCTGGAACTGAAGATCCCGAACGCCTCGGACAGCCGCTGCGTCGAGACCCGGATGTCCGGAGGATTCGGCGACTTCGATGGAGTCGATCACACCCGTATCGGTGACCCGGACCCGAAGCAGAGTCTCTCCTTCGACGCCCAGATCCCAGAGAGGTAGCGGGTACTCGACGGGCTCCTCTCCGTAGAGCGGCTCCGGGCGCTCCAGGCTGTCCTCGCCGACGCAACCAACCAAGGTGAGAACGAGCCAAATTGGAACGGCGGGCCAACTTCGGCTCACTCGGGGTCCTCTCCATCGGAAGGGGCCTGTCGTCGCAGTTCTCCCTGGACTTCGTGCAGGAGGTTCAGCGCTTCGAGCGGCGTGACCGCGTCCGGCTCGAGGTCCCGAAGACGCTTGATCACCGGATGTTCAGCTGGAAACAGCGGGATCTGGTCGAGGTTGGACGTTGATCCCGGCCGGTAGGCTCCTCGCCGACCCAGCCCATCGCCACCCCCTGAGTGGGTCCCTTCCAACTCGGCTAGCAACTCGAGCGCTCTGTGAATGATCAACTGGGGAAGGCCCGCTAGGCGAGCGACCTGGATCCCGTACGATCGATCAGCCCCGCCGGCCTCAAGGCGTCTCAGGAAAACGATATCTTCTCCAGCCTCGCGCACTGCGACATTCATGTTCTTGACACCATGCAATAGATCGCCGAGCTGGGTCAATTCATGGTAGTGGGTGGCAAAGATCGTCTTCGCAGCGATCTGCTCATGGAGGTGTTCGGTCATCGCCCATGCGATCGACACGCCGTCGTAAGTGGACGTGCCCCTGCCGATCTCGTCGAGCAGAACGAGGCTCCGTGATGTCGCTCCGTGAACGATCGCGGCGGACTCGTTCATCTCGACCATGAATGTCGACTGTCCGCGAGCAAGGTTGTCCGATGCTCCGACCCGCGTGAAGATCCGGTCGCAGACGGGAATCCGAGCCGCATCTGCAGGCACGAATGAGCCGATTTGGGCCATGAGCTGGATAAGGCCGGCCTGACGGAGGACCGTGCTCTTCCCTGCCATGTTTGGGCCCGTCAGGATGATCATCCACCCCTCATCGTCGAGCACCATATCGTTCGGAATGAACTCCTCGCGGGGCATCATGGTCTCGACAACCGGGTGCCGACCTCCTCGGATCGAAAGATCGAAGCCTGTGTGCACCTCAGGGCGAACGTACCCGCGCCGTACAGCCACCTGCGCCAGCGTTGTTAGGACATCGAGTTTCGCCACCCGACTACCCGCCTCCTGAACCCGAGGCACTTGGGCAGCGACCTCACCGCGGACCTCTCGGAAGATCTGGCTCTCGAGCGAAAGGATCTGATCCTCCGCTCCCGCCACCCTCTCCTCCCACTCCTTCAGCTCCGGGGTGAAGTAACGCTCGGCGTTAGTCAACGTCTGTTTTCGGACATAGTCCTCAGGCACGCGATCCAGGTTGGTCTTGCTAACCTCGAGGTAGTATCCAAAAACACGGTTGAAGCCAACCTTGAGCGAATTGACCCCGGTCCGTTCGCGTTCGCGAGTCTGCAGGGAAGCAATGAACTCTCTGGCACCGTCCCGGGCCGCCCTAAGCTCATCCAATTCTTGCGAATAACCGGGACGAACGACGCCCCCCTCCTGAAGGCTCATCGGGGCATCGTCCGAGATACATCGACGTATGAGTTCGGCAACATCGCCGACCAGATCTTGCTCGATCGTCAGCTCCCTTAGGGCCGTCGCTTCCAGGTCCGCGGTTGCCACCTGGAGGTCTGGCAGCATATCGAGAGAGCGGCCTAAGGCTCGTAGCTCCCTTGGTCCCACGCGGCCGGATCCTACCTTTCCGGCAAGACGCTCGATGTCTTGCACCTGCCGAAGGTGATCACGTAGCGTGGCGCGGGCCTCGCGCTTTTCGACCAATTCGGATACTGCCTCCAGACGGCTCCAAATAGGCTCCGGGACCACGAGGGGTCGGAGCATCCATTGCCGTAGAAGTCGCGCGCCCATCGCCGTAACCGAGTCGTCCAATACGTCGATGAGCGTCGCCCCATCCTCCCCAGCCCGGAGCGGTGCAATCAGCTCGAGATTCCGCTGGGTCATCTCGTCGAGTAACATTTCGGCCCCGGGTCGCCGAATTCGCGGTCTCTGTAGCTGATCCGCCCCCCCGGGCTGGATCTCCCGCACGTACTGGACGAGTCCTCCGGCCGCACTGACGAGCATCCCATCCGAAGACTGGAATCCGAGCCCATCGAGGGAGTGCACCCGATAGCGCTGGGTTAGCTCTTCGGTCGCGATATCCTCCTCGAAGATCCAATCGTCACGGTAGGTCACCGTCGCCCCGCCCAGCTCCCCCTCAGATTCGAGTGGACCGTTTGGATCCTCCCTTAGGGAACGCGATACCAGGAGCTCCGCTGGGCCAAGGCGTCCCAGTTCAGCCCGCAATACGTCTTGCCCTATGCACTCGACTGTGAACTGACCCGTCGAAAGGTCGGCGGACGCGAGACCCACCTGTCCATCCAATGCGGGGGTTACGACGACCAGAAAGTTGTTCTTACGAGCGTCGAGAAGCTTGTCGTGAAGGATCGTCCCAGGTGTTACGGTCTCGACGACCTCTCTTCGGACGATTCCCTTGGCGGTCGCAGGGTCCTCTACCTGATCACAGATCGCGGCTCGCCTTCCCATCTTTACGAGGCGTCCGAGATAGTCCTCGAGAGCTTTCGCCGGCACACCAGCCATGGGCACCTGGGCAGCGGCCCCGTTGTTTCGCGAAGTGAGGGTGAGCCCGAGCAGACGCGACCCTTCTTCGGCGTCCTGGCGGAAGAGCTCGTAGAAGTCGCCCACGCGAAAGAACAAGAGGACGTCCGGATGGCGGAGCTTTGCTTCGCGCCATTGACGCATCAGTGGAGTATCCTCGTCGGATACCGCAGCGTCGGGTAGGGTTTGATTCATCGCCTTCGACCCACCCGGAAGTACCATAGGATCAATGCAACCAAGAGCACGGCGCCAACGTTCACTCCGAGGACGTCCGGGCTCACACGGATCCCCGCTGGCTCGGGACAGCGGGCGTGCCGGCGAACGGCAACCCCAACCGTCGGCCCCCGACCTCGCCCAGGTTTCTTCTCGATGGCACGAAGGAGCGGAGCCGATTGGCGTTCGTGACAACGGTCACGGAACTGAACGCCATCGCCGCCCCGGCGATCATCGGTGAGAGGAGGACTCCGAAGAAGGGATAAAGGATACCCGCCGCAACCGGAATCGCGGCAACGTTGTACGCGAAGGCACCCAGCAGGTTCTGCTTCACGTTGCGCACCGCCGCTCGCGAAAGCTCGACCGCATCGGCCACGCTATGAAGGGATTCCCCCATCAGGATGAGGTCGGCCGTTGCCATCGCGGCGTCGGTTCCACCCCCTATGGCGATCCCAACATCGGCGGTCGCTAAAGCCGGCGCATCGTTGATCCCGTCCCCCACCATTGCGACCGGCCCACCCGTCTCCCTACGGAGGTCGACGATCGCCTCTTGCTTCTCGTGCGGCAGGACTCCCGCCAAGACCCGGTCGATCCCCACCCGTTGGGCAACGGCACGAGCCGTTCGCTCGTTGTCCCCCGTAAGCATCACAACGCCCAACCCTAACCCTCCCAGCCTCTGGACAGCTGCGGGGGAATCTTCCCTTTCCCGGTCCGCTAGGGCCAGAACCCCCGCCGGTCGCCCACCGATTGCGACCATCGCCGGGGTCTTTCCCTCAGCCGAGAGACGTGTCCAATCGGGCTCGAGGGTTGAAGCGGATACTCCGGCGTCGGCGAGAAGGGCGGGAGTCCCGACCAAAACCTCCGCTCCCGCAACGGTGGCGCGAATCCCCCGCCCGCCAATGGCTTCGAACGAGGACGCCTCGGAAAACTCTAACTCCCGTTCGCGAGCAGCTTCCGTCACAGCTCGCCCGAGGGGGTGCTCCGATCCTGCCTCTGCCGAGCCAGCCGCACTCAGAAGTTCGTCTTCGTCCCACGAACCCGTGGCGACCGCATCGGTCAGCACCGGCTTCCCGAGCGTAATCGTGCCAGTCTTGTCGAGGACGACGGTCCGCAGCTGCCCCGCCCCCTGCAGCGCCTCTCCATTGCGAACTAGAACGCCGTGCTCCGCCGCCTTACCGACGGCGATCATCACGGAAATCGGGGTCGCGAGTCCCAGAGCGCAAGGGCAAGCGATGACAAGCATCGAAACGGATACCACCAGGGCATAACTCAGCGCGGGAGCGGGCCCAAAGGTATACCAGACTGCGAAGGCTGCGACCGCCAGGATGAGAACAATTGGGACGAAGATCCCGGCTACCTTATCGACAAGTCGCTGGATCGCTGGCTTGGAGGCCTGGGCCTCACGGACTAGCTCAACGATCCGTGCCAGCACAGCCTCCTTCCCGACTCGAGTTGCACGCATGCGAAAGTGCCCCGACCGGTTGATGGTACCTCCCACGACCTCGTCCTCCGGCCCCTTCTCTACCGGCATGCTCTCCCCGGTGACCATCGACTCATCGATGGCGCTTGCCCCGGTGATCACCACCCCATCCACTGGGATCTGCTCCCCCGGTCGAACCACGAGGATGTCCCCGGCCTGCACGGTCTCCACCAAGACCTCGATTTCCTCGGCGCCCCGGATCATCCGAGCTCTTCGAGGTTGTAGGTCCATGAGCGACCGCAGCGCTCGCGAGGTTGTGCTTCGCGCGCGCGCTTCCAGCGCCTGGCCGAGAACGACGAGCGTGATCACGACTGCGACCGCTTCGAAGAACGGGTGGGCGGCGCCCTCTGGGAAGGCGTTGGGGACCGCCACCGCGAGAATCGAGTATACGAGAGCCGCTCCGGTTCCAACGGCCACCAAGGTGTCCATATTTGCCTGGCGATTGCGAAAAGCGTTCCAAGCACCCTTGAAGAACTGTGCACCGACCCAACCTACGATCGGCAGAGTCAACAGTCCCGAGAGTCCCCAGAGCACCCGGAGTGTCCCGGGACCGAGGGTGTTCAACAGGGGCACGAACTCGTGGTGACCAAAGACGAGAACTGGAACCGCTAGCGCCGCTCCGACCCGAAACTTCCTGAAAAGGAGACCCGTGTATGCTGCTCGCTCTCGGCTCCTCCTTTCCTCCCGCTCGAACTCGGCACCGCCTTCACCCCACTCTTCCATTTCGTAGCCGCTCTCCGAGATAGCGGCTCTAAGAGCCTCTTCTCGCACAACACCCGGGATGATTCTGAGCGAGGCATCTTCGCTCGGGAGAGAGACTGAGACTTCGAGCACTCCCGGGACGCGACCGAGCGCTGACTCCACAGAGGAAACACAGGCAGCGCAGTGCATGCCTCGGATACCGACTCTGATGATTTCAGACGGGACCGTGTACCCCACCCTCTCCACGGCGTCGACGAGCTCATCGGCCGGCGCGCCGTCTCGGCGCACCCGGACACGGGCTTCCTCGGTAACGAGGCTCACCTGCGCATTCTCGACGCCCTCCAATGCGCGGAGCGCGTTTTCGACCGTCGAGACGCAGGCAGCGCAGTGCATACCTTCGATTGCAAAGCTCAGGTCCTGAACGCTGTGAGCATCAAGCGTCAGGGCGGGATCGGATCTCGTGTTCACAGGGGACTCGTACCCCTGTGAATCCCGCAAGTGACCTCACCCATTGGGACCTGGGCGGGGCTCCTCTGCGTCGGAGGGAGCCGATTCCAGTCGGTCGGCGAGGGCGCGTGCCTGAGGTCTGAGTGGGCTCTCGGGATAGTCCCTCAGCAGCGCATCGAGATATCGACGGGTCCTCACCTCGTCCGATCTCGCTTGCGCCCCCTGCGCGAGCCGAAACAGAGCGCGGTCGGAAAAGGGGCCACCCGGGTACTCCACAATCAGCCGACGTAGGTCCAGCTCGGCCAGCTCCGGGTCTATGGTCAACAGAGCCCGGAGCCATGTACCGCGTTGCTCATCCGCGCGGATCGCGGTCTCCGCTTCGCCATTGAGCCACTCTTGAAGGACGTTTCTTGCCGAGCCGAATCGTCCCTCCGCCACCAACTCCTCAACCCTGTCTAGGCTTGGGGTCTGAGCCTCTGTACCGTTTGGACCCGATACCGCCAAGGCCACGCCCACGAAAAGCGCCAGCGATCCTCGGGTCATGCCACTGCCTCCTCCGCTGCAGCCTGCTGCAAGATCCAACTCTCTAAGAGGTGTTGGTCAGAGACTGGGCTCGCCTTCAAGAGTTGATCGACCCTCAGTAGCCCCCCGAGCGCATGTTGAAGCCCTTCAAGCGTCCAGCCGCGGGCTTCGCCAGCGTATCGCCGGGCGAGCCATCGTTGGTTTGGCGGAAGCACGTCCTCCAATGCCTTGGATCCCCCGTCGATTACCACGCCGAGTCGCAGCAGATGAGTAGCCAGGCCGACCGTCAGACCCACCCCCGTTTCGCCGTGCTGAAGAAGGACCTCAAGTCCGGAGAGCGCATCTGTGAACCGCCGTTGTCCTATGAGGTCGAACCACTCCCATCGGTTCTGTCGCGGGATCCGGGTCCCAGCCGATCTCACGAGTTCAAGTGTGATCCGTTCCCCTTTTTCTGCGAGCGTCGACAGCTTCTCCAGTTCTCGCGCGAGCGTCGACGTATCGCTGCCTACGGCCTGTGCTAGGGCTCTGGCTGCGTCCTCCTCCATCTCGTGATGGAAGGCTTCTTGGCTCCAGTCCATGAGCCATGCGGGGAGATCGTTGGCGCTCGGCGTACGGAACTCGAGCCCCCGCGCCTCCCGCTCGAGATCCTTGTAGAAACGCGCCGAGGACCGTTCCGGCACCGTGCAGAGGAGGATCAGCGCCAGGCCAGGAGGGGGTGACTTCGCCGTCTCGAGGATGAGAGCACGGGCGCGCCGTGAGGATGCCAGGGCCTGGGCCTCTCGTAATAGAACGACCCGCCACTGCGCCATCATGGGGGGAGTCCCGAGAGCGGACGTGAGCATCTCGATATCGAGCTCTGACCCGCGGATCAAATCGTAGTTGAAATCCCCTGTAGCGGGGTCGAGGTGGGCATCTATCAAGGAGCGCGCGGCGGCTTCCTTACGGTGCTCGTCCTGCCCGTGGAGGTAGAACACACCTCCCGCCGCATCACCGAGACCCGCCTGGAGTTCGGTGGGGATCATTCCCGTCTACTGAAGTCCAGTGCGTACCAGACCGGGTTCTCCATACCCAAGATTGGGTCGGGCGTATGAGAGGTCGGGCTCTCTATATCGCAGGTAGAGGGAGGAACGCTGGTAGAGAAGCGCGTTCGATTGGGTCCAGAGTTCCACCTGCTCGAAGGGTGCGGACCCCACGGCAGAAGGCATTCGGTCCGACGGGGTCGCGACGGCCGTCGCCGCTGGCTCCGCCACTACTGCCGCTGGCTCCGCCACTACTATCGGTGGAAGCTCGACGACCGCATCAGATTCCCAAAACACTGGCACCAAGACCAGAGTGGCAACGATCGCGGTCATCGCTACCACGGACATCGCACCCGATCCTCCCCTCAGGATTCGCTGCCGCCGGCGCTCCTCGTGAAGACTGTAAATCGAGTGTTGCAGCCGCGCCTGAAAGTCCTCCGGCGGCTCTGCACCAGGCATGGCTCTTAGGAGATCGGTCGCCCGACTCACGACCTCGTCGTATCGTCGACAAGCCGGGCACGACTGAAGGTGGTCACCGCAACGACCCGCAGCCTCGAGCGAGAGGCCGCCGTCACGAAAGTCCGTGTAGCGAGCGAGAAAATCAGAGCACGTCATCAAATCCAAGACCTAGCATAGGCGCGGTTCATCGAT
This sequence comes from Longimicrobiales bacterium, assembly GCA_965215925.1. Taxonomy (GTDB): domain Bacteria; phylum Gemmatimonadota; class Gemmatimonadetes; order Longimicrobiales; family Gaopeijiaceae; genus JAAXGI01. Next base: position 3,032,175 of record CBDCEQ010000003.1, on the reverse strand, counting down.
GCAGAGGTCACATCGACTGTCTCATCAGCCTTGATACGTGGGGTGAGGGCGACGGGTTCCCCCATTCCCAGAAAAAAAAGTGCCCCCCACCGGATCAATCTACGATGGGGGGCAGCGGAGAGAGGCCACCTGGGGGGAAGTGTCTCATCTCCAACAGAGACCGGTCGGTCGCAACGACGTCGCCTACTCGATCATCGGCGCCACGATCCGAGCGAAATTATTGCGGGCCCGATTCAGGCGGCTCTTCACCGTACCGAGGTTGGTGTGGGTGATATCTGCGATGTCCTCGTAGGTTCGACCCTCGAGTTCTCTGAGCACGAACACCATCCGGTGATGTTCGGGAAGCTCCGCCACCGCTCGTTCGACCATCGCCTTTAGATGTCTCTTTCGAAACAGATCGTCAGGCTTCATCGACTCGTCTTCCCACTCGAGCGGCCTGTGATCCGCGTCCCAATTTTTCTTGATTGTCTGGAAGAGAACCAACGGATTTCGGGACCGGTTTCGGAGCTCGTTCTTCGCCAGATTGCTTGCAATCGTGTAGATCCACGTCGAGAACTTCTTGCTCTGATCGAACCGATGCAGATGGCGGTAGACCCGCACGAAGGTCTCTTGGACCAGGTCCTGAGCCCTCTCACGGTCCCCCACCGTACGATGGACGAAGTTGACGAGGCGGGTGTCGTAGCGGTCCACCAACTCTCTAAATCCTCGCTCCTCCCCTTCGAGGAACTTCTGCACCACCTGGCTGTCGGTCATCCCCGATAGCTCTTCGCGGGTCTTCTGAGCAGGGCTGAGCTCAGGCGCGGGGATCGGATTTTGAGGCACGTTGGCAGGCATGGTAGACCACCTTGGTGGCTGGGAGGGTCTCGCCCCTCACAAACGGGGGAACGGGATCGACCCCTGGCTGCACCCGGTGCAGGATCCATACCAATCCCGAGGCTCCCTAATTCAGCCGGGTTCGGTGGACTCTACGGCCCCTGCGCGGGGCGGATGTCCCCTCGGGAGGACGGCTAGACTCTCTTGAGGGACACTGCGAGGGCACCCCTGATCAAGGCTCACTAACCTCGACCGGGCCCAGCCCGAGCTTTTCAACCTCACTGACGATCCGGTCGGCGTCTCCGACGACAACGATCTTGGATCGTTCGGGGTGGAGGTGTTCGCTCACAGCCGCTCGAGCCGAATCAACCTCGACGGCTCGGATGCGGTCTCGATAGGTGTGGTGATAGTCATCGGGTAACCCGAATATGAGCAACTCGGAAATGCGGGCTGCCAGCCCAGCGGTCGTCTCCATCCGAAGCGGGAACACGCCGGCCAGGTAGTCGCGCGCTCCGGTCAGCTCGTCGCTTGACGGACCCCCTTCGGCGAAGTTGTTGAGTACCGAGATCGCCTCGCTCAGCGCCTGACCCGTCACTTCGGTTTGCACCGCGGTCCCGATCGTGAACAGTCCGCCGTCTCTCCTAAATGTGAAGGCCGATCGCGCGCCATAGGTAAACCCGTGCTTCTCCCGCAGACTGAGATTCAGCCGGCTCGTGAAGGCTCCACCCAACACCGTATTGGAGACACGGAGAGGGATCTCGTCGGGATGTCCGCGGGCAGGCGCGGGAAGGCCGATCCTCAGCTCGGATTGAACGGCACCGGGCCGATGCACAATGGTGACAGAGCGCAATGGAGGACCGCTCGGAACAGGAACGAGAATCTCTGCGCCTTCCTTACTGCCCCACTTCGAGAAGCTATCTCGCGCTAGGATTCCTACCTGATCGGCCGAGAGGTCGCCCACAACCACAAGCGCCGAGGTGGCCGGCGTGTAACGCTCCGATGCGAATGCGACCAGGTCCTTACGTCCCAGCGAGCCCACCGATTCTTCGTCCCCAGCCAGAGGTCGATGGTAGGGATGTCCAGGGTCGAAAAGCCGCCGGTCCAGTTCGTCGTCTGCTAGGCTGGCGGGGTCCATCCGGCGCTGCTCGATCGATGACAGGCGTTGGCGCCGAACCCTCTCCACTTCTTTCGATGGAAAGGCAGGGATACGAACGACCTCGGACACGAGCGACAGGACCTCCTCCACCCGTTCGGCGACGCACGTGAACGCCAGGACGGTAGCATCCCATCCACTCGAGACGCTCAGGCCCGAACCGAGTCTCTCCAGCGTTTCTGCCAGCTCTGCTCCATCGCGTGACTCCGTTCCGCCCTGAAGTGAGTCTCCTGTGAGGACGGCCACGCCGGCGTGGCCAGCTGGGGTGCCGGTCTCCCCCGCGTCGAGCACGAGACTCGCGCTTACGATGGGCACCTGCCCACGGAGCATGGAGGTGAACCGGAGTCCATTCTCCAGAGAATCCGACCGCAGTTCGGGCAGTTGGAAGGGCCGAATCGGCCCAGTTGAAGGGGGGCCAGATCGATCGATCGATGGACCCGGAACCGCCGTCATTCCGAGGGCTTCGGTGAGTATGTCAGCATGGCTCTTGTGTCGGACCCGAGGCTCGTCTTCGCAAACTCTCTCACATCCTTCGACGTAACCCTTCGCAATCGATCCAACTCGCTGTTCAGGCGGTTCGCATCATCGAAAACCATCTGGTACATCGACAGCAGGTCGGCTCGCCCGGCGAGACTCTCGACTCCCCGCAAGAGCTGCGTCTCGGCTCGTGCCACGGCTCGCTCCACTTCTTCCTGCTCGACCTCGACCATGGCATCGATCTCCTCTTCGAGCGCCAGCTCGAGGGTTTCGGGCTCGCATTCTTGAAGTCCGGTCACCCACACGACCATGAAGCTGGACCCGGTAACCAGCGGGGCCGCGAAGGAAACGACATCCTTTGCGATCCGTCGCTCGCGGACCAGCTTCCGATAGAGCCGCGAGGCCCGGCCATCACCCAGTATCGACGTGGCAACGTCGGCGATGACGAACTCGGGGTCGGTGAACGAAGGAATGCGCGCAGCGAGGTAGGCCCGCGGCAACGGCACGTCCGCCTCGACTCTCGCGCGCAAGGGCCCGCTCCGGGCAGCGATCTCGGTCCGGCCGGGAATCGGGGGAGGCGAGGCACCTCGTGGGATCTCGTCGAAGTAGTGCCGAACGCGATCGAACGCCTGCTCCGAGTCAAAGTCCCCTGCCAAGGTCAAAACCGCGTTGTTCGGACGGTAATACGCCAGGAAGAACTCCTCGATGTCCCCGAGCTCCGCCTGCGCTAAATCCTCCATGGAGCCGATCACGGTGTGATGGTAAGGATGATCCGGAGGAAAAAGCAGCGCTTGAATCCGTTCGAGCCAGTCACCATAGGGCTGATTGTCGTAGGATTGGCGCTTTTCGTTCCGAACGACATCACGCTGATTGTCCAGCTTCTCCTGGTCCATGGCCGGTAGCAGCCACCCCATTCGATCAGACTCGAGCCAAAGGGCTAGATCGAGCTCGTGGGCAGGAAGGGTTTCGAAGTAGTTCGTTCTGTCGAACCAGGTGGTCGCATTCATCGAACCGCCGGCGTTCTCGAGAAGCTCGAAGTGTCGACCCTTGGGCACGTGAGCCGATCCTTGGAACATCATGTGCTCGAATAGGTGTGCGAACCCGGTCCGGCCAAGCCGCTCGTTCCGTGAGCCGACTCCGTACCAGAGATTCACGGCTACCACCGGAACCGCTGGATCGGGGGCCAGAATAACCGTCAACCCGTTCTCGAGGCTGCGCCGTTCGGATGCGATCGATAGCTTGGTCACGGTCGCTGCATAAGGCGCGAACGAAAGGACGTCGGTCCCAGGGACTCGTCCAGGAACTCGCGGGCTGCCTCCGCACCAGTCTCGATGTGGCCCTCGGCCTGATCCAAGAAACCAGAATCTCGACGTTCCGCCGCGAACCTCGCCCGCTCTAACGTCTCGAAAGCACGGTCTTCCCATCCGGCGGCAGCCAGAGCCAAGGCGGCCAATAGCTGCGCCTCCAGGTCCTCGGGCCGAAGTCTCGCAGCCTCCTCCAGTGGGCCCAAGGATTCCTCGAGGTCACCAGACAGGAGGGAGGTCAGCCCCAAGAGAGCCAGCACCCACCCATCTCCGGGGCCCAGCTCGACGGAGCGCGCGAACGACGAGTAAGCCGATACGAGATCGCCATGAAGAGCCTGGGCAACACCTCTTTCCAGCCGAATCGTCGAATCCTCCGGAGCCAATTCAACGGCTGCGTCTAACTCCTTGAGCGCCTGCTCGAACATACCTTCCCTCGACAAGTATGCGCCGTACATCCATCTGGCTTGAGGGACTTCGGGTCCCAAGAGGGCCGCGCTACGCAAGGCTGGCTCAGCGGATGGGTCGTCGAAAGCAGCGACGGCGTTACCGGCGGTCGCCAGGAGCACGGGGTCCTCCGACCCAACGGCGAGCGCCCGTTTGAACCGCTCGTACGCGATTCCCTCCATTCCCAGCTCCCGCTCCGCGACCCCCAGCCAGCAGAGCAGGTAGGGCTCGTCAGGATCGCTCTCGAGCGCCTCTCTCAAGATCTCTGCAACCTGATCCCACGCACCTTTATCGATGTGAAGAGAGGCAGCACGGAGCGCGTCTTCGACCGAGTCAGGAAGGAGACCCCGGGCCGAGTGTACGGACTCATGCACCGAATTTTGCCAGACGCCCGGCATGGGCCAGCATGAGACTCATGAGGTCTTTGGCCAGGAAGCTGCCCAAGTCTCCCCCTCGACATGCGCTTTCGGAGAATGAGCGGCCTGTCGGCCTGGCCATCTGCGAGGCCAGGAGGATGGGAACGGTGTGCCAGGAATGCGCCCCCATTCCTGCTGGGGTCGAATGGTCGCCCGTGATCACCACTACGTCAGGGCCCAAACCGAGGAGCCGCGGCATCAGCGCATCTACCGCTTCGATCGCCGTTACCTTGGCGTCGAAGTCTCCATCCTCTCCTCTCGCGTCTGGCGCCTTGAAGTGGAGAAAGTGAAATGCGGCGTTCCCGAACTGCTCTTCGATCAGGGCCACGGCCTCCTCGTCTGAGTTCGGCATGCCTGGGATTCCCATGCCCACAAGGCGAGCGACGCCTCGATACATTGGGTACTGCGCCACTGCCAAGGCTTCGAGGCCGAATCGGTCCCTCAGAGAGGGGAACCCGTCATAGCGAGCGAACCCTCGAGCGAGGAGCCCGGAGATCCGATCCTCATTGCGGACGAGCGCTTGAGCGTCGCTGAGGAATCGGGCGACGATCTCCGCGGTGCGCTCGGACGCTGGATCGAGGGGTCGAGGATCGAGCGGTGGCACATCAATCGCCTGCGGATCGGTATCCGATATCGCTGCCCCGAGTCCCTCCCCTCTGAGGACAAGAACGACACGGTGTTCCTTCTCGTGTATAAGGAAGAACTGAGCGTCGGGGCCGACGGATATACGCTCTCGAAGAAGACCCACAACCCTTCGACCCTCGTCGTCACTCGGACGGCCGGCCCGTCGGTCGGTGATCCGGCCGTCTTCATCGAGCGTAGCTAGATTCAGGCGAACCGCCACATCTCCGGCGACCAAGTCGAACCCGACCCCTAGCGCACTGAGCGCGCCCCTCCCAATGAGATGCTCCTTCGGATCGTACCCGAAGAGTGCGAGGTGCCCCGGGCCGCTTCCCGGAGTGACCCCAGCGGCCACAGGCAGGAGCATCCCGAGCGAACTCATACCAGCCAGGGCATCCATGTTCGGAGTCTGGGCGGCCTCCAGCTCCGTCGCTCCCGACTCCAGATTCGGTAGCCCGCCCAACCCATCCAAGACCACCAGAAGGATGGTCCCGGTTGAATCGGGCAATGCTAGATCGTCAGGGAATCGCAAAGGGCGGTGATTCACCCTACATCGCCGCCCCGGCATCGCCGGCTGCGGAAACGGTGAAATCGATCCACATCCCGATAGCCGCATGTCCTACCACGTAGCAGATGAGGACGTAGTCACCGGCTTCGCTAGCAACGAGGGTGATCTCATCGCTCTCGCCCGGCATAGTGGACTCTGTCATGGAGGTCGCATCTGGACTCACGCCGCCCTCGAAGGCAGGGGTGACCTCGGTGAAGACATTGGGATAGCTTCCCATCCTCTCATCCACTCCAACGGAATGGCCCATTGCAGGGTCTTGATTCTCAAGAGAAATGGTCACCGTATAGCCAACCGGCACCGTGATTCCACCGGTCCCTCCGTAGTAGCCATTGAAATTCCAACGGTTGTTGTCCTCGGTATCCCCCGCCACCAATTGAATAGCAACGGTCCGGGCAGTGTTGTCGAGCTGCATCCATGAGGGCATGCTGATCGGAGGAGGCGTCTCGGCCGGGGTGGAAGAGGGCCCTTCATTCGAGGAGTCTCCTCCCCCACACGCGGTCAGTCCCAGTACGAGGGTGGCGGTCAATGCCTTGGTACGCATGATATTGGGTCCTTGTGAGCTCTGGTTCGCCTGTGAGCTGAAGCAAGCAAAAATAGAAAGGGGCTGCTTCGAGGGGTAGGGAACGCACTCCCCGTCAGGACGAAGCGTAAGCGGCGTTCTCGGTAATGTACCCTTCGGTCAGATCGCAGCCGAGGCCCAAGCCAACTCCGTTGCCGACTCCGAGATCGATAACGATCTCGACGGGATCGGCCTGGAGGAGACTTCGGAGGTGGGTATCCTCAAAAGCCGATAGGAGACCTCGCCGAATCACGGGGACCCCTTGAAGCGTTGCGGATACGGTCTCCGGGTCGATGTGGCAGTCGACACACTTGCCGACCGCCATGATGATTCGCCCCACGTTGGGGTCGGCGCCGAACGCCATGGTCTTGATCAGTGGGGAATCGACCACCGTCCTTGCAACCTCATTGGCTTCTGTGACTGTGGCCGCCCCCATTACCTTGACCCGCAAGAGCTTGGTCGCACCTTCCCCGTCCCTGGCCAGCCATTCGGCCATCTTCAGGCACAAGCGGTTGAGCGCTTCGCGGAACTCCGTTTCGTCGACGACGCCGGCGGTCCCGTTCGCCAAAAGCAAGGCCGTGTCCGAGGTGCTCGTGTCCGAGTCCACTGAGAGGCGCTCGAGGCTCTGCGCCGCGGCATCCTTCAACAGCGGCTGGAGTGATTCGGCGGCGATCTCCGCATCCGAGAAAACGAAGACTAGCATCGTTGCCAAGTTCGGCGCGATCATTCCAGAGCCCTTGGCGATCGCTGTCAGGGTGCCGGACCCGACGCTCATCGATATGACCTTGGGCTCGGTGTCCGTCGTCATGATCCCGCGGGCCCCAGGCCAGGGGTCGTCGCCCAGTTCGGCGGCCATCCCTCGCAGCCCAACCTCGATCTTGTCCATGGGAAGCCTCCGGCCGATAACCCCGGTCGAGCTGGAGAGGACCAGCTCTTCCGGGAGCTCCAGCTCCTGCGCTGCAAGAAGGGCCATTCGGCGGGCGTCCTCGATCCCCAGCGGGCCGGTCGCCACGTTACTCACTTTCGAGTTGGCTACGATCGCCTGAAGGCGGCCCGCCGCCATCCGCTCACGCCCCAACACGATCGGGGCGCCAGGGAAATGATTCCTCGTGAACAGTGCGGCCGCGCTGGCAGGGACGGACGAAGAAAAGAGGGACAGGTCGGGAGCCGTTGCCTTCATCCCACAGCAACGAGCTGCGCAACGGAAACCGGTCGGGAGTCTGGGCGATTCGTGGAAGGTCATGCCGACGTGACGTGGTGGTGGACGCCCTAGACAGACGAAGCCGACCCACGGGGATCGGCGCCGAAAGATGACCTCAGAGGTTGTCTACGTGCAATATCGCGCTATCGAGTCCAGTTGGCGGGAGCTGCGGGTGAGAGGTCCTGTGCCAGAGCCCTGAGATTGCGGGCAACATCACCGTCGCCGCGGCTCTCGGCATGACGGGCCTGGGTTAGAAACCAGCGGATTCTCTCCTCAAATGTTCGATCGTTCCGCATCTCGGCTTCCTTCCCGGAGTGCCATCACTTCGATCCCACCTCTCACTCCGAGTACTACGGTGGGAAGCTCGAAAAGGGTTCATGGATGAGATCAGCAGGACAAGAACTGGGGGCGACGGCCTCCCTGTATCCGCGAGGAAGTCGCCGGCGCCCTCCCGTTCCCTTGTTCGGGAGCTTATCTCGAAAACCCCAGCTTGGTGGGTGTCATCGCTCCCCCCCAGCTACGAGAAAGCCCACACCGGCTCAGCCGATGCGGGGTGTTCGCGCTCCCGTCGCTTCGCGGCTACTACGCGTCTTTCTCGGCCATATCGCTGATGATTCGACTCTGCTCGAAGCTTGGAACAGCCTCATAGGCCACCATCTCTCGCGTGTGATGCGCACGACCATGGGTCATCGCCCGAAGCGCAGCCGCATACTTATACAACTCCGCCAGCGGAATCCGGGCCCTGATCATCGTGCGGCCGGCCTTGCTGTCGACTCCCAGAACCTTGCCCCTGCGCTGGCTGACATCCGCCATGATGTCTCCCATGTACGCCTCGGGAGTCGTTACCTCTACTTCCATAATCGGCTCAAGCAGCGTAGGTCGTGCATCCTCCGCTGCTTTTCGAAACGCGACCGAGCCGGCCACCTGGAAGGCGATGTCCGAGGAGTCGACCGCGTGGTACGAGCCGTCGTAGCATTCGGCCTTGAAGTCCACCGTAGGATATCCCGCGAGGATCCCTTTTCCCGCGGCCTCCCGGATCCCACGGTCCACAGAAGGGACGAACCTTCCTGGGATGACCCCACCCTTGATGGCGTTCTTGAACTCGTATCCCCCGCCGGACGGCAGCGGCTCAAGACGGATCCAGCAGTCGCCGAACTGTCCACGCCCGCCGCTCTGTTTCTTGTGTCTCCCGTGCGCCTCCGCCTTCCGTGTAATCGTCTCCCGATAAGCGATCTTCGGCCGCTCGGTCTGAACCTTCACGCCGTACTTCCTTGCCATCCGTTCCAGCTGAATATCCAGGTGGAGCTCCCCCATCCCGCGCACGATCGTCTGCCCAAGCTCCGGTTCGTAGCTTGACTCGAAGCAGGGGTCTTCGTGCCGGAGGCTGACCAGCGCCTGACCCAGCTTGTCGTCATCGTTGCGGGTAGCTCCCCGAACTGCAAGCGTGATGTCGGGGCGGGGGAAGCCGATGCTGGACACGACGACAGGCCGGGACGGATGGGCCAGAGTATCGTTCGTTTTGGTGTCTCTGAGCTTTGCCACGACGCCAATGTCTCCGGCGTGCAACTGAGCAACTTCGGGGCGCTCCTTTCCCAATGAAATCGACAGGTGATTCAGTTTTTCCTGTGAGCCCCGATTCGAGTTGACCACGTGCTCCCCGTTACGTATCGACCCGCTGCAGACCTTGAACAACGACAGGCTTCCGACGTGGGGCTCCGACGTGGTCTTAAACACGAGGGCCGAGAAGGGCTCGTCGTCAGATACTATGAGGGCGACTTCGTCGGCTCCCCCATTAGCAGACCCGAGATTCCCCACGCCATCGGCAGGGTTCGGCACGACCTCAACAATCCGATCCAGGAGTGCGCGGGTCCCATACCCCAGCTCTGCGGAACCCAAAACGACGGGAACGATTTCGTTCCCTCGTACGCCGAGGGCCATCGCCTCGACCGCCTCCTCGTGAGAGATCTCCCCCTCTTCCAGATACTTGTCGAGAAGTGCCTCATCCAGCGTGGCCAGCGTCTCGTGAAGTTCGGTTTTCCAAGTCTGGACCGACCCTGACACCTCGTCAGGGATCTCGGCCTCATCGAACTCGCCCTTTCGACTCGAAGACTTGAAGATTTGCGCTCGCTCATCCACCAAGTCGACGAGGCCGCTGAAACCCTCGCCGCTCCCGATCGGGACCTCGATGGGGACCGCCTTCGGAGTGAGTCGTGACTTGATCTGCGCGAAGACTCCGTCGAAATCCGCGTTTTCCTTGTCCATCATGGAAACGAAAAAGATCCTGGGGATTCCCCTCTCTTCACAGTATTCCCAGACCTTCTCGGTGCCGACCTCGACCCCAGAAGTCGCGCCAAGCACGATCACGGCCGCGTCCGCAGCTCGGACGGCGGCCAGAGCGTCCCCGGTGAAGTCCAAGTATCCGGGCGTATCCAAGAGGTTGATTTTGTGATTCTTCCACTCGGCATAAGCTGGCGTCAACTGCATCGACACACCGTGGGAGAGTTCCTCCGCGCTGGTCATCGTGAGCGCGTGACCATCTCCGACGTTCCCTTTTCGCGACGACGTCCCGGCCGTAAAACAGAGCGCGTCGATCAGGGTCGTTTTTCCTGCGCTTGCGTGCCCTAGAACAGCGACGTTACGGATCCGCTGGGTAGGGTAATCCTTCACAACTGTCATGTGATCTCTCGAAGCGTTCTCGCCGGAGGGGGAGCTCCGGCCTAGGTGAACCCCGGGGGGTCAGTGAAGCGACCACTCCAAACGAATCCTCTTTCCCTCCCAGTTTATGGACTCCCACCTTTCGATCTTCTCAGGGTCCCGATAGTGGAAGGTGAGGGTTGGTTCGGGAATACCCTCGGTCCCGACATATTCGACCCCGTGAACCTTGCCTTCGAACTTCTGGGCATCCTCGTCGCCGTCCAGGGAAGCCTCCATCCCAGTGTGGACCATCCCCTCTTCGATCACGCCGGTCAGGCCGAAGAGGTATCGTTCTTTGAGGTTTATCGCCCGGTGAACTTCGAAGAGAGCGGCCATTCGGTGGGCCTCCTTTGTTGAAGCGGGTGCGTGGCGCAACGCGACGCGACGGGGAGTCCGGCTCGGGTCAACGAGCGGTCCCTCTACCCAAGGTTTCTTCCGGAGGCGTGATTCGGCAAGGGGTCGCATCGGAGGGCGCGGAACTGGCGCGAGCTCCCGGGAGGGTGAATTCTGATCCTCCCGAGGTATGAGGCCCACGCGTGCCACGGTCTTCACCCTAGTCCAGCTCAGGAAGAGGAAATCCCATGGGAGCGAAACGATTCTTGATCGCCACTGCGATCGGCGGAGTTGCCACCCTCGTATTGGGTACCTTGATCTACGCCGTGCTCCTAGCCGGCTTCTTCGAGGCCAACATGAGTCCCGGTCTCATAAAGGACCCTCCTCTTTTTGGATGGCTGATTCTGGGACAGCTTTGTTTTGGTGCCGTCCTGGCCCTGGCGATCGGCAGTTGGGGTGGAGTGTCCAGCACCGGAGAGGGCTTCAGAAAGGGAGCCCTTCTTGGGCTCATCCTAGGCGCGGCCTACAGCCTGACCGGATACGGTACTTCTAATATGTCCAATCTGAGTGCGGCCGTGGTCGACATCGGGGTCATGGGCGTAATACTTGGCATCGCCGGCGCAGCGATTGGAGCCTTCCTCTCCCGTTCATCCGGAGACGCCGTTAGGAGTGCCGTTTGACCCACACTGGCGAAAACCAAATGTCTCCCGAAGACGGTAGTGGAGCGGACTCCGAGAGACTTCGGGAAGCGCTGGCAAGGGCACTGGCACCGGAGTTCGAGCTTCTCCGGGGCCTCGGAAGTGGCCGGGCCGCCCACGTATTCCTCGCTCGCGAACTGGCGCTCAAGCGGCTCGTTGCGGTGAAGGTCCTTCGTCCCGACGTGGGCGAGGATGAGACTGCACGGGGCCGGTTCGAGCGAGAGGCGCATTCTGCCGCTGGGATCTCCCATCCTCGGGTGCCCGCGGTACATCGCATCGGAAGGCTTGAATCGGGGCTTCCATACATCGTACAGGGATATGTAGAGGGCCGAAATCTGCGAGACCGGTTGGAGGCAATGGGCGCGGCACAGCCGGAAGAAGCCCGACTGATCCTCGCCGACGTGGCTGCCGCGCTATCCGCGTCTCATTCGAAAGGAGTGATCCATCGGGACGTGCGCCCTGGAAACGTGATGCTGGAACGAGATACCGGTCATGCGTTCCTCACCGATTTTGGGTTGGCCGCGGCCCGAGATACGGGAACTCAGTCGGACGCTCGCCTGACCCAAACTGGAGAGATCCTCGGAGACCCCCACTACGCCAGTCCCGAACAACTGCGTGGCGAGAAGGTGACGGCCCAAGCCGACGTGTATGAGTCAATCCCAAAGTTAGTTGAAACTGGAGCGACCCCCTCGTCAGGCGACGGCATGTGAACTGCTCTCGGGAAGGGTGATCCCGAGCTCCTTCTGTATCGCGGCCCTGAGGAGCGGGAGGTGCCGGTAGCCGAGCAACCTCCGGAGCCGGGGCTCGATCTCGAGTAACACGGTCGCGAACCATCGGTGCTTCTGGCTCGAGGTCTTCCAGTGATCCACTCGTCCGCAGCGTTGCTCGGCCATGGCGTTGACGGATTCGAGTACGTTAGTGGTCTTCAGCGACCGGCCGACCAGAGGGAAGACCCCGAGCCGGTGGAGGGTCAAGGTCTCCTCGAACCCCTCGTTTAGACTGGCCACGGCAGACTGGTTCACCTCGCCGAGCTCGTGCTTGAGGGTTTTCAACGCCTGGGCGGCCTCCTTGTACGTGGGCCGTTGATACGCACGTTGGAGTCGCCGGCGCCAGTTCTTCTGCTCCGCCCTCGGCAGGTGCGAGATCACGTTCTCCCGTTTGTGCCACTGGCACCGTTGGATCAGCACCTGGTCCTTGAAGGCCGCGAGCACGCCGCTCCGGAGCCCCTTGGCCCCGTCGATCACCACGAGCGCTCCGGCCGACAGATCGAGACCTCGGTCCTTCAGGCCCCTGAGGAAGGACCGGATCACCACCGCGTTCTCCGTGTCGGTCTGGACGAAGCCGAGGAACACCTTGTCCCCCTCAAGCGTCACGCCGAGCGCCACCACCATCTCGTCCTCGGCGAAGCTCTTCCCGTCCAGGACGAGCGCCACCACGTCATAGACCGAGAGGTCCCGCTCCTGAAACTCCTTCAGCCTCGCGGCGGTGGCCTTCTTGAACTCCCGCGAGACCCTCGACTTCGACAGCCCGATCGCTCCGGGCACCGCCTCGACCGCCGCCTCGTAGTCTCGGCATGAGATCCCGAGCAGCACCTTCCGAAAGAGCCCCTCGTCCACCTCTCCGGCCGAGCCGTGGAGTCGCTCGTACGATGCGAGCCTCACCTCTCCGGCCCGGCCCCGCACCCGAGGTACTCGCACCGGATGCCGCTGGCCGCCCAACCTCACCGACCCGGGGTTGTGCCCGTGCCGGTATCCGCTCTCGTCGTCCCCCTTTCGGGCGTGCCGCCGCCCGGCCAGCTCCTCTACCTCTTCCTCGAGCATCCGGCTCACCTCCGCCAGTCCAAGCGGAATCAGCTGCCGGATCAGCTCCACTCGCGGGTCCAGCTCCAGCGCCTGGATCTCCTCCCAACTCATCTCGCTCGGTTCCCCAAGCCGCCGGTCCTTCTTGCCCCGCTCAACCAGCCTCGGCATCCTTCCCATCGGTGGCCTCCTTCCTCTTTTGTTGGTCCCGTGGCGTGCTCGCACACCCACGTTACCTGAGGTCGGAGGCCGCTTCAATTTCAACTAAAGATGGGACTCACTCCGCCGAGCAGCCGATCGAGGATGGCTCTGGCGTCCGCTTCACGGCCGGCGGCGACGAGCGCGCATCCCAACGCCGCACCTCCCTCTGGGCTCCATCTCCCCAACTCCAAGGCCTTCTCCAGCGACCCCAAAGCGCCCGACGAATCGCCCGAGTACAAAGCGGTCAGACCCCTGAAGAAATGGGCCAACATGAAGCTCGGATCCTGTCCCAGAAGAAGCTGGAATCTCTCCGCAGCTTGGCCATAATCGCCCCGCATGAATTCGACCACGCCGAAACTGGCCCGAACCGAGGGGCACATCGGGTCAAGCTCCCGGGCCCGCTCCAACTGATCCAGCGCTTCTTCAAAACGGCCATTGGGAACGAACACGTTCATGGCCAGCCACTGAGGTGCCGTCGGATACTGCGGATTGGCCTTCATCGCGCTCTCGAAACCGGCTTCCGCGCGAGCCCATTCCCAGTGGTAGATCGCCCGTACGCACGCAAGGGCGGAGAGAGCTGGGGCTTCGGTGGGATCACGAGCGAGGGCTTGGTCAGCCTCCACGCGCGCGAGGGGCAAGACCTCACCGGCGGCCCGGTAGCCGTAGATGGCCTGAGTAACATAGGCCTCAGCGAGTGCAGAACGGGCGCGCACGAAATCCGGATCACGTGCGATCGCTCCGGACAGATGCGAGACACTCTCGTCCAGAGCTGTTTCAGAGCGTCGATTCCAGAGATACCGCCCGCGGAGGTAGAGGTCGTAGGCCTCCAGGTCGGATGTGGGTACGTCCTCGATTTCGGCGTGGGACTCCCTGTCGGTCGCCGTCCCGATGAGATCAGCAACCCGCGGAACCACGGTGGATTCCCCGGAGAGCGTTACCTGAAGCGCCGACGCAATTCGGTCTGCGACCTCGGCCTGAATCGCGAAAATGTCCTCGAGCTCCCGATCATATGACTCGGCCCAGACGTGTTGGTCGGACCGAGCGTCGATCAGTTGAGCGACGATGCGGACCCGCGTACCGCTTCGCCGGACGCTCCCCTCCAACAGGTAGGCGACCCCCAAATCCGCGGCGATCTGCTTCGCCCCAGCGGGGGCAGCCTTGTATTGCCACGCCGAAGTGCGCGAGATGACCCTCAAGGATCCGACCCTGTACAATTGAGTGATCAGGTCATCGGTCACACCATCGCTGAAGTATTCGTCCTCCGGGTTCGGGCTCAGGTTCTCGAAGGGCAGGACGACGATGCCGTCTCCCACCGCCTCCTCGGAGCCGGCTTCGCCGACAACCTCTCTGGCTTCGTGATCGACCTGGCTCGTACGAACGACCCCAGTGGGTGTCAAGTCGAACGCCCACGCTAGGACAATCGCGATCGGGAGCCCAAAGAGCGCCAGGACTACGAGCAGAGTGAGTGGCCACTCTGGCAAGCCCAAGGCTGGGAAAACGAGATCTCCTACCTCTAGAAGACCCCACGCGACGATTGCGTAGACGACCGCGACTCGAAAAACGTGACGGCGCCTCAGCTCGGAGACGACTCCCGAGAAACTACGCAACCTAATGTCGCATTACGTTCGAGGCGGCCCGTTCGACCTCGGCGGAGTCTCGGATACCGCGACGACGCCCGAAGCCTCTACCGCAAATGTTCGTTGAAGAAGGCGATCGTTCTCCGCTGGGCGAGCATCGCGGCCTCTGGGTCGTAGCGAGGCGTCGTATCGTTGTGGAAACCGTGGTTGACCTCTCGGTACATATGCATTGAGTAGGTCTTGCCGTTCTCCCTCAGCGCTTCTTCATACGCGGGCCAACCGTCGTTGATGCGGTCATCCAGCCCAGCGTACTGGATCATGAGCGGGGCCTGTATCCGAGCTACGTCTTCGGCCGTCGGCTGCGATCCGTAGAAGGGCACGCCCGCCCCGAGGTTGGGGAGCCGCACCGCCAGCGTATTCACGACCCCACCCCCAAAGCAGAACCCCACCGCGCCCACTCGGCCTGTGCTCCCCGGGTGTTCCATTAGGAACTCGGCAGCAGCTACGAAGTCTTCGATCATATCAGCGCGATCAAGCTCGCTTTGCATCGTGCGCCCATCATCGTCATTGCCCGGGTAGCCGCCGAGTGGGGTGAGGGCGTCCGGGCCGAAGGCCAGGAAATCAGCCGCGGCGAAACGGCGGACGACGTCCTCGATGTAGGGGTTGAGACCACGGTTTTCGTGGATCACTAGGACGGCTGGCTTTCGCCCATCGGTCGTTGGCCTCGCCATGTACCCTCTCATCGTACCAGAGCCATTCGGCGATTCGTACTCGATGTACTCATTCTGGACCCGAGGATCGTCGGGCTCCACCTGCCGCGCCCACGCGTAGTGTGGTCGAAGAGCCTCGAACATACCTGCTGCGGTGAGCCCACCCACGGCGAACTTGGCTGCACGATCCAGAAAGGCCCGTCGATCGATCATGCCATGCACGTACTTATCAAAGAGGCTCAAAACCTCCTGCGGGAAATCAGTCGCCTTCATCCGTTCGTGAGACATGTCTCGACTCCAGGCCTATGGGAGGAACTTCAGTTAGCCGGAAAACCCGGTTGACGCGGACTCAGACCATTGTGCGAGGGTTCCAGCGATCTCGGCAAGTTTGACGCACGGGAGTCGTCAAATCTTGGGCCGCGGTGTAGAATAGGGAGCAACCAGAACGAGGAGGCTCAATCATGACTTACAGTACTTCCGTCAGGATCCTCTCAGTCCGGGGCCGGCCGCTCTCCGTGTTACTTGCTCTGGCATTCCTGACAGTAGGAGCGGCGGCGGCAATCGACTCGCCGGAGGACGCGGCTGCAGCGTCGGTTAGGCATCTCGCCCTTAAGAATTCCGTCCCGGCCGCAGACGAGAGCGTGGGAGGAGCGCTCAAAGAAATCCGACTTTTCTTCACCGAGGTGCCCCAGGTTGAAGGAACTTCCATCCGCATTGCCGATGACATGAACGAGCTCGTGGCTTCTAGCGAAGCCGCTGCGGATGGAGGGGATCCGTCTCAGGTCTTCATCCAACCTGAATCGGCACTCGTTCCGGGTGCTTACACGGTCCATTGGAGAGCGATCGCTCAGGATGGTCACGCCGTGAACGGCGATTTCGGGTTCCAGGTCGCCACTGAGTGATCGAGGAGCTCCTCGGCCCCCTCCAGCGCTGGCTGATGCAGGCTGGAGTGCTGCTCGTCGTTGGGGTCGCAGTATGGAGTAGGATCGTTCGGCCGATTGCGGCGGCTGGGCTTCTGGCAATTCACAACAACGCCGCAGAGAGTTCCGCGGCTGAGAAAGGGCTCCTCGAGGCCTCAAGGAAGATAGCCGGAGTCGGCAGGGCAACGACCGCCCTGTTGCTACCCGTCTGGGCCTTGGGGCTGGTTGTTCAAGTCATCAGCTTCAGAGACCCCTTCGCACCCCTGGTTGACGACGTTTCCTTCCTCCTCGACAACACCTTCTGGGGGGCGGTCTGGCGTGTCCAGGGCGCTCTCCTCGTTGTCCTGACCCTCAGCGTCGGAAGGTTGGCAGGCTCGCGACGGGGACTCGGCTGGATCCCCGGTGCAATTGGGGTTTTCGCGCTGCCCGTCACACTCGCGCTATCCGGCCACGCGATGTCGCTTACGGGTAATCATCGGATTATCGCCGTCAGTGCCGATACGCTTCACACGATGGCAGTCGGAGGCTGGATTGGGTCGCTTGCGCTCATTCTCATCACGAGGGAACCGCGGGACGGGGGCTCGGTGCTGGCCGCCCAACTAAGAGCGTTCTCGTTGGTGGCCCTCTGCGCCGTGCCGGTGCTAGTCGCGATGGGTACGACGCTTTCGGTTTATCACCTATCCGCAGTCCGGGATCTCTGGTCGACGCTATACGGGCGAGTCCTCCTTGGAAAGGTGCTCTTCGCGGGTCTGGTCCTCCTGCTGGGCTTCGCGAATTGGAGGCGGGGGCTACCGACCCTGGACTCGCGCGGCGGTCGTCACACCGTTTGGCGGAGGGCGGCATGGGAGGTCTCAGTTGCCGGCGTCGTGCTCGTGTTTACCGCCGTGCTCACTGGCTTGCCGAGCCCTTGAAGCAGCCTTGAGGTCGTCTTGCCCGGCTTGCTGGCACCCGACATGTTGGTGGAAGGTATCCTGGACAGGCCACGAACTCCCGCAACCCTCGATGAAGGGGTCCCCATGAAGCGTTCTCTCGCGTCACTCATCGGCCTCGGCATGCTCGTAGCAGCGAGCGCGGGCGCCCAACAAGAAGAACGCTACGACTATTGGAGCTTCAACCGAGAGATGGTTCGGCACGGCCAGCAGGCCGTGATGATGTGCAACGGGCTCTTCACGTCCAACAGGTCGCTCGAGCTGATCTTCGACGAGGAGCTGGCGTTCCTTCCCGATCCGGTTGGGACCGCGTCCGGCGGTGACTATATCGTGGATCGGGAACGCAGAGCGGTCAGCATCGGTGGTGGTGATGGGGTGCCCACTGTCCGAGCCGCATTCCGCGACGGGGTTGGCTGTGTCATCATGCCTCCAGACCAGACCCTGGCCGACATATCGGCGCTACCGGAGCTGGATCTCGCGCTCGCGTCTGGCGATCCTGCCTCGATCGCATGGCCAAACGGCGATCTGGTTGACGATGGACCGCTTCCGCCGAACATAGATGCTAGCGCGCTACAGGCAGCCTCGGATTGGGCGTTCGAGCGAGAGTCCGACGAGCAGGTGACTCTCAGCCTGATGGTCGTCCACAGGGGTCAAATCGTTCACGAGCGGTACGCACCGGGAATGGATGCCACCACCAAGACACGTACTTGGTCCACGGCCAAGAGTATCGCCGCCACCCTAATCGGGACGCTGGTCGACGACGGACGCATGGCGCTGGACGAGCCCCTTCCTCTTGACTGGCTTCCGGAAGCCTCCTCTCCGCAGTCGGACCCACGCTCAGGCATCACGCTCCGCCACGTCCTGAACATGTCGAGCGGTCTCTATCCTATCGACAACGCCGGTCTCGAGTATGCGACCGGGTCGGGTCTTTCCTATTGGGCGGGGGCCAGCTCAGTGGAAGGAGCTCGTCATCGTGCGTTGATCCGTGAGCCTGGAACGAACTTCGATTATGAGAACTACGAGACACTGCTCGCCGTATATGCGATGAAGCTCGCTCTTGGTGACGATCGCACCTACTTGGAGTTCCCTCGTCGCGCCCTGTTTGACCGCATCGGTATGCGGAACACGGTGCTCGGCGTGGATCGCTTCGGCGACTTCATCCTGAGCAGTCAGGTCTACACAAACGCCAGAGACCTTGCTCGTCTGGGACTTCTCTACCTCCAGGACGGTGTCTGGGACGGCGAGCGGATCATTTCAGAGGATTGGATCGACTTCGTCCGTACGCCGGCTCCCTCAACGTTGGATAGAGGCAGCCAATACGGCGGCCACTTCTGGCTTGTGCCAGATGACCGGACCGATGTTCCCGCAGATGCGTACGCCACTTCCGGAAACCGGGGACAGTTCACGATCATCGTCCCCTCGCACGATCTCGTCATCGTACGTCGGGGCCTGGACTACGGACGGCAAGGGTTCAGCCGCTGGGACCTGACGAGAGAGGTTCTGAAGGCGGTGCGACTGGAGACCGACAACCAGTAGGTCGTGAGGCGGGGAATCCGCTAGAGGCCCAGCGTAAAGGTGTGGGAGTATTTGATCAGAAGTGTGCGCTCCTGGCTCAGGGGCCCGATCGGGGTTAGGGAGAATCGGTCCGAGTTAAACGTCTCGTTCCAAACGATGTAGAGGTCGTTTCCCTCTCGTGGGTTGTATCGGAATCGAAAGTTCAGGGCGACGAGATCTCCGGTGCTGTTGTACTGGACGAAGGTCGATGCTGACGTTCGGGTCGTGAACGTCAGCTCTGTTCGAAGCCGAGCTAGATGAGACGTGAACCCCTCACTTCGGTTATCTAACTCGATACGATTGAGCTCGTAGGTGCCCCCCAAACGCAAGTGACGGGATACGGACCACGTGGGTGAGAAACTCACCGAAAAACGGGTCCCGTCGTAAAACTGTCCTCCCGACATACTGGCGTTCGGCCTGAACCAATCCCCCGAAGGCGCTGAATAGACGAGAACGCCTTCAAAGAACCGATAGGATCCGACGGGGACCGTGGCGTCTTCAGACAGCCGGAAGGTTTCGTTCAGGTCCTCGTACCGCCGGAAGGCGTGCATGATGAAGCGATGCATGCCCCTTGTTTCGACGATGCCGTTGAGAGCGACCCTACTGGATTCGATCGAGCGGTCTACATTTCGTCGGAAGAAGTTTCCCTCGGTCCAGAACGCGTAACGGTTCAGTGCCGACCCGGCGCCGGGACGCCATCCATAGCCCGCGCTACCCCCTCCCGAGATATAGTCCCGTCTTCTGAGAAAACCCATTCCTGGCTCGAAGATCTCGCCCGCCCGAATGAGGTTGGCGCTGTAGGTCACGCCGTCGTTGCCCCGTCGCTGCCAGTCCAGCCGTAGAAGGCTGCGGTCCAATCCGCCGACCGCGTCTCTCTCATCGTCGTGATCATCGAAGGTTTGCGCCCAATTCAGCGTGAGGTAGTCCTGCCCGAATAGACGGATGGATGCGTCGCTTCCGTAGAGAACGTTGTAGCTACCGTCCTCCCCGATTCGACTGGTTGCGATTCCACCCAGGTACGAAGCGTCGTTCAGGAAGCGCCTGCGGAGTCGAGCGACGCCTAGGTTTTCAGAAGGCACGGCACCATGGTTTTCGGTCTGCATATCCAGAAAGCCCACGTCCCAGTCCCCAACACGTCCCACGATGCGACCCCCGCCGTAGATCGGGATCTGCCTGCCATCTACGAGCCCGATGCGTCGCGAATGAAAGAGCCGCTCGTTGGAACCCAAGGGGACCTCGAAGATTTGGCTCCGCTCCTGAAAGAAACGCCTCTGTTCCGGGAAGAAGAGAGAGAATCGAGTCAGGTTCACCTGCTGATCGTCGGCTTCTACCTGGGCGAAGTCAGTGTTCGCGGTCAGATCGAGGTTCAGATTGCGGGTGATCCCGTAGCGCAGATCCCCCCCGAACTCCATGACCTCCTCCGACGTCCGGATATGTCGGCTGTTTGGCTCGTCCAGCGAATGAGTGTGCCCACCACCCCCAAGCCCATACGGTGTCAGGTAAACGGGCTTCTGGGGCTCCAGCCCGGTCAAGATCATCTTTCGGAGCTGCGTGGGCTTTGCGACGCTCGCGGGTCCCCAGTTCGGCGGGATGGCCGGGTGGACAATTGACTCGGCGTTCCGAACGATCGTTCGGGTTACCGAAAACCCCATCACGACCTGTCCGTCGATGACCTGAAACCCCACGCTCGAGAATGGGACTCGGACTTCGGCGGACCACCCGAAATCCGTGAAGGCCCCCTGGGCATCCCAGAAGGTGTCCCACTCTTGGTTCGGCGGACCGTTCGCATCGTTCGCGAAGGTCCAGTCTGTCCGCACACTCGCCGGTGTCGTAATAAAGACCAGCGAGTTCTCTTCGTCGTTGTACGTGTCGAGCCGCATCCCACATGAGTCAGTCGTGTAGGGGCTGACGTCTCTTTCCAGCGTCGTGACCCGGATCAAGGCAGGGTCCGATTCGTACATTCGGCAGCCCAGATAGTTCCCCCAGCAGTAGGCATCTCCCGTCACGATCACGCCACACGTATGGAAGAAGCTAGCGGCCAAGGACTGAAACTTGTGCCCGCCAGTCACCCGGACAGGCGTGGAGCGGTGATTCCCGACGACACCGTCTTCGCCAAGCTGGCCGTTCGAATCGGAACCCCAACAGTAACCGTCGTTCGTCGCCGTCAGGCCACAGGTATGCCAACCTCCGGCGACCAGCGACGTGAATGTGTGCACCCCAGAAATAGGAACAGGGACCGGTTGAGACAGCCCGTCTGTGCCGTTCCCTAGCTGCTCGAACGCTGGGTCGTCCTGTCCCCAGCAGTAGGCCATGCCTGCTGGGTCAAGCGCGCAGGTGTGACTGCCACCAACGGCAATGTCCGAAAAAATGTGGTTTCCGGCGACCGCCACTGGGCTCAACTGGAACTGATTGGGAAAGCCATCGCCCAACTGTCCGGATACGTTGGCCCCCCAACAATAAGCGTTTCCGGTTGGATCAAGCGCGCAGGTATGAGATCCCGAGCCCTCCCCCCCGGTTGAAATCTTCGTGAATGTATGACTTCCGCTCACGGCCACTGGATCGTGGATGGCGACGGCGATCGGGGGCCCGTTCCCAACTTGCCCTGTGAAATCGCTCCCCCAACAATACGCCTGCCCCGCGACAGTGAGGGCGCACGTTGTATGCGAAGACGCTGTGATCGCGGCGAAGGTGTGGCCCCCGCTCACGGCCACCGGAAGCGCCTGCTGATTGACGGCGGACACCCCCTCTCCGAGCTGCCCGGCGTCGTCCGACCCCCAACAATAGGCCTGGCCGATGCCGTCCAGGCCACAGGAGTAGAACTCACCGAGGGCCAGGGCCGCAAACGTGTGAGCGCCGGCAACAGCAACGGGCGTGTGCTGCTTGCCTCCTATCGCCGCATCGTCCCCCAGCTCACCCCGCAAAGTCAGACCCCCAGCAGAAGGCGTTCCCCGTGGGACCGAGCCTGCAGGTGTGCCCCAGACCTGCCGCGATCTCCACCATCTCGGTCGGGAGATTCACAGGCCCGCCGGTCACGGTAAGTGTCAGGTTGGCGGTGCGGTCCTCGAGGCCGGTGGTCGTGCCCCGGACGGTCAAAACGTACGAGGCGGTCGTAACGACACCGCCCACCGTGATCGTGAGTGTGGAGCCGGTTGTTGCGGGATTCGGTGTGAAAGCCGCGGTGACGCCATCAGGGAGCGGCCCCAGACTCGGGGAAGCAGGAGGCGCTGCATCGGGGCCCTCGATGGTCAGCTCTACGTCGCCCGAGAAGTTGGTGGCATTGACGCTCACCTCCACATCCGCCTCGGCGCCCTGGTCGATCGAAATGGCCGCGGGGTTCAGCTCGAGCTCATACCCGGGGGCGGCTGTCACGGTTAGTGTGAAGGCAGCCGTCGCAGCCGACACACCGGAACCTGTTCCCCTCACGGTGAGCGGATAGACCCCCGGAACTACGCCGGGGCCGACTTCGACGGTGATGGTCGCCGTTGTAACGCCTCCAACGGTGGATGTATTGCCCACCGTGCCAGTTACTCCCGCCGGCTCCCCGGTGACATCCAAATTGACGGATCCCGTGAAGCCGCCGGTCCGGGTCAGTGTGCCCGTGACGGCAGTCGACGCACCCTGCTCGACAGTCGCGCTGGTCGGACTCAGACTGACGGCGATAGCTGGGCCGTCACCCGGCCCGGTGCCACCACTGTCCGAGGAGCATGCGGTGGCGAGGGCCATCGGAAGCAGAATCGCGAAGCTGGCGATCCTCCCGTTTCGGACTACGAAATCGACCACGTGAAGGAACGCCTCACCGGAAAAAGGGGGCCAACCCGAAACGGTCCAGACAATCAAATGCAGCGTAGAGCGAAGGCGCAAGGCAAGGCAAGACGATCGCGCCCCTAGGCAGGTTCATTCTTGTGGGGCTTCTGGCCCAGGGATTACGATGGAGGTATGACCAAAACTCTCCACCTGATGGTCGCGGCCGTAGCGCTGGTTCTGCCTAATGGCCTGAGTCCTCAAGGGGCGACAAGCTCTTCGGAGCAAGACCCCATCCCATTTGGTGTCATGACGTTCAACATCCGGACAGCGGCCGGACGGGACGGCGACAACGTTTGGCCCAATCGCAAGGAGTTGGTGGCGGAGACGATACGGCGCTACAGCCCGCAGGTTATCGGGCTCCAAGAGGCTCTCGACGAGCAGATCGAATTTTTGTCATCGGAGCTACCCGGCTATAGGTGGCTCGGGATCGATCGAGGGCTGAACGGCGGCACTGGGCTCAGCGAGTATACACCGATCTTCTACAAGCACGGCGAGCTGAGTCCGGTCGAGTCAGGCAACTTCTGGCTCTCGGACACGCCTGAAACCCCGAGGAGAGGCCGGCGGGGTTCTCGCATCGTGACGTGGGCGAGATTCCATCATTTGGAGGCGGGTCGTCAGATATATGTGTTCAACACGCACTTCACTCTTCGACGAGGGGAGAGACAGCACCGCTCTGCGGAGCAGATCAGGAAGCGCGTCGCGGAGCTTCCTCCTGGGAGCACAGTCATCGTCACTGGGGATTTCAACTCGTTGGCCGAGGTGAGCCAAACGTGGCGAATCGCGACGGAAGAGCGACTCAGGGACGCGTGGGTTCTGGCCGACGAACGGCAGGGCCCCGCGCTCACCGCGAACGGATTCGGTCCGCCCCCCGAGGGTCGGGAGGGTCGCATCGACTGGATCCTCGTCGGGGGCCCTGTGGCGGTTCTCTCGATGGAGACGGTGGTGCGTGAGGAACGGGGCCGCTACCCCTCGGACCACTACCCTGTCGTCGCGCGCCTGGAGCTCAAGGAATAGAGCTCCTCTTCCATGTCGGGCTCAGAAATTGACGACGAGCGCCAATGTCAGGGAGCGGTCCGACTTCTGAAGAGGCGCCAGGACCTGCTCGGTTCCGAGCGGGATGGCAGCCAGTGCGGGTGCGTTGTCGAAGAGAATCTGTAGGCTCGCTTTGAGAGCGAGATTGTCGGACATGGCAACCGTCAGCGAATTCGTCCAGTCTCCACGCAGGTCATCGGAGTCCTTCACGTTCTCGTCCACCACGAGCAGGCTGGTTAGGTCGGTGCTGGCAGTTAAGCTTTGGAAGAAATCCAGGGTTGCCCGTACACCGCCAAAACCTTCTTCGGTGTTGGGATTCTCGATCACATCCTTTTGAATCGTATAAGTGAGTCCGAGATCTGACTTGAATCGGCGGGTCTCTTCATCCGCCCACGTCCGGCCCGCGCCCGCAACAAATGCATAGCGATTCTGAACGCCGGCGAACGTGTTTCGATCCCCGACTCTGCCCTCACCGCCCCGGTGGCTAATTGAACAAGAGCGTTTTCCCAGCGGTAATGGGCGGTGTTCGCTAGCCCCAGTGTACTCGAGGTGGCGTTCCCAGAGGTCAGGACAAACGTAAGCTCGGCTACATCTGTGAAGCCCAGCGGCGGCGGCTCTTCGTCCTGCCCGGAGACTCCGCCTGCGCGCAGGATCAGAAACGCCATGGTTGTCACCGACGCGATTGGGCGGGCACCGAACCGCAAGGTGAAACCGGTGCCATCCTTGTAGATCATGCACTTTCCGGCCATTCTGGTACTCCCGTTTTTCATCTGATCGCGGATCGAACCCGGAATTATCTCAGTGGACAGTCCTCCGTTCAATGTTTCGCCCTTCCACGGACATCTACGGGGTCGAACGGCACGTTCAAGGAGAGAGCAATGATCCCCGAGCCCGGTGATTTCTATATGGGTGGGGTGCTCGAACGAGAATCAGGAGAGCGGACCGCCGAACCGCTGATCCTGCCCTCGCACCACCTCACGACCCATGGCGTGATCCTGGGGATGACCGGTTCGGGCAAGACCGGGCTAGGTGTGGTTCTGCTGGAGGAGGCCCTACTATCGGGCATCCCAACACTCGTTCTGGACCCAAAGGGCGACATGGGCAACCTCCTTCTGGGATTTCCCGGACTCACGCCGTCGGAGTTTCAACCGTGGGTTGATCCGGCAGAGGCTCGCCGTGAGGGAATCGGCGTCGACGAACTCGCTGCGCGAACGGCGGACTCTTGGAAGGAAGGCCTGGCCAGTTGGGGCATTGGGCCAGAGCGGATCAAGGCCCTCCGTGAGGCAGCGGATTTCAACATCTACACACCGGGATCCAGCGCAGGGGTACCGCTTAGCCTGATCGGATCACTTCGAGCACCGAAGCTCGATTGGGAGATCCACCGGGAGACACTCCGAGATGAGATCGAGGGTTTCGTTTCCGGGCTGCTAGAAATGGCCGGGGTGAGTGCCGATCCGATCTCGGATCCAGAGCACATCCTTCTCTCCAACCTTATCGAACACGCATGGACCCGGGGGCGAGATCTCGACCTGCCCGGCCTCATCGGCATGGTCATGAATCCTCCTATCCGGAAGCTGGGAGTATTCGTGCTGGACGAATTCTTTCCAGAGAAGAAGCGAAGCCAGATGGCGATGCGGCTGAACGGGCTCGTCGCCTCGAATTCCTTCTCCAGCTGGGTTGAAGGACGCCCGCTCGACGTTGAATCACTGCTCTGGTCCGACGGTGGTCGGCCGACTGCCTCGATCATGCATCTTGCACACCTGTCAGACTCTGAACGCCAGTTCGTGGTTACGCTCCTCCTGAGCCAGGTAATAACTTGGATGCGCCAGCAGCCAGGGACCTCGGAGCTCCGCGCTCTCATCTACATGGATGAGATGTTTGGTTTTGCCCCCCCCACGGCCGAACCCCCCTCGAAGAAGCCTATACTCACTCTGTTCAAACAAGCCCGTGCGCACGGAGTCGGGTTGGTGGTCGCGACGCAGAATCCTGTCGATCTGGACTACAAGACCATGTCCAACGCGGGCACGTGGATGATCGGTCGACTTCAGACCGAAAGAGACAAGCTGAGGGTCCTCGAAGGACTGAAGTCCTCTGCCGGGGGCGACGACATCTCGACATTGGACCGATTGATCGGCGGTCTAGGAAAACGTCAGTTTGTCTTCCGGTCCGCTCGCTCAGCCGATTCGAAACTGTTCACATCGCGGTGGGCGATGTCATTCCTTCGAGGCACGCTCACTCGGGAGGAATTGGGTCGACTCAGAGAGGTCATGCCGGCCGCCGACCCCCAGAGGCCAGAGCAAGGTGTACCGGCTGTACCCCGCGTGGATGCGGGAGACGATGAGAGCCAGATAGCTCCGTCGATCCCCGATGGAGTACCCGTGTACTATCAGGATCCGAGCGCACCATGGGGCCGTGAAATCGGCTCGACGCCCGGATCCACCAGACTCGAGTCCGCCTTGGTCGCCCGTGTAAACATGACCTTTGACGACCGCACCGCCGGGATCGACCACCGTGAGGAATGGGAGGCGGTGTTTTTTCCCCTCGACGAGCGCTTCGATGCAGGGTCAGGAATCGCGGTTGACTACGATGAGCGAGATCTCCGTCGGGAGCCACCGGAAAATGCCCGATATGCCCTGTCCTTCGCTCCCATCTCACAGTCGTCCTTTTTTCGGGATGCACAGGCCGCACTCAAGGAGCATCTGTATCGAGAACGCAGCCTCGAGGTCCTGAAGAATCCCGCTCTGAAGCTCTACTCTCGGGCTGGAGAGGCCGAGGCTGACTTCTGCGATCGCTGCGAGAGAGCAGCCCAGGATTGGGCTGACGCCGAGACCGCCAAGCTTCGGGGCCGCTACGAGTCCAAGATCGATCGGGTCAAGAGCGCCTTGGCGACCGCGGAGAGAAGGGTTCGGGAGCTCGAGGTGGACGTCGGTGCAAGGAAGCAGCAGGAGCTGCTAGCGGGGGCCGGTCGGCTGCTCTCGATGTTCGTCGCCGGAAAGGGGAACGCCCGGTCGCTGTCGGGATGCGCGTCTCGGCGCTCCATGACCAAACGAACGCAGGAACGCTTGAGGACCTCTGCCGAGAAAGTCGCTGACAAGGAAGACGAGATCGACGAGCTCGAAGATCAACTGGCAGAGGATCTGGCCAGGATCGAGAGCGAGGCCGACGACCTCGCCGACACGACGGAACCGATAAGGATCGGCCTAGAAAAGACGGATATCTCTGTGTCGGAGATGGCACTCCTGTGGATTCCTCGGAGCCGGTAGGCGGGGACATGAAGGACCTTTCGCACCGCAGAGCATGGATGACACGGAGCATCGTCGTCACCCTCTGTGCGGTCGGATCACTCCTCTGGGCCAAGGCCGCCTCGGCTCAGACCCTTAGGGGACACGTCCTCGATGCGGGTTCTGGGATCCCCGTGGCCACCGCCCTATTGATCGCCTTGGATGAGAACGGATCCCTCGGTGGGCGGACGCTCACGAATCGCGACGGCGGTTTCGAGCTTCGCCTGGCAACGTCCTTCGAACTCGACGGTCTCCGGGTAGACCGTATTGGGTATGGCTCCCAAGTCTATCCAGCTGAGGATCTTGATTCGGCTGGCCCAACGACTCTTCGAATCGCGTCGGTACCCATCGAATTGGAGGGAATTGGGGCCGCCGGGGAGAACCTGTGCGGTGCGGAATTCGAGAATAGCGGCCAGGTTCAGACCATATTGGCTGGAGGTGCGGAAGGCTCTCGAGATGACTCGACTGAGCCAGACCGAGCGGGTGTCGCGGTTCGAAACCGAGCGAGTGGAACGGTCCCTTGATCCCGACAATCTGAGCGAACTGGACCGGAGTATCACCCCTCGAGAACTGCGAGGTGAAAGACCGTATCGATCCCTCACAGGTCCGGAAATGACCGCGAAAGGTTGGGCCGAGCCGGCCGATGATGGAGGCTTGATCTTCTACGCTCCGGATGCGTCTGCTCTTCTATCGGATGAGTTCTCGTCGCAGCACTGCTTCGGGGCGGAGTTCACGGATGAAAACATTCTCCTCCACTTCACCCCAAACCGTTCCCGACGATCTCTTCCAGAGATTGAGGGCGAGTTGATCCTCGATCGCGAAACATATGAGCTCGCCTTGCTCCGATATGAGTACACGTCTCTTCCCTTGCCTGGTCGCGCGCGAGCCACGGGCGAAGTGCATTTCAGCGCGGTGCCTACAGGAGTTTGGGTGGTGAAGGAGTGGTGGATCCGGATGCCGCTCTTGGCCAGAGTGCAGCAGCGGTGGCCGGGGGGGAGTTTCGAGAGGATCGAGGTCCGGGAAATCCGTGAGGAAGGGGGCCGGGTTCTCAGCGTCGACACCGGAAGCGAGGTTTTCGAGCTGACCTCGCCGTCGCCGACCCCCTAGCGCCGGGACGTTAGCCCCCCCTTAGGTTGTGCCAGGGGCATCGGCGACAGAGATTGCCCCGGTGAGGCCTCTACCGTGACTGGAAGCGGTCTGTAGCGGCCGCGGTACGAGCGAGGTCTGACGGTGAGCTCTAGGAGAGAAAGGAGCCGAATCATGGAGACGGGCCTGGGGAAATCAGTTTCGAGACGCACCGCTCTGCGTGGAATGGGAGCGACTGCGGTGCTGCCGTTGGTCGGATCCGCGCCGACTGCTCCTGCCCCGAGAGTTGAAGGAAAGGTCGCTCTTGTCACTGGTTCCGGCCGCAATCTCGGCCGCGCGGCAGTGCTCGAGCTGGCACGCCGCGGGGCAGACGTGATCGTGAACGCGCGGTCGAACCGGCAGGAGGCCGAGGCGGTTGCCCGTGAAGCCGAATCGTTTGGCGTGCGGGCCGTCGCCCTTCTAGCCGACGTTGGTAATGAGGAACAGGTGACCCAAATGGTTGACGAGGCGTTGGCCCAGTTTGGCCGGATTGACGTCTTGATCAACAATGCCGGTTTTCGGGCGTCAACCCCTCTGACGGAGATGAGCACCGCTGAGTGGCGACAGGCGGCGGCCGTCAATTTCGACGGCCCCTTTTTCTGTGCCAGGGCGGTGGTTCCGAGCATGATCGCCAACAACGGAGGGAGGATCGTCAACGTTTCCGGCCTGAACGCCTTCAGAGGACTCCAGAACTGGGCACATATTTGTGGGTCCAAAATGGGAGCGTTGGGGATGACCCGGGCTCTCGCGCTGGAACTGGCGCCCCATAATATCCTGGTCAACCACGTTGTACCGGGCGCCTACAACGCGCACCCGGATTTGAGGCGGATACCCCTCGGGCGACTGGGGCTGGCAGAAGAACTCGCCAAGACATACGCGTTCTTGGCGTCTGAGCGTTCCAGCTATATCACCGGCCAGACATTTCACGTCAACGGGGGTGAGCAGCGGTTTTGAGACTGAACAGGTCGCCGGTGCGTGTGTCGGCCTGTTCCTACCCGGCGGACGAACTCAGGAGGACCAAATGCGAAGCTTGATGGCAACTTTCGTGCTGAGCTTGGCCATGGCCAGCGCGTCAACGCAGTTGCTGGCGCAGACGCAGGGCGCGTACGAGAACGCTCCTGAGTTGGGCTACACGGCTGTTGCCGACCCTCTCAGTATTCCGGCGGGAACTACGCTGGGGAACTCCTCTGCCGTAGCGTTCGACGCCAACGGTCATCTCTATGTCTTCCATCGAGGCCCGAATCCGATCGCGGAGTTCGACGCTGCAGGGAAGTTTGTTCGATCATTCGGCGACGAGTTTGGCATCGGAAGGTCGCACGGTCTGCGCATTGATAGGGACGGCAATCTCTGGATTACGGACGTGCGTCGTCACACCGTCGCGAAGCTAACTCCGGAGGGCGAAGTCCTCATGACACTCGGTGTGCCGGATCAAGCGGGAATGTGGGATGAGGCCTCTGGGCAGCGATTCCTCAGCGAACCCAATGACATCGCGTTCGGGCCATCGGGGGAGGTTTTCATCGCCCAGGGACATGGAAACGGAGAGCCTGGCGTCCTCAAGTTCGACAAAGATGGCAACTTCCTTACGTACTGGGGCGGCCTGGGAACCGGTATCGGCGAGTTCGACATTGCCCATTCGATCGTCGTGGATTCTCAAGCGCGGGTTCACGTTGCCGACCGGCAGAACCAAAGGGTTCAGGTATTCGATCTCGACGGCAACCCGATTCGGCAGTCCAGCTACGTCGGTCTGCCGTGCGGATTGGTCATGAGCGGCGGTGATATGTACATGGTCAGCGGTTTCTCTGGGCAGATTCTGAGGCTGGATGCGGAGGGTCACGTGGTCGCCGCTACAGGTCGCTCAGGCGAAGGGGTGGGTGAGTTCGGCGAAGCACACTACATCGCCATCAGTCCTAGGAACGAGATCTTCGTTTCCGATCCCGTAAGCGGGGCGGTCGAAAAGTTCGTGTCGCGATGAGGCGCTGACCCCAGCTTCCACAAAGAGCATGGATTAGTTTTCTTCAAAGGTCTAGGCACGGTTTCGGGATCAGTTCTCGGGTCCTGCTAACTATCTTCCAGGACCCAATTTGAACGAACTCAGCCCCCAGCGTGCTCGCGTCACACACTTCAACGCGATGTTGGCGCCGTATCAGGGACCCGACACCTGGCGAAGCACGTTCCAGCTTTTCGTGACAGCCGGTGCCTTCCTCGGGCTCTGGTACGCGATGCTCCGGAGCATGGAGGTGAGTTACGCGCTGACCCTCCTTCTCGCGCTCCCGACTTCGGGATTCCAGATCCGTTTGTTCATGATCCAGCACGATTGCGGCCACGGGTCGTTCTTTCGCTCGCGTCGCGCCAGCGCATGGGTCGGCCACTGGATTGGCGTGCTTACCCTTCTTCCATATCACTACTGGCGGCGGACCCACGCCTATCATCACGCCCATTCGGGAGACCTCGATCTTCGTGGTTTCGGGGATGTGTCAACGCTGACGGTAGAGGAGTACCAGGGACTCTCGCGTCTACGACGCCTCGCGTACCGCGTTTACCGGCATCCCTTCGTCCTCTTCGGCATTGGGCCACCTTGGCATTTCATCGTTAAGCAGCGATACCCCTGGGAAACGCCCCGGTCATGGAAGAAAGCATGGCGCAGCATCTGGCTCACCAACCTTTCGCTCGTTGGGATCGTTGGACTGATGGTCGTCGTGGTTGGATGGGAGCGGCTTCTGCTCGTCCACGCGCCCGTCCTCCTGCTGAGCTGTTCGGTCGGCGTATGGCTCTTTTTCGTGCAACACCAATTTGAAGACGCCTACTGGGAGAGAAAACCGGAGTGGGATTTCTACGACGCGGCGCTGGAGGGAAGCTCCTATCTCGTCTTGCCAGCCCCATTCCGGTGGATGACCGCCAGTATCGGGATCCATCACATCCACCATATGAGCCCTCGCATTCCAAACTACCGACTGCAGGAATGCCTCGAAGCAAACCGAGAGCTACAGGTAGCGACAAGGGTGACGTTTCGTACGAGCTGGGCACTCACGAAGCTGCACCTCTGGGACGCTGAGGCGGGGCGATTGATCGGGTTCAGAGAACTAGCCGCAAGAGGCTCGCCAAGCTGAGCGGCGGACCGACGCCTACCGAGACGTACCGCCTCCCGTTGTCGAATCAGGCACTCCTGGATCCGCGAACGAAGTGCCCGGGATCACACCGACGCCCTGCTCGAAGACCAATCGGGCTCCGCGCTCGGCAGTCTGCTGTACCAAGACGGCAACTACCAGCCCGAGGATCGCAAGAACGAGTCGAGAGCCCGGCGTATCCCGCAGCCGAATGAGCCGGCGTCCGAGCCGCAGTGCCGAGACGAGAACCAAGCAAGCTGTCACCGCCAGGGCCCAGCCTTCGTGGTCGTCCACGAGGCCATGGGCCATTCCCGGTATGAAGACTCCGGCCGCCGCGAACCGGCCACTAACGTAGGCAGAGACCGCAAAGATCGCGGCAAGCGCATAGAGGACCGTACCCGTGCGCTCGAGCTGCGGCGTGCCAGGACGGACTAGGCGAACGAAGTCCGTACCAGCCCCGAGCATCACTAGGACGATCGGAAAGTGGACGAGCATCGGATGAACGTTCGGAGCCCACGAGGGGATCAACTCCACGATTCCACCCACGCAGACTTCCGTTCTGCGGCACTCCCACTTCCTTCACCCACGACGCTCACGGATCGAGCGGTGCCAGCGGGATCACCATGACGAAGGAGAGCGACCAGGGACTCGCATCATCGAGAAATAGCTCGTCCCCGATCAGGTCACCCGCTTCCGGCAGACCGGTCGCGAGATAGTCGATCGAGAGCTCCGCCTCGATATTCCTGAGCCAGCGACCCTCTGGCAGCCAGTTGAAGGGGTGCAGCGCAGTATCGAGCTCGAAGTCGAGCTTGTGCGTGTAGACGCTTGCTGCGTCGGGACGCTCGCCGGGGCTGAACTTGTCGACGATGTCGAAGTGAGAGGACAGCCAACCCCCTGTCAGATCGGAGTCGAACAGCTCCAGGTTCAGCTCGGTCTCGATTTCAACCACGTTGTCGC
Source organism: Longimicrobiales bacterium (assembly GCA_965215925.1). GTDB lineage: Bacteria > Gemmatimonadota > Gemmatimonadetes > Longimicrobiales > Gaopeijiaceae > JAAXGI01. Next base: position 2,999,901 of record CBDCEQ010000003.1, on the reverse strand, counting down.
GGATATCGTCGCTGCCCAGCTCTTCAGCCGTGCTACCCGTGAACGGATGTTCCGAAGTGCTGGCGAACGGGACCACGATCAACTCGAAGGTCAGTCCCACCCGTGGAATCGAGGTTGGAACCCCGACCGCGAAAATCAGCTCGAACACCGCCTCTCGCTCGATCTCCTCAACCGCCCCATTGGTCTCGACTCGCGCGGGGCTCCCGAGATTCTCGAGGGTGACGGTGGGTTCGATCTTCAAATCGGGCACGCACAGAAGTGCACAGCTCTCGCCCTCCTGAGCTTCCACGACGGCCGGCGCGAGCAAGCCCCCGACCAAGCCCGCGACGAACGAAATGCGAAGGAAGAGGCTCATGGGCACCCCATCATCCTCCCACCCGCCACGGAGATACCGAGGGCCAGTTCCTCAGTTCTTCGAGCGCCCATTCATTGGTCTCGTCGTCGTGACAGGAGGTACATGGGTTTGGGATACCGTACCGCTCCGTCAGCGTCGGTGAGATGAAGCCGAACGTGTGACTGCGGACATGAACGTCTCCAACGGTACGGGCGACTGGCGGCATGTGGCACGCTACGCAAAGGCTGCCCTCGCTGTCCTCTTCGTGCTGGGTGTGAAATGAAACGGTTCCCCGTGGACCGGGCTGAAGCTGCGGCGCATGACATTCGGTGCAGACTGCGTTTCCTGGCTGCAGTAGATCGGCGTCGTTCGGCGTACCATGAACATCGTGGCAGGAGGAGCAAAGCACCCCTTTTACATACATCTGACTCTGCACGAAGTCGTTCCCCTGCATTCTGTTCTTGTGGGCACTCCCCTCTGGCCAGTGGGTGAAGGTCTCCTCTCCTAGGTGATGCTCGTCGAGGAGCCAGTAATCGCTGAGCCGATCACCGGGCTGATAGCCGACTGGCCAATCGTAATACTGCCCCTGGATCGGGTTGGACCTCGGCTGCCCCTGTGAGTGGCACTGGATGCAGACGTCGTTGGCCCGTACCGGGTCCCCAGGCCAATTGGGGTTTACGATCGTCTCGGCGATCGGAAAATCGACGTGAAGGCTGCCGGCTCCGTGACACCTCTCGCATCCGACGTTCCATTCGGTGACCGTCTTGGTAGCCACGTCGTAGTTGACCGAATGGCAGCCGTCGCAAAGCGGACCCGTCGGGCGCTGCATCGGATCTACCGGATAGTGCTCCGTCCACCAATCGCCCCCCGGCTGTGGAAAGTACCTGCGCCAAATACCGTTCGTGACGTCCCACTGAGCCGGGAGCACGAAGTAGTCGTCTCCCACATGCGTAAAATATCTTTGCTTCCACTTGCTTCCATACGTGAAAGCCACGTCTTCCAGACCGAAGGTCACAAGGGTGTCAGGGGTCGCGAAGTCTCCCAGAACCACGTCAGGCCGCACCGAGGGATCCTGCACCACGTTCGCCATCAGAGTTTCCTCCCAGCGATCGTAGATGTCCTGGTGGCACTCCGCACAGGTAGCGGATCCGACAAAGTCGTTCTGGGCACCCTCCGGAGGCCGCGGAGCACGGCACCCGGTGATGCCGCCGCCGAGCGCGACTGTGATGATCCCAAGAATCCAGTTTCGATATGACATTCCGTCGGCCTTTGCAGCGAAGTGCGGATTCCTGGCGACTCCGCGATTCGCGAAGGCGCTTTACCTGTCTGCTAACCGGCACCGTTGGACTCGTTACCTCGCGTACCTATCATCACTCCGGCGCCAGCCGCCGACATGTTACAGCGTTCCACCCCGTAGAGGCCATCGAGTGACGAGAACGACCGCGAATTTGATCTTCTCGCTTGTCCTATTCGGGCTCTCGTGCGCCGAGTCGCTGACGGCACAAGGGCAATCCAAGTACGACGATATCTGGCAGTTCGCCGAATGGTATGACAACGACGAAGCACGCGTGATTCAGAACGTGCTCTTCAGTGGACGTTTTCAATACGAGTACGCGTCTGTCAGTGACGACGACCTCTCGCACAACGAATGGAACGTCCGACGGCTCAGACTCGGTGTAAGATCGGGCGTGTTCCACAGCTTCACGGTACATGCGGAGGCCGAGTTCAACCCCCAAGAGACCGACCCGTTCTACATGAGATTCACGGACTTCTATGTCGAGTGGAGCCGCAGCTCACTGTTCGCGGCAACGGTGGGGAAGCAAGGGGTCGCCTTCACCGCGGATGGCTCGACATCGTCGAAGGAACTTCTGACGATTGACCGCAGCAACCTGTCCAACAATATGTGGTTCCCGCAGGAATACATTCCTGGCGTCAGCGTCTCTGGCGAGGTCTCGAACTGGGTCTATCACTTGGGAGCGTATTCCGCTGGCGAACGGAACCGTGAGTTTGGCAAGTTCAACGGTGCAACATTTTCGCTAGCTACGCTCGGGTACGACTTTTCGGAAGGCCTTGGGGTGGATGGGGCCCTTCTTCGTGGCAACTACGTCTACCAGAGCCCCGATTCTGACAACAGCTTTACTCGGCAACTACAACACGTCACCTCCTTGAATTTCGTGTTCGAGGATGGCCGTTGGGGCGCCCGATCGGACGTCTCAGCGGGGCTGGGTTATCAGGGCCAGAGCGACCTGTGGGGGACGATGATCATGCCCTTCTTCAATCTCACCCCAAAGCTTCAGCTGGTAGGCCGTCACACCTATCTCAAGAGTGAAGACCCCAACGGGGTACGGCTCGCGCGATATGAGAACAAGCTGAACGACGGGCGAGGCGATCGCTACAACGAGCTCTACCTTGGGGTCAACTACTATTTCTACGGGCACAAGCTCAAGTTGCAGGGCGGCCTACAGATCGGAGACATGCGCGACAGAGCAGAGGACGGTGGGAGTTATTCGGGTGTCTCTGCAACCACTGGCCTCCGCGTGAGCTGGTAGAAATCCTGCCCCTCAGGGGAGCTTCAAAGCTACGAGCTCCGCTGGATTGTCCCGACCGGCGACCGCAACGACAACGTACTGGATCCCATCCAGCATGTACGACATGGGCAGGCCCGTCTGAGTAGCGGGAAGTCCGATTTCCGCCAAAATCTCTCCGGTCGCCTTATCGTGCGCCCTTAGAACTGGCTCACCGCCAACACCCTCGCCGGCGAATAGAAGGGTACGCGTGGCCAAGAGCCCGACCCGGGCCGGGCGCCCGGTGCGGGGCAGGTCAACCCCGGCAAGCGCCGGATGATTCGCTATTTCCTCAGGCGTATCCGCGTTCGCAATCTGCCATAGCATCTCGCCACGATTGAGGTCGATCGCGCTGATCTGCCCATACGGGGGTTTGACCGCGGGTAGCCCATCTACATTGAGAGCTTCCCCTGGGGTGAGCATGAAATCCACGTCCATCCCCCCACGGGCAGGTAATAAGCCCTCCACTCGTGGACTCATCTGAGAGGTCACGTACAGGACGCCGGTCTCTGGATCAACGGCTCCCCCCTCCCAATTGGCCCCACCCGTGGATCTTGGAATCGTGACCGCCCCCCGGTATCCGGTTTCAGGCCCAGATATCTCGATCGGAGTGAAGAGAGGGCCGAAGCGGACTCCGGATACGAGCTCCAGCGCCTGCTCACGCAGTTCGGGAGTGAAGTCGATGAGGTCGTCCTCGGTCAGGCCCTGACGGCTGAACGCTGGAGGCCTGCTGGGGAAGGGTTGGGTAGGAGAGATCTGCTCGCCTGGAACGTTCGATTGGGGGACCTCCCGCTCTTCGATGGGCCAGACCGGCTCGCCTGTCTCTCGGTCGAAAACGAAGGCCCAGGCCTGTTTCGTAATCTGGACCACCGCCTCGATAGGGCGGCCGTCCACCTGTATGTCCACCAGGATGGGCGGCGCGGGATTGTCAAGATCCCATATATCGTGATGCACCATCTGAAAATGCCAGACTCGCTCACCCGTTTCAGCGTTCAGGGCAACCAGGCTGCTTGAGTAGAGGTTGTCGCCGAGGCGGTGCCCCCTATACCAGTCATGGGTGGGCGCCTCGGTGGGCAGGTACACCAGGCCCCGTTCGGCGTCGGCCGAGAATGGTGTCCATACGCCCGCGTTTCCGGTGTACTGGTTTGAGCCGTCCTCCCACGTTTCGGCACCGGGCTCCCCATCCATCGGCACGACGTGGAAGGTCCAAAGCAACTCACCGGTCCGAGCATCGAAGCCTCGAACATCCCCTGGAACGTTGGCGGGGGACGGCTGGCGGCGACCGCTGATCTGAGCTGAGCCGACAACGACGACATTCCCGACGATCATGGGGGGTGATGACGAGCCGATCGCGCCGATCGGATCGACCCCGTCCGGGATTCGAATGGTCTCCATCAGATCAACGACGCCGTCGTCGGCAAAGTCGGTAACCGCACGACCTGAAGCAGCGTCCAGGGCAAGCAGGTGGTAGCCCGGCGTTATGTAGAAAATCCGAGGTTCACCCCCTTGACCAGGATCCCAGTAGGCAACGCCCCGGCCGGAATTAAATCGTGGCGCCCGACTTCCTCTTTCTCCCTCATCCATCCGATGAACCCATAGGGTTTCCCCGCTCGCCGCATCGATGGCAACGGCAGCCCTGCGGGAGCCTGCGGTCGCGAAGAGCACGCCGTCGACCATGACCGGCGTCACCCGGTAGTTCCCTTCGGGCGTCGGTCCGAAGTTTCGGGCCGACCATCGCCAGGCAATCTCCAGCTCCCCAACATTGGACGCATTGATCTGGTCCAATGGGGAGTACCGTGTGCTCGCGAGGTCTCCCCCATAGGCCGGCCATTCGCCTCCTGTTGGCCCAAGCTGTGCTGCCCCGTCCGCCGCACTCCCGAGGAAGACCCCAGAGAGTGAAAGGAGGACAAGGGTTCGGAAGATTGGGGCGTGGATGACCATGGGCCTGATTCTCCTGTCGTTCATCGGTGCGGGAGCTGCCAAGGTTAGTATTGCCAGTTCACTCGGCAAGGATCACGTGTTTGTCGATTGCCTCGCTCGAAGCGGGCGCGCAGTTTGAGAACGGGCAGCGCGACAAATCTGATCGATCCAAGAGGACCCTAGCCAAGGAATCAGGATGATGGGTGAAGCGACGATGCGGGGTCTGACCAAAGGCCGAGTGAGCCGGACGGTCGGGGCGTTCGTCCTCGCTGCCGGAGCCGCCACGCTACCAGCTCGTGCGGCAGATGCGCAGACCAACTCGGCTCGGGAGGATCCGCGGGTCGGACTGGCAGCTGGCTGGCAGGATGCTGCTGATGCGGCAAGCAATATTTCGTTGGTCAGTCATCGCGATCGGCCTCCGGGGTTCTTCGACCCCGAGGTGCCCGGCGCCATGGACTACTCCCAAACCGACCTTGCTTTCCAGGGAGACTACGCTTTCGTCGGGAGCTTCAACGGGTTCAACATCTACAATGTGGCCGATCCGGAGAGTCCTGAGCTTCAGGTCGCCGTGGTGTGCCCCGGAGGCCAGGGTGATCTCTCCGTTCATGGAAACCTGCTCTTCATGTCGGTTCAGGAGACCCGAAGTCGGATTGACTGTGGCCTTTCAACACCGGAAGAGGCTGCAGCGGAGGTCGACGCGGAGCGTTTCCGGGGCCTCCGTATTTTCGATGTCAGTGACATTCAGAACCCGGTTCAGGTTGCTGCGGTGCAGACCTGTAGGGGGTCGCATACGCACACGATCGTCAGTGATCCAGGCGACGAAGAGAACCTGTATGTATACGTTTCAGGCACAGGCACGGTGCGGTCAGGGTCAGAGTTGGGCGGATGCTCGGACGTACCGTCACCGGACGAGCCAGACACCTCATTCTGGCGCATCTCAGTCATTCAAGTCCCGCTCGACGCTCCGCACGAGGCGCGTGTGGTGAACGAGCCGCGAATTTTCGCGAATCCCGAGACCGGCTCGATCGCTGGCCTATGGCGGGGCGGGGACCACGGGCCAGGCACCCAGGAATCCAGCCAAACGACATCCTGCCACGACATCACAGCGTATCCGGAAATCGGTCTGGCCGCGGGCGCGTGTCAGGGAAACGGCGTCCTCTTCGACATCAGTGACCCCGAGAATCCGTTTCGAGTTGCCGAAGTCACAGACCCGAACTTTGCGTACTGGCACTCTGCCACGTTCAACAACGATGGGTCGAAGGTGATCTTCACAGACGAGTGGGGAGGCGGAACGGCACCCCGATGTCGGGCCTCGGATCCTCCGACCTGGGGAGCCAACGCGGTCTTCGACCGCGTCGGCAACGAACTTCTGTTCGCGAGCTACTACAAACTTCCTGCGCCGCAAACCGAGTTGGAGAACTGCGTCGCCCACAACGGATCTCTGGTTCCGGTCCCGGGTCGTGATATCAAGGTGCAGGCATGGTATCAGGGGGGCCTTTCCGTGTTCGACTTCACGGATTCCGAGAACCCGTACGAGATTGCCTACTTCGATCGCGGCCCCATCCACGAGAGTGAGCTGCACCTGGCTGGCTATTGGTCGACCTATTGGTACAACGGGTACATCTACGGATCTGAAATCGGTCGAGGCCTCGACGTGTTCGAGCTTTCCCCAAGCGATCAACTGACGCAGAACGAGATCGACGCCGCGAACCTGGTCCGGTACGAGACCTTCAACGCGCAGGAGCAGCCCAGGCTGACCTGGCCGCCGGCGTTCGTTGTGGCGAGGGCGCACCTCGATCAGGTGATCCGAGCGGATGGGCTGTCCAGTAGTCGGAGCGCTCAGATATCGGAGCAGTTGGACGAAGCGGAACGCATGGCGGACGGCCTGGACAAGCGGGCAGCGCTCGCTGAGATCGCGACCCAACTCTGGGAGGATGCCCGACGAATCCTGACTGGCGACAAACCAGGCGACCAAGAGCGCGTCAGGGTACTGGCCGGGGCCGTACTGGACCTGGCGGGCGCCCAGAACTGACGAGACGAGGCACGAGATCGACGAGACCGGCGGTTTCGGACGCTGGGTCGGTCGGATTAGATGAGACTCAGGTCGGACGCAGCCTTCATTGCCGTCCGGCTCAACCAGAACCCGGGCCGTCTCAATGCCTCTGTGGGGCTGGTCAACGCGGACAATGAGTAGACGCTCGAGAATCGACGCCGGCCCACTGTCGAGAGTTCCGCTCTTCCACCGATCGCGATACACGGAACTCGTAGGTCTGAGCAGAAGTCCACGAGCTCGCCGACGCCCTTCCCCATGAGTGACTGCTCGTCTAGACAGCCTTCGCCTGTGACCACCAGATCTGCACTGCGGAGCCGCCTTCGCAGTTCAGCCTCACGCGCAAAAAGAGAAAAGCCCGTCACCGGTCGGGCGCCGAGGAATGCCATCAAGCCAAAACCCAGCCCGCCCGCCGCCCCAGCGCCGGGAACCGCAGCGAGTGATCGGCCGCACTGGCGATCCATCAGATGGGAGATCCTTCGCAGCGCAGTTTCTGCTCTGTTGAAGTCGGAAGACAGCAAGCCCTTCTGCGGCCCATAGACTCGCGTCGATCCCATGGGCCCCAAGAGAGGATTCTGGACATCGAGTGCCACAGTGAGCCGCCCAACTTTCGGCCTTTCGGTCGGCGGGGTGATTCGGACACAAGAAGCCAGGGATGCCCAGGTCCGTATTTCCTCGTCGTTTCGGTCATGGAATCGCCAACCCAGCGAACGGGCCAGCCCGGACCCGCCGTCGTTGGTGGCACTGCCGCCGATTCCTATGAAGCAGCGACGCGGTCTTAGTCTTGCTGCTGCTGCCAAGACCCTGCCCAACCCGGCCGTATCGAGTTCGAATGGGTCGAATCGTTTGGCAGGAAGCATCGCAAGCCCGATGACCTCGGCAGATTCGATGATGGCCGTGCGACTCCGGGGTTCCCACCACCATCGGGCACGGCGGGGACGGTGCGCAGCATCGACGGTCTTCACGAGCCGTGTCTTCGCGCCCATCAGGCCGCTCATCACATTGCCAAACCCCTCACCTCCATCGCTCATCGGCAGCGAGTCGACGAGGTCGAGAGGTCGAGCACGTTTCCATCCGAGCATGATCGCTCGGGCCGCCTGACGGGCGCTGAGCGTGCCCTTAAACTTGTCCGGAACTACGACGATGCGCATAGGTGCGCCCAAACTATTTTGGCCAGCCGGAAACTGCGAATCTCAGGCGATAGACCTCGGCATCTTGTGCGCCAGCCATCGGATGTTGTGCGCCAGGCTTCGGACTCGACGGGTTGACCCCCGCGTCTCGAATGTTAGGATCGCCTCTCAAAGTGGACCCAATCTGGATGAGCTGGCCATGTGGAATCGAATGCTCGCGATCGTGAGTGTCTGGGCGTTTGCCTCGGCTTGTGAAGGAGAGATTGACTCGGCGCCCCCCGCTTCTGGTCCTGCGCCTACGGAAGGTGCCGAGGTGACGCTCCCCGCCTCCATCGTCGCCGAGCGTGGGGGGTTCGTCCCTGAGGGCATAGAATACGATGCCCTAAACGGCCGGATCCTCACAGGATCTTTAACGGAGGGATCGATCCTTCAGATTCACGCCGATGGGCGTGTGACCACGGTGGTCAGCGATCCTGATCTCGTCTCGTCGATTGGCATCGAGGCCGACGAGCCTGGGAATCGGTTGTTGGTGGCCAACTCCGATGCCTCCGTGTTCGAGGGGGCGGGTCGCGGGCAGGCAAAGTTGGGAGTCTACGACCTCACCACGGGCGATCGGATTACGATGGTCGATTTGGCAGCTACCATCGAGGATCCGCCAGCTGAGTTGGCTCATTTTGCCAACGATGTGGCGGTCGGCGATGATGGCACGGCGTACGTCACCGACACGCGGGCGAATGTGATCTACAGCGTCGATCCAGCCTATCGGGCCTCAGTGTTCTACGAGTTTGGCGCCATCGAAGGCTTGGGGCTCAACGGGATCGTCGTTCATCCTGATGGCTACCTCCTAGTCGCGGGAGGCACAACTCTCTGGAAGGTCCCGCTTACCGACCCTTCTGATGCCTCGCCGGTTGCCTTGCCTGAGGCAGTGCCCGGGCAAGACGGCGTCGTCTGGACCGCCGACGGACGGCTGGCAATCGTCAGCAACTCCGACAATCGCGTCGTCGCGTTGACGAGCCAGGACGATTGGGCCACCGCGGAACTCGCTGGGGTGGCACCCTACGAGACGCAGGCCACGACTGTGGCTGTCGTTGGCGACGACCTGTACGTGATCCATCCGCACTTCGCGGACGCGGACCCGCCGAGTGTAGAACGTGTCATGCTTCGGTGAGTTGGTTCCCCGGACGGGGGACAGTAGCCGAGGGATCGGTTAGAACGCGTGGGCCACGAGGATTCCCACTAGAGTGCCCCCGAGCGCGCCCGCCCCCATCTCCATCCATGCCCGAGCGCCCGGTAGCGGCTGTTGGCCGCGGTGTAACAGCGGAACGGTTACGCCGGTCACTACGCCGATACCTGCCCCAGCGAGCACATCGCTAGGGAAGTGCTGCCCGGCGGCCACACGCAGCGCCGAGGTTGTGCCCGCCAGTGCGCCAGCGACGAATCCGACGCCGGCTCGCTCGACCCAACTTGCTTCCGGACGCAGCAGCAGATGTTCGGTCATACCGATCGCCGCGCCCGTCCATGCCGAAGACGAGTGCCCGGACGGCATCGAGCGAAATGTCCGCTCTCTCGAGATGTCGTTCGCGGCAGTGCCCTCTCGCTGATCTACCGACCGATATGCGAAGGGCCGGGGTCGGCCAAAGGCGGCCTTGCCAAGCAACGTTGATCCCTGAGAGAGGAGGATCGTCTCTGCGTACACGGCTGTGCGTTGGCCGAACCCCCCCCAGCGCTCACCGGGCGCGGCTGTCACGAGAGCCAGCACGAACGGAAACGCGAGAGCTGCGTTTCGGGTCCAGTCACTCGTCACGTCGGCGCGCGAGCTGCGATTGCTGATCACATCCCGATCAACCCCCCAAGCGATCTCGCCGGGATCCAACCCTTGCAGGGGCACGTCAACGTAATCGACCGGCAAAAGAATGCCGGCTGTGACCAGACCAACACCCAGACCTGCGAGGCCGATCTCACGCGCTTTTTGGAGTTCCGGATAGAACCCTTCGAGCTGAATCGCCCGGGTTGAGCCCGAGCCGGGACTCCCTTGGGCGACCGCGCCCGCCGGCTGCCAGAGGGCCGATAGCATCACCGCCATGCCGATGTGCCGCACGAAACGGCTAGCTGGGGAACGGGCGGCGTTCATCGGCTTCGAACCTCTCGTGGACTCATGGAGTGAGCAGGCCTGCGTCTCCGGCATCCCGTTCCCCCACCAAGAGCACATGAAGGACGTCGATTGTGACATCGGCGCCGGTTTCGCACCGCGTCTCCCCAGGTTTTCGCCCGAGCGCTTCTGGCCGAACATCACGCGGCACCCTAGTTTCACTTCGCTTGCAACTTGGGGGCCGATCCGCCGAAGATGGCTCGCTCGGCTACCGTCCGCGAGTCCCGCGTGACGCTGCCTCGTTGGTCCCAGAGCTCTCTACAGTGAGGGAACCATGTCTTCACCTCCCCGTGGCACCTCTACTCCACCGCGATGGTTTGCCTTGGCACTGGCGGTCGCCCTTGCAGTACCGACCTCAATCCAGGCACAAAGTGAGCAGGAGCGCAGAAACCCAGATGGCGAGTGGCGCTTCCAGAGCGCGGATGCTTGGGGCACCCGCTACTCGTCAGCCGATCAAATCGACGCCTCGAACTTCAACGATCTCGAGGAAGCATGGATCTGGCGGGGTGACAACTTCGGGCCTGAGCAGGAACTCTTGTTCAAAGCGACTCCCCAGTACATCAACGGCACTCTCTACACGGTGGCCGGCCACAGGCGCACGGTCGCAGCAATCGACCCGGGAACCGGTGAGACGCTTTGGACCTACCGCGAGCCGAATACGACGCGGTGGGAACGCTCCATGCGGCAGGTCTACGGGAAGGGAGTCGGCTATGCGGAGATCGAGGGAAGAGACGTGATCTATCACACCTCCCCCGCCTTCTTCCTCCATGCCTTGGATGCCGAAACGGGGCGCCCGCTGGAGGGATTCGGGTCCCCCGTCCCGCTCGAAGGCTTCCCCGAGACAGGGGTGGTCGACATGCTGCCGACTCTCATAGCGGACTGGGGTCCCTGGCAACAGTGGGATGAGCCGTATGACCCAGACTACGGTATCCCGAGGGAGCTCGGCTACATCACGACATCCTCACCTCCGATCGTGGTCAACGGTGTCGTTGTGGTCGGGAACTCCGCCGAGATGGGGTACACCCAGACGCGAATCGAGAACGTGCCGGGAGATATCCAGGCGTATGACGCAAGGACGGGAGAGTTTCTCTGGAAGTTCCACGTCATTCCCCGGCCGGGTGAGTTTGGTCATGACACCTGGGAGAACGACGCGTGGCAGTGGACGGGGGATGTCTCCTCTTGGGCACCGATGACCGCAGACTATGACAGGGGCATTGTCTACATCCCGACGAATCCGGCGACCATCGACTACTACGGGGGCTTCCACCCTGGAGACAATCTCTTCGGCACAAGCACGATCGCGCTTGACGTCCAAACGGGAGAGCGGGTCTGGCATTTCCAAACCGTGCACCACGACATCTGGAACTACGACACGACACAACTGCCCATCATTGCCAACCTGACTGTGGAGGGCGAAGAGATTCCGGCAGTGATCCAGAACACGAGAAGGGGCGAGATCTTCGCCTTCAACCGCGAGACGGGTGAGCCAATCTGGCCGATCGAGGAGAGGCCCGTCCCTCAGTCCAACGTTCCGGGTGAGCAGCTCTCGCCCACGCAGCCGTATCCGACATGGCCGGAGCCACTGGAGGCTCAAGGGCTCTCAGAAGACCGGGTGATCGATTGGACGCCGGAGCTCCGGGCCCAGGCTCTAGAGCTCATGAGCGACTACCAGATCGGTGGGTCCTATATGCCATGGACGCACGTGGGCCATGACGCCGACTACATAAGCACGATGCGTTGTCACGGTGGGGTCAACATTACGCATCCGGTGGCGATGGATCCTACCACCGGGATCATGTACGCGCCCTCTAAGCCAAGCTGCGGCGGCGGCTTCATTCTGCCTGGGATTGAGGCAGATGATCCGGAGGATCCCTACACAACTGGGACTACGGTCTCTGCCTTCGTCGCTGGCGGCCTTGGCAACGGCATGGCGCTCCCGCGTGTAGAGGGTCTCCCTCTTTTCAAGCCCCCATACGGACGCATATCCGCATACGACATGAACACGGGCGAGCGGATCTGGTGGGTCCCGGCAGGAGAAGTGGACGAATCAATCGTGAACCACCCAGCCCTACAGGGGGTGGATACCTCGCGGTTTGGGGGCGGCGATAACTCACTCCAGATGGTCGCTGGTGACCTGCTGGTAGCGGAGTGGGAAACAGCGGATGGGCCGGCGCTTCATGCTTACGACAAAGCCACCGGAGAGAAGGTCGGACAGGTCCCGCTTCCGGGCTCCGGGCAGTACGGAATGATGAGCTATATGCACGAGGGGGCACAGTATATGATCGTGCTGTTGCAGAATCCGGCGCGGCTAGTTGCCCTACGTCTGCCTTAGCGACGATTGCTCACCTAAAGACCAAGCGGTCCCCATATCGTAGCAAGCGAGCCCCCTGGCGTCTGTCGGAGTCAGGGGGTTCGTTTTCGGTACTGCGCTTCCGCGAATGGACGTTCTTCACCATCGACCTCGACGAAATCAAGCACCACGATCTCGTCGGACGCGCGAACTACGTACTCGGTTCGGCCGCGTTCTTCGTCCGCGGTCCAATTGGTGACGAGGCTACTGTCGCTCACCATTGCATCGAGTCGGATCCGCTGCGGGCGATCATCGATCCACACGCCTTCAGCGATGGACCCCTGAACGAGATAGATGGCCACGGACCGTAGGATCGGAGTGGTGTTTCCAGACTCGTCCACCCAAGCGTTAGAAAATGAGAGGCGCGCGAACCCATCGGGGCCGATCCGCCACTCCATCGTGAATTCCGCCGGTCGGTCGAGCAGAACGCCCGTTCCATCCCATGCCCCCTCGAGCAAGGAAAACACCTCTGGCAAGCCCCCCGTGTTGTCGAGCTCTTGCGCTGAAGCCGAGATCGGTTGAGCTAGACCGGACAAGGCCCCCAGAACCAGCCACACGAGGCCGCATCTAGCGGGCGTTGAGAGGGCGCCCCTCTTCATGGCGCGAAAGCGAGCTGAAGACTCACGAGAACGTCCTCGCGGTAGATAAACGACGCCGAGCCATTAACGCCTAGGTCGGGGTCCCAGAACGTCTGTTGTCGCTCAGCACCCTCTGCGCTTGACGTCGGGGCTGTCCAATCGATCTCAAGCCCGACATCTGTTGAGTACCGCTCGAGCAACTGCCGCGCCGACTCCTCATCCGGCAACCCGGAGTTGGTCCGTAACGTCACGACACTAGTCTCTGGCGGCATTGTCTCGATATCAGGAGCTAGGTGGCCCATAAAGCCGGATCGCATAGTGGGCCAACGGATTGTACGACATGACACGGTCTCGAAGCTCGCTGACCCACGGATCCGTATCCGGGTCCTCGCACGGTTGAGACAGCAACAACTCGCGGAGACATTCAGGCTTGGGCGACTCAACCGCCGTATTCGCGTCGGCGGTCACCGTCAGCAGAGCCATGGTCAGGTGACAAATCACGTGGTGACATCCCTCTTGTCAGAGGACCCGGGCCGAGGCGGCACCCGTGCTTTGGCCTCATTTGATCGACGATCGCGCAACATGGGAGAATCGGGACCCTATTTCGGCCTCAACGGTTTAAGCTAGCATGGTTGAGCCGGTTAGCCTCTTGATTGCATTGAGCGCGGGCGTGTTCTCCTTTCTTTCGCCCTGTGTGCTCCCGATTGTTCCTTCATACCTATCGTTCGTTACAGGAATGAGCCTCGAAGACCTCCGCGAGGGTGCGGATCGAGGCCAAACGCTCACCTATTCTCTACTTTTCGTTACCGGGTTTTCCCTGGTCTTTCTGCTCCTAGGAGCCTCCGCGTCATTTCTAGGCCAGTTCTTCCGATACTACGAGGTCTGGATCGCGCGCATCGGCGGAGCGCTCATCGTGGTGCTAGGGCTGCATCTTGCGGGTGCTCTCCGGATTGCACCGCTCCTTCGGGAAGTGCGGATCCACGTGGCAGACAGCCCCACCGGGTATCTAAGCACGGTTGGGGTGGGGATGGCTTTCGGAGCTGGATGGACGCCCTGTATCGGTCCGGTCCTAGGCGGAATCCTGACGTATGCAGGAGCGCAAGAGACCTTCTGGACGGGATTCGGGTTGTTAGGAGCCTACTCTGTGGGCCTAGCGGTCCCCTTTCTGCTCACGGCCGTCGCGATGGATCGGTTCTTGATCTTCTTCGGCCGCTTTCACCGATACCTTGGTGCTGTTCAGAAGGCGTCTGGCATCCTCCTCGTGATCCTTGGCCTCCTCCTCCTTACAGGCACCTTCACGGCCCTGACGAGCTGGCTCGTGCCATTCACTCCTGAGTTCCTCTTGGAGCGCATCTGACGCTGGTCGTCCGACCCCATGCGCGCGGCTTGCCCTGTTAGCCGTTTCAGCGAATGAGGCGAGTGTCCGGATATTGCGCGTACCATCCAAACCAGAACGCCCGGTGTCCGGGGAGTCGTCGCAGCGAGGGCTGACCTCGGATCGAGAGCTCCGACTCGCTGAGCGTCCACCGACCACCGCTTTCGTCCCAAACCACGTCCTGCCCGTCCCAACGATCAAACCTCCGTCCCCGCGTCTCGTACGCGCGGCTTGCTCCACTCGGATCAGTCAACACGATAAGATCGATCTCACCGAGCGAGTCATGATGGACGGTTTCACGGGCAAGAAAGCCCACCGAGATCGCGAGCTGTTCGTCGGGGATCTCGGGAAACCGCAGTGCGAAGACCTCGTCCTTGTTCCTGAGCCGTCTGTCTAGTCTGGGCACAGCGAACATGAGCTCGTCCGTGCCAAAATAGTCCCTGTACGCGGCGCCTTCGCTATAGTCGCGCTCATGACCGGTGTCGATCGACAGTACTTTTGTGCCTGGATGACGACGACGCCATTCGCCCCACGTCGTCGTGACGACGAACAGGGGATCCAACTCCACTTCCTGCTCCGCGAGAGGACCGACCACCGGCCCCCCGCTCAGGGTCGACCAGAGCGACCGAGTGGAATGGTCGTACATCAGCTTGTTCGACCGAAAAAGGAATCCGCTAGTTCCGAGTTCGTGGTGTTCGCCATCGATCGCGGATCGGTATAGGATCATGGAGCCGCAAAGAGTGCAGTACACTCCGGTGAAATGCTCACCGCCGATCGTATCCTTGAACATCTCGTGCCAGGCCAAGATTCGCTTTGGATACGCCCGGGCATCACCGTTCATCGCAACGCCGAATACGATGTTGTCGTCGTCCAAATACCTCGCCGTCCGCGCGTCCGTGAAAGCCGGAAGATCGAGCGGAGGAATCCCATCGCGAAGCACCCCTCCCCAGCGGATCTCGTCTAGACGGATCCTCGCAGCGGGGTCACCGTCGAAGTAGTCTCGGAAGCTCGGGTCGATAAGCGCGTACAGCTCCGCCTTGAAGTTCGAGTATTCGCTATGGATGCCGGGGTTCCTACTCCAGATCCACTGCCACCACCCATCGGTGTCACGCCCGAACGACTGACCCGTAGCGCGCTCCAACAACCTCAAGATGCCTCGCTGGTCCCGTCTCTGGGCAAACCGATGCAGCTCCAAGAGCATAACCGCGTGGGAGTCCTCCCAACCGTCCAGAATTGCCTGCTCGGCGGCAACCCCCAGCGCTGGGTCACCGCGAAGCAGGTCAAAGAACATCCGGAGTTCAGTCTCCTGGCCGCTGATGGGCGCGGGCATCAGGAGAAGGAATAGAATGGTCGGGCGCATACACCCTCTTCGCGGATCGACGGGCAGTGGGAACAACTTACGGATCCGCTGTTGGTTCCGGAAAGGAGCGACCGTGGGCTCAGGAGTGCTGTGAGCTTAGATTGAACGCATGAATCGATCGGCCCAAGGGCACCTGCGATCATGGTGTGGAGCGGCAGCTACCGTGTGGGGATCAGTGACATGAATAGAGGGACCCGATGAATTGCCCGGCGTGTAGTCGGGAGCTCGAGCAGTTGGTCGCGAGTGACATTGTGGTCGACGTTTGTCGAGACGGCTGCGGCGGAATCTGGTTTGACCCGTTTGAGTTGCGGAAATTCGACGAACCTCATGAGGAGGTCGGTCAGAGGCTGCTAGGAGGTAACGGTGATGCTCGTTCGAGCATGGATGTAGTCGGGCGGCTAAGTTGCCCCAAGTGTGCGGATACGGTCATGATGAGGCACTATTTCAGTGTCAGGAGTCACGTCGAGGTCGATGAGTGCCCTGCGTGTGCTGGATGCTGGCTCGACGTCGGCGAGCTCCGTGAGATTCGCTCGTTGTTTCCCACAGAAGCCGCCCGAAAAGAGGCCGCTGCGAAGTACTTTGAGGATGTGTTCGGGGACCAGCTCGACGCAGTGAGGTCTGGGAGTGCAGAGAAACTGGCCACGGGCCGTCAGATTGCCAACATGTTTCGGTTCATATGTCCAAGCTATTACATCCCCGGAGAACAGGAATGGGGAGCGTTCTAAGGGAGATCATCCGATGAGTTTCAAGCGAATCGTACTTGCTGTCGTCGTTTTGGTGGGGGTGTTCGGGGCGCTTTGGCTGGGCCAGGCCCGGCTACAGCGAACGGTCGAAGCCCAGACCATGCAGGCACCGTTGTTCGAAGTCGATCCGTTCTGGCCACAGCCGTTTCCGGATCAGTGGCTTCTTGGGAACGCGATCGGCGTGTGGGTCGACGATCAGGATATCATCTGGATGGTCCACCGAAGCTCGGCCACCCTGACGGGAGGGGAGTCCGGCGCGGAGCAGGACCCACCGACAGGCGAGTGCTGTGTCGGAGCACCTCCCGTACTGGCGTTCGACCGCGACGGAAACATCGTGCACGCTTGGGGGGGAGACCCTGGCGAAGACTACCAGGGCTATGAGTGGCCAGAGTCGAACCACGGAATCTTCGTGGACCACGAGGGCTACGTCTGGGTCGGTGGAAACGGTGGCGGTGACTCACACATCCTCAAACTCACCCAGGACGGCGATGTCGTCGCGCAGTTTGGCTCGGCGAATGCTCGCCAAGCGCCCGATGGGATGGGGTTCGTCCCCAATAGCCTCGATCCTGAGAGCTTCGGGCGGGTCGCCGAGGTCTTCGTCGATGCCGAGACGAACGAAGCCTTCATTTCGGACGGATATTTCAATCGGCGTGTGGCGGTCATCGACGGGGACACGGGGGAGATGCAGCGTTTCTGGGGAGCCTACGGAAACGTCCCGGATGACGACTATACCTTCGGCCCGCGGGGCGCGGATCAGCCCGGTGCCCAGCAGTTCCGGGGCCCGGTTCACTGCGCGAAGTTCTCGGTGGACCGGAGGGTCTATGTGTGCGATCGCCAGAGCAACCGAATCCAGGTGTTCACTCCGGAGGGCGAATTCCTAGAAGAGGCCTTTTACGCTCCGGCAACGCTGGGTGCAGGGTCAGTGTGGGATATAGCTTTCTCGCCGGATCCCGAGCAGGAGTACATCTTCGTTGCCGATGGGGTGAATCAAAGGATCCGAGTCGTGGAACGCGAGACCCTAGAGGAGCTATACACTTTCGGTCAGGGTGGGCGCTACCCCGGGGAATTCTTCGGCGCACACAGCATCGCTGAGGACTCCGACGGGAATCTATACGTGACCGAGACCTTCGAGGGTAAACGGATCCAGAAGTTCGTCTACATGGGGGAGGGCTCAGCGCCATCGGGCCATCAGGGTCCACCCTGGCCGGGCCGCTAAGTAGTCCATCCCCCTGGGGTCCGTCCGTCCCAGTTGTCTAGTGGTCCTGCTCCAAGTGGTCTCTCAGTACGTCGCGGCCGAGGTCACCGTCGAAGTCACGAAATGCCGCATGGATGTGGTTCGGATCTTCCTGCGTGTTGTCGAACTCGATCAGGAAGTTCGGACCCTGAACCCGATAGTAGGCTACCTGACCCCGCTCGGTCGGACCTGCCCAAGCAAACGCGATGTCATCAATCCCACCCTCACGCACCTCTACCCGTCTAAGTTCCGCGATGTCGTAGGTCATGATCGAGATGTAGGACTCGATCACATTCATCAGCATATCCCGCTGCGAAGAGCGGAGGGCCGAACCGCGGATTCCGATTGGCTCCAAGGGGTCCACGACTAGATCCGCTCCTGTTACCACGTTGGTCGGGGCCACATCGTCAAAGATCGCGATATCCCGTTGTCTCGCGTCCAGCGATGCCAGGAGGTCGCGGGCCGTATCCTCCTGCTCTTTCATCGCGCGCAGGCCTCTTCTCGGCCCTTCCGGAACCGTTGCAGGGTTTGCGCCCAGGAAGGTAGGCGTGCTGATCGTGATCTCCCCCTCCACGACTGTGTAATGCAGGGACAGGTGATGCCCTTCCCACCGCCATCCCCACGTGCTGCCGGTCGACGGAGTCCCGAATACGGAGACCCAATAGTCCTCCTGATTACGGTCGAACTGGCGGTCCGCGCCCTCCACGATGACTCCAAGGATTCCCTCGACCTCCATGATCTGTTGGGCTGTCATGTAGCCTTGCTCACTCAGTCCAGATCTCAGCAAGTCCAGAGCCCGAACCTTCTGCTCGGAGGTCATTTCCTTCAACACCGCGCCGTGGCGCTCGAACGTCTCGGGCGGGATGAAGTGATGCCTAGAACGCTCATCTGAATCGAAATCGAAGGTTGCCTGCGCCCGCTGACTGGCGGAGAACGACGCCAACAGGCTGTTCGCTGCTTCGGCCATCTCGTCCACGCTTCGGCGTTCGAGCGCGACTCCGAGGCCGACGGTCCCAATGAGACCAATAACCAATGCGGTTAGCCCGATCCCGAACCCTTTCATGAAAACCTCCCTATTCAGTGCGTCGGCCCAGTCAAGATGCGCCGGGAACCCTTAGGCTACAGAGTGGAAGAGCATGCCGCCAGTACGCGAAATCGACGGCGTCTGACGCGACCCACCCATACGAGAAGGCCTCCGGACGACGCCGGAGGCCACACAAAGCCAGATGCTGCACTGCCTCTCATTGAGCCAAACGCTAGGGAGTGACCGTCACCTGCACGTATCCGTTGGTCCAGCAACACTGGCGTTCGAAGGACTGGATGTTCTCGATCGACTGTATGAGCACGACGTAGTTCCCCGCCGCGCTGAACGTGACCGTGGTCGTGGCGCGATTGTCGTACCGATAGTCGGCGAGCATCTCGTGTTGGCTGAACATGGCATCGCCGGGGCCCGAGAACTTGGCCCAACCCACCCACCACCGGGCCGGCCGGCCACCGGGCTCATCCACAAAGACGCTGAGCGTCAGGGGATCCCCGACCGCTACCGTTACCGGTCCAGCGTTGATTCCGTTGCGTCCCCGGCCCTCCGAGCCTTGTGGCTCCACCCACCGAACGAGCGGTGCTATCGACCCCTGTGCCTGCCCGGGGTTGAAGTCCAACCAGGTAGGGTCGTCCTCGGCGATGTCGGCGTAATCGTCGACCCCTTGCTCCTCCGCAAGGAACCCCCACGCCGCTGCCCTCGATTCCGAATCAGGCTCATCCAGCATGTAGGCCGTCGATGTCAACTGGCCTGGCACCGAATACTCCTGTCCCCGGACGCGGAGGGTCCAAACCACCTGGCCGTTTCCGAAGTCCGACGGCACGTTCACAGTGAAAACGCAGTAGTGCTTGCGATATCCCGTTCGGGGTACCGGCATAAAGTGGGTGATCTGACCCCCATCGAATTCGGCCGGCTCGATGAAGTTGTCCGGACCCACGGGAATGTCCAGCGACGCTTCCGTGTTCCCGCTCCAATAACCGAAACAGAGCCGATACGACCCATCGGGCTCCTGGTACCATCCTTCAAAAGCGGGAATCACCGGCGCACCGGAGGTACGCAGCGTCCGAGCCGACCAATCGGACCCCTCCCAGGGCAGTTGGCCCTCGATGGGTGTCCCCGTTCCCGCCGCGAGTGCCAGCGCCAGGGCCCCAGCGGCCATGAACCGGAAGTGACGTTTTTTCATAGAAATCTCCTCCACCTCATTCGACTCCGGTGGGGTCAGAGCCAAGAGCTACTGGTCCCCATCCTCTACGCTTGAGGCGAGCTGCCGGAGGAGCTGAGTTCTTTCAGCAACCAACCGCTGGTATTCCTCCTCCTCCAACCAAGTGACCTCCATATGGAAGTGACCCATCTCGTCGGCGCTTCGTCTGCCGAAGAACACCCACTGGTCCGGATCGGGGTTGTTCGGGTTGTCGACCGTATTGTCATACTGCGCAGTGACAATCAGCGTCGTTCCCTTCGGAAGCAGCGGGGCCGCATGGTCAGCGTACTGATGAGCTGTATGCCACTTGTGGTCCCAATTAATGCGATTAATGACTTCCCGTTGCCCATCGGGATAGATCGCCTCCATCGTCTGATATTTGCCGCGCATGTGCATGTGACCCCGAATGCTGTTGAGCCGCACAGCCCTCTGCAGAACGTGCACGCCTTGCTGCGTTGCCATGCCATGCGGTGGGAGGGCGAGATCGGTGAGCCTGGTAGGCACGCTGCATTCGGGACTGTCCAACGAGACCCTCGCCGGCTGCTCCCAACAGGGACTGTCTTGCTGCAAGACCGAACGGTTCGCAATGGGGTCGGTCAGGAACGACGTATGCGAGACCTCGAGCTCCGGCACCTCACCCGCGGGATACAACCAAATGCCGAGCTGGATAAAGGCGTTCTCTACCAATTCACCGGCTGGGAAAAAGTGCATCGCCCAGTTGATCCGTTGCCCTGGTACTAGTCGCTTTCCCGCGTCATCGGGGAAGAGGTCGTAATCCTTGCCCGTGGCGGACGACGCCAACGCGCTATTGGCATGGTGGAAGACATATCGACTCTCCAAGTCTCCGGGCCTGATCTCAGTGGCTTGAGCCCAACGGGGCTCGTCGATGCCCTCGATGAAGGAACTCGGCTCAAACCAGTGATCTAGACCGTTCGGAGGCACCGTGTATGGTGGTGACTCGACGATCAGATCCGGCGGCCGGCCGAAGTGCTCCTCCAATTTCCACTCTAGGGAGTCATCCCAGACCAACGCCGGTGGCAGGTCCGCCTCATTCCCCAGCGGAGCTCCCGCATCTACCCACTGAACGATCGTTTGGATCTCTTCGTCCGTCAGCGAGATATCGTTCTTGAAGTCCTGAATTCCGATACCGGGCTCGATGTACCAGGGTGGCATCCGGCGACGCTCGACCCGGTCCTTGATCATGGGCGCCCACGGCTGCGCTTCCTCGTATGTGAGCAGGGACATGGGACCCATCCCACCCGGCCGATGACACGTCTGGCAGCTTGCCTGAAGGATCGGGGCCACATCCTCCGCGAATGTCACCTCGCCACCCATGCTGGCAGCGTTCTGGCCCTCGACGAGCCCGGGGGAAAACAGGAGAGCGGCCCCCACGAGCGCCGGAAATCCTAGTGAGCTCGATGCACGTTGTAACATCGCGGCTTTCATCGTTGTGCTCCTCCGATCTGATGCGTGCGACCTGACCGCCTGACCCGTCTGAAACCTCTTTGACACCTGCATTATACACGTGCGTTCCTGCAAACGAGCACTCTCCGCTGGGGTCAACCGAATCGGCGATGCCAATCGGCACCCCCAAGAACCGACTCCGCAGCCAACGCGGAAGGAAGAAGCTACCCGTCAGGACCTGACCGAGCGCTCGCGAATGTTCATAGCATTCGCCCCTGCGCGCCCTTAGTCGGAGACTCTGTCTTTCAGCCCCTTCGCAGCCTGGAAAGTGGGGTACGTCTTCGCGGCGATATGGATGGTGGCACCCGTGGCTGGGTTGCGGCCACTTCGAGCCGAGCGACGCTTGGTCCCGAACTTGCCAAAGCCAAAGATGGACACCTCTCTTCCGGCGTCCAGCTCCACGGCGATGATGCCCTGACCGGGAGTGGTGTCGAAGATCGCGTCGATCACGTCTGCCGCCGCACCCTGAGTGAGGTCGGTCTTCTTGGACAGCTTCTTCACCAGTTCGGCCTTGTTCACCTTACGCCTCCGTTCGTTGCGGTCGTAATTCTCCGGGGATATCCCGGAAGCTGGCTTCGATTGTGGGGCTCCTGGCGACTCAAGACAAGTGGGACAGTAAAGTCGGTTAGGCCCAATAATAATTACTGCTTCTTGTCTGGGTCGATCAAGGCTCTCGCCAAGGCCGCCATCCGAGATGCTGCGGCCCCTGCGGTCTTGCCAACACCCGCGGCGATCTTGGAGGCTGCAGTCCTGGAATTCTCCACAAGGCGCGCCTCCAACTCTTCATCGGTTAGATGGGTAACGTCCACGCCGAGAGCGGCTGCTCGCTTTCGCAGACTCCGGATCGCACGAGTGCGCCGGATGTGGGGAATCCAGCTCATGGGACCCCGGCGGTACCTAGGAAACTTCCCGGGTTGTTTCTCCTTCGCCGATCAACTCGAGGTTCATGCCAAACCCCTCGGCCATCGTGCCAACCAGGCCCTTCACCATCGGGAGTGCTGCCTCGGCGGCATCCGCACTGGCATAGTTGGATACGAGAAGGAACTTGCCGGCCTGAACCTCGATCATCTGGTGACCGACATGGTGCGCGCTTTCCCGGATCGCCGGTGTTACGACCGTATCATAGTGGTCCATCAGAGCATCGCTCTGGCCTGGGCCGCTGGTGATCCAGTAGACCTTGGTGTACATGATTCTCTCTCTCTTTTGTGAACTGACCTCCGTCAGCCGACGATTTGCGGTATGACCGCGCCATCGATGTCCGACAACTTCCAGTCCCTACCGCTATAGCGGTACGTGAGTCGATCGTGGTCCAGTCCAAGTAGGTGCAACATCGTCGCGTGCATATCGTGCGCAGAAACCGGCTGGTCCAACGCCTTGTAGCCGAAGTCGTCCGTCGAGCCGATCACCTGCCCACCCTTGATGCCGGCCCCGGCCATCCAGGCCGTCTGTGCGCCGGGGTTGTGGTCGCGACCAACGCCGCGCTGCGAGATCGGCATCCTCCCGAACTCCCCATGCCATACGATGAGGGTCGAGTCCAGGAGACCGCGCGCCCTAAGGTCCGTCAAGAGACCCGCTATCGGGAGGTCGGACTCGGCTGCGTGGAGAGTGTGATTCTCCACGAGATTGCTGTGTGCATCCCAGGTATCGGTGTTCTGGTTGCCCACGCCTCCCATGAAGAGCTGCACGAATCGGACGCCCCGCTCGACGAGGCGCCGCGCCATGAGGCACTGCCGTCCAAAGGGCTCTGTCATCTCGTTGTCCAGGCCATAGAGCTTCTTAGTAGCCTCGGACTCAGACGAGACGTCGATCGCCTCAGGCGCACACCCCTGCATCCGGTAGGCCAGCTCGTACGAAGAAACGCGTGCTGCCAGCTCCGAGTTGCCAGGATACCTATCCATATCCATTTCGTTGAGCTTCGCGAGGGCGTCCAATCGGGCGCGCTGGGCCTCCTCAGTCATGTTCTCCGGTGGCTCCAGGTCGACGATCGGGTCACCAGAGGAGCGGAAGAGTGTCCCCTGATAGCTCGCCGGCATGAAGCCGGCACCCCAATCGTTCGGGCCACCGAGGGGTCCGCCCCGGTAGTCGGTCATCACAACGAATGCGGGCAGGCTCGAGCTTTCAGCGCCGAGACCGTATGTCACCCAGCAGCCCACACTGGGGAATCCCATCCGTATTTGACCCGTCTGCATCTCATAGGTCGCCTGGATGTGGTCGTTCGATCTTCCATAGAGCGATCGGATGAAGGCGATCTCGTCGACATGTTTTGCCAAGTGAGGAAAGAGCTCCGAGACCTCGATCCCGCTCTCGCCGTGTCGCTTGAATTCGAACGGACTCGGCATCAATGGTCCCGGGAATCCCTGTCGCACCGGGACGTTCCCGCCGATGAGACTGTCCAGAGGCTGGCCCGCGTACTGAGTGAGGGCCGGCTTGTAGTCGAACGTGTCGACGTGGCTGACCCCACCGCTCATGAAGAGCGAGATCACGTTGGTGGCGCGGGGTGCGAAGTGTGGGGCCCTCGGCTCGAACGCGCCTGGGAATAGCTCGTCGCATTGCGGATCCTGCGGCCTGGGTTCGGCCGCGAGCAGACCGTCGCGATCGAGAAGGTGGGCAAGTGCCAAGCCGGCCACCCCGCCACCGGATTGCATGAGAAAATCGCGGCGCGACCAGAATGTCTTCTCTTTTCTACCACACTTGTGCGTATGACTCATGCCCTCACCTCAGGTAAAGGAACTCGTTCAAGTTGAAGAGCACATGCGTGAGGTCTACGAGAGACCTTTCCTCCACGAGCTGCCGCCCGATGGCCGCTTCCTCCTCGCTGGGAGGTCTTGTAAGCGCCGTGCGATACGCCAAATCCACCTGGGCTGCAATGTCGTTTGACACAATCCGTCTCACCCGCTCCGCGAAGAGTTCGGCTTGCCCAAGGACAAACGGATTGTTGAGCAGTGTCAGCGCCTGTGGTGCGACCGTCGAAGTATTACGCGATGCGGTCGTCACGTTTTGATCGGGGAGGTCGAATGTCTCGAAGAACGGAAACGAGAGGGTTCGGCGCCGATACACGTAGATGCTGCGGCGCCACACCTCCGGCCCGTCGGGTTGGTTGTCCCACCGGCCATACGCCTGGGCTGTGGCGAGGATCTCCTCCGGCACGTGGGGAAACACGGGCTCCCCGCCAAGCGAGAGATCAATCCCATCACTTGTCGCCATGATGACGTCTCGCACGGCCTCCGCCTCTAGGCGTTGGGGCCGATAGCGCCACAGGTAGTGGTTCTCTAGGTCATTCGCGCGATTGTCGTCATCGTCATACGCGGAGGCCATCTGGTACGCCTCCGACGTCATGATCAGCCGATGCATTTCCTTGACGCTCCAACCGCGGTTCATGAACTCAACCGCGAGCCAGTCGAGAAGCTCCGGATGCGTTGGCTGATCGCCGACCCTCCCGAAGTTGTCCAGGGTGCCAACGATTCCCCGTCCGAAGTGGTGATGCCAAATCCGGTTCACGAACACACGCGCTGGGAGCGGATTGTCAGGCGAGGTCAGCCACTGTGCCAGTGCGAGCCGACGTCCGGAGGTGCGACCATTCTCCCTGGGAATCTCGGTGGGGGGATCCCCGTAGGTCGCTACTGTGAGGAAAGCCGGCGACATCTCCGGGCCAAGACTGAAAGGGTCTCCACGAACGAGGAAGTTGCTCGGCGGCACTCGGTATCGCTCAGGCCCCTCGTGTAAGAAGCTACCGGGCTCATCAGGCCTGATTCGACACTCGGGGCAACCGAGGACATTGTCCCCCGCCCGATCCGGAGTGTATCGGTAGTCGCCGTCGGTGACGATCTCGACCATAGGCGGCTCTTCCGGCCGCTCTCGATCGATCGCGTCGATCTCGTCCAGCAAGGTCTGTCGACGAGTGGCATCCGGCGGCGTGAGTGCTTCCTCTACCTGATCGCTGGGAACACCGATCGATAGTACCTGGGCGGCTAGCAATTTTTCGCCCGCCGTCCTCTCGCTCTCCGGCGTTAGCACCGCCCGGAGGACTTCCGGAGGGAAATCGCTCTCGATGCGTGCAAGCTTCAAGCTCTCGCGATACGGCTCCTCAATCTCAGCGACCTGGTCCTGCAAGACGCCTTGCCGATCATCGAGTTGGGAGGTCAGCCTCAGGTAGGCGGCCGCCTGATCCTCCGGTAGCATGGGGTACTCGGTCTCGACGTACCCGAAAATCGAGGCCTCGAGGCTGTAGTAGTCCTTTTGAAGAATTGGATCGAACTTGTGGTCGTGGCAGCGGGCACATTGAACCGTCATGCCGAGAACCCCCCGGCCCAACGTTGCCAGCACATCGTCTAGGTAGTCGTATCGTCGTTCTGGATTATCCTTCTCGCGAAAATTGACGCGTGGGCCCGCCCGCAAGAAGCCCGTTGCGATCCGAGTCTCGTGCGTCGTCGTGTCCAACTCGTCGCCGGCAATCTGCTCGATGAGGAACTGGTCGTACGGCTTGTCCTCATTGAAGGCGTCGATCACGTAGTCGCGGTACCGCCATGCGTTCGCACGGTCCACGTCTTGCTCGAAACCGTCCGAGTCCGCATAGCGCGCCACGTCGAGCCAATGGCGGCCCCAACGTTCTCCGTAATGGGGAGAAGCCAGCAACCGATCGATCAGGCGCGTCCAAGCTCCTGCTTCCTCATCGGCCAAAAACTCCGCCGTCTCTTCACGAGTAGGCGGCAGCCCGGTCAGATCGAGATAGGCTCGCCGGACCAACGTATTCCGGTCGGCACGTGGTGCCGCTGTGAGGTCATTCTCCTCGCGCATCTGCTCGAGAAACCGATCCACCGGATGCTCGAAGGAGCCAGCATCCGGAAGAGGGCTTTGAATGGGTAGCTGGAAGGCCCAATACTCGCGGGCATCAGGCGGGAGCTCGGTATTGACGACAAACTCATCGGTGTCGGCCGCAGCGGGGCCTGAGTCCCAGTGAGCTCCGTTGTCGATCCACGCCCGAACGGCCTCGATCTCGGCGCTGGTGAGAGAGCCGTCCATTGGCATCGCGGGCTCCTCGAGCCCCGCCAACTGACGATAGAGCCGGCTCTCCTCAGCACGCCCGGGGACGATCGCCGGACCCCGGACCCCCCCTTTCAACGCGTTCTCCCGAGTACTTAGATCGAGGCCGGAGCGCTGGACCTCATCGCTATGGCAGTTCCAGCACCGCTGCTCCATGATCGGTCGGATGTCGTTCGTAAAGGCGTCGGGGTCCTGCGCCTGCAGACCGAACGGTGTCACAGCAGCACCCGCCAGGAGGGCGTTTAGCATCAGTCGACTCAGCGCTGATATCATTCGCATCGCCGCCTCGCTAGGTCTCCACGGGGGAGCCAAGTGGATCAAGTGTCCGGTAGAGATAGGATACGAGTTTGGATCGTACCTTAGCAAGCTCAGATAGCCTGCTGCCCGCGCCATTTTAGGATAGCTAGAGCATGTTTCGGATAGTGGCCATACGTGTCGAGCCGGAGACGGCGCCGAAACCGCGTTTCCCCAGTGAATTCATCCTCGGACACGCCGTCGATGAAATCGATGAGCAGTCGGTGAATGTCGGTCTGCTGCTCCCGCACCTCCCGCAGAGACAAGCCACTCTTCCGCTCGGTCATCTTGGCGTTGAACGCATCGATGCCGCCGTACGTCACAGAGTAGCGCGGGGACCGGCCGCCTTCGAGGGTCAAAGGGAGGTGGGTGAGCGCCTCCTGCTCCCAGGTGCTCACGTGAGCGATGATATCTCTGACCGACCAATTGCCGGTGACATTGGGCTCCAATATTTGGGGGTCTTCCAGACCTGAATACGACTGCGTGAATGCGGTCCACGCCCGGTTGATCCGATACTGAAGTTGAGGTCTATCCATGTCTCCGGCGTCCTTGCCTACCCACCACAGTACTATCGATCGGGTTCTTCGGGTGAATCGCGCTTCTTCACCAACTCCGCCTCCGCGGCTTCCCAGTCGCTCATCAGAGCTGCGAGTTGCTCCGTGAGCCGCTCGCGCTCCTCCTGTAACCGGCGGACCTCGTCGGGCGGGGTTTTTCCGTAGAAATCAGGGTCGGCGAACTTTCCGTCTATCGCTTCGATAGAAGACTCTTCCCGTTCGATTTGAGCGGTAATCTCGTCTCGGCGCTCGACCAGTCGCCTTTGTGAAGTCTCCCGTCGAGGTTGGCTACTCCCACGCTTTTTCGTGTTCTTCCCCGCTCCGCGTTCCACCGCGTCTGCTTTCGCTACTCGCTTCTCGCGGCGGGCCTTCAGGATCACCGTGTCCGCGTCGAGGTGATCGTCGCCGCAAAAGTGAACATATTCCTCGTAGGTGCCCTCATAGTCGCGAATCTCATCCGGCCGGATTTCGACGATCCTCGTCGCGAGTTTCCCCACGAACCACCGGTCGTGCGACACAAAGATCAACGTGCCCAAGTATGTCTTGAGGGCTCCTACTAGGGCCTCGATCGACTCTAGGTCGAGGTGGTTGGTAGGCTCATCCAGTACCAGTACGTTGGGCCGCCGAAGCGCCAGTCGACAGAAAACCAACCTCGCCGCCTCCCCTCCGGAAAGGGTACCAAGGCGCTTCTTGCCGTCGTCGCCGGAAAAAAGCACGAGGCCCATCGCGCCGCGTACATATCCGATGTCCTTGCCCGGCGCCGAGTCCCAAATCCAGCTCTCCGCGGTGTGGTCGGGAGACTCGAACTGGTCTCGGTGGTCCTGCGCGAAGTAACCCGGATGGGTTTCGTACCCCCACTCGACAGATCCCTCGTCGGCCTCAAGCTCTCCGACTAGGATTTTGAGCAACGTGGACTTTCCAATCCCGTTAGCGCCCACGATCGCGAGGCGGTCACCGCGGCGCACTTCGAGGTCCACGTCACGTAGCACTGCGTTCTCTTCGAAAGCCTTCTTGATTCCCTCGATCTTTAGGACCTCGCGACCGCTCGGACGGATTTGCTCAAATCTGAACGCAGGGTAGCGACGTGAGCTCGCCGGCAGCTCTCCCAATCCCTCTGCCTTCTTCTCGATCATGCGAAGCTTGCTTTGTGCCTGCCGGGCCTTACTCGCCTTCGCGCGAAAGCGTTCGACGAACTTCTGGTGATGGGCGATGTTCCGTTCGCGACCGACGATTTCCTTCTCCCGTCGCCCCCTCTCCACCTGCTTAGCCTCTGAGAATTCTGAATAGTTCCCCTTGTAAAGGAGGACTGTCTCGTAGTCGACATCCAGCACGTGGCTCGCGACCGTATCGATGAAACGGTGGTCATGCGAAATCACTACCGCCGGGCCAGGGAATTCACGTAGGAACTTCTCGAGCCAGCGAATCGACAGGATGTCGAGGTGGTTTGTGGGCTCGTCGAGAAGCAGGACATCGGGTGCGCTTGCGAGCACCTGCGCGAGCAGCACTCGCAGCCTGAACCCACCCGACAGAGTCGACAGGGGCCGACGATGGACCTCGGTGGGGAGGCCAAGTCCTTCGAGAATCGTCGCTGCCCGTGATTCCGCGGCGTATCCGTCGTGCAACTGGACAATCTCCTCCAGTTCAGAAAATCTATCGGCGTCGAACTCGTCTTCGGCCTTCGAGAGGAGGACCTCTTTCTCTGCTATCGCATGCCACAGTTGGGGATTTCCCATCATGGCAACGCCTAGGATCTCTTCGTTTTCATACAAAAACTGGTCCTGCCTCAGGACTCCGAGTCGAAGACTCTTAGGTATGGAGACTGAGCCTTCAGTGGGATCGATATCTCCGCTTAGGATGCCGAGAAGGGTGGTTTTCCCCGAGCCATTCGCCCCGACCAAGGCGTAGCGTTCCGCAGGATTCAGCTGGAACGTCGCCTCAGCGAAGAGAGTCTTATCGCCGAACGCCTTGGCGAGCCCCGAAACAGCGATCACAAGCCGATTTTTTGTGACACTGGACAGCCTTCATAGAGGAGGCGACCGCCAACGGGCGATCATGAATCACGTGAACCGCGCATCGACAAGCGAGCGCTAGCCGAATCCCCCAAGGAAACCTATGCTAGGGACGCAGGCCCGGAAGACTAACCGAAATGACTCAAGGGAGGAGTGATGATCAACAACAGCGTTCGCAAGTTGGGAGTTTGGACACTCGGGTTCGCAGCGGTAGGTCTCACGAGTTGCGGAGGCGGATCGCCCACGGAAGGGGGCCCTCCGGTTGCCACGACTCAAGTTAGGGTAGACGACGACTTCTTCGCCCCCCAGAACATTCTCGTGTCGGCTGGGGCAACCGTGTTTTGGGACTGGATAGGGTCCGATTTTCATGACGTCGCGTGGAGCTCAGCTCAGCTTCCCGATTCTCCACTTCAACGAGGGGGGATGCATCAGGTGGAGATGCCAGGTGCGACCGGAGAATACGCTTACTACTGCACGATTCACGGTACGCCGTCCTCCGGCATGAGGGGCACTGTACTTGTCCAATAGGACGCTACCCTTGGGCACGCTTGCGGTGGAGGAGACGCGGGAATAGGCTGAGGAACGGAGGTGTCTCGATGTTTCTACAACTCTCAGATTTGAGGAGGACCCATGTATCCAACGCTTGTACGTGTAGGTCTCGCAGCCAGCGCTTTGGGCCTGGCGATCATCGTGAGTTGTACCGGTGATGCCGGGCCTGCGGGTCCGGCTGGGGACTCTGGTCTCGAGCAGTTCGAGGCCCCGCTCAGCGGCGGAAGCGAGGTGCCACCCTTGGCTGTGCCCGGCACCGGAACCGCCACTTTCACTGTAGTCGGCGACGCACTGCTCTTCCGGCTCGATGTTGAGAACATGGAGGAGGTAAGAGCGGCCCACATCCATGGACCGGCTGCCGTGGGTGTCAACGCGCCGGTGCGCGTAAACCTGTATTCCCCCCCTGCTGGCACGACCTTCACCGGCACTGGTACCGTCGCACAGGGGGCGGCACCCGCACCTCGGGCTGGGGCAGACTTTGACTCGGTCCTGGTTCTGTTGAGAAACGGAAACGCGTACGTGAATGTGCATACCGTCGCGAATCCAGGCGGGGAGATTCGAGGGCAGATCGTCTTGAATCCCTGATTCCGAGGGGTGGCCGGCGCCACAGTTCGGAGCCGGCCACCCCTACCTGCCTTCCCTCTCGAGCCCCCTAGAATGAAACGGACTGGCGGCCGACGTCTTGTAGCCGATTCTAATAACCGGGGCCGTTCAAATCGATGAGACCTAGCGGCCATTCATGGTCCCGCGGGTAGATCATTGTCCACTGGTCATTCCATGGCCTCGCCCTGGGAGCCTCGGCGTTCCGGGAATTTACGAACTGATTGGCGACCACCCTTGCCCCCAAGGCTTCGTAGAACGGCCGCACACCGGTCTGAAAAAGAGAGACCGAGAATTCGTCAGCGTCCACTCGTTCGAATGTCGACCTGACGATTTCCCCACCCAATCCCTTCCCTCGGTGCTCGGGCGCCACACACACACCCGAAAGCGCCATCACCAACATCGGCGCTTCCTCTGCGATGATCGCCCGCTCAAATGTGAGAGCGTGTGCAATGAGCTCGGGGCCGTCCCAAACGAGGTGTCGCAGCGACGCCCGAGTGCTGCCTAGATAGGAAACACGGCGGGAGCGCTGTGCCTCGGGGAACCCCTCGACAAGCTCAGCAAGGCTCTTCTCCTTGCTAGGCCAAACACTGTTGAGCAGAGAAACAACGGCGACCACCTCGTCCACCGAGAGCGTATCGTCCGGCTGTCGCGTCACACTTTGCATGGACCGGGCCCGTCACCGCTTGGGAAGCTCCAATAATGCGCCCGGAGGGATTCGAACCCCCGACCCTCGGATCCGAAGTCCGATGCTCTATCCAGCTGAGCTACAGGCGCTAAGACCCATTGAAACAGCGATTTGTGGCTTTTCCGGGATGTGCTACCCAGGCGTGGCTCCGAGTTGCTCCATCATGCCCGCCTGGTCGGTCACTCCCCAATGCTCCACGATCTTCCCATCGGCGAATCGGACGATGTCGATCACCTTTACGAAGACTTCCTTTCCCGTCGGGGCCATTCCCATGAACGAACCCTCGTTCGTTCCGTGCATGGTTATTCGTGCCACCACTCGGTCACCCTCGGCGATCATATCGTCAACGTGGAAGTGCAGGTCCGGGAATGCCTCACGAAATTGTGCGAAGAATTCCTTCGCCCCGGCCCGACCCGCCGCAAGCCCTGGGAACTCCTCGTGTTCGACGAAATCCGACGCCATAAACTCGTCGATGAGTTCCAACTTTCCCTGTCCGACGACTTCGTCGTAGAATCTGCGAACCAGGGCCTTGTTTGCTTCGGTCATGCCGTCTCCACCGTAGAGGGAAATCCCGATCCGTACCCGAGCTTCCGGAAGAAGATACGGCCTGCCGACAAGGGAGCAAGCGGTCTCAAGAGACCCTCAGCGCCCACTTCGCGGCGTTCCTAGAGAAGAGGATCTGAGCCGACCTCGTATTCGATGCGTACTGGCTCCGGGTACCGGACCGCCCCCAGTGGCGTCTGGATCGAAGGCGTGGCCTCCAGACGGATTCGTTGGGGCTCACCCGCGCCAGCAACGGCTAGTCCGAGGGCGACCGTCTCCTCAAGCTGCTCGTCGAAGAAGTCGAGAAGATCGAGCCGAACCGGCACGGGGACGCTGACCGGCTCTCCGGGAGACAGGGAGTATTCCTGATCGATCGCACCGCTCACCGTCTCCCGTCCGTCCAGAAAGAGGGTCCAATCGAGCGCCAAGAGTCGGGCAGGCGCACTGTCGGAAGGGTTGGCAGCACGGACATCAAGCACGACCTCGAGTGGTAGTTCTCGGCTGGAGAGCGCTCTACCAATCCGGGCCAGGTCGAGCAAGCTCAGATCGTCGAAGTCGTGGGTCGAC
Organism: Longimicrobiales bacterium; assembly: GCA_965215925.1. Classification (GTDB taxonomy): domain Bacteria; phylum Gemmatimonadota; class Gemmatimonadetes; order Longimicrobiales; family Gaopeijiaceae; genus JAAXGI01. The sequence goes on along the minus strand of CBDCEQ010000003.1, from coordinate 2,967,566 downwards.
TGTATCGGGATACCGGCGAGGGTTCCCCCGGACGTACCGGCCAAAGAGAAGTCCACATATCTGAGCGCTGCCACTTCGCGGAGTGTGGCGCATCCCGGAAGTAGTACCGCGGCCAGGACCACGAGAATGCGGGCGAGTCTGGGTGTGTGACCGTGCATATGATCGTTCGCCTCCGGTTTAGGCTGAGAATCCCCATCGAGGGGTGCAGCATCCATGCCCGGAGACTACTTCAGATCGGGGAGTATCGAACGGACCTATGAAGGGGCTGGGCCGGTGGGCGATCGCCGGGCCAGGCAGCGAAACCCTATCGATGGCGATTTCAGATTGGACGACTTGGAAAAGATTACCGGACGGCCAGCCCTGTGCTGGGAAACTAGTGGCCGAAGTGGAACGCTGGAGCTCGTCGCTCAGCGAGCATACTCCTCTGCGCCAATCAAATGCAGAGACACGTACGGTTTATGACCGATCACCCAGCTGTCGTGGGGGAGTGCCGGGATCCAAAAGAGAGATCCCTCATCGAGTTCGATGGTCGGCCCGTCGCGAAAGGCACAGGTCGCTGTACCAGACAGCACCATGCCTATATGCTCCACTTCGCACCACTCGGCATTGACGGTGGGCCCAACGTGTGCCGACCACCTCCAGCCAGGTTCGTAAGAGGCACGGCCGATCACGCGTGACCCGATTCGGACGACGTCGAGCCGGCCCTTCTCAAAGGTGCGGACCTCGTCGGGAGATTCGAATCGTTTTAGCTCAACGCCAAAAACCTCAGGATTCATGTTTCATTTCTCGTTTCTAGCCCTTTGCTCCTGGGGGAGAAGGCGAGTGAGTCCCATCTTTAGTTGAAATTGAAGCGGCCTCCGACCTCAGGTAACGTGGGTGTGCGAGCACGCCACGGGACCAACAAAAGAGGAAGGAGGCCACCGATGGGAAGGATGCCGAGGCTGGTTGAGCGGGGCAAGAAGGACCGGCGGCTTGGGGAACCGAGCGAGATGAGTTGGGAGGAGATCCAGGCGCTGGAGCTGGACCCGCGAGTGGAGCTGATCCGGCAGCTGATTCCGCTTGGACTGGCGGAGGTGAGCCGGATGCTCGAGGAAGAGGTAGAGGAGCTGGCCGGGCGGCGGCACGCCCGAAAGGGGGACGACGAGAGCGGATACCGGCACGGGCACAACCCCGGGTCGGTGAGGTTGGGCGGCCAGCGGCATCCGGTGCGAGTACCTCGGGTGCGGGGCCGGGCCGGAGAGGTGAGGCTCGCATCGTACGAGCGACTCCACGGCTCGGCCGGAGAGGTGGACGAGGGGCTCTTTCGGAAGGTGCTGCTCGGGATCTCATGCCGAGACTACGAGGCGGCGGTCGAGGCGGTGCCCGGAGCGATCGGGCTGTCGAAGTCGAGGGTCTCGCGGGAGTTCAAGAAGGCCACCGCCGCGAGGCTGAAGGAGTTTCAGGAGCGGGACCTCTCGGTCTATGACGTGGTGGCGCTCGTCTTGGACGGGAAGAGCTTCGCCGAGGACGAGATGGTGGTGGCGCTCGGCGTGACGCTTGAGGGGGACAAGGTGTTCCTCGGCTTCGTCCAGACCGACACGGAGAACGCGGTGGTGATCCGGTCCTTCCTCAGGGGCCTGAAGGACCGAGGTCTCGATCTGTCGGCCGGAGCGCTCGTGGTGATCGACGGGGCCAAGGGGCTCCGGAGCGGCGTGCTCGCGGCCTTCAAGGACCAGGTGCTGATCCAACGGTGCCAGTGGCACAAACGGGAGAACGTGATCTCGCACCTGCCGAGGGCGGAGCAGAAGAACTGGCGCCGGCGACTCCAACGTGCGTATCAACGGCCCACGTACAAGGAGGCCGCCCAGGCGTTGAAAACCCTCAAGCACGAGCTCGGCGAGGTGAACCAGTCTGCCGTGGCCAGTCTAAACGAGGGGTTCGAGGAGACCTTGACCCTCCACCGGCTCGGGGTCTTCCCTCTGGTCGGCCGGTCGCTGAAGACCACTAACGTACTCGAATCCGTCAACGCCATGGCCGAGCAACGCTGCGGACGAGTGGATCACTGGAAGACCTCGAGCCAGAAGCACCGATGGTTCGCGACCGTGTTACTCGAGATCGAGCCCCGGCTCCGGAGGTTGCTCGGCTACCGGCACCTCCCGCTCCTCAGGGCCGCGATACAGAAGGAGCTCGGGATCACCCTTCCCGAGAGCAGTTCACATGCCGTCGCCTGACGAGGGGGTCGCTCCAGTTTCAACTAACTTTGGGATTGACTCGGGAAGGCAGTGATAGAAAAAACCGTGTATCGGGGTTGCAACCCCGGCCTCTGATCCCAACCTCACCACAGCTCCGCTGAGTGACTCCAGTTCGGAGGGTCTCCCCTCTTCGATGTCCCGTTGCATTGAGGCGGTTCCGCCTGGAGGAAGCCCGTCGATGAACGTCATGGTCTCAGCGACCGAGTCCCGGGCCAGGGCTACGCTGAGACGCCCAGCCAGAGCAAGCGTCTCCTGCATCGAAGCCTCGGCCAGCGCCCTCGTTCCCTGAATACTACGCCATACGCCTAGCGGCGCTCTGGTGACGGCTCCAATTCCGCTCCAGGTGGAGATCAGCATGAATTTCCTCCAGAGTGCTGCCCGGATATCGGGAGCGATCTCGGCCTGTACTCCAGCTTCGTCGAAGGCGCGCTTCACGGACTCAACTCTATCCGTGACGTTGTTGTCCAGCGCGCCGAAGATTACGCACGGTTCGATGGCAGTGTGAAGGATTCGACCAGGGGTATCCACATATGCAATGATTCGACACAGCCCTCCCAGGATCTCGGAGGGCGGAAGTGCTCGCACAAGCTCGCCTGCGGCTCCTACACCGTTTAGGAGGGGGAGAACGATGGTCGTCGGACCCACGAGGGGGATCATTTGGCGAGCAGCCTCGGACAGCTGCCACGTCTTGACTGCCACGATGACGATGTCGACCACACCGACGGTCCTCGGGTCGTCAGTGGCTTGCGCCGGCTGAACTGTAAAATCGCCGTTCAGACTCTGGACCTGCAGACCGCGCTGACGAATCGCTCGCAGATGTTCTCCCCGCGCGATGAACCAGACATCGTGGTCGGCCATGGCCAACCGGCCGCCGAAATAGCCCCCGACCCCACCACTCCCCATGACCGCAATACGCATGGTTGGAGGGGGGCTAGTTCGGGGGGAGCCGTCGGTAGTCCTCCACGAGCCCCGAGCGTCGACTGCGTACGGTCCATTCGAGCCGGTCGCCCGAGCCAACCAGGATGAAGTCCGACGGGGCTGGTTCGGCACGTAGGGGGCTCAGCCCTCGGTCCGAGAGCACGTCCACGGAAAGGACGACGCCTGGACTCTGATAGTCCGCAGCAAAAGTCCGAGTGGCGTCAGCAGGGATTTCTCCCAGCGGTACTCTTCGTCTCCCCTCCCACCAGGCGAATACCGTGATCGGACTGTTGGTCTGATTCCGGACGATCATCTCAATGACCTGATCCAACTCGAGATCAACGGAGCCTGCGGTCGACCTTGCCTTCGAACCGCCGTCGCCGATCGGAGTGACAGCCACCTGCCCAGGTAGACGGACATCCTGCCACTTCTCCTCCCTCTTGCCCGAGATTACAAACCCGATCAGCGCTCCCAAACCTGCGCCGATCAAGACGCTAGGGCCGGAAGAAAAGCCCGCCGGACAACCGCGATGAGGTTGGGCACACTGAAGACCGAACACACCGCCGGCCACACCTCCCCAAAGGGCCCCACCCACCACCCACCGCGAACGGAAGCCTCTCCCCTGGCTAATCGCTAGAGTTCTGAGTGCGGAGTTTGGCACCTGGAATCCGGCCGACGCGGAATCCGATCGCAATACGAGGCCGTCCGATCGCACCCGTGCGACCAGAAACTCACCAGAAGTGACGTTCGAGGACATGCGGATCCGGTCGCCGGGTTCCGGCCAAACGGTCGGTCGAAGCCTCACCATGTCGGGCCCCACTTCTCCCACGAAGAACTGGCCCGAATCGCCATCCGAGGCAATGCGGATTCGACCTCCCGGCCCTACATCGAGAGCCCCGACCGGCTCTGCAGGTTGCAAGAGAAGCAGAGAGATCTCCGACCGAGCAGAGCCGGGAAGTTGAAAGCTCGTGCGCTCGTATCCCATCTGCTCGACATGCAGGTCGTACGTGGCCGACGCGTACAACTCGATTGCGAAATTGCCGAGTGAGTCCGCGAACACGGAGTTCGTAGAATCCGCGGTGACGATCCGGGCCGCCGCCACCGGTTCTCCTGAGAATTCATCCTGGACCCGCCCATAGATCACAACGGGGATCTGTCCCATGGCAGGGAATGCCGCGAGCACACCCAGCACGATCGTGACCGCCCGTCCTGCCCTCGGCCCTAGGCGGGCGGCAAGGGTACGGATGCTTGAAATCCCTGTCATGGCAACGGAAAGATGCCCGCCCCTCAGAGCGGGTGCAAGGAAGTCGCGGGACTCGAGCCTGGCCGCAGCCGAGGCATCGAGCCGACTTGACCTCTCCTCGCTATGTCCCTCATTTGCCGTATCCATCACCTCCACGACAAGGCGAACCATGCGACGCTTCCACACCCGATTCCAGCTCCTGGTTCTTGGGACCCTCCTGGTCGTCGGGCCCCTGGTTGGACAGGAGCTTCCGGAAGCGAGACCGGACGAGGTCGGCATGTCCGCGGAGCGGCTGGATCGATTGACCGACACACTCGAAGACTACGTCCATGAAGCCCAGCTGCCCGGAGCGGTTGCGGTCGTGTTGCGGCAGGGGCAAGTGGTCTTCGAGGGGGCAGTAGGTTCCCGTGATCGCGAGGCAGAGGACCCAATGGAGGTGGACGACATCTTCCGTATCGCTTCCCAGACGAAGGCTCTGGTCAGTGTTGGAGTCATGATTCTTCAGGAGGAAGGACGACTCCACATTTCGGATCCCGTGGCCGATTACCTCCCCTCGTTTGCACGAACGAGTGTGGCCGAACCCCAAGGGCGGGATGGGTATCGCGTCGTGGATGCCCAACGCGCCATCACCCTGCGAGATCTCCTTACGCACACTGCCGGCATTGGGTATGGAAGTGGTCCCGGTGCAGATCGATGGTCCGATGCAGGAATCACTGGGTGGTACTTCGCGCATCGGGACGAGCCGGTCCGTGCCACCGTGGACCGAATACCGACGCTCCCGTTCCCGGCGCAGCCGGGGGAGGCCTTCGTTTATGGGTACAACACGGACATCCTGGGTGCCGTCATCGAAGAGGTGTCCGGGCAGAGTCTCGACGCATTCTTGCGGTCGAGGATCCTCGAACCTCTAGAAATGCGTGATACCCACTTCTATCTGCCGGACGAAAAACGTGACCGGCTTGCCGCTGTGTATAACCTCCGGCCCGGACAGGAGCTGACTCGCGCACCGGATGGACCTGGGATGGAGACTCAAGGTCAGTATGTGGACGGGCCTCGCGCCAGCTACTCGGGTGGGGCGGGCCTGCTATCCACGGCCCGTGACTATTCCCGCTTCCTGCAGATGCTTCTGAACGGAGGCGAGCTCAATGGCACTCGCATCCTTTCACCGACCACTGTTTCCCTGATGACGCAGAATCACTCTAGGGATCTCTATCAGGCTCCGGGCATGGGATTCGGACTCGGTTTCGCTGTCCGTCTCGATGTGGGGGCAGCCGGAGAGCCGGGATCAGTCGGTGGTTTTCGCTGGGGAGGCGCCTATCACTCGACCTACTGGGTCGACCCCTCGGAGGAGTTGGTCGTGGTCTATCTGACGCAAGTCATCCCGGCGTCAGGGCTTGACGACTTTACTCGGCTGCGCGCCCTCGTGTATTCCGCCATAACGGAGTAGGCGCACGCGTACGTCGACTCCTGAGAGAGACCGGCTCCGCTAGCTGAGCCCCAGAGCTTCCCGGAGCTCCGCGGCAGTCATGTTTGTCACGTATACCGGCGTACCCTGATCGAATTCTCTGGCTCGTGCGAGCGGCCCAACTAAGACGGGATCGAATCCGGCATCCACTACGAGACCCGTGGCAGTCCGAACGGCGTTCTCATCGTCGCCGGCGATCGGTATTCCGACCTTCTCGCCTGCCCGGTGGGCCTCGCTTTCAACCGACCTGTAGTTGATCGCATTGAACGCGCGCACGAGCCGGACCCCAGGCAGGTATTCAGCGGAGGCGACCCCAGCCCCCTTGGCCAGCGCTTCTTCCGCCATGGGCCCATCTCGCTCCGGGTAGGGATTGCCACAGTCGATGACGACTTTGCCCTGCATCGAGGCCGCGTGGTCTTGCCCCACCTGGGGAAGCGCCCCGTATGGCACCGCTATCAGAACGACCTCGCCAAACTCCGCAGCCTCTCCCGGGAAGCCGGCGCGGGCACCCGAGCCGGCCCGGTCGACAAGGTCGGTGAGTTCTTCGGGATGACGTGAGGAGAAGAGGATCTCGTGGCCGGCCTCCGCCCACTGAAGACCGACCGCCCCTCCGATTTGCCCCGAGCCGATGATTCCGATCCTCATGGCCTGCGTGGGTGTCGCCCGTGCCCCAAACCGCCCGGGTAGAAGCATGGGCGCGAAGACGAATCCAGTGGCCGTCGTCCCCATGCTCCGGAGGAAGTCGCGCCGCGACCGCCTGCCCTCTCCCTTTTGCGACCGTCCCATTTACGTGTACCTCCTGTGTATTGTGCTTCCTGTCACTTTTCTCTGAATCGTTGCTTCATTCGTACCTGAGGGCCTCGATCGGATCCAATGCCGCAGCACGCCGTGCGGGATAAAAGCCAAAGAAGATCCCAACGCTGGCGGCGAAACCGAGAGCGAGAACGACGGTTGGAGGGGACACTACTGCACTCCAACCCGTGAACGCCGCGATCGTTCGGCTCCCCGCGTAGCCTGTTGCCACGCCGAGGACACCGCCGACCAGACTCATCACCACGCTCTCCACGAGAAACTGCGTAAGGACATCCGACCCACGGGCTCCCAGCGCGAGCCTGAGACCAATCTCACGCGTACGCTCGGTCACAGACACGAGCATGATGTTCATGATCCCTATGCCGCCGACCAGCAGCGAGATACTCGCAATCGCCGCCAACAGAAGCGTCATGACCTGAGTCGTACTTTGTGCAGCGTCCGCGAGCTCACCCTGGTTGCGGACCGTGAAATCGTCCGGTTCGTTGGGAGCCAATCCGTGTGCGTCTCGCAGGATCTGGCTAATCTCCGCCTGGGCCTGGGGAATCTCCTCCGGTGAAAACGTGCTCGCCAGGATCTGGCTGATAAACTGCCGCCCGGCCATTCGATTCTGGACCGTGGTATAGGGAGCAAGGATCACGTCATCTTGGTCGTTTCCTTGAGCCGTCTGGCCCTTGCGCTCGAGCACTCCGATGATCGTTACCGGCACATCCCGCATTCGAAGCTGCTGACCCACAGCATCCCCATTCGGGAATAGGTTGTCTGCAACCGTACCTCCGAGGATGACCTCCCTTCGCATCGAACGAATATCGGTCTCGTCGAAGAACACGCCCTGTACTGGACTCCAGTCGCGGATATCCTGATAGTCGACGTCAACCCCGAGGATCATGGTGCGCCAGTTGCCCGCTCCACCGACAGCCTGAGTAAAGCTGTTAATTACAGGGGACACCGCAGACAATAGAAACCCTTGAGTCTCAAGAGCTTCGGCATCTGCGACAGTCAAGCGCGTGAAGCTTTGGGCTCCCATGCTCACACCAGCTCGCTCGGCGGAGCCGGCGGTGATCACCAGCATGTTCGTACCCAGGCTCTGAATTTGCTGTTCGATCTGCCCTTGTGCGCCCGCTCCTATCGCGACCATGACGATGACTGCCGCGACACCGATGATGATTCCCAGCATAGTAAGCAGCGTCCGCATCTTGTTCTTCAAGATGCTCACTCCGGCCACTTTGATCAGGTTTCTTGCCTTCATGCCAGCACTGCGGGCCGGAGGTCTCCGAGAGCGCCGATATCGTCGCCCGCATATCTGCGTTCTCGAACGTACTCATCGCGCTGAACGCAGCCATCCCGTAGCTCAACGATCCGCTCCGTGTACTGAGAGATCTCCTGTTCATGTGTCACGACCACGACCGTAACTCCATCTGTATTCAGCCGTTGGAATAGGGCCATGATCTCGATTGAGGTGCCCGAGTCCAGATTCCCGGTCGGTTCGTCGGCAAGGATGAGCGATGGGGTTGTCACGAGAGCTCGCGCGATCGCCACTCGCTGCTGTTGGCCGCCTGAGAGCTCCGACGGATCGTGCTCCAACCGGTCGGAGAGTCCGACTCGCGCGAGTGCCTCTGCAGCTAGCTTCCGCGTCTCGAGGCTTCGGCCCGACCGATCGTAGAGAAGTGGCAGTTCCACGTTTTCCAATGCACTCGTGCGGGCGAGAAGATTGAATCCCTGGAACACGAACCCGAGCTTCTGATTGCGGACACTGGCGAGCTCGTTCTTCGTCAACGACTCCACCCGCGAGCCCTCGAGCCGGTAACTTCCGGATGTGGGCTGGTCCAAGCATCCGAGGATGTTCATGAGCGTCGACTTCCCGGAGCCTGATGCGCCCATGATCGCCACCATCTCCCCCTCTGCGACCTTGAGATCCACCCCTCGGAGGGCGTGCACCTGTGTACGGCCCATCTCAAAAACGCGTTCGAGTCCGACCGCCTCGATGACGTTGGAGGAACCAGCGCCTGGACCGCTCCCGTCCGCCATCAGAATCCACCTGGGCGGCGGAATCCCCCTCGCTGCTGATTCTGGAAGGGGTTTTGGACGCTAGCCGCCGGAGTGCCTGTGGTCACGGCCGCGATCACCTGAAGACCCTCTCCGACGTCGTCCGGCGCTCGTAGGATTACGGTCTGTAGCCCGTCCGTCAGTCCCGTGCGAACTGGGGTGAACCTGAGCTCACCGGCGTCACCCAAGAACCAAAGGCTCGCGAACCCGCTGCCGGGCCGCCCCCCTCCACGCATGCCCGGCCGCTCTCCCGTAGGGAGGGTCCCTCCTCCGAGGCCTCGGCCCGCGCCACCGGCCTCAGCTCGATCGCCTGGCGGGAAGCCGCGTTCGCGAACAGAACCATCGCCAAGAGGCCGGTTTCGCCGCATCGGTGCCCCTTCACCGGCGTCCCCTCCGTCCCCGAGTGCTCCATCCTGAGCCAAGGCGACCGCCTCGAGCATTTCCTCAGTGGGCCGGAAGCGAAGTGCAGTGTTGGGAACGATCAGCACGTCCTCTTCTCGCTCGATCACGATGTCCAGGGTGGCGGTCATACCGGGGAGGAGTGCCCCATCCCGGTTCTCGACCCTTACGACAACGCTGTAGGTGACGACGTTCTCTTGGGTCGCCGACTGAAGTCGAACCTGCTCGACGACCCCCTCGAATTCCCTGTCAGGGAAGGCCTGGACCGTGAAATGCACGGGCTGGCTATCTTGGATTTGACCGATGTCGCTCTCGTCTACGGAGGCGAGGATCTCCATTTCGGCTAAGTCCTGGGCAAGGACGAAGAGGATCGGGGCAGAAAGGCTTGCGGCTACGGTCTGCCCGACCTCGACGTCTCGCGACACGACGACCCCGTTGATCGGAGCACGTATCTCCGTGTATTGGAGGTTGCGCCGAGCCCTCTCGAGACTGATCTCGGCCGAGCGAAACGCGGCGTCCGCCAGGGCGAATCGATACTCGGCTAGGTCGAGCTCGCTGTCCGTCACGACCTGTGTTTCGTGAAGCTCTCGAGTTCGGTCCAGCTCTCGAGTGTTCTGGCTGAGCTCGGCCTCGTTGCGTGCAAGGTTCACCTCCGCCGACCGGACCTCCTGCTCGAGGATGACAGGATCGATACGCGCAAGGAGCTGTCCGGGCTCGACTGCGTCGTTGAAGTCGACATAGCTTTCCGCGAGTTGACCGGAAACCTGAGTCCCAACTTCGACGGTTTCCGTTGCTTGGAGCGTCCCGGTGGCTGTCACCGAAGACTCTAGGTCAGCCCGGGTAACCTCGACGAATCGGTACTCTGCGCTCGCTGTTTCCGTACGTATTGTGGCGAACCATACGATCGCAGCGGTCGCCAACACGCCAACTGCCAACCAGGCACTTTTTCGTTTCATCAGTCGCAATGTAAGAGCCGCCTTCCGACTTCCACATCCTTACATAGTCTGACATCTCGGAGTCCCGAAATGTTAGGAATCGGAGGGCCTCCGACGAAGCGGCGGCGCATTCTGAGTGTTCAGGGTAGCCCCATCGCAGCGATCCCATCCTGCAGCTGAATGATCACGTACTGCTTTCCCCCATGAGTCCAGCTCGACATCCCGTATCGGGAGAGGCCAGGCAGCGGAACCTCGCCAACCCGCCGACCCGTCTGTTTGTCGATCGCGAAGAGTTGTGACGCATCGTCGCTGGTCTGACCCGAGGCAAGCAGCAGCGTAGGTGTCACGACCATTGCAGCCTGTCCACTGCGTCCACGATTCACCTCCACTCCGCCGACGCCTTGGAGCAACGGGTGATTGCGTATCATGTCCTGCTGCTCCTGCGGAGCATCCCCGTTGGGGATCACCCACAGATGTTCACCCGTGTTCATGTCGATCGCCACGATACGCCCGTCCGGGCCCTTCCAGATTGGGAGGCCCTCAAGGGTCGCCTCCTCGTCACCAGGCACGCTGGTGGCCACGGCTACCCAGTCGGAGTGCGTTGTTCCCGACTGTTCAGGGCTGTCCATCGGGGACTCGATCCCGGGCAATACCTGCAATCGGAAGCAGTTGCTCATAGAGGTAATGAACACAACACCCTCGACCGGATCGGCTACGGGTGGACCGGTGATGTTGACGCCTCCTCCGCCCCCCGGACAGTTCCAGGCAGGCCCGGCCGGATCGTCTATCGTCGTGGGTGGGTTAAACATTGGGTTAAACAAATCGCCGTCCTGCGCGACCTGGAGCGCTCTCTGATAGATCTCGGGCGTGTAGTCGATCAGGTGTTCTTCCGAGCGACCCTGAAGGTCGAATGCGGCAGGTCTCGTGGGGAACGGCTGGGTCGGGGACAGTTGCTCACCCGGTACCTGCGACTGCGGCACAGGTCGCTCCTCGATCGGCCAGATCGGCTCACCGGTCTCACGGTCGAGCGCGTAAAGGAAGGCCTGCTTCGTTGCTTGGAAGATCCCCTTGACCTCCCTGCCGTCCACGTTCACATCCATCAGTATCGGAGCGGCGGAAGTGTCGTAGTTCCAGATGTCGTGGTGCACCATCTGGTAGTGCCAAGCTCGTTCACCCGTGTCTACGTCCAGCGCGATGATGCTCGTGCTGAAGAGGTTATCGCCCGGGCTGTGGCCCCCGTAGTAATCGATCGTCGCCCCGTTTGTCACGATATAGACCAGCCCCAGCTCGGGATCCGCGGACATAGGTGCCCACGACGACACGTCGCCTGTCCACTCCCAGGCATCATTCTCCCAGGTCTCGTGGCCGAATTCACCGGGCCGCGGGATGACGTTGAACTTCCACTTGAGACCGCCCGTCCGAGCGTCGTAGGCCAAGATGTCGCCCGGTACGTTTTCGATGCGCGTTTGCAAGTATCCCTGTTCCGCAGAGTTCCCCACCACGACGACATCGTTCACGACGATCGGCGGGGACGAGCTGGTTATGTAACCGATTTCAAGCGGAATCCCCGTGTAGGGATCGTACTCACTGCCATGCTCCAGCCACGGACCCCAGTCAGCGATCAGATCGGCGACCATATCCACACTTCCAGACGAGGGGAACCCGTCGATCGGAACGGCTTCGCCCCAATTCTCGAGATGCTGTCCCGTCTCAGCGTCAAGCGCATGGAGGAAGAAGGCGGGCGTCGAGATGTAGACCACGCCCCGGCCATCGATCTCGCCGTAAGCGACCCCTTTCCCGTAGCCGGCTCGCATCGAGTATTCCCACCGGTGCGTGTTGGGCTCGGTGAAGCTCCACAGTAGTTCGCCGGTCGCCGGATCTAGAGCGACCACGGTCCGTCGCTCCCCGGTCACGGTGATCAACTTCCCGTCCACGTAACTCGGAGTCGCTCTTGGAGTGCTCTCTCCGAAGCTTGCGGCGTTCCACTCCCAAAGAATTTCGAGATCCTCGAAGTTTGCGGCGTTGATTTCCGAGGATGGGGTGTACCGTGTGTGCCACGCATCTCCACCCAAGTACTTCCACTCATCCCCCTCAGTCCCAGGGCCCTGAGCCAACCCCGACCCTGGGATCGAGAGAGTTAGGGTCAGCACCAAAACAATTGACGGCAGTCCAGCACCCCAGAACCTCGTTCTCTTCATCGTTTCCACTCCCGACCTAGGTGGTACAGGCTAATGGTGGGCGACTCTACTGAAGGTTCAAACTGGGGACGTCGCGCGGAGAGCGCGAGCCTGAGAGGATCCATGGATCTTGGTTGCGCGGGGGCTGGACCAAACCTTACAGTGGCGCGATGGGATCATTGACCCTACTTGGGTCCTCACAAAAGGGGTAACACGTGATGGTCATTCCGCGAAGCCGTTGGAAGAGGATCTACCTGCTGTCGCTCGTTCTTCTCTTCCTGCTAAGTCTCATTTTGGGCTCGCGGACGGCCGGATATGCAAAGCCCCCTTCGGCCGCGCTACTCCAGGAACAGGAGGCGCCTTGCCCCGGGGAGCCTATGGGTGTGCAGGCGACCGGGGTGTACCGGAGCGAGCGGGTTCCAGCGGTACCGATCAACGGGGAACCGTGGGGAGGTGCGAACTGGGAAGCAGGCATGCGCTCGTATTGGCACTGCCACTCGGGGGGTCAAATTCTGATGGTGTGGGAAGGGGAGGGACGCATGCAGAGACGCGGCGAGAGGGTCCAGACGTACAGGCGAGGCGGGAGCATGGTTGCCGAGCCAGGAGAAGAACATTGGCACGGCGCCGCACCGAATACCGATGCACAGTACCCCCAGGTCTCCCTACCAGGCACCACCTACTGGATGGAAGAGGCTGGCGAGGCCGACTACATGGGTAATGACATCGGAATCACCTCGAGAAACGAGTTCTTGCGAACCGGCGTAAGGGAGAAGTAGCCAGCACCGGTCGCGCAGCCACGCCTTCCCAAGCCTCCCCCTAGCGCGGAAGATCGATCGCTGGATTCCGGTCGAAGAACGCAGCCGGCACTAGGTCGAATCCGTGCATCTCGAGCGGAAGGATCGGCCAATCCTCAGGTCGCGCCACGTGATGGAAGCCGATCGTGTACCAGAGCACGATATCGGTGTTCTCGATCTGGCGGTTCGCAGACGTCCATTTCGGAAGTCCGTCGCCTTCCACACTGTTCGTGGGATAGTCCCCGGCCGCGTACAACTCCGCCTGATTCATCGGCGTAGCCCATACGGTGTGCTGGGTGAACCCCGCCCGTTTCTGCAGGTAGTCGTCCGGACTCAAGAGCGACATGACGCCGTGGCCGTCGATCGAGTAACCACGTGGGTAGCCCATCGACCCTAGCCGGGAAGGGTTGACGATACGCCAGTATTCGGGCGCCTCCAGTGAAGACGTCCGTTTTGCATCGTCCTCGCGCTTTGCAACCTCGGTCTCGACCCTCCAGACGCTTCGCCGGGGATTGTCTTCTCCCTGGAGCTCAGTGACCAGTCGGTCCACGACGAGGCTGTTCTCTTGCCCGTCGATGTCGAAATCAAATCGGAAGTTGAAAATGTGACTGTGATTTACCGCAACCAGATGGGGCGCGACGAAGCGGCCGTATCGATCGTCTGAGCCACCACTAGCCTCCGTCGCATCTCTAGCCGCAACAGCCTTCATCTGGTCGATCCCGGTCGCGGCCAGATTGACACGGATGCTGCCGTCCTGCTTGAACACCCAGTCGAACAGATAGTCGTAGTTTCCGGCACCCATGACCATCCGAAGTACTAGGTCGCGCCGGGGCCGACTCTCTACAACGCCTCCGTCGCGAGTGTGCCGCCACGCGGGCTCGCCCGGAAGGCGCTCAAACAGGCAGGCCACACGCTCACGTTCCCTCGGAGAGCCGTCCTCCTGAATCACCCAAGTATCGAAGAACTCGGCATGTAACGGGCAGTCCCGTCCCGGCTCCATCGCACTGGCCACGCCGCCGAATCCCCGCGGGTATGTACCGAGGTCGAAGTAGGCCTGGTGGCTCCAGGGCTCGCTGGGATCATGATAGGGCACGAACAGCTCGGAGAGGGACGCCTGGTACAACACCGACCGGAACGTCTCACCCTCCTGGTGGCCGACGCGAGAGAGAACGATCCCGCGACGCTGGTCGACCCGGAAGTGGAATCGCCAACCCTCCCAGCTCACCTGATGCCCATCCACATCGAACCCCGGCCCCTCAGGCTGGGAGATGAACATCGGCGGCAGTGGCTTACGAGCGGGACCCACAGCCTCCGGGTGGTGCTCGCCAATCGAGGGCGGTTTCCCTTCGATCGGGCCGTCGTCGATGACCCTCATCACATCACCAGACCTTAGGTCGACGATCGCGATCAGGTTACCGATTGGAGCGCCCAGCCCTGACACCCGACCGACCTGGTTCGTGCAGCGCACCCGGGCCAATCGCCGACCACGTTCCTCGACGGTGTCGAAGTAGGCGTCCGAACTCGCACTGCACTGCACCTTTTCCAGATCGGTGATGCCTCGCGATTCGAACGCAGCGACCATGTCTGGGTGATCCTTGAGCTCGCTCAGTGCCTCACGATCGGCGGGCCCACGCATGTACTGTCGGTCTGTAGCCTGGCGTAGTTCGAGAACGTTCTGGTTCGTGATGTCCACCACCGCCTCGTACCCCATGTGATCCTGGACAAAGTGGACCCTTGCCTGACGACCGAAGGCCTGGCCCGGCTGCCAAGCGAGGACCTCCTGCTTCGAAGGCTCATTCAGCCCAGCGTAAAGGAACTCAGCTCCGCCATCGACTTCTTCGTGATCCCGGAGAGCCTCATAGACAACCCAATGCTCTGCGGAAGACAGCTCGTCCAGCGGATGCGTGGGCTCCTGTGCGATCGCGGGGAAGGACGTGGCCAGGGCAATCACAGGCACAAGGGCGTACGGTCGAAATGGGGCGTACATGTTGTCTCCCATTTGAATGTTCCGGGCTGAAGGATGCCGGATCATTCGATAGTAGCGCACGAAAAAGCCCCCGGCGATGCCGGGGGCTTTCCTGCCAAGAAAACGACGGGTTCTAACCTACTGATCCCCGTCTTCTACGCTCGACGCAAGTTGTCGTAGCAACTGCTCCCTCTCAGCGACCAACCGCTCGTACACTTCATCCTCGAGCCACGTGACTTCCGTATGGAAGTGACCCATCTCGTCAGCGCTCCGTCGGCCGAAGAACACCCATTGGTCCGGATCGGGGTTGTTCGGGTTGTCGACCGTGTTGTCGTACTGCGCCGTCACGATCAAAGTCGTCCCCTTCGGGAACAGTGGGGCCACGTGGTCCTCGTATTGATGTGCGGTGTGCCACTTGTGGTCCCAGTTGATCCTGTTGATGACTTCCCTTCTGCCATCAGGATAGATCGCTTCCATCGTCTGATACTTGCCCCGCATATGCATGTGTCCTCGAATGCTGTTGAGCCTCATGGCACTCTGAAGCACATGTACGCCCTGTTGTGTTGATGCCCCGTGCGGGGGGAGGGCAAGGTCGGTGAGCCTGGTAGGCACGTTGCACTCCGGACTGTCCAACGGGAACCTCGCGGGCTGTTCCCAACAGGGACTGTCCTGCTGAAGAACGACGGAATTCCCGATCGGGTCCGTCCTGAACGATCTATGCGAGACCTCGAGCTCAGGTACTTCCCCCTCTGGATACAGC
The DNA here is from genome assembly GCA_965215925.1 of Longimicrobiales bacterium. Taxonomy (GTDB): domain Bacteria; phylum Gemmatimonadota; class Gemmatimonadetes; order Longimicrobiales; family Gaopeijiaceae; genus JAAXGI01. Next base: position 2,951,825 of record CBDCEQ010000003.1, on the reverse strand, counting down.
CAAATGCCTAGCTCGATAAAGGCGTCTTCCACCAATTCGCCAGCTGGGAAGAAGTGCATCGCCCAGTCGATCCTCTGACCCGGAACGATGAGCTTCCCTGCATCCTCAGGGAAGAGGTCGTAGTCCTTGCCTGCCGCCGACGAAGCCAAGGCACTGTTTGCGTGATGGAAAACGTATCGGCTCTCCAGGTCTCCAGGCCTGATCTCGGTGGCCTGTGACCAACGGGGCTCAGTGAGGCCGTCAACAAAGGAGCTCGGCTCGAACCAGTGATCTAGACCGTTCGGAGGTACGGTGTAGGGGGGTGACTTGACGACCAGGTCGGGTGGGCGTCCGAAGTGCTCCTCGAGCTTCCAAACCAGGGAGTCGTCGAACTCTAGCGGGGCCGGTAGCTCCGCCTCATTCCCCAGGGGGGCGCCCGCATCCACCCATTGGACGATCGTTTGGATCTCCTCGTCCGTCAGCGAGATATCGTTCTTGAACTCTTGAATGCCTATGCCGGGCTCGATGTACCAGGGTGGCATCCGCCGATGCTCGACCTTGTCCTTGATCAACGGCGCCCACGGCTGCACCTGCTCGTAGGTTAGGAGCGACATCGGCCCCATACCTCCCGGCCGATGGCACGCTTGACAGCTCGCCTGAAGGATTGGGGCGACATCGTTCGCGAAAGTCACCTCATCACCCTTCGTGGCATTGCTCTGGGCCCCGACCAGTCCAGGAAGGGAAAACAAAGCGACCCCCGCCAGCGCGGCGAGTCCTATCCCACGGGCTCTGCCGAGTTCACTTCGCGTGTTGCTCGCTTTCATCAGGCACTCCTCGCTCAATGCTAGAAAGAACCTTGTGTAACGCTCAAGAATCGGGTGAAAACGCCTTTCGCAGCATGCAGGTGGTTTCATCAGCGGTCAACCAAGAGATCGCTGCAAGATAGGGTCCAGCTCGGGGCCTCAGCCGGGATCCGCAACGTATCCCACAGCCTCGATGGCCGCCATCGCTGCCGCTTCGTCATTGTCTGAAGTATCTCCGGTAACCCCGACAGCACCAAGAAGGGCACCATCCCCGTCCTTTACCAGGACGCCACCTGGCACCGGCACAAGCCTGCCGTCGAAAGCTCCGTTGGCCGCAAGAATGAAATACGCCTGGCTTTCGGCCCGGTTCATAAGCGCCCGCGACCCCAAACCCAGGCCGACTGCTCCGAAAGCCTTCCCATGCGCAATCTGAAAGCGAAGGTTCGAGGCGCCGTCGTCACGTTCGAACGCCTTCAGGTGGCCACCCGCATCCAGAACGCAGACCGAGAGCGGCTTGAAATTCATCTCCCGACCGTGCTCGAGCGTCTTCGAGATTATCGAGCGCGCCTCGCTCAGAGTGATTGACGCCATGGACAAGCCTCCTGGGACTTCCAGTTTGAGAACGGCTTTGGCATAGGGGCCAATCCGGCAGATTTGCGCAAGATGCTGGGCCGGTCGCTAGGTGCAATACCTTGCGATGAGGTCACGTTCGACTCCACGCTTTCTCGCGCGGACGGCCAACCAGCCGAGCGCCGGGCTCAGAAGCCTGAAGATGAGACCGGGTATCCGGACGTCGCCCATCTCCATCAAGAGCGCGACGTGAGTCAAACGGTTGGGATACCCCTTCTTGTTGACGTAGCCATCTCGCGCCAATCCGTACGCGATTTGCGCAAACTGCTCAAGGCCTCGGTGCCCGGGTCGGGCCTCTCCCCTGAATCGGACAGCGTGAGCGGAGGGATTGAAGAAGCAATGGACGACGCCAGGGGGGATCATTGCCGTGTCTCCAGGTTCGAGCATTCTGCGGTCCTTGCCGACGAGCACGCCCAAACGCCCCTCCAGCGGACTGAACGACTCGGAGAAAGAAGTATGGAAGTGCGGCTCGGTGCCTCCGCCCGGGGAAAGATCCACAACGATTTCTGAGTACTCTCCGTTCGTCTCTTCGCTGGTTCGGACGAAGGTGACCCTATCCTTAATGATAGGGTTCTCGATCGTTCGCTCTTTCATGGACTCAAGGACGTCCTACCGGGCGCATCGTGGGATGCCCCGTCACTTGTGCCGAATCGCAAAATCTCCACTGCGTTCATACCGCTTGAAACGACTGTTTAGCGGATTGCCGTACATGATCCGCGCCTCCGGGAAGAGCTCGTACACGCATTTGTTGTAGACCGCCATGTTCAGGTCGGCGAGTCTTTCCTGTGCGGTAAGCTCCTGGAAGGTGGACGCCATCGCCCGGAGGAGACACAAGATGCTGACGCGGGGCCCTCCGCAAGTACCGGCATGGAGCTTGATTCTTTCTTCGAAGTATGGCCTTCCGAACGCTTCGATCATTCCCCGACGATTCAGTTTGTTGTTGTATTCGTCCGGATTCGCCCGCAGTAGATGTCGTACTTGGCGTCATCCATTAGCAGGAAGGGATCCTTGAAGAATTCCACATCGAAAAGATCGAGAAGGTAGATCCTCTCCACCTCTTGGTGGGCCTCAAGCCACTCGAGGTAGCACAGATACCGCTCATCGTTGACCGATCTTGGGGTCTTGAGTCGGCGCTGGAACTGCACCTGCGAATGAGTCCAACGGGCCACGAACGACGGGCTCAGCTCGTCATGAAAGATCACGCCTTCGCATCCAGTCCGGATGAGGCTCTCGTACCAGACCTGCATCAGCGAAAAATCGTTCGGCCTAGGGAGACCCGGCTTCTCAGCGGTTACGCCTCCGCGCCAACTTCTGACTCGTGTCTTGACCCGCTTCACAACGTTTGACCTTCGCTTGCTTCTCGCCTGGGGGTCTGGTTTCCCGGTCAGATATGTCGTTAGAACGACGCTCTTTCCCCTGTCGCGACTGACCTCGGCAACAACGGGAAGGTGCTGGTTTGGTTCCCAGTTTTTGAACATCCGCTCCTCGAATCGCACGGTGACAATCATCGTCCGTGCACGAGGAACAGGGCTGGACGTGGATCTGTGACGAAATGCGGAGCCCAGCACGGCCAACTTCCCTGAGAGGAACCGACGGTGTGGTGAATGAGCGAGAGGGCAGCCCGGCGGTGACGGGCTAGGCAGCATTGTGCCCCGGGACGGCAGGGCTCACCGACTGAGACCCACTAGCGGCTCGAGGATGCGGCGGCCAACTCGTCCCTGATAAGCTCCCCGAGCCTTCGCTCGAGTGTTCCTCTCGACACGCAGTGGATCGCGTTTCCCGCTACGTCTCGAGGCCTCGCATAAGCATCCAACAAGGTGGTCACCGCTGTGTCCCCTCCGGGAGCGTCGTCGAGCTGAATCATCCACTGGAGCGTAACCACGAACTGATCGGCATTCGGGCCTGCAAGGCCACTCCCGCAGTCCAGGTAGGCTGAAAGGAGCCTGCGTTCGATTCGGCGAGTCGTGAAGTCAGGATTGCCGATTAGTAGCGAACCGACATTCACCACGATTGGCTCGATCTCAAACGCGTCGAACGTGGAGGGAAGGGCGAGCCAGACCTCGGCTGGAGCAGCCCCTATCGTGTCCCCGACGATTGAGGCCACCGTCATAATGTCGAGCGCCCCGGCCGTGCCGAGACCACCGATCGATACACTCTGGGTTCGCGTCCCCGTCTGCAGCGTGCGGGGGCCAGCGGCCGCACATGCGCTGACAAGCACACAGAGCAGCACGAGCGCGAGACCTCGCCCGGGACCGGAGCCGAGAGAGCCGATCACTCCGCCCGCAACGTCAAGATGCTTCGTGCCCCGGGCGTCGCTGAGCGACGTGTTCCACAACGTTCGCATTGTCCTCCACTATTCCTCCAGCCGATGCCGCCCACGAGGTTGCACAAGATGGCATAGTAGCGGACGTTTCTGCGTCATGGCGAGACCACTCCTTTTCTGTGCGGCTGCGATCACGATCGCTGTTGGGATCGTCAGGACGCCGGTCACGGCGTACTCACAGCAGGACGTGAGGGGACAGGACGTCTCACGCTTGGATCTGTCGGAGCCCGTCACCTACTTCATCGCGGAGGGCTCCGCAGGGTCCGGGTTCAGGGAGGGAGATCGGATGCTAGCGGAGTGGGCACTGGGGGCATGGGCCAGCCAAGCCGAGACCCCGGTTGATATGGTGTCGGGCCCCGAAGAGATCGCGACGATTCGAGTCTATTGGGTGCCGGCCGGCACCGGTCAATTCGGTGCGATGCAACGACGGATGGTGGATGGTCGGCTCGCCGCTGACGTGTTCGTGCATCCAGACACCGATAGTCTTGGACCCGACATCGCACAAATGGCGAGACTGGATCCGCTCTTTAGGGACTCGGTCGTCTACCTTACCTGCGTTCATGAGATCGGTCATGCGTTTGGTCTCGCGCATACCAGTTCCTTTGCGGACATCATGTACTCGTTTCAGTACGGTGGTGACTTCGGCGCGTACTTCATGCGGTTTCGGGAACAACTGGAAGTCCGTGACGACATCGTGCAGGCGTCGCCCTTCTCCGCCGGGGACCGCGACGCATTCGGCTTGATCTACAGATCGGATCCATAGAGCTTTGGCGCTTCGCTTAGAAAAGATCCCGCCACCACTCCTCCCCGAAATGAACCGTCCGCCATCTGCATTGCAGTCTGCGACCCTACTGCCGCTAGTCACGGGCACGATCGCGTTCTCGGCACCGCCCCTCTGGGCGCAGACCGTCGAGGAGGGGCTCAGCACGACTGGGTTCGATGCCGATGGGGCGTATGACCACACGTTGGCTGCCCGCGCGGCCGCGACTCGTTTGAACGCTCCGATCTCGATCGACGGTGTGCTCGATGAGTCTTCTTGGGCGGAGGCACACCCGATCTCTGACTTCGTTCAAACCCTCCCGTTTGAAGGCTCCTCGGTATCCGAGCGCACGGAGGTGCGCCTTGTCTACGATGAAGGCGCCATTTACCTGGGTGCGGTCTTAGACGACCGGAGTCCGGTAACGACCCGACTGGCACGGCGGGATGCGGAGCTGAACGACTCCGCCCTATTTCTCGTCTTGTTCGACAGCTATCACGATCACGAGACGGCCTACCGATTTTGGACGAATCCGTCGGGGGTCAAGGGCGACGCCGTTGTTACGGCGAACAGTGCGGGGGGCGGCGACCCCTCCTGGGATCCCGTGTGGGACCTCGCCACAGAAGTTACCGAATCCGGTTGGACGCTCGAGATGCGAATCCCCTTCAGCCAGCTCCGGTTTGGTCCGGACGAGCAGCAGGTGTGGGGGATACAGCTCGAGCGAAACATCAATCGGAATCAGGAGAACGCGACCTTCCCGTTTACGCCGCTCTTGGAGCGCGCCGGTGTTTCCCGCTACGCGCACCTCGATGGTCTCGCCGGGTTGGAGCCTGGGCATAGACTGGAGCTCCTTCCGTACGTCGCGGCTCGAGGCGAGTACCTGCAGTTGGAAAGCCCCTCAGGAGTGGACTTCCCGAACCCCTACCGCAGCGGATCGGATCATTTCTCGGACATGGGGCTGGACCTGAAATACCGGATCACCTCTAACGTCACACTCGACGCAACGGTCAACCCAGATTTTGGCCAGGTGGAGCTGGATCCTTCCGTGATCAACCTCACCGCGTTTGAAACCCGGTACGCTGAGCGCCGCCCGTTTTTCGTGGAGGGAGCGGACATCTTCGTGTTTGGTGAAGGGGGTCCCAGGGGCAGCAGCGGAGCCGGTCCGGAGTTGGTCTACTCTCGCCGGATCGGGCGTCCACCAAGAGGGGCGCCTGCGTCGGACGCGGTATTCTCTGACACTCCGACCGCGACGACGATTGCCGCAGCTGCGAAAGTGACCGGACGGGTGGGGGATGGCTGGTCCCTGGGCATCCTAGAGGCTGTCACAGCGAGGGACGTGCGCGACCCGGTCGGCGTCCGTGTAGGCGGCGACCTCGGCATCTCTTCTTCCGAGGGTAGCCGAAAATCATGGCCGGCTAGGGAACGGCGCGTTCGGTACAAGCGCTTGTTTATCGTGGACTCCGTCGTGAGCAGTCCGCGGGCGATGGCGGCCACGCCCATGCCGCAGAGTGTCTTCAGGATCAACGGCAACCGACTCTCGGGAGCGATGGCGGGGTGACAACACATGAAGATCATCCGCAGCTGATCGTCTCGAATCCGATCCGCCCCGAAGGCCCGGTCCACTGTGGTGGCGAGCGTCCACTCGCTATCCAGGTAGACCGCAAGGTCGGGAGCGAACTTCCGGCGGGTCCGCTCCCGCCGAATCGCATCGATCGCCCGACGACGGGCCGTCGTCATGAGCCAGGCCTGTGCGTTGTCGGGAACACCGCTACGCGACCACTGCTGCAGGGCAGCCATGAACGAATCCTGCACCACGTCTTCGGCGAGCTCGAGATTCTGTGGTCCCAGGATTCGCGTCAGTACTGAGATCAGGCGCCCGGATTCGCGCCGAAATAGGCTTTCGATTTCGTCAGGCATCTACGGTTTCGTGTCTATCGCACACAAAGAGTGCTCCCGACGGGGGACGAATAAGCCGGAATACTTTTCCGGCCTACGGGCTAAGGTGCGATCCCATACCCAGGTACGCCACCGGCGACGGCTCGGCACAGAGGTTGCCACCTAACGAGTCATATCGAGAGAGGTGACCAGGCAACTCACCTATGGTGCTCAGTCGGCCCTACCCTGAGGAGACAGCGATGAAGGGAAGTGAGAGGGCACTCGGAACGACGTTCCTGGCGGTCGCGGCGATGACGTTCTTGGCTGGCTGCGTGTCCGCCGACTTCATTCGCACGGGGGCTTCCTATCCTCCGAACCCCGAAGATTGTGAGATCATGGTTTTCACATCGCGGCTCCCTGACCAAGACTACGAAGAGATCGGAGTGCTCGAAGCTGAAGGGACTGACTGGCGGAGCTCTCTTGAGGATGTGCTTCCGAAGATGAAACAAAAGGCCTGCAAGGCAGGGGGAGAGGCCATCATCGTGAATGAGAGCCGAAGATCGACCTTTCGTGAATCAAACGATGCGACGAGGCTCGACGTCATGGCGACTGTAATTCGCTGGACAGGCGAATAGCCCCCGGCGCTGCCGGGGGCCGACTCCGCCCGTAAGGCTCAGCACCACCGAACCCGCACCCGGTACCTGACCGTTGTCTCTCCATGCGCCGGGACGTCTGGCTCGAAAGTAAATGTCCAGGCATCGAGCTTTGTGAACTCGTGGCTCGACGCGAGGATCTCCCAGTCCCCGCCGGCCGGCTCGACGAGCATCACGTCGAGGTCCTCGTCCTTGTGGTTCCGAAGGGTGACCTCCCAAGCGCTCTCGGAGACGCATCCCGAGATGACTGAGTAGTCCATCTGGCGCCGGTCGCCGACCACGTCGAATGCCTCACCCATTTTTATGCGGACGTCCTCGTCCCTAGGGGTGTGGTCGATCTGGTCCTCACCAATGAACTGCTGAGATCCCGTTTCATCACGCTTGTAGACACGCACGACACCTTTCGGAAGCGGCATCCCGAGACCATTCCTCTGGCTGTTTTCGAAGTCGAGGAAGACGCCGACCTTTTGGCCGGAAGTGACCTGCCCATATTGGCCTCGATAGTAATCGGTGGCGCCATGGAAGATGAGCTTCTTCTCGACGCCGAACCCATCGGCCTCTAGGAGGGTGACCTGCTTCTGCTCGTTGTTCACGACATCGGCCGCTCGACCCAGCGTATAGAGGTGGTATTCGAAGAAGCCCTGCTCAGTGAATCCGCTGGACTCTTGGACCATGGCGTCGGCCATCATCAGCCCGTGCGCCGCCTCCAGCCGCATGCCTCCGCTGACTCGCTGTACATCCCCCGCGACCAGCTGGAGCTCGGCGCCCTCGTACGTGGTGCCGCTCTGGTTCGTCAACGTCACCCATCCCGTCAGGGAGGCCGCGTCATCATCCTCGTTCAGCACCATCACGTAGTCCGACTTCCAGTTCAGGTTGTTCGTAAGGTATGTCACCTCGACCTGCTGGCTGCCGCCGGGAGCATCCAGTTGCCAGAGTAGTGTGGGCTGAGCGATGAGGTTCTCAGGTACCTCCGGGAAGCCGAAGCGTCCGGGGTAGTTGAAGGTGATCTCGTCGCCGATTCTGAGGATCGTTCCCCCATTGACGGAGAGCACCTCAGCCGAGACCGCATCCTCGACCCCCGTCGCGGGGTTCGTCCTGTATACCGTTACGGTGCGACCCACGTATTTCTCGAGGAGCTTCTGCGGATTCAGTAGGTCATACTGGTAGTTCTGCTCCAGCACCTGCAGAGGCGAGCCACCCAGGGGCCGGATGTGAACTGTCTCGGGCTGGATCCCGGCCGCCACATCGCCGAATTCGAGCGAGAGACGTCCGGTGGTCAGGTTCAGCGTCCGGATCTCTCGCACGAGGCCGAAATTCTGGTTGTAGACAGTGATCGATACCGCGTCGCGTTGTGCGGCGCTCGACCGGTGCCTCGGAACCTCCTGGGGGTTCGGTGCGGCTTCCGCTCCCGGCGTTTCGGTTGCAGCCGGTATCCCTATCGATGCGGCTGTAATGGCTGCTATGAGGGTCCTTCGCATGGGTGACCTCCGTTTCTCGTTGTTGGCGCTTCTCTATCGGCTGCCTTCTTGCCCATTCAACGAGAACGACGTCCCACTCGTGGATTGTTGCACACCCTCCGGTTCCAGCAGGGCCTCACGTTCGGCCCCGGACCGCAATTATTGACCCTTTGACCTCGATGAACTCATCTTGCTGGTCGGCAGATCCTCCAGAGGCCTGGGGGACGCCGATCCCAGAAGCAAGCTGGCTCCGCTCTTTCCGAATAGGGCCATGGCCGACAGCCAGAAGTCGCGCTCGGTGGATCGCCCTCACCTGGTCATCTTCATCGCCTGTGCGCTATTCGCCGGCGGCGGGATGGTTATCTGGAGCCCTGGCGTAGACACGGATTTGAGAGAGGATCTTCCTGGGCCAGCGACCAGCCAGGGGTTTACGACCTCGGCCACGTGCCAAGCATGCCATCCGGCTCAGTACGACTCTTGGAGCCACTCCTATCATCGGACGATGACCCAAGTGGCGTCCCCGTCTACCATGCTTGGGACGTTCGATGATATCGACTTGGAAGACCGCGGCTTCAGCTATCGACTCGAGCGCCGAGGGGATGAGATCTGGGCTGAGATGCCCGACCCACTTTGGTTCGAAAGACCCCTCTGGTTCATGCGGCTCATCGACGACAGTTGGCCTGCGAGACCACCGCAGATCGAGGCGCGGGTAGTGATGACGACCGGCTCTCATCACATGCAAAACTACTGGATTCGCCGACCGGACGCGTCGGAAGGATCTCTGGGCCCAGATAGTGGAGCGCTCGTACAGCTCCCCTGGATTTGGCTGATTCAGGAGGAGAGATGGATTCCGAACCAGGACTCGTTTCTTAGCCCGCCGAGCGGCGCGGTTGACGGGCCCGTTCGTTGGAACGCGGACTGCTCTCAGTGCCACTCGGTGGCGACTGAACCGCGTACTTCGGAGAGCTACGACAGTTTTGACACCCGGACGGTTGAGTTGGGCATCGCGTGCGAGGCCTGTCACGGTCCGGCCGAGCAGCACGTGAGCTTCTATCAGTCGCCAGTACGACGGTACCTGCAGCACTTCCGAAAGTTACTGGGTGAGGATGGCCCGGACCCGACGATCACCAACCCCGCGAAGCTCGAGCCGGAGCGTTCCGTCGAGACGTGCGCCCAATGCCACAGCTTCGGTGAGTGGCGAGACCAGGTTGCGTACAGGAGGAGCGGGGTGCCCTTCCGTCCAGGAAATGAGCTGGACGAGCATAGGTCGGTGTTCCGTCACACCGAGAATCCTGAAGATCCGCTGCTCCTCGCATTGCTGCAGAGTGACTCCCTCGCCGTCGAAGGCAGGTTTTGGCGTGACGGAACGATGCGGGTCGCAGGGAGAGAGTACAACGGGTTGCTCGAATCTCCGGGCCACCTGGGTGAAGTGACGTGCCTATCCTGCCATTCAATGCACGAATACGAAGCACCAGACAGCCAGCTCGACCCCGAGTTCCCGGGGAACCGATCGTGTATGGGGTGTCATACGGAATACGGGGAAGAGATCTCTACGCACACTCGCCACCTTCCCGAGTCCTCGGGCAGCGAGTGTATGAATTGTCACATGCCGCATACCACATACGGCCTGTTTTCGGCCATGCGCAGTCACCGAATCGACAGTCCCAGCGCCCGTGTCTCTCTGGAGAGTGGACGACCTAACGCGTGCAACCTCTGTCACCTCGATGAGACCCTGGAGTGGACCAACCAAACCCTCAACCAATGGTATGGACAGCCTCTCGTCGATTTGGAGGAGGATGAGCGATCGATTGCGGCCTCAATCCTGTGGGTCATGAAGGGGGACGCAGTCCAGCGAACGATCCTTGGCTGGCACATGGGCTGGGATGTGGCACAAGAGGTTTCGGGCGCCACGTGGATCGCCCCCTACCTAGCTCAACTCCTCGTGGACTCATATTCCGCGACCCGACAGGTAGCCTATCGGTCCATCATTACCCTCCCGGGGTTCCAAGACTTCGAATACGACTATATTGCCCCTGCTTCAGAGCGTGAAGAAAAGGCCGGAGAGGTCTCAGGGCGTTGGCTCCGGGCCGGCGGGCCGGCAAGGACCGGGACTCATCTTCTCATCAGCGAAGACTCTGAGATCGATTTCTACGAGTGGCTTAGGCTTCTCTCTGAGCGAGACCTGAGGCCGTTGACGATCATCGAGTGAGCAGCTCGTCCGACGCCCCGCTGCAGGGCTCACCACGCCGTGCGGAACTCTCGCGGTTTCACCTCAAAGTCGGATGGTGGTCTCTACTTCTTTTCCTGACTCTGGGGCTGATCCTCGAGACCCTGCACGGGGTCAAACTCGGCTTTTACCTCGACGTATCCAACAGCACGCGGCGGCTGATGTGGACCCTCGCGCACGCGCACGGCACCCTCTTCTCAATTCTCAACGTGGTCTTTGCGATGTCGATGCACCTGATGCCCGAGTGGGAGGGGTCTGACCGAACCCTCGCTTCGAGGTGCCTCCTTGGGGCGCTGGCGCTCGTACCCCTCGGCTTCTTCCTCGGTGGAACCGTCATCTACGGGGGTGACCCTGGCATCGGCGTGATTCTCGTGCCGCCGGGAGCGCTGCTTCTGTTTCTGGCTGTGCTGCTGACCGCGAGGGCTTCAGGACGATCAGCCAGGTAGCGTCTGGAGCCCAATCGAACCCGTCGAGGAAGGCTAGAGTACGATCCCACCCTCACCGATCTCATGTTCGACTCGGTAGCGACCCTCAAGGGCAGTGCTGAGTCTATCGAGGCCTTCGGTCATCCAGCGGGGCCCCTAACTAGGGTCCGGGGGCTGAGCGCCTTGAGCGTCGGGGACCTGATCACCCGCCAGCTCCGTGGTCTGCTCCATACGGTCGAGCACTTCCTGGGTCAGGTCGAGGGACGGATCCCCGGCCACGATGATTTGGCTCGCCACCTCGAAGATGAAGTGATAGCCGCGCTCCTCGCGAATCATCTCGATCGTCTCAGACATCTGGTTTACGATGGGAGCGAATAGTGTAAGCCTGCTCTGCTGCAATTCCTGCCCCATCTGGTCGATCCGCTGCTGATTGCGCTGTTGAAGTCGGTTGATCTCGGTCTCCCGAGCCTGCCGCACGCCAACGGAGAGCGCACCCTGCTCCTCCTGGTACGCAACAATCAGACTGTCCAGCTCCACGTTCATACCTTGGATCTCCTGCTCCCCCCGCGCTCTGATCCGGTCAAATTCTGCCTGGGCCTCGGTGGCCCCAGGTGCCTGCGCGAGAACGGCCTCGGTGTTGACGTGTCCGATGATCAGATTTACCTGAGCCTCGAGCGGGCCCGCGAGAGCGAATACCAGAAAGCCGACCACAAACGCGAGGATGAGTGAGCGCATGACGTGCCTACTGTTCACTTCTTCCACGGAAAGTGGATGTTCAGGTATGTGATGGACTGGGAGTCCCCCAGGTCTCTAAACCCGTGGACCATTCCCGGCGGGATGAATACGACGTCCCCAGCTCCGATGACCCGTTCGGTACCCCCGCGTATCGCACTGCCCCGCGTATCCCCGGGTCGTGACGCGGGTTCCGGATCAACGAGGGAACCACCTGTCACTAGGGTCGCCGAGCCTTCCTGTATGACATAGAGGTCGCTCAAGGAGCCATGGATTGTGGCGGTTGGAGCCGTTCGGTGCAGCATCGTGACGCTGAAGACATCTCCGCCTTCGAGAATCCTTCCGCTCGAGAGCCGCCCGGACCGCAGGTCTGCGAGCGCGGATTCGAGATTCGAAGCCTCTAACACGACGGCCTCATCGTCAGTTGCTTCCTGCGGAATGGTTGCTTGGCTAGAACCAATGCCAGGGCAAAGGGTCATCAAAACACCTGCGCAAAGACTGGTCCTGACAGCACGCATTCCTGTCCTCCTTAACGTGAAAGCCGCTCGAACGCGAACTCCGTCTGTAGCTCCCAACCGGCGTCTGTCTGGGCGAAAAGCCGCTCGAGATAAGAATCTGGACCGCTGGCTTCGAACTCCCACCGCCTCCACCCGGGGCCACCTTCAGCAAGTTCATCGAAGAAGTTCGCCGACACCACGCCCGAACCCGGGTCGCGTATTGCGTGGAGAGTCTGGGCGCGCCCTGTTCCGTCCATCCAGACCACTTCGTAGACACCGTCTCCGGCAGTCTTCCAGTACGTGTATGCGCCAAATGCCGCGCCGTTTGGCATCGATACACGCATGTCCGCTTTGAGGAACTGCTCCCCGAGCTCCAGCGTCCACAGCCGTTTAAGAGCAAGCCGATTCCCATCATAGATTCCTTCGCCGCGCCATTCCCCGAGCAAGTCGGCGGCGAATCGATCCAATCTGAGGCCTTGTCCTCGGGCCGGCTCGTAGGTCCCAGCTACGACCCCAAGAGCGAACGCCAATGTTAGGCCCAACCTCATGATCCCATCGAGCCTGTTGGAAGCATTGGAGCGGTCGCCCATGATCCAGCTGTGGTCAGAGAGAGGGGCACTGCACTGAAGCTAAGGCGATCACCGTAGTCGCTGATAGGTGTTCTACGCCATACAGGAGTCCCCTAGTCGCAACGTAGCAGGTAACAGAGTACAGCTAACCCGACGGCCCCACCGGCGATGCCGGCAAGCCCGCTCACGACCGAACTCCTTGTACGACGAGACTTCAGTCGGCTCGAGTATCCTTGCTCGAACCCGAGGTTGTATTCCGCTCCACGCACGGCCAAATCCCGTCTAAGACTAGGACTAGGCTGTGCGCTCCATGGGAGTGCCGGCACTACAACGAGGGCAGCGCCCACCCCCGCAACCCTATACCAGCCTGCGGTTACGGTCGAAGGACTCTGGGCCGTCCCCTCGAGGAAGGCGAAACCCGCCACAAGACCGCCGACAAAACCCAGGACTCGGTGTAGTGTAACGCTCTGCTCGTCGGCGGCGGCTTGCCCTTCCCGAAAGCCAGGTGCGATGTCCTGAGCACTGAAATGCCGGGGCACGAAGCTCGGGGCGCGGGCCTCGAACAAGTTGCCTGCCACCTCGTCCAACTCAATTCTCAGTTGACCTCGCGTCTCTATAGGTAAAGGTCTGAGCCACGAGAGGGACTGAAGTGGCCGCGACAGCCGCGAAACAGAAAAAAGGCGAGCGGTGCATGGGGCACTCCCTGGTTGCGTCGAGTCTGTTTTCTCTGAACCCACGCAACTTGCAGGCTACGCCACGTGACCAAACTACGTACGATTACGTAGGTCGGCGCACGAAAGAGGCATCGCATAGATAGAGGAGTCCCGTCCCAGACCCAAAACGGGCGCTAGGAAGAGTATGACAACCGAAGAAATCGACCACGAGGCGGATCCACTAGATGACGTGCAGGCCGACGTGGGAGCCCAAGCCACCTGCCCTCATTGCGGTGAGACGGTGGCAGTCGCACTGGACCCCGGTGGAGGCACCCGTCAGGAGTACATCGAAGACTGCGAAGTGTGCTGCCGGCCTTGGAGGGTGCAGGTCCTCTACGATGGCTTTGGGGTCGCCACCGTCACGTTGGAGCCGACCTAGTCGGAGGTCTCCGTCGAGACGCGCCCTCGGGGGTCATCAGACTCTGAACCCGGGGCCTAGGTACTCACGACGGAACTGAGCATGGGATAACGCGTCGTCAGGGCTACCGATGTGATGGGTCGTCCCTGCTACCGACCAGATTATGGAGTCTGAGAGTTTCAAGAGCGCCTTGGCATCGTTGGCCTGACGTGATCACGGCCACGCCCTCCAATGCCATCGTCCGAAGGAGGTGGCCCAGATGCTCTTGGTCCTTCGGGTCGAGACCGGCAAGCGGCTCGTCGATCAAGAGCACCCGTGGCGCACGTGCGAGAACCAGAGCGAGAGAGACTCTCATCCTCTCTCCGGCAGACAAGGTCCGGGCGTGCACGGGTAACAACGCTCCAAGATCTGCCTTGCGAAGGGCGTCTTCGACGCGCCCCGCTCCGAAGGCCTTGGAGACGGCGCGGAAGTGATCGCGGACCTTGTAGGGGGGCGACAGCAGTTGCTCCTGGGGCACAAACATCAGCCCGCCCTTGGCCATTTCGGCGAGGCTCCAACGTGACTTGACTTTGCCCAAGAACGAAATCATTCCGTAGTCAGGTCGGAGCCAGCCTGCTGCAATCTTCATGAGCGTAGTCTTGCCGCTCCCATTCCGCCCCATCAGGGTCGTCACCTCGCCCGGAAGAGCCCAGAGGGAGGCAGACTTGAGCACCTCGGTACGCCAGAAGGACTTACCGACGCCTTCGGCCCGGAGCACGTATCTCGGTTCAGACGAAGAAGACACGCGCGACCATCTCAAAGACGACACACTCACCAATCGCGAGGATCGAGATCTGAGGGAAGGAGTGTCCGAGGTTGGCCAAGAACACCGATTCGTGCCTTCTCGAGAGATCTACCTTGAGAGCGATCACGACAACCAACCAGATCCAGCCGACGCTTAGTATCTGGACAGTTGGCCCTGGAGCGTCGGCCTCTTGTGCGGCGAACCCGGCGACCACCCGCAGCACCAGCCACAAGATGGCCACTCGCCACAGGATCATATCTAGAAAAGGTCGGGGGGGGATGAACCGATGCACGAGTCTTATGTCGTCTCAAGAGGCTCGACCGCCAGTCCTGTGGTCACTATTCAGTGCCTGAGCCTGGAAAACTCGAGGACCGTGGGCATGGGCCGACGACTCGCGAGTCGTCGGCCCAGAATAGGCTGTAAGAAGGTGCTAGCCAGCCCCTCGCGGAGGCCAGTCTCATCAGATCGAGCCGCGCACTCCATCGCGACAGGTGGGCCATTCCACGGCCTGCCCATTGCGGCCGGTAGGTAGGATGGCACGGTCCCTTGGGAGTCGATTCGGGTCCTCCGAGGCAAGGTACGCGAGCATCGCTACGAGAGTCGCGTTGTTCTCTAGGTCGTCCATCACGATCTTGTCGAAGGTGTCGCGATTCGTGTGCCACGTGTAGGTGCCGTAGTCCCAGCTCAGCGAACTAAGGGAGAAGGCCGGCGCTCCAGCACAAATGAAGGACGCATAGTCGCTGCCACCCCGTCCAGGCGCTCCAGGGATCTGAAGGCTGATGTTTTCCGTGATCTCGGTTGGAATTTGTGCGAACCATTTGCCGAAGTAGGAACCGGCCCCGGACAACCCCTGCATAGAGATCCGAGCGACGCGGCCCGTGCCATTGTCTTGGTTGAAGAGGGCCTGTAGACCCTCGACGACCTCGGGGTGGTCGAAAGCGAAAGCCCGTGATCCGTTGAGGCCCTGCTCCTCTCCGTTCCAATGTCCTACCAGGATCGTGCGACGGGGCTGTGGATACATGGTTTTGAGAATCCGCATCGCCTCCATCATCGTGATCGTGCCCGTACCGTTGTCAGTCGCACCGGAGCTTCCGTCCCAAGAGTCGAAATGGGCGGAGAGCAGGATATACTCGTTGGGTAGCTCCGTCCCGCGGATGGCCCCAAGGGTGTTCCAGACCGGGACCGTCCCCAGATCCTGAGATTCTGCCTCCACTCGTAGGACGGGGCCTTGACCATTCCCAGCGAGGCGGGCAACTAGACCATAGTCCTCACAGCTGAGGTCAAGCGTCGGGATGGTCTCGGTCGAGGCGCTGAAGATCTTTTGCACCCCCCAGCCGTTCGACCACCGAGACTGAATGATGCCTGCGGCGCCCGCAGTTTCGAGCGCGGCGGCAATTCCTCGCGGGTTTACCCCTGCCCTCTCGAATCTCTGGCTCCAGCTCTCCTGCGCGGTCCTTCGCTCCGCTCTCATCCGATCGAACGACTCGGGAGTCGCGAACTCCGCCCAGTTCTCGTCCGGTCGGCAGGTAGGCTGTGGAAAGGAGATCAGCACGAATTTCCCGGCCACCCCCGTAAGGAACGTCTCCCAGTCGGCCGAAGAGCGTATGGATGAGATGATCACCGCTTCGCCTTCGACCGCCCCGTTCGTTCCTGGGCTCCAAGCAAGCATCGTGGCTTCGAGGGTTCTTACTCTCGGTTGAAGGAGGTCAACGTGAGTGACCCCTCGGGCCCAGCCATCCCAGGTACCGTACGTCTCTTGCCGCGTCTCGATCCCCCAACTCTCGTACATACTCACCACCCAGTCCGAGGCTGCCTCAGAGCCTGGACTTCCGGTCAAGCGCGGTCCAATGGAGTCCGTCAGCACCTGGGATAGAGTGGTCGCTTGAGATCGCTCCATGCCCTCGACCCAGATTCCCTGTATGGTTGGATCGTCGGTGGTAAACTGTTGAGCATCCAAATGGAATGGGATGACGATGACACTACATGAGGAAGGCCGAGACCGCAGCTCTGAGTTCCACAATTCTCTCCTTGCACAGATGATCATTCCTCCAGGCACAGGGACCGAGCGCGACGTCAGAACTGGAGCTCTTCCCAAGTAAAGACCAGGGTTCTGTTCGCCTGTCCCCAGATAGTGACCGTCTCGGCTGCCTCGTCTACAGTAATCTGCCACACGTACCGCGCACCCACCCGTTCCCAGGTCTCGAGTGCGTTTCCGCCGGAATCATAGGCGACAAGCGTCATGGAGCTCGCGTTGCTCCCATCACTGTAGGCCCAATAGGTGTATCCACCCCACCTGAGGACAGGGCAATCTGCGGAAGCCAGAGTGTCCGGTCCGTCGAGACAGGTGACCTTGAGATTCAGAGCCTCGGGAATCGGCGGATTGCTTGATGGATCAACAATCTCGACGACAGGTGGACCTTCGTCGAACGGGCTAGTAACGGAGTCTGAGCAGCCGCTCGGTCCCAGGAACGCCACAACCACGATCGTTGCGACCGAAGAAATTCGCATAGCCACCTACCGCGCACTCGCCTGAGGCTCGACGATCCGGGAGGCACGCACGAGACCATCGGTAGACTGCAACAGCTTCCCGCGTAACCGCGGCGCAAGGTCCGTCCTCCCGTCCAAGAACTCCTGAACGATTGCGACGGCGCTGGCGGTCTGATGGCCACCGAGCGTAGCACCGAGCCATGCGCCAGGGAAGAAGATATCTCCCGTCCGTTGGATCTCTTCGAGGAGATCGAGACTCGGCCGGATGTAATGCTCAGATTCTCGGGCCCGAAGGGGATGATGCAGGAAACTGAGGGCGGTCAGCACCCAGGACTCGCGAGCCCGGTTGTCCGGGTCGCTGAGCGACGCGAAGAATGCATCCCGTTCTTCCCGGTCCTCCGATAACGCGGGCACCACGAAATCGAACTCCGCCAGGCGATCGGCGTTGTCGATGCGACTCCGCTGTGCGGCGAGAATCTCGCGGCTCCCCTCGACGGCTCGCACCGCGAGGGTTTGAGAAATCGCCGTCATGTCCTGCTGGGACAGGGGGACGCCTGGAACATCTTCGTCTCCACGCCAAATTCGCTCGAGACGCTCGGTTGCGACGTCAGTAAATGCGATGGCTCGGTAGGCGCTGAAGTACGTCGTAGCTAAACTCGGCTGGTCGGCAGACTCGATCTCGCTCCAGAGAATCGTTTCCAAATCTGCGGCCAGGGCGGCACGTCTCTCCGGCAAGAGGTGACGCCAAAACGTTGCGGTGAGATACCCGAGGATGCGCTGGACATTGAGCTCCTCCGGTTCGAGTGCAAGCGCCCGCTGGGTCAGCTCAAGAAACGCCTCCGGATCCACCGAGCCCTCGAGCTGCGCTTCCCAGAGCGAAATCCAGCCGATGGCGCGGGTGAGAGAATGATCAATAGCCGGCAGGTTCCCGAGAAGGTATTCACGAGACCGCGAGTCGAGCGCCATGAGCCCGTACCCAACGCCGCCCCCGTTCGCCAGGATGTAGTCAGGAGTGGGCCGACCAGCCGCCTCAGGAACATCGACCGTGGCTTCCCGAAGCTGGAGTGGCACAAGATCGCGGGTGCCGTCGGCATACCCCAGTGCTAGATCGAGATGCTGTATCCATAGTCGACCACCCTCGATCGGATCCGATTGCCGCAACGACAAGCGTGCAAGGGTCTCCCCGGCGGTCTCCGTGGTTACCTCGATCCTGGGCCTTCCACTCTCTTCGACCCACACCTGACTCCACAGCGCGAGGTCCTCGTCGGTGCGACGGTCAAGCGCGGTTATGAGATCGGCCCACGTCGCGTTTCCATAGAGGTGGCTCTCCAAATACTCACTCAAGCCGTCGCGAAGCGGCTCCTCGCCAATGAGCCCCTCAAGGTGCTTCAGGACGATCGGGGCCTTCTGATAGATGATGGCGCCGTAGAGTGTCCCAGCTTCGTTCAGGTTTTCCAGCGGTTGCCGGATCGGATTGGTCCCGTCTGTCCGATCGACCGCGTAGGCCGCCGGATAGTTCGAGAGTAAGAACCGAAGTTCATGGTCGACGTCAGGAAAAGTGGGATTGATGATCTTGGCCGCGAGGAAGTTTGCCAGGGTCTCCTTCATCCACACGTCATTGAACCACTCCATGGTCACAAGGTCGCCAAACCATTGGTGAGCGGTCTCATGAGCTATGAGGCTTGCCCGGGCGAGAAGCTGGTTCCGGGTTACGCTCTCGTCGAGCAGAAGCCGCTCCGCCCCGTATAGAATCGCCCCTGGGTGCTCCATGCCGCCGAATTGAAACGCGGGGATCAGGACGAAGTCGAATTTCTCGAAGGGGTAGGGAACGCCCGTGTAGTCCTCCAGCCACTCGAGGGCCGCCGCATGGAGGTCGAAGATCGTATCGCGGTTGCGTACGATGAGGTCGCTCTCTGTCTCCCGGTGATACATCGCCATACGCCGCCCAGCCCGCTCGGCGAACTCTACCTCGAAAGCCCCGACCGCGAAGGAGAATAGATAGCTACTTATCGGACGAGTCTCGGCGAAGCGGAATACTTCACGGTCGCCTCGTAGCTCGTGAGTGGCGATGGGGCCGTTGGCCACCGCGCGCCAGCCCGCAGGTATGTCGAGTTCGAGCGAGTACCGCGCCTTGAGATTCGGTTGATCGAATACCGGGAAGGCCACCCGCGCCCGGTCGGGCACGAACAAGGTGTAGAGAAAATCTTCCTGCCGATTGAGCGATCCTTCGCCCGCCAAGAACTCGATTTCAACGGTGATTTCTTCTTCGTTGGCGACTCCGGCTGGGATGATGATGATGTGCTCGTCTCGAGCCTCATAGGGAACGGGTTCGCCGTCGATCCGCAGAGCGCTGATGCTTCGTCCGGGTTGGGCGAAATCGAACACCAGAGGACCGGCCTGCGACAACGCGAACGACGCAACCACCCGGCCGCGAACCGGAGCGGAGCGCGCGCTGGGAACGACGAATCTCACGTCGTACCGAAGATCTGAAATCGTGGCCGCACGGTAATCCGCAAGCTCCAGCGGGACCCCGCTGAGCATCTCGACGCTTGACCTGTCGTCACACCCGACGAGCAATCCTGTCAGAACCATACCTAGGGGTAGGGCGATGACCCTCTTCATCGTCAGTTCTCGATACCGGCAACCCAACGATCCAGCGGGACACTTCCATCGTATTCTGCCACGAGCGAGTCCTCCGAAAGACGGATGACGTACCCATCGGCGGTGACGGTGTACTCCATCTGGTCGTCGATTTCCGGACCGATCAGCTCCTCTGCGATCAACTCTGCCTCTTCAGGAAGCCGCCCCTCCTCGGCGCGGAACGCTTCGATTTCTTCCACGAGGGCTCCCACGGTCCGGCGGAGGTCCTCCGCCATGATATCGTCGGACAACTCCCCCGCTCCGTTCGAGGAGATCCTCGAGAACGCCCAGACAAGGGCCAGCCCGAAGACGAGAATAGCCGCTGCCCTGCGGGGCTTCGACGCTTTTCCCACCGACTCCGTCCGGCTAGGTCGGCCGAATCCCGCGGATTGAAGGTCTGCGCGGCGCGGCAAACAGCCAGCAATCCCGGAAACGTGCAGCTGTCCCCATCGCCCACGCGGGGATAGTGTTCAGCCGGTTCGTGATGACCCTTCTGGCTCCATGCGTAGGGGGGTCGGAGTCCTCTGAAGATGAGAAAAGGATGTCACTCATGGCGCGCTCGGCAACGACTAGACTCAGCCTCGTCCTCCTCCTTGGTCCGTTGTCGGCGTGCGGTGGCGACTCGAGAGCCCCGAATCTGGACTCTGCCATCGCGAATTCACCCTCCACCGTTCAGGAGCAGGAAAAGGGGGGCCAAGAGCCCTACCTCACCGGTCCTTAGGAGGTCCAGACGAACTGGCCGCAGCCCCTTCCAGATCATGAAGACTGGGTCTGGGGGGCGACGACCGGCATCTACGCGGAGTCCCCGGACAAGGTTTTCGTCGTACAGCGTGGCGAGCTTCCTAGACCAGACGGGGTCGAGCCGGGTTGGGACGCCATCGCCGCAACCCCAGGCAATCGTGCAATCGGTGGCAACCGATTCGAACACAGCATCTACGTAGTCAATGGCAGTGGCGAGATCATAGACAGCTGGGAGCAATGGGACCACCTATTCCCTGGCGGACGTGGTCCGCATCAGGTGGCCATCAACCCGTACGATCCCGACAAACACGTTTGGGTGGTGGACGACCAGCTCCACCAGGTATTCAAATTTACCAATGACGGCGAAGAGTTGGTCCTCACGCTAGGGGAACGACTCGAGCCCGGGAACGACGACTCTCACTTCAACCGACCGACCGGGATCGCCTTTCTCTCGGACGGCTCGACGTTTGTCAGCGACGGATATGCGAACACGCGCGTGGTGAAGTTCGACGGAGACGGCGATTTCGTGATGACTTGGGGCGAACCCGGAACCGGTCCCGGCCAGTTCAACCTGCCGCACGCAATTGCCACCGATGAAAACCGGCGGGTGTATGTCGCCGATCGCTCCAACAGTCGAATTCAGGTGTTCGACGAAAACGGCACCTTCCTGGACATGTGGACGGACATCCAGTCGCCGTTCGCGATCCAGGTATCGTCGGACGGGCACCTTTGGGTCGCCGATGGGCAGACCAACAAGATGTTCAAGTACGACCTCGCCGGGAGGCTCGTCTACGGGTTCGGCACGTATGGGCTACAGCCCGGATTCAACTGGGGTATTCACGGCTTTCACGCGGATGCCGAAGGCAATCTCTACTGGGCGGAAACCTTCGCCGGGCGGGCTCAGAAGTTGAGACCTCGACCCGGCGCCGACCACGCCCATTTGGTCCGGCCGTTAGCGGCGCCCTAGCGCGCGTGTCAGTTCACTATTAGCGGCTGGTCACCGCCAGTGGTTTGAACCTTACGTACTTCGAAACGTGCTCTCGAGCGAGATCGTTCATATACATGTTCCCCTCGAAGTCCACGCCGAGAAACTCGATCCCGGCCCCGCCTGCCTGAGTACGGTTCGGAATAACGGCCGTCACCCAGCCAGTTTCGGCGTCGCCGATCCGGATCCCCTGTTCCCACCCGGGGTTATCCCGCCACGCGGGCCTCTCCAAACCAGAGAGTCCATCAACCGAGTACAAGACGTTGTTCTGATCAATGACGAGGCCACTCGGCTTGCCGAACTGCGTCCAGATAGCCTGAAGCTCGCCCTCTTGATCGAAGATCTGGATTCGGCTGTTGCCTCGGTCGGCAACGAAGATCCGCCCATCGGCATCCATCGTGATTCCATGCGGATCATCGAACATGCCGGGCTCCTTACTCTCGTCGCCTACGCAGCCGCCTCGCTGCAGCAGAAAATCACCCTCTGGCGAGAGCTTCACGAGCCGATTGTTTCCGCCGCGGTGTCCATCTGCAATCCAGATGTCGCCGTTCGGAGCGACCACTACATCGGAAGGACCGTTGAAGTGTGTTTCGTCGCAGCCATGGACACCGGCCTCCCCCAAGCTCATGACAATGTTGCCCTGCGGGTCGACCTTGTGGACTTGGTGTCCCAATCCCCGGGCATAGCCAGGTTCCGCTCGAGCATCACCGTCGGGTGCACCTTCGGTCACCCAGAAGTACCCCTCGTGATCCAAGAAGAAGCCATGCGTGAAGGCGAATAGGCCGGCGCCGAAGCTGTCGACCAGATTCCCCTCCAGATCGAACTTCAGGATCGGATCTCGGTCGCTATCGGCACAGTTGTTCGTTCCGCAGCGGCCCAGCAACCACATATGCCTGCCGTCGGGGTCAGGGAATGCGCCAGTGAGGGGCCCGAACTGCACGCCTCCCGGGGTTTCATCCCACTCTTCGTTTTCGTGATATGGGTTGTAGGCCGCCTGAGCTTGGAGTTGACCGCAAAGCACCAGGCCAACCGTCGCAAGACAGAACACCCCTCTAAGCAAGTTTGGCATCACTCTCTCCTTGGACGTCCGCTTTCTGCATCTCCTCTGATGAAGCTGAGTCAAGATGCCGTCGGGCGGGGTGGGTCGCAAGGAAAGTTCCCACTCTGCCGTACGCAGGTCCCCCGACCACCGTCGATTGACATATTCCATTATCGACATATAATTCGTCTATGGCACGAGCCGCTACCACCTCTGACGTGTACAACGCGATCGCCGAACCTCGAAGGCGAGCGATCTTTGAGTTCGTGTGCCGGGCTGAGCGGGCCGTCAACGATGTCGTATCCGAGCTCGGCATCGGGCAGCCTTCTGTCTCGAAACATCTGCGGGTCCTTAGGGAGGTTGACCTTGTGAGGGTTCGACGACGGGGTCGACAGAAGCTGTACTCGGCCAACGCTGAGGCACTGCGGCCGGTGCACGAGTGGATTGAGCTCTTTGAGGATTTCTGGAACCACCAGCTCGATGCGGTCAAGGTGCGAGCAGAGGCTGAGAGCCGCCGCGAACGCGCCAAGACGGAGGCATCGAAAGAGAGGAAGGAATGATGGATCAAGCAGTAGCAGCGGAGCTGGAGTTTCACCTCGAGTTGGAGCGTCGGATCAACGCTTCGGCCGAGGAGGTCTTCGACGCCCTACTCGTTCAACTCGGGCCCGAAGCGGTAACACCAGAACTGCCAGGCGTGCCATCGTGAGGGCAGTGTGGCCCCGATGACTCTGCTGAGCTACGAGGACGCGAGATCGTGGGCGCCGATGATTCGGGAGCAGGTCTCGAAGCGGATCATGCCGCCATGGCCGCTGGACACGCAGGTGGGGATCCAGCAATTCAAGAACGACCGGTCGCTGAGCGATGACGAAATAGAGACGATCGTCCAGTGGGTGGATGCAGGGACACCGATGGGTGACCCAGCCGACGAGCCGGCAGCGATCGCGTGGCCCACATGGGGTGATAATTGGACGTACGAGGCGACGTTCGGTCGTCCTCCGGATGTGATCATCACGTCACCGAAGTACACGGTGAAGGCAGACGGTATGGACCAGTGGCCGCGACTACCGGCCACGGAAATGACGAGCGAGATGGGGATCACGGGTGATCGGTGGGTGAGAGCTGTGGAACTCAGGCCTGCGGATCCCAGGTCGGCGCAGGTCTTTCATCATGGATCTGCTCGAATCGCGAACCGAGCGCCGGAAGATGTGCATCAGGGCCCGGGCAGCCACGCAGTGGCAGGGAATAGAGATCAGCTAGCGGAAGCGGCGGTAGGGGTGCAGGGCTCGATCTTCCCGGAAGGGACGGGCAGGCTCCTGAAGGAAGGAGACCTGGTCACGTTCAACCCGCACTTCTATCCAGCGAAGCTGCAGGATGATCTAGAGGACGCAGCGCTACAGGTAGGTGTGTGGCTGTACCCGGAAGGGGAGGTTCCCTATCCGACCGAGGGCGACGTGGTGTTCGACCAAGGTTCGATGTCGGGTATGGAGGACACGCCGCTCATCATTGCGCCAAAATAGCCAAGCGACGTTCCGATCGACGGTCCAGCTCGAAGGGAATGCGCGGGTACATGCCATCCGGGGACACATGCATCTGTTGGGTGCCTACAATGTGCTGGAAGCTGTGTATCCGGACGGTCGCTACGAGCTGATCAACAAGCTCGATTGGGACCAGCGTTGGCACACCGCGTTCCTGTATGAGGATGACGCGATGCCCCTGTTACCCAAGGGGACGGCGCTCATTCTGACCTCGGTGTTCGACAACACTGAAAACAACCTCGCGAATCCGGATCCGGACCAGTGGATCACAGGTGGCCAGAGGACGGTCGATGAGATGTTCCGGCTGCGGTTGGGCATGACGTTCTACGACGACGATGATTTCGCACAGCTGGTAGCTGAGCGAGAGGCCACACAGCCGATCGCGCAGAGGAACGATAGCGACCGATAGAGCCAGAGATCTTGCTGGCTGTTGTTGGCTAGAAGGGGAGAAGGGGTGCGTCCTGACAGAACCAAATGTTCGGGACGCACCCCTTCGTCTTATTCAATCGCTCTTGCCGCTCTCCCGCAAACTGGTAGCTCGTCAGGTCTTCTTGCTGGCCGCCGCGGCCTTGGCGGCGGAAAGATAGCCGGGTTCGAGATTCAGAAGGTTTGAGATCTTGCGGGTGAGATAGTGCTCTCGTTCGGCGATTTCACCGTCAGCCAACACAAGACCCCACATTATCTCCGCCAAGACCATCTTCTGTCCGGTGTCGTAGCTTTCCCGCAACTGGGAGGTGAAGCGGAAGTGATCGGTGGCGTTCGTCCGCTCCTTCTCGGCCAGATCCAGCAACGTGTGACCAGCCTCCGGGGGCAGTGAAAAGTGCCGCTCCAAGACCTCTTCCAGGTGTGCGAATTCGGCAGCGGAGAACTCTCCGTCAGCGTGAGCCACCTCCAGAAGCAAAGCACAGGCCGCAAGGTGGACCGGGTCGACATCGTTCCCGGGCGGCGCGTCACTCTCCTCCGTAACGGGCTTCTCGGAGCCGAAGAGCGAACGGATCGCATCGATGAGCATGCCGTCACCTCGCCGAGGAACCCCTTCACGCCGCCACCGGCGGACGGCATGAAGGGTCCCGAGCCCTTACGCTAACGCACCTTTACATACTTTCGAAGCCGCTGTGGTCGGGGCTCGCCGGAGAAGATGCTACCCTCGCTATCCACGGTCAGGGACTCCGCCCCGCTACCCCCAGCGGTTATCGGTGGGTTATCCCCCGGATCCAGCATGAAGTCCTCGACCCAACCGGTCTGTACATCGCCGACCCTGATCCCTTTCTCCCATCCAGGGTTCTGCGTCATGTCCGACTCCGAGTCGGCCACGTAGATCTTGCCCTCGTGTATCGCGATATCGCTTGGCATTCCAAACTGCGTCCACCGATTCACGTAGTTCCCGTCCCGGTCGAAGATCACGATCCGCATGTTTTGGCGGTCGGCGACAAAGAGTCGTCCGTCCTCGTCCATGGCGATCGCGTGCGGACCGTACAATTGGCCCGGCCCGTGCCCGGTCTCCCCAAAATGCTTGATATAGGTTCCGTCGCTCGAATACTGCACGATCCGATTGTTCCCGGCCTGGTTGTGCCCGTCCACCACGAAAATGTCCCCGTTGGGAGCGGTGACGACGTCACTCGGCGAATCGAAGTGATAGGGCCCGTCCCCAGAAACCCCTGCCTCACCCAGGGTCATGAGGACGTCACCCTCCGGCGAAAACTTGAAGACCTGGTGTCCAAAGACCGGCCCCCCCGCCTGCGCCGCGTCCTGCCCCCCGCCCCCCGCTTCGGTCACCCAGACGTTGCCGTCGCGGTCTACGTGAATCCCGTGTGGCCACGCGAACATGCGGCTCCCGAACATCGTCACGACGTTTCCGTCCGGGTCGAACTTGATAATCGGGTCGAGATCTGAGTTGTCGCAGTAGGTCTGGCTTCCCCGCGGCGTGCCGTCGTTGCCACATCTCACGATCGCCCAAAGGTGCTCCCCGTCCACATCGACCTCGACGCCACCAGGAGACCCCATCTCTCTCCCGTCGGGCAACCTTGCCCACGGCTCTCCCATCAGCCCCGGACCGCCTCCCGCCTGCAGACCGCCAACCGGACGATACGGGTTGGGTCCCATCTGGGCCTGTCCTGTCCCTCTGAGTGAAGCACGGCGACCGTTAGTGCTGCCCCCAGAAGCAGCGCGGACACCCCTCGGACTCCCTTCGACATGGTGAGACCTCCTCTTGAAGCAAAGCCGGGTCGGACCCCGGCGGCGTGTGATCGGCCAAGCGGGGAACGTATCCCCTTGGACATCGGCCTGTCGAGCAAGAGCGAACCAGGCAACGCTCCCGGCTGGGAATGTGTCTCCACCATGTCCGAAACTCCTGCGAGGGTAGGCCCTGATTCTATGCGACGTTTCTTTTGGGCTGGAGCCGCCAGCCTCCATCTCCTTGTCGGAGGCCCGCCGGTCTATGCCCAGGGCGTTAGCTCGGCAAGGCCAGGCGAGATGCCGTATGTCGTGCCTCGGATTGAGGAGCCGATCCTTGTCGACGGGAGAATCGACGAGCCGGCTTGGCAGGGGATCGATCCACTACCGGTCTACATGCACGTGCCCACTTTCGGAGATCCCGTAACGGAGCGCACCGAGTTCAGATTCGCCTACGACTCCGAGTACCTCTACTTCTCCTGCCAAGCCTACGACTCGGACCCTGACGGGATCCGCAGGTTCTCCCTCTTGAGGGACGAAAGCTCCTTCAGGAGCGATTTCTGCTGGCTGTATATCGACACTCTGAATGACGCTCGCGTGATGCGGAGCAAAACGATGGGAGCTGGGACTCCTTCTGGCACGTAACAACAGTGCGTGACGAGCGGGGCTGGTTCTCCGAGTTTCGGATCCCGTTTTCCAGCGTCCTCTTTCAGGCGATCGACGGTGAAGTCGTCATGGGGATCTCGATCCTTCGGAACATTTCCCGTAAGAATGAGCGGCATGTCCATCCGGCGATCCCGCCGGATCTGGGCTCTGGGATCCGTCGGCTCACCTGAACTTATCCGCTAGCTATCAACTGGACAGTGGCGACCTCAGCGATCATGATCAGAGCTTCACCTCCCACGTGCTTCGCTTTCGCACGCGGGTGATGCTCTCAACTGAGACCTCGATCATGGGCTTCGTTCAATACAGCAAGACCGAGAACGCGGTCGTCGCGAACCTTCGCTTTCACTACAACCCCCGAGAAGGGAATGACTTCTGTATCGTCTGGAACGACGGGATCGTGCCGGACCGGAATTCTCTAACCCCAATGCGTCCTTTCAGCGATCAACGGACGATCTTGATCAAGTATTCGCACACACTGCAATTCGGAATCTGATCGGCACTCAGGGTTAGCCTCGGCGGGATGCGACCACTGGGCTCAGTTGGGACGGACTCGGAGGTAGTAGTCGAACGCGCTCCCCGCGTTCAGCTCTCGGAATCCCAGCGCTAGGCGGAGCATCTCCTCCATGTACTCCGCTGCCTGGAGCGGTCCCACATCGAGCGGCTCCAAACCCACGTCTTCCACGAGGCGGGCCACACGCGCCTTGGCCTCCGTATCGTCGCCGGCGATCGGGACCGTCACGGGTCCCCCGGCTCGCGAGGGATCCTCCATGATGACGTAGTTGAGCGTGTTGAACGCCTTTACGACGGTCGCGCCTGGGGCAAGTGCCTGTACTTCCCCGGCCAAGGAATCTCTGGGGTCGCGTGGCGACACCGGGTACCCGTCGTCGAATGACCAATAGTTCGTGGGGTCGACTATGATTTTGCCTCCGAGCTCCCCGAGGGCTCCGATCACTTCAGGCAGGGCCGTTGGCGGCACCGGGATGAGGACGATCTCAGCAGCTGCAGCGGCCGCAGCCTGAGAGGTCGCCGTCGCACCGTGCCCGGTCTCGGTCACCAGGGTACGAACTCGGCTTTCATTTGGCGTACGGGAGCCATAGATGATCGTATGTCCGGCCTCAGCCCAGATCTTCCCAAGTGTGGAGCCGACATTCCCCGTACCGATGATGGCGATCGTCTCGATACGGGTCTGAGCTTTCGAGGTGTCCCGTGGGTTCAGAAGGAGCGCGCCGAATCCAGCCGCAAGAAGGAGAAGGAGGCTCGCACGGTGCGTTCGCTTCCATGATCTCTTTGGATTCATCTGTGGCCTTGCCGATCAAGCCCGTTAGAGCGACCGAATCCTAACGCTCCGGAACTTGATCGTGCCGGCTGAAAACTGCAGACCGATCACGCCGGCTGAGTGGGTCGAGTCTTCGGCGTCGACGGTCACGATCCCGTTTAGGGTGACCGTAAGGTGGGGTCCATCCGCACGGATGACGTATTCGTTCCACCGCTCGCCCGAGTCCACTTGCTCCAGGGGTGACGAAACCCCGACGACTGCGCCCGTTCGGTAGGTTGGGTCCGGCCGGATATCGGAAATGTTCACCTCGTAACAGTTCCGCGCAGTGATGTCCGTGGGATCGGAGCATCGGATGTAGACGCCGCTGTTGGCCTCTGATTCCACCCAGAACTCGACGATCACTTCGAAATCGTCGTACGAGGACTCGCTAACAAGGTGCCCCTCGAGTCCCGCATTGGCCATTACGGATCCGTCGCTCTCGTCAAAGCTCCAGTTGGCTCCGCCGATAACATTCCACCCGTCAAGGGATGAGCCGTCGAAGAGGGTCGTCCATCCAGCATCCTGCGCGAATGCCGAAGACGGAAATGACACACTCGTAGGGCCGAACAGCGAAAGCCCCAGAGTGACTATGAGCAAGCGTTTCATTGAGACCTCCGGCATGAACAGCGTTCTCGTCTCCAACCCTGGAACAGGGGAGGCAAAGATGTCGACCCGTCAGATGGGGTGCAAGGAAGTCTCCGGTGTTGTCGGGCTAAGAAAGGGATGCGACGTTCTGCCCGATAAGAACGATTTTTTGGAACGACCGGACTAGGAGAAGCGACACAATGGACTTGAACGGCGCGGTAGCCCTGGTAACGGGGGGAAGTGAGGGCATCGGCCATGCGATCGCTGTGGGACTCAAAGCCGAAGGTGCCGCAGTGACCATCATGGCCCGACGCGAGGGCCTCTTGAATGCGGCAGTTGAAGAGATGGGAGTCGACGGCATTGCTGGGGATGTAGGGGTTGAGGCCGATGCGGTCGGGGCGGTGGCCTCGGTGATAGAGAAGCACGGCCGGCTCGACGTATTGATCAACAATGCGGGCTTCGGCGTATGGAAGCCGTTGGTCGAAATGGAGCTCGGCGAGCTGGAAAGCGTGTATCGGACAAACGTGTTTGGTGCCTTTCTCATGGGCCGGGAAGCCGCACGGCAATTCATCGCCCAGGGGAGTGGCGAACTCGTCAACATCTCCTCTACGTCGGGCTTGAAGGGTGGTAGCGGTTCTACCGCCTACAGCTCTTCCAAGTTTGCGCTCCGAGGCATGACGGAGTGCTGGCGCGACGAGCTCCGACGTCACGATGTCCGGGTAATGTTGGTCAACCCGAGCGAGGTCCTCACCAGCTTTGCGTCGAAGGTCGGATACAATCAGAAGGCGTCCCCAAAGAAACTACGGAGTCAGGAGATCGCGGACGCAGTGATTGGAGCGCTCAAGATCGATAACCGTGGTTTCATCCCCGAGTTTTCGGTGTTTGCGACCAATCCTTTTGACCCTTGACCGTGGATCCGGCGACGATCCGGCGCATTCTGCACTGTGACATGGATTGTTTTTACGCTGCGGTCCACATGCGAGACGATCCCACCCTCCGGGGCAAACCCGTAGTGATCGGCGGGAGCCCCGCCGGACGAGGCGTAGTCGCCGCCGCCAGCTATGAGGCGCGACACTTCGGGATCCATTCCGCGATGCCAGCGGCGCAGGCCGTCCGCCGTTGTCCGAAGGCAATCTTCCTAAAGCCCGAATTCCCTCGCTATCGGAAAGAGTCTCAGGCGATCTTCGCCATTTTTCGGGAGCTGACACCCCTCGTTCAGCCGGCGTCGCTCGATGAGGCCTACCTCGACGTATCCGGACATCTCGAGCCGTACGGCAGTGCTACCGCCGTCGCGTGTGAGATCCGGCGGCGTGTACACGCGGAGCGCGACCTCACAGTCAGCGTCGGGGTCGGTCCCAACCGGCTGGTTGCCAAGATCGCCTCGGACTTCGACAAACCTGACGGTCTGACCGTCGTCAAGCCCCATCGGATGCAATCGTTTCTGGATCCGCTACCGGTGCGACGGCTCCACGGCGTCGGGCCCGCCACGGCCCGGGCGCTTGGCAAGCTCGGGGTGAGCACCATTGCCGAGCTGCGCGGCATCGAGCTGGAGACCCTCCGCCGGCGCTTCGGGAAGCACGGCCAGGGACTGTACAACTACAGCCGTGGCATTGACGAGCGTCCCGTGCGAACCGATCGGGAGCGCAAGAGCTTGGGGCACGAACGCACGTACGCGAGTAACATTTTGAGCCTAGGGGAAATGGACATCCAACTCGACGACCTTTCGCGGCGGGTCGCTTCCGGGCTCGAGCAGCGGGAGACCGAGGCTCGAACCATCACCGTCAAGGTGCGCTACCCCGACTTCACGACCCTGACCCGCTCGAGGAGCCTCGAGCGTTCCACCTCCTCAGACGAGCTCATCGCCAAGATCGCAAAAGAGCTTCTACGCCTTACGGATGCCGAGACCAGGAACGTGCGACTACTCGGTGTAACCGGCTCGGGCTTGTCGACCGGGGACGACGGACCCACTCAGTTGGGGCTCTTCTGACGGCGAGACGGAGCGGGGTCCACGGGGATGTTTAGCGTCGCGTTGCGGTCGCGGCGGGCATTTGCTCGGATTCGACCAGTGCTTGATAGACGAGCGCCTGAAACTTCGGGTGCAGATCGGAGGAGCCCCCGTACGGAAGCAGCTGCGCTAGGAACACCGCCAACATGTCTTCGGACGGATCTACCCAGAATCGCGTGAAGTACGCACCGGACCAGCTGTACATCCCGACGGAGCCGAGGCGATCGTCGTGGCTTCCCTCTTCACGGACGTCGACATTAAAGCCGAAACCGAGGTCTCCGTTGCGAAATAGATCGCCAACGTGATTCTGCGAAATCATCGCGACGGTCTTCGGACCAAGCACTCGCACGCCGTCCAGCTCACCCTCATTCAGTAGCATCTGAAGAAAGCGGGCGTAGTCCGTCGCGGTCGAAACGAGGCCTGCCCCACCAGAAAATGCCTTCCCGGGGCCTTGGCCCTCCACGAAGTCGCCCTGACCATCCCTAGCGATGCCTTCGGCACGCACAATACCGCCTTCTGGAGCCGCACTATACACCGCCGCCAGCCGGTCGGCTTTCTCCTCCGGCACAAAGAAATAGGTGTCGAGCATGCTAAGCGGCTCGAAAACTCGAGTCTGGAGGTAGTCATCGAGCGGCATGCCGGACACCCGTTCGATCACGCAGCCCAAGACGTCCGCCGTGTAGCCGTTGAACCACTCCTCGCCGGGATGTGCGTGAAACGGAACAGTTGGCAGCTTTCGCATGATTTCGCACATCGACTGGTCCATGTGCGCGAAATACCATCCGTGCTCGAGCCCCAGCGCTTCGTACATGGCCTGGGTGGGACCCTCCGGATATGAGATGCCGGGGGTCTTGGTCAACAAGTCGTGGAGCGTGATCTGACGTCGGGTCGACACAACGCTATATGGCACCTCCGGAGTCGCGCCTCCCTCCGGCTCTACCGCGACGGTGGTGTGGGCGAACTCCGGGATGTACTTCGACACTGGGTCGGTCACGAGGAGCCGGCCTTCCTCCATGAGCTGCAGCAACCCCACGGTAGTGATGACCTTGGAGATGGACGCAAGCCGGAACATCGTGTCCGTTCTCATCGGCACGTCTTGGTCCCGATCTGCAGCTCCATGGGCCTCTAGGTGCACGATCTCACCGTGTCTGGCAACCAACGTCACCATGCCGCTGATCAGGCCTTCGTCCACGTACTGCTGCATGACAGCGTCGATTCGCGCTAGCCGGTCGGCGGAGAAGCCCTGCGTCTCGGGTGAAGAATGAGGGAGGACCTGGGAAGCCAGCGGGTCGGCGTCGTAAGCAACCTGCCAAAGGGCACCGACCACGAAGACAGAAGCGGATGCCAGAAGAAACAGCTTTGAGCGTTGCCTCACAGGAACCTCCTCATCGAATTCATCGCGAGCTGCGAAGTCGGTACCGTTACCGGAAAGAGGCCGAGACCCGGATGGTCTGTCCGCCGATTCCTTCGTAAATCGTTTCGTATTCAATGGCTTCGTCGACGCGCACCGGCGGCATGTACGACCCGGAACTAATGAGATCACCTTTCCGCAGCCGCTCGCCCCGGCGCCTCAGCTCCTCGATCACGACGAGGACCCCGTTGAGTGGGTTTCCGCCAAGATAGGACCCGGGCTCTTTGGCCAGGACGTTGCCATCTCCATCACGGAAAGTGACAGTCATCGTCTCGAGACTGCGGATGAACTCCGCGTCTGGAGACACATCTACGCTTTCCCCAAGAACGCCCCACCGGGCCATCAGGTTGGATGCCTGCATCATGTATGGATTCGGGGGATCGTTAACGAAGGTCGGCGCGAGCGTTTCGATAAACGCGTAGATCCGGTGGAGGTGCCTAGCGGCTTCTTCCAACGTCGTGGCATCGTTGATTCCTTCGTCGGCGACACTAACGACAAAATCGGGCTCCGTAATAATCATCTCCGCCGAGTCGATCGGGAGCGTCGTGCCATTCGCTAAGAACATACTGACGTACATCATGCCCACCATCGGACGGTCCACTCCCGGGAGCGCAGCGTTGACTGGGTCCAGCGCTACGACCTTATAGCCCGCCCGTTCGAACCTCTGATCGAATCGGGCAACGACGTCGTCTCTCAGGCTCCGCCCGATGTCCATCGAAGTGACGAGGGGTCTGAAGCAGTCGGGGTCTTCGATCATGCCGCCCCGACTCCAGGCAGCGACGATGTCAGGCGCCCACGATTGCAGCGAGCAGGCCTGTCCATCCTGAGCGCTTCCTTCCTTAGAGGTCACGCCCACCGCGAGGACGGCCATCGACAGCGCGGCGAGAGTTCGCAGGGACATAGGGAGGTCAAACGTGCTGGTCGACAAGGATCGGGTTCCCATCTGGGTCGACCGCGACGAAACTCGCGGGCCCGGTGGTGGTCTCGTCAGCTTCACTGACTAACTGGACACCTTGCGCTTTCAGTTGGCGCTGGAGATCGCGCACATCCGTAAAGGTGTCTAACTTGCCAGCGTTTCCGTCCCAACCCGGATTGAAAGTCAGCATGTTCTTGTCGAACATGCCCTGAAAGAGACCGATCGTGTGATCACCGTTCTTCAAGATCAGCCAGTTCTGGGAAGCTTCTCCTCCAAAAACCGTGAAGCCGAGCTTCTCGTAGAAGGATTGCGACGTCTGGAGATCCTTGACCGCCAAGCTGATCGAGAACGTGCCGAGCTGCATGCGTCGCTCCTTTGCAAAACCATACAGGCGGGCGCCCAACTTCATCGCATATAAGAGGAGAATCCGATGAGACAGGCAAACCCATGCATGCATCATATCATGCGGATCACGCTGGCGACGTTGGCGCTCACACTCTGTGGAGAAGGCCTTCTCACCGCCCAAACGGTAGAGAACCCCAATCAGCCCCTGCCGGAGGAGGAGTATCTCTGGTGGCAGCTACCGCCTTCGGAACAGCAATACGAACGAATCGACGGCCATCGCATCAAGGGTCATGTTGAAGAAATCACCGCGATTGCGCGCCGCAGTCGAGACGACGGGCATCAGCACTGGGGGATCATAGCGGGGCAGCCATACCATGATCAGGTGCGAGAATGGATTGGCAGCCAGTTCCAACGTATCGGGCTCGAGGACGTTCACGACAAGATCTACGATCTGGATCCACAGTGGGTGCCGGATTCCTGGAACGTATCCGTGACGGCGAGGGGTCAGACCGTCGAACTCGAATCGGCTCACGTCCCGTACGGGGCAGTGGGCACCTCACCAGAAGGACTGGATCTGGAACCGGCGTGGTTGGGTCTCGGGGCCGAGAGCGACTTCGTTGGGCGCGACGTACGGGGGAAGGCGGCATTCGTTATCGCCCAGCCTCGTCCGACGGCACGAGGGCATTCAGGGCATGCCGGGGCGGCGAGGGCGGTTGAGCGGGGTGCGGCCGCGATCGTCTGGGTGTATGCGGTACAGGGGAATCCGTCGATCCAGCCCATGGGTGCCACCTACCCGATTCCGGTGTTCACCGTTGGTCTCCACGACGGTGAGAGGGTGGAGGAGATGATTGGACAGGGCCAGGATCCGATGTTACACCTTCGGGCCGACGTGGCGCAGGTAGCGGGACTACAGGCGGGCGACGTCTACGGCATGCTTCCCGGCACCACGGATGAGAACATCGTAATTGTTGCACATTTCGATGCGTTCTTCGAGGGAGCACTCGACAACGCATCAGGAGTCGCCGGGCTAGTGGCTCTCGCAGAGTACTCCGCCGCGACGCCGGAGACCGAACGACGGCGGAATATCATTTTCGCTGGCATCTGTTGTCATCACGGGGGCGAGGGCCTAGACGGAAGTCCCACCGGGAGTTTTTGGATGGTGGAAGCCATGCGGGCCCAACTGGATCGGACCGCCCTTGTGGTGAACATGGAGCACCTGTCACAGACGCAGACGTACGCGGCGAGCCGGGGGAGCCGGGGGTACGCACTTCCGGACGGCCTCGTCTATTCGAATACGGTCAGTGCGCGGCGCTGGTTCACGAGCGGGACGGATCGGTTCCGTGAGATGGTCAAGAAGACCTGGCGGGACTTCGGTGTCGCGATCTACGCCGCTCCTGAGACCCGGCCCGGGGGAGAATTGGGTGCGTACCCGAGTTTGGCACCCAGTCTTCATATCATCGACCACACGTTCTACCACACATCGATGGACACGCCCGCGCTGGTGCCCGCTTCAGGTCTGCAGAACACCACGCAAGCCTTCGCCAAGATCATCCACGAGGTCAATCGAATGGAGATGAGCGAGGTGAGGGGCAACCTCTACCCGTAGGCGGAGGAAGACTCATGCGCGTTTGGACTCTGCCTGTCATCGTCATCTCCTTGGTGCATGCACCGGTCAGTGCGACACCCCGGCAGATCACGGAAAATCCGCTCCCGGACCCTGTTGAGAAGCTGGGTCTCGAAGTCGAAGTGAGAGATGTCGCGCGTTTGCCCGAGACGCGTGGGATGCGTCCTCCAGATCAAGACGTGAACCCGGCGGGCTGGGCACGTGTGAGTTTCGTCCGTGATCTTCCCGACGGCCGACGGTTCGTCAACGATTCACGCGGGTTCGTGTACATGCTCGGCGGCAACCGGCCAGCCGTTTACCTCGATTTCGCCGACATCTCTCCGTTTGCGATTTACAGCAGACTGGAGAGCGGATTGATTGGATTCGATTTCCATCCGGAATTTGCGGAGAACGGGCTGTTCTACACCGTGCATGGCGAGTACGCGGCAGACAACCCCACCGCGCCAGACTTCATCCCACCGGGTTTTTCCCCGGCCGATGTAACCTTCCACAGCGTGATCACGGAGTGGCGTGCGACCGACCCGTCGGCGAGCGCGTTTCAGGGTTCACAGAGGGAACTCCTCCGTGTCGCGCATGTCGTTGGCACGCTGACCCACCCGTTCGGCTATGTGGGATTCAATCCGACGGCAGTACCGGGGGACGAAGACTACGGACTGCTCTACACGAGCGGAAGCGACCTCGGCTTCAGCAACGGCTCCGGTCCCAACGCGAACTGACCTGCCCCCAAGAGTGGTACCACCTAGAGTGTTAGTCTACCGCCTCATTTTGCCTGGGGTGAGGTCCGAGTAACAAGGGCAGGTTGAGCAACTTCGGGTCGGGCTGAATGGCTTCAGGAGCGGGCGGTAGATAGCCCAGAGAGCTGTGGGGTCGAACGGTGTTGTATTCGCGCCGCCACTGCTCGATCAGCACCTTAGCCTCCTCCAGTGAATAGAAGATCTCGCGCCTCAACAGCTCCTGCCTGAACGTTCCGTTGAAGCTCTCATTGTACCCGTTCTCCCAGGGGCTGCCGGGTGCGATGAACAGCGTCTTCACACCCAACCCTCCAAGCCACTGCCGAACGACTCGGGCCGTGAACTCCGGACCGTTGTCCGAACGCAGATTCGCCGGTGGACCATGTTCGACGAACAGCTCGCTCAGCGTCTGCAGGACATCGTCCGACTGAAGCCTGCGGGCTACCACGATCGCCAGACACTCCCGGCTATACTCGTCCAGGACCGTCAGCATCTTCAGTGTGCGTCCGTCGTGGGTCCGGTCGGACACGAAGTCATACGCCCATACGTGATGCCGGTACAAGGGCCGTAGTCGGATACAAGAGCCGTCGGTCAACCATAGGCGGCCCCGTTTCGGCTGTTTACTCGGCACCCTAAGCCCCTCCTGCCTCCAGATCCGCTCCACCCGCTTGTGGTTCACTGCCCAGCCCTCCGTTCTCAGCATCCCCGTCACCATCCGGTACCCGTAGCGTCCGAACCTGCGAGCCACCTTCGCCACGTCCTGCCTCAGCGCCTCCTCGTCCTCCCTGCGCTTTGGGATCCGACGCTGCGTCGAGCGTGCCTGACCCAACACCCGGCACGCCTTCCTTTCGCTCACCCCAAGCCGCTGCCGCACCTGCACCACGCAGCGCCTGCGCCGCTCGGGGCTCAGAAGTTTCCCTTGGACGCCTCCTTCAAAATCATGTTGTCCACCGTCAGATCTGCCACCGCCTGCTTCAGACGTTGGTTCTGCTTCTCGAGCTCCTTGAGCCGCTTCGCCTGGCTCACCCTCATTCCCCCGTATTCCTTGCGCCACCGGTAGTACGTCTGCTCACTCACCCCCAGCTCCCGGCACACTTGCTTGACACTCTTTCCGTTCGCCAGGGCCACCTCCACCTTGCGCAGCTGGTTGATGATTTGTCCCGCACTCAGGTTCTTTGGGGCTGCCATTCTGACCTCCCTTTCCGTGTCTCGACTCGTCCAGAATCCTAAAACTGGACTTGGTCTCGTTTTAGGGGGTCAGTTCAGAACAACCCTGCCCAACTGCAGCGTCTGGACACGCTGGTGGGGGCCATCCTGCGCATCGATCCGCGCAGTCCGTCCGTCTCGGGAGGCACCGAAGGGATCGGAGATTACACGATTCCGGCGGCGAACTGGTTTGCTGCCGACGGCGATCCGACCACCCTCGGCGAGATCTACGCCTATGGGTTCCGGAACGCTCACAGACTTTCGTGGGATCTCACCGATGGGACGATGTTTGCCTCGGACATCGGCATGAATCACATCGAGGAAATCAACATCGTCAGGAATGGCGCAAACTATGGTTGGATGGCGCGTGAAGGGTACTTCGAGAACGGTATCGTCCGACCGGGCGGCGCGCTCAATCAACTCTTCCCGCTTCCGACCGATGTTCTGGATGGCCGTACGGAAGACGAATACACCTATCCAGTGGCCATCTATGATCATGATGAGGGCCGGTCCGTCTCGGGTGGGTTTGCCTACTACGGCCGCATCGAGGCGCTGCGTGGCAAATTCGTGTTCGGTGATGTCAATCGGGGTCGGCTATTTGCGGCCGACCTGGATGAGATGAAGGCCGCCGATGACAGCGTGCCGCAGACCGTAGCCTCCGTGGAAGAAATTCAGCTCTTTGTTCGGGATGAGAACGGGACTCGCCGGGACGTGACCTTCATGGACCTCATCGAGGCCACAAATGGCTCTCCGACGTCGCGGGCCGACCTGCACATGAGCCGCAGTGGCGACGGCGAACTCTTTATCACATCCCGGCAAGATGGGATGGTCAGGATGCTGGTGTCTGATACCAGCGGCGAGATTGCCCGTTCCCGTTAGGCGTCTCGCCGGTAGTGTCAACGAGGAGTGTCAGCCGAGGTCGAAGACAAGGACCTCCGCGTCGTCCTCGGCCCTCAGCTCGATCGACTCCTCTTCGGCGAGGGCTGCACCGTCTCCTGCCTCGAGTCGATCCCCGTTCACGGTCATGGGGCCGCGGATCACCTGAATCCAGCCGTGCCGTTCGGCTGCTAGTTCGAACCAGATCGACTGTCCGGTATCGAAGCGTCCGGCGTAGAGTGAAATGTCCTGATGAACCTGAATCGAGCCCTCACGGGCATCGCTGGAAGTCATGAGGACGAGCTCGCCCCGACGCGCCTCGAGGGGAAAGGCCTTCTGTTCGTAGCCCGGCTCGAGGCCTTCCGTCTGAGGGATGATCCAGATCTGGAGGAAGTGGAGGGAGTCGGTCGGCGACGGATTGAACTCCGAGTGGGTCACACCCGTTCCCGCCGTCATTCGTTGTAGCTCACTCGGCACGATCACCGAGCCGTTTCCCAGGCTGTCCTTGTGCTCGATCTGCCCGTCGATGACGTAGCTGAGGATCTCCATGTCCCGGTGAGGGTGCGTTCCGAATCCCATTCCGGGCTCGACTCGGTCCTCGTTCAGGACGCGCAGAGATCGAAAGCCCATCCAGCTATCATCGGTGTAGCCACCGAAAGAGAAGCTGTGTCGACTGTCTAGCCAGCCAAGATTCGAGCCGCCGCGCTCCTCGCCCTTCCGAATCGTGAGCATCGTTCGGTTTCACAGCGAGGTCACTGAAACGCAACCGATACAACCGGATTCCCTGGCAGCCCGTCATAGGTCACCGAGATCCTCTGCCCTGGCTGCGGGG
Source organism: Longimicrobiales bacterium (assembly GCA_965215925.1). GTDB lineage: Bacteria > Gemmatimonadota > Gemmatimonadetes > Longimicrobiales > Gaopeijiaceae > JAAXGI01. The sequence continues at coordinate 2,912,932 of CBDCEQ010000003.1, read as the reverse complement.
TCAGGAGCGGTCCGATGGAGCCGACGCTCACGTAATCCCCGGCGCTGAACCGCACACCGCTCTCCACTAGCCAAAGGAGTGCATTTAGAGGATGGCCGAGAACGGCGCTCCCCTGCGCCGTTGCGAGCTCCTCCCCATTCTGGTCGGCGACCCGCACGGTCATATCTGCCAGGGATTGCAGGAACTCGGATGAGTGCTCCGCTGCGACCGTCTCACCCACGACGCCAAGGCGTGCAGCGACATTGATGGCCGTCAGCGCCGGTCCGTTCAGGGCCGCTGCGCCACCCGCCACAGCCAGGTCCGGCAGTTCGATGAACGGAATGATTCCGGAGAGATGGCTCAGGATTTCCTCCGGGTTCCGCGCGTCATTGATGGCCTCATCGGCCACAACGACCAGGAGGTCCGCCTCGTAGAGAGGTTGCGCTCCAAACGTAGCCGCTACACTTGCTCCGTCTTGAAGCAGCATCCCCTCAAGCAGTACTCCGCGCACGGGGCTGTCCACGCCAAAACGTTCCTGCGAGGGCGCACTCGTGAGGCCCGCTTTGTAGCCGATGGGTGCACCCAGACTCGGCTCCAACCGCTGAACGATCTTCCGCTGGGCGCAAAGGGCGTCCTCGATCGAGCCCTCCGCCGCGAGTGGCTCGGTCGGGCTAGCTGCTCGCCAATCGGTAAGGAAGTTCTCCACGGCTTCATCACTCGGGCACCCCGCCGGTTCCTCCGAGACCTCGGCCCCCGAGCCTCCACACGCGCTCAACATGACGAGGGCGATCACCGCCATGGGCAGGTTACTCGTCTGTCGATTGTCCGTCATTCGTCCTCCGGGAGAGATCAGGATGCGAGGTCCCTAGCCGCTGAACTGGCGCAGATGATGATCCAGGTGCCGGTACGAAAGCACCCCGATGTCGTGAGGCTTGAGGTGACCGAACAGCGGGTGCTCTGGCTGAAATTCCGAGAGAGGCAAGTTCGTGAACCGCTCAATGAGACCCAACAATGTAGCGCGGTCGGATTCCCACTCAGTAGGTGCGGTCGTGAAAGCCTCTCTCGGTGCCTCTGCACCGCCCTTCGGCCAAGGAAGGACATGGATGATCAAGTAGCGAGGGAGGGCGAACCGAAGCATACCGCGGGGCCCGGTGACCGGCAGATCTCCGAGGGCCATCCTCAGTTGATCCCCCACATGAGCAAGCATTTGCGAGCGATCCATCTGGCCCCACAGGCGGTCGCAATCGGGTGTGAGCCGTCCGATTCGGTCTATGATCTCACGACGCGCGTCTAAATCGTGTAGTGATCGCATAGTGTGTCTGCTATTGCGGACGGTTCCCTCGCCTAGCCCTAAGGCACGCGACTTCGGGACAAGAGGTGAAGAGGTTAGACATCTAGCGCCTCACATTCGAGGGTAGTCACGTAACTGATCGCGTCGTGCGCGAACACGCAATCGAACGCCTCGCGGAACCGAACGGACCGCAGGTCCACCCTCAGGACGGCCAACCTCCCGCAACCTCCACGACGACCCGTCCGACCCGATCCCGATCGGACTGGCGTTCGAGGGCGATCGCCAAGTCGGCGATCCTGTGACGCGAGTCGATCGGAACCTCGAGCCCGTCGCTCAGCCAACCGCCGACCAGCTCGAGATCCGCTCGCCTGGAGGCGACCTGGACGAAACGGCAGCGTTTCGAGGTAAAGAGCGCACGGGCGATACCCGCGATCAAAGAAGCATCTGGAAGGGTGGTGACGTAGGTGCCACCGGTCCGCAGGATCGCGGAACAACGGGCAAACGAATGCACGGCCGGGGTGTCGAAGACCACATCGTATTCCGATCTAGCGGCGAGCGGGTCAGACCTCTCTCGGTCGATTACCTCGTCGGCTCCGAGAGCCTCGACGCGATACACATCCTTCGTGCTGCACACAGCGGTCACGTGGCCGCCAAGGCGCTTGCCGATCCCGACAGCGACCGACCCTATGCCCCCACCCGCCCCGACGATCAAGACTTTGCCGCCTTCACCCAGCCTACCGAGGTCTCGAGGAGACTGCAGACCCGTCATTGCTACGGTGGGTGCAGCGGCAGCCACGTGGAACGCGACACCTTCAGGCTTCGCTGCGATCGCGGTGAGCGGCACCGTTACATACTCGGCGAACGCGCCCTGCTTAGTGGACGGGGAGTACGCCAGGCGGCCCCACACAGCAGCGCCCTCGTCAAAACCTGCGACGCCGTCACCGAGGGCATCGACCGTGCCCGCGAAGTCCCATCCTAGCACGAGGGGCGAGGTCTTCGCGTGCAAGAATCGCCCCACGAAATCTCCCCCAATGACCTTCTTTTCACCAGGGTTCACCGCCGAAGCGACTACCTTAACCCGCACTTCGTCAAGGCCCGGCGCCGGCTTCGGAATTTCGGTCATCTCGACGCCGTTGCCGGTCGCACCCATCCCCCACATCGACTCAGCCATGAAACCCTCCAAGCGGGACCGAGCGCTCATCTACTACGTCGTGCACATCCTCGCCCATCCGATCAATCCCGTCCATATTGCCCCCACTATGCGCATCGTCGCTGGAAGGCATGCGGGCCGGCACCTCACTTCCCCAGGGAAGCGGATTCGGCCAACTGCGGAGACAGTTCGGGACCGGTGGCTCAGCCGTCTGAAGGACGACTTGGATGGCGCCCGGATCCTTGACCTATTCGCGGGCTCGGGCGCGCTGGGACTCGAGGCGCTGTCGCGGGGGGCGGCCTCGGCAGACTTTGTGGAGAACGGCGCAGAGGCGCTGCATTCGCTCAAGGCGAACGTGGCTGCACTTCACGAAAAAAAACGTACCCGCATCTTCAAACAAGACGCCATCCCGTTCGTAGAGAGGTTGGAAGAGTATCGTTACGACATCGCCTTCGTGGACGCGCCCTACAGATCGAAGAAACTGGATCGTATCGTCGACGTCTGGACCGCTCGACGCTTCGCCCGGGTCCTCGGGGTGGAGCATGCTCGGGACCACGCGCTCCCGAAAGAGCGGCTTCGAGGTCGAACGCGCCTCAACGGCGACACTGGCGTGACAATCTTTCGCGCATCGGTTGCCGCCGCGCTGCGCGCCCCCGCGCCTCGGTAGAATCGCTTGGGCGGGTAGACCCGCGCGCCAGGGCCAAACGAGCCAGGCCACGGAGTGACGAGTGGGCGCGACTGGTGTCCTGGAGTTCCAAGATCAGCGACGTTTTCGCCAAAAGAGCCGAAACTCCCTCGCGGGCTCTACGGTGAGGATCAGAAGATCGCCGTCAAACTCGAACCCACGTTCCGCCACCTGAGTGGCTTGGTCCGGATTGATATGGCCTTCCCGGCGGTGGATCACGACACTCCGTGCGGCATCGACCTCGTACCCCCCGTAGTAAGCCATATAGCCGTTTGCCGAGCCTGGCCCAGTTTCCGCCTCGCGATCCTGCCTGACGATGTGGACCGACATGGAACCACCTCCATCGTACATGATGATTCCGCTCGGGTCCGGTCCGAAGACGTCGGTACTGGTGATCCAGGACCCCGAGTCTTCGAGCCTCTCAGTTCGCACGAGGTCATAGGTCCCGAGAAAGTCGCCGACAGTCTGGGCACGAAGGTGGGACGCAACCGAGGTGAAGAGCATCACAGCTAGAACTATCCAGCGCATGGGAACCTCCTCGTAGTCGTTCGGCACCCTAACCCCATCATCCCCACCGCTTCGTGTCAGCCTGCCACCAAGTGTGCCTAGATACCCCCTCCGAAGTACTCGGCCAGGAGCAGTAGAGCACGGCCGCAATCACCACGATGGCAGCAATCTTGAGCAGTTTCCTCAAGAGCGCGTAGATCACGATCGCCGCCAGCAACAAGAAGGGGGCGAGGAAAAGTGGGTTCCCTAGGAAAAACTCAACGATGCCTGACATTGTGACTCATGGACTCGCCTACGGGGCGCGAAGAGTTCTGGACGAAGATCGCTATTGTGATTTCCTCATCCCGCTCCGGATCACGAGTGAGCCCGGACTCTTCGGGGTAAGATGTTGGCCCCTGAGCAGGGCGGCAAGGAAGTTTCGGGTGGCCCCTAGATCGGGTGAGGGCGGCGCAGACCTCGGTGGCGTATCCCTTACCGATGTGGTCGGCCTGAACCCAATATCCGATCTCTAGTGCTCCGGGACCGATGCGAGTGTGCAGCCCACTGCCTCCAAGCACGACGGTCTCATTTGAATCAAAGATCCCATATACGATAGTCTCGGTCCAGGTCGAAATCTCCTCGAAAACGGCGAAGTCGGTTGACCCGAGCATCGATTGGCTGGGGTTCCTCTTGAACCCATGGCATCCACGGGCGGAGGTGATCGAGACTTTCGCTGATCGCAGTCGATAGGAGCGTCGCGTCCGCCGGATCCCAACATCGTAGAACGAGCCTCGGTGTGTTTATGCGGTAGGCGGGCTCGATCTTGATCATGGGGCGGTCGATTGAGTGACGTAGATCTTGGTCGCTGCGAACATACGCATCCGTACGGTAGTCCACTGCCTGCTGGAACGCGACCTGAGGCACGCCCTGGTCCTTGACATGCATAGTCCGCCTCCTGCATATATGCGTTACGCATGTATGCAGCCACCGAAGGAAGGAATCACACCATGACCGCAGACGACGCACCCGCTGTCCACGGCTTTCTGCCCCTTAGGCCTGTAGAGTTCCACGTTCTGCTGAGCCTCGCAGCTGGCGAGCGGCACGGGTACGGTATCATTCGCGACGCAGAGGACAGAGGCGACGCGATGGCGCTCGATGTGGGGACTCTCTACCGGGCACTGCGCCGAATGAAGGATCGTGGGCTGATCGAGGCGGCGAATCGGCGGATTGCGGCAGATGCGAAGGATGAGCGTCGCAACTACTACCGAATCTTACCAATGGGGCTTGGGGTCGCGAAGGCAGAGGCTAGACGACTCTCGGCCCTCGCCAGGGCCGCTCGACAAGGAGGCTTGCTTCCGGAAATCGCGACATGAATAGGCGACGTTTGCTCGTAGCGTCGGAATGTTGGGTGAAGCTCCTGTTGGCCCTCTACCCACGGCGATTCCGCGAGGAGGTCGGCGCGCAGGTGGTCGAAGCCTATCGCGACCGCTGCGTGCCTCTCTTAGAGATGGAGGCGCGCCCGCTCTGGCCCTCGTTTGGCTTCGGGCCGGCATCGATTCAGTCCGAAACGGCTCCGGTGAGCGTTTTCGTGGGTCCGCTACAGGTCAGCCGCCAGATCGCGGGCGACTGAGGTCCGTAGAGCTGCGGCGCGGGAATCGTAAGGTGCTCGCGTATTCCCTGGGGATCGCGGCGCTGGCCCACTTCGCGGTGTTCTTCATTTGGTCCCCTGAATTCGAGGTCGAGTTCTCCAGGGCGACGGTTGTCCGGCGGTCTCCGGCGGAGGAGAGCCCGAAGGCGTCGACCTTCGTCGAGGTGTCGTTTGGCCCCCCGGAGATCGTGACCGCCAGTGGAGCGGTCTCAAGAGAGCCTCCGGACCGCACGCTGCAGGCGGGCCGCGTCATTCAACTCCCAATCAGGTGCGCTGGGCTCGCCCATTGGGGGAGTACGCCCTCGTCAGGAAGAGTTCGCCTCCGGGTGAATGCCGCGGGACGCGTCGACGAGGCCCAGTTGACCCAAGGCACCGGAGATTCCTGCGCCGATCAAGTGATCATGTCGGTCGCCGGATCCCTTTGGTATCACTGGCTTCCGAATGATCGCTTCCCTGCCCACTAGATCTGGATCAGCCGATTACCCTAGCTGCAGCCCGAGACTGGTCGACCCCTCGACGGCTGCGCTTTTGAGAGAGAACGTCAAGAGGTCGATGATCCTCGAGTAATAGGAGAGGTGAAATCATGAGTCCGATAGCAATGGTGTGGTACGAGATGGGTTTCCCCCGACGGCCCTTGCTTCTGTCCCTTCTCGTGGTCGTGAGCCTCGGGCTCTGGTCGGCCAGCAAACTGCTCCGACCAAGTGCGTCTCCTGACCTGCGTACGAAGGCATGGCTTGATGCCGTTCTCCTTTGGGGAGGCTTTGCCACGATCTGCGGCGTGTTGGGAACGTTCGTCGGCATAACCATCGCTGCTCAGGCCATTGAGGCTGCGGGTGAGATCGCGACGACGATCATCTGGGGCGGCATAAAGGTCTCTATGCTCAGCTCACTCTTCGGACTACTGATCCTCGCCTTCTCGTTTCTTGTGTGGTTCCCGCTTCAGCTCCGGTGGCGGTTTCTTCTGGCCGACCGTCGCGTCGGGTGACCCCAGCATCGGGGATGCTCTGCGCGAACTCACTGATGGCTTCGGTTGTGCGATAGAAGGACTCCTCTAGGACCCCGTCGGTTTCCATCGGCTCGGTCACTCGGACCACACGGACCGTGGTGCCCTCCTCTCGGGCCTGATTGATGACCGCGGGGGCAAGAGGCGGGGGCGGCCCGATTGACTCGAGGGAGAGCAAGTCGCTCCCAGCACTTCCTAGGCAGGGGCGACAATCACCGGGTTCTGCTGAGCGGAGACTCCTGGTGTGCCCGTGAGGAGGGCGGCGAGAGCGTCCGAGCGGCACTGGTCACTCATATCCGGTTGATCCTGAGTACTAGCCAACGTGCCAGTGGCTCCCCTGGCCTCCGAGCGAGTATTACTGAGGATGCGACTCACAGTGGGCGTCATGCTTTTCGCTTCTTTGTTCTTCTCAGTGGGCTGCAATGCGGCCTCCCTCCCCGATAGGGCGGAAACCGTGGTGGTCGTTCACGGGTTGGGGCGAACGGCCACTTCGATGGCTCTTCTAGTCTCTCGCCTCGAAGAGGCGGGCTACCGCGTTGTCAACTTCGAATATCCATCCACTCGTGAATCGCTCGCAGAGTTGGTACCCCGGTTGGATGAAGCCGTCACGGCCTGCTGTGCCGATGCGTCCGAGGAGGTGCACTTCGTATCGCACTCAATGGGGGGGATCCTCGTGGGCAGCTACTTAGGGGAGCGCAAGCCCGCTCATCTCGGCCACGTCGTGATGATCAGCCCGCCAAGTCAGGGAAGTGAGATCATCGACGCATTTGCCGATTGGCCGCTCCTGCCCATGGTCCTCGGTCCTTCCGGGGCGGCGCTGGGAACAGATCGCGACGGCATCCCGTCCCCGCTCGACTCAGTGAACTTCAGGCTCGGTGTCATTGCCGGAAATCGGAGCATCAACCCGATCTCGTCTTGGATCATCCCCGGTCCCGACGACGGGAAGGTGTCCGTCGAGCGAGCCCGCCCCAAAGGAGCTCAGGACTTTCTGGTTGTGCCGGGGACCCACACGTTCATCATGAATCGGCGCGACGTGGCGGATCAAACCGTGAACTTTCTACAAGAGGGGCACTTCGATCGGTAGAGGTAGCCCTGTCAATTCGCCCCCTCCCACTCGGCTTCCGTCGCCGGCTGCTTCTGGTACTCCATTACCTGGAGCCAACCCCCATTCTTCCGTATCAGCAGCCCTTCGAAATGTACCCTGGCGACTGTCTGATTCCCATCTTCGGGTTTCAGCGTGTACTGGAAGATTCCGGTCTCGTGCGCGGTCGTCTCGTCGTGAAATCGCCGAGTGAGCCGGAACGAGACGCTGGCCTCGGCCTTTCCCTCGCGAGTGTCGAGAAACCCTTGCTCCCATCCTGCGAGTGCTTGCTCAATCGGATAGGTGGCCCCCGATCCCAGGTCGACCAGGACCGCCTCTGGATGATAGAGACGGCTATAGCCCTCGAAATCGCCTTCCTCGACCGTCCGGGCTAGCTCGGCCCAATAAGCGTCGAGCTCGGCAATGACCTGGCCCTCAACAGCTGAGGGGGAAAGAACGATGAAACCGAGAATCGAGAGTCGAATCAGTATCGACTTCATCGGAGCCACCGGACGACGTGTGAGAATCGCTGATCCGCCTTTGTGCGGTCCAACTCTGACTCTTGGTACCCGTGTATCCTCATGCTGCATGCTGCGGGACCACGGGTATATGAGCGGTCCCGCTTGACCTGTCGTCAGTGCCAAGTTTACGCTGGCGTCCCTCAACATAACCCGCGAGATCCTGTCGGAAGGCGTCGGTCCATCGTGAGACTGCGGTACGACCATACCACCTAAACCGACGGAAGGAGACATGGGGACAGACAATCTTCGCGGGGAACATGGGCCCGGCGGCAGGTGCACTTGCCGCCTCATAGGCCGACACTCCCGGTATCTCGACCCATGAAGATCAAGACCATCGAACAAGCCCGCGACTTCGTCGTAGAGGAGCGCATCTGTACCATATTCTCAGGAAAATCGAAGTCCCTCAAATCTTTGTGGGACGCCGTCGACCTTCCCGAAAAGCAACCGGGCGAAAAGGGCTGGGGACAGAAAGTCACCGCAATCTGGAGCTGGAAGAATCAGCTTCCGGCGCGTTTCCCGGATGAGATCTTCTACGGAAAAGCTAAGGGTGGAGCTGCGGTCCTCATGACGGTGGCATATCTGAGAGACACCCACTACCCCGAATACCACCGGGATATTTCTACCTGTCGCCGGCTCTCGCAACAGACTCATGAGCTTGTCTGTCTGGACGTCTACGAGACCCCCGCATTACGCCGAGAAAGCATCGAAACATTCAACTGTACCAAGAGTCAATTTGATAGCGCGTTGAAGGAGCTGCAAATCACCCTGAACATCGTCCGTTCAATCGACATCGCGGTAGAAAGAGATACTTGGCTTCCTTTTCAGGAGATGTATTCCGAGATCTACCATCAACATCACCGGTGATACGGGAGCGGACCCCAAAAAACCGACTCGCGGCTCACACCCCCATATGCGATGCCAGATCGCTGAAGTCCGTCGCGATAACGTCGAACCGACCAGGCTCGGGTATGGGCGGCGGCGCTCGGTCAGGGCCTCGCTCGAGTGGACGATGGACATAGCCGGTCTTAAGGCCGTAACTCTTCGCCGAATCCAGGTCCGTGGGATGTGCGGCCACTAGCATCACTGCCGACGGAGGAATGTCGAAGAATTCGCCGGGCATCAGGTACATTTCTCGGTCCGGCTTATAGTGCCGGACAACATCCGAACCAAGAACGCAGTCCCATGGAATACCTCCGAATTTCGCCATGTTTGTCAGGAGCGCCACGTTGCCGTTCGACAGCGGTGAGAGCACATAGCGGGTCTGGAGGCGCCTCAGTGCCGGCGGCGCGTCCGGCCAGGGATGGAGGCGATGCCAGACCTTGTTGAGGTGTACCTTTTCTTCTTCCGTGAGCCCTTCGATCTGGAAGCGCACGAGTAGGCCGTCGAGCGTCATGCGATGTAGGTCGTCGAGCTTCGTCCACGGAAGTTCACCAGTGCGGACTCGATTACGCGAGGGCCCATAGTTGGCGCGCCAAGCCTCGGCGAATTCGACAGGGTCGATATCCCAGCCTTTCTCGCGTGCGAGTTTGTCCACCTCGGCGATCACTGACGCCCGCCAGTCGGCGACGGTGCCAAAGGTATCGAAGACGCACATTTGCACGGACTCCAAATCTTGTGAGCTACTCTCCCGACCGAACTCGGAGCCAGTCGATGGCGAGGGGTGCCTTGGGCGAGCCGCTAGCACCTGTCGTGAAAGGGCCGGGGTCACTCCGCCGGCAGCCAGCACGGCGCCCAAGAAGTTTCGTCGTTTCATGGATTTCTCCTATTGCCGGTTGACGCGGAGGCTACCCCAGCGAGCAAGACGACTGGGGGGTCCTGATTCACTCATAGGTTCTGGCACTCCGAGGGGCAAACAGGCTCGATCGCTGCGCGATCGCCTTAGCGGCTCCGGAGCTCGATCAGCGGGAAGATCCGGGGTTGCACAATCTATGCGGCCCTCGGAGTTTGCGATTGCGAGAGCCGCCGCGCCCTACTCAGTCATCGGAAGGCCAATAATGAAGTATAGAATGCTCCTATTCAGAGGTCTTATTGGTGCCGTATCGCTGTCAGCAGGAGTGAGTCCCATCTTTAGTTGAAATTGAAGCGGCCTCCGACCTCAGGTAACGTGGGTGTGCGAGCACGCCACGGGACCAACAAAAGAGGAAGGAGGCCACCGATGGGAAGGATGCCGAGGCTGGTTGAGCGGGGCAAGAAGGACCGGCGGCTTGGGGAACCGAGCGAGATGAGTTGGGAGGAGATCCAGGCGCTGGAGCTGGACCCGCGAGTGGAGCTGATCCGGCAGCTGATTCCGCTTGGACTGGCGGAGGTGAGCCGGATGCTCGAGGAAGAGGTAGAGGAGCTGGCCGGGCGGCGGCACGCCCGAAAGGGGGACGACGAGAGCGGATACCGGCACGGGCACAACCCCGGGTCGGTGAGGTTGGGCGGCCAGCGGCATCCGGTGCGAGTACCTCGGGTGCGGGGCCGGGCCGGAGAGGTGAGGCTCGCATCGTACGAGCGACTCCACGGCTCGGCCGGAGAGGTGGACGAGGGGCTCTTTCGGACGGAGAACGCGGTGGTGATCCGGTCCTTCCTCAGGGGCCTGAAGGACCGAGGTCTCGATCTGTCGGCCGGAGCGCTCGTGGTGATCGACGGGGCCAAGGGGCTCCGGAGCGGCGTGCTCGCGGCCTTCAAGGACCAGGTGCTGATCCAACGGTGCCAGTGGCACAAACGGGAGAACGTGATCTCGCACCTGCCGAGGGCGGAGCAGAAGAACTGGCGCCGGCGACTCCAACGTGCGTATCAACGGCCCACGTACAAGGAGGCCGCCCAGGCGTTGAAAACCCTCAAGCACGAGCTCGGCGAGGTGAACCAGTCTGCCGTGGCCAGTCTAAACGAGGGGTTCGAGGAGACCTTGACCCTCCACCGGCTCGGGGTCTTCCCTCTGGTCGGCCGGTCGCTGAAGACCACTAACGTACTCGAATCCGTCAACGCCATGGCCGAGCAACGCTGCGGACGAGTGGATCACTGGAAGACCTCGAGCCAGAAGCACCGATGGTTCGCGACCGTGTTACTCGAGATCGAGCCCCGGCTCCGGAGGTTGCTCGGCTACCGGCACCTCCCGCTCCTCAGGGCCGCGATACAGAAGGAGCTCGGGATCACCCTTCCCGAGAGCAGTTCACATGCCGTCGCCTGACGAGGGGGTCGCTCCAGTTTCAACTAACTTTGGGATTGACTCGTCAGCAGTGGCAGGGTGTAGCTCCGACACGCCGCAAGCCCCAGATGAAGGGCCGGCGACTGACCAACTGATCGTCAGCGCCTCGAGCCAAGCTCCCCCACTTTCTATCGCCCCGGCCACGCAGCCTGCGGCAGTACCGATTGGCGACCCAGCGAGCATGCTAATAGGTCTGTACAGTTTTCACATCAGCACGAATGCGGATTGCTCGGGTCCTTTTTTGACGGCGTTTGACAACGGGGGTTCAGCGCTCGTCAAGGATTTCACCACGAATCCTGAGTTGTTTAGGGCTGGAGATGTCCCAATTGGAACGTATCCCTGCGTCGCCATGCGTATCTCGGATATTCTTGAGTTTCAGTCAGGTGTTTCGAGTGGAGCATGCGTAGCAGGCGTACTCTACGGAGGCGACATCTACCGTGCCGGCGCGGAGTCCGAACCGTTTCTCGACTTGGACTTGAGAGTTATACCGGCCACGGGTACCGATACCGCGCCCAGTGACGACCGGGTTTTCGTTTTCTTCTCTACCAACCCTACGGCAGCCACCGCTCGCGGCCTCGCCGTGAACCAGGTGCTGTCACTCTCTAGTCCGCTCGTCGTCCCTGACGCCGTAACGTTCTACTGGAACGCCACCAATGCTGTGATGGACAAGGACGGTCGTTGCATTCTTGAGCCGGATGCGCCGAGTCTTTTCAGTTAAGAGTCGGCCGCAAAGCAGTAGTCCAAGCCCGCACCTGCCGGTCGCCACGAGTTGCTCCTGCCCGCAGCCCTGGCTCGGGTGGGCTTGATTCCATGGTGAGCCCGCAGTCTGAAAGGTGAACCGATCGTGGTGGCCCAACATCGCGCTGCCCTCACCAGTGCTCGTCCAGCCGTTGGAATCGCACGATAGCGGCCCTCGGCAGGATGTCTTACCCTGGATGGGGATCCCAGGGCAGAACAGACCTTCCAACGGAAGGAGAGACTCATGAATCGCAGGCAATTCTTCAGGGGCGCAGCGGGCGCCGTGGCAGGAATGGTGGTCGTGGACCCCGGCATGCGAAAGGCGAAGGCCACAGTGACGCAGGGCGGTCCCACAATCGACTTTCACGCGCACTGCCACGTTGCAGGTGTCAGGGAGATGATGGGTGGAACCACGCAGGCCGATAGTCCGCTCACCATCGGCCCAGAACGCCTGCGAGCCATGGATGAAATGGGAATCGATATGGAGGTCCTTAGTATCAATCCGTTCTGGTATTCGGTCGACGAGGGCTTGGCGGGCAGGTTGATCAGGGCGCAGAACGAGGGAATCGCGGAGATCTGCGCCGCCTATGACGATCGATTTTTGGGCCTTGCCACCGTAGCGTTGCAACACCCTGAACTCGCTGCAGAGCAGCTAGAGGAAGGCGTCACCGAGCTTGGGCTGCGGGGCGGCTCTATCGGTTCGAGCGTTGGGAGCGAGCAGCTGGCCTCCCCGAGGTTCGACCCATTCTGGGCTAAGGCCGAGGCGTTGGATGTGCCGATCTGGCTCCATCCGTCGGCCATTCCGGAACTGCAGGGCCGGTTAGAAGGAAACGGCATGTTGGGCAACACCATCGGAAATGAGGTCGCAACGTCGATAGCGCTTGCGCACCTGATCTTCCAGGGAACCTTAGATCGGTTTCCCGGCCTCAAGATCTGTTCGGCGCATGGTGGCGGCTACCTTCCGGCCTATGCGCCACGGACGGACTACGGATGTGGCACTCGCCCCCAGGCGTGCACCGCGACCACTGAAAAGCTTCCTTCGGAATACATGCGGACGCTCTTCTTCGATTCCGCAGTATTCACGGGCGAAGCCTTGCGCCACCTCGTGGCCGTGGCGGGCTCGAGCCAAATCGTCATTGGGACCGACTACCCGTATTCTTGGACATTTGCCCCGAGCGATCCCAGGCTCCCCCGTTTCCTCCCTGTAGATCACGTCCTCGGAACACCGGATCTTAGCGATGCCGACCGCACGGCCATCCTTGGTGGCAATGCCGCTAGGTTACTCAAGATCCCTTCTTAGTGTAGCGATCAAACTTAGGGTAACGATCAAGAAATGAGCCGCCCGTGGCCCAGCCTCCCGCTGATGTTCTGTTGTTTCCTGCTAGTGTTGTGGATCCATCCCGTGTCAGCCCAGCAGGGCAGGGTCGCGCGAGCTACCCGTGTGGAAGAGGCCCCAACGATCGACGGCCGGGTCGATGAGGCCGTCTGGGAGTCGGCCGAGCCGATCACGAACTTCATCCAAGCGGAACCTCTTCAGGGGACCTCCGCTTCCGAGAGAACCGTCGTGCGGATGCTCTACGACGGTCGTGCCGTTTACATCGGAGCGATCCTATACGACTCGGAGCCCGACCAGATCCTCGCCAGCGACAGTCGCCGCGATTCCGGCCCGTTGCATCGCGGCTGACAAGGATGCCACCAAGATTGGAACGGTTCGGCAATTCCCTGCTGATCTTGGCCACGGTGTTCTCAGCATGCATACAACGAAACGCGGGGTCTGGATGATGAGTCGCGTGGTCTGGTGAACGTCGGTCCCCTTAGCCGGACCTTCGTCATCAAGTTCTCCCGGCAGTTCGACGTCCTCCGGTAGCGGCCCTAGCGCGCGCGCTTCGACATGACCTGAGGGATCCCCTCCAAGAAGAAGAGAGGCATAGTGAACGCCCCACCCACACCCGAGTCAATCATGCAGGTAGGCACAGGATTCTGGGCCTCCAAGACGCTCCTCAGTGCCATCGAGTTGGAACTGTTCACGGAGCTAGCGAAACACCCGGGAAACCTTCAAACGGTGCGGCAAAGACTTGGGCTGGCCGAGCGGGGGACTCAGGACTTCCTCGACGCGCTCGTCGCACTGGGCTTCGTGGAGCGAGAGAACGGCACTTACCGGAACACAGCCGAGACCGATCTCTTCCTCGACAAGGCGAAGCCTTCCTACATAGGCGGCGTCCTGGAGATGGCGAACCATAGGCTCTACCCCTTCTGGGGGAACCTTACCGAGGCGCTCCGCACCGGCCATCCGCAAAACGAGGTAAAGCACGGGCAGGAGCCTTTTTTCGAGGTACTCTACGCGGACCCGGCGCGCCTAAGTGAGTTCTTGAAGGCAATGACGGGGGTGAGCCACGGGGCAAACATGGCCATCGCTCAGGCACTGCCCTGGGACGAATACGACAGCTTCGTCGATGTAGGTACCGCCCAGGGGGACCTCGTGGTCCAAATCGTCGAGGCCAACGCTCACCTGACGGGAACTGGCTTCGATCTGCCCGTGGTTGAACCCACCTTTGCAGAGTACGTGGGCCTGAGCGCCGCTGCGGACCGAATCAGCTTCGTCGGGGGCGACTTCTTCTCTGATCCCCTGCCGTCCGGCGATGTCGTACTCATGGGCCACATCCTTCACGACTGGGGGATGGACGAAAAGCGCATGCTCATCGGCAAGGCCTACGACGCACTTCCCGAAGGTGGCGCGCTCGTCGTGTATGAGGCGCTGATTGACGACGACCGCCGCTCCAACGTGTTCGGGCTGCTCATGAGTCTCAACATGCTTATCGAGACCTACGACGGTTTCGACTATACGGGAGCAGACTGCCGGGGTTGGCTCGTTGAAGCCGGATTCCGAGAGACCCGGGTGGAGCATCTTCTGGGTCCAGACAGCATGGTCGTCGGGATTAAATAGAAGCCGAGAGACCCAAGGAGCGTCCCTGCGCCCAATCGGAGCCGAATGAAGGCGGTCCATCGGTTTGAATCGTTTGCGCGCCGCGCGCCGACCGCCAATGTTCTGAGTCCGGCGCCCGCGGCCTTGCCGCGGCCAAATCGAGATTCGCGTGGAGGGGGACCATGTCTTCGTTACGACGCCTGATGTCAGTGCTCATTGGTGCCACGATTCTGGCGGGGTGCGCGGCAGAGTCAACGCCACCGGCCGCGATGGCCACTGCGGCAGTGAACCCGGTCACGGGTGATGGACTCCCGAACCCGAATCCGACCCGCATCGGGAGCTGGGCGACCCTGCCCGAGGGAAGGGAGTGGGGCTCCACCGCGGGCCTCGACATGGACCCGACGGACGATCACGTATGGGGGTACGAGCGGTGCGCATCGGGCTCGGCAGGAGGACCCGGGATCAACTGTGACAGCAACCCCGTGGATCCGATCTTCAAATTCGACCGAACCACCGGGGGCATCCTCGCCAACTTCGGCGCCGGAATCTTCGTCACGCCCCACGGGATCTACGCGGACGACGAGGGCAACGTCTGGGTGACGGACTTCGCCGGAAACGCCGAGGGCACCAAGGGTCACCAGGTCCACAAGTTCAGCCCGACCGGCGAGTTGCTGCTGAGTCTTGGAGTCGCCGGCCAGCCCGGGAATGACCAGGATCACCTCAACCAGCCCAATGACGTGATCGTCGCGCCCGACGGCAGCATCTTCGTCGCAGACGGCCACACCGGTCAGAACTTGACGACAGACGAACAGATGGACGAGGCCCGCGCGGCAGGGCTGACCGGCCGTATCATAAAGTACTCGCCCGAGGGCGAATACATCATGGAGTGGGGCGAGATCGGCACGGATCACGGTGAGTTCCGCACGCCACACGCCATGGAGTTCGACTCTCAGGGCCGACTCTGGGTCGCAGACCGTGGCAACCACCGCCTCGAGATCTACGACCAGCAGGGCAACTACCTCGACTCGCGCTATCAGTTTGGGCGCATCAGCGATCTATTCATCACTGAGGACCAGATGGTGTACGCAATCGACTCCGAGTCCAACCGGCTCCGGCACATCAACTGGAGGAACGGCGTCCGCATCGGTCCGGTCGATCAGGACTTGCTCGTTGGCTTCATTCCGCCGTGGGATTCCGACAGCCGGCCGTACCATGGCGTAACGGGTGAGGGAGTGGGAGTGGACGGGGACGGCAACGTCTACGTGGCTGAGGGACCGGCTTCACTCATCGATGCGGGCTCTGCTTTCACGAAATATGAGGTGGGTGGTATGTAGCCGTTGGCCACCCTTGCATGCGCTGTGCGGATTGCCTTCTCGCTCATCCCTTCCGAGCTGGAGGCACAGCAGGAACATTGACGCCGACCGGCGTGAGCGGCGACGTTTCTTACACAACACGGCCTCGGCTGTGTTTCTGAGACGGCCAGCCATCGTACCTTATGAGGAGGATGCGCCTGGCCGTTTCTTATTGTGTGGGGCTGGAACGAGGTTAGGAGACTCTGATGTCTATTCGACCTGTAAAGCGCATCGTCAAAGCAAAGCCAACGCTCGAGGGGGCAGGCGTCCGCCTCGATCGTGCGTTCGGATTCGGCGACCCTTCTGAGTTCGACCCCTTCCTTCTTCTCGATGACTTTCGCAATGAGCGGCCAGAGGACTACCTGGCTGGATTTCCATGGCACCCGCACCGCGGGATCGAGACCGTCACGTACGTTCTTGCCGGTACCGTTGATCATGGTGACAGCCTGGGAAACCTCGGAACCGTCGGGGCCGGTGACATACAATGGATGACTGCCGGAAGCGGCATCGTTCATCAAGAGATGCCCCGCGGTGATGCGGACGGTCGAATGCATGGCTTCCAGCTTTGGGCGAACCTTCCTTCTTCACTGAAAATGACTCCGCCACGCTATCAGGGAGTGCACGCCGACGACATTCCGTCCGTCACGGATGACGATGGAACCCGAGCCCGAATCGTTTGCGGGAGCTTTTGGGGAAAGAAGGGTCCGGTAGATGGGATTGCGTCTGACCCGGTATATATCGATGTGTCGGTTCCGCCCGAAACGAAGAAGTCTCTGCCCGTCGAGGTTACACGACATGCGTTCGCGTACGTGTTCTCGGGGGCGGGAAGGTTTTGCAACGCTTCTTCGCCACTCGCCGTGCCGACCGAGGGCATAGGATGGGCGGATACGTCGCTCCATCCCGAAGCTGGCGATCGCTCGTTGGTCCTCTTTGATCGCGGCGATGAAGTAACGGTCCGAACAGGTGAAGAGGGCATTCGGTTTCTACTCGTGTCGGGGAAGCCGCTGGAGGAACCCGTGGCTTGGTACGGACCGATCGTGATGAACACTCAAGATGAGCTTCGGCAGACTTACGAGGATCTACAGCGCGGTACGTTCTTGAGGGAAGCCGAAACCGGCTAAGGGTCTGAAGGCCAGCAAGGGCTCGAACGCGGGAATGTTTGACGATCGGCGAGTTCCACTTCATCATTAGAACATGTGGTTCTCTCGGCGGGTCCGCTCCACGACTGCGGCAATCCTCGCTGCCCTGCTGGCAGTCCTCTGCACTGGCGCGCCTTCCCATCACCATGAGCGTCCCGATGGTGGCCACGGCACTTTAGTCGTCGGGCCCGATCATCATTCGCACGGCACGATCCTCATTGATCAGGGGGACCGAGCAACCACTGGCCCACCCGAGCTCACGGTGGTCATCGATTCCCGCTTGGAACACGAGTTCCGACAGGTGATCAGGGTCGTTGTGGCCCACGGGACATCGATTCGCCCCAGGGAGCGCGATCCTCCCCCGAACCGTTCTCCTCGAGCCCCACCACACCTCTCCTAGCTGAACGGTCGGCCCGAGTCCGGGTCGGCGCGTCTCCGTACGTATTGGCACCCCGCAGCCCACCGTTGGGGTGTGCCGAAGTCACAGGAGAGGGATAAGTGAAGACCAACATTAAGACCGCAGTTGTTGTAGCAGCGATGTTCCAAATGCCCGCGATGATCAGTCCCGGGCCGGGCGTCGCCCAAGCTCCGGAAGGAAGTGCCCTGGCCGAGAAGACCCAGCTTCGGAGGGTCACCCTTGACGAGGCGCTTGGGCTCCTAGGGTCGAACCTCGAACTTCGTATGGCCCGCTCAGCCGCGGTGAGGGCCGAGGCGATGGCTCGACAATCAGGCGCATACTCCAACCCGGCGTTCACGGCGAGCCACGAGGCTCTTGATGAGTCCGGTCTCGCAGCATCTGAGAGCTACTTCACCCTATCGCAACGCATAGAGTGGCCGGGAGCTCGAGACGCTCGCCGGGCTGTTTCGAACGAGAACGTTCTAGCCGCTCGGAGCCGAGTAATGGCCGACAGCGTCACCCTAGCGTTTCGTGTAAAACGCGCATATGTGGAGGCGGCGCGCGCGGAGAGGCACGGAGAGATTCTCGAGCGGGTGACCGCCGTGTTCAGACAGGCTGCGGAGAGCGCGGGGGAGCGATACCAAGAGGGTGACGTGTCGCTGTATGATCTTCGCCGCATCGAGGTCGAGAGGGTCCGTTACGAAGCCTCTCTTGCGGATGCACTCCTCGTTCTCAACGCCTCGCGCCGCCAGCTGGCGCTTTTGGTCGCTCCCGAGACAGGCGAACTCCAGCTGGCGCCCTCGGACCCCCCCGTGGGAATCCCGCCGCCGATCGATCTGAATCAACTGCAGGCACTGGCTCTCGGCCGGCGCCCGGAGGTTTTGGCCCTTGAAGCGGGCGTGAGATCCGCTGAGGCCGAGCGGAGAGGGATGCGAGCACAACGCGTACCTGAACTGACGGCGACAGGCGGATTCAAACGGCAGTCCAATGGATTCAATGGGCTGTTCCTCGGGATGTCGGTTCCGGTCCCTCTGTGGAATCGGTCCTCGGGAGCCATTGAAGCGGCGGACGCTCTAGTCATGGAAAAGGAGACTCTCCTGGTCTTCACGCGGAAGGAGATCGAGCAAGATGCGAGCAGGGCCCTTGATGTATACAGCTCGCAGGTTCGCCGATCAGAACTTCTTTCTAATAGGAACGAGCAGTCGAGAGTCGATCTCTTGGATGTGGCACAGGTCGCCTATGACGCTGGCGAGATGGAATTGATCGGGCTCCTCGATGCAGCGGAGGCTCTTAGCGATGCGGAAACCGCCACCTTACGCATCCAGTCTGAGGTGTGGATCAGTTACTACGATCTGGAGAGAGCCGTAGGGGGATTCGGAGGTCTCGCGGGCCAGGGAGAGGACGACGCATGAACGAGCCTAGAAGACACACGAGAAGCGGTTCGGCGACACGATCGGTCCTAACCCTGTCCACTGCGCTTATCCAACTTGTGAGCAGCGGATGTGAACGAACGCCGGTTGTGGAGACGACTCAACCGGGAATCGCATCGGTTGTCGTGACGCAGTGGAGGGATTCGACTGAACTCTTTCTGGAATACCCCCACCCCGTCGCAGGACAGCCCACGGGAAATTGGGCCATTCACCTGACGAGCGCTGCGACCTTCCAGCCGATCCGCTCTGGGAGTCTTGTTGTGAGATTCCTTGCCGGCGAGTCAGTCGAGGAGTCGTTCACGATCGAGGATGTGGCCAGGGACGGAATCTTCCTACTCGATCCGGTCATTGAGACGCCGGGCCATTATCGCGTAGAGCTCGTGCTGGAGAGTCCCCAAGCGCAGAGCCGGCACGTTCTGCCGGACGTCCAGGTCTTCGCGAGCGAGTCGGAAGCGCCCTTGGCAGAGGAGCAGGAAGCCCTAGGCATTGCCTTCCTGAAGGAGCAACAGTGGCAGATCCCTTGGGCCGTGGCACCCGCCGCCGCAGGGTCAATCCTTCAGACTGTAGCGGTGCCAGGCGAGGTCGTCCCTCCGGACGGCGCCTTGGTTCAGGTTGGGGCTCCCGTGGCCGGAATCGCCCTTGAAGAGCCCAACCGCGCCGCTCCGTCCGTCGGACAAAATGTACGCGAAGGGCAAGTCCTCGCGGTGCTCGCGCCCACCGCGCAAGAGGGGGGGTTCGCACGTGCCGTGGGAAACGTTCAGCGGCTCGAGAGGGAGGTTCAGAGGGCCGAACGGCTTCTGGAAGTCGGGGCCGTTCCCGAGCGGCGACTCGAGGAGGCTCGCCACGATCTCGAGGTTGCCACGGCCGAGGCTGAAGCCATGGGGGCTGCCGGTTCAGACGACCCTTCGCAACTCCGTCTCGCGTCACCGATGACCGGTGTCGTTGCCACTCGCAATTTCGTTCCGGGCGGGCGAGTCGAGGCGGGTGCACCGCTCTTCACCATCGTCGCTCCAAGAGCTGCCTGGCTTCGGCTGGCGGTCCCCGCGGACGTTGCGTCGTCGATGCCGGGGACGGCCTCGGCGAGATACCGTCTAGAGGGGTCGCAGGAGGTGCGCGAAGCCGGGGGGCTCGTCTCGATCGGCCGGATCATGGATCGCCAGACTCGAACGGTTCCGATCGTATTCGACATTTCCGAAACAGGCGACCGATTCGTGTACGGACAGCTGGCAGAGGCGTTTGTCCCCGCCGGCGCTGAGGAGTCCGGTATCGTCATCCCAAACGCCGCGATAATCGACGATAACGGGACCGATGTGGCCTATGTGCAGGTCGGCGGGGAAGAGTTCGAGCGCCGATCCCTCGCGCTCGGTGCTACCGACGGAGTCCGTACCGTAGTGCGTGCTGGGATCACCCTTGGGGAGATGACCGTCGTTGAAGGAGCGTATCAGGTCCGACTGGCCTCGATGTCCGGCGGCGAGTTCGCCGGTGGCCACACTCACTAGGAGAGGCGGACCATGATTCGAGGCCTGATCAGCTGGTCTATTCGTAACCGCTTCCTCGTCGCTGCGGCAGCTGGTCTCGTCCTCGTTTCTGGAGCCGTGACGGCGCTCCGGATGCCGGTCGACGTGTTTCCGGACCTGACCGCGCCGACTGTGACCGTGCTGACTGAGGCGCATGGGATGGCTCCGGAGGAGGTAGAGACCCTCGTCACTTTTCCCATCGAGACCTCGGTCAATGGCGCCACGGGTGTCAGGAGAGTTCGTTCTTCCACGGCTCAGGGGATCAGCATCGTCTGGGTCGAGTTCGACTGGGGAACCGACATTTTCCAGGCCCGGCAGATCGTTACCGAGAAGCTTCAGCTCATCAGCCAGTCGTTTCCCAGTGGTGTGGCACTGCCGGCACTTGCACCCATTTCGTCGATCATGGGCGAGATCCAGCTGATCGCTGTCACTGGAGACGAGTCGGTCTCTCAGATGGAAATGAGAACATTCGCGGACTGGGGCGTCCGTCCGCGGCTTCTCGCCGTCCCGGGCGTGTCCCAGGTGATTCCACTGGGTGGCGAAGTCAGGCAGTACCAGGTGCTCGTAGATCCGACGCGGCTTTCGGCCTATGGCGTGACGCTCAACGAGGTACTGAGCGCCGCGAGGGGCTCCAATGTGAACGCCTCCGGGGGCGTCTTCATGGATGGAGGCCAGGAGTACCTAATTCGAGGCACCGGACGTGTCCAAGAGTTGGGGGACATAGCGCGCACTGCCGTCGCGGTGCGAAGCGGAACGCCGGTGCTTATCGGCGATGTTGCAGAGACACGGATCGGGCCCGCGATCCAACTCGGTAGAGGGTCGGCGAACACCCAGCCTGCGGTGATCCTCTCGGTGCACAAACAACCTGACACGAACACGCTGGAGCTTACCGGGCGCATCGACGAAACTCTTTCGGACATCGAGGCGACCCTCCCTCCCGGGCTTCGAATAAACCGGGGAGTCTTCCAGCAAGCGACCTTCATCGACACCGCGGTCAGCAACGTACTGGAGGCTCTCAGGGACGGGGCGGTGCTCGTCGTCTTGGTCCTCTTCCTCTTCCTATGGAGTGGTCGGACCACCTTCATCTCTACGCTCTCGATCCCACTCTCGCTCGTAGCCGCGATCTTCGCGCTCCGTCTCTTCGGCATCACCATCAACACGATGACGCTGGGCGGGATGGCCATCGCGATCGGTTCCCTTGTGGACGACGCTGTGATCGACGTGGAGAACGTCTTTCGGCGGCTTCGAGTGAATCGAGCGCTTCCTCTGGAAGACCAAAAGTCTGTGCACGATGTCGTCCTGTCCGCATCGATGGAAATTCGCGCGAGCATCGTGACGGCCACCTTCATCGTGAGCATCGTGTTCCTCCCCCTCTTCTTCCTGAGCGGTATCGAGGGGCGGATGCTCAGGCCTCTTGGCTTCGCCTACATCGTTGCGATCATGGCCTCATTGGTGGTCGCCCTCACGGTCACGCCCGCCCTGGCCACGTTGCTCTTGCCCGACTCTCATGAAATCAACCGTAGGCAGGAGAGCTGGGTGATCCGGAATCTCAAGGCCGCGTACGCTCGCATCCTTCAACCGGTACTCGATCGACCGGCCCCGGTTCTACTGGGCACGGCTGTGCTCGTGATCTCCGCTCTCCTGATGGTCCCCTACATGGGACGCGAATTCCTCCCAGAGTTCAGGGAAGGAACGCTAGTCGTGAGCGCGATCACTCTGCCGGGAACATCGTTGGACGAGTCCGATGCGCTGGGTCGGCGAATCGAGCAAATCCTACTCAGCCACTCTGCTGTGGAAGAAACCGCCCGCCGCACGGGACGGGCAGAACTCGATGAGCACGCGCAGGGAGCGAACGCCGCGGAGATCGATGTCCGGCTGGACCTGTCACAGTCTGATTATGACACGGTCCTCGCGGAGCTGAGAGAGGCCGTTGCCGCGGTGCCGGGTACTGAGATCACCATTGGCCAGCCAATCCGCCATCGGATCGACCACATGCTTTCCGGGACCGAGGCGAGCATCGCCATCAACATCTTCGGTCCCGATCTGCAGGTGCTTCGCAGGATCGGCCGCGAGGTCGCGTCTGTGGTCACGCCTGTGCCCGGAGCCGTCGATGTCGCGATGGAGCCACAGGCTGACGTGCCCCAGGTCCGAGTACTGATGGACCGGTCGGCAATGGCTCGGTACGGGATGACTCCTGCACACTTGGCCGACGCGATCGACGTAGCTTTCGCAGGTGAGACGGTCTCACAGGTGCTCGAGGAGCAGCGCAGCTTCGATCTGGTCGTTCGATTTTCCGAGCCTTACCGGGGATCTATCGGGAAGATTGGGAACGCGAGAGTCAGCACGCCGTCTGGTGCCCAGGTACCCCTCCCGTCCCTTGCCACGATCCGACGCGACATGGGTCCGAATCAGATTTCGCGAGAGAACGTCCAGCGAAAGATCGTCGTGCAGTCGAACGTCGCGGGACGGGATGTAGGTAGCGTGGCCCAGGACATGCGCCGGCGAATTGAGGAGCAGCTGACGCTTCCAGAGAGCTACTACATCGAGTATGGAGGCCAGTTCGAGTCCGCGGAGGCGGCCTCCAGAACGATCGGTTGGCTCTCACTTCTGGTTGTCGCCCTGATATTCCTTCTCCTCTTCATGGAGTTCGGTTCGGCCACGCAGGCATTCCTGGTCATGGTGAATCTTCCGTTGGCGCTTGTAGGGGGGGTCTTCGCGATCGTACTGACGGGAGGAGTCCTGAACATCGCCACGATGGTCGGCTTCATTACTCTCTTCGGCGTTGCGGTGCGAAACGGAATCCTTCTCGTGTCGCACTACAACCATCTGGTGGAAGAGGGTCAGTCCATCCGTGACGCGGTGTGGAAAGGGTCTATGGAGCGACTTAGCCCGATCTCAATGACCGCTCTTACCGCGGGATTCGCGCTACTCCCTCTGGCGCTCGGGGGAGGGGAAGCGGGGAATGAGATCCAGAGCCCTCTGGCGGTTGTTGTCTTGGGGGGACTCGTCACCGCCCTCGTGCTGAATATGGTCGTTGTTCCCGCTCTCTACCTGAAGTTCGGGTCGGCGGGTCGCTCAATCCGAAACCCTCCTGCCCCTGAGCGCGAGATGCCGCGCGCGGAGTAAGAGCCCCCGGCATTCCCCTGTTGACTCTCGCACCCCATCCCACCATGTTAGTCTGTCCTAATCTAATTATTAGGTGAGACTCAATGACCGACATGTCACAGTCCGTTGAGGACTATCTCAAGGCCATCTATGGCCTATCGCACTTCGGGGAGTTCGTGCCGACGGGCACTCGCCGAAGTGTTGACGGTTGCACCGGCGTCAGTGAGCGGAATGGTCCGCCGGCTTGCCGATATTGGGCTGGCAGAACGCACCGCCTATCGGGGCGTCAGGCTGACCGAGGCGGGACTCCGTGCAGCGCTCCGGATCATTCGCCGACACCGGATCCTTGAGACCTACCTCGCCAGCGTGCTGGGGTGGGACTGGGCCCTCGTACACGACGAAGCCGAGCGGCTCGAGCACGCGGCCTCCGACCAGCTGATCGAGCGGATGGCCGAGGCGCTCGACGACCCGAGATACGACCCACACGGTGCCCCGATCCCGACAAGGGAGGGGGAGGTGGAACAACAAGAGCTGGTGCCCATGACTGAGGTCCCTGTCGGGACGCTCGGGGTGGTCCGGTTGGTCAGCGACGACGATCCGGAGCTACTCCGTTACATCGCCTCGCTTGGATTCCAGGTTGGCGTGCAGTTCGAGGTGTTGCAAGCAACGCCCTTCCATGGACCAGTCACTGTACTCCGCACGGATGCGGGGGCCCGACCGCAGGTGATCGGGTTTTGAGCTGGCGCAGTCACTCCTATCCGTGCCCTTGGGGCGGGAGGTGGCGGTATGAAGGACCGTTTGATGTCACGACGCGCGCTTCTTGCGCAGAGTGCGCTTGGTGCCGCCGGACTCGTAGTGGGGAGCCGAGCGCTCGACGCCAGCGAAGAGCGTGTTCCTTCCGAAAGTGCCCACGATCCGTCGATTGTCGGCACCGAGGGCACGGTCAGTGACTCGTCGATTGATCCGGTGGCCTTCCTCGAACACTTCGATTACGGCAAGGCATCGAAACTGCCTGACGATCGAACCCTTCGCGAGTACGAACTCACTGTGGTCGACCGTGAGATTGAGGTGGCTCCAGGGGTGAAATACGCGGCCTGGACCTTCAACGGCCAGGTACCTGGGCCGACTCTCCGCGCCACAGAAGGCGACGTAATGCGGATACGGTTCTCGAATGCGGGGAGCCATCCCCACACGGCCCATTTCCACGGAATTCATCCCGCCAACATGGACGGAGTGTACGAAGTGGTCGAGCCGGGCGAGAGCTACACGTATGAGTTTACCGCCGCGCCCGCTGGCCTCCATCTATACCACTGTCACGCTTTTCCCCTCAAGCGACACCTTGCGAAGGGCCTCTATGGGACGTTCATCGTCGATCCCATGACCCCTCGGCCCCCTGCACGTGAAATGGTGATGGTCTTAAATGGTTTCGACACGAATTTCGACAGCTCGAACGAGACCTACGCCGTCAACACGGTACCGTTTGCCTACCAATCCAGCCCGATTCCGGTCCGGAAGGGTGAGCTCCAAAGACTCTACATGATCAACGTTCTCGAGTTCGATCTCATCAACTCGATGCATCTCCACGGAAACTTCTTCAACGTGTTCCGGACAGGGGCGCAAACCTCAACTGAATTCACCGACACGCTGATGTTCTGTCAGGGAGAGCGTCACATCCTGGAGTTCACCTACGAACACACGGGCAGTTTCATGTTTCATGCTCACCAGTCGGAATTCGCCGAATTGGGCTGGATGGGCGTCTTCGACGTGACGGAGCCAGTGGTAGCGGAATGACCGGACGCCGCTGGATCTGGGGCGTCTTGCCCCTGGCGCTCCTCGCTGGGCTTGTGGTTGTGGTTGTCCAGACCGGGTTGCTCGATCGAATGCGAGGGGCGTTTCCACCGGTGGAAGAGCTCACTGTCGAGCGCGTGTCGCTCGCACCGGGATTGATCAGCCTCTCCGTCGTCAACGGCGGACCCGAACCGGTGACCGTCGCTCAGGTGACCGTGGATGAGGCGTTTCGGCCGTTCACGATGACCCCCTCGACAGCCCTTAATCGCTTCGGTCGAGCGACGATCGAGATCCCCTACGCCTGGGTCCAGGACGAGGCCCACTTCGTCACCCTAATGACCTCGACCGGGCTAACCTTCGAGCAGGAGATCGCGCTCGCGGTCGAGACACCGACGACCGACGCCAGGAGTCTGAGCCTGCTCACGATGATCGGGATCTACGTGGGCGTTCTTCCTGTGGCCATCGGCCTCCTCTTCTTGCCATTGATCAGCCGGCTTCCGAAAGAGCGCTTCGAGGTCATGCTCGCATTGACCGCAGGGCTTCTGATCTTCTTGGGCGTCGACGCCCTCTCCGAGGCGCTGGAGACGGCGGCTGCGGTACCCGCCGCCTTCCAGGGCACTGCGCTGGTCCTATTGGGCTCACTCGGTGCATTCCTGGTGCTCCAGTTAGCGGGCGGCGGGCGGGCGGGCCGCGCCGGGCCTGATGGACGGCGGGCAATGGCCTGGTTGATCGCGCTCGGTGTCGGACTTCACAATCTAGGCGAGGGCCTCGCGATCGGTGCGGCCTACGCGATCGGCGAAGCTGCACTGAGTGTGTTCCTCGTGACCGGGTTCATGATCCATAACACCACCGAAGGACTGGCCATCGTCGCCCCAGTCGCGAAGGACCGCCCGCGGCTTGCGACTCTAGCTGGAATGGGCGCGCTGGCTGGCATCCCCACGATCTTCGGCACCTGGATCGGTGGCCTTGCCTTCACACCGACGCTAGCGACGCTCTTCATTGCGGTCGGTGTCGGAGCCATCGCGCAGGTCGTAGCGGTCCTCTTCCGGATGTTCAGTCGAAGTGGGGAGGGAGTATGGCGACCGACGATTGCTGGCGGTGTGCTCGCGGGATTGGCGGTCATGTACGTGACCGGGCTGCTAGTGAGGTAGAGCGCTGGCCCGCCCTCGTTGGTCGGCCATGGGTACCCTACCCGCCGAAGCGAATGTCGGAGTAGCAAGCATCGGCCCGACCCCCTCCATCGTCCGTGTCCGTCATGATTCCTACGCCAACGACCGAGGGCGGCTCCTCGCCAAAGAATCGGCGGTAGTCCTCCAGGACGTTCCGCTCCTCATCGAACCACCCGCGGCCAACATGTTCGGCGTTTCTCAGAACTACAGTCAGGACCCGGTCGGTGTAAGCGTTCGGCTCAATCGTTCCGGGAGGTTCGAGATTGGCCCAACCATAGGTGATCGCACTTCCGGGGACGCGGGCTCCGTAACGCAATCGTGCGATGTTGTAGCGAAGCCGCTCCCAGAGAGAGGTCGTGTCCGAATCAAACGCGAAGTTCACCGTAACCCGGGCCGTTAGATCGTCTCCCGCTTTCTGTCTGATGTCCAAGGTCTTCACCCCCTCTTGAGCCCGCCACGACCATCGAAGTACCGGCACGTTCCTCAAGTCTGGGTGAACCTCACGCACCAGAGCGGAGGCCCCATCCTCCGCCACAGCTCTCATGCATGGAAGACCGCCAAGTTCAGCGAGGGTGTAGACAGTCCTCCCCCGCTCCTCGTCGAAGCTCAATTCTGTCCAATCGGCCCAACTTGCGTCGGGGGCTTGATCGGGCAGAGCAGCCAGGGCAAGCGCAGCGGCGAACAGGGCACTGGTCCCCCCCCCGATCCCACACATGAGGCTAAGCAGGCGATTGTCGGAGGGGTCGCTCATAGTCCCGCTGCTGGAGGGAAATCGAACTGAGCCCAGATTGAAGGCACAGGGGAAAATGCCCGCCGCTCAGATGGGGTGCAAGAACGCTCTGTCATGATGGTCCGCGTTCCTGTTTCCGGCCCGTGACGCTGCGCGGAAAGTCTGAACCGACGGATTTCGTGGCGCTCGCTTGAGCGTTTCGGTGGGTGGCGATACCAGCCAAATCGCCGTCGCCACCAGCAAGGCATACAGCGCCACGCGCTAAGGCAGCGGAAGGACCATCGTCGGCGTGGACACATCCCCCAGCGGGTTGCCGTTACCCAGCTGCTGACTCCCATCCCCACCCCAGCAGTACGCCGCTCCTGCTGTGGTCACTCCGCAGGTGTGGAAGAAGCTGGCCCCCAAGGTCCGCCACTTATGGCCTCCGCCCACCATAACCGGTGCGGCTCGGTGGGTGACGCTCCCGTCCCCGAGCTGCCCGTTCGAATTCGACCCCCAGCAGTACGCGTCGTCGCCCGTGGTGATCCCGCAGGTGTGGTACCCACCTGCGGTTAGGGACGTGAACACGTGACCCCCTGAGACCGCCACCGGGACGGATTGATCCATCGCGCCAGGCCCATCACCGAGCTGCTCGTATCCGACGGTTCCGTCGTCCTGCCCCCAGCAGTAGGCGTTCCCTCCCGGACCGAGCGCGCACGTGTGGAGGCCCCCGACCGCGATCTCCGTGAAGGTATGGCCCACGGCCGAAGCAATCGGGGAGAGGTGGAACTGATTCGGTGCCCCGTTTCCAAGCTCACCCGACATGTTGCTCCCCCAGCAGTACGCATCGCCATCGACGTCGAGGGCGCATGCGTGCTCGCCGGACCCTTCGCCCCCGCTCGAGATCTTGACGAACGTGTGGTCGCCGGAAACGGCGGTAGGCACGTGAGCCATGGAGAGCCGGGGAGCTCCGTTCCCCACCTGCCCATAGAAGTCGCTCCCCCAGCAGAAGGGCTGACCCGCCGTCGTGAGTGCGCAAACGGCCCTATAACCGAACGCGATCGCGGCGAAGCTGTGACCCCCCGCGACGGCGACGGGGGTCGGCTGCATGGGGACCAGGAGGCCATCTCCAAGTGCCCCGAAGTCGTCTTCCCCCCAACAATAGGCCTTTCCCGTTCCGTCGATTGCGCAGGAGGTTCGAAAGCCTGCCGCCAAGGCCGAGAACGTGTGAGCGCCGGCTACGGCGGCGGGCGCAGGATGCGACGCGAACCCCCCTATGGCCGCGTCGTCCCCGACTTGCCCGAAACTGTCCGTCCCCCAGCAGTACGGCTTGCCCGCCCCGTCCACCACACAGGAGTGGGACAGCCCCGCCGCAATCTCGACCATCTCGATCGGCAGGTTGATCGGGGGCGGGCCACCCCCGTCCGTCACGGTCAGCTCGAGGGCAACGCTCTGATCCTCGGCACCCGCGGACGTGCCCCGAACGGTCAGGTTGCGGACTCCCGCCGCAACGGCCGCACCCACCGTAATCGTCAGCGTGGAGTTGCCCATAGTCGGGTTCGGATCGAATACGGCGGTGACGCCTTCGGGGAGGGGGCCCAGGCTGGAGCCTACCGGCGGCGGCGCGGGATCCGGACCTTCCAGGCTTAGATCGACCGCTCCGAAGTTGGTCCCGAATACCGTCAAGGCGACGTCCGCTTCGCCGCCTTGCACGATCGACACCTCGGTGGGGAACAAATCGATCTGGAAACTAGGCGCCGCAGTTACGGTCAGTGAGTAGGTCGCGGTGGTCGTGGAAACGCCGGATCCGCTGGCCCTCAAGGTGATCGAATAGACCCCTGGGTCCACGTCCGGGCCAACCTCGATCGCGACCGATGCGACCGTGGCGCTACCCATGGTCGCGGCTGTCCCGACCGTGGCGGTTACCCCTGAGGGTGCCCCGGTGACGCTAATGGTCACGGAGCCGCTGAACCCCCCAGATCGAGTCACGGTCGCCGTGACGACCGTTGCCTCGCCCTGCTCCACCGCGTCACTCGTGGGACTCACGCTGACACTGATCGAGCCGGTCATCGGCTGAGGCTCCATGCTGTCGCCGCCGGTGGAGCAGGCAGTGATCAGCAAGACCGCCGAAAGCACTGCGAACCGATCGATCCTCGAAGTCCGAAGCCCACGGTGCTCGAGTCCCACCGTCACCTCACTCTTTCGATGTGGCACATTGACTAGCGGGCGTGGTCCATCGCACGCTGGTGCCGGCCCCCCATATGTGGAAGGGAGGCCACAACTGGCAGGCTAGAGGCCGCGGGTCGTGTGCGTCAAGCAACGCCCCGGGGTCGCCCGAACCGTGCGGGGGGGCTGAGCGCCCGAGATTTCACCCTAAACCCGAGCGGAAAGAGATGATGGACGGGAACGCGCATCCCGCTCCAGAGACCTGCCGTAACCTCTGGTCTGACCGCATCCTAAGCCACTTCCCAGCCGCACCTCATCGGTTGTTGGGAGCACGCGTGCCCATCAAGTCCATCAGGGCTGAAACATCGTCAACTGCCTCGAGGCGCTCGAGAAGGTCCAGCAGCCGCTCGGTGTCCTGATCTGAGAGCGCGCGTTGGCTGACGCAGTAGCGGAATTTGTCCAGCCGCTCCGCACGACTCATCGGGTTGCGGCAGGAGCCCCGGAAGTTGAGGGACTCCTCGCTCACGGTGCGACCGTCGGTCAGTTGCGCCGTGGCCCTGGCACCGTCGTCACTTCTGGGCGTAGGCGTAAGGCTCACCTTTGGGAGCATCGCCTCCATGTCCGGGGCGAAGCGGCGCTCGTCGGCGAACGTCTCGATATCCACATGACCGTCCAGCAGCGCGGCCGAGGCACAGTACTGTACGCTGAACTTGCCGTCCAAGCCGCTCTCTGGAGCGGGACGTCCCGGCCCCCCCCTTTCGGTCTCCATGGTAAGATGCTCCACGTCCTCCGGACGGAGGCCATGGGTTTCCCGAAGGTTGAGAACGGCTTCAGTGGGATTCTGCATGAATATCTGAGCGGGGAAGCGCTTGATATTGAAACCAGGGTCCACGAGGCGTGGAATGAAGCCCCTTCCCAGCCCACCGGTCACAATGTCCCAGTCGATGTCGCCGGTGAACAGGGTGGCGACGTAGCCGGAGGGTGTCTCCAGGATATTGGGATTGCTGGTGTAGCCGGCCCGCGCTAGGAGGGCGGCCTCGACACCCATGCGGGCGGCGTCGCCGGGGTGGGTGGACTTCGTCATGGTGCCGGTGTTGGCGCTCACGCCGCCGCTTCTGGAGGCGGCTATGCCCAGGGCCATCCTGGTCTGCTCCGCGTCCAGCCCCAACACGCTGGCAGCGGCGGCGGTGCTCCCCATGGGCCCCACCACCCCAGGCGGATGGAACCCGGGAGTCATCCCGGCTCCGGTCACCGCTCCGGCGGCCCGCAGACGCCACTGCACCTCGATCCCGAGCACGTACGCCAGGATGATGTCTCTGCCTGAAGCGCGCGTCTCTTCTCCCAGGGCGAGGGCCGCGGGCAGGCAGGCGGAGGTACCGTGGGTAGGAGCGGCGCAGGCCTGTATTTCGTAGTCCAGGCAGTGGCCGAAAACGCCGTTGGCAAAGGCCGCGAAGGGGGCATTGGTCTGAAACCCCCAGCCTGCCACGCTGCAGCGGGGAGCCCCGCCCATCTCCCTCACATAGCCGGCCATCACTGCGGCCAGGGGCTGGTAGGTCGCGCCTGCAAGCATGACCCCGACGCCGTCGATGAGGCCGACCTTGGCCGCCTCCACCGCTTCAGGCGACAGGTCTTCATACCTGAAGTCGGATACGAAGCGCGCGAGGGTCTCGGTAGCGTCCATCTGACTATTGGGCCTAACGGCTCCCGGTGCCTTGAATCGCTCGGGCGACAGCACGTACCCGGCCCCTGCGAACCCGGCCCCTACGGACGTCTTGATGAACCGTCTTCTCTTCATGATGATCTCCTCTTCATGATGTCTCCGCCCACCCACTCAGATCTCGACGATCATCCCATCCGGCCCGGCATTAATCACTCGTGTCGACCCGATCGCCGACTCCTGCCGCCAACAGGTATGGATATGACCGCAAATGACAAGCAGCGGCTCTGCCCGCTTGATCGCACCCAGCACCGAGCGGCTGCCCAGGTGCCGACCCTCATATAGATCCACGTGACCGAATGGAGGGGAGTGGCTCACCAAGACACTCCCGTTTGGGCAGTCCGCGAGCAGCGCGCAGCCAGCGTCCTCGCTCAAGTCGAAGCTCCAATCGCCAAACGGTGTGATGGGAATCGCGGCACCAACGCCCCAGAACTGAAAACCTTGGATCTCGACCCCTGAGCCGTGCATCACATGCGCTGTTGGCCAGCCTGTGCACGCGGTAGCAAGCTCGGCGTCCGACTCCACGTTTCCAGCAACGAGCACCGACGGTATCGCGATGGCCGAGAGGACGTCTACCACTTCCTGGAGACCTTCCCGCCTGACAGCCAGGTCTCCGGCACAGACGGCTACGTCTGCGCCCACACTCATTGCGACAAGAGAGCGGGCAGCCACGAGATCTCGATGTACATCGCTGAAGAGGAGGAGTCTCATGTCGCAATCAATCTACCCGGCCCACGAAGACGTCTTCTCTGCTCCCCCTGCGCACACGGGCAGATCAATGATTGGTAGCGAGCCCGATGCCGGTCCCCCGGCTGCATCCGGGAGAACGGCATCCCTGATCATAGACCGGCCTGGGTCCCGTCGCCGGGCTCGAGGCGCACGATCGGTGTGAGGCCGCCACCCCGGCGGTCATCGATCGCGATATAGATCAAGCCGTCCGGGCCTTGCGTGATGGCTCGGATGCGCCCGAACCCGATCATCAGCGGAGGTCTCTCCATCCTTCCGATGTACGCAGTCTCACCCTCGCCCACGATGGGCAGCCGGGCAACTTGTGGATCAGCCATTCCTCCCATGAAGATGCTGTTCTTCCACTCCGGAAAACGGTCGCCGGTATAGACCATCAACCCGGACGGGGCGATGGAAGGCGTGAAGTGCTGGAGCGGCTGTTCCGCCATAGCCGATGACGGGCCAGCCATAGTTCCGCCCCCGCAGGATGAGATTCAGCTCGTCCCCACCCTGGGGCCCGTGCTCGTTTTGGAAGATGTCACCTGTCTCGGGATGAATCGCCAGGCCCTGCGGGCTGCGGTGGCCGTAGCTCCAGATCTCGGGCAAGGCATCGGGTCGGCCGACGAACGGATTGTCGTCAGGTACACGCCCGTCGTCATGCAGGCGAACGACCGTCCCTTGATGGTTGGTGAGGTCCTGGGCAGGGTGCAGATAAGCGGTTTCCCTCGCTGGAGGTGCCTGCCGGTCGCCAATGGTTACGAATAGGTAGCCCTGGGCGTCGAAGGCCAGGCGGGATCCGTAGTGACCACCCGTGACACTCCACGCCTTCGCCTCGAAGATCTCTTCTACATCATCGAGACGGTTCCCTTCCAACCTGGCTCGCACAACTGCGGTCGTACCCTGGCTTCCATCCTCGTTGGGCTTTGAGAAGCTGAGGTAGACGAGCCGGTTCGACTCGAAGTCCGGGTGAAGCACCACGTCTAGGAGGCCTCACTGGCCCTGGTACCGGACCTCCGGCGTGCCGCCGATGGGCTCCGGCTCGAGGACTCCATTGCGCACGATTCGGAGCCGCCCGGGCTTCTCCGTGACCAGCATTTCACCCCCGGGAAGGAAGGCAATGGACCACGGGTCCTGCAGGCCATCCACGATGGTCACGACGCGGTAGGGTCCGCTCTCGGATTCATAGACAGGCGCCTGGGCCGCGGTCGCGGTCGCGGTCCATAGCAGGAGCACGACGCTACAGGCTGGCAGGAATGAGCGGAGCGGGGGCATCACGACCTCCTTCATAAATCATTTCCTGTCTCGAGGGAGCCTACGGAATCAGTACTGGGACTCGAGGAACATACTATGGGAGGCATCGTCACCGACATCCGCCGGACCGGCAAGCGCGATGAAGGCCCTGCACATCGCCCGTGCACATTCAGGTGTTACGAACGTAGGTTCCACGATCCGTTAACCTCGTCCGGGAGTAATGCCATGCTACGAGGAGTGACCGCCCTCGTCCTGTCTGTTGCGATCGTCGCTTGCCAGCCGTCAGTGCCCCAGGCTGTCGCCGCGCCTCTTTTCCAGCAGTCCGCCGCCCCAGAGTACATGAATCCCAACCCCCGGGCGCCCTATTCCGAAGGCGTGCGGTATGGGGGACTGCTCTTCTTGGCTGGAAAGACCGGAGGAGCCGGAGAGCCGGGTGTTCAGCCCGAGACTCGCCGTGCCCTGGAGTCCATCCAAGATGCCCTCGAACGCTTCGGGTCCTCCATGGACCGAGTCGTGAAATGCACCGTTTTCCTGGTCGATATGACGGAGTGGGGCGCCATGAACGAAGTCTACGCGGAATTCTTCCCCGAGAACAAGCCGGCGCGAACGGCTGTTGGCATAAGTCTGTCGGGAAACACCCGTGTGGAAATCGAATGCATAGCCGCCGCATGACATCGTTCGCAGCATTTCATTTGAGGTGACGATTCATGCCCCAAAAGGAAACCATAGTCGAGGTCATGCCCGAGGGAAGCCTCGAGGTATTGTCCCAACACGAGGTTGATCGTCTCCGAAGTGTTGGGGAGGGAGATCAACATGAGATCCTGCGTCGGTGCGCCCTGGCGGTGCTCAACGTCGATAGCAAGACAGATAATGCCCGGGAGGTTCTGGATCAGAATGCGGGGTTTGACGTGCGGATTGTTCAGCAAGAACGAGGAATAAAGCTCGCTCTAACCAATGCACCGGTCGACGCCTTTGTAGATGGAGAGATGATTCGCGGCATCCGCGAGCTTTTGTTTGCCGTAGTGCGGGACATCGTCTTTGTTAGTAGTGAGGTTGAGAGGGCCCCCCGCTTCGACCTGTCCACCAGTGACGGCATCACCAATGCTGTATTTCACATACTGCGGAATGCCGGAATATTCAGGCTTCCGGCCGATCCGAACCTTGTAGTCTGTTGGGGGGGACACGCCATCGAGCGGGAGGAGTACGACTTCTGCAAACAGGTCGGTTATCAGCTCGGACTACGCAAGCTGAATGTGTGCACGGGTTGTGGCTCGGGGGCCATGAAAGGACCGATGAAGGGCGCGACGATTGCCCACGCCAAACAGCGGATTCACGATGGGCGCTATGTAGGACTCACCGAGCCTGGCATCATCGCCGCGGAATCCCCTAATCCGATCGTCAACCAGCTTGTCATCATGCCGGACATCGAGAAACGGCTGGAGGCCTTCGTACGGATCGCACACGCGGTAGTGATATTCCCCGGCGGCGTCGGAACCGCCGAAGAACTACTCTATTTACTCGGCATCTTGATGCATCCGGATAACAGCGATGTGGAGCTGCCCGTGGTTATGACCGGGCCCCGCGCCGCTGCGAAGTACTTCGAGCAAATCGACGAATTCGTAGGGGCGACCCTTGGCTCGGCAGGACAAGCGTGTTACCGGATCGCAATCGGAGATCCAGAGATCGTCGCGGCTATTGCGGCTGACTCCATTCGTAGGGTCCGAGAAGTGCGTCACCGTCAGAGGAATGCATACTATTTCAACTGGCGATTGAAGATAGATGATTCTTTCCAAAAGCCGTTTCAGGCCACTCATGAATCAATGGCCGCATTGCAGTTACACGGGGATCAGGAACCTCACTCCTTGGCATCGAATTTACGACGCGCTTTTTCCGGTCTGGTCGCTGGCAACGTCAAGGAGTACGGCATCCGGGCAATCGAGGCCGATGGTCCATTTGAGATACGCGGCGAGCGTCAACTCATGTTCCGACTGGATCAGTTGCTTTCTGGTTTTGTCAGCCAAGGTCGCATGAGGCTGGCGCGAGACAGTTATCAGCCCTGCTACAGCATAGTCGCGTGATTGCCTGTCGGTCGAGGCGAGGCGGGCGGTGAGGCCGTCGAGATTCCTCGCAACGTAGACGGGACCTCGGGTCGCGTGTACGGTTCTCGCTCGCCAGTTTGAACGCACGATACGATACGCTTAGGCCAGACCTAAGGAGCCACGACAATGGAAGACTCGACCGTTCCCCGCCTGAATCGTCGGCAAGCCATCCGCTTGATCGGAGCGGGAGGGCTCGGTCTGCTTGCAGTGGGAAGAACTGCCGAAGGTCTCCTCGCGACGCCGAGACGTGCAAGGTCCCGAGCACAGGACGTCTCCTTCCCGGAGGGCGCGGTCATTCGCACGATCTTGAGCGATCAGGCTCCGGACGCGCTCGCGCACGGGACGACGCTATTCCACGAGCACCTCGACGGCGTTTACTCGCGCGAGACACGCCAATTTCAGCTCCCACCCCCGTCCTCGGCCGACATCGCTCCCGCGATCGCCGACGTTGAGGAGGCGATGGAAAACGGGGTGGTCTGCATCGTGGATGGCGGGCATCCGGACATGGGGGTGAACTACGACCATCTCAGGCAGATCTCCACCGCCACCGGCCTACACGTGGTGGCGAGTGGCGGATACTACCTGCGGAACACTTATCCCGCCGAGATCTCCACGATGACCGAGGATCAGATCGCGGCGCGACTCGTCGCGGAGGCCAACGCAGGTCGGTTCGGCGCTTACGGGGAGATCGGCAACATGGCCGGCCGGGCCTTCTTCTTCCCGGATGAGACTAAGGTTTTCCGCGCTGTCGGTAAGGCGCACTTGCAGACCAATCTCCCGATCTTCACGCACAACAGCTACGGGTCGGGGCCGGACGGCGAAGTGGTGCCCCGAGACATCGCTCTGCGGCAGCTCGACGTCTACGAATCGGTCGGGGTGGATCCGAGGCGGATCGCGATCGGCCACATGGACTCCCTCCCAGGGACGAACGCGGACATTATCATTGCACTCGCCGAGCGAGGCGCCTTCGTCGGGTTCGATCGTATCAGGGGGGACACTGCGAGGGACGAGGCCCGGGTTGCCTTGATTCTCGCCTTCCTCGAGGCGGGTCATCTGGAGCACCTTCTACTCTCGAGCGACACCCGGAGCGACTTCCTGAAGGTCGCCCGCTTAGCTGAGCAGCTTCAGGGGGCCGGAGTGAGCCAGGAGATGCTCCACACAATCACGGTGGACAATCCGCGCCGCTTCCTCGCCTTCGTGCCGCGGGGGTAGCCGACGCCTACTTGTCTCAGCGATCCAGGGTAGGACATGAGAATTTGGATTCTTGGTGGAGTGGCATTGCTCGCGTGTGCGGGCGCGGCGGGCTCCGCGACTGTGTTGGGCATCTCCGTCTTTTCGGTTGACGCTCCGCAGGACGCCGAGGGAGCGAACGCGGTCCTACCCTGGGCCTTCGTACTCAACGACCCCGCACCCGAGGGTGCCGAGGCACCGGACCCGAACGAGGTGGTCTCCGTCCCCGGCTCCGACGTAGCGATTCGACGCTCCGACATCAACATCAACAACGGGCCGCCCGATTGGCACCCAGACAGCCATCCATCCATGCCGGAACTTGTAGCCCGCGGCGGCGGCGAAGGGGTCGTGGCGTGCGGGTACTGCCATCTTCCGAACGGTCAGGGCAAGCCTGAGAATGCGGGGCTGGCCGGACAGCCGGTCGAGTACCTCGTTCAACAGATGGAGGATTACCGGAACGGCCTGCGGAAGACCGGCGAGCCGCGTATGGGTCCGCCCGCGTTCATGATGCGAATCGGCGCGGCGGCCACTGAGGAACAGGCCCGCGTGGCAGCCGAATACTTCTCGTCAATCGATTTCAAGCCATGGATCCGGGTGGTCGAGACCGACATGGTGCCAGTGACGCGGTTTGCGGGCTCGATCCATCAGGTGGTCGAGGGCGGGGGCATGGAGCCGATCGGAGTTCGGGTAGTGGAAACACCTGAGGACTTACACCGGACAGAATTGCGCGATGATGCGTCCGGATTCATTGCCTATGTTCCTCGAGGCGCCATAGCAAGTGGGGCCAACCTGGTGAACACCGGTGGGAATGGTCGGACCGTAGAGTGCACTATCTGCCACGGACTTGACCTGAGGGGCATCGGCCCGGTACCGGCATTGGCTGGCCGTTCACCCAGCTTCATCGCGCGACAGCTCTATGACCTACAGCAAGGAAACCGGGACGGGCCCTGGTCCGATCTGATGGACCGCGCCGTGATCAACCTCACCGTTGAGGACATCGTCAACATTGTCGCCTACACGGCGAGCCTAGACCCGTAGGTGAATTGCCGCGTTGCGCTCCCGCGCACACAACGACTCCCTATCTAGATCCCACCTCATTCACTATCTGCCCACAAGGGCAGAGGTCAGGCGGATGATGGGTCGGTCAAGGCAGCGTCAGCGCCACCAACGCGCCCGGAAAGTCCGTGTGCACGCTCCCGATCTGCACCACGATGTACTGCTTTCCTTCGTGCATAAAGGTCATCATCCCGTACTGGCCTGGAGCTGGAAGGTCGACGCTGCCAAGGATCTCGCCCGTCTGCTTGTCCCGGGCGTGGAGCTCAGAGGGGGCGTCGGGGACGATTTGCCCCGGGCCAGAGCTGAGCGACCGGGTCGTGACCAGTAGGCTCTCCGTGACCATCTGAATGGACCACCCGTTTCCTCCGATATTGGGGACCTCGACTTCTGCCAGGAGAGGGTGATTTAGGACCCGCTCGGGGGTCTCACCAACCGGAACCGACCAGACGCGCCGACCAGTGTTCATATCGAAGCCGGAAAGCTGGTTGTCCATGGGCTTGTAGAGCCTCAGGCCATCGATCGTCGCCAACGCTTCGCGTCGGCTCTCCGGCCCGCCCCCCGGTAACCACGCCGCCACGGTCGTGCCCGTGGTCGGAGTTTGGGTGGGAACCGCACCACCCGGACCGGGCAGGGGATAGTCCGGATTGTCCACGTCCACCCCGCCGGTGGGCTCCATGAAGCCCGGGGCGCTGCAGGACCTAGCGTGAGACGCGTACATGAATCCCGTCGTGGGATCCGCAATCGGGGCATGGGGGGTGTTCACCCCACCCATGCAGCCGACGTTGTTCACGAAATCGTTTTCGTGGTTGTAGGGAAGCGGCGGCACATAGAGCCCTCCGGTCCGGTAGAGGCTCAGAAGCTCCATTGCCTGCTCCCTCAGCTCCGGGGTGTAGTCGATCACGAACTCATCGGTAATCCCGCTCAAGACGATCGGGTCCAGAGGCTCCGGAAGCGTCGGGTACGGCTGCGTCGGTGCCGTGTAGTTGCCAGGGACCTC
This sequence comes from Longimicrobiales bacterium, assembly GCA_965215925.1. Classification (GTDB taxonomy): domain Bacteria; phylum Gemmatimonadota; class Gemmatimonadetes; order Longimicrobiales; family Gaopeijiaceae; genus JAAXGI01. The sequence goes on along the minus strand of CBDCEQ010000003.1, from coordinate 2,874,389 downwards.
CGTCTGGATGACGGGGCGCTCCTCGATCGGCCAGATTGGCTCGCCAGTCTCCCGGTTGAACGCAAAGACGAGGCCCTGCTTTGTGTTCTGGACAAGCGCGGGAATCTCCACTCCATCCACCGTCAGATCCATCAGGATGGGCACAGTCGGGATGTCGTAGTTCCACTGGTCACTGTGGTGGATCTGGAAATGCCACCTTCGTTCCCCGGTCTGGACGTCCAGCGCGACGACGCTGCCGCCGAACAGGTTGTGCCCGGGCCGGTGGCCCGCGTACGTCTGTACCGTGGAGGCGTTCGTCACGAAGTACACGAGTCCCAGCTCCGGATCAGCAGACATGGGGGCCCACTGAGACATGTCACCCGACCACTGCCAGGCATCGTTCTCCCAGGTTTCGTTACCGAACTCGCCGGGGCGCGGAATGATGTGGAACTTCCAGAGGAATTCTCCCGTCCTGGCGTCGAACCCCTAAACGTCGCCCGGGACATTTTCGATCCGGGTCTGCTGGTAGCTGGCCTCATGGCCAGCACCGACGACCACCACGTCATTCACCACGATCGGAGGCGATGAGCTGGTGACCATACCGAGCTCTCTCGGGATTCCATGGTCCGGGTCGTAGGTCTCCCCCGCTGCCAGGTAGTCCTGCCAGGGGGCCCAGTCCTCCACGAGCGTCGGGATCAGGTCGACGACCCCGCTCTGCGAGAAGGACTCCAAGGGGACGGGCGACCCCCAGTCTTCCAGTGGCTGGCCAGTCTTTGCGTCGAGCGCCCATAGGAAGAAGGAGGGAGAAATGAGATAGATCACTCCTCGACCGTCGACCTCTGCGTACGCAACACCCTTTCCGTAGGCCTGCCGGGGAGAGCGCAAATGCCGAACGGTCTCCGGCTCCCGGAAGGTCCAAAAGGTCTCGCCAGTCGCGGGATCGACGGCCGCCACCTGCCGGCGGGTACCCGCGATCGTGTAGAGGATCCCGTCAGCGTAGATCGGCCTGGACCGGAGGAAGTAGTAAGGGGTGGGACCGAAGTTGTCGCCTCTCCAGATCCACGCCGTCTCCAGATCCGCGAAGTTGTCGGCGTTGATCTGGTCCAGGGCCGAGTAACGAGTGTGCCCGGCATCGCCGCCCAGATAACGCCACTCGCCGTTCTCTGTCCCTGGCAGACGCTGAGCGAATGCGGCCGCTGCCGTCGCCATCAAGACTGCGGAGGCGAGGCAGAGACAAAGCACGAGAGTGTGCGTTCGCACGGCTCGAAGCTCAACCTTCATGATCTTCGCCATTACTCATTCCTCGCCTTGAATGGGATGGAGGGGTAGCCCCACCCTGATTATCGAGTGGCAACGTGATGGACTCGTCAATCGTAGGTCGGGAGTGATACCGCCGCAACGCCGGCGTGATGGCCCTCAAAGGCTGATGTCAGGCGGGGGATCGGGTCGGAGGGGTCGCTCATAGTCCCGTAGCAGGAGGTACGACACGAACCGGAGGCCGACGTGCGCACTTTCTTGCTCCTCTGGCATGTTAAGAGCACTTTCTCGCAGGCTTACGCCCGGCCACAGTTCCGTATCCCTTCCATGAGAAAGCCTAGTTGTAAAGGGGCGACGTGGCGCCCGAACTGGGTCGGAGCACTGGAGCTCGTCCGCGATGCTTCCATACGCACTCTGATCGGGAAAAATGCCCCGGGTGCAGGTTGGGATCCGCTCCGAACGGACGCTGCAGATCTCCAGCTCGGCCTCGAGGGACCAGAGGGATACGCGCAGTCGTCCGGATCGGGCGGTGAGAGCTCGAGTGTCCATGCGAGAACGGGTACCGTTTGCCTCCGTAGGATGGCTGTGAGGAGTCCTGAGTTCAGGCGGCGTGTTGGTGCCGCGGTAGGTGAAGCGGTTCATAGACCTCGCCCCTCACCCAGAGGTGGTGGAGGAGGACGGCGAGTTTGCGAGCAACAGCCACGACGGCGCGTTTCTTGGCATTCTTACCACCACGCCCTGCGAGTGTGAGCCCCCAGCGCCTCAGGTCAGTGTCGGGCCCGAAGGGACCGAGGATATACTGAGCGGACTGAACAAGAAGCCTGCGTAGGAACCAGTCGCCAGCCTTGGTGATGCGTAGCTGGGGATCGTGATCAGCCGACTGGGCTCGCTTGGGTGTCAGGCCGAGGTAGGCGCCGACGCTGCGCCCTTTGTGGAAGCGACGAGGGTCTTCGAGGACGAGCACATAGGCCAGTGCGGTCAGGGCACCCACACCGGTGATCTGTCGCAGGACGCGGGTCTCGGGATAGTCGTCCTGGCACAGCTGCTCGATGGTGTGCTCGAAACTGAGGATGCGGCGTGTGAGATCGGCGATGGTCTCGAAGACCGGGCCGAGTGCAGGCTTCAGCTCATCAGGCACGTGCTCCAGACAGCGCGAATGAAAGCTGGGAGCAGAGCAGCTGGGCAATCGGTGACCGACGGTCTTCACAACCCCACGGCAGTGGTTGATGAGCGTGGTACGCGCCCGGACCAGCGCATCGCGAGAGTGCAGGACGGCAAGATCGTGCTGAGCGTGCTCACCGCGGTGCTCGATGGGGCGCAGAAGCTTCGGGTCGAGACGCCCGACCCGAGCGAGTGCTTCGGCATCGACAAGATCACTCTTACGGTGACTGCCGTAGATGAAACGCAGGTCGCGCGCATTGCCGACGATCACCTCGTGACCCAGCTCGTTGAGAAGACGACTGATCCACGGTTGAGTGCGTGCCGACCTCGAGGACGACGCGAGCACGCTTACCAGCCTTCTCCTTGTCCTGTTTCTCTCCTCGTGCGGTTGGGTGGAGCGGGAACGGGAGGTTGCCGCCGAGGCCGCACGCACATCGACCATGCTCCAGATCGAGAGGGTGCTTTCCGAAGCAGTGAGGGCTTCAGACCGATTCGCCGACTCGGCGGACCGGATCTTGGGGCCACTCCCGGTGATGACACCCGCCGAGGAGGATGCTCTGCGCCGGTTTCTGAGCGGTGCTCACGTGGCTAGCGCCCGCGCACTCGGCGTGCGAGTGGGCAGCCGTGCGGTGAGGGACTCGCTTCTTAACGTCGGAAATCTGATCCAGATCGAGGACAGCACCCACCACTGGATCGTCCGGAGAGGAGCGTCGCCCGCCTACGTCGTGCCCTCCCTGCGTACTCTGCTCGAGGTGCTGGGCCAGCGCTTCCAGGAGCGACTCGCGGCGATGGGGCTCCCTCCGTACCGCGTCGAGATCACGAGCGCGCTACGTACCTCCGAGCGCCAGGACCGTCTCCGTGGATCCAACCCCAACGCAGCGGTCGGTGTGAGCTCACACGAGTTCGGCACGACGGTGGACCTTTCCTATGCAGCCTTTGCTCCGCCGGCGGAACCGCCTGGAGACCTCCTCACGACGGCTCCGCCCGGGCTCGCCCCACATCTTGGGCGAATTCTGGACCTGGCACTCGAGTCGGTCTCCGCCCGTAAGTCGCGGGAGCTCGGCGCCATTTTCAGCCAGGTGCTTCGCGAAGCACAAGCCGAGGGACTGGCCCTTGTCATCTACGAGCGACAGCAGACGGTCTACCACCTGACCGTCGCGCGCGCGCTAACGGACTGATGGTTCCCGGTCCAACTGATCAGCCTTCAGTACTGACGTAGTTGCTGTCCCGCGATCTTCGCGGGGTCAGCCCCCGGCAGCGGCTCAAACTTCTGGATCCTGCCGTTAAATACCTCGGCGATGTACAAGTTGCCGTCCTGGTCGGTCGTGATCGAGTGCGGCCCGTTGAAGTAACCGTATTCCCCACCCGGGAGACCCCAACCGTATTGGAAATTCCCCTGTAGATCGTATTTTAGCATTCGACCAACCCCGCCGTCTGCGACCCACAGGAATTCCTCTCCTGAGGGATCACTCAGGACCTCGATCGCGTAGGGGAGAGAATGCCCCCGGGGGCCCGTCGGGAACATAAACTGGAATTCTCCGTTTTCGTCAAACACCTGGATCCGAGCGTGAGCCCGATCCGAAACGTAGAGTAGCCGGTCCTCACTAATCGTGATGGCATGGACCGTGTCAAACTCGTAAGGGCCAGGATCATCCGGGTCTTCGGGTTCTTGGCCCCAATCCGTAACGAAATTGTCGTCCGCGTCGAACTTCGCCACGCGGGTCCCGACGTAGCCATCACTGATGAAATAGGTTCCGTCGGGTAGCCATGCGATGTCCGTCGGCCGGTTGAAATTGTTCGGGCCGCGACCGGGCACGAGCTGCTCTCCATGCGTAAGCAGCAGCTCGCCGTCATAAGAAAACTTGTGGATCTGATGGAGGTTGTCGTCGACGACCCAGATATTCTTGTCGGGGTCATATGGGCTCATCTTGATCTTGTGGGGACCCCGCCCGCCCCGTACGTCGAAGACGGCGTCATGCTGCGGCCAATGCTCAACCAGCTCTCCGTCGGAATTCACCGCGATCATCGTATGCAGATAGCGACGCTCATATCCGCGAGTCCCATTGTCGTCGTTCGGGGAGGCATTTCCCACGGAGGGCTCCATGAGAGCGTATGGAGTCCACGGTTCGTTGCCGGGAGAAAGGGGCAGCTCACCACGCATCGCGATCCAAATCTTGTCCGGGGTCTCCGCGTAGACCGCTGCCATAGAACCCCAGGTCCAGCCGTCGTGCGCGTGGTCGTCGTCTGGCAAGCCTTGCGGCCACGGCTCGGGCTGGCCGTAGTGGCCGAATAGCTCCTGCCCGTCATGAATCAAGCCTTGTTGGGTAGCCGCAGCACTCGCTTCCCCTCCGGAGGTCTCCTGCGGCGTGCACCCTGCATTCGAGACGACTCCAAGTACGACACCGAGCGCAAGGAGCCTCGAATCCATGAACAGTTTCATGACTTCCTCCTTTAGGGTCCCTCCGGTTCTCGCTTGACCGCATCTTGCTTGAATTCTCCCCGAGGTCAGCGGGGATCATCCATTAATGGGTGCTAGGCAGCTCAACGGGGCAAGCTCAGCCTCCACTCTTGGGCTGGGACTCCTCGGCGTGTTGAACCAAGGGCCACCGCGGCCGTCGGGTGTCCAAGCTGGGTCTCTCTCCGCCTTCTAGGAAGATGGAGACACGACCGCCGGGACCCGGCATCACTATGGTTCTCCAGCGTAGGACAGGTCGCTGGGCGCCGCTTGCAGGAGCACCTCGTCCCCCATACCGTGATCGAGCGCCACGGCCTTTGTATCCTCGGGAGGACCAAAACATGCCAGAGAAAGACGACCATCCGTCGAACAGCCGACGGCTCAAGAACGACCAGAGTCTGAACAGGCGAGACTTCGTCAAGACGGGAGTTGCCGTCGGGCTCGGTGCCGGCGGCGCTCTGTTGGAGTCTGCCGAGGCGCAAGCGCAAGTCCCGTCGAGTGGTGCCGAACAAGACTGGGACTACGAGGCGGACGTCGTTATCGCGGGAGGCGGGTGCGCGGGCCTGACCGCAGCGATTCGCGCGAGGGATCTCGGGGCCAGTGTGCTGGTGGTCGATCAGAACTTCGACCTGGGCGGAAGAATGCTGCACAGCGGGTCGCGAGTGTCGCTCGGCGGAGGTGACCCCGTACAACTCAGAGATATGAGGGGCGAGAGTGACGTTGAGGGGCTCATCACGGTCGAGCCGCCCGAGGACCCGGAAGAGCTCGACGACAACATCGAGCTCCTCTTCACGGACCTTACCGACTGGTCGGTCGTCGATCCCAAGGGTCAGAACCCTTACAGGTACAACGAGCGGGAGCTGGCCCGTGCCTGGGCCGAGAACTGCCCGGCCACCCGGCAATTCCTAATGGACAACTATGTCCGGTTCACGCGAATCACCGGTACGCACGGCGGCGGCGGTTTGTCACGTGCGAGAGCGGCCAGCTGCTTTCTGATGCTGGGCGACAAAACGGATATCAAGGCGGGAACCATCACAGCGGAGGACGCGGGCGTCGTCGATCCCGAGCGCACGAGTCCGTTCGCGCCGGTGCAAATGAACAACGCGAGCCGCTCCGTCGGATCCAACGCAGTAAGCAATGGTGTGGCTCTCTCGCGGTCGCTGGAGTTCTCGGCCCGGGAAAAGGGTGTCGAGTTCATGCTCCATCGCCGTTTCGACGAGATCCTCCGCGAGGAGCCATTTGCCGGCAGAGTTCTGGGGATCAACGCCCACTATTCACCGAGGCAGCACCCTGAGACCGGCGAGGTTCTGCAGAGCTTTTGGCAGAATGGCAATATCGACGAGCGGCGGGAGACCGTGAGCATCAGGGCCCGCCGAGCCGTCATTCTCGCAAGCGGCGGCCACGCCGGCAATCCCGAGGTCCGCAGCATGTTCTACCCCGCCCTTCGGGAACCCGCGTTCCCGACGAGCGGCCTCGCCCTACAGGGCCCCCATGGTCAGGACGCCAGCGCCCTCATCGCCGGAGTGAGGGTCGGCGCCAACCTGGCCGGGATGCAGCAGAACGTTTCGTACGGCACGACGTTCCACATCACGACGCGTCTGGGCACCCGGGACGCCTATACCAGCATGATGCCCGGTCATCCGACCTTCGGTTTCCGGGGCTCTGCCGGAATCAATGTCGGTAACGCAGGCTTCGAAGAGTTCATCGCCGTGAACCAGGTCGGGAAACGTTTCTTCAGTGAGGTCCGTCTTCCCGCCAGGCCTGGTTTGAATGGATACCCCGGTGACGGTGGCGCCCCTGGACAAGGTATTGAGCACAAACCTCTCGACTGGCGCAACTGTCGCAAGGAGTGGGTCCGGGAGATGTACGACTACGATCATGGCCTCGATGCCGCTCTGGCCCTGAACGAGGGGTCGGAGCCTCCGGATTACCACTCGGGGCCGCTCTGGGCGGTCTTCGATCAGGACGCGGTCGACCGCACGGGGTGGGAGCTACACCACCCCTATGTATCCGACAATGGCTACTTCTTCCGAGCCGATACTATAGAGGACTTGGCCGAGAAGGTTTACGCGGGCCATGAGTTCCAGCGAGTGCCACTGAGTTCCCTGTCCGAGACGGTGGCCACCTGGAACAGCTATGTGGACGCCGGGGAGGATCCCGAATTCGAGCGCCACGCGGATGCCCCCATGAATCGTATCGCGAGACCGCCCTTCTATGCTCTCTCGATCATGGTGATCTGGCACGACTCCTATGGCGGCCTGCGGGTCAACGGCCGGCAGCAGGTCGTGGACATGCAGGGCCAGGTCATTCCCGGGCTCTACGCGGGAGGCGAGGCCGTGGGGGGGTTCAATAAGCACGGCCTGGGCAAGGGTCACGTCCACGGCTACATCGCCGGCACGCATGCCGTTGAAGAGCCGTCCATCTAGTCGTCACCTTTGATTTTCGGTGGGAGTCCTGCCCCACCGGAAGTGCTCACCTGCTATGGCCGCAGACGACGATATAACGTGCACGATCGCGTGTAGCGTAGAGGCCTCGTCCAGCGAGGTCGATGCCGGCGCCGACATGACTCTCAAGGGCAAGGTTGTGTGCTCCCCGGCCGGAGACTTGCGGGGGCAGACCCTCCTGATCATGGACCAAGACGGCGCCTTGGCAGCGAGCGTGGAGCTCGGTGAATTCGACGGTGAGACGAACGAGACGGGCGCGTTCATGGTCGAGGCGCCGGTCGAGCCAGGGGTCTACACGTGGCTGGCCGTCTGCCCGGCGTTTACGACGGGGGGGCTTTCCGGTGAGGAAACGTCGGTGCCGTTCTCATTCACCGTCAAAACGCACAGCACACGTGTCGTCGTATGGGATGTGCCGTCGGCTATCGAACGCGGCGAGACGTTCAGCGTCAAGCTAGGGATCAAGTGCTCCTCCGAGTGTCGGCCCGACGATTGGACGGTCGAGGTCCATGACCAGGACGGAAGAAGGCGGGCGTCCGCCGCGGTCGGCGGTGAGCCATGGCCCGGCACCGCCGCGCTCTATTATGCGGAGGTGGAGCTGAGCGCCCCCGACGCGGAGGGGCTTCATGCATGGAAAGCCGAAGCTCCGATGGACGATCTGGATATCCCGCACGCCCAGTGTATCGTCCCGCTTCGCGTGAGAGTCGTCCCCACGCCGGAGTGTCTCTTGACGGTCGTCGCGATAGACATGGAAAGTCGGAGCCCCATCGAAGGTGCCAAGGTGGTCGTTCACCCCTACGAAGCCTTCACAGACGAGCGCGGCGTGGCGGAGGTGAGGCTTCCGAAGGGAGAGTACCGACTCTTCGTTTCCGGAGGGAAGTACTTCCCCTTCCGAAGCGACGGCGCAATGAAGAAGGACGTTACTATAACGGCGGAGCTTGCTTTGGACCGGGAACTCTCCGATGCCGATATCTGGTCCTGAATCCAGACACTGTCACGAGGATGGGAGAGGAGCCCGGATGGCAAAGCTCGTGGTTGGTTTCTTGGGTCTGGGCTTCATCATCGCCCCCGCAGCGGTCGCTCAGCAGGGGTCGGAGCAAGGGCAGCAACTCTACGAGCAGAACTGCGCGCTTTGCCACCGGGACTCGGGCCTGGGAGATCCGCCAGCGTTCCCGGCCTTGACCGGAAATGACCGGCTCGCCGATCCGGGCGGGATCGTCCGTAGCATCCAGGAGGGTGGAAGGCGCATGCCTCCGTTCCCCGCTCTGACCACCGACGAAATCTCCTCTTTGGCAAGCTTCATCCGCACCGCGTGGGCGAACGACTACGGCCCTGTGACCGCCGAAGAAGTAGCGGCAGCGCTGTTGGAACCCGCGGAAACCGGTCCCATGGCATCGGTCTGGGATGGCGTATTCACTGAGCCTCAGGCTGGACGCGGTGAAGCCGTATACGAGGGAGCCTGTGGCATCTGTCATGGCCGCCGGTTGAATGGCGCTCCGGACGATCCGGATATGCGGTCAACACCGCCTTTGGCGCGGGCAAGGTTCCTCCGCATCTGGGAGGGAAGATCGCTCGCCAGCCTGCTCGAATACACGCGAACGACGATGCCGGAGGATAATCCGAGCTCTCTGACTGAGCAGGAGTATGTCGATGTGATCGCCTACATGTTCGCGGTCGGCGGGATGCCGGCAGGAGATGACGAGCTCCAACCGGACCCGCAGAGTCTCGCCCGGGTCGTCATACGACCACAGCCATAGATCCCCTAACCAACTGTGTTTGACCCCGATAGGTGCTCTTCACAAGACATAAGGTCCGTTCGCAGCCGTGACCGATAACCGCCCCTCAGGCGCATACGTTGCCCAGCCTGCCGGCCCCTCCACAGTAGCTCGCATCCTGAAGCTGAATGACGATGCCGTCGGGGTCGGTGAAGAAGAGCTCTGGCGTGTCACCTTGCGTTCGCACCCATGATACCATCGGGCCCGGTGCACCGGTGGCGTTGCCTCTGGGCGTAACGCCGAACTGCGAAAGTGCTTGCTGCACCTCGTCTGGATCGAATTCATCCATCACGAGACAGACTTGCGTGATGCGAGGCGCCGCGCCTGCCGCCGCGCTGCCATCGATAAGAAGACGCTGAGGTCCGGATCCGACGCCCAGCATGGGCACCGTTCCATGGCTTCCCTCCACCGTCACTCCGAAGAGCGCCTGATAGAAGTCGAGGGAACGCTCCTGATTCGAAACGCGAAGCGTGAAGCTCTGGAAGTCGCGCACGGAGAGCACGCCTTCGAGCGTACGCTCGGACACCCGTCGCCAAGGACTCCTGGTCCGCCGCAGTAACGCAGATCCTGAAGCTGAAAGCGAATCCCATCGGGATCGTTTACGTAGAATTCCGGTGTCCCCTCGGGCGCGCCGCCGTTCTCCGGACCGCGCGATCTGACCCACGCCCTCATCGGACCGGCTTCGGAGGTCCTCGTTCTCGACACGCCATGTCGAGCCAGAACCTGCATGATCCGATCGACGTCGAAGTCCTCGACCGTCAGGCAAAAATGGCCCCAGCCTGGTCTTGCCCCCTGGCTCATGGTGATGTACTGAGGTCCGGAGCCAACCCGGATCCCCGTGGCCCCGACGCTGAAGCCTGTGTCTAAACCCTGGGTCCCGCCCTGTGTGTGATTAATGGGCCAGCCGAAGAGTCCCTGATAGAACTCCATCGAGCGTCTCTTGTCCGAAACCGCGATCGCGATGTGGTTCAGCGCGTGCAGCGTGAGTTGGCCCTCCTGCGCCAGAAGCCGACGTGCCACCGCGAGCATCGGGACTGACATAAGGAGCTGCCTGCGAGTCATCTGATGGGTCATCTGATCCGCCCCTGCCCCTGTGTTGGCTGGCCGACGTGAGCTCGTAACGCGAGAAACACTAGTACGGATAGTTCGGTCGCGCCTGTTCCACGATCCGTTCAGCCTCGTCGGAGAGGAGGAGCCGTTCCTGGACTAGACGCTGCGCCGCCTGGCGCGATGGGCACCAAGGATCGGAAACAACGAAGCGGATCGTCTCATCTTGGTTTCACCTGGTTCGGCGGTGGCTGCGCCCAGAGCGGGGTTCGGTGAAGATGCCAGTGGCTCCAGTCAGCTGCAAGAAAGGGGGTTCCCCAACGTCCAGTCTCGTCGGATAGCCGGAAGCGTTTCCGCCAGGCCGGCGTCGAGGGCGACCCCTCCTGCTCACCAGGGCGGACCCTCGACCAAGATCTGCCGACGACGTCGAGCGCGACCTTCCCTCAGTAGCAGCTTGCCCGTCATCGTGGAGGGGTCGAGGTGCCCCGTCCCGAGGATTTCGCCCGCCTCGGCCAGCGTGAGCGGCAGGAGGTCCTCCTGCGCGATCGACTCGTCCTCGGCCTCGGAAGGCTGATCGCCGAACCCCTCGTCCTGCCCGAAGGGTGAGGGGCCCTCGATGATCTGGATCTCGCCGAGGAGGGGTCCCCGGTTCGGCTCGTCTATGTTGCCGAGGTCGAAATCGGGCGACGCCTCCACGATGAGAATTTGCGCGAACGCGAGATTCCAGCCCGCATCTGGGTGACGCGGATCCAGGCGCAGCGCAGCCTTGTTCTCTTCGAGCGCTTGGGTCGCGCGGTAGACGATCGAGTCGCTTCTCTGTGACACGAGCGCCTGGATGAGGCGCCACAGCCCCAGGTTGTAGTGGGCGCCGGCGCGCACCCGCTCGTCATCGGACTCGGTTGCCGTGGTCAGCTCCCGGGCGGCCTCGGGGCTCCCCAGTCGCAGCAGCGTGGTCCCGAGGTTGTAGTGGAGCCGCTCGGCGGTCGAGTTCTCCGTGGCCCTGTCAAGGTAGATCTCGGCGGCCTCCTCAAGCCGGTCGGCGCGGTGGAGTCGATTGGCGCGTGACTCGCTCGCACGCTCCGCCCTGACGGTGAGCGCGATGCCGACGACGGAGAGGCCGACCAGGAGCAGCGCCCGCCACCCACTTCCGAAGATCGAGTCGGTCATGCGGCCCGGGCCTTTTCGTCGTGGCCCCTAACGGCATCCGGCCCGTCGGGCCTTTGGTTGGCACCCCGTCTGATGACTCCCCGACGGGCGTCGACGACGCCTTCCCACAGCAGGAGCGGGATCGCCAAGAGCGCGAAGAGCGCGGTCGTGTCGAACGGCTCGGCCGGACCCTCCCGCAAGTCCCCGCTCAGCTCGCGCAGGTCATCGACGAGGCCGTCGAGTCCATCGTCCTCGGTGATGTCCTCGTAGCGACCCTGCCCGGCCTCGGCCATCGCGCTGAGGAGATCCTTGTTCTGGCTCGTGCGGACGGCTCCGCCGGCTGCGTCGAGAACCGGCTCCCCTGCGATCGAGATCGGCGATCCCTCGTCGTAGCCCAGCCCGGCCGTCCAGACCTCGAAGCCACGGGCGGCTGCGTCTGCGGCCGCGCGCACGAGCACGTCCTGGTCCTCGAACACGTCGCCGTCGGAGATGACCAGGATGGCTTGACGCCCATCCTCCGACGGCCGGGTCTCTAGGGTCCTGCCCGCGAGCTCCAGCGTGCTCCCAAGTGAGTTGCCCCAGTCCTGCTCCTGGACCACCTCGGGCTGGAGAGAGTCGACGAAGTAGCGGACGATGTCCGGGTCGTCGGTGGGAGGCACGAGCGTGTACGGCCAGCCCGCGAAGACGACGAGGGTGAAGCGAACAGAAGGCAGTTCTTCCGTGAGGCGGTTTATCGCCTCCCGCGCACGCTCGATCCGACTTCCCGTTTCACCCGCGGCGTTCATCGACAGCGACAGGTCGACCCCGATGGCGACGTCGAGCGGAGGCACCGGCTCGAGGGGCTCCGGGTCCCAAAGTACCGGGCCGGCGGCAGCCAAGCCGAGGAGCGCCCCCGCCCCGACGAGACATAGGAACCGCTGTGTAGGAAAGCGTCCGGGGCTGTTCGGCAACAGGCGACGAAGGGCGGCCAGCTCGTAGGCCGTCGCCAACCTCCTGAGGCGGCGCCAGTGTGCCCCGACCGTGAACGCGAAGAGGATCGCCGCCAGGGGAGCCAGCGCGAGGAGCTCGGGGCGCTCGAAGATCATGGGAGCACCCCCCAGCGCGAGCCCCGCAGCGCCGCCCCTAGCAGGAGTAGGGGCAGCGACGCCAGAAGGACCCAGAGCCCCCCAGCGGGGTGGCCTCCGTTCGCTCGACGATCTCCTCCGAGGGGGCCGCCAGGCGGTCGATCTCCTCGTAGATATCCTCTAGGGCGTCGAGGTCGGTCGCTCGGAAGTAGCTGCCGCCGGTAATGAAGGCCGCCTGTGTGAGGACTGTCTCCATCTCGGCGAGCTGGTCCCTCAGCATGTAATCGGTGCCGATCGCGATCGGGTAGATCCGGACACCGAACGCCGCCGCGGCCCGCGCCGCACGCGAGGGCGCGAGACCCTCGGCGTTGTGCGCGCCGTCGGTCACGAGAACAAGCATTTTCGAGCTGTGGGGCGCGTCGCGGAGCAAACCGGCCCCGGCCGCGATGGCGCCCGCGATGTCGGTTCCGTCGAGAAGGAGCCGGGAATCCAGGTCTTCGATCGCGGCCCGCACGACGTAGTGATCGTGCGTCAGGGGCACGCGGGTCAGCGCCTCGCCGCCGAAGGAAACGACGCCGACGTCGTCCGTGCGGCCTTCGAGGAAGTCGAGGATGGTCTGCTTGGCGGCCTGCATCCTCGATGCTCGCCGCGAAATGTCGCTCGCGCCCATCGAGGTCGATAGGTCGATGGCGATGGCGATGGCTACGCCCTCGGCTACCGGCTCTTCGAAAGTCTCGATGAGCCGTGGCTGCGCGAGCCCGAGAATGACGGCGGTGACGCCGAGCCCACGCAGGAGAAGGGGCGCGAGCTCGAGGCCTCGCGCGATCCACGCCCGCAGCGATACACGTCTCGCCTCGGTCCCGCGGGCGATGAGCATGGCCCCACTCCCCTTCGGGACGACCCACCATATCCAAACCGGGACGGCCACAAGCAGGATCAGCCACCCGGGCTGGGCGAACCCGAAGCTCACGAACAGACCTCCGGTCTGCCGGCTAGCCAAGCCCGGAGCACCGTCAGGTGTGCTGCCGTGGTCTCACCGTGGGGCCGCAGCCGCCCGAACTTCACGGCCTCCGCGGTCAGCATCTCGGCTTTGAGCGCCGCATCCTCGGGCGAGCGGCCCTTCAGCCTGTCCATGAGCTCCGTGCTGGTGAGCTCGGGGCCCCACTCGGGATCGAGCCGCTCGACGTATCCGCGAACAATGCCGCTGCTCTCCTCGTACAGCTCGTGGGCACGCTCGGCCGGGTACGGGCCGGCCGCCAACAGCCGATCGAGCTCGGTCAACGCCTGCTTTCTGACCTCGTCCAGGGAGGTGGGGCCGGGCGTCGGTACCGGTGCCGGCTCGGCGCGGTCGGCTAGCCACTCCCGCGTCGTGGTGACGACGGCGCCGCCGGTGACCGTCGAAAAGAGGAGAAGGAGCGCCATGGAGGGCCAGCTCCAACTGAAGCCGAACACATCCCCGGGCCCCCTCGGCGACATACCCGCGACGACGTCCTCCGTCGAGTAGACCGGCTCCACCCAGATCGTCGGAGGGGTGATGCTCCGCGTATACCGGACGGTCTGCTGGCGCTCTTCCCACATGCCGACGATCGACCCTCCCGGGATGTCCTGCCCGTCGGCTTCGTCCTCCAGCGGCATCGTGATCAAGTCGATCCGGGGAAGGGCGATGTTCCCCATGCCGAACGGAATGAGCGCGTACCTGAGCTCAATCGTCGCGCCGCCGTTTGGTCCGCGGCGGGCCCGCCAGTCGACCGGGATGAAGCTTTCGACGTCACCAGTGGGGGGCACGGTGGCCGGGAAATAGACCATGCTCCCACTTGGGACCGGCACCTCCACGCGGAGCTCGAAGACCTCGGCCATCTCCACCGAGTCGGCAGAGAGAACTGCGATCGGTTCTGGGCTCTGCCCCGCAATCGAGAGCGGTTGGAGTGCCCACACCAGCGCGACGCACCACACGAGCCTCACCGCGACACCCGCTCCCGCTGACGGAAAAAGTGGATGAGGGCGGGCACGTAGTCCTCGGTGGTGCCCACTTCGATGGTATCCATTCGGAGCTCGCGGAAAAGGGCGGTCATCCGGTCCCGCTGTGCCGCCTTTCCTTCAGCGTAACCCCGCCGCTTGGCGGCCGATCCGGTATCGACGATATACCGCTCGCCCGTCTCCCGATCGACGAGCGCCAGGAGCCCGACGTTCGGAAGCGCCGCGCCACCCGGGTCGGTGAGTCGGATGGGCACCAGGTCGTGCTGACGCTTCGCGAGACGGGCCGCGCGTTCGAACTCGGGGTCGGTGTCGTCGTCGAGCAGAAAGTCGCTCACGAGGAAGATCGCCGAGCGCCGGTGCAGCACTCGGGGAGCGTACTCCAGCGCGGTCGATAGGCGGGTGCCGCGACCGCTCGGGCGGAAGGAGAGCAGCTCCAGGACGAGTCGCATAACGTGACGACGACCCGAGTCGGGTGGCACGAACAGCTCTACGTGGTCGGTGACCAACAGCAGACCAACCAGGTCGTTGTTCCCCGCCGCTGCGAAGGCGAGGATCGCCGCGATCTCCGACGCGATGAGCGCGTTCGATTTCTCTCCGGTGCCGAACTCCTTGGATGCGGAGAGGTCCACGATCAGCAGTACGGTGAGCTCGCGCTCCTCGACGTACTCCTTCAGGAAGAGGTGACCGCGGCGTGCCGTCACGTTCCAGTCGATCGCGCGCACGTCATCGCCGGGTTGGTACTCCCGCACGTCCGAGAACTCGAGCCCGCGGCCCTTGAAGACCGAGTGGTACTCGCCGTTGAAGAGCGACTCCACCAGGCCCTTCGTACGCAGCTCGATGCGGCGGACCTGGGCGGCGATCTCCTTCGAGAAGACGTGTGTCGCGTCGCGGTGCTGTCCGCCGACCGGCAGCCTCTGCTTCATCCTAGAAGGCTATTGAAGAAGTACAGTGGGCGGCGTTGGGGATGCCACGACCCCAGATCCTAGGCGGAGCGACGACGCCATAGCCATAGCTACGGATAGGAGCTCCAACAACGGAGATGGGGTCGTGCCACCCCAACCCTTCGACGCGTACTCTCATGCCCCACATGGTGGTGGGCACATGGCGGTTGTGCGGTTGATCCTGCGTCTCTCCTCCTCGCCGTAGCTATGCTACGCCTCGTCGTCGTTCCTTGGTCTGAACACGCACAAGCGCCATGTGCGCGACCCGCTGTATTTCTTCAACAGCCTTCTTAGTGCGGTCAGGCCTACGGGGCCGGCACCGCGTCCAGGACCCGCCGCACGATCTCGCCGGAGTCGATCCCGCGGGCGTCGGCCTCGTACGTCGTGCGCAGCCGGTGGCGGAGTACGGCCGGCGCAATCGCCTTCACGTCGTCGGGCATGACGTAGTCCCGGCCCCGCAGGTACGCCCTCGCTCGGGAGACGCGGGTCAGGAAGATCGTCGCGCGCGGCGACGTACCGAACTCGATCAGGTCCTCGAGGTCCGCCAGGCCGACCCCGCTGGGCTCACGCGTCGCGAAGGTCAGCTCCACGATGTAGTCGAGCACCTTCTCCTCCAGATGGACGCTCGCGACGGCCTCACGCGCGCTGGCCAGCTCCTCCACCGTGGCAACCGCCTCGATCGGCTTCTGGCCCGCGGCTGCGACACGGCGCACGATCGTCTTTTCTTCGTCCTTCGTCGGATACCCGATCTCGAGCTTCAGCGTGAAGCGATCGAGTTGCGCCTCCGCGAGCGGATACGTCCCGTGCAGTTCGACAGGGTTCTGCGTGGCCAGCACCATGAAGGGCGTGTCGAGCGGATACGTGTCCCCCGCGATCGTGACCTGGCCCTCCTCCATCGCCTCGAGGAGTCCTGCCTGCACCTTGGGCGGCGCGCGGTTGATCTCGTCTGCAAGGATGATGTTCGAGAAGATGGGACCCTTTTGGACCCGGAACTGACCGCTCGACTGGTCGAAGATCGGCGTCCCGATGATGTCGGTGGGGAGCAGGTCAGGCGTGAACTGGATCCTGCGGAAGCCCGTGTGGACGGCCTGTGCGAGCGTCCGCACCATCAGTGTCTTGGCGAGGCCAGGCAGACCTTCGAGGAGGATATGCCCTCCGGTGAGGAGCGCGACGAGCAGCCCTTCGACCGCGTCGTTCTGGCCCACGACCCGGTCGTGCACCGCGTCGTTGACCTTCTCCAGCAGTGTTGATCCTGCGGTCACCGTGGCCTGCTCCATGCGCGTTTCCTTGAGCTTCACATGCGTACCGGAAGGCGGGATATCGGGCGCTACCACCCCTGAACCAGCAAAGGGCCGGCCGGGGATATCCCCGGCCGGCTCTTTGTCCTGATGGCTTTCGCTGGGCCTAAGCCCTTAGTTATCCCGGTACGTATTTACCGGAGGCAGCTGTGCGCCAGACAGATCGTCCGGAATGCTCTGCTCGACCCTGACCGTGTGGGTCAGCGTCCCGATTCCGTCAATGGAGGCGCTGATCGTCTCACCGTCGACCAGGTAGCCGGAGCCTGTCGCGCGCTCGACGCGACCAGCGCCCGTTCCGCCCGACGTCCCACTTTGCAGAACGTCACCGGGAAACACGGTGATGAGCGACGAGGCATACTCGATGAGCTCGGGGATGTTGTGAATCATGTCTCCCGCCCTGGCCTCCTGGACGGTCACGCCGTCGATGACCAGAGTCTGGTGCAGGCGCTCCATCGGATCGCCGAAGAACTCCTTGGGAACAATCCATGGCCCCTGGGGCGCAAACGTGTCATGGCCCTTACCGACGAACCAGTCTGAACCGGAGCCGTAGCCACCCGGAGGACGCCCGCCACGGTCGGAGATGTCCATCGCGACCATGTAGCCGAACACGTAATCGTAGGCGCGGCCCGAGGAGATGTACTTGCCCGAGCGGCCGATTACGATCGCCATCTCGACTTCCCATTCGATCCGGTCACGGCCGTACGGCATGATAATGTCCTCGCCGCTGCCGATGACCGCACCGCGGGTCGGCTTGAGGAACAGGTACGGCACCCCCCGATTCTGCTGCCGCTCCTGTGTCCTCGCCGCGAGCTCCTCAGGGGTGCAGCCTTCACACGCGTGCGTGTAGAAGTTGACTGCAGCGTTCATGACCTTGCTGGGATACATGATCGGAGGAAGGATGTCCACGTCGTCGACACGGTGAACGTAGTCTGCTCCAAGCAGGTCGTTGCCCACCATGTTGTTGACGATCTCGTAGATCCGGTACTTCAGACCGTACTCATACTGCCCGATCAGCTCGAGCATATCCGCCGGCGCATTGACGTGCACGTACAACGGATCGATCTCGAGCGCCGTGTTCGCCGCCGCAAGGTCAATGATGAGGGCGTCCCTGAGGACGACCCCTACCGTCGGCACGCCGCCGATCTCGAAAGTGCCGACCTTGAATGGCTCGACGGACTGCATCGCCTGGGCCGCGACGAAGGCGGGACTCGTGAGTATCGCGAGAGCCGCGATCGCGATTGTGAGTCGCGTTTTGCTTCGCATGACGTAACTCCGTAATGAGCAACTGCGGTTCGACGGCCAGCGTGCGTCCGTCGTAGTTCGGACTGTGTTCATAGGACTGCGCGATCAGCCTGTCAAGCGCAGATGCTGGAGATTCGCCTGACTTGGATCCAGAATAGCCAGGGCGAAGGCGTCTTTGACGCACAAGCGCACGCTCGCTAGTCTCTGGTCCCGGAGTTGTAGGTACGGCCGCATCGCCCTATGTCGGGGCACGCGGTTGGGATTGATTGGACCACGCCGGACCGACTGCTGAGATTACCCGGGTTCGCCCGAACCGAGGCAGAGCCCGTTCCTCCACCCGTCGACCCGCAGATTCAACCCTGGAGCTATGTCCGTGCTTACATGGCAGACCACGGATCTTAGCCGTGCAGCAGCCCGTTCCCTGACTCAACTGACCATCGGACTCCTCGTCGTGCTGGTTGCGACCCCTTTGGCGGGGCAGTCTCAAGACAGCCGACTGCCCGCAGGCCGCCGGACGATGACGGCTGAGCGACTTCGGGAGGCTGAAGTAATTCAGCTGGACGGTCGTCTCGATGAGCTAGTCTGGGATCGCGCCGTTCCCGCTACCGACTTATTCAGCAGGATCCGGACTTCGGCGGGACCCCGACGGAACGTACCGAGGTGCGGATCGTCTTCACGGAGGAGAGCCTGTACATGGGGGTGTCGGCGTTCGACTCCGAACCGGACCTATCGTTGGGCAACACAATGAAGCGGGACGAGTTCCTCTCGGCGGATGACCGCTTCATGTGGACTATGGACACGTTCCTAGACCAGCAGACGGGGTACTTCTTCGAGATGAACCCCTCCGGGCTCATGGCCGATCAGCTCATGCGGGCCGGGGGAGGTGGGGAACGGGCATGGGACGGCATCTGGGATGCATATGCCCGTCGGCACGAGGAGGGTTGGACCCTCGAGATCGAGATTCCGTTTCGCACGCTGAACTTCGACCCGGACGCACCAGCGTGGGGAGTCAACTTCCAGCGCACCGTCCGGAGGAAGAACGAGGAGAACGTCTGGACCGGCCATGAGCGTAACCAGGGGCTTCGTAGGATGTGCAACGCAGGCCTCCTGCTCGGAATCACGGACGTGACGCAGGGACATGGGCTGGATGTAAAGCCGTATTTGGCGAGCTCGACCTTCGATGCGCCTGGCGCGGCGGATCCTGTACCGAGGGAAGCGGACACCGACGTCGGGGTCGACCTGTTCTACAACTTGACCCCGAGCCTGCGGGCAAACCTCACGGTCAATACCGACTTCGCTCAGACTGAGGTGGACCAGCGCCTGGTGAACCTCACCCGTTTCCCCCTCCGGTTTCCCGAGAAGCGCGACTTTTTTCTCGACGGCGCACCGTTCTTCGATTTCGCTTCGAATCCGGTCCAGGGTGGAGGGCCGAGAGGGGGGTTTCGGCCAAGCGGCGTCCCAAGAACAGAGCCCTTCTTCAGTCGCCAGATTGGGCTCGGGTCCGACGGTCTCCCTCAGTCAATCGATGTCGGGGCGAAGCTCACCGGGCAGACCGGGGCGCAAGACGTCGGATTCCTCCAGGTTCGAACGGCGGGGGGCACGAGCTCGTTGGGTGAGCAGCTGCTGGGAGAGGACTTCACGGTCTTCCGGCTGAAACGGAGGGTGCTCACACAATCATACATAGGCTCATTCTTCAGCCGTCGACACACGCGCGCCACTGGGGGACCGGACGACCTCTACACCGCCGGCCTGGACTTCCGGCTCGCAACCTCGACGTTCCGGGAATCCCAGCAGCTTTCGATGTCGAGTTACTTCCTTTGGAATACGGAGCCCGATGACCTGGGCGACAACCTCTCCTACGGCCTACGGGTAGACTATCCGAACGATCGATGGTTCGGAAGCGCGGGCTTCACTGAGATACAGCCCAACCATCAGCCGGCGATCGGCTTCACGCCTCGGCAGGGGTTCCGGGCTTACAGCGGGCAAGTTGGATTCGGACCGCGACCGGAGGCGCACCCCTGGTTTCGCCAGTTCACGTTCGACGTCGGAGCCAACCTGCGGACCGACATGCAGAAGCTCGACGCGGGCGTCGAGATCCCGCATCCCGAGATTTTCTTTACCGTGCCCGACCATGGGACTTCCACGTCACCGGATAGGTATACGGACCTCTCCCTTGGTACCGGCTGGCAGTCGTTCGAGGAACATGCCGACGCGATGAGGGAGATGGGCTTCAACACCTTCGGCCAGTTCGATCCTCGATACGGCATCCAGCACGTCGTTGGCCCCGAGACCGGGTTGAGCCAGCCGGGCATGCTGCTCTGTGCCGGCGACAGCCACACCTGCACGCACGGGGCGATGGGCCTGATCTCCTGGGGAGGAGAGAACTCTACAAATGTACTCCGCACGGGGACGGTCATCCGGCACCATCCGCTGACCATGCGGGTCAACGTCACTGGCACGCTCGGCCCCGGACTCAGTTCGAAGGACATCATCCTACGAATCATCGCCCAGCTCGGTACGGACGGGGGCTCCGGCTACGCGGTGGAGTACGCCGGTCCGGTCGTGCGGGCCCTGCCGCAGGAAGCCCGCTTCACGATCTGCAACCTCGCTGTGGAGATGGCTTCTCTGACGGGAATGGTGGGTCCCGACGACACGACGTACGAGTGGATGGCGGGTCGAGAGTTTGCCCCGGCAGACCGCTACTGGGATCAGGCCCTAGACTTCTGGCGGACCATTCCGACCGATCCCGGCGCGGTGTTCGACCGGGAAGAGACGGTCGACATGAACGGGGTGGAGCCGCAGGTGACCTGGGGCATCAATCCCGAGCACGCCATAGGGATCGGCGACCGAGTTCCTGATCCCGATACCGCGCCCGCGGAGAAGCGGGGTACTTACCGGCAGGCCATCGAGTACAGCGGCCTGACGCCGGGTGCGCCCATTCTGGGAACGCCGATCGACGAAGCGTTCATCGGATCCTGCGCGGAGAGTCGAATCAGTGATCTACGTGCGGCTGCCCGGGTGGTCGAAGGCCGCCAGGTCGCGTCCAACGTTTCCTCTGCATGGGTCGTTCCGGGGTCGACCGCAACGAAGCGTCAGGCAGAAGCTGAGGGCTTGGACCGCATCTTCACGGATGCAGGATTCGAGTGGCGCGAGTCCGGCTGCTCGAAGTGCTACGGCTCGAACGGCGACTATGTCGCGCCGGGTAACCGCTGCATATCGAACTCAAATCGCAACTACATCGGCCGCCAGGGCAGAGATACCAAGACCAGTCTGGCCAGTAGTTCCACGGTAGCGGCTTCGGCCATCGCCGGTCACATCGCCGACGTGCGAACCTTCCTGTAGAGGATATGCAGAATGCCTAGGCAACAGGGGAACGTAGTGCCAGACAGAGGAGGCAACCGCTTCGTGCGGCACACCGGCTTGGCCGCGCCGTACATGTTCGACAACGTGAGCACGGACGTCCCCAGTCCGCCGGCGGACGCGTCTGGCCTAGCCGCCCTGGGTATGGACACCCAAGCCGAGCTCGCCTTCGCCAACATCCGGTACAACGCAGACGGAACGGAAAAAGACGACTTCGTTTTCAATCAAGAGCCGTATCGCACGGCCTCGATCATGATCGTGGGTCGGAACTACGGCACTGGCAGCTCGCGCACCGGCGCGGTCACACGGCCCCTGGCAGCCTGGGGGGTACGCGTCTACATCGGAGAAAGCTTCGGACCGATCTTCTTAACCAACACGATGCAGTACGGCGTCTTGACGGTGCAACTTCCCAGGCCGACCGTCGATCAGATCGCCGACTGGGCCCGGACGAACCCGGGGGTGGAGATGACGGTGGATCTGGAAAGACAGGTGATCGAGATCCCCGGCTTAGAGCCCATTCCGTTCGAGGCAAATGCCAGATTTCGCGACAAGCTGCTGAACGCTGTGAACGACCTGGACGAAATGAATCCACACCTGCCGGCGGCCGAGGTGAAGAGAGCGGAGGACGAGAGAGAGCGTCCCTGGGTCTATCAGTATCGGTGACCTGGGCGGCTGGGGAGCTCACTTCCGCCTCAAAATGACCGCGCCCGAAGCACTCCCTTGTCCGGCACGACCTGCCTCAACTCCTCGAAGAAGACTGCTGGCCCTCATGCATGTAGGTCATCATCCCGTACTGGCCAAGGGCCGGTAGCCGCTCGCTCGCCAAGATCTCTCCCGTCCGCTTATCGCGGGCGTGGAGCTCGATGGGACGGTCGGGCCGAAGCTGTACCTCGACCTGGCATGTGCGCTCCCGTCTGGGCACGGAGGCGTCAGCGTCGGCGGACGCCGGAGTCACCGTGAGCCAGGGCCGACGACGGGGTTGGTGAGCGTGCCGATGCCCTCATATGTGCAAACTGAGACGTCCCCCGGTTTGAAAAAGATGGGCGGATTCCTCGCCGACCCCACGCCCGCCGGGCTACCGGTCGCAATGACATCCCCAGGCGCGAGCGTCAGGATGTTCGTGGCGTACGTGACCTGCTCGAACACGTCGTGAATCATCAGGGCGGTCGTCGCGTCCTGCATGAGCTGGTCGTTCAGCGCGTACCGGACAACCAAGTTCCGCGGATCGCCCACGAACTCCTTCGGCACGATGAACGGACCCATCGGCGCGAACGTGTCGTGCGACTTGCCGATCAGCCAGTCGGAGCCATAGCGGTCGTCACCCCTTCCCCCGCGGTCGGACACGTCGACTTCGATGGTGTAGCCGAAGATGTAGTCGTTCGCATCCTCTAGGGGCACCCTGGACGCCGTGCGCCCGATCACGACGCCGAGCTCGCACTCCCAGTCGACCCTCTCCCGGCCGACCGGCAACCGGATCCCTTCTCCGTTCGCGATAATGGCCGAGGGTGACTTCAAAAACATGTACGGGTTCCAGCGATTGTCGGTGGAGGCCGGCTCCCAGATGCCCGGCGCGCTCGTTACGTTCGCTGTCCTCGTACCTGGCGGTGGCGCGCCGTCCTGGAGCGCCGGCGGCCCGCTGTTGAGTCCGGCCATTTCCAGGGCATGCTCCCGGTAGTTGAGCGCAGTGTTCACCATGGTCGTCGGATACATGATGGGCGGTAGGGTCCTCAGGGCGCTGAGGTCGTACGCGTAGGCCGGTCGGCTGGCGGAGGCCTCCACAACCGTCACGATCTCTTGGATGCGTCCTCGCAGGCCCTGGTCATACCGGGTGATCAGGTCCTTCATGTCCGTCGGTGCCGCTAGGCCCGATCGCCCGCCCACGGCGGCGTGCCCTGCGGCGAAGTCGATCACTAGCGCATCGCGGAGTACGACGCCGACGAATGGCCGGCCCGCTCGCTCGAACGTCCCGAGCTTGAAGGGCTCCGGGCTCTGCGCGGCGGCGGGCATGCTCGCCATCAACCCAGCTGTGACGATTCCCAGAATCAGGTTCTTCATATTTGCGTCCCTTCGACGATCCACGTGCTGGCATCTTCGGAGAGTGGGCCTTCTCGACTCGGAGTTCAGACCCGACATAATCGGGCGAATACTCTAACGTGGGGGTCTTGGGCAGGACAACGCCTTGCGCGAGCACCGGCGTATGGAGGCCATGGGCGATGGCTCGCGCCGGTCTAGTGGGTCAACATCCAGAGTACGACGTTAACTCCGATCGCGTATGCATCGGGGGAGAAGCGGTAGAAGAACTCCGCATCCTCGCCCTCCCTCTCCCATCCGTCCGATATGTCGGTGTTGTGGATGATGAGGACAAGGATCCGGCCGGTGTCGTCGAGTATCGCCCGCATGTGAGGCGTTGCGCTGTCGGATCCCAGCTCAGATGTGCCTCCCCTAAGCCGCCGCCATGAGTTAATCGAAGGGATCTGGGGGACCTTCCGAACGTCGTAAGCAATACTAAAGAGGGAGTGATCGGGCGGAAGCTCCACAATCTCAAATTCGGGAAGGACCCGCTCGATCTGGGTTACGAACTGACTCCAACCCCTAGATCCCCAGAAGTCATCCACCCAGAGGAAGCCTCCCTTGAAGAGGTAATCCCGGAGCGTGGCAACTTCTCCTTCATCGAATCCGAGCTCTCCGACATCGGTGGCCATGAGAAATGGACACTGATACATATCCGGATCCGAGATTCTCACGATCGCGAAACCTGGTTCGCCGTGCGACCAGCTCGTGACGGGTGTTGGCGTAAGCTGGGATAGGCGTGTCGAGAGGTTTCGGTCGGCCTGCGGGAAGTCCGTGTCCCATCCACGTCCTGAGCTATCTCTTCTTACCGAAGCGTAAGCAAGGCGACAGAACGTGAACCCCCCCGGGCGATCTGGAAGACCCCCGTCGAGTCGGACCGCAGAGCGGCCTCGATAGGACCTTTGCGCCGCGGTCGGCGCCGCGGAGGTCAGGATCCCAACGGCTGCGAGAATCTGGATAAGGAGGACTCGGTACATCCGTGGTCCACAGATCGAGGGAAACGCTCGCTCTCTGGGTCTACAGAACTGCGCCCAGAGTGAAGCTAGGTGAAGATGCTCCGGGAGTTGCCTCTGGGGCAAGGAAAGCCCCCTGGTTAGTCACTCGTTCGGCACACGCCGCATCTAACTATGCGGCGCAGATCCAGTCAGGACGGGCTTTAGCGTCATCGGGCAGGTCACGAGACTCCTGAATAGGTCTCCGTGGGTTCGGAAGCCCTCTTCCCACTTCGCAACGTCTTCAACCTCTGCCGTGACCACTAGCCTAGGCATTTTCTTGCCTCTTGCGTTTCATGGTGAAACGGATTCAAGGAACGGGAACCGCGCCCAAACTAATGCTGCTCGGTGAAGATGCCGGTGGGTTAGGTCGGGGGGCAAGGAAGTTCTCAAGCGTCCTCTAAATGTAGACACGCCGCATTCCCAGTGCGGCGCAGATCCCGTCAGGAGCGGTTCCTCAGGTCAGGTCAGGTGTCAGCAGATACGGAAGGCCTCAGCGTCCCAACAGTTTGACCAACAGTGCGGATTTCTGGACTTAGGGGTCGGTCACGGGTCCGGCACCACCTGCCTCAACACTTCTCGAAGAAGTCTTGGACGAGGATTCAGCCCTACCGGCCCCCCGCCTCTCGGAGCATCGCGTCGAAGCTGGTTTCGACATGCGCCACGTAGCTCCTCCACCCTTCTGCGTCAAAGCAGGTCACACAGCTCGGGTCCACGGGAAGGGCCGGGTTCAACTCTGGGGCTGGATCCTGAGGGTGATTGTGGAGGAAGAGGTCGGGAGGTTCCAGCTCGTTCAGCCTTTGAAGCGTCCTCTGCGTGTCGGCGACAACCGTCGGGTGCCTCGGATTGTTGAAGAGCTGCACCCCTGCGTTCGGGATCTCGCCACCCCGGAAAGCGACAGAGTAGGTGTTCCCACCCTCTTGGACGGAGGTCATCCACAGCGTAGCTCCTTGCGTGTGGCCCCCCGTCCAAAGGGCGCGCAACGTCACCCCGCCCAGCGTGACTGTGTCACCGTCCTCGACGACTCGATCTACCGTGACAGGCTCCCAGCCCTCGGCCCCGAGAGCCGAATTGTCCTGGCCAGATCCGAGCGCCACCGCATCGCCGCCGAGCGCGACAACCTGTGCACCGGTCACTCGCTTCATAGCCGCATGTCCCTGGACGTGGTCCCAATGCGCATGGCTCGAGATCATGATCCGGATGTCGCGGACGCTGAACCCGAGTTTCTCGACGTTCGATACGATGAGGTCGTGCATATCGGCGCTGCCAGTATCGTGGAGAATGTGGCCCTCCGGCGTAGTGATCAGGTAGGAGCCATACTGACTTCCCACATAGTAGATGTTCCCAATCACGCGGAACGGTTCGACGAATCCGCTCGCCGTCTGAAGCAGTTCCTGCCCCTCTGCCGCACCGGACGGCAAGGCGGACGCTATACCTGTGGTCAGCACAAGCAACGCACGCGTCAGACGCATAAAGCCTCCTTCGAAGGGTATGCTTGCTTCCGACTCACCCCCAAGGGTTTAGAGATACCACCAGAACCTCCTTGTGGCTTTGAGAGCCGTCAAAAAGCTCCCTGGCCCTAGTCGGGCTGATGAGAGCGCCAGGTAGTCCCCGGCGAATAGGGAGTCCCTGGATAGTACAGCCGGCGTCGGGTCTCGCTGAATTCGAGCCGCCATGAAGGTGTCGGACTCTCCAGCGGCCTGGATACCGGTTCTCCAGTAGTAGAAGAGCTGGGCAGGACTCCGAGGCAGCTCACATTTGAAGGCACGAATATCGCTCCGGTCTTCTCGCCCGACGAACCCCCATGGGTGATTCAGAACGGTTGTACGAGCACGACGACCCCGGCGAGCACCAACATGGCTCCTGTGGCCAGCCCGATCGGGGCGCCTCGAGGCGCAGTCTTCTCGATCAAGACGAATGCCGAGATCAAAGCCACCCAAAGGAGATTCATTACTCCGGCTACGAACAACAACGCCATCAGCACCCAGCAACAGCCGACACAGAGAGAGCCGTGCTTGAACCCCATCACAAAGGCCTGTCCCCTACCCTCGCGCCATTCCGCCGTTAGGAACCCCAGCGGTGAACGGCAGTGCCGCAGGCACGTCTGCTTCAGTGGTGTCCACTGAAAGATACCGGCTGCGATCAACAGGAGACCCCCCAGCCACGGGCTGGCGCTGACCATCATCGGCGATAGCAATGCGGTCGTGTGGAGACCCCACTGCGTCAAGGTCGCGCCAGCGCTGAACCCCACCCAAACCAACAAATAGCCGAATAGGAATAGGCCGGTGGAAACCAGTGGGCCGCCCCGCTGCTGCCGCTTCCGATTGACGTTGGCAAATAGCAGGACCAGCGGCGCCGCGGAGGGGACCATCATCGCGACCATCATCACGGACCACATCGTGTAGAGCGCAAAGAGGTCGGCGAAGCCCAACGCCTCGACGCGCGGCATCCCCATCTCCGTATTCATCCCGCCCATCTGACCCGCCAGGTAGACGAGGTAAGTCCAGGACAGGGCGATGATGCCAAAGAGACCGGCTAGCACCACGGTCCGGTCTCGTCTGAGGATAGCCTCTAGTGCGCTGCCTCTGGAAGTGGTGTGGGTGCCCTGAGATGCTACGCCTGGTTCGTCCACTCCGGAGTTGCGTAGGCGGCGAACATGCCACGGTGATCGAACTGGATCCCGCCGAAGTCGACCCGCATGTCCTGTGTCGTGCCGATGCGGCCGTCATCCCAGATGAAGCCACCGCTGGGATAGACGATGTGGACGTCCTTTTCGTCGCCGGACACTGGATCCTTCAGCGGCGACATATTCGCGTCGAGGACGCCCGCGATGCTGAAGCTCGACTTTGGGCCGTCGACGTTCATCTCGATGGGCCGACGCAGCGGCCCTTGAAGCGACGCGATGGTGCCTCCGATCGCCTCCCAGGGCATGCCGCCGGCCTGCCCCGAAAAGATCATTGCGAGGCCTTGCTCCTGCTCATCAGTGATCGATTCATCGACAAATACGGCCGCTTCCCCCCCACCGTCGTGAATGGCACCGGGCCATTTCACCGCGATGACAACCCTGGCACCGGCTAAGTCCACGTCGCCGTAGTGTCCTTCGATGACATCGTAGCCGCGGAGCGCCTCGCAGGGACCGTGATCGGGAAAGCCGCCGAACTGGCAGCCGCACCCGTGGTTGCAATTGCAGGTTTCGAGATTGTGAACCTTGATGCGATAGGGCTCAGCCATGTAGATCATCTCCAGAAGGGACCGTAGATGTTATGGGGCCGCAAACGCGACCGTCAAATAATCATTCCAGACCTCCAGCCGTCACCCCCGTTGGACACGTCGGACGTCTCGACATCGCCCGGTAACCCTGACGGGCTCCTATCCCTCCAACGGCTCGATATGCACGATACCCGCTTCGTGGTTCATTCCGACCCAAAGACTCGAGAGCTCACCGCTCTGGGACCCTGGCTGCACGTGGATGTGGCGGATGTTGGTTTCGTAGGGCAGCAGGTAGAAGTCCCACTCTTCCGTGTCTTCGTCCATGCGTGCGACGTGGTCGGAAGAGATTGAACCGGTCCACACGTATCCGTCTTCACCGCTCTGAGCCATATAGGGCTGGAACCAGGGCATCGGCACGGGGAAGAGCTCGATCGCCTCGCCGGCAGGCAGGCTTGGGTCGAGTTTCCCTATGACGTTACCGTCGAAACCGCCGAACCAGAGCCGGTCCCGGCTGTCGAATAGGCCTCGCCGGCTTCCGGTACCGAGCCCGGTCTCGCCGCGGGGACGGTCCGGGATCGGATACTGGGTGATCTCATAGGTCCGGGCGTCCACGCGCCAGAACTCGGTGCTTCCCCTACTGGCCCCGTACGCGTTGTTCGCGGAGTCCACGTAGCTGTCATAGGCGGCAAGGCCGGTCGCGACGACACTACCCTCCCAGCGGCCAGCGCCGAGGAGTTCAGCCTGATACAGCTGGCCTCCAGGACGGAACCACACCTTGCCGTCCACGTGCTTCGACTGCGGAGAGATGAAGTGACCGGTACCGGCGTAGAACTCGAACTCCTCGGTCTCCGGGTCGAAGACTGCGGTGTATCCCATTCCCCTCCGGAGACCCGGGGGCGAAAGGTAGATCTTCCCCTCCCGATCCATGAAGAGGGTCCGGTTGCCGGTCGGCGCCATCATCTGCTCCTCGGCCAATTCCGGGAAGATCTCGACAGGGTTCGGGAAGCGGTACTCGACCGTCTCACCCGTCTGCGGGTTCAGCTTACCGAGCACGCTATCGTTGAAGTCGCTGTAGTAGACCCACCCGTCCGGCCCAATCCCCACGTCGTGAGGCTTCGCGACTGCTCGGGGCAGATCGTACGTCGTATAAATCACCTCCGTCTGGTCACCCGTAGGCCTCGGATAGGTCTTGAGTTCGTAGTCCCACGGGCCGTCGCTCAGATTGACCGCGGCAACAACACGGGACTGTTCGAGATGGTACGGCGAAAACGGTGGGAACTGAACTCCGCCCTCTCTTCCCCAACGTGACACCTCCGGCGCTGGGAGCTGATAATTCACCGGCGTGCTACCGAGCCAGTAGGCGGTCATCCGCTCCATGACGTACGGGAGCTCCTTCTCGTCGAACCGCGACATCGCCACCCGGCGCTGATTGTGACAGCGCGCGCAGTCCCTCAGGTTGCTGTAGATCTCTTCGTCGGAGAGCGGATAACTCATCATCCACTCCGCGCTCGAGAGGTGCAGTGCTTTCTCCAGCAGGTCGGCCTCCTCCAGTCGCAGGTCCTGCGTCACCGGACCCCTACCCGTCACTTGCACCGCCCGGGTCGAGGGCCTGAGCACGTAGCCCGCCGCCCGAATCGAGACCGTGTGCTCACCCGGCTCCAATCTGTCGTTCGGGAATGCGTATTCGCCGGAGGCGTCGGTCACCACGCTGACGGTGAACGTGGCGTTCGCCCGCCGAGCGCTGACGATCACCCCCTCCATGTTCCCTTCCGCGGCCGAGCTCACGGTGCCTGACAGGGCCACAGGATCAGAAGTCGATTGGGCATGCACTAGCTGGCCCGATCCGAGCGCCAGTCCGAGCGCGAGCGCTACGATCACCTCAGCCCGCCCAGTTCCTGTCAGGCTACTCTTCTTCATCGGATCCTCTCCTCAGCACCAGGGTGGACGCTCGTATTGCGTTTTATGTATGCCGGGTCGCGTGCAAGCGATGGTTCGATAGCTTGATCAAGCCTGTCTAGCGGCACCTCCTTCATGCCGGGCGGTATCGGCCCTCGAGCGCTTACTTAGTTGTCCGTAGGCCAGAGCTCAACGGTACCGAGATCGAACCGTCATTATGCTGCCCGCACTGGCCCGCGTCCAACAAACTCTGCCCGATGAGATGGAGTCCCTATCAGAACTGGGCATTACCTCTCCCGGGTGCTAACGATGAACTGGTAGGGACGGTCGAAGTGGTCGGGGAGTGTTCCCCCCTCGCTCAGGGTCACCTGCCCCTCGCCCCGAACCTCGGGGTGGATCTCTAGATAGTACGTCCCCGGCTGCAGGAGGGTCGGCCCGATCTGAGCCGTCTCGCCGACCGGCGGAACCTCGTCCGTCACGACCATGCCGCCGCCGTCAAAGAGCCGTACGCGAAGGACCTGGTCCGCGGGAACGGCGAGCGTCGCGAACCAGATCTGCGTAGGAGCGTCGAGCGCGAAATCGTACCAGTCGAAGTTGTTGGCATCGAATGCGGAAATGCCGAATGACTGGTGACCGGCCAGGCTGAACGCCTCCACCACCTCGTCGACCGGAACGGTCTTGGAATTAGCGGCCGGACTGGGCCAGTCGGTCGGCAGGCCGTCGTTCGTCTCGTAGCAGTCGACCCGGCTGAAGAAGGCCCAGCTCCACGAGTAGGACACGGGAAAGTCGTCCGCAGACGAGACGGCGTCCTCGAAGATCTCGACGTCAAAGGTGGTGCCGGCGTCGACCTCGAAGGCGACCTCGAGCACCTGTGGGCTGGGTCCGGGGAAACTGGGGGCGCTTTGTGCGACGACCCCTAGTCCGGAGGGAGGGATGATCCGCATATGTGGTCGGGACGGATCACCCGTCTCGATCCGCGCGATCACGTAGCCGCCGCCGGCATCCTCTGGCACGGTGAGCTGATAGGCGTCTCGTTCGAACGCTGCGTCCCAGGTGCCGTCGATCGCCTGACCGGCCTCGGTGGGTTCGTACGGAACGCAGACCTCTTGGGCCTGCGCGGCCGTGGGCAGCAGCAGCGCAACGCCCGTGGCTGCTCGCACCGCGAGGGCAAAGGATCGGGCGTCTATGATTCAATCCTCCGCGGGCGGCTGATAGACAAGCCCCATCGTCGTCTCTTCCTCGAAGGTCACCCCACTCTCTTCAGTCTAGCGCTCAGGAGCTTCAGGTCGCCAGGCAGATGGCTCAAGCCCCCTCGCATCTCTCCTCGTGTCTTTGGGTCCATCACCCCTCCCATCACCCCATGAAAAAGCCCCCGGCGATGCCGAGGGCGTCATAGGCCAGAAAGCCCGTCGTTACCTAACGGAGGCGGGGGGACTCGAACCCCCAAGGGTGATTAGCCCGCCGCATTTCGCGTGCATCGAATCAGGGACTGCAACGACCGATGAGACCCGACGAGGCCCGCAAGGACGGGCTCTCTGGGGTGAAGGGGTTCAGGCGAGGTCAGGTCTCAGCAGATACAGAAGGCCTGAGGGTCCCAACAGTTTGACCAACAGTGGGGAATTGGGGGTCGATACGTCGGTCAATTGTCCGGCACCACCTGCCTCAACTCCTCGAAGAAGTTCTGGACGAGGATGACAACATCTGCTGCCAGCTCAGCTCTCGCCATCCTGCGCGCCGTGAAAGGCAACTGGCTTGCCACGCGGCTCTGGCTCCAGATCCGGTTGGCTCGAGTCCGTGAAGACCTCGTGCAACTCGAGCTGGCTCGGCTGCATAAACGCTTCCTGAGGAAGCGTGCCGGAGCGTGCATGCCCGTTCACGAACTCGTCCGACTTTACCCACGCATCGAATGCGGCCCGGGATTCCCACAGCGTCAAGACAATGTATGGGTCTCCCGGATTGACTGGGCGTAGTACCTTGTTCCAGATGAACCCGGGCATCCCGTCCACCAGCCGCGCCCGTGTCCGGAAGCGCTGCTCGAACTGCTCGGCGTACTCCGGCACCACATAGATCCGGTTCATGGCGGTGATCATTCTCGCTTACTCTCCATGGGGTTTGCGCTCATCATGGGCTAGGAAGACCGTAGCCATACCGCCTTCGCCGATCTCACGCTCGATGCGAGTTCTGGACGAGGACAAAACTTAGGTCGGCCTCCTCAGCTACGTCCCCTCCCTCACTCGAGGCATTTCCTTAGGTGCCAAAACCGGCTACGGTCGCTGGCCTTCCCGGTCCGGTTCCTCGCGCCTGCACTGTCACACTGGCGATTTGGGCTGCAGGGTAGATCGTGAATGGCTCAATTTCCCGCCCAATAACCTAGACAATCCACCCAACCTCGGCTTGGATGGAATAGCGACGGCAAGCTCTACACATCAGAGACCGATAGCCGTGCCTGTTTCTGCGTCCGGCGGGACTGAACGTCCCAGGAAAACTCGATGCATTCTCCTCGGCGACCATCCGGGAGCTCTGCGTATTCAATACAGCGTCCGCGAACCCTACGTGTTTCGAGAACCGTGGCCACAAGCTCTCCCCTGACAGTCCCCCTACCTGGCCTCAGGTGGTAGGTTTCACTACCGCAGTCGAAGCTTCTAGTCCCCCGGGCACGGTTGGTGTGTTAGGTCAGCGGGCAAGGAAAACGAGAGGGAGACCCGGGCCACCGAAGTGACCCGGGTTAGAACCCGCGCTATTCGATTGAGTCCCGCCAGGCTATCGCCGCGTCGGAGATCGGGACAGCCTGCTCGGTTGCGAGTATGGGCCGGACTTGAAACTCGAGATACGCGGCCCACGGCGCGATCGCTTCGTAGATAGCCTCGGCAGACGCTACCTCCGCAATGGCTAAGCCACCGTTACCGTCTACGTAGTCCCAGAAGCCCTGAAACTCCACTCCGTCTGGCGGCTGCCACGCCTTAAAGAGCGTTAGAGTTCGCTTCTCGATATCCTCTCCGTGACCTCGGGGGGTCCAGTGGATGGCCGTGAGCACGTTTTGCCTCCTCCTCGTCTCGGGGAACCATTGAGTCGCTCGAGCGAGACAAGCTGCCGACTCGCCCACGCTGGCGGCAAGGAGGAGACTGCGATCAACGACCCCCCCCCCTCGCCGATCTCACGCTCGCGGGGGGGCTCGAACCCCCAAGGGTGATTGGCCCGCCGCATTTCGAGTGCATCGAACGAGAGGCTGCAAGGACCGACTAGAACCGACGAGGCCCGCAAGGACGGGCTCTCTGGGATGAAGCGGATCAGGTGAGGTCAGGTCTCAGCAGATACGGAAGGCCTCAGCGTCCCAACAGTTTGACCAACAGTGGCGATCCTGGGAGCAATGGGGTCGGTCAGTTGTCCGGCACCACCTGCCTCAATTCCTCGAAGAAGTTCAGGACCTGACGGGCTGTTATACTACGCCGAGATCAGCGCTTCACCTCCAGGATCTCCTGATCAAACTCCTGACATCACGGTAAAGGAGCACCGGTCATGCCCGACGAGCTAGTTCTTGGCACAAGCGTGTTCACCGTCCTAGCGCTCGTCGCCATCGTTCTGGTGGTCCTCTGGGCTGTGCCGGTGCGCCTGTGGATCGAGGCGATCTCGGCGGGCGTGTAGGTAAGAATGACCTACCTCGTCGGTATGCGTTTGAGGAATGTCCCGCCGGCCCTAATCGTGCGGCCGCTCATCTGGGCCACCAAAGGAGGTGTCAGACTGAATATCTCCGAACTGGAGGCACATCACCTGGCCGGTGGCCATGTCGATCGAGTGGTCACCGCCCTGATCAGCGCCGACAGAGCAAACATTGATCTCCAGTTCAACCAGGCGGCCGCCATCGACTTGGCGGGACGGGACGTGTTTGAGGCGGTTCAGGTGTCGGTAAACCCCAAGGTGATCACTACGCCACGGATCACGGCCATGGCGAAGGATGGAATCCAGCTCATCGCCGTCACCCGGGTTACAGTGCGCGCGAACCTCGACCGGCTGGTGGGAGGCGCCGGTGAAGAAACGATCATGGCCCGAGTCGGGGAAGGGATCGTATCGAGCATCGGGTCCGCCGACTCACATCAAGCGGTGCTGGAAAACCCGGACAGCATCTCTCAGACCGTGCTCGCCAAGGGACTCGACTCCGGAACCGCATTCGAGATCCTATCCATCGACATCGCAGACGTGGACGTGGGAAAGAACATCGGCGCCGAGGCTGAGATCCCGAGAGCGATGGCAGACGCCTTCCGAAACGGGCACCTGAACTCACGGAATTAGATCATACGCCTCATTATCTTATGGCTGGATTTTGAACAACGCCTTGTTGACTATTCTCGGTTCGCACCATAATGAGCTTTGCCTGGTGCGGGGCGGTTGCATACAAGGCAACTTCATCCGAACCACAAGACTGAGGACCCCAGCTTCTTGAATCCAGATAGCTTCTCCCTTGGAAGGGCCGCTCTCAAGTTCGTATTCCCTGGGAGGCCGCGACTAACGCGGGAAGACAATCTGAAGTTCTATGACACGGTCACGCGTCAAGGAGTCGACCTCCCCCAATTCAGTCAGAGCGAGACGACGGTCCAGCTGGCCAGGCAAGAATCTGGAACACGGCCGAGCAGCCTTCTCATCGACGTTGGCCAGGATCAAGGAAGGTTCAGGTTTCTCTTCGCGGAGGAGTGGCCTGCCACTCGGAGTCTTGAGCTGATCGGGAAGGACGCGGACATAGCGTGGGATTCGTTTCGCGAGGTATGGCCTTCGCAGAGAGTCGGCGGCAATCCCGTTCTGGTAGAGGTGAGTCTGAGAACAACTGCGATGGCCAAGGGAGGGAATGCCACCGGCTTCCTGAGGGACTCCTGTCTTCATCTGAACCCAAATGCGCTCGAAAAGCTGGAGAGACAACCCCACGGGCTCGGCGTGAAGATCATGCTCCCTGTCCAAATCTCCTCCGACCAGGGCACGGACATCCCCCTAATGGGGGCGGGAAGCACGATCCGGGTCGAGACTCTCCTCGACGATCCAACAAGATTATACATCGAAGCTCAGTTCAGCTGGCCGTCGGTCCCAATTCCGCAGGAAATCAGAGAGAGGATCGGCGGAGGCCCTGAGCGGACCAACCCAGAGCTCCGGAGGCCCAGCGAGTATCTCCTCGAATCTGACGAGTACGTGAAGACCCAGCTCACCGATTTCCTGTTGTCTTCCGCAGAGGTCGCCGACAGCGGGTGACGGGAGACGAATCGATGTGCTTTTCATACGGAATCTCGCGCGGCGGCTGAGGGGATGCAGGTTCACCTCAGCGTACCAGGAAAACCCCCGACTGCTGTTCCCCTCGCTCGGGCATGTCGTCGATCGCAGTGAAACGACTGGTCCAAGGGTCGTTACGGGAACCCTCGAAGGGCACGCTGTTCTGCGGGAAGCCGGGAGCGACCAAGCGGAACAACCTCAAAATTGTGACGAGATCGCGCTTCGGTCCGATAGGGCGCACCAGGTTCATCGTGTTGCAATGGCTGGAGCTCGAGGGCAGTCGCCGGTCAACCGTCGATGATCTCGAGCCGCGCGAGCTTCTCGGCGAGCGCCGCCTCGATTGCACACAGTCGCTGTGGGGCGACGTGCTATGCCCTGATACGCGTTTGCCATCGCCATACTCGGCCATCGTCCGGATCAATCAAACGCAACGCGGGTCCCGTCGGGCGAGTACACGGGCCTGGAGTTGGCACCCTCGAAAGTGAGCCGCTGCCGGGCAGCTAACCCGCCGGTATCTGGGCGAGTCTCGACGCTCGACTCCTGGACCTAGCTCCTGAAAACGCCCGGCAGTCGTGGCTGGGTGACCCGTACAACATCAGGAAACTGGTCCGGGTCTACCGGAACCTGGGATTGCTGCTGCGACTGCGCGGCGCGAAATGGCCGGGATTTCAAAGCTAGTCAGGGAGTGCGGACATGAAGGCTGAAGACTCGGCAAGCAGGCCGTCATGAAAATCCTGATTAGCCTCATCTTCTATCCCAGAGGGGGGAGCGCGCAGGTGGCCCGCTATCTGTCGCGGGCCCTGATTGAGCTGGGCCACGAAGTGCGTCTGATCACGGGTACGCTGCACGACGGTGACCCGCAACACGACGCTAACGTGTTTTTCGAGGAAGTCCCCCTGACCTTGGTCGACTATACTGATGCGTGGCGCGGATTCGAACAGGGTGAAGATCCGCTATCCGACAAGTGGGAAATCCCCTTTCACCCAAGTTATGAAGACAAAACCGGCGTACCCGACCGTGTCTTCTACAAGCTCACGGATGCCGAGTATACAACATTGTTGCGGTGCTGGACCGGAGTATTCGAGGACGTGAGGGAGCGCTTCCAGCCCGACCTTCTCCACCTCCACCATCTCACTCACGCGCATGTTGCCGCGGCGCAACTCTTCCCCTCGGTGCCCAAGCTGACGCAGCTCCATGGGACGGAGATTAAGATGCTAGAACATCTCGACGAGCTGAGTGAGGAGTTTGGCAGTCCAAATAGCATCCTCACCGACGCAGTCGACATAACGACCCACTTTGCCGCTGTCAGCCCGGACATTCGTGAGCGGGCGATCGCACGCTTTGCGATCGACAAGGAACACATCACCACAATCCCGAACGGCGTGGACACCTCTCTGTTCCAACCGCTGTATTGGTCCACGGATGAAAAATGGAGTTTTCTACAGAAGATCCTGGTAGAGGAGCCGCTGGGCTGGGACGAAGGCGGTGTCCCGGGAAACGTGCGGTACGACCAGTCCGACACCGAGAGGTTCAAAGACGAATCAGGCAACTTGAAGCCTCTGGCGATATTCGTTGGTCGCTTTCTCGACTTCAAACGCGTTCCGTTGTTGCTCAGGGCCGTCTCGCGGGTCAATCAATCGTTCGATAGCAGCAATCAGCCCCCGTTCAACCTGCTTGTCTGGGGAGGGATGCCCGGTGAATGGGAAGGCGAACATCCTCACACGGTTGCCCGCTCCCTCGACTTGCCGAACGTGTTCTTCTGCGGGTGGCTGCCGCACGATGTTCTTTCCGAAGGACTCAACCTCGCCGATGTTCTGGTTGCACCGTCCTACAACGAACCGTTTGGCCAGGTATACCTCGAGGCGATGGCAACTGGAGTTCCAGTGATCGCAACTCGAAGCGGGGGGCCCCTCGATTTCGTCGTTGATATCGGACCGCGTGCGAACGGCTGGCTTTGCGAAGTCGACGACCTGGATTCCCTGGCGGTGACACTGCACCAGGCGCTAATGAATGAGACAGAACGTAAACGCCGCGGCGCAAACGCGCTGGCTCTCATCCGTGGCGAGTACGACTGGAAGGAGATCGCCCGTCGGTACACCGAGGTCTACAAGCGCCTGATCCGGTGAAAGCCGTGACCCAATCGATTTGGGGGAGCCTCCGTCCACCTCAGTAGCAACCGCCCTCAATCAGGCACCACCTGCCTCAACTCCTCGAAGAAGTTCTGGACGAGGATGTCTATCGAACTCCGCCGTGATTGCGGTCGGTTCTATCCGAGCGGTAACATCATCGGGATCCGAGGGGTCTTTTGGTGACAGAGGAGGCAGCCCCTTCAGCCTCCGAACCTAGGGCAGGGAAGAGCATAGGCCCGGCCATCGGATCTCGATGCGGTCAGTGGCCTGCCCCTACGGCGGCCCCGAGCCATTGCACTTAACACTCTTGGAGATTCCCATGCCCATCTACGACTACCACTGCGCCAAGTGCGGAAGGGACTTCGAGATCACCGAACCCATGAAGGATCACGCCACCAAGAAGCACCGCTGTCCTGCCTGTCGGAGCCCGCGCGTCGAGCGTTTGCTGAAGCCGGTCTTCGCCAAGACGTCGCGGAAGTCCTAGAATCTTCCCCTCGCAAGCGGTGCACCAGGCGTCGGGGCTCGCACTGTCATCCTACGAAGAGACTAGCACCCCTGCGGCAAGCTCTGAACTCGATGCTGGCAAACGAAGTGGCCGGTTGGTCCCCGTGCTCACACGAGGACTCCACGTAGGTGGCGAACTCTTCGGTCATCAGGGACCGGAGGGAGGGTGCGCCGCGGTCGACCCCGCCCTGCTCGAACCGGTTCCGTCGCTCGAGGTCGAAATGGTATCTCACACAGAGTTGGGATTCGTGCCTGCTCCACTCCGAGGCTCCGAGGAGGCCATACTGGTTTGCATAGAACGAAGTCTCATACAGCGACCACCAATTCACTAGAAGCATTCGGAGTCGAACCGCATCGCCCGGTTCCCGAATCTCGGGTTCGCCCCCAATGTAGGACTCCCGGATTTTGGCCAGCTGCGGGTCACTGACTATTGTAGCTCGCCACTGATTCAGCCCCTCAACGGTTTGAGCGGACGCCATCGAACGACATCTCCGGCACGAGCCCGACAAGGTGAGCCGGAGCCGGATCAAGCGCCTCCGTGGCCTCTCCCGTCCCCAGTACAGGCTCCGTGTCGGAGAAGTGAGAGTATTCTATGACATCGAAGAAGACCGGGTCGAAGTCCTCGCGATCATCGACAAGGCCCAAGCCTCCGCCTGGATCGAAGCACAAGGCAAAGGGAGCGAAGAGAGTGGCGGTAGCTGAGATCAAGGACGATTTCTCGCGCTACCTACGGATGGCCGCAAGAGAACAGGTCGTGATTACTCGGCACGGTCGGCCCGCAGGCGTGCTGATCGGCTTTGAGTCCGAGGACGACTGGTTCGAATACCGGCTGGAGCAAGACCCGGCCTTCCTCGCTCAGATCGCTGAGGCCCGGGCCGCCCTTCTGAGAGGCGAAGGCATCCCGTTTGAGGACGTCGAGGGATAGAGCGGCATAACAAGCGATTGCTGCTGACGGCGGAGACTTAGCTGGCTCCTCTCGTAGGGCGTAGGTTGGATGGAGAGCGGCGCCTTCGCGCCTTCCGTCCGGGAGGGGTGCACCGGTTGAGGGAACGTTCGGTCTAGGCTCCCTCAGCATCCTGGCTCCGGCAGCAGAATCGCGAGACGTTAGGCGGCGCCAGTTCCTAGTCGGTGATCGGACGCGTATAAGCTGCTAAGTCCTCGAGCCGGGCATCGGCAGCGATCTCAGGGATACCGAGGGTCGCCACCACCCATCGCCAGAACTCCTCAGGGTATTCGTGGCGTAGGGCCGGGCACGTCTCCCGGACGCTGGGGCCACCCGAGTCCTTCCTGAAGGTTTGAGAAAACCTCAAGAAGCACCCATGCCCCGGCCAGATAGCCGAGCGTCCACTGAACGACGGGGTGGGTACTCCGTTTGAGGTAGATGATTGACCCCGGCCCCATCACCCGCCTAAACGCCGCCCTTGAGGGCCGCTATCGCATCGAGCCTGAGATGCGTCAGTAGCGGAGCAAGTACTGCAGCTTGACAAAGATCGCCCGATTCGAAGTGGTCATCGTAGCCCACGTAGATGACGGTCCCAGCGTTCACTCGGTAGTTGAAGAGGATGTTGAAGTCGAAAGTCTCGTCTTGGGAGTTGAACTCCGTGATGTTGCGTATGGGGAGGGAGACCCAATATCAGAGTACCCTCAGTCGTTGATTCACCCAGTGAACGCCCTTATACAGGACCGGACCGCGAACTGACGCTAGAGGATCGGAAGCCGACTCTTTTGGCTCGACGGCGATAGAGCCCCCAGTCACCGGAACCGCCCGACATATTTCCGATGGACCTCAGCCACCCACCTCCGCCACGAAACTCAGACTCAGTTGCGAGACTCGAAATGCGTCCCGGATGTGAACCGGGGCCACCACTTCAAGGAGCCGTCTAGGATCACACCCTCCATGTTCACCGAGGAATCCGTTCGCTGGGTCATCATTGCTCCAGCGGTAGACCCATGCCAGTTGGCAACCTGCCAGGGTCACTGCGTACAGTCGTGGCGAGTATCCGGGCCGCTCTCGCTGGTGGTCCGCCGAATGGAGGTGCTCGAATTGGGCAAGTGATACGTGGCCCTCGGGAAAGGCAACGCTCCTCTCGGCGCACAAGTAGGCCGTACCGGGATAGAGGTGAGTTCCGACGGTCCCAGCCCAAGCATCAAACAATGGCTGGAGTCTCCAGGACCTCCTAGTACGCGGCTGTTCTACGACCTGGCAGGAATAGGACTTCATCACCTAGCCACCCACCTCTGCCACGATGCGGTGGATCTCGGCTCTGAAGCTGGGGGCGAAAGCTTCCTCTGCTGCCTTTCCCAGTGGGACTGATAGGGGATGCATTCCCTGCGGCGCCAGATCCATCTAGCCAAGCTCTCGGTGGCGTTCTTCGTCAAGGAATTGTTCAAGCTTGCGTTGTTCCCAGTCGGCGCCAAAGAACCGTCTTCCTTCGAACCCGATGGTCGCTACCGCGTGTACGGCCAGGAAGATTCCCCAGCCGATGATCGGGTAGTAGGCCCAGTCGAGGCCGAGGAATTCCGTTTCGCCTGGCCCATCAGCCAGGTCGATAAGGATGAAAATCGCGTTCACGACGAGATAGATGACCAGGTGGCCGTAGAAGTCTTGTAGGTCTTTGACGCGCCGCTTGGCGCGCTGGTAGGTATCATCCTTGGTCTGCTGAGTCATCGTCTTACCTCCACGTCGTTATGGTTGATCGATTCGATCGCTGCGTCTGCGGCGGGCTCCCGGCAAAGGCGAGTCCGGTTGGCTTCTTCACCTTCATTCTGATGGCTGAGATCTCAAAGCTCACTGTCTCGACCGGATCTCAGCTTGGAGGAATTCCTGCACACCGGGTCCGCCGGTGAGCCGCAGCTCAACCTGTTCGGCACCGGCGTCCAGCCGGATTTCGAAGTCGAAGAAGGGACAGCACAGTCTCTCCAGCGTGATGAACTCCGCCAGCTTGAGGATTGTGTCTGCGTCGGCGGGGTATCGCATGGCGAATCCGCCTGCGACCGGTTCGGTGCTCAGTGCCGCCGACTCGACATGCTGGGACACGACCCCGTAGCGGGACCTCTGGGTTTCGTCCATGGCCACGAGGTTTCGGTCACAGGAAATGACTTGCTCCATGGGGTTGTCTCCTTTTCGGTGTTGTCAACCGAAGTTCGGTGGACGGAGACCAACCGTAAGACTTAAAGTCAGGTTCAAGTCAAGAGGGTGTCTGCGAAAATCACGGGACGACAAATGGACACGCTGCTTCGGATCGGAGAGGTGGCCGCCCAAGCCAGTGTAAACACCTCCACTATCCGCTACTACGAGAAACACGGCGTGCTGCCGCGTCCGGAGCGCGTCAGCGGTCAGCGCCGCTACGCTTTTGACGTGGTGATAGTTCTGGCCGTCATCGATCTGGCCAAACAGGCTGGGTTCAGCCTCGAGGAGATCAAGACGCTCCTTTACGGATTCTCCGATGAAACGCCACCCTCTGACCGATGGAAAGCCCTCGCCCGCACCAAGCTCCCGGAACTCGACCAACAGATGCAGCGACTCGGGGCAATGAAGCTCCTACTCCAGGAAGGCCTCGACTGCGAGTGCTTGCGACTGGACGAGTGCGCCGTCCTCGTACCCCACCAAAACCCCAGGCCGGATTGAGCCGGACGGGGGCGCGGTCATTCCATCTTGCTGGCCCTCCGCCGCTGAGCTGCTGGGTCTCAAAGACCCCCGGCAATGCCGAGGGCGTCATAGGCCAGAAAGCCCGTTGTTACGGGACGGAGGCGGGGGGACTCGAACCCCCAAGGGTGATTAGCCCGCCGCATTTCGAGTGCATCGAATCAGAGGCTGCAAGGACAGGTGTGAACCGACGAGGCCCGCAAGGACGGGCTCTCCGGAATGAAGGGGATCAGGTGAGGTCAGGTCTCAGCAGATACAGAAGGCGTCAGCGTCCCAACAGTTTGACCAACAGTGGGGATTTCGAGGGTCAAATGTCCGGCACCACCTGCCTCAACTCCTCGAAGAAGTTCTGGACGAGGACGTCTCGAACTTGGCGGCTGACGGGGCGCTCGACAGCTACCGCACCGGCGCTCGATCTAGGTTCAAGCAGGCAGCTCGTCGAAGCAACCCGACGGATTCCGTTCGCCGTTTGTAGTTTGACAGCTGTCTGTTGCGTCTGCACAATGTTCGAAGGCCCACAAACTATCCGGCCAGTTCCGGTTGAACCGCCTATTGAAGGTCCGGTAACCCGGGGTGGAGCCACCGCGCGCCCGTTGTGTCGGGCGAGATTTACGGGTGAGGAGGAGCCATACCATGCGAGCCACGTGCTTTCCCCTGGCGTTGGTGATGGTCGCGACGGCGGTCGCCGAGTATCCGGGCCCCGTGCTTGGCCAACAACCTACTGCCACGCTGGACTATGAGTTTTTCACGACCCAGGTACAGCCAATCTTTCTGGCCGAACGACCCGGCCACCCCCGCTGCGTCAATTGCCACGGGCAGCGTGGTCCCCAATTCCTGCAGCCTCTTTCGCCCGGAGCCACAGCCTGGAACGAGGAGCAGTCGCGTCAGAATTTCGAGGCGCTCCAACGTCTGGTAGTGCCCGGAGACCTCACGGAAAGCCGACTACTCCTGATGCCGCTGAGATGGGAAGCCGGTGGCACCACATTCCATTTTGGCGGAAAGCATTGGGACTCTGCGAACGACCCTGAATGGCAGACCCTGGCCGCCTGGGTTGGTGGACAGAGAGGGAGCACCCCGATCACGCCGATCGCCCGTCCGTCGAGCCGCGCCAACTCCTCAACTGAAGCGCGCGCCTTCCAGCCCCATCCCGGCGACGTGCGGCTCGCGGCCCTACCCGGGGCCGCAGGTGGACGAGGGCTCCAGGAGAGGATTATTCAGACCAACGGTGCCGGAGATAACCTTCACATCATCGACCCGGTCACCGACAGAATAGTTGCCGAAATCACCGGGATCCCGGTGAGTCACGGAGTCGTGGTTGCTCCCGACGGGAGCCGGCTCTACGTCAGCAACGAAGCGGACCATACGCTGGACGTTGTGGACGCGAGAAGGCTTCGGGTGACCGACAAGATCGGTCCTCTAACGGCGCGCCCAAACAACATCGCCATGACAGCCGATGGCCGGAAAGTGTATGTCGCGATCAACTCGGCGCCGGGTGGCATCGACGTCATCGACACCCGCTCCCTCACAATCACGAAGCGCATCCCACTGAATGACGTGACGATCCATAATCCGTTCGTCACGCCGGACGGCAGGCATCTGATCGGCGGCTCCGGGAGCTCGCAGACGCCGACCATGTTCATCATCGATACCGAAACCGATGAACCGGTGTGGTCGATCGACTTTCCAGGAAGCTCGGTTCGTCCCATCGCCTTCCACACCAATCCGGATGGCTCAACGAAGTGGATTCTCGTGAATCTAGCCGGGCTCAACGGCTTCGCGGTGGTGGATTTCGAGACACAAGAGGAAATCAGGAGGGTCGAGAATCCGTACGCGGGTGGAGACCTCAAAGCCTCCATTTTTAGCGCGGGGAGGACCATCCCGTCTCACGGCATCTGGGTCGCACCGAACCAGCAGTCGGTTTGGGTGAGCAACCGATGGGACAATGCGGTATACGCCTATTCGCTTCCCGACCTCGAGTTTCTCGGATATGTCCCGGTCGGAGCGGACCCCATGTGGGCCACCTTCACCCAAGACAGCAGCAAGCTCTATGTGGCGAACAACGCCGGCGCCAGCGTCTCGGTCGTCGACACGGAGAATATGATTGAACTCAGCCGTATCGAGGTCGGCCAAGGGCCGCGGAGGAACCACACGGCGCTCTTACCCTGAGCCGAGCGCAGGCCGGGCAAGACCACGACACAGTCTGGTCGAGCCGGACGTGCGTGTCTTCATCGATGATGACGCGAAAAGCCCCTAGCATCGCTAGGGGCCAAGTAGGCCAGAAAGCCCGTCGTTACGGGACGGAGGCGGGGGGACTCGAACCCCCAAGGGTGATTAGCCCGCCGCATTTCGAGTGCATCGAATGGGAGACTGCACGGACAGGTGTGAGCCGACGAGGCCCGCAGGGACGGGCTCCCGGGGATGAGGGGGATCAGGTGACGTCAGGTCT
This sequence comes from Longimicrobiales bacterium, assembly GCA_965215925.1. Classification (GTDB taxonomy): domain Bacteria; phylum Gemmatimonadota; class Gemmatimonadetes; order Longimicrobiales; family Gaopeijiaceae; genus JAAXGI01. The sequence continues at coordinate 2,831,103 of CBDCEQ010000003.1, read as the reverse complement.
CAGCAGATACGGAAGGCGTCAGCGTCCCAACAGTTTGACCAACAGTAGGAAATTGGGGGTCAGTTGTCCGGCACCACCTGCCTCAACTCCTCGAAGAAGTTGGTGACCATGAGGAGTTGCTGAGGCTCGGCAACACCGGCCTCCGCTTCAACCGTGGAGCTCTCTGCCGACACGATCCAGCGATCGCCGTCGGGATGGAGGGCTGTGCCCGAGACTGGCAGATTGTAGCCAGCCGTGAACAATGAGTCGGTAGACAGAACGACCGGCACAGGGTCTCGTTGGAGGCGGGCAGCCATGAACGTACGGCCTTCTGCACCGACCCGCGTATAGTAAAGCGTGCTGCCGTCCGCCGACCAAAAGGGGACCTCCCCTCCGCCCTGCGAAATCACCGTCCGTTCGCCAGGGTCGGGAAAGCTTCGGATGTAGATCTCTCCTATTCCCGACTCATCGGAGCGATAGGCCGCGACGCTACCGTCCGGCGAAACCAAGAGGCCAAATAGGAGGGCCTCCGAGGACAGGTAGACGCTCACCCTAGCGCTGTCCGGGTCAGATAGATCGACCATTCCGAGATCCCCATTCCCTCCGAGTAGGATCAGTGCCTCCGATGGCCATTGTGACGCCATCTGAGGCCCTGCAACTGTGGCCAGGGATCTGGGCGGTGAGTCGTCGTCCAGGTTCCCCCTCCCCCCCCAGAATGATTAGTAGGTGGTCCAGAAGCCGCGTCGGACGGCGCCTCTCGCCTAGTAATGCCCCAATTACCATATACTTACCAGGTGTACCAAGTCTCCCAGGATTCCCTAGCCAGTCCCGAGTACCCTTCCGTAGGATCCCCCCCTTCCACCCGTGACCCCCGTGACATTCCCCGTCTTTCGCGGCTCTTGCCGGATCCTAGACTCGTGACACCGGCCGTTGTATCACGGATCTGACCGTCAATAATTGCCCGCCTTTCGGCGGCGAGATTCTTTCCCAGTGGACGCAAATCATCTTCATGGGAGCGAATATTGGCCTACAAACGCGGTCCTGTCTTCTATGTCGATCGTATTCCACCAGGGTATCCCCGGAGGATCGGCCCCCTGTCCACCAGGACCAGACGCAGGGCATTGGCCGATCAGATGGAGGCCACGGTCCTCGAGCTAGCGAGTAGCGGTAGGCACGACCTCCTGGACTCCCTTCGCGCCGGCAAGTTCAGCTTGCCCGACCTGCACTCCAGCAAGGCAAGGGGCGCTCTGGCTCCGCTCTTGAAGGAGGCACAAGATCCAATGCTCCGCACGGTCATCGCTGAATTCAGGTCCGGTATCAATGACCCGAGGTACCTGCCCGCCATCGATCGACTCCTGGACCTAGCCCCCGAGAACGCCCGGCAGTCGTGGCTGGGTGACCCAGACAACATCAGGAAACTGGTCCGGGTTTACCGGAATCTGGGATTGACTGCTGCGACTGAGCGGCGTGAGATGGCCGGGATTTCAAAGCTGGTCCGGGAGTGTCTAGGTGAATCTCGGAGACGGGAGATCTGAGTCAATCCCAAAGTTAGTTGAAACTGGAGCGACCCCCTCGTCAGGCGACGGCATGTGAACTGCTCTCGGGAAGGGTGATCCCGAGCTCCTTCTGTATCGCGGCCCTGAGGAGCGGGAGGTGCCGGTAGCCGAGCAACCTCCGGAGCCGGGGCTCGATCTCGAGTAACACGGTCGCGAACCATCGGTGCTTCTGGCTCGAGGTCTTCCAGTGATCCACTCGTCCGCAGCGTTGCTCGGCCATGGCGTTGACGGATTCGAGTACGTTAGTGGTCTTCAGCGACCGGCCGACCAGAGGGAAGACCCCGAGCCGGTGGAGGGTCAAGGTCTCCTCGAACCCCTCGTTTAGACTGGCCACGGCAGACTGGTTCACCTCGCCGAGCTCGTGCTTGAGGGTTTTCAACGCCTGGGCGGCCTCCTTGTACGTGGGCCGTTGATACGCACGTTGGAGTCGCCGGCGCCAGTTCTTCTGCTCCGCCCTCGGCAGGTGCGAGATCACGTTCTCCCGTTTGTGCCACTGGCACCGTTGGATCAGCACCTGGTCCTTGAAGGCCGCGAGCACGCCGCTCCGGAGCCCCTTGGCCCCGTCGATCACCACGAGCGCTCCGGCCGACAGATCGAGACCTCGGTCCTTCAGGCCCCTGAGGAAGGACCGGATCACCACCGCGTTCTCCGTGTCGGTCTGGACGAAGCCGAGGAACACCTTGTCCCCCTCAAGCGTCACGCCGAGCGCCACCACCATCTCGTCCTCGGCGAAGCTCTTCCCGTCCAGGACGAGCGCCACCACGTCATAGACCGAGAGGTCCCGCTCCTGAAACTCCTTCAGCCTCGCGGCGGTGGCCTTCTTGAACTCCCGCGAGACCCTCGACTTCGACAGCCCGATCGCTCCGGGCACCGCCTCGACCGCCGCCTCGTAGTCTCGGCATGAGATCCCGAGCAGCACCTTCCGAAAGAGCCCCTCGTCCACCTCTCCGGCCGAGCCGTGGAGTCGCTCGTACGATGCGAGCCTCACCTCTCCGGCCCGGCCCCGCACCCGAGGTACTCGCACCGGATGCCGCTGGCCGCCCAACCTCACCGACCCGGGGTTGTGCCCGTGCCGGTATCCGCTCTCGTCGTCCCCCTTTCGGGCGTGCCGCCGCCCGGCCAGCTCCTCTACCTCTTCCTCGAGCATCCGGCTCACCTCCGCCAGTCCAAGCGGAATCAGCTGCCGGATCAGCTCCACTCGCGGGTCCAGCTCCAGCGCCTGGATCTCCTCCCAACTCATCTCGCTCGGTTCCCCAAGCCGCCGGTCCTTCTTGCCCCGCTCAACCAGCCTCGGCATCCTTCCCATCGGTGGCCTCCTTCCTCTTTTGTTGGTCCCGTGGCGTGCTCGCACACCCACGTTACCTGAGGTCGGAGGCCGCTTCAATTTCAACTAAAGATGGGACTCACTCGGAGATCTTCCGCGAACTCAGCCTCCGTCGTCCCGAGCCCGGAAGGACACGCTGGCTAGACGGTGGCGAGACCGGGCGGCTGCGGGAGTACGCGGGAGATTGGTGGGTGCTGTTCGGACTCGCGATCAGCACCGGGCTTCGGAGGGGAGAGATCCTCGCACTCCGGGTCAGTGACCTGAACTTCGAAGTCGGGACCGTCGTCGTTCAGAAGGGGAAGTCCGCTAGAGCCCGGCGAGCCCTACCGTTGGCTGGAGAGGCTCTTACAGAGCTACAGCGATGGGTGAATACGAACCGCCTAGAGCCTGCGGATCTGCTCTTCGGGAGTGACTATCGGAGGGCTCAGGCACGCATGGGAGAGGACCCGGGACAGCGCTGGACTCGACGGGGTGCGGTTTCATGATCTGCGGCATTCATTCGCAGTTGCCTGCGCCAAATCCGGCATGCCGCTCGTCGAACTCCAACAGCGCCTCGGTCACGCGACTATTACGATGACCATGCGATACGCCGTTTATGCGCCGCCAACCAGGAGCCCGCATCACGAGTTAGCGATGGAGGATCTGGGGCTGGCCTGAATCTGGATTCCCAGATCCCCAGGAAGATGTCTCCTTTGCGCTCGGGGACCACGAGGAATTCAACCCCTATCTAAAGGCCCCCGAATTGACTCTGAATCGGGGGAGGGCGAGAGAAAGGTCAGTTACGCTGTATCCGCCCGCTGTTCTAGAGCCCGGGCCTCAATCTCGGCAATGAAGGTCGCCTTCCCGTCTTGGTAGGCTTCCGGATTCTTCGCATGCTTTCGGGCGAGCTCCATCTTGAGCTGACCGTAGCGCGCAGCGACCTCGGGATGAGCCTGGAGATGATCCCGAAACCCAAGGTGGCGGCGAACGTGCTTGCTACTTCCATCAAAGGCGTGGACGTGGGCACGTCGGCCGTCAGGTCGCCACCGGACGAAGTATCGACGGCCCGGAATGCCGTACTCTCCCATCGCCTCGTAATCGACCTTTAACAGATCGGGTGTGACCTCGTCTAGCAGACCGTGGAAGAAAGGGGGTTGCAGGCCGCCGGGTGGGTGAGGGGGATCAGCACGGAGGCGGGGCTGACCTTGTGGCTACGGCGGGTGTTGCGGCCTGAAGAGGCGACAATGGGGCCAAGAAGGCCAAACGGACGGCAAGAGAGGCGAATCATGTGCAGGACGGCGGTGCTGACGTGGCATGCGAGCGCCGCTTGCGCCGTGGCGAGGCCCTGCAGACCGCGCGGGGTGCCAAAGCCGTACCGCTTGCGCATGAGAAGCCCGAGGTTGAAGGCGGCGGCCTGAATCAGGATCCGTTTTCGAATCTCCTCCCGCCCGCGGACGTGGACGCGGCGCAGCCCTCCGGTCACGAGCAGGTGCGCGAACCCCCGCTCCACCTTCTCGCCCCGCTGGCGCAGCAGCTCTTTCCCCCGGTTGCCCTGGATCCGCCGGCGGTTGTCATAGGTCGGCTTCTGCGCGTCCCGGTTCCGCTTCCACTTCCGGCGGCCGCGGTTGGGCTCGCTCACGTAGCTCCGCAGCCCGCGGTCCTGCACACCCGTCATCGTCTGGTTCGAGTGGTAGCCCTTGTCGGCCACCACTTCCCTCGGCTCCACCTCTATCTCCGCCAGTTGCCGCTGCGCCTCGTCCAGCGTGTTCGGCAGCGAGGCGGTGTCTCCCCCCTCCATCGTCTGCACCGTCACGGCCACGACCGCGCCGGTCTCCATGTCGACCGCCTGCTCGAACTTGTGCGCCAGGCCGGTCCTGCCGTCCTTCATCTTCGTGATCCGCGCCTCCGGGTCGTGCGGATGCGCCCACTCCCGGTTCGAGCCCTTCTTCGGACGCTTCCGGTCCAGCTTCGCGAGGTCTTGCCGCGTCGGCGTCTCGATCCCGGACGCCCGCGCCACCTCCTCCAGCCACTCCTCGTAGCCCTTCCCGTCGTCGCGCCGCACGATCGAGCGCATCGCCGCGTTCGCCTCCAGCGTCGTCGAGTCCACGCCCAGCGTCTTGCCGCTCAGAAGACCCGACGCCTGCACCACCTCCAGCACCCGGCTGAACACCGCCGCGTGCGCTTCCACGCTCAGCCGCTTCCTCGTCTTCGACAGGCCCGAATGCTCCGGCGGGTTCCTCTCCAGCCCGTATCCGAGAAACTCACGCAGTGAAATCGAGTCCCCACACCGCCACGCAATCCCCCGCTCCGAGCCGATCCCTTCCAGATACCCCACCAGCAGCATCCGAAAATACACCCCGGGCGGTATGCCCGGCCGACCCCGCTTCTCCGCATAGAACTCGCGGCACGTCTCCTCCGCGAACTCGTCGAAACCCTCCTCCTCAAGCAGCCTGTTCAGTGCACGGTAGAAGGGGTTGCCCAGCGCGCGAATCTCGCTCGCCGCCACGAACAACTCCTGTTGCCGCCCCTTGCCCCGCTTGCCTATCGCCATCCCCGCCCTCCATGGCTGAGACCCCGGTTCGCCTGTAATCTAAATCACTTCTTATCGACGCTGCGGGTAGGAGTTTTTCCACGGGCTGCTAGCTCTGCTACACTGGATACCTCTATGAGAATGTCGATCACCGGTTTCGCAGGGAGCCCGGCAACGCTTGTACTTCCGATGTGATGAATCGCAGATGCCGTCTCTTTGAGGACCGAACCCAGAAGCGCTGCCTCGTCCTCGAAATGCAGGATCCAGTTCAGGTCGTGCGCTACCACTTCAACAAGTTTAGGCATCAGGTCCCCCTACCCATCCCCTGCTGTACGCAAAGCCCCGACTGTGCTTGACCAGACGCATCTCGGGATCGCAATGTGCTGATGTTGGGGGCGTGCCCCAAGACCCCTTCCGTGTTTGCCGCCTACTACCGACTTGGCCACGATGTCAGGACTGAAGCCGCATAGGAAGGAGAGCGCGTTATGCGTGGCTCTCGGACTCGGCCTGTTCTTCCTACCTGTAACTGCTCTTGCGCAGGAGGGCGCCACCCTCGCCGGTCGCGCTCTGGACGATGCCAACAACTCTGCCATCGGCTTCGCAACGGTCGTGGTCGAAGAGGCTGAGTCCGGGGAGACCCTATCCGGCACTCTCGCTGGTGAAGACGGCCGCTTCGTCGTGGAAGGACTGCCACCAGGCGAGTACGTCATCTCCACGTCTTTTCCCGGTTTCTACCCAGCCGAAGTCAGCGTCCTGGTTTCGGAGCTAAACCAGTCCTACGACCTCGGCGAGATTCGCCTCCTTCGTCTGCTCGATGTCGAGGAGATCACAGCTAGGGCAGAGGCGGTCCGGGCGGCCGGCATTGATACCCAGGTATTCCGCCTCGACGAAGGGCCAGCTCAGTCGACCGGCTCTCTGCTTGATGCAATGCGAAACCTCCCGGGCGTGACCATTGACCAGGAGGGGCGGGTTTCACTTCGAGGAAGCGACCAAGTCGCGATCCTCATTGACGGCAGGCAATCGAGCCTGACGGGATTTGGGAGTCAGCGGGGGCTGGATAACGTATCTGCCGCGAACGTGGAAGCGATCGAGATCATCAATAACCCGTCTGCCAGCTTTGACGCTGCGGGGATGGCCGGGATTATCAACATCATCTACAGACAGGAGCAACAGCTAGGTCTTTCCGCGGACCTGGGACTGTCTGTCGGAATCGGTCAGCTGTCCAAGCAGCGGGCAGATCTACCCACCGAGCTCGGGAGCTTCTCCGACAACCCCAAGCTCATCCCCAGCCTGAACCTGAATTACAACACTGAGGGTGTCCGTAGCTTTGTTCAAAGTGAGGTCCTGTTCCAGGACGATTTGCCGAATAATGAATTCACCACACGTTTCTATGACGACGGCCGCGTGATCGATTCGCAGGTCCCTGAGAACCGCGAACAGACCCATTACATCTTCAGGGCAGGTTCGGACGTCATCATTGGCGGCTCCAACACCCTCTCGATCTCCGGGATCTACGACTTCGAAACGCACACCGACCGCGCGCAGGTCCCCTTCATTCTTAGAGCCACCGGTGACCGTGAGCGCTACTGGTTCTGGCGGGAGAAGGAGGATACGGGCTTCGCCAACATCAGCTCTAACTTCAAGCACGAGTTCGGCACGCCTGGGCACGAACTTGACATCAATCTCCAATACACCCGTGGCTGGGAGGACGAGGCCTACTTTCTCAACGAGGTCTCGAGCGTCCGTGAAGGCACGGACATGACCCACCTTGAGGCCGTTGAGAACACTCTACCTCTCGCAATCGACTACGTGCGACCGCTAGCCAGCGGTCGACTCGAGCTCGGGACCAGGCTTCAACGGCGATGGTTGCCGATCACCTACACCGTGGACCGCGGTCTGCAGAGCGTGATTTACGAGGGGCTCGGGGATTTCTCCGATTGGGAGGAGGACATCGTAGCCCTGTACGGAAACCTAGTTCGCGCAACCGGTGGCTACACGCTTGAGGCCGGAGTACGAGTCGAGCAAACCGGCGTTGCCTACACGATTCCTGACCAGAACATCTACTACGACGGTAGTGACGCGTACGACTACCTCGAGGTTTTCCCTAATGTCAGACTCAGCTATCGGCTGAGCGACTCGAATCGCCTGATCGCCGCCTACAACCGCCGTATTGATCGGCCAGGTGAGCCGGAACTACGCATCTTTCCTAAGTACGATGATCCAGAGCTGCTCAAGGTCGGCAACCCCTTTCTCCGACCCCAGTTGAGCAACGTCTTCGAACTCGGCCTCGCACACTCCTGGGACAGTGGCTCAGTCAGCACCGCCTTGTACCACCGAGATATCGCGGACTCGTTCTTGCGCATCCTCGCGATCGACGACTCCAACCCGAACTACGACATCGTCAACCGGATCTTCGAGAATGCCGGTAACTCCAAGCAAAGCGGGATCGAGGTGATCCTGGAACAACAGATCGCCACACCCTGGCGTCTGTCTGGAAGCGTGAACTGGTTCGTGAATGACATCGACGCTCTCGAGACGGTCCTGCTCTTTCCCAATCCTCGACCCTTCGCCCTTTCAGCAACGAGGGAGGATACCTGGGACCTCACGATTAACAATCGATTCCAGCTCCCTGGCACCGCGGAGCTCCTCCTGAGCTACATCTACTATGCCCGTCGCAACGTCCCCCAGGGCAGGGAACGCGCACGCTCTTCACTCGACCTCGCGGCCAATTGGCCCATCATGAACGAACGCGCCGAGATCGTGTTCACCTTGACAGATATCTTCAACGACTTCGCCATCGAGCGCGAAATCGATGGCCAAGGCTTCACGGCTCTCTACCAGAACTTCCTGGAGACGCAGGTCGCTACCGTGGGCCTGAGATTCAGGTTCTAGGAGCCTCCGTTCTGGGATTTGACGGAAAGGCTTACCGTTGCCGCGGCAACTGGTGCCGCATTGAGCGCATTTAAGTGGCTAGTTCGTACGTGAAACCGAACCCCTCCCCCGCCGCCGGTCTTCCGAACGGTACCGCGAATGTGACAGCATCTTTAGAAACTCCCGCCTGGCGTCGGTCCGAATCTTGCTCCGGAAATGGCTCAAACCAGCGATTCTCCAAACCCGAAGGAACACACTTGCTGCCAGGACTCAAGAACCTGAGGACAGGTGCGTGCCTGTTTTGCCTAGCTGCCCTCTTTGCCGGATGTGACAGCTCGGTCGGTCCCAATGACCGCGGGTCGGTCAGCGTGTCTTTCGCAGCGACGACCGGACCCGGGCCGGCCATGGCTCCAGGCGCGGTGCCCCTTTCCGACCCCTTCGGACGCACCATCGACATGGGACTGGTGCAGATCGTGTTCGCCGAAATCGAACTGGAGCGCGTCGAGGGCCTCGAGGACTGCGACGCAGGTGGAAACGATGATTGTGAAGAGATCGAGGTGGGCCCCGTGCTCATCGACTTTCCAGTGGATGGCGATGTCGTAACGCCACTCTCCGCTCCGGTCCCTGAGGGGAGTTTCGATGAGCTAGAGCTCGAAATCGAGGAGCCAGACGAAGATGACGCAGCGACGACGGCTTTCCTGGCCTCGCACCCGAGCTGGCCGCCGGAGTCCAGTGTGCGCGTCGCGGGGACGTTTGACCCCGCCGACGGAAGCGGCGCGCAGCCCTTCGACATCTTCATTCAGGTTGAGGTGGAGATCGAGTTTGACTTCGAACCTCCCATCGTCCTTGACCCCGGATCGGATCTCAACATCACTGTCATGGTGGACGTAAACGAGTGGTTCCTACAGGAGGACAGCTCGCTCATTGATCCGCGAGCTTTGAGTGCCGATGGTGGTCTGAGAGAGAGGGTCGCAGACAACATCAGAGCCTCACTTGAGGCGTTTGAGGACGATGACAAGGACGGGGAGGACGAAGACTGAGGCGGATAGACTGAACCCAAGAGTGCCATCTGTCCTTCCATCAACGCCATCCGATTGTCACTCCCGCTACTGGGCCATGAATGTGATCGGCACCTGGATCCGAACTGGGACCGGCTGATCCTGTCTTAGTGCGGGTTTGAATCGGAAGGCTCGGGCGGCTCTCTCAAAACCTCCATCCCGTGCTCCACAGTCCTATCACTCCGACCATCACCCCATGAAAAAGCCCCTAGCATCGCTAGGGGCTAAGTAGGCCAGAAAGCCCGTCGTTACTTGACGGAGGCGGGGGGACTCGACCGATCCTACATCGACAACAGGTAAGTCATCTTCACGATGAGTTGCCGTTCGCGGAACTGCTCCACCCACGGCGACACCAGGATGGCGTCATCGCGCCGAACCTCATCGTAGACAATGTAGATGTCGCTTCCCGGTCGGTAGATGTAGCGGAAACGGCCGCTCGCGCTCCACTGCTCGGACGATGAGTTGTACTGCGTGATGCTCCTGAGCGACATGGTCGGCGAGAGCGCGTAGTCCAGCTGGAAGGAGCCGATATCCGCAACGAATGATCCCGCTGGAAGGTCCACGTCATTCCGCGTGAAGCCCATCGAAGTCGCGAGCTGATCGGTCACCCGAAGGCCTGCGGTCGCCGACCAATCCAGACGGTCACCGTCAAAGAACGTCTGGACCGAGCCCCGCGTCCGGTAGAAGAAACGCCTGGACGGGTTGCTATTGAACCAGATAGTGAAGTCCCAGAATTCGTAGTCGCCCGGATCGATGACCACATCCTCCGCCACCTGGAAAGGGTCGTCCAGCCGCTCGAACTTGCGGTTGTACATGAAGTTCAGATAGGCACCATTGTCGAATCGCGTTCCCACCATGTGGTGGTAGCGGCGACTCACGAGTCGACCGCTCTGGTCGGTGTAGTACTCGACGTTCCACATCGGCTCCATCATCCGGATCCCGAACCGCTGGGGCCTGGGATTGCCCTCGAAGTGGACCTTCGTCCTCCTAATTCCGACTCGAGGCACAAACCCCACCTCTGGATTGAAGTTGTCCCCCAGATCTGTGTACTCGGAGTAGATCCTCCACGACTCGTCGAGCCAACCGGCTCGAAGGTGGCCGGCAAACTGCTCGTCGCTGAAGCCCGGTGTCGAGGTGCCCGCGATGAACCCGTCGACCGAGAGTGACGGGGTGAGCACAAGATTCACATCTGCGGCGTAGGTTCGGTTGTAGTGCCCTCCTTGACTGGCCTGTTTGTTGATAAAGAGCCCCCCGATCTGGGAGCGCCCCATGACGTCTCGGCTATAACGGGCGACCAAGAAGTTCTCGCCTGGCTCCCCGAAGGCGTCTTCGGTCTGGAGATCCATGATTGCGATGTTGTTCTGACCGAGTTTTCCGGTCAGTCGGGCACCGCCGAGAATGGGAACCTGCTGCCGGGAGTCGGAAATACCGATCCGGCGAGTAAAGAAGAGGTCCGCAATTCGTCCGGTCGAATTTGGGGTACCGACCGCGAACTGCCCCGCGTTTTCCAGAAAGAACTCCCTCTTCTCCGGGAAGAAGAGAGGGAAGCGCGTGAGGTTGACCTGCTCGTTGTCGACCTCTGCCTGGGCGAAGTCGGTGTTGACCGTGACGTCGAGGTTCAGGCCGGCGGTGATTCCGTACTTCACGTCCAACCCGATGTCACCCTGTGCAGAGTTATCCGTAATCCCGCCCTGCAGCTGACTACGCCCTCCGCCTGTGACGAAAGGCTTGACGCGGAGGTCGCGGCCTCTGTTCAGCGCCTGCAGGTCGGTCAGGCTCCCAGCCAGGCTGACTCGCGTTAGGTTGAAGGGATTAGGGATTGGAGCCCAAAACACCTGCTCGTTCTTTCGGCTGATATTCCGCATCAGGTTGATCCCCCACGACTGACGATCCCTTTCAGGGAACCTGAGGGTCACCATTGGGATCTCGATCTCCGCTATCCATCCGTCCTGCGCCAGATTCGCGGCGACGGACCAAACACCGTCCCAGTCCCGGTTGATGGAAGCGTTGCTCCGGCCAAAATCGGTGCGCTGCCTCCCGCGGCCGCCCTCATCGAACACCTGTTGATCGAGCTGTGCACCGAGTGGACTGACAACGAACATGTACGCGGAACGCGAGTCCATGAATGTGTCGAGAATGATCTGGAAGTTGTCCTCTTCCAGGATGCGATCTCCGTCCCTCCTCATCTCGGTTGCGAGGATGCCCCCCGGCTCCGAGTCGGAGGCCTGGACACCGAGATACAAACTGGAACCGTCATAGAGAACGCGAACCTCGGTGGCCTCTGTCGCCGGGGCCCCTTCATCCGGCTCCTGCTGCACGAGGTCGCTGATCACGGGGGCATTCAGCCACGCTGTGTCGTCCAAGACGCCGTCGATGATGGGACCCTGTTCGACCCTTACGGCCGGGAGCTGATACCGGGCGTGGCTCTCGTCAGTGACAGAAGCTGCGAGGGCGGGGTCCTCTAGGTCCCCCTCGGGGCGCGGTCCCTCGGGAGTGACCTGCCCCCATACACGCGGAGCGGGCACCAGGAGCAGGAGGCCGGCGACGAGTAGCGCGGCTCGGTAACGGAGGCTCAAGCGACCAAAATACACCCATTGGCTCCAGGTAGGGTCTGTTCAGGTTTCAAACCCTGAAGGCTAACCGGATCGCGAGATACGAGGAAGGCACATGTCGTGATCCGGCCAGGCCCTCTCGAGGAGCCGATCCGTGCCCCGGAGTCCCATCACTCCGACCATCACCCCATGAAAAAGCCCCTAGCATCGCTAGGGGCCAAGTAGGCCAGAAAGCCCGTCGTTACTTGACGGAGGCGGGGGGACTCCTACCGAACCTCGCCCATATATCGATCGAACCAGTTCAGCGTCTCTCTCGTCTGGTCGACGATCGGAATCGTGTGCCCTCCCGGCGCGATGAAGTGAGCCTTATCCGTATCGTCGGTCCCGAGCAGATCGAAGAATGGCCGGGCGGCCGTCTCGAGCGGATAGACCTGGTCGTACTCGCCGTTCATCATCAAGACCGGGAGCTGGACGCGAGATACGAAGTTGAAGGGATCCACGACGGGCTGAGTGGGGAGCGGGGTGAGGCCCGGCACGCGGAGAACCGCAGCCCGGAACCGCGGTTCGACGGCAAGCATGATCGCGGCCATCCGACCTCCCCAGCTACTTCCGAAATATCCGAACCGATCGCTGTCCGCCTCGGGTCGGGTCTGCAGGTAGTCCAGCGACCGACCCAGATCCTGCCGCCACTGAATGACGTGATCCCGGTGGTCGTTACTTGGGTCCTGAAGCCGGTAAGCATAGTCGTCCTGTCGCTCATACGTACTCTTGTAGATGGGGTAGGCCACGGCTCGGCCACTTCGTACAAGCATAGCGACGTATCCCGCGACGTTCCCGCTTTCAAAGTCCGTTGCGAACAGGACTGCAGAGCCCGGAAATACGACCACTGTCTGGAGAGGGCCGGTGGACTCTAGTGGTCGAAATAGATAGAGGACCATGCGTTCTTGCCCGTACCCCGCGTCAAATGTGATCCTTTCCCTGATCCCCACCTCCAGGGTATCCACAGCCTCTACCTGCGCGTTGAGTGGAGAATCGTCGTAGGCGTAGATGTCCAGAAACGCAGCAAACACCTCGTCCGAGACCGGTGTCTCCCTGTAGAAGTCACGGGTAACGAAATCAACAGGCTGGTTGGCAAGCGTCACGGCAGCAGGATCTCCCAGATCCGTCATCAGCCTTAGCCCATTCGTCTCGGATCGATCGAACGGGGGTTGGGGTTGAGCCAGCGGGAAGAGGTACGGCGGATCATTCCACCCCCCTCCCGCGGTGTACCGCAGGTCTCCGGTGGAATTCGCCAACCATTCGCGAGCGTTCCCAGCCATGTCGTAGGCTCCGACCGGGGTCACTCCTGGAAATTCACCGACGGGCGCAGGACCCTCCCCGTTGAAGTTGCTGAACGGAACGATCCACTCGCCGGCATTGGGCGACGCGGCGCGGTACCAGTGGTAGACTGTGGGGAGGTCGCGGCCCGCGAAGTTGGCGTATGCTGCCGCCTCGTACCAGCTAACGCCGGTGACCGGGTGGTCAGCGGTCCCATCCGGGTAGGTGCCGCCCGTCCACGTGCTGGGACCCTGGCGCCGTGTGAGATCGACGAATTCCGCCATCGCCTGTTCCCAGGTAAGTACCTCCCCATCTCGTTCGAAGGGATACGCCCAGAACTGCCTGTCCTCGTACCCCCTCGCATCGACGAACTCTTTGAACTGACGGTTCGTCACCTCGTACCGGTCGATTAGGAACTCACTCAAAGTGATGGGCGTGGCATGGGTGAGGCGCGCCTCTATCTGGGCCGCGACCAAGGGACGGCTTGGCACGTGCAGAGCATCGGCGTGAACTTCGTCCAAACGGCGAAGTTGTACATTGGCATTGGTGAAGTTTCCAGCCCGGATTCGTGATGCGTACCCTTCGCGCTCAAACTGTACCGCAATCGGAACCCTCGGGGAGTCCCATTCGAGCGGCGTGGTGCCGAGAGATTCCCACTCCAAGTCTGGACGGGCAGAAGGCCTCCATGAGACGGTCGTGCCTTCCGGATCGGAAGATATGGTCCTCGCCCTGGAAACGGACGACAGGATGGTCGCCCGTATGGAGTCCGGGATCTCGGGTGGGAGTGCCCTCGCCAAACCAAAAGCCTCGATCCAGTCACCACGGTCCACCGCGTTATCGACCTCCGCTACGGCCGACAGCACGACCGTCGCAGAGTCGTCAGTTGCAGTCAGCCCACCCGCGAAGAGGAGCCATCCTGCAGCAACGACTCCCCAGAGGGCCAGGGCCCCAACGCCACCGAAGAGCGCGTTTCGCCACGTGAGGAGGCGAGAGGGAATCTGAATCTTGGGCCGTGGCGCGGCTCCATCACCCGGAGCGGCCTTCGGTTCGAGTGCCTCCTGTCCCTGCCCACCCTCCTGGACGAAAGCCGTCGCAAGGACGATTGGAAGGCCTATGATGAGAAGAGCCAGCGCGAACGATGGAAACCAGTCGGGAAGGTTTAGGGCCCCACCCACGGTGTCCACGACTGAAAGCACGGCCCAGCTCGCCACGACATAGATCCCCAACACCTGCCAAAGACTACGGCGGTGGATCTCACCAATTAAGCGTTTAAGGGGATTGACCGAGGGGTCGCTCATAGTTCCGCACTTCTAGAGAAACGGGAACTGCGCCCAGGGGTGATGCTCTTGAGCAAGATGCCGGTGGGCTGAGTGGGAAGCAAGGAGAATTAAAGGGGCCTTTCGGGACTGCATGCTAGAACACTGGAGTGCGCCGCTCCCGTCGGCCCACCTTCGGATGGCTCTCTGAGATCCGCCTCGTGCTCCAGAGTCCTATCAGTCGTCCCATCACCCCATGAAAAAGCCCCTAGCATCGCTAGGGGCCAAGTAGGCCAGAAAGCCCGTCGTTACTTGACGGAGGCGGGGGGACTCGAACCCCCAAGGGTGATTAGCCCGCCGCATTTCGAGTGCATCGAATGAGAGGCTGCAAGGACAGGTGTGAACCGACGAGGCCCGCAAGGACGGGCTCTCCGGAATGAAGGGGATCAGGTGAGGTCAGGTCTCAGCAGATAGGGAAGGCGTCAGCGTCCCAACAGTTTGACCAACAGTGAGGATTTCTGGACTTAGGGGTCTCTCGCGGGTCCGGCACCACCAGCCTCAACTCCGGGCCCGGGAAAGTCTCTCCGCTGCGAGCCTGAACTTGGTGAGTCTGGTTGGCGCCGGACCGTCGCGATAGCTTGGCACCGACACTGAGGGCCGACATCGATTTCCGGAGGTGCCAACCATGCGTAGCCGCGTTTCGGTTTTCCTGTCCCTCCTAATGCTCATCCTTCCGACGCCTGGCGCTGCCCAGGATCTGACCGAGGACATCCTCAGAGAGGATATCGAACTCGTTCTCCGGGGAATGCCGGGGGTGTCGATTGATCGTCAGCTCAAGGTGGTAGGCTTGGGGGAGGGCGATGGCAACGTGGCTGTCGGGATCCTTCACCGCTGGCCTGAGCGTGACACGGACGGCGAGCACCGCGGACTCGTGCATGTGGACATATCCGAGGTCTACGTGGTGCTGTCGGGATGGGGCACATTGCTGACGGCAAGCGAGATGACCAACGCGACGGAGCCCTCCGGGGGTGGTGACGTGGTGGGACCGACGTTCGAAGCGGACGCAGTGGGAGGCACGCTCAGGGAAATTCACGAAGGAGACGTGGTTGTGCTCCCTGCCGGTACGGTCCACGCGTGGACCGAGATCCCGGATCACGTCACTTACCGGATCACGTCACTTACCTGAGTATCCGACCCGACCCACATGGAGTGCTGCCGGCCGGGTACGTGAGGCCAGAGATCGAGCGGTAGAGGAGGCCTGCAGCTATCCGAAGAGGCACGACTGACGGACCACGCCCACCCTCATGTGCGTGTGCGCGCAGCGGATAGACTCAGCGTCTGAAACCACTTCGCGTTGGGTCGTTTTCAGTGGCTACTAGTGGAGCCCGGCCCTTCCGAATACTTACGAAGGGCTCTCTCTGGCTCTCCCGCGTACACGAGATACTGAATCCCTATATCGATGGCCCTCGAATTCGCCCGAATCCAGGAAGGCCACGGGAATGCTCATTCGATTCTAGCTAGAACCTAGTAAGCCTAGTAACATCTATGTAGAAACCCGTTACTAGGTCAGGGCCCCCGTCCCAGGCGGACTTTCGGGCCATCTAGTAATCCGAACCCGGAGAGACCCCCCTGTCGGGCTGGGACTCCTATATATATAGCGCGCGCGACCCCCCCCCTCTTCCCGGGGGAAGCTTACTAGGTAGGCCAGGAACCCGCGTGCTTACGGCACTCCCGCCTAGTAGTGCCCATCTACTACCCTCATATTAGGTCGACTGGGTCTCTGGGATCGGGATAACGCTTGTACGCACCGATACCTCGTAACCGCGGCGCCCGTAGGCATGGATCGACTCAAGACGATCGGCACTCTGGCGCTTGTTGCGCTGTTCCTTCCATTGCTGCTCGTCTACATAGTCGCGTACTGCGTTTGGCTCCTCGTCTGGGGTGTCATCCTTCGAGTGTGGTTCTGGCGAACCCACGCTGCCCGAGGGCGCCCGGTACTATTCGTCTACTCCGAGAGCCCCAACTGGCAAACGTACATTGAAGAGAATGTTCTCCCCCGCATCGGAGACCGCGCTGTTGTCCTCAACTGGTCGGAGCGTCGGCTCTGGTCCTCCGCATCCCCATGGGAGGCGCGCTTCTTCAGGCGGTTCGCCGGAGATCGAGAGTTCAATCCGTTGGCTCTCGTGTTCCGCGCTGGGGGTCGAATCAATGTCATTCGCTTCCACAAGGCCTTCCTCGACTTCAAACACGGGAAGGACTCGGGCCTACGAGCAGCGGAAGCGGAGTTGTTCTCAAATGTGTAGACTGACGCACATGTAGGCCAAAGTCCCACAGTAGACGTCGGTCATACCTTGGCCAGGCAAATACGACTCCACGTGTCGATCATAGCAGGCGCCGTTGTCCTCTACCTCGGGTGGGCGACGCTGCTCTTCGTCATGCAGCGAAGAATGATGTTTCCGGGAGAAGCTCTGTCGCAATCAACCACGATTGGCGATGGAATCCCCAACGGAGCGGAGCAGCTCTGGATTCCCTTTTCCCAGGGGAGGGTCGAAGCGTGGTTCGTGTCGGAACGGAGTGCAGGACCGTCTCCCGCTGTGATCTTTGCCCACGGAAACGCTGAGCTCATCGAACACGCGCTGCCAGAGGCGCGGAGTCTTGGTGACTTAGGTCTATCTGTCATGTTGGTTGAGTATCCAGGATACGGAAGGTCCGACGGTCGACCCTCACGACGATCCGTTTCTGAAGTGTTCCTAGCTGCATACGATTGGCTGGCCACACGGTCTGACGTGGACCGGGAAAGGCTCGTGGGCATGGGCCGTTCATTAGGGGGCGGAGCGATCACCGATCTCGCCCGTGAGCGTCCACTGCACGCTCTGGTGCTTCAGTCCACCTTCACCTCCGCAGCGCACTTTGCGAAACGGTACTTCGTGCCCGGGGTGCTTGTGCGGGATCGATTCGACAACCTCGAGGTCCTTCGGAGCTTTACAGGTCCGGTACTGTTAGTCCACGGAAAGCGGGACGAGATGATCTCGCATTCGAATAGCGAGCGGCTTGCCCACGCCGGAGCGTCCGCTGAGCTGCTGAGTCTCGAATGTGGGCACAACGACTGTCCTCCAGATTGGGAAGCCTATCTGGCCGAGCTGAGGGGCTTCCTTATCCGTTCGGAAGTCTTGTCAGCCGGGCCTGAAACCGCAGGCCCCGCCGGTACGACTAAGTAGCTGCGGGTGAAGATTCTCTTGGGCGCTATCCGTGGCTCCCTTGTCCGACTCACGGCCGTAGCCGGTCTCGTCGCGCAGACCCCGGAGGAGTGGAGCGCCTAGCGTCGCTAGGGGCCAAATAGGCCAGAAAGCCCGTCGTTACTTGACGGAGGCGGGGGGACTCGAACCCCCAAGCCACTACCGGCACCTGGGTGTTGTCGTGTGGACCCCCTAAGAGGGAACTCGGACCGCCCACGGAGGATTGGTTCCCCGTAAGACCGTCGACATCCAACCACGGGAGTTCCGATGGAATCAACCTCGTTTGCGCGGGAAGGACACGGAGTGCGCGCCACAGGCCTGGCCGCTCGTCTGTTGCTCCTATTCCTGGTGGCGGCCTGTGGGAGTGATTCGCCGGCTGGACCAGGAGGGGGAGAGCTCCCTCCTAGTGGAGCGTCCGCCTGTACGCCCTTAGGGTTCATCACGGGCTGGCAGTTCGCACGACTGGGTGCTGGTACGAAGCCGGCTATCGCTGTCGGGGCTGACGGTACGGTTCACGCCACCTTCCTTGAGGAGGCACGGGGTGGATGGATCCGCTACGCGAGTCTTTCGCCCGGCGCCTCTGCTCCCGTAACTGAACTAATCTCCAACGGCTATTTCTACGGGCCAATTGACATTCTCCTCTCGGACGCCGGGGATCCCCATGTCCTGTATCATGACCACGATCGTGAAGACCAGGTCTTAGCCATCCGGTCCGGCGACGACTTCGTCCTGCAGCCGATGGTCAACGTCGGACACGACGGCTGGTACAACACCGGCGTATTTGGGCCAGACAACAGGCTGCACACCGCGACCTATGACCCAAGAGGATTTGCCGGCCGTGGGCTCAACTACGGGGTGTGGGATGGTGCGAGTTGGAGCGTCGAGCTAGCGGCTCCCGGGAGCTTCGATTACGCGGGCGGAACGGCCATCGTTAACCCATCGGATGGCGTGCATGCCGCCTTCTTCGATGACTTGGCTGGGCTGGGCATGATCGCTTCGCGAGAAGGACCGAACGATTGGGCGGTTTCGATCATCGAACCGAAGGGAGATCACATCGAAGTTGGAAGATTCCCTGACATGGAAGTCGACCCTGACGGCAGCGCGCTTCACCTGGTCTACCTTGCCCTCGGTGGCGCCGGAGGTGACGTCGTTCGTTACGCGAAGGGGACCCCGGGGTCCTTCACGCCTCAGGACCTGGCAACGATTGCGAACTTTGAAATCGGGTTCGGTGGAGCGCGTGATCTCGCGACGCTCGACCTCGATCCGGACGGAGTAGCCGTCGTCGCCTTTCAGACCCGATCGGAGCTGACCGTGATGCGAGTCCTGCCGGAGGGGACTGAGACCGTTGCAGGCTTTGAAGCCCCCAGCGGAACGCTCTATATGCAACAGACTGAGATCGTCGTCGACGACAACGGAAGGACACATCTGGCCTGGTGGCAATCAGGTGAGAATCCTGGTACGGCCTGCTACGCAACCTTGAACTGAGAGGCCATCCCGCCCTCGCCGATCTCACGCTCAATGCGGTAGCGGCCCTCTAGGGCGGTATTCAGGCGGATGATGGGATCGGTCATGGGTTCAGGGTAGGGGTCGCAGGCTCACGGCGACAGCAGCAATCGCCTGTTAGAGAGCGTGCCTCGTGGCCCAGTAGGATCAATTCAAAGAGGGGTCGAGATCGCCCGGATGGCGGAGAAAGGGAGAGGCGACTACCCTGAGATGTTAGCCAGCGGCGCGCTCGCTCTACCCCTTCCTTAGGATGCCCCATGGCCAGTCCCATTCCCTCAGCCCTCCACCACACGTGTTTCGTGGTCCGGGACCTCGAACAGACAGCGCAGACGCTATCGGACTCTCTGGGCATTGGACCGTGGAACATCTGGACCATCGAACCTGCTGAGTCCAAAGTCCACGGTGCTGTGGCGCCGTTCTCTTTCCGCGTGGCCCTCACCGAGGTGGGCGGAGGATCGTATGAATTGATCACGCCGCATACGGGAAGAAGCGTCTACGACGAACACCTGGAGAAGTACGGGGAGGGCTTCCACCACACGTGTCTCGTCTACCCGACCCTCGACGCCGTGCGGGAGGCCAAGTCAATGCTCCTTCAGCAAGGCCGCGAAATTTTGCAGGAGGGGAGCGGAGGCGATGTCTTCGACTTCGCTTACTTCGCTTTCCCCGAGATTGGATCAGCGGTTGAGGTTCTCTACCTCGACGCAGGCCAACTACCACCGCCCGAGGCGGTGATAGGATAGCCTCGCCCTACCGCCCCAGTCGCGGACCACGCTTGTGTTAGCAGCGACGGATGGAGGACATCTCATGTCAGAACAGAATAAGGCGATCGTTGGCCGGTGGCTCAATGAGTTCTGGAACAAGGGGAACGAGGCGATCGTCGATGAGTTGGGCACGCCCGACGTGCTTCTATCCTATCCCCTGACGGGGGAGCGCCGCGGCCGCGAGAGTCTGAAAGAGGCGATCCGTGAGTTTCGAGCGGCGTTTCCTGACGCCAGTTTCAGCGGGAACGGAGATATGATCGGTGAAGGGGACAAGGTGGTGGCCGCTTTTAAGGGTGTGGCGACCCTAAAAGGCGACTATCGCGGGATCGCGGCGACCGGCAAGTCGGCCACATGGACGGGGATCAGCATCTTCCGCGTTGAGGATGGCAGGGTAGCGGAAGAAATAGGCGAAGAGGATGCCTTAAATGTGTTTCAACAACTCGGAGTGACTCCGTCGCCGGGGCCTGAGTGGTCGTGAGGCTGACATCGCCAGGGTTGCGACATAAGTCGAAATCCCTTCAAACCTCCAACTAGCCACCCACCTCCGCCACGATGCGGTCGATCTCGGCTCTGAAGCTGGGGGCGTGGGTCTGAGGTTCGGGGGCTGATCAAGAGGCTTCGATCAGGCCATCCATGAAGATGCGAAAGTCCTCGGAATACCTAGGACTCAACGCTGGCCATAGTCGGCCTCCGATTCCGTTAACGATGATGGCGATGTTGGACTCCCATCCAGCCCAAACATCAGGGTCCAGATTGCCTATCGTGTATTGGTAGTGGGCTTCTTCGTAAAGACGATAGACGGCCAAGAAGTTGTTCCGAATACGGCGCGTTTCTCCACCCGTGAACCCACTGAACAGTTGAAGATTCTCTATGCTGGCGACCTCCGACTCAAAGCGGAACACTAGGTCGGAAAGCTCCTGGTCATTGGCATGCGCGAGATTGATCGTGATGCCTGCCATCTGAAGCTCCTGCTGTGTCGCCCCGCGAGTCGCAAGCGCGTTCTGTCTGATCTCCAAGCCAACGAATCGGTCAAGCACTTACGTGCCATCAGGTGCCTCCTGAAGGGCCGTTTTCACCCCAAATCCATAGTAAAATCCATACTCCCGTATGCTCTAGCAGACCGGACTGGGTCCAAGTAGATCGGACAAGGCCTGAGAGGACCCGAGTAGGCCGGAATGAGTTTGGGCTGAAAGCTGTCGTTTCCCGTAGACCCGAAGTAGCCCCAAAACCTCAGAAGTCCGAAAAGCCGAAAGGCCTATTCCCCACAACGGAAACGAGACCTTCAGGAAGTGGCGCATGGATCGTGGCCTGCTTCAGAGGGAGGTCACGTTGGCGCATGAAGAAAGGCGGAATCCCTTTCGTACCAAGGACTCCCGGCCGCGAAGCGGAAGTCGGAAGCTCTAACCGCTAGCCCCCGAGCTCGTCGAAGATCTGCTCGATTCGGCGGCGCAGGTCCGCGTCGGGAAGCTCGCCCCGACCGGCGCCCATGTTGTCGACCATGTGTTCGGGGTCGTCCGTACCCGGAATGACGACGGTCACCGCCGGATTCGAGAGGGTGTACTTCAGGCAGAGCTGCGCCCAGCTCGTGGCGCCGATCTCGCTCGCGAAGTCGGGGAGCGGCCGGCCGGCCACAAACGAGAAGACGCCGCCGCGCCTGCCCGCGAAGGGTCTCGCCACTACCACCGCAACGCCGTGACCTGCCGCCAGCGGGAGAATTCTCTCGGCGGCGGCTCGATCCAGCACCGAGTAGTCGATCTCGATCATGTCGAGGTTCTCCTCCCGGATCAGCCGCTCGAGCTCCGGATACTGCTCGGCGCTCATCGTGGTGACGCCTAGGTACCGGACCCGCCCGGCCTCCTTCCACTCCCGCAGGATCGGCAAGAGGATCTCCACGCCGTCGAGAAAGTGGACGCGCATGGCCGATACGTGCTCAACCCCCAGCGCGGTCATACATGCCTCGAGCGAAGCGACTGCCTGTTCGCGGGTCTCCGGCGTCGGGACCTTCGTCGCGATGAATACGTCGTCTCGGGCGTCAAGCTCGCGGAGAATCTGCCCGATGACCTCCTCGGCCCGCCCGCGGCCGTAGATTCGCGCCGTGTCGCTGAAGGGGGCCCTTTGGGATGCACGACCGCGTCCCCCAGTCGTCTTGATCTCGGCCAGGAAACGCTCGGCCCCTACAACCGCAGCCAGCTCCGGCTTCAGGACCTTGAGCGCGACCTTTCGCTCATGCCGGAGATCCTCCGCCAGATACACGGTTGCCATCCCACCCTCGCCGATCTCACGCTCGACGCGGTAGCGGCCTTCTAGGGCAGCGTTCAGGCGGGTGATGGGGTCGGTCATGGATCTAGCTCAGATGCAGCGCCACCTGACCCTCTGAGATCGAGGGAGGGTTCACGCCCAAATCCGATGCGTTCGTCTGGATCCAATCCCGTGCGATCTGGATGCTCTCATCGGTGCCTGTCTTGTCTTCACAGACCGTCACCGTGACGCCACCGTCATTAGTGCGGATGAGCGAGTAGGATACAAAGCCGCTAACAGAACGGATGAGCCCTTCGATCTCTTGTCTACGCCCTTCCAATAGGTCGAAAAGCTCTTTCGCTCCTGAACCTGAATAGCTTCTCACCACTCCATACATGACCTTTGCCTCCATTAGCGCTGTTAAGAGAAACCTGGCTTAGGCTGCTCAGTGTGCTTGTGGTGTGCCGAATGCGCCAGCAACCTCACCACGTAATCCCCGCCTCTTCGAGTAACGCCTGGTATCGGGGGTCGTCGCCGGGGAGGTCAGACGTCAGAAGCTCGTGATCCCTGGACGCGGGTCCGTATGCACCCGCTCGAACGTAGGACCTCTCAAACAACTCAATGTATCGGTCGACTTGTCCAGTTTGGGCGAACAGCCAGAACAGCTCTCGTAGACGCATATCCAAGTCGGGAAACGTCTGCAGGACACCTGTTTCGCGATAGCGGATGGCCGCCTGATACGCGGCGTCGCTGCCTCCAGATCAGCGTTTAGCAGTCCCATCCCGCTAACCCACGCTTCCATTCCTTCGTCGTATTCCCCGATCTCCAGCAGGCGTTTTCCTAGGTGACGCCAGCCATTAGAAAACCCCGGGGCAAGTTCTATCGTCTCACGATACTGTTCGATCGCTTCTTCACTCCGCCCGGCATACAAAAGAGCGTTGCCGAGACCGAGAGAAATGACCGGGGAGAGCGGATCAAGCTGAGTCGCCCTCTCCGCGTAGCTTACCCCTTCGCTCGCCCTTCCAGTGGAAAACAGCAAGATCCCGTACCATTGGTGGGCGGTCGCGTATCCTGGGTTTACCTCGATCGCCCTTTCAAACTCCCTCTCCGCGTTCTCCCATTCGCCGACGTTCCACAGCCCGAAGCCCAGGGAGGCGTGAGCCATACCAAGTTCGGGTGCAAGTGACACGGCTCTTCGGGCCGCGATGAGTCCTTGTTCGAGGTTCGTCTGATAGTCCACGTCCCCTATGGTCTCTGCGTAATTGTCTATCAGCAGATAGGAGTCGGCGAGCCCCGAGTAGGCTTCCGCGTAGCTGGGGTCCAGAGCTATTCCCTGCTGAAATTCTGTAATCGCGTTGCGGAGGCTCTCATAACTACGCTGGCTCCAGAGGTACCGGCCCCGCAGATAGGCGTCGTGGGCTTCGGTGTTCTCTGTCGCCTCAGCTACTAGCTGCGTCTGCTGGTCCCCAGACAGTGTGACCTGAAGCCGGTCTGCAATCGCGAGTGCTATCTCGTCTTGGATCGAGAAGATGTCCGTTAGTTCTCGGGTGAACGATTCGGACCACAAGTGGAAACCTGACTCGGCCTCAATGAGCTGAGCAGTGATACGGACCTGATTACCCACCCTCTGCAGACTGCCCTCCATCACCCAGAGCAACCAGGAGGCTCCCGCAGCGGTGGTTGCGGTCGTCAACGGGATCATGGAAGCCGATCAACATGAGGTGTTCAAGCGAATTCCCGGCCACGAGCGCCAATTCGCGCCCCGGAGCGAATACTTGTTCAAACTACTACAGCCGTACTTGGAGGAAGCCCTATTCCTGGGCAGCACCTATGAGGAGCTGTTTGACAGGCTGGAGATCCTGCTTGCGCTCACATATGTGGATCTGGGCCGGAATCTGGAGACGGACCAGGTGTGGGGGCCAGCTGGCCGATTCGGGTGGAAGAGACACCGCATGGGCGGCGAGGACGCCTATTCGCGCTTAGTGAAGGAGGCGGAGGATGCAGGTGAGGACTGGCCGCTGCTTCAGGCGGGATTCTTCGGACGTTCGTACGACCGCTTTACGAGAGTCAACGAGGGATTCAGGGGGGCTCTGGATCGGTTGAGCTGGCGGTAGACCGGGGGCCCGAACCGCATGGCCCACTAATGTCCCGTAGTCCTAACACCCCATGAAATGGCTCCGGCAATGCCAGGGGCCAAATAGGCAAGAAAGCCCGTCGTTACTTGACGGAGGCGGGGGGGGGTCACGCACGCATCTGAGCCTTCGCTATATCCAATCCGAGGATGAGGACTACAACAATGACCCAGTAGGCTATAAACACCTTCACGAAGACCGGGAACACGCCATCATCGGGCTGAAGCACCACTGTTGCGGCAGCGGACGCGGTCACGGAAACGATCACAACGAACCACACCCAACGTAACCTGCTAGGCCGGTTGCTCCCCTGCCGAAACGTCTCAGGGCAGAACCGCTCAATGCTTTCTCCCGTTCCAAGGGCGATTCTCTCTAGCCCATCCTCTGCCCACTGGGCCATTCCTTCGTTACGGTCATTGGACTCTGCCATCTCCACATGTACAGATAGACAGCGAAGGCCAGCCCGAGGAGCACGGCTACTATCAGGTAGCGTTGCGCTGGGTTGAGGGTGGGCGACGCTACACTGACAAACCAAATAGTTGCAGCGTAGAGCGTAAGCGTCGCGATCAACACGGTGAGCTCGTTGGTGATCCGCTGCGAGTG
The DNA here is from genome assembly GCA_965215925.1 of Longimicrobiales bacterium. Classification (GTDB taxonomy): domain Bacteria; phylum Gemmatimonadota; class Gemmatimonadetes; order Longimicrobiales; family Gaopeijiaceae; genus JAAXGI01. The sequence continues at coordinate 2,806,208 of CBDCEQ010000003.1, read as the reverse complement.
ACGCGCCCGGTTCGCTTCGCTGAGCCTTGAGAGGGCATCGACGACCGATTGTGAGGCGGAACCGCTTGGCATCGTGACCACTCCTCTAGGTCGGTGTAGTCGAGTCGTGAACGAATACCCCTCACGTCGCCACCTGGATCTCGCGGCGAGCCCGCGGTTGGCCTATCTGCGGACGAAGAGGGGGAGAGGAGTCTCGATTCAGCTCCGGCATGCTCGGCGCCACGCCACCAGCTGGAGCCACGGATGAGCTAGCTGCTGGCCGCAGGTTACTGATAGAGTGTCTTTTGGGGGAGGGGATCGGAATGTTACGATCGATGTGGGGAGAGTCCAATGAGGAGGGTTCTAGGAATGCGTAGTATTTATTCCGTCCTGACGCTCGGCATCGCGTTAGCGGCATGTAGCAGCGACTCTCCAACAGACTCCGGGGATCCCCCCGCAACCAACGAACTGTCTGACGCCGAGTTCGAAGACCTGGCGGAAGTGCTTGCGATCCTCGCCGACTTGGGATTCACCGGGGCCTTTGGATCTCCACCCGCGGGGGTGGCCGCAGTGTCTGAGACGTTCACGATCGATCCCACCGCGGTTAGTTGCCCGCTGGGCGGGACCGTCCTCTTCTCGGGCTCGGTCACGGCAGATGACGAAACGGGCTCGGTCTCTTTGGACTTCAGTCAGACCTACAACGGGTGCTCGGCGGCAGCCCCAAGCTCCAGCCGGATGTTCGTCTTAGATGGACCTCTCTCCTACGATTTTCTGTTCCAGATCATTTCAGACGAGGTTGCCACGTTCAGTTTGAACCAAGCGGGCGCGCTGTCGTGGTCCACCAGCGGGAAGTCGGGTACGTGCCAGATGAATATTACGCTGGTGTCCACCGTTAACGTTACTACCTTCAGCGGAACCGGGACCGTAAGCGGGTCACTCTGTGGTAGGACCGCGAGCGAGACAGTCCAGTTCTGAGGGGCCCCTGCCGGTACTTGTAGGTTTCCAGGAGGAACCGCGAAGGCGGTCGGCCATTCAGGATAGTCATCGCTGGCCCAGGAGGGTCTGGGTCTGGCCTGAGGGATCCTGGCCAGATTTCGCGGAAGGTGCAGGAAGACGTCTTCCTTGCCCTCCCGTCTACACGAGTAATTCAACCCCTATCTAGAGGCCCCCGAATTGACTCTGAATCGGGGGAGGGGTCACCTGGCGTTCAGCCGCTCCCGCGCTGACTCTAGGGGTCCGACGGCATCAGCTGTAGAACTGGCTTTCGCCAACCCGAGCGGCGGCATCCCACTGTAGACGCACTCGTACTCCCCGGCCTGGACCTTGTAGGTCTCATGCCAAATCCCAACGTCACCCCGACTCCCGCCCACGCGTTTGTTGAAGTCAACCCAGGCCGGCCAGTGCTGCTGATCGGAGTCGCGAGCGTACGCCTCGAGGTGGTCAAATGACCGCCAGTACTGAACTATTACGCCGAAACTCATGATGTGCCCGAGGAAACCTGACTCGGGCCTCGCCTCGAGTTCGCGAATCATCCTTGGCATAGCCCGGAATACAGGGAGCCACTTGTGGGGCTTCCAGGGCTTGTTGACTCGCATCCCAATGAGAAAGACGACGAAGTCGCCTTCGATCTGGGCCGTGACGCGCTTCGGTACCACCGCAGCCATGCGGCTTTCCTCCTACTGAACGGTGCAAGACAGGGCGATCCAACGCTGAATCTGTGGACCCGCGTATCATACGACCGCGGGATATCAATCTCAATGAGCCCGCTGTAGGCCCCGAGCAAGGGCGGTCGAGGCTCCTCAGACCCTCCCTTCGTGCTCCAGAGTCCTATCACTCCTCCCATCACCCCATGAAAAAGCCCCTAGCATCGCTAGGGGCCAAGTAGGCCAGAAAGCCCGTCGTTACTTGACGGAGGCGGGGGGACTCGAACCCCCAAGGGTGATTAGCCCGTCGCATTTCGAGTGCATCGAATCAGGTGCTGCAAGGACCTACGAGAGCCGCCGAGGCCCGCAAGGACGGGCTCTCTCAAATCGAGTAGATCAGGTGAGGTCAGGTCTCAGCAGACACAGAAGGCGTCAGCGTCCCAACAGTTTGACCAACAGTGCGGATTTCGGGGCTAGGGATCCGGCACCGCCTGCCTCAACTCCTCGAAGAAGTTCTGGACGAGGATGAGGCGTTCCGGCTCGGCAGCGGTCGTGCCACCCACGTTTTGTGCTATGATAAGGCGGTCGCCATCAGGATGGAGATCATAAGCGAGAACGTCTCCACTCACGTTCACGACGACCTCCTGCGTAAACAGCGAGTCTCTGGAAAGCACCACCGGGGTGGGCTCTCTCTGGATGCGAGCGGCCATGAAGCTCCCCACGCCCGGACTCTCGCGTCTCCAGTAGTACACAGTGCTCCCGTCGGGTGACCAAGAGGGGGCGGATTCACAGCCACCGATCCCTGTCGAAATGTGCCACGGAGGGACGTTGGCACCTCGAGTGCGCGCGTCCCAGGGGGAGAGATTCTTCCCCCCGGGACCTGGAATCCGCAGCTTGCGATCAGGCGATCATGGATCGACGATGATCAGCCCCCAGTGGTACATCCAGAAGAAACCGCGCGCTTCGAACGCGAAGGCATCGTAGTACGGCACGCCCATCGGCGGCGGAGGCAGCTCCAGGTTCTGTGAGCAGAACGACGTCGGATTGGAATTGCCACAATTGGGATGGCTCTGCCCGCTGCTCCACTCTTTCGAGCCAACCCGAGCCACCTCCTCACCCTGGTAGAATCCAACGAGCTCTACGCAGTTCGCCGTGAAGCAGTAGATGTCGAGCAGCGCTGAGACGATTGCCGTTGGGAATCCTGGTAATAGGCCGTTCAAGTCGACCTGCATGCCGCCCGGACCCATGCCGAGAAAGGCCCCGGACTTCTGATACTGGACCGTGGTCTCTCCAGCCTCCATGGCCGTCTGGAAATGAGCGACCACTGTACCCGTCTGCGTTGTCTGATCGTGGTCGAACGTGTTGAGCGGGATGTCGCTTCCCGGCGTGATCAGTCCGTCCGGAATGCTCGAAAAGTAGATGAACCAGATGTCGAGGTCGGCGCAGAGCATACCGTCGACCCCCTGCTCCCCCTGCTCCACGTCCTGCGGATCGCCATCGGCGATCGCAGCACCTCCAGCACCTCCGCTTCCCGGTCCGAGGCCGTCACCTCCGTTCCCCCCGTCACCTCCGAACGCGTCGGCACTGCCCCTCTTGGTGTCCACCTTACCGCGGCTTCCCATTTGGCCGCCCGTCGCATCGGCCGCGCCACCAACGCCCCCGTCCCCACCGGGGAGCTTCGCGTCGCAGCAGTCGGCGCCGTTGCCACCGTCCCCTCCGAAGGCCGCGGCATCTCCGCCTTCACCCTTCTTGGCAGCAGTCGGTTTGAGCGGCCAGATGTTCCCTTTCGCCCCGTCGCCTCCCATGCCGCCGACAGCCGTGCCCGCACCACCGTCTCCGCCGTTGTTGTCACTCATACCGCAGACGCAGTCAGCACCGTTTCCGCCAATGGCCGTCCCCGTCCCCCCTTTGCCGCCGTCCGCACCGTCCTCCATCGCGGCGCCTTGGATGTCCATACCGTCAGGCTCCACGATGATATAGCCGGTTCCACCGCCTCGTCCCCCCATCCCTCCGGTCGCGGTCGCGACGTATCCGTCCTCGCAGGGGTTCTGAGCATCACCGGCGAACGCATCGGCGTCTCCGCCCATTCCGCCGTTACCCCGCACCAGCGTCACGTTGTTGCCGAAAACGACCATCTGACCGCCGTACATGACGCTACCCCCGTTGCCTCCCTTCCCGGCAGTCGCCGTGGCATCCGTATCTGAATCAGCGAGGCAGTCGCCCCCGCGACCTCCGTCTCCGGCCTTGAGCGTCACACCGTTGCCGATCGTGAGCGTGCCGCTGCGCGACGCGAGGGCCACAGTGCCCCCGGTCCCTCCGATGACACCGGTGTTATCACACACCGGCATGTCCTGCTTGGCCGGCGCGTTCATCCCGTCCTGCGCGGTGGCGTCCGCGTCCTGGGTCCAGTTTCCGTTTCTGCTCACCCTCACCGACATCCCGCGTCCGGCCCGGACCGGCCTGCGCGCAGCTCCTGCTGCTCCACCCGCCTGCTGCGCGGGACCGACGGAAACGCGCGGGGCCAGAGGCGGACTCGCCTCGGTGTCGAACAGAGGCTCGAAGCTCTCATCCTCGGTGGCTGAGTCCGTTAGTCGGACGTTGCCGTCACTGACGATCGCCTCGACGGCCGATGGCGCAGAGCCGATCGTCATGACGCCGTCCGCAACCACCTTGAGATCGGGCCCGCCATCGACGGGAGGTGCGGTGCACGCGTTCGTTAACAAACCGTCGAGCGTGAAGTCTCCGTCAACCCTCAGGGTTATCGAGTGGCAGTCGCCTGTTATCGTGCCCTCGATTGTGGCGTCACCCGTGACGTTGATCACGACGGCACCGGTTACCGTGAGGGTTACCCCAGCCGGAAGGTTCATCGAAGAGAAGGTGTAGTCGCCGGCCGCGAGTTGGGCGTCGGCTGTCGGACTCAACGGAACTTCAGGAGTCCCGGATGCCTCCGCAGATGCACCCGACTCGCCGCCGGTGTTCGACGCGGTCACAACGACGTAGTAGGTCTTCGCTTGGAGGTCCGAGACCGTGGTTGGTGAGGTCGCATTCTGGCTCCGCTGGCCGTCCGGAAGGCTGCCATAGTTGGAGCTGTTAACGCCAGCTTGAGACGCGAGGTAGACCGTGAACGAGGTTGCCTCCGCCGCGCCAGTCCAGGAAATCGTCAAGGCGCCGTTGCCCGCCTGGGCGACTTGTACGTTGGTTGGCGGGGAAGGTGCGGATGGTGGCGCCGGGGGCTGCGTGGGACCGTCCCCACCTCCGCATGAAGCCACGACAGTCGAGAGGAGAACGCACGAGACGACGGTTCAGACGGGAGAGCATCGCATAGGCCGCAGCCTTGAGAGGGGATCGGGCGGATTTAGTCAGCAGTTACCATCATAGGGCCCGTCTGGTCGAGATGTCTAATGGGCACGATCTCGGGCGGGGAATAGGCACATCCTACGCCGAGGACATTCGTTTCTGGCAAGAGGACGCGAGGTAAGAATACTCGCTCAGATGGTAGAGATCGGACACTGATTCCGGTGCGTCGTGGAAGTCGATGGCGTACGGATGCGTCCACCCAAGTGATCGCCACTTGCTCCTCGAGCCCCAGGACCACGCCAAGTGGCTCGCCCCCGTCCTCGGAGATCCACACCGCCCGCCGCGAGCTAATCGAATCACCTTGCGCCTCATAGAGGATGGTACTGTCGTCGAGCCATGACAGGCCCACGGAGCCAGCGGAGGCAGGTACGTCCTCGGCAATCCTGATGGGAGAGCCGCCCACGAGCGGGCGCTTAAACAGGTCTGATCCCACTGAATACGCAATCCATTCGCCATCGGGAGAGTACACGGGGTCTTGAGGGAAGTCCTGAGCGCCTTCGGTTCCGGGGATCGGCGTGATCTCGGTCGAGCCCAACATCTTGAGAGCCAGTTGTATAGTGTCGCTCGCAGACGAACGGACCGGGAGGATCATGCTTGATCCGTCGGGGGCGAGCGCTACGTAACGCCCGACCCATGCCCCCAGACCGGCCCAGCCTTGAGTGCTCAAAACCTGCCGCGAGACGGGTTGAGGTGGTTCGGGTGGCTCCGGTCGGAGGAGTAACCACCCGAAGACAAGGGCCAGTCCCGTCGCGGTTATCGCCCATCCCTTCCACGGACCGACGCTCGCTGCTACACCCGCTGCAGCATCTTTCCCGTGCCGGAAACCCAAATCAGCCAGTGCCTTAGCAAACTCCTGCGCAGTCGTGAACCGATCCGCTGGCAGCTTTTCCAGCGCCTTCCTGATCGCCGCATCGACGTTCGGCGGGATAGAGACGCGGACATCGGTAGGAGCAGGCGCATCACTCGTCAGGATCTTGGCTAGGACAGCCTGCGCGGTACTTCCTCCGTATGGGGGATCCCCAGTAAGCATCTCATAGAGCACACATCCCAGCGCATAGACATCGGTACGTGGATCAACGTCTCGATCCCCTGTAGCCTGCTCAGGGCTCATGTAGTGCGGAGTCCCTACGGAGAGCCCCGTCTCGGTAACTCGGCCTCCTCCCGCCTGAGCTACCGCTAAGGCAATCCCGAAGTTTGCGACCGTGGGCTCGCCTTTTTCACTGAGTAGGATATTCCCCGGCTTGATGTCCCGGTGAACGACTCCGTGCTCATGAGCGTGATCCAAGGCCGAGGCAACCCTATCGGTGATCTTTAGCGCCTCGTCAACCGATAGCTGCTTCTCCCTGTCGATCTTGTCCCTAAGCGTGTCGCCCTCGATGTAGGGCGTGACGAAGAACAGGAAACCGTCAGCCTCGCCGGAGTCGTGCAGGGGCAGGATATGCGGATGGGTCAGCTTCGCTGTCGTTTCGATCTCGGCCAGGAATCGCTCTGCACCGACTACAGCCGCCAGCTCGGCTTTGAGCACCTTGAGGGCCACGTTGCGATTGTGACGCTCATCGTGGGCCAGATAGACCGTGGCCATCCCGCCCTCGCCAATCTCACGCTCGACGCGGTAGTGGCCTTCCAGGGCAGCGTTCAGGCGGGTGATGGGGTCGGTCATGGCCTCTTGGACGGATAGCAGCCGCGTTCAGACGAACTATCCGGGAAGCATCCCGGAAGCTTGATCTGTGGGAAGCAGCGCGGGCTCGGCAGAGACTTCCCCTGACCTCTCGACGGCTTCCTCCGCTGGACACGCCTCGTCCTCTTCATCACTACGGCACCACCTGCCTCAACTCCTCGAAGAAGTTCTGGACGAGGATCAGTCTCGGACCATCCGCATTGTCTGCGGTACCCACTACTCGTCCCATCAGAAAGCGTTGATCGCCGGCTTCAACGTCGTAGAAGTCGTCCCCTCCATCAGAAATCGAGGCGTCGTATCCCACCAAGTCCGTCACGAGCGGGAAGAGCACCTGCCGTTCCAAGACCCTCAACTCAGAGGCTGCCTCAACCTGAGCCGCGTTCATATTTCGTTCGGAATCCACAAAGAACAACTCAGTACCGCTGTTGGCCCACCGCGGATTCGATCCTCCGTTCGTAGAGACTTGGACTCTGTCGGAGTTCACGTCGGGGAAAGGTCTGGCGTACACTTCCTCCCGACCCGACTCGTTAGAGCTGTAGGCCAGCCAGCGCCCATCCGCTGACAGATCCGGTCCCAGCTCCACGAATTGAGTCGCAACAAGCGGCACTAGAGCGTCATCCGTCCCCAGTCGGAATCCGACAATGTCACTTCCGGTGATGCCCCCCTGTGAAACTGTGCGGAAAACCATCCAGTCGTCATCTACGCTCCAACGGCCCTGTACTGGGCTCAGCGGATCGTCCAACAACCGTTCGGGCGATCCCGTGCCGTCCACGCGGCTCCGCCAAGGGGTAAGGGCGGTAGCCCCGAGACCCCGGCTATAGACCACGTACTGACCGTCTGGGGACCAAGCGGGGGACATCTCCGCTTCAGCGTCAAAAGTAAGCCGCTCGAAGGGACCGTCGGGCAGCTGCTTTATCCAGACATCACTGTCTTGTTCAACGATCCTGGTGACGGCAACCTGAGTTCCCTCTGGCGACAGATTCCATCCCCAACTCCCACCCGCACCGAAAGCATCGAACTGCAACCCGGGATCAATGGCTGTCGCCTCGCCCGAGCGTGTCACCCATACGAGTTCGATGTCGCCCACGGAGTTGAGTGTGCCACTTGAGTAGACTAGCGAACCCATGTCGGAGAGTGTGTACCCACCTACTCCCTCTATCATGGCGACTGACGGACCGGTGATCTCCATCGAGCGTGGATCGAACGGTGCAGCCATGAGCGGACCGTCCGCCGCGACGAACGTCAGGTGCCCCGTAGCGGCGTAACGCGGGAAACTTCCGGGCGTCAGAGTCGTCAGCTCACCCGTATCTAATCCCAGAGCCCGTACTTCGCGTGAGAGGTCGGTGAACTGGACCTCCACCAGTGCTCCGTCGCCGCTTGGGAGAAAGTCGGTGATCCGGTGAAACTGTTCTCCTTCCGCCAACTCCGTCACCGATTCCGCCGGACCGCCAGTCGCTGGCACGCGCATCGCAGGGCCAGTGAGGGAGGAATCCCCGAAATAGATGTACCCACCTGGTCCCCAGCGAGGCATGCGTCCTTCCACCAGAGTGCGGATCGGGCCGCCCTCGAACGAGAGTACCTTGATCTCATTAGCGTGATCGAAAGCAAGTTGCTGGCCGTCAGGAGACACAGCAGGCCGGACAGCCCCTTCGGTTCCTCGAACCGGAGTGGCTTCCAAGTCGCCCCACCGCCGCATCCACAGTTGGTTCCTGCCCGCCCCCGGTCCCAAGTAGACCAGCATGGATCCATCCGGCGACAAATTGAAATCATAGTCGTTTAAGCGGGTCGGACCCTGCCCTTCCCGGAACGGTGACTCGAACTGCGCTAGTGGCCGTGACGGCTCGGGGCGTAGAAGCAGCCAGCCGAAGCCCACGGCGAAGATGAGCGTGGATAGGCTGAGGACCAGTGACATCGGCTTCCACAACCCCCCCTGCGGCGCTGCGCCAACCGCAACCGCTTCCCCCCCATGCCTGAACCCCGGATCACCCAGAGCCCCCGCAAACTCTTGGGCCGATGCGAACCGATCTGCCGGCAGCTTTTCCAAAGCCTTCCGGATCGCGGCGTCTACGTTGGGCGGGACCGAAGCTCTCTTCCCAGTAGCTGATACAGCGTCGCCGGTGATGATCTGACCGAGGACAGCCTGGGCATTCGGACCTGTGTACGGAGGCTCCCCGACGAGCATTTCATAAAGCACACAGCCGAGAGCGTAGGTATCAGTCTGCGGACCTACGTTCTGATCGCCAGTCGCCTGTTCGGGGCTCATATAGTGCGGAGTTCCGAGGCTCAGGCCGGTCTCTGTTAGCCGCCCGCCGCCCGCTGTCCCGACCGCCAACGCGATGCCGAAGTCGGAGATCACGGGCTTTCCGTCGAGCATCAAGACGTTGGCAGGCTTGATGTCGCGGTGGATGACTCCCTGTCGGTGCGCGTAGTCCAGGGCCTCCGCCATGTTCGTGGCGATACTTACAGCTTCATCGACAGGAAGCTGATGATCCCGGTCGAGCCTCTCGCGCAGGCTCTCTCCCTCCACATACGGCATGACGTAGTAGAGGAAACCGTTCTCTTCGCCCGAGTCGAAGAGCGGTAGGACGTGGGGATGTTGCAGGTTGACGGTCGTCTTGATTTCGGCCAGGAACCGTTCGGCTCCCACAACCGCAGCTAGCTCAGGCTTTAGTACCTTGAGCGCGACCTTGCGCTCGTGACGCAGGTCCTCCGCCAGATACACGGTAGCCATCCCGCCCTCGCCGATCTCACGCTCTATGGCGTAGCGGCCTTCCAGGGCAGCGTTCAGGCGGGTGATGGGGTCGGTCATGGCCTCTTGGACGGATAGCAGCCGCGTTCAGACGAACTATCCGGGAAGCATCCCGGAAGCTTGATCTGTGGGAAGCAGCGCGGGCTCGGCAGAGACTTCCCCTGACCTCTCGACGGCTTCCTCCGCTGGACACGCCTCGTCCTCTTCATCACTACGGCACCACCTGCCTCAATTCCTCGAAGAAGTTCTGGACGAGGATGAGGCGGTCTGGCTGTGTGGCATCCGCCTCCGAGACCGTGGCAGTACCGACGTTCCGCGCGAGGATAAACCCGTCGCCGTCGGGATGGAGGGCGGAGCCTGGGTACGGTTCGACACCAGGACCCCGAGTGAAGAGCGAATCCGTAGATAGCACTACCGGTACCGGGTTTCGTTGAAGGCGGGCAGCCCTGACCTCGCCTCCGGGCACGGCATAGTAGAGGGTGTTTCCATCCGGAGACCAGAATGGGACCCCACCTCCGCCCTGTGACACAATTGTCCGCTCGCCAGGGTCGGGGAAGCTGCGGACGTAGATCTCGAGGCTTCCCGACTCGTTGGAACGATACGCCGCTAAGGTGCCGTCGGGGGAGACCGAGATCCGTTGGAGGTCAGCTTCCGAGGAAAGGTACGCCTCCGCAATCGGGTTGTCCGGGTCAGAGATGTTGACCGTCCATAGGTCGCTATTACCATCTTGACGCCGCTCGAACACGATGAGCGTGTCGGAGGGCCACTGCATTACGTCTTGATTCGCTTCGAGCGTGATGATGGACCTCGGCGGCGAGTCGTCGTTCAGGTCCTTCACGAACAGATCGCGGCCATCCGTGCCTTCTCGCTGCGAAGTGAACGCGACTCGGTTCCCATCTGGCGAGAACACCGCTAAACCGTTGTTACCCTCGAACGTCAACTGTCTGGGCGTCGTCCCTAGCGTCACGTTGTAGGTGTAGATCTGGGCCTCGCTCGTAAACACAACTGACTCTCCGGCCGGAGACCAGCCTACGCCCAAACTAGGCAAGGGCCGTGGGGCTAGGTCGAGAGTCTCCTCATTACCCTCCAGATCGACGACCACGAGCTGCCGGGCACCACCACCACCTGCTGGGCCCCCTTCCACATAGAGGAGCGTTCCGTCTGCCGCGAGTCGCATGTCCGCCGCTGCGTTCCCTGTACGCACCCCGTCGAACAGTGGGATCGCGCCGCCCGTGATCGCGAGCGCGCCGAGGTCGAAGGGCGAAGCGAAAAGCGCCCCGTCGGTCCGAAGGTATACGACGTGACCCGTGGGCGTGTACCAGGCTCTACCGACCTGCTCCAGGAGAAGCTCCGACGACAAGTCCCCGAGGTCCACGACGTAGAGATTGGAGAGGGTAAAGTTGCAAAGCGAGGCTCCGGGACAGGCGATCATGAGTGCACCCTGACCGTCGGGAAGGCCGTGTAGCCACAAGGGGGCAGGCACCTCCACCAACGCTACTGGTTCCCCTCCCTCTTCGGGGATTTGCGGGATCAGCCTTGGATCTGTCGCACTGCTCTGCTCATAGAGGATCGTCCCATCGTCGAGCCAAGCCAGTCCGGCGACCGTCGCGTCCACGTCTTCGGCCAGCCGCAGCGGGGCTCCCCCGATGAGGGGTCGCTTGAAGAGCTCCTCTCCGACGACGTAAGCGATCCACTGGCCGTCGGGAGAGTAGACCACTTCGCGCCCCCCTTCGGTTCCCGGGATCGGCGTGATCTCAGTCGAGCCCTGCATTTTGAGAGCCAGCTGGCCATCGACCGGTAGAATCATGCTGGATGCGTCAGGTGCGACAGCCGCAAAACGGCCGAACCCGGACGCCAGACCGTCCCAACCTTCCGTACTCAGAACCTGACGTGAGACCGGCTCAGGCGGGTCGAGACGGAGGAGTGACCATCCGAGGCCCACTGCGAGGACGAGCGCCAATGCGTTTCCAGCCATAGCCAGAGGCTTCCATAGACCGCCACCTGCCACGACGCTGTCGGCAGCTTCCTCCCCATGCCGGAATCCTGCATCACCCAGGGCTTGCGAGAAATCCTGCGCAGTGGTAAACCGATCGGCCGGAAGCTTCTCCAGTGCCTTCCGAATCGCGGCATCCACATTGGGTGGGACAGACGGTCGCTTCTCGACCACCGAGACTGGCTTGCCCGTGATGATCTGCCCAAGGACAGCCTGAGCCGTACTCCCTTGATAGGGAGGATCACCCGTCAGCATCTCATATAGGACAGAGCCGAGCGCGTAGACATCGGTGCGAGGATCTACATCTCGATCACCCGTGGCCTGCTCGGGCGACATGTAGTGTGGAGTGCCGACACTGAGCCCTGTCTCGGTAACTCGTCCACCTCCGGCCTGAGCTACAGCTAGGGCAATCCCGAAGTCTGCTACAGTCGGTTCGCCCTCGGGATTCAGCAGGATGTTACCGGGTTTGATGTCGCGGTGGACCACTCCATGCTTGTGAGCGTGGTCCAAGGCCGAGGCGACCCTATCGGTGATTTTGAGTGCCTCTTCAATGCTGAGCTGTTTCTCGCGGTCGATCTTGTCCCGGAGTGTGTCGCCTTCGATGTAAGGCGTGACGAAGAACAGGAAGCCGTCGGCCTCCCCGGAGTCGTGTAGCGGCAAGATGTGCGGGTGAGTTAGCTGGGCCGTGGTTTCTATTTCGGCTAGAAATCGCTCCGCGCCGACTACCGCTGCGAGTTCGGCCTTCAGAACCTTGAGCGCCACGTTTCGATTGTGACGCTCATCGTGGGCCAAATAGACCGTAGCCATCCCGCCCTCACCGATCTCACGCTCGATGCGGTAGCGGCCCTCGAGGGCTGCGTTCAGGCGGGTGATGGGGTCGAAGGTCATAATTCCGTCGCGGCTGATCGTTAGACAGGAGCTTGGCGTAACATCCCCTTCCGCCTGCTCAATTGTTCAGCAATTCATAGATTCTGCGAATCGCTCTCGGATCCACTCCGGGCTCCCGTATCTGTCCATAATTGTCACTGTGATTCGTCATGTCGACTTGTTCGGCGGCTTGTTCCGCACTCACACCAAGGCGATGCATTTCGGTCGTCTTCTCCCATAGATCAGTCAGGTAGGCCTGGAAATGGACAATGCGATCCTTACCTCTCACGGGTGCCCCGTGACCCGGTAGCAAAACGTCGAAGTCCAGAGCCTTGAGTGCTTCCAAGGCGGCCGGCCACTCGTCTACATGGCCGTCGCCCATATAGGACAGTCCAGGTCCCATCATGTCGCCCGTGAACACCACGCGCTCCTGGGGCAAATAGATCACAACGTCACCGCCGGTGTGTGCTCTGCCCAGGTGTAGTAGCTGAATCTCTCGACTCCCGCGTCCGACTAGCTGGAAGAGAGTCATCTCTCTTTCAAGCGTGATGTTTGGGGCTGTTGGAACCACGGTCCCGATGGCGTTCATGTAGTCACTTTGCAGCCGGTGGCGTTCCTGTAGGGCTGCCCTGCGAGTCGGGTCGGTCTCAGCTACGACCTCTCGCTCCAGATTAGCGACCAGGGTCGGGACGCCATCGGAAAAACTCCTGAATGTGTTTTCTTCCAGTACGTTACCGAGCTCTCCGCTCAACTTCGCTCGTGTGAAACGATGGCCAATTATTTCCACGCCTTCAGGAAATGCCTGATTACCGTGTGCGTGATCGAAATGGTAGTGGCTGTTGACCAGATACCGCACCGGCTTGTCGGTGATAACTGACAGTGAAGCGAGCAACGCTTCCGCCGCAGCCGGGGTCACATGAGAATCCACGACCAACACGTCGAACTCCCCAACCAGCACCATAGCATTGCTCATCGTGAACACCGTTCCAGTTCCAACCACAAGCCACACGTCTTCCGCGATCTCAGTGAAGCGATGGCTATCCGATTCCACCACCGTGCCCTGGGCTACGGCCATCCCCGGCAGCAAAGCCACTGACCCAAGTATCAGGCAGATTGATGAGGCGACTCCTCCGAAGACTTTCATTGATGGGATCCTATCTCTCTTGGTTTCTGGCCTTACCGGCCCTCAAGGGTAGCCTTCAGGCGGGTGATGTGGTCGGTCATGGGAAACGGGCCAGCTGCCTCGCCATCGACTGTTCGATCAATTCGTCAGAGAAGCCCGCCCTTACCAGAAGAGCCCGCCACCTCATCGGATCGGCCCGGAACGGATCGAAGCTGGAGCTGATAAGAAGGTCCGCCAAGGTCCCCTGGTTGGCGTCCACCGCCGTCTCCATCCACTCGAACGCCAAGTCCATTTCCCCGAGGGAACCATAGACGCGACCGATGCGAAATGGCGGCGCGTCGGTGGCCAGGAGTTCGTCTAGAAGTTGTCTGGCCTCAGCAATATTGCCGGCGTAGGCGTGGCCGACCGCGAGCGCGCCCAAGTTGTCCCACTCCCTCGATACGGCGACAGCGGCCGCGAAATGCTCGAGCGCGTCGGCAAACTGCTCCTTCATCAGGTACGCGTTGCCGGTCGAGAGCCGCATCCGGGTGTAGTCCGGGAATCGCTCCAAGGTCTCTAGCCCCACCGCAATGGATTCGTCATACCGGCGAGCGTGAAAGTAGCTGAGTCCTAGGTGAAGCCGCGGCACCCGGGTCAGTGGATCGACCTCGACCCCCTGGAGCGCCGCATCCACGGCTTCATCCACCCGTAGTGTCGACATCAGGAAGTGACTGTAGTGGTGCCAGGCATCGGCCGAGTTGGGATTCATTTCGATGCCGCGCAGGTAGCGCTCCTCCAGCCCTTCCCAGTCGCGACCGCCCCGGTAGTCGAGATTCGCCACAGAGATGTGGGCCTCTGCGAGCGTGGGATCGAGCCGGATCGCCTCCTCCGCCTCCGCTCTTATCCTGGGCGCGTACTGGCCACTCGGCACATAGCCATACTGAATCGCCAACGCGTACGCATAGCCGAGACTGGCATGGGCCGCCGCAAACTCCGGGTCTACCTCTATGGCACCGCTGAACGACTCGATCGCAAGGGACAATCCGCTCTCGTTGCTGTCCTCTAGGTGATGGCGGCCACGGAAGTACAGCTCCCACGCTTCGGGACTGATCGACTCAGTACTGGCGAGTCGCAGCTCTTCGTCCGGTGTGAGCGCGAGTTGGATTTCTTCGGCTATGATCTGAGCAGTCTCACTTTGCAGCGCGAAGATTTCACCCGCCGATCCATCGTAGCTGGCTGTCCACACCTGCTCGCCGGTCCTCGCGTCCGCTAGCTGGGCGATGATACGTATGTCGTCGTCGAAGCGAAGGACCGAGCCCGAGATCAACGCATCGACCCTTAGCTGGGAAGCGATCGTGGCGGGTGCCTCCGATGATCCTCTGAACTCCATCGTCGACTGCCGAGAGATGACCCTAAGGGACCCCAACGTTCCCAACGTTGTTGTGAGCAGGTCGGTCATCCCGGCCGCTACGTAGTCCTGGTCGGGATCGCCGGAAAGGTTCTCGAAGGGCAGCACGGCAAGCGCGCGAATGGGTCCAACGTTCGACCCAAGACCTCCGTCGGGCATCACCCTTACAACGTAGACCGCCCCAATCAGGAAAACGACCAGCGCACCTCCCCCGATTGCCCAGCGCAGACGAGCTCGAGCCGTGGTGGCCTCAACTGGCTGAGAGGTCGACGGCTCTCTGCTCGTCCTCTGTATCCCCTCGGGAGTGATATCAAACGCCCGGCAAGTACCAAGACGACGGGGAAGCCGAGGATGCTGAGAACCACCACCACGGACATGGCCCAGCCAGGGATCCCGAGAGCTGGAAAGGCGATCTCGGCAACCTGCCAGACCGTGAACGCGACTACGGCGTAGACGATCGCAACCCGAACAACGCGACATCGCTTCAGCTCGGCGAAGAACGAAAGCGATTTGTCGTTGGGGTCGGCCATACGTCCCGTTTCCTAGAGGAATCACGGAATCGCGCCCAGAAGTGCTGCCAAGTGAAGATGCCCGTGGGCTAGACGGGGTGCAAGAAAGCTTGTACGGAGGCTCTATATATAGACACGCCGCATTGACAATGCGGCGCAGATCCCGTCAGGACGGGCCTCTTTAGGGGAATGATGGGAGGAGTGTTGGGATTGAGCTCAAAAGCGCGCTTCCCTCTCGCCTTCCTTTCTTCCTCGATGGAAGCTTGATGCGGTCCTGGACTACACGCCTTACGCGAGCGCTCTTTCGAACAACACCAATAGGCGACTCCACGCCCGCTCGGCCTGCGCTTCGTGGTAGACAGTCGAATCAGGCGGGCACCATCCGTGCATGGCGCCCTCGTACACCTCGATCTCCGCCCGCAGCCCTGCGTCCGCGAACGCTTCGCGTAGCACGTCCTTTGCTTCAGGCTGGTTTTCGTCGTCGTTCGCGGCGATCGCGAACAGGTAATCCGCCTGCATCCTGGGCACGAGAAGATGCGGGCTGTCCGGTCCATCTGTGACCAGCCCGCCGCCGTGGAACGATGCGGCGGCGCCGACGCGATCTGGCATCGTCGCAGCTGTCCGCATGGTGAACGGCCCGCCCATGCAGTAGCCCATCGTCCCCATCTTTCGGTTCCCGTCCACCTCAGGCTGAGCGTCGAGAAAATCAATGAACGCTCTCGCGTCTCTGGTCTGCGTATCCGCGTTGAGCGACCCCATCAGCGGCATGATCGTCTCACGGACCTCTGCGAAGTCCGTGCTGCTGACAACGGGTGCTCGCTGCGTCCGATAGTATGGGTTGACCACCAAGACCGAGTAGCCCGACTCCGCGAGCCGCCTCGCCATCTGCATCTTGGCAGGCCGTAGGCCGAACGCATCGGGCCAAATCACCACGCCGGGGTGGGCCCCGGTCGACGGGTGCACATGGTAGCAGTCGGCCACGCCGTCGGGGGTCGTCACGTCGATGTTGGTCCCAGACACCTCCTGGGCGCCCGCTGTGCGGGGGAAGAACATGGCCAACCCCGCTCCAGCAGACAGGACCCCGAACTCCCGCCTTGTCAGTTTCTTCGCACCCAGGTACTCGTTGTTCTCGGCCAGGGTTCGCTCGTCGCACATCAGTGCCTCCAGGCTGACAGGAATCCCGATTCCCATAGGACATCCATGGGGCCGTCCTTGGCAAGAGGTGCCAGGTGAGCCTCGCCCCTACCTTAGTCCCCTCCCGCGCGCCCAGTTGATATAGTTGGAACTCGTGCCACCTTGTGGCTCCTTGCGATACCCACGGGCGGCGCGCTACATGGACATTGCCGACACGGCCCCGTGCATTACGCGGGTCCGTGGAAATAGGGTTAGAGAGCCCCCAGAGCACACGTTGCCATGGCCGACAAATCGATATTGGGCAGACTGGCCGCAGAGCTGGTGGTGGTTGTGCTCGGCGTGATGATTGCCCTGGCGGCTGACAGCTGGCGCCAAAGCTTCGAAGAGCAGACCGTCGAGCGTCGGTATCTGGAGCGTCTGACAGAAGATGTCCGGCAGGGAATGTCGAACCTAACAGCTCACCGGGAGTCGAAGGCCGCGCTGGCGGCGTCGGCCTACGAGCTTGCGGCGTCAATGGAGAGCGAGGCGTCTTCTCTTGCCGACGACGCCTTTTTCGAGACCTTATTTCGCGCAACACAGGTGGGTTTCGATCCTCAGGAGTTCTCGGACGTCACGTATCAAGAACTAATTGCTTCGGGGAACTTCGCTCTGCTGCGGGATCCGGAAGTGCGTGAGGGCGTCGTGGAGTTCTACCGCCGCTTGGACGTGCTGGTTGAAGGACTCGACGAGCTGCAGGAGGTCGTCCCCATTAACGACCGTGTCGCTGAGCTCACTGGTTACTACCCGTACGTGTTTGACGTGCACTGCGTCCCGTCCGCCATCTATGCGTGTGGAGAGTTCCGTGCCCTAACCGCGGAGGATCGAGGCCGTTTGTTGCACCACTTGCGGCAGGACGAACAGCTCGTATTGGGTCTCCGTCACGTGCACGCCGACCTCGTGCTCCATGACGAGCTCTTTGCGAATGCACTGTCCGTCGGCCAAGAACTTATCGCCGAGCTTGAGCGAGTCCAGTGAGGGGCGTTCTAACAACCGATTGCAACTGACGCGGTAGACATCAGAGTCGCTCGCTTCGGTCCCCCGACTCATGTGCGTGCGCGCCGTTGATGGGGCTCAACATCTGAAACACCTTCACGTCGGATCCTAATCAGTGGCTACTAATGGAGCCCGCCCTTCCCAGTATTCACGAGGGCATCTCGCTGGCCCTCCCGCATACAAGAGATACTGAGTCCCTGTATCGATGGCCTAGAATTCACCCGAATCCAGGAAAGGCCACAGAAGGGCTCGTTCGATTCCGGCTAGGACCTGGTAAGCCTAGTAACACCTAGTAGAACCCCGTTACCAGGTCAGAGCCCCCGTCCCAGGCGGACTTTCGGGCCATCTAGTAAACCCGAACCGGAGAGACCCCCCTGTCGGGCTGGGACTCCCATATATATAGCGCGCGCGACCCCCCCCCTCTTTCCGGGGGATGCTTACTAGGTAGGCCAGGAACCCGCGTCCTTACGGCACTCCCGCCTAGTAGTGCCCATTTACCACCCTCTACTAGGCCTACCAGGTCTCTCGTTTTTGCCCGCCGATCACTGGCACTTTCCGGTCCATTGGGGCTACCCAGGGACTGAACGATCACCTCTTCAAGTTCGCGCGGACGAGATGAGGCGGAATGCCTGGACGGAAAGAAGCGTGGGGTAAGAAAGACCGGCGTTACCGGGCCGCTCGCGCCCGACTGCAATTTCTGCGCAAGGTCCAAAAATACTACCCGGACGTGGTCCAGAATCTCGAGATATCAGTCCTCCCGAAGGTGGAATTGGGGACTGCGGAGGCGCCGATTCGTCGCCCTAGGGGAGAGGGAGTAGAAAAAGCTCTTCAGGAATGGGGGGAACGCTGGAGTCTGTCCGACGATTGGGTGCTGACTAAGGCTCGAGATCTTTTGGTTAACCTGGCGAATGAAGAGGTTACCCCGTCGGACTCCGAATTTGAACTGGGGTTCGGCCTCATCGGACTCGATCCCCCGAAAGTCGAAAGAGATCGCCAGAAGGTTGAAATATCACCGCCCATCTACGTCCTATACCAAGAATCAAGGAAAGACTACCTGGTACGAGTGAACGAGTATGCCGACGCCGTGGAGCAAGTATACGACGAGGCCGGATGGGAGGAGACCACCCAGCAACCTGAGCAGGAGATGCACATCGGATGGCTCGTTCGCCATGACGTGGGTGGGGAAAGCATTAGGCAAATAGCCAGGAGTCCTCTTTGGCCCAAACAAGCTGGGCGAGAGGAGCGAACGGAGAAGCAGGTTGAGGGGGCTCTAAAGCGTATGAGGGACCTGACGGGAAAAATCGAGCCTCGCGGATGAAAATCAGAAATCCTTTCAAATAATAGGTTTCCACCGCAGTAGGGATTTTCAGGTGACTGTTAGGGCCAGACCCTAACAGGGAGATCCCAAAATGAGCAGCTCTGCTGAGCCAAATCATCCTCTCAACAAGGCGTTCGCCTACGCCGAAAGTGGGTGGCATCTTCTGCCTCTTCACAGCATCGTCGAGGACGGATGCTGTTCGTGTAACCTTGAGGATTGCGCCAGCCCCGGAAAACATCCGCGCACACGACACGGCCTGAAAGATGCCTCGATCAATCTGGAGGTCATCGAGCGGCACTTCGCCCAATGGCCTGATGCGAACATCGGAATTCGCACTGGCGCGGAATCGGGGATCGTCGTACTCGACGTTGATCCTGATCACGGCGGTAACGAGTCACTCGCCGAGCTAGAGCGAGTTCACGGCCCACTCCCCGAGACCGTTCAGCAAATCACGGGAGGCGGGGGTCGGCACTTCCTCTTCCAACATCCCGGCACTCCGGTAAAGAATCGCGCCGGGATTCGTCCCGGTCTCGATATCCGAGGGGATGGCGGATACTTCGTCGCTGCGGGGAGCAATCATGTCAGCGGCGGATCTTACGAGTGGGTCCCCGGCTTTTCCCCTGACGAGTTCGAGCTTGCTCCTATGCCCTCGTGGTTGCTGAAGGAAATCACGTCCCGAGGACCCCATACCTCGACCAATCCAGACGGATCGGTCAACGAACGCATCCCAGAGGGCCAAAGGCACGATCACCTGTTCCGACTAGCCTGCCACATGCGCGGAGCCGGGGCCGGAGAGTCAGCCATTCTGGAGGCGCTCAGGACTACCAACGCCGAGTGGTGCGAGGAGCCCCTTCCAACCGCCGAGATCGAGGCTTTGGCGAGGGACGTCTGCGATCGATACGAAGCCGGATCGGCCACTCGGGATGCGGAAGCGGCGGATGTTCAGATCGTTGAGCCGGCCCTCGACCGCCTTCGCTCAAATCTGAACACCGATGGGGTTGGCGAGGTGGTCGGTCTGATTGGCCAACTCCAGCCTCTCGAACGCGATCACTACATCCAGCGCCTCTACGAGGTCGCCCAACCTCTGGGAATACTGAAGAGTACCCTCCAAAAGGAGGTCGAAAGTCAGAGACCGAGGCCCTCTGAGAAAGCCGACACCGACGGAGAGCAAGAAGAGCTACCGCCACCCTCCCCGGAGGTGATCGAGGCAGCGGAAGAGCTTCTTCGGCAACCGAATATCCTGCGGCCGATGGGGATGGCCACAACCACTCTTGGACAGGTTGGCGAAGTTGTGAACCGGCTCGTCGTGTTCCTTGCTGGCGTGGCTGGTCACACTGCCAGGACCTACGAGGATTCGATTCATCTCGTGATCAAGGGCAACTCCTCGAGTGGCAAGAACGGGCTCCTTCGAATTGTGCTTCAGCTCTTCCCACCAGACAGGGTGTCCTTCCTGACGGGCCTTTCCCAACAGGCCCTGCTCTACCGCGGCGGTGCGGTCGAGGGCGTCCTCGTGTTTCAGGAAGCCGAGGGTCAACAGGATTCAGAGTACACCACTAGGCAGGCCATGTCGGAAGGTTGGCTTGAGCGCTGGACTGTGGATGAGAACCGGAAGCCTCAGGTGCTCCGAGTCGAGGTACGTGGGTCCGTCTTTACCACCACCACTGCGATCGCTCTCCACGCCGAGAACCAAACCAGAGTTCTCGATCTGCAAACCGACAACTCCCCGGACACGACCCGCGGCGTTCTCCTCGATATCGGTGCGAGAGCCGCTGGCGAGGGTGCGTCAGACTACGACCGAGAGAAGATCATCGAGGTCTGGCAAGTCGCTCTCGCCCGCCTTGAACCAGTGGAAGTGGTGATCCCTTACGCCCCAATCCTAGCTGAGCGATTCCCCGATAATCCTGTGCGCGTGCGGCGTAATCTGAAGAAATTCTTCGGCCTCAACCGAGCCTGTGCTGTGCTCCATCAACGAACCAGGAACCGTGACGAGCAAGGCCGCGTGGTCGCATCTCTCGATGATTACGAAATGGTATTCCCTCTGATTCAGCACGTGCTGGAACCCTCCATGAGTGAGGTCAGCGAGAGAGGACTCAAGATCGCCGACATCCAGGCCGCTTTGGCGGAAGAGAAGGGTGCGGAATGGATTGATCGGATTGAGGTCCAAAAACGTGCAGGTATGGAAAAGATCGCCAGCCCGAAGACGGTCACGAAAGAGTGTGATCAATTCGTCGAGGCGGGCGTCTGGGAAACCCGTATGCACGAGGGAAAGCGTCAGCATCGAATCATCCAGGATGTGGGCGCGCCGGCTCTGAATCTCCCGACACCGAAGGAGTTGCGAGCCCTGGTCGACCAGGAACAGGAAGCCCACTCAAGCCCTCCGGATGAAGGAGGCGAGTGACATGGGGAATTGCTCACATCAATTCGCTTGGATTCCCTTTCTTTCGGGGGGTGCATCGTGACCTCTGTCCCCTCAATGCCTCGTCGATACCCGGGCCGGGAGAGCCTCGTGACGGCTGATAACATCGCAGAGAGATGGCAGGTGCATCGGGACACGGTCTACCGCATCTCAGAGTCCGATTTGGCCTACGTGAGGCTCGGCCCGGCGACTAGGAGGTATCGCTGGAAAGACATCTTGGAATACGAAAGCAGCCATTTGGTCGGAGGTGACTGATGGCCTTCAAGCGAGGCCCCGTCTTTTATGTAGACCTTAGGCCGCATGGCTATGGGAAGAGGATCGGACCGCTGTCCGCTCGGACCAAGCGCAGGTCTCTGGCGGAGCAAATAGAGGCCACGATCCGAGAATTCTCATCCACCGGCCGACACGACCTCCTAGACGCTTTGAGAGCCGGCAAGTTCTCCATCACCGAGCTTCACGCGGCTAAGGTAAAAGGCACGCTTGCCGAGTTGATCCAAGAGGCCCAGGATCCGCCACTCTCCGCTGTCATTGCCGATTTCCGCTCCGGTATCAATGATGAGCGCTACCTGCCCGCCCTCGATCGACTCCTCGACTTGGCTCCTGAAAATGCCCGGGTAAGCTGGTTGGATGACCCCGACAACCTTCGGAAACTGATCCGAGTCTACCGGAAATTGGGACTGGCTGCGGCGACCGAGCGCCGAGAAATGGCTGGAGTCTCAAAGCTCGTCAGGGAGTGCCTGGGTGAGAGCCGAAGACGGGAGATCTTCCGGGAGGTCACACTCCGTCGGCCCGACAGCGGACGCACTCGATGGTTGAACTCTGAGGAGATCCAGCGCCTGCGGGCGCACTCAGGAGATTGGTGGGTGTTGTTTGGACTCGCCATCAGCACAGGGATGAGGCGCGGTGAGCTTCTATCATTGCGAGTTAGCGACCTGGACTTTGAAATCGGGTCCGTGGCCGTGGAGAGAGGGAAGTCAGCGAGGGCGCGGAGGTTGCTTCCGCTATCTGGAGAGCCGCTTACCGACTTGCAGCGATGGATTGAAGAAAACCGGCTCGAGCCCACAGACCTAATCTTTGGAGAAGTGTCGATCGGAGGTCTTCGGCATGCCTGGGAGCGTACCCGAGATGCCGCTGGGCTTGAGAAGGTCCGATTTCACGACTTGCGGCACACTTTTGCGGTTCATCACGCGAAGACTGGAATTCCCTTAGTTGAACTCCAACAACGACTTGGACATTCTAGTATCGTGATGACGATGCGATATTCCGTTTATGCCCCGCCACTGACCAGCCCACATCATAAACTGGCTCTCCAGAGGCTGGGTCTGGCCTGAGGGATCACGGGTAGACCCACCGGAGCCCCAGGAATGGGTCTCCTTTGCCCTCCCGTTTACACGAGCGAATCAACCCTTATTGAGGGGGCCCCCGAATTGACTCTGAATCGGGGAGGGGGAACACGAACGGCGGCTGACCGATAGTCGCCCTCGGGTGCGTACTTCAGCGTGACCCGGGGAGGGGAGCCTTAATGGTATTAGAACGCTAGCCGTCCTCCAGCTCAAGCGCCTCGACGACAGCTCCAGGTCTGTCCGGTGGTGCCGGAAACTCGACTGTAGTGCCTACAGCGTCTATGAACGCCTTACGGCACGCGGCGGCGTAGGTCGCGTCGCGGTTCTCCCTCAAGTACCTCGCAGGAGCAAACAGGTCGGGGGTGCGCACAAGGGCCATTCCAACCCTGGCCGCGGCTGACCTGCACTTCTTGGTGAAGAAGTCCTTGGATCGGTCGTCGATAGACTCAAGCCGGTAGGCGTTCCCGAAAAGAGCCCCCTTCGCGAACACGTCTACGGATTCGCGAGCGAAGTCCTCCTGAATGTTGCGTTCAAGTTGGCTCGCCTTCGCGATGTCAATCGCCTTCCGGTCCTTACCTTCCACCTCCCCAAGGAGGCGACCTTCCTTTGAGATGAAGACAGCGTCGAACTCCGATTCGCAGTCATCGAGCGGCTCAACCTCGAATCGGAAGAGACGAAGCACCTCCCGAACGCTCCGCTCAAGAGGGTGCCCTTTCTCGTAAAGAAGCGCGCGTAGCTCGACGACATCTTCAAGCCTAGCCTCCAGCCTCTCCCGTTCGTCGGCGAGGGTCGCCATCCGGGCCGTCTTCGTCGCGATCTTGTCCTCTAGCAGGGCCTCCTCGGCCAATCGGTACTCGTCGCTCATCGTCCATTCGGGGGGCGGTGTCTTCTCACTTCGCCCCTGGATCGCGGCGGCTAAATCAATCAGTGAGGCAATCAACCGCTTGCCGAATTGGCAAGCCTCTTCCGACCAGACTTCAACCTCCTCCTCTTCGTCCCACTCCCAGAAGGCCTCCTCATCGTACGCCGGAGGAGGCAGGAGGACAAGGCATCCGCCACCGCTCCGTAGCACCCCGGCAACCGGTTGCCCGCCTGACTTCGTGACCAGCAGGACCTCCGAGAGTTCCCCTTCCAGCAACACTCGGTAGCCGGAGCGTTCCCCGAACTCGCTCCAATAGGTGGAGATCGCAGAGTTGGGTGTCACTCTCACTTTCGTTCCGTGGACCGGCCTGAACTTCAGACCAGTGGGTATGGCATCATAGCTCGACATCGGGGCGACGACACTTGTTACCTTCTGATTCCGCCCCGTGCCAGAGAACGTCTGATCACCCGTCCTAACGAAGACTTCAACGGGATCTTCCAGAAACGCAAAGACGAGTTTTCCAGCCTTCACCGCCGCATTGATCTCCGCACGCCAGTGAGCAACCTGCTCGCGATTGGTAAAGGAGGCACTCTCCCCAAGGCTCGGCTTGCCCTGGAACGTTTCTGTGCTCCATGCGTGGCCGATAGATGGTGCGTACAACACGATGTCAGCATCGAGCAGCGATTGTCTTGAGGCGAAGCTCACATTTTCCGCCTCGTTCCCAGGGAAGGAGTACCCCACACAAATAACGTGTTTTCTCGACAACTTCTGCTCCCAAGCTAGCCTTCTAGCGATGACACTATGGACCCGCGTTTCATCGAACGGCGGCCGTTCATTCAAGTAGCCCCACCCACTTGCCGACAGCAAGGCTTTTGGGGCAGCTCGAAGGTTCTAGAAGCACTCACCTCGTGTCCCTGAGTCCCATCACTCCGACCATCACCCCATGAAAAAGCCCCCGGAGTCACCGGGGGCCAAGTAGGCCAGAAAGCCCGTCGTTACTTGACGGAGGCGGGGGGACTCGAACCCCCAAGGGTGATTAGCCCGCCGCATTTCGAGTGCGGTGCCTTACCAATTAGACTACGCCTCCGGCACGTAATCCAATCGGGCACCCAAGAATGTTCCATCTGATTTGGGTACGAGCCTGAGCCTCTCGAACAATCGGGGCGCCCGGATTCGAACCGGGGACCTCTGCGACCCGAACGCAGCGCTCTACCGGACTGAGCCACGCCCCGAGTTCGCCGGCCTTACGGAGGGCCGGCATTGGGTGAAGCGGACGGGGTGGGATTCGAACCCACGCGGGCTTGCACCCACACGATTTCCAATCGTGCGCCTTAAGCCACTCGGCCACCCGTCCAGGGCAACTGGAAGGAATCCTCGATCGACGGGAGACGGAGGGGGTGGGATTCGAACCCACGCGGGCCGTAGCCCAACGCCTTAGCAGGGCGCCGCCTTAAGCCACTCGGCCACCCCTCCAAATTGCCCCTCCTGGGCTCGAACCAGGACTCTCCTGATCCAGAGTCAGGCGTGTTGCCAATTACACCAAGGGGCAATGTGCTTTTTCGCGAGCCTCGATCAGTTCCTATGTAATTCCGCCGAAACGGACCCAACCCGGCACGAGTCGTCAGGTTCGGAAGCTCGTTGCGGCCTTTCGCCAGAGCCACCAGTCGGAATCGAACCGACGACCCCGTCATTACGAGTGACGTGCTCTACCATCTGAGCTATGGTGGCGGAAGGGGCTAATGGAGCCGAGGGGAGTCGAACCCCTGACCTCTAGAGTGCGATTCTAGCGCTCTCCCAACTGAGCTACGGCCCCGAAAATGGGCGCGAGAGGATTCGAACCTCTGACCTCTACGATGTCAACGTAGCGCTCTAACCAACTGAGCTACGCGCCCGTTCCCCTCACCTCAGAGACCACGGCGATGGAGACGGAAGCGCGCCCGGGAGGACTCGAACCCCCAGCCTCTTGATCCGTAGTCAAACGCTCTATCCAATTGAGCTACGGGCGCCTAGTTGAATGACCACCGATCTCCTCCGCCCCAACTGCTTTTCAGCACCTCCGAAGAGTGCCCACGACAGGACTCGAACCTGTACGCCGTTTCCGACACTGGTCCCTCAAACCAGCCTGTCTACCAATTCCAGCACGTGGGCAATCGCTCGCAAAGGCGGGGATCTCACTGAGTCACCATCAGAAAGACGGCCCCAACGATGCTCGAGGAGGGACTCGAACCCTCACGGGGTTACCCCCACAGGATCCTGAATCCTGCGCGTCTACCAATTCCGCCACCCGAGCTCCAGAAGACAGCTCTGGAGTGGAGCCGAGGGGAATCGAACCCCTGACCTCCTGAATGCCATTCAGGCGCTCTCCCAACTGAGCTACGGCCCCGACACCGACCAAGACCCGATGTTGTCAAATAGCGTACGGGGCTGACGGGACTCGAACCCGCGGCCTCCGGTGTGACAGACCGGCACTCTAACCAACTGAGCTACAGCCCCTTCCTGCTAAACTCGGAATGCGCTCGCGCGCTTCCCTTCACGCCCTCACGGGGAATCGAACCCCGATCGCCACCTTGAAAGAGTGGTGTCCTAACCGTTAGACGATGAGGGCCTGAGCGGTTCTGCCTTCAGAATCCCGGCCAGTACCTCGCGAACACGGCAGCCGGCACCTCTTTTCTACAGGCCCGGAGGGACTCGAACCCCCAACCGCCGGTTTTGGAGACCGGTGCTCTACCAATTGAGCTACGGACCTCGATGCGCTCGCGGAGCCATCCGGCTCCTCCCAATCAGCGATGGCCAGGGGCGGAATTGAACCGCCGACACCTCGGTTTTCAGCCGAGTGCTCTACCAACTGAGCTACCTGGCCCAAAAAAAGGCCCGTGCCGTGGGAGGCGCGGGCGGTTCCACATTCGAAAGAGATCAGGCTCAACTCTATCGAGGTGCGACACCCACCCAGGTTCCCGGGCTAGACCAGGTATCCGCCAAGAGCCAAGCCGGGACCCGACTTGTCGTTAAGGCAATCGACCAGGTAGTTACCGGCGGCTGCTTCAGCATAGCGGACCCGCTTTGTGTTCCATGGCCTATCGCGGCCGGTCGTCCCCAACGTTGAAGCGCCGCCCCCGGGGCGGCGCCTCCCTCGATCGAAAATAGCGGGGGCGGGATTCGAACCCGCGACCTTCGGGTTATGAGCCCGACGAGCTACCAGACTGCTCCACCCCGCATCAAGGACCCAAAGTATACGGACGGATCGTAGCAAGTGTCAACCCTAAATCAGACCCTCGCGGGGGGGGGTCCAAAAGCTCGGTTTTTTGCGTTAAACACAGGGTTTGTCAGGGCCTGGAGGATAGCCCGGCCGCGAGGCTTGAGACCCCCCGGACCCGCAGTTATCTTACCCCCCCTCGGGACGTGGCGCAGCTCGGTAGCGCACCTGAATGGGGTTCAGGGGGTCGCCGGTTCGAATCCGGCCGTCCCGACTCGGTAAGTTACTTTATAACAATGAATTGTAGAAACGGGGGAGCCCAATGCTGGGCTCTCCCGTTCGTTTGGTGTGCCTATAGTGTGCCGGTCTCAGGAACCAGGCTGCGATATCAGCACCTTAAGCTCAACAAAGGCGTCGCCGTCCAATTCTCGGTGCCTGTCGCCTGGTAGACCCAGTAACGTCCGCGCTCTAACCCGTATTTTGAAGTCCTCGGGCGATGCCGTTGACCGTTGCCAAGAGGGCATCGAGCAGCGCACCGTCGGGTCGGTCGTCTGCCCGCCAACGGCGGAGCAAGTCCACTTGGAGGATGTTCATTGGATCGACGTAGGGGTTTCGCAGTCGAATCGACCGCTGAAGGGTGAGATCCCCATCGAGCAAGGCCGTGGTGCCGCGGATTTCGAGGATGGCCGACACCGTGCGTCCGTACTCAACACGGACGGCATCGAAAATCGGGCGATACTCCTCCAGGACGAGGTCCGTATAGGTGGAGGCGACCTCGAGGTCGGCCTTGGCGAGGACCATTTCGACGTCACCCAACAGCGCATCAAGAAAGGGCCAGCGTGCGGCAGCTTCACTGAGCGCGTCGATTCCGTAGGCCTCCTTTGCGGCCTCCAGGCCTGAACCCAGTCCGTACCATCCGGTGAGCATCGCGCGGCATTGCGTCCACGAGAACACCCACGGGATGGCCCTAAGGTCTTGCACACCTGCTCCGGATCGCCGAGAAGCTGGGCGCGAACCAATGGCCATTCGCTCGATCACGTCGATCGGCGTGCCATGACGGAAGTAGGGTGTGAAGCGTGGGTCGTCGTAGACGAGCGTCCGATACGTCGCTCGTGCAACGCTCGACACGGTGTCTCCAATGTCCATCCAATTCGGAGGGGGAGCCGGCGCGCCTGAGCTCTCAGCCCGGCGCAATACGATGGCTCCCAGCATCCGCTCGAGATTTCTCAGAGCGATTTGAGGAAGACCATATTTGGCATCAATCACCTCTCCTTGTTCGGTCAACCGCAGCCGGCCGCCGATGGACGCCGCCGGCATCGCAGCCACTGCCCGTTCCACCGAACCTCCACCACGCGATACAGTCCCCCCCCGACCGTGAAAGACGGTGAGGGTCACGTCATGGCGCACCGCGGCTTTGGCCATGCCTTCAAGAGCGCGCTGGAGCGCCCAGCGGGCAGCAGCCATCCCTCCGTCCTTATTGGAATCCGAATAGCCCACCATGACCATCTGCCGATTTTCTCGGCGGGCCAGGTGCGGGGCGACCACCGGGTCGGCAAAAAGTGAATCGAGCACTGCTTCGGCGCGCTCAAGGTCGGGGACCGTCTCGAAGAGCGGGACGACATCGAGGGGAAGGGAGTCGGGCGTACCCAAACCGCCCACCGCTGCGAGCCAAAGAACCGTCAATACGTCGTCGACGTCTTGGGCCATAGAAATGACAAACGGTCCGACCGCCTCGGGTCCGTAACGCCCGCGCCCTTCTCCTAGGGCTATGAAGACATCGAGGGTCTTCTGCACGCGCGCACTCGCGGGCTCATCGGGCTTTGGTCCGGGACCCGCAAAGAGTTCATGGAGTCGCGCGGTTCTTTCGGCGGGCGATCGCGTTGGCCATTGGCTGTCGCCCAACAAGTCGGCCATGACGTCCCTCAACTCGCGCGCGTCCTGCCGAACGTCGAGGGCAGCCATATGAAAGCCGAAGGTCCGTATCCGGCGGGCGAGCCGCCTCACACCGAAGAGCCCTGCGTGCTTGCCTCGGTGGTCCTCGAGACTGGTGGCGATCGCCTCCACGTCTGCGAGCAGTTCCGTCGGACTCGTGTAGCCATGAGGGCCCCCGTCGCGCGTGACGTCCAAGCGGGCCTTTACCAGATCTAGAGCCACACGGTACCCCATCGATGCGTGTCGCTGGGGTATGGCGGCCTGCGCCTGTGGGAACCACGACCCGTAGCACTCACCTAGTTCCGTCACCGCATCGCTCCAGCCGACTCGCGACGCAGATTGCGAAAGCTGTCGGGCGAGTTCGGCTACTTCACTCCCATACTTGTCCAACGCCAGGTCGCGGTGCCTCCTGAGCGTGGCGCGTATGGTGATAGCGTCCACGTTGGGATTGCCGTCCATGTCGCCCCCGACCCACGACGCAACCCGAATCAGCGGCGGAGAGTCGGCTGACTGTTCGGACCCGAATTCTCGGGCCAACGCCTCGTCCATCCGTTCGTGGAGTGCCGGAAGCACGCGGTAAAGCACACGCGAGACGTAGTAAAGGACGTGCTCGCGCTCATCTGCGACCGTGGGACGTTCTGACGGACTTTCATCCGTCTGCCACGCCGTTGCGACGTTTTCCCGAATCCGTGCTAGAGAGACGCGCTCGTCGTGCAAGGTCCGTGATGGGTCGAGACGGGCGATCAATTCGACGGCTATCCGCTCTTGCTTTTCTAGGATGATCCGGCGCGTGGCCTCGGTCGGGTGCGCGGTGAATACAGGTTCGACCCTCGATTCGGCGAAGAGTTGACTCACCTGATCGGCCTGCAACCCCAGTGCCTTGAGTCGGCGCATCGTGTCGGCCAGCGAGCCCGCTTGGGGATCGTTGACGTCGTGCATCCACGTCCGACCTCGGCGAATTCTATGTACGCGTTCCGCGAGGTTAACCACTTGGAAATACGCCGAGAACGCACGCACCACTTCAGCCACCTCCTCGGCACCCAGCCCCCCCAATGCCGCGGCGAGTTCGGTTGCTCCCTCGGTCGCCCCTTCGCGTCGCCGAATCGCTGCCTTCCGCGCGGTTTCTACGCAGTTGAACAATTTGTCGCCACCCTGCTCACGAATAACCTCGCCCACCATATCCCCGAGGACGTGTACGTCCTTTCGTAGGGGGTCATCCTTTGATGGGAAGCTGATGTCTCGCAGACTCAAGCGTTTCGACGCTCCTCAATGGGCTACGTGGTCCGGCATTGATCCCGAAGCTGGTATCTGGCGGAATCACTTGATCTTATGGGATTTCGCGGTCGAATTCCCGCTGTTTGATTCCCGCCAAATGAGATTTTAGTCGCGCGCCCGGCGGCGGGCTTCCAGGGCCTTCCGAAGCTGTCCCTCGTCCGGCCTCTGGTAGCAGTTGAGCACCGTCTTGGCGTTCTTCCAGCCGCCGAGTTCGCAGAGCACTTTGAGCGGCTGGTCCATCAAGTCGCTGGCAAACTTGCGCCTCAGCGAGTGCCAACCCCTGCGGTGCTTGCGCTCCATCCCCGCGAGTTGCTCGGCTCTGCACCACCAGACGCGCGGCTGCGACGGGCTCACGCACTTCAAGGGATGGGTCGCCGAGGGCAGCACCGGCGCGTCCCCGATCCCGGGGCTCCTCCTCCACGCCTGCTTGAGAACGGCGAGCGCCCGGGCGGACAACGGGGTCCGGTGCTCGTATCCCGTCTTCTCGTGCTCGCTGCGCCACCGGATGGTTTCGCCGTCGAGGTCGATATCGGCCCACCTGAGGTTCCGGATAGCCCCGATGCGGTGCCCCGTCTCGTGCGCCAGCACGAGGGCGACGTGAAATCGCAAGCCGACCCGGCGGGACACCTTCAGAAGCGCCTGGTACTCCTTGTCCGTAATGACGACGCGAACCGGGTTCTTCTGGACGGGCTTCCTGAGACCCTTGAGCGGGTTCCTGTCGAGGAGCAGGCGGCCGTGCTCGTCTCTCGATCTCGCGGCCCAGTTGAGCACCGCCATCAGGAACGTGAGGTCCCCTCCGATGGTCTGGTCGGACACGGGCTGGCCGCTTGGTCCGACCTTGCCCTCCCGCCGCTCCCGGATGAACCGGTCCCAGTCCCTCCGCGACAGCGTCTCGGGTCTTCGGTCCCGTCCGAGGAAGTCGAGGAACATCGCCGTCGCCGCCCGGTCGTGCATCCGGGAAGTGATGCCCTTGGTCGGCGTCACCTCTTCACCGTAGATGTCAAAAAGCGTCTCCAGCGTGAGCGGCTCGGGCTCGGCGTTCTTCTTGCCGTTCAGCTCCGGCCCGGCGAAGCCCGCGGCGAACTCGTCCGCCTGCCGCTTCGCCGACCTCCAGTCGCGGTGCTTCAGCGACCTCGTGAGCCTGCGCCCGTTATCGCGCCACTCGATCTGGAACAAGCCGGTCTTGGGATCGGGAAAGACCCTCACCCGGTTCCGGCCCCATTCGCCGGCGCCATAGCTGCGCCGGACTCGTTTCGTGCGTGCCATCATTCGATTCCTTTTTCGATGATGGACTGCACGATCTGCGCGTTTGAAACGTCGCGTCGGCGGGGCTGCTCCGCCAGTCGCGGCTCGGCCGGCCCTGCGCCCTGTTCAGCCGCTCGGAAGGCGTTCGCCCGGACCCGAATCGGTGCGCCCGATGCCGATCCACGAGTGCCCATGGCACTTTGGGGGTGGCCGGACACGAAATCGCGCCTGCGATGGGACACGCCGCCGCCGCCCCATGTCGCTTGCGCGCTTGCGGTTGCACCACGGCCAGCGGAACGCCGATGCCGATCCGCGTTCCTTGGCCGTGGATGGGAGCGACCCCCCATCTCGGCATGCCTCGATCGGCATCGGGGAGGATGGAGCCGGACAGCCCCATCCTCCCCTCCGCTGCGGGGTCGCTCCCAGCCAGCAGTCCTTGCAGGAAGGCCATCGAGCGCCGCTTCGAGAAGACGGACTACTGCGCGAGGGAATGCCAAGGGCCGTCCAGCCCGCTCGTCCCGGCGTCCGTTGTTGTCGGCCCGTTTTCCCGTGCCGTGCCCGGGAACGGTGCCGCGGGCGCCGCCCGATGCTCCTCGGCTCGACGGACGAGCGGGCGTCGCGCGGATGAATCGCCGCCGTCGAAGCGGCGGCTAACCCTTGCGGGAGCGCGCCCTGGCGGGCCACTCGGCACGCTCCGCCTCGCTCGCGCGTCCAGCGCTCACGATGCGCCGTTGCCGGTGGGGGGGTCAGAGGGGGCAAGGCCCCCCGCCAGCCTCCGCCGGGGAACCGCGAAGCGTGGCCCCAAGGAGGACCGCAGGCCTGGGATTCCATCGCCAAGGCAGAGTATGTCTTCCGAGTGCGGCGGGACTTCGGCCTGAGTCTCGCTGAGATCGCGTCGGGGATCGGAGACCGCCACGAGACTGTAGCGCGCCTGTACCGAGGATACGTGGTACTTCGGCAGGCGCAGGACCAGCTTGGGTTCGATACGACTGACACCCAGCACCGACGGTTCCCCTTTTCCCACCTGTGGACTGCGTTGGGCTATGTGTCCATTCGGGAGTACCTGGGAGCCGACCCCGAAGCGCTTGAGAACGAGAACCCCATTCCCCAAGACCAACTGCCGCACTTGCGGCACTTCATGCGATGGCTCTTCGGCAGCCAGTCTCAGAACATCGAGGCGACGGTTCGGCGGCAGAACCCGGACCTCCGTCACCTTGCGCGGGCTCTTGAAGTCCAGAAGGGCATAGACCTCCTGGAGGGCGGGAGCTCTCTGTCGGTGGCGCTAGACGCTTCACTCGGCGACGCTCATCTCTTCCGGGCCGCGCTCACCAAGGCTGAGGCCAGCGCGAGGGAAGCCATGAGGTTCGTTTCGACTGGATTCCGGGGCGAAGAGGACTTGGTAGAGAGGGGAAATAGCCTCCTTCGACAAGCGACATCACTCAAGACTCTTATGACGCCCGACGAGCCTTGATCGCTGACTCAAGCTTGGCGGTCGAGGACAGCGCCGACCGCCTGGAGTGGGCCTGCTTGGCGGAAGGCGCCGGCTACCTCGCGTGGGCCGACGTGATCGGCCAACTCCGGCTGACCGCCTCGGAGGATGAAGCAGCCACGACCTATGGGGAGCTTGGGCAGAGAGTGCCCGAGGCGGGATGGCGAGACATCGAGCCATTCGAGACAACGCTGGACGAATGGATCGAAGCCCTGAGCCACCGGGACAGGGCTTGCGGGCCAAGTGACGCGTACCCGTTCAGCATCGGCCGACACGGCCTTCAGCTCCGTGAGCGTCCTTCCGCTGCGTACCTGTTCCAACTCTTCGTGTCCCTTGGCTTCAATGAGGACCACAGCGACGGCACCTCGGTCTACAAGCTCTTCGAGGAGTTGAGCGCGATGGCTGCCGGTCGGTACCTCGGTGACAGCAGGACGGCGATGGTGTTCGGATGGCCTCGCCAGGGCCTCCCAGCGGGCTTCCGGGAGGCAGTCTTCCACTTAGCCAATCTGTTGCGCGAGGGCAAGGCGTGCGCGGATCGCGAAGGGCTGGATCAGTCCAAAGACGATGGCCTTGATGTCGTGGCGTGGAAGGGGTTCCCGGATCGGAGGGCCTCGAAACTGATACTGTTTGGCCAGTGCGCGGCCGGTCGGCATTGGAAAGAGAAGTCACACGAACTTCAACCGCGACGCTGGTGCAAGAGGAACTTCGCCGGCCCGGTCGCCCTGGACCCGATTCCGGCGTTTTTCGTCCCAAGGACCCTGTCGGAAAGGGACGCATACGACGCCGGGGGCGATCAGATCCTGCTCGACCGATGTCGTATCGCGGCACTATGTTCGGATGCCATGGACAGTCAATTCGATGAGCGGCTCCGAGAATGGATCGAGGTCTCAGTGCGAGCCGGGCAATGCCCTTGACGCCGACCATGATGTCCTGGGGACGGCTCAGGGCGGCCGGTTTCTCTTGCGCGTGCGCCGACCTCGAGCGGACGACAGCTTCCTGGTAGGGGTGTCGCGATATGGGAACTGCTAGCCCTCTACGGTATCCGGGAGGAAAGTCCGCGATGGCCGGGCTCCTCAACCGCCTACGGGTCGCCAATCGACTGCGAGACCGCGATTTCGCCGAACCGTATGCGGGTGGGGCTGGGGCCGCGTTGACGCTGTTGTTTCGCGGGGAGGCGCCAGCAATCCACATCAACGACATCGATGACGCTGTCTCCGATATCTGGTGGGCGGTCTTGGAGCGGATCGACCAGTTCTCGGAGATGATCCATACCGCACCGCTCACCGTGGACGAATGGCTCCGCCAGCGGGCGATCTACCGTGATCGTAGCTCGGGCTCACGGCTGGAACGTGCATTCGCGGCGTTCTACCTGAACCGCTGCAATCGCTCCGGGATAATCCGCAACGGGGGTCCAATCGGCGGGATCGCGCAGACCGGGAAATGGCGCCTTGACGCCCGGTTCAACCGGCAGGGTCTAGTGGAGCGCTGTCAACGAGTCGCTTGGCAGCGGTCGCGGATCCACATATCCGCGGTAGACGGGATCGAGTTCGTTCGGAGTCTCGCGGGCACTGGCGCATTCTTCTTCATCGATCCGCCATACTTCGGTAAGGGGCCGACGCTGTACCTGAATGCCCTCGATCCCCCGTATCACGCGCTGCTCGCTCAGGTTCTGCGGACGATGAAAGACAGTCCGTGGGTCCTCACCTATGATGACTGCGCGGAAGTGCGGGCGCTCTACCAGGAGTGGGCGACGGTCAGATCCTATTCCCTTCGTTACTCGGCGTCCAGCCGCAGGCGAGGAGGAGAACTCCTGATCGCCCCTCGTTGGATGATCCTCCCCACGGACACGGGCTCGGCGTCGATTCGGTGGCACTCATCCTAGCGGTTCGTGCGCGCATTCCTCGTGTGGGCACGCTGATCGGACTACCAGGACCGTCTCAGTGGCGGTGTGGGAGGGCTCTTGCCACCAGTTCCGAGGCGTTCGCTTTCCCGCCATTCGATGCGGTTTCCCCGCTATTTCAGCTTGGCGGGATTAGACACGCCCCACCGGCAGGAAACGCAGATCGTGCAGTCCTGTATGACTTTAGACGATTTCCTGCCGGGATTCTGGCTACCTCCAGTCCGCTGGTCCGCCCTCGTCTTGCTTGCGGTGGCGGCGCTGTGGGGGCAAGGATGGCTGGGCAGCTACGGGACCCGTTCTTCCCGTCGGAGCTCCTCCAAGACGGGGACCAGCGGATCCAAGAACTCTTCGACGCCCGGCGGTCCGAAGAAATGGTCGCCGTCGAAGGAATGTGGTTAAAACATCAGGAGCTCAACAGAGAGTCACTCGGACTGGACGAGGCAAAGCAAGCAAAACGACGGACTGTTGGTGGCAGCTAGTCCGGCACCACCTGCCTCAACTCCTCGAAGAAGTTCTGGACGAGGATGAGGCGGTCTGGAACGGCAGCATCTCCTGGGGCCGTGGAGCCGACGTTCTGCGCCACGATCAGTCGGTCGCCGTCAGGATGGAATCGCGGCCGGAGTGAGGCGAGGTGAAGATGCGGGTGGGTCAGGTCGGAGGGCAAGCTGAACCGGTCTCTGGTGCGGTGTTCCCGCGCTTCCTAGCTTCTCACTCCGTCCCCGGGCCATCCGATCGAACATCAAGATGAGAGAACCCTCGATGACCAAGCACTCACGTTTCATGCTGATCGCCACTTTGCTCCTGCTTCCCGTCCAGGCGACGGCCCAGACCGATCAGAGCTGGGCCACATACATCACCGAAGAGCAGTGGCAGACGGTAAACGAGCTGCCCGGCGTCGACAGGCAGATCGTGAGCCGGGACATCGGAGCGCTCAACCTCTCTGTGGGCATCATTCACCGCGGTTCTACGCGCGAGCAGGCGGGTTCCGGTGGGGGTGGCGGAGCGGGACAGCTCCAGGGAGAGAGCTGTGGCGTGACCAGCAGCAATCGGGACAGTGGGACGGTCGGGATCATGCACCTGCACCAAACCGAGACGTACGTCATCGTTTCGGGCTCGGGCACGCTCGTCACGGGCGGTGAGATCATGAACGGCACCGCCCCGCCGGCCGAGAGCGTCGTCACGACCACGTTGAACGGTCCCTCCTGCTTCGGCCAAATCGTGGGCGACTGGGTCTCGAAGCACGTCAAGGAGGGGGACATCGTGATCATCCCGGCGGGCACCCCGCACGGCTGGCTGGACGTCCCCGTCCATGTGGACTATTTGAGCGTCCGCCCTGACCCCGATCGTGTGCTTCCGGACGATTACGTGAACCCGGACCTCGGAGACGACTTCGAGATGCGGACGTCCCAGTAGGCGGGGGGCCCTCTGCGGGTCCAACTAGGCGAGGTGGCGGGAGTCCTCAGCCAGGTAGACCGTCGCCATCCCACCCTCACCGATCTCTCGCTCGATACGGTGGCGGCCTTCGAGGGCAGCGTTCAGGCGGGTGATGGGGTCGGAGGGGTCGCTTATAGTCCCGCTGCTGGAGGAACGGCTACTACGCGCAAATGGGCCTGCCAAAGATGTCCGCGGGCTAGCGGGCTAGATGGGCGACAAGGAAAGTCGGTCTTGTAACAATTGCCCTGTTCAGCGTCCTTCGGTCAGCAAGCTGAATCGGGCCGGGGAGTGCGAGACGCGGTGATGATGACAGCGCCCGCCACCGTGACGGCCATGATGAACCGCGGTTGACCCTCAACCCCCGGTAGGGGCCGGGACTCCTGCATCCCAACGGGGTGACTCGATGCCCCCGAACCCCCCTACCATCCCGGTGGATAGAGAACTCACCTGGCGAGCGCACCGGCCGCGGTTCTGGGGTTGTGTGCCTACGAAATCTCGAGACCTGTAAACGGCCGATCTCACATACGATTCTGGTGTGCCGATCGGTGTGCCAACTGGGCCAAACGGGGAGGAACTCTACTAATCACAACCAAAGAGAAACTTACCGTAACCCCTTGTCTGACCACATCCTAAGCTACCTCTGACATACTGAGGCGAACTAGGCCAAAAACCGCTGATTCTGACAACAACTCGGAGTCTCTTATCGCTTCGAATTCTGCTATTCGTCTCTCGCAATCCGTGCACAGGCGGCCGCTGGCCCTGACGCGCAACTCGCCCTGGACCGGGACGTGGTGAGAAAAGACATAAGTGTCTGGAAAATACGACCCACTATGGCTGACTTTGGCATGGGCAAGCCCAACTACGGCCCCATAAAGGCGGGGTTTACATGGTCAGGTCATGGGGACGGCCAGCCATAGTAGGGCCAGCCGAATCCCTCCGAGAGCGTCCGCATGATCGTCCATGCGAGAAAAATGCCCGCAAAGCCCACTCCGAACACCAGAGCCAGGCGGCTGAAAGGTCTGTCTCCCGCTTTCCCCGCGAGTTCGCCCTTCACCCCCTCCCCCTCGGGCTCGTTGAGGCCGCTGTCTTCCACAAATCCCTCCGGCATGTGTCCTCCGCAACCCGTTACGAGAGCAGTCCGATCAGGCGCCCTTCCACGGCTATCCACGTCCAGAGGCCTATGGACACGAGCCCCACGACCTTGCCCCAGACCGGCCCCACCCTCGCCTCGTCCGCCATGGTCACCTTGTGTCGGAGCGTGAACGTGAAGATCAACGTGACCACAAGAAGCCGCATCTTCAGCCAGAAGAACGGGCTGTAATACTCTCTGATGGGGAGGGACAGGACCTGCGGAATGCCGGTGAGCAGCATGCAGATGAGTGCTCCGATCAGCCACGGACGCGCATCTCGCGCGACTCTCGCCACCGGCTGCTGCGTCATCCCGCGGCCGAGCAGTCGCACGTCGACGATGAGCAGCGAGCCGAACAGGACGACCAGCGCCATGATGTGCAGCACGTTGATCAGCGGCGCAGCATATGATGAAGTACTGATCCAGTCGCCGACCCGAAGGCCATCGAACCACTCGAAGAGAGGTAGTAGCATGAGATCGGAGGCCTACTCGAAGGTCCACCAGTCGTAGGCCGTCAATCGGCCGAAGGCCACGACACCGGCCCACAGGGCCAGGGACAGCCCGCCCGCCACCTTCGCTCCCAGAGGCGGGCCGGCGGTATCCCACTTGGCGACCGAGCGATAGGTCGTGAAGTGAAAAACGAGTGCGTTCACGAAAGCCAGCACCATCAACGCTATCTTGATCCAGTAGAGCACCTTCCCGAAGTAACGCATCGGCTGGGCGTAGAAGAGCAGAAGTCCGGCGAGGGCGGTCACCACCATCCCCACCACCTGCCACGGAAAGAGCCGCGCCTGGACCTCAGAGAAGGGAGTGCCTCGGTACCCCACGCCGAGGAGGCGTAGGTCCATCATCAGGACGAGCCCGGCGAACATCGCCAGCGAGATGAGGTGGATCGTCAGCAAGACCGGGAAGGCGTAGAGCGACTCGCGCATGGCGATGCTGCTTGGGAATGCGTCCATCCACTCGAACCAGCTACGCAGACTCATGGGCTCATCCACAAGGCGAGGTGCGGCCCAGCGCCGCCGGTTCGAGCACCGACTATCAGACTGATGTCAGACGTTAGGCAAACGGTCAAGGCGTGCAGCGTGGTTCCGCATCGCGATACACCTCGTGGCAGACAAAACACGCTTCTGCAACGTCGTTGGTGGCGTCACTCGCGGCTTCTTGATTTCTGGCCCGCGCCGCGACCAACATGACGTCCGCCGCGTCCTTCAGCTGCTGTGTGAACTGGACCCAATTGGGCTGTGACAACGGCACCGGCCGACCGTTCTCGCAAAGGCGTCCGGGGATCGTGA
This sequence comes from Longimicrobiales bacterium, assembly GCA_965215925.1. Taxonomy (GTDB): domain Bacteria; phylum Gemmatimonadota; class Gemmatimonadetes; order Longimicrobiales; family Gaopeijiaceae; genus JAAXGI01. Next base: position 2,767,926 of record CBDCEQ010000003.1, on the reverse strand, counting down.
TGAGGTTGGCCGCCTCGCCCAAGGCGATCGCCGCGTTCTCGACCACCTGCCATCCCGCGTAGATGCCGGAGAAAGTCGCCGTGGCACCTCCCCCCGCGGCCACTGGCGGCGGATCGTCGGGATCGATCGTCTGGACGTCGAACAGGATGTTGGAGTTCGTGAACAGGATGCCCCGCATCACCTGCGCAAGGTTGCCCATGGGTTCGGGAGCGGGCAGGCCTGCCCTGCTCGCGCTCGCGCACGCGGCGACCAACAGTACAAGAGCAGTGCCGACGAATCGCATAGCACACCTTTCGAGGAAGACATAGTGTGAAGGCGTTGGAGCGCCCTCAACAAACCGGCGGCGTCGGTGGATGTCAATAGCGTCGACGGTGATCTGAGATAACCTTCAGTGGCTTCCTCAGGTCGCTGATCATCCCTCTACTGCGTCCAGGGAAGAGCGGGTCCGCTGGAGAGCCTGCACGGCTCTTCAAGTATGGCTCAACAAGCTCACTCAGCTGACGCCACAGAGGTGCAGTTCGTTCTGGCTGCAGCCCCTGCGTGAGCAAGCTGAATCGCACGAACCCCCACCCCCGACCCATTACCGGCACCCAGAGGATTCAGGACGCGAGCGAACGGACCCATGCTCGGGGAATTGTGTCTCGCTGAAATCTGGATGCCTCAACAACCCCCGGTTGAAGGGCGATTTGGTGTGCCGTTTAGTGTGCCGATCGGTGTGCCAACTGGGCCAAACGGGGAGGAACTCTACTAATCACAACCGAAGAGAAACTTACCGTAACCCCTTGTCTGACCACATCCTAAGCTACCTCTGACATACTGAGGCGAACTGGGCCAAAAACCACTGATTTCTGAATGGGGTTCAGGGGGTCGCAGGTTCGAGCCGGAGCGAGCAAGCGAATGTGAGGGAGCGGAGACGACGTCGCGAAGCGGCGTCCATCCGGCTGCCCCGATCGGGTTTCGGCCAGCTAGCAGGTCGCGACCTTCTTCGTGACCTTGAGTGCCTCTTCGACCTCCCCCTAAATCATCCCGCTTATCAGCTTGTCGGCCTGCTCGCTACTGAGTCCGAGGGGACGGCGGGCGAGGGGAGGAGCCCCATCTGCAATGACCGGTTCGAGCGAGTCCAGGGAGGGCCGGTCGTTTTCAATGAACAACCCGATGTAGATCTCATCTCCCCACGCCATCGCCTTCTCACAGGCCTCCTTCCAGTCAGTGGGGTCGTGACCTTCGTCCTCCAACTTCCTTATGCGCGGCTTGAAGAACGCCACGTTGTTGTCGTGGTTGAAAGTGACACAAGGGCTGAAGACGTCGATGAGGGAAAATCCTTGGTGCTGGATCCCATTCTTGATGAGCTCCGTGAGGTGCTTTACGTCGGAGCTGTAGCCCCGGGCAACGTACGTCGCACCGTTCATGATCGCGGAGGTAATGGGGTTGATCGGAAGCTCGAGGTTTCCGAAAGGCGTGCTCTTCGTCTTCATATCAGGCCGACTGGTGGGCGAGACCTGGCCTGTGGTCAGGCCATAGATCTGGTTGTTCATCACCAGGTACGTGATGTCAATGTTGCGACGTGCGGTGTGCATCAGGTGGTTGCCGCCTATCCCGTAGCCGTCGCCGTCACCGCCAGTCGCGATAACAGTGAGTTGGTGGTTGCCCAGCTTGGCCCCTGTCGCCACTGGAAGCGCGCGCCCGTGCAAGGTGTGCATCCCGTACGCGTTGAAGTAGCCGGGTAAGTTGGACGAGCAGCCGATGCCACTCACGCACAGGATCTCATGCGGCTTGAGCCCCAGCTCAAAGACCGCCCGCTGCAGCGAGTTTAACACCCCGAAGTCACCGCAGCCTGGGCACCAGTCGGGAGCCACCCTACCCTTGAACTCCTTAGCCGAGGTCGGGGACCGGGCAAGCTCGAGGCCGACCAACTCGACCGTGCTTTCGACGGTGCTCATACAATCATCTCCTGTTCTGGTACGTAGAGGTCGTCCTCGCTGTGCAGCAACTCGAGGACCCCTTCGACGACGTGATGCGGCATGAATGGCTCTCCATCGTACTTACGGATGTGGCCATGCGCGGCGAAACCCGTCTCGCTGCGCAGGTAACGAGCGAACTGACCGGAGTAGTTGTTCTCCACGATGAGGACCCGCTTCGATCCGGACAGGATTCCCCCGACGACCTCGTCGTGGAACGGGACGATCCACCTGATGGCGAGGTGATTGACAACCACCCCGTGCTCGGCAAGCATTCCGATGGCCTCCTGGATCACGCCGTATGTGGAGCCCCACCCGACCAGTGTCAACTCAGCGTCAGGGGGTCCCTCAAGGGCCGGCGGGGGCACATCCGCCGCAACGTTCCGGAACTTCCGGGCGCGCTTTTCCACCATCTTGCGCCGCTTATGTGGATGCGTGAACTCGTCACTGATCAGCACTGAGTCCTCATCGTGCTCGTCCGTCGCCACGACATGGACGTATCCCTCGTAACCCGGCACCGCTCGCGGCGAGATTCCACTCTCCGTGTGGGCGTAACGCAGATAGTTGCCATTGGGCGATGGATCGACGAGGAGGGCCCCTCGATCGATCGCCGGCTGGAGGTCGATGGCGTCGGGATCCACCGTGAACGTCCCCTCGGAGATGAGCAGATCGGAGATGATGATTCCCGGGCACTGAGCACGGTCCACGAAGTTGAAGAGCTCGGCGACCGTGCTGAAGGCATCGAGGGAATCCGTGGGAGCGACGACGAAGCGCTCGAAGTCGCCCTGGCTGGCGCCGAGCGCCTGCCAAAGGTCCCCTTGCTCCGTCTTCGTGGGGACGCCCGTCGAGGGTCCGGCGCGCATCACGTTGATGAAGACCCCAGGGATCTCCATCATTGCAGCGCTCCCGATCGCCTCCGTCATCAGAGCGAAGCCGCCGCCGGAAGTGGCGCACATGGCACGGCAACCCGCGTGGCCGGCACCAACGATCATGTTCGCAACGCCGATCTCGTCCTCGACCTGACGCACCATGATCCCCAGATCGCGGCCGTTCTGCGCCATCCAGTGGAGGACGCCGGTCGAGGGGCTCATCGGATAGGCAGCGTAAAACGTGACTCCGGCCGCCGCACCGCCCATGGCCAAGGCCTGGTTACCAGTCCAGATCGCGAGGGGCTTGTCCCCGGTCGGGAACGGCGTGGGGTACGGCTGGAACCGGGCAGTCCCGTGGTCGTAGCCTGCCCGGGCCATCGACACGTTCTCTTCCACCACGTCGGGTCCCTTCCGCGCGAAGAGGAGTTCGAGGGCCTCCTGCAACACTGAGAAATCGATACCCATCAAGGACATCATAACGCCGAGTGAGACCGTGTTTTGGATAAGCTTGTTTTTGCTGCCCTCCGTCAGCTCGGCGATAGGCATCGGGCAGGGGAGGACGTCCTCGGGTATCTCACCAGGTCGTATCTTGTCCTCGTTGTAGACCACCCGGGATCCCGGCCCCAGGTGCTCCAGGTGCCGATCCATCGTGTCCTGGTTGAGGCAGAGCAGCAGGTCGAGGCCGTCGCCGTGCGTCTGCACCTCCTGGTCACGACAACGTATCGTCAGAAATATGTGCCCACCCCTGATGATCGACTGATAGGCGTTGTATGCGTACAGATCCAGCCCACGCCGGGCGAAGAGGCGAGCGAGGATGTTGCCTGGCGTCGCGATTCCCTGCCCGGCAGCACCCCCGATGGCGAGGCTGAAGTCGAGACCCTTCGAACTCATAGCATTCTCCCCTGAATTTCCTCGCGGAATGATTAGTTGCCTTCAATGGCCACCACAGGAGATCCCAAGGCGGAAGGAGAGGCCAGACCTCGATGATACGACGACGGCTGACCCCCCTTAGCCTACCTCGTCCAGGTAGACCTCCTCGACCAAAAAGCTGAGATCCGGGTCAGTCGGGTGCTGAAGTCGAATCTGCAGGTCCGGGTAATCCAGGCTCGAATGGTCGATGTCTCCCTCGTATACCCCATCCTTCTTCACCCAATCGGGACAAATAACGAAGTCCTCGCGATTCACGCCACCGCGCAGACGATAGCACTGCCGACGGAGCGGCTCGTAGGGTTTCCCGGTCATGGGCACCAACTCTTTGCTAAGGGGGGCCGTGCGGCGCGTCGGACCGCTCGGGCCGGGTTCACCCCCGTGCACAGAGTTCCTTTCGACGGAATCGGTTCTCCCGTTCCGCTTCCGATCACTTCTCCGGCTATCCGTCGCCAGGTGTACACTTCCCCGGTCGCTGACGCATGACATCAGAAGGACTAGCCGCCCCGGACGATCCACCAATCGGCGGCACGGGCACCGTCACGCCACGTCCCGCGAAGTATGCCTGGAAGGACAAGCGTCCGGAGGCCCTTCGGATGCTAAGGTAGGGTTCAGGGTTCTCGGGGACCAGGGTGGGCGAGGTAGGGGAGTCTGGCCCGCAGAGCTGAAGCGGGGAGGATGGCGCTGGATGGCGCACGGGCTCAATCGCCGGGCGCGGAAAAGGGAGAGGTTGGGGCGCGATCTGCACGGGCTTTCACGACCGTGTTCTTGACAGTGTTTCCCACCCCCGACAAGATTGCCCCATGACCTACATCATTGCTGAGCCGTGCATCGGGGTGAAAGACCGCGGGTGCGTGGATGTGTGCCCGGTCGACTGCATCTACGAGGGGGAGGATATGCTGTACATCCACCCTGAGGAGTGCATCGACTGCGCCGCCTGCGAGCCCGAGTGTCCCGTCACCGCGATCTTCGTGGACGAGGACACCCCAGAAGAGTGGCACGACTACATCGAGAAGAACAGCAAGTTCTTCGAGGGCGGCGAAGAGCGGGTCGTAGCGACAGGCACGGAGGGCTGACCTACCAGCAGGGTGCTGCTGCTAGCGATCCCGTCCCTCCTCGTGCAGCGCGGCCAGCATCTCCTCCGTCGAGGTGAATTTCACTCGCGGCCGCCCCTGTGGCTCTCCCTGCGCCGTCTCCAATTGATTGATCCGCTCCCATTCGGCGTACGTCACGACTGCGGGCTGTCGCTGCCTGACAAACGACTCACAAGCCTCCGTCTGAGGATGATCAGGCGACGGCACCGTTCCAAGCGCCAAATCTTCCAGCATCGCCGCCACCGTCTCTGCAGCGTCCCGCTTGTTGGTGCCGATCACCCCCGTCGGGCCCCGCTTGATCCACCCACTCACGTAGACGCCGGGCATCGGCACGTCGTTGGTTAGCACCCGCCCGCGCTCGTTCGGCACGACGCCGTGCCTCTGGTCAAAGGGCAATCCACGCAGCGGGACGCCGTGGTACCCGACGGATCGGAAGACTAGACCCACGGGGAGAAGCTCGAACTGATCCGTGGGCACAGCTCGGAGTCTCCCAGTTTCGTCGGCAACGAGCTGGTTGCGTACTGCCCGCAGACCCACCACCTGTCCAGCCTCGTTCCCCACCATCTCCACGGGAGACGTCAGAAAACGAAGTGTGAGTGTGCGCGGTTTCCCTTCCGGCGGTCGGGCCGCAAACTCTCGTAAGATTTCGAGCTTTCGCTGTAACTTCTGATCACCGCTCTGTTCCACTTCTGCGTGGCTCAGCGGATCCAGCGCGATTTCATCTTCCAGCACCCGCACGTCGGCGCCGCCGAGCTCTCCAAGTTCCTTGACCTCGGCGTTGGTGAAGGCGGCCTGGGCAGGTCCTCGCCGGCCCAGCATATACACTTCCTTGATACGGCTCCGCCGGAGGGCGTCCAGAGCGTAATCCGCAATGTCGGTAGTGGAAAGCTCCTCCTCCGTACGGCAGAGGATACGGGCCACGTCCACTGCTACGTTGCCCACGCCTACCACTGCGACCCGCTCGACCGAAAGATCGAACTCGCACTCCCGATATTCCGGATGCCCGTTGTACCACGCCACGAACTCGGTCGCTGCGTGACTGCGAGCCAGCTCTTCGCCAGGGATGCCCATCTGTCGGTCGGTCTGGGCCCCGGTGGTGTAGCAGATCATGTGGTAGTGACCCCTGAGTTCGTCCAGGGTCACGTGCGAGCCCACGTCGACGTTTCCCAAAAACCGAAAGCCCGGCTTCGCGGCCACCTTGTCGAATTGGCGCGTCACCGCCTTGATCTCCTCATGATCCGGTGCCACACCGAAGCGGACGAGACCGAAGGGTGTCGGCAGGCGCTCGTACAGATCCACGGTCACCGAGAGGTCCGGCTTCGCCAGGAGATGCTGCGCCGTGAAGAACCCTGCGGGCCCGGAGCCCACAATGGCCACGCGCAGCGGCTGCTCGACAGTACCTGGACTCGACATGCGGGTCGGTTGGCTGTTTCGGCTACCTAGGGGTCAGGAACGAATCACGTGAATCGTCGCGCGAGCTGAGCGTAATAACGCTCGAATCAGGACGAGGGCGTCGAAGGTAGAGCGCAGGGGCCTGTGGGACCAGGCACAGCGCCCGTATCCGTTGGAAGATGTTTCCGCCGGCGAACCCACATGTTGACGGCGGAGCGGATTCTCGAGTATCGGTGTTGTGAATGCGGAGGTCGCACGACTAAGGAGGATGAACTGATGACGAAATTGCGCTCGGCAGTTGTAGGAACGGCGGTACTATCGGTCATCGTGAGTTTACCCACGGCGGCCGCGGCTCAGTTCGCGGCTCCGGTGTCGCCCGGATACATCTCTGACACAGAAGTTGAGGCGGCCCTGGCAGAGGGCGCCCTTCTGCTTGAAGATCCGGGGCTAACGATTGCGGTCGAACGTATCTCAGCACCTCCCACGGCCGTTCTCGATGAGACGACGAATCACATCGTTCTCGTCGAAGAGGGCTCCGCAACTCTCATTACAGGAGGAACACTTTCGAACGGTGTGATCAAGGGAGGGCGGAATCGCGATTTGAACGAGGGCGATTTGATCGTCATTCCGGCAAATACGCCCTACTGGTGGAAGGAAGTGCCCACGGGAACGATCGGGTATCTTGCTGTGCACAAAGAGACGCCGATATCCGGCAATACTTGGGGGATTCCAGACGTCGTGCAGCTCATCGGCTCCGAGAGGATCCGGACGAGAATGTCGGAGCCGGGAGGAACCCTAGATCCGTTGCTCTGGGACCCCGGTGTCGTGTTCTATTCGGTGCGGATGGGGCCGTGGGAGGGTGACCAAGCGCATCCGAATCACAGCCACATCTTACTGTTGATGGACGGTGAAGCGACCTACATGACCGGTACGCCCGGCGCGGACATCGTTGACGGAAAACCGGTCGGGCCTACGGTCTATTATCAAATCAGGAAGGGTGGCATCATGATCGTGCCGGCCAGAACACCACATCAGTGGGTAGAGACGGGGAACAATGACTTTGGTCCGCCGGACTCGATCGGCTACATCGCTATCAATATGGACACCCCCAGTTGATGGGTTAGTGCTGATTTGAGTCGTCCGCGCAGCCCCTCAGCGCCCTCCCAAACCGTGGTAGATCGTCGCCACGAAGCTCTCTTCAGCCGCCTCGTCCTGTCCCCACGCCTCGGCCTGAGCCCGGATGGGGTACCGCGCCTGGATCTGCTCGAGTGTGAGGCCTTGCTCCTTCAGCGCCGCGATGGAGTTCCGCATTGTCCTGAGCGCGTCACGATAAGCCACCAGGTCTCCCCTCGACGATAGCGCTCCGTGCCCGGGAATGATTTGCGTCTCGGCGTCCATCACGGCCAGCCCCGCTCCGGCTGCGGCAATCATTCCGTCGATCGAGCCCCCAGTCGCTGTATCGATGAACGGAAATCGATCGCGGAAGAACGTGTCGCCCATATGGACGACGTTGGCGCGCTCGAAGTGGACGATAGCGTCGCCGTCGGTGTGCGCGTTCTCGACATGGAACGCGTGCAGAATGTCATCGTTGATGTGGAAAGTGACGTCCTCGGTGAAGGTGACGACGGGGAGCGCGCCCTCGGGCGAAGCGGGCTCAGACGTTGTCGGCCGACCGATCCGCTCGAGCACCTGCTCGACGCTCATCCGTTCGCGCGCGTTGTCGTGGGCAACGATCAGCGCGCCAGCCTCACCGAGATTCTCGTTGCCGCCCGTGTGGTCCGCGTGCCAATGTGTGTTGAAGACAAAGCGCACGGACTCCGAGGTGAACCCGCGTATCGCCCCAAGGATCTTCTCCGTTAGCGGTGCGAACTGGTCGTCGATGATAAACACACCGTCGTCTCCGACCGAAACTCCGATGTTTCCGCCCTGCCCTATCAGCATATAGACGCCATCGGTGAGGCGTTGGGTTTGGATCTCGACATCGTCGAAGCCCTGGCTCTGGGCCGGTGCGGCGATCGCGAACGTGGCCAGCAGCAGGAGAGAAAAGAGACGCATGATCGAGCTCCGGTCGGCTGAGGGCTGAATGAGGGGGAAGAAAATATGGCGTCCCCCAGACCCATACCAGTACTTTCGGCGGGGGGACCGATACCCCTGTGGTTAGCTAACCAGCTTGGTCTGGTTCGTCGCACCGGCTCAGGCCCTCGCACCGATCCGGGAGGCGCGATCGCCGCCGTCCGATCACAAATAGCGGAGCTACATGCGCATGGCGGACCGGAGCCTGGAAGCCCTCGACTATCACGTTCAAGGTCGCCCCGGAAAGATCGAGGTCGTACCCACCAAGTCCGTAGCCACTCAGCGTGACCTCTCCCTCGCGTACACACCGGGGGTGGCCGCGCCTTGCCTTGAGATCCACAAGACTCCGGACGACGTGTTCAAGTATACAGCCCGTGGAAACCTAGTCGCAGTTGTGTCGAATGGGACCGCCGTGCTTGGCTTGGGCAACATCGGCCCGATGGCGGCGAAGCCCGTCATGGAGGGGAAAGGCGTCCTCTTCAAGCGCTTCGCGGGCATCGACGTCTTCGACATCGAGGTCGCTTCCGAAGACCCTCAGGAGGTGATCCGCTTCTGCGAGCTTCTCGAGCCGACCGTGGGCGGCATCAACCTTGAGGATATCTCTGCCCCCGCCTGTTTCGTGATCGAGCGGGCGCTCAGGGAATCACTCGACATCCCGGTCTTTCACGACGACCAACATGGCACGGCGATCATTGCTGGCGCCGCACTCCTGAATGCACTCGAGATCGTCGGCAAGAAGATCGAGGAGGTCTCGGTGCTCTTCAGCGGTGCGGGTGCCTCGGCTTTATCCACCGCTGAGCACTTCACACGCCTTGGAGTCTCACGGGGGAACATCTTGATCGTCGACTCCAAAGGCGTGCTGCACGAGGGTCGCGACGAAGGCATGAACGAGTACAAGGCCCCCTTCGCGAACAGGACCGACAAACGTACCCTCGAAGAGGCCTTTGTGGACGCGGATGTGTTCGTCGGATTGTCGGTGAAGGGGCTTGTCACGACAGAAATGGTCGCATCGATGGCGAAGGACCCAATCATCTTCGCACTCGCGAATCCGGACCCCGAGATCACACCGGAGAAGGTTCGAGAAGTGAGGAACGACGCGATCATAGCGACGGGACGATCGGACTACCCGAATCAGGTGAACAATGTGCTGGGGTTCCCGTTCATCTTTCGTGGAGCCTTGGACGTTCGCGCCCGGGGAATCAACCAGGAGATGACGCTTGCCGCGACGCGGACGCTTGCGGCCCTCGCCCGGGCAGAGGTTCCCGACACGGTTCGGGGAGCCTACGAAGGGTCGGAGATCAGCTTCGGCCGAGACTACCTGATCCCCAAGCCGTTCGACCACAGGGTGCTCTTCCACGTGGCTCCCGCGGTGGCGAAGTCCGCGATCGACACCGGTCTTGCCCGAATCGAGCTGGATCTGGACGAGTACCGGGATCGATTGCAGGCCAGCCAAGGACCTGGACGGGAAGTCATGGGATGGATGACCACGCGTGCGCGCCGAAAGAAGGCGAGAGTCATCCTTCCCGAGGGACACAACGACACGGTCATCCGCGCGGCGGTCCAGATGGTAGAGGAGGGGACGTGCCAGCCCGTCCTCCTTGGGCGCCCTCCGCGCCTGGCAGAAAAGGCGGAGTCTCTGGGTGTCAGTCTGGACGGTGTCGAGATGATCTACGCGGCAGAGCTCGAGGGAAAAAGGGACGACTTTGCGGAAGCTCTCTTCAAGAAACGAGCGCGTCGCGGGTTGACGATGGCTGAGGCGCAATGGAACCTCTTCAAGCCGATCTACTTCGCGGCAAGCATGCTGGAAACGGGCGAGGTCGACGCGCTCGTCGCAGGAATCGAGGCCAACTACCCAGAGGTCCTCAGACCCTGTCTTCACGTGATCGGCGCCGAGGGCGGATCCAGCCGTGTGGCGGGCCTCTACATGCTCGCGTTTACGAACCGCGAGCTAGTCTTCTTCGCCGATACGACGGTCAACATCGATCCGGATGCGAAAGCCTTGGCGGAGATCGCCCTCCAGACGTCGACGTTCGTCAGAGAGCTCGGGATTACGCCGCGCGTCGCCATGGTCACGTTCTCCAACTTCGGCTCGGCTCCCCACGAGGAATCGATTCGAGCGGCCCGCGCGGTCGAGCTTGTCCGTAGTGCAGATCCCGACCTCGAGATCGACGGCGAGATGCAGGCCGACACGGCTCTAGATGCGGTCAAGCTTCAGCAAGTCTATCCGTTCACGCACCTGCGCGGCCCCGCGAACGTGCTGATCTTCTCCCGCCTCTCAGCCGCCAATACAGCGTACAAGCTGCTCGACAAACTCGGTGGAGCCGACGTGATTGGACCAGTCTTGCTCGGTATGGCAAAGCCCGTCCACATCCTTCAGAGAGGCTGCTCGCTTCAGGATGTGATGAACCTGGCTACAGTTGCCTCTGTGGACTGGCAAGCCAGAAGTGAACAAGTCTAGTGTCTCGGTCGCGCCGGTAGTCATGGACTCGACGAGGCGGTCACGCAGGGGTAGGTTGGCTTCTCAACCTAGGAGAGTGGACATGAGACAAACAACTCGGATGTGGATTATTGCGGCACCTCTCGCGGCCGTTGCCGTCGGGTGCGCGGAAGCTCCAGGGAGCTCGGGAGCATCCACCGGCGAAGGCGGGGTCGAACTCGCTGCCGAGCCGGGGATCCCCACCTTCCAGGCGGTGGCCTGGCCACAGATGCCGAACAACTGGGTTCTTGGACTGGCATCGGGCCTCGCGATTGACGCACAAGATCACGTTTGGGTGATCCATCGCCCACGCACCGCGGCGGAGGCTGATCTCGACCGCGCTGCGCCGGCGGTCCTAGAGTTTGATGTGGTGGGAAACTACATCCAGGGTTGGGGAGGGCCGGAGTATGTCGAGTCCGAGGAGTTCGACTGGCCCGTTACCGAGCACGGGATCAACGTAGACAGCGAGGGTAACGTTTGGATTTCCGGCAGCGGAGGGGGGGACGACCAGATCCTCAAGTTCACGGGGGATGGGCAGTTCCTCTTGCAGATCGGAAACGCAGGAGCAAGTACAGGCAACACGGATACACAGAACGTGAACCGGGCGGCCGACATCTACGTTCATGCCGAAACGAATGAAGTATGCGTCGCCGACGGGTACGGAAACCGGCGGATCATCGTATTTGACGCCGACACGGGGGCGTTCAAACGGATGTGGGGCGCCTATGGCAACCCTCCGACAGATCCGACACCTGACGAGGCAGAGTTTGATCCCAATCACTTCAGACTCGTGCACGGCGTAAGGATCTCCAGGGATGGTCTCGTCTATGTCTCAGACCGCGCGGGAATGCGGCTGCAGGTCTTCACGACCGACGGAGAGTTCCTCTATGCGAAACCCATGGGGCGATACCCCGACCCAGATCCGGGCCTGATGGCTGCGCACGCCAACGACACTTCTTTTGGGGTGCCGACCACGGAACTCATCGAAGCGACTGCGGGAGCGCATCAGTCCGTCAGCAGAACGGCGTTCTCGCCAGATTCAGAGCAACGATGGTTGTACGTGGCTGAGAGGAGCGACCACCAGGTGGTTGTGCTGGATCGCACGACGCTGCAGGAGCTGACTCGCTTCGGAGGGCACGGTGACGAATTGGGTGAGACGTACATTCTTCATGACATGACGGCAGATTCGCAGGGCAACCTCTATACCGTCGAAGTCAACAACATCGGAGGAACCAGGAAGCGAGCTCAGAAGTGGGAGCTGACTCAGGTTTCACCGATGTAAGACGTTCGACTCCAGCATTCGTGACCATCTGGGCCGGTGTTTCAAGGTACCGTGTGCGTTGGTTCGTCCAGGTCACAGCGCTGGTGGTGCTGGTTTCCGGGATGTTTAACGTGGAAGCGGAGGCCCAGATCCCTGGCCCGCTGGGGAAGGAGGCCGCCGCCGCCCGCGTGGGCGCAGGGGAGATTCAGGTGAACGGCCGGCTCGATGAGGCCGCCTGGAGTCGGGCGCAGCCGATTACGGATTTCGTACAAAAAGAGCCTGTGGAGGGGGCTGATCCGACCGAGCGCACGGAGATCCGCTTCGTCTACGACGAGAGTGGTCTCTATGTCGGGGCCCGTATGCTGAGTAGTCTTGGCCGAGCTGGCATTCAGGCCCCACTTGGGCGAAGAGACTCTCCCTACAGCCCCACTGGAGGCCCCGTGCGATTCGGTTTTGGGGTGCGTCAGGACCTGGGCGACAGGCCTGAGCTCGCTGACTTCATCCTCATCTCCCTGGACACCTTCCTCGATCGGCGTACGGCCTACAGCTTCGGGGTTACGGCGTCTGGGGTGAGGATTGATCACCAGCACCTTACAGACCGTGAGTCGGACATCGATCCGCGTTTCGACCCCGTTTGGGAAGCGCAAGCTGAGATCGACGACTCGGGCTGGACAGCCGAGATGTGGATCCCTTTTTCACAGCTCCGATTTAATGAAGCCTCGGACCTCGTTTGGGGATTGAACGTACATCGATGGATCCCGCTAAGAAACGAAGATGACTACTGGGTGGCGGTTCCAAGGACGGAAGACTTCTGGTCCTCCCGATTCGGGTTGCTACAAGGTCTGGATTCCATCGAACAGGGCAGGAGAGTCGAGCTCGTGCCATACATCGCGGGCGGCTCAACGATCTCGGCAGACCGTGATTCTCGAAATCCGTTTGTCGACGATCTGAACCTCGAGGGAAATGCCGGAGCGGACCTCAAACTTGGTGTCGGCTCCAACCTGACTCTGGACGCGACCTTCTTCCCCGACTTCGGTCAGGTGGAAGTCGACCCGGCGGTGATCAACCTGACGGACTCCGAGATTTTCTTTCCCGAGCGACGTCCCTTCTTCACGGAGGGCAGCGCGCTGCTCGACGCGCTTGAGGTCAACTACTTCTATACTCGGCGTATCGGTGCACCCCCGCTAGGATCCGCTCTGGGCGACTTCGTGGATGTTCCGAGAGAAACCACGATACTCGGGGCCGGGAAGCTCACCGGTCGCCTTTCGTCCGGGACCTCGCTAGGCATCCTCGCAGCCGTAACAGGTGAGGAGAAGGCTCAGACGTTCGACCTCGACCCAGGCAGTGCAGAGCAGGCATCGTTCGACGAGGTCTTGGTCGCCCCCCGAACGGCCTGGGGCATGGCCCGGATTCAGCAGGAATTTGGGGCCACGGGTTCAACCGCCTCGTTCCTACTGGGCGGCGTACGTCGCGATATCGGAGAGGGAAACCCGCTGGCATCCGAGCTTCCTCAAAACGCGTGGATGAGCGGGGGGGATCTCTTCTGGCGGCTCGCAGGAGGAGCGTACGAGATACTGGTCAGCGGTGGGCTGACGGGAATCAACGGAAGTGAGGAGGCGATGGTTCGAGCGCAGCGCGCGAGCGCTCGATACTTCCAGCGCCCAGACGCCGATTACGTCCAGGTGGACTCGTCCCGCACCTCTCTCTCTGGTGCGAAGACCACCATCGAGGCTCGCAAGGTCAGCGGTACCCACTGGCTCTGGAACGTATACTTCGACCTCGAGTCGCCCGAGGCCACCTTCAACGACATTGGACTGCTTTTGGCGGGGGACGGCGTCCAGACCAGACACACCGTGACCTACCGGGAGACTGAACCAGGCGAGACCCTGAGAGGCTACAGCTTCACGGGTGGCCACACGACCGAATGGAACTTTGGATCGGACAAACAGGGCACACGATTCAATGGGGCCGGCGAGTTTACGTTCATCAACTTCTGGTCGGTCCGGGCGTCCACAAACTTTAGCCTTCGAGCTCAGAATCAGCGGCTTACCCGGGGCGGGCCATCGATGGAGGCACCGCAAGTCTGGGACACTTCGCTCAGCCTGGCCAGTAGTCGTGCCACGCAGACACGCTGGAGAGTGGGGGCATCATACGGACGAGACGAATTGGAGGGCTGGAACGTAAACCTCAGTACTGAACTCTCTCTGGTTCCCGCCCCACGGTGGCAGATATCGCTCATCCCATCATTCGAACGCCGGGTGGACCCCCGCCAATATGTGATGTTCCGGGAAGGCGGCCCCCCGAAGACCTTCGGCGGCCGGTACATCTTCGCTTTCACGGACCGCACGGAGCTGGCAATCGAGACGCGGTTGAGCTTCACCTTGCAACCCGATCTCAACCTGGAGCTTTATGCGCAGCCGTTCGCTGCTAGCGGTCGTTTCTTCGACTTTGGCGAGCTCGCTGAGGCCGGGGGGCTTCACCTTCGGACCTATGGGAATGGAGCTACCGCCATCGATCGTGCGGGAGACGGAAGCCTCGAGGTGTCAGACGGCGAGGACCAGTGGACGATCCCGAACCAAGACTTCAACATCCGCTCCTTCCGGAGCACCGCCGTAATCAGCTGGGAGTGGAGACCTGGGAGCACACTTTTTCTGGTCTGGCAGCAGGCTCGCTCGCGCGAGCTGGACACGGGCACGAGGGTGGGGGTCGACGACCTGTTTGGTTCTCTAGGTGCCGCCGGCGACAACTTCTTCGCGGTCAAGCTAAGCTACTGGTTCGGTTTCTAGTCCGCCCTCCACGCTCAGAATAGCGGCGGCGTGCTCGTCGGAGGCCGCCGAACTCCTGCGACCTGCTCGAAGCCGTAGGCCAGGCCGATCAGCGTCGGCTCGCTCCACTCGGGACCGAGAAGCTCAATACCGATCGGAACGCCGATTGGCGCCGATGCGGTCGGGGCCGAGAAGCCGCCCGGAAAGGTGACAGCTGGAAAGCCAGTGCTGTTCGAGAGCACGCCGTTACGCTCGACCTGGTCCTCACCGATGGGGACGACGAGGCGCCGCTGGTGGGGGTAAAGTACGGCGTCCAAGGCGTTGTCAGCGATGACGGTCATCACAGCTTGCTTCAACGCCTCACGTCTGAGGAGTCGACTCCGATATTCCGGATCTGCCAATCCGTCCTGGACACTTTCGTCCCGTTCGAGGTCAGGTCGGAGCGAAGGGAGGAATTCGCCCCGCTCGATGAACTCAGCGAGGCTGCTGACCGGAGCATCGGGCCCCAGACTCAGCAGATATTCGTTGAAGGCGATCTTGAACTCGAAATCCGACAGCGCGATGTCCCGGATCAGATCGGCAAAGCCAGGTATTTGCAGGCGAACAACGGTCGCGCCCGCCTGCCTCATCGTCATGATCGCCGCCTCGACGACGGCGTTCACCTCTTCATGAATCGCCTCTTCCCCTACGAGATCCAGCACCAATCCGATCCGGGCGTCATCAAGCCCATCGGGGTCGAGTGATTCGGTGTAACTGCTCGGTATCTTCCCCCTGCTGAAGGCTGTGATCGGATCCGCCGGGTCGTACCCAGCGATTACATCCAGCATTCGGGCGGCGTCCTCTACCGTGCGGACGATCGGCCCCACCTCGTCTTGGGTGGAACTGACAGGGATCACGCCGTCTCGGCTTACCAGACCGCGCGTGCCACGGATCCCAACCAAGCTTTGCGCCGAAGCGGGCGATCGAATCGACTGACCCGTATCGCTTCCCGTCCCCAGTACACCGAAATCACCGGCGATGGCGGCACCTGTCCCACCGCTGGATCCCCCAGGTGTGCGACTGAGGTCGTACGGATTCCGCGTCTGCCCACCGAGGGAGCTGACCGTCGTCCCGAACCGCGCAAGTTCTGTGAGGTTCGACTTGGCCAGTATGAGTGCCCCGGCCTCCCGCAATCGTCGAATGACGAAGGCGTCGTCCGGCGGAACGGATTGGGCTAGGGTCACGGATCCGCCTGTCGTAGGCATGTCGGCGGTGTCGTAGTTGTCCTTGACGATCACGGGAATGCAGTGAAGCGGACGACCGTCCCCTCCCTCAGCGGCGTAGAGCCTATCCATCTCACGAGCTGTGTCGAGCGCCCGCGGGTTCACAGTCAGGATCGCGTTCAACGCGGGTCCCTGGTCGTCGTACGCCTCGATCCGACGGAGGTAGTGTTCCACCACCTCGACGCAGCTGAGAGTACCCGACGCCAAGGCGTCGTGAATCGCTTGGATCGTGGTCTCTTCAAGCGGGTGGGTCCGACTCACGGCAGCGTCATCTCCTGCGGTCGGGTCCTCGCAGGTCGCCAATGCCGTCGCGAGAACGAAGGTCGATACGGCGCCAGTCGAGAGTCTCAGAGTCGAAGCAGACGATTGACTTTGATCACCAGTCCGCGGTTGGAGAGATCCGACCAGCGGTCGAACACGTCCATATTTCGCTCCTCTGTATAGACGAGAAAGAGCTCGCTCCCGGGTGCCCACTCCCACCGAAGTCGAACGTTGCTGCTGAAAGTGTCGCTACCTGCATTGTACTGGATGAGCCCGCTCAAGAAGGCGCGAGGACTTAGGCTGTAGGTGATGCGGGACCGCGCCACGTGCTGATTGAACTGGCCATCGAACGCCTCCAGTTCCGGGAAGCTGATCCAGTTGAACTCCAAGCTGGGCTCGACCGACAGCTGCGGCAGGATCTCGATTCGAGCCCGGTTGAGCCGGAGCGACGTGACGCCGCCCGAGTAGAAGCTGCCCCTTCGTGCCGAGACGCCACCCGAGATTCGGCGCTGCGGGCCGAAGGTGTAGTTGACCTGCAAATCGCGGAAGGAATAACGGCCGGCCGGCAGCATCGCCCCGGTAATCTCAGTGTCCTCGATCAGATTCTCGTACGAGTCTGTATAGTCTACGCTGAGCATGTCGCCGCTCTCCAACTCGCTCTGGAAACGCCCTCCGGCGGTCCGGCTCTCTACGAACCCAATCCGTTCGTTCTCGACATACTCGAGGTCTCCTTGGAAGTTGAGCCTCCGAACCCATGAGATGGACTCAGGCCGAGGGCTGAAGCGCGCGGAGAGCGAGCTTTGCCGAAAACCCTTGCGCCGGACGAATCCGATCTCGGGGTTGAAATCATCTCCGACTAACAGATGATCGGCGGACCCACCCCAGGTGTCCCCTCCATATTGGAACCTGGCCCGGTAGCTCTCGTCATTGCCCTCCAACCCGTCGGTACGTGTCCTTGCATAGTAGGTGATTAGGCTCACGTTCTCGTGGGGCGCGACCGATGCGTCGAATCCATACGCCTGGTTCGACCCCTCAGCGAGTACGGACTGCGATCGGTCCTCGAACAGAACGCCGATGCTGCTGCGGGCGAAGATGTCTCTTCGCAGCCTCAGCACTGTGAAATTCGTAGCCTCGGCTTCGACGGCAGAATCGTAGCGTGTTCGAATCCCCACGACCCCCAGGTCAAACGAGCCGATTTTTCCCGTGACCCGTCCACCCCCGAGGATCGGCACCGGCACTCCATCCTGTAGTCCGATCTGTCGACTATAGAAGAGCGTCGGAGCCCCGCCACCTCCCCCGCCCCCGCGGCCACCGAAACCGCCACCGCCACCACGGAATCCTCCTCCGGCCACATTTCCGCCCCTGCCAAAGTCAAAGACCCCGCGATTCTCGAGAAAGAATTCCCTCTTTTCCGGAAAGAAGAGGCTGAAGCGGGTGAGATTGACCTGCTGTTCATCGACTTCTACCTGAGCGAAGTCTGTGTTGAACGTGAGATCCGCGGTCAAGTTCTCGGTGAGGCCGTATTTCATGTCCAGCCCCGCGTCGGCGCTGACGTCGTTGGAGACGGCGGGATCTGCTCTCAAGTTCGTTGCCAGTCCCGAGATCGCATACGGCTTGATCTCGAGATTTCGGCTCGGGGGCGGCGCCTCGATCCCAACGAGCGTCCCATACATCGAAACGCGAAAGAGTCCCTGAGACCCGTTTCCTGAAACCGAGAGCGGGAGGAAGGTTAGGTAATTCCATTCGTTCTTACGAGCGACGGACCGCCGCAGTTGTATTCCCCAGATCTGGTCGGTGCCGGCTCGATAGCGAAGCGATGTGAAAGGGATCGCGATCTCTACTGTCCAGCCGCCATCGAAGCGACCGGTGCGGATATCCAGGATCGGGTTCCAGTCACGATTGGCATTCCCTTCGTTCGTGATCTGCATGTCGGTGAACCCACCCAATGGGTTCACGTAGAGCGTCACTCCGTTCCGGCGATCGAGGTACGTATCCAGGAAGACGCCGAAGTTGTCGTTTCCGCGGATCGCCTACGCGTCCCGGACCATCTCGTTGGCGACCCATTCGGTCTCCGGCGCCGAGTCCCAGACCCGCGCGGACACGTACACATTGGAATCGTCGAAGCCCAACCACGCCTCGGTACGCTCGGTCGGTTCCGCCCCCTCGTCGGGAACCGACTGAATGAAGTCCGAAATCCACGGGTTGGTCTCATAGGCAGCTTCGTCGAGCACACCATCGATGTCCATTGGCTCGAGGACCCGGAACGCCCGGACCGTAGCCTGTCCGCCCTCATCCCGCGTCATTGCCTCCGATTAAGGAAGGCGGGGGCGGCCACACGGCTTCGATTGCATCGCTGTTTGGCCCGTCCGCTTCCGAAGAGACCGGGACCTGGGCGCCAGAATCCTGGGCACCGAGAAAGAGGAGGAGGACGCCGAGTAGAACCCCAGCCCTCATCGTCCCCCTACCGCACTGAATATCCTCATAGGAACCGTTTTCCTTGCCTCCGAACGGATCATCGAACTCGACACACGACGGCCCGGGCCCCTCCAGCAGAGAGAGACCCGGGCCCAAGCGCGCATGCCATGCTTGCTAGCTCACATCCCACCCACCGAGTACTTCGTGAAAGCGCCGCCGGCAAAGCGCAACGAGTTTGGACCCTCGGCCGCGTAGACATTCCCGTCCGAGTCGACGGCCACGCCCTCACCGGCTGCACCCTGGTACGGCCGTGTGTCTGCGGGGTGTGCTGGAATAAACGCCTCGATGTAGTCCCGGTCCACGTGCCCGATGCGCACGCCGTTTGCCCAAGCCTGGTGGTTGGTCGGGCCCGACTCGGAGTCGATGGCGTACACCATATCGTCCGCCGTGATGAAGATGCCGCTGATGCGGCCGTACATGTACCGCGAATCGAGATAGTTCCCATCCTGATCGAAGATCTCAAGGCGATGATTGCCACGATCGGCGACCCAGAGGCGGCCCTGCGAGTCGAACTCGAGGGCGTGGGGCGTGCGAAACTCGCCGTGTAGCGTGCCGATCTGTCCCCACTCCATGAGGAAGGTCCCGTCGGGCGC
Source organism: Longimicrobiales bacterium (assembly GCA_965215925.1). Classification (GTDB taxonomy): domain Bacteria; phylum Gemmatimonadota; class Gemmatimonadetes; order Longimicrobiales; family Gaopeijiaceae; genus JAAXGI01. The sequence continues at coordinate 2,748,520 of CBDCEQ010000003.1, read as the reverse complement.
GTACTTCACGATGCGGCCGGTCGAGCCCGACTCGAGTCCCTCTTGGATTGCCTGGGCCGACGTCATGCCCTGTCCGTTGTGGCCATCGGCGACAAAAATGCTGCCATCGGGTCCGACGATCACGTCGTTGGGCTGGTTGAGCTGACCGGGGCCGCTGCCCGGCTGGCCGGCAATGCCAAGGCTCATGAGGAGCTCGCCCTCCGGGCTGAACTTATGGACCTGATGGCCCCGCGTGCCCTCGGCGTTTCCTGCGAAGTCGGTCACCCAGACGTTACCGTCGTCGTCGACATGGATGCCGTGAGGCGTAACGAAGATTCCGGCGCCAATGTTGGCGAGGACCTCACCGGTGTTACGGTCGAACTTGAAGATCGGATCGACGGCGTTGCTCTCGCAGTTGATACCGGGGCCTCCTGCTGAGCCCGAGGCGCAGCGCTCGTAGGCCCAGACGTGGCCATCGGTGGGGTCGATATCGACCCCTGCAGTCGATCCCCACTCCCTTCCGGCGGGGAGGTCTCCCCAGTTCGCCGTCACAGTCGGGGCGGGGTTCGGGAGACCCTCGCCAGTGACGGGATTCCCGATCGCCATCTCCTGCTGCATGGCGCCCGATTCTCCGGACTCGGTGGCGCATGCGGAGAGCAGTACGGTAGCGGAAGCGACTACCGCAGGATTGAGGACAATGCGTATGAATTTCATTGGGACCCTCGCAAGTGAGGAGTGAACGTAAGTCGTGTCGGGACAGCCTACCTGGCGCCTGTCCCCCTCGTGACGAGCTTCTGGACGCGCCAGTTGATGAGCTCGCCCACCCAGATCTCGTCCTCGGAGGGGCACGCGATCGCGTGAATCCAACCGAACTCACCGAGGTTACGGCCCGGCTGCCCGTAGACGCCGAGCACCTTGCCCTCCAACGACACCTTGTAGATGCGGCTCGGATAGATGTCCCCGACAAAGAGCACGGGGTTGGGCGCCGGCGTCATGCACAGGGCGTCGGGAGCGCCCGGCGCCTGGGAGCCCGTCGTCGCATCCGGAGCTTCCCGCCCGTACACGATCTTGCCTCGCGTCATGTCCACTGGCACGTCGATCGTGAACTCGCGCAGGTAGTTGCCGTCTGGATCAAACACTTGAATCCGCCGGTTGCCGCGATCGGCCACGTAGATCTCGTCATCCGGTGACACCGCAATGCCGTGGGGCGTGTCGAATTGGCCACGACCGCTGCCTAGCGACCCCCAGCTCGCTACCCACTCGCCCCTCGCATTGACCTTCCCGACCCTCGAGTTGATGTAGCCGTCGCTGAAGTACGAATTCCCGTTCGAGTCCCACGCTACGTCGGTGGGCTGGTTGAAGCTGTTGTCCCGATGCACCGGCAGCGGCCAGCGCGGGTTGTTTTCTTCGGGAATGTCCACGTCCACCCCAGCACGGTCGAGCAGTCTAGCCATCACAGTCTGGTAGTCGGGTGGCACGATGAGGTGCGAGGCCTCGCCCTTACGGCCGAAGACCCAATCCACGTGTCCCTCGGGGGTGAACCTGAGGATCATATTCGATCCCTTGTCGACGACCCAGATGTTGTCTTGGGGATCGATGCGAACGGCATGTGCGTAGGACCACGCATTCAGGTTCTTGCCGATCTCGCGGACGAACCTGCCGTTGGCGTCGAACTCGAGGAGCTGCGAGGCGGTGGCCATGTAGGACGGCCCGACCGAGTTGCCGCGCGAGAACACGAAGACGTGACCGGTCGAATTGACCGCTATGCCAGCAATCTCGCCGAAGTGGATGTCGTTGGGCAAAGTCAGCGGGTTGGGCACCGACTCGAACGGAAGTTCCGGAACTGTCTGCGCGAACGCCGGAGTCATCGTCAGACCGAGCATCGCGGTCATAACAAGCATGCGTCTCAAAACCACCTCCCTGTGAATTCGCCCATGACGCCCGTTCAACGGGCGAATCGTACCCGTGCTCCCTACAGCCGGCAAGGGAAACCAGTTAGCGGTATCGCGTGGCGAACCACCCGAACCACCGGCAACTCACCTAGCCGGCCACCGGTCGGTCGGGTCCAGAAACACGGACGCGGGCTGGGTGCTTTCGCCCTCCCAAAGCGTTGGTTCCGTCACTGACTTGCGCGAAGTTCAAGGCTATTTCGGGCCAGGATCATCGAGATCTTTCCGTGCCCCACGCCGAATACTTGGAGCTACCTAAACTATGCGTTACTCGCTACTCGGCCGAAGTGGCCTTCGTGTTTCCGAACTCTGCCTCGGAGCCATGACTTTTGGTGAGGCCTGGGGGTGGGGGTCAGACGAAGCCACGTGTAGGAAACAGCTCGAGATGTTCCTGGAGCGCGGGGGCAATTTCATCGATACAGCGAACGTCTACACCAACGGGCAAAGCGAAGAAATTCTCGGTCGCCTTCTGGACGGAAGCCGAGACGAGGTCGTGCTCGCGACCAAGTACACCTTTAATCCACAGCCATCTGACCCGAATGCCGGCGGGAATGCCAGAAAGAACATGATGCAGTCCGTGGACGCGAGTCTGAAGCGCCTTCGCACCGACTACATCGACCTTTATTGGGTGCACGCCTGGGACATGCTGACGCCGATCGACGAGGTCATGCGGGGCCTCGATGATCTCGTGCACTCGGGAAGGGTGCGGTACGTTGGTGTGTCAGACTACCCTGCGTGGAAGGTGGCAGAAGCGAACACTCTGGCAGACTTTCGGGGCTGGTCGCGCTTCGTCGGTCTGCAGATCCTCTATAACCTGGTCAGGCGTGATGCCGAGCGAGATCTGATCCCGATGGCGGAGGACCTTGGGCTAGGTGTAACGCCTTGGGCACCTCTCGGTAGAGGCCTTCTTACCGGGAAGTACTCTCGTGATGACATGGCAAAGGGGAAGGCACAGGCCTCAGAGGGGATTCCATCCAGCCGAAGGGACCAGGTCCGCGAGGAGCTCGACGAGCGCAAACTCAGGGTTGTGGATGCGGTTACCGAGGTAGCAGCCCAGCTTGGACGCACGCCCGCTCAGGTTGCGATCCGGTGGCTCCTGCAAAGTCCTGGGGTTTGCAGCCCAATCCTCGGAGCGCGAACCGCCGATCAGCTCGAGGACAACCTCGGGAGCGTGGACTTTGAGCTCGGATCCGAGCACATGACTCGGTTGAACGAGGTCAGCGTTATCGAGCTCGGGTTCCCGCACGACATGATACAGAGTGACCGCGTGAGGAAGATGCTTTCCGGAGGGGTCGAGGTAACGGCCTGAGACCGCACCACCAACATCCCGCCCGACCAAAGCCCTCATGTCTTCGATGACCATGCCCCCCGCCCCGGATTCACCCAATCGGCTCGTTGACGGGGCCGCGGAGACCCGTGAGGCGGACGAAAACCGCACCGTCAACAAGTGGGTGATCGCGGGAACGGTCATGATCGGCACGATCATGGCTGTTCTGGACTCGAGCATCGTTAACGTCGCGCTCCCCGAAATCCGTGGGGATTTTGGTGCCACGGTAGAGCAGATCGCCTGGGTGGTCTCGGGCTATCTGCTTGCGACCGTATTCGTCATGCCGCTTCTGGGGCTTCTCAGCGCGAGGTTCGGCCGAAAGCGGTTCTACATCTCGAGTGTGGCCCTGTTTACCATCGCTTCGATGGTTTGTGGCGTAGCCGGCACCCTCCCGATACTGATCGCAGCCCGCATTGCGCAAGCGGGGGGGGGGCGTTTTGATGACCCTTTCTCAGGCCATCCTTCGGGAGACGTTCCCCAGTGAAGAGCAGGGAATGGCGATGGGATGGCGATTGCAGTCGCCGGACTCGTTCTCTTCGTCATTCGGGAGCTTGCGATCGATCGGCCCGCTGTCGACCTCCGGCTGCTCAAGGACCGATCGTTCGCGTCCGCCTCCTTCGTCGGAGGAACCCTTGGGATCGGGATATTCGGGACCCTATTCTTGCTCCCGTTGTTTCTTCAATCCCTTTTGGACTATACCGCTCTGGAGTCAGGGCTGGCGCTGATGCCTCGGAGTCTTGCGATGGTCGTGGCGATGCCTGTATCCGGCCGCCTTTACAATCGTCTTGGTCCAAGAGTCATGTCGTGCTCCGGGCTCACGGTGAGCGCGTATTCGTTCTGGGCCCTGTCCAAGCTCAGCCTAGACACCGGGTACTGGGATATATTCTTGCCTCAAGTGTGGCAGGGAGTAGGATTCAGCTTGATCTTCCTCTCGCTTACGACGGCTGCTCTGTCCCATATCCCTCGGCCGAGCATGACCGCGGCGACCGGTCTGTACAACGTGGTTCGTCAGATTTTCGGTAGCATCGGGATCGCCCTATCGGCGAGCGAGCTGACTAGAGGGATCGGGCGGTACTCGGCCGCCCTTAGTGAGAATCCAGTCGCTGGGACCGACGTCCTTCGAGAGGCGTCCGTCATGGCCTACAACCACGTGTTCGTGCTCTTCGCCGGTCTGTTCTTGATCGTGATGCCTCTGGCGCTGCTTCTCGATTCCGAAGCGAAGGAGACAAGATAAGACTCTGGGTCGATGCAGATGCGGCGCCGCGAGACGCCAAGGAGATCGTTTTCCGCAGCGCCCTTCGGCTCAAGATCGATGCCGTCTTGGTGGCCAACCAGAGGCTGCCAATTCCTGCCAACAACCGATTCGCTACAGCGATTCGGGTAGACGGTGGTCCTGACAAAGCCGACGACTATATCGTAGAGCAAGCGGTCCCAGGAGACATCGCAGTCACAGCGGACATCCCTTTGGCGTCCCGCCTAGTCGAGAAGGGCGTCCTCACCGTAGATCCCCGTGGGACGGAGTATACTGTGGAGAACATCGGGGAGCGTCTCTCTGTCCGAGACTTCATGGAGCAGGTGCGGCTGGCGGGCGTAGAGACTGGAGGCCCCAAGGCGTACCGTCCCAAGGACAAGCAGAATTTCGCAAACTCGCTGGACCGCATTCTCACCCGACTGTCTGGGAATCGATCGCGGTAGGCACCGACACCTCTCCGCTCAGTGCAGCATGCCGTAAATGATGTAGTTCACACCCAGCTGAAAGGCGTCGTTCGTGGGATCGACGGGGAAGAAGTCCCCGGCAGACCATTCCCAATACTCTGCGAGGTCCGAATTGTGGTTCGCGAGCACCATGATTCGTTTCGTCGGATCGTTGTCCTCGAAGAGCACTCGGTAATTCGGGATCACCCGGACCAGCGGATGGGGAACGTAGATATCCTCGACCCGGAAAAAGCTTCGAAAGATCGGATGGGCTTCATCGATCTCTACCCATTGGTATTCAGGAAGCGCCCGCTGGACCTGAGCGGCCATGTTGTTCCACTGGTCCCGCTCGAAGTCGTCGAAAATGAGGAAGCCCCCCTTCAGGACGTAGGCTCGGAGGTTCCGCGCACCCTCCTCCGTAACACCCCAGAACCCCGGCTCCGACATGTAGAGGATCGGGTGTTGGAAGATCCTAGGGTCCTCGAGGTCGACGACGTTGCTGCCCTCGGTGTTCGTCCTGATGCGGGTGTACTTCTCCAGCACGAACTGCATGTTTCGGTCGGCCTGCGGATAGTCGTGATTCCAGGCCGAGCCCCAACCCCACCGAAAGCCCCGTCCTTGGCCTGATCCGCCCGACCCATATCGGATTCGTGTGAAGGTGAACTTCCCATTGTAGGGTACCTGATAGAGGTCCTGCTGCTGCTCCAATCCCGGAGCCGGCCTCGGTTCCTCCCTGTGCGAATTGACAACTGCGAGAGGCGCAAGAATCGCCGCGGCAGTCGGAACCCACAGTCGGTTGAAGGGGAGGGACATGGTAGTCAGGCCTGTGGCAGATTGCTCGGATATGCGGCCAGAAGTGGCGAAAACACCTCCAGGGCCGCCTCCTCGGTCGGTAACCGATGGGTAAGGTTTGAGAATGCCAAGTACGCCGCAAGTCGATCGAGTGCAGAGGCCCATTCGGGGACGTATTTCGGCTGCCTGATCGACCCCGATCGAAAAAGGGGCCCGAACTCAGAAGCGTCGTCCCAAGTCATTCGGCCTGCAAACAGATCCTTGACGGTTTCGACCTTGCCCTCGGTTAGGACTTTCAGAAAGAAAGCCTGCGTCTTCACCAAGCCCCGAAAGTATACGACATCCTTCGTGAAGGCGATCCGGCCCTTCGGGTCACCGCCTCGAAAACAGCGCATCGCGGTCCGCAAGCGGATGAGCCAGCCGCTCCAAGACGGGAATCTGCTCTTCGAAGCCCTGCGCGATATCTGGTGGGCTCGGGATCTTGGGCCGGCCTTTTTTTGCCAGCCATCGATGAAATCCGTAGCCATGCGCGGTGGCCAAGCGACCAGACTGAGGATCTTGATGCCCTTAGCCACAGAGACCAGTTCTCGGTCCGCTGCCTCGAATTTCGTGAGCTCAATCTCGCTCATGGGTCACATCTAGCTGCGGGACCGGAACTGCGCCCGGCTCGCGGTCTCTCACGTGTCTGACCTGCCCCCAAGAGTGGTACCACCTAGAGTGTTAGTCTAACCGCCTCATTTTGCCTGGGGTGAGGTCCGAGTAACAAGGGCAGGTTGAGCAACTTCGGGTCGGGCTGAATGGCTTCAGGAGCGGGCGGTAGATAGCCCAGAGAGCTGTGGGGTCGAACGGTGTTGTATTCGCGCCGCCACTGCTCGATCAGCACCTTAGCCTCCTCCAGTGAATAGAAGATCTCGCGCCTCAACAGCTCCTGCCTGAACGTTCCGTTGAAGCTCTCATTGTACCCGTTCTCCCAGGGGCTGCCGGGTGCGATGAACAGCGTCTTCACACCCAACCCTCCAAGCCACTGCCGAACGACTCGGGCCGTGAACTCCGGACCGTTGTCCGAACGCAGATTCGCCGGTGGACCATGCTCAACGAACAGCTCGCTCAGCGTCTGCAGGACATCGTCCGACTGAAGCCTACGGGCCACCACGATCGCCAGACACTCCCGGCTGTACTCGTCCAGGACCGTCAGCATCTTGAGTGGCCGTCCGTTATGCGTCCGATCGGACACAAAGTCATACGCCCATACGTGATGCCGGTACAAGGGCCGTAGTCGGATACAAGAGCCGTCGGTCAACCATAGGCGGCCCCGTTTCGGCTGTTTACTCGGCACCCTAAGCCCCTCCTGCCTCCAGATCCGCTCCACCCGCTTGTGGTTCACTGCCCAGCCCTCCGTTCTCAGCATCCCCGTCACCATCCGGTACCCGTAGCGTCCGAACCTGCGAGCCACCTTCACCACGTCCTGTCTCAGCGCCTCCTCGTCCTCCCTGCGCTTTGGGATCCGACGCTGCGTCGAGCGTGCCTGACCCAACACCCGGCACGCCTTCCTTTCGCTCACCCCAAGCCGCTGCCGCACCTGCACCACGCAGCGCCTGCGCCGCTCGGGGCTCAGAAGTTTCCCTTGGACGCCTCCTTCAAAATCATGTTGTCCACCGTCAGATCCGCCACCGCCTGCTTCAGACGTTGGTTCTGCTTCTCGAGCTCCTTGAGCCGCTTCGCCTGGCTCACCCTCATTCCCCCGTATTCCTTGCGCCACCGGTAGTACGTCTGCTCACTCACCCCCAGCTCCCGGCACACTTGCTTGACACTCTTTCCGTTCGCCAGGGCCACCTCCGCCTTGCGCAGCTGGTTGATGATTTGTCCCGCACTCAGGTTCTTTGGGGCTGCCATTCTGACCTCCCTTTCCGTGTCTCGACTCGTCCAGAATCCTAAAACTGGACTTGGTCTCGTTTTAGGGGGTCAGTTCACGGGCGTCGAGTGAAGGCGAACCAGAATTCAAGTTCGTTGTAACGAAACATGCCAGTTGACTAGTTGAGGAATCGATTTGTCGAAGAAGCATGGGAGTGACGCGCTGCGTCGACGCACCGTCTCTTCCCAGTAAGAGTGAAGGAGACCCGTCCAGAAGCTGACGCTCGGCTTGATGGACTGGGCACCGAACTCTACCGTTCCCCTCGACCTCAACCCACATGAGCGATGGACCGGCCATGAGAATCGCGATTATCACGCGTTCCACAGAAATCCGTTCCACCCAGTTGCAGAAGGCGGCGGCCGACCGTGGCCACGAGGTGGTCATAGTCCCTATCGCTCAAGCCTACGTTGCGTTGTCAGACGGCGCAGTTGCGATGATGGCGAGAGAGGCGACGGTTCGAGACATCGACGCTGTGATCCCACGCATCACAACCCACCATCCGTTCCACGGACTCTCTCTGCTCAGGCAGTTCGAGCTTGCGGGCTGCTACGCCTTCAACCATTCCCGTGCCATCGAAGCGTGCCGAGACAAGTTCCTGACCCTCAGCCTATCTCAACCGCGAGGGCGTTCCGATACCTAGGACGGTTCTGATCAAGGACCCCGAGCGTGTACCATGGGCCCTCGAACAGGTTGGGGGTCCCCCGGTTGTATTGAAGCCGGTTTCGGGCTCCCAGGGCCAGGGAGTGGTACGGGGCGATACGTACGAAGGCGCGCGGTCCATGATGGAGGCACTCCTGATCCTCGACCAGCACGTGCTCGTACAGGAGTGTATCTCTGAATCAGCGGGTCGCCATCTGAGAATCATCGTATGTGGTGAGGACGTCGTTGCTGGTGTTTGGCGGGAAGCCCCCCCTGGACACTTTAGATCCAACGTTGACCCAGGGGGCCGCAGAATCGCGGTCGAGCCAGATGAAGAACTGTCGAGCCTGGCTCTCCGGGCAACCAAATCGCTCGACCTCGAAGTCGCCGGAGTCGACATCCTAGAGTCGCACCATGGCCCCCTCGTCATCGAGGTCAACGCCTCACCTGGGGTCGCCAACATCGAAGACGTGACCGGGCTCGACGTAGCGGGGCGATTCGTCGAGCATATCGAGGGGCACTTCGGCCAAACGGCTACTGAATCACTCTAGGTAGTGGCGGCTTAACCAGGCCCGAATTAGGTTCAGCAGTCGAGGTCGCAGCCCCAGGCGAATGTCCAGGCTTCGGCATTGATTCCACGCCCGAAGGAGGCTCCCAGTGTTCTCCGTATCCCGCCGCACCTCGCTTTACCTGATGACCTGGCTGCTTCTCATCCCGCTCTTCCTCCTTTCCTCTCGTATCTCTGGGCATGCTAGAGAGAGTGACGAAGCCGTCCGGTTGGTCGCACAGGAACCGGCTTGCCCAGGTGATCAGATGCCGACTCCGTTCACTGGTACGACGGAATCGGGAGTCCCTTCCCCTGAGGCGATGGTCAACGGTGAGCCCCTTACAGGACGCTGGTGGGACCCCGGGTCCCGCTCGTACTGGCACTGCCACGGCGGTGGCCAGTACATGCTCGTGATGGAGGGAACTGGGCGAGTGCAGAAGCGGGGGGAGAGAATGCGGGATCTGCCTGTAGGCGACATCGAATTCGCAGGTCCCGGGGTGGAGCACTGGCACGGCGCGTCGTCTTCGGAGGGGGCGCGTTACATCCAGCAGGGCCTGGCAATAGATGGCGGGAGTGGTACCTACTGGCTGGAAGAGGTCACCGAGTCCGACTACTTGGGGAACGACATTGGTATCATGTCCAGGAATAGATTCTTGGAGACCGGAGAGCGCTAAGGGAACCGCTTATAACCCGCTGAGGTAAGCTGCCCCGCCCAACTGACGAACGGCACCCTGAATCTCACCGACGCGGGTTCGAACGTACGCGGACGGATTAGCGACGAACATACGTTTCGGGCTGGGTAGTACTGCGACCAGGAGAGCGGCATCATACTCGGTTAGGTTTGCGGCGGGCTTCCCCAGTAGATCCTCAGCGGCGGCCCCGGCCCCGAACACCCCGGGTCCGAACTCGGCAACGTTCAGGTAGACCTCTAGGATGCGCTGTTTCGGCCAGAGTATCTCGATCCATAGGGTGAGGTAGGCCTCGGCACCCTTCCGGACCCAGTCTTGCCCGGGCCAGAGAAACAGGTTCTTGGCGAGTTGCTGCGAGATGGTGCTACCTCCGCGCACCCGCCGTCCCAGTCGGTTTTCCTCAAAAGCCTCTCCGATCGCCTGCCAATCCAAGCCGCGGTGAATGGGAAACCTTTGGTCCTCGGCGGCCACGGCTGCGATCGCCAGATCCGGAGAGATCTCGTCCCATGGTACCCACCGGTATTGCACCGGCTCTACACGGGCGGCACGTTCGCGTGCGATGAAGGCCGTGGTCGGGGGCGGAATCCACCGCCAGGGAAGCACGAGTAGGATCGTCAGCAGGAGCACCGCAAGCGGCGCAATGGCCACGCCGAGCAGCCAACGCTTTCGGGTAGAGCGGAGCCTTGAGCGTCTCGGGGTCATTGCCGTCCTGCGGTCCAACCGCGTTCTACAATCCCGCTACCGTCTCGTGTATTTCCGTAACCGCCAGGGAGCAACGTCCGCAGCATATACAACGGCGTCGGATGCGTCAGCCGCAATTCCCGAGGCGCCAGAAATCCGTGTTTCGTCAGCGAGCTCGAGATCGGGATCAGGAATGAAATACTCGACCTCGCCAGTGATGGCGCTCCCCACATAGATCCCCCTCTGGACACCAGGATTGCTGCTGGAGTTGGACTGGGAGTCCGTCACATAGAGCCTGTCGGTCTCTCGATTGATGAAGATCCCGCTCGGACGCCCAAAATTGCTCCACTGGTCGAGAAAGTTGCCATCCGGGTCGAAGATCTGCACTCGACCGTTCCCTCGGTCGCCGACAAAGACTCGGCCTCGAGAGTCGATGGCGATGTCGTGGGGCGTCCTGAAGTTCCCGGGCTCCGGCCCGGTCGTTCCCCACGCGTTGATGAAGCGACCTTCACTCGAGAACTTCACCACACGGTTGTTTGGGCCTTCCCCATCCGTTACGAAAATCTCGCCATTCGGAGCGACGGCTACTCCGCTCGGGCGATTAAACGTATCCGGTCCCTCCCCAACGACGCCCGGAGTACCGAGCGTCAGCAAGACTTCACCGGTGGGACTGAGCTTTTTCACGACCGCGCCCATTTCACCCGGGACAAGCGCGACGTCGGTGACCCACATATTTCCTTCGTGGTCGACCGTGAAGCCGTGGGGCCTACCCACCAAACCGACACCAAAACTTGCGAGGAACTCGCCTGTAGGCGCGAATTTCAAGATCGGAGGGTGAACAGCCCACCGCCCGAAGCAGTCAGCCGTGAGGCCGTCTGAGTGACCCGGCGCCACGCCGGGGTCTCCGAGCACGACTTTGAAGCACCGGTGGAGCACATAAACGTTGTCCTCGGGGCCTACCCGCACCTGGATCATCTCTCCCCATTTCCCCCCGTTCAGGTGCGCGGGGGGGGTGGGTGCATCCACCTGCCGATAGGGGTTGGTTTGTGCCGCTGTAGGAGCCGCCACTACGGCGATGATGGCGGCCGCTGCCGTTGCAAACCCTGCTCGCATTGCGGAGGACATGAACTAATCTCCATTCGCCCGGGGAATGGAGAATTATTATTGGTGGGGTGACCGCTTCACGCCACTTCCCGTGGCGAGCTGAGGCAAACGGAATCGGTTCTGCTACGGCCCTCCGATACCAGCGATAAAGCCGTTGGCGGCGCCCTGAAGCCCGCCCTGCGTCCCAGCCCCGAAAGCCGTGACTGCACCGATGCAGGCGATCGCGATCAGCGCAACGAGTAGCGAGTACTCCGCAAGATCCTGACCCGATTGGTCTCGCCAGAGTCTGCCTATGAACTTGTTCATATCGTTCTCCCCGTCATTCTGCGGTTTCTGCATCATTGAGCCAGCCTCACGAGTAGATCCTGCGCCACCTGGTTGAAGACAGCCTCGAGCTCGTTCGGCGAAGGGGCGAAGTACGCCCTGCCGGACGGCTGACCGGGATCAGTCGCGCCGCCCTCGTTCGAAATCTCGCGCAGATAGTCCATGTCGGGCTGCTCCATGGGGGTCGCCCCGGGATCGCCGAGCCCGATACTGTAGATGTAGATGCTGCCCGCGCGGATGGCATTGGCCACTTCGAGACCGGCGTCCCTCCCCTTGTCTCGAACCTCTGACTCATTCCATCCCCAGCAGCTCGAAACGTAGTTGCAGCCGGACGGGCTGGCCGTGCCATCGGTGGGAAGACCATCCGGGTCATCGAAGTATCCGCGGACTCTTCCTGAGTTGGTCGTGAATACGGCCATCATCCGATCCTCCACACCGGGGATACCGGAGGAGAAGGGCCCCAGCGCCGAACCACCTTCGAAGGGACCTCCATTGCCGAGGGCGCCGCGAAATGCGGTGGGTCGCCCATCCGTGAAGAAGACGATCACCTTCGCGGAGCGTTCACGGACGGCGGGACCCTGCATTTGTAGAAGTGCCAGCCGCAGGCCCTCGCCGGCGTTCGTGTCCCCTGCCGAGATCATCCCGTCAATCTGGTTCTCGATGGCCAGAGTAAATCCGTGATTGATCAGGAATCTGTCCGTCCCGCGAAGCTGGAACGAGACGAGGCCGATCTGGTCCAGGTCGTCGTCGAAGTGTTGAAGGAAGTCCTTGGAGGCATCTTGCAGATCGTCGAATGCGTTGTTCCGGTCGAGCGACCCTGACTGGTCCAGGACCATGACGAGATCCACAGGCGGTACTGCCGCCGTAGCGGCTGACCCGACGCCTAACTGAGTCGTTCCCAGAGCGCGAAGGAAGATGGTGGGCATGGGTCGGGACGCCGTCATCGTAACCGTCGCCTCACCCTCCGCGTTCTGGCCGAATCCCACGTTAAGCGATGCTCCCCCTCCACCCGACACTCCGTTCACCTCCGCCAGCGCAAGAGCCTGCGCTTCTGCGACCGAGGTCCCACTGCGCAGATTCCGGGCTCCGGCCAAGACCCCAGCGTCGACCGCACGTGACATCTGCGCTTTCGAAACGAAGCCAAGACCAAGGTCGACGACGAAGCCCGTCAGCCCCAGGATCAGCAGTGACATTATGGTTACTAGCGCCAGAATTGCGCCCGACTGGTCGGACAAGAGCCGCCGGAGGATCGGCTGGATCCTTCCGCGTATCTGAAGGGGGTTCGGTTGCATAGGATATTCCCTTTGTGCGTGACCTAACTACAAGTACCCGTAGAGCGTCTGCCGGCGGATAGCCGGTTCAGAAGACAGCGCGATCGTACATGGTGCTCGGCAGCGATCCGTAAAAGAAATTCTGGACAGGCGTCATCGTCGGGCGGTCGTAGAAGACCTCGACCACGTAGACGTTCACCCCCTCCGCCAGATTGAGACCGGCCATGACGGGGTCGCCGGGGTTCCCCAGCTGACTTGCACCCGCGTAACCGGCGCTCGCTACTTGGTAATCGACGTTCGGAACCCCTCCCTCAACCAACACCCTGCTGACAACAGCACCACCCCTGGCGTCCAGCTCGATGTCGGCGCCGTTCCTCAGGGTGACAGCGAGAACCGTGTCCAGCGGAGCACCCCTGGATGCAATGTTGGCGCCCTCCCTCGTCAGGTGTGACATGGCCTGTTGGGAGTCGAGAATGCTGCCGAACTCGATGATTCCAAAAACGACCAGAAGCATGATTGGGGTGACCATCGTAAGCTCGACGAGATCTTGGCCGAGGTCGTTGCTGGCTAGCCGCCGAGCGACATTTCGGGCGAATCTCACGACCGCGCTTCCATCCACCTGAACCTCACTCGAAGAAGGGCTCATTTCGCATCACCGTCGCAACATCGAAGTCCAAGACACCCGTGCCGAAAATGCTCTGCATGAGGGGAATCGCCACGGGATAGTCGTAGTTGAGGCTCACCGTCACGATCTCTTCCGGACCCCCTCCGTCAGCTGGGTCCAGCGTAATGTCGCCCGCCGTAACTCCGAAGTGAGCGGTCCTATTGAGGATCGTGTTTACGATGGATACGGCCCGTGGGAGCGGATCACCCGTGACTGGGTCTACGAGCTGGTTGCCGGTTGTGGCAAGGCGCGCCCCCTCGGCGACCGCACTGCGGATCATCAGTCGCGTCGAGTAGTAGCGGCTGAATTCGTACATCCCGAAAACGAGAGTCATGAATACCGGTATGGCGAAGACGAACTCCGCTATGCCCTGACCACCCACGCCTCGAGCGAGCCGCAGGGTCTGCGAACGCAGGTTGTGACCGCTCTTCGTCGCTGCTCTCGGATCGAAACTTTCTTCTGGGCCGGGTTTCTGCATTTAGACTTTTGTTCCGAATTGAGGGCCCCTCACCCTTCTTGACGAGCGAGTCTGTGGGGGCATCAAAGCGTCGGTATCACCTGTCGTTTGTCGCTGTTCAGGCTAGCCGGAAGAACAGCGTGTTCCACCAGGTCTGCGTCACCTGCTGCTTGGTTGGGGGGCAAGGCGCGTGCCGAGGCAACTTTGCCTTTTGATCTGCGGATCGATCAGTTTGACGTGGCGGACGGATTCCCACTCTCATCACACACTTGCAACAGCATGCCTTCTGTAACGTCCGGCGGACCGCCGTAACAGTTGGGCGTTGAACCCCTCGCTTGGCGGGCCCAGGCGATTTAGTTCTTCGAGGCCCCGGGATCCCGGGCGGTACCCGCCTCGAGCAAATCGTCGATTTCGGCGGCATCGTAGCCGACCTCCCGGAGGACGTCTCGGGTGTGCTCGCCGAGGAGCGGCGCACCCGCCGCGCGGGCCGCGGGGCCCCTGCTCGACATCTTGACGGGGCTACCAAGTGAGCGCTGCGGACCGAGCTTTGTGTGGTCCACCTCCATGACCATGTCTCGAGCCAGCGTCTGGGGGTGCTCGAGCATCTCCCCGATGGAGGCTACCGGCCCCGCCGGGACCCCGGCCTGCTCGAGACGCGTGAGCCATTCGTCGCTCGGCTCCGTCGCGAAGTAGCTCGAGAGTACATCCACGAGCGTCGCGAGGTGGCCCATCCGGGTAGCGTTGGTCTCGAAGCGCGGATCGGAGGCCAACTCGGGAGCCCCGAGGGCTTCGGTTAACCGAAGCCAAGGTTGGAAGCTCCGACGTTGATCCACCCATCGGCGGTTCTGAAGCACTGGTACGGCGCCGTGAGCGGATGCGCGGTGCCCAGTGCCCCTGGTGAAACACCGGTGGCGAGTACGATCGCACTCTGCCAGAAAGTGTGCGTGATGCCAGCCTCGAAGAGTGACGTATCGACCAGCTGTCCCTTCCCGGTGCCTTCCCGCTCGAATAGCGCCGCCGCCACGCCAAAGGCCGCCAGTATGCCCGCCGTTATGTCGGTCACCGGTCCACCGACCTTCACCGGCGTACGACCGGCCCCTTCACCCGTCACGCTCATCAGCCCCGAATACCCCTGGGCAATGAGGTCGAATCCGCCCTGATCCGCGAGGGGTCCGGTCCGACCGAAACCCGAGATCTGGCAATGCACGAGTCTTGGGTTACCAGAACTGAGCACGTCCCACCCCAACCCCATGCGCTCCATCGTCCCAACCCGGAAGTTCTCCACCACGACATCCGCCGTTCCAATCAGCCGACGAGCGATCTCTACGCCGGCGGCTGAGCGGAAATCGACGGCGACACCCCTCTTCCCCCGATTTAGCATCATGAAAGCGGCCGATTCACCGGCCACATCCGGGGGGACAAAGGCCCGAGTACCGTCCCCAGCCGGAAGCCGCTCGACCTTGATTACATTGGCCCCCATGTCGGCCAACATGAGGCCGCAGACTGGTCCCGCCATGATGTGCGCGAGCTCTACGACGCGGACCCCGTCGAGAGGCCCGCTCATCCGATCCCACTCAGAAGTTCATTCACCCGTGAAGTGAGGCTCGCGCTTTTCGAGAAACGCACTGCGACCCTCTCGATAGTCCACGGTCTCGAAGGCCTCGTGTACCTCTTCACGTTCCTCTCGCGTGAGTGGCGTACCGTGGAGCAGCCGATGGACGAATTTCTTGTGCCACCGGTTCACGAGGGGCGCGCCGGCAGCGACACGGGCGATGAGATCGTGCCCGTTCTCGACCACTTCGGCGTCTGGCCAGATCCTATTGACCAATCCCACCGCGAGAGCCCGCTCGGCATCCATGAGCTCCCCGGTGAGAAGGATTTCGAGTACGGGTGCCGGGCCGAGAAGCTGTAGGAGCGGTTGGATCTCTTCGTGGGACATCGTGAGGCCAAGGCGGTTGATGGGGGCACCGAATCTGCTCGACTCCCCACAAACTCGTAGGTCGCAGCACGCGGCGATCTCAAGCCCACCGCCAACACAAATGCCCTCGATGATCGCGATCGTCGGATGCCGGCACGAGTAGACCACGTGCATCGCTAAGCCGATCGCTGCCGAGTATTTGCGGACGTCGGCGGGCTCTTCCCGTTGATTCTGGAAAGCCGCGATATCAGACCCGGCAGAAAACGCCCGTCCGCCCCTGCCGCGGACCGCTACGCATGACACATCATTCCGATCGGAAAGGGTGCCAAGCTTTTCGGCCAGGTCCAGCCAGCCGTCCCTGTCCAGTACGTTGTGGCGCTTCGGACCATCCAAGCGCACGACCGCAATCGGTGGCTGCGCCTCGACTTGGACTCTGGAGGTCACCGGCGAACTCCCTTGCGAAGGTCAAAACGAGGACGAACGCAGCCTGATCCGTCGCCCGTCGTTTGCAGCAGGAGCTGGCTGGTAAATGTGACCCCGTTCCCTACGGACTATGTATTCAAAGCCGTTCCGCACAGGCGCTCCACTCTTGCTGCTGCTCATGGCTGGCTGCAAAGAAGGCGCGACGGAGCCAATACCTATGCCCGGGCCGGCCGCCTGCGAGTCCCTGCAACCCATCGACCTGGGGGTCGGCCAAACGGTGGCGTTTCAGGGTTCGGCGGCCCAAACGCTTTGTGTCGCCGCCGCCTCTGCAGGCGAAGAGTTCGTTCTAGTTGCACGGTCGAGAGTGAGAATACGGGTCCGACCTCGGGTCCGCCGGCGCCGTCCCCGGCGGCGGCATCGGCGCAGGTGCGATCCGGACTGCGAGCCCTAGACTTCCCCCTTCCCGACAACGGTCTGCATCTGACGCTGCAGGAGCTCGAACGTATCCAGCTCTCGAGTCGGGTGCAGCCGGGGACTCCTCCCGCTAGGGGTGCGAGTCCGTCTGCCCGGAACAATTTTCCCAACCTGGGCGAAATGCTGAGCCTGAACACGCAGACGGAAAGCGCCTGTACAGACCCCACTCTGACTACGGGAAGGGTGGAAGTCGTTTCTGATCGGGCAATCATCGTGGCGGACACTGATAATCCGGCAGGCGGGTTCACCCAGGAGCACTACGAGGAATTTGCCGCGACCTTCGACGCCTTCACTGCCCCCCTGGCGGAAGAGCATTTTGGAACTCCGAGTGACATCGATGCGAACGGGCGCGTGATCATCCTCTTCACCAAAGAAGTGAACGCCTTAGAATCGGCGGACGATGAGTCACTCACGTCCGGGTTCTTTTTCTCCCGCGACCTCTTCCCGAGCGTGAGTCAGGGCCCCCCCCTTGGCAGTTGCGCTGGCTCGAATGAAGCCGAGCTTCTCTATCTTCTCGTTCCGGATCCGGGCGGCGAGGTCGGCCCTGAGATGGAGCTCTTGGATGTCCAGGAGTTCACGGACGTGACGATCGCACACGAGTATCAGCATCTACTCAATGCGTCGCAGCGGCTCTTTGACGCAGGGGGTCCGAGGCCGTTCGAGGCCTCCTGGCTGAACGAGGCCATGTCGCATGCGATGGAGGAATTGATGTTCTATGAGGCCTCAGGGCTCGCTCCTGGATTGGACCTCGGCATCGATGACCTCGATCAGATACAAGTCGCAGCGCTCAATGCCTTTCAGAGGCTGAACTTTTTCCGATTCCTGGAATTCCTCAAGGACCCTGAAACAAACTCGCCGTTCGATGCTGAGGTCTCAATGGCGACTCGGGGAGGGGGTTGGAATTTCCTTCGGTACAGCGCGGACAGACGGGGAGGAGGTAACGCTGCTTTCTTCCGCGAGTTGATCGACTCACCCAGCACCGGGCTCGACAACCTCTCGGGTGTTCTCGGCGGAACAGGGACTGTCCTGGACTGGATGAGTGACTGGAGCGTGGGCCTCTACGGCGACAACCGCGTACCCGGCCTGGCGGTGCGTTTCTGGGATCGGAGTTGGGATAACCCCTCCCTGTTCGATGCGGCGAACTTGAATCCACCCTACATCATGACTTCGAACCTGGGTCTCAGCCCGGTCACCGTTCAGGATCTTGCGGGTGGGGGCTCGGCCTATCTTAGGTTCGGAGTCGCGCAGGGACAGACGGCCCGCCTCCTTCTCAGCAGTGGGGGACCACCGCCCTCCTCGCTTCGAGCAACCGTACTCCGCACGAAGTAGAGTCAAGGATCACCGCCGTTGCCGTGATGACCCCGCCGGGGGTGTGTGCTTCAGGTGACCCCAATATCTTCCTCACTCCATCGTGCGCGGGTCACCCAACCGGGCGTGGCCACGGCGGTCTCTCTCAGTGGAACCCATGCCACGATCCATTGCACCAAGCGGGGCCGTCCTGGCCCTTCTGATCGTCGGGCCAGCCTGGTTAGCGGGGCAGAGTCAGCCTAGCCTAGGAGAGGATGGGGAGGTTGGGGCCACAGTTTCACTGCGCTCGGGAGTCACTTGGGTGAGTGACGGGGCCCTTCCGATCGCGGCGGTCAGCGGAACGCTTCGGCTATCGACAACTATGGAACTCGGGGGCGAAGCCGTCCTCGGTCTGGGCGCGATCCGGTTGTCGCCCAAGGATGCTCCCGACCGGTCTGAATTGGATACGGGCTATGGTGGCCTCCTGGTCCGATGGCGACCGGCGGGTGACCTCCCGGGGCTCCGCTGGGGTGGCGACCTCCTTATTGGCGCCGGATCAGCGCGAATCCGATCTCCCCTTGCCACCGCCACAATCGTCTCAGCA
The DNA here is from genome assembly GCA_965215925.1 of Longimicrobiales bacterium. GTDB lineage: Bacteria > Gemmatimonadota > Gemmatimonadetes > Longimicrobiales > Gaopeijiaceae > JAAXGI01. The sequence continues at coordinate 2,729,784 of CBDCEQ010000003.1, read as the reverse complement.
AACTATTTCTTGATCGAGCCGCGCTTCAACCTTCTGGCCCGCCAGGACCGTTCGATTCGATTCGCGGCCGAGGCAGGCTACCGGATCACGCTCGGCTTCGATGCTCAACCTGGAATTCGACTCACTGAGCTGAGAGGCCCGGCCTTGTCCCTCGCCGCGCAGTATGTTCGCGACCCGTGAGCAAACGGTAGATTCGGGTGATGCGTTTTCTCCACCTAGCCGATGTGCACCTGGACGCAGCGTTTCAGAGCCGCTCCCGGACGATAAGAGAGAAGCTCCAGGGAGCTGCGAGAGAGGCGCTCCTCGCCGCCGTCCAGGAGGCGCACGCCCGTAACGTGGATGCCGTGCTGATCGCCGGCGACCTGTTCGATGGCAAGAGACTCTCTGTTCAAACCGAACGGTTTCTCTCCAAAGCGCTTTCAGGCCTAGCCGATGCCGGCATCCAAGTTGTATACGCGACTGGAAATCATGATCCCGGGAGCGAGTCCAATTCGATCCGGAAGCTCCCTTGGCCTGGGCTCGTTACGGTGATCGACACCCCCGACCCCGTCCGGGTCGAGATCCGAAGAGACGGAGAGCCGGTCGGCTTCGTGACAGCTGCGGGGCATTCAAGCGCAAGGGTCACGGAGGATCTATCCCGCCGGTTCCCGACGCCGACGGGCTCCCTACCCGAAGTCGCACTGCTCCACACTCAGGTGAGGAATGCCCAAGGCAGCGACGAACACGAGCCCTATGCCCCCTCTGACCTCACCCGCCTGAGCCAGGCCGGGTTCGACTACTGGGCCTTGGGACACGTCCATGCTCGAAGAGTCCTTTCAGAGCTCCCGGCGATCCACTATCCGGGGAACACTCAGGGTCGAAACCCGCGCGAGACCGGGCCGAAAGGAGGGCTCCTTGTCGAACTCTCCCGTGGACGGGCCCCACGTCCGAAGTTCATCGAGTTCGGGCCCATTCGCTGGGAGACTCTCCTCCTGACCGGTCTCGAAGAAGAAACTCAGCTCAATTCGATCGCCGAAAGAATTGAGAGTGCATGGGAGGAAGGCCGAGCGACGGACCCGGGCCTCGATCAAACCCAATGGATCCTCCGCGTTATGATGTCTGGCCCTTCGGGTCTGCATCGGGATTGGAGTGCCCCAACAGTGCTAGACGAGCTGACCGACTTCCTCACGCCCTCGCTGGGGTTGCTGGATCTGGAGATTCGGGCGGACGAACTCAAATCAATCGTTCGAGTTCCCGATCATGTCGGCCGTCAGGACGTGTTGGGAGAGGCACTGAGGCTCGTCTCCGAGCTGTCGGCTACCGATGGGCCGTCTCCCTCCGACGCGCTCGGACTCAGCGCAGACGACATGATCGGACTCTCTCCGGAGGATGAAAATCGACTCGACGCCTACATCCGGGAGCTACTCTCCGGGCATGAGGAAGGACTGTTGGACGCGTTCCTGGAACTGGACAAGGGGCAATGAAGTTCACCCGGATCGAGATCCGGCGGTTCGGCCCTCTGGCCCGAATCGATTCGGGGGACGGAACTCCTCTGCCCAATCTCGTCGCGGTGTTGGGCCCCAACGAGGCTGGGAAGACGGCCTTCCATCAGGTACTCGGGGCGATGTTGTACGGGTTTCATCCAGCTAACCACGCGGACCACGCTTTCGCTCCGTGGGGTGGAGGCAATATCGAGATAAGGGCGACGGTGCAGGTCGATGGCGGTGAGCCGATGCAGGTCGTTCGTCGATTGCTGAAGACACCGCGCGGAGAAGTCACCCAAGGAGAACGAATTGAGAAGTTGGACAATCGGTCCTTGCAGCCCGTCAACCACATCGACCGGAAGGTCTATTCCGAGGTTTACGCAATCACCCTGGCGCAGCTAGCAGGACTCCACGACGCCGCGTGGGAGACTGTTCAAGAGCAATTGATCGTGGGGATGGGCGCGCAAGATCTCCGATCCGCTCGCGCTGTGGCGCATGGATTCCGCGAGGCTGGAAGGAAGCTTTGGCAACCCGCTAATCGAGGGAAGCAGCGTCGTCGGGAGCTTCAGTCCGAGCTCGCGGAGCTCGGGCGAGCCCGCCTCGAAGCGGAGACCCGGGACAAAGAAGTTCGGCGCCTCGACTCCCAGCTTTCGACACTTTTCCTGCGACTCACGGAACTTCGTGAGGAACGATCTGACGCTACGCAAAAGCTCGAATTGACCCGGGAGCTGTTACCCCTCAAGAAGCGTCTTCAGGACCTCGATGCCCTCGAAGAGCGCCTCGGCACCCGCGATGCCCTCCGCGATCTCCCTCGTGATCCGGTGGCACGAGACCGCGAGCTGCATGATCGCGTGAAGCGCTCCAAGCAGCGGATCGAGGAGCTGAGCGGGTCCCAGGAGCAAGTGCGCTTGGCAGCGGGGTCACTTTCCGAATCCGAACTGAGAACACTCGGTCGCGCTTCCGTACTGCGAGCGCTTGCCGCGAAGGCACCGCTCGTCCATGAGCGTATCGGCCGACGAGGAACACTCGAGAGAGAGATTGCCGGTCTCGAGGGAGGGCTCCGAGAAGCCGCTCTCCCTCTGCTGGGGCTTTGGCCCACCGGAGCGATCGACCCTGAGACGGGTGAATTGAGTCCGGTCGACTGGGGCGCAGCAGGGGAGCCCTTCCGATCTCTTCAAATGTCGGCCCTGCGCAAGCGCGTTACGGTGGCGGAGGCGGAGCGTCGCCGCTGCGAGGACCTCCAGGATCGATTCCGGAGGGTGAAAGGGCGCACGCCGGCCCGGACTCCCTTCATCTCGCGCTGGGCCATTTTCCTCGTTGTGGTGGCGATCGGAGTTCTTCTCTCAGGGGTGTTCCTGGAAGAAGCGGTCGTCTCGTCGATAGGTGTCGTCCTCCTGCTACCGGCGGGGATTGTTCTCGTACGAAGCTGGTCGCGGAGGTCTGCCGCGGGCCAACTTCGTGTGTCCGGGCTTGAGGAACAGGACGAGCTACGACAGCGGATCTCGGATGCCGAATCGAGGGAACGGGACGCGGCTGCCGCGGCCCGAGAACTACTGCTTCCCCTTCGGCTCCAGGAGTCACATTTGGATGTCCCGAGTGGGACACTAGTCTCCGACCTCAGCGAGATCAAAGATCTATTCCACCTTCGGCACGATCGGATGATGGAATTGGGGCGTCTGTCGGATGAAGAGGCCGCCCTCGCAAACGAATTTGAGCGGCTCACTCCGGACCTGAGCCTCTCGCTTCCCGAGGATCGCGGCCTTGCGCTGCTCGAGTTGGGCCGGACGCTCCAGGACCTGGAAGAGCGCCGCATTCGGGTCGAGGAAGCTGGATCGGAGGAAGGTCGACTCGAAGCCGCCGTTTCAGAGGAACAGAAGGAGTATGACGAATCATCCGAACTGCGAGAGCGTTTCTACGAAAGCGTCAAGCGTGCAGGGGAGGCCCCGGATGCTTCTGGACTTCAACGTCTGGCGGAACGACTCGCGAATCTCGAGCTGCACACGGGGTTGAGGCAAGAGCTCGAAAAGGAGGTAGGCGAGCTCGACTCTATGCGGGGACGTATCAGAGAGGCAGAGGCCGCTGGGGAGGATTGGCGTGACGACCCGGAACGCCATGCTCGTGACGAAGCCACGCTTGAGGCCATGGCCGCAGAGACAGAGGAGATCACCAAGAACATCGGAGAAATCCAGGAAAGGCAGAGCGTTCTGTTAGCGGAAGACACTCTCGACCTGGTCGACGGGCAGATTCTTCACGTGCAGGCTGTCCTTCGCACGGTAGAGAGAGAAAGAGACCTCAAGCTTGTCTTCGCCCACGCCGTGGAGGAAGCAGAGGCACGTTTCAGGGCAGAGCATCAGCCTGATCTGTTGCGCCGCGCGGAAGAGCACTTGAGCACGGTAACCGCAGGACGTTATGAGCGTATCTTGGTCGGGGAGGTAGGCGACAAACAGGGGTTCTTTCTGGATGCCGAACATCTGCCGGAGCCGCTCCCGGTCGCCGCGCCTCTGTCGACCAGCACTCGGGAACAGGTATATCTGGCCCTCCGATTGGCGATCGTAGAGCACCTCGATCATGAGACTGAACCTCTTCCACTGCTCATGGACGAGGTGCTCGTGAACTGGGATCCGGAGCGGCGTTCTCGTGTTCTGGATCTCCTGGAACAGGTGGCGCCCACTCGTCAGATCTTCCTGTTCACTTGCCACCCCCACATCGCCGAGGAGGTTACGGATCGCGGGGGCATGCTCCTCTCCCTCACTCCTCCTTCGTGAAACAGGGCCGAACCGATGGGCCGCCTCGCAGGCCTCGCTCTTCTGGCCAATCCTGTCTTCGTGTAAAGACAGGCGGTGCCGGAAAGCCCAGCGTCATTCTAGTCCACGGCTTCGCGGCGCACGGCTTCTTTTGGAGAAAATGGGAACCCGCGTTGACTGCGTCTCACCGCGTTCACACGATCGATCTCGCAGGTTTCGGGAAAGCGCCCATGCCAAAGGGGGCGGACTACTCCCCCCTTGCGCAGGCCGAGCGTGTCGCCGGATACCTTTGTCACATTCGGGCGGAAGGTCCACAGGTCCTAATTGGGCATTCCCTCGGCGCAGCGATCGTGCTCTTATCGGCGCTCAGCCTGATGGAAAACGAGGATCGACCGGAGCTGGTGGGAATCGTTGTGGTGAGTGGAGCGGTCTACGCCCAGCCACTGCCGAGGTACCTCTCTCTGTTGCGAAGACGGCTCTTGGGCGAGCTGTTCCTCCTCTTCGCTCCCCCTCGTACGGCCCTGAATGTGGGGATTCGGGGAATCGTGTACGATTCGAGAACGGTCGACTCTACCCTGGTCGACGGGTACATGTCTCCGCTTCGTGACACAAGAAGACGACGGGCGATTCTGCGGGCCGCACGACAGATCGACGTGTCCGACGCACCAGGACTCACTGGCCGCCTGAGGGAACTCTCGGTTCCCGCGCTACTCATCTGGGGGGAAGAGGACCGAGTCGTGCCGGTAGAGAACGGGAGAAAATTGGCCGACGAACTTCCCCGAGCAAAGCTCGTCACTATCCCCGGCGTCGGTCACCTCCCACCGGAAGAGGCGCCTCGCCGCTCTGTCGCTCTCGTGCTGGATTTCCTTGGGTCCCTGAGTAGCGGCCGCGGCGAAGACGCTCCCGAATGAGGGTGAACACCATCTTCGCCCCGGCGCCCATCGAACCAGATAAACTCCCCGAGACCTTGGAGCGACCGGCGGCACGTTGACCGTGCGGCACTGCGACCTCCTCGGTCGAGATGCGGGCGTGGTGGGCGCGCAACTGCATCTGGAGGGTCCATCCCCAGTTTCGATCGTCCATTTCTAGAGATTGTAGTACGTCGAACTGAATGGCTCGGAAGGGACCAAGGTCCTGGAACCGGACTCCGTGGAGGAGCCGCGCTAGAACCAGGATCAGCATGTTCCCGAGTCGTGCATGGATCGGGACCGCACTCTTTCCCCCCGCGACCTCGGGGGAACGAATCCCCACAACGAAAGCGGCACGGCCCGCCTCGATCGGCTCGATGACTCGGGGGATTGAGCTTGGATCATCGCTTTGGTCTCCATCCATGAAGACCAAGACATCGGGCGGGCGGGCTTCGAGATACTTGATTCCCGCAAGGCAGGCGGCACCATATCCACGATTGGGCTCTAGAACCAGTTCGGCCGTTCCTTCAGTGGCTACGCGGCCTGTTTTGTCCGTGGACCCGTTGTCCACCACGATGATTCGGTCGACACCCACGCTACGGAGCCCCGAGAGGACCCCTGGGAGCGAGACCTCCTCGTTCAAGGCGGGGATCAGAACGGCTACCCGGAGTCCCGGAGGTTCCGTTCCCGAGCGACCTGGAGACCTCTCTTCGGAAAGAGGACCCTCCGAATCAGGAGGTGACAACCGGCCTCCGAAATTCAACTCGTGGCATTCGTATGACAGGGGTGGTCCGGAATTCCCCGAGCGCTACCCAGACGTACCCTGAGCCAAATAGGACAACGAAGGGCAGACTTCCCCACAACCCTTCATGTACCGCCACAACACCAGAGAGCATCATCCAAAGGGCTAGCGCGAGCTTTGTCAGCGTGTCGGCTGCGATACGGGGACTTGCATACGAGGCACGCCCACCTCCTCGTTTTGGCGTTCGGTGGAAGGGATCCCGTGTCCCTCCGGTCGCTCCCCTGACCACAGCTCTCGATACCGTCGCGCTCAGTCCGATCCCCAAGGCGAGAGTCGCGAGAGCGGTACGGATCGAGTACCCCCATGAGCGCCCCCTGCGTCGGCCGGCGGAGGAGAAAAAAACGAGAAACGACCCCGTCGCTCCGACAAAGATCATCAGATCGAACACCAGCCACTCTTCGAGACCGAGAGACCTGCGAGCCAGCGCCGAAGGTACGACGAGAATTCCGAGAAGCAGCGTCAGCGGATGGGCGAGATGACCTAGGAGGTGGACGATGGCTTCTCGCTTGATTCCCAATGACCATGGACCGCCAAGCAGACGTGGAAGTAGCTTTCGCGCCGTCTGGACACCCCCCTGCGCCCAGCGCTTTTGCTGCAATTCCAGGTCCCTCACGGTGCCTGGCAATTCCGCGGGAACTCCGACAAGCGGTCTGAACACGAAACGCCAGCCCTCCATCTGGGCCCGGTAGCTCGCGTCGAGATCTTCCGTGAGAGTATCGGAGGCCCAGCCGCCGGCCCCTTCCAGAGCCTCGCGTCGCCACATTCCACCGGTCCCATTGAAGTTCATGAACCGGCCGGCTGCCCAGCGACCCCCCTGCTCAAAGAAGAAGTGAGCGTCCAAGAGCTGCGCCTGACAACGAGTGAGCTGCGAATCACCCTCGTTCAGATGGTCCCAGCGAGCCTGAACCATGCCAACTTGCGGATCCATGAACGGCCCGAGCAGTCGATGGATCAGGTCCGATGGTGCGACGAAGTCGGCATCCAAGATGAGGATGAACTCCCCTGCTGCCTCCTGTAACCCCGCCGCCAAGGCTCCAGCCTTGAATCCCTCCCTGGCCTCCCTGCGGAGGTGATGAATCCGAACCCCTCGTTCGCGCCAATAGCCGACGCGGGCCGCCGCCCGCACCGACGTGCCATCATCGGAGTCGTCCAGTATCTGGATTTCGATCAGGTCGTGCGGGTACCGGAGCTGCGCGGCAGCATCTACAAGGCGGGCCACAACGCCCTCCTCATTGTAGACAGGAAGTTGGATCGTTACCCGCGGCAGCGGCCCGGCCCAGCGTTCCGTCTCGCTCCTCCCCCTCCCCGATGAAAGCATCAGATACGTTCGATGGATTGCAAACGGGAACAGGAGCGCCAGTGTCGCACCGGCTGAGATCAGCACCGAGATTGACAGCCAATCAGGCATTATCGATTTCCAAAAAACCGTTGCATTTGAACACTGGAAGCGCCGGGTACCTAGGGAAGCCCGATTCTCGGAAAGACCTTCTACAAAGGAGGAATCGGCCGCCCCTGGCCGTTTTCACGACTCGGCGGTGCACGCACCGTTCGCACAGTCCAACCGCCAGACTCTTGTTCTCCATGCAGCTAACCTGACCTTCGCCTACACCGGGGCGTCCGCTCTGAAGGTGCGCCGGAGAACCCGTTCCGGAAACCCCTCGACCATATGGACAAGTTCCTCGGGCGGGTAGCTACACCGACGCGCGGGTCTCCCATATAGTTAGGAATTCGGTACCTTTCCATGAGCCTTCACCCCCTCGCTCGTGTGAAGCATCGGACGCCGGGGGGAGCCGTCACCGCTCCCAGGAACGGGGACATGTCCGTTTCCAACCTCTTCGACGGCTATAACGCCGGGTACGCGCAGGAACTCTACGAGCAGTTCGCACGAAACCCCGAATCTGTCTCCCCCCAGTGGCGGGCCATCTTCTCTCAAGAGCTCGAGCAGTTGGTGGCTGAGGGGCTGATCGTTCCTGACGCTTTCCAGACGGACGGGAGCGCTGTAACGAGGACGGCCGAGGCTCAGGCGGCCGGCGCCCCCGTTTCAGCCGCCGGCGCGGACGTGGGGAGCGGCCGGCACAAGACCGACGAAAGCCACCTGCTCCCCACCATTGCGCGAGCGGCGGCGCTCATTCAGGCATTTCGCGACCACGGGCACCAACTTGCTCAGATCGACCCGCTGGGCAGCGAACCGCCAGGGCATCCTCAATTAGACCCGGGGTTCTTCGGCACTTCAATAGAGGATTTGGAAGAGATCCCGACTTCCCTGATCCTTAGGGAGGGGGGCGATCAACCCGTAGCGGACACTCTCCGTCGCCTACGCGAGATCTATTGTGAGTCGATCGGCTATCAATTCGAACATCTGGAGGATCCCGAGAAGGTCAGGTGGCTGTGGAGTGAAGTAGAATCTGGGCGCCATTCCCTGCCCTTGGAGGACCAGGCAAAGATCGGGCTTCTCACCAGGCTTTCCCTCGTCGAAGGAATCGAGCGTTTCCTGCACCGATCCTACCTCGGGCAAAAGCGATTCTCGATCGAAGGCACCGATATGTTGGTGCCAATGCTGGACCTTGCCCTGGAAGAGGCCGCGAAGGACGGCGCGAAGAGCGTCATCGTTGGCATGGCCCACCGGGGGCGACTCAACGTGCTCACGCACATCATCGGTGTCGGGTCTCGTGCGCTTCTCCGAGAGTTCGAACAGGCGCCCCAGCAAGCGGGTGCACTCGCGTCGACCTCGGCGGGCACGGGCGACGTAAAATACCATCTCGGTGCACAGGGAAATTACCGACTCTCGGACGGCTCGGAGATCGAGGTCATCTTGGCCCCGAACCCCAGTCACCTCGAATTTGTAAACCCCGTTGTTGCTGGCATGACCCGAGCCCTGCAATTCGAAGGACGTGGCAATTCCGATGGAGCTGATGAGTCGGCGGTTGTTCCGGTCCTGATTCATGGAGACGCAGCGTTTGCCGCGGAGGGTGTCGTAGCCGAGTCCCTGAATTTGGCCCGCTTGACGGGATATTCTGTCGGTGGGACGGTCCATATCATCGTAAACAACCAGGTCGGCTTCACAACAGACCCAAGAGACGGCCGATCTACCCGCTACGCTTCGGATCTTGCGAAGGGTTACGACATCCCGATCCTACATGTAAATGCCGACGATCCCGAAGCGTGTCTCGCTGCGATTCGCCTATCGATGGCCTATCGAGCGGCGTACCGAGACGACGTTCTCGTTGACCTCGTGGGATATCGGAGATACGGACATAACGAGGGAGATGAGCCCTCCTACACTCAACCGCGGCTGTATCAGAAGATTGCCGACCATCCCTCGGTTCGGACTCAGTGGGCAAGCCGAATGGTCTCAGAGGGCGTGGTATCCGAAGACGAGGTTGCCGCTTCGGAGGAAGCGGTCCTGGCCGAGCTCCGATCCGTGCAAAGCGAGGTGCAAGAGGCAACGGAGCAACCGTCGCTTGCCTCGACCTTGCGGCCTCGAACGCCCTCGGCAGAGGTGCCCGCATTGGCGAACACGGCCGTGTCCTTCGACCGTCTGGCCGACGTGAATTCGGGGTCTCTCTCGGTGCCAGCGTCGTTCTCGGTCCACCCGAAACTGAAACGGCAGCTGGAGCTGAGAAGGACCGATTTTGAGGTGAATTCAGCGCTCGATTGGGGTCACGTTGAGGCACTTGCGCTCGGATCCATACTACAGGAGGGAGTCCCTGTCCGTCTCAGCGGTCAGGACACGGAGCGAGGCACCTTTTCCCAGCGCCACCTCGTCCTTCACGATATCCAGACCGGGGCACAGGTTACACCACTCGCGCAGTTCGGGGGAGCGCGCTGTGAAATCCTGAATTCCCCTCTCTCCGAGACCGCTGCACTAGGCTTTGAGTACGGCTACTCGGTTGCGGCGGTTCGCGACTTCGTTCTCTGGGAAGCTCAGTTCGGGGATTTCGTGAATGTCGCGCAGGTCATGATTGACCAGTTTATGGCGTCCGGTCGGGCGAAGTGGGGCCAGGTGTCGAGCCTGGCCCTCCTACTCCCCCACGCGTACGAGGGACAGGGCCCCGAGCACTCTTCCGCCAGACTAGAACGATTTCTTCAGCTTTGCGCAGAAGACAATCTTTGGATCACGTATCCTACCACGCCCGCACAGTACTTCCACCTACTCAGGAGACAAGCCCTCGGGTCGCCGGCGCGGCCGATGGTAATCCTCACTCCCAAGAGTCTTCTCCGCCATCCGCGAGCCACATCCACCGTTGGTGAGCTGGCGGAGGGAGGTTTCCAGGCCGTTCTCCCGGACGCCGAAGCACCGAGTGACTCTGCTGAGGTCACCCGGCTGATTTTGTGCTCAGGTAAAATCTACTACGACTTGGCAACGGCAGAAGAGCGGGCCGGACTTACGCACGTGTCCATCGGGAGGGTTGAGCAACTATACGGATTCCCGGAGGATGAACTGCGGGAGCTCGTCGATGGGTACCCGAGTCTAGAGGAGGTCGTGTGGGCGCAGGAAGAGCCACAGAACATGGGGGCGTTGGGATTCATTGGACCCAGGCTCCGGAGCGCCGTCCCGAGAGACATCCCTCTTCGACACGTCGCCCGACCTGAAAGGGCGAGCCCGGCGGAGGGAAGGCACAAGAACCATCAGGTCTCCCAAAGACGAATCATTCAGGAGGCGCTAGGGCCCACCTGAGCCCCTTGGCAAGCAGGTTTCATCGCACGACGCCCACTTCTATTCTCTCCTCCATGGCCGACCCAGTAGCCTTCCCGATTTCCCTAGATAGGCCCTTGATTTTCCTCGACTTGGAAAGCACGGGCCTACAGGTAGACACCGACCGCATCATCGAAACGGCGATCATCCGTCTCTCTCCCAACGGCGACGTGACGGAGAGGGTCAGGCGGTTCAACCCCGAGATACCGATTCCTTCAGAGGCGACCGGCGTCCATGGCATTAGCGATCAAGACGTAGCCGACGAGCCTCCATTCTCGGCCCGGGCGAAGAGTCTCCTGCAACTCCTCCAGCCTTGTGATTTGGCAGGCTTCAACCTGCGGCGATTCGATCTGCCGATGCTCCTGTCCGAGTTTCGCAGATGCGGGCTCACTTTCGATGTCGGGGACAAAAAAATCATCGACATTCAAATGATCTTCCATCGAGAAGAGCCCCGCGATCTCGGAGCAGCCGTCCGATTCTACCTGAATCGAGGACTCGAAGACGCCCACTCCGCAATGGCCGATATTCGGGCGACAGCCGCCATCCTCTCGGCCCAATTAGAGCGATATCCCGACCTGCCCAGGGATCTTGAGGAGTTGAATCTGTACTGCGACCAGGTTCGGCCCTTCGAGACCGAGGTGGACCGATGGTTCCTTTCGACTGAGGAGCGGGGTCCGATCTTCCGACGGGGGAAGCATCGTGACCGCCCACTCCAAGAGGTGGCTCAGAATGAAGCCGACTACCTCCGCTGGATGCTCTCTGCAGACGATTTGGACGAGGGTGTAAAGGACGTTGTGCGCGCAGCATTGGACGCAGTTTCCAGCTAGAGCTGGAATGACACGCGCCTAAGAGAAGGATGACCGTGCAGCGTCTGGATGGAGTCGAGAGGTGCAGCGCAAAGCCTCGCGCCGTATTCTGATCCGCTGATCGGAAGCCGTTCTCACATCGCCGCTGCGGGGTCCGGCTGTGGCCGGCCCGCACTCTAACCGCATCCGCCACCGAGGACGCTATGCTAACCGGACTTCTCCATGCGCACTCTGGACTCCGATACCTGGTGCTTCTTGCAGGCATTGTCGCGCTTGGGTATGCGCTGTTCGCAGTCGCGACCAAGAGGCCCTACGACAAGGGGATCCGTAGAGCCGCCAGCAGCTTTGCCGGACTTCTTCATCTGCAGGTCCTCCTGGGATTCGTGCTCCTCGTTTCTGGGCGTTTCTATCCGGCGCTGATCGGACACATCTTCATGATGCTCGCCGCCGCCGCGGCCGCCCAAGTCCCGCTGTCCGTATTGCGTAGACGGCCGCCAGAAGAGAGGCGCCCGATGCCGCACCTCGTCGGAACCGCCGTGGCATTTCTCTTGATTTGGGTTGGGATCCGCTCGATTGGGAGAACTCTCTTCGAAAACTCCTTCTAGCCATCCGACTCGAGGTCAGCCCCAACGCCTGACAATGGACCAGGCCATGCCCAAGGGCGACATCGAATCCGGAGGTCCGCCGTTACCCGAGCAGCAGTCGGGCTCAGTGGGTCTGGTCATGGGTGGTGGCGGCGCCCGAGCCGCGTATCAGGTCGGATTCCTAAAAGCGCTCGCCCGCGCCCACCCCAAGATCGACATCCCAGTCATCACCGGCGTCTCCGCGGGCGCAATCAATGCCGTCCATCTCGCCTCTCACCAAGGCACTTTCGCAGAGGCGGTTGATGATCTGGTTGCGCTTTGGGACTCGCTGACGATGGCGCAGGTCTTCCTAATGGACCCACCACACCTCGCGCTGAACGCGCTGCGGTGGGGACTCCAGCTCGCTTCGGGAGGCGCACTTGGAAAGCCCAAGATTCGAAGCCTCGTTGAGACAGCGCCGCTGCGCCGATTCCTCTCCGCCGCACTCGGAGAGGAGGACGGTCTCATTCCGGGAATCGCAGAGAACGTCCGCTCAGGCCGCCTCCGTGCTCTCGCCATCAGCACGTCCTCCTACTCGACGGGTCGATCCGTAACCTGGGTGCAGGGTGAGGGCGCACAAGAATGGTCTCGGCCCCAGCGACGCGCCCGGCAGGCTTCGATAGGGGTGGACCATGTCATGGCATCCGCGGCCATCCCGCTATTTTTTCCGGCGGTTGCGATCGGTAGAGAATGGTATGGGGATGGTGGGATTCGGTTCTCAGCACCCCTCTCCCCGGCTATCCACCTGGGCGCCGAACGAATCCTCGCCATCTCCACACGGTACGATCGCCTCGCAAACGAGGGAGACGAGCCTTTCATCAAGGCCTATCCGCCTCCTGCCCAGGTGATCGGATCCTTGATGAACTCGATCTTTCTCGATCTTCTCGACCAGGACGCGTGGCGCGTCGAAACGATGAACCGGCTCCTACGAAAGATTCCCACCGCCCAGCGGGATGACCTGAGAATCGTCCGCCTTCTGACACTCAGACCATCGCGCGACCTTGGGCGGCTGGCGCTCGAGTTCGAGCTGCACCTACCTCGGGTCTTCAGGTTCCTCATGAGGGGCCTCGGCACGCGTGAAACCGAGAGCCCCGACGTCCTGTCGTTCCTCCTCTTCGAGCCTGGCTATCTCCGTTTGCTGATGGAGATCGGCGAGCGAGACGGGGAGACGCGGATGAGTGAAGTCGAAGCGCTCCTCCGAAGCGATCCGAGCGCGGAGCCTGGACCGACGGAGTGAACGCACGGTCCGGTGTGCGGGACACCACCAAGGGGCCAATCCTCGGTGCATTGGTGTCCCTTGCCGTGCCCATAGTAGCCACGAACATTTTTCAGACGCTTTACCAATTGATCGACACCTTTTGGGTAGGGCGTTTAGGCGCTGAAGCAGTCGCGGCCGTTTCGCTGTCGTTTCCCATCCTATTCTTCATGATCTCGGCGGGCGCGGGCATGGCTGTCGCGGGCTCGATCCTCGTAGCACAGACTTTTGGAGCTGGCAACGAGGAAGCCGTCGATCATGCGGCCGGTCAGACCCTCCTAGTTGTTGGCGCCGTTTCCGCCGCTCTCTCCGTTGTTGGCTTTGCCCTGTCTGGACCTCTCATCGCGCTCTTCCGGCCAGAGCCTGAGAAGTCGGCGAAATGGCTGTCGGCTATCTAGAGATCTCCTTTCTGGGACTGGTGGCTGTATTCCTGTACTTCGTATTCCAAGCCCTGCTGCGGGGTGTGGGCGATGTGAAGACACCGATCGTCGTTGTGGCGAGCACGGTTGTTGTGAACTTCTTCCTCGATCCCCTTCTGATCCTAGGGTTGGGGCCCGTCCCGGCCTTCGGCGTTGCAGGAGCGGCTTGGGCGACAATCGGTGCTCAGGGACTTGCTGGATTTGTCGGCCTCGGAATCCTGTTCAGCGGTCGGTACGGCGTTCGCCTAAGGGCTCGCCACATGTGGCCCGACCGCCCCGTGGTATTGAAGATCCTGCGACTCGGAATTCCGTCCTCGATAGAGCAGTCGACGCGAGCGCTGGGAATCGCGGTCATGATGCTTCTCGTGGCTGGCTTTGGGACAAGCGTGATCGCCTCGTATGGGATTGGGACGCGCATTCTCTCGTTCATCATCGTTCCCGCCATGGGTCTTGCGGTTGCAACCACGACCGTCGTGGGCCAGAACGTCGGAGGCCACCGAAATGACAGAGCGATCCTCGCGGCGCGCGTGGCGACGACCACGGGCTTCCTTGCTCTCACATTGGCCGGAACCCTCCTTTTCATCGTGGCAGTCCCCGTAGTTCGCGCGTTCGTGCCGAACGAGCCGGAGGTCGTTGAGATGGGCGCTCACTTCGTCCGAATCATGGCCCCCGCCTTCGGATTCTTCGGTGTTCAGATGGTCATGAGTGGCGCCTTGGCCGGAGCAGGAAACACAGTGGCGGCGATGAGCCTCTCCATTGTCGCTTTTTGGGTTCTTCGATTTCCCTTGGCATGGATCCTGGCAATCGGTGTCGGTCGTGGTCCAGATGGCATCTTCTGGGCCTTCCCAGTTTCGAACGTGCTTTCCGCCGCTGTTGCGGTCTCCTGGTTCAGTCGGGGGGCTTGGATCCGGCGGGTCGTCGACCTCGGTTCAGATGGAAAGCATGGCAGATTGAGACCTCCGGCGTAGCGAAGAATGAACGGTTCTCCGGTGTAGAAAGAGGGTGGATCTCGCAGGTGGCATTCATCTCGAGCCCCATCTAGATCATGCCCAAGATCGCCTCTCCACCGAGGACAAATGAGCGGGAGTCACGGCAAGTCGCTGAGGCGGCTCGAGTCACGGCAAGTCGCTGAGGCGGCTCGTGAGGAGCAGTGGGAGCGCGGGAGCTTCATGCGCGACCTGTTCGAAGGCCGATTTCGCCTCCACCGGATCCATCCACCCCCCGAGTCCGACCCGGATGAGGCGCGCCGAGCAGAGATCTTCCTGAACAGACTGCGGGCATTCGCGACAGATCACATCGATGGAGACGCGATCGACCGGGAAGCCTGGGTGCCGGAGGCGGTCTTAGACGGGCTACGCGAGCTGGGCGCATTCGGGATAAAGATCCCCAGGGAATACGGAGGGCTCGGGCTCTCGCAGGTGACCTACAACCGGGCGCTCGGGATCGTCGCCAGCGCTTGCGCTTCTACGGGGGTGTTCCTCTCTGCCCACCAGTCCATCGGTGTTCCCCAGCCATTGATGCTCTTCGGTACCGAAGCTCAGAAGAGGCACTATCTACCCCGGGTCGCAAAGGGAGCGCTCTCTGCGTTCGCACTAACCGAGCCAGAGGTTGGGTCGGACCCTGCCAATATGGAGACCCACGCCCGGCCGGTGGAGGATGGGGCAGCCTGGATCCTCAGCGGTGAAAAGCTCTGGTGCACGAATGGGCCGCGGGCCGAACTGTTGGTTGTGATGGCGCGCACGCCGAAACAGGATGGCATCCGTCCGAAACGTCCGATCACCGCTTTCATCGTCGAGACGCACTGGGAGGGGGTGCACGTGGTCCAGGAATGCAGTTTCATGGGCCTCAAAGGGATCGCAAACGGAGTCATTCGTTTCGAGGACGTCCGAGTGCCGGCGGATAACCTCATCTGGAGGGAAGGGGAGGGTCTGAAGCTAGCTCTGATGACTCTGAACACCGGCAGGCTCTCCCTCCCCGCGTTCTGCACGGCCGCGGGGAAAGCAGCGCTTGAGATGTCCCGGACATGGTCGGCAGAGCGGGTTCAGTGGGGACACCCTATCGGGAAACACGACTCGGTAGCGCAGAAGCTGGGGAGCATGGCCGCGAATACGTTCGCGATGGAGTCAGGCTCGGAGCTCACGGCCGCTATGGCTGATGCAGAGACGTTCGACATCCGGCTGGAAGCCGCCATTGCGAAGATGTGGCATTCGGAAACAGCCCTGCATCTTGCAAACGAGGCCCTGCAGATCAGGGGTGGTCGAGGGTACGAGACTGCGGATTCTCTGCGCTCTCGGGGAGAAACTCCGTACCCGATCGAGCGGGCTGTGCGGGACCTCCGAATCAACCTGATCTTTGAGGGATCCTCTGAGATCATGCGCCTCTTCATTGCAAGAGAGGCTGTCGATCAACATTTGGCCGTTGCCGGAGATATGGTCGACCCTCGTGCTCCGATTCGTAGGCGTTTGGCCGCCGCAATTCGGGGAGCCGTACACTACGCGTGGTGGTACCCAAGCCGATGGCTGGGCTGGGGCCGCTGGCCGCGGTATCGGGAATTCGGCCGCCTGGCCCGGCACGTTCGATACGTGGATCGGACATCCCGTCGACTCGCGCGGAACCTCTTCCACTGCATGGTGCGGTTCGGAGCTGGGCTCGAGAAGAGGCAAGCGGTCCTGGGCCGAATCGTAGAGATCGGTGCAGAGTGCTTCATGATGACCGCTAGCTGCATCCACGCGCGGCAGCTCATGAGTGAAGTCCCGGAGGATTCTAGCCCAGAGGAACTCGCAGATCTCTTTTGTCGGCAGGCTCGGGATCGGATCTCCGCCCGCTTCCGAACGCTATTCCGAAATCAGGATCTGGTCACCTACGAGATCGCCCAGCGCGCCATGGCGGGGCGCTACAGCTGGCTCGAGGACGGGGTGATGGCCGTCGCGATTACCGCACCCGAGGAAGGGAAATGACGACCTCCCCTCCTCCCCCGTTCGCATTGCCCACCCTCAGCGCGCCGCCCTGATTCCCGAGAAGTCTCTTGGCCTGAAACAGGCCCAGTCCGAGGGCATCCGATTCGGTGGTCCAGAATGGCTCAAACGCTCTTGCTAGTGCTTCCCTGCTGAACCCCGGACCGCGGTCCCGAATCTTCACTTCGACCTGTCCTTTCTTTTCCTCGACGATCACTTCAACGGTCTGGCCACCGCCAAACCGGCTTGCGTTGGAGAGCAGCAGGAAGGTTGCATCCTTGAAGCGCTCGGCTGCCAGGTTGACCCGGACGGGGTCGTCAGGGCCACGGAGCTTTACGTGCGTCCCCGACTCGAGAGTGAACTCACCTGTAACGTCTTTGATAACCGAGAGCATGTTCTCCGTGCCGGTCGCGGACTCCCCCGCTGGCTTGGCGTGGAAGGCGAGATCACGGAGAGCATCGATCGCATCTTCCGCAGCTCGTCGTAGATCTCCCTTCCGCAGCCCCTCCTCGAGCGGTCGGAGTACCGCCGCGCCCATATATCGGGCCATACCGCGCAGGGCCTGTTCCCGCGGATCGGCGAGGCCTGGCGTCGCTGGAGCGTTCGCGGACTGCGGAGTGTCAGCCACGTCTGCGGAAAAGCCTCGTCTTCCACGGAAGGCAAAATACCCGGAGAGCAGGGCGAAGAATCCGGCCAAGACCCACGCGATCGCGTTCATCCGTCCTCTTCGGGCGTTAGGGCTGCAGCCACCTCGGCGGCGTGGCCTTTCGGCCGAACCCGGCGCCAGGCCCTGACAAGTACTCCCATCTCATCAATGAGGAAGGTACTGCGCTCTATCCCCCAGAAGGTGCGCCCATACATCGATTTCTCCTTCCAAACACCGTACGCCTCCGCAACAGCGTGGTCTTCGTCGGAAAGAAGAGGGAAATTCAAGTTATGCTTCTTCTTGAACTTCTCATGCGCTGCGAATGGGTCCGGTGAGACCCCCAGCACGAGTGCGCCCGCGGCGTCAAAGCGCTGTGAGGTATCTCTGAACTCGCAGACCTCGGTAGTGCAGCCTGCCGTGTCGTCCTTCGGATAGAAAAAGAGCACGACCTTCCGGCCCCTGAGGTTCCCAAGTCGAAAATGTGACCCGTTATCTGAGGGGAGGTCGAAGCTAGGTGCAGCATCGCCGTCGCTAATCATCGCCGCCCGTCCCGTTGGCGCTCGTGGATTCGTCGAGCTCCCAGCGGCAAGACTCATCTCCCCGTCCTCGGCAGGTTATGTGCGCCACCCGCCGTGGGGTTGACCAGTACGCATCGACAACCGCTTGAGACATCCCAGTTACGACAGCACAGGCGTCCCCCTCAGGATCCGTCTCGACGAGGAGTTCGTTTTCGGCCTTGAGCTGGAACGAGCCCCGAGGAGCAGAAAGAAACCGTCCACCAAACAGGACGCGAAGACGCCTGTGGATCCGTTTTCGGGCTAACTCGAGGATCAGACGATCGGGCAGCACCCTGCGCCACGCCGGGGCACCATCAGCGGAGGTCAACGAGCGGCCCACCGCATGGAACACCCTCTCGGCGTCCGGCCGGCGAACGACGAGCCGGATAAGGTCTTGGACCTCCAACTCAGGGATTCGACGACCTCGCTTCGCTTCCTGCCGGTATCGCTGAATTTGAGATTCCACGACTTCGGACAGGCCGAAGCGACGAGGCAGCGTCAAGGTGAGGTTCTCGTCGTCCAAGACCTCCCCCGGTTGATCCAGGTCCCTGACGGCCTCGAGGAGAGCGAGCGCCACACGAGCCTGGACACGCCTCTGTTCTGGGTCCCCGGGCATGCGGTCGTTCAATGTGGCAGGCTCGGGTTCAATGGCTTGCTCTAGATCGCTCGGCCTCGATAACCTGGTGCCACCGGTCTCGATCGGCAACGACCCGGCTGGGACAATCCTAAACGGTTCTGACGCCTACCAAGGCCCCAGCAGAAGTGGTTCGGGCATGACGAAGGCGCGGAAAAAGCCTGTAGTCTCAGGGTTTTCGCGCTTCGGAGACCTTGAAATAGGGCCGGTCGTGTATCATACTTGTAGGCGTTCGCGGACGGCTTGCACAACCCCCACCTCAAGGGGCCGGCGACGACTCCCGAGCCAAGGATCGGCAGGTACATGCCTCAGAATCCGATTGAGCGAACCGGCGTTCCGAGCGTCGACATCGAGCTTCCCGAACGGAAGCTCGATGAGCTGAGCGACGAGGAGCTGGTCACAGCCCACCTCGCCGGTCGCAACGGCGCTTTCCAGGAACTCTTCAACCGGTATAGGGACCGCCTCGTTCACTTCATCACTCGGAAAACGGGGGACTCGGATCGCGCACAGGATTTGGTGCAGGAGGCCTTTATCCGCGTGACCCGGCATCTACATCGATTTGATACGAGCAAGAAGTTCTCGACCTGGGTTTATACGATTGCAAGCAACCTGTCCAAGAACGAGCTACGAAACCGTTCGAGGAGTCCCCTAGTCCTCTTCCAGAAGCTGACCAGCAACTGGGACGACGATCATCGGCCGCTCCAGTTCGAAGACCTCAGTATGCGTCCGGACGATCTCTACCGGAAACGATTCCTGCAACGTCTCGTTGAGGACACGGTGGAGGAATTGCCCGAACATCACCGTCTGGTATTCCGGCTGAGAGAGCTCGAGGGAAAGAGTTACGAGGAGATCGCCGAAATCACTGGTGTGAACTTGGGGACTGTCAAGAGTCGCCTGCACAGGGCTCGAAACTCATTTGCCCAAAGGATTGAACACCTGTTGAACTGAGGCGGGCCGCGCCTGGGCACCTTCGGGTTTGGCGCTGCGTCTTGGAGTCAATAGTGGATGGTCCGTAGATTGAGCGGCGAGCCTTTCGGGCTCGCCGCTCTTGCTTATTCAAATCGCCTACTGCCCCGTCGGTCATCATGTTTGAGTCTCTCCGCGAGGCCTTTCGGGAAGCGCTGGACAACTTCAATACGGAGGTTAGGAGAGACCGCGTCCCGGAGGCAGCCGATCGATTGCTGCGCGCGATGAAGTCGGAATTGGTCGAACTCCAGAAACAGTCCCTAGAGCTCGTCGATGAAGTCAAGGGCGTCCGAGAAGAGGCTCATCGCGAGCGTGAGGCCGCCAAGACATGCCTTCGCCGGGAGGAAATGGCCCTCGGGATCAAAGACGATGAGACTGCCTCGGTCGCGAAGGAATTCGCCAGAAAGCACCTGCAACGCTACGAGATCCTTACCGGAAAGGGTGAAATCCTCCAGCGAGAACTCAAGGAACGTGAGAGGAATCTCGATGAAATGAAGCGCCAATTCCAGGAGGCCAAGCTTAGGCGAGAGTCCCTGGCGGCAACTGCCGGTCGGGCCGACACGCGGGACCGAATTCATGGGGGGGACGAACTGTTCGAGGAGCTCGACCGGGTGGCTGAAAGAATCCAGGATCTTGAGGCTCAGGCTGCTGCTGCCCAGGACATTGGTGATACACTTCAGGACAGACCTTCGCCCTCCCAAAAATCAGGTGCAGGGGATGACCTTGACGCGCGCCTCGAGGCCCTCAAGCGGCGAATGAAGGATCGATGAGGATCGCCGAAGCGCTGGGGTGGTCAGGCGGAATTGGGGTGAGTAGATTCTCGGCCTCGGGTGACTCAAACCACTGCCGGATGAATCATGGACAACTGGATCGGGGTCGGAGTGTGGATCGTTCTCGGAGCCGTTGTAGCCCTCACAATGAAGATTCTTGTGAGGAGACCTTCGGCTCGACCGGGTCACACGGTACTCCTCGTATCGTTCGGAGCATTTGGCGCAGTTATCGGGGGCATGCTCGGAGTCGGGCTGTTCCAGTTCGGGGATCCTAAGGCATTGAGCACTGGAGGTATGATCGGAGCCCTCTTCCTTAGCTGTCTTATGACCTGGACATACCGATGGGGAAGCAAATCCATCGTTTGACTTCGGTCATGAGTCCGTCTGGGTCCACCTCCTGACCCCGGATGGATTCGGCCGCACTTCGTCAGGAGCTCTTCGAGTTTCTCCGAATACCGTCAGTTAGTGCCCGGTCGGAGCACGACCGCGACACCCGCCGCGCCGCTGGATGGGTGGTCGCCGCGTTGGACCGTGCCGGTCTCTCGGCGGAGCTTATGGAAACTGGGGGCCATCCGGTGGCACTCGGGGAGTGGCGTGGGGCTGGAGACAACGCCCCAACAGTGCTCATATACGGCCACTACGATGTTCAGCCTCCGGAGCCACTGGACCTCTGGACGTCACCCCCCTTTGAGCCCGAGTGCCGGGGCGGGCGCATCTACGCGCGGGGGGCGGCTGACGACAAGGGACAGCTCTTTATCCACCTGAAAGCGCTAGAAACGTCCCTCTCCCAACAGGGTGCCCTCCCGGTAAATGTCGTTGTGCTGGCCGAGGGTGAGGAGGAGATCGCTTCACCGAACCTGCTCTCGTTCGTGGAGGCGTATCGAGAACGGCTCGCCGCTGATGCCGTACTCATTTCCGACTCGGCAATGTTCGGCGAGGGGTTACCGTCCCTTCTTCTCTCGCTTCGAGGTCTGGCCTATTTCGAAATTCGCGTAAAGGGAACCGAAAAAGACCTTCACTCCGGTGGCTATGGAGGCGCCGTTCCCAACGCGGCCACAGAGCTCGCACGGATCCTATCGACGCTCCATGACGAAGACCTCAGCGTCGCTGTGGCCGGCTTCTACGACCGGGTCGAGGAGTGGGACCAACGGTCGCGCAAGCAGGTCAGTTCGCTTCCCTTTGACGAGCAGACCTTTCTCGAAGAAGCGGCTGCGAGAGGCCCCAGAGGAGAGGCGGGTTACTCCACTCTTGAGCGGCTGTGGATGCGACCGACTTGCGAAATCAACGGTCTGGTTTCGGGATACACTGGTGAGGGCGCCAAGACGGTTCTTCCTGCGGCGGCCACTGCAAAAATCAGCTTCCGCCTGGTACCCGATCAGGACCCTGAGGTGATCGGCGATCTGCTTAGAGCCCATGTGAAACGTGTCGCACCGCCCGAGCTCTCGGTCGAGGTAGTGGAGTTGGCAGGGGGTCGGCCGTGGCGTGCGGACCCTGAGGGACCGTTCTTCGAGGCGGCCCGCAGCGCGCTTCAGCACGTCTTCGGAGTGGAACCTGTGCTCACCGGCGAGGGCGGGTCGATTCCGATCGTGACCGAGCTGGAACGCATTGTCGGGGGCCATGCTGTGCTCATGGGGTTCGCCCTGCCAGGGGCGAACATGCATGCGCCGGATGAGTGGTTCCCCGATGCGCACTTGGAAATGGGGGTCGAGACGCTCGTCCACTACTATGAGGAGGTCGGTCGGTTAGTGTGACTGGCGCCCGACCATCGCCCCCGCCCGAAGCAACGCTCGGGCTTTGTTGAGCGTCTCTTCATACTCACGTGCTGGATCGGAGTCGGCGACGATCCCGGCACCGGCCTGAACGAACGCTTGCCCCCCGTGAACCACGACTGTCCGGATCGCGATCGCAGTGTCCATCGACGTCCCTCCGTACCCGAGATACCCAACGGCACCGGCATACGGCCCCCTGCGAACTGGCTCCAGCTCCTCGATGATCTCCATCGCCCGAATCTTGGGTGCGCCAGAGACGGTTCCAGCTGGAAAAGAGGCGCGAAGCACATCGATCGCGCCGAGACCGTCGCGCAGCTCTCCTTCGACCTGAGAGCAAAGGTGCATTACATGTGAGTAGCGCTCTACAACCATCAATTCAGGGACTCGTACGGTCCCGAACTTAGCAACACGGCCAACGTCATTGCGCCCCAAATCGACGAGCATTCGATGCTCCGCTAGTTCCTTCTCGTCCGTAAGCAGACTCTCCTCCAACTCGCGATCCTCTTGCGGACTCCCGCCCCGGGGACGGGTTCCGGCGATCGGCCTCACAGTGATAGTCCCATCTTCGACCCGTGCCAGTACCTCGGGTGACGAGCCCACGAGGCTGACGCCATCAAGCTCCACAAAGTAGAGGTAGGGCGATGGATTCAACGATCTGAGAGCGCGATACAGGTCGAACGGGGATCCACCGAGAGACATGCCGAGTCGCTGGCTCAGCACGACCTGGAAGGCGTCTCCAGCCAGGATGTACTCCCGAATGCGGGCGACGCGCATTTCATACTCCTCCCGCGTCATCGTACTCTGAAACGGAGGATCAGCCCGGGGCTCGGGTCTCAGAGAAAGGGGCGGCGGACTCGCCTCTGACCGCAGTCGCGATACAAGTTGCTCGATCTTATCGAGGGCGGCGTCATAGCGAGCACGCAGCTCCTCTTCGGAGAGCCCCGGTTCCACAGGGACGGAGCGGATCGCCATCGCACGTGACAGGAGATTGTCTATAGCCAGGACCACATCGGTAAAAACGACCAACACCTCCGGAACGTCCAGGTCCCGCTCGGCGACCTCGGGAAGCCGTTCGATCTGGCGGACAGCATCATATCCGAAGTACCCTACGGCACCACCCCAGAACCTGGGGAGCCCGGCGACCTCGGCCGGGGCGGAATCATGCAGTCTCCGGTCGAGATCGGCGAAGGGATCCTCGGTCTCGACGGGCACCCAGCCTCCTCCGGGGGTCCACCACGACACCTCTTCGCCTTGTAGACGCCAGGCACCGCTTGGCTCAGTTCCCAGGAACGTGTAGCGGGCCCATTTTTCCCCTCCTTCGACGGATTCCAGAAGGAACCCAAAGGGGGGTCGCACCAGCTTCCGGTATGCGGTGACCGCGGTCTCAGTATCGAACACGAACTCAGCTCGCACGGGAACGGTTCGGGCTGCGCGAGACAGCTTGACGAACGCCTCAAACGAGGGAATCAGATCCATGGGTCCTTGTAGGGACTGGCTGACAACGGTAACAGGTGCGCCGGAGGGCCAGAATGTCCAGGCGTGAGGGCCGAAAGTCAACGTCGGTGGTTGCCGTTGATACGGGCGGGACCTTTACAGATCTGATGCTTTTTAGCGGCGGTGTGGTCACGTCACTCAAGGTATCATCGACCCCTGCCGACCCGTCGGTTGCCGTGCTTGCCGGAATCCGAAGAATACTCGAGGCCACGCGACCGGAGCATTATCGCTTGATCCTTGGTTCGACAGTCGCGACCAACACACTCCTCGAACGCACTGGCTCGAGAGTGGCCCTAATCACGAATGAAGGCTTCGAAGACGTCATCGAGATTGGGCGGCAGGATCGACCGCAGCTATACGCACT
This sequence comes from Longimicrobiales bacterium, assembly GCA_965215925.1. Taxonomy (GTDB): domain Bacteria; phylum Gemmatimonadota; class Gemmatimonadetes; order Longimicrobiales; family Gaopeijiaceae; genus JAAXGI01. The sequence continues at coordinate 2,705,914 of CBDCEQ010000003.1, read as the reverse complement.
CTCGGGCCACCGCCCACAACCACTCGTGGATCGGGACTCCCGAGTAGGGATCACAGGGCGAATGGACCCGGACGGCAACGAGGTGGTGGCGCTGAACCCCGATGAACTCGCCCTCCTCCCCGGAAGGGTTCAGGGTGCGGATGCCGTGGCGGTGATCCTCCTACACAGCTACGCGAACCCGGCTCACGAGTTGGCCGTGGTCGAGGCCTTGGCAGAGATCGAGACACCGATCTCTCTTTCCTCCCGGATCCTCCCCGAATTTCGAGAGTTCGAGCGGGCGTCCACCACAGTTGCGAACGCCTATGTGGCGCCTCGGGTGCGTCACTACATGTCTCGTCTTTCCGAGGAGTCCGGCGCAAAGGCGATCCGCGTCATGGGGTCCAACGGCGGGGCGCTCTCGCTGGAGCGATCACTCCGCGAGCCTGTCCATACCGTTCTTTCTGGCCCGGCCGGAGGCGTGGTGGGAGCCATCGACTGGGCGCGACGGGCCGGGGTCGACAAGATCCTCACGTTTGATATGGGGGGGACCTCCACCGATGTCAGCCTCGTTCCCGGCGCACCGCTGCAAACACGAGAAGGGAAGGTGGGCGGCGTACCGATCGCAATCCCCCTTTTGGACATACACACAGTCGGCGCAGGTGGGGGATCACTCGCCTTTCTAGATCCGGGTGGAGCTCTCCGAGTCGGTCCGAATAGCGCAGGGGCTGAGCCCGGCCCAATCGCCTATGGAAGGGGTGGAACCCAACTGACTGTAACGGACGCACATGTTTGGCTCGGTCGACTCCCTGAGCGTGGACTGTTGGGGGGAGCCGCGCCGTTGCGCCGCGATCTCGTGGGGAGACATCTCGAGGCCCTGGCACGTAAGACCGAAATGTCTGCAGAAGAGTTGGCGGAGGGTGTGATCGAGGTCGCGAATACCGCCATGGAGGGGGCGCTTCGGGTCATCTCCGTTGAACGGGGGGTGGAACCCTCCGACTATCACCTCGTCGCTTTCGGCGGGGCTGCAGGCCTGCACGCAGCGGACCTGACGCTGAGGCTCGGCCTACGAAGCGCGCTGATCCCCCCCGATCCCGGTCTGCTCTCGGCGTATGGGATGCTGGTGGCCCCCGTCGTGCATGACCGGTCTCGGACAGTTTTCCTGTCAGATGAGGAGGGGGGCACCGACGTCGAACTCATCCGGATCATGGAGGAGCTGGAGGGGGAGGCGCGGGCCCAGATGGTTGCGGATGGGTTGGACGCATCCTCCCTCGTTTGCGAACGGTCGATCGACGCTCGTTATCGGGGCCAGAGCTTCGAGGTGTGCGTTGCGGCCGAAGATTGGGTGGACCGTTTTCATAGCGAGCACGAGAAACGGTATGGGTACCGTCGATCGACAACCGTTGATGCGGTAACGCTACGCGTCAGGGTCGAGGCGCCGGGGGAACAGGTGCAGATCCAGGAACCGCGCGAGGAATCTGAAACGAACCGTCATGAACGAATCGCCGTGCGACTGGGGGGGAACCAGATCGATGCTCGGATCCTCTCACGGACCGGTCTTCCTCTAGGCAAAGCCGTGCCCGGGCCAGCGGTTATCGTAGAGTATAGCGCCACCACCTGGTGTCCTCCGGGGTGGCAGATCGAACGGGATCGCTCGGGCATACTACACCTCTCCACCGCCTAACCTAAGCTGCGGTCTAAGGCATGCGGTGCGCCGGTACATCCACCGCCCCTGGTCGTCCTCATCAAGGTCCAAAGCCTCGTGAAACAGCTCCGGCGCTCTCTCAAGAATCGATGGCGGGGCAATCATGAGGATCGGTACAGGAAACTGGTCGTCATCGGACAGAACCTCCAGCGCGCCTCGAAACAGTGCCTCCGTGCCGGCTTCGTGCAATTCCCAAATCAACAAGGCATCCGAGCGCACCGACTTCGACCGACTGCGAAGCCAAAGCGCCAAATGAATTCCCAGACGAAGTGCAGCAGCCTCGAACCCTTTGGGGAGACGCTCTACCCCATCCGCGCCCACGATCCGGAGATCTGCAACGCTGGCTGTCACACCGACGATGCGTCCTTCGGTAATCCGGCTGAGGAGGCTCCCCGCAAGCCGGAGGACCTCGCGCAGATCTGGATCGTTCTGGGAATCGAAGGTCGAGTCCATGAGCGCACGGTTTGTCGAGTTCGGGCCTCGGTTCGATACTGCGGCGATGAGCCCGCGGCGCCTCTCCCTGATGCGCTCGAGAGCCTCAGCAGCTTCCTCTGCGTGCACTTGGAGTCGTAGTGCGTGTTCCTCCAACGTTTGTAGTTCCTCCGGCTTTCGGTCGAGCTGCTCGCGGCGCCGCTTCCACCAACGTCCGTCCTGGACGAGGTTCTCCCATTCGCCGTGCAGAGTGTCGAGCAGTTTCGGGGAACCGTGCCCCAGAGTCCGACCGCAGGTCGGACAGTCTGCCTCTTGCCCCTCGGCCTCCAGGACCCGGATCCGACCTCGCAGTTCTTCGGCCCGCTCGCGGTGAGCCTGTAGCTTGGACTCGGCATCCTGTCGATCCTGCGCCCATTGAAGGATAGACACTTCAAGATCGCCGGAAGCCTCCACCCAGTCGGCCCGCCGGTCGGTCAGCTCCAGCTCCATCGACCGGATGCTCTTCGGGTCCAGATTCGCCGCGATCCGAGTCGAGTCCGGCGTTTGGACACTCGGCTCTGGCCTAGCGGCCACGAGGTCGTAATCGACCAAAGCGGGGAGCACGGTCTGAAGCAGAACCGTGGCATCCGAACCGCCGCTCCACAGCGCGGAGGCCACTGGATCGGTCGGGAGCGAGGGGGCAATCCCGAGCCCTTTCAGGAACCCGCTTTCTCTCCTCTCGTCCCCCGGCTGTCCGCGGAGTGAATCGGCGATGTCACACCGAGCGGATTGGGAGGGAGCGGTGAATAGCGTAATCCCGCGCAAACGGGCGGAGGCACTCAGGAGCGACGGTGACAACCCAGGTATCCTGATCTCGTCGGCCGTCCACGCGGCAGCGGAACGCCGCGGGATGAACGCGGCTTCACGAGACTGTACATGAACCTCGACATGCGCCGCTCTTCTCCGTAGAGCGTCTAGCAACCCTTGGGAGACTCCCTCGTTGGGAGCGATGACATCGCCCCGTAAGCGAACTCGTACGATCTTCCCCTCTATCCCTCCTGGCACTCCCTGGAGGAGATCGCGCAATCGTCGGGTCCCGGCGTCTGGATCGCCTGATTCCACCCGGACGGGTGCCAAATCTACGACGGGGCGGCCCGGAACCGCGTGGAAATCGCACGCGCCTCTCTCCAGATCGAAGCTAAGGAACCCCTTTTCCCCCGTGGCCGCACCCCAGGGACTCGATTCAGGCCTCTCGAGCGATCCTGCCGTCCAAGTGTTAGTCGTCCATCCGTCTGACTGATGATCTCCACCCACCGCGACATAGCTCCACTCGCTCGGGTCTACGTGAATCCCGGCACCGATGCTCGACGGCTCCCCTCGCACGACGAGAACGTTCCACCGCGCGGAAGGGTCCGGCAGAATGTCCGGGAACGGAGGCTCGGCCGCCGCCCGGAATGGGACAAGAAGGGCGTGCAGTCCCAACCTGCGGAATCGGACCGCACGCGGTGCGCTGGCCGCTGCCTCCACCCCCGGCAGTGCATCGAGAACCGCTACCGGCCCAGGGTCGGCAATGTTTGCAGGAGTATCACGCTCCCCGGCAATGATCAAAACTGGGACGTCGGGAAGATGTGTCCTTAGATGAGATATGCCGCGGTGGATCGTGAGAAACGCCGTACTCGGAGGGTTGGGATCGTCGAAGAGGTCTCCGGTAATCAGGATCAGGTCCGGCGTCAGGCGAATCGTCTCCTGGAGCGCCCACCGAAACGCAGCAGCAAGATCTTTCTCTCTACGATTCCATCCCCGTTCGTTCTGGGGGTAAGCTCGGAACCCGAGATGTAGATCCGACAGATGGACCAGCCGCACTTTCAGCCCTTTGGCTACAGCCCTTCGATGGTGCGAAATTCCCTTCCGAAGTACACCAAGGGGCCTCCAGCCGATCCTAGGCCGCATTCGGCAACCTCGCCGATCAATACAGTGTGGTCACCAGCTTCGACGTTTCGCCAAACCCGACAGCTCATCCAGGCCAATGCGGTCCGAAGTGTGGGAGGGCCAGCCTGTGTTGGCACGAACTCGTGCTCCCTGAATCGGTCGTCTCGAATCCCAACTGCGAAGCTGTGCGCGATCTCCCCATCCCCGGAGCGAAGGACGGATACGGCGAATTTCCCGGTTTCCAGCAAGACAGGCAGCGACGCGGAGCCTCGGTCCACGCACACCAGGATTAGGCGTGGGTTCAACGAGACCGAAGCGACTGCGTTGGCGGTGAACCCGACGGGAACGCCCGACTCATCCATTCCGGTTACAAGGGTCACGCCTGCCGCAAATTGCGACATGACGTCCCTGAATAGCTCGGCGCCGTGCTCCATCCCGCCTCACCGCGTTCGACCGCTGGAACAGTCCTCGGTTACCCGCGGCCTTTGCGTTTGTCAGTGCGCTCGGGTAGCTTTCGGATCGTAGATACCAGCCTCTCTCTTGCTCGGAGGAGGTCGTGGAATCGGATCTCCTACAATCTCCGAACCGTATGCGCCCCAAGCGATTCCTGCGTCTTGCCTCGCTCGTGATCATAACCGGGGCTACTGCATGCGACAACGTCGCATTCGGAGGAATCCAGATCGAGCTGCGCCCACCAGACCGAGCCCCGAGCTCGCCCAGCGCAGACTCGATCTCGGAGGGGGCAGAAGCTGAACCAGACCCGCTGTTACCGATCGAACTTGAGCCTCTCCTCTACCTCGTCGAGCGCATGGACGGTGGTCGCGCTAGCATCGTACCGATTGCACAGATCTCGGGAGACGGCTACAGCCCGCTCCCAGACTCGGAAGAGTTTCCCGATCTGATCGAACGCTTCGCTCTCGCGCGCTGGGAACAGGGAACCCAGTTCTCTCTCTTGCTACAGGGGAGTCGGGTGGGCACCCTCATCAGCGAGGGAACCACCGCAGCCGACAATTATACTTGTCAAGAAAGGCCCCGTGGTGAGGGCTATATAGAGGTGCGACCTGAGACAGCGGAGCTGGATCGCTTCCTAGCCGTCCGAGCACCCGAGTCCGTGGGCAGGGAGCCGTGGTTTGCGGTCGCTCCAGTCAGAGCAGATGCCGATCTTCGAGCCGCCTCGCTGAACCTCGCTCAACGGATGATCCCCGCCCTTGGGGTGCCTTGGCCTACCTCGATCCCCGCTGTTCGCAGGGACCTTCAGCCCTTCAGCCTCGAAAGAGGTGACGGTTCCGCCCTTGCGGTGTCATACGTCTTTGGGGATCAACTTTCGGTGGGACAACCCAATCCGAGGGCGTACAGCCTATTCATGCTTGCGGCCGAAGGGGAGACTCGGTACGAGCCGATCCTCACATGGTACCAGCGAGCGACCGCAGGCAAAGCCTTCCCCCGCTTCGTTGGGGCACACGACGCGCGGGGTATGGGCAGCCCCGACGCGGTGCTGGAGGTGTACGGGGAAACGAATCGCTGGTTTGCGATTCTCGGGGCATCCGGCCAAGACTGGTCGACCCTGTACTCGGACCCCTGCGGCGAGCCTGCCTCCCGAGGGGCGATCCGCAGCTTTCCTTGAGCCGGACTCGGGGCTGGCTAGCGTTTATCGTCTGCTCGCTGGTCACATTGGCGGCCAATTGCGCAAATGATCTGCCTCCCGAGGGAGGGCTCGACACCGCTTCCAGCGAAAGGGTAGCTAACCGTGTGCGGGAACCCAGCTCTCTGGGTTCACACTATCCCGTGCGCGTCGTTGACGACGCCGGTACCGAGGTTGTTTTTGAGCAAGCACCAACGCGGGTCCTTTCGCTCGTCCCATCCGTCACGGATATCCTACTCGCCTTGGGTCAGGCAGACCGCTTAATCGGCCGAACCGACTACGATCGTGCAGAGGAGGTCCGGCACCTTCCTTCTGTAGGGGGCGGTCTACGGCCATCGATGGAGCGGATCGTCGCCCTCGAACCCGACATCGTGATCCGTTTTCGCGGGGAGTCGGATCCGGATACCCCTCGCCAGCTGGATGCGTGGGGAGTCCCAAGTCTTGCGATTCGGCCGGATCGGGTAGATGACATCAGAAGAATCATCGGAGTGCTTGGGACGATGGTCGGCGAGCCGGAAAGAGCGGATTCGTTGAGGGGCGTGATGGACGGGGAGTTACGAGCTGTTTCTCAGCAGGTGCGGGGCGCTCCAACTCCGCGGATCGTCTTCCTCGGGGGAGACCCACCTTCTGTCGCGGGCCCTGGAACGTTCCTTCACGAACTCGTCGTGTTCGCCGGCGGGAAGAACGTATTCGGCGATCTTCGATCGCTCTACTCTCCGGTCAGTTTGGAGGAGATTCTGCGTCGCGATGTCGACCTCATACTGGCCCCTGAGGCGACCCCTCTCCCCACCGGGTTGGGCGGGATCCAGGTGCGTCTGATCCCCCTGGATGTGCTCAATCCAGGACTCCAAGTGGGTCGTTCGGCGCGAACGATAGGCGCAATTCTTCATCCAGATCGTTTCTGATGAAGCGATTTAGCATCCTGCCGAAGGCCATGCCTTTCACCCTTCTCACGGTACTGTTGGCTGGCGCTTTGTTCCTGGCACTTCGATTGGGGGCGGTCGCCCTCAGCGGAAGCGAGTTCTTCGCCGCCCTTCGCGGGTCAGGCCCGGACTCGGACCGGTTCATCGTCGTGGGGCTCAGAGCACCACGTGCCATGATGGCAGCCCTTGTCGGAGGAGGGCTTGCAATCGCGGGTGCCTCCTTTCAGGCCCTCCTCAGAAACCCACTTGCTGAACCGTACATCCTTGGCATCTCCGGTGGTGCCGCCTTTGGCGCTGTCCTTGTCTTGGCGGGGGGTTGGCTGTCCGTGACTTCGTTCGCGCTGCCGATTGCCGCGTTTGCTGGTGCGGCCCTTGCCGTTCTGCTCGTGTTTGGCGTAGCCCTATCGACGGACCAGCGGATGGATGTGAGGGTGTTGCTTCTTGCGGGTGTGGTCGTTGGCGCGTTTTTCTCCGCTTGCATCGCGCTCATTCTGGCGGTTGCAGAGGCTCCCACCGTTCGGTCCGCCGTCCTCTGGATGATGGGGAGCCTTTCGGGCGCTAGCTGGCAGACCGTGGGGGCCGCCGCCGCCTATACACTGCCCCTCGCGTTCGTGCTACTCACGCTTGCCCGACCCTTGAACCTCATGGCCATCGGCGAAGAGACTGCGACCTACCTCGGTGCAGATGTTGAACGTGTGAAGCGGGTGGCATACGGTGCAGCATCATTCGTGGCCGCCGCCGGGGTTGCGTTCGTAGGCGTTATCGGTTTCGTCGGACTGGTCGTACCACATGCGGTTCGTTTCTTAGTGGGCCCTGACCACCGACTCCTTCTCCCGCTTTCTTTCATCGCCGGAGCCGGATTTCTGACCTTCGCGGACTTGCTCGCTCGGATGGTCATTCGGCCGGCTGAGGTTCCGGTAGGGGTTGTTACTGCGTTTGTGGGCGTCCCCTTCTTTCTTCTCCTCCTGAGGAGGAGCCTCCAGAGATGACGTTCGAGGCGCAGGACCTGGTTGTCCGATACAGTTCGGATCGGCCCGCTGCCCTGGATGGTGTGTCGATACGGGTGCCCTCGGGTTGCCTTTACGCGGTGCTGGGGCCCAACGGATCGGGAAAGTCCACTCTTCTCAGAGCGCTTCTCGGGTCCATCCCGGCAACCGCCGGATCCGTGACGATCGACGGACAGCCAAACGAGTTGTGGCCCCGGCGTGAACTCGCCCAAGTGGTGGGCGTTGTGACGCAGACGGAGACCATCACGTTCCCGATATCGGTGCGCGAGGTTGTGGCAATGGGCAGGTACCCCCACCTGGGGCCATTCGGGGGCGAGGGTCCCGACGATGTCGATGCCATCCGGGGGGCCTTAGAGCAGTGTGACGCGCTGGACTTGGCCGAACGAGACGCAGGCAGGCTCTCTGGCGGCGAGCTTCAGCGGGTCCGGATCGCGCGGGCCCTTTCCCAGGAGCCTCGCGCCCTTCTGCTCGACGAACCGACCGCCAGCCTCGACATCCGACATGAGATGGCCATCCTAAAGCTGCTTCGGAGATCGGCTGACGCTGGCTTGACGGTCGTCTTGGTAACACATCAAGTGGATTTGGCGGCGCGGTTCGCCGATCGGATACTGCTTCTCCACGAGGGAAGAGTGGCGGCGGAGGGTGCGGCCTCCGAAGTCCTCCGGGAGGACGTCTTGGAGCAGGCCTTCGGATGGCCGATCGCGGTACGTACCGACCCGGCGACCGGGGACCTGACTGTTAGCCCCCTATCATGAGTCCGTCGTTTTATCTGCCCGTCCCCCTTCCTCTACCGGGAGCTCTCCGCAAGCAGGGTCCGATAGCTCTCGTACCGTGCATCAGAGATTCGGCCATCACCCACCGCCTCTTGCACGGCGCAGTCGGGCTCGTGGGAGTGCGTGCACCCTCTGAACCGGCAGCGATGCGACGGTTCGCGAAACTCCACGAACGCGTCGGACAGTTCGAGGGATCCGACACCCCATAGGGTGATGTCAGAGAAGCCTGGTGTGTCCGCGACCCACCCCCCCGCGGTCAATGGGAGCAGGCAAGCTCCTACAGTCGTGTGACGCCCTCGGCCTCCCCGCCGGCTCACTCGTGCAACCCGTAGGTTCAAGGCCGGGAATAGAGCGTTCATGATGGACGACTTGCCGACCCCCGATGGCCCGACCAGGGCCGAGACTCCGGCTTCCAGAACGTCCCCAAGCGGCTCAAGACCTTCACCCGTCTCAGCTGAGGTCCTCAGCACCTCGTAGCCCAACGCTTCGTACGGGAGTTGAACTCCAAGGCTGACTTCCTCCGCGCCGGGAAGGTCCATCTTGTTCAAGACCATCACCGGTCGTATCCCGCAGGCTTCTGCCAATACCAGAAACCGATCGGCGGTTCTTGAGTTGAAGGCGGGCTCGCACGCCGAGAGCACGACGACTACGCAGTCGAGGTTTGCGGCGACAACCTTCGGTTTTCGACCCCCCGGCGCCGCCCGCACCAACTGAGTGCGGCGCTCTCGCACCTCCTCGATGGTCCAAGCTCCAGCCGACGAGTCGTGGATCACGACCTCGTCCCCGGGCACGACTCGGTCACCGACTCGTTTGGTCCTCTTGAGTTTGCCGCGGAGGGTGGCCTCTATCTCATCGCCTCTATCGACTTGCACACGATAGACGCCCCCTATCGCTTCGAGGACCCGCCCGCGCCGACCTTGCGATGCCCGCGATCGAGCCCGGTCCTCCGGAGGTTCGAGCCGCATTACCGCAGAATCCAAAGAGGATCGCCAGACAAAAAAACGCCCCCCTCAGTCGTTCCCCCAGGAGGGGATCCCGAGCCGAGTGGGGCGAATCTAATTCGAGCGTGCCGAGGGGCTATGCGGCGAAGGACTCCAGCGCTGAACCCTTCTTGCCCTCCCTAAGACGGCGAAGAGCCCGGTCGCGGAGCTGTCGAATCCGCTCGCGTGTCACGCCCAACATGTTCCCGATCTCCTCGAGCGTGTGCTCTCGTTCTCCGTCAAGGCCAAAATACAGCCGGAGAACCTTCGCATCGCGAGCCTCGAGTGTGTCGAGCGCACCGGATACCGCCTCCGTAAGCAGGCGAGTCTCGACATCCTGTTCAGGCTCAGCGGCTTCTTCATTGATGAACCGCTCGACCAATTGCGAGTCTTCGCTGTCCCCAATCGGCGCATCGAGCCTTATCTCAGCTGCGTTTAGAGTCTGCAGCGACTCGATCAATTCTGGTGTGAGATCTGTCGCGGCGCTGAGCTCTTCGGGGTTGGGATCGCGACCCAGCTCTTGCTTGAGACGCTCCTTCTCCCGGAAAATACGTGCGAGGTCCGAGGCTCGGTTGAGAGGCACACGGACCGATCGGCCATGATTTGCCAGCGCTGCCAGTATCGCCTGCCTGATCCACCAAACCGCATAGGAGATGAACTTCACACCTTGCTCTGGGTCGAACTTTCTGGCAGCAGTAACCAAGCCGACGTTACCCTCTTGTATCAGGTCCGTGAGTGAAACGCCCCGATTTTGGTACTTCTTGGCGACGCTGATCACAAACCTGAGGTTCGCCCGCGCGAGCTCCTTCACGGCGTTTTCGTCGCCAGCTTGTGCGAGGGCTCCCAGCTCTTTTTCCTTGTCGGGCGTGATCAGCTCGTGACGGCTGACATCGCGGAGGTACTGGTCGAGGGCGGTCTGCTCGTCGAGTGTCGTGTCGAAACCACTGAGTGACCCTCGAGCCCTCCCCTTCCGCTTGTTCCCGCGGCCATTGGAGGCGGTGGTGGCCATGTAGATCTATCTCCCTAGAGTCGCTGGGACCCTTCACCTCTGCTAACTTCGTGCCAACCCAAACTGCTGGCTGCCCGTGCTACCCTGTGAATCCAAGCAGGATCCACAACTTCACGGCCTCATGCTAACCCTCGCGGCTCCCTTGGTTCCCATTATTTTTTCAGTTTCCGGTGGGCGAACCGATGGCCTCGTAAGACCCGCCCGATTCAAGGAATTCCAGGGCGAGCCGTGGCTCGACAACTCGAGGCTCCAGTGTGAAAATCCTGAGCACCCGACTCGTCCGGTAGAGCTCTTCGGCCACCCCTGGGAGGTCAATCACACCCCGCAACCCCTCCCCACTGAGACGGTCGATCGATCCCCCCCTTCTTAGAATCAGGAGATCCAGGTCAAGCATCCTTCGCTTAGACGGGTAGTCGAACATTACTTCTCCGGACCGCAGCCCGAGTTTGTCCGCCAACGCATCCTCCACCCTCCGTCGTTCCGGCGATTCTACGGAGACCCAGTTCGGGAGCGTCAACCCTTCGAGGTCGGGCGCCCCGAGCTCACAAGCTCTTTTCGGGAGATTCCGATTCCGGAGGGCGTTGACCCAGCGACCTATCGTCCGCACTTCGCTATCCGGGCTGGAATTGGCCCGCTCGTGGATCCTGAATAGCAGGCCCTCGTCCGTGGGTCCAACCAGTTCGTTCTGGTCGATCAGATGCAACCGTACGGCCTCTCCTACAATCCTTCGATATAGCGCGGTCGCCGCTCGGACAGCGTGGTGCCAGTAAACATTTCGGAACATCTGGTACTTTGCAAAAAGGAGGGATTCCAGGGCACTGATCGCCTTTTCCTGAACGCCAACTTCGACCCTTCCAGAGTCTGGATCGGAAAGAAGTACAAGACCCTGGAGGAGTCGGTCCACGTCCACCTCCCCATAGGGGACACCGCAGAAACGAGCGTCTCGGCGCAAGTACTCCATTTTGTCGAGGTCGAGACTCCCGCTTACCAGACCCCGAAGCGGATGGGTGCTCTCCCCCCGGATCAGCGCGTGAATGTCGTCCGCGGCCCCTTCCCCTAGGGATGCCAGAGCGTCGGCCAACTCCGGAGAGGTGAAGAACCGCGCGCTAACTGCCTCGTGATCCCCAGGAAAGCAACCTGCCTCCAACTCCTCAAGCGCGTGCGAAAACGCGTAGTGTCCGATGTCGTGGAGAAGAGCCGCATATGGAATGAGCTCGGACCCCTCCCACACCCCCTCTCCTACCCCCCCTTGCTCTCGAAGCAGACGGAGCGAGGTGCCAGCTAGATGATAAACTCCCAGAGCGTGATCGAAGCGAGTATGGGTCGCTCCCGGGTAGACCAGGTGTGCGAATCCCAGCTGCCGGATGTAACGCAACCGCTGGAAGGCAGCAGTGTCGACAATCTGTATCGCAACGGGGTCGAGGCGGATGGTGTTCCACAGAGGGTCCCGGATGATCCGGAAGCGGGCTGGCACCGTCATGGCCCGGAGTTTACCCGAGTGAGAAGCGTGGAGCAATGACTGGGGGGACCCTGCGCCGGCCACGGCAGCTCGGACGTGTCCGTTGCCCGAATCTAGCGCCCGATTCCCTTTGACAGTCGGCTCCCCAAGGGTAGTATTCAGTACCGAATAAAAAGCGAAGACCCTCTTATGCTCCAACCAGTGCGCAGCGACGAATCCGTCGTCCAGCCCATCGCCCAGAAGGAGCGCCAACTACCCCCACAGCGACTGCGCGAGCGGGTCCGTTTGGGGGCCGAAAACCGACCTGGGATCTACCGCTTCATCGGGCCACGAGGCGAAGTCCTCTACGTTGGGAAGTCGGTACGCGTTCGGAGCCGTCTTCTTTCGTACTTCCGATCTGACGTGCCTTCGAAACAGAGTGAACTGCTTCGAGTTGCGCAGGATGTCGAGTGGAACTATGCGCCAAACGAATTCGAGGCCCTTCTCCAAGAGTTCCGGCAAATCCGGGCGCTGCGACCCCGCTTCAATCGACGACACCGTGGGGAACGACGCTTCGCATGGATCCGACTCACAGAGGGCGCCGCGCCTCGACTCATCGCAACCCGCCGGCCGAGGCGCTCGCACGCAAAACACTTCGGCCCCTTCCCGGCACCGCCGAAGTTGCCTGCACTCCTTCGGGAGCTATCCGTTTGTATCGGTCTGAGAGACTGCGCTTCTGGGACGCCGATGCACCTCGCGGACCAGGAGGAACTCTTCCCCGTCTGGCGTGAGCCTCGGTGTAGCCGAGTCGAGTTGGACACCTGTCTCGGACCCTGCGCCGCGCGATGCTCCGCCGCGGACTATCGTGAAACAGTCCTCCAGGCGACTCAGTTTCTGGATGGGAAGACGGATGCTCCATTGGATCGACTCTTGAGTCGCATGGAGTCGGCCGCCGCTGCGAGGGAATTTGAGTCGGCGGCGAAGCTGCGCGACCGAGAGGAGCGCCTCCGAAGCCTTCGCGACCGAGTCGTGCTGTTCAGAGAGTTCTTGGCTGGACTCTCGTTTCTCTATCGCGTACCCTCCGCTCGTCTGGAGCCGGACCGGGGATACGTGCTTTCCTGTGGCCGGGTCGTCTGCTCGGTCAACATCGAACAAGGCTCCGACGCGTCGTCGTTGCTTCAAGATCGTGTCAGAACCGCTCTCGCGCGGCCAACACTCAAACCCGATGCCATGGATGCGGCAACGCGGGAGGAGATATTCTTGGTTGCCCGATGGTTCCAATGGAAGCCGGAAGAGAGGGAGCGCGCTGTTCCCTTTGAACGACTCTTTGCCGGAGGCTCACTCGGCCCATGAGTTCGCCCGCGCAGCCCCAGTTGAGCGCGAATCCGTTGCGCTGGGGTGGTGGAGGGTGCGTACGGTTGCGATCATTCGACTGTGCCCTGGCTTCAACGCCGAGCAACCAATTCTCAGGCAAACAGTCCTGGAGCAGTCAAGATCTTGAGCGTCCCAACTCAATCTCCTCGTCATCAATTCGTTCAGGAAGTAGGTCAATCCGACGATAGCGTGAATCTCGCCAAGGCGGCCCTCTTGATTGCGCAGGAGGAGTATTCGCAGCTCTCTGTCCAGCGCCACCTGGGGCGCCTCGATCAGCTGGCGGAAGAGGTGAAGGACCGTATTGCCAACGAGACCGCCCCCGTCGTGATTTTCCGAGAGCTTCTTCGGACGCTCTACGAGCGGAACCGCTTCGAGGGAAACCGTGAGGCATACTACGATCCGCGTAACTCCCTTCTCAGTGACGTGTTGGACCGCAGGAAGGGGATACCTCTCACCCTCGGTATCATTCTTCTGGAGGTCGGGTGGCGGTTGGACCTCGGACTAGAGGGAGTCAATTTCCCTGGGCACTTCTTGGTTCGCTTTCCCGGAGTTGCGGTCCGGCTCCTCGTGGATCCGTTCGACCACGGCCGAATTTGGTTCGAAGATCAAGCTCAGGAACTTCTCGACCGAGTATACGGCGGCATGGTTAGGGTGCGACCGCGCTTCCTGAAGGCCGCTGGTCGGAGGGATATGCTCGCGCGTTTGTTGGGCAACCTGAAAGGGATTTACCTCAATGTGCAGGACAACCGTCGCGCACTGGCGGCCGTCGAACGGATTCTCGTGATACATCCGACCGCTGCTGGGCAAATCCGCGACAGGGGCACGCTTCTCGCGCGAATGGGAAGACCAGAAGAGGCTCTTGAACAGCTGCAATGGTATCTGGACTATGCGCCGGAGGCCTCCGACGCGGGCCGGATCCAGACGCTGGTCGAGGAGCTCAAGGCATCGGGGAGCGGGGACGACTCCCGGTGATCCGAGGGTACCAGGCGGCTCAAAGGGAAGCGGTCCTTTTCAATCGGCCGTCGCGAGCACTACTTCGTGTATCGGGGCGGGCCCCGGCCGAGATGGTCTCCGGCCTTATCACCGGCGCGATGCCTCCGGACCTAAAGGACCAAGAAGGGCACTGCCTGCGTGGCCGAATGCCGTATTCGGCCATGCTGACACCCAAGGGCAGGCTCGTAACCGACTTGCGAGTCGCTCGACTCGAGAATGGAGGGGATGGAAGCCTTCTCTTCGATCTCCCCGGCGTAGGAGTTGCAGCTGCCTTGGCTCACTTCTCGAGGTATCTGCCCCCGCGCCTGGCGAGAGTTGGTGAACTCGCCGAGCCCGCCGCAATGCTGACGTTAGTGGGGCCTCTAGCGGCCGAGATTCTCAGTGGGCCGCTCTTCGACCTCCCTGTTGACGTAGAAGATCTGGTCACAATGGAAGAGGGTGACGAGCGTATCCTCCCAAACGGATCAGAGGTAGGCATCCGGGTCGTGCACACCCGCGATGTCTCGCCCTTGGCGTTCGACGTGTTCGCGAGCGAGAGTGCCGTCGACTCGCTTCGGTCCGTTGCCGTTGGGGGGGGACTAGCAATCGGAACGGATGGACTTTGGGAGGTCCTGAGATTGGAGCAGGGCCGTCCTTCGTTCGGAGTCGAGATGGATGAAGACACGATGCCGGCGGAAGCTGGAATCTACGACCGGTGCATCGACGAGTCGAAGGGTTGCTACACCGGGCAAGAAGTCGTGGTGCGGATCCGGGACCGCGGCCATGCGAACCGTCACCTGCGGGGAATCCTCCTAGGTGACGTGCCTCCACCAGACCTGGGGACACCGCTTTTTCGGTCCGGTCATCCGCAGCCCGCCGGTACCATAAGGAGCTCTGTCCAGTCTGAGCGCTTCAGGCAGGGGATCGCTCTAGGCTACTTGCGTCGGGAGCTCAAGCCACCGGACACGGTTACCGTCGGAACACCGGACGGACACCGCGTCCAGGTTCGGGCACTAGGGGATGACGGGTGGTTGTTGGTGGAAGGAGACCCCTCGTTCTATCCTTGAGCGCCCACGGTCCTTCCGCGAAGACAAGATGAATTTCACCTTCGATACTGCCGCCTTCCTCGAGGAGCTTCGGAGGGCGATCGCTTCGAACGACCTCAGTGCGCTGTCGCCCTCTCTCGAAGATCTACGAGCGCAGCAGCTCCTTGATGTTTGGTCGGATCTTCTTCCCGAAGAACGACGTCAGGCACTCGGGGCTATCTCGCCCAAGAAGGCTGCGGGGCTCGTTTCGAACCTATCGGAGGACGAGCAGATCGAACTGCTCCCGCCGCTTCCTCTCCCTCTCCTCGCAAAGGTTCTCGAAGAGCTTAGCCCGGACGACTTGGCCGATACGCTTCAGGCGTGGGAGGCACGTGATCCCATCCAGGTCCAAGCGGTGAGATCACTGCTCGGTACCGAGACCCTCGCGGTCGCAGATGCATTGGTCGAGTACGATGAAGAGGAGGCCGGGGGACTCATGACCCCGGAGTTCGTTTCGGTCAGGGCTTCGATGACCTCAGGGCAGGTTCTCGATTTCCTGCGGCGGGTTCATCCGGAGGCCGAAACGATCTATTACCTCTACGTCGTCGATCGAGAGAATCGGCTTACGGGAGTCCTTTCGCTCCGGGATCTGATCGTGTCCGCGCCCGATACCCGAGTCGAAGACATCATGGACGCCGACGTCGTGAAAACTCAGACAGACACCGATCAAGAAGATGTCGCTCGGCTGATCGCCGACTACGACCTCTCGGTCCTTCCGGTCGTCGACGTCGAAGAACGGCTCGTTGGAATCGTGACAGTAGATGACGTGCTGGACGTGGTCGAGGAAGAGGCCACGGAAGACATCCATCGCTTAGGTGCGGCGCCGATCGATATCGACTACGTCAGGGCGAACCCCTGGCTTCTCTTTCGGAAGCGGGCCTCGTGGCTCGTGCTTCTGGTCGTCTCGATGACCCTCACGTTCAATGTCATCGCGTACTACGAGACAATCATCGAAGAGGTGGTGATTCTTGCGGCCTTCATTCCGCTCTTGATCGGCACGGGCGGAAACGTTGGGTCACAGGTCGCGACGCTGGTCGTACGGGCCCTCGCCACTCGCGAGTTGGAGCTTCATGACTATCTGAGGGTCCTCATTAAGGAGATCGGGACCGGCATGTTGTTGGGCGTCGCATTCGGACTCTTCATGACGCTCTACGTGCTCTTCTTTCGCGCCGAGCCTCGAATCGCCGTGGCCCTTGGCATCACTATGGTCTTAATCTCCTTTACCGCCAACCTGGTGGGGGCAAGTCTTCCGTTCCTGTTTCGGAGAATGGGGATAGACCCTGCGCTGACCTCCTCACCGGGAATCACCACGGTCATGGACGTGCTGGGGCTCTTGATCTACTTCCGGGTTGTGATCTGGGTGCTTGGGCCGCTGCTCGAGGGGGGCTAGCGGCTGGCCAGCACCCGGTCGACGATCTGCCGACCGTGCAACCGACCGTTCTCGATGAAGATCTTGTTGGCGTCCAGACCGGCCGCCAAGACGCCGGCTATGAACAACCCGAAGACTGGCGTCTCCATTGTGCACGGATCGTGTGTTGGGATTCCTGTTTCGTCGTCGATCGGTACGCCGAGACCGCGTAGGAGAGCGGGGTCCGGACGCCAGCCCGTCAACGCAAGAACCCAATCGTTCGCCATCTCGTCAATGCCCCCTGTGTCTACTGCCCTCAGAATCACGGACTCGCGATGAATCTCTGCGACCCGATGCCGCCAGCGTACCGACACTTCACCCTGCTCGATCCTGTTGCGAATATCCGGAAGAACCCAAGCCTTCACGCCCGAGTCGAAATCATCCTCGAAGTGCACGACGGTGACGCGGGCCCCGACTCGGAATAGTTCGAGCGCCGCTTCAACAGCGGAGTTCCCACCTCCCACGACCAACACATCTTGGTCCCAATAGGAATGAGCCTCCTGGTAGTAGTGAGTGACTTTGGAGAGTTCTTCCCCAGGCACGCCAAGATGGTTGGGTCCATCGAACCCGCCGGTCGCAACGACGACCGCCTTGGCCTGCCAGTCCTCTGACTCACCAGCAACGGTTCGAGTACTTACGCGGAAGCCGGTCTCGCCCCGAGTGACCCGCACTACGTCGTGGTACTGTCTTATGTCGAGCGCGAAGTACCGAGCCACCCCCCGGTAGTAGGCGAGCGCCTCTTTCCGGTTCGGATTCGTCTTCTCGGTAGTGAACGGAAGCCCCTCGATTTCGAGCTTCTCCGGAGTTGAAAAGAAGGACACATAGGGAGGGTATTCGAAAATTGAGGCACAGAGGGGCCCCCGATCGAAAAGGACGGCCTGAAGCCCGGACTGTTGGGCCGCAGCGCCTACCGCAAGGCCGCATGGCCCCGCCCCTATGACGGCTATTTCCACTGACCGGTGACTCATGGCGACTCTGGTTGGGACACTTCGGCTTGCTTGCGCTCATCCCGAATCCCCATTGTTCGGGCCGGGACCCTGCGCCAGACTTGGTTCGGGCGGGCTGGACTATACTGGACTATAGTAGTTCGGTGCAATTCACTACTCCTCTACATCCGTATCGGGAATGTCCACTGTCGAATCCGAAGCACGGAAGGCGCTGAATCGGCTCGCGCGAGCGCTCGAGAAGGGCCGTCGAGAACTCGTAACCCTTTCTGGGACGCTTCGCCACGCCGAGGGCTCCGATTTCCCTACTGACACCTACCGCGAGGCTGAGCTTCGGATCGGTGCTCTCCTACATTTCGCAGAAGAGGAGGCCGGGCGCCTCCAAGAGAAGATCCTGACCTCAGGCGGACTTGAACCTGGGCGGCTGCGCCGGTCCTCCTCCTCCTGACCCTTCCGAAATCGTTGAGCCTCTCTAGGGTCAGGGCCCCCGATCCTAAACCGCCTGATCTTCCGGAACGCCGCGGGAGCCTTCGTGACGCACTCCGTCATGCCATGCTACACGACAACGACAGTCTTTTGAGCGATCAGGCGTTCTCCCGTCTCGCTTTGGGAATCTTCCGCTACCAGGTCGACGCCAATCCTGTGTACGGACTCTTCGTGCGGAGCCGCGGCATAGATCCGATGATGCTGGACGATTGGAGGGACATTCCGGCGGTGCCTACGAGGGGGTTCAAGGAGGTGCCGCTGCTGTCTCAAGATCCGAGACCGGTTGAAGCCACTTTCAGGACCAGCGGCTCAACCCGTGGCCCGGCTGTTCGTGGAATCCATCAGGTCAGGGATCTCTCGCTGTATCGTGAATCCCTGCTTAGCACTGCTGACCGGTACCTGCGGCCTGAGCTTTGGGCTGGAGGCCTTCGTTTAGATAACATAAGAAACAGAATTCGTATCCTAATTCTGACGCCGCCCCCGATGCAACACTCTGAATCCTCCTTGATCTACATGTTCACGACGCTGATGGATGAGTGGGGCGATGGGCGGAGCCGGTTTCTCGCGGATCCAGAGTGGGGCGTTCCCATTTCCCGGTTCGGGAAGGCGATCGCGGCCGCACACCAGGACGGTGTTCCCGTATTCCTCGCCGGGACAGCGTTCGGCTTCGTCCACCTCCTAGATGCTCTTGGAGACCACGATTGTCCGCCGCTCCCTAGTGGATCGGTCGTTCTCGAAACAGGGGGGTTCAAGGGCAGGAGCCGAACCGTGTCCCGAATCGAGCTGTACCAAGGAATAGGGGACTCGCTTGCACTGCCGCGGGAGAGGATCCTGAACGAATATGGGATGACCGAACTCCTCTCTCAGTTCTACGAGCCCATCCTCCTCGAAAACGGCCCGGCGAGACTCGAGGAAAGAAGGCATTTGGGTCCGCCCTGGACGCGGACCCGCGTGTTGGATCCCGATAGCTTACAGCCCGTGTCTTCAGGTAAACCGGGCATTCTCTGTCATATGGATCTGGCGAACCTCGACTCTGTCGCAGCTGTTCTCACCGACGACATCGGCGTGGCGGTCGACGACGGATTCCGCGTTCTTGGTCGATCCGAGGAGGCCGAGCCGAGGGGCTGTTCGCTCATGGTGGAGGATCTCATCAATGCGTCGGCTCCGACGACGCGAGCGCGACCGCCGGGAGTGCCTGGATGACTAGGTTTCAGGCCTTCCAGCTCGCCGCTGGCATCCAAGACTTCCAGACCGAGGAGATTTCGGGAGGGGAAGTGAGGGCGCGTTTTACAAGGGAGGGAAGCCAGAGGTTACTGGAGAGACTGCGCAAAGCCCGAACAGCCCTCAGCTTACGACCTGCTTTGGAGATCGCCAAATCGTTGGGCGAGGTCGGGCGACGGTTCGGTGAGCCGAGCGATCCAATACGAGACGAGGCAGAGCATCGGCTTCCCGCTGAGGCCGGCCTATCGGGCCCCATGGCAGCTGCTATTATTGATGGGATGGCGCGCGACTGGATGCCCGAGCCCCTTGAGTGCCTTCTTCGAACGGACTTTCCCGATCCCGCGGTCTTGGACGGTTTTCGGCCAAATGGAGTAGGTGGGCTGTCTACTGCCGTTGGGGGGTCCCTCGCCCTCCATGTCGGCGCTGGCAATGTTCCGGGAGTCGGGGTCACCTCCGTGATTAGATCCCTTCTTGTGAAATGCCCCGTACTTCTAAAGCCCGGCAGATCTGACCTCACCCTCCCCTGCCTGTTCGCGCGGGCTCTTGCGGAGTCGGACCCGGGACTAGCGGAGGCCGTCGCGGTCGTTTACTGGCCTCGCGGTGACGGGGGGGAACTCGAGGATCAGGCGATTTGCGAGGCGGATCGGGTGGTCGCATATGGGGGCGGCGAGCTCGTGGACGCACTCCGTCAGCGTTTACCGCCAACCACCCCACTCGTGGCTTACCACCACAGGCTCTCGGTTGGGGCCGTCGCCAGGGAGCACTTGCAAGAGACTGCCTCGGCAGAAGCCGTGGCCAGGAACGCGGCCTTCTCCGTATCGGCTTTTGACCAGCGCGGATGTGTGTCGCCTCAGGTCATCTGGGTTGAGGAAGGTGCGCCCATCACGCCCGTAGCTTGGGCCCAACTCCTAGCCTGCCAGCTGGATGAACTCGCGCCGAGGCTTCCGGCTGGCCCTCGGGATATGGTTTCCTCCGCGGCCCTCCAACAGCAGAAGGGAGCCTCGGACTTGAAGCGCGCCGCCGGAACGGAGGATCGAGTCTTCACTGGCCCCTCCGGGTCTGCGACCGTGATCTTCGACCCCGAGCCTCATTCTGTCCCGCTGCTTTCCGATGTGGGGCGCGTTGCCCTGATCAGGCCGGTCGACGACTTGACGCGCCTCCCAGAGCTCCTGGGCCCGACTCGAAGGGTTCTCCAAACCCTCGCGATCGCAGTATCAGAGCCCCGTCGGTCGGAGTTGGCCAGCCTACTCGTTGATAGCGGGATTAGCCGGATTTGCAGCTTCGAGGACCAACCCTGGCCCCCGGCCTGGTGGCGTCACGACGGGACCGAACCCCTTCGAGCACTCGTTCATTGGATGGTTGTAGACGGGGGTCAGTGACCCGTTCCGCCAACCAGGGCCGTGCAAACAGTCCTACTCGTCCGCCTGCTGCTCGGAACGCCAGACAACCATCTGTCGGGTGCCGGAGGAATTCTCCTCTACTCGGACCGTCAGGACATCCCCCTCCTCGATCCCGAGATCGTCCCGCATGTCCTGAGGAATCGTGACCCTGCCGCCAACCCCGACGGTCACGTCACTGTAGTAGCGAGTCCGATAGATGGCCATCCAATCTCCTCACAGGTCTGGTCGGGGACGCGCACGGTCGCAGAACGAGCCGATGGGTGAAAAACCCTTGAAACCCAAGAGCCAGGCGAAGGATCCCAACTCTCCGCGGAGGAACAGACGACGGCTACGCACCGGCCGGCCCTCAGGGAAGGAGCGACCTCAGGAACGCCGAGAGCTGGTGCTCGTCGATACCGCGGGCCTTCTTCATCGCCTCATCGTATGATGGCTCGATGATCAAGGCGATGGTCCGCAGCACGTCTTCCCCCTCGGTACGATCCGCGGGTGAGAATGCGAGATTTCCTCGGTATGAACCGGGGCGCCTGAGGTCCTCGTCGAATTCGAGATAAAGGTCCCAAAAGCGGCCCTCATGACTTATCGTGGCCAAATGTTGGCCTGAAGACGGGCGTCCGTCCGAGGGCGGAGTGGGAGAGGCGCTGCTCATCGTGACTAGGGTATCATGCGGGCCGCGAGACCACCACCTCTTTCTACGTTGACGGCCCGCGGCGGCCTTTCTAACTTCCGGCGCTTGTTTGGTCCAGGAAAGCCATTTCCCGCTTTCCTCAAGCCTAAAAAAGACAAGACCGGTCATGAGCAAACCCCTGTCCATCCTGTCGATCGTGGGTCTTCTCACGTTCGGACTCGCTACGTCGCTTTGCGGGCAGGAAGACCCAACCGTTCAGGATGAGGCACCCGCCTCGGGAACCGATGAGGAGGCGGGGAGCTCGGGTCAACCGATTGCTTTTCCCCACAACGTACACGCCGGCGAAAACCGGATCGACTGCCAATACTGCCACTTTTCGGCTGAACGCTCGATGAGGGCTGGAATCCCTCCAGTTGCGACTTGCATGGGTTGTCACAACTTCGTGGCCGGGAGCGAAAACCCCGAGGAGATTGAGCTTCTTCGTGGGTACGCCGAGAGGCAGGAGGCGATTCCCTGGAACCGTATCTATAAGGTTGCCGATCACGTGCAGTTCCCGCACATGCGGCACGTCTCTGCGGGTGTCGAGTGCGCGAGTTGCCACGGACACGTTCAACTCGTCGGGGTGATCCAGGAAGTCTATCGCCCGCTGAGCATGGGGTGGTGCGTCGGTTGTCACATTGAACGAGGGGCGTCCAGAGACTGTACGGTCTGCCACTATTGAGGGTCCTATCGAGCTTCATGACATAGGCGAGGGAATCAAGAGGCGGGACTTCCTGAGGGTCGTTGGGGTGACCGGCGCGGGAGCCGGGCTTGCAGGTTGCTCAACGGAAGAAGTCCAGAAGCTGATGCCATACGTGAATCCGCCTGAGGAGATCACGCCCGGCGTAGCCACTTGGTACGCCACTGTCTGCGGTGAGTGCTCAGCGGGATGCGGAGCTTGGATCAAGACGCGCGAAGGCCGCGCGATAAAGCTCGAGGGGAACCCGAATCACCCGATCTCCGGTGGCGCGCTCTGCTCCCGCGGTCATTCGGCTCTTCAGGGACTATACGATCCCGACCGATTGACTCAACCGATGAGAAGGTCGGGCGACGGCTACGAAGCCATCTCCTGGGAGGAGGCCGAGGGGCTCCTGGCAGATGGAGTGCGGGGCGCCGGTGCGAACGTGCTCCTCGTAAGCGGGAGGACGGGTCCCACACTTACGGGTCTGCAGGAGAGGCTGGCTGCGGCGATTGGGGGACGGCGGATCGAGTTCGAGGCGGCGTCCGAGGCTCCTCTTCGTGAAGCGGCCAGGATGGTGTTCGGTGTGGATGCCATCCCTTCGTTTGACTTCGAATCGGCAGGAATCGTTTTCTCCTTCGGGGCGGATTTCTTAGGGTCGTGGATATCGCCCGTCGAGCATTCGCGGGGGTTCGCACGGGCCAGCGGAACCGGCGAAGATCTCGAGAAGAGCCGCTTTGTCTTCGTCGGGCCGAGGCTTTCCCTCACCGGCCAGAATGCGGACGAGTGGGTCCCTGTCGAGGCCGGGGCGGAGGCTCTGGTCGCCCTAGCCGTCGCAAACATCATCGCGACCGACGGCGGAGATGCTGGCCCTTATGCGGAGCTTCTCGCCGCGTACGATGCCCAGACCGTCGCCGCCCAGGTTGGGATCTCCGTCGAAACCCTGGATGAGATGGCATCCCGATTCGTCGCTGAAGGCCCCGGGCTTGCCGTGGGTCCTGGGGTGGCGGGTCAGGGGCGGAACGCGACCGCGGCCAACCTCGCAGTCCTTGTCTTGAACGCAGTCGGCGGGGCCGTCGGCCGGACGTTGTTTCCCGGCACCGCGCACCTCAGCGCCGCTTCTTCCGGTGCGGGGGCTCTGGCCGAAGCCGTGGATTCAATGGCCGCCGGGCAGATTCAGGCGTTGATCCTCCATAACACCAATCCAGCCT
The DNA here is from genome assembly GCA_965215925.1 of Longimicrobiales bacterium. Lineage (GTDB taxonomy): Bacteria > Gemmatimonadota > Gemmatimonadetes > Longimicrobiales > Gaopeijiaceae > JAAXGI01. The sequence goes on along the minus strand of CBDCEQ010000003.1, from coordinate 2,682,677 downwards.
ACACGCTTCCGCCAGCTGTCGGATTCACCGAGGCGCTAGCTTCGGTCCCGTTCTCTGTAGCGATCACCGATCGTCTGGACGAAACGGCGAGCCAAGCAGATCTGGTTCTTCCCGATCGGCATTTCCTAGAGGCGTGGGGGGATTCGAACCCACGGCCAGGGGTTTGGACCATCCAACAACCGGGCATGCAGCCCGTTCCGCACTTTGATTCGCGCGCCGCTGGAGACGTGCTGCTTACTCTCGCCCAAGCGTTGGGCCACGACCTTGGCTCGGAGAACTTCTACGAGTATCTGCGGCTGGCTTGGCTCGAGCTGCACGCTACTCGGGAGCCGCTGGACGAAGAGTTCGATGACTTTTGGAGAAGGGCACTGCGGGAAGGAGTCGTGGACCTCGAGGCGGCCGTGCAGGAGACGACAACCCCTCTGGCCCCTGATCGGGCGCTCTCGTTCGATTCGCCGCCTCTCGACGGTGAAGGACTCGCCCTTCTGATCTACCCCTCTTCCAGGTTCGGGGACGGACGATCCGCAAACCGTCCGTGGCTCCAGGAACTCCCTGATCCGGTATCTAAGATTTCCTGGCATTCTTGGGTCGAAGTCCACCCGGAAACGGCAACGGAACTCGGTGTGTCCACAGGCGACATCGTTCGCGTCACTTCCCCCCATGGTGAGGTGGAAGCGCCGGTCTGGACCTATCCGGGGATCCTTCGGAACACCGTGGCTTTGGCGATGGGAGGGGGTCACACGAGCTTCGGACGCTACGCCGACAACCAGGGCGTAAACCCGATGGTTCTGTTACCCGCTGAGATCGAGCAGGCATCCGGTTCATTGGTACAGCTCGCGACCAGAGTGTCACTGGAGCCTACCGGTGAGCGCGGCGGTGTTGCTTCAATTGAAGGGTCGAGTGACCCCCACGACCGACCGATCGTCCCTGCTGTCGAATTAGCCGTGCTCCAGTCGGGGGAGATGCACGAGGAGGAACACGCCGAGATCCACGAGCTGCAGGCTGTCGGTGGGTTCGTTCCGGTCCCAACCGAGGGGCGACCGGAGGATTTCCCCTTGGAGGGCGCCCAGCATGGAGAGTACGAACTCGAGGGCCACGCGAGGTGGGCGATGGCTATCGACCTCGACAAATGTACGGGATGCTCCGCGTGCATAACTGCCTGCCAGTCTGAGAATAACGTGGCTTCAGTCGGGGAGGGGCAGATTCGGATGGGGAGGGACCTTCACTGGATCCGGCTTGAACGCTTCTATGAGGAGGTAAACGCAGATCAACCCGGCCCGGTCGATGTTCGTTTCCTACCCATGCTGTGTCAACACTGTGGCAACGCCCCATGTGAACCGGTCTGCCCGGTGTTTGCTGCGTACCACACCCCTGAGGGCCTGAATGCGCAAGTCTACAATCGCTGCGTAGGGACGCGGTACTGCGCGAACAACTGCCCCTACAAGGTGCGCGTCTTCAACTGGTTCGACTTCTCGGATGTCCCGGAGCCCCTGAACTGGCAGTACAACCCGGATGTCACCGTGCGCACGGGTGGGATCATGGAGAAGTGCTCCTTTTGTGTGCAGCGGATCCGACAGGCCGAGGGGCAAGCCACGCTCGAGGGACGAGCGGTCCGAGATGACGACGTTGTGCCCGCATGCCAACAGAGCTGTCCAGCCGAAGCGATCGTGTTCGGAAATATACGGGACCCGGCATCGAGGGTTGCTGAGGTTTCTGAGAGTGAACGCACATACCGAGTGCTGGATGTTCTGATCAACACGCAGCCGGCCGTCAACTACTTGCGGAAGGTCACGTTCCACCCCGTGGAAGACATCCATGTCTGACACGGTCATCGAGCAAGAGAGGGGAGCCGCGACGCACCCTGACGTTCCGTCATACGGCGACGTCAATGTTGACATCCTCAAGATGCTGTCGCGGCCTGCGAAGCTGTGGTGGTTCCTGTTCGGGCTGGCGTCGGCCGGTGTGGGCCTCCTGGCGTTCTCCTGGGGGAATCAACTCATCAATGGGATCGGGCTGAGTGGTCTGAATACACCTGTCGGTTGGGGTGTTTACATCACCTGCTTCGTGTTCTGGGTCGGGATTGCCCACTCCGGAACGTTGATCTCGGCCATCCTGTACCTGTTTCGAGCGAGATGGAGACAGTCGATCTATCGGGCTGCGGAGGGGATGACGGTTTTCGCGGTCATGACGGCCGGCCTCTTCCCGCTCATTCATCTGGGCCGAGCCTGGCACGCCTATTGGCTCTTCCCATATCCCAACGAGCGGCTCCTGTGGCCGAACTTCCGATCTCCGCTGGTTTGGGACGTTTTCGCTGTCACGACCTACTTCACGGTGTCGTCCCTTTTCTTCCTGCTCGGTCTCGTTCCCGATATCGCAGCAGCGCGCGACCAGGCAAAGCCGGGCACCTTTCGCAAGAGGCTCTACAACCTGACGTCGTTCGGATGGCGAGGAACGGATCGTCAATGGCACCACTTCGGAAAGGCGTATCTCTATCTGGCGGCCCTAGCCACCCCGCTCGTTCTATCTGTCCATTCGGTCGTTTCGTGGGACTTCGCCATGGCGATCGTGCCCGGATGGCACGCGACGATTTTTGCTCCCTACTTCGTTGCCGGCGCCATCTTCTCCGGTGTCGCGATGGTAATCACGCTGATGGTGCCGATCCGAAAAGCCTTCGGGTTGGAGGCGTATCTCACGACGCGACACTTCGACGCGATGGCGAAACTGTGTCTGGTGACGGGAATGATCGTGTTTTACGCCTATCTGACGGAGTTTTTCATGGCATGGTACTCCGGGGAAGATCCGGAGCGCCAGGCTTTTTGGAACCGGCTGTTCGGTGACTACTGGTGGGCCGCATGGATCATGCTCACGTGTAATGGGTTGATCCCCATCCTCCTCTGGTTCAAGCGCGTACGGTACTCGATCGCGGCGCTGTTCGTCATTTCGCTCTTCATCAATATCGGGATGTGGTTCGAGCGGTTCGTGATCATCGTTACCTCACTTTCTCACGAATTCATGCCTTTCGCCTGGGGCAACTACCGACCCAGCATGACCGAGATGGGGATCGTGGTTGGGAGCTTTGCGTGGTTCAGCTTCTGGTTCCTCTTGTTCGTTCGACTTCTGCCCCCAGTGGCGATCGCCGAGATCAAAGAGGTACTGCCCCCACCTCTGCGTCCAACCCCATCCCGGGAGGTCGGGAGGTGAACGGAACACGCGAGGGGCTCATGGCCTCGTTCGACTACACCGACTCGACCGTAAGCGCGATCAAAGCGCTGCGCGCGGAGGGTTTCGAAGAGATCACGGCGTTCGCGCCTTTCCCAGAGCATGAAATCGAGCATGCTCTTGGTTACGGGGCGAGCCCCGTTCGGCTCTTCACCCTCGTGGGGGGTCTTACCGGTGCTGCAACGGGCTTCGCATTCACGATCTTCACGTCCGTGGATTGGCCGCTGGTCACTGGCGGGAAACCCATCCTCTCGATCCCCGCCTATGTGGTGATCGCATTCGAGCTGACGATCCTGTTTGGTGTTCTCTCCACGGTGATCGGGGTGTTCTGGAACATGCGAATTCCCGATCTGAAGACGAACGTTGTCTACGACCCAGAATTCACCGCGGGACGGTTCGGAGTCTATGTCACCGCGTCGGGCGACCGATTGGCGGTGGCTCGAGGCATCCTCGAGGCGAACGACCCCTCTTTGCTTCAGGAGGATGCCGAGGGTGCAGCCCATGGCTAGGTCGATCATTCGGGCGGTGAAGACCACGAAGTGGGGTTCCGCCTTGGCCGTGGTGCTTCTCACTGGGGCCGGCTGCACGCCCATGGATGATGTCTTCCAAGCCATTTTTGGAAGGAGCATGCGTGTACAGTCTTCGCTTGGGGCATATGAGCACCCACTCCCTCCGCCCGAGGGCGCAGTCCCATTCTCAGCCGGCAACTTCCCCGCGGCCGCGGGCGCTGTGAATCTCGGTCAACCGGAGGTCACGGAGATCCCCAAGCCCGTGACCCTCATCCAGCTAATTCAGCAGGCGCCCGAGGTTACGGAGATCCCGAACCCGGTCGAGGCTACGCCCGCTTCGCTGGCGAGGGGGGAGACGATGTTCAACCGGGCCTGTCAGCCGTGCCACGGAAGCTTGGGCAATGGGGATGGCCCGGTAACCAACGCTGGGATGCCCTCGTTCGGGCTCACAACGCCGCAGGCAGTGGCGTTTACCGACGGCTACATTTACTCCCTCATCAGGATCGGACGGGGCGCCATGCCGCCGTACGGACATCAGATCGCGCACTATGACCGGTGGCATATCGTGAACTACGTGCGTGAACTACAGAGACCGCTCGCGCTGCCGGAAGAGCCGATCGATCAGAGCGAAGACCTCCCCGACCAGGGCGGAGACCCGGTCGCCCAGGACGCGTCGCCCACCGCCCAGGACCGCTAACGTGCACGATATCCCAATCCCACCTGCGATCTCGGCCCGGTATCTGCCGCGTGGGCGGGCCGCCGTTTTCACCGCGGCCGGACTAGTGGCGATCGGCGCTCTCTCGTTTGTGATTCTCATGGGGTCGAACCCGGACCGAGCGTGGCAAGCCTACGTGGCGAACTGGCTCTTCTTCACTAGCGTCGCGCAGGGCGCGGTGATTCTCTGTGCCGCGACGGTGATCACCAAAGCCAAGTGGAACTGGTCAGTGAGGCGGGCGTCACTCGCCCTGGGCGCCTTCCTTCCGCTTTCGTTTCTTCTGCTTCTACCCATGCTCACACTGCGGGAGAGCTACTTCCCGTGGATCGAGCTCATGGCCACGGACGAGATCGTCCAGAAGAAGGCCGCGTTCCTCAACATTCCATTCCTAACAGCTCGGAACCTCCTCGGCGCCGGTCTACTCTTTTCCCTGAGCCTCCTATTCATGTACCTCGCACTCAGACCTGATATGGGACCGGAGCGTGAAGCCGACGAGGAGGGGAGCGCTTCTCGGGCTCGCTGGCGTCGCCGGCTTTCTCGGGGCTGGATCGGTGGTGCGGAGGAGGGGGCTCGAAGCTGGGAGAGACTCAACACATTGGCGCCACCCCTGGTGCTTGTATATGCAGTGGTGATGAGCATTTTTGCGATCGACTGGGCCATGTCGCTCGAGCCGCACTGGTTCTCAACTCTGTTCCCCGCGTGGTTTTTTATGGGGGCTTTTTGGGGAGGCATCGGAGCTACCGCGCTCGTCTCTGTGCTGCTCAAGCGAAAGAGTGACTACGCGGACCTACACATCTCGGGTTTTCAGCTACACGACTTGGGAAAGTTGATCTTTGCTTTCTCAGTTTTCTGGACCTATTTGTTTTGGTCTCAATACATCGTCATTTGGTATGGGAAGCTGCCGTGGGAGCAGGAGTGGATCGTTCACCGCTCAGGGGCTGAGTGGGGACCTTTGTCACTGCTGGTTATCGTGCTTTGCTTCGTCGTACCCTTCGCCGCCCTTATCGGCCGAACGCCCAAGCTCATCCCCACATGGCTCGGCGGGATCGCCGCGCTTGCCCTTCTGGGACTTTGGCTCGAACGCTTCTTGCTCGTGGCGCCCTCGCTTCATGAAGCCGGTACGGCCACGATCACGATCTGGGAACCGCTGATTGGCCTGGGCTTCCTGGGGATGTTCTCCGGCGCCGTCCACTGGTTCCTCGCGACCTTCCCGATGATCCAGGTGTGGCAGCCAGCGCCTGATCCGGAGATGCTCGAAGCAGAACTGCAGCGGGGCTGATCTCTGCCGGTCAGGTCACGGCTTGGCTCGGACGCGTCCTCGCAAGATGTCGAGCACGGACTGGTGAAGGCGACCGTTACTTGAAACACCTGATCCTCCACGGATCGTCGCATTCCCCCTAAGGTCGCTGAAGCGGCCTCCCGCCTCCGTAACGATGGGAAGAAGAGGTGCTGCGTCCCATGCCGAGAGGGTCGGATCGACCATGACCTCTGCACGCCCGGTAGCGACCAGGATGTGGCCGTAGGCATCTCCCCAGCCCCGTACGAGTTCAACCTGCCTGCTAAGGTTCCGCCAGCCCGGTCCGACCTCTGAGGTCAAGACCTCTTCCATATCAGTTGTGAGGGCAAGTGAGCTCTGGAGGTCACTCGTGTTCGACACTTCTGCCGAGCACGGTGAGTCGCGGCCCCGAAGCCACCAGTTGCAGCCCTCTCCGCGCGCGGCCGCGACAGTCTCGTCGAGCGCCGGGAAATGGGCCACGCCCACGACAGGCTCATCCTCGATCTCGATTCCAACCAGGACCGCATAGAGAGGCACCCCTCGAATGAACGAGCGGGTTCCGTCGATCGGATCGAGGATCCATCGGATCGAGGATCCCCTGACGTGCTCGCCGAATTCCTCGCCCAAAATGGAGTGATCGGGGTAGCGCCGTAGGATCTCAGACCTCAGGAGTGTTTCGGCCTCGCGGTCCGCCCTCGTTACAGGGGTCCCGTCAGGTTTCGCATCCGCTGCTAGACCCTCACCGAAGTATCGAAGGGTGAGAACGCCCGCCTGAAGAGCCAGTTCCCGGGCCACGGCCATGAGCGCGGCCGGAGTCTCTCGACTCGAGCCGCCGTCTGTGTCGCCCCGGCTCATTTCGAGCTCTTTGCGGCCTTCGAGCGATACATGTCCTCGTCCGCGGCACGGATCAGTTCGTTCATTGAGTCGATCTCGGCGCTAAACGTTGCCACCCCCGCACTCACACTAATACCTCGAGGTCCTAGAGCCGGGTGTCGCGCGACGCGCTCGGCCACACGGACGGCGTGATGCCGTGCTCCTTCCAGAGAAGTGTCGGACAGCACGGCCAAGAATTCATCCCCTCCGTATCTCGCGACGAGGTTCATCGCGCGTGTCTCGCCCGAAAGTACGTCACCTATCGCACTCAATACCTCGTCGCCAGCTAAGTGGCCAAGCGTGTCGTTGTACTGCTTGAAATTGTCGAGGTCGAACAGAACGACGGATAGTTTTCGACCGCGCTGGGCCGCCGCCAACTCCTGACCGAGGTGTAGCTCCATATGTCTTCTGTTCGGGAGCCCGGTCAGTGGATCGGTCAGCGAGAGCGCCTGTAAGCTCGCGTGTAGGCGGGCGTTCTGCATGGCGACCGACGCATGACCCGCTAGCCGCTCCATTAGGTGCGCATCCTCTTCACCGAACTCGCGATCGTGCGCCACACCCACCGTAAGGGCGCCTGTCACTCGATCGCCAAAGGTCAGTGGCGCGACGAGGGCACTTCGGGCACGAAGATGGCTCCTAAGCCGGTTTCCCAAGGCCCGGCTTTCTTCCCCGATTTCGTCAAGAATAAGAGGACGGCCTTCGTCTCTGAGGAGACGCACCAGCTCGCCCTCCAAAGGAAGATGAGAACCGACTTCAGGTGCGATCGGGCCCTGACTAGCGGCCACACGTGCCGACTCTTCCTCGAGCAACCAGACCACCGCGCCGTCGGCCTCGAGCAAATCCAGGGCAGCTTCGGCGATCCGGCCAAGGACCTCGTCCATGTCGAGGGAGCTGACGAGCGCCTTCACGATCGACTCCATATTCTCGGCTTCCCGTCGTCGACGATCCAACTCCGACACATGACTGACGTTTTGACTTGCGACCGCCGCCAAGTCCGCGATTCCCTGAAGAAGCTCTAGATCGGAGCCGGAGTAGGCGCGAGCCCGGTAGCTCTGCGCGCTGATCACGCCGAGAATCTTACCCCTCGAGACCATGGGTGCGGAAATGGCCGAGCGTGTCACCCGGTGTCCGACATCCCCGATCACTAGGAGTGACTGATCACGCAAATGATCCGAGACCATCGTAGCCTTGCCCTGACTGATGACAGGATTCTCGGATCCCGAGTACACGATTTGGGCCTGTCGGCCCTTTCCCTCATCCGCCCAGAACACGACGGTCGCTTCATCTGAGGCCGCGTCATATAGCGAAACATAGAATCCGTCTGCCTCGATTACCCGCGCGGTCTCACGATAGATCGACGCATAGAGCTCATCATCACGAAGTGCACCCGTCAACGCACGGCCGATCTCGAGCAGAACTCGATAGCGCTCGGCCATAGAGGCTGTGTTGGAGATGTGTTCAGCTATTGGCATTCGGTCTAGCACCATCGCCGGGTGTTTCTCCTTGGGCGGTGAGCCGATCGATGTAGTTCCCAATCTCGAACCCGAGCGCCTTCACCAAGCCGGCTTCCTGGTGGTCGGGTTCAGCCCGCGAAAGAAGGGTTCTGAATGTCCGTATCACGCTCTCGGACGCACGGGCCTTGAAGAAATCGATTCTCCTGAGACCTCCTTCGAGCGCGCCCAGCATCGCCTCCATCTCCTCCCCGGTCGCGAGACCGGTCGAGCGCTTCCCCTGGGGGAGGGACTGATCACCCCCATCCGCAGCAAGGAAGATCTCGTAGGCGATCAACAAGCATGCTTGAGCAAGATTCATGCTCGCGTAGTCGGGATCGGTCGGAATCACGGCGACGCCATGACATCGATCCAGTCCCTCATTCGTGAGACCGCGATCTTCCCTGCCGAAAACCACCGCGACCGGACCCTCTTCCGCACGTACGATCAGACTTTCGGCCGCAGCGCGGGGGCGACAATAGTTACGCTGGGCGGTTCTGGCTCTCGCGGTCGTTCCGAGTACGTAGACACAGTCAGCAACCGCGTCTTCGAGCCGATCAAAAGCCTCCGCCCGTTCGACTACATCTTCGGAACGGTGAGCGATTCCCTCGATGCGCCACGGGTCGAATTCACCGGGCTGCACGAGGCGGAGGCGCATCAGTCCCATGTTCTTCATGGCCCGCACCACGCCCGCGATATTCACCAAGTTTTGCGGCTGATCGAGGACGATCACAACGTTCTTGAGAATCGCCGAGCCCATAGTCAGTCCGGCTGCCGGAGCCGTAGTCCCCAGAGTCCAGCTGCCGCGCCGATCGCGGCAGCGACAAAATACGGAGCGGAGCTACCCAGTGCGTCCCAAAGGACGCCCGACATGAAAGGTCCCACGATTCGCCCGAGCGCTCCCACACTCTGGCCTACCCCAAGGGAGCCCCCCTGGAGCTCGTCGGGCGCTAAGCGAGAAAGCAGGCTCACCAGGGAAGGCAGTGTCCCGCCGAAACCGACAGCTAGCAAGCCCAGTCCTCCGAGGAGCATCGGTATCGACGAAGCGGCCCCGATGAGAACGAAACCTATCACGAAAGGAACCGCGGAGGCCCGGATCAGGCTGACCTCTCCGATTCGAGCGGCCAACACCCGCACCACACCACCCTGCATGACGGCTGAGATCACGCCGATGAACGCGAATAACCAGCCCACATCCGGCTCACTCAGCCCGAACCGTTCGGCAGCATACAGAGGAAAAATCGGATGCATGATCGAGAAGGCGGTGGTAAATATGAAGGAAAGCAGGAGGACCCGAAGGAACGCTCGACTTCGTAGGACGAGCCTCAGCTCAATCGAAGCCAAGCCGACGCGACCGGCCGAGGGAGTCGCGGTCCGCGATGGCTCTTTCGATCGTTCGGCCTTGAGCTTGGCCCGCTCACTGCGGGACAGGGATTCGGGAAGGAGCACCAAAGCCAGCAGTGCATTGGCTGTGCAGAGTCCCGCAGCGGCGAGACCCGGGAGCTCGGGGGCCACGGGAGCGAGGACCCCCCCAATCGCCGGCCCAAAAATGAAGCCCAGTCCGAACGCGGCTCCGATGAGGCCCATATTGCCCGCGAGCCGGTCACGGCGAGAGATGTCGGCGACGTACGCCTGGGCCACCGGGATGTTTGCTCCCCCAACTCCGGCCATCAGGCGGGAAAGGAGTAGCACCGAGACCGAAGCCGCGTACGCGAACACCACGTAGGAGATGGCTGACCCGAGCAGGCCGACGATCAGAATGGGCCTACGGCCAACCCGGTCCGATAGTCGACCCCAAATGGGAGCGAGCAAGAGCTGTGCAGCGGAATACGAAAGGACGAGAATCCCAATCTCGGTGCCGGACGCCCCAAACCTGTCCGCGTAGAGTGGAAGAAGGGGGAGAACGATTCCGAACCCCACGAGATCCACGAAGACCGTGAGGAACAGGATCGTGAGCCGGACCCACGGCGGACTTTCGGAAACGTCAACTCCTCCCGTCTTCGGATTCGGAGCCGGAGTCTTCCGCTTCAGTCAGACGGTCGGGCTCCTTGACATCGGATTTGAAGTTCCGAATCCCCGCCCCCAATCCGCGCGCGATCAGCGGGATTCGCTTGGCTCCAAAGAGAAGGAGAAGAAGAAAGACGATAGCAACGACTTCAAGAACCCCTATGCCACCAAACATGACGATCGCCCCCGGTCTCGGAATCAGAAGTCCCTTGGCGGTTCTTTCCCCAAATTAGGTCAGGAACCACGCGAGACTAGAGAATCTCTTCAAGGAGTCGGTGCGAATCCAGGCATCGCCGGGAACCGGTCGATGCCGGGTTGACGCTTTCGCGAAGAAAATATCTATTGCCGGGGCATCCAACACCTGTGCACCCACCGGAGGCATGAATGTCCAAGATCCCAACCGGACTCTACTACACCGAAGAACACGAGTACCTGAAATCGACCGATGAGGACAACGTGTTCTTGGTAGGGATAACCGACTACGCCCAGGGCGAGCTGGGAGACGTCGTATTCCTTGAGTTGCCCGAGATCGGCGAACAGTTCGAGAAGATGGACGTGTTTGGTACGATCGAGGCGGTCAAGGCGGTGAGCGACCTGTACAGCCCGGTCGGAGGTGAGATTACCGACGTGAACTCCGCTCTTGACGATGACCCGGCCTTGGTGAACACCGATCCTTACGGGGATGGTTGGATGATCTGCCTGAGGATCGAAGACGCCGCCGGTTTGGAGGACCTACTCGACCAGGAGGGGTACAAGGCGCTCGTGGACTAGCCGCCTGGGCTCCTCCGCACCGCGGTACCTCCCACCTGAATCCACCTGAATGACACACTCGCTAGACCGTACCGACCGCTTCTCCGATCGACACCTGGGGCCAAGCGCCCCGGAAACCCAGGAGATGTTGTGCGACATCGGATACGACTCGATGGACGCGTTGATCTCGGACACCGTTCCGCGCTCCATTCGAAACGACGACCTGACAGGGATCGGGCCGCCGCTCTCAGAGCACCAGCTCGTGCGTCGCCTGAATGCTGTCGCGGCCCAGAACCACCCATACCGGTCTTATATCGGGATGGGATACCATGACACGGTAACCCCGGCTGTGATCGCGAGAAACGTGTTCGAGAACCCAGGGTGGTACACCCAGTACACGCCTTATCAGGCTGAGATTTCACAAGGCCGCCTGGAAGCCCTCTTGAACTTCCAGACGGTCGTTATCGACCTGACAGGACTTCCAGTCGCCAACGCGTCTCTCCTTGACGAGGGGAGCGCAGCGGCTGAGGCGATGGGCCTCTTCTTGAATCAGTCTGGACAGGGCCGCGGCGTTTTCCTAGTCGACGAGAGCTGTCACCCGCAGACGATCGCCGTCGTTGAAACGCGTGCTCAACCGCTTGGAATACAGGTACGAATCGGGGATCCTGAGGAAGAGACGATTGATGCTTCTGTCTTTGGACTTCTGCTCGCGTATCCTGCCACGGATGGTGAAGTAAAGGACCTGACGCCGGTCATTCAACGCGCTCACGATGCGGGAACCCAGGTCGCTGTTGTTTCAGACCTTCTATCCCTATGCCTACTCACGTCCCCTGGTGAGATGGGCGCCGATATCGCGGTCGGAAGCAGTCAGCGTTTCGGCGTACACCTTGGATTTGGCGGTCCCCACGCCGCCTATTTCGCAACTCGCGACGGGCTGAAACGAGGCATCCCAGGCCGGATCATCGGTGTGTCGCGTGACGCGACCGGGCAACCCGCACTTCGGATGGCTCTGCAGACCCGGGAACAGCACATCCGTCGAGAGAGAGCCACATCGAACATCTGCACCGCGCAGGTGCTCCTGGCCGTCATGGCGTCAATGTACGCTGTCTATCACGGCCCTGAGGGACTCCGGCGAATCGCTCGACGGATACACGACCTGACGCGCGTACTCGCAGCCGGACTTCGCTTACAGGGACATCAAGTGCTGACCCGACATTTCTTCGACACCATACGGGTGCGCCCGATTGCTCCTCCGGCTCAGGAAGTTCTGGAGTGCGCATCTCGTTCGAGGATCAATCTCAGAGACTTCGGTGACGGCACGCTCGGCGTCGCCCTTGATGAGACTGTGGAGGCCGAAGATCTCGCGGGGCTTCTTGGGCTCTTCGCCGATGGAGAAAGCCAGAGGGTACAGGCTGAAGGGGGGGTTAGTGAGCTGGCCGATGGACTCGACGAGCCGGACGGCCTTTTTAATGAAGTGAGACGTGAGTCCAGGTTTCTCGAGCATCCAGTCTTCAATCGATACCACTCCGAGACCGAGATGCTCCGCTACATTCGTCGGCTAGAGAGCCGCGACCTTTCGCTGGGCACAAGCATGATCCCACTCGGGTCGTGCACCATGAAGTTGAACGCGACGTCGGAAATGGTCGCCCTCAGCTGGCCCGAATTCGCGCGGCTGCATCCGTTTGCACCCAAAGATCAGTCACAGGGATATCGGGAGATCATTCAAGAGTTGGAAGAGTGGCTGTCGGCCATCAGCGGCCTTCCGGCCGTTTCCCTCCAACCGAACTCTGGCGCTCAGGGCGAATATGCCGGTCTCCTCGTCATTCGTGCTTACCATAGGGCCCGAAGCGAAGGCCATCGAAATGTTTGCCTCATTCCGTCCTCGGCCCACGGAACGAACCCAGCTTCCGCGGTGATGGCCGGTATGAAAGTCGTAGTGGTGGATTGTGACGATCGTGGCAACATCGACCTGGCCGATCTTCGCGCAAAGGCCGTGAGCCATGCGGATGAGCTCGCCGCACTCATGATGACGTACCCGTCCACACACGGAGTTTTCGAGGAGGACGTACAAGAGGTTTGCGACACGATTCACAACTGCGGAGGACAAGTCTACCTGGACGGCGCCAACTTGAATGCTCAGGTCGGAATTTGTCGCCCCGGGGACTACGGAGCGGACGTCTGTCATATCAACCTGCACAAGACCTTCTCGATTCCTCATGGAGGGGGTGGCCCTGGGATGGGACCGATCTGTGTTGCGGAGCACCTAGCGCCCTTCGTTCCGGGCCATCCTGTCCACTCGTCGGGTGGGGAGAAAGCGATCGGGCCCATCGCGTCTGCACCATGGGGAAGCGCCTCGATTCTCTTGATTTCCTGGGCGTACATCGCACTGCTGGGAAAGGACGGCGTCCAGCGCGCAAGTGAGATCGCAATTCTGAATGCGAACTACATGGCGCACCGGCTGGAAGGATATTTCGATGTCCTCTACCGAGGCCCTTCTGGCCGAGTGGCACATGAATTCATCCTGGACCTCCGACCCTTTCGTAGGTCCGCAGGGATCACTGACGAAGATGTCGCAAAGCGGCTGATGGATTATGGCTTCCATGCGCCTACTATGTCCTTTCCGGTCGTCGGCACGATGATGGTTGAGCCCACCGAGTCCGAGTCCAAGAAGGAACTCGATCGGTTTTGCGACGCGCTCATATCGATCCGGGGCGAAATTCAAGAGATCGAGGCAGGTCAGATGGACCGAAGCGACAACCCGCTGAAGAACGCTCCCCACACTACGGCTGTCTTGGTGTCCGAAGATTGGTCCCACGCCTACACGCGGGCGACGGCGGTTTTCCCGGCACCCTGGACACGCGAGAACAAGTTCTGGCCTTCTGTCGGGCGCGTGGATAGTGCGTTCGGCGACCGGAATCTCGTCTGTGCGTGTCCACCGATTGATTCGTACGGCGAGCCAGATGTCTAGCGACGGGCCCCTGTCCCGGTGGAGGTTCCTGAGGACTCCAGCCAACACCGGTCCTTGGAACATGGCGCTCGACGTGGCGCTCGCGAGGTGCCTACGGCCAGAAGAAGGGGTGTTCCGGATTTATCGTTGGAGCCGTCCCACGCTGTCCTTCGGTCGCAATCAGCCGGCAAGAACACGGTACGGCGGGCGCACCGTTGACGACCTCGAAGGCCAGGTGGTCCGACGCCCCACCGGGGGTCGCGAGGTCCTACACGACCGCGAGCTGACCTACTCAGTTGCTGTCCCTTCGAGGGCGCTCGGGGGCCCCCGATCAACCTACCGGGCTCTCAACATGGCGCTCCTGCAGGCCATCCGGTCGCTCGGTGCGCCCGCGCACCTTGCAAAGTCTGTTGGCCCGTCGCCAAGGCCAGGGGACGGAGATTGTTTCCAGCAGCCGGTAGCGGACGAGATCGAGGTGGCTGGTCGGAAGCTCGTCGGAAGCGCTCAGGTGCGACTCGGTCCAGTCCTCCTACAGCATGGGTCACTCCTCCTCGAGCCCCCTTCGGTCGTGAGTGGATCCCCCCGTCCTGCGGGGGTGTCGCTCGCGGAGCTCATTCAGCCGCGCGTCAGTTTCGCCGAAGTTGCGACGGCCGTGGAACGTGCCATGCGTACCGGACTGGGTGGCCAGTGGCGCCGCAGCCGTCTTCGTGGGGAAGAGAAGAGGGTAGCGGCGTCGCTTGTTCCCCATTATGAATCTCCCACCTGGACGTGGCGCCGGTGATCGCTTGGTTTCATGCCGTGACGTCCCCTGGGAGGATCCCCGTTTCGAAAAGACCTAAGGAGCCCAGAATGGATCTGATCGTGCTCCGGATATCTGTCTCGCTCGCGGTTGCGTTCACGCTGGCTGCGTGTGGAGGTGGCGATGCGGGACGTTCTTTAGCCGGCCTTCCCGAGTTCTGCCAGGAGGTGCTCCCCCGGGTCGAGGCTTACCTGAGTCAGTTCGAACAGCCATCAGGAGAGCGGTACGGGGGCACGGCGGTGGTGGCGTCGATTGGGGAAATGCCTGACGGAATGAATGCGCTCGTTTCTTCAGATAACACGAGTAACGACCACCAAAACTTCGTTCACTTGATGACCTTGATCGATTTTGACGAAAACTTCGAGCCCCGTCCCTACCTCGCCGACTCGTGGGAGTTCGACGAGAGCGGTCAGACGCTCACTTTCAGCTTGAGGGACGACGTCTATTGGCACGATGGGACGCCCACGTCAGCCTATGATGTTCAGTTCACCTACGAGCGAATCACCGATCCGGAAACCGCCAATCCGAATCCGCAGTTCTGGACTCACTATGTGCACGGTCCAGGGGGTGTAGAGGTCCTAGACTCACTTACCGTACGGTTCTCGGTCGCCCCCCACTCCGAGTTCCTGGATCCCTGGCGCGCTACGGCAATCATGCCGGAGCACCTGCTAAGGGACGTGCCCTCCGCTGAGCTGAGACAGCACCCCTTCGGCAGCCGGTGCCCTGTTGGAAACGGGCCGTTCGTGTTCGAGACCCATCAGACCGACGCCAGCTGGAGCTTTGTCCGCAACACCGCCTTCCCCGCGGGGTTGGGCGGCCCTCCGTTCCTCGAGCGGTATGTGTACCGAATTATCCCTGAGCAGACCACGCTCCTTACAGAACTTTTGACGGAGAGGATCGATTTTTATGTTGCCCCTGGGCCGGATCAAGCCCCCCAGGTCGAGGAAGCGGAAGCGCTGGAATTGAGGTCGTTCCCGTTCCGCGGGTACGACATCGTTGGCTGGAACTCCCGGCGTCCCCAGCTTTCGGACCCGCGTGTTCGAAGAGCGATAACTGTGGGAACGAACCGTGAGGAAATCATGCTGGCGTTGCGGCGTGGGTACGGTGAGGTGGCCAATGCCGGAGTCCCTCCATTCCATTGGGCGTTCTTCGATGGGATCCGCGATTCCCTCCAATACGACCCGGAACGAGCGAAGGGTCTACTGGATCAGGCGGGTTGGACGGATCGAGACGGGGACGGCGTCCGCGAGAACGGTAGCGGCGACCGGTTGGAGATTTCCATCAAGTACAATCAGGGCAATCAGCAACGCGAGGATATCGCGCAGATCATGCAGGCCCAGCTGCAGCCGCTGGGGATCGCGGTTACACCTCAGGTGGTCGAATGGGGCACGCTCCTGAACCAGATAAACACACCCGAGATTCGTGACTTCGATGGGGTCGTCATCGGCTGGGTGGAAGAGTTCAGGATCGACAACCACAACCTCTTCCACTCCGAAGCCGTGGACGAGCCGTACGGGTGGGCCGGCACCCGGGACGCTGAGATCGATCGACTCATCGACACGCTTCAGCTAGTGGTCGAGCGGGAGGAGGCGATCCCGCTATGGCAGGAGTATCAATACCGGCTTCTCGAGGTCCAGCCGTATACTCACTTGTATCACGTCGAACGACTGGCGGGATTGAACCGCCGCCTTCGGGACGTTGCCCTGGACGCGCGTGGAGAGTGGATTAACATCAGGGACTGGTGGATCCCGGCTGACCTCAGATGAGCCCGGCCCCCCGTGCTGTCCACGGGCTCGTCATCTAGCGTGATCGCTTTCCTCGCACGCCGGCTCTTGAGCGCGATTCCCCTCGTATTGGGCGTCGCGACCATCGTGTTTTTCCTGCTCAGCCTGGCCCCCGGGGATGCGGTATCGTTCTTCGTTTCTCCCAACATCACGCCCGAAGTGCTTGAGCAGATGCGGAGGAATATGGGGCTCGATCAGCCGGTGCATATCCGATACCTGCGTTGGATGGGTGCGATGCTGCAGGGAGATTTCGGCGTATCGTTGGCTCGCAACCAGCCTGTCATCGACATCATCGCCGAGATCCTACCGAATACGCTCATTCTCTCCGCAAGCGCGATGGTGCTCGCCTTTATCGGAGGCGTACTGGTAGGAGTACTACAGGCCGTCCGTCAAAACCGTTTTACAGACGGCTTTCTGAGTGTAGTTGGCCTCTTTTTCTACTCCATGCCTTCGTTTTGGCTGGCTCTCATGCTCATCCTAGTTTTCGGCCTGGGCGCGCGTAACCTCTGGGACTGGCCGATCTGGTTTCCTGCGTCGGGCATGACGTCGGTGGACTACCCGTTCATGAGTCCCCTGGACCAACTGCGTGACCGTATCATGCACCTGGTTCTACCCTCCCTCTCGTTGGCTCTCGTTCTAGCCGCGGCGATCGCGCGGTACACACGCGGAAGCATGCTCGAGGTGATCCGACAGGACTATATCCGGACAGCGCGATCAAAGGGACTTCCCGAAGGAAGCGTCATCTTTGAGCATGCACTACGTAACGGACTGATCCCGGTCGTAACGCTCCTGGGGCTCATGCTGCCCTATCTCTTCAGCGGTGCACTCCTCATCGAGAGCGTCTTCGCTTGGCCTGGGATGGGAAGGCTCATCGTCGGCGCCATCCTTCAGCGTGACTTCCCCGTCGTGATGGCCGGGACCTTCATCTTCGCCATCATGGTCATCATGGGGAATCTCGTCGCGGACATCCTCTATGCGATTGTTGATCCTCGCATCCGCTATGACTGAGTTGCCAGCAGCCGTCCGCCAGGCCCTTTCGCTGTTACTCCCTGGTCTTGTCCAGCTGCTACGTGGTAGAGTCGCCGCGGGCGGCTTCGTCTTTCTCGTCTGGCTTGGAATGCTCTGGATTCCGATTGCGAGGTGGGATCGGATGCTTGGTGCCTTCTCGGGCCCGTGGGATCATCGGCTCGCTCTTGTCGCCTGGATCGTGACCATCGGTTTGATTCAACGGTGGTCGTTCGCGCAACAGGCTAGAGAACCAACAGTTACTGCGAGCGAGTCACGGAGTCAGCTTTCCCTAGCATGGACTGCGTTCTTGAAGAGTCGGGTTGCAGTTGGCGCCGCAACCGCAGTTGCAGTCTTCTACCTTGCTGCGCTTCTAACCCCGTTCCTCGCGCCTTTCGACCCCACCGCCCAGGGCAGCCTGCTTTCAGAACGTCTGCTTGCCCCGTCGGGGCTCCACCCGCTGGGAACGGATCAGTTTTCCCGAGACGTGCTTTCCAGGGTGTTGTACGGGGCTCG
Organism: Longimicrobiales bacterium; assembly: GCA_965215925.1. Taxonomy (GTDB): domain Bacteria; phylum Gemmatimonadota; class Gemmatimonadetes; order Longimicrobiales; family Gaopeijiaceae; genus JAAXGI01. Next base: position 2,664,787 of record CBDCEQ010000003.1, on the reverse strand, counting down.
GATCTCACTCACGATCGGATTCGTGGCTGTGAGCATCTCGATGACAATCGGCGCCCTCTTGGGTGCGATCTCAGGGTTCTTGGGCGGAAAGGTAGACGCGGTCGTCATGCGGTTTGTGGACATGGTGATCTCGTTCCCGAGGCTCGTCCTCCTGATTGCCATCATCGCCTTCTTCGAACCGTCCATCTTCTTGATCGTGGCCGTCCTCGGCCTCACCCAATGGCCGCAGCCGACCAGGATCGTTCGCGGTGAGGTATTAAGCCTCCGAGAGCGCGAATACATCCAAGCGGGAAGAGCTCTGGGTTTCTCCCAGGCTCGGCTCATCTTGCGGCACATCGTCCCTAACACGTTGGCCCCCGTCGTCGTGGCAGCGACCCTCGGAATCGGCGATACGATTGTACTCGAAGCTGGCCTCTCGTTTCTCGGCCTCGGCGTCCAGCCTCCGACACCATCGTGGGGAACGATGGTTGCGAACGGCCGGGATGACCTGCTCGGGGCGTGGTGGATAGCCACGTTCCCCGGGTTGGCCATCGTCTTCGTCGTTCTCTCCTTCAACTTGGCGGGGGACGGGCTACGGGACGCGCTCGATCCTCGACTCAGAAGCTGAGGATGGCACTCCTCGACGTTCAGAATCTCCGGACCTACTTCTCGACGGACGCGGGGACCGCTCGCGCCGTCGATGGAGTCTCGTTCGCGGTTGAGAAGGGAGAGACCGTCGGGATCGTCGGGGAGTCGGGCTGTGGAAAGACCGTGACGTCTCTCTCCATCATGGGGCTCGTACCGGACCCCCCCGGTCGGATCGAGACCGGAAGCTCCATTCGGCTTCGGGGCCAGGAGTTGGTCGGTATGACCGAGGGGGAGCTGCGACGAATCCGGGGAAACGAGATCGCCATGATCTTTCAGGAGCCGATGACCTCACTCAACCCCGTCTTCACCGTGGGAAGCCAGATCCGCGAGGCGCTCGTTCTGCACAGGAAACTCGGACGCCGTGATGCCCGAAGGATCGGTATCGATCTCTTGCGAGAAGTGGGCATCCCCGAGCCGGAGCAAAGGTTCGGAGAGTATCCTCATCAGCTGTCGGGTGGGATGCGACAACGCGTGATGATCGCCATGGCGCTCTCTTGTGAGCCCGATCTGCTCATCGCTGACGAACCCACTACTGCGCTCGACGTGACGATTCAAGCGCAGATTCTCGAGCTTCTGGCAGACCTTACGGCTCGCCGAGCGATGGCCGTGCTTCTGATCACGCATGACCTGGCGGTGGTCGCCGAAGTATGCGATCGCGTCCTCGTCATGTACGCCGGGCAAATCGTAGAGGCGGGCACAGTCGAGGAGATCTTCCTCGAACCGCAGCACCCCTACACCGAGGGGCTTCTCGAATCCCTTCCGAGGATGTCGGCGGGGGGCGGTCGCTTACATCCGATTCACGGCACGGTCCCGAACCCCGTGAGCTGGCCGGAAGGATGTCGATTCTCGAGCCGCTGCTCGCATACGTGGGATCGGTGCGCCGCCCAGATGCCTCTTTTGGTCTCTGACGATGACGAGCGGCCGCAGCGCACCTCGAGATGCTGGCTGAAAGAAGAACCGCTCAGGCGCGTGGAGCCGACAGAAGCGGGTACGACGTGACGGTCGAGACGCCTTTGGTACAGGTCAAAAACCTCAAGAAACATTTCGCGGTGACTGGAGGCATTCTTCCTCGGGCCCGCGCATGGGTCAAGGCGGTTGACGGAGTTTCGCTCGACCTGTTTCGGGGCGAGACCCTCGCCCTGGTCGGCGAGTCGGGTTGCGGAAAATCAACGACCGGAAGGGTTATCTTGCGGCTGCTGGAAGCCACCGAGGGAGAGATCCGCTTCGACGGTGAGGACGTCCGCGCGATGGGCTCAGCCAAGCTTCGCCGGCTCCGGCGACGGGCACAGATCATCTTCCAAGACCCCTTTGCCTCGCTGAATCCGCGAATGACCGTGGGCGAGATGCTGAAGGAGGTGCTTCGAGTTCATCGGCTGGGCGGAGACAAGGAGGGCCGAAACTCCAGGGTGAGAGAGCTATTGGATACGGTCGGTCTACTGCCTGGGCAGGCGGATCGGTACCCACACGAGTTCAGCGGAGGACAACGCCAGCGCATCGGGATCGCCAGAGCCCTTTCAGTAGAGCCGGACTTCATCGTTTGCGATGAGCCGGTCTCCGCCCTCGACGTCTCGGTCCAGGCGCAGGTTGTCAACCTCCTCAGTGACCTCCAAGAGGAGTTCGGACTTACCTACTTGTTCATCGCGCACGACCTGGCTCTGGTCGAACATGTCAGTGACCGAGTCGCAGTCATGTACCTAGGTCGCATCGTTGAGACCGGGCCGGTCGGAACGGTGTACTCGGATCCACGACACCCCTATACACGTGCCTTGATGTCGGCAGCCCCTCGACCGGAACCGCCCCGGCCAAATAGGCCGCGCAGGATCGTTCTAGAGGGAGACGTCCCATCCCCGATCGACCCGCCAGCCGGTTGCCCCTTCAATCCGAGGTGTTGGCATCCGCTTCGCGATGAGGCGTGCACTCGGATTGTTCCAGGCCTCGAACCTGAGGGAAAGGACCACCTGGCCGCGTGCATCAAACCCAAGGATCACCCCTGATGCCACTTGACAGTGCGGTAAGGATTATCTCATTATCGGATCTCTCAAAATCAGAAGTTTGCAGTCCTGAGAGGAACTCAGGACGAGAGTCCAGCACAACTACTTAGTCAGGAGGTCCCCTTGGCCGGTACAACGCTCCTATACAGTGCCCTTCTTCAGATCCCGGGGATGGATCAGCCGGACGTGGGCCTCGCCGGACAGCTCCAGTTCGCCTGGGATGAGATGGGCTTCATGCGGTGGCCTCTGGCTATTTGTCTCGGGGTTGGAATTCTCGTCATCATTTGGAAATTCTTCCATCTGCTCGCCAAGAGCTCACGCACGAAGAAGATCCTGATGTCGGTGAACGAACTTCTAGCGGAGCACCGAGTTGAGGAGGCTATGGAGGTTTGCCGCGATTCCAACTCCCCGGCAGCCAACATACTCTTCGCGGGTCTCGAGCGGCGGAGCGAAGGAACCGACCGGGTCATGAAGGCGATTGAGAACCAGGGTCTGCTCGAGCTGTCGAAGCTCGAGAAGGGACTTGTCATCCTGGCGACCCTCACGAACATCGCACCGCTCCTGGGCTTCCTAGGGACGGTGATCGGGATGATCATCGCCTTCCAGGCCATCGAGGTTGCAGGCGAAGTGGAGGCTACGCTCGTGGCTGGCGGCATCAAAGTGGCGCTTCTCACCACGGCAAGCGGTCTCGCGATCGCTATCCCGGTGAGTATCGCTCACAATTACTTCGTTTCGTCGATCGACTCGTTGGTAATCGACATGGAAGAGTCCGCGCAGAAGATGATCGACACCCTGCACGCGATCGAGGCGAAGCAGATCTAAAGCTCGTCCCCGGCTGTTAGGGGCTGGGTTCAAGGGGTCACCCCGGCGTCGGGGTGGCCCCTTTTGTTTTTTGGTCCGGATCCCATGGGTTCGAATCACGGTCGGCGCCCGCACGGAGGGCGCCCGAATTCCCCAGGGTCATCAAGCGCGCACACTATGGTCGACGCTTCATCCGCGGCCCCACGGCTCTTCCTAATCGATGCCTACGCGCTCATCTACCGATCGTTCTTTGCTTTCATTAATCGACCTCTAACCAATTCGCGGGGCGAGAATACGTCAGCTCCGTGGGGTTTTATCAACTTTCTACTCACGATTCGTGAGGAATACAGCCCCGATTATCTCGCCGTCGTGTTCGACGCCGGGCTCAGCCATCGCGAGAAGGAGTATCCCGACTACAAGGCGACGAGAGAGAAGATGCCCGACGAGCTCAGGGCGTCTCTGCCGCGTATCCGAGCCCTGGTAGAGGCCTTCCACGACGACGTGGTCGAATTGGAAGGCTATGAAGCCGATGACGTGATCGGGACGCTCGCCTTGAAAGCAAGAGCGGCTGGGATCGAGGCAGTCATCGTCTCGGGCGACAAGGACTTCTATCAGCTCGTCGGCCCCGGTGTACGCCTTCTAAATCCAGGGCGTGGAGGCCCCACAGGCGTTGCGGCAGAGTGGATTGACGAATCCAACGCCTCGGAACGTCTCGGTGTCACTCCGGATCAAGTGGTGGACTTCCTCGCACTCGTCGGAGACGCGTCCGACAACATCCCCGGGGCGCCCGGCGTGGGCGGGGGATGGGCGCGTCGGCTCCTGACCGAGATCGGAAACCTAGAAGAGCTCCTTGAGCACCCGGAGAGGATTCCTTGGAAATCAAAGCGGGAATCCCTCTCGGAAAACGCGGAGCAGGTACTCCTTTCAAAGCGTCTCGTCACGATCAAAACGGACCTCCCGGTTGATCTTGATCTCGATCGCCTCAGGGTGCAGCCGCCGGACGCCGCCCGCCTCAGAGAACTCTGCGGAGAATTGGAGTTCCATTCCCTGATCGATCGGTTTCCTTCAAAGGAGTCCGCTGCCCAGTCGCCCGGTGACCGTGGGGATGACTACCGGGTCATCGAAAACGTCTCACAGCTGCGGGACATCGTCAAGGCCGCGCGCGCGGCCGGACGCATTGCCCTCGAGACTGTGACCACGTCGGTATCACCGCTTCTGGGTGAGCTGGTCGGAGTATCGATCTGCTGGAAAGAGGGCGTCGGGACCTACTTCCCCCTCGGTCACGAATCTCCGCAGACCTCACTTCTCGAGGGCGAAGCGATCGCCGCGCGGAATCTGCCGTCTCTCGACGACCCGTCCATGGCTCCACTGGTGCAACTTCTAACCGACAAAGAAGTGGCAAAGGTCGGGAATGACTTGAAGTACGACATGCTCGTGTTCCGGAGGGTGGGGCTGGAGCTCGGCGGAATCCAATTTGATACCATGGTTGCGTCGTATGTGCTGGACCCAGGCCGGCGGCAACACACTCTAGAGGTACTGGCGACTGACTTTCTCGGTCGGTCGGTGGGCGCGTACGCTGATCTCACCGGGAAAGGGAAGAAGCAAATTCCCATCTCACAGGTTGAACCTGAGGCTGTCTGCCCCATCGCCGGTGAAGCGAGTGACCTCGCCCTGCAGCTGTGGGCAAAATTTCAACCTGCGTTGGTCGAGCAAGAAACGGATAGGCTCTTCCACACTCTGGAGATGCCGCTCCTCCCCGTGCTCGCGGAAATGCAGCGAGCAGGAATTCGTATCGATTCACATTTCTTTGGTGAGATGAGCAGGAGGCTAGCACGCGAGCTTCGGCTCATTCGTGAGGAGATCTTCAAGGAGGCCGGAGGGGAGTTCAACGTCAATTCGAACCCGCAGCTCAGGGAGATTCTTTTTGAGGATCTCGAGCTGCCGGTCGTTAAGCGCACCAAGACTGGGCCATCCACGGACGCATCCGCTCTCGAGGAGCTCGCGGCTCAGGGGCACACGCTCCCCCGTCACCTCCTCGAATACAGGCAGTTGGAAAAGCTCAGATCCACCTATGTGGACGCCCTTCCGAAGCTGGTCAATCCGGTCACTGGAAGAATCCACGCTTCGTTCAATCAGACCGTCGCCGCGACGGGTCGCCTTTCTTCGTCGGACCCCAATCTCCAGAACATTCCGATCCGGACAGAGATAGGACGTGAGATCCGGAAGGGCTTCATACCTGAGGAAGGACAGCTTTTCCTGGCCGCGGATTACTCCCAGATCGAGCTGCGAATCCTAGCGCACTTCTCGGGAGATCCCGCGTTCGTTTCCGCCTTCCGGGAGGGGATCGATGTCCACCGGCAGACCGCCTCCGTGATTTTCGGGGTCCCGGTTGACCTCGTCAGCGATGACCAGCGGGCCCGTGCGAAGACGATCAACTTCGCGACACTCTACGGGCAAGGGGAGTTTTCGCTCGGACGGCAACTCGGAATCTCTCGGGAAGAGGCAGGTGAGTTCATCCGTGACTACTTCGAGAGATTCGCGGGCGTTCGCGCCTTTCTAGACCGTCAGATCGAAATGGCGCGAGAGGAGGCGTACGTGGAGACCCTGAGTGGCCGGAGACGCTACATCCCTGAGTTAGAATCGCGAAACTGGAACGTTCGGCAATTCGGAGAACGGGTAGCTCAGAATACGCCGATCCAGGGGTCGGCAGCGGACTTGATCAAAGTGGCTATGATCCGAATCCACGACGAGCTGCAGACGCAGCGGCTCTCTGCAAGACTTCTTCTTCAAGTTCATGACGAACTCGTGTTCGAAGTGCGGGCAGACCATCTCGAGCCCCTCCGAGCGATGGTTGTTCAACATATGGAGCATGCCATGGAACTCGAGGTTCCCCTGAAGGTGGATGTCGGAACCGGGGATTCCTGGTACGCCTGCAAACGGTAGGCCGGTCCGGTCGCCATCCTAATCTCGTTCGTCGTCTAGGTTCACGCGGGCTCTCGTCGGTATGGATGTGCCCCCTCGCCAAGAAGATCTTCCCCCTCCGGCTGCTCAATCCAGCGGTCGCCAGGGAGAGTTGATTCAAGTGTTGAAACGGAGGAGGAGACCATGAGTCGTTCTGTGAACAAGATCATCCTCGTGGGACACGTAGGCCGGGATCCGGAGCTTCGCGAAACTCAGAGTGGAACGAAAGTCGCCAATCTGTCTTTGGCAACGAACCACTCGATGGGTGCGAGCGGAGAGGAAGAGAGGGAACGCACGGATTGGCACCGTCTCACCCTTTGGAACCGGCTGGCGGTGTTCGCCGAGGAGTTTGTAAACAAGGGAGATCGCGTGTACATCGAAGGCAGGCTGGAGTACGATTCCTACGAAAGAGATGGAGTCACGATTCCCACTGCCGAGGTCAATGTCCGCGAACTCCTGCTTCTCTCTCCTCGCAAGGAAGCGGAGGCCGAACTGGAATCACCCGTCTAGCCCGCCGACAAACGGTTGGGTTCAACCCGTGCGAGGCCCCGGGCTCAAGGGCGAGCCGGGGGCGGGTTGTCAGTGGGCCGCCCAAAAACCTGAAAGGGATTCACCGTGCGGACTTTCCCGAAGCTTCTCGAACGCTCGGTTTCGAATCTGCCGAATGCGCTCCCGGGTAACGCCAAGAAGCGACCCGATTTCCTCCAGGGTCCGCTCCTCGCCATCATCCAGCCCGTAGTAGAGGTAGAGGATCTTCCTTTCCCGTTCGGTAAGGTAGTTCTCGAACATCGTCTCAAGAAAATCACGTCGAGCGATGGCCTCGACATCCTCCTCGATGTCCTCCGACTCCACACCTGCAAACCGCTCCCCAAAGGAGGCGCTGTCGCGATCACTTCGATCAATCGGCGCGTCGAGGGACAGCTCGCTCGCCGCAACCCTCCGAAGCGCGCGAATCGTCTCCACCGGCTCCTCCATATCGTCGGCAAGTTCCTGATCCGTCGGTGGACGGCCCAGCTGCTGGGTCAACGCCGTATTGGTACGGGCCAGTCTTGCGAGGTTGGAGTTTTGATTGAGAGGGATTCGGACGGAGCGTGTTTGTTCTGCTAGGGCCTGGAGTACGGTTTGGCGGATCCACCAGACCGCATAGGAAATGAACTTCACTCCCTTGTCCGGATCGAACTTCTTGACCGCCTTGAGCAGGCCCTCGTTTCCAATGCATACAAGTTCTGCAAGGCCAAGCCCACGACCCTGGTACTTCTTTACATACGAAATAACAAAGCGAAGGTTGGCGGTTACGAGCCTCTCCGCTGCCTCCTTGTCACCGGCACGAGCCCGGTGCGCAAGCGCTCTCTCTTCACCTGGGTCCTGAATGAGGGGATACTTTTCAACATCCTGTAAGTACTGATCAAACGAGTCTAGGCCACGAGCAGTTGAAAACATCCGTTCCACGCTACCTCGCTAAAAGGGTTACGGGAAGGAGCCGCAGAGACCCGAGAAGCGTCACAACTCCATGCGGGCCCAAGCATTGCACCGAACTGGAAAACGTCGGGGACGCAGACCCAGATTCATTCGGCAAGAATTTGAAAGCTATAAACAGACGAATCGCGAGTCAAAGGGTTTTCCACAAGAAGTCTGCGACGCCGTCTGAGAGGCAACGAACCGAAGTCAATCCGGCGATAGGTGAGATGCCTGTTGCCGCCTCTACCAGACCGCCCTCTCCCTCGCGACACCGATATACCTACCGCGGATTCCGCTTCGTCGAGCCCGCTGCAGCTGAACGCTCCGGAACTCGTTCAGAACGCCGAGGAGCTCCCCCGCGGTAATGCGAAACACTGGACGTCGGGAAGACGCCTCGCGACCGAGTGGAAACGCGACATCGGCGCGGATCACTGTCGAACTGCCTGGCGGGAAGCCCCAGCGAACGCCCGCGCCGAGAGCGCCGCGCCACCCTGAGTCGATCCCAAATGGGGCTCCCCCACTCCATACTTGGCCGACATCGCCGAATACGGTGACGCCGAGATCGACGACATCCGGAAGGAAGCCGACCCGAATCCGATCCTCGATGGAAATCACAGCCCTTCGGCCGCCGGGGAGCTCGTGCTCGGTATAACCCCTCACTCCATCGGGACCGCCTAGAGTGAGCTGAAAGGGGCTGGTCGCGCGCCACCCAGCGTGGACGGACCCGCGAAGAACCAAGGTCTGTCGGCGAGGACCGGCCCCAGCCAGGTAGAAAAAGCCATGGCCCTCGAGCAGAACATCCCTCCATGTCCGCGCCGCGCCGGGGAGAGGATCCTCCAATCTGCCCTCGACTGACATTGTGAGTACATGGGCCTGCCGGCTTCCAACCCCCCCTCGGAGCAGCTCGATTTGAGAGAACAGGTCGCCCGGGCGCACCCCCCCACCCCCACCGATCGTGCGTCCCATCGAGAACAGGACTTCGCTTCCGACGGGAAGATCCTGCACCCCGTCCACGGCGTCGAAGCCACGACGGGTCTCGAACCTTAGACGCCGCACGCCCAGGAAGACGTTCAGCCTAAGTGCCTCACGGGAGTCCAACTGTGCGACCACAGGATCCGTGTACTCCGCACCGACCCCCTCTCTCGCAGAGAAATCCTCATTTCGGACACCCTCAATACCATCGGATCCATCTGCGACTACGTGCTCGTATGAAAGCCCTCCTCCTACCAGGAACAGCTCCCCGGGCTCCCCGAATCGTTTCGCTCCGGAGACTTCGATCGCATCGACCGCGAGGGGGACCGTTATGTGAGAAAACTCGGGGTCCCCGGATAGGGCATAGGCGAAGAGATCGTCTCGGTGGCTCACGCTCTGACGAAAAGCGGTGGCACCTGCTTCCTCATCGAAGGGATAGACGACCGCCTCCTCGAATCCAGTACCGACACGAGTTCGGTTTGCCACGAATCTGGTATCCAGCCCGAGGCGGCTCACATGCGGGAGCTCAAGGGAAACGCCCAGGTCCCGCTGAGCGTCACGGTCCACCGCAAACAACCCGAGCGCTACGCCGTGTCCCAGAAAATTCTCTTCGAATGCCGAGACGCCGTCGAACCGGAGTTGGTCTTCGACTCGGACGTGGGCGGTCAACTTTGTCGACCACTCGTCGCGAGTATCTACGACAACGTGTTGGGTCCCATCAGGTTGCCTAATGCTGAATACGTCGGCGCGGGCGATGAACCGATATTGCCGGAGGATCCTTGCCGACTCCTGGACATCGGCCGGCTCGAGACAATCACCCTCACGAAAGAGCAGTTCGCGCGCTATGAACCGCTCACGGGTGGCGAGGTGAAGAGAGTTCGCGAGTCGGTAAGCCCACCGGAGTCGGCCCGCCTCGGGCAGTGTCGCGGGATCGAATATGTCGTGGTTGTCGATGAAAATCGCTGCAATTCTTCCCTCAGGACATGCGGTTTGGGCGGCTAGTTCCCCGCCTGGAGAACACATCGAGACGAGGAGGGCCGAGGCGAAAAGGGGAAGAAGGAGTGGGCGCCAGAGGCTGCGCATTGCGTCCCGGGGGAGAGTGGCGATGGGAGGTGATCTCGTCGAGGCGAGCCGGCAGAGATCCGGAACTATGGACTTCCGAGGCTCCGCGGTCTTTCTAAGATACCATGAAGTTCTGGCAGTTGATCCCTGCGGACATCGGCAATCTCAATCCTTTCCGTAGACGTGCGAACTCATTGGTCCCACTTTATGGGAGTTCACGATCCTAAGTCGTGAACCCACCTCCAACACCGACACCTGAGCGACCTATCGCATGACCACGGTCCCCACGGATTCCTCCCAGGCGCCGAGTGAATCCTCGAGACGACATGGCCTGGGACAGCACGGCCTCAAACCTGCGATGCCGGTTCACTGGAATCTCCCTCCAGCTCTGTTGTACACACGGGCCCTCCAGCGGAACGAAGGCGAACTCACAGATATGGGGGCGTTCGCCGCCAACACGACGCCCCACACCGGGAGATCTCCGAATGACAGGTTCATCGTCCGAGATGGATCCATTGAAGAGTCGGTGGATTGGGGCTCGGTGAACGCTCCGATGGCTCGTGAGCACTACGAGCTCTTGAAAGTGGACCTGATCGATCACCTCGGCCGAAGTGAATTGTTTGTCAGAGATGCTCGCGCTGGGGAGGACACGTTCGCGGGAGTGAATGTAAGAATCATCACGACGTCGGCGTGGCATGCGCTCTTCGCGCACAACATGTTCCTACGGCTGCCTGATGCCGATCTGCTCGATCTACGGCCCGACTTCGCGGTGCTGCACGCTCCGGAGCTACAGGCGGACCCGGACCGGCACGGGACCCGATCGGGTGCCTTCATCGTAGTCAACCTCGACGAGCGTGTTGCGCTCATCGGGGGTACCCGCTACGCGGGAGAGATCAAGAAGTCGGTCTTCGCCGTCCTCAACTACCTGCTTCCCGAAAAGGGCATTCTCCCCATGCATTGCTCGGCCAACATCGGGCCAGCGGGGGACTCGGCACTCTTTTTCGGCCTTTCGGGGACGGGCAAGACGACCCTATCCGCAGACCCTCGAAGGAGTCTCATCGGTGACGACGAGCACGGGTGGGGCGATGAAGGAGTCTTCAACTTCGAGGGTGGCTGTTACGCTAAGGTGATCCGGCTCTCCGCGGAGGGGGAGCCGGAAATCCATGGGGCGTCCCGAATGTTCGGCACGATTCTGGAGAATGTCGTCTTGGATCCCACTTCGCGACGGGCCGACTTTGATGACGCTTCAATCACCGAGAACACTCGCGCCTCCTACCCAATTCACTATATCCCGAATGCGGTTTTGCCCGGCAGGGGAGACCACCCGAAGAACCTCGTATTCCTGAGCTGCGATGCTTTCGGTGTGCTTCCACCCATCTCCAGGCTCACTGCGGCCCAGGCAATGTATCACTTCCTTTCCGGTTACACCGCGAAGGTTGCGGGCACGGAGCGGGGAGTTACGGAGCCGAGTGCCATCTTTTCCGCTGGCTTCGGGGCTCCCTTTCTCCCGCGGCCACCGGAGGTCTACGCGCGCATGCTTGGCGAGAAGCTGCGTACCCATGGAAGCAACGTCTGGTTGATCAACACCGGGTGGGGCGCTGGAGGGGCGGGTGTGGCCGACCGAATCCCCCTCCAGTTAACCCGGTCGATGGTGCAAGCGGCTCTCGATGGAAGCTTCGACGATGTGGAAACAGTCATCGATCCCCATTTTGGGGTCAGGGTTCCAACCGCGGTCCCGGGGGTTCCTGCCGAGATTTTGGTTCCCAGAGGGACCTGGGAAAGGCCGCAGGATTACGACGACGCTGCAGTCAAATTGACTCGGATGTTCCGAGAGAATTTTCAGGCGTATGAGGCCGGAGCCGACCCCGAGGTCATCGGGGCCGGCCCCCAATAGGACGAGCCCGGCTGCTCAACAAGAGGACCAAAGAAGATGGCCGCGAAGCGCTACTGGCTCATGAAGAGCGAAGTCGGAGACTACTCGATCGCGGATCTCGAGCGAGACGGCACGACTCCGTGGGACGGAGTCCGAAACTACGAGGCGCGGAACCTGCTGCGGGACGAAATCTCGCCAGGTGACCTTGTCCTTTACTACCACAGCAACGCCAAGCCCTCTGGAGTCGTGGGTGTGGCCAAGGTGGTGAGCGAGCCCTATCCGGACGCAACTCAGTTCGACCGATCAGACTCTCACTTCGACCCTAAGTCCTCGCCTGAGAAGCCTCGCTGGTGGCTCGTAGACGTCGGTTTCGTCGAGAGGTTCCCGCGCATCGTCTCAATCGCAGAAGTCCGGGAGCGCCCGGAACTTGCATCGATGGTACTGCTAAAAAGACTTCGGCTCTCGGTTCAGCCTGTCTCGAAGAATGAGTTCACCCTCATTCGTCAGATGGCGCTCGAAGGCTGAGGGGCACGCTCCGGCACAGCGCTCGTCGCCCTCTTCCGGGACCTCGGGCCGGAGGTCGACCGCGGCTTGGTTTCCGCCTCTTGATGCTCCAACGCGAGCGGTATCACCTCATCCTGCTCTCGCACCAGATGGACCGTTAGTGCCTCCAGAACCGCCTCGGGAAGGTCCTCCAAGGACGACTCGTTCTCCGCCGGCAGGATGACCTCGTGGATCCCGGCTCGGACCGCGCCGAGCACTTTTTCTTTGATTCCCCCGATCGGCAGTACACGCCCCGTCAAAGTCAGCTCCCCGGTCATCGCGATATCCCTTCGCACCTTTCTCCCTGAGAGCGCCGACACGAGCGCTGTCGCCATCGTGATCCCGGCCGATGGACCGTCCTTCGGGACGGCGCCTTGGGGAACATGGATATGCACCTCCGTTCCCTTCAGACGCTCCTTGGGGATGCCGTATGCCTCGTGCCGACTCTTCGCGAAGGTCCAGGCCGCGCGTCCTGACTCCTTCATTACGTCCCCGAGCTGACCGGTCAGGACCAAGCCACCCTCGCCCGTCATCACATTCGCCTCGACGAACATGATGTCGCCTCCCATAGGTGTGTAGAACATCCCTGTGGCAACGCCGACGGCGTCCTCGGTACGCATTTTTTCCGGGTGTACTCGAGGTCGCCCGAGCAGGTCACGTATGTCGCCCGAAGCGACGGTTACACGCCCGGCCTCTCCGCCGGCGATCTTCCTCGCTACTTTTCTGGCCACCTTCCCCAACGCACGTTCGAGTTGCCGGACGCCTGCTTCGCGTGTGTATTGGGAAGTCAGGGTCAGGATCGCGTCATCGGAGACGTCGAGTTCATCGTCGTCCAGACCGGCCTCCGTACGCTGACGCGGAAGAAGGTACCGCCTCGCGATCTCGAGTTTCTCTTGTTCGGTATATCCTGAGAAGTCTACCCGCTCCATTCGGTCCAGCAGGGGAGCCGGGATTCTGTCGGCGAAGTTCGCGGTCGCAATAAACAGGACCTCGGACAAATCAAACGGAATCCCGAGGTAGTGATCTGTGAAACTCGAGTTTTGAGCTGGATCCAAAACCTCGAGCAGAGCCGAGGATGGATCTCCCTGGAACGAGATCCCCAGCTTGTCGACCTCATCTAACAGGAAGACCGGGTTCTTGGACTTGACCTGCCGCATGCCCTGAATGATTCGGCCGGGCATTGCGCCGACGTAGGTCCGTCGGTGGCCGCGAATATCCGCCTCGTCGCGGGCACCCCCGAGTGAGATCCGGACGTATTTTCTTCCAAGAGAGCGAGCAATCGACTGGGCGATCGATGTCTTCCCCACCCCGGGTGGGCCCGTGAACAAGAGAATCGGTCCTCGACCGACGAGCTCGCCCACCCTCTCCAACTTTGGCGGGTTCTTTTCGGGATCTTCTTCCTCAGCCCCTGGACCGCCGTCCGATTCCTCTTCTTCTGCAAGCTCTGACCCCTCCTCTGAGTCCGAAGGAGACGGTGGTTCCGAGCTGTCCTCCAGCTCCTCCTCGTCTTCTTTCTCAACTGGCAATTCAGGGCTTCGTTCCATCTGTAGCTTGCGGACAGCCAGGAATTCAACGATCCGATCCTTGACGTCCTCTAGGCCATAGTGATCCTCGTGGAGAATATCCTGCGAGACCGTGAGGTCGATCTTGTCCTCGGTGCGTCGGCCCCACGGCAATTCAGTGACCCATTCGAGAAAGGTACGAATGACCTGGTATTCGGCCGATTGGGGCGAAGTACGCTCGAGACGCTTCAGCTCCCGATCGACCTCCACCCGCGCATCCTCTTCCAACTCAAGGGCTTCGATTCGAACCCGGAGTTCGTCGATCTCCTTCTTCTCGTCCTCATCGCCGAGCTCCCGCTGGATCTGTTTCATCTGCTCGCGCAGGAGCATCTCGCGTTGCCGTTCCCCCAGCTCCTCTTGAACCTTGGCCTGTATGTCCTCTTGGGCCTCGATCCGGGCCAGCTCTCGTTCCACCGCAACGAGCGCCCTGCGCATACGTTCTTCATCGTCGAGCACCTCGAGAAGCTTCTGCTTGTCCGCGGTTGGCAGGTCCAAATAGAACGCCACTAGATCCGCGAAGGAGCCTGGCTCGTCGACGCCCTGAATGAGCTGATTGAGCGCTTCCGCGGGCACGCCACGTCTGGTGCCGAGCTCGGCGGCACGGTCCCGCAGCTCCTTGTCCAACGCCTGAAATGCTGGATCCTCCGGGTTCCTCGGAGGAAACCGATTCAACGCTATGAGCTGGGCGCGTAACATCTCCTTTCCGCCACCCTCGTACTGAACGGCCTCTGCCCGCTGATCCCCCTGAACCAGCAATTGGAGCCCGCCTCTGACGCGGTGGGCTTGGATAACTCGCACCACGGTTCCGACCGAGTACAGGACGTCGGGAGTCGGTTCCTCGCTATTTCTCTTTTGGGCTACAGCGAATAGTTGTTTGTCACCGTCCAGCGCCGCCTGGACCGCCTCGATGGTGCCGGCCCGGCCCGCGGGAATCGGTACTGCAACGCCCGGATATACTACCGTCGTGTCCCGCAAGGGAAGGACGGGAAGTTCGAGCCGTTCACCCATCTTCAGTAGCCTCGCTTCATTTGATAGGCCGATCGTGTCTGACAGACGGCCTGCAGGATTCTTGCCATCGAGCCGGCTCCAAGAAAGTGCCGGTCCGGCGGGAATGCTGCCATTTTGGCGGTTCCGGAGTGTCGCTTTCTACATTCGGCATGAAGCGGTCCTTTTTCGAATCTCGCACCGGCGGGCAGCGGGAGGCCACACTGCTCCTTCCCAGGGGTCCAAGATCGTGTGATCGTAGTTTTGCTTACGCTCGGCCATGGGGAAAAGCTCCCGCAGGACGGCTGTGGGAGGAACAGGATTGCTTGGCATGCGCTCAATCGCCCTCCTTGTAGCGTCCGTGGTCTTTGGCTGGCCTCTGTTGGGGGTGGCTGAGCAGGTGCGTTCGGCCGAGCCAGGGTCAGGGCCCCTCACGCAGCAGCTGAGTCTTGCCAACCCCGGACCCGAAATCGAAGCCGAAGCGCTCGAACGTTTGGAGCGAGCGATCGAGGAATGGGACGATGGGGATCCGGTGTATGGAGCCCGCCTCGCCGACTCAGCGCTCGCCCTACTCCCCGCCCTTTCCGATTGGCGGCCCCTGGTATTAGCTGAGCTCCTGTCTGTCACGGGGGATACGGCGAACGTGAGAACCGCCCTCGAGCAGATGGACCCGCGTTCCGAGTTTTGGTCCCGGTGGGGCTGGATGGTACTGGCCGACGCCTATGAGGCAGCGGATGACTTGGTGGGTGCGGGAGAGGCTGCCCGCGCTCGGGCTCGACTCGAACGCAGTCCGGAAGCGGCCTCCGCAGCCTGGTTCCGCGCCGGCAGCGTTGCTCTTGAGGTCGGTGATTCACTAGTCGCGAAGGACGATCTGTGGGAGGCGCTCGCGTACGGTGCGTCGTTCGAGGGAGCCCGCGAGGCGGCGGCCCTGATTGATCGGGTGCGCTGGCCCCTCGACGGTGCAGACGAGCTACGAATTGGGAGAGCGCTTCTTGCATCACGCTCTTGGGATCGAGCGCACGCTCGTCTTGCCCCATACGTAGATGGGAGCCGGACGCCGGCCCCAACCGATCGAAACTCCCTCCGACTCGAGTTGGGACGAGCCCTAATTGAGCTACGTCGATTCCCCGCGGCCGAGGCGATGCTCTCTCCCCTAACAGGCGACGAGACGCCGTCCGAACTGAGATCCCCTGCTCTGTACTGGACCGGCCGAGCATTGTTGGGACGCGGTGTGATTACGGAAGCGGAGTCCACGTTCAGACGTCTCGCAGTGGAGGATGAGGCTTCGTCCTGGGCTGAGCAGGGTATGGCGCTGCTCCTCACAAGAGAGTTGGAGACCGGTTTCGGTCCGAGGGCCCAGAGCTTCTTAGGCGAACTCTTGCGGGTCGGCGTCGGTCGTGCCTCGGTCGGGACTACCGTGGTGCAGCTCGGCTCGACGCAATACCTCGCACAGAACTACGTGGCGGCGGCTCAGACGTTCGAACAGTATCTGGAGGGAAGTCGGAACTCGCCGCGAAGACAGCAGGCGGGGTACTGGGCGGCGCTTAGCCACCAACGTGCCGGGCGCGAGCCGGACGCCCGATCACGACTTGATGACGTTTATGGAGAAGACCCCCTCACCTTTTACGGGGTGTTCGCTGGCGAGCTCATCGAAGCTCCGGTCCTTTCTTCTGACATCCCTTCCGGTCCTGGGTCGATTCCGGGACTTGGTGCAGAGTTCGACAATGCCCTTCTCAGGTTGCGCGTGCACCGCCTCGTGCCAACGAGCGGATCGTTCGCATATGAGTTAGACCGACTCACGGAACATTTCTCGCGCCGATCCGCCGCCTCGTACGACTTCGCCGACGCTTTGATCGCTGGCGGGTTTCCGCTGCAAGCAATCGTAGTCGGTCGTCGTCTGCGAGCGGAGGAGGGGCGCTGGAACCTTCGTCTCCTCAGGATCGTGCACCCCTTTCCTCATCGAGAGATCATCGTTCGAGAGGCGGCAGAGCGCGGACTCGATCCGTTCTTCGTGGCTGGTCTGATCCGACAAGAATCCGCGTTCGACGCCGGAATCGAGAGTTCGGCCGGGGCTGTAGGGCTTATGCAGTTGATGCCTCCGACCGCACGAGAGGTAGCGGCGGGTCTCGGACTCACCTACTCCCGTGACGCCCTCGCCGACCCGGAAACGAACCTTCGCCTCGGCACTACATACCTGGCGAGCATGGTCCGTCGATTCGAGGGCAAAGCCGAGGATGTCCTATCCGCCTACAACGCGGGGCCGGGCCGAATGCGCGGATGGCAGGAACAGTCTGAGTATCGAGACCGCGATGTCTTTCTGGAGCACATTCCTTTTCAGGAAACCCGGAACTACGTGAAGGTCGTCCAGCAGTACGCTCGGATCTACACCGCCCTATACGGGTGCGGCAGCTTCGGCGCTTGCCTCGGAATGCCATACTCTGCTCTTGTCGCCCAAAGCCCTCTTGCAGGCGGCGCGCCGCGCACGACTCTGACGCGCGATTGACCGGGCATCGGGAACCCGCACGCGGCGGAATGGTACCCCGAGCCGCGATGTCTTCGTCCAAACCCTCGACTCTCGGTGCCCTGAAGGCGGTGGGCTACCGCCCCCGCTCGGTGAAGTCCGAAGTCCGCTCCAACCTGGTCGCCAAGCTTCGATCGCGCGAGGAACTGTTCCCAGGAATTCAGGGCTTTGGCGATACCGTGATCCCCCGCTTGGTCAACGCAATGCTGGCCAAACAAGACTTCATTCTCCTTGGGTTAAGGGGTCAGGCGAAGAGCCGCCTTCTTCGGCAGCTGGTCGACTTCCTCGATCCGGAGATCCCCACGCTCACCGGCAGCGAGGTCAATGACGATCCGTTCGAGCCGATCTCGAAGGACGGGCGTCTTCTGGTTGAGGAGGCGGGGGACGACGCACCGATCTCATGGCTCCCTCGAGAGGCGCGGTATGTCGAGAAGCTCGCCACCCCTGACGTCACGGTGGCCGATCTCATCGGTGACATAGACCCCATCAAAGCGGCCCGCGGTGGCCACCTTCTCTCGGATGAGCTCACGATCCACTTCGGCCTACTCCCGAGAGCGAACCGAGGAATCTTCGCCCTCAATGAGCTTCCCGATCTCTCGGGCAAGATCCAGGTGGGACTCTTCAACATCCTCCAAGAGGGGGACATCCAGATCAAGGGGTTCCCCGTCCGTCTCTTGCTCGATGTTTTCCTCGTCTTTACAGCGAATCCCGAGGACTACACAGCCAGGGGAAAGATCATAAGTCCGCTGAAGGATCGAATCGGAGCGGAGATTCGAACGCATTATCCGGCCGATATCGAGACGGGAATCGACATTACACGGCAGGAGGCGTGGCTGGATCGGGACGCTGCGCCGGTCAGTGTCCCCGATTTCATGGCCGAGGTCGTGGAACGCCTCGCATTCCTAGCGAGGGCCGACAAGCGTGTGGACCAGCGTTCGGGTGTGAGCCAGCGGATGCCGATCACCGTCCTCGAGGGTGTGGTTTCTAACGCCGAGCGACGGGCGTTGCGACTCAACGAGGACGAGGCCGTACCTCGAGTCGGAGACGTGTACGCCGCCCTTCCGATGATCACTGGAAAACTCGAGCTGGAGTACGATGGTGAGCTGCAGGGAGCCGAGAGGATCGCCGGCGAACTCATAGCGACGGCTGCACAGGAGGTATTCCAAACACGTGCCGGGGGTGCGGACGTCGAGGGGATCGTCGAGTACTTCGAGTCGGGAGGTGCCCTTCAAGTTTCCGACGATGCAGCAGCGCGAGCATGCGTGCAGGGATTCGAGCAGGTTCCGGGTCTGCTCGATCTCGTTGCCGCCGTTGGATTCGCGTCCAACAATTCCTCCTCCGGGGTTCGCGCAGCCGCCTGTGAGCTGGTTCTCGAGGCCCTTGTCGCCGAGCGTCGAATCTCCCGCTCGGAGGGCGGTTATGAGAGAGCTCGCCACACCTCGTCCATGGGCAAGGCGCCAGGTCAAGGCTTCCAGGGATTCGATCCCCTGGGCGAGTGAGGAAGGGTCAGGTGATTAAAGGATCCTCCTCAGCACCTTGAGTTGCGCCGCAGCGATCGGAAGATTGTCGGCCTCGCTGGAATCCACCCACCGAATACCCTCGCCGGACCCAGAAGCTTCAACGCTTGACGAAACCGAAAAAACGAAGGGAAGGTAGCGCATCCTTCGGTGGGTGAAGTCATGTTGGACAGTTTCCAACGCGCCGTCTGGCTCTAGCTCGATCTCTCGGTTGGGAGAGGCTGCATCTAAGGCCGCTTTCGCCGGCTTTGGTCGGCAGGAGCCACTGATCAGATCCGTAGCGGTTCTCGCGGCGGTCGCTTCCGGTCTCTCAGCGCCCCGTACCGGCGCTCCGGGGAATTCCCACATTCCCCCTAGAAGGCCGTTCGTGGGTCGGCGCCTTAGGAGTACCTTTCTCCGGCTCTCCCTCTCGTAAACGATTACTGCCAGCACCTCGGTGAAGCTCGGAATCGGCTTTCGAGTGCGCGGCTGGGGTCGCTCTTCCTGGGTCCCGGCCTCTCTGGAGCGACAAATTCCGCTGGCTGGACACGCGGTGCATTTCGGTCTGGCAGGGGTGCACACTCGAGCACCGAGCTCCATGAGTGCTTGGTTGAAGCTCCCGGGGTCAACCGGATCGACAAGTTGGGTGGCCCACGCTTTGAGGACTCCTGCAGATGGAGCCGGATGATCGGTTAGCCGAGCGAGGACACGACGGACATTGCCATCGACCGCAGGTACGGCCACACCGAACGCGATGGATGCCACGGCTCCGGCTGTGTACGGACCGACTCCGGGGAGACTCTCGAGCATCGCTGGATCGTCTGGGATCTTTCCCCCGAATCGATCCTCGATCTCGCGAGCAGCGCTGAGGAGGTTGCGCGCCCGTGAATAGTATCCTAGGCCTTGCCAAACCCTGAGTACCTCCTGCTCCGAGGCCGCTGCAAGGCTGGCAACGTTCGGGAACCGTTCCATCCAACGCCGAAAATACGGAACGACGGTGCCGGCGCGGGTCTGCTGCAGCATGACCTCAGAGACGAGAATTCGATACGGATCTCGATCCAGCCTCCACGGGAACTCGCGTGCCCGAGTAAAGAACACGAGAAGATCGACGCGTAGAGCCTCGATCACTTCGTGATCAAAGGCGGGCCTAGCCTTTTTCAGGTGCCGGTCGCGACTTGTCATTGGGGAACAAGGTAGTGATCGAGCCCGTGATCTCGGAACTGGCCCGTTGAAGACAGGTATGAACCCTGCAACCTACCCTGCACTTGCCCTCGGCCCTCAGTCGGAGTCCGCGCAAGCGATGCGGTTTACGACATACTCGAAATACAGAGGGAGCTTCCTCGACGCGCTCAATCTGGAAGCCCTCATGGAGAGGCTTTCTGATTTCCTGCTTGATGGGGGGTTCGCAGGAGGACCGCATTATCACCCGTATTGGGGCTGGTCGGGAGAGGAGGACACCTCCTCCACCACCTCATTAAAGGAAGCCCTGCTTCGGGCACTCCTCGAGAGTGGGGAATTGACTCCCGAGATACTTCAGGAGCTTCGAGGTGAGGGCGACGGAGACCAAGAACTCCGAGCTCGGATTGCTGAGCTGCTCGATGACCTAGTGCAAAAAATGGTGGAGGAAGGATACCTATCTTTAGAATCCGGTGACGGTCCGCCCAGAGATTCGGGGGATATCCTAGAGCAGAAGGGTGACATCGATGAGGCGCGCCAAGCGGCTCTCGGTGTTGATTTCTCTCTCACTCAAAAGGGATTGGATTTTCTCGGGTACCGAGCACTTCGGAAGCTTCTTGGCGCCATGGGACGATCTTCCTTCGGATCGCATGACACGCCGCATCTGTCCACTGGAGTGGAGGCCGGAAGCGCGAGCCGTCAATACGAGTTCGGCGACACCCTGAACCTGGATATCCCGGCAACCCTGTCCAGCGCCATCAAGAGAGAGGGTCTTGAGATCCCGCTTCATCTCGATTATCGAGATCTGATGGTCTACCAGGCCGAATATCGCTCCTCCTGCGCGACCGTCCTCATGTTGGACATTTCCCACTCGATGATTCTATACGGAGAGGATCGCTTTTCGCCCGCAAAGCGGGTCGCTCTCGCGCTATCCCATCTGATCCGCTCGCAGTTTCCGGGGGATTCTCTCCAAATCGTAACCTTCGGCGATCGGGCCCAGGAGATCCCTCTCTCGCAGCTCGCGTATGCCCAAGTCGGGCCCTTCCACACGAACACAGCCGAAGGGTTTGAGGTTGCCCGCCGGATCCTCCTTTCTCAGAAAAAGGAGATGCGGCAGATCATTATGGTCACCGATGGGAAACCTTCGGCGATCACCCTCAGCGATGGAAGGATATACACGAATTCGGGTGGTCTCGACCCAGAGATCTTGAGGCGAAGCTACAGGGAGGTGGTCGCCTGTCGTAAGGCCGGTATACTCATCAACACCTTCATGCTCGCGAGAGACCCCTACCTCGTGCGGTTCGTCGAGAGAGTCTCGGAGATTGCGCACGGGAAAGCTTACTTCACGTCGCCCATCACCCTGGGCCAGTACGTGATGACGGACTTCTTGAAGAAGAAACGGCAGAGTCTCTGACTTAGGGGAGGCTCTCCAGCACTATTGCTTCGTCGATGAGCATCACAGGGATGTCATCTCTCACGGGATAGAGGATTTTTCCATCCTCTCTGACCAGTCCGGCTTCGATCTTTTCGGTAACGCGTTCGCCCTCTTTGTTCGTCAGCTGCCCTTCCACAATCGCTCGATTCACCCGGTCGATGAGCGTCTCATCCGCCAGCTGGACGGGCTCTCTGGTCTCTGGACAGACGAGGATATCGAGTAGTTCGGGATCTAGCATCAGATCGACCTCAAATGCACGGGGCCGTTGCGCTACGGAGCGGAAAAGTTAGCATCCTATTCCCGCATGGGCGACCTGAAACCGTGGAATTGCCCTCTAACATGGAGAGGTCCTAGGTGAGGAATCCCCTCCCCCTTCTTCTGACGATCGTCGCTCTGGTTGGCCTGACGACCTGTGAGAGTCCCGGTGGCGACGCAACGCCCGGGATCGACGAGGACGCCCGCCCCCCCAGGGGCCACGCATGGATCATCTTCGGCAATGACACGGTCGACGCCGAGGTCGCCGATACGCCCGAGGCTCGGCAGCAAGGTTTGATGGGCAGGCAGAGTCTCGCCTCAGGAGACGGACTGCTGTTTGTGTTCGAAGAGGAACTGCCCCACGCATTTTACATGCGGAATACGTTGATCGCCCTCGACATCGCCTGGCTCGATCGTTCGCAGGTCATTGTCGAAATCCAGCAGATGGAACCCGAAACCGAGGATCTCCACCGACCGGCGCAGGCGGCTCTGTTCGCGCTCGAGGTTCCGCAGGGCTGGTACGCCTCGACGGGAATCCAGGTTGGACACGTCGCCCAGATCGTTCTGGGCCGCCTCTGACCTCCGCTTTGACTACCAAGCGGAGCCGGTTTCTACGCGATCGTAGTTGCCAGCAACAGAGCGATCAGGACAGACGTGCAAAGGGCGGCGACGATCGATGTGAGTGTTCGGTGCTTTCCGTCGACAATCGATGCTCCGAGCCCGACGAGCCCGGCCGCCCAAAGATTGAAGAGATCGAGATATCCAAGGAAGCGGGCAATGAGGCCGCCTTCGAGCCTGGGTGCAAACGCCCCCACCGTCAGGGTCAGTCGTACGTCTTGAGCGAGGATCCGCAGGGGCAGGACCAGCACCAACCCTACCGCGCCGATGAGAAGCGCGTGGGCAGTCACCGATAGATACTGCTGAAACCGTCCATCATACCCGAGGCCAGCGAGAAAGACCAAGCTGTAGATCGCGGAAACCAAAACCGCCAAAAATGGCCAAAACACGACCGTTGCGACCGATCCAGCCCACCGAGTGAGTGCAGCGGTGGCCGCAAGGTCCTCAGGGAGGTCCTGCCCGGCGGCCAGTAGCTGGTTTCGGATCACAAGCTCCCAGATCTCAGCCGGGATCGCAGCGTTCGCTAGGCCCGCCAAAAGAGCCCCCAACAGAAGAACGCCAACCGCCCTTGGGTGGTGGCGCAGCTCCTTCATGAGTTGGGCGGGCGAGACGAAGGTGAGAATCACTCTGCGCAACAGCGGTGACGGGCCTGACCGTCGACCCTTCGGGGACGCCTCGTTCACACCCTTCACCGGCTCATCCTCCGTCATTTCGCTTGATGGCCTGCTGAGCCCATGCTGTGCCGCAACGGGGTCGGGCGCAATCCCGCAGTCAGGTGTTGAGATACATCCGAGGGCACGACCTGGGCATCGGCCGAGCCCCGTGGCCCGTTTGCGGCCACATCGTTATGCTCCAATGAAGTAGGGTTTTTCCAAACTCGATTGTGAGAGTCCAGGCATGAGCTTCCGTACGAATCCCGACCGGATACTCGACCACATCGACCGGGAGAGAAACCGAGACGACGACGGGCGAGACGACTTCACTCGGGACGCCTCGGCGCGGGAGTTGGGTACAGAGGTGCCAGACTTCGACGCGACACCGGCGGAGCGTGTACGGAGAATCTTTGGCCTGGTTGAAAAGGCCTATATGGCAGCTGCCTCCGGGCCTGAGATCCGGAGGTTGGCCCAGCGTTTCCAGACGGTGGGTGACATCTCCACACATCATGCGCGTGGAGACGTCAGCATCACGGCCTCATACCTCGACCACGAGCGCCCCGATGATGTCGGTTTGAGCCCTTTCGAGATCGTCCCTGCCCGCCTCGAAGAGACACGCAAGATCAGCAAGACCAACCGCCCTGATGCGAACGCGCTACGGCTTCTGAGGGAGGACCTTCGCAACGGCGTGCTGAGCGCGTATCGGAAGATGGAGCCGCGGCTTCGCGACGCTGTGCGCGAGCGGGCCGACTTCGGGCACCTTGCCATCCGAGTGACGATCGACCTCCGCCCAGCGAGCTGAAGCCTCCCCACCCCGAGCGTCTTCGTGGCGCGACTTCTCTTTCTCTTTCTCGACGGAGTTGGGATCGGGCCCTCGGACCCTGAGGTCAACCCGTTCTTTGTCGCCGCATTGCCTACTCTCTCGAGAGCCTTGGGGGGTCGGCTCCCGAGCCTCGATGTGCCAGATCCTGAGGGAGCGCTCGGAAGGGCGTTCCCGTTGGATGCCTGTCTTGGCGTCGACGGGACGCCCCAGAGCGGTACGGGGCAGATCGCCCTCCTCACTGGCCTTAACGCGCCAAGATTATGTGGTCGTCATTTCGGTCCTTGGCCACCCGTGCGCCTGCGTTCTCGGCTAGAACGCGAAAACGTTTTCTCTGTCGCCGGCGAGGCGGGAGCAAGGGTCATCTTCGCAAACGCATATCCCCGAGGATATCCGGGAGCCAGAGACTCGAAGCGGGTTTCGGCCCTTCCGCTTGCTGCAAAGGCCGCAGGTCTCTTGGATCGCGATCATGATGCCCTGTCGGAGGGCCGGGCTGTTGCGTCGGAAATCGTCAATGACGGATGGATTCATCATCTCGGTCACGCGGGCCTTCCGGTCCTGACGCCGGAACAGGCGGGCAGGAATCTTGGCCATATCGCTGAAGAGGCCGATCTCACGGTTTTCGCCCACTATCACACCGACTCTGCCGGTCATCGAGGAGGCATGTCCGGTGCGGTGGCGGCTCTTGAGCGTGTCGATCGATTTGTTTCGGGAATCCTCGACGCGCTCCCGAAGGATGTGCTGCTGCTTGTCGCCAGCGATCACGGAAACATTGAAGACTGCCGAATGGGACATACGCGAAACCCAGCCCTCGGGTTGGCCGTCGGGGCCCGAGCAAACGCGCTTACGTCTCCGCGAAATCTGATGCGGGTCTCCGCGTTGATTCTCACCGAGATCGCGCGGTAGCGACATTCTTCCGCCCGGCTGGATCGCCCATCGTGCGACATGCCGGTACACACGCGCTCCCCCGACCGCGAGACGGCCTCTCCGCAGGTGCTCGGCGCTCTTCTGGTCAAGGAGGGTGCTCTACGTCCCGCAGCACTCGAACGACTGCTCTCCACCCAGAAAGAAACCGGAGAACGGCTTGGAGATGCGGCGATCCGCCTGGGGTTGGTGGGAGAGGAAGTGATCGCCGCCGCGCTGTCCAGACAGCTCGGACTGCCATTCGAGGCGGGCCCGCTCAACCCTGAGCCGAAGGCAGTGCGGCTCGTCAGGGGAGCGTTCGCCCGACAACGCCGAGTCGTTCCCCTTCTCCTCGACGGACGCACGCTCAGGGTTGCGATGGAGGACCCCTTGGACCTCACCACGCTCGACGACGTCCAGTTCCAGAGCGGACATCGGGTCCAGGCCGTCGTGACGACCCCGTCGCGTGTTCGTGATGGGCTGTTGAGGGCCTACGAAGGAGAGGTATCTGCACTGGCGAGGGAGTTACCGGCAAGGGTCGAAGCTCCCGAGAAGGGTCGCGCGCTTCAGTCCCAGTTCAGCGCGAGCGAAGAGCCGTTGGTGCGACTCGTAGATCTTCTCCTCCGCGCAGCCATCGAAGGGGGTGCAAGCGACCTACATGTCGAACAAGGTGCGGAAGAGGTGATCGTCCGAGAGCGCGTTGACGGAATACTACGTCGAGTCACCGAGCTGCCTGCCGCGGCCCGCACCACTTTACTTGCCCGTGTGAAGGTGATGGCTGGAATGGACATTTCGGTAAAGCGTCGCCCGCAGGACGGTGGGTTCCCGTTTTCTCTCGGGGGTCGGACCCTGAGTATTCGAGTATCGACCCTGCCGGTCGAGGGCGGCGAGAAAGCTGTCTTGCGGGTCCTAGACCCCAAAGCGGCGCCGGCCGACCTAGGCGAACTCGGGTTTTCTCCCGAGGATCTCAGCCGCATTCGCCGCCTGGTCCAAGGTGGTCAGGGCGTCGTGCTTGCAACGGGACCGACTGGCTCCGGGAAGAGTTCGACGCTCTTTGGCGCTCTTGGTGAGCTCGAGAAGGGCCAGATGAACGTTGTGACGCTGGAAGACCCAATTGAGTATCGTCTGAACGGTGTCAGCCAGGTCCAGGTGAACCCGCGCTCCGGTCTCACTTTTCCGTCGGCCCTGCGGTCTGTGCTTCGGCAGGATCCCGACGTAATAATGGTGGGCGAAATCCGCGATCGAGAGACCGCCGAGATCGCGATGTCGGCAGCTATCACTGGCCATCTGGTCCTTTCCTCGCTGCATACCATGGACGCTCCGTCGGGAATAGCGAGGCTGCTGCAGATGGGCGTTCCGCCCTATCTCTTGGCCGGCGGGCTGGCGGGCATCGTTGCTCAGCGGCTCGTCCGTCGCCGGTGTCCCGGTTGCGGAGGAGAACCAGAAGGGTGTTCCTCATGCTACCACGGATATCGCGGAAGGACCGGGATCTTCCAGGTCCTCGCGGTCACCGATCCACTCCGAGAGGCGATCACGCAGGGGGCAGGCACCTTGGAGATCCGGCGGATGGCCGCCGAGAGCGGCATGGGAACGATGTCCGACGACGCTCGGCGGAAGGTGGCTGAGGGGATCACCACCGCCCACGAGGTTGCCCGGGTTCTGAGCGATGCCCCTAGCGGCGCGTTCGAGTGTCAGCGTTGTCGAGGTCCCGTTTCCAGCGCTGGGATGGGTTGCCCCAGCTGCGGATGGCCGCGTCTTCAGAAGTGCATCTGCGGGCTGACTCTCCTGCTTCACTGGCGATTCTGTCCGGAGTGTCTTCGCAGGGCGCCGCCCAAACCCTGAGAGACCGGGCGCAAAGCGACGGGCATTCTTGCCTGAGCGTCGAGCCGGCCTCTACCTTTTCGGGGTCGCCGAAGCCTTGAGCGGGCACCACTACCCGGGGCGATCGTCTCACTCTTCCGGTACCGGCACGCCTCCATGAGAATCGGGGTCCCCTCGAGTTTTCGGGCGCGGATATTCATGGTCCTGACCCTGGTCTCGGTCATTCCCGCCGTTCTCACGCTCGTCATTGCCACGACGGTATTGAGGGAAGTGGTTGTGTCGACTGGAAGCGCAGGTGCTTGGGACGAGGTCGCCGGCTCGGGTCGTGATCTCTTCGACCAAATCGAGCGGCAGGAGACACGCCCTCTGGAGCTGGTCGCCGCTACAGAGCAGCATCAGGCCGCGCTTGCAGAGTCCGTTCGGTTCTCCCGACTGTATGCGTTTCTCGGCGAGCGAGTCCTCGTCATCCTCCCGCTCTTCGCGTTGCTACTCCTCTTCTTCGTAGGTGGCCTGGCCCTCCTCGCCGCGAACTGGTTCTCTCGGGACTTCTCACGACCTGTGGAAGAATTGCTCGGCTGGACGCGATCTCTCGCCTCGGGTCAGCCACTCGCTTCGTCGGATCCCTCGGCCGTACACGGGGAGATCGAGGAATTCGCGCAGCTTCGGAGTGCCCTCAGGGCCACTTCGGCGGAACTCGGAACTGCGCGCCGCAAGGAGATCGAGCAGGCGCGGATGCGAAGCTGGTCCGAAATGGCCCGAAAGATTGCCCATGAGCTGAAGAACCCCCTAACTCCCATGGCGATGGCTGCAGACCGAGTGGTCCGATCGGAGGACCGCTCTTTGTCGGCTTCAGGTGAGGTCCTCCAGCAAGAGATCCAACGGCTCGACGCGCTCGCACGGACCTTCGCACAGTTCGGGCGGCCACCGGAGGGTCCCATGTCCTCTATCGACCTCAGCGAAATGCTTGCGTCGCTGGCACGGCGTCTCTCGGCCGACGGAATGGCGATTCGGTTCCAGCCTTCGATAGAGCCCGTCTTCGTCATGGGTCATCTCGACGCCCTCGAGCGGGTTGTCCGAAACCTCATTGCAAACGCCCAAGATTCGGTCGCAGCGAAAGCAGCGTCGGAGCTCAGTGGCCCAGCGCAGTCCACGCTGACCAAGGGGCGCGGTCCTGAGCCGATCCTCCTCGATCTGATGCCTTCCGACACCGGCGTCGAGATCAGAGTATCAGATGATGGCACCGGGATTCCTCACGACATCCTTCCCAAGATTTGGGAGCCCGAGTTCACGATGAAGGGAAGGGGCACGGGGCTGGGACTTGCAATGGTTAGGCAGGTCGTACGCTCGCACGGAGGCGAAGTTCAGGCCTCCAATCGGCGAGAGGGAGGAGCCGAGTTCCTGATTCGCCTCCCCGCGATGGCGGACGAATCGAACGCGGCTACGACCGACGCGCAGGTCCCTGCCCTGTGAAAATCCTCATCGTAGACGACGAGGCAAATCTTCGGAGGATGCTCCGCGCCCTGCTCGAGGAGGAAGGGTACTCTGTCGTGGAGGCTGGATCGGCGGAGAAAGGCCTTCTGCTCCTCGACGAGCATCGACCTGAGACGATCCTGCTCGATCTCGCCCTCCCCGGGGAATCTGGACTCGAAAGCCTTCCTCGCTTCCAGAAGCGACTGCCCGGTACGCCGGTAATCATGATGAGCGGGGAAGCCACACTCTCCGATGCGGCTCGGGCAACTCGCGA
Source organism: Longimicrobiales bacterium (assembly GCA_965215925.1). Taxonomy (GTDB): domain Bacteria; phylum Gemmatimonadota; class Gemmatimonadetes; order Longimicrobiales; family Gaopeijiaceae; genus JAAXGI01. The sequence continues at coordinate 2,636,511 of CBDCEQ010000003.1, read as the reverse complement.
GGGAGCATTTCACTTTCTCGAGAAGCCCCTGACGCCCGAGGCGGTCCTCGTAACGGTTCGAACCGCCCTGGAAGTCAGCCGCGCGCGCGACCTCTCACGGGTTCTCCAGGAGGAGCTGGGGCCCGGCGCAACGCTGGTGGGTGAGAGTCGCCCAATGGAGCGGGTTCGGGAGACGATCGGAAAGGTCGCACCGACGGAGGCCCGTGTATTGATCGTGGGCGAGAGCGGGACAGGAAAGGAACTTGCGGCGGCGGCGATTCACGCGCTCTCGTTACGAAAAGGGGGCCCGTTCGTACGGGTCAACAGCGCGGCGATTCCACGGGAGCTCGTGGAGAGCGAGATGTTTGGTCACGAGAAGGGCGCCTTCACCGGCGCCGATAGCCGATGTCGCGGCCGGTTCGAGCTCGCGGACGGTGGGACTCTATTTCTCGACGAAGTCGCGGATCTGGGGGCCGAAGCTCAGGGGAAACTGTTACGCACACTGGAGAGTGGATCGGTTCAGCGGGTGGGGGGAGCAGGCGTGATCGAGGTCGACGTGCGAGTGCTCGCCGCAACGAACAGGGACCTTAGGCAGGACGTTCAGAAAGGGCGGTTCCGCGAGGATCTGCTCTTCCGCCTTGAAGTCGTGCCCCTACGGATGCCTCCGCTCCGAGAGCGTCTTGACGACCTCCCTGCTCTTGTGAATCACATCGCACGGCGTCTTCGGAGCCAGCAGGGTCTTACCCCCCCGGAGCTCTCCGCAGAAGCGATGGAGACTCTCAGGAGGCACTCATGGCCAGGGAATGTCCGTGAGCTTCTAAATTTCATGGAACGCCTTGCAATCTTACATCCCGAGATCCCCGTAGGCCGCGAGGGTGTGTTCGAATTCCTGAATCTCTCGAGCCAGCCCGGGTCGATCCCGGCTTACCTGGAAGGCGACGCTCGCACGCTGTCCGAACGGTTGGATCACTTCGAGGCCGAGTTGATCAAGGGAGCTCTACTCGCGTCTGGGGGGAGCATGACACAAGCCTCGAGCCAGCTCCGTACGGACCGAGCAAACTTGTATCGCCGCGTTAAACGCCTGGGGTTGGGCGAAGGCGACTGAACCACTCTCCTCCTAGTGTCAGGCATCCATTCACGTGCCGGGAATCCAGCCCGACACAGCGCCGGAGGCCGATGTGCCCGCTCGCACGACCTGCGCGATCGCACTTCTTCTTGCGGATCTCCTCGTGGTCTCCGGTCCCGTATCGGGACAGACGGCGGCCGTAGGCGGGCCCTTACCCAACGAGGTCGGGGCGGCCGCCCTAGAGTTCCTAAACGCCCCTGAGGCGCTCAGGTTCGCTGGAGGCGCCAGAATCCCGATGGGCACGAGCGTCGAAGGAAATGCCGCGGTGCTCGGCGGGTCTCTCGAACTTGGCGGACAGATCACTGGCGGACTCCTCGTCGTCAATGGGGATCTTCAACTCTTGCCGGGAAGCGAGGTCCTTGGCGATGTCACGGTCATCGGTGGGGTGGTTCTGGGGGAACTCGAAGCCCAGATCGGAGGGGACCTCAGCGTCTACTCCGGACCGCTTCGCTACCGGATCGAGGGCGGCCGTGTCGAGCCGATCGCTGGCGACGGCGTGGCCCCGGGGTATCTCACCTCCGATCTCGGTTTCGGCCAAGCCCGAGTCTCCGTCCGTGCCGGACCAGCATACAATCGAGTCGAAGGGCTGCCGGTTCGGTTCGGCGGGGTAGTCCGAACCGCGGGGGCGAACCCGCTCTCGTTGGAGGCGCTAGGCATCTGGAGGTCGGTTTCGGGACTGAACCTCGAGGGAGATCGACTGGGGCACTCCTTCCGACTCGCACAAGCAGTTGGAGGAAGGGGAACGGCCCAGATTGGTGCTACAGCCTATAACGAGATCGTTGGTATCGAGGATAGGGGCCTTTCCGGACTCGAAGTATCGCTCTCGACGTTCCTCCTGCGAGAGGATCTAAGGGACTACTACCGGCGCCATGGCTGGAGCGCATTCGCGAGCTTTCGGCCGGGTCGCCCGCCTCTCGGCGTCGTGCTGACTTTCCGGGAAGACAAGCACCAGACGGCTCCTCTCAGGAGCCCTTGGACTCTTGGAGACGCTGACAGCCCATGGCGCGCCCTCCCGCTTGTTGGAGAGGGGCGGGTCCGAAGCATTGAGGCAGAGCTTCGTTGGGATTCGCGAGACGATCCTTCCTTCCCGGCTGACGGTTGGCTCGTGGATATAGGTGTGCAAAGGCAGGTCGGTGGCTCTCTCCGCCTCCCCGGTTCCGTAGCTTCTGACCTGGATCCGTCAGCGGTTCCCTTCGACGAGCCGGCGCGGTTGGCCCGATTTACGAAAGGAGCCGTCGATATTCGTCGCTATGCACGGGTGGGTCCCACCTCACGTCTCAGCCTACGTGCGGTGGCCGGCGGAAGCTTAGGACGAACCGCCCTGCCCCCCCAGGTTCAAAGTGCGCTCGGAGGCGAAGGAAGCCTCCCTGGTCACCCACGATTCTCACTCGACTGTGGAGCACGCTCAACCACTCGTCTCGCCAGGACCGGAGAAGGTGATTCGGGACGAGTCGTTGAGCCTGTATATCCCGCGTACGGCTGCGACCGGATGGTCCTCTTTCAGGCCGAGCTTCGAGGGTCTCTCCCGTTCTCTCGGAACCCGCTACCAGATGAGTGGGAGGACTCGGAGTTAGCGGCACTCTTCGAGATTCAGCCGGTCTGGGCGGTGTTCCTCAACGCGGGCCAGGGATGGCAGTTTGGGCAACTGGGCAACGACATCGAGCGTACCGACAGTCCGACGCGAGCCGATGTGGGGGTGGGTCTTTTTCTGGGACCCATCGGAATGTACTGGGCTTACCCCCTGAATCGGAAGGATCAAGGGCTCAACTTCTTCCTTCGGCTCCAACAGCGGTTCTGAGGAGAGGCGTGCCGGTGAGCGGCGGCAAGATGTGGAGGAGATGGCCGGTAGGTATGCTGACCATTGTACTCCTCGCGCCTCGAGGGATCTTCGCTCAAGATGCGGAGCCTCTCCACATCGAACTCGAAAATTCCGGTGGAGGCATCGTCATCGAGCTCGGAGACATCCTGGGTACAGGGGGGATTCGGCAGTCCTTGGAGTCGGGTCTTCCCGTTCGCATTCGTGTCCTCACAGAGCTTTGGAGAGATCGCTTCTTCGATGCGCTCGAAGGCCGGGAAGAGTGGCGGGCCACAGTGTGGTACGAGCCCTTGAGCGCGACCTATCGAGTTGAAACCGCTGACATTCCGATTGGGCTGGCTCAGTCCACAGAGGAAGCAGCCGAGATTCTTGGATCCGATGTCCGATCCAGTCTCGGACCTATCCAGCCGGGGACGTACTACTACCTTGCCCGGATCGAGATCGAGACTCTGTCGCTGTCCGACCTCGAGGAGCTGCGCAGATGGCTAGGCGGGGAGCTGGCACCGGCTGTTGGCGGCGACGAAGCGGTCGGGGGCGCGCTCGGCAGCGGACTCAGGCGGTTGTTCGTTCGGGCCCTTGGACTCCCGGCAGTACGGTATCAGACTCGGACGCAGGAGTTCGACTGGGGGGGTTAGGCTTGAGCGTCGACGACCGGCCGAGTCAGTTTCCCGGAGGCGGCACACCGTACCGCAAGCTGACGAATCCGCTCACGATCCGGCTCCACGCCGATCCCTGGGCCAGAAGAAGGGATCATCCTGCCATTGGCCAATGTAAATTCCGGCCTGACGATATCGCGCTCCCAATATCGCCCGGACTCTGAGATGTCGCCTGGCAGCGAGAATCCGGGGAGCGTCGCCAGAGATAGGTTGTGCGCCCTCCCGATGCCTGACTCTAACATCCCCCCGCACCAAGCCGGGACCGTCTGCTCGACGCAGAGGTTGTGGACCGCCCGTGCGCTCGCCAACCCACCGATTGGGCCGGGTTTCACACTCACGACTTTGCAGGCTCCAAGCTCGAGAGCCAACCTAACGTCCTCCTCAGACCGTATCGACTCATCGAGGCAGATGGGTGTGTCCAGAATCCGCTGCAACTGCGCGTGATCCCGCAGGTCTTCGTGACCCAAAGGCTGCTCAAGCATGAGCAGATCGAACGCGTCCAATTCCATGAGCCGCGCGGCGTCCGCCAGCGTATAGCTCGCGTTCGCGTCTGCGATGAGCTGAATCGTTGGGAACTCGTCTCGAATGGCTCTAACGATGTCAATGTCTCTGCCGGGCTCGATCTTTACCTTGATCCTGGCGTAGCCCTTCGCAAGATACTCGCCGATTTTCTCGAGGAGGGCATCGTCGTTGGGCTCAAGTCCCAGGCTGACCCCGACCGGCACCCCGGAGTTTGAGCCTCCGAGTAGCTCCCAGAGAGGCACATCGAGGTCCTTCGCTTGAATGTCCCAGACAGCCATCTCCGCGGCCGCTTTGGCCATCGGATGACCGCGTACCGTGGAAAGGCCAGACGCGGCATCCTCGGGCCCGAGGATCTCGCCCCGGAGCACAGCCGGGAGGACGTATTGGCGGAGGATGTGCCAGGCGGTTTCGGTCGTCTCGTAGGAATAGGATGGCTCCTCACCTGCAACGCATTCTCCCCATCCCTCTCCTCCTTCGACCCCCTCGAGCCGAACGAGTAGGATGCGGCGGTCAGAACGCGAACCGAAGCTCGCCGTGAAAGGTTCTCGCAGCGGGAGCCGGATTTCGATGAGCTCCCAGGCGGAGATTCTCACGGCGCTGCAGATAGCTCCTCGAAAACCTCCTCCACCTGCTGCCAGCCCACACGGAGCAGGAACGTGTTATTTCGGCCGTACGACTTGTCCCCCAACAGGAAGAAGTTTGGTTCCGGGTTCTTAAGCGCCTCGACTCCATGGCTCTCCTGCGTGAGGCAGTCTTCGACTCCAGAGCCCAGCAGGGCCGCGGCCAGCTTCATCGGCCCGCTTGTCGCGTAGCACTCGTGCACCTGAAGCTGACGATACAGGTTGTGGTCCCCGACGGCGCCGGTGAGAGCTAGGATCTTGTCCACGCGGACTTCTCTATTCTCGCCACGGATATCACGCAAGCGGACACCGATACGACCATTGTCCCCGTACAAACCGTCGACCACCACCCCGTGTAGCGACTCCACAGCCGATGAGGCTCCTCTCGAGAGACCTTCGGCGGCGATCGTCAGCTCACGTCTTCCTGGAAGCGGGTCGTCCGGGACCGCTCCCCAGTCTGGATGAGACCGGCGGAGGACCCAGATCACTCTCGTCTCTGGGCTGCCAGAAGCCAACTCTGCGAGGTCTCTGGCCGCAGTTTGTGCCGAGTGTCCGGCTCCTACGAGCAGGATCGTTCGCCCTAACCACTCGGTCGGGCTCTCGTCCAGGTTGGGAAGCCGTCGCTCGATCTTATCGCCGAGGGCGTTCTCGCCTGGCGCAGGGATTCCTCCATCCCCAATGGTGTTTGGGTACCCGTACTTCCCAGTGCAGTCGAGAACCACGTCTGCGCTGACGACCGACTCCCGCCCTTCAGCGTCCTGGACAAGGATCCGAAAGGGTCGAAGACTGCGCTCCCTTGAGGCGATCTCCTCATGTTTTAATACGCCTTCTCGCCCCACAGCGACCACACGCGTGCTCAGATGCAAGTCGGCACCGGTGAAGATGGCAGCCCATAGTGGGTCCAGGACCGAATCAGCGAGTTCGTGTCCGGTCGGAAATGCAGCGCCATCGTGCTCCAGAGGAATACCGACACGCCCGGCGTGTCGATCCATGCGTGGGGACACATTCATCGACCAAGGTGAGAAAAGGCGAACGTGCCCCCAGTCGCGCACATTCGCAGAGGGTCGGTCGGCCACTTCGTACACGTTGACCTGGTAGCCAGCGTCGCGGGCCGCGAGCGCAGCGTCCAGACCGACTGGTCCAGCACCCAGAACAGCCACCGTTCGGTCCGGTCCTCCGCCTGTCCGCTGCATCTCGACGCTCCGTAAGGACATCATTGACCCGAGTCTACTTCTCGAACCGACCGCGGCCGACTAAGGTTCCGCCGCCCTGTGCGGCAACTTCGCCGGGAGAAGAAGGAGCGCAGCCAAGAGTGCGCAACGCTCGAGCGAACGGTCGATGTCTACCTGCTCATGTGCAGCGTGAGCCCCATCACCCACGGCTCCCAATCCATCGAGCGTCGCGGTGTCGATGCTGGTGGTGTTGCCGTCCGATCCGCCACCAGCGATACCGTCGGCCAGTTCAATCCCCAGTGCCAGGCCGAGTCGGTGTGCCTCTCGCCAAAGACTCTGATTTCGAGTGGTTCGCTCCATTGGTGGTCGCTGTAGTCCGCCGTCGATCTCGACGCGGCATCCGGGCACACGCGTTTCGAGGCCCCTTATCTGATTCTCGATCCACCGCGCCTGCTCCAGCGACTCCACGCGGACATCGACCTCGGCTCGCGCCTCGGGCGCGACGACGTTGGACCGCAGTCCGCCCCTGATCTCCCCAACGTTGACCGAGATTCCGCGCTCGAGATCGGACAGTCGATGCAGGCTCTGAATCATGAAGCTGAGTTCCAGAATCGCGCTGGCTCCCTCGCCCGGGTCCAGGCCAGCATGTGCGGCTTGTCCTATGACGCGAATGGTGAACTGAGCAACGCCCTTCCGGGCGGTCTTGATCTTGCCGTCGAGCCCCAAGGCGGGTTCCAGAACCAAGACTCGTAGAGCTCGACGACCGAAACGGCGAATCTGACGAGTCGAATCTCGGCTTCCGGTTTCTTCATCCGAGTTGAACATGACGACGGGAGCCACCGCGGGCTCCAACTCCAAATTCCTCAAGACGCTGAGAGCCATCACCACTTGGGTGAGACCCGCCTTCATATCAAATACCCCAGGCCCTCTTAGGATTGGGCCCACTGCCTCCACAGGCATTCCGGCGAGCGTGCCTGTCGGCCAAACGGTGTCTGTGTGGCCAAGGAGAAGCTGAAAGCCGTCGTTGTAGCGGTGTGCGGGAATCCCTACGATCGTCCCTCCACTCGAGGACCCGCGAAGGTGACGTACCCTAAACCCCAAGTCGCGCAGGCTTTGGGAGAGAAAATCCTGGATTGGCTTCTGTGCTGACGGATCCGCTGTCGGAGATTCGATTGAGGCGAGGCTCTTGAGATAATCGACCCATTCGGCCCTCTTCGACCGCACGGCCTCCAGGATGCGAAGCGGTTGATCAAGAGGAGCTTGGGAAGCCCCGGATAGTGCGGTGCTAGGCGTAGATGCCTCCCCTGCCATAACTCTCATCCAACAGCTCAACAGGATGGGCGACGTGTATTGGAGAGCCCCGCATCCGGAGTCCAGATCCGATCTGCATCGCACAGCCTGGGTTACCTGTGGCGATGATCTCCGCTCCTGTACTGACGACCGCGTCTGCCTTGTCCCCGCCAATCTGCCCTCCGAGATCCGGGTGGGTGATGCCATAGATCCCGGCACCTCCGCAGCACTCTTCGCCACCAGGCACGGACACAACCTCTAACGCCGGGATCGAGCGAAGCAGTTGGAGTGGAGGTGTTTCGACCCGTTGACCATGTAGGAGATGGCACGGGGGATCGTAAGCAACGAGGACTGGAAGTGCAGCGCCCTCTCGGGGGTTAGATCCATCCATCATGAGGACCTCTGACACATCGCGAACCCGGTCGGAGAACCACCGGGCATCCTCGCCCGTAGGCGAATCCCCAGCCTCGAAAAGGTCGTGATACTCACGCATGGTCGCCCCACACCCGGCTGCATTGGCAACGATCCAATCCACCCCCGCATCACGGAACGCTCGAAGATTCACTTCAGCCATTTGCCTCGATTGCCGCAGCTGGCCGCCATGTGCATGTAGCGCACCGCAACATCCCTGCCCGGGCACCTCAACGACGTCCCACCCGTTGGCTCTCAGCACCCTAGTGGTAGCGGAGTTCACCCGACTAAACAGGTGCTGTTGGACGCATCCTATGAGGACACCTACCCGGCCCCGATGAGGTTGGATTTCGTCCAAGTCGGTCGGCTCATTCGGGACTGTGCGTGAACGACGGGCCAGAGCGGTCGAGGCAGGAGCGCGCCACGGAAGGGACGCTGCCAACATCGCCATCGCAAGCCGAATCCCACGGAACCATCTCCAGGAAGGCCCTCTCCGCGCGATGAGCGACGGGATTCCCGTCGACCGCAGCATCCTACCTGATCCCATCCAGATCGAGAGCAAGAGCGGCGTTCGAATCACTGCCAGCAACGCTCTGGCCAAGAGCGGGGCCCCGCGAGCTTCCCCAGCGACCTGTCGGGCACGTTCCAACAGGAACCCATACTCCACGCCTGATGGACAAACCGTTTCACATGCCCGGCACCCCAAACACCGGTCGATGTGCGTATGGAAGGCATCACTCCCGGGATCTAGACGGCCCTCAGCCACCGCCCTCATCAGGTGAAGCCGACCACGGGGCGAATCCGCCTCGTCATTTAGGCGCACATAGGTGGGGCAGGCAGGAAGGCAGAAGCCGCAGTGAACGCAATTCGAGAAGCGGTCGTCGTGGGCGGCCAGGGTGGCCGCGAACTTTGCATCCGTTGAAACGCCCATGGTCAACCGCGTGGCGGGTCGAGCCATCCTTCACGCCACGCACCCGGAAGAACCCTAGACGGATCGAACTCCCTCAGAATCTCAGCGCGAAGGCGAGTCTTTGGATCCGAAGCCGACTCGCCCTTCAGGGCGCCCGTAGCGATACCCGCCGCACCACGGGTTACACTCAGCGATCCACCCAAGGCTTCGACGGTCTCGGCAAGCGACTCCAGATTTGCCAACCCATCTGCTGCCCTTAGGGTCCCGCGGAACGTACCACCGAGTAGATGCAAGGCGAGCCGCTCGATTGGGAACTCGGAGAGGTGCGATAGCACGGCCCCACCCCTCGATGGAAGAGCGTGAAGCCGGAACGCCAAGGCTCCCGCCCCGTCCGCCTGCGACAGTGCTCGGGCTGCCGCCGCCGAAGACTCTCCGATCAACTCGAGGTCGGGAGCGCCGCCTTTGCCGGTCGCAAGGTCAACCATCCGCTGCGATGCCATCTCGCTCCCAGCCAGACGCAGAAGCACACGGGCACCTCCATCACCGAGGGGAGCCGGCCACGCGCCAACCAGAAGCTCAGCCGCGGTCAGCGGAATCGGGAGCATCGTCAGATCTCGGCCCAGCTCCCACGCCGAGCGGAGATCAGCTCGCGTCCAGACGAGCGTTCGATCCACCTCTGCTCGAGGATAGAGGCGAAAGTTGATCTGCGTGATCATCCCGAGCGCGCCACAGCTTCCTGCCGCCAGTCGAACTAGGTCGAAGCCCGCCACATTCTTTACGACTCGGCCCCCCAGGCGGAGCACGCGCGCCCTGCCATCGACGACGGTGAGGCCCAGAACCTGGTCGCGAGGCCGGCCATATTGGGCTCGTAGCGGCCCGGCGATACCTGTCGATACGACGCCTCCGAGCGTCACGTCATCTCCGCCAGGTGGATCGAGGGCAAGCCACTGCCCATCCCCAGACACTGCGGACTGAATGTCACCCAGTGTCACGCCGGCCCGAACGGCGACGTTCAGGTCTCCGGGCTCATGATCGACAAGCTCTGTCATCCCGGCTGATGACAGGATCAGGTCGGGAATTCGGGCCGTGTGCAATCCCCCGCCTTCGACCCGCCCGTCCCCGAAGGCCTGAGGGCCAATCCCTGACCCCTGAGGTAGAACCAGCCACCCCTCCTCCAAAACCACCCGCATGATGGCCGCGGCCTCAGCATCGGTCGCCGGTGTCGCGACCGCGATCCCACGCTCGGTCAACCGCACCGAGCCGAGGATGGCGCCGACCCGATCTCGAACCGTGGACGGATCTTTCTCAACAAGGCGCTGGCTCACGGCATGTCACCCGGCATCACGACGTGGCTATCGGGCAGTACCTTCCCCGGATTGCATCGGCCCGACGGGTCGAAAGCCCGCTTGACGCCCTGCATTGCGTCTAGGACTTCGGGCGAACATACGAGGGGCATGAACTGCCGCTTGTCCAGGCCAACACCATGCTCACCTGTGATCGTGCCGCCGGCCTTGATGCAAACCGCCATGATCTCCTTTGATGCGGCCTCGACGCGGGTCACAGCTTCACGGTCTCGCCGGTCGAATAGAAGATTCGGGTGGAGGTTCCCATCCCCTGCGTGAAAGACGTTTGCCACCAGAAGCTCGTAACGCCTTCCGATCTCTCCGATCCTGGCCAGCACCTCCGGCAGGCGAGTGCGTGGTACTGTGGCATCTTGGACCAGGAGATCTGGTGCCAAGCGTCCCATCGCCCCGAAAGCCTTTTTCCGTCCGGCCCACAGCGCCGCCCGCTCCTCGTCGTTGGCCGCCGTCCGCACTTCACGCGCGCCGGCGGCCTCGCAGCAGGCGATGGTTTGCTCGACTTCTGCGTCGAGCCCAATCTCCACTCCGTCGAATTCGACGACGAGCGCCGCGCCAGCATCTGTCGGGTAACCGGCTGCGAAGACCGAAGCCTCGACCGCTCGAATCGTCTCCGCATCTACGATTTCCAGTGCGGCGGGCAGCATCCCCTGCGCCATGATGTCCGACACCGCGTGGCCGGCATCCTCGATTGATCGAAAGATCCCAAGCAGAGTGCGGACACCCTCGGGACTCGGGATCAATGCGACCTCGATTTCCGTCGCAATCCCAAAGCACCCTTCCGACCCCACGAAAAGCCCGACCAGATCGGGCACATCATCGTCGCGCTCGAGGCCGCCCATCGCTACCGTTTCACCCGTCGGCAGCACGACCGTCAGTCCGGTTACGTAACGGTTGGTGACGCCGTATTTGAGGCAGTGAGGCCCGCCTGAGTTTTCGGCTACATTCCCTCCGAGTGTACAGGCAGACTGAGACGACGGGTCCGGTGCGTAGATCAGCCCGTGGGGCAATGTAGCCTTTGTCAGATACGCGTTAATGACCCCAGGCTGAACCCGAGCACGCCGATTCTCAGGATCCACTTCGAGGATCTTGTTCATCCGCGCCGTCCCGACCGCGACGGCCCCGCCCAAAGCCAGCGCTCCACCGCTCAGTCCCGTACCAGCGCCTCGGGGAACGAACGGCCGCCCGTCCTGGTGGAGAATCTGAAGGACCTCGCTCACCTCCTCGGTGCTTCTCGGGAGGACGACACCGGCTGGCGCGTGGCGGTACTGTGTGAGGCCGTCGGACTCATAGACGAGAAGTCGGTCCGGATCGACGATAACCCCGTTCTCCCCCACGGCCGAGCGGAGACGCCGAACCAACCGCGGCTCAAGAGCCGGAGAGGGGTGGAGGGTCACCACTGAGAACCGGGCCCCGACGCAGTTGCTCTGACGGAAGTCAGCGGCGTTCCGACATGATCTGCTCCGCGAGCTTGTCAGAGACGGCCTGGACCGCGGCCTCATCTTCTTCGCTGAAGGCAGAGTCTTCCTCGCTCTCAAGATCGATCTCACCGAAGATGTCATCGCCCGCTCGGATCAGAACGACGAGTTCGGATCGAATGTCGGGACCGCAGGGGGTATAGTCCTCCATCGTCGTGACATCTCCGACATTCTGGTTCTTGGCCTGAGAGACCGCCGACCCGGCCACGCCGGCACCCACCGCCACCTCCGCATATTGTGCGGGTTCGCCTACATAGTTGTGAAGCCAAAGTTCGTCCCCACCGTCCCTTAGAAGGAACGCCCCAACCCAGTGGAACCGCTCATCAGAGTCCGCGATCGTTTTCACTGCGCGACGCAGAAGGGCATCCGAAAGGAACCCGTCGTCTCGCATTCCTTGAAGATCGTGGACCAGCTCGCCGGTGTTCAACATGAAATCCTTCTGGTTAGATGATTGCTTTCCGGTTCAAACGGAGGCTTGGGACTCTCCGGAGCGTTGAGACGGGTCGCCCGACTCTAACTTGAGAATTTCGTGGTGCCCATCTTGGGAGAGCGGTTAGTTTAACCGTCGGCTGACGAGCCAGTCAACGCGGTGTGCCTATCGTCTCGGAACGAGGGCCCGAGCCACCGACCACGGCTGTGTGTTCTATGGAGAAGAGGCGGTTTACGATCTTCGCTTGGGCGGTTCTGGCGTACTCCCTGGCGGTCATCGTGTGGGGCTATTTCTTGCGAATCTCCGAATCCGGAGATGGCTGTGGTACCGACTGGCCCCTGTGCGACGGCGCGATCGTTCCGGCGTCTGCCCAGTTTCCGACGTGGGTTGAGTACACACACCGAGTTTCTTCGGGTCTCGCCCTGGTCCTGGTCCTCATCATGGCGTTCTGGGCTACGCGCTTCCTCCGGAAAGGACACGCGGTCCGCATCGCCGCCATCGCATCACTCCTCTTCATGCTCACCGAGTCATTGTTTGGTGCTTTGCTCGTTGTCTTTGGATGGGTAGCCGGCGACATCTCGCTCGGGAGGGTGATGATCCGACCGTTTCACGTTACGAACACCTTCCTCCTGATGGCAGCCTTGGGGCTCACAGCGTGGTGGGCGTCGCGCGATGTCAGGTCCATCCCGGAGCTAAGGCAGATGGGGGGCCGGAGATTGCTGCCGGCCGCCGTCGCTCTGCTCGTGCTCGCGGCCACCGGCTCCTGGACCGGCTTGGCGGGGACCGCTTTCCCAGCCCAAAGCCTAGGGCAAGGCCTCAGTCAGTACGCCGATCCGCAGCACCTGCTTGTCTACCTCCGTACGGTACACCCGATCGCGGCAGTCTTGACCGCGGCGCTCTTGGCCCGGATCGCCGTGGGCCTGTTGAGGGGCGAGGCGCCGCGGATCGAGCGGAGATTGGCCGCAGGTATCTTGTTCTTGAGCGGGATCCAACTGGTGCTCGGGCCACTGACCATCCTCTTGCTACATCCAACAGGCCTTCGCCTGATTCACTTGCTGCTGGCCGACCTGCTGTGGCTGACCGTGATATTCCTGTGGACGGCCGCACCGGATCGCCCACCCTCTACTCTTGGACAAAACTACTCTCCGCCTCGAGGCTCCGTGCAAAGCCAGCCAGGAGCAGCGCAGCTCTAGAGAGATCCTCCGTCGAAACGACCTCATTGGGCGAGTGCATGTATCTGTTCGGAATGGAAATCAGTCCAGTAGGGACGCCGGATCGGACCAAGAAGATGCCGTCGGCATCCGTGCGACTCGCTCGGGGTGCAGCCTGAACCGTGTACGGGATCTCCTCCTTTTCGGCGACCCCCAGGAGACGTTCGAAGATGAGTGGGTGCATCGAAGACCCCCGACTCAAGACGGGCCCGCCACCAATCTCATGTTCTCCGAGCTCCTTCTTGTTTGCGTCCGGAACATCGGTAGAGAAGGTGACATCTACCACCAACGCCACATCTGGGTCGAGCGCGAACGCAGAGTTCCGGGCCCCACCTCCAGAGTATCCAATCTCTTCTTGCACGGTCGCAACTGCGACGACACCCGCGTGAGCCGGTGGACTCTCCGCAAGGAGCCGGAGCGCCTCGAGGACCACGTACGCCCCGGCCCGATTGTCGATCGCCCTCGAGGCAATCCGGTCGCCAGCCAAGCGTAGAAAACTAGAGCCAAGCACGAGCGGATCGCCCACGCCCACGCCAAGTTCGGTCACCTGCTCCGACGAAGAGGCTCCCAGGTCGATCCAGAGGTCTCGAATCTCAGACACCTTCTTTCGGTCCTCGGGCTTCAGCAGATGGATCGGCTGCTTTCCAACGACTCCCGGAACATCCCCCTTCCCACCCATCACCCGGACACGCTGTCCCACGAGGACCTGAGGGTCCCAACCTCCGATCCCGTCCACATACAGGAAACCGTCCTCATCGATATGAGTGATCTGGAGCCCGATCTCGTCTGCATGTCCCGCCAGCATTAACCGAGGACGACGGTCCGACCCGAGTTCGGCAAAGGAATTCCCGTGTACGTCCGACCAGACCTTCTCAGCAAAGGTTTCGGCCTCTGAACGCCAGGTTCTCGCTGGCCTCGATTCGAAGCCCGAAGGCCCGGGCTCTTCGAGAAGCCGCTCGAGAAATGAAACGGGGTCCTTCATCGCTGTGTCCCCTGGGTTGTATGTCTTGGCTCAGTCCTGGATGATCTCGCCAGGTCTCGGGGGGCGATCCTCGTCATCCTCTCGCGCCTGTTCCCGCCCTGATCTTGTCCCGAATTCAAACGGAAAAGCCGCGTCGCGTCCATGGGTTTCGCGGCCGCGAGTCGGACCTGTTTCCGACGCTCCAGATGCGGGTCTGGGACCCGAGACGTTCCACGTTGCCACGTGAAGGGTTCCCTGCCTAAGCGCGGCCGTCATTCGAGCCTGAACCCACCTAAACACCAGCTCTCGCGTTTGTGGGATGAGGAGGAAAAAGCCAGCGAAATCAGTAAGAACACCAGGGGTGAGAAGGAACGCTCCTCCTGCCAACACAGCCGCACCGGACAGCACGGCTCGTGTCGGGACGCGGCCCTGTGCGAGATCGCTCTGCACGGCAATCAGAGTGCGGGTCCCTTCACGTCGGGCCAAGACGGCCCCTAGTAATCCAGTCGCTGCCACGAGCGCGAGAGTCGCCCACAGACCCGCCCACCCTCCCATCCATATAAGGAGGGCGAGTTCCGCCAGAGGAACGACAACAAAGAGACAACCAAGTCGAAGGAGCACGTATCCCGAGCTATTCGGAGGCTAGGCCAGTCATCAAACCGGGGGCGCTGTGTGGAGAGGGTCCCCTCAGCGGTTGAAACATCGGGACTGGAACCCCAGTCCTGCAACTCCGACCGTTCTACCACACGCTAGTAACGGACGCGGATTCCCAGCTGCCTTGCAATTCGCGGCGTCGCCCAGGCGAAATCCCATATGGGAGCGTGCGCCGGCTCGAGTTGAGCAGGTTCGAGAGACACGTGCTCTGCCCCAAGAGACGTCCTACGATGTGGTGGGCAATCCCCGGACTAGTGGACTTCGGCGACCTGTTGGCGGACCGATCCATGAGCGACCCCATTTGACGCGACGGGCTTGTTCAGCTTGAGGAGCTCAACGTCCAATCGGGCATAACTCTTCGGACGGGAGGTAGTGCTACTCTCACGAGCTTCGCCCACCACCTCGTGATACGTACTCTCGAGCCGGTCGACCCATCCTGAAACCGGGAACAGGCTTCTGGCTCGATACGAGGCCGCGCGACCCATGACCGCTAAGCGCGGCGGGTCCTGGAGTAGGTCGACGACCGCCTCAGCTAGTGCGTCAGCGTTGGACCGAGGCACCAGTCGGCCGGCCTCAGACGTTCCGATGATCTCGGGAACCCCCCCGACGCGGGTCCCGACGACCGGGAGGCCCTCTGCCATTGCCTTGAGAGCTGAGACCGGAAACGGATCGCGAAGGCTAGGATGAATGAACAGGTCGCTTCCCGCCAGAATCCGATCCACATCGGAGTCAAGATCTTGCCACGAGATGATCTTGTTCAGGCCGCGCGCCCGCACCCGGCGCTGAAATTCCCGCTTGTGTTCCCCTTCGCCGACGACCACGAATCTCGCCTGGGGATTGGCGCCGATGATGGTCGGGATGGCCCAGAGAAGGACATCTACACCGCTCTCCCAATCATCCAGGTCAGCGACAGTGACAGCGATTTGCCCGCCTGGGGGGAAACCAGCGCTGTCTCTTAGCCATCGCTTGCAAGCGTCCGTTTCCTCGTCGGGAATCGGTTCGTCGGAAGTCTCGACACCTTGGTAGATGACTTCAAGAAACGAGCGAGAGAATATCCCCTCTTGAACGTAGCGATCCCACTGGGCACCCGAGAGCGCGATCACTCGCGAGCCCCATCTCCTCAACGCCCACACCGCCCGTCGTTCGTCCTTCAGACTTACGACTTTGCTCGACTGATCGACCTCCCGATCGTAAAGCGTGGCCACTACCGGTACCCCAAGAAGTCGGCCCGCGACCGCTCCCCAAAGAGAAGCCCACGACGCATGAGTATGGATCAAATCGTACTTTCCGTCCCGGACCCAACGTCGAACTCTCAGGAACGCCCCGATGTCCTCCCGATTGAGAGCGTTTGCGAGACAGACGAAGCCTCCCCGAGTCTCTACTTGGGCGCCGAATCGGCTGTCCACCGCTGGACTGAGCGCGAGAAGGTCGACATAGAGTCGGGACGTGTCGGCCGCCCTCATGAACGCGCCCATCTGGGCGTCTTCGGCGGCGGTCTTCATCGAGTCGGCGAGCCACAGCACACGCATCGGGTTCTCGCCCGTCGGCAATCTTGACATCGGCTCCGTATCCAAAAGCGACGGCAGAGGAGTTGTGAACAGACGCGGATTCTATCCAGTACGTCGTTCCTGAACCGAGTGCCAGTGCATCAAGTGTGCCTGTGCGATCCTCCGAGGCCGGCTGGGCTCAGACGCTATGGAATAGCGAGCGATATGGCCTTCCTACGGCTAGATAGCGACGAATGGCCGTTCCCCTGGGAGCCAACCCCTACTTCGTGGGATCGGCCAGAACGGCAAAATGTATCTGTTTTCGGAAAGGAGGTTCTCGCTCGGGTAAAGCCGTATGGACGGTTGAGACGTGATGATGACGGAGCCAGACTGGTAAACATATGTGGCACGGACCGTGCAAACACTCAACCGCGATGCCGGCCGAAGCTTCGTCTCGGGGGATTGAAGGCGATCATCGGCTAAAACCTAAGGATCAGACTAGACTTGGAGGATGCGGTAATGTCCGAGACTACAACTGAAGCTCCGCGCTTCAAAATGGTGTTCACCTGGGGCGGCGTGGTCGTCGCTCTGCTTGGGTTGGCCCTTCTCGTGAGCGGAACGTTCCCGATGGGTCTCCTCCTCACTGCAGCCGGAATGCTATCCTGGCTCTTCGCCAAGCGCCGCTCCAGAGCCGTCGAGCCGTCGTAGCTCGACTCACTGGACTCGCCGAAGCAGCTCCGGATCCGGGATCGGTGACCGAAGCGGCGTCACGGTGAACCTCGTGGGACGTGCCCAATGACCGAGAAGAACCAGCCGGACTACTACGAGATCCTGCAGGTCAACCAAAAGGCGGACGCGCAAACGATCGAGCGCGTGTTTCGTCTTTTGGCAAAGCGGTTCCACCCCGATAACCAAGAAACTGCGGACCCTGAGCGATTCAACCTCGTGGTTGAGGCGTTCCGAGTCCTATCCGACCCTGAAGCAAGGGTTCACTACGACGCAAAATATGAGCGGATTCGAGAACAGCAGTGGGAGGTTCTAGATCAGGAATCCGCCGGCGACGACGTTGAAGCCGATCGGCGGATCCGACTGGGCATCCTTTCACTCTTGTACGCGACTCGCAGGCAGGATGTAATCGATCCCGGCCTTGGAATGTTCGAGCTAGAGCGCACGCTTGCGTGCCCCGAGCACCACATGCAGTTCCATATCTGGTATCTGAAAGAAAACGGTTGGATCCAACGGCTGGATAACGGCCAGTACGCGATCACGGTTGCGGGAGTCGACAAGCTTGTCGAGACCGACATCCCTTGGCGGAAAGCGGGGCAGGCCCTGCTCCCCAGCGGGACCGAGGATCCGTCGGCGGAGTCCGCTATGGACGACGCGCCGCTGGACGATCCGGAGCCCACCGCAGAACCCCCAGAGGAGTTGGCTACGCGAGAGGCGTAGGCCGGCGTCAACAGGCCATTCTCAGAATCTGAAGGAACTCGAACCGTCCCGCGCGACTTGGCTTGCGAGGTCGCAGCGGGGTTTCATTTCCTTGGACCGACTAGACCGACTTCGTCTTCTTCTGTTGCTGTTGTTGTCGGGCTGGGGTGGTGCGCCTACCAGGGGACCGAACGGAGGCTGTCCTGTTTGACGGTCTCAAGAGGATAGAATCAGGTCGTCACCGGGCACGGTCTTTCGGAGATCTGAACCGGACGGTAGGTGTAGTTCTCCTCGAGGAGAGTTGCGCCGGTTGCCTCGAAGTACTCCCGCCAGAAGTCCTTCACGACCTGAGACGCTCGCGTGTCCTTCCTAGCCCCTGCCAGAACCACACAGAGTCCGCTCAAATCGGGAAGCGTGCCACGCTGCGCCTCGGATCGGACCCAGTTGTCGGCAGGCATGCGGGTCAGGCCCTCCAGATTCATGACCCGATTCGCTTGAAGCATATCGGAAAACAGAACGAACGTCGTCCGATGCTCTGGCTGAGCTTGAAGCTCGGCGCCGACCAAGTGGAGAGTCGATAGAATGTCGGTTCCGCCGATATTCTCTCGGTCCTCGGGGTCGCTGAACCCGTCGATGTAGTCACGAATGTCTTGGATG
The DNA here is from genome assembly GCA_965215925.1 of Longimicrobiales bacterium. Classification (GTDB taxonomy): domain Bacteria; phylum Gemmatimonadota; class Gemmatimonadetes; order Longimicrobiales; family Gaopeijiaceae; genus JAAXGI01. The sequence continues at coordinate 2,618,348 of CBDCEQ010000003.1, read as the reverse complement.
AACCTCGCCTTCGAAACCGAGTCTCGTTGTACGACTTGGTTCTGGAACTCACGCTCGGGAATTTGGGTCGCCCAGCGCTTCGGCTCTTCGTCCAATGCCTGCTGTAGAAGCTCGATTGCTACTACCCTGTCACCGTAGTCCAGGCGCCTGATCCGAGCACTCGTAAGGGCCCGGGCATGCTCAAGCTCGTGATCTTGAATACTCACGGATCGATCGAATACGAAGATGAGCTGTTCTCGAACGGTCGTATCCGGAGAATCACTAGCCTCGCCGGGCCGTGCCAGCTCACGACATCCCACCAACCCGCCCCAAGTAAGGAGCACTAAACCGACGGATCCTGGGAGGGACCTGCATCTTACCATGCTGCCGTCGCCTCCTGGTTGAACTGGGCCCTGACTTCTCTGAACCGCGCTGCAAGCTCTACACGCTCTCCTTCATAGTCGCCCGGCTCGCGAAGGGTAAGTCGCTCTTGAGATGCAGGCACAACGTCGAGAGTCATGGGTGTCGAGATGGACGGGTTCGAATGGGAATCCATCCCTTTCGCACGGCCGACCTCCGCTCGATAGGTCGCGAAAACTGACTCGAGCTGGTGAAGCATCGCGCGAGACTCGTCTTCAAGGCCTCGAAGCGCTAGGGTCTTGAATGCTCTGAGGTCCTTGACGACATCAGAAAGAAGCTGTGATGCGTCTTGGGCGCATTCCTCCCCCTGCTCGACAAACACTGTCCGTTCGTCTTCGAAGGGCGTGTCGTTGAACTGTTCGCGGATCGCATCCCTTCGATGAAAATACGCCGCGGAGACCGCGCATAGGACGAGCGTCAGGTTCAAGAGCAGAATCGGGAAATTCATCCTTGCCATGGAAAGCGCGTACTCCCTCAGTTCATTTGCCGCACCCTCCATGTCGTCCGCCTGATTCGTCAGCTGATTGGCTTGGAGTATCTCTCCATCCACCCTCAACCAGCCGGCTTGGCGCCTGAGCTCTTCGACCTGGCCCATATCGTTTGTGTACCGCTCCTGTCCCACTTGCCCCAGCTGCGTGCGAGCTTCATACAAAACGCCGAGCGTGAGGATGAGACCGACTGCGGACAGAACCATCGGCACGACGTTCTCTTTTACGGAACGGCTGTGCACGGTATGGCGCCTTTCCGTTCGCTCACCCTGCATCACGAGGTCACGCAACGAATGGCCGAAGAAGTGGGCCAGAACACAAAGGAATGTGATGACTCCAGCCGCCAGCAGGGCAGCGTCGGGACGAAATATGATGTGTGCACCGACTCGTTCCATGCCGGCAAACCATCCCGTCGCTGTCTCTGTCAGGAGCCGAATCTGGCTCTCGGTAAGCGGGTCTCTTGGCAGGAGTGAGCTAAAGACGGGGGCATTCGCGAAGAATTCGACGAGCCCCAAGAAGAGCAGGGCCCCTACGTAGATCCGCGTCGAGATCCCTCGACCCCTCTCCTCTCCTTCGGAGTTGAGCTCTTGGGTAACATCTCGCCTTCGTATCTGAAACCTGGCCTTCAGCCGGATAAGCTCGTTGACCAACCGCTGGAACCGGTCGATACCCATTTCGGCTCTTCCCAGTGTATCAGCGATTCTTTCTTCGTGCTCTCCTATTTCTTCGCTCAATTTGCGGCGCTCGCGAGACTGCCACCGTTCATAAGAGGCGATACAGCGCTTCTTTAGCTCCAGCTCCGAATCACTTGGTCCCCTCCCACTCGTGGCAAGCACTCCGTTCGCGGCGTCCGCTCGAGCGCTCCTGCGGGCTTCGTCGCGAAGTCGTTCGACCTCGGGCATCGCTTCGTCTAGCGGCTCACTCGACGATTCGACGTGTGCAAACTCAAAGCGTGATTCATTCTCTTCCGCACCCGCGCCCTCGGGTCCGTCGAGGGCATCCATGCGCTCAAGCCAGTTCGGCGCTGCGCCAGCCCCGGAATCGTCCGTCACGGCTGGCGATGTTCCTGGGTCCGCGGACGATCCGTTTCGCCCATCAGCGCTTCCGACGGGATCCGATTCAATGTCAGCCATCTTCGACAAGCTCCGTGATGTCTTCGTATTCCACTTCAGTGAGCTTCGGCATATCGATGAAGTAAGACAGACATGCATGCATCAGGAGCTCGGGGGAGAGACGTGCTTCCTCACCCAGGTATTTGGCATGATCGCAGAGGTCGGCGACCAGATCACCCGGGTGGCATGCCCTCGGGGAGATTCCGAGCTTCCCGTAGAAGTCGTGATAGATAAGGTCCACTGCCGCCTCGTCGTACTCGATCCCACGCTTCGCGCAGGTGCGGCGGAGGATCTCAGCGTACTGCTTCCGATCGGGATTCGGCATGTGGATCTTGTACCTGATCCGCCGGAGAAAAGCCTCTTCCACGAGATCCGAAGGATTCAGGTTGGTCGCGAAGAACACCAGGCAGTCGAACGGGACCTCGAGCTTGTGCCCCGACGGAAGCTTGAGATAGTCGGTCCCTCGATCGAGAGGGATCATCCACCGGTTGAGGAGGTCGCGGGGACGGACCCTCTGCCTACCAAAGTCATCGATGACGAAGACGCCACCGTTGGACTTCATCTGCGGAGGGGCCGTAAATACTCCCGAGTGCCCGCTTTCCTGCGGGTCGAGCTCATCGAGGGTCAGTTCTCCCCCCACGATGACCGCCGGACGCCGCGCATACACGAAACGCGGGTCGTGCGCCGAGACGTCCCTCAGGAGATCTGGATCGATCCCGATATCGCCGGTCGTCTGCATGGAATCCACGGGCACATGCACGTGGGCATCGAAGACCTTGAGGACTCTCCCGTCCATCTCCACCGCATGTGGAATGAAGATCGAGGTTCCCATGATATCTGCGATCGAGAAGGCGATCTCCGTCTTTCCGTTTCCGGGGTGTCCGTAGAGGAATACCGATTTTCCAGAGTTGATTCCCGGCCCGAGCCGATCGATGAACTTCTCGTCGAGCACGAGGTGAGAAAGACCGGCATGGATCCGGTCTCTTGGGATCGGGTCCTTGCGAACGCTCTGTTTGGCCACCCACCATCGATAGGTCTCGGCAGTAACCGGCGCTGGACCCACGTAGGCGTTGGACTCCATGATCTCCCGAGCCCGGCTTCGCCCTTCGCCAGTCGCTTGAAAGACATAAGACCTGCGTCCATGCCCTTCCGTCCCACGAACTTCGAGCATCCTCCGCTGCTGCAGAACTAAGAGCTCGTCGTCCATGATGGAAAAGGGCAGGAGGATCCGCTGCGAGAGTGCCTCACCCGACTGTGCGCCGTACGAGTACAGCGTCTTTAGTACCAAGTCGGAGACGTAGGCAGCTCTAAGCCCCGTGTCTTCCAGAGTTTGAGGCATTGGCGGCGCCGTGTGGCGACTCGCTTCCTGCTCTGCGGCCTGCCTGTATGCCTCTTTGACGAATTCAGTCTGCATGTCGGTTCAGCCTTGCCTTAGGAATGAGCGTACAGTGACGGCTCGGCGTCACCGCGGGCGTTGACGTGATGCCAATCGAGCTCGTCGCCCGTCGCCGTCTCGCTTTCTTGAATCACCCCGACCGGAACCTCCAGCGCGAACTTCGCTTTTCGATGCACCTTGGTCCTCCTGCCCGGGGCCAATCCAGGGTACAGGGCCTCTACGTGTCCATCTTCGTCGAAGAGGATCACGTCCAGCGCATACTTCATCCCATACATGTGAACACCAGAACTAGGTGTGATGAGAAGCCCTTCTCCAGCTTGCGGTTCGGGTCTACCCAGAAGCCCGCGAAGCCTTGTCCAATAACCATTCGCAAGGGCGATTTGATCGCCAAGCGATCGCTCTCGCGTTCTATTCGACACCGTAACTCGTTTCATCTCTCTAGACCCTGGTTCGACCCTTACCGGGCCCCAAAAACGTTGAACATCTCACCTACGTGGAAGACCGCCGGTCCCAAGATCACGAGAAAGATCGAGGGGAAGATGAAAATGATGATCGGGATCAGCATCTTCACCGTCAGCTTCGCGGCAGCTTCCTCCGCTCGCTGACGACGCTTGGTTCGAAGCTCGTCGGCGTGGATTCGAAGTGCGTCTGCAATGGACGTCCCGAATCGGTCGGTTTGGATCAACATGGATGTAAGAGCGCGAATGTCTGCCACACCCGTTCGCAGCCCCAAGTTGCGGAGGGCATCCTCTCGCGGGGTTCCAGCTCGTATCTCGAGGCTCACGAGGGTCAGTTCTTCTGCCAGGGTACTGCTCACCCGGCTCATCTCCTCTCCGACTCGTACCAACGCTTGGTTCAGGCCAAGTCCAGCCTCGACGCAGACCACCATCACGTCGAGCGCGTCTGGCAGAGCGCGCTGCAGCTCGTCCTGACGCTTACCTACTTGCCGTTTCACGAACATGAAGGGGATCATCCACCCGAGCAGAGCCAATCCTGCGACCAAGAGAAGTCGTTGCTGGGGCGTAATGCTGACCATCGCTGCCAAGACCACACCGACCACCCCAAGAAGGCCAGAAAGAACGACCCGCGTTCCGATGAAGACCATTCCGGCCGAGGGCCTGCGGTAGCCGGCGTGGAGGAGCATGTCACGCAAATGAACGCGTCTCTTGTCTCCCCCCACTCGCGCACCAAAAGCCTCGAGGAATGCTTCCAACTGTTCCCGAGAGCGCCTTCTCCTTCGGCGTTCGCGGAGTTCCCCTACACGTATCCCCCCGCCTGGCGCAGCGGCCTGAAGGCGTCGCCGAACTAGCCGGGTTTCCGGGTCAGCAACGACCCCGGACACCCCCATGACAAAGAGGGAAACGGAAACGGCGATTAGTAGTACGACGGCCCAGATCATGGTCTTCTACACCTTGATGTCGGTAAGTCGGCGAATCACGAAGAACCCCATCACCATCATGACTCCCCCCACGACGAGCATGACTCGTCCCAAGGGCTCTTCGAACAGCGGGGCCATGTATTCGGGGTTCGAGCTGTACATCCCGATCCCGGCGACGAAGGGTGCGAGCGCGACGACGCTGCCGGTCATACGACCGTGTGCGGTCTTCGTCTTGACGTCACGCTTGAACCGGAAACGACCTCGGATGACCTGCGAAAGGCTGTCGAGATTCTCGGCGAGGTTACCGCCGGACTCTCGTTGAATCAGAACCGCAGTCACGAAAATCCTCACGTCGATGAGATCGATCCGGTCGGCAAGACCCAGGAGCGCATCTTGGACCGGTAGGCCGAAGCGCTGCTCCTCGTAGACCTGGCGAAATTCCTGTGCAACGGGCTCTTCGGCCTCTTCGCCGACGACTTCGAGTCCGGTCGGGAGCGAATGGCCTGCCCGCGCAGCGCGGGCCAGGAGGTCGATCGCTTCGCCGAAATTCGCCTCGAAGGCCTTCAGTCGCCGATGGGCCCTGATCTTCAGGAACCCGATGGGGAGGTAGGCTCCCAGGACCGCCGCAAGGACAGGTATGTACAGGTTGGGTGCGATGATGGAAGCGAAGAGCCCGAGTCCCGTTGCGGCTCCTACCGAGAGGAGCAGGACGGTGGCCACGCTCCAGCCGCTTGCAGCTTGGTCCACGAGTCGCTGGACGTCATCTCTATGAGGGAGTCGGAGTAGGATCGGTTCCAGCCAGGGTGGCAATTTCGCATCCGGATCTTCGTTTAGGATGCTTGGCAGTGCATGATCCCTCGTCCCTGCCTTGGCTTCCGTATCTCGTCTGGCCACTTCCTTGAGGGCGCGCGAGACGGCTCTGGTTTTGAGCCATCGGCGCACCCCTTCCCAAAGGAGGGCCAGAGACACCGTGGCAAGCGCTACGACCGCGAACAGGGTGAGCGCTGGCAGCACCGCTACCGAACTGAGAAGGTCTGACACAGTACCCTACTCCTAACGAGCCTTTGGCTCGTAATTGGCGAAGAGTGTCTCTTCGAGGCTGATCCCAGCAGCCTTGAGCTGTTCAGCGGCCCGCGGTCTAATCCCTGTCGCACGGAACTCACCGTTCACGGCGCCGTCTTCCTTGATCCCCTTCCGCTCGAAGAGAAAGAGGTCCTGCATCGTGATCACATTACCCTCCATGCCCACGATCTCGGAAACGTTCATCACTCGCCGGCATCCGTCCGAGAGACGGGCCAAATGCACGACGATATCGATGGCGGAAGCGATCTGACGTCGCATCGCGATTTCACCGATGTTCACGCCGGCCATCTGCACCATTGTGTCCAGTCGGCCCAGTGCATCCCGCGGCGAGTTCGCGTGAAGGGTGGTCAGGGAGCCGTCATGACCCGTATTCATTGCCTGGAGCATGTCGAGAGCTTCCGACCCTCGGACCTCCCCAACAATGATTCGGTCTGGGCGCATCCGGAGCGCGTTGATCACCAACTGCCGCTGGCCAACATGCCCTGTTCCTTCAATATTCGGCGGCCGAGTCTCGAGCCGTACCACATGCGGTTGGCGAAGCTGGAGCTCCGCCGAGTCCTCGATCGTCACAACCCGTTCGCTGTCGGGAATCGAACCCGAGAGCATGTTCAGGAATGTGGTCTTCCCGGAGCCTGTTCCTCCTGAGATCAGGATGTTCAAGCGTGCCCGCACCGCAGCGCCGATGAAGTCCAGTATTGGTTGGTTCAGCGATTCGTTGCGCATGAGGTCATCGGCAGAGAGGACATCGCGACGGAATTTTCTGATCGAGACGCTCGGGCCATCAAGCGCGAGGGGTGGGATCACCGCGTTGACACGCGATCCGTCCTTCAGGCGGGCATCGACCATGGGTGACGATTCGTCGATCCGTCGCCCTACCGCCGACACGATCCGATCAATCACTTGAAGGAGGTGTTGGTCGTTCTTGAAAGAAATGTTCGTTGCTTCCAGTCGGCCGTTTCTCTCGATGTAGACGCTCTGACTCCCGTTCACGAGAATGTCCGAGATCGAGGAGTCTTTGAGCAGAGGCTCGAGCGGGCCGAGGCCGAATATCTCGTATACCAGATGCTCGACGACCTTCTCGCGCTCCTCCAGATTCAAGGGAGTGCTTTGCTGTGCGAGCATGTGGCGTACAAGCTTCGCCACCTCGATCTCGGCCTCATCCCGGTCACGCTCACCGAGAGAACTCAGGTTTAGGCGCTCGAGGAGCTGACGATGTAGCGTCGTCTTGAGCTCCTGGAACTCCGGGGAGAACTGTGAGCTTTCCGGGAGAGCGGGGCTGTCGTTGGTTACGGCAGGGAGCGGTGCGTCCCGGTCCGTTCCGTTGCTCTCACCAGAGTCGCGCTGCGGAACGGGCTTGTTCGGGTCCCAAGAGGGGCCACCGAGGCCGTTGTCTGCAGTCTCGCGGTCCACTTCTGCTCTCTCATGAATATCAAAGTCGGTCATCTTCTTCAGCTCTCCGGGATGATCCAGACGTAATCGCTGGATTCCGGTGGTCGGGTCCTGGTCTCATGAACGGTTTCGGTCTCAGACACTGTTCAGGATCTTCCCGAGAATCCTCGATTTCGGCTTCTCTGCGGGACCGACTCCTGTGAGGCCAGCTGCTACCGTTCGAACGTTCTGGCTGTAGGCGGACTTCTTACCCAGCACGGCAGGGCGACCCTCGTTGATGGAGTCGATCACCGCGCGATAGTCATTTCTGAGCGTCCAATCCACCTTCATTCCCAGTGTTCGCTCCACCTCTCCCACGGTAATCGGAAGCGATGGGTTGTAGCGGTTAACGATTAGCCGGATCCAATCGTCAGGGCGGCTTCCGGTTAGCCCCTTCAGAAGAGGAAGCGAGCGAGTGACGTTCCTCAGAGATTGGAGATCCGCGGTACTCAGTAGAAGGAGCTGGTCGGATGCCTCGAAAGCATTCAAGGTCACCGGATTCAGCGTCTTTGGCGCATCGATTACGATGAAATCGTACTGTTCCTTGAGGAACCGCAGGATGCTCCCGATTCGATCCCCATCGACTGTCTGGAAATCCGCAGGTTGATAGGGTGCCGAGAGGAGTTCGACGCCGGATTGGTCCCGCTCGATGTACGACGCGAGGAGTCCCTCGTCCACGCGGTGATAGTTCCTCAACAGGTCCACGCTGCTGAAGCGGGGTTCCATCCCGAGAAGTAACGCGGTCTCCCCCAGCTCCAGGTCGAGGTCGACGATCAGTGTGCGCTTTCGGGATACTTGATGGATCGAGACCGCAAGATTGACTGCGAACGCGGTTGCCCCGGATCCGCCTTTCGGGCTAAACACAGAGAACAGCTTGCCCAGCTCGGAGTTCTTTTTCTTGCTGGCCGCTGGGCCCTTCCCGGTCCGTTTGCGAAGCCTACCGACGAGCCCCTCGATCTTGTCAGAGTCGAGAGACCTAGGCAGGAACTCCAGGATGCCGGCCTGCATAGCCTGAATGAGCAACTCAGGTGACTCTATGCTCCCCGCGCCCACAACCGCTCGGGCCATCTGGGAGTCGATAAGGAACTGGGCAAACTTCAGGCCGAGGTGCGGATCCGATTCCAGATCTACGAAGACCACGTCCGATTCCAGCTCCTTGAGCTGCTTGAGATGCGAGTCGGTGATCGTGGTGAAGGGCTCATCCACCTCCATCGCGAATTGGAGGTCCGCATCGGATGCGAACACTTCAACCAGCCGACGCCGAAAATCCGAGTCGGTGGAGATGATGGCGCCCTTCATCGCGCCGTCGCCGTTTCCATTCTTCAGTTCGTCTTTCACTTTACTCTGCGATTCGAAGGATTCTGGGAAGGCCGCCTCTCGCGGCCTCTACTCTCAGCGGGATTCCTTCCTCGATCCCACCGCTTGCTTGCGATCTCATCGAAATCCAGGCTCACTGCACGTCGTTGACGTCATCGGTCTCGTCGGTCGGCTGCATAGAGTCGTGGAAGTCCCACGTGTCCACTTCTCCAGTCGGAAGACGGGGTAACTCCATATCCGCGGTAACGATATGAGGCGTCACCAGGACCAAGAGCTCAGTATGGCTCTGTTGGAAAGAACTGGATCTGAAGAGTGCGCCGAGGATCGGGATGTCTCCGAGCACCGGGACCTTGTTGACGCTCTCGGCGAGCTCATTGTCCATCAGACCGGCAATCGCGAACGTCTGCCCGTCCAGTACTTCGACGGTGGTGTTCGCGCGCCTCGACAGGATTGTTGGAATTTGGAATCCGGCAAGAACGAGTCCGCCCGTAAAGTCCAGGGACGAAACCTCGGGCTCCACCGCGAGGCGGATCGCGCCGCTGTTCGTGAGAGTTGGGGTGAAGCTCAGCCGGACCCCGAACTCCTGGAACTGAATCGTTACCGCGTTGCTGGTCGATCCGGCTTGAACGACCGGATAGGGGAACTCACCCCCAGCCAAGAACGAGGCCTCTTCGCCTGGGAGCGTCATCAGGTTCGGTTCAGCCAGGCTCTTGAAATTCCCTTCGGCTCGAAGGGCCCGGATGAAAGCCGATACGTTGGAGCTCTCGTGGAAGAGGAAGAAATTCACCGCATCGGAGAAGGTGACGTCGGGCCCGATCGGATCATTTAGGAAGTTTCCGCCCGGGGGGTTTGCCCCACTCGAGATCAATCCCTCGTCGTCGCCTCTGATATTGAAGGGATCGAGCCGAGTGAACTGGGCGCCGAGGTCCTGTATCGCGCTCCGATTCACCTCTGCGACTCGGACCTGTAGGAGCACCTGTCCACGGTCAGGTACGATGATGTGATCCAGAACGGTGGCTTCGGCCTCGACGCTGGACGCGAACGAAATCGCGCGTTCAGCCGCACCTGGGGTCTCTGTCTCTCCAGAGAGAATCAGAGTGTTTCCCACGGCTGTGACGGCGAGATCATCGTTCGGGAACATCCGATCGAGTTCGCTATCTATCGTCGCCGCATCCAGCGTGACGTTGACGGTATACGTGTTGCGCTGCCCACCGGCCTGCCAAAACAGGAGGGTGGTGGTCCCTGGGCTCACGCCATTGATCACGATCTCCCGGGCGGACACCGCTACCACGTCCGCGACCTCGGGATTGGCGATCAGTACTCTCTCCAGATTTACTGGGCTCGTGATCACCTCCGAGTTCCCACGTGCTACGGTCAGGACATCAGGTTGCTGAGCACTAGCGGGCGCAGAACCGATTGCGAGTCCGCTGATCAGCGCAAGTGCTGCCGCTCTGTAGAGGTCGGCCCGGCGCCATAGCGCCCTCCGCTCAGTCGTTGACCACTTTGCCTCATCCCTCACTGCGCACCTCCTCCACCAATGGTCGTATCAACCGTAGCCGTGGACCGCTCTGGCCCACGATAGATTTCCAGCTCCACCGTCGACGAACGCGCCGGCGCCGGGGCCCGTCGCGGACCTGCTGCCGCCACAGCCCTGGGTCGTGCTCGTCCAGCAATGAGTTCACTCGCTCTGATCCCGCGTGTATTCACCGTATCGAGGTCGAGTGGGCTACGTAGGGCGAGTTGCAAGCGCCCGTTCGAGTGTGCCAAGGCCAGCTGCTCCGCTTCTTCCGGATTGACGAGCAGGGTCACAACGGGCACCTGTTGCGGCTCTCCCTCGGGGTTCCGCTCTAGGGACTGCCCCGCCGAGATCACCTCCAGGTTTTGGAGGACCAGACGTGTGGCGGCTTCTTCCTGCCCGGCCGCCCTGTCCATCGTGACCACCACATCGACTCTCGTGCCGGGAAGGACGAAGCCCGCGACTCCTACGACGTCGTCGACTCTGACTGACATCGCTCGCTCTCCCTGCGGAATGATGATGTGCATACCGCCGCCCAACTCGGGGTTCGCCAGCTTGCTCGCCATTAAGGGCTCATTCGCCTTAACGGGTTGAAGCAGGCCTCGACCCACGACGTCGGCCGCGGATGTACTGTACCCGATGGGAACAGCCTCCTGGGGCCAATCGACGAGCCAAACGTCGTCGGCTGCCAGCAGCGTCCCCACGTCCATGTCTCTCGCAGCGACCGCCACACTCACCGAGGCCGGATTGCCTTCTGCAACCGCGGGGGGAGTACGCAGCATTTGCGAGGCGAGGAAAGCCGCGAGGCCTCCCGCAGCAAGAGCCAGAATCAGAAACATCACGGCCTGTCGTCGCATGGTTCTCTATCGCTCCTGGGTGCTGTTCGATTCCATCACGAAGCCGGTTTGCATCGTGATGGACCTGTAGGCACTCCCGGCACCGGTCACGTAGTCAGCGATCGGTCCGAGGAATACGAAATTGAACGGATAGGAGATGCGGACTTCTGCGCCCGCACCGGTGGTTTGGTCGGCCTGGAAACAGTCGCCGCCCGCACAAATGAACTCGATCGTAGCAGATCCCGGGGCGAAACCACCCTGCGTCAGTAACCGAGACATATCGGCCCGCACCTGGATTTCGTCAGCATTCGGTAGAGTCGTGAGGCGAGCCCCTTCCCGAGCCGTGCTTGTCGCGACCCGGTGGGTCTGCCAAGCAGCTCCGCCCTCGATGATTCCGGAGACGAGAAGCACCAGAATCGGCGCGCCAATGAGGAACTCGACCAGGGCCTGCCCGCCATCCAAACCGATTCGCGGCCACCCCCAGAGGTCATATGGTCTTGAACGAGTCCTCATCGTCACTTGCTCCTGACTCAGAAAAACCAGGCGTACACGGCACCCGCTGAGATGGCGACGCCGTAAGGCACGGTCACCGCGCCCGGTGTATCTAGCGTCACCCAGAACCCCTTTTCGGAGCTCTGCCCGCGAGTGAAGATCCTCGCCAACACGGTCTGTAACATCAGGTAGAGATTCAAAAAGGTTCGACGCACGGCGCCCTGCCGAATCATCTCGACCAGGCCCCACGCGCCACCCACGAAGGCCATCACCATAAGGGCGGCGGGGAGTCGTGCGGGTCCAAGAAAGGCCCCGAACGCGGTGAGTAGCTTTACGTCTCCCCCCCCCAAGCCTCGCACGACGAAGAGAGGAAGGCTGAGCAGTAGACAGAGTCCGGCGCCCGAGAGGCTCGCTCCCAATCCGGGAACCCCTCCGATCACCGCATTCACGAGTGCGATCCCAAGAGCCGAAACCATTAGGGCATTCGGAATCCGACGCTCTTTGACGTCGAACCAGCCCGCGGTTGCGCCCACCGTGACGATCGCCAACCCAGTCACCCATTCGCTCATCCCCCCTCCACTCGTCACCACATCCATTTTTGGTCCTTCCGGTCCTGCCCCGAAGCCGCTTACCTGCCCTTGCCGGCCCGGCCCGCCGGAGGCCCGCGCCCGGAGATCGAGACCCTTTCGGGGCCCGCCTCCGGACGCCGAACCTCCATCAACGCGGTTCGCCCAAGCTTACGGTCCGGTAAACAGCGCACCGGCCGCGTTGGACAGCCCAGCGTTTACACCTCCGCCCAGCGCAGTAACGGCGCCGATTGCGGCGATGGCGATCAACACGATCAGCATCGTGTACTCTGCCAGGTCCTGTCCTGACTCGTCCTGCCAGAGATTTCGGAGAAGCTGCTTCATCCTATCCTCCTGGCCTTGCGGCCTCGTTGCGGGTGTTACGAGTTTCCAGCCCCGTTGGCATCTGGCCCAGCTCAACATCCCGGGCCCTTCGTCCGCCAGCATCCGAGAGCAAGGGATCCCTTAATCTCCCGGTGTAAATCCCCGAGGAACCCGCTGCCCTCAGGTGGCCGGCCCCGGGTCTGACTGCGACCCTGGGGGACCTCGCCTTGGTGCAACCCACGTGCCAGAGCTTCCCCGACGTCGAATGCTGAGTCGCCCGCTCCCAAGCCGCTGTAACCTTGCGGCAACTGATTTCGTATATTGAAACAGCTGTTTCCCTTGGTTCCTGGACCAAGCCACCGTTCATCGGTTGAGTAAACATTTGATTCTCAGCATGCTGCTTCATGTGTTTCCGTCCCGGTCGATGATTCGTGGCTCACGCGCAACGGTTGGTGCCAAATGGGCCCAGCCCTCCAGAGGCTCGGCATTGCTTGCTGCGGAACAGAACGTTGCAATCGGCGTGCCGCAGGCTGTGGAGAGGGGATTCTTGGTGCCCCGCCGCGATCCCTGGCGGTTTCTCCCGCCGTGCTTCCCATCGCTCTGTGGCAGTTCGCAGGACGTGCACGGATTATGCGAGGTAGCCGTTAGCCGAAGAGACCGCCCACCGAGTGCGATTCAGGTGACGACCCTTTGACGGTGATTTGGGTGTCACCGCCAGCTTCATTTGACGCGCCAACTGTTTCGAACCTTATTGCCGAGTCGCGTAAGTAATTTCCTGCGGTTCCAGGGAGAAAGAGGTTAGGGATGAGGGCGATGGTACTCGCCGAATCGGGGACCCCCCTCGAGGAACGGGACCTGCCAGTCCCCACTCCGGAGCCAACGGAGGTTCTGATTCGCGTTCGGGCGTGCGCGGTCTGCCGCACGGACCTTCACGTGGTGGACGGGGACCTCCGTGACGCGAGGCTTCCGCTCATACCTGGGCATGAGATCGTTGGCATCATCGAGGATGCTGGCACTGAGGCGGGTGAGCGACGCGTAGGTGAGCGCGTGGGTGTTCCCTGGCTGGCGAGCACATGCCAGAACTGTCCGCGATGTCGTGCAGGGCGCGAGAACCTTTGCGAGAGAGCTGAATTCACTGGTTATACCCGGAAGGGGGGATACGCCGAGTACGCGGTCGCCCACTCCGCCTATGCCTTTCCGATCCCAGATGGGTACGGCGATGTCGCGGCGGCCCCGTTGCTTTGCGCAGGGCTCATCGGCTACCGAGCCTACCGGCTCGCGGGATCAGCGCCCAGAATCGGGCTCTACGGGTTTGGCGCTGCAGCTCACCTGCTCACTCAGATCGCCGTCCACCAGGGCCGAGAGGTGTGCGCGTTCACCAAACCGGGAGACAGTCGGGGTCAAGCATTCGCCCGATCCCTGGGTGTAGCGTGGGCGGGAGGGTCCGACGAACTGCCTCCAGAGCCTCTGGACGCAGCGATTATATTCGCATCAGTTGGAGCCCTCGTACCTGTCGCCCTACGCGCCGTCGCACCTGGTGGAACCGTCGTGTGTGCGGGAATCCACATGAGTCAGATCCCTACAATGCCGTATGAGCTGCTCGGGCGGGAGCGGGTGCTCCGGTCCGTCGCAAACCTTACGCGAGAGGATGCCGAGCTCTTCCTGAGCCTCGCGCCGCAGGTCCCGGTGCTGGCGCAGACAGAGATGATTCCACTCCGTGAGACAAACGTGGCCCTCGAGAGGGTGCGTGCCGGAGACGTTAATGGAGCTCTGGTCCTCGTGCCCTAAGGCTCTGCCTTGTACAGGGCCTCCAACTGCACACGAAACACCAGGATGGAGTAAGGGGGAAGCCCGGGCAACTCTCCGGCTCCGTAGGCGAGTTGATAGGGCAGCACCAATAAGCGGAGCTCCCCAACCTTCATGCCGTGCACCCCCTCGTCGAATCCCCGAATGGCCCGCCCACTGCCTAGGGTGAACCCCAGCGGGTCAAGCCCCTCGGACGAATCGACCTCAGGGCCGTCGTTACGCCATAGAGTAAAGTGGACATCCACGCTGTCACCGGCCGCAGCGAGATCCTCCCCCATTCCCTCTGTAAGGGTGCTGTAGTAGAGACCCGTTTCAGACAGCATCATCTGGTCAAGATCGACGCCCAGGTTGGGATGGAACTCTACCTCTGTCGGCTGCAATGCCGGCGGTAACTCGATACTAGCAATCGGGTCACATGCCGAAAAAGAGACGAGGAGGATCAACCCACCGAGCCATACCGGCCCTCGAGACGAGGGGAGCCACATGGTCAGAACCTCGGGGGAAAGGAACTAGGGTGTGACGATGATAGGCCGGCTGTTGATCGACGGCTCCCGGCCGGGCAGATCCAGCCGAAGGTGAAGCGTATACTCGCCAGGCTCCAGGTCCGGGAGTTGAAGCGCGACGGCCCGGAACAGAGTCTGCACTTCGCCCGAGCCCGCATCCTCGAAGGTGATCTCGACCGGCTCTTCGGGCTCGACGATACCTAGGAACTCGCCGACCCGGGAAAGGAATCCGGGCCGCCCTTCCGTGAACCCCAGCGTCACCTGCAGGGCTTGGTCTACCTCGAGACCGTACACTTCCCAAGCAACGGTGAACCTCTCATCAGCCCGCACACGAACGTTCGGACGCGCAAGAGGAACCGCCTCATCCAAATCAACCGGAAGAGATGCACCCTCACGCAAGATCATGAGATCGGAAACCGCAACGAGTCCGCGAATCAACGGCTGTTGATTTACGCCCTGCCGGGCTCTCCAGGCCCTCTCGGCCTCCGCCTCGAACACCTCGATGCTGCTCACATACCGTCCGGTCGGGGCCCTCAGTGTGAACACACCTTCCTGTTCGGTCCCCTCTGCCGAAAAGACGTCTCCGCCAGACTCCGGCATGAGAAAGAATGCAGCCCGGACCGGCCCCTCCACACCCGTCGGCGCTTCGGGGGCGGAAGGTGGCGGGTCGGGCTGGCCAAACCCCGATCGAGATGCGAAGGGATTCGGCCTACGCTCCTGGGTAACGCGAGAGGGTGCGCGACTCGCAAACGGGTCCAGCTCAGGGGGCGAGGGCCGGTAAGCGCCTACCACAAGCATCTCGTCCCCCCGTCTAAAGCGCGCGACTTGGGTTTCGAGTCCTCTAAAGTCCGGAGCGTACGGGGCCGCGTACCAGGTTCTTGCCTCTCGGGGCGCGGTAATCCAACTCTCTGGACCTATATCGGCGGGAGCCTCCAGGAACTCTTCTGGAAAGAGGTAGCCCCGGCTCTTCGGGTGATGGTGCCCTACGGTACTCCGCGTGTCCTGTATCCCGCCGCCAACACCGCCTATCCCCGACGGCATGCTCTGGACGCGGCTCCACCCAACCGTGCGACCGTACCGGATCAGCGTTTCCTCTAGGTCCTCTCCCCAGGCCATCGTGTACGGATTCTGAGCCTCTTCTCGGTTTATGGCGACGACTAGGCGAGCGTAGTGCTCGGTAACCCGATCATTTCCCTCGTGCATGAAGAGAGGATCCGAGAAGCGCCAGAACAGCTCCCATAGTCGTGCCTGATCCTCTGGCTCACCCCGATCGAATCCATCCACGCCGTCGTTGGTAAAAATGAAACGAGGCGTGCGCCACCGCTCGACTTCGTCCGAGGGAACCCTTGCGGCGGCATCTCTGAACGCTGTTTCCGAATCGACGAATCTACCATCCAAGTGAAGAACGTATCCGAGGAGCGCGGAGCACCACCACGGCTCTACGAGGTCGCATTCCCTTGCCATTCGCTCTGCTTGGACGAGACTGCCACTCTCGGCCAGGTAGTGGACCAGCTGTCCGATGATCCAAGGGTCTCTGATGATCTCGCTGGTCGCCGCGAGCTCACGAATCAGATCCATGCGCGCGACAGATGTCTCTGTTGGTTCGGAAGGGAAGTCTGACTCGCCCTCGCCCCCAAACCAAATGCAGATTCTACCGATTCTCTCGTCGCATCCACCCCGACGAGTGTTGGCCATCGGTGGGATACGGCTCTCTCTGAGCTGTTCGAAGGCCGCCTGGTGTTCTCTCGCCTCTTCCACCAAGTCGGCTGAGTCGGGAGCCGCGGGTTGAGTCTGTCCCAAGAGGGCTTGAGAAGAAAACAGACCTACGAAAAGGACGGGGACTGCAGGGCCAAGAGTGATGCGCATGATCACGCTACACTGACCAGGCGCTGGTGGGTCCGCGAGCTAGGATCGGGAGGGGTTGGCGGCTTCAATCGGCCCGTGCGAGATTGTTTAAGAGCATCGGCCCCCTCTTCGGCCCTTCCGTGCCAAGTCTGGACGACCCCACATGTCCATCGAGCAGACCTATTTTCGAAAAGGATTCGGCCTTAAGGACGAAGTACGGCCTAGGATCGAGGCGGAGTATCACTCAGCGCTGGTCGAGGAGATTCGAGCCAAGGGTTACCAGGCGCAGTTTGGCGAGGTGACAGTGCGGCTCGCCGAGGAGTTTGGTTTCTGCTACGGCGTTGATCGAGCCGTCGACTACGCCTATGAGACCAGGAAGAAATTCCCCGAGAAGACCATCTACTTGGTGGGCGAGATCATCCACAACCCGCACGTCAATCGGCGGATGCGGGAGATGGACATCGAGTTCGTCTACTCCGACCCGGACGGTCGTTTCGATTTCTCGCATGTGAAGGCGTCCGACGTGGTCCTCCTTCCCGCGTTCGGGGTGACGATTCAGGCGTTCGAGAACCTGAGAGAGATCGGATGCATCTTGGTCGATACGACCTGCGGCTCGGTCCTTTTGGTGTGGAAGCGCGTGGAGGGCTATGCGCGAGACGGATTCACTTCGGTGATCCATGGGAAGTATGCGCACGAGGAGAGCAGAGCTACGGCGTCCCAGGTTCAAAAACACTCGAAAGGAAAGTATTTGATCGTTCGAGATATGGCTGAGGCCGAGCTGGTCTGCGACTACGTCGCACGTCGACCAGATCGACTTTCGAGGGACGCGTTCATCGAGCATTTCCGGAAGAAATCCTCCGCCGGGTTCGATCCCGACGAGCACCTGGCTCGTTTTGGCGTCGCAAACCAGACAACAATGCTCGCCAACGAGAGCATCGCGATCGGAGCGCGATTGGAGGCGGCGTTGAGGGAGGCACGAGGCGAGGAGTACGCAGAGGACAACTACCGTTCCTTCGGAACGATTTGCTCAGCAACCCAGGAACGGCAGGACGCCGTAGAGAAGTTGATGCAGGATCCTCCGGACATCATGATCGTCATTGGCGGGTATAACTCTTCCAACACCAATAATTTAGCGCACCTGTGCCGAGAGCACACGGTCACCTTTCACGTGGAGGACTCCAGCTGCATCGACGTCGAATCCGGCTCGATTCGGCACAAGAATGCGTTGGCAGCGGATGCTCTCGAGGAAGTTGAGTCGGATTGGCTTCCGGACGGCCCATTCCAGTTGGGCGTGACCGCCGGCGCCTCGACGCCCAACAACAAGATCGGCGACGCCCTGGTTAGGGTTCTAAGGATCCTCGGGATCTCGCCTGAGACCACAGGGTTGAGTGCGCCGGGTCAAATATGAATCGGCCGGCCGAGGGCGGCCAAAGCGCCCTCGCCGATTGCTTCTGATAGCGTCGGATGCGGGTGTATCGCCTTCTCCATCTCCTCGACGGTCGCCTCCAAGTGCCGGCCCAACACGAACTCGGCGATCAGCTCCGTGGCGTGCGGCCCGATGATGTGAGCCCCAAGAATCTCCGAGTACTTCGCATCGCGCACGATCTTCATGAATCCATCAACGTCACCGGAGGCCACCGCCCTACCGTTTCCGACCCAGGGGAACTTCCCTACTTCTACTTCGTATCCGGCCTCCTTGGCCTGGGCCTCCGTTAGTCCAACGGAGGCGACCTCCGGATGACAGTATGTGCAGTTCGGGATGTTGCCGTAGTCGACCGGACGATGCGCCTTGCCGGCGATTCTCTCAGCACAGACGACTCCCTCGTGCATCGCCTTATGTGCCAACAAGGCTCCACCCGCACAGTCTCCGATCGCGTACACACCCGCCACACTCGTCTGCATCCACTCGTCTACTTCGATGAATTCTCCTTTCTCGGCCAGCTTCACACCCGCGGCATCGAGACCGATGTCAGCGGTGTTCGGTACCCGTCCGACGGCGGAGAGGACCTTCTCAACGGTGACTGTTTGGGTCTCTCTACCCCCGTCAACGAAAGTCAGGGTCACACCATCGGGCCCGGGCTCGGCGCTCTCCAATCGGGCGCCGGTGTACACGGTCATGCCACGCTTCTTGAACGATTTCGTGAGATGAGCCGAAATCTCTTCATCCTCGATCGGTAGCACGCGATCCAGTGCTTCGATAACAGTGACCTGGGATCCGTACGCGTCGAAGATGTCCGCAAACTCCATCCCTACCGCGCCCGCACCCACTACGGCGAGTGTCTTCGGGGCCACCGTCACAAACAGCGCCTGGTCGGAGGACCAAATATCCTCTCCGTCTATTTCAAGAAAGGGAAGACTGAAGGGCCGGGCTCCTGTGGCCACAATGACATTGGGCGCCTTATAGACCGCCTTTGCCCCGTCCCCCGATTCGACCTCCACAGCCCCTTTTCCGGTCAGCCGTCCGAAGCCTTCTAAATGCCTAACCTTGTTCTTCTTGAATAGAAATTCGACACCCCGGTTCATCTGATCCGATACCTTGCGGCTTCGCTCCTGAGCGGGCCCAAGGTCGACCGATACTTTGCCGGTCGAGATCCCATGTTTGCCCGCGTCCCTGACCTCCTTCACCATGAGCGCCGAAGTGAGCAGCGACTTGGTTGGAATGCATCCGATATTCAGGCAAACACCTCCGAGTTTGTCCGCTTCGACGCAAGCGACCGACATCCCCAACTGGCTCGCACGGATCGCCGAGACATATCCACCGGGGCCTCCACCGATCACGATCAGATCGAAACTCTCTTCGCTGCCTGCCACGCTGAAACTCCGGTCGGAGGTGGTTGCGCTCTCGATTCTCGTCCTTCCCGCCTCGCGAGCTTGGTGAAAAGCCGGCTCAAGTTAGAAAAGCAGCCTATTCCTTGCCACCCTGGGGACCCCACCCCACGGCGACGCGAGGCTGGACAGCTTCTCTTTTGCACCGGACCGCCCGGCGGCCTATCATGGTTCGTCGACTAAAGAGCAGTTCGTCCCAAGCAGAAAACCCGGACCTCCGAACCCACACTCCAAGCGACGCCCCCATGTGGTTTTTTCTCGCGCTGCTCGTTCTCTTGGCGGTTGGGGTCACCCTATTCAACAGCCTCGTGAGGATGCGGGAGCAGGTCGACGCATCCTGGTCTGACATAGACGTCCAGCTCAAGCGGCGGCACGACCTGATTCCAAACCTCGTCGAAGCCGTCAAAGGATACGCTACTCACGAACGAGGTACGCTAGAACGGGTGATTCAGGCCCGAAACGCTGCAATGTCCGCCGATGGGCCCGTAGAACGTGGACAGGCCGAGAACATGCTCACCGGAACCTTGAGGTCTCTCTTCGCGCTTGCGGAGGCCTATCCGGATCTCAAGGCAGACCGGAACTTTGGGCAACTTCAGGAGACACTGGCGGATCTCGAGGATCAAGTCCAACGCGCTCGTCGATACTACAATGCCGTCGTTCGGGACTACAACACCCGAACCCAGCAGGTGCCAACCAACCTGATCGCAACTTCTTTCGGATTCCACCCAAGAGAATTCTTCGAGGTCGACGAGGAAGATAGGAAGGTTCCCGAAGTGCGGTTCACGACTGAAGACTCCGAAGACGACTAAGCAATCGATCGTGGGCCCAGCCGCCTAGACCAGACGGATCGTTGGACGAAATGCGAATACTAGTTCGGGTTGCCTGGCGATGAAGTGCCTACGCCCTAAACCGGAGCCGGTGGGCGGGCTGTAGGCTAGACGAGCGCGGCGAGCGGCTCTTCCAGGATCGCCGTCAGGGTTTGAAGGAACCGTGAACCCTGCGCGCCGTCGATGACGCGATGGTCGCAACTCATAGTTATTTTCATCCGCGGGCGCACCACGACTTTCCCATCTATCGCCACCGGGCGATCCTCGACGGCGCCGACCGCGAGAATGCCGGCCTCCGGCGGATTGATCACGCCGGTAAACTCCTCGATGCCGAACATCCCAAGATTCGACACGCTGAACGTGGCGCCCATGTACTCATCCGGTTTCAGCCTCTTTTCGCGCGCTCGTCCCGCCAGCTCGCGAACTTCCGGCGCGATCACTGAGAGGCCCTTAGCGTGTGCATCTCGAATCACGGGCGTAATGAGACCATCGTCGATCGCCACCGCGACTCCGAGGTGCACCCGGTTGAACCGACGAACGTGGTCCCCGCCCCAGTGGGCGTTGCATTCTGGGTGCTTTCGTAGTGCCATTGCGGTCGCCTTCAAGATGATGTCGTTGTAGGAGACCTTCACGCCCTCCCGTTCGAGGAGCACGTTTACCCTTCGTCGCGCGTCGACCAGCCTCGCCATGTCTACGTCAACGGTAAGGAAGAAGTGTGGCACAGGCCCGATGGATTCGACCAAACGCTTCGCGATGGCCTTCCGCATCTGGGTCAGCGGAACGTCCTCGTAGTCCGCGCCCGGCGTAACAGATGGAGCTGCTGTCGGGGCAGGCGGACCGGGCTCTGCCCCCGCTGCAGCTCCTTCGACATCGCGTTTGACAATCCGACCCCCAGGCCCCGACCCTTGGATCTCAACGAGTCGGAGACTCTTCTCCTCAGCTAATCTCCGAGCGAGAGGAGAAGCCTTGACGCCCTCCGAAGGAGATCGATCCGTCTCGACCGGCTGGGCCGCGGGAGGAGCCACCTCTTTAGGCGCCTCTTCAGGTTTGCTGGCGTCAACTGGGGGGGGTGCGGGGGCAGCCGCGGCCTCGTCGGGCACTAAGTCCTCTTTGCCGCCAGCCGCCTTGGAGTCCGCAGAAACGAGACCTGCGATGTCTTCGTCCTCGGCGGCTATCACAGCGATTACCGATCCCACAAGGGCGGTCGCCCCCTCTCCCAGAAGGATCTTCCGGAGTATGCCCTCCCCCCGCGCGACCAGCTCCATCGTGGCCTTGTCCGTTTCGATTTCAGCCAGAATCTCACCGCTGGAGATGCTGTCTCCTTCGGACTTGAGCCACTTCACCACCTGACCTTCCTCCATAGTTGGAGAAAGCGCCTCCATATGCACTTTCGTTGCCATTCGGTCGTCGCCCTCTAGTTCGTGTAGAGCACCCTCTGGCAGGCTTCCACTACACGCTCAACGTTCGGCTTTGCCATTTGCTCAAGGTTCTTCGCGTAGGGCATCGGAACATCCGCTTGGCTCACCCTCAGGACCGGCGCATCGAGATAGTCGAACGCCTCCTCCTGGATGATCGAGACCACCTGCGCCCCTATTCCCAAATAGGGCCAGCCTTCCTCGAGAATGACTGCTCGGTTCGTCTTTTGGACTGTTTTGAGAATATTGTCTACGTCGAGAGGTCGAAGAGACCGGAGGTCGAGCACCTCAGCATCGATCCCATCTGCCTCCAGCTTCCCCGCCGCCATCAAAGCCAGATGCACCATCGCGCCATTTGTAATGATAGAAACATCGGCGCCCTCACGCTTCACGTCCGCCAGGCCTAGGGGGATCACGAAGTCTCCGTCTTCTGCATCAGGAACTTCACCTTTTACGTTGTACAAGAGCTCGCCTTCCATGAAGGCCACTGGATCTTCGTCGCGAATCGCAGCCTTCAAGAGGCCCTTGGCGTCTGCTGGGGTGCCTGGCGTAACGACCTTCACCCCGGGTGCGTGAACGTACCAAGTCTCGCACGCCTGAGAATGTTGAGCCGAAAGCTGGAGTGCCGCTCCGGTCGGACCCCGAAAGACCATGGGGAGATGGATCTGTCCGCCTGACATATAGTGCATTTTTGCAGCGGAGTTGATTACCTGGTCCAACGCCAGAAACGAGAAATTGAACGTCATGAACTCGATGATCGGTCTGAGTCCAACCATCGCTGCACCTACCCCCAAGCCCGCAAAGCCTAACTCCGAGATAGGCGTATCGATGATGCGGCGCTCGCCAAACTGATCCAGCAGTCCCTTCGACACCTTATACGCGCCGTCGTACTCGGCGACCTCCTCTCCCATGAGAAAGACCGAGTCGTCCCGACTCAGCTCTTCGGCCAGGGCTTCGTTCAGCGCTTCCCGATATGTGATCGTCGCCATCGCTTTGATCTCTGAAGGATTGGTTTCGCTCAGCGGACGGGGCCCGCCCGGCGAAGATCGTAGGGTTCGCCTCAGGACTCTCGACCGTCGAGGAAGAGACGCCCGTGCTCGTTGATTTGCGAATAGGTATGCGTATATAGGTCGTCAGCGGTCGGGAGCGGTGATTCTTCCGCGAACCGGACGGATGCCTCGACCGCTTCCCGGACCTCGGCGTCGATGGCCTCCAGCTCGTCCTGGGTCAACAGATCAGCCTTGAAGAGCCGGTCCCGCAGGAGCGTAATCGGGTCTTCCTGCTCCTTCTTACCTTCGACCTCTTCCTTAGATCGATAGGTCCCAGAAACTGGGTCAGACATCGAGTGACCCCTGAATCGGTACGTCCGAGCATCCACGTACTGGGGCCCGGCACCCGCTCGAACATCTGACGAGAGCCGCTCCATCAGCCGCCAGGTTGCCAGGATGTCCTGTCCGTCCACGGCGTGGGCAGGGACCCCCGTACCTTCCGCCCGCTCCACGACGGGCAGCGCCGATACCCGGTTGAATGCCGTTCCCATACCGTACTCATTGTTTTCCACTACATAGATCACCGGGAGCCTCCAGATGGCGGCCAGGTTCAGCGACTCAAGGAAGGCACCTTGGTTCACTGCCGCATCTCCTAGGCAGCACACGCAAATCTGGTCCGACTCACGGTACTGGATAGCCCATCCGATCCCGGTCGCCAGCGGGATGTGGCCACCCACGATGCCGTGGCCGCCCATGAAGCCCAAATCGGCCCCGAAGATGTGCATAGAGCCACCCTTTCCCCCGACTGCACCGCCCTTCTTGCCATACAGCTCCGCCATCACCGCACCGGCGTCGACACCCTTCGCGAGGGCCTCTGTATGGTCGCGGTAAGAAGTGATCACGTAGTCGTCAGGTCGCAGCGGGCCGATCAGCCCATGTGCGACGGCCTCCTGCCCAATATGGAGGTGGCAGAACCCGCCGATTTTTCCAATGGCGTATGCCTCTTCAGCGCTCTCCTCGAAACGCCTATAAAGAAGCATTTGCCGAAGGAACCAGTGAAGCATCTCACGTGAAAACCCTTCGAGCTCGGCGGATACTCCGCCTCGCTTCCCGTCACGGCTCTTCTTCGTCTTAGTGTCGGCCACATCCCTCAGCTGTCTGAGTGCTTTTGCCCGCGTCCGAACTCCAGTTGCACGAGATCTTGCCTCGCTGGCCATTGTCCGAACATCTCGGCTGGCGCAAGAACGTCCGCTTCAAGGACCTCTTGAATAGCCCCGGGGGCACCTGCCTCCACTTCCCGAGCCTGTTCTTTAGCATGATAGGAGGAACGCACCAGCGGACCCGATTCCACGTGCCGGAAATCGAACTCCCCCTCACCAATACGCTTCCACTCCTGAAATTCGATTGGGGTGACCCAACGCACCACCGGAATATGCGCACGTGATGGTCGCAAATACTGTCCAAACGTAAGAATGTCCACCGACGCCTCTCGTAGGTCCCTCATGGCGCACCTTACTTCCGGAGCCTGCTCACCCATCCCGAGAATGAGACTCGTCTTCGTCACGACCGACGGGTCCATCCTCTTCGCAGCCCCCAAAAAGGAAATCGACCGCCAGTAACGTCCGCCGGGGCGGACATCTGGATGAAGGCGCTCAACCGTCTCGAGGTTGTGCCCCAGAATCTCGGGCCCAGCCTCCATCACCGTCCGTAGTGCTTCCTCGTCGCCTTTGAAGTCCGGAACGAGCACCTCGACCGTGCATCCCGGAACGAGCTGCCGTATCTCGCGAATCGTCTCCGCGTAGATTCGCGCACCGCCATCAGGTAGTTCGTCGCGATTCACCGACGTAACCACCGCATGTTCGAGTTCCATGGCCGCGACCGTCTCGGCGACCCGTCTGGGCTCATCCTGGTCCAGCTGTGTTGGCATCCCGTGGGCCACCCCGCAGTACTTGCACGCCCGCGTGCAGACATCGCCAAGGATCATGAAGGTGGCCGTGCCATCCTCCCAACACTCCCCGATATTCGGGCAGCCGGCCTCCTCGCACACCGTGTGAAGCACTTGGCTTCGCATCAGCCGCTTCAGACCGAGATACTTCCCCCCTCCAGGCGAGCGGACCTTCAGCCACTCGGGCTTCCGGTCCCCCATCGGAACCGTAGCCAGCCCCGCATGGGAGCGGATCCGTGCGGTCCCCTTGGGCTTCACGATGCCGGAGTCTCGCTCGCCGGGATGGTATCCTCCGGCCTCGCGAGTCGCGGTCTGGGTCACTGCATCAGCCTCCATTTGCCTACACCGCCCTTCGTCAGCGTGCGCCCCGCCAAAATCCTAGCAGGGCTCGCATAGCGCGCAGTTGAGGGCCAAAATGATAGCGTCGCCCAATCTTGACTGGCAACCGAGACGGCGCCTGGACGCAGAAGGCTCAACTACCCCCTCAGCCCCGCTCGGATACCTTGTTCGGGCGATGTGTCCGCTGGCGCCCTGGAGGGTGCGAGCGGTGACTCATGCGTCGCGTCGCGGAGGAATCTTTCGTCTTCAGTTTCGCCGAGTGGACCGGGACCGGATTGCAAGAGGCCAGTCGCGGGTGGATCCGTGCCTTCGACTCGATCGCCGTTGCGCCTGCCATGCTTCCTAATGGCTGGCCCTGTCAGCCATTGCTCCTAGGATCGACTCAGCGGTACGCCCCAACGCTTCGTCGAGGGTGATGACGGGCTTCCACCCCAACTCCGTTCGGATCCGTGACGAGCGGTACGGATTCGGCCGGACCGCGAGCCCCGCGGCTCGGCGCAAGGAAAGACCCCTGGCATCGGGCAGTGTCACGCCGAGCGCCTCTCCGAGTCCGGCTAGACCGAGGATCAGGGGGGTCGGAATCGACACGGGCCGAAAGGGAACGCCCAAACACGCGCAAAGGCGGGAGCAAAGGGCCCTCTGGGTGATGGGATGGTCGTCGGCAACGTTATACGCACGGGCGCCGAGCGGGGCCGGTTCGCGAAGGGCCACGATCGCCGCATGCGCCAGGTTTCCTGCGTATACCGCGGCCAAGTTTACTCGGCCTCCTCCGAGCTGAGGATGGAGGGGAAGACGGAGGCTCCTCACTATCTTGGGTACAAGGACTCTGTCTCGTTCTCCGTAGACCGCCGCGGGTCTTAGGATGGTGGCCGCGAGTCCGGCCTCCTCTGACACTTCGCGCACGATCCGCTCCGACTCTCTCTTCGAGCGAGCGTACGTCTCCCTGGGTTGTAGCTCCGAATCTAAGTTCGAATCCTCGTCGATCGGCCCTTCCACATCACCATAGACAGCGACTGACGAGACGTGAACCGCGCGAGCGATCCCCACCGCGGCTGCAGCTACGAGGACCTTCCGGGTTCCATCGACATTCACAGCCCGGACGCGAGGCCAAGACAGGGCGGCATAGGTCAGGGCAGCGGCATGGACGACGGCCTCGCAACCTGCCATCGCACGCCTCAGCCAGTCGCCAGCGTGGTCCAGGTCGCCTTCGACCAGCTCGCACCCAAGCCCCCGCAAATGGTCGCTGTCGGAAGTGGGCCGGTGCAACGCCCGCACGGGTACACCTGCTGTACGAAGAACCGAAGCGAAGTGTGATCCCACTAACCCCGTCCCGCCGGTCAGGAACACTCGAGCTCCCGAAGCCAGTGGCGGCACAACCTTCAGGGTCCACCCCCACCGGAGAGGAAGGCCTCGGCATCCTCGCGGATCAGCGGGAGGAGCGGGGCGTGTTCGTCATACTCCGTACGTGCGGCAGCCATCTCACCGTCCCAGGCGTCCAGTAGCCGCTCATAGAACTCTTGACCCGCCTGCGGGTCGCCGAGCTGTAAGGACGCCTCGGCCGCGGATGAGAGGTTGAGTAGATGCTCGGGGTTCGCTTGAAGCCCTTGGCGGGCGGTTGCGAGCGATTCCTCGTAGTCCGCGGCGGCCCGCTGTAAGAGGGAGAGATGGAAGAGGCCATCGTCGTTCAGCGGTTGCGCGAGCTCGTACGCGTTGATTGCCATGGGAAGGAACGAATTTGCCTCGGCGGTATCCTCCCGTGCGGCAGCGGTCATTACCCGGTTGAACAGGCGGTCGGCCGCTTCTCGGGGCGTCATGGAGCTCAGGTCTGGCGGACTGCCCCCTATCGCGGCCGGAAGCGCGCCACCGCTGGCCGAAGGGGAAGCCTCCCGAGAATCCAGTAGCGCGTTTATTCCCACGAGGAGGAGTACCGCGACAAGGAGTCCTCCAGCGACCCACCAACCTGCGTCTTTTCCTCGTTCCTGCGACCGCGCTCCGGGGTTATCCTCAGGGACGGACCCGCCCCGCCCCTTCGCGGCCCCGACAGGACTCCCACAGGAGGTGCAGAACCGGGTGCCGGCAGCGACCTGGGTCCCACATCCACGACAGTCGAGAGCCTTGAGCGAGGCACCGCAAGAAGCGCAGAATCGCCCCTGAGCCTCGGCCCCGCACTGCGTACAATGCATGTTGACGCCCTTTTTGTGGACTTCTCAGCGGTGGACTGATTCCCCGACGACGGTAGTATAAGCGCTTTGGCCACCCCGGGGGGACACCGCTGTCTATCAACACCGCTATCTGCTCAGCGCGATCAAAGCCCGGTCGGAAAGTCGAGGAATCCCCAGGGAATTCCGAACTGTTCCTCGATAGACGCGGCCAACGCTTGGACGCCGAGTGTCTCCGTGGCATAGTGACCGGCGAACAGCACGTTCACCCCGAATTCGATCGCGTCCAGATAGGTATGATGCGGCCCTTCGCCGGTTAGGAGGGTATCCAGGCCTGCTTCCGCAGCCGCTCGTATGAATCCGCCTCCTCCTCCGGTTACGACGCCAACTCTGCCTACCTGCGCAGGCCCACCGGCTATAAGCCGGACCGGACCCCCAACAGCCTCTTCAACTCGTGCGCGAAAGATCTCTCTATCCTCCTCCGTACTGGAGGAAAATCCGACGTCCACTTCCCGAAAGCGACCAAACCGTCCCTCAGGCTCAAGCTCCAAGGCACGCAGGAGCTGTACGCAGTTGCCGAGTTCCGGATGGGCGTCCAGGGGCAAATGGGCCGAATAGAGGGACGTTCCAGCCTGAATGAGTGGCGCTACCCGCCGATAATGGCGCCCCGTCAGTGGTTGGGCCCCATCCCAGAAGAGCCCGTGATGCACAAGTAGCAGGTCCACGCCGCTCGAGACCGCGGCTTCTACCGTCTCGATTCCAGTATCCACGGCAGCACCGACCGCCCTTACCGGGCCATGTCCCTCGACCTGGAGCCCGTTCATTGCCCCTTCGTAATCTGGGAACTCGGGTATGCCTAGTTGTGTGTCAAGAAAATAGAGAAGTGATTCTAAATCGACTGCCGAAGCGGACATTGCGGGGCGCCCCCTACTTCCGAAGCGGTGGAAAAGCCGTTGTCACGCCACTTTCTGGCCTCCCCGGACCGATGGCCGACGGCTCTTCCACATTCGTCTCTAAAAAAGAGAGTATGTGATTCGGTAACTGGTGGGTAACCACCTGTGGCAGAAGCACATACGGAGTTCTCCACAAAGGTGGAGAACTTCTGTGTATTCAGGAGCTCGCGGCCGTCTCAATCTTGAGTTGCGGTTCCACAACCGGCTTCTTGGCTTCCTGACGGTTGGGATGGTGTTGGGTGTTGGGAGGCGCGCCCAACTCGATCTCACCCATCTGGATCTCGCCGTTCAGCGCGGCACCATCTTCAAGCTGGAGGCGCCTCGCCTGAATCTCCCCTTCCACCCGGGCCGCAGCCTGGATCTCTAGACGGGAGGCCGCCAGAAGCGTTCCCGACACCTCCCCGGCGATCAGTGCATCGTTTGTCCTAATCTCCCCGCGTATTGTCCCATCTTTGCCGACGACCACTGCCTTCCCGGCGTAAACGGTGCCGACCAAGGTGCCTTCGACACGCAGGGTGCCGTCCGTAGTACAGTCCCCGACGACCTGCATCCCTGGACCGATGATCGAGATCATTGCGTTGTTGCCGTTGGCTTCACGCTCTCTTGGTCGAGCCATTGTTCCTTCCTCCGTGATCGCGCTGGGCGATCTTTGGTTCATCCTGCCGAGCCGGGCGTCCGTGGCTAGGGCTGGGTGACTAGTGTTAGGGGGTCAATGGGCTCCCCCTCGTGTTGAATCTCGAAGTGGAGGTGTGGCGCCGTGGAGCGGCCACTGGATCCACTTAATGCAATGACCTCATCCTTTCGCACGGGTTGTCCTTCGGCGGTGAGGATAAGCGAGGCATGAGCGTAAAGAGTTCGATACCCCACTCCGTGGTCGATCACCACGAAGTTTCCATAGGTCTGGTCCTCTCCGGTCTCCGCCACTGTCCCGCTGCCCGCCGCTCTGACATAGGACCCAGAGGGTATCGCAATGTCTATCCCAGGGTGCTCTGCCCCTTCTTCCGCCAGCAGCGCTTGGGTTACGAACCCTCGTTCCGTCAGAGGCCAGTCGGTCGGTAACCCGGCTTCTTCCGGGTCCGCGGACGCTCGAGCCCGAGGGCGACCGGTCGTGGGGGGCAGCCAGAGTTCCACGCCATCTGTCGGTACATCAGCACCGAATAAAGACCGAATATTATCATATGCCGCCTCCACTTCGGTGAGGGTCTGTGCAAGCTCCTCAACCTGCGCCTCGCGCTCCAGAAGCTGAGCCACCTCCTGCTCGAGCTCCCGAGCTCGACTCGCCCTGACTGCCAGATATCCCCAGCTGCCAACCAAGAAGGCACATCCCAGGGCAATCAGTCCTGCAAGCAGCACCAGCCACCGTAGGCGCGCGTACGAGACCCGGAGCGTGCGGGAACGTCTGCCCCCGGCTGGAATGAACATGAGCGTGAGCGTTTGATCCCCGTGGTCATCCCTAGATACCCTCATCCTATCACCTCCGTCGGATCACGGCCGGTGATCACCTCAAAGACTCGCTCAAAATCGTCTGCGGAGTGGAAAGGGATCTCAATCGTCCCTTTGTCGCGGTTGCTGCTCTTCAACAGAACTCTTGAACCCAGAGTCTCGCGCAGGGCCTCCTGAAGGGCGTGAAGGACCGGCGTTTCAGGTCCAGCTCCATTGCTAAGTCCGCTCTGGGCCGCGCTCCTTTTCTTTTTCTTTGGACGGGCTGACTCGTTCCGGCTCCGGGCCTCCACCTCTCGAACGGACCAGCCCTCGCGAGCCGCTCTACGACCGACCTCCACGAGCCGGCCCGGGTCTCCGATGGCGAGTAGGGCCCGCGCGTGCCCCATGGAGAGGCTGCCTTCCTCGAGCAGTCGCCGGATCGACACTGGCAGCCGGAGCAGCCGAAGCGTGTTAGCGACTGTTGAGCGGTCCCGGCCGACTGCGAGCGCTATCTCCTCCTGGGTCAGCCCAAATTCGTCTCCTAGAAGCCGAAAGCCCTCAGCTTCCTCCAACGGATTAAGCGCCTGTCTTTGGATGTTCTCGACGAGTGCCAGCACCAGTAAGGTCCGATCGTCCACATCGCGCACCACGACAGGGATTTCTTCCCACTGGAGCTCGGTTACCGCTCGTAAACGCCTTTCGCCGGCGACGAGTTCATACCTCTCTCCTTCCAAGCTTGGCGATGGACGAACGACGATCGGCTGTAAGAGTCCATTCTCCTTGATCGATTGGGACAGGTCGGCAAGTTCCTCCTCGCCGAAGTCGCGACGCGGCTGGAACGGATTTGGCACTACCGTACGAATTGGAAGTTTCCTGACCTCCGCCTGCTCGGAGGACTCGACCAGGTAGTCCTCGCCGAGTAGGGCACCAAGACCGCGCCCCAACCGTGGGCGCTTTGCGTCGCTCACGATGCGGCCCCCTTACGAGCTGGTTTTCTGGGCTGCCCTGCATGGGCCCCGAGCAGCTCCCTTGCCAGTGCTAGATAGCTCTGCGCACCAGCCGAAAGAACATCGTACGTAACGATCGGCTGACCGAAGCTGGGCGCCTCCGCAAGCCGCACGTTTCTCGGAATCCAGGTCTCAAATACTTTCGCGCCGAAATACTCGCGGGCCTCGTCGGCCACCTGCTTCGAGAGATTCAGGCGTCGATCGTACATCGTGAGAAGGACTCCTTCGATCTCGAGATCCGGGTTTAGTCCGCGCTGGACGAGTCGAACCGTGTTCAGCAGTTGCGACAGGCCCTCCAGCGCATAGAACTCGCACTGGATAGGGATCAGGACGCTGTCCGCAGCAACAAGCGTGTTCAAGGTGAGGAGCCCAAGAGATGGGGGGCAATCCACGAGGATGAAGTCATAGTCCTCCTTGACCGCATCCAGCGCTCTCGCGAGCACCCTCTCACGCGCGGGCCGGTCGACCAATTCAATCTCGGCACCCACGAGGTCGCGATTCGATGGGACCAGATTCAGAAACGGAAAGTGAATTTCGGCCCTACAACATTCGCCGACCGACCGGTCATCGACCAGTACGTCGTAAATCGTCGGAAGGGAGTCCCTCTTGTCGACGCCGAGCCCGGAGGTCGCATTCCCCTGTGGGTCGATGTCGACGATCAGGGTGCGCTGCTCCGCAACCGCTAAGGAGGCGCCCATGTTGATCGCCGTGGTAGTCTTTCCCACGCCGCCCTTTTGGTTCGCTATGGCGACAACCCGGGCCATTCATCGCCTTCTTAGTGGGGAGGTACATGTTCGGAGCGGGCAATATAGGCCGGATGGGGCCAACTGGAAACGGTGTTCCCACCCGGACCCAGTGTTCCACGTGAAACAGTCAGGTACGACCAACGATCGCCATCGACCGCGGGAAGACGAGTGTTCCAAACTGTTCCACGTGAAACAATTCGTGACACCCGCCCGCGGGCTACCGTGGAAACCCCATCGCTGGCCGGTTCGCAGGCGAGCCTCCACCGCCCTTCCCCACCCTCCTCCAACGCTTGATCTCTAACAAGAGGTTCTGAAGATCTGCGGGGGATACGCCCGGTATCCGACCCGCCTGAGCTAGGTTGGTGGGGCGGATCCGCATCAATTTTTCCCTAGCCTCTAGCGAAAGCGTCTTGAAATCAGCGAATGGGGCATCGTCAGGCAATTCGTAGTCCGCCTGTTGCCTCAGCCGCTCCGCCCGCTCCCGCTCCCGCCGCACGTACCCTTCGTATTTCACGTCGACCTCTACGGCAAGTAAGAGCTCGTCGCTGAGTTCGAACGGCGCGCCGCCGGCTTGCGCAAGGCCTATCGCATCCAGTTCGGGTCGTCTGAGTAGCTCCTGGGCTCGAATCGAGTCGCTGACCGGGCTTGACCCCCGCTCTCTTAGCAATGGATTTACGGCATCGGCCTTTAACTTTGTCTCGCAGAACCATTTCACAACCTGCTTCCGTTCGTTCGAACGCTCTTCCAGAGCTTCCTCCTGGGTTTCGGTGAGCAGGCCGACCTCACGGGCCAATGAGCCCAGTCGATCCACTGCATTGTCCTGCCTGAGGAGTAATCGGAATTCCGCTCTAGAAGTGAAGAGTCGATACGGCTCGTCCACGCCCCGCATGATCAGGTCATCTATGAGAACACCTACGTACGCCTGGTCCCGACCCAGGATGATCGGCCCCCGATCCATTACGCTTGCGGCCGCGTTAGCTCCTGCGACCAGCCCCTGCCCCGCAGCCTCTTCATAACCGGTCGTGCCGTTGATTTGCCCAGCGAAGAACAGGCCAGGTACTTCACGCAATTCGAGGGTGGGGCGGAGCTGATGCGGCGGAAAATAGTCGTACTCGATCGCGTACCCCATCTTCGTGATTCGCGCGCGCTCGAGACCCGGAATCGTCCGCACGAATTGGGTTTGGACGTCCGCTGGCAGGGACGTCGACAGCCCATTCACGTACATCTCGGTGGTTTCGAGACCCTCGGGCTCCAAGAAGACCTGGTGCCGCTCCGCGTCAGGAAACTTCACGACCTTGTCCTCGATCGAGGGGCAGTATCGGGGCCCTCGGCCGGAGATTTCACCCCCGTAAAGCGCACTCGCGGACAGGTTCCGTTCAACCACCGCCCTCAACTCGGGGCCCGTCCAAGTGATCCAGCATGGCCGCTGTTCAGGGACTCGCTCTTCGTGATATGCAGAGAAGCGATACGGGATGGGGTCACCGGGCTGGATTTCCACCCGCGAAAAGTCCACGCTTCGCCCGTCCACCCTCGGGGGCGTCCCGGTCTTGAAGCGTTCCACCTGAAGGCCGTGCGCCTCTAGTGCCTCCGCCAACGCCACTGAAGGCCCCTCCCCAGCTCGGCCAGCTTCCACGCTCGTCTCGCCACCGACATGGATCTTCCCGCGGAGAAAGGTGCCGGCTGTTACGACGACCGCGGCCGCCTGAAATCGGAGGCCGCCCCTGGTGATGACGCCCCGCGCGCGATCCTCCTCCATCACGAGGCCCGTCACCATCTCTTGGAATAGATCCAAGCACGGAAGTTCATCTAGGACCCTCCGAACGGCCCGCGGATACAGACCCCTGTCACATTGGGCCCTCGGACCCCATACGGCCGGACCCTTTGACCGATTGAGCATTCGGAAATGGATCCGTGAGGCGTCGGTCGCGCGACCCATCACTCCACCTAGCGCATCCACTTCGCGGGCCACTACGCCCTTCGCAACTCCCCCGATGGCGGGATTGCAGCTCATCTGGCCGACTCGACCGAGATCCGGGGTTATCAGGAGGGTCCGCGCGCCGATCCGGGCGGAGGCCGCCGCAGCTTCCGTGCCCGCATGTCCTCCCCCCACAACGACTACGTCGTAGTTTTTTCGCATCGCTAGCAGTCCATATATATTATGGTCCGACTTGATGTTATGGACATTATCCTCATAGGCGAAGAGCCTATTTCCCGACGCAGAAGTCAGCGAACACTTGGTCCAAGATGTCGTCAGGGGAGATCACCCCTATCAACTCCTCTAGAGCGGTCTCGGCCGGCCTCAAATGTGTGGCAGCCATCTCTGCCGGGATCCCAGCCTCGAGTGCCTTCACGAACGCGGTTACTTCAGTGAGCGCAATTCGCACACCGTCGGCCTGTCTCTTTCTCGTCAAGAGGGGCTCATCGACCGCATTCCCATCGGCGAGGCCCTGGAAGACAAGGTCCCTCAATACCCGCCTGAGCGGGTCCAGTCCCCTCCCGTCGACAACGGAGACCGGAAGAGGCTCCTGAAGGCGACCCCGCCCGTCTGACCGTTTCCGTCCTTTGGATTCGCCGCGCTTATCCCCATCCGGCTGTTCGAATTGGTCGGCCTTAGTCCAGAGAGGGACGATTGGCGTGTCTCCGCTCAATCCGGAGATGAATCCGTCTTCCTCCGGACCCCAGCCCCATTCCCCGGATACGCAAAGCAGTACGACAGCGGCATGTTTCAGGTACCGCCGGGCGACCTCGATGCCGAGCCGCTCGACCTCCCCAGCGCCATCCCGAAACCCGGCTGTATCGATAAGTCGGAACGGATACCCCTCGAGCGAAATAGACGCTTCCAGCGCATCCGTGGTCGTCCCCGGGCGCTTGGTTACGATCGCTCGCTCGATACCGAGAAGCGCATTGAACAGTGAGGACTTCCCTGAGTTCGGCCGACCGGCCAGCACAACCAGCGCTCCTTCCCTCAGTCGCTCGCCACCCCGAGCTGTATCGAGGAGGGCGCGCAGCGCCAAAGCAAGTTCATCGCCTGCATCGGCGATTCGTTGAATCGGTACCGGCGGGTCGTCTTCCTCCGGAAAGTCCAGGTGATGCACTAGGAGTGCCTCGAGACCCACGAGCCGCTCACGCATCTCCGCAAGCCTATTAGAGAGGCCCCCCTCCATTTGATGGAGTGCGACCCGATGCGAAGCCTCGCTTCCCGCCTCGATGAGATCTTTGATCCCCTCGGCCTGAAGTAAATCGAGCTTTCCGTTCAGGTAAGCACGCTGTGTGAATTCACCTGGACCCGCCAGGCGGCTCCCCAAGCTCTGAAGCGCGGCCAAGACCAGCACCGGCACCATCGTGCCTCCGTGGGTCGAAATCTCAACGACGTCCTCGCCTGTGTAGGAGGACGGGCCCGGGAAATACGTCACCATCGCACGATCGAGCGGTCGGTGATTCCCCGGATCATGCAGCAGCGTAAGGACCGGATCTCGTGGCCGCTCTGCCCCAACCCAACCGGGGGCCAACTCCCTTATCAGGCCCCGCGCATCCGGACCCGACAGGCGGACGACCGCCAGTGCTCCACGCCCCGGCGGGGTTGCAAGAGCGACGATCGTATCCGGCGTCACAACATCTTCCAAGATGTTCCTACAGAGGAAGTTACGCTTTTGCGGCTACCGGCGGCCCCTTGACGCGAACCTTCTGGCGCTCCTTCGCGACCCACCAGGTCTGCGGAAGTGTCGCGAGGTTTGCTGTCAGGTAATAGAGGTTCAGCCCTGAAGGAAGGTTGATGAAGATCACGATCATGAAAATGGGCATACCCCACATCATCATCTTCATCTGCGGATTCACCTCGTCCATGGTCCTCATCGATACCCACTGCATGAAGAACATCGACGCTCCGAGCAGGACAGGGAGCACGTAGAAGGGATCCGCCGTAGAGAGGTCCGGCAGCCAGGCGAACGGCACCCCTCTCAACTCGATCGTGTTCTGAAAAACGAAGAACAGCGCGATCAACACGGGCCAGGGAAGGAGCATAGGCCAGCAGCCAGCCAGCGGGTTGAAGCCGTGTTCCTTGTATAACTTGAGCATCTCCTTCTGCAGCTTCTCGGGTTGATCCTTGTACTTGGTCTGGATGTCCTTGACCAGCGGCTGGACTGCCATGTTGCGAAGGTTGGCCCTCATCGCCTTGTGGTTCAGCGGGAAGAGAACGATCCGCATCAAGACGCCCACCAGGATCAGAACCCACCCGTAACCGATGGCCAAGCTCGTGTGGAAGAAGACCAGGACCCACATGATGCCCCCGATGATCGGTCTGAGGACCGGGCGCAAGAACCGCCAGCCGACAGGATTCACATCCTGGAATTCGCTCCCGACCGCGGTTAGCCGCGCATAGTCCTGCGGCCCCGCGTAGACCCGGTATTCGAAGCTTCCCCCCGGTCCAAGCGACTGCGTCACCGCGAACTCCGCTCGGCCTGACCCCTCGTCGAACGGACGGGCCAAGAGACCGCCAAGGTACTGTGGGTCCCCCACCTGAACCCGCGGAAGAATACCAACGACGAAATAGCTACTCCTCGTCGCGGCCCACAGGTGCGGGCCCTCGTCCACGATGGGGCCCGAGACATCGGAGAACGGGGTTGAGCGCACACCGTCCTGGAGGTGGTTCACGGCGTAGGCAAGATTTGTCGAGTCACGATTCTGGTCAATCTCGTTAAAGGCCGGACCGACGCCCAGATCGCTGACCAGCAGCCCTCGATTCAGACCTTCAACCCGCCCTCGTACCCCCACCATGTAGGTGTCAGAGCTGAACGTATACTCGATCTCGAAAGCGAACGGCTCCGTTGGGTGTTCGTATCTGAACCGCAGGGTTTCCGGGGGATCGCCGGCCTCCAGCCGGAGGCCTTGTTCAGGAATGACCTCGAACGGAAGCGACCGTAGTTCGACTGTGTCAGCCTCTACCACAATCCTACTCCCAAAGAGCCCAGGTCCATCGGGGACGACAAGTTCGACCGGGCCCTCGCGAGTAAACGACTCGAACTCGAGCAGCTCCGCCGAACGCATCCGCGCGCCGAGGCTAGAAAACGAGAAGCGGACCAGGGGCCCCTCGACACGCACTAGCTGCTCGGAGGCCAACCCCGCCGGCTGCACCTGCGGCGCCGGGTCCTGCGGGGAGAGTGCTGGAAGGGTTGGATCGGGCGCCGGCGCCCCGATACCGGGCGTATCCCCTGTGGGGATGTCCAACTGCTCAGCTTCGCTTGCCTGGGGGCCGGGTTCTATTCCTTCAGGAGGGGGCGGCGGCGGGAAGAGAAGGTTGCCTCCAACGAGCACCGCCAGCGCAAGGGTGACGGCGAGCACGAGACGCAGCTGTGCGTTCATCGGGAGGCGCTTCCCCTCGCTGTCCTCACGGGCGGTACCGGATCGTACCCTCTACCGCCGAACGGATGGCAACGGGCGAACCGCCTCAGAAACATCCATCCCCCCCTCATCACGCCAAATCGCCCCACCGCGTGAAACGCGTAGGTGGAGCAGCTCGGTGTGAACCTGCAAGACGGTAACGTGAAGGGGGAAATACCCTTCCGGTAGACGTCGATCAGGCCGAGAACGAGGCGTCGCAACACAGCCGCTCCGTCAGTCGGAGGAGTTCCGCCCGCAGCTCTGGAAACTGAGCCTCGTACGCGCTGGGGCGACTTCTGACCAGCACATCCACATTGCACTCTCTTTGGCTGAGACTGGGGAGAACGTCTATACGACCGATTTCTCGCAAACGACGCCGGAGCCGATTCCGCACAACCACTTTCTGGCCGGAGCGGGGCACGATGGCTCCGAATCTCGCCGCCCCATCGGGTGTCGGTGCTGCGAAGACATCGAGATGGGAGGACCGGGCTTGGGTTCCGTCGCGGAGGAGGGTCCGAATCTCGCTCCCGAGGCGGATACGGCTAGACCTTGGAAGACCTTCACTTTCCGTTGGTCGGCGTTCGGCCCGAGCGGAGCCCACGGACCGCCTACTTCGAGCCCACCCGCACAGTGAGCTGGCTGCGGCCACGCCGGCGACGGCGCGCCAGGGTCTTGCGACCCCCTCGAGTTTTCATCCGGGATCGGAACCCGTGCTTATTCAAACGTTTCCGATTCCGCGGTCTATAGGTAGGCTTCATCTGGCTTCACCTGTGTCGGGACCACCGTCTTTCGGACGATGCGAAGCAGAGAAAGGTACCCGGATTCTCGAGGTTGCGTCAAGGCGAAAAAGCCGTCAAAAAAGTCGATTGACATTCCCACATCCAGCGGGTAGGATCTCTCCCCCCGGGGCGTCTCCGGGGGGCATTCAAAAAGGCCTCTCCAACACTGTTTGCGTACCATCGTATGGAGTGCACCGCGTCCGAACTCTGGTCACAGGTCCTCACCTCCGTAAAGGTGGGGATGCCGGAGCAGAGCTATCGAACGTGGTTGGCGGGCAGCACTGCGATCGGCCTTTCGGACGACGAGCTGATCGTTGAGGCGCCTAGCGACTTCCACGTGGAATGGGTCGAAGACAAGTACGGAATCGTACTCTCGGAGATTCTACGAAAGGTCTCGGGGCGTCCGGTGTCACTCACGTTCCGATCCTCGAACCGTGCAGCTGCAGTAGACTCCGCGGGAGCCCCAATGCCTTCCCTCGAGGTGTCCCCACCAGTCGCTAGTGCTGGGCTACTCGTTACCGAGAGTCCTGCGGAAGCCATTGGCTTCGCCAGGAGAGCGGAGCCGAGGAAACCACCCCCAACGCTCAACGAGCGCTACACCTTCGCCCGTTTCGTTGTTGGCAACAACAACCAGCTCGCGGCTGCTGCGGGACATGCCGTCTCGGAGCGGCCGGGCCGCGTCTACAACCCACTTTTCATCTACGGTGGCGTGGGTCTTGGAAAGACCCACCTCATGCATGCGATGGGTCATGAGGTCACTGAGCGCCGACCCGATGCACAGGTCGCATACGTAACCACCGAGCGTTTTATGAACGAGCTCGTGAGCGCGATCCAGAACGGGACGACTAGAGACTTCCGGCGTCGCTTTCGCCACATCGACCTCCTTCTCGTCGACGACATCCACTTCCTCGAGCAAAAGGAGAGCACGCAGGAAGAGTTCTTTCACACATTCAACGCCCTGCACGACGCAGGGAAGCAGATCGTTCTCACGAGTGACCGCCCGCCGAAGGAACTCCCGGGGGTGGAAGAGCGACTGGTTTCTCGCTTCGAGTGGGGCTTGGTTGCCGATATCAAGCCACCCGATTACGAGACTCGGGTCGCCATCCTGCAAAAGAAAGCCTTCGACGACGACCTCGTTCTCGACCCGGACATCATCGACTTCGTCGCTCGCTCGTGTACCTCCTCGGTTCGAGAGCTGGAAGGCGCGGTCATCAAGCTGCTGGCCTATTCGTCGCTCAAGAACGAAGAGATCAATCTTCCCCTCGCACGAACTGCCCTGCAAAGTGTGATTCGACACGGCTCAGGGACCGATGGCCCGCTGATAAGCCCCGAGCGCATTCGGGAGGAAGTGGCGCTGAATTGGAACGTCAAAGCCGATGGCCTATCGTCGAAGCGGCGTACCAAGGACGTCATGATCCCAAGGCAGGTGGCGATGTATCTGATCAAGGAGATGCTTGACGAGTCGCTCGTACAGATCGGACGGCTCTTCGGCGGTCGCGATCACTCGACCGTGATCCACTCCATTCGCCGCGTACAGGCCGAGATTCACGACGACGACGACTTCGCTTTACGCGTCAGCCGAATCCGGCAGAAGCTGGAGGCGTAAAGCGGGAGGTGTGCAAGCCCTGGCTAACCTCTGCGAGGATCCTGCGCTTCCGTCTTCATGTGGGAATCGCTGTTGGCTTCCCGGGAACAGTCTGGACTTTGGGTGGTCGTGTGGAACCGCTGGATGTTCACCCCCTTTTCTCCACCTACAATCAACGGTCTCGGTGTGTCGATCGTGGTGGTGCACCCAACGGTTTTCAGGTATCCTGTAGCGAACTGTTCCACACTTCCACAGCCCCTACTACTACTACTATTAAAAGTACCTTAGAGAGGTAGTAACAGACTTCCTGTGGAACCGGATCGCCCAATTCCCTCATGAGGCCCGGATGAAATTCACGATCACCCGTCAGAATCTCCACCAGGCGCTGACCGCTGTATCGGCGAGTATCCCTTCAAAGACCACACTTCCTGTGCTTTCGAATATTCTCTTCGAAGCTCACGAAGACGGCATTCGAATGAGCGGGACGGATCTTGATGTCGGAGTACGAATTGGGGTTCCAGCCGATGTTGCTGAAACGGGAAGTCTTACCGCACCTGGAAAGAAGCTTCAGGAAATCGCTAGGGAACTCGCGGATCAACCCGTCGAGGTGAACACGCGGGGGGACCAAATCGAACTCAATTGTGGCCGGTCCCATTTTAAGCTGAATGGCCTACCGGCAGCGGATTTCCCAGCTCTACCCGAGGTTCCGTTCGATGGTGGTTGGACCGCGACGGGAAAGGATCTTCTGGGCTTGATTCGCCATACATCGTTTGCCGTATCGACGGAAGAGAGCAGACCGGTTCTCAACGGGGTTCTTTGGGAACTTCGCGACGGCGAGATGCGAATGGTTGCCACGAATGGTCATCGGCTGGCTAAGATGACGGTTCCGGCTGGTCCGTCCCTTGAAACCACGACGCAGTTGATCGTTCCACCTGCCGCGCTGGGTCATGTTCAGAGACTCTTTGATGAAGGCGAAACCGTGAACGTCGCCCGAGTGGGCAACCACTTGGGGTTTGCTTCGGGTGGTACGGAGGTATATACGAGGCTGATCGAGGGCACTTATCCAAACTATGAGCAGGTCATCCCGCGCGATAACGACCGATTCGCCGTGATCCAGCGGGCAACCCTTGAATCAGCCGTCCGACGCGTCGCTGCCGTTGCCTCTGATCAGACTCACCGAATCCGCATGGAGTTCGAGGGAGATCATCTCGAGCTGAACGTTCTGACCCCCGATCTAGGTGAGGCCCACGATGAGGTGGAGGTCAGCTATGAGGGGGAGCCACTCGCCATCGGGTTCAATGCGAACTATCTACTCGAGGTTCTGCGCTACGTTGGGACCGATGAGGTTAGGATGGGGCTGAAGGCCCCGGAAAGGGCGGCGACGGTTGAACCAATAGCGGTCGAGGAAGACGACGCCATCGACTACCTGTGTTTGGTAATGCCACTCCGGTTGGTCGACTAGCTTACTCCGCTATCGGGCTGTCCCGCGGCCTCCAGCAACTCGGCAACAGTGAACAGAATGGTGAGAGGGTAGCCTGCCTCCTGAATCGCTGCTGCTCCACCCGTCCCCCGGTCTACCAAGGCCAGGACGCCAGTCACGATTGCCTCATGCTCTTTCAGAACCTGAATCGCTGCTAAGGCACTCGCGCCCGTTGTGAGAGTATCCTCGACAACGACCACTGGCACCGCCGAGGGGACGCCACCCTCGATCCGCTGTCCGGTGCCATGGGTCTTTGGCTGCTTACGAACGGTAAAAGCATCGACCGGATCTCCCTCGATCCAGCTCCTATGGGCGATCGCATAGGAAATTGGATCAGCGCCCAGGGTGAGGCCACCGACCCAGCGGACCTCGGTATCACTCGCCTTGATCGCTTCGAACCCGAGTCGCCCGACCAAAGATTGACCCTCAGCCGACATCGTGGTTTGGCGGCAATCCACGTAGAATGACGAACTGGCCCCACTAGTGAGGGTAAACTCTCCCATGAGCAGAGAGCGTTCCACGAGTAGGTCTCGGAGGCGCAGCCGGTGTTCCATACGCAACAAATGACGGTCCCCATGGGCCGCGTCAAGGCGGGGTGTGTGGTAGCCGGCGCAGCAGCGATGGCAGTGGGAGGGCTATCCGCCTGTGAGGGCACCACAGTCCTACTTCCGCCTCCCCACTTCGGTCAGGACGGTCAGATTCAGGTTGAGGTGAGTTCGCTGCTGCCCGGCGAGGCAAAGAATGGACAGCTCGACGAAATCCTCATCTGGGCTTCCAACGGGCCTTGGCTCCTGACTGAGCGAGTCAGCTACGAGGGGAATCTGGGCGCCGAGACGATGACTTCTAGCAGACTCAATCCTGGGGAGCTGGCACAGGAGTATGCTTCGCTCGTCCAGCAGCTCAACGAGACCCAGGGACTGCGGCTGTTCGATGGAGAGGTTTCCCAGGGGCTGGAGCCTGAATGCGGCGCCGCCTTGCCGCCGACGCGGGTGGTGTTCACGATTCGGGACGATGTCCGCGAGGAAGTAGCGACCTGGAATCGCTGCGCAGCGGGCACGCTCTTCACCTTCGAGCCCGGGGGCGCCGGCCCAGATGCCGGAGCCACACGAGTCATTACGGCGGGTCAGCTCACGCGGTTCTTCACTTTGGGGGAATCCTCAATCTCTACTTACAGCGGCACGATCCCATTCGCCGTGCTCGATCAGGGACCGGACTCACCCGCGAGGGCTGCCGTGTCTCGCGCATTCGCCTCCTCTACCAGTGCGGCCCCGGGCGACTTCGTTCAATTCTGGGGGAATCACGCGGGGCCCACCGAACCCCTACCGGAGGTAGATTGGGAGTCCGAAGTGGTGCTTTTGATAGCCGTCGGGGTTCGGAGAGAGGCGGGGGATGTGGTCCGCCTGCGAAGGGTCCTCCCCCTCGGCCCGGCGAACGGGACAAGGGTCGAAATCGTCGAACGAGTACCGGGCGACTTTTGTTCGCCGGCAGCCGTGAACCTCTATCCGTTTCAGCTCTTGGTGGTGCCTGGGGAAGACGTTCATCCCCCGATCGAGTTCACGGAACCACAGGTCGAGCGTATCTCCTGTGATGGTACCTAGGCTGAGAGTGAGATGAGCCTCCGCCGCAAATACGTTCTAATCTTCGTGGGCTTTTGCCTGGTGCTCACCCTGGGTGGGGGTTGGCTGGCCTGGAGAGCAGCCAGCGGGGCCCTGGAGCGGGAGCTCGACCAGAAGCTCGTGTGGGTGGCTGGCGCGGCCGCCGAGGTAGGGCTACAGGCCAACCCCCTCTTGGCGCTAAGGCCGGGAGATGAAGGCAGCTCTCTGTATCAACCCAACCGCGAGCGGCTTCTCCGGCTGCTCAGGTATGTCGACGAGGCGCACATCTTTCGCCGTGGGAACACGGTGATCGTCACCACGGACTCGCCGCAAATCTACCCTATCGGGACGCCTCTTCGGTGGCTGGACGCGTATGCGCCCGAGCTCGAGTTGGCCTGGACCGACGGGGAGGCGGTGTCTCCTCTGTTCGAGGGGCAGGACGGCCGCTTTTACAAGTACGGGTTCAAGCGGCTCGAGCAGAGTGACGCTATGCTGACCGTTCTGATGAGGGCCGACTATCTCGCCCCGTTGAACCGATTTCAGAGAACGCTCGTCCTGGGTTCCTTCGGGACTGCGATTCTTGCTGCGCTGATCGCCGCGACTCTGGCCACCAACATCGTGCGCCCCCTTGAGCGACTCTCTCGCGGAGCCATCAAGATCCAGCGGGGGCGTTGGGATGAATCCGTGGCGGTGGAGCGCGGCGATGAGCTGGGACGACTCTCGAGGGCGATGGAGCGGATGCGGCTCGGGATCGTCCGCCGTGACGAACAGCTGCGAGTGATGCTCGCACAAGTCGCGCACGAGATCAGGAATCCGCTGGGGGGACTCGAACTCTTCGCGACGGCGGCACTCGAGGCGGAGGATCCTGAGGAGCGGGTGCGGTTACTCGACCGCGTACGCCGAGAGGTTGAGGCCCTGAACGACATCATCAACGATTTTCTTACATTCGCCCGACCTCTTCACCCACAGGTAAAGCTGCACGACATCCGAGGACCACTTCGCGAGGCGGCCGAGCTAATGGAGTTTCAGCTCGAGGAGAACGGGGGGGCGCTCACGGTGAGATTGCCAGACGATCCGTTGATGGCACGCGCTGACCCGGATCATGTGAAGCGGGCGATCCTGAACCTCCTCCAGAATGCGGGGCAGGCAGGACAGAGAGTGTGGATGGAGGCCTGGTGGCGAAACGGGGAAGCCGTTGTCGCGGTCCGCGACGATGGCCCCGGTGTATCAGGTGAGGTGCGGGATCGGATCTTCGAGGCGTTCGTAACCGACAAGGCACAGGGTGCGGGCCTTGGTCTCGCAATCGTAAAGCGAGTCCTGGAGACAAATGGGGCACGAGTCGTGCTCGTGGACCCGGAGGCAGACGAAGACTCTGACGAATCCGAGGAGCCTGAAGCCGAAGGAGCCGAGTTCCGAGTTTACTTTCAGGGCTCCGAAGACCTCCCAGCGGAAGGGGCCCACGCGGGTCAGAAATCCGGGTGACGGCCTTGGTTTTTTCGGGACGACCATGCTAGGAATGAGGTGACTGGATGGCACAGATCCTCATCATCGACGACCACGACTCCATGCGGGAGGGTCTCGAACTTCTCCTGCGAAAAAGGGGCCACAAGATCCTGTCCGCCGAGAACGGCGCCCGCGGGATGGAGCTTCTAGCGGAGAACGGCGCCGACCTCGTCATCACGGACCTCAAGATGGCCCATATGGACGGTCTGCAGGTGCTTCAGTCCGTGCGACAAGACCATCCCGGGATCGAGGTTCTCGTGATCACGGCCTATGGGACGATAGAGAAGGCTGTCGAGGCCATGAAGCTGGGCGCCTCGGACTTTCTTACGAAGCCGTTCTCATCCGAGGAATTTGGGGTCAAAGTGGCGCGGCTCGTCCAGACCAAGGAAGAAAAAGAGCTTCTCCGCCGTGAGAATCGATCACTTCGTGTCGAGAACACGCTTCTGAAGGAGGGGCTCGGTAGCGGGGAGGAGCCCAGGTACGGTGAGATCGTAGGTGAATCCGGGGTGATGATGGATGTTTTCCGCTGGATCGACCGCGTGGCTCGGAGCGAGTCCACGGTCATGATCTACGGGGAGTCGGGGACGGGGAAGGAGTTGGTCGCGCGGGCCATCCACGCCGGGTCGGCAAGAGGGCAGGGGCCTTTCGTCCGGGTTAATTGTGGCGCTCTCTCCGACAGCCTCCTCGACTCAGAGCTTTTCGGACACGAAAAAGGAGCCTTCACCGGGGCCGAGCGGCGCCGTCGGGGGCGCTTCGAGCTGGCAAACGGGGGCACTCTCTTTCTCGATGAAGTGGCGACCGTCGCTCCACAGACCCAGATCCGACTGCTGCGGGTGCTCCAAGAAAGAGAGCTCGAGCGTGTCGGAGGGGAAGAGACGATCCCAGTGGACGTCCGCATCATTGCGGCCACTAACCAGCCGGTCGAC
The DNA here is from genome assembly GCA_965215925.1 of Longimicrobiales bacterium. Classification (GTDB taxonomy): domain Bacteria; phylum Gemmatimonadota; class Gemmatimonadetes; order Longimicrobiales; family Gaopeijiaceae; genus JAAXGI01. The sequence goes on along the minus strand of CBDCEQ010000003.1, from coordinate 2,573,987 downwards.
CGGCTCCTTGATGGCTCGGCCTTTCGCGAAGATCTCTTCTACCGTTTGCATGTCGTTCCGCTAACTCTCCCACCGCTGCGGGAGCGGCGAAACGACATTCCGACTCTGGCCCGGCATTTTGTTGATAAGCTCAGGGAACGCACCTGCTCTACAGTGACTTCGATCAGTCAGCGCGCGCTCGACCGGCTAGCGGAGTACCCGTGGCCGGGCAATGTGCGCGAGCTGGAGAACGTCATCGAGCGAGCACTTGTGATGGCAGATGGTGACGAACTCGGCCCTTCCGACCTCCCACCGTTACAGACGGCCGATCTCCCTTCGGGAGTCGAGGGCGCTCCCGACCTGTCGCCCTCCGGGATGGACTTGAACAAGGTCGTCGAAGGAATGGAAGAGCGTCTGCTTCGACAGGCCCTGGATCAAGCCGAGGGCGTTAAGGCCGAAGCTGCGCGGCTGCTCGGCCTAAAGCCGAGCGCTCTCTACTACAAGCTCGAAAAGTACGGGATCGAGGGATGATCGTCCGCTTCTTCCTTGCTGTCTTGGGCGGCGTAGCCATGTCGGTCACTTGGGCACCGGAGGCCGCGGCTCAGATCTCGGTGGGCGAGGCCGAAGCCGAGTATGAGGTAGCTCTGGACGACTACAACGACCTCCTTGCCGAGAGAGAGGGGACGTTTTCGCTGTACGAACAGGCACTCGACCGAGTGGATGCCGCTCGCACATCGGGAGACGCCGCTCCCCGAGATGCGGCTCATGCCGACTTCCAGGTCGTGGCCTTCGATCTGATGGACCTTGAACTCGCGCTGGAACAGTCGGGCGCGGAGTTGGGCCTGATTCGGGCCCAGTATCTGGCAGCCCTAGAAGCACGTGAGGAAGAACTCCTGTTCCGCCTCGATGGGGCCGAGAGCCTGAGTCCTGACGCGGAAGCCTCTTTGCTGGCGGATTGGCGCCAGGTCAGAACGCGCGCTCTAGCTGTGCAGGCCGACGCCGTGCCAGAAGAAGCGATCGCCTTACGTCCCGTGCCCGAGTTGACGGTGGATCCCCGCGACGGACCCGTGGAGTCATTGGAAAAGGCGAGGTTCATGGAGGAGCGCGCCCTATCCTACGACTCGCTCATCGTGGATCTGGGCCTCGAGGTGGATGAGCTCGAGGGGCGGGCGCAGCAGCGACAAAGCGTCGAAGACCTGCTTCGTGACGTTGGGCGGTTCGGCTCTGACTTCGTACAGGGAGACCTTCCGGGTCTTGCCTCAGTCCCTGAGGGCAGCGCGGACGGTGGTACCGAAACGCCAACGGATGGGCCCCCGGATCCAGACGCGGCGCTCGCTCAACTGCCCCTCGACGAGCAGATCTCCTTGCTTCGAGGGGCCCGGGACCTTGCCATCCAGTACCGAGACCAGGCGATGGTGATGGCACGGGTGTTTCGTGACCGCGCGGAAGGGATGAGGCCGTGACGTACCCGGCGAGCGGCGGGCCAGGTTCGGCCGGGGCCCTCGTCTTCAGCTTGGCCATGCTCTTGACGGGTCATGGGGTCGCCCACGCGCAATTGGCCATTGAAGACCTTGTGGTGACTGGGGGCGCCTCCGCGGAGGGATACCAGGGCAACCTCCCCGCTGTGGGGGTTCCCGTCCAAGATTCGACAGAGTTCGCTTCGGCGGCGGTCGGCGAGGTTGCCGTCCGGGCCGACATGGCCTACCGGATGCAGTCGAACGGCGCGTTTCGATTCTCGTTCGACGGAGGCCTACGGCAATTCTCCGCCCGTGGCTTTGAGCTGAAAGACTACTCCCCCCGAGAGTGGGTCGGGACGTTAGATGCGACCTATGCCAGAGCCCTGGGAGATCGCTTGCGAATCTCTGCCCGCGTCCAGGGGAGGGGGCGGCAAATCGACGACCGTCCACCGATGCCTCTCTTCCTCCAGCCCGGATATCGGGCCGGACAGCTCGCGATCGGGCTGGACCTTCGCGGGCCGCGTGACGTGTTGTACGACTTGGAATTCTCGGGTGACTGGAGTGACTTCCTGGCGCCGGAATTCGCCCCTCAGATTCGCCTACTCAACCGAAACGCTTACGGGGTTGAGACGGGCGCGACGCTCACCGGAGGGGGCGCCTTGCTTCGGGTCTTCCTCGCCGGCGAGGGAAGCCGGTATCCGAAGCAGGAGACCTTCGATCCGTCGGATCCTCTACGGCAGGACATGACGGTTCGCGCCGGCGCCTCATGGACCCGGCAGGCGGACTACATCGTGCAGGTCGGGCTGGAAGCTCGTGCGAACCGCTCCAACTCGGATCGGCCGGAGTACGACGCCTTGACGGTCAGCGCACTCTTCTCAGCATCCTTGCCCCAGGCTGTGGCGTTTTCGGCCTACGGCGCGATCACGGCGAAACAGTACCTGCACGACTCCGACTTCGCGAGGCTCCTACCTGGCGATGAGGCCGACAACGCCTCCCTGGCCTACGTCTCGTTCACCCGGCCGTTGGCCCGAAATCTGGACGGCACGCTACGGGTGGGGTGGACTCGAGCGGAGACGGAAATCGGAGACCAGTACTTCCAGAGGTTCGGGGGCTCCTTCCTCCTCCACTTCAGGCCTCGCTTCTAGACCATCATTCTCGAATGAGAAGGGCCCAGGCCACGAACCGGCCATGGTGGGACAACGATAGATCCAATCCAGCGATATCTCGACCGCCCGCTAGAATCCGAGGGGGCGACTGGCCCTGGCGATCTCCCTGAGTGAGGATTTCCACCGAGTCGACCTCCCTACCGACCCCGGCGACCGAACCCTCTTGGGGCGATGCCAACAGCTTGCGGATCCGTTCTCGCGCGAGGAGCCGCGCCCGAGCGGACGAGAGTGAATAGATCCCCTCCCATTCCGCAGATGTGAATCGGCTTCGAAGTTCCTCCAACTGGCTGTCCTGCCCTTCCAGCTCCAGCTCCTCCACCCCCACCTCGATCCGACCGCTGCGAGGTTGCTCGACAGTGCCGTCCCATCCTACCACATGCACATAGCTGCGGTTCGAACTGCCTTCGACCACCACCGGGAACGCCGCATCAAGTCCGGTAACCGAGCCCTGAATTCGAACAACCGTGTTGTCGGCGTCCGCATCCGTCTGAAGCTGGCAGGAGAAGTTTCGCGGGACGAACGGCCGTCCCGGCGAAAGCTTGCACTGCACTTTGAATGCGGACTCTTTCGCGGCCCAGAGCGCCCAAAGTCTGATCGACCACGCCACGCGCGTGCCCGCTGCTTCGATCCAGTCGCGCTCGCCCGCGGCCAGAATGCGATCCAACAACGGGTCATCCGCACTCCGATCTCTGCATCGAGGATCAAGAAGGTCCATGACGTCATTGCCGACGCAGCTGCCTGTGGGCCCGGCGGAGGAGTGACGAACGGCCACCGCTCAGCCGCCTAACGCCTGCCGAGCGGAATCCGGCGTCCGGACCGGCCGACCGTTTTCACCGATCCAAACCAATACGACGCGTGCACGAAGTGCCGGATCCGCATCGTGTCCGTCGGAAACCCGATGGATCTCCTGGACGATGATGATCGATGTGTTCCTGAATCGTTCGACCGCGGTCTTGATTCTGAGCACCTGGCCCTGGAAGCACGGCTTGAGATAGTCGACTTCCACTCGAGCCACGTGGATTCCCCAACCGTGCTCGGCAAGAGCCGAGGGCGGAAACCCCCCCTCTTCCAAAGCGTCGAAACGAGCGAGTTCTAGGTAGTTGAGGTATACGGCGTGGTTGACGTGACCAAAGCTGTCGAGCTCATAGCTCCGGACGGTCACCTCTCGCACGAATTCTCTCATGGGGGCGAGTATATACTATTGAGATCCATGAAGGATTCACGGGTCGGTCTGGCGACCCCGAATCTGAGGATCTCCGCGCTCGGGAGCGCCCGGTGGAAGCTACGACTCGCCCAAAAGTCCTCATCGCCCATCGGGGGGCATCCGCATATGCGCCCGAACACACCCTCGCAGCGTACCAACTGGCGCTGGACCAAAAGGCTGACTTCGTTGAGCCCGACCTGCAAATCACAGGAGACGGAATACTGATCTGCATGCACGACCCGACCCTCGAGCGCACGACCAATGTTGCCGACGTCTTCCCGGACCGCTACCGGAAGGAGGCAGAGCGGAGGACTATTCGGCGCCGCTGGCATGCCGCCGACTTCACGCTGAGCGAGATCAAGCAGCTCGACGCGGGCTCGTGGTTCGACTCGCGCTTCGTTGATGCGAGGATCCCCACACTCATGGAGGCGATCGAGCTGGTAATCGGTAGAGCGGGCCTATATCCCGAGACGAAGGCCCTCGGTGTGGGTGAGGAGCGGAGCTTCGATATTGAAAGGCAGCTTCTACAGGATCTAGAGCGGTATTCTCTGGTGGCCCCGGATTTGAAGGAGGTCGCACCCGTCGTCGTCCAGTCCTTCAGCGAGGAAAGCCTCAAGGCCCTCCGCCATGACTTGGGCTCGGCCCTCCCCCTCGTTCTCCTCCTGGCGGAGCCGAGTGGTCGGCTGACTCCGGCGGGGCTGGCTGACCTCGGCGAGTTCGCTAGCGGTGTGGCCCCGGCCAAGCGACTCATCGAGAGAGACCCTTCGATCGTGGAACGCGCACACGCCGCAGGTCTCTCGGTATCAGCCTGGACCTTTGGATCGGATGACCCAGGCGAGTTCGCTGGTGTGAAGGAAGAGATGGCGCATTTTCTATACGAGCGCGGCGTTGATGGGCTCTTCACGAACAACCCCGATCTCTTTCCGAGGGAGGGGATCTAGTAAAGAGCCGAGGGAGCAGCCGGGTCAACAGTCACCAAGAGGGCAATCGCATGTCGGCAAGCTTGCGCCTACTACCCCTGCTCACGGTGGGCGTATTCATCCCCGCCGTGCTGGTGGCTCGGGTGCCACTGCCCCAGTCGGTCCAGAGCGGCCTGATCACCGGGTCGGTCGCCGAAGAGGGTTCGCTTCAACCCATTTTTCATGCGACCGTGCGAGTTCAGGGGACCGACCGCTCCGTCCCCGCCAACGCAAATGGTCAATTCAGGATCGCGGACCTCACCTCGGGCCCCCTCGCACTCGAAGTAACAGCGCTCGGATACCAGTCGGTCGGGATCGACTTATCCGTTCTCGCCGGTTCGGAAACCCGAGTGAACGTTACGATGGAGCCCGAGCCGGTCTTGGTGGAGCGGGTCGTGGTGACCGCGACCAAGACGATCCGAAGCTCCGACGAGGTTGCGGCCCTGACGTCCGTCGTCGAGCGGGAGGATGTCGACGCGCGAGGGGACCTCGAGCTGGTGGACGCATTGGAGGGCGTGACCGGTCTCTTGCACACCGCGCAGGCCGGATCATTCGAGTCGATCGAACTGAGGGGCATGCCGAGGGAAGGGAATGAGTTCGAAAGCACTCTGCTCCTCATCGACGGGGTGCCGCAAACCGACTCTAGGAACAGCGCGCGTGTGATTAACTTGCCGATCGATCATGCCGATGCGGTAGAGGTCGTTCATGGCCCCAACTCCGCTCTTTACGGACGAACCGCGATCGGGGGCGCGATCAACGTCATCACCGCGCAGCCCACGCCCGCCCAACGTACGAGTGGAGAGCTCCAGATCGGAGAGTTCGGGCATCTCCGTGGTACCGTGAGAGCATCCGGACCGGTGGCCGAGCGCGCCGGATATTTCGTGTCGTGGGCATCGAGCGGAAACGATGGCTTCTATTCGGGGGACCCGGACTTCGACGTGGACGAGACCTCTGTTTTTGGGAAGTTCACGATCACTCCAGACGACAGATCCGAGGCAATGTTTTCGGTCAACAGCGTCACATCCGACAACTCTCTGCCTACGAGCGTTCCCGTTGTAGGTGGTCGGTTCTTGAATGAGATCGAGCCGCAATTCAGGCTCTTCGACAATATCAATCTCTCGACTGCGAACTACCATCAGGAGGAGCTGCGGCTCACATCTAAGTATTCCCGTGACCTCGGACGCTCTGCATCGCTTACGAACGTCGCCGGCTACCGTGACATCCAGTACAAGTTCGAGGAGTCGGGAGATATCATCGGAGCGCCCTTCGATCTCGGTTCCAATACGCTCACGATGTATCCGTTCTCGCTGCAGTCGGACGAGGAGATCCTCTACGAGGAGCTTCGGTTCGCTTTTCAGCCTGCCGCCGGCCGGATCGACCACGAGCTGCTCGTTGGGGGGTCCTTCGAGTCGACCACGGGCTTCAGCCTGGGCGACCTCATCTACACGGACGAGGACACGTTCGGGATGTTCGTCGACTTCCTTGACCCTGTCCCGCCGCCGCGAAGCGACTGGCAGTTCTTCCAGTTCGGAGGGAATGACTACAGACTCTCCAGCTACGGCCTGTATTACCAGTACGAAATCTCACCCGTCAGAAGGCTTCGGCTCACGGCCTCCGGTCGCTACGATCGGCTCGATCTAGAAAACGTGAAGACGCTCGCGGCGGATCGGCCACAGGTCAAAGAGACGTTCGAGGCCTTCAGCCCCAAGTTCAGCGCGCTCTTTCGCCTGTTGGATGGGAGGGAGACGGAAGCTCTAGGGCGCGTCGATCTCAACGTGTACGCGGCGTACTCGGAGGCGTTCAAGCCTCCCAGAACACCCGCAGGGCTGAACCCACCCGATGCGGAAGTACGCTTGGATCCCGAGGACATTACGAACTACGAGGTCGGTTTGAAGGGTTCGTTCTGGGAGGGCCGGGCCAGCCTGCAGGCCACCTATTTCAACATGGAGCGAGACGGCATCGTCGTGAGCACTCGAGAGGGTCCGTTCTTTCGCGACAGCAATGCGGGCAAACAGGATTTCGAGGGCGTAGAGTTGGCGGCTGCCTGGGCGCCGTCCCCGAACTTGAGCTTCTTCGGAAACGCGGCCTTCTACCGGAACCGCTTCGGGAAGTTCGTCATTGAAGGAGAAAGCGGAGACGTCGTGCTAACGGGCAATCGCCTCCCTCTCGTTCCCGATGGCGTCTTCAACGTGGGTGGGCACTACACGCCACGGGATGACCTTGGCCTAACCCTCGGCTTCAAGCATGTCGGTGACCGCGCATCCGATCAGAAGAACGTGCTCCTGTTGGATTCGTACAACCTGCTCGACGCAAGCGTATCCTGGATGCGAGGACCCATTCGCTTCACTCTCTCGGGCCGAAACGTGCTGGATGAGCGGTACATAACGACCGGAGACACATCCAACGCCGAATCCGTGTCGCCGGGCGCACCCCGTCAACTCGTGTTCATTACTTCGTTCGTCCTCGATTGAAATGGCGTTCGTAACAGCAGAGCTTCGCGAAGGCACCGCCGTAACGCTCAGGGCGCGTCAGTTCTCGTGGTCTGGCGATGAGCCGGTGGAGGCCGGTGGGACAGATACAGGGCCGGATCCCTACGAACTCCTGCTTGGGAGTCTGGCGGCCTGCATCGCGGTCACTCTTCGGTTCTACGCAGATCACAAAGAAATCGAGCTCGCCGGTGTAGACGTGAAGCTCGAGTTCGATCGAATCCATGCGGAGGACTGCGCCGAGTGCGATGTGCCCGATGGCGGTCTAGTCGAGCGAATCCGATCGAATGTGACGATTCTTGGGTCGTTCGATGACGCCCAGCGGGCCCGGCTGACTCAGGTGGCGCAGCGGTGTCCGGTACACAAGACGTTGGCGCATGGGGTGGAGCTCTTCGACTCCGTGGACTTCTCGGAGGGGCGCTTAGAGGGGGTCCAAGAGCCAGGCACCTGATCTCGATGCATCGTGCTTGACCCCAGCCTGACCCGGCCGCACACTGGTAGTCCGCACATTTGCGGGTACCGCCCGAAGAACGCGGAAGGAAGTAGGCTCGCGATACACCCCCCGGAAGGGAGGCTCTATGCCGCTGACCCGTATGACCGTCAATGGCCACGGAGTTTCGGCCGACGTCCCGCCTTCAACGCTCTTGGTGGACTACCTCCGTGAGAGGCTCGGCCTGACGGGTACGCACGTGGGGTGTGACACCAGTCAGTGTGGCGCCTGCGTCGTGCTCGTGAACGGTCTTTCCGTGAAGAGCTGCACCATGCTTGCGGCGGAAGCTGAGGGCGGGCAGGTCACCACGATCGAGGGGCTTGCTGTCAATGGGACGCTCCACCCCATGCAGGCGGCATTCAAGGAGCACCATGGCCTTCAATGCGGCTTCTGCACGCCGGGTATAGTGCTCAGTGCGGTCGACCTCGCTAGCCGCAATCAAAGCCCGGACGAAGCCGAAGTTCGCGAGTGGCTCGAGGGCAACCTCTGCCGCTGTACCGGCTACCACAACATCGTGAAGGCCGTGCAGGCCGGAGCGGCGGCGATGGGGGGCTGACCGATGGCTGACAACGGAATCGGCGCACCCGTGCGCCGCAAAGAAGACGACCGCTTTCTAACGGGTCGGGGCCGTTACACGGACGACATCAACCGGCGGGGCCAGGCCTACGCGGTCATCGTGCGATCCCCGGTGGCGCATGCGCGCATCGCGTCGATTGACAGCGCTGCAGCGACAGCCGTTCCGGGTGTCGTGGCCGTCTTGACCGGGGAGGATATGGCCGCCGACGGTGTCGGCGGCCTCCCGTGTGGGTGGCTGATCACCAACAAAGACGGCTCCAACATGTTCGAGCCTCCGCAGCCGCCCCTGCCCTCGGATCGCGTGCGCCATGTGGGGGATCAGGTCGCGGTCGTCGTGGCGGAGAGTCGGGAGCAGGCCGCAGCCGCAGCTTCGCTGGTAGACGTCGACTATGAAGAGCTGCCTGCCGTGCCCTCTCTCCAGCACGTGTTGAGCGAAGGAACGCCGGCAGTCTGGGACGAAGCACCCGACAACATCTGCTACGACTGGGAGATAGGTGACCAGGCGGCGACCGATGCCGCGTTCGAGGGAGCCGACCATGTCGTGACTTTGGACGTGGTCAACAACCGGCTCATCCCTAACGCTATCGAGCCCCGTTGCGCCATCGGTGAGTACGATGCGCACACGGAAGACTACACGCTCTTCACGACGAGTCAGAATCCTCACCTCACCCGCCTCCTCCTGGGCGCGTTCGTCATGGGGATTCCCGAAAGCAAGCTACGGGTCATCGCGCCTGACGTGGGTGGTGGGTTCGGATCGAAGATCCCCCACTATGCGGAGGAAGTCATCGTCACGTGGGCTGCGAAGCGTCTCGGACGCCCGATCAAATGGACTGCCGAACGGTCGGAGTCATTCATGTCGGATCGCCATGGGCGTGACCACCTGAGCCATGCCGAGCTGGCCCTCGACTCCGACGGCCGGTTCCTCGGGCTCCGAGTAAGAACGGTAGCAAATCTGGGCGCCTACCTCTCGACTTTCTCCACGGCGGTTCCAACGTATTTATACGGAATCCTCTTCGCCGGCCCATATACGACGCCTGCTATCTATGTTGAAGTGAAGGGCGTCTTTACCAATACGGTACCGTTGGACGCTGTGCGAGGCGCCGGCCGCCCGGAAGCCACCTTCCTGCTGGAGCGGTTGGTGGACAAAGCGGCCCGTGAGCTCGACCTGGACCAGGTCCAGATCCGCCGTCAAAACCTGATTCAGCCGGACCAGTTTCCCTACCAGACCCCTGTCGCCCTTCAGTACGACGTGGGCGACTACAACGCCACTATGGATCTGGCCCTCGAGCTCGCGTCGTTCGATTCCTTCGGAGAACGGCGAGCGGAGGCGGCGACGCGGGGCAAACTGCGGGGGATCGGCATCTCGACGTTCCTCGAAGCGTGTGGAATCGCCCCTTCCGCAGTGGTGGGCTCTCTTGGAGCCCGGGCGGGACTGTACGAATCGGGACAGGTCCGGGTGCATCCGACCGGAAGCGTGACCGTCTACACAGGATCCCATAGCCACGGCCAAGGGCACGAGACGACTTTCGCGCAAATCGTCTCCGATGGTCTGGGCGTGCCTCTGGAACAGGTCGAGGTTGTCCACGGCGATACCCAACAAGTGGCTTTTGGTATGGGCACCTACGGCTCCCGGTCACTCGCGGTCGGAGGGTCGGCGATCCATAGCGCGATGCAGAAGGTGATCGGCAAGGGGAAAAAGATCGCCGCCCATCTATTGGAGGCCTCCGAAGCCGATATCGAATTCGAGGAAGGCACTTTCCGGGTAGCGGGAACCGACCGTGAGAAGACGATCGGGGAAATCGCTCTGGCCGCGTACGTGCCTCACGACTACCCCATCGAGGAGCTCGAACCCGGGCTGGACGAGACCTCATTCTATGATCCCAAGAACTTCACCTTCCCTGCCGGAACGCATATTGCGGAAGTCGAAATCGATCCCGAGACCGGGGCAGTGGAACTCGTGAATGTGACGTGTGCCGACGACCTTGGCCGCATCATCAACCCGATGATCGTGGCCGGCCAGCTTCACGGTGGCTTGGCACACGGCATCGGCCAGGCGTTGTTGGAGGAGTGCAGCTACGACGAAGACGGACAGCTTATCACGGGCTCGTTCATGAACTATACGATGCCCCGCGCCGCGGATCTGCCGTTTTTTGAGCTGGGGCACAATACCACGCTTTGCACACACAACCCCCTCGGCGTGAAGGGGGTCGGCGAGGTCGGATCCATCGGTATCTGTCCCGCAGTCATCAACGCTGTCGTGGATGCCCTGGCGGAGAAGGGCGTGACCCACATCGACATGCCCGCCACATCTGAAAAGGTTTGGCGGGCCATCCAAGGCGCCCAGGCTTAGGAGGGGACGATGCAGGATTTCCGATTCCACCGGCCGACGTCGCTTTCCGATGCGCTGACTGCGCTCCGGTCGGCGGAAGACGGCAAGGTCCTTGCGGGTGGTCAGAGCCTATTGCCACTCCTGAAGTTGAACTTGGCCGCCCCCAGCGACGTCGTGTCTCTGGGTGGGCTGACGGAGCTCGCGGGCATCCGCGTCGGAGAAGGCACCCTGACGATCGGTGCAGCAACGACCCACCAAGAGGTGCACGATTCCGAGGCGGTGCGTAGTTCGATCCCTGCGTTGGCCGATCTGGCTGGAGCCATCGGGGACCCTCAAGTGCGGAACCGAGGTACGCTCGGGGGCTCAGTGGCCCACAACGATCCAGCGGCGGATTATCCGGCGGCGCTATTGGCCCTGGAAGCGACGGTCATAACCGATCGACGCGAGATGGCGGCGCGGGAGTTTCTGGGCAGCAGATTCGAGACCGCCCTGGAGGACGATGAAATCGTAACTCGCGTAGACTTCCCCGTTCCGGAAGCGGCCGCGTACGCGAAGTTCCCCAATCCTGCTTCGAAATATGCCACCGTAGGGGTCATGGTGGCTCGCAGGCGATCGGGGGTGGCAGTCGGAGTGACGGGTGCTGCGGAGGGCGCATTCCGACACGAGGGGATGGAAGCGGCCCTCAACGGCGACTTCAGCCCTGGCGCGATTTCGGGGGTCTCGGTGGACAGCGACGGGTTGCTTTCCGACCTGGATGCCAGCGCGGCCTATCGGGCACATCTGGTGAAGGTCATGGCTCGCCGTGCGGTGGAGGCGTGTACCTAGCGCTCGATATGGCGCCTATTGGGGTGGGCCTTGGATAGGCCGAACGCCGTTCCTCCGGGCCTGCCAGACTCCGTCGATGCCGCCCAGGCCCTCCTGACCGCGGGTGACTACGTCGCCGACCGCAGTCTTGCCACAGCGCTGTACCTCTCGCTCGTTCTAGAACGCCCGCTCTTTCTGGAGGGAGAGGCAGGGGTCGGCAAGACCGAAGTGGCGAAGGTTCTCTCCAACATCCTGGGACGGAGGCTCATCCGCCTCCAGTGCTACGAGGGCCTCGACGTCAGCTCCGCCGTATACGAGTGGAATTACGCCCGACAGATGATCGAGATACGGATCGCTGAGGCTGCCGACGAGGTGGACAGGGGCAGCCTCGAGAGGGACATCTTCGCGAGCGACTACCTCATCCGCCGCCCCCTTCTGGAGGCTCTACAACCCGATCCGGCTGGACCCCCGGTCCTTCTCATCGACGAGGTGGATCGTACCGACGAACCCTTCGAAGCCTTCCTCCTCGAAGTCTTGTCCGACTTCCAGATCACCATACCGGAAATCGGTGCGGTCCGAGCGGAGGAAGCCCCTCTGGTCATCGTCACTTCGAATCGGACACGGGAGATTCACGACGCCCTGAAGCGCCGATGCCTTTACTACTGGATCGACTACCCCGATGCTGATCGTGAGCTCGAGATTCTGGCGTTGAAGGTTCCTGGGGCGGCGCGGGTGCTCAGCCGGCAGATCGTGGGTTTCGTTCAGCGGCTACGTGCCCTCGACCTGTACAAGGTCCCGGGTATCGCCGAATCCATCGATTGGACGCGCGCGCTCATGGCGCTCGACCGGGCAGCGCTGGATGCGGAGACGATCGATCATACGCTAGGTGTGCTCCTCAAGTACCAGGACGACATCGCACGTGTCCGAGGAGCGGAGGTTGCTCGGACCCTTAGGGAGGTCGACTCGGAGCTTGCCGCGGCTCCAACATCGTGACCGACGGTGCCCCGAAACGCACCGACGCCCGAGATGACCTTGGAGGCTCGAGCCCGAGCAATGGCGAGCCGGGTGGCAGCCAGCTCCTCGCGAACCTAATGCATTTCGCCCGTCTACTGAGGGCTGCCGGAATCCCAATCGGACCTGGCCGGGTTATCGAAGGCATCCGGGCCGTGCAGGCGGTCGGCGTCACTCGACGAACCGATTTCTATTGGGCCCTTCACGCAGTCTTCGTACAACGTGGTGATCAGAGAATGCTCTTCGATCAGGCCTTCAGCCAGTTCTGGAGGGAGCCCGGAAACCGTGGAGGGTTCGCTGCCCTCGTGACGGATTCTCGATTCCGCGATCCTCCCCAGCCGAGTCCGGGGTCTCGGCGTCTGGCAGGAGTGGTCTCCGAGCGGGCGAGGACCGACCCGACGGTCGCAGAGGAGGCCCTGGAGCTCCAGCACGTCAGCTACTCTCCCCGGGAAGTTCTCCGCAAGAAAGACTTCGAGCAAATGTCTGTCGAGGAGCTCGATGAGGCCAGACAGGCGCTGGAGCGATTCGATCTTCCCGTAACACAGCGGCGGACTCGTCGGCTCCGCTCGTCTCTGCGGGGCGGGCGAGTGGACATGCGGGCGACCCTACGCGCGAGTGCGCGCGTGGGCGGGGCGGGAATCCGCCTCCGATGGAAGGTGCCCAGTGTCCGACCTCCTCCGCTGGTAGCACTGTGTGACATTTCAGGCTCCATGGGACGCTATACCCGCATGTTTCTTCGGTTCCTTCACGCTCTCGCGAACGGCGAGACCGACGTACATACCTTCCTTTTCGCGACCCGGTTGAGCGACGCTACGGGTCACCTCCGTCACCGAGACATCGACGAGGCACTCGCGAGGCTGGGAGAGTCGGTGGAGGACTGGTCGGGAGGGACCCGGATCGGCGCCTGTCTGCATTCCTTCAACCAGCTTTGGGCCCGCCGAGTGCTGGGACAGGGAGCCGTCGTACTGTTGATGACCGACGGCCTCGATCGGGATGAGGGGGACAGTGTGGAGCCGGAGATGGCCAGGCTGCACCGCTCGAGCCGTAGGCTAATCTGGCTCAATCCACTCCTTCGATACGAGCACTTCGAGCCCAAGGCGCTCGGGATCCAGGCCATGCTCCCCCACATCGACGATTTTCGGCCCGTCCACAACTTGGACAGCCTGGGCAAGCTCGTGGAGGTGATCAGAGACAGGGCACCGCAGGCGCTATCGACCTAGAATCCTCCGCCACCACGATCCAACGGCACGCCAGAGCAGCGGAAGGACTTGTAACGGAGCGCTTGCGTCTGCCGTCGGGACGGACGGTCCGGTGCTTTCAGCCACGCTGTCCTCAGCGGCTGCTGTGAGAAGTGGCTCGCTTTGGGCGTCAAGCCGCTCGGCCAGTCGCATCCCGAATTCGGCGAAAATCTCACGCGCAACGCCCTCGATCATTCCTCGGCCAAAGCGAACGATCTTCCCGCTGAGCTTGACGTCCGCGTGCACGACGACCCTTGCCCCGGTTGGGATTTCGGTGACTCGACTTTCCATCGTCATCGTCGCCGACCCGGCCCCCCCCTTCTCCCGGCCCTTCCCGACCATCCGCACGAGCCTGGTCTCGTGATCCACCTCCGTGAACTCGATCGTCCCCCGATACGCCACAGTGACAGCCCCGACCTTCACTCTCACCTTCCCTAAAAACGTCCTCTCATTCTGGATGAGCTCGAGAGCGGCCCCTGGAAGGCAGACAACAATCCGCTCTGGGTCGATTAGGTACTTCCAGACCGTCTCGGCCGGGGCCTCGACCTCCAGTTGCTCTTCGATTCTCAGTGATGCCATCGGGGACCTACTCCTGTAACACGCGCCTCATCACAACCTACACCCGCTTCGTACGTCCGCACTGCACACGTATATATTCCTCCCAAGTCAGAGAGAACGGAACCGAACGGATTCTACAAATGCCCCGCGTCATCGTCTTCGACGTCAACGAAACGCTGCTCGATCTCGCGGCGCTCGACCCAGCCTTCCAACGAGCCTTCGGCGATCGCCTGACGAGGAAGGAGTGGTTCGCCCGGATGCTACGCACAGCTTTCGTCTCGGTGATCACCGACCGCCATGCCGACTTCGGGACCATAGGCGGGGCTGCCCTGAGCATGACAGCCGAGGGGCGGGGCGTCGATCTGTCAGATGAGGACCGGCAGCTGATTCTAGGGGGGATGCGAGCGCTGCCCCCGCACCCCGAGGTGCCGGCAAGCCTCGCACGTCTAAAGAGTGCCAACCTTCGCCTGGCAGCGCTGACCAACTCGACCCAAGAGGCGGCCGACGCCCAACTGAGACACGCTGGCCTCTACGAATTCTTCGAGCAGGTGCTCTCGGTTGAGGAGGCTGGACGCCTCAAGCCCCATCCCGCCGTGTACCACATGGCTGCGGAACGCCTAGGCGTCGAGCCCAGCGGCATGCGCCTTGTCGCGGCGCACAACTGGGATGTTACGGGAGCGATACGAGCGGGATGCGCAGGGGCCTTCATCGCGCGTCCCGGCATGCTCCTGGGTCCTCTGGACGAACACCCTGACATCGTTGGTCCCGACCTGGAGGTCGTGGCGGATCGGATCCTCGAGGTCGAGCTGGAGGGGTAGGGGCTTACTCCCTACTTCGGCTGGCCTCGGGGCCTGCCGAGCCTCATATCCAGCGACGCACGCGCTGTTTATAACTGCGATAGCTGTCGCCGAACTTCTCCTCTAAGTAGACCTCTTCGTGCCGGATCGCGGTTAGGTAGGTGATTACGCCGCAAAGCGGGCTTAGGAGGAGGATCCACGCACTCGCAAGAATGATGGCGAAGCCCACGCAGGTGAGGACCATCATCAGGTACATCGGGTTGCGGGTGAACCTGTAGGGGCCTTCGATAAGGATCTCTGGCGTGGTGGTCCAGGGTCTTGGGTCTTGGCCTGACTTCCGGAAGAGGACGGTCGGCCATACACCCAATACGACCACGGAAATGGCCACGATGAACCCGCCGATACCGTACCGGAGCATCGAAGATACGGTCGGCGCGTCGATGAAGGGGACCACCTTTTCGAGCCCGTATCCCACAAGAATGATCAGGACGCCAACGAGGGGAGGCGGAAATCGAACGGCTGCGCGGTCGCTTTCAGAAGCCACGTTGTTCATGCCTTTTCACTGCGGTCGATCACGAATCCGGCACCACCTGCCTCAACTCCTCGAAGAAGTTCTGGACGAGGATGAGGCGCGAGGGCTCGCCGGCAACATCGGCAACGTCCCCAGTACCGGCAAATCTCGTAATAATTAGACGGTCACCGTCCGGATGGAGCCACGAGCCAGGCTGGGACGGACCGCTGGGGGCGGGCGCAAAAAGAAAATCCCTGGAGAGTACCACTGGAACCGGATTCCGTTGTAGGCGAGCCGCGAAGACCGCTCCTGGAAACCGGAAATGGTACAGGGTATTTCCATCTGGCGACCAAGAGGGGAAGCCCCCCCCCCCCGTCCGACACGACTGTCTGGCCCCCTGGCTCCGGAAAACTGCGGATGTAGATCTCGTCTTGTCCGGACTCATCGGAAGCGTACGCCGCCAGAGTTCCGTCTGGCGAGACGGCGATGCCGTTGAGGTCGGCTTCCGAGGAAAGATATATGTCCACACGGACGCTGTCCGGATCGGAGACGTCGACCATCCAGAGATCGCGTGAACCTCCTTGCACTTCGTTAGACTCGAACACAATCAGTGTATCCAAAGGCCATTGGACAACGAGCTGGTTCCCGGGAAGCGTGGTGATGGGTCTCGGCGGTGAGTCATCGCCCAGATTCTTCACGAATAGATCAGGCCCATCGGTCCCGTCTCGTGCGGAGCTGAAGGCAACACGGCTCCCGTCGGGCGAGTAAGTGGGATTGAAGTTGATGCCCTCGAACGTCAGCTGCCGCGGCGTGGTCCGCAGTTCCACGTTGTACACGTAGATTTGCCCTTCGCTGCCGTAGGCCACTGACTGTCCGTCTGGAGACCAGGCTGGCCTAGAGAGATCCCGTGGGGCTAGAACAAGATCCTCACCGTTGCCTTCCAGATCCACGATGCGGAGGCGTTCTGAAGTCCCGCCAACCTCAAGAGAGGGGCCCTCCACGTATAGGAGCGTTCCGTCGGCCGCCAGGTGTATGTCCGCTCGGTTTCCCGCGACCCGAATCCCATCGAAGAGCGGGATCGCGCTGCCCGTAATCGTGAGCGCATCCGGATCAAAGGGGACGGCAAAGAGCGCCCCGTCCGTTCGTACGTAGACGATGTGCCCGCTGGGTGCGTACCACGCCCTTAGCACGCCTTCCAGGACCAGCTCGGTGGAGGGCGGGTCGCGCAGGTCTATCACGTGGAGAGCTAGCTGGATGTTCGTAACCAGCGCACCCTGGCCGCCTGGGAGGCCATGCACCCAGATCGGTGCACCTTCCTGGAAGACGAGGCGAGCCTCCCCTCCGTCTTCGGGGATCTGCAGGAGCCTAAGTGGATCGGCTGCCTCGTAGAGGATCGTCCCGTCGTCAAGCCACGCGAGACCCTCGGCGGCCCCAGGGAGACCCTCCGCGTCTTCGGCCAGTCTTATCGAGGAGCCCCCCACTAAGGGGCGCTTGAAGAGGTCCTCTCCAACGACGTAGGCGATCCACTCCCCGCCGGGGGAATACGCGACATCGCTGCCGCCCTCCGTCCCGGGAATCAGCGTGATCTCGGTCGATTCCCGCATCTTGAGTGCCAGCTGCACGTCGGTCGGGTTTGTTCCCACTGGAAGAACCATACTCGACCCGTCCGGCGCGATGGCCGCATACTGTCCGAACGGTGGCCCATCCAGGCCGCCCCACCCCTCCGTGCTCAGGACTTGGCGTGTGACCGGCTGAGGTGGTTCGGGTCGAAGGAGCGACCAGCCAAGCGCCAGGATCGAGACCAGCGCCACGGCACCGAGGGCCATCGACAGCCCCTTCCATGGACCCTTAGCTGCCGCCACCGCTTCCGCAGCTTCTTCCCCATGCCGAAAGCTGGGATCCGCTAGCGCCTTCGCGAGGCCTTGGGCGTCCGTGAAGCGATCCGCGGGAAGCTTCTCGAGCGCCTTTCGGATCGCGGCATCCACATTCGTGGGAACCGAGGTCCGGGCGGCCGTCGCCGACATGGGAAGCCCCTGGAGGATCTTTCCGAGTACCGCTTGAGCCGTGTTTCCGAGGTAGGGGGGCTCTCCTACCAACATCTCGTAGAGCACACAGGCCAGCGCATATATGTCGGTCTGCGGTCCTACCCCTTGATCACCCGTAGCCTGTTCCGGCGACATGTAGAAGGGAGTCCCTACCGACAGACCCGTCTCGGTCAATCGGGTCCCACCCGCCACGCCTGCGGCTAGCGCGATTCCGAAATCACCCACGACCGGTTCGCCGTCTTGAATCAGAATGTTGCCGGGCTTGATGTCCCGGTGGATGATCCCGTGTTCGTGCGCGTGTTGGAGTGCGCCGGCAACCTTCGTAGCGATTGCGACCGCATCATCCACGGGAAGCTGCTTCTCACGGGCGATCCGATCTGCGAGCGTCTCGCCCTCCACGTAGGGCATGACGTAGTAGAGGAAGCTGTCCGCTTCGCCGGAGTCATGCAGAGCCAGGATATGTGGATGCTGCAGGTTCGCGGTGGTCTTGATCTCAGCGAGGAACCGCTCGGCTCCGACAACTGCAGCCAACTCCGGCTTCAGGACTTTGAGCGCGACCTTCCGCTCATGCCTCAGGTCCTCGGCGAGATGGACCGTCGCCATCCCGCCCTCGCCGATCTCTCGATCGATCGCATAGCGGCCCGCGAGGGCAGCGGTCAGGCGCGTGATAGGGTCGGTCATTCTGCGGCTAGTCCGCGAAGCAGTATGGGCTCCCGCCTACATCGAATAGCTGATTCTATATATGACGCCAGCCACATCGTCTGATACGAGCATTGAACCGTCTGGCAACAGGAGAACGTCCACCGGTCGGCCCCACGCAACGTTGTCAGGCCCAAGCCAACCCTCGGCAAATACCTCGTAGTCGACGGCGCGATCACCCTCCAGCCGCACGAGGGTCAGTCGGTGGCCCGTGTGGCCGGCCTCGGGACTGCGGTTCCACGACCCATGCTCGGCAATGAAGATTTGGTTTTGATATTGGGTCGGAAACATTTCTCCCGTATAGAAGCGCATCCCCAGGGACGCGACGTGCGGCCCGAGGTTCTGGGCGGGCGGCGTGAAGTCGTCGCAGGGTCTGGCCATACCGAAGTCCGGATCCGACATATCCCCACCATGGCAGTACGGGAATCCGAAGTGCAGACCCTCGCTCGGCGCACGGTTCAATGTGTCGGGCGGCCGCTCATCCCCCCACCCGTCGCGCCCGTTACTCGTAAACCACAGCTCGTTCGTTTCCGGATGCCAATCGAACCCGACCGAATTCCGAATCCCACGGGCGAACACCTCTTGGTCGGTTCCGTCCGGATCCATTCGCGTGATCGAGGCGTACCGGGGCTCCTCCCTCCGGTCGCAAACATTGCATGGCGCCCCGACCGGAACGTACAGCTTACCGTCGGGACCGAAGCCGATGAACTTCCAGCCGTGCAGCCAATCGGTTGGGAAAGTGTCATTCAGGACCACGGGATTAGGCGGGTTGTCCAGCCGTGATTCGATCCCGCTGTAGCGAAGGATCCGGTTGATCTCCGCCACGTACAGATCGCCGTCCCGGAAGGCCACGCCGTTCGGCACATTCAATCCGGCGTCGATGCTGATGACCTCGTCCGCCCTGTAGTCGTTATCACTATCCTTGATCGCGTACACAACGCCCGCCCCCGGAACGCCCTCTGCGATCTCCTGAGGATTCATGCGGGTGCCTACGAAAAGGGTTCCGCTCGGCGAGAGGGCCATCGAGCGCGGATTGACGAGGCCCTCTGCGTAGATATCGATGCTGAAGCCCGGTGGCAGAGTGATCCGGTCCAGCGGAATCGGCTGCTGTCCGCTGCCGGCAGTCGGGAGCAGGAGCAGCGAGGCCGCAACCGGCAGATTTATGAATGCTCGTTTCAACATCAGTCCTCCTCAGGATCCAGTCTTCGCAGGTTCGTCTACAAGCCGTTTCCGTCTTAGCCAAAGTGTTGCGTGAAAAAAACTTCAGCAAGCACAACGGCGTCGGGGGGACCCAAAAAAGTTGTTGGCGCGAGGTGCCAAATACGATTCAGCTTCGATCGGCAGGCAGGGAGGCACCGCAGTCCTTGCAGAAGCGAGAGCCGGGCTCGTGGCCGGAGGAGAGACAGTCTGGACAGCCCCGGACGGCTGATGGGGACGCGTCCCTCGCCGTCTGCATCAGCTCAGCGGTGACGATTCCCGTGGGCACGGCGATGATCGAGTACCCCATGATCATTGCGGCCGCGGCCAGTGCCTTGCCGACCGTGGTGACCGGCACCAAGTTCCCATACCCGACCGTCGTGAGCGTGACGACAGCCCAATAGACGCTGGTGGGGATGCTCGTAAATCCAGAGGATTCACCCTCGATCAGGTACATCGCCGAACCGAGTACTAGGACGAGGAGGAGCACAGTCCCGAAGAAGATCACGACCTTCCGGCCGCTCGAGCGAAGGGCGGTGATGAGCATGTTCGCCGGCCCGAGGTACCTCGCGAGCTTGAAGATCCTGATGATTCTCAGGAGACGCAGCCCTCGGATCGTGAGAAGGGACTGCGATCCGGGCAGGACCAGACTCACGTAGCTGGGCAGGATCGCGAGGAGGTCGACAACGCCGAAGAAGCTCCGCGCGTAGCGAACGGGCCGGCGGGCGACCCCCAGCCGGAGCACGTACTCGACGGTGAACAGGCCCGTTATCAGCCACTCGAACGCTCGCAGGCCCCTACCATAGGCGCTCCCGATCGACGGCACACTTTCGAGCATGACGGCCACGATACTGACCAGGATGGCGATCAGAAGCGCGACATCGAACGCCCTTCCGGCCGGCGTATCGGCCTCGAAAATCACGACCCAGAGTTGCTGGCGCCACCCGGCCGGGCGGTCCGCGTTCACGGCTGTCCCATCAGTGTCCGAATCTGTCTCAGGGCGGCTTCGATCTTGAGTTCTAGCCCGTTCCTTCCGTACTCGACAGTTGCGCGTGTCGGATCGCCCGCCGCGTCACTCCACTCGGGGCCGGCAGCCCTTGCTAGCTCATTCATGCGAACGTGCTCAGGCGCTACGAAAAGTAGCTCGGACGTAGTATCCAAGCCGGCGTGCGAACCGACGGTCTCTTCCGTCTCTCCCTGCTCGATCAGCCACTCGAGGAAGCCGTTGTCCGCATAGTAGTCATCGGCGAAGTGGACGCGGGTGGTTTCCCCAGACCATTCTGCATTGAGTTGGTCAGCCACCGCCGCCATCCCAGGTAGGTTACCGCCGCTGTCCGCGAGGAAGACGATATCAGTGAACCCGTGAGCCCGGAAGCTGCGTGCAGCATACTCCACGAGTTTCATGAAGTACTCGTCCGGGAGCGTGATCGTACCCGGATAGCGCATGTGACCCGTCGGCGGCTCGACATCGCCTTCCGGCACGTAAGTGACCGCTGGGGCTACGAGGGCATTCCCGAGCCGGCGGGCGATCTGCTCAGAGGCGTAGTTCACGATGTACTTGTGTTTACCCAGAGCCAGGTCCGGGAGCGTGATCGTACCCGGATAGCGCATGTGACCCGTCGGCGGCTCGACATCGCCTTCCGGCACGTAAGTGACCGCTGGGGCTACGAGGGCATTCCCGAGCCGGCGGGCGATCTGCTCAGAGGCGTAGTTCACGATGTACTTGTGTTTACCCAGAGCCAGGTGAGGTCCGTTCTGCTCGGTGCCGGCAGTGGGCAAGATGACGGTGGTAGCGCCCGCTGCCATGGCATCGGCCACCTCGAACGTAGTGAGCTCTTCCAGAAAAACGCTTTCGCCCTGCTGTGCACTCGCCGCGTTTGCCAGGAAGAGAGCAGCGACGACGCAAAGACACAGCGATCTCAACTTCGGCGCCTGGCTCACGATGACATCCCCCTGGCTGCGATTCGCCAGATGGCCTCGACCCGATCGTCTCGGATCGCGTACATCTGATCATAGAGGTTCACCACCGGGTCACAGTGTGACACGATGAGCTCGACCTTGTCCCCGACCTGATACGTGCGGGACGGGTTGTCGTAGAGCAGCGTCCCCAGCTCATCAGAGCCCGACCGATAGGCCATTCCTGTTTCACCCTTCACAATCGGCCAAGGCTGGTTGATCGTGCATGCCTTTGCGCCCGCATCCGTTGTGGCCCGGCCATCGTATTGACTGTTGAGCACCGTCGTGAGGATCGTCAACGAGGGCTGAAAGTCGGAGTACACGTCCGGATCCGACTCGCCACCGATCTCGAGGTATTGAGCATCCATGAATACGTAGCTGCCCACCTGCACGTCGGTGAGCCCGCTCGTTTCATGATCGATGTTATAGGTGCCCGTGCCCCCGCCGCTGAAGATCTCGGTGTTGAGACCTGACTGCTGCATCAACGCGAAGGTCTCGGCGGCCGGTGCCAGACGACCGAGCGTCTGGGTCCTCCGCTCCTGGAAGCCTACAACGTGCTGGGATCCGCCGTCGTAGCAGAGCATCCCGAGAAGTCGAAGGCCTGGGAGCTGGTCGACGAGCTGCGCCAATTCTAGGGCGGGTTGGCCAGGCGAGATCCCGGTGCGATGGCCGCCAGGGTCCACGTCGACGACCACGTCCGCCGTGACGCCCGTCGCCAGGGCTGCTTCGGATAGGTCGCGGGCATTCGCAGGTGCGTCCGTTGCTTGGACGTATCCAGGGCACCATCGCCGCAGACTCATGGCCCGCTCGATCTTGGTCGGTGTGACGTTGGAGGTCGTCATCAGGATACGGTCGATACCATGCTCGAACATCGCTGCCGCTTCGCTCACCTGGGCAGTGCAGATCCCAACCGCACCACTCTCGAGCTGAAGCCGAGCAATCGCGGGGCATTTGTGAGTTTTTGCGTGCGGGCGACTCGCAATCCCGTTGGCCGAGACCGTCTGTTGCATCCTTGCCAGATTGGCCTCGAGCCCGTCCAGATCTACGCAGAGAGCCGGTGTGTCGAGCTCCCATTTTGAAACGTCAGCTTCCATCTGACTGTCATGAGGCATCGAAGTCTTATCCTTCGGGGAGTAGCCCTTCGCCGAAGCGGGCGCCCATACGGCCGCTGCGCCGGCGGTCTGCAGGAAACGGCGGCGGGACACCTGACGCTCAGCCATGAAATGTCTCCGAAATGGGGACGTAAGGGGACGTAACTCCAGATCAGACGCTATCTTCGAGCGTCGGCGGCCGCTATGGAGTTCACGCCGGGGCGGACAGGTGACGCTGATCATCATGGAGTGCTCATGCTACGTCTCAAACGAGCCTACGAGCAACCAGACGCATCCGATGGATATCGGGTGCTTGTCGAGCGTCTCTGGCCCCGTGGGGTGAAGAAGGAAGCCCTCCGATTGGATGCTTGGCTCAAGGATATCGCCCCGAGCTCGACCCTGCGTCGCTGGTTCGCGCATGACCCTACGAGGTGGGCCGAGTTCGTGCGGCGATATCGGGAAGAGCTCAGGTGTGAGGCGGCAGCGATCGAGGTTGCGGGCCTGGCGCAGCGGGCGCGCAGAGAAAGGGTGACTCTGATTTACGCGGCGAAGGACCAAGCCCATAACAGTGCGATCGTCGTGCGTGATGCGATCGAGGAGCTGCCGGGGGGTGGGGATCCGAACCCCTGAGACTTTATCGTTGGTCGGACCCCTCGGTGGCGAGCGTGGCGGTAGGCTCCTTCGGTACCGCGTGCCTGGCGTCGAGCGATGTCGTCGTCGAGGTTCGGGGTCACGGTGTTGATGATGGAATCAGAGAACTTCAGGCTCTCGGCGATCGGCATCCCTATTTTTCCCATGATTGCCCCTGCTAGTCATTGAACAGGTTGTATGCCCCGACTTCGTGGAGGTCGGTGGCGACGGGCATCTCCTCGCACCGATCTTTCAGCCCAGCCTGAAACGTCTTGAACGCCTCGGTCTCGGTCAGGGGGTTGCTCCCATCCTCGGTATCGATCTCAGCAAAATGAACGAAGGCCGCCCCGTCACTGGAGCGAAATGAAGCGTAGCGCAGCCCTCCCGGGCGGTCGCGGTCGAGCTCCTCGAACACCTTGCGGATGTAGTTCGCGTTTTCCTCCCCTCGATCTGCCCGCACGCGATATCGGACCATGACTCGTTTCATCGATTCCTCTCCTGTTGAGAATGCGCTTTTGTTCTCCTCGAACCGGTTCGTGACAATGAAGGTGCGTGCGCCATTTCCGGTTGAAGTCCATGCCAATGAGACTGGCTAGCCATGTCTCAAAGGGCCCGCTCCAAGCCGTCCAGGATCAAGTCGAGGACGAAGTTGAACGGGAACTCGTACTGGTCCGAAGCGAGCAGGTCGCTCACCATCTCGCGCATGTAGGGATGTGCGTCCGTGGGCAAAGACTGCAAGAAGGTCCGGGCCAGGTCCGCACGATCACCATGATCCTGCGGTAGGTCGGCCTCCTGCTGGGTAAAGCCGAGGATGTGGCCGTCTAGCGCAAGGAAGCCCTGTCGGGCCATCCCCGCGGTGAATCCCGCCTCCCTCAGCGTTCCAATGAGCGCATCGTAGAATGCCAACCGCGCAGGGCCGGGCGTCGTGCCCGAGGACATGGTCGTGCATGCCCAGGGGTGCCGTAACAGCGCGTCATGGGCCGAGATCGCGCTGTTGCGAAGGGCGAGTTTCCAATCGGTTGCGGCGGGCAACGCGAACTCACTCGCGACGAGGTCGGTGATGCCAGAAAGAATATCGTGCTTGCTGGCGACGTGGTTATAGAGCGACATCACACCGACTCCTAGGGTGCGGGCGATCTCGCGCATCGACAGAGACGAGACACCGGACCTGTCGGCGAGCTCCAGGGCGGCTTGTAGTACGCGCTCGCGGCTGAGCGGAAGGCGTCGGGCAGGGCTTGACATACGTACAGTGTACGTCTTAGGATAGCGTATGTCCACGTACAGTGTACGTCTGCTCGCGCCCGGTGGTCTTCAGGGCGGGAAAAACCAGGAAGAAGCTATGAAAGCCGTTGTCATCGAACGTTATGGCGGCCCAGACGTCCTCCAGCTTCGAGAGGTCGACCGGCCCACCGCCAATGCCAACGAGGTCCTTATCAGGGTGCACGCGACCACCGTATCGTCGGCGGACCGACGGATACGCAGCGCGACGTTCCCGACAGGATTTGGGATCCTGGCTCGGCTTGTCCTTGGGGTGTTCCGGCCCAGGCGTCGGGTCCTCGGGGGTGAGTTCGCTGGTGAGATCGTGGCCATTGGGGAAGACGTCACGAAGTTCCAGGTCGGTGATCGGGTATTCGGGTACCCCGGCTCGGCTCTCGGGTGCTACGTCGAGTACCGCACGATGCCGGAGGACGGCAAGCTGGCGTCGATCCCCGAGGGGCTATCCTACGAGAAGGCGGCAGCGCTCTCGTTCGGCGGCTCGACCGCGCTGAATTTCCTGCGCGATAAAGGGCGCATCCAGGCCGGCGATCGTGTGCTGATCATCGGAGCGTCGGGCTCAGTTGGATCGGCGGGAGTGCAGCTGGCCAGGCACTTCGGCGCCCACGTCGTCGGCGTGTGCAGCACGCGTAACCTCGACCTCGTGCGGTCGCTCGGGGCCGATGAGGTGATCGACTACACGCAGCAGGACTTCACGAAGAACGGCGACACTTACGACGTCATCTTCGATACGGTGGGACAGGCCGACTTTCGGAGTTGCCGGGACTCCCTGAGCGATGGCGGTCGCTTGTTGCTCGCCGTCTCCGGGCTGCCCGATTTGACGCAGATCCCCTGGGCGGCCCTTACCGGTACCAAGCGCGTGTTGACGGGGGACACTCCCGGGAGGGTGGAAGACCTTCTGTTCCTGAAGGAACTCGCCGAGGCAGGAGCGTATGAGCCCGTCATCGACCGGCACTACGCCCTTCACGACGTCGCCGACGCGCACGCCTACGTCGACACCGGGCGCAAGCGAGGGAACGTGGTGTTACGGGTCACCAACATGAACCCTTCCTCGGCTCGTGGGCCGTCTGATCGAGGGTGGGTCCGTAAGAAGGATGAAACATCACGTAAGAACGGTTCGTAAGAAACACTTGAATTCGCAGGAATCGAGAGAAGCATGGCAGGGTCGGTTGCCATACCAACCTCGCATTCGGGAGCAACAACAATGAAATCGCTCATTTTTGGCGCGACGGGAACGCTTGGAATCCACATCCTCAACCAGTCGTTGGCCGCGGGACACACCGTGACCGCATTTGTCCGCACGCCTTCGAAGCTGACGGTTGAGCACGCCAATCTCAACATCGTGCAAGGAGATGTTCTGCGCGATGCGGACAAAGTCGCCTCAGCGGTCGCCGGTCAGGACGCGGTGTTGGTCGCTCTTGGTGCCGGACTGAAGGGTCGCGTTCGCTCGGAGGGAACTGGTAACATCGTTGCGGCGATGGAACACGCCGGCGTTTGCCGTCTGATTTGCCAAACGACTCTCGGCGCCGGCGACAGTTTCGGGAACCTCAGTCTCAAATGGCGGTTCGTGTTTCGGGTGCCGCTTCGCTGGGCACTCTTGGACCACCAGCGACAGGAAGAGTGGGTTCGGCAAAGCAAGCTGGATTGGACGATCGTACGGCCGGCAGCGTTCACCGACGGGCCGGTAACCAATCGCTACAAACACGGGTTCCCCGCCAGCGAGCAGAACCTGGCTCTTAGTATTTCACGTGCAGACGTCGCTCATTTCATGTTGCGGCAACTCGAAGATGACAGCTACCACTCTCAAATCGTTTCACTTTCGAACTAGCATGTCCTCGTGATTCTGCGCTCTTGTCGCAGGGTGGTATCTGCCTTACAAGCAGGAGGTCGCTGGTTCGAATCCAGCAGCGCCCATTGAAGTTACGAGAAATGGCGATCGGTACAGTGCACGAACAGTGCACAAGAAATCTCCCCTGATTCGATCGTCGCAAACCTGATCGCGGAAGGGTTCACTCTTGAGCAGGTGTTCGTAACTGACGATGGGCGGCTTATCGCCTACGACCCGAGCCACCAGATGTGGTCCTCGTTGTTCCCTCCGAGGGGACGGACGCCGCGGTTACGCTGTTCGGCGAACGCCTCATTCAGACTGACCTATCAGCGGCCTGCCATTGCTCCGCGTCGGCCGACCTCGAACTCCTTCCTTTTCCTGCAGAGGCACTTGTCTGGGTCGTAGGTCGGTTCCATTCTGCGGGCTCCCGTTTCATGGGCGCATAGATCGTCGGTCCAAAAGTAAGCGACGGGGGGCTGAAAGCGGAGAACCGGAGTTGGGCGACGTAGTCGATTTAGTCATGGGAGCAGCGCAGAGAGGTGCCTCGATCACCTGCCCTTCTTGCTAGCAGACTAACCCGGCATTTTGGGCTTGCATCATCTTGGGCGCAGTCCCCACTCCTCTAGCTCGTTGCTGGCGCAGCGCTCTTGATGCCGACGGCGATGTGCGCCTCCCCCTCAAGGCTGGCCGGGCGATCTCCGAATTGCTCAACCAGTGCCTGGCCAAAAGCTTCGATTTCTGCCGCGCTTAGGGCATCGAAAATGAAGGAGAGGTCAGGCGAGACCCCCGGCAAGCGACGCGCAAGCCACTCAACGGATGGAGCGATCCAGGACCTCTCCAGCGTATGGACGCGCACTTGCTGGAACCCGGCATCCTTCATCGCTCTTTCGAGAACCTCGGGGTCCCCGAAACGGAGCCACACGGGAGGCTCTGTGGGCGGTTGAAAGGTGGGAACAGCAGACTTCAAGGCCCCCATGACAATCTGAATAAATCCCAGGCGTTCTGTGGCGCTCCAGGCTACGATGGCAGCACGCCCCCCTGGCTTCAGCACACGGTGTATCTCTTGTAGCCCGCAATGGCAGTCTGGAAAGAAGATCAGAGCGAAGACCGACAGCACTACGTCAAAGATGTCGTCTGAAAAGTCCAATGACTGTCCGTCCATAGTCACCGGCGTCACGTTGGTCAGGCCTTCTTGCAGGACTCGCTCGTGCAGCCTTCGGGTCATCGCCGGAGCGAAATCCACTCCAACGACCTCCGCCCCAAGTTTCGCTGCGGCGAGGCTCAGCCCACCTGTGCCTGCACCGACATCAAGGACCCACTCCCCGGTCCTGATGTTGATCAGCCCAAGGGCCTCATCGGCGAAGACTGCCGTGAACGGCTCCCCCACCTGCTCATAGTTATCGACTATGGCTTCCCACCCGTCGATGGTCTGATCCAGGCTGCGATTGTCTGAACTGCCCATGCTGCTCCCCCGAACGTTGAGTCTGCGCCCGTCCGTTTTCCTCACTGGGCTTTTAGCCAGAATCATGCAACGCAAATGGCAGCAAGCTAAACGTGGGCGGCCTTATGTCGACAGAGTTTCCGCTTGCATCCCCCTTGAACGAGCAGCGTTCTTGCTGCTGACCGTTGTTTGGCGGCAGTTCCCATCCTCTCACCGGTGTGGGGCTATGAGCGACCCCTCCGACAGATTGTCACGGGCTCGTTGTTGCGCACCTTGCCTCAGCTCGATGAGGAATCAGTGGTCTTCTTCTGGGTGCCTTCCTTGTGGGCCCCATGGCCGGTACACATGTTCTTGCGGACTTCGTCTTCTGCCGTAGCGCTCGCGAGTTCCTGAGGGCAACAGCTCGCGTGACCTCACGGGTCTGCCCGAACCATGAGACTGGGGAAATCTGCGGGTCTGTCCATTCCGCCTCACGCCAAAGCATGAATCCCACGAGCTGTCAGTCCATCGACTCCAAGATCGAGGTCTTGGCGGACTTGGAGACGACGGTCGGCCTCCTGATCGCCGAGCACGAGGCCAAGCGTAAGCTATGGTGGCCAAGCGACTTGATGGGTGCCGAGGAGGATGGAGACCCCTACAAAGCAGAGGTCGCACTTCAGAAGCACGCTCAGGGTCTCCCTGACCCGTGTCGGGTCGCCATCGCCCTGAACTTGATTACCGAGGAAGGACTTCCGCACTTCCACCGACTTCTAGCGGTCCATTTTGGCGACGACACGTTCTGGCGGCAGTGGCAGAACCTATGGACGGCAGAAGAAGATCGTCACGGCATCGTGCTCCACGACTACTGCCGCGTGACACGTATCCTACGAGCCCGAGGGCTCGACCGGCTGCAGTTCGAGTACTTGCGTAGCGGTTTCCACCCGCACTGGGACCACGATCCTTATCGCGTCTTCGTCTACACTACGCTGCAGGAGCGTGCAACGCAGTGGTCTCACGCGAACACTGGCGAGGCGTGCGTGGACCACGAGCCAAGGATTCATTACATCCTGGGTCGGATCGCCGGCGACGAAGCCCGGCACTACGCTTTCTACCGGCAGATGTTCGCCGAAGTCCTAGAGCGTGATCCGGATGGAGCTCTCGAGTCCGCTGCTGCGGTGATGCCGAGTATCGAAATGCCGGGCGCCAGCATGCCGGACTTCCATGAGTACGCCGACGTCGTTCGGCGATCCGGCATATACGGTCCACGTGAGTACCAGCGGATCGTCGAAGAGCAGATCAGCTTTTGGAAAATCGAAGAGCTTTCCGGCCTCAAGCCCAACGGCTGTGCCGCCCAGGAACAAATTCTGTCGATTCCCCAACGGCTTGAGAGGGTGGCCGAGCACGTCGAAGGTCGGGCCCAGTCGAAGACGTTCACCTTCGACCTTGTCTGGCATCGCACGTTCGAAATGGATCCATGAGCCGCTCCGTCGTCGTCACTGGCGTCGGCGTGTGCGCAGCGAACGGGACGGGAGTCCCGGCGTTCTGGGATGCCATCGTAGATGGGAGGTCCGGCATCGGGCCTATCACTGCGTTCGACGCGGCGCAGCTCAGGAGTCGCATCGCGGGTGAAGTCACAGACTTCGCCCCTGAGAAGCACGTTCCAGCCAGGACGCTCAAGCGCCTCGCACGTTTCTCGCAGCTTGCGTTGATTGCCGCACTCGAAGCGCTAGAGCAGGCCGGTATCGCCGAGGGACCAGAGCGAGAGAATGTCGCTCTAGTCATAGGGTCAGGCATCGGTGGGTTCGACATGCTGGAACGCGAGCACGAGACGTTTCTGAACAAGGGTCCGAGGCGCTTCTCCCCACTCACCGTCCCGATGATCATCCCCAGCATGGCAGCCGGCGCGCTGGCGATCGAGACCGCCTGCCGCGGGATCAATCTCTGCGTCAACACGGCTTGTGCTACGGGGGCCCATTCCATCGGTACCGCGCTCGATCTCATCCGTGCTGGACGGGCGGACGTGGCGGTCGCCGGTGCAACCGAATCAACGATCTCACCCTTCGCAGTCGACGGTTACTGTCAGCTTCGTGCGCTGTCGACGCGCAACGAGGAGCCGCAGCGCGCCTCGCGTCCTTTCGACGCGGATCGCGATGGTTTCGTGATAGCCGAGGGAGCGGGGGTTCTGGTTCTCGAATCCCAGGAACACGCGCGCCGGCGGGGCTCGGAGCCGCTTGCAGAGCTGGCGGGCTACGGTGCTTCAGCCGATGGCTATCATCTCACGGCCCCCGATCCGGAAGGTGACGGCGCGGTACGAGCGATGCGTGCAGCTCTCGACGATGCACAGCTCTCAACCGATCAGGTGGACGTCGTTAACGCACATGGCACCTCGACCCCGCTCAACGATGTGATCGAGACCGCGGCGATCAAGCGAGTGTTCGGAGACCACGCGTCGCGACTGATGATTCACTCCACGAAGTCGATGATCGGACATACGCTGGGGGCGTCCGCCGCGATCGAGGCGGTGGTTGCCGTGAAGACGCTGAGTGAGGGAATCGTCCACCCCACGGTCAACCTCGAGTGTCCGGATCCAGCGTGCGACCTGGACTACGTGCCCGGTGACGCCAGGAAGGTCAAGGCGCGATCGGTGATGTCGAACGCCTTCGCCTTCGGCGGTCACAACGCGGTCCTGGTGTTCTCACGGCCGATAATGTGAGCAGACGTAGCCTACGGTCTCCCGAGTTCGCGCCACACTGTGGCTCGAGGCCCACGGCGATCGCCACAGCGGGCGGATTCCAGTGACTACCACCAGGCCGCAGATGACGAGCAGCAGCGTGTATGGCAATCCGAGGGCCTACGACCTGTTGTTCTCCTATCGAGATTATCCCAAGGAGATTGCCACTCTGGTCCAGTGGTACACGGTGGCTACCGGAGCCGATCGAGCTCCCGGTTCGGTCTTGGAGCTGGCCTGCGGACCCGCACGGCACGCAGTCGAATTCAGCCGCAACAGCATACAAGTCACCGGTCTCGATTTGTCACAGGAGATGTGTGCCTACGCGGAGTCGCTAGCGAGAGAAGCAGGTACTGCTGTGCGATTAGAGCAAGCTGACATGACCGATTTCGATCTAGGAGAGGGCTTTGATCTAGTCATTCTCATGCTCAATTCCATCCACTATATCCTGGACGAGCAGGCGCTATCCTGTCATTTCCGCAGTGTGAGTAGACCCTTGAGCGAGTCTGGCATCTACATGGTTGAAGTGGACCTCGCGGAGCCCGAGGAGGAGACGCGACATTTGAAGGTCAATTGGTCTGCTGAGAATGGTCACGACAGAATCGAAACTTGGTGGGAGTACGACCCGGATGTGCAGCTCGAGATCGCCTCAGTGATCGGAACCGTTGCCGGAGAAGACATAAACATCGAACATCGATTCCCGATCCGCAGATGGGAGTTAGGAGAGTTATCGACCGCTGCTGGGTCCGCAGGCCTCTCTCTTTCGGCTCACTACGGAAATGCCGCACTGGTTGGCACCGAGAACCTCGCACTCAGCCATGGGGGCGAGCTGCATCCCTGCACTTGCTGGCGGAAATAGGCGTGACTACGTGAGGTGTTCCCAGATCCCATTAGTGTGGCTTGTCATTTCGAATCGAGGAAGCAGGCGGGTAAAGCCCGCGGTCCCCGGAGCTGCGAAGGACTTTTCGGATTGGGGGGGGGTACCCGGCTAACCTTGGTTACCTACTGAGCCTGCTTGCCAGCGTGCCGAGCAAATCAAGGCGAAGCTGGAGGGACAGGGGGCGTCCGTGGAGCTCAAGTAGGCTGCTCTACTGATGTTCCGAACCCGTTGGGTTTCCGACGGCGCGCTTCTGCCCTCGGTACCTGCGCGGTTCGTCCATACTAGTGTTTCACATCGCCGGACCCGGCTCTCGGTCTGGCTCGATCAAGAGGGACCCCGTTTGGAGACACGGAACGCTTCCCATCCGGTGGTGAACTTCGCCAAGCTGGCGGCGGTCATGCCGATGCCCGATCTCTTGGATGTCCAGCTCCGATCTTTCGAGAAGCTCGTCGAGCAGGAGCACGATCCGGAGATGCAGTGGGACTTCAGCCTTGATCGCGTATTCGGCGAGATCTTCCCCATTACCGACGTGCACGAGAACTTCACGCTCGAGTACGTCTCAGCCGATCTGGGCGAACCGAAGTATTCGGTCGAGGAATGCATCGAGCGAGATATGACGTATGCCTCACCGCTGAAAGCGGTGCTTCGGCTCGTCGTATGGGAGGATCTTGAGGACGGAGAGCGGCGCGCAAAGGACATCATCGAGAAGGAGGTCTACCTCGGGGATCTGCCTCTGCTGACGGAGCTCGGAACATTCATCATCAACGGGGCTGAGCGAGTCGTTGTCAGCCAGCTCCACCGTTCACCCGGTGTCGTCTTCGAGGAGAACATCCACCCCAACGGATCCAGGCTGCACAGTGCTCGGATCATTCCGTTCCGGGGATCGTGGGTCGAGTTCAGGATCGACATCAACGACATCTGTTACGTCTATATCGACAAGAAGAAGAAGCTCCCAGCCACCGCTCTCTTGCGAGCGTTCGGTTTCGGAGAGACAGAGGACATTTTCCAGCTCTTCTACAAGAGCAAGGCGATCAACCTGAAGGAGGCTCATTTCGGGGCGAACTCGGAGCTCGAGGGTGTGGTGCTTGCCGAGGAAATCGTCGACCGAGACACGGGTGAGATCCTGCTCGAGCTTGGCGCTGATTTGACTCCGGAGGCGTTAGAGCAGCTCCAGCGCCTGAATCGAAAGAGGATCAAGGTTTATGTGTCCGAAACCGCGGCCGACCGGGATAAGAGTCAGATCGTCAAGCGGACCCTCCAAAAAGACCCCACGAACTCGGAGGAGGAGGCGCTCCACGCGATCTATTCCCCTACTTCGGCCTGGCCATGCGCCCAACGTAGAGACGGCCCGAGAGGCGCTTGACCGCGTCTTCTTCAACCCCAAGAGGTACGATCTCGGTCGTGTGGGCCGCTACAAGATCAATCAGCGCCTAGGCACTGATGTGTCACCTGGCACCACAGTGCTCACTCGGGAAGACTTCATTGCGATCTTCCGCTACTTGATCGACCTGAACGAGGGTCGTGGCTTCACTGATGACATCGACCACCTAGGGAATCGCCGAGTCCGGACTGTCGGCGAGCTCATTGCCAACCAGCTCTCCCTCGGTTTGTCACGGATGGCACGACTGGTGCGGGAGCGGATGTCGATCGGTACGGACCCCGAGAAGATTGCCATCGACAACCTGGTCAACTCTCGGACCGTGTCGGTGGCGATCCATTCGTTCTTCGGATCCTCCCAGCTCTCGCAGTTCATGGACCAGACCAACCCCCTGAGTGAGATGACCCATAAGCGCAGAGTGTCTGCGCTGGGGCCTGGAGGACTCTCTCGTGAGCGAGCCGGGTTCGAGGTGCGCGACGTTCACTACTCTCACTACGGCCGGCTCTGTCCGGTCGAGACGCCGGAGGGACCGAACATCGGCCTGATCTCGTCGCTCGCGACGCATTCTCGGGTGAATGAGCTGGGGTTCATCGAAACCCCGTATCGGAAGGTGGTAAAGGGGAGAGTAAACCGAGGAGATCGAATGGCTGTCGGCGAATAAGGAGGAGGAGTCCCGGATCGCGCAGGCGAACGCGCCCCTCAACTCGGGCGGGACCTTCCGGAACGAGCTTGTCCTCTGTCGGGAACGCGGTGACTTCCCCTTCCTGCGACCAGAGGACATCGACTATATGGATGTGGGCACGAATCAGCTCGTCTCCGTGGCTGCGGCGCTCATCCCCTTCCTCGAGCACGACGACGCGAACCGCGCCCTGATGGGATCAAACATGCAGAGGCAGGCTGTTCCGCTCCTCTTCACCGACGCTCCGCTCGTGGGAACCGGTCTCGAAGGCAAGGTGGCCACGGACTCCGGAGCGATGGTCACCTCAAAGCGGGATGGAGAGGTCGTGCATGTAACGGCCGACGAGATCGTGATCGATGCGGGCGCGGTGGGTGCCAAGAACACCGCCGAGCCACTGGCCCGACTGGCCCAGTTCGATCGTTACCGCCTCAAGAAGTTCTGGCGCACGAACCAGGACACGGCGATCAACCAGCGTCCTCTGGTCGTGGCCGGTGAAACGGTTGCGGCCGATCAGATCATCGCGGACGGACCGTCCACGGATGGCGGTGAGCTTGCTTTGGGACGCAATTTGACCGTCGCCTTCATGCCATGGTTCGGCTACAACTTCGAAGACGCGATCATCCTCTCCGAGCGGTTGGTCCAGCGAGACCAACTCACTTCCATCCACATCCAGGAGCTCGAGCTCCAAGTCCGAGACACGAAGCAGGGGGTCGAGGAGATCACGCGCGAGCTCCCGAACGTCTCCGAGGAAGCGGTGGTGGATCTGGATGAGCGGGGGATCGTGCGGATTGGAGCGCGGGTCAAGTCCGGGGACATCCTGTGCGGAAAGATCACGCCAAAGGGCGAGACGGAGCTCTCCCCTGAGGAGAAGCTCCTCACGGCGATCTTCGGTGAGAAGGCAAAGGACGTGAAGGACTCGTCGCTTCGAATTCGGCCCGGAATGACGGGCGACGTGATCGACGTGAAGGTGTTCTCACGACGGATCGATGACCCCCTCCTCGAGAAGGAGCATGGTGCCCGGATCGGGGAACTTCGTCAGTGGGAACGTGAAGAGACGCACCGGATCGGCGAGGCTCGCAACGAGGAGCTCGCGGAGCTTCTGCACCTCCAGACGGTCTCCCTTCTGCTCAAGAAGGGGACTGTCGAGCCGTTAGTAGCCCAGGGCACGAAGCTTACGAACGCGGACCTCAAGGGACTCGACCTTCGGAAGGCCGACTTACAGACCCTGAAGGTTCAGAACAAGGAGGCGTCCCAGAGGATCCGCCGGTTGGTCGACGAGGCTCAACGCCGGATCGATGCGGTCAAGTTTCGGACGGAAGGCCAAATCGACGATGTCTTCCAGCCCGATGGGCTGCCCCCTGGGGTAGTCCAGCTCGTCAAGGTATATGTCGCCGAGAAGCGGAAGGTCGCCGTGGGCGACAAGATGGCGGGCCGTCATGGGAACAAGGGAATCATCGCCAAGATCGCCCCGGAGGAAGACATGCCGTTCCTCCCAGACGGCTCGTCGGTGGACATCGTCCTGAACCCGCTCGGCGTACCCTCGCGAATGAATGTTGGGCAGATCCTTGAAACGCACCTTGGATGGGCGTCCCGGATCCTCGGGTTTGAATCCAAAACCCCGGTCTTCCAGGGAGCTTCCGAGAACGAAATCGGGCTTCTGATAAAGGTTGCAGGACTCCGCTGGGCCAGGGATGCGATGTGGCTCCACACCGAGTTTCCGCTCGAGGGTCACGAGCGCGTCAGGACGCTGCTCAGGGCGACTGGCGTGCTCAATCCAGCGGCGGACACCGTGCGGAAGAAGGCGCCAGTGACCACCGGAACCGGGAACGGTTCGGGGCCGGACGCAGGAGTCCGGGGGCTCGGGCGGAGCCTGGACGCCTACCTGGGCTTGGACCTCCCGAAGGACGTGCGTGCGAAGCTGGATGACCTTGCCAAGTTTGTGATCGAAGCGGCCAAGGAGTGGGCAAAGCGGAGTGGCGAGAAGCTGGCGGACGCTTTTCCCGCCGTGGCTGCAATTGCCAGGAAGAGGAAGCTCACAGCGGGGCTCGACGCGGCCGTCGTCGAGTTCATGCTGAAGGCCGGGATCCGGCCAGACGGGAAGGTCTGGCTACGCGACGGTCGCAGCGGACGTCGGTTTGATTTCCCCGTCACCGTGGGCATCATCTACATGCTGAAGCTCGCCCACCTCGTGGACGACAAGATCCACGCACGGAGTATCGGCCCCTACTCTATGGTGTCCCAGCAGCCCCTTGCTGGTAAGGCTCAATTTGGGGGGCAGCGGTTCGGCGAGATGGAGGTGTGGGCCCTGGAGGCGTACGGCGCGGCTCACACCCTTCAGGAAATCTTGACGGTCAAGTCGGATGACGTGTTCGGACGATCCAAGGTCTTCGAAGCGATCGTCAAGGGAGACAACCTTCCCGACCCGGGGATCCCGGAATCGTTCAACGTGCTCGTGAAGGAGCTACAGGGCCTGGGTATCTCAGTGACGCTCGGGCGTAACGAATGACGTGATGCGACCATGGAGTAGACTTCTAACCGCTACTCGCGATATGGCGTCTGGTCCGCCCTCGCACGTCGACACCTACCGGCGCCTTGCCGTCACGAGTAGATGGTCGTTGCTGGCCGCGATCGAGTGGCGGCTCCGGTACGCGCCCACGAGCCGCTCATGGAAGATTTCGAGCGCAGCCGCGAACTCGTCTGCACTGTAGAAGTCGAACGTCGAATAGCATCGTCCTCGAGTCTGCGACAGGACACGTGCAACCCTGGTCCTGAGGGTCCAAGGAGCGAGTCGTAGGGCCACAGACTGGAACTCCGGCTGTCGCGTGAAGGCTCCCCGCAGGGTTTCCTCGCTGAATAGCCGGGTTTCGCGTTTCGCGAAGTCTGGGAAGAGTTTTCCCCAAATCGTCTGCGCGTTCTGCTGTGGGGTCCGCGTGTAGATGACCAGCAGGCCCCCCGGGCGAAGCACGCGTGCGACATCGTCAAGAAACGCGTCAAGACCGAAATGGTGTACCGCGTTGAACGTCAACACGGCATCGAACGCGGAGTCTCGAAAGGGCAGTGTTTCCGACAGGCCCTGAACTCTGGGAAGTGGGTTCCCTGGTTTAGGGGCAGCGTCCGGCGCAGCCCGCAACATCTGCAGGCTTGCATCGTATACGACACCGTGGCAGGACAGCCCGTGCTCCCGGACTGTGCGGTCGATCACCGTTTCGGTGTATCGCCCCGTACCGGCTCCGATATCCGCGACGCGAATCGGGAGACTCGTCCTGAGTTCAGCCAGCATGCACGCCACTTGGCGCACCGTCTGGAGGTCAAGATCCCGAAGCGCCCGGTACAAAGGGGACACGGTCGAAAAGTGCTTAGCGGTGCGCTCTCGAATTGAGGCGGTTCGATCACTCACGAAGAGTGTCCGCGCCCGTGTGGCAACGTTCGGAACGTGTGCTTTGGGATGGGAACGAACTAGCCCTAGAACCCGTTTCCATTGGCGTTTTAGGCGTTATTGACCGGAGTTGGAGCGAGCAGGCACCGGTGAGTTCGCCGAGGTTCTGGGCCGATTCCCTGGGGGGAGTGTTCAGACACTCGTCGCCCGCAGTTGATTCCGTGCCGCTGATCACTGGCTCGTCGTCGGGCGACGGGGCTCTCCGCCCGCTCCCTCGTCCTTTTCCTCTTTCGGGGCCGCGGCCCTGCTCACTTTGGGCTTCTCCTCAGGGACCGTCAGGTCCCCTTCGATCTCTCGAATCGAGCCCTTGAACTCGCGAATACCCTTCCCCCAGCGAGGATCCGATCTCGGGAAGCCTCCTGGCTCCAAACAGTAGGAGCACGACGAGCAAGATCATCACCAGTTCCCACATTCCGAATCCGCCAAACATAGGCTCTACCTCCTTGGGCCAAGATCGGTTTAGCCTTGCGGGTCAAGATACGAGAGTCGTCTCCTGCACGCGAAGAAGTACACCACTTTCCTGCCCACCACCGATCCGCTTGCGTATCGGTAGCAGCGTGCGGGATCTTACCGCCTAGGACTGCGACCCGAGTCGAGGACCTCCTATGACAGACCCCACTACCCACCTGAACGCCGCCCTAGAACGCCATAGAGCGTGAAATTGGCGAGGGCGGGATCGCCACGGTCTACCTCGCCGACAGCCTCCGGCACGAGCGGAAGGTGGCGCTCAAGCGGAGGTGGGCGTGCTGAGGGAGTGCTCTGCAAACTGGTCGAGGGGTGACGTTCTGATCGCGGTCATTCGCCCCAAGCCGATCTCCTCGATGAGCCAGCGGCCGTCCGAAGTCTGGACGACCACGAAGGGCACGTCCACGAACTGCTCGGCCCCACGTGCGAGGTCCACGCCGACTCGCGTGGTTGGTCGGCTTCGCCCGGGCACGGCGGACTGAGCGCGCACTCGATAGTTGTCGTGTTGGAGAACCAGAGCGATTGCGCTCATCCGAAGTTCGATCGCGGCCCAGGACATGCATCGCTCCCCGAGGCCTATCCAGGATCCCATCCGCTTGAACGTACACGTGAAGGTGTTGCTCGTGAGCTCGGCAATCGGACCGTCGGCGTTCCCGAAGATGCGAGCCATCGCGACGAGATCCTTCGTGTTCGAGGCCTGGAGGAAACGCTCTACCGAAAGCATCGGGGCAACGCCGGCCACAGAACCGGCTTGACCAACCGGCGCGGACGCGCACGCCCCCGTGGCAAGCAGTGCCGCCGTCAGGAGGGTTCGACGCATCCATCCCGACTCCCACGTCCATGAGCCGACGGTGGCATCGAGCTTCACACCTCACAGCGGCGTTTGACCTAGTTCCGAGCGCTCAGGTGTCCGTTTCGGAAGGCGCCCGCCATGGCTCTCGGGATCTCGGCTTCGGCCTCGACCACTTGGGCGCGCATCTCCTCCACCTTCGCTTTCATTTCCTGCTCCACAGCGACGGCCATGGCTCTCCGCTCCTCGGCCCGAGCCTGGGCGACCCGCTTGTCGGCCTCGGCCTGGTCGCTCTGAAGCTCGGCGCCGATGTTCTTCCCCACGTCCACATCTGCGATGTCGATGGATAGGATCTCGAACGCGGTTCCGGAGTCGAGTCCCCTGCCGAGCACGGTCTGAGAGATGCTGTCCGGGTTTTCCAGCACGGCCTGGTGTGAGTCCGCGGATCCGATGCTCGATACGATCCCTTCCCCGACTCGTGCCATGATCGTTTCTTCACCGGCGCCCCCCACCAGTCGGTCGATGTTCGCCCTCACTGTAACCCGCGCGACAGCGACGAGCTGGATTCCGTCCTTCGCCATGGCGGCGATCCGTGGCGTGGTGATCACCTTGGGGTTCACCGACACCTGAACCGCCTCGAAGACGTCCCGCCCCGCCAAGTCTATGGCGGCCGCTTGGTTGAACGAGAGATCGATGTTCGCTTTGTCGGCGCTGATCAGGGCGGTGATCACCCGATCGACATGGCCACCTGCCAGGTAGTGTGCCTCCAGTTCGGCGATTCTCAGACTGAGACCTGCTTTGGTGGCCCAAATGAGGGGTCGCACAACCAGGGCCGGTGGCACCGTCCTCAAACGCATGCCGACGAGGTAGGTCATTCTTACGTGCACCCCCGCCGAGATCGCCTCGATCCACAGTCGTACAGGCACTGCCCAGAGAACCAAGAGGACAATGGCGAAGAGCGCGAGGATGGTGAACACACTTGTTCCGAATACGAGTTCGTCGGGCATTATCGATGCTCCTTCAAGATGATGACCGAAGCTTGATCAGGAGATCCTGGCGGTCAAGCGCTGGACCCACGGCCCGTTAGAAAGCGGACACACTGCTGGGGAAGTCCAGTATCGTGGTGCCGCGTTGCTATCCTCGGATCCGGTTTCCGGGATAATTCCCGGATCGTCGGTCGCCCAGACCCGGCTGTTGTTCGTTGGGAGCGGAAGCTCACAAGGGCAGACGCCAAACCTGGCGAAGACCTAATCCACCTCCCTAGGCTCTTCCGCCTCGTCATGAAGAGGGCTCGCTTCTCTCCAAAGCTCCTCGATCCGGTCACGTATCTTCCGAATCTTCGTTTTGATCGGCTGATCCTGCACATGGTATAGCGCCCCAGTGAGATGGAGGTACGTACTCCAGAGGGCTGACGATCCCTCGGTCCGCTCTTGGCTTTCTCTTCCCTTATGTATGCCAGGAGCCACTCCGTCATCCCTTCGTCCAGAAGCACTACATCACTATCGGACGTCGCTTCCGTAGCCACGAGCTTCTGAAGCTTCTTCTTGAAGCTATCGCTGACTCCAGCGACGACGTACATCGAAGAGTCTTCCCGTTCAAGAATCTCCGAAGCCATTAGACCTCCGGTTTTCTCTCTGGTGATCGGGCGATGCGGATGGCGAGAATCACGGTATCTATGAAAAGCTTCTATCCAGCGCTAGCTGAAGCGACGGATCCACGATCATCAATCGACACCGTTCGGGTTCTGATCGACCATCTCCTATCCGCAGAGGCTACCTGGACGAATCGGAAGGGAGAGATCGCGCTTCTTGAGCTCCATGACGTTCTTGTGTGGCTCCCTACAACGCCCAGGTCGGTGCGCTTTCGGAAGCCGGGGTGTGGACTCCTACCAAGTACGCAACAGGCCGGTCACCAACCGCACGACTCCCATGGCCTGATGGCTTCCCACCAGAGCCGCGGTCAGAGAGCGGAATCCGTCACCTTCCCCTTCCCCTGATCCAAGAGTACGTCGATCAACTGGCTCGCAGTCCCATCGCGCCCACCAGTAGGCTTTTCGAGGGAGGAGACCCCGACCATGCTGGTCGCTTTCTGCTCCGAAACTCCCAATTGCCCTAGTAGACTCTCAATCAAGCGGTTCTGTCTGGCGCTGGGCGGCCTGCGCTCGTCATGCAGGCGTTGGAGTTCCTCGATCAATGCGCCGGCCTGCTCGCTGGTTTGCATGGCCTCTGGGCTGCCGCGCCCTGGCAGGTTCGCTACCTCCTCGACGCTCAGTCCTAACTCTTTGAGGGGGCGCTGGATATACTTGATCTGGGCCTCAGTCGGAGCGGGGTGAACGCCCGCGATCCGCAGTTTGGTGATGAAGTCCTGGGCTTCCTGCCACGACAAGCTGGCCGGATCATCGATCCCCATGCTTTCCGGGGCGTTGGCCAAGAGGCGCTCAAGCAGTTCCTGTTGACGAAGAGTACTTCGGCCTGCGTTACGTTGCTCCCGGGCGCTATTGTGGAGATCCCGGATCTGGTCCCGCCACTCCTCCCATGTCTCCGGTGCTGAAGCCCCTCCTTCAGCTATTTCGTCAAGACGCTCCTCCATCACAGCAGTGAATGCGGTGCTGAAGAGCTCGACCTCCTGAGCATCGTCCTCCTCACTCCTCTGCGAGTAGAGTGGGGCGGCCTTCAGCCAGATGGTGCGTCCGCGATCCGTGGGAGCAACGGCGCCTTCCTCCATCTCGACGTACTTCCGCTCCTCCAGCTTTTCGATGGTGCGGCTATAAGTGGAGGGCCGGCCGATCCCTCCGTCCTTCATCGCCTTGATGAGGGAGTGGGGACGGTACCGGCCCGGTGGTCGAGTCTCGTCATCAATGAGTAGGGGGTTCGGCTTCTCCTCTGTTGAGGGGTCCAGTGCCCATACCGATCCTTCTACGAGCGAAATGTCCGGGGGTGCCGTCCGACGAGAGCCCAGGAACTCCTGATAGGCCGCCTCCCATCCCGCGAAGGTTCTCCACGAAACGCTGCCAGTCAGGGGGCGGGCGCAGCCGTGGCAGGAAGCCTCAATACTCCGCGTGGCAGTCCTGGAGGGTGCCATCTGGCTGGCTAGCGTGTGAGCCCGGACTAGGCGGTATAGCTTAGAAGCGTCCTCATCCTCGAGCCCTACGTCTTCCATCGCTACCCGGGTGGGTCGGATGGCTTCATGGGCATCCTGGGTACGGCCAGTCGCTACATTTGCCCGGGCCTCAGGTCCTAGATGATCCTCTCCGTAGGTGTTCTTCACGACGGCGCGGGCTTGCTGCACGGCCGAAGCGGCTAGTCGGGTGGAGTCAGTCCGGATGTAGGTGAAGTGCCCTTCCTGGTAGAGCTGGGAGGCTAGAGTGGAGGTCTTCTTAGGAGACCAACCGAATCTGGACCCAGCCGCCTGTAGAAGCCCATCGGTGGAGAAGGGAGGTCGGGGCTTCCGATCCCTGGCACCGGCTTTGATCCCTGTCACAGTGACATTGCTGGCGTCGGTCAGCGTCTCGGCGGTGGCCAACGCGAGCTGGCTGTCGAACGTGCGGGTCTCATGGACTTTGTTCGCCTCATCCCGCCAAGCCTCTGGATCGTCAGACTCGTGGAACCGAACCTGCAACGCCACGCCCTGCGCAACGGCCCGAACCTCGAAGTATGGGATGGGAACGTGGGCTTCCCGCTCCAGTTCCCGCTCCACAACGAACCCCAAGGTCGGTGTCTGAACCCGACCCATGGACGCACCCCGTCCCACGAGAGCGTTGGCCATCCTGGAGGTTCGAAAGCCCACCAACCGGTCCAAGAACTTTCGGACCAACGCGCTGTCGACCATCCCGTGGTCGATAGATCGCGGCTTCTCGATTGCAGCTCTGACTGCTTCTTCGGTGACCTCATGGAACCGCACCCGGTGGGTCAATCCACTCGGGCGGAGAATCCGGTCAAGACACCAAGCGATGAATTCCCCCTCTCGGTCGGGATCCGTGGCAAGCCAGAAAGTCGTATCGGAGTCCGCCTCGGCCAGAATCCCCTCTACTGCCTGCTCGCCACGCTCGGTCCAAACCCATGGCGGGTCAGGAAGCTGGCCAACGCGGTTCGTCCAAAAGGCCTGTCCTCCAGGCAGCGTCTCCACGTGCCCGCCGGTTGCCACAACCTTCCAGCCTTCGCCGAGATACTTCTGCAGCGTTCGCGCCTTCGCTCCAGACTCCACAACAAGGATTTTCATGGTTGCAGTCTAGGATCTTCGAGTCCATTCCTCTAGGAGCGGCCCGGACGGGACCTGGCTCGTACAGGATCAGATTCGTCCCGCGCGTGCACCATCCGTGCACCGCCGGAAGCTCGCCGCCGGAGAAGATGAACGATGGGGGGCACTACTGACCACGCGGGCTACCGCTACAGAAGCAGCGGTCCAGGTCAATCCTTCCCTTATTGGCTCTCGCCTAGCCATCCACCTCTGCCACGATGCGGTCGATCTCGGCTCTGAAGCTGGGGGCGAAGCCTTCCCGCAAGAGGTCCCATCTAGATCGCCAAGCTGGGCTGGCCAGAGCACTCCGCCAACGCCCCACACGTGGCTCAAAGTCCTCTCGAGTGAAGAGACCGCGCTGGTATTGGTAGTACGAGTTTTCCCACTCTCGGAAGTTCCCGGCCGCGAGTATCGTCCACCAGTTCAGCTCAACCTCGTCCAATTCGCCGACTCCGAGGCTCTGAACCTTCGTTATTAGTGCGGTGCTCTCTGGGTTGTTGAACCACTCAGTGAGGAGCATCTGCTTCTCTGTCAGCGAATCTCGCGTCTGCGCCTGAATGGCCTGCGTGTTCTGCCTTAGCTCGACGGCCAGGAATATGATGCCGACGACCACAGAAAGATTGGCGATGAGCGTGAGGCGCTCGTTCAGCTTGCTGGGCTTGTCCATTGGGGTCCCCTAGGCGAGTGGATGGACTACGACCTGAGGGACAGTCTACGGGACGGTCCTGGGTGCGGCACTGCTCGGATTGTTGGGGATGCTACAGGCGCTAATTCTCTCGGTCGGTCAGTTGTCCGGCACCACCTGCCTCACTCCTCGAAGAAGTTTCGCCCCCGTCACGGCCACGGCGTTGGCTTCGGGTCGAGTAGGAAGGCGCGCACCTGGGCTGGGATCGGGGAGTTGCACGCGAGCCAGCGCTGGATCGTGCGCGCTTCCCGTCGAAGCACCTCGTTCGCGAATCGACGGACGGACATCCCCGACTCTTCGATTCGCTGGCTCAGGAGCACGGCCCATTCCCGACGGGTCTGAGGCTCAGAATCCACGGGGGACGGCATCACCCTGCCGCCTCCCTCAGCCTGGCGGCGAGTCTCGATAGCTCACCACCGCGTTTCTCGAGCGCATCGGCGAGACGGGCCAAGTTCTCGGGCGTCGGGTTCATCACGCAGGACAATTATCGGCGTCCACCGTCACGCCCTTGGCTCGTAGCGCAGTCACGTCCGCGCAACTCACGCCCGTTCCGACAAGGTCAACCGTGTCTCCTGGCCCAAGCCCGGGATTGTCCAGCAGAAACGGGATGTCAGTGAGAGTGCCGGTGCCTCGAAGGCTGAGGTGGGTCAAGTTCACGAAGCCGCTTAGGGCACCATAATCAGCGATGGTGTTGTTGCCCAGCCAGAGTGTAGTCAGGCCCGTGAGCCCACTTAGCGGCGTAATGTTGCCACCAGGGCGCAAGTGAGTGCCTCCTGGGCACCGATCGATAGGGCTGCCCGCACGGCAGCCTCGAGGTTGGCATCCTCAAATGTTGCGATGGCGTAATCGGGATAGTCGGTGCACAGCTCGCCTGGCTGAAGAACGGGCCGCGCTACTACGGTGAGAGTGAGCGCTTGCTGGGTGGTTTGACCGTCGCCACTCGCTACCTGGACAGTGAAGTCCTCAACCGTAGGTGCTGTCGCCAGGCCGGAGATTTCGCCTGATGACGAGTCGAGCGCGAAACCCGTTGGCAGGGACCCGTCGATGACCGTCCAGGAGTAGGATCCGTTTCCGCCGACTGCCAGAAGGACCTCCACGTACTCGGTGTCCACCAACGCTGGCGCAAGTTCAACAGTCTCGATTATTAGGGTCGAGAATGTTGTTACAACACCTCCGCCGCCTG
The DNA here is from genome assembly GCA_965215925.1 of Longimicrobiales bacterium. Lineage (GTDB taxonomy): Bacteria > Gemmatimonadota > Gemmatimonadetes > Longimicrobiales > Gaopeijiaceae > JAAXGI01. The sequence goes on along the minus strand of CBDCEQ010000003.1, from coordinate 2,529,821 downwards.
CCAAGTCCACCCCCGGGGAGCACCCAAAGTCGTTGCAGGCCATCACTTCATAGACGTAGCTCGCGCCAGGGCTCAATCCTGTATCCCGGAAGGTCGTCACGTTCGGGCCTACGCGCCCAGCCTCTATTTGGGATGCCTGGGCCGCCGGGCCAGTAGGAGCCCCCTCATTTACAGTTTCTCGCTCGATGACGAACCCGGCCTCATTGGACGAGTTGTCTGTCCAACTCACTTGAACCTCGGTGTCCGATAGGGGGACTGCCGTAAGCCCGGAGGGCTGGGCGGGGACGTCCGTATCGCTTGGTCCAGAGCCGGTTGGCACGCCCCCATCGCCGCAGGCGGTGATGGCGAAGGCTAGACCAACCACCGCCGGTAACCGAGGACCGACGGAGAGCTTGAGAGGACCCACAGGTGGCCTGGCCATGATCTGGCCAAAATGCCGTTGGACCTAGGGTGGCAGCAAGCAATAGTGCGGGAGCAGGCGGCGGCGGGCCCTTGGGGAGGCTACATACGCTGATTCGTGCGGTCGGTCACGGCTCCGGCACCACCTGCCTCAACTCCTCGAAGAAGTTGGTGACGAGGATGAGTCGCTCTGGCGGTTCCAAATCACCGGGCTCCCCGTCACCAGAAATCGATGCCTCTACTGATCATCTGCCAGCCTGGGTCCCGTCGCCGGGCTCTAGACGAACGATCGGCGTAAGGCCGCCACCCCGGCTGTCGTCGATTGCGACGTAGATCAGGTCGTCCGGGCCTTGCGTGATGGCGCGTATGCGACCGAAGCCCAGCATCAACGGGGGGCGCTCCATCCTTCCGACGTAGACATCCTCACCGTCACCCTCGAGGGGCAGTCGGGCGATTTGCGGATGGGCCATTCCGCCCATAAAGACGCTGTTCCTCCACTCCGGGAAGCGGTCGCCCGTATAGACCATTAATCCGGAGGGGGCGATAGACGGCGTGAAATGCTGGAGTGGCTGCTCCATCCCGTCGACCTCTCTCGTCGAGAAGAGCTGGGTCCCGCCATAGTTCGTGCCGTAACCGACCACAGGCCAGCCATAGTTCCGCCCACGTAGGACGAGATTGAGCTCATCTCCGCCCTGAGGTCCATGCTCGCTCATGAAGATGTCACCGGTCTCGGGGTGTATCACAAGCCCCTGGGGACTGCGGTGTCCGTAACTCCAGATCTCGGGTAAAGCGTCGATCCGGCCAATGAATGGATTGTCCGCGGGGACGCTTCCGTCATCATGCACGCGATTGACGGTCCCCTGATGGTTCGTGAGATCCTGGGCCGGATGCAAATAGGCGGTTTCCATCGAGGGAGATGCCCCGCGATCACCAACGGTTATGAAGAGATAGCCCTGGGAGTCGAAGGCCAACCTCGATCCAAAGTGGGATCCGCTGCTGCCCCATGCCTTTGCCTCGAAGATTTCCTCAACGTTATCAAGGTGGTCGTTCTCCAGTGTGCCTCGCACCACCGCAGTGGTAGCCTCGCTTCCATCCTCGTTTGGCTTGGAAAAGCTAAGGTAGATGAGTCGATTAGACTGGAAGTCTGGATGGAGCACCACGTCGAGGAGACCTCCCTGCCCCTGGTACCAAACCTCCGGGGTGCCCGCGATCGGCTCTGGCTGGAGGACGCCGTTTCGGACGATCCTCAACCGCCCCGGCTTCTCTGTGACCAGCATCTCTCCTCCCGGCAGGAAGGCGATCGACCAGGGGTCCTGGAGGCCATCCACGACGGTCACGACCCGGTAGGGTCCACCCTCCGACTGGTAAACCGTCGTTTGGGCCGACGCCGACCGAGCGGCCGACAAGGCGAGAATCACTGCACTCCCCAGAATGAATGGATGCATGGGGCGCATCTGGGCCTCCTCATGACTGGCTATCTGGTTGCGGGACCAACCCCTGTCGGGCATCGCAAGCCCTTCACACTTGAATGTCTGAGGGTATCGTCGCTGACAATCACGCGGTCGGCAAGCGCGGCGGCGGCTTCTGTACCAAAACCACGTCCAGCCGCCCTCCCTTGGTACGTGGATTGGACGAGGACCTGAGGGATAGTCTAGGCCACGGTCCCGGGTGGGGCACTGCTCAGATTGTTGGGGATGCTACACACGTTGATTGGTGCAGCCGGTCATGGCTGGGGAGCGACCTGCCTCAACTCCTCGAAGAAGTTCTGGACGAGGATGGGGTTGTGGGACGAAGCGTGGGAATAGTGGAGAGCCCCAGCGATCGCTTCCTAGACGCGGTGGAGGCGTTCGAGCGGACCGGAAACGAGGAACACGGGGGCGGGTCAAAGACCGGCGGGTGCCGGCATGACCAACCCACCCAGTTACAACCCCTCCGAAGTCTGCGGGCCGCGTGGTATCTGCCATCGGCCTCGACCCACGCATCACGAACCTCGATCGCCAGCGCCTTGGCCCGCTCCATGTTGGGTGGCCACTTGGTCGGTTGATAGCCGATTCGAAGTGGGAGCGGGTACCGGGGGAGTACAGGGAGACGAACCTCTTATGCGAACGATGCCTGACCTGGACCCTTGTCCGAACATCCGTAGCCACTCTTGTGCATCACATCAAACCAATACGGGAGGGTGGTGCGAGATACGACCCCCGGAACCTTGCTGCACTCTGCGGCACGTGTCACCAGGAAGTGGAACACGCGCTTCGTGAACACGGCGTGTACTGGCCGGGGGAGGGGTAGGGGGGGAGTTGAACGAGGGCCGCCTCAGTGGGATACACATCGATCGGCTCGACAACCGATGCGTATCCGGAAAGCGTGACCTTCAAGTCGATCACTCCCGCGGGTACCTCGGGCAGCTGGAACTGCCCCTCCGAGTCGGTGACGGTTTGCATCCGAAACCACCATCTCCCACCCGTGCGGACAGCGCAGGTGCCGCGGCCTTGGTCCTCCTCGGCAGGATGATTGTCAGGCTGATCTCGGCAGTCGTTCAGGCCGGTTTTCGAGGGATCCCGGTCAACCACCCGCAAAGTAAGAAGCATCCGAGCTGCTGTGGGGTCTAGCATACCAGGGTTCACGCGTGCTATTTAAGGGTTCACGCGTGTTATTTAAAGGTAACCGTTTGATATACACGAGAGTTGGAGGGTGAAAATGTGCCACGCGACGCGGGGCGATGTGCGCTCGCGCTTGGGATACGCGTCCCTTTCCGCGCTTCTGCTCGGCGGCGGGGTTGCGGTGGCACTCTTGGGAGCACACACATCGCGCGACGCGCTCCCGAGGATGGCTCCCGCGATGTCGGTGGATTCACCGCCGGTTGTGCAGGATCCAGCCGAGGTTCTGGGTACATACTGCGTCGTGTGCCATAACCAGGCCCTCAACACCGCCGGGCTTGCGTTGGACGCGATGGACGTCACGGAGCCGAGCGCCAGTAGCGAGGTGTGGGAGCGCGTGATACAGAAGCTTCGGACGCGCACCATGCCGCCGAGCGGAATGCCCCGGCCTGACGACGCCAGCTATGATGCCGTGGCGGCTTGGCTGGAGACAGACATCGATCGGGCGTGGGCGGCCAGTCCGAATCCGGGCAGGATCAATGCCGTTCACCGCCTCAATCGCACCGAATATAACAACGCGATTCGCGACCTGTTCGCGCTGGCCATCGATGTCCGCGCCCTATTGGCCGGGGACGAGACTGCGGACGGTAGCTTCGATAACTTCGCGGATATCCTCACGGTTACGACGAGCCATCTGGAACGATACATGAGCGTGGCACGGCAGGTAACGCGCCTCGCGGTGGGTCTACCGCCGCCGGCTCCGGGCGGCCAGGTGTTCGAGGTGCCCTTGCACATTGAGCAGCAAGAATACCGGATGAGCGACGACCTACCGCTCGGGTCTCGCGGGGGCATCGCGGTCCGCTATCACTTCCCGGTCGACGGCGAATACCTCGTGAAGGTTCGTCTCCGGAGGCAATATGCGGACTACCTCATGGGCACGGGTTGGGCGCAAGACTTCGACGTCCGCGTGGATGGTGAGCTCGTGCGGCGGTTCACGGTCGGGGGAGACGCCCCCGGCAGGCCCGCCCCGCGCAGTTTCGCGGGTGGAGGTCCCTCATTCGGCGATCCCGAGTGGGAGACTTACATGCAGCTCACGGGAGATGCTTCGTTAGAGGTTCGCGTGCCGGTCCAGGCAGGAGAGCGCGTTGTCGGTGTGTCCTTCATTCGGGATCTATTCGAGCCGGAAGGCGTCCCGCAGCCGCTTCAGAGGGGGCGGGTTCTGACGAACGACAACTTGCATATGGAGCACGCGGCGGTGCACTCGGTCGAAATCAGGGGCCCGTTCCAGTCGGCCGGATTGGCCGAGGACACCGCCAGCCGTCGCGAGATCTTCGTATGTCGTCCCCGGCTTGGCGCAGCTGAGGAGGCGTGTGCCACGGAGATCCTTTCTAGGATGTCCCGGCGCGCCTATCGCCGCACGCCGACAGGCTTAGAGGTGCAGGTGCTGCTCGAGTTTTTCGATCGGGGCCGGGAGGAGGGCGGCAGTTTTGATGCAGGGATCCAATTCGCGCTGGAGCGACTCCTCGTCGATCCGAGCTTTCTCATGCGTGTCTATCGAGATCCGGTCGATGTGGGGCCGGAAGAAGTTTATCGTCTGAGCGATCTGGAACTGGCTTCGCGCTTGTCGTTTTTCTTGTGGAGCAGCATCCCCGATGATCGTTTGCTCGACTTGGCCGAGCGCGGAGAGCTCACGGACCCGGTCATCTTGGAACAGGAAGTTCGGCGAATGTTTGTCGATCCTCGCGCCACGAATGCCCTCATCGACGACTTCGCAGCCCAGTGGCTGAATTTGCGCCGCGTGACCGAGGTAATAGTCAATCCTCTGCAGTATCCCCATTTCGACCAGAACCTCTTGGAGGGGTTCAAGAGGGAAACGGAGCTGTTTCTCGCCAGTATGCTGCAGGAGGATCGCGGTGTCCTCGAACTCTTGACTGCAGACTATACGTATGTCAACCAGCGGTTGGCACGGCACTATGGGCTTCCGGGGATTTACGGCAACCACTTCAGGCGAGTTACCCTTCCGAACTTGGAACAGCGCGGGGGGTTGCTGGCGCAGGGAGCGCTGCTATCGGTATCGTCTTATCCTGATCGGACGTCGCCTGTGTTACGTGGCAAATGGTTGCTGGACAACATCCTTGGCGCGCCGCCGCCGCCGCCGCCCGCGAACGTGGACACCAGCCTCGAGGATCAGGGCGACAGGCCTCCGTCGATACGGGAGCGACTAGCGCAACATCGGACCGATCCCCTCTGTAACAGCTGTCACGGGATCATCGATCCACTGGGCTTCGCACTGGAGAGTTACGACGTCATAGGCGGATACCGAACCGTCGACGAATCAGGCAATCCGATCGATGATCGTGCGACTATGCCCAGCGGCGTGGATTTTCAGGGACTGGCGGGCGCGCGGGCGGTTTTGGTGGAGCGCGGTGAGCGGTTCGTGCACACGGTAACCGAAAAGCTACTACAGTACGCTCTCGGGCGTCCGCTTGAATACTATGATCAGCCTGCGGTGCGAAGGATCGTGCGGAACGCCGCGGCCGATGACTACCGCTGGTCGTCGATTATCCTCGGGGTCGTTGAGAGTCCCGCCTTCCTAATGAGGACGGCATCCCAGGCAGCGGAGTAAGGTAATATTAGGTAATATGTGAAGATGCGCGGCGCGGATATAGGCGTTTGGATAATTCGGATTACAGAAAGGAGCCAGAAGGCAAGATGAAAATCATCACCGGCAAATCGGTATCACGGCGGACCCTCCTGCGGGGCCTGGGTGCGACGGTGGCCTTACCGTTCCTAGATGCCATGGTCCCCGCTTCTGTGTTCGGGCGCTCCGCTGCGAAGCGGCCTAACCGCTTCCAGACGATCTATGTGCCAAACGGGATGGCCATGGAGTACTGGACCCCGAAGGGTGAGGGGACCGACTTCGAGCTGTCACCGATTCTCGAGCCGCTGGCACCGTTCCGGGATCGGATGCAAGTGCTGTCAGGCCTTTATGCGAACTGGAACCAGATCCATGCGGGCGCCTCCGGGTCGTTTCTTACGGGCATCGCCGAGGGGGGAAAAGACGAGACAGATGTCTTCGCGGACATCTCGATGGACCAGCTGCTCGGGAGGCAACTCGGCAGGGATACTCAGTTGGCCTCGCTCGAGCTTTCGATGGATGCCCCGGCGAATGCGGGGGCTTGCTCGAGCAATCTGAGCTGTGTTTACACGCACACACTTTCTTGGGCTGGTCCCCGTCAGCCGCTACACATGGAATACAACCCGCGGGCGGTATTTGAGAGGCTCTTTGGCGACACTGGCTCCACGGAGCGAGCGGCGCGGGAGGCGCGACTGCGGCAGCAGAAGAGTATTCTGGACTCCGTGGAGGACCAGCTGGCGGCCCTCAACAGGGATCTCGGGCCGCAGGACAAGATCAAGATCGAGCAATATGGAGAGGCTATCCGTGACGTGGAACGGCGTATTGGGCTAGCCGAAGCACAGATCGACGTCGAACTGCCTAACCTGGAGGCGCCTCAAGGCGCGCCTGCCGACTTCGAAGATCATATAGAGCTGATGCTGGACCTACAGGTTTTGGCGCTTCAGACGGACTTGACGCGCGTTATATCGTTCATGCTGGCCAAGGAGCAAAGCCCCCGTCCCTACCCGCAGATTGGCGTGCCTGAGGCGCACCACCCGCTGTCGCACCACAACAACGATCCGGCTTTGATCGAGCACATGTCCAAGATCAACCGGTATCACGTCGAGCTCCTCTCCGGATATATGGCGAAGCTCGACGCGACTCCGGACGTCGATGGCTCGCTCCTGGACAACATGACGATCCTGTATGGCTCGGGCATTTCCAACAGCACGCGGCACGGAGGCGACAACCTGCCGCTGCTGGTGCTCGGTGGTGGTGCGGGACGGCTCAACGGCGGTCGGCATCTCACGTACCAGGACCGACCCTGGATGGCAAACCTGCTAGTCACGTTGATGGATAAGTTCGATGTGCCGATTGAAAAGATCGGTCGCAGCACCGGCAGGCTGCCGCTTGATACGCTCACCGAGATGTGACCGATGCCGGCTCGGGCGGGGCCTTCGTTTCCCGCCCGAGCCGGGCTGCTTTCCAGCTGCCCCGGATACGGTTGGGCCGCACGATGGACCCACGGGATGAAACAGTCGGATGAGAGGGAGGTGAATGATGTGGAGAAGAGGCGGCTGCCAGGCCTCGATTTTGGCGAGACTTGCCGTGGTTGCCGCCATGACCGTCGGTTTTGGTCCGGGGTTCGTATATGCGGCCGAGGCGACACAGGTTGTTGGCGCGGCCAAGGAAGCCCGTTGGGATGACCTGCGAACCCTCCTCGAGCAAGGAGGGGACGTTAACGAGGCCGATGTGGATGGCACGACCGCGCTCCACTGGGCGAGTTATTGGGACGATCTGGAAAGCGCGGACCTCCTGATAGGCGCAAGCGCTGACGTCAACGCGGCGAGCGATCTGGGTGTCACACCGCTCTGGCCAGCCAGTTTGAACGGCAGCGCGACCATCGTCCGGAAACTCTTGGACGCCGGAGCGAACCCAAACGCGGCGCTCTTATCGGGCGAGACGCCCGTGATGACGGGCGCTCGTTCGGGCGCGGTCGATGTCGTCGAGGCGCTGCTCGCCAAGGGTGCTGACCCCAACGTGAGCGTCACGCGTGGCCAAACGGCGCTCATGTGGGCGGCGGCACAGCGGCATTCCGATGTTGTCGAGGTACTGCTCCGGCACGGGGCCGATGTCCATGCCGGCTCCGATGTCTGGCAGCAATTGTGGCAGACCAGTGCAGATCAGGGAACTCATCCCGATCATCAGGTCTGGATCCAAGAAGGGGGCAACACGCCGTTGCTGTTTGCGGCGCGAGTAGGTGACCTCGCTTCGGCGAAGCTCCTCGTGGCTGCCGGCGCGGACGTCGACGACGAAGCGGCTTCCGGCCTTAGCGCCACGGTTATTGCCATTCACAGCGTCAAAGACCACGGGTACCTCCCACGGGGCTATCGCCCCGTTCCACTCGCAGGAGGGCAACGAGCCTCACCCCATGCGGATCCTCCGTCAGACGGAGAGGAGCTCGTAGAGTTTCTGCTAGAGAGAGGCGCCGACCCGGACACGGATGCGGGCGGCTACACCGCTCTGCACGGGGCGATTCTGCGCCGGAGCGAAAGAGCGGTGCGCGCCCTCCTCGCCCACGGCGCAGATCCGAATGCCCCACTTCGCACTTCCACACCCGTCCGCCGGGCATCGCACGACTTCTTCTTTGATCCCGCGTTTGTGGGAGCGACGCCCTTCTGGCTGGCCGCACGTTTCGAGCAGCCCAACGTCATGCGCCTGCTGGCGGAAGCCGGCGCCGATCCGCTGTTCGCGCACTATGTGGACCATTGGGGGGGAGGGAACCACGAGATGGGGTGGCAGCGAGTGACGGAGGGTGGCACAACGGCCCTAATGGCTGCGGTCGGTATGCCTCGAGGCCGAGGCTTCCCTTATCGACAGCCTGAGGACCGTGCGGAGCGCGAAGCCCTTGCGCTCGAGTGTGCCAAGATTGCGGTCGAACTTGGTGTCGATGTGAACGCAGCCAATGCTGATGCCCGCACGGCGCTTGATGCTGCAGTGGGCTTGGGATACGACTCTGTCGTAGAGTTTCTCATCAAGATGGGTGCCACTTCGACAAACTAAAGTTGCGGGGGCTTCTCGATACGAAACGATGGGATTACTCAGGATATGTCCTGAGAACCGACCGCTCCTTGCTAAGCGCTTGCACCAGGGGTGCTCACCCGCTCGGGCGGGAACCGGCTGCCCCGCTCGGGCTTTTTTTTTGCGCTGTGGCAGGGAGAGAGGGAAACTGCGGCGAGACCAACGAAGTACGCGGGAACGATCTGCTGGCTGTCGCTACTATTTTCGGTGGGGTGTGCTGCCTCGCCGGAGCCAATCCGGAGCCGAGCCCAACCCCCTCGCAGTACGGATGGAGTATGGATAGAAGCGAAGAACGGCCTCCAGGTGGACGGCCGAGAGACCGAACACCGTTGCCACTAGTGACGTCGCCAGGTCGAGCACCTACGCTTGCCGGAGCGCCGGTGGCGGCTACCGATTAGGCGAGTCGGCTAGCGCTGCCGCATCCGAATCGGTGAGCTTGGCGACCTGACTCCAGCCGATTGAGCGATCGAAGACGTAGGCAGAGCCGGAGGCTGAGCCGCGGTCGTCGTCAAGCCGAGCACCAGCGATTGCCAGATTACCACTACTCGCTACAGAGCAGGCGAATTGGTCGCCCGCTGCTGCGTCCGAAGCGGTGAGCTTGGCGAGCTGATTCCAGCCTGTCGAGCCGTCGAATACGTAGGCGGCGCCGGAGGCCGAGCCGCCGTCGTCGTCACCCCAAGCGCCAACGATTGCCAGATCGTCGCCCATCGCTACCGAATAGCCGAATTGGTCGAGAGCCGCCCCGTCGGAGGCGCTGAGCTTGGCGACCTGACTCCAGCTGGTTGAGCCATCGAAGAGGTAGGCGGAGCCGGAGTCGGGACCACCGTCGTCGTCGAGTGGGGCGCCAACGATCGACAGATCGCCGTTTATCCCTACCGAGGTGCCGAATCGGTCGACCGCCGCTGCGTCCGAAGCGGTGAGCTTGGCGATTTGACTCCAGCCGGTCGAGCCATCGAAAAGGTAGGCAGAGCCGGAGTCGGGACCACCGTCGCGGTCACCCGGAGCACCAACGACTGCCAAATCGCCGCTGATCGCTACCGAGGTGCCAAACTGGTCGTTCGCCGCCGCGTCCGAAGCGGTGAGCTCGGCGACCTGACCCCAACCAATTGAGCCATCGAAGACGTAGGCGGAGCCGGAGGCCGAGCCGCTGTCGCGATCAAGCCGAGCACCGATGACTGCCAAATTGCCACTGATCGCGACCGAGTAACCAAATTCGTCGCCCCTCGCCGCGTCCAAAGCGGTCAGTTTGGCGACCTGACTCCAGCCGGTTGAGCGATTGAAAATGTAGGCGGAGCCGGAGGCCGAGCCGCCGTCGTCGTCACCCCAAGCACCAACGATCGCCAAATCGCCGCTGATCGCTACCGAGTAGCCGAATTGGTCGCCCGCGGCTTCGTCCGAAGCGGTGAGCTCGGCGACCTGACCCCAACCAATTGAGCCATCGAAGACATATGCGGAGCCCGAATTAAGGCCGCTGTCATCATCAAACGGAGCACCAAGGATTGCCAGATCGGCGCTGGTCGCGAGGGAGTAGCCAAATTGGCTGTTCGCCGCCTGATCGACATCCCGTTGAACGGGCTGCGGGTCTTGAGTAAGCCCCGGCGGGGCAGCGCAGCTGGCCGCAAACGCTACCGATAGCCCAAGGATGTTTGCGACGTACTTCCCTGGTCTCACCGCTATGTCCACTCTCGCAACCTTAGCACAGGAGAAATGCCAGTGGGCACTCGTCACTTTGCTCGCCGGACCGACGAGGACTCCCTCAGATCGTCGCATTTGCCCGGTGTCCGGCGTCTGTGAGCGCTGGCACCACCGGCCCGTAGGCGGATAGCCATGAAGGGGGACGATTCATAGCACACTAGGCTGTACCACGCCAGAACGCTCGGGCAAGAATTCTGACTCGGTCCCTTCCTCCCGCTTCCGAAAGGACGTGCCATCGAGCTGGACGGCATCACCGCAGCAGATGAGGCGGCGCTGACGGTGCTCGCTGAAAACCTGGAGCGGAGACGGGACGCCTTCTGCCGAATCTGCTCACCTGCGGGAGCCTGCGTGAGCACTGAAGGGGGCGCAGCCGTGGGTATTGTCCTGGAAAGCAGCGAAAGGGTGCGATCAACCCATGCCCCGGTGGGACTCTCCCGGTAGAGGAATACCCTGAGCGCGGTCGGACCCGTGCGCATGATCTCGGGCCCCACGAAAACCCTCAACCCCCCCACCGCCGCCATTACGGGCACCCCCGTACTCAACCCCAAGAACGCCTCCTCGACAGCGGTCTGCACCACGAGCTGAGAAAAACCCACGATCGTACCCACCGAGGGCATGACGACGGTGACGGTGCTCGATGCCGTGATCGCGATGCTCACCGGGTAACCCATCGCCCGCCCGGATCGCGGTCGGCGAGCATCCGATGGCGACGCTGCTGGCGTGAAACCAGCAACTGAGCGTGATGGAGACGTGTGATCAGGGATGACCCTCAACCCCGCAGAGGCCAGGGACTCCCCGCACCCTAACACCCCGGCGGACCCTGAGCGCGGTCGGACCCCTGAGTGCGGTCGGACCCGTGATCATGATCTCGGGCCCCACGAAAGCCCTCATCCCCCACTGGGCTCCACACCACAGCCCCTTCGGTTGGTACGGCCAGGTGGTCCGCTAGGTTGTCGTAACCTCGTCCCGGCCGGATGCGAATGCGACCCAGCTGTCTCACCTGTCTAAGCGCACGGATCATCCGGCGCCACAACTGTTCGTTGGCACCCCTAGGGTTTCCACTAGACAACTTAGAGCTGACGGCGTTGTTGTCCTCGAAAAGACGAATCGGCTCGTCCGCCGGCAATCGGCCTTCCCGAAGCGCGTCGCGGATCCAAAGTAGTGCGTGGAGGGCGGCAACGCCTTCGGCCGGCGTGATCTCGCTGACCCCCATGATTCGCGCCTGAATTCGCACCACCTCTTCCGACGCAATGTTGTGCTCGGTAGGCGGGATCTCGGGGTCCAGTAAGTAACGCCGCCACCCACCAAAGCCTGCCCAGAAAGTCTCACGATTCCTCCCCGCGTCCACGAAGAAATCCCACCCCGACGGGTATGGGACGCTTCGAGTCGGCCATCGGTCTGTGAGCGTGGGCAGTAGGCGGGTCGGGGTCCGCATCCGCCATCCCCGGCCTCGATGCGCAGCCTGTCGGCATCGATCCGAGCAGAAGGCGTGCCCGCGCCGGATCCGTCTGAATCTCGACTCGCACCATCGGCACTGCCTGAGCGGTTGGCTTCTTCGACGGCTACGCCGGCGTCCGTCGTCGGCGCACTGAGTGGAGCAGTACCTCCGGCGACCGTCCGGCAACCCCTTTGCGCAAACTGAGCAGCGGATACGAGGCATGCCAAAACGTACATGTTCACGTTACGTCACGCGAACCCGTACATTTAGAGGTTATGGCCGGTTATCAGTTTTGGCCGAGGTTGTCGAAGATGTCCGCCGCCGTCTCGCCCCGTGCGAGACGCGCGAGCGCTGGTTGGAGATTGTCGTCGGGGTCTCGAGAGGTCAGTCGGTGAGCGACGTGCCAATGCACCGCTAGAAAGACCCTGGCGATTTCGTTAATCGCAAACTCCTTGGACTCACCGCGTTCGATGATGGCCTCATAGGCAGCTCTCGCAGTGTTGTCTTTCGCTATCAAGCTCGATGCCATCTCTCGGACCAGTGCTCGGCGTTCTTCGGAGTCGTCCTGCTCCGGAGGCAGTATGCTCACGGTTCTCCCCTCACACGGTGGGCTGGCCGTTCATTGCAAACCTATACCGCCGGCTCAGGACTCTGTCGAGTCCGAGACCAAAGTTGAACCCGATCGCGACGAACGCGGTGCGGTCACGGTCGACATGACCCTGAACCCCCTCACCCCTGCCATTACCGTGCCCCCAGTACCCTGAGAGCGCCCGGACGCGCTCCCATCGAAATCGGCTTCCGAAGAAAACGCAAACGCCAGGCCCGATTTTCTTGGCCAGAAATTTTCGCGGTCGGCCCAGAAAAACCCCTGAAGGTCTAGCCACCCACCTCCGCCACGATGCGGTCGATCTCGGCTCTGAAGCTGGGGGGCGATCGAGTTCTCTCGGGTCTCCCAAAGCCGCCGTCGGCGTCTAGCTCGGTCCCATCAGCAAGTCCCAGTGCGCGGCCGCCTGGGCGAGCGATCGGTCGAGGTCCTCCTCCAACATGTATCTCTCCTCGACCATGTGGCGCGCCGCCGCCTCGAACCGACGGAGGTAGTCGGCCTTACTGGAATACCGCTCCTCGATGGACAGCCTTGGGTCGCCCAGCTGCTGGCGCTCCGCCCGGGTACGCGGGAAGGGAATGTACGAGCCCCTCATCATCCGGATCTGCTCGGGGAGCCCAGCACGTAGGCTGCGAAACGCCCACCCGGTGTACGTGGCCAGGGGAACGGTCACGTCCGGGGGGAGGATCCCACTGGTTTCGTTGCCATCCGCGTCCACGTTGGCAACAAGGAAGGGGAGGGGGTCACAGTCCGCAACCGCGTTGGGGGCACCTGCTTCATGTCCACGATACCCTGAGAGACACTCGCCGCGGTAGGCGCCGGGCACGTCATACGACCACTGTATTCCCGGAATCCCGGGGAACTCGATCTCGCTCTGAGGCACCAGAGTGCCAGCAGCGAGGGTCGGGTGGCTGCTGGGCGCAGGCTCGACGCCCTCGCGGACCCAGCGGTCCAGCCCAGCCAGGATGGCGCGCTTGGCAATGCGCACCTCGATAGGGTTCCCCGGCAGTTGCTGGTCCCAGGTCAAGGTCGGTGGGAAGCCGCCGCCGCCATGGGGGAAGGAACCCATCACGTAAAAGCGCACGTTCTCAGCGGGCTGCACGTCCTCGCGCCCGTCGATCGAGGTGTGGTTGAGCGCCGCCACGCGCCCGCGATCCCAGTACTCCGAGGAGGTTTCGACGAGCATGACCTTCGGCTCTAATCCCACCGGGATCCGTGCGCCCAGGCCGTCCACACGACCGGTGGCCGGATCGCGCGTAGACTGGTAGAGGATGGGGAATCGGGTCTGGGTGTGGAACCCGCCATCGTTGGGCTGCCCGAACCGTTCGTTAAAGGTCCCGAGGGACGCCCCGCCCGTGTTGACGAAGATCCCGTCGAGTGCCTTGCGCTCCCCCTGCTCGTCCACCGTAAAGCCCTCGTATATCAACTGCCGCTGGTAGCGCCCAGTCTGCGAGCTGCCGTACGTGTAAGCGTACTCGCCGCGGATCGGTGAACTCGGGTCGAATTTGAAGTACGAGGCCGCGTCACGGATGGCTGCGAAGCCGACCCCAATGACGCGAGGGTCCTTTGTCTCGTACGTCAGCTCGTAGGTGTACCCCGGCCTGAACCCCGTCCACAGGAGGAGCGAGCGCGCGTCATACACGGCCTCGCCGTTCTCCAGCCGCCCGAACTCCCAGCTATCGCGTGGGACGGCGGTGGGTTCGCCGTGGAAGCCTTCGCGCACGGTGAGGGTGTAGTCGGAGTCGCGTGGATCCAGGGGCGGGTAGACGTCGAATCCAGTCGAGTATGAAGTGGTGAGATCGAAGGTTTGGCCGGCGTACAGGGGGATGAACCAGTTGCCGATCTCCCCGGTGATCGGCGTGCCGTTCTCGGTGGCGATCGGCGGATAGAGGGCAACCGTGGGCGTGTTCGGGGTGTGCTCCCACCCCACGGCGATGAGGGTGTACCCCTCGCGCATCAGGTACCCGTCACCGAACTCCGCTTCGGTCGTTGGATCGGCCGACCTTGCAGCGAAGTTGAAATTCCCCAGGAGCCCCTTGTTACCACGGTTGACCACGTCGAAGAACAAGACCCCGTTCCCGCGGCTCGGGTCCTTGGGCCGAAGAACGAACAGGTCGGACGAGAACCCCACCTCGCCGTTCGCGTTACGCGGCGCCTTGTCGAGATCCACGATGCCCCGGTTGCGGGGGCCGTCCGGGTCGAGCGAGAAGAAGATCTTGCCAAAGCATTTCTCGTAGGCGCCGGTGCGCCCGAACGACTTGCCCCCCAGGACGTCCACGCAGTGCGTGAGCACGACGCCCGTGACGTCGGCCCGGGCCGCTCGTGGGGCAGCACCGACCGCGGCGAGCGCGAGCGCTGTGATGATCAGGGTGCGGAGTATGCGTCGGTCCATGGTGTTGCTCCTCCTCTAGGTGCACGAGCACCCCCCCCCTCGCGGGGAAAGTGAGGGGCCACAATCTCAAGAACGGTAGCCGTCGGTTAACCGTCGCGTGCGGCTACAGCCATCCGGTTGTTCCTTTGGGCGGACAGCCTCTCGAACTGCTCGTCAGTCAGATAGGTCATGCCCAGCCACACGTGCGACATCTCATCCACGCCGCGCTGTCCGAAAACGACCCACTGGCGAGGATCCGGGTTGATAGGGTTCGCAGCCGTGTTGTCCCAAGTCGTCGTGATGAGAAGAACAGTACCCTTCGGCGTGATCAGCCCCAGCGCAACACGCAACTTGTTCAAGACCATGCATCATCCCGCCGATCATCAGCCTCCGTCTCCGGACGGTAACCGGTCACCTGGAAGCCTAAGGTTGCCGTCCCCCGTGCACCACCACGTGACTGAGCGCGATTGAGACTGGGGGTCGTCGTCTGAGATCAACCCGGTAGCAGCCTACTCGCAGAGGGAGAAAAGCCTCACTCCGGCACCACCTGCCTCAACTCCTCGAAGAAGTTGGTGACAACCCGTCCCCCTCAACCAAGATTACATTAGTGGACGCTGCCCTGCGCAGGATATCCTTTGCTTTGGTGTATGCTGGCGACATGTACCACTGCTGAGCTTGCTCCATGCTTTCAAATTCCACCATCACCAACGTCTTGGGTTCCCAGTCTCCCTCCAATACCTCTACCATACCACCATGAACTATTGTCTTCGACTGGAAGGGTGCCAGGGACTCGTTAGCAAGTTTGAGATAGTCATCCGCCGCCGTCGGATCAGTGACTTCTACATCAAAGATTATATACGCTGCCATAATCCTTTTCCTCCTTCTGTTGCTGGTCTCTCTTCCTATGATAGATGGTGGATTCATGTCGGATAACACCTGCCTGGGGAAATCAAGGACGAAGGGGAGTGAGTCCCATCTTTAGTTGAAATTGAAGCGGCCTCCGACCTCAGGTAACGTGGGTGTGCGAGCACGCCACGGGACCAACAAAAGAGGAAGGAGGCCACCGATGGGAAGGATGCCGAGGCTGGTTGAGCGGGGCAAGAAGGACCGGCGGCTTGGGGAACCGAGCGAGATGAGTTGGGAGGAGATCCAGGCGCTGGAGCTGGACCCGCGAGTGGAGCTGATCCGGCAGCTGATTCCGCTTGGACTGGCGGAGGTGAGCCGGATGCTCGAGGAAGAGGTAGAGGAGCTGGCCGGGCGGCGGCACGCCCGAAAGGGGGACGACGAGAGCGGATACCGGCACGGGCACAACCCCGGGTCGGTGAGGTTGGGCGGCCAGCGGCATCCGGTGCGAGTACCTCGGGTGCGGGGCCGGGCCGGAGAGGTGAGGCTCGCATCGTACGAGCGACTCCACGGCTCGGCCGGAGAGGTGGACGAGGGGCTCTTTCGGAAGGTGCTGCTCGGGATCTCATGCCGAGACTACGAGGCGGCGGTCGAGGCGGTGCCCGGAGCGATCGGGCTGTCGAAGTCGAGGGTCTCGCGGGAGTTCAAGAAGGCCACCGCCGCGAGGCTGAAGGAGTTTCAGGAGCGGGACCTCTCGGTCTATGACGTGGTGGCGCTCGTCCTGGACGGGAAGAGCTTCGCCGAGGACGAGATGGTGGTGGCGCTCGGCGTGACGCTTGAGGGGGACAAGGTGTTCCTCGGCTTCGTCCAGACCGACACGGAGAACGCGGTGGTGATCCGGTCCTTCCTCAGGGGCCTGAAGGACCGAGGTCTCGATCTGTCGGCCGGAGCGCTCGTGGTGATCGACGGGGCCAAGGGGCTCCGGAGCGGCGTGCTCGCGGCCTTCAAGGACCAGGTGCTGATCCAACGGTGCCAGTGGCACAAACGGGAGAACGTGATCTCGCACCTGCCGAGGGCGGAGCAGAAGAACTGGCGCCGGCGACTCCAACGTGCGTATCAACGGCCCACGTACAAGGAGGCCGCCCAGGCGTTGAAAACCCTCAAGCACGAGCTCGGCGAGGTGAACCAGTCTGCCGTGGCCAGTCTAAACGAGGGGTTCGAGGAGACCTTGACCCTCCACCGGCTCGGGGTCTTCCCTCTGGTCGGCCGGTCGCTGAAGACCACTAACGTACTCGAATCCGTCAACGCCATGGCCGAGCAACGCTGCGGACGAGTGGATCACTGGAAGACCTCGAGCCAGAAGCACCGATGGTTCGCGACCGTGTTACTCGAGATCGAGCCCCGGCTCCGGAGGTTGCTCGGCTACCGGCACCTCCCGCTCCTCAGGGCCGCGATACAGAAGGAGCTCGGGATCACCCTTCCCGAGAGCAGTTCACATGCCGTCGCCTGACGAGGGGGTCGCTCCAGTTTCAACTAACTTTGGGATTGACTCACGAAGGGGGAAGAGACCGCGACGGCCGTCACCCGTCGCTATCCTTACTTTCTCTCGTTACGATCCGTTGCTAATCTGTTCCAAAATCGCGCCACACTAGCGGAGGACCCAATGAAGAGGCTGCTCGCCAGATTATTCCTGGTACTGCTGATTTCGGTCATCGCTTTGCCTCGACCCGCCTTCGGCCAACTGCCGGATAGCAGTTCCGATAGGGATATTACCTCCGCCCAGTATGAACAGTGGAAGCTGGAACTGTCTAACTGGGGACGTTGGGGGGAGGACGACGAGATCGGGGCTCTGAACCTGATTACGCCAGAGAAGCGCTTGGAGGCAGTGGCACTGGTTCAGGAGGGGTTTTCGGTCTCGCTGGCCGTGGACGCAAATACCGTCCAGGCCGTCGACAATCCCAACCCGTATGAACACGAGATGCTCGGTATCGGCTCGGACCAGATCAGCGTCAGTTACCACGGCATGGCCCACACGCACATAGACGCCATGGCTCATTCGAACGAAGGAGGAACTTTCTACAACGGGTACACGCCCAACGCCGACGCCGTTCTCGAAAGTGGACACGAGAAAAACTCGATCCACAACCTCAAAGACGGGGTCCTGACCCGTGGCGTCCTGATCGACATTCCAAGGCTCAGGGGCCTACCGTATCTGGGACCGAGCAGTCCGGTCTACGTAGAAGATCTGGAGGCGTGGGAAGAGCAAACCGGGGTGCGAGTCTCCTCCGGCGACGCGCTGTTCATTCGTACAGGTGTCTGGGCTCGACGCGAGGTCGAAGGACCCTGGCTTCGCGGCCGACGTGGTCAGTCGCCCGGTCTCCACCCGTCCGTGATTCCGTGGTTGAAAGAACGCGATGTCGCGTTATTGGGAACTGACCGACCGTATGTCGCGCCTTCAAACCTGCCCGGAGCTGCGCACGACTTCGCGCTGCTCTATCTAGGGATCCACATGCTCGACAACTGTGACCTCGAGGCGCTCGGCGAGGTGGCCGCTGAAAGAGACCGGTGGGAGTTCCTCCTGATGGCCACGCCGCTCCCGATTCGCGGGGGCACTGGTTCGCCGTTGAACCCGATCGCCGTGTTTTGAGGTTCGGGGACAGATCACTCGATCCCCGAATTAACAAGCACTCGATTGGTGGCGACGCTTTAGCTCGGACCACAGCCTGAGATCCTCGGCCAGATAGACCGTAGCCATCCCACCCTCGCCGATCTCACGCTCGACGCGGTAGCGGCCTTCGAGGGCAGCGTTCAGGCGGGTGATGGGGTCTGAGGTCACCAAACAGCCCTATAGGTCGCTTGGAAGAACGATTCCGAGCTCTCGACGCTTCTCTCGCCATAGCTGGACCATAGAAGTGAATCTCTCAGGTTCGACACTCGCTAAATCGGTGGTCTCGCCCGGATCAGCTTCCAGGTCGGGGATGCTGAGAACGGAGGGCTGGGCAGTGAACCACAAGCGGGTGGAGCGGATCTGGAGGCAGGAGGGGCTTAGGGTGCCGAGTAAACAGCCGAAACGGGGCCGCCTATGGTTGACCGACGGCTCTTGTATCCGACTACGGCCCTTGTACCGGCATCACGTATGGGCGTATGACTTTGTGTCCGATCGGACGCATAACGGACGGCCACTCAAGATGCTGACGGTCCTGGACGAGTACAGCCGGGAGTGTCTGGCGATCGTGGTGGCCCGTAGGCTTCAGTCGGACGATGTCCTGCAGACGCTGAGCGAGCTGTTCGTTGAGCATGGTCCACCGGCGAATCTGCGTTCGGACAACGGTCCGGAGTTCACGGCCCGAGTCGTTCGGCAGTGGCTTGGAGGGTTGGGTGTGAAGACGCTGTTCATCGCACCCGGCAGCCCCTGGGAGAACGGGTACAATGAGAGCTTCAACGGAACGTTCAGGCAGGAGCTGTTGAGGCGCGAGATCTTCTATTCACTGGAGGAGGCTAAGGTGCTGATCGAGCAGTGGCGGCGCGAATACAACACCGTTCGACCCCACAGCTCTCTGGGCTATCTACCGCCCGCTCCTGAAGCCATTCAGCCCGACCCGAAGTTGCTCAACCTGCCCTTGTTACTCGGACCTCACCCCAGGCAAAATGAGGCGGTTAGACTAACACTCTAGGTGGTACCACTCTTGGGGGCAGGTCAAGGGTGCCGCCATCGCCCCCGACATCCCGCGTCCATCGACTGTGAGGTTTGCTTTTGATTACTGTGCGCCTGCTCGGAGGAGGAGCTGCGCTGGCCCTGGCGCTGGGGGTTGGCGCCCTCGCCCTTGCCCCGACGGGGGATTCGGGCGCCGCGGCGTCTGCGGGTTTTCCGCGCCCGCCCGCGAGCGAGGCGGCTAGCCCGACGCATGCCGTACAGGACGAATGCCCCCCGGGATACATCAATCGAGCGGAGCCCAACCCCCACCAGAACTTCTACTTCACTCGTGGAGCCTACAACACCTCCAGGAGGCGCCGGGGAGGGGGAGACTGGTCCACCGACTTCCCGAAGGCCGACCGGCAGTTCCTCTTCGTCATGCAGCGGACGTTGGGATGGGACATCTTTTCCTGCGAGAACCCCATTGCGCTGGACGATCCTCACCTACGTCGCTTCCCGTTCCTTTATATGCTGGAAGTCGGTCGCATGGCACTCACGCCCCCGGAGGTCGAAGGGCTTCGCAGCTACTTGCTCGCGGGAGGCTTCCTTTTCATCGACGATTTCTGGGATACGAACCAGTGGGCGAACTTCGAGCGTGAGATCGGACAAGTCCTACCCGATCACAACATCGTGGAAGTCCCGGAAGATCACCTGATTTTTCGGATCATCTACCCGATCGAGGAGGTGCTTCAAGTACCTAACGAAAGGAACGGTTCCACAGGGAATCCTGCGCGGTATGGTCAGTGTCGCCGCAGCACGTCGTGCACACCCACTGTGCGTGGCATCTTCGACGACGATGGGCGTCTCATGGTCCTGATCGCGCACAACACTGATCTAGGCGATGCGTGGGAATGGGCGGAGCTTCCGTGGTACCCCTTCGACCGCTCCAACTATGCCTTCAGCATGGCCTTCAACATCATTGCGTACGCGATGGTTTACTGAGGTCAGGCAGGCGGCCCCCCTCTCGTCCGTATCCTGGCGGGGGGTCTACATGTTACCGAAGTCTTCATCTGAGTTCGCCTACCCTAGTTAGGATCCTCGAATCCAGCTATCCCCCATCTCAAACTTGGCGTTTGAACATGGCTTACCCAGGGTTTAGCGAAGTGTGGGCAGGTAGGCGGGGAAACCTTCGCCCCCAGCTTCAGAGCCGAGATCAAACGCGATCGTGGCGGAGGTGGGTGGTTAGACAACCGAGAACCGTCCCATCTCTATTTCCAAGCCCAGAGCCTGTTCGCTCATCGCCATCGTCACAGCATCGGCTCGATCAGGTGAGCGTCCGAGGCGTGACTTGAGGTCAGCTTTCGCCTCTATCTGAACCTTCCCATCAGCAGTCGGTCTCCACTGAACGGCGAGCAGTTCATCGAAGAGTTTCGAGTCCCTCGGAAGTGCGATGGTCCCTTCCTCAAGGGCTGTTCTCAGCCCGAAGTACGACTGGGCACGGGCGTTCAGGTATTTGCGCCGGTCTCCCCGCGGAAACGCGCCTCCATTGAACGCCACGGTGCGAAACCCTTTGTCCTGAAGAGTGTCCAGCACTCCAGCGCCTAACCCCACAGAGTCCACAACAATGGTCCCTGGTTCTTCACGAACCGCCTGGGCCATCCACTCCCGTTTGATGCCCACTTCTAGGGCGAGCTTCTCAACCCGCTCGGCCGTCTGCGTGGTGGATGCATTTTGCCACTGGACGAGCCATTCGATCACGGGGCCACGTCGTATCGCAGCTACCGTTGAATCAGGTCCGTAGCGGGCAGGATCAACCGCGATGAGCGGAGTTGCGTTCTCGGCGAGTCCAGCAAACGCTCCGGATTCGTGTCGATCAGCCGCTTCATCGAGCCATGCGCGACTGAACAGAGCCTCCTCGCCCATGTCCGGGAACTCGGAGAGAACCCGTGAGCGGTAGGTGTTCGAGCCCTGGCCGTAATCGCTGGCCATCCGCTCAACCCACTCAACGGACGGACCACCGGGGATGACCGATCGACCTTGCACGATGTTGGGATGCTCAGCCGCTGGGATGGTGATGCTGGCCCACGTATCACCCCTGGCCGCCTCGTAGAACTGACCGCTCGGCTCCAGAGGGTTTCCCACCATCAGGAGCCGATCTTCGCTCCCTGTTGCGCATGAAAGCATCGCTTCCACGGCGATGGCTTCGAGTCCCTGGGCCTCGGACAGTACTCCAAGGATCCGTGCACCGTGAAACCCGGTCAGGTTCGACACAGCCGTGCTGGTGAACCCGATAATCCCAGCCTCGGAGTCACCCCCAAGCCTGAGCGCCTGAGCGAATAGCTCTCCCGGTAGATCATTCGCCCGGTGCCATGCTCGACTGATCTCTCCAAACAGCACCTCACGTACCTGTCGCTGGGTGGGAGCTGTGACGAGAACCAGACCTCCACGGGCGTATGCCCACCACAGTGCGAGTTGTCCGATGGTAAAGTCTTTCCCGACACCGTTTGCTCCCTGGACGCACACCAGGGGATGCGCCATGACGGTCTCAGCGATCTCGATCTGTCGGGACCAGGGTTCGGCACCAAGCACTTCACGCATGAAGGCAATCGGGTCGCTCTCATATTTCCGGAAAGTCCCCAGGTCTCGAACTGTAACCCGGGCCTCCAGAAGCTCGCCTAGGTCAGCCCGTAGCCGCTTGAGAGCGCCCGCGTAGCTCATGCGACTCGCCTTTTCAGGCCCTCACGTAGCTGGTCCATCTGCGCCCGCAGGTCAGCTAGGTCGTCAGCGGCAACGCGGTCCTGTTCCGCCTTGAGCCAAGCCTCGATGGCACGAACGCCAGTCGTCCCTTCCTGCGGCTTGAGCTTACCAGTTACGACGCCCTCAGCAATCGCCCGTAGCCACCTCTGGGCATCAGCGACGGTCTCCAGTTTTCCCAGGGCCGAGGGGTCAAGGCCGCCTCTAGCGAACCGTTTCGCTGCCGCCTCCGCCCCCTTGCGTCCAATCTCCGACATCCGCTCACGAGCACCGGGCGCGTGCGACGGACAGAGCCCAGTCGTTGGGTCCACCACGCTCTCGGGAGTCCTACATGGAGCCCCATCGGCGTTCTTGGCCTTACAACGAGCCATTCCACGGCCTCCTTTGCGTCGGTATCGCGCTCTCCTTCCGCCAGGCCCGAACCGCGTCGCAGAGCCCGAACTTACACAGCGAACTGACATATCCAGGTCGTAAAGAATTACGGTATTGCGTCTTACGAGTGGCGAACGCCTGCCCCATAAGCAGGCGGAGCTCTGAACGGACCCGCGCCGAGGCGCATTGCGCGAGGGTCCGGACGTGCAAAAGCCGGACGGCTGACGTTATCCGAACGCGCTGTCCGAGGTATGCAAGTTTCTGTGTAAGTTTCCCCCCGTCAGGGTGGGGTAAGGGGGGTCCGCGCGCGGTCCAGCATGGGGTAGAAAACCCAATAACTACCGCAAGATGAGGGAAAACAGGGGGAACCCAGATCGGATTGTAAGGCAGGCGCTCTAAACCAACTGAGCTAAGCGCCCTGCTGCTCATAATTGCAAGTCAGCAAGTAGTTTATCGGATAACAGCCCTGCTGTCTATTAGCCGACAATACGGTCATGGGGTCCACATGGGGTCCAAAGAGACGATAGCTTACGGCCCCCAATCCTTTCTTTCGGACGGACCAAGATAACCGCTTCAAAAGCACGTCGAGGTTACCCTCGATTGGCCTCGTAGTGGCGGTCGGCGTTCTTGAGTTCGTTCCGTAGCTGAGTGTCTGTCCCCCGAGTGTCCTTTGCCCGAGTGTCCTGCAGTTCGGGGAAGGCTTCTGGGACATGTGTTGCTACCCGCTCACGGGTCTCGCCGTGGCCGTGGGGTGGACGCTCGAGGGCATGCCAGATCGCAGATACCCCTGCCTGCCGTATCGAAATCCCTTTCGGTCCAGATGCCTCGGCGCTGGTCCCTTCCTTTCGGACTCTTGGCAGGAGAACTTCGCGTTGGGGCGGGCCGTACCCCCTTGGGCGCTCGGGCGGGCGGCCTGGTCCTACCAACTCATGTTCATCGCCACCGAAAGACACCTCATATAGAAAACCACAGCCATCAAGTTGGCGCACCTTACGCTGAAGCTCGAACCACCTGGCATGCTCCTTACCGGGAGCCTCCAACAGACGAGTCGTAAGAGGCTCGACCTGCAACTCCTGGAGCCTTATCACGAACTCGGTCATCCCATGGAACATGTGATCTGCCGCCTGCCGAAGAAGCTCAGGGTGCGGGTATTCCCTCAACTCCGTCCAAAGCTCCACCGCTCGAATGAGTTCTGTCCGTTCGACGCCCCCAACGAATGACCTGAAGTCTTCGTAGTCTACCCGCGCAAGCAACTCTTCAAACCTGCGAAAGCGCGCCCGCTTATTCGTCAGATCACTTGTCTCCTGCCTGATCTGTGCCAGCATGGCAGCCACATCCAGAAACTCGGCAGTGAGTGGCTCGGGGATCATCTCCATAGCGTTCCGGATCATCGGGATGATCTCGTCTCCGCAACCCCGATCTTCCCATTCCGGAAGGTCCTGGAAGTCGGATCGGTCTTTGGCGAGATGGGACGCGAGTTTGGTCGCTTGACTCCACCACTCCTGATGATTCTCTGGCCATTCCTCACTAGTAGTCTCTTCGAACGTCAGTGCCGGCACCTACCGGGCTAGAGCCGATCCCGACGCTGATGCCGGTGATCGAGTTCTCATCAGGGTCAAGGGCCGGATGCTTCCCCAACCGGGGACACCTCTATCAGCGCTTCGGAGACTGAAGGGGTCCGCCCCGGAAGCAGAAGAGAGACAGAGAGCCGGGTCGGCCCGGGAGGGAGGGCGGAGAGGTCGATGACGAGCCGTCTTAGCATCGGGGGTGCGGGGGCCGTCCCCTTTCCAGGATCCACCGCCTCGGTCCAATCGATCTGGACCGGAGACTCCGGGTCGACAAGTCGCAGAAACTCACCCGCCCGCCGGAGGAACCCCCCTTCCTGTGGAACCGCCGTGAGTTGGAAGGCAACCGCGTCTTCCTCACCTGAGAGACCGTAGACCTCCCAGGCGACCTCCACGGGACCCGGCGCGATCCGTGTCCCGGGAAGGGCCCTCCCTAGATGGCGCTCCAGCGCGTCCGTGCTCTCCGTGCGGGTGGGAAGCCCGACGGCGTCGTCATCGCGCGGATCGAGAAAGAGGAGGTCGGACAGCGCGATGACCCCCCGAGGGAGGGGGTCCTGAGTGACCCCGTGCCTCGCCCGCCACGCGCGGTGGCTGTCAGAGTCAAGGACTTCCAGCGACAGGAGGTACGCTCCTTCGGGCACCCGCGCCCAGGCGGTGCCCAGCGGCCCGGAGCCATCAGCGCCCAGGTCAGGCGGTCGAATCTCTACCCTCCCTGTCGAGTCTTCCATCTCCAGCCCTGGATCCGAAAGCAGAAAGAGCCCGCCGCTGATCGCTCCGCCTTCCCCGCGGAAAGCCTCGCCAGGCCGCGGCTCTTCGGCTTTCCACCCTAGCACGACGAGAAGGCTGTCCGCCCGGCGGAATCGGGCCTGCTGAACGTCAAGCCGTCCGATCAGGGGGGCGTAGGGAGGCACATACCGCGATCGAGCCCACGTATCGTCGGTTCGCCAAGCCCCGAGAGCGATTCCGGTCGGCGATTGGAGATGGTCCTCGAGCGGAAGGAAGCGGGCACTCGCCGGGTGAAAGCGTCCGATCACCGGAGTTGGACCTGCGCGAGGCCTGGAGTCGCGCTCCCGCGCGTACGCCACTTCTGGCCCGTACCGAACGAGGATCTCCGCGAGGTCATCTCCCCAGCGGATTCCGTACGGATTTCGGGCATCGGCGCGAGCATGTGCCAGTGTCTGTCTCACGAAGTGCTCGGTCTCGCGGTCCCGACCCGGAACGAGGAAGAGAGGATCTCCAAGAGTCCAGAGCCGATTTCGGAGTATTGCGAGGGAGTCCGGGGACGCGTCTTCCAGAGGGCCCCGCAGCCCAGACTCCACGACACGGTCCAACGCCAGCCACTCTGCTCTGGTATCGTCGGGCATCTCGGCAAGCATGCGGTAGAACGCGTCGCCCGCTTCCCTGTACTGGCTGAGGTTATGCAGGGACGTCCCTTCAAGGGCGAAACACCACCATCGGTCCTCCGGCGCAAGGCCGCAGTCTCGAGCGAGGCGCACTGCCAATTCCCAGTCACCGGACCGTCCAGAGTAAAGCACCCTCTGGCCCAAGATCCATCCATCCCCGGGGATGGCCTGGCCGGCCTCCTCCAGAGCACTCAGGAGGGTCTGGCGGGCCTCAGCCACGGGTTGATCTTCAGGGGGGGGATCCCAGTCGGTGGGACCATCATCGTCGAGCCGAACGCACATCCTTCCGACACGCTCGTCGCACCGCCCCCCCGAGGAATTCCAGACCCACGGAAGGTATCGGACCCGGATTCGCTCGAACCGGGCCTGTTCGTCACGGGCAGCGTCGTGGAGGTCTGAGGAGTCCCGCACAGCGCCAGCCGAGAGGCTGAACGATTCCTGCTGGGTGGCTCGGAGCTCACCCGCAAGAAGAACCGATCCTGCAACCGCAAAGTGCAGAAAGCGACGTGGCACGAGCCGGATCCAGGACCCCGGAAGGGACCACGCTGCCAAGCCTCTCACACCTGCTATGACGCTCAGCCAATGGGGAAGTGGACGCCCGCGGAACGTTCCAGCGCCTTCTGGGTTCACTTTCCGACTCCAGAGGCAGGGACGCGGTAGCGGCCTTCGAGGATCCGAACCAGCCACGTCCAGCCCTATCACCACGTAATCCCGGCCTCTTCGAGTAACGCCTGGTATCGGGGGTCGTCCGCCCATCATTGTCTTTGGCGTCGTCGGGAAGTCAGGAGAGCCGACGGTACCAGTCGCGGATCGCCTCACCGATGCCGTGAGGATTATCCTCTTGGACGAAGTGAATGCCCTGACCGATGTCGATGGCCTCGAGATTGGGCAGCGACTGCTTGAGCATCTCCACCATCGGCGGCCGAATGAGGCCGCCCGGCGCCGCGTGCAGCATCAGCTTGGGCAGCTTCGTCATCTTCAGCCAGTCGCTGTAGGCCGAGACGATCTCTGCGACCTCTTTGGGCTCTCCCTCTATTGGGATCTCGTTGGGCCAACGCCAGAGGGGCCTGCGGCTTTCCGCGGTCGGGTACGGCGCGCGATAGACGTTCATTTCTTCTTCCGTGAGGCCACGTACGACGGCTCCGGGCAACAGCTGCTCGACGAACATGTTCTTCTCCATGATCATCTCATCTCCCACGCCCTCGGTTCGGAAGGCCTTGAAGAGCTCCCGGAAGTCTTCCGGGAAGTCGCTCCAGCTGGGAATGACGCCAACGATGGCTTCCATGAACGCGATCGCCTTCACCCTCTCTTCGTTCTGCCGGGCCCAATTGAACCCGAGGCCCGAACCCCAGTCGTGAAGCACCAGCGTGACTTCATCCAACTCTAGCTCGTCGATGAAGCCACCCAAGTAGCGGTAATGGTCGACGTAACGATACTCGCTGTCGATCTTCTCCGAATCGCCCATGCCGATCAGGTCCGGGGCGACTACGCGTGCATCGCCCTTGAGGTACGGTAGGACGTTACGCCAGAGATACGACGAGGTAGGGTTGCCGTGCAGAAACAGCATAGGGTCGGCGCTGCCTTCGTCCACGTACGCCATCTGGGCGCCGTGCACGCTGACGCGCTTCTTTTCGAACGGAAACGCAGAGGAAATCTCTTTGCTCATGGAAGTGCTCCTCTTCGGTCGGAATCGAGGGAACGAGCCTAGAGGTGTTGCGCCCCCAGAGTCTCACGCTCGACGCGGTAGCGGCCTTCAAGGGCAGCGTTCAGGCGGGTGATGGAGTCGGTCATGGGCTACAGATGCCTACGGCCTCTCGGCCACGGCGTCTCGGATGCGTTCCTCAAGCCGACCGAGGTCCCAGTTGGCCTGGTCGTGGACGATTCTGCGCAGAATGGGGTCCAAACCGTCCAGCGTGTCCAAGAGATCGACTAGGAGCTGTCGGTATTCACTTGCACCAGAGACTTCTCCGGGCTCGACCATATCCCTGAGTATTGCGCCCTCCGACCTTGACGCTACGACAGGTTGCGGAACTCCCTCGACGTAAACCCAAGTCCGACGCCCTGGACCGCGGCCCTCCTCCACAGGCTCCAGTCCGACGATGCGGTCGGAACGAAAGTACTTGCCGTATCCCAACGGCACGATCTGATCGGGAACGACTTTCATGATGAATCTCCACCGGCGCACGGCCTCATGCACTTCGCGTTCGTGAGCACACCTACCGGGCCGGTCAGTTGTCCGGCACCACCTGCCTTAACTCCTCGAAGAAGTTCTGGACGAGGATGAGGCTCACTAGCTTTCCCCAGGTGCATCCTCGTCGAACTCGACGTACCAATGGGCACCGCTGCAGAAAGGCTTGTTCTTGCTCTGACCACATCGGCACAAAGCGAAATGATCGGTCGTCCCGCCTTCCAGAAGGTCGGCGCCTTCGAGTTCCGCGCCGCCTCGAAACACGTATGGTCCCCCGGGAACGAACCCCGCGACCGCATCGCCCCCTCGGTCGAGATGCTCAGTGCCAGCGACTGAATAGCTTAGCGCGCCGGACGGGCACTCCTGGATCGTCCGCGCGATCTCGTCTGCCGATGCTCCCTCTGGATCGATGAACGGTTCCTCCCCGAGCCGGAACACCGTAGGCAGGCCGTCGGTGCAGCGACCAGCATGGGCGCAGAGTCCCCTGTTGTCGTGGATCGTGATACCGGCGGCGGCCAAGTCCTCGCGCCGGTCGGGAACCCGGTCGGGGTCTCTAGCACCGCTGAATCCATTCTTCAGATGGGTACCGTCGCAGAATGGCTTATTGCTCGACCCTCCGCATCGACAAAGGGCCACCCGTCCTGTGGCCTCATACGATTTGCCGTCTGATAATCGAATGATCTGTTGGGCGTCGTCGACAACATATGGGCCATTTTCAGTGACCTTGATTCTTGGCATGTTCCCGCCGGTAATCATGGGTGATTCAGTCTTCGGCGGGCGTCGCCCAGACCAGTGTCGGTCTAGTGTACACGCAGGCGACTTGGCCGATCCTGAGCCAGCTCAGGCTTCAGGACCTTGAGCGCGACCTTCCTCTCGTGCCGTAGGTCCTCAGCAAGATAGACCGTGGCCATCCCGCCCTCACCGATCTCACGCTCGATGCGGTAGCGGCCCTCTAGGGCGGCGTTCAGGCGGGTGATGGGGTCGGTTGGTCATGCCTGATCGAAATGTCGCAGTACGCTTCTACGGTAGGCTGGCTTCAACGACCGCCAACGTATTCTTTGCGTCGTCCGCCAGCGGGATTAGCTGGGCCAGGTAAAGCAGCGTGCGCCAATGCTTGGCCCGTAAGAGTGCCCTTAGCTCGGGGTCAACTGCCACAATAGCAAGGTCAGCGCGAGGGAGTCTATTGATGCTCTCCTTAACTGGCGCGAGTTGCTCGCTGACCGTCTCCATGTACCACGGTCCTCCCAACTGCGCCACCCGCTCAACGACCCGGCCAGCAGACGATCGTAGCTCTTGCGACTCCTCTGAGAGGTCCTGCACTCGGGCCTGCCACCGAATCAGCGCCTCTCGAAGGCGGACGTCGCGGATGATTCCCAAGTTTCCTGAAGCGATCACCGCGTCGAGCGTACCGTCGCGGGCGTCGAACGTTGAGCTAATTGTCATGGCACGGAGATAGAGAAACAGAGAATCACTGGGCAATCCGGTGGATTCCGCTGAAGGGAGGTTCTGCAATCGCATGAGTCGGTGATCGGCCTCTCGATGAGTACCGATCATATCATCCAACTGGGAGATGTTCGCCGCGAAGTCGGTCACTAACCCTTGCAGGATTCCCCGTTCTTCCAGGCGATTCTGACGTTCCTGCCACGACGCTTCAATCCCGAAGGCCAATAGGATCGACGCCACGATCACCACGCCTTCGATTGCGAAACGAGGCCACTGGATCTGACGGGTTGGAGGAGGATTGTCGGAGGGGTCGCTCATAGTCCCGCTGCTAGGAGGGATGAACAGAACTGAACCCAGCTGTGATGCTAGGTGAAGATGCTGGTGGGTTAGATGGGGAGCAAGCAAAATGCTGGGCTAGTAGGGGCCTCAACTACCGAGTGATGTGGGAGCCAACCCCAGAACGTCAGATAGGCTGCGGACATCCCCTAGAACAGAGCTACGTGCCATCGCCGGTCGGAAACAAACACACCGACAATAGCCTCCCTAGCGATTGCCTACGGGTTGACCGTCGCCCGCGGGTTGAACGCGAATCTGCACGCTCCGCACGTCAGATGGACGGCGCTCACGACCGTGTGGGCCTGAGTGCTGCCGCACTTGGGACACTCCGGCCGCTTGGGACACAGCGGGTTCACACACGGGGGAAGCGGCGCTATTCGGCTGTGGTGGTTTTGAACTGACCCCCTAAAACGAGACCAAGTCCAGTTTTAGGATTCTGGACGAGTCGAGACACGGAAAGGGAGGTCAGAATGGCAGCCCCAAAGAACCTGAGTGCGGGACAAATCATCAACCAGCTGCGCAAGGCGGAGGTGGCCCTGGCGAACGGAAAGAGTGTCAAGCAAGTGTGCCGGGAGCTGGGGGTGAGTGAGCAGACGTACTACCGGTGGAGGCGGGAGTACGGCGGGATGAAGGTAAGCCAGGCACGGCGCCTGAAGGAGCTCGAGCGCGAGAACGGGCGCCTGAAGCGAGCAGTGGCGGACTTGACACTGGACAAGCTGATCCTGGAGGAAGCGGCCCAGGGAAACTTCTGAGCCCCGAGCGCCGACGACGTTGTGTGGTGCGTGTACGTCAGCAGCTCGGGGCGTCGGAGAGGAGAGCGTGCCGGGTGCTCGGGCAGCCACGCACGACCCAGCGCCGGGCGAGGAAAGTGGCGAGTGACGAGGGGGCGCTCCGAGGTGATATCGTGCGACTCGCGAGTCGATTCGGCCGCTACGGCTACCGACGCGTCACGGACATGCTCCGCATCGAGGGCTGGGGGGTGAACCACAAGCGGGTGGAGCGGATCTGGAGGCAGGAGGGGCTGAAGGTCCCGGAGCGGCAGCCGAAGCGAAGTCGGCTGTGGCTCAACGACGGATCGTGCATCCGGCTGAGGCCGCTGTATCGGGGCCACGTCTGGTCGTACGACTTCGTGGCCTCGAGGACGCACGACGGACGTGCGCTGAAGCTGCTGACAGTGCTGGACGAGCACACGAGGGAGTGCCTGGCGATCGTGGTGGCTCGCAAGATCCGCTCGCACGACGTGCTCGAGGTGCTGGCCGATCTGTTCGTCCGACACGGGCCTCCCGAGTATCTGAGGTCGGACAACGGACCGGAGTTCACCGCGAAGCTCGTGCGGCGGCGGTTGGGGCGCGTGGGCGTCGAGACGCTCTTTATCGAGCCGGGCAGCCCGTGGGAGAACGGCTACAACGAGAGCTTCAACGGCAAGCTCAGGGACGAGCTGTTGAACGGGGAGATCTTCTACTCGTTGGCGGAGGTGGCCGTGCTGGTCGAGCAATGGAGGCGCGAGTACAATACCGTCCGACCCCACAGCGCCTGCGGCGGCTTTCCCCCGGCCCCTGAGGCGATTAAGCCGTCGCCCTGGTTCCTGAGGATGCCCGTCCTTCACGGCCCTCCACAGGTGCTGGGACTAACATAGGATGTGGTACCGCTCTTGGGGGCAGGTCAGTGGAAGAAATTCCTGGAGGCACTGCCGCCCGATCGACAGCAGGAGTTTATCGCAGCTCATGCCAGCAAGCGGGAGGAGCTATCCAAGGCTCACTGACTCAAACGGCCCACATGGGTGGAGCGGACTAGTCGCACGAGAATCAGCCAAGGCTGACGCAGAACTGAAACCAAGCGCGTTAGGTGTGTCCCAAGTGTGTCCCGGAAAGCGGCGAAACCCGGCGGAGACACAGTTGAAAGCGGCGAAACAGACCCAGAAAACGCTGTAAATAGGCGAAATCCGCCGCTTTCGGCCCCTAGGCAACAGTCCTTACAAGCAGGAGGTCGCTGGTTCGAATCCAGCAGCGCCCATCGTTGCAACTAATTGATGAGATTGCAGTTACAGAGGGACCCTCGTCCGATTCTGGGTGAGGGGTCTACATGTTTCTCTCCATGTCGACGCTCTTCACGATCCTGTTCTTACTCGCCTCAGCGGATTCACTACTCGTCATGAGGAAGATGATGATCATTGATCATCGGCCCGCGGTTCAAGATCATCTGACAGCGAATCGATCTCGTGTTCCAGTTCCTTGAGACCGTCCAGGATTTCTTCGAAGCTTGGCGGAGCACCAAAGAACATCGAGGCTGAGGCTCTGTAGTCCCGCTCGAGTTCTGAGACAATCTCTTTGTCGGGCACGAGGCGCAACGTTCCAACCTTGGCAGTTTCGTAGTGCGCCCACGCCGAGTAAAAAAACACCTGCTTGTGACGCGCTACCACCTGAAGGAGACCAATATCTTCGAGGGCAGCGTCTCTGACGTCGCTCCTAGCTAGCTCGTAGAGATCGTAATAGTGCCGCGAGCGCCTACCCTTCCTCACCTGCTCCAGACCTCCATTTGCCAGAGAGTGCAGGATCGTAGCCTTCTCCCAGAAGGTCCTCTTTGCATCTAGCGCTCGCACGGGCACCTCCGGTCGAACAAAATGCTCCGGAAACTCTTGGAAGACATAGGGCTGGACGATTCCCTCTATAATAGGAAAATGATCGGATCTCGCTCCTAGCTCCAAGCGAATCGCAGGTTTTATGTACGCCTTAGGTGTTTCGTCCAACGCCCCCGGGTACGTAAAGATCAGAATATCAGCCGCTTCGGCACTCACTTCCAATCCCCACGCTTCTCCGGTCGGGCCGATGTCAGCCTCAATGCCGCCGCGTAGGGTTTCAAATAGATGTCCCGAAACGTATCGGTTGGCGGTATCCGTGAGTTCAGCCAGCAGTCGCTTCCGAGCATTCCCAGACTGGTTGATCGGGTCTCGTGCGTCGGAGAATCCGAAATCGGCGCGATCTAGGGAAAGATCGACGTCTTCGGAGAAGCGCCGGATGAGCCCAAAGACCTTCGATAGAGAGGTACCCCCCTTGAAGAGTAAGCCCGGTCGAGGATCGGAACGCGAGAACACTTTGTCCAGGATCCAGCAGACCCAGAAATCCTTCTCCAGCACGACCGGGGCAATGTCCAGCGTATACGACGCCTCTTCAAATGCGATGCGGCGCTCCTCCTTCGGCAGAAGCGCAAATGACTGCATCGCTAGCCCGCGGCTGGGGCAACGATCTGATCGACAGTTCTTTGGATCCAATCAGGAATCAAGCGCCGATTGGCCTCAACCCCTCTCTTAAGCTCTCGCCTAGCGTCCTGGTCCAGTCGTGATCTCAATTGTGCTATCACCGAGTTGTCCACCGCATCGCGACCCAGGTACTTGAGCGCCTGTACCACATGCCCTGTTGGCCCGCCCGAGCCCACCAACTGTCGGGGGCTCGAATGTTTCAGCCGAACACCTAGCTGCCCAACACGTACGTCTCGGTTAGGCCCGTCGGTAAGGAAAACTGCCCTGGCCGGAACCTGAGTACTGAGACCCAGATCGTTTGCGGCCTTCGCGCCCGAAGGCTGTAGCGAGGCTCTTGGCCCAGCTAATGCCTGGGCCAGATCGGTCAACCTGGGATAGAGAAGCTTGGCTGACCGCTGGCGCATTCGCGGAAAATCATAGACTCCACGACTCAAACGCCGGATGGTGCCATCTGACGTCATTCTTGAAAGAGCCTGGTCCACACTGGCACGGCTTCCCAGATCAAGGAAGTCCTGGGGCGTGAAAACCGCACCTCTTCCTTTGCCCTTAATTCTGTTGTTAACCTTCGTTTGAATGCTCATAATTATATCTGAATAATTGTTATAATTTCTGACAAAATAACCGCTTTAATATAATGATTTAATTGGATTTGCATATAGTCAAGGTTGAGTCTTATACTCATGACGCTTAGACCAGGGGATCGTCACGAGTAGCCTCCCGTCAAATCGACCTACGGATCGGATCGTGAATTGGAGTTTATAGCCCCGCTTGGTGATCTGTTGGCAGACGAAGTCGACAAGTGTGTCGCATTGATTCAAGAAGGCGGTCGCACATTCCCTTGCGACATCGGCCTATGCGTGGAATTATCTGTCCCAAGAGGTTCGGACTTCCATGAAAGATCGGGCTCCCCGGTACGATATCACGCTAGAAGTGAGACTGATCCCGGAAAACTCGAACGGTAGGTTCCACGGAGTTTCCCAAAACATCTCCGAAACTGGCATACTCGTTCTCGCCGAGCGAACGGAGCCCCGAGGCACCATGGCTCGCGTGGAGTTCTCTAAGTTCACGGGAACGGGCGAAGTCATCTGGACTCGGGATACTGAGGAAGAGTTTCTGATCGGCATGAGGTTCGTCTCCCTCTCCCGCGGGCGTTTGGAGACTCTAACCCAGCTCCTTACTGGTCCGGGAACGGAGGGCTAGGAGAATGCGGCGCTCCATTGCTGATTGTGCGAGCTTGCCGCAACACTCTGGCTCTCACGGCTGAGATAGGCTTCCCAGGGCTGAGCTGCTGGTCAGGATCCAAGGCCGCCGGAGATAGCTAAGAGAGCCAGTGGGTTTTCTTGCTCCCATCCAACCCACCAGCATCTTCACGCAGCATCACTCTGGCCGCGATTCCCGTCATTCCCTCCAGCAGCGGGACTATGAGCGAGCCGAGATGCGGGAGACCTACGCCCCCAGCTTCCGAGCCGAGATCGACCGCATCGTGGCGGAGGTGGGTGGCTAGGGGTGGTTAACCTGGTATGGGCGATTGGGCCCTGGGCGTATCCCTTAGGTCAAAACCGATTCCGCCCGGGTCCATAGGTGCTCCCTCATCTCCCGAACCGCCACTTATATGCGCGCCGTTCAGAAAGCTGAGGCGACACGTGATTGCGAGGGGATTCCCAGGGGTTTGCAGCAAGCTATGAGCAGTCGGTCGTACCCGCGGCGGCGTCATAATCACATTCAACACCGGTCGATGCGTGGGTCGCAGTGGCATCCCATGTCGTCGCGTCTGCGTTGTTGATGACGACTGTTACGCCGTCCGTCCCCACGAACAGGCTCGCGCCGGTTAGATCGGTGATATCGCCAGCGTAGACGAAGCCGTTTTCCTGATAGTACCTCTCCTGCGCGGTGCGGACCTGGCTCAGATCGGCCTGCATCGCGGAAACGTACGCACGATCACGCGTATCTCCGAACCTCGGGATGGCTATGACAGCCAGGATCCCGATGACCAGCATGACGACCAGGAGTTCGATCAACGTGAATCCGCTCTTGCGCATTCTTCCTCCTCAGTTCCAGTTTCTGCTCTTATTCTCGGGATCGGTGCCCCTCGGCGACTACATGCGCCTACCGTACGTAGATCTTCGCCTGCGCGCTCGGGATCGCGCTCGGACAGCCCGTGGCCGGATTCTGGTAGTAGACCATCAGCTCGGTAGACGACAAGACCTTGAGATAGACGACCGTGCCGTTCTTCAAGTAGCAATGCTCGTCAGTGATGTCAGCCGGTAAGGCAAACGTTGGCTCCCCTAAGTCGATCCATAGTCCGCTTCCGACTCCGCCCATGCGCACCTGGCCATCGTCGAGCGTGGCCGCAATGGCCATCCGGGCTCCATAGGCACCCTCCTGGCCAGAGTCGAGAAACCAGGCTCCACTCGGCGTACCGGCCACGTCCTGCGATGCCCCCCTGCAGTCCGCCCCGGGGACGAGCGTACCTCCCGCGGTCCCGAGGCGCGCGTAGTACTCCTCCCGGAGAGGATCCGAGAAGTAGTCATACGGACAGTCTGAATTCAGATCACGCCACCAGTAGTTGGACTCGTAGCGGGTGTTGTTCCCGAACGTGTTCATGTGCTCGGTGTTGTACACGCCGAAGTCCCAGCGACCGCTGGAAGGCACGCCGGTAGTGTATCCGAGCAGATCGCCTGCATGAACGGGGAGTGGGTCCTCAAGATCGGGCCCGGTGCGCGTATGGTCCGACGCTGAATCGGGGAACATGGACCTGATCGAGTCGATGGGGTCAACGAAGTGATCTAGCACGAAGGTCACCTCGCAGCTGACTCGGAAGAGAAGCGAGTATTGGTTCAGTCCGCCCTCATGGTAATAGGCACCGTTCACTAGGTGCGCGTCGACCGGCGCATAGACGGGCACGGTAGTCGGAAGCGCGTTGCCGACATAAGAGTGACTAGAAATGTGGTCTCCGGACAGCGACCCGGGTGGTACGATGATCTCCAACTGGCTCAGATCGGTGATGTGGCGAGTGAACACGGGGCTGGGATTCGGAGCGCAGCCAGAGCTGGGCGAAAAGGCGAGCACGGCCACGGTATCTGGCGCGCTGGCCAGCCGACCGTCGTCCACGACGAGTGAGATTAGGTACTGGCCATCGACGTCGGTTGTGAGGAAGGGCGTGGTTGAGGTCGAGTCTTGGAGCACTGCGCTGCTCCCAATGGGACGGGACCACATCGACCAGCCGAATCTCAGCTCATCCCGGTTTGGGTCTGATGAGCCGGTACCATCGAGTTCGACGATAGACCCCGTCGTCGCCATCTGATCAGATCCAGCGACAGCGACCGGTGCCCGGTTGACATCGGCCGATGGGATTGGTTCCGTCGCCTGAGATCCGTTACAAGCCGCCGAAAAGGCAGCCAGGAACACCAGAACGGAGCCGAACGGTATCCTCGACGCGAACGTTGGAAGCGCAGGGAGGAGTCCGACGGAGATCTCGCTCTCAGCCAGGTTCTTCTGTGCGTGGCCCACGCACTATGGGGTCCAATCTGGTCTCTAAACTCGGCGAAGGTTGCGTCTGCCTCGTGAGGCTTCCCGAGCAGAGCCCGTGCCTTGAGCAAGCTCCGTAGCACGCGCTCGCTACGAGGGTCAATCTGCAAGAGGACCTCAGCTGCTTCCTCTGCAACTGGCCAGTCCGATGTCTCTTCTGCCTCACGCAGGGTGGTCGCCGCGCTGGTCCTCACCTCTGCACGAAAACTGGACTCACGCTCCTGAATCCACCGCTCGAGCTCCGCTGTGGGCGAGCGGGCGAGATTCGAGAAAAAGCCCTTCCTTACGATGACCATCGCTGTACGGATGGCTCGCCTGCCAAGCGCAACCGAAAGGCTGTCAAGATCCGATGAAACCAACTGACTATTGAGTAGACAGTAGTCCCCTACAGCCAGAATCGGGGTCTTTCCTGGTAGTTTTCTGCGGAAGGAGTAGACGAGTTGACTAAGGCGGTGCCGGAGCCGCGAATCGGTACCCAAACTCCAAAGGAGGGAGAGAAGTCGACTTCGCGACACCCCGATCGGACCATGCGCGGCAACGATCCCAAGGAGCGTACTCTGAAGAGGTGAAAGCCTTAGCACCCCAGGTCCCTCTTGGAGCGCAGGGCCCTCAAAGAGCCTCACGTGGAGTCCCAAATCATCGTACGGTTCTTCTGTCAATTTACGCTCCTTCCCCTGTTGCAGCCTCTTGTGCACTGTATCGCTTGGGCTTCCCCAGGGCACGGGCACGGGGGTCTCGTTCTCGATGAGAGCGATGGGTCATGTGGGCTCGCGAAGAAGGCATTCTCCGCAGAAGTGGTGAGTCGCGCGAGCCAGAGCCTCGATTTCATTCCTGGCGGATGGGATCGATGCCCCGTAGGGGAACACGGAGGCCATCACGACCCCATTCCGTTCGTAACCATTCCTCAACTAGCCACTCCCAACCAAACCGCTCGCGGACGAGAGACGGACGAACACCGATCATCCGTTCCATTTGGTTGCTGAGAGTAAACGCGTCCGGATAGTGAAACGTGCGAGCAAGTTGAGAGAGAGGCGCTTCGCAGCTTTGCAGCTTGATACATGCCCAAAGAAGTCTGGCCACTTGAAGCCAGTGCGAGGGTACAGGTAACCCGCTTCTATAGAACCGGCGGCCAAGCGCACGGCGCGAAAGATAAATGTTCCGTGACAGTGCCTCGAGGGTCGATATGTGGCGCGCAAGTTCAACGGTGCGTCTCACAATCCGTCGCGTCTCCTTGTCTAACTGCAGCCCCCTCCAAAGCAAGAAATCGACGAACTCTTCGGGGAACCGATCAGGCGGCTGGCGGAGGAGGGAAGAGACCTCCTGGGAATCCCGAATCAGGTGGTAGGGGAGGACCGAGTGTGGTCTAGTAGCCTCCACCGCATTGAGAAGGCCGCAATCGGACCGCTTCAGTTGACTCGCCTCGGGCAGCACTACCACGAGGGCGACGCCTCCTGG
Organism: Longimicrobiales bacterium; assembly: GCA_965215925.1. Classification (GTDB taxonomy): domain Bacteria; phylum Gemmatimonadota; class Gemmatimonadetes; order Longimicrobiales; family Gaopeijiaceae; genus JAAXGI01. The sequence continues at coordinate 2,492,242 of CBDCEQ010000003.1, read as the reverse complement.
GCGAGCGTCGGCCAATTCGATCTCGTGGGCAACTCCCCTACCGCTCATCAACCAGACTAGGGCGATCCCTCTCATCGGGCCGGGTCCACAGGTGAACATATCCGGGTGGTACGGTTGGTAGTCGGTATAGGGGTGCGAAAGCACGAAAAAGCCAGGAGCAGTTGGTGGTGGCATCAGTCCCTCCTTTGGTATGGTCCAGTATCGACAAGAGTAGGACGGGCGAATCAGCATCTTGTCAGCGACACCACTCTACGCCCCCACCAAAACCAGAATACTTGTTTTAATCTCTAGCCTAGACTACCGTTTCCCCAAGGAAACACAGGGAAATCGGGAGACTAGCATATGGCTGAGCCACAGTTGGAGGCAGCGCCCGAAGTAGGCGAGGGTGGTGCCGACTCGCCGGCAACGTCATTGGTTCGAAAGCCCCAGCAGGAACGAAGTCGCCGCACCCTACAACGGATTCTCGATGCTGGCCTCCATCTGTTGGAGCACGAAGGGCCCGACTCACTAACGGTCACCGGAATCACAAAAAGAGCGCGAACTTCAGTCGGGTCCTTCTACGCTCGCTTCCAGGGAAAAGACGATCTGCTGCGGTATCTGGGGGAGCGCTCGTTGAACGAGGCGCTCGAGGTCTGGGCGCAGCTGAGGGAGGGCCTTGGAGGGGACGAGGCGCTACGGACCTCCGTTGGCGAGATCGTGAACCGGCTTGGTTGGCTCTACCTGGAAGGTGCGGGCCGTTCCCTCGTACTTCTGGACGGCATCGAAGATGCGGTGCCGACCCGGCACCGTAGGTTAGAGGCGAGGATCGCAGCGGATCTTCGGGAACTAGAGGTTGGACCCAGTATCCGCGCTGATCTTGCGACTCATGTGGTCACGGGCATCCTGAGAGACGCAACGGTTTGGGCTTTCCAGAACGATGCCGGGTCCGAGGAGGACTCGCCCTATCCAGAGACCGCAACGCTTCTCGCCGAACTGGTCGAGGTCCTGGTCGGATACTTAGGCGGGGAAGTTCAGGAAGCGACTGTTCCGGAACCCGAGTCTACCGAACCCGATACACCGATCCCGGCTTCGCCGGAAGTCGAGGTTAGAAAGCCGGCCGAGTCCAAGCGCGACATTGATACGGAGGCCTTAATCGAGGCGGCGCTCGCTACGGAGCCGCTCCCCCAGCCGGCCACAGGTGAGCCCGCAGCAGTCGCTGAGGTCACGGAGGACACGGGCGTCACGCCCGTAGTCCCCAAGGAGGCTGATGAGGGTGAGCTGACACCCGAAACGGCGCTGGAGCCTGAGCCTGAACCTGAACCGGTCCCCGAGCAACCTCAGGCAGGAGAGGAGGAGGATACCGAGGAGGCGAGTTCGCCCGAGCCCGACCCCTTCGACGTCTGGGCCTGAGCTCAGAAAAGCGGGAAGAGGAGCCCGATCCGCCACAGAAACTGCTTCTCAGGCGCATCCACGAACTCGTAGCGGGTTTCGCCGAAGGCCCGGATCCCACCCAAGGCCACGTCCAACCCCGCACCCAGCGCGAGTCCCGCCACTGTTTCGTCCGAGCTGCTCACCGAAGAGATGTTCCGGTAGGCCAGTCCGCCCGTTATGTACGGGCGCACTAACGGAAAGGGCAGTCTGAAGTTGGCGTCGAGGGTGAGCCCATACAGCCCACAGTTGGTATCTTCAGCGGGACAGTCCGGAAAAAAGTATTCGCCTGAGGCCATGACGTCGAAAGGGAAGGCGGAAGGTCGACGCCCGCTCGAACCCCGACACCGTGGGTCCCCCCGAAAGCCTCCGTGGCGTGAGCGACGTGCCCGCCCACCTGGAGCTGGCTGACGCCCGGCGAAGGCGCGAGGAGTAGCCCGAAAACCAGGAGGGCGGTGGCTGCCGGACCTATTCTGCAAGTGTACCGAAAGAAGGGCGACCCTGACTCAGGCGTCGGGATCATCCGCTTCCACCAGGGGTTGCCCGCTCGCCTCCGCAATGAGGCGCCGAATAGCGTTTTGGAAGTCCTCGAGCGGTGGCGCGCCCCGAACCGGACTCCCTTGCACGATGAATGTAGGTGTGGCAGTCACCCCGACTTGCCTGGCCATTTGGTTATTCCGTTCTAGCCGCTCCGCTGCCGCGTCACCGTCAATGCAGGCCGTGAACGCCTCAGCTTCCAGCCCCACCGTTTCCGCATACGAGACAAAGAGCTCACGGGCTTGGGTGGGTGTGGAACCTAGCCAGTCATCCCTCTCTACGAAGAGTATATCTCGCATTTCCGCAAAGTCGCCGATGGCGCCAACCTCGTCTGCGCAGATCCCCGTGACCCCCGCCAGATCTCCGTTTGGGAACCCTCCCACGCTGATCGGAACGTACTTCCAAAGTACGTCTCCCGGGACCACGAATTCCTCGTGAAGGACCGGATAGTCGCCGTTGTGGAAGTTTGCGCAGTAGATGCAGCCGAAGTCGCTAAAATCGACGACTCCAATCGATGAGGTCATCCGGCTTCCCTCGTCGATGCCTATGCCGCTCAGGTCGAAAACCTCTTGTGAGGGATCTTGTGCAACGTCAGCAGCGGGTGCGTCAGCGTCTTGCGCCTGGCCGCTCTCGCTTCCACAGCCAGAAACGAGGGCTGGCACTAACAAGAGCGCCGCCCATCGACCGGGGTGGGGACTAGAGGATCGAGCGGAACTCAGGTTTCTCATGGCAACTCCAAACGAAGGCTGGGGACGATCAAGACCGAAGATATTTTCCGAGTAGGAGTCCCGCGACGGTCCCTACGACGAAACCGGCGACTGTTCGCTTGGTTTCTGATGAGAAGGGTGGAAACTCCTCGGCGTCGGTGGAGTCCGATGGATCCGCAGCGTGGGCTGATGGCACAGCGGGCTCCGCAGCGCTCCTGATAGGAACGACTGGAGCGTCGTCGGTATCGCAGACTGGACAGGCCTGGTCATGATGCTCCTGCGCGGTCCGATTTTCAAAGATCAGTTCCGACTGACAGTTAGGGCAGGTTTCCCCACTCCCTAGTGGTCGAATGAGATCGTACAGGCGGCCTTTCGAGAGACCTAAATCATCAGCGATTGAGTTGACGCTCCGCGTTGAGTTCCAATACAGGGTACTGGCTCGATCCGACATGTCTCGAACCCACTCCCGCTGCTCTTCCTCTGTACGGTCCGTCATGCGATGAGAATGATCCTATTAAATGGTGCGGTGTGAAGCGTCGCCAGTGAAATCCCAACACCGCCGCCGGGCAATGTAGCGTTCGGTCCAAGGGGGGGCGACCGCGGCCCAGTGAAGGAAGTCGACCCCGCTGTTAGAAAGACCAGTTCACGATAGGGAGAAACGAGAACGAGGTCTTGTCTTGGATGATGTTCACGAGCCCATTCTGAAGGCCGTACATGCTTTCGGCGAAATTCACCACGCCGAGCTGGAACCCGGACATTTCTGCTGCTTGGTTGATGAGGCCCAGCTGGACGCCCTCGCCCGTCTCAAGCCGGTTATACGCCGCCGGCCCCTGCAGGCCTTTGAAATCCCCTTCGACGATCCCCGCGATATAACCGTCTTGCCAACCCACGAAGTCGCCTTCCACATAGCCCACGAGCGCGTACTGCAGTCCCTTCGATATGCCACCGGTGTTTCGCCCCACCAGGCTGATGTCGAGTCCCTTGACCGACACGTTCTCTCCGTAGATCAGGCTCAACCGAAGGATCTGAATGGCGGAGTCCGGGCCTCTTACCTGGAGTGGGGTGAACAACGCCAGCTCGAACGGCTCGTCCGTCGATTGAGCGTGCAGATCCGAGCCGAGTAGCGGGACGCCTGCCGCCGTGGCGAGCCCTACGGCCACCAGAAGTCTCTTCATTCCACGCTCACAGTATCGGTGTGCAGGTTGCCCCATTGATCGTGTAGACGATTCCATCCACGAGGTCTCCTGCGACAGTCACCGCCGAGGGGGACACACTTGCGTCGAACGCGAGCACATCGGTGCCGTAGTCGAATTCAGCTACGTAACCGAGCGAATACATGTCAGCCTCCATGCCTCCCATCGAGAAGTCTCCCGCCGGGTCAACCGCTCCCGCCCTTACGATCGGCAGGCCGTCCCCATCGACCAGCGTCTGCGCCGTAGCGGTGGGAAGGAAGTCCTCGACGGACCGGTCGATTCCAACCGGGCATTGGGGGATCTCTACTTCAGTTGACGCGAGAACGACGACGCCCTGTAGGTCGTCCAGCACGCTGTCGATGTCGTCGACCGCGTCCCCGACGACGAGCGTCGCATGGACCACGGGGTGCATCACCCATCGGCCCGAGTTCCCGGCCCGATGACCGAAGGTTTGAGCCACATCGAAATCGAGAAGAAGCACGGACTCTCCTCCATCCAGCCCGATTTCATCGTTCGAGACCTTGATCTTTATCCCGGACTGCTGACAGCTGGGGCACTGCAGCTCACCCGTTGCCACGAGGCCATCCGGAAGCTCGGGATCTCCCAACACATAAACGTCGCCGGATTTCGATTCCAGCACTGCATCCCCGACGACCAGGCGGAGCTCGGTCAGCGTTCCGGGGTCGATCTCCTGCTCCTCGACCAAGAGATGTGTCCGATCCAAGAGCTCCGTGAGCTCGATCAGCTCGGTCATCTCTGGAATGAACCGGACCGCCTCACCGTTCGCCCTGAAGGTGACCTCAACGATCTCGACCCAAGCACGTTCCACGTCGCCCGGGGCATCTGTGAGATGGATGGAGAGTCGCGCGTCTCCGTCCGGGGAAGCCGGATCATTGTCGCTGTCGCATCCGGCGAGAAGAATCACGGACGTCGTTAGTACAACGCGCGATATCTGGGGGGTGAACCTCATGAGAGCCTCCATACTCCTTGAGCGAATCGAGCCACGGCGTAACGCGGCTCTTATCCCAGGCCCGATACCTCCGCGGGCAGCCGGACGATCTCCATCAGGAGACTCCAGGCTTTGCGGCCTCGACTCACGCCGAGTGTGCCTTGATCCGGGATTGTCGGACCGGACGCTCCGGCCCTTGCAAAACACCCTACAAACCTCCAACCGCAGCGCGGTATCGCGCAACTATCTCCGTCTGCTCTTTCGGATCACCAACTTGAGACCGGACCACGTATCGTCGACCGCGCAGACCTTTACATCCACGAGACCCAGCGGGAGTGCGAGTTCGCGGATGACGTTGCCGTTGACGTCCGATGCGACTCCCGATGACTTCTTGGGCCACGAGACCCAGATCGTCCCAGACTGAGTGATTTCGTGCATACAAGATTCGAGGCGGGCGCTGAGTTCTGCTTTGGAAGCCACGAACAGATGCCAGAGATCGACAGGGGTCTTGATCCTCGACGAGATCTTGACGTCATCGGGGATGGGGTCAAGCAGATCCAGGTAATCGGACGGTGCATTCCCGGTTTTCACCCTGATTCCCGAAGTGATTCCGAGCTTCTTGGCCAGGGGGGTACCCGAATAACCGGCTGTCTCAGACATGCGAACGCCTCCCTCAAGACTGTCAGCTAGGCCGCAGATCGACTCCGCCGCTTCCTGTCTCAATCCGGATCTCGCCGTTTCCATCCCCGATCACTCCCTCGAAACGTCCCCGGCGTGACGACCGTGCCTGAATAGGCACCTCCGCATCGATGCCCCCACTGCCGGTGCGGATTTTGACGTCGGCCCCCAGCGCATTCGGGATCCCGATCACGACTGAACCCGACCCCGTGTCGACATCCAAGTCATCGACGTCCGCGGACAGTTCAATGCCTACCGAGCCGGATCCGGTTTCGACGGAGATGAGCGGCGCCGCCACGTCGGCGAGCCGGACACTGCCTGAGCCGGTGTCGACCTCAAGGGAACCGACTTCGATGCCTTCCCCCCGTACTCGACCCGAGCCGGTATCGACCACGAGTCGAGCCCCACGAATCCCGTTCGCGTCGATCGAACCGGAGCCGGTATCGAGATCCACGTCCCCCTCCGCATCACGTACGTCGATTGCCCCCGACCCCGTATCCACAACGAGTGGGCCACTGGTGCCGGTCGTGTGGACCGATCCATTCGCGGCATCGAGTCGGAGGGGTCCGCGTACGCCATCCGCTCTTGTCTCTCCAACGGCCAAGTAGACCGCGACGTTTCGCCCATCGGGCACCAGAATTCGGAGGTCGGCCCAAGCTTCGGTCCCCCCGCCGGAGGTGGAGATGCGTACCCGGTCCCCTCGAAAGAAGCCGCCGTTGCCGAATGTCCCGTCGTCGTTGACCCGGACCTGTGTGTTTCCTCGAGTCGAAGCAGCGGAGTACAGAATCTGATCCTCCGGATAGATGACGCGCAGCGCATCTCCTTCGTCACCGCCCCGTCGCACCTCGACGATGACGTCAGGGCCCATATGCCTCAGAACCTCCACCGCTCCCGCCAGGTTATAGATCGCGACCTGATCGTCCGTAAGCGTGTAAGTCTGCACTTCCTGCGATAGGTTGCCGTCCTGTGCATCCATGGACGCGCACCCGCCGACAGCGACAGTCGTGAGAACGGCCACGGAAAACGCCGGACTCGACCCAAGAATTGAAGAAGTCATCGTCGGACCTCCCTGGAGGGGCACGCCTGATCCTCGAAACCGGACGCGGTGAGCGATCCGTCGACGTGGATGGTTAGCGCCCCCTACGGGGGTGATCGACCGATGGTTTCAGCGGAGGTCTTCATGCCTCAGAAAAAGCGCGGCCGAGCGACGTTGCGAGAAGAGCGCAACCAAGAAAGGACCAAAGCAAGTCGAATCGGAGGCCGGCCGCTGCCACCCCCATCACCCCCGGGAGGCCTAGCCATCCCGCGATCCATCCACCGAGCGCGGCGCCTGCGAAGCCCACGGCCATCGACGCCAGGTGGCCGCCTCGGGTGAAGCCGAATCTTCGAGCGACTGAGCCGGAAAGCACCACGACGGCGAGAAGGATCACCAGTTGGAACATGCTCAGCCCTTGCGCCAATAGGTGATGCCGGCGAACCCACCGATTAGGGCCCCCAGCGGTCCCGTGAGAAGGGAAAGAAGCGGTCCTGCACTGGCCTGCGGCTCAGATACGAGGGGTCCGACAAACCCCACGAGGAACCCGACGATCCCACCCAAGAAAATCCCCCCAATCACACTGGGGAGGAGCTTGGGGTTCTCCCCGGTCCCCGTCCAAACGAACCACTTGGCTCCGATCGCGCATGGGAAGGCAATGATCCTGGCGAGCGTGCGTCTTCCCTCTGGCGGGAGGCCTTCCAAAAGGAGTGGCCCTGACAAGTAGAAAGCGAGAACGTCAACGCAGAGGAAGACCGCGAGTGACACAACAGAGCGAAGAAGCGTCCTCATGGAATCGCCTCACAGGTTGCTCCGAGAGGGCCCGAGCTCAATCTAGCCGAAACTCGAGCCGGCTGGGCTTGGGCCATTCGGCCCTGCGTGGTTCTCAACGCGCTTCCCTATTCCTGTGCGCATCACCGTTTATGTGACGGTCGAATTCCCCTTCGCCAACCTCGAATCGAACCCTCATAGCGCCCCAAAACGGGCTTGGTAGAAGGTCCAGCTGCTGCAATAGGGTCGAGTCTTTGGCCACAGGGCATGAAGCTTGCGCTGCCATATGGCAGTGCGGTCTGTAGAAAAACAGGAGGTGTGCCATGAGCAGAGATACCCTAGCCCAGCCACGGGTTACTACGTTTGCGTGGCACAGAGTAGCTACGTCGATTGCGCTCGCGGTGCTTCTTCCTGCCTGCTCCACGGGAACCTCTCCGGCCGGTGACTTCGGTCCGCCGCCAGGTGTGGATGCTAGCGCCCCATTTCCGATCGACCGCGGAGACGAGGGCGACGACACCCCAGGAACCTACAAAGGGCTGGCGCTTCGGCTTATCGACAACGGCGAACCCACCGTCGCAGCCGTCGATGGAGTGATCGGCGTGGTCTGTATCGGAATGAGCAATTCGAGTCAGGAGTGCGACGAGTTCAAGACGGAAGTCGAGACGACTTGGGCAAGCGAGGTGAATGCAGCCGTTCGGGTTGTGAACTGCGCCCGCGGGGGTCATGCGATTGAGAAGTGGATAGATCCAGGGTTCGACAGTGCCCTTTGGGAGCGTTGCCTCGACACGCTCCTTCCGGGGGAAGGCGTCCGGCCCGATCAAGTGAGGGTCTTGTATCACAAAGCGGCCAACCAGTTCACGACTGGGCAGCACGGCTCGGTGTTTCCACCCTACCCTGCTACCGACAGCGATTTCTGGGCCTTCCATGACAACCTCACCACCTTTGCCGCGCGGGTGTCGACTTGGTTCCCGGAGGTGGTCGCGGTCTACACCTCCTCTCGGACCTACGGAGGATTTGCCCGCAATCTCGGCCGTGGAGAGCCGCTGAGCTACGAAGAGGGGCTCGCGCTGAACCAATGGCTCGAGTCGCATCCGACGTTCGGCGGCGTTTGGTACGGATGGGGACCCTACCTTTGGGCCCCCGATTGTGCGGATGGTGGCTTCAACGGATCCGGCGTTTGCTACGATCGCGCCGATTTCAAGGACGATGGCGTACATCCTTCTCCGTCCGGCAGGCAGAAGGTCGCAGGCCTAATCCACGAGCGGCTTCGGGAGCATGCCTGGTACCGGAGATGAATTGGCTCCCGGCTCCAGCCTGTCGCTGATCCAGCGGCAGGGCCGTGCATCGTGCATCGATGGGGATCTCGCTGCGGTTCCGCGCCAAGGGTAGTATTCTGGGGTCTCACGGATCGCTTCAAGCGGACCGTATTCATCGTCTTCGTTCGGAGGACCGAGATGAAAAGACCCCGCTTCTTGGCCTGGCCTCTCTGCGGCTCTCTTCTCCTCGCTCCCGCGTGCGGTACTTCAGATAATGAACCGGCAGAGAATGCAGGAGAGGCCGCTGGGCCCATGCCGACAGCTTCGGGCGCCGGCACCATTCTGAGGCTCGAACCCGGGTTCAACGGCCTGGTCCCGGCGGGCGCCATCATCGAGAAGATCGCGGACGGATTCGTCTTCACCGAGGGCCCGGTCTGGATCCGCGAGGAGTCACGCTTGCTTTTCTCGGACCTCCGAGCGAATGCCATCATACAATGGACCGAGGACGATGGAGCAACTCCTTTCATCGAGGCCGTATTCGAGGGAAGCATGGAAGGGCGGGGTTCCGTCGGCTCGAACGGATTGACGCGGGACTCGGAAGGGCGGCTTCTCCTCGCGGAGCACGGGCGGAGGCAAATCACACGGATCGAAGACGATGGGAGTCACACGGTGCTAGTGGATAGTTACCAGGGCAATCGGCTCAACAGCCCCAACGACCTCGTCTACCGCTCGGACGGATGGTTGTACTTCACGGATCCACCATACGGGCTGGCGGAAGGCGATGACTCTCCGCTAAAGGAGTTGGACTTCAACGGCATCTACCGCCTGAGTCCGGATGGAGAGCTCGAGCTCCTCTACGGGGAACAAAGCCGGCCGAACGGACTCGTGTTCTCGCCTGACGAGAACACCCTCTACGTGGCGAACTCAGACGCAACCAATGCCGGTTGGATGGCCTACGATGTCGGTCCCGAGGGCCTCACGAATGCGAGAGTCTTTCTGGATGTGACGGGGCACCCCGATTCAGGAGGTGCGGATGGCATGAAGGTCGACAGAGCGGGGAACCTCTTCGCGACCGGCCCGGGCGGAGTATGGGTCATCGCACCCGATGGCACCCACCTCGGTACGATTCAGCCCGACGAGGGGCCGGCGAATGTCGGTTGGGGCGAGGACGGCCGGACTCTCTACATGACCGCCCAAACCGGACTCTACCGGATTCGGCTAACGGCAGAAGGAGCGATTCCCTAAGCGAGGGGTCAACGCGAGTTCTCGTACCAGACCACGTTGCCTCCGCCAATCGCCACGATGTCCAACGCGCCGTCGCCGTTCATATCGTTGACGTCGAGCCCGCCGACGGTAATGCCTCCGATATCCACAGCGATCTTCTCCCACGAGTCCGAGTTCGGTAGAAAGCGGTAAATCATCAGGACACCCTCGCCTCCTCTACTTCCTCCGATGACCTCGTCATACCCGTCGCTGTTGAGGTCAGCCGCGGCCAGGCCGTGTCCCCCCTCGAACTCTGTGCCGATCACCCGCCGATTCCAGATGTCGTCCTCAGAGATACCCGGCGTGTAGATCACCGCGTCGGTCCCATGCCACGGTTCGATTGTGGCGACGAAGCGGTCTCCACCCAGGTGGCCGAGGCTGACTTCGCTGGACCCCCGATTCGGACGGGGGGCATCATGGCCACCGGCTAGGTGCTGGGGCGGTCCCCTAAGGGACGGCCGGAACAGATGGACACCGTCGTTGGTCGCAGTGAGGATGTCTTCGGCTGCATCACCGTCCCAGTCCACAACGCGAATGCCGTGGCCGACTTCGAGGCGGGTGTCGTCCAGCACCTGAGTCTCCCAAGCATCCGTAAGGTCGTCAGGGATCCAGTACGCCTTGAGCTGAGACGGGCCGACATACTCAGGCGCAATCGCGCCAATACCGACAATCGGAAGGTTCAAGAGCTCCTTCCTTCCGTCTCCATCGAGGTCGGCCCAGCGGATTCGATGAGAGGCCGGGACTGCGTCGATATAGTGCAGGTTCCACTCCTGACCCATGGTTGGATCATCAGGAGCCTCCACCCAATGAATCAGTCCACCGTTGTTGGAATCGGCGAGGGCGAACTCGCTCGCGATGGCCAGATCGGTGTCTCCGTCTCCGTCCACGTCATACGGAGCCAAGAAGATGTACCGATCGGTGCCAGTGGTAATGATGAACTTTTCCCAGGTCGGGTTCTTGAACCAAACCAGCTCGGATCCACCAGATAGGGCGGCGACGTCTTGCATTCCGTCGCCGTCGACATCGAATGCGACGGTCCCACCCCCCTCGAAATCCGCGATTTGGTGCCGCGTGAAGGTGGGGAAGGTCTCCTCCCACATGGAGGCTTCCGGCGTATCTGCCATCTCACCTGCATCTGCCAAATCGCCAGAGCCGCATCCCACGAGCGCGAGGACTCCTAAGGCCCAAAAAGATCTGGGAGCTCTGATGCTAGACATGGGTTTAAGGACTCCGATCTTGAGAGGGTCGATGTTCGGACGTTCCTCACCTAAGGCACGGTATCTGCGGGCAAGAGAGCAGGCAAGGTGACTGAGCCGGCATATAGAAGACCAAGAGATTCCTCCAGCGAAGGTCGGGGACAGGCCCCGACGACTTGCCTCGCTCATCCCCTGCTTCCCACCTTTCGCAAATGATCGTCCAGCAGAAAACCCTAGATTGTCGGACCGAGGGAAATGATCACATCGTCGATCTCACGCTGGATGTTCAGGAGGCGGTCAATGCTTCAGGGGTGAAGGCCGGCCAAGCCGCTCTTCTGGTGCATGGTTCCACCGCTGCCCTGACCACGCTCGAATTCGAGCCCGGCCTGGTCAATCACGACGTTGCCGCAATGCTCGAGGACCTCGCACCCCGCAACGGCCGGTACGCCCACGAAGCGACGTGGAACGACGACAACGGACACAGCCATGTGCGCGCCTCCTTGATAGGGCCATCGCTCGCTCTCCCGATCGTCGACGGCCGGATACCGCTGGGCACATGGCAGCAGATCGTATTGATCGACTGCGACACCAGGCCACGGGAGCGCACGGTACACCTGAGCCTGGTAGGAATCGGCGAATGATTTGGGCAGGACCGTTGCGAAATTGCCTTCCACATGCTCGACTGTATGTAGATGACCGTACGGATTGCTATCGCGACCACAAGTCCCCGGGGAGGATAGGACACCATCGGAAAGAAAGAGAAGCGCTCACAGACGCTCGATAGGAGGGAATTCCTAAAGAAGAGTGCCGCCGTCGGTGTGGGAGCGACGGGACTGAGCGCCCTCAACGCCCATGAGTTGGGCGCCCAACAGTCCTGGGATCACGAGGCCGACTTCGTCACCATCGGGGCAGGTACCTCCGGTCTCTCCGCGGCGGTTTCGGCGCTCGACCACGGCGCTTCCGTGATCATGGTCGACCAGAATTATGACATCGGCGGCCACGGACTCGTGAGCGGTGGAAACGTGCACCTCGGCGGCGGTAACAGCCGGCAGAGGAAGTTCGGAATCGAAGATTCCGCCGACATGGTGTACCAGGACTGGGTGCGCCATGACCATCGGGACAGCCGCTACAGTGATCGCGACCTCGTGCGGGCCTTTGCCGACGAAAACGCGGCCTCCTTCGAGTTCTTGATCGAGAATGGAGTCGATTTTCAAGACCAATCCACCGGGCCCGGGGCCGCCTCGACAGTTGCGAGGCAGGGCAGGACGGTACAGTGGCCCATCGAAAGCGAGCGCGTGACGCACCACCCGACACGGGTCGGGTCGGGTCTAGTGAGGGCGCTGGAGAAAAGCGCGAGAGCCAAAGGCGCCGAGATCCTCCTAGAACACAAGATGACGGGCATCATCCGCGAGAATCAGTTCTCCGGGCGGGTGCTGGGCATCACCGCCGAGCACCGCGGGATGACCGTGAACATCCGTGCGCTCAAAGGGGTGTTGGTTGCGAGCGGAGGAAGCTCGAGCAACGTGACCTTCCGTCGAACGTTTGACCCGAGGCTCACCGAGGAATATCAGGTGGCAGGCGAGCCCTGGTCCAAGCAGAGTGGCGACGGGGAGCTTGCGGCCATGAAGATTGGTGCGGCGCTATGGGCGACCGCCAATCAGACCAAGGAATCGGGCGCCTACATGTCCAAGACTCGGTACATCGGGTGCAAGTGGGGATACTCGAGTCTCCTCTGGCAGCCAGACAGCCCTATCTTCGAGCGCGCTCGCGCCTCCGGACTCACCATCTTCAGTTGGCAGAACGCGATCATGGTGAATGAGCTGGGGACAAGGTTCTGGGACGAGACCGATAACGGGTATGAGTTCTTCGCGGCCTGTCTCCAGGATCACGGGAACACGGGCAGGAACGGGGGGGGTCCGATCTGGGCCATCTTCGACGCCGAGGCCGTGGAGCGGGAGGGCTGGGATCCCAATCCGCCGATGGTGGATCTCGACGGTTACTTCTACAGTGGGGACACGCTCCGCGAGCTCGCGGGAAATATCGACAACGAATACCAATCCCGCGACATGCCGGCGGACGCACTCGAGGAAACGGTGGCCAGGTACAATACCTTCGTAGATTCCGGGACGGATCCGGACTTTGGGAAGGAGAGTCCCATGTACAAGATCCAGACTCCCCCGTTCTATGCTGCCTGGACTACCCCGATCCTTCACGACTGTCTGACCGGGCTACACACGAACACGAAAGCACAGGTCATCGACTACGCCGGAGAGGTAATCCCCGGCCTCTACTGCTCGGGTGAGTCGCAGGGCGGTTTTGCGCAGCATGGCCTGGGCCGGTGCATCACCTTCGGTCGGATCGCAGGAAGAGACGCTGCGGAGAATGGTGGCGAGGCCTGATAAACTCGGTCTAGCTGAGAGCGGCTAGGCACAAAGTTAGGATCCGAGCAGCATGCCCGGGTGCGGTTGCCCGATGTCGGTCCGTTGTCACCAGCGCGGCATCTAGCGCCTCGGCGAGAGCGATGTAGATCCCGTCATAGACGGTGAGGTTTTGGCGGAGCGCCTACGCACGATCTAGGAGTTCAGTGTGCGTGTGACGGACCACCCGAAGGCTTCTTAAGTCGTCGAGGCCTTCGGCTGCGCGCGCCTGCTCGAGAACGCCGCTTCCTTCGAGACGCTGAGGTGCCTGCGCGACCTCCAAATCCAGTAGGTGGGGGGCGTCCCTCTCGGCCCGCACAGCCTCTGCGGAGCTCTTGCCCTCAAGAACTTTTGGAGCGGCTTTCAAGTTCCCAGGGCGCCCTGCAGTGAATCGTGAAACTCGACCCGCCCGTCAGTCGTACAGAAGTGTGTCGTGAAACTCGCCTATCTCCTTCCTATGATCGCCTGCGTCGCGGTGCCGCTTCGGGTGGGAGCTACCCAGGACCCGGGAGGGGACGCCGCGTCCCTTTCCTCGGTTTCGTCCGACACCTTCCTCGATGCGCGGGCCCGTTCAATCTTCTACGCCGCACGTGAGCGCTGGCTGGAGGTCGACAGCTCGATCCAGAGTTACGAAGCGATCATCCAATCTCGGGCGGCGGTTTCGATTCGCTCACCGCTGAAGGATCGAACTCTGTTCCGTGCAGAGGCAGCCGCCCGTGCCCGCTGGAGTGCCGATAGCGCTTTAGTCGTCCAAATGCTGGCGGCTAACGAGGTGACACCAGAGGGTCGGTCACCAGCAGGTAGGGTGCCCTTCAACGATGCAGTGTTCGATCCGACGGGCGACCGCCTGTACTTCGGAATGGGTCGAGATCCCGATGATGACGACGAAGATGATGGCGACGGCGTCGAGTTCGAGCACCCGATCGCTCCTGGCTCCGAGGCGCACTACCGGTACCAAGTGTCCGACTCTCTTAGCCTCTCGCTCCCAGACGGGCGCACACTTCAGGCAGTGAGCCTCGAACTCATTCCACGTCGGCGTTCCGGACGCCTACTGTCAGGAAAGCTCTGGATCGACCCCGGCTCAGGCGCTGTCGTTCGAGCTCTCTACCGGCTCGCGACGGAATTTGATCTCGAGAACGAGCTAGGGTTGGACGATGAGGCCGAACTACGGCTCGTCCCAGGGATGTTCCGCCCGTTCGAGTTCGACATTTCAATGGTTGTGGTAGAGTACTCGCTTTGGGACTTCGAATACTGGCTTCCCAGCCGCATTCGGATGGAAGGATTCGCGCGCGCCGGGATCGTGCGGGTGCCCGGTTCATACGAACAAAGCTATCGGATCCTCGAAGTCGTAGGCGCCGACGACCCGGCGGGGATCGAGGACGCTGCGATCGTCGCTGAGCGGTGGCGGACGGACGGCGTGTACGGGGTTTTTCGCGAGGAACTGCCGGAGGAACCGCCCCCCGCGGAGGCCGACTCAGTAGGGAGTGATGTCGAGCCTGAAGACGATGTCGATCCACCCCCGCGATACCTCCTTGTCCCCGTGAACGATGAGGATCTCCACACGAGTGACTTGCTACCGCCTCCGATTTGGGACGAAGCGCCCGGGTTTGCGAACGAAGATCAGGTCGAAGATTTTTTCCGGGACCTGGCGAACCTCTCCGTACCCGATGCGAACCCATCTCAATTTCGCGCTTCGTGGGGTCCGGAGATTGGAGACCTGTTTCGGTACAACCGGGCGGAGGGTCCCTCCGTGGGCGCCCGCGCGGAATGGATCCTTGAGACTGGAGGTGGGCCCATCGGGTTGGAGGGCTCAGGGTGGTTGGGGATCGGAACCTGGGTACCGGACGCTAGGCTTGGCCTCAGCTGGGAATCGGCCCGCCACCGCCTGACTCTTTCCGGTTTTCACCGTGTCGAAGAGGTCGATTCGAGAGCGCGCAGCCTCTCCGTCGGAAACTCTCTCATGTCCCTCTTCTTCGGTCGGGACGACGGCGACTACTATCGATCCTCCGGGGCCCGGCTGAGATGGGAGCCGATCGGGGTTCGTCGCGGCTGGTATCACGTGACCCTCTCCGCGGAGGAACACAGTGCGCTTCCGAACGAGGTCGACTTCAGCGTGGCAGGACTCCTCGGCGGTGACGACATGCCGTTCCGGCCTGCCCTCGAGGCCAACAACGGAACAGAGTTCGCAGCTGCCCTCGGGATCGAGCCGTGGTGGGCGAGCGACCCGCGGAGAGCCCAGGCGGGGCTCGAAATCCTCCTTCAAGGAGCGGAGGGAGATAATAGGTGGTTTCGGGCCCGCACCGTTGGGCGGCTCGCAGTCCCCCTATTCTCGGACATCCGGATGGGGTTCGAGCTCGGGGGCGGCCGGATCTGGGGTGACGCACCGATTCAGCGCAACTGGTTCCTGGGTGGCAACAGGACCCTGAGGGGGTATCCCGGAGCGTCCGCGGTGGGCACGAGCTACGCGCGCACCAGAGTTGAGTTGGCTCGCGAACTTCAAGCGGCGCGAGTCAGCGTATTCTGGGATGCGGGCTGGGCGGGTGAAAGCGCCGATTTCGACACAGGCGATGCGCTGACCTCGGCTGGCATAGGCCTCTCTTTTCTTGACGGGCTCCTACGGCTCGATCTGGCGCGGGGCCTCAGGTCTCCAACCGGATGGCGAGTGGAGCTCTATCTCGATTCAGTGCTCTGAAACTCTTAGCCGCCTCTGGATTTCCTCGACCTGGGCAGTCGTCAACTCGCTCGAAACTTCGAGAGCCGCGGCCAGAAGTTCGGCGGCTCGTGCCGCCTCTCCCCCGACGTCCGCGATAACTCCTGAATGGTAGAGGACGATCGGCTCGGGTACCCCCCATGCTGTCGCGCGTCGTGAGTCCGCGAGGGCCGTACGCCACTCGTCGGACGAACGGATTGGATGTCTTAGGGTTGACAGCCGGTTGATGGGCTGAGCTTCAGCTCACTCCGCCCGCCCAATCGCCCACGAGGAAGGGTGTGGTGGTGGGTTGGGGTGAGCCTCCGGCAGGCTCGTCCGTTACCGCGCCGATATCGAACTCCTGGTCGGCAACAGCAGCGATCGTCTGTAGCACAGAGTTGTCCGGCCCCGAATTGAATGTCCCTAGGCTCACGGGGTCCTCTATCATATCACCTCAGAAAGGTCCAGAGGCCGTTGTGTCACCGCTCAAGATTTAGGGTGGAGTCAGGGCCGAGCCTTGGCCCGAAGTTAGATGCTCAAGTAGAAGTCGGTGCGTCGCCGGCGCCAGACCACAGTCCCAGGCGCCCGAAAAGCACGAAGCGCGTCCCCAATTTGATCATTCCGAGGGTAGCGAACACGAAGCCGGATGATTCCGCGGCGCCGGTTCACGATGAACCGGTACTCGATCGTCTTGAAGGCGAAGGGCATGGCGACATAGGGAGCCAAGTCCGGGGGAAGCTCTCCCCGACGGCCACGCCGAGGAAGGGTCCCAGGGTTGTCAGCCGCAAACTGCAAGATGGCGGTTTGCACGGTCCGAGCATCGCTTACGATGCGAACGGCGTCCGCCTCCCCGACGGTGTTTCGCAGATTCGGTATCGCGATACCCGTGACGATCGCGACGATCGTCATCACCATCATGAGCTCGATGAAGGTAAATCCGTGCCTCGTCAGACCAAGCTTCATGGCGTGCGTTCTCCGTCATTGATCCACGCGTCCAGAGGGACGCTGCCATCGTACTCAACGACGAGTACCTCTTCGGTCAGACGCACGACATATTCGTCGTCGGTTCTCACGTATTCCAATCCTTCGTCGATGTCTGCACCGATCAGTTCCTCGGCCAGCAGTTCTGCTTCATCAGGGAGACGCCCCTCTTCAGTGCGAAATGCCTCGATCTCTTCCACCAAACTAGCTGCTGAGCGGCGGAGGTCCTCCAGAAGGATGTCGTCCGAAAGCTCTTCTGGCCCCCCAACAATGCGAAGAAACGACCAACCCACCGCGACCAACAAACCCGCACCGGCGACAAATAGAGCAGACCCACTCGACCCTGCCTGCATCCGCTCCCTCCATCCTCGCCGGTGACGTTCGACTCGCGTCATGGGCATCTACTGCCGAAAAGGCTACCCGAGGGTTTAGGGAGGCGCAAGTTCGATGGCACTAAACAGGGCACCGGCCAGCGTTGTGCGCGCACGGATCGGGCAGTACTCTGAGAGATTCGCCGCCCCTGAGTTGCTGCGGGTGCCTATACTTTCGCCGGCGCGGACGACCGTGGATCGCTGCCACCGCCTCGCCGGAACTGGAGGTACTTGATGACGGATCCGGTGTCAGAGAAGGTTTCGCAGGATCGCTGGACTCTCAATGCGAACGACCGGATGAAGGCCCAGTGGCGGGCCTGGGTGGCCCGGTCGAGTCTCATTGCTGTCCTCCTGCATGCGATCGTGTTCGCGCTATGGCCCACTTGGGAGAGGTCCGCGAGCGAATCCAACCCACTCCAGGATTTCCTTCAGCTCGAGTGGGTGTCGGTGCTACAGGGTGGTGCGCCCGAGAACGCTGATCCCGCGCCTGCTGCCCAGATCGGCCAGCTGCCTGACTCGATCCCCGAGGAGCCGGAGTTGCTTGCGGCGATCAGCGGCACTGGGGCAGAGATCGCAACGCTTTCCGAGGCCTTCCGTGAACGTCTCGTAGGCCGATCGGCTCCCGCTCCCACCCTGACTGAACCGGAGCCTGAGCGCGACGAGCCAGAGTCGGTCGCGTCCGAAGGTGGCGAGGACCAGAACGGCTCGAACGATGTCAACGGCAGCGTCGCGGCTACGGAGTTTGCGGAATTGCTCGGATCCGCTCCGATCGACCTCGACCGTCTCTCGGCGGTCCGCCCTGAGCTGGTTCTAGCGGCCCCTTCGGCCTGGGTCTTGATCCGGAACCCGATGGAGGTCGAGCAGTTCATAAGGCGCAGCTATATAAGAGGTGACCTGGATCGCGCCGATGATGGGGCAGTGAGTGTGGCGCTCTGGATTGACGCGCGAGGCTCTGTGGAATGGGCTGAGATCAGCCGCTCGAGCGGGCGTCCGCAACTCGACCAGGTTGCGCTATCTCTCTTTAGCGAGGTAGTGGCTTTTCGGCCTGCGCGGGACCAGGGAGTGGCTGTACCCAGGTCTGTGATCTTCTCGGTCCGCTTCCCCTGGTAGGAGGCGGATGGATGTCTAGCGGTAACCCTCGCTCGTCACGGTCACGGAGAGGGCTGCCTGTCGTCGTGGGCCTCGTCGCCATTTCCACCTCCGCTTGCGCTCCTCGGTTGCAGCCCGGCGGACCCGTCGTCTCGCCTACGGGGATCACCTACGAGATCGGCACCCGCCCGGTCCAGACTCGATTCTCTCAAACCGCAACGCTGTACCTCCGGCAGGAGAACCTGGAACGCGCGCTTGAGTTGGCGCTAGAAGGCATCGAAAGCGACCCACTGAACCCGATCCACTACTACCTCGCCGGTACCGCGCATGCGCGCCTCGGAGAGCATTCTGAGGCGGATGTGATGTTTTTCGAGGCAGAGAGAATCTATCCCGCCTATCAGCTCGATGTTGAGCCGGAGCGCGAAAGAGCATGGGCTGAGGCTTTTAACGCGGGTATCGAAGCTTTCGATGCCAACGACATGGATGGCGCTATCGATGCCTGGAATCGCTCCGTAACGATCTATAGCCTTCGCCCCGACGCACACCGAAACTTGGCTGTGCTCCTCGCCGCCGAGGGGAGATATGACGAGGCGCTCGAGGTTTACGACCAGGCCCTTTCGGGGCTGGAGAGTCGGCCCGCGACTCGAGTCTTGTCCGATGCGGAGCTCGCAGACCGGGCTGAGCTGAGCCTCTCGATTGAGGAGAACTTGGCTCAACTCTACCTGTTCACCGGCAGGTTCATCGAGGCCGAACCTCTCCTCAGACAACAGCTCGAGCGGGAGCCTGGGAATCATGATTTACAGAACGACTTAGCGCAGGCGCTCACAGGACAAGGGCGCGATCCCGAGGCCACGGAAATCTACTTGGCCCTCCTTGCCACGGCGACGCTCGACGCGCCGGAGCTCTTCAACATCGGTGTCTCGCTGTTTCGCTCCGGTGACTACGCAGAGGCTGGAAACGCCTTCGAGCGACTGACGAGGGCCCAACCGAACTCTCGAGACGCTTGGTTCAACTACGTCAATTCGCTATTTGCGGCTGAGGAGTGGGATCTGCTTGCGGCCGCTGGCGACCGTCTCGTTGAGCTCGATCCCCTCAGCGAGAACGCGGGCCTCATTTCGGCACGAGCCTACCTGGAGGCTGGGGATGAGGACGCAGCCCGCAGGGGACTGGAGCGAACCGAAGGAGTGCCCGTACACGTGGAGGGCCTTCGCCTGAGACCCGCTGGGATCGAGACGATCGTCGAGGGTCGGATTGTGGGCAACGAGGCGGAACCGGGGACGCCAATGCGGCTTCGATTCACCTTCTACGGTGAACAGGACACACTTGGGAGCGAGATGCTCACGGTGGGAGCCCCAGCATCGGGTGAGGGCGAAGAGTTCGAGGTCTCGTTCGCGCGCCAGGCCATTTCCTACCGCTACGAGCTACTGCCCTGATCTAGAGGCAGGCCGGACCTCGTTCTCTAGACATCCCTCGACCCTACGACGAAGAGTCGGCCTGGCTCCGTCGAGGTCCGCGCTCGCTCGTGCGGTACAACATGTCGTCAATTACCTTAATCCGCTCACCGTCGTACTCCCTCGGACAAACCGGAGAGCACGGCACGGCGGGTCACTCGGGTATGAAGGTCGTGCCCGTCTTGTAAAAGAGGGCCGGCCGCGAAAACGATCGCGCCCGGACGTTAGATCATGGGCAAGCCAACGGGATTCACGGAATATCCACGCCAGGCCGTACCCTATCGGGATGCGGCCGAGCGTATCGCTGATTTTGACGAGGTCTATACCGAGCACGACACGGAACAGCTCAAGATTCAAGGCGCTCGCTGCATGGACTGTGGCGTGCCGTTCTGCCAAGCGGAACCCG
The DNA here is from genome assembly GCA_965215925.1 of Longimicrobiales bacterium. Lineage (GTDB taxonomy): Bacteria > Gemmatimonadota > Gemmatimonadetes > Longimicrobiales > Gaopeijiaceae > JAAXGI01. The sequence continues at coordinate 2,471,848 of CBDCEQ010000003.1, read as the reverse complement.
GTTGTCCGATCGACAACCTGATTCCCGAATGGAACGATCTCGTGTATCGGGACAGGTGGCGAGAAGCGCTCGAGCGTCTGCACAAGACGAACAATTTTCCAGAGTTTACGGGGCGTACATGTCCGGCGCCCTGTGAGGGCTCGTGCGTCCTAGGCATTAACGAGCTTCCGGTTACGATCAAGAATATCGAGAACGCGATCATCGATCGGGGGTTCGCCGAGGGTTGGGTAACAGCCGAGCAACCCCCGGCGCGAACGGGCAAGAATGTTGCGATCGTGGGCTCCGGTCCCGCGGGGTTGGCGGCCGCTGAGCAGCTGAACAGGGTGGGTCATCGGGTGACGGTCTACGAACGAGCGGACCGAATCGGTGGACTGCTCATGTACGGCATTCCAAACATGAAGCTGGACAAGAAAATCGTCGACCGCCGGATCGATTTGCTAAGAGACGCCGGCATCAAGTTCGTGACCGACGCAGACGTCGGACGATCGGTCGACGTGAGTGAACTCACCGCGGCTAACGATGCGCTCTTGCTGGCGACGGGAGCGACCGTTCCACGGGATCTTCCGATTCCAGGTAGAGAGCTGAGTGGTATCCATCTCGCGATGGATTTTCTGAACGCAACGACGGAAAGTCTTTTGGCCAGCAACATGGAGGATGGCCAGTATATCGACGCGAAGGGAAAACGGGTCATCGTGATGGGCGGTGGAGACACCGGCACCGACTGCATCGGGACGGCGATAAGACATGGATGCTCGAGCCTGGTGAATCTCGAACTGCTGGAAGAGCCCCCGGCGGAGCGTGCCGCGGACAATCCGTGGCCCGAGTGGCCCCTCATCTTGCGCACCGACTATGGGCATGAGGAAATGATCGTGGAGTTTGGCAGCGATCCGCGAACCTTCAGCGTCGCTACAAAGGAGTTCATCGACGACGGGAACGGAAATGTCGCGGCGCTCAAGATCGTCGAGGCGGATTGGACGAAGAGCTCGGGGCGGTGGGAGATGTCAGAGGTCGCAGGTAGCGAGAAGATTCTGGAAGCCGACCTCGTGCTGTTGGCTATGGGATTCTTGGGTCCGGAGTCCTACCTAGTCGATGCGTTGGGCATCGAGATCGATGCCCGCTCGAATTATTCTGCCGAGCACGGCGATTTTAAGACTTCAGTGCCCGGTGTATTTGCGGCCGGAGACTGTCGCCGTGGCCAATCGCTCGTTGTATGGGGGATCAACGAGGGCCGAGGTGCTGCCCGATCCATCGATCAGTTCCTGCAAGGCTCCAGCACCCTGCCGGCTCCGGGCATTACCATGGGAAGCGCGGCGGGTTAGGGGTCACCTCATGACTCGACTCGGGCCCCGTCGCCGCCGTGTATCGACGAGATTCTTCCTCCTCCTGAGGGCGATGCTTACGAGATCGTTCGCGTACTTCGCCCTAGGTGGCTCAGAAGCCGGAACAGAACCACGACCGGTGCGATCTATGCTGAGGTCTTCTAGGACGACCTACCGTTCGGGCCGCTCGCCACCCTAAGAGCCTTCGACGTGAGCCAGATCGACCGACTGGAGTTTATCAGCTCGCTCGACGCCACGACCCGCTATGGAACCGGCTATTTGGGTGGGATCATTCGGGTTATCACCCGACGGTAGAGCCTACGCCCGCAGGCCAGAGAAGAAACGGCTCACCTCTCGGGACCAAATGACGGGTTGCTCGAGTGCTGGGAAGTGGCCGCCGCGCGACGGCTGGCTGTAGTGCACTAGGTTGTATGTGCGCTCGACGACTTCGGGGGGTGGTCCCCACGGTTCTGAGGGAAAGCGGGCGTAGCCGGTCGGCACCTCGACCCGTCCCCCGACCCGGCTTCCCGGCGGTGCGTTCGAAGTCTCGAAGTAAAGCCGCGATGCTGAGAGGATTCGAGCCGGCAGCCAGTAGAGCATCGCCGTCGTAAGAATGTCCTCGCGGGAGAAGGTTTCCCAAAGGTCCTCACCGTGTTCGGCCCAAGCCCAGTATTTTTCCAACATCCAAGCGAGCCATCCCACCGGCGAATCGAGCTGGGCGTAGGCCAGGGTCTGGGGCCTCGTTGCCTGTATCCTGGAGTATCCAGTCTCATTGCCCTGGAACCTGGCCCTCGCCTCTCGATACGAGATTTCCTCGGGAGTGGGGTCCACGCCATCCGGCGGGGGTGGCGCCGCCGACACAAAATTCAGGTGAAGGCCGGCAATCGCTTCCGGATACATCCTGGCCATCTGCGTCCCGATGATCGCGCCCCAGTCTCCCCCCTGAACACCGTACCGCGTGTGACCCAGCTCTAGCATCAGCGCGTGGAGCCGTTGTGCGATTCGGTCAGGTCCTATGCCGGGGGTACTCGGAGGATCCGAAAACCCGAATCCCGGAAGAGAGGGGACGACTACGTTGAAGCCATCCTCCCCGTCGATTCCCGCCGCGAGCCGTTGCGCCGCGGCGCCGAACTCGTGAAACGATCCTGGCCACCCGTGCAGGAGAAGCAGTGGAAAGGGTGCTTCCGCCGTGCGTTGCTCCGGCGGTTCGTAGACGACGCAGTGAAGTCGATCACCCCCGATCGGTCCTCGCAGATGGGTAAGCTCGTTTAGGTCCGTCTGGATCCTGAACCAGTCGTAGTCGTGTCTCCAATAGTCCGCGAGCTCTCTGAGCACGGAATCGTTCGTCCCCGCAGCCCACCCGGTCCCGAAGGGCATTTCGGGCCACCTCATTTCGTCGATGCGTCGATGGAGGTCGTCGAGCGCCTCTTGAGGAAAGTCAATAACGAAAGGCTCAAGCACCCGTCGCGGTGCCTCATGACTGTTTCTCGGCTGGGCTGCCTCTGCTCGCTTTCCCACGAACGCGCTCACCACACCGGTGGCTCCGAGGAGCGATCGAATGGCCTGTCGACGGGTCATTGAGTCGAAGTGATTCACAAGTCGCGTGACGGTCCCGAAGGTGTAAGGGGACTGCCCGAAGGGCGCCCGGCACAGCATAGAACGGCCGTCGACCCGAGGCAATCGGAACCGGGTCCAGGGGTGCCTTGATGCGCAGTCGCTCTCGCGTCGGCTCCGGGAAAGCTCCTATGTTTTCCCCATGGAAGCGAAGACTTGTCCGCCTCGCGGGCACCGAGCCCTTGGGCGCGCCGTCTTGATAGGGTTCGCCCTCGTCCTCTCGGTAGTCGTTGCAGCATGCAGTGAGTCGTTCTCCTTCAATCCCCTCAGCTGGTTCCGAGGCCCGGAGCCCCTGGTCATCCTTTGGGACTCGATCTCACCCCCACCGATCACCCAAGAGGCTGTGTGGGAGGAGCCACCCCAGATTGAGATCGGGCAGATGCCTGGGCCGGGACGATATGATCAGGATCTGGACGTGGTTCACTACGACGTGGAGCTCGTGATCCCTCAGGAAAACGATCGTGTGTCCAGCCGCACAACCATTCGTTACCTGAGGGAGCGAGCTGGTCCCCACTCCCTCACATTGGACTTCTCAGGTCTCTCGACCGAGCTCGTAACCTCTGAGGGTCGGGCGTTGGAGTTCACCCACGACCAAGGGCTTCTCCGGTTCGATTCCCCGGGCCGACCCGGTATTTACGACACCGTGCAGGTCGAGATCATGGCGCGAGGCGTACCGGACGACGGGTTGATCCTTCGAAACAACGTGCACGGAAGGCCGTCGGCCTTCGCCGACAATTGGCCGAATCGCGCCCGGTCGTGGTTTCCGACTAATGACCATCCCTCCGATAAGGCGACGGTATCCTTCACCGTCCACGCGCCCGGGGGGAGACAAGTCATCGCGAACGGGGTCCAGATAGGGACGCCTTTGCCAGCGGATTCCACGCGGACTGGTGGCCTCGCAGGGCTCACGACATGGCGCTGGGCGAACCGAGTGCCGATCCCCACCTACCTAATGGTCGTGGGTGTTGCAGAAATGGAAGTCATGGAGAACGGGTTTGCCGCCTGCGAACAGGCACCGGCTTCCACGCGAGATGATGGGTGCATTGAGGTCACTTCGTGGACATTCGAACCGGATACCGCGCACGCCCGGGAGGTCTTCTCTCGGTCAGCCCAAATGATAGACATATACGCTGATCTTTTTGGTCCATACCCCTTCGAGAAATTGGCCAACATCCAATCATCCACTCTGTTTGGTGGGATGGAGAACGCGTCGGCGATCTTCTATTCGGAGGCCGCAATCGCTCGTGGGGTCGACATTGAAGGAACGGTCGCCCACGAGATCGTGCATCAGTGGTTCGGGGATTCAGTCACCCCGGCTGACTGGCCGCACTTCTGGCTCTCCGAGGGTTTCGCAAGCTACTTCGGACCCCTTTTCTGGGCTCAGACCCAGAGCGATGCGGCGTTCACGGAGCGGATTTCTGCGCTGAGGACAGACTACTTGGCATCGAACGTCACGGGGCGGCCGATCATCGATGACGGCGTCACGAACCTGCTGCAGCTGCTCAACGAGAACTCGTACGAGAAGGCGGCCCTCGTTCTACATATGTTACGGTACGTTGTCGGCGAGCGGGCGTTCTTCGACGGGATCCGCCGATACTACCAAAGGTACGCCGGCGGTAACGCGGCCACAGCGGATTTTCAGGGCACGATGGAAGAGGTCCACGGGCAATCTCTCGAATGGTTCTTCCAACAGTGGCTCCGACGACCAGGATATCCCATGCTCCGGGTCGACTGGGAGTGGAACGAAGAGCTAGACCAGGCCCACGTGACGGTTACCCAGGAGCAGGATGACGTCTGGCCTACGTTCCGGATGCCGGTTGAATTCGAGTTCTTGATGGAAGGCGGCGTGCACAGGGTTTCAGACTGGTTGGACGGCCGGCGGTGGACTCGAGACATTCCGCTTCCTGCGAGGCCGACAGAGCTACGAGTCGACCCGGACGGTTGGCTTCTGTTCGAGCAATTGGGATCTGCCGACCCTTGACGATTTTGAGCCACCAACCCCGAGGGCCGTGACTCACGGGGAATAGGGTTCCACCTCCGCACCCCCGTGGAGCATATGCCTGATCCGCGGATGGGTGATCATGTCGTGAGGGAATCCGAGCTCGATCTGACTGACTTCGTCCAGGCGCGCTGTATGCTCAGGGTCCAGCTCGAAGTCCAAGCTCCCGAGGTTGTCGTCGAGCTGCTCGGTCGTCCTGGCCCCTAGGATAGGGCTGGTCACGCCGGGGCGGTCCAATACCCATCGGATCGCCACTTGGGCGGACGACCTTCCGGCCTCTTCAGCTACCTCGGACACGACCCCGGCGATGGCTAGCTTTCGCTCTGTGAGCCGGGATCGCACCATTTGCTTCCGATCTCTGACTATCTCCCCCGGTCCCGGCTCCTCCCGCAATTTCAAGTCTTCCTCAGAGTATTTCCCGGTAAGCAATCCACCTGCCAGGGGCGACCAAGGGGTGACCCCGAGCCCAAGGTCACGGGCCATCGGAACGAGTTCGCGTTCGACGTCCCTCTGAGCCAAACTGTACTCGACCTGAAGCGCGACGAACGGTGACCACCCCTTAAGGTCTGCGAGCGTGTTTGCCTCCGCGACTTTCCACGCCGGATAGTCGGAGACACCGACGTGGTGGACCCTTCCGGAGCTCACCAGGTCATCGAAGGCGCGCATCACCTCATCGATCGGGGTCATCATGTCCCAAAAGTGAACCCAATAGAGATCGATGTAGTCGGTGCGCAGACGCTCGAGGCTCGCGTCAACGGCCTGCATCATGTTCTTTCGGGCGTTGCCGCCAGCGTTCGGATCACCGGCCCGCGTGTTCACAGTGTACTTCGTCGCTAGGACCACCTCGTCCCGCCGTCCCTCCAGGAGCTGGCCGAGGATCTCCTCACTTTGGCCGTTCGTATAGCCGTTTGCGTGTATCTATGAAGTTGCCGCCACGCTCGATGAACAACTCGAGCTGCTCCTTTGAGCCCTCTTCGTCTGCACCCCAGCCCCATGCGCCTCCGAACGTCATGGCGCCGAGGCAGAGTTCGGAGACACGAAGACCGCTTCGTCCGAGAAGGGTATAGCGCATGTGGAGACCTCGCTGCGGAGTGTTCGGCTGTTCGATCTGTGGGCAGGGTCGCCGAAAAAGTGGGGGAGGAGTCGGATCGCCGCCACCCGGTATCACTGCACTGGAGGACCCCAAAGTCATCCCGAGAAGGCACCGCCCCCAGCGATGGCTCCCCCAATCTTGTTTGCCCAGGGACGCAAACCTCCGCACCTTTTGAATGAGGTAGACAGGAAAGGCCGCTCACAGGCGCGCACAGTCTTCAAACTCAGGAGGCTCAGCATGCTGGCACGAGTGTGGACTTCCATCCCTGTTGTGATCCCAGTGCTCTTCCTACTCGCTCTGCCAGGGGCCGCCCAGCAGGCGGCCCTCACCGGGATCGTGACCGACGAAGAGACCGGTGCACCGGTCCCGCAGGCTCAGGTCCAGATCCTGGGCGGTGGCCAGACGCTCGGAGGGCCGACGAACGCCCAGGGCCGATATCAGGCCGATCTTCCCGCGGGTACCTACGACCTCGTGGTTGAGCGGATCGGGTATGTGGGGGCGCGTTTTGAGAACGTCTCGGTCTCGGGCGGAACGACCACAGCGTTCAACCTCACGCTTACCTCAACGGTTCTGGCGCTCGACGAACTCGTTGTGTCCGCATCGCGCGCTACACCCGAGAAATCAACCGAGGCGCCCGCAACCACCTATACGGTCAGCGCGGTCGAGATCGAGGAACGGCCGGCGCCAACCGTCGCAGACCATCTGCGATCGGCTCCAGGAGTGGACGTGATCACGTCCGGGCTACAGGGGACGAACGTCGTCGTGCGCGGGTTCAACAACATCTTCTCTGGCGCTCTGCATATGCTGACGGATCACCGTTTGGCGGGCGTACCGTCCCTCCGCGCCAACTTCATGCACTTCATCCCTGCGACGGACGCCGACATCGAGCGAATCGAAGTCGTGCTCGGTCCGGGTTCTGCACTCTATGGGCCGAACACCGCCAACGGAGTCGTCCACATGCTGACGAAATCGCCTCTCACGAGCCAGGGAACAAGCGTTACCCTCGGAGGAGGAGAGCGCTCGGTGTTCCAGGGCGCGTTCCGTTCGGCTTTCCTGCTGACCGAAGACTTCGGAGTCAAGGTCTCAGGGCAATATCTGCGGGGAGAGGAGTGGGAGTACGAGGATCCTACAGAAAACGCGGCACGAAACACGGCCGACGGCAACCCTGAGGCGTGTTTCAGGGACCGGTTGGCTCGTGGTCTCGGTGCGGTCACCGCAATGCTCGCTTGCGATAGGCTCGGGGTCCGAAACAACGACATCGAGCGGTGGGGTGTCGAGGCCCGAGCGGACTGGCAGTTTGCGGAGGACGGTACCCTGGTCGCCACCTACGGCCGAACCGATGCCACGGGCATCGAGATGACGGGGCTCGGAGCTGCGCAGGCAGAAAATTGGATCTACGAGTTCTATCAAGCGCGGCTTAGCAAAGACCGCTTCTTCGCCCAGGCGTACTACAACACGAACGATGCGGGTGGTAGCTACCTTCTACGCGACGGTACGCCCCTCGTCGACGAATCCAGCCTCTTTGTCGCCCAAGCCCAACACGGTATCACCCTGCTCGATGATGTGCAGGATTTCACCGTCGGGTTCGACTACTATGCGACCAGACCCGAGTCGAGGGGTTCGATTTACGGTGCGTATGACGACAATGATGATTTGAACGAGTGGGGCATCTATGCGCAGTCGAAAACCGCCCTCTCGTCATTGCTAGACTTCATCGTCGCGGCCCGGCTGGATTCGCACTCACTTCTTCCCGAAAAGGTTTGGTCGCCCCGCGCGGGTTTTGTGCTTCGACCACAGGAGAACCAGAGTGTGCGTCTCACGTACAACCGGGCATTCTCTACCCCCTCGAGCCTGAACCTCTTCCTCGACATCTCCGGAGGCTTCGCCCCGGATCCGCTTGGGCCGCTCGGATACAGCACGCGGGCTTTCGGTACCGGACCAGACGGATTTTCCTTCCAAAACCAGGACGGGAGCCTGCTGGGGATGTATTCTCCTTTTAACCCCGGCGGCGCTGGCCAATTCCTGCCCGCGCAAACTGAGATCCTTTGGCCGCTGGCCGTGGGAGTCCTGCAAGCGCAGGGGGCGATCGACACACAGACTGCCGCGCTCTTGAACAGCCTGTCACCCACTTCCTCTGATATCGGTCTGGATCTGCTCGACGCGACCACGCAGACCGTCACCCCAGCGGCCGGTGCGGTCCTTTCCGACGTGCCTCCGCTTCTCGAGTCCTACACCGAGAGTATCGAGCTGGGCTGGACGGCGGTTCTGAGCAACAGAATCTCTATTTCGGCAGACGTATACTGGATGAAGAAGAACGATTTCGTGTCGCCCCTGCTCGTACAGACACCGCTGATTCTCCTAAATGGGCAGGACGTCGGCGCGTTCATCGCAACCCAGCTCATCATGGGTGGAACCGACCCGGAAACGGCCCAGGCAACCGCGACTCAGTTGGCCACGGGGATCGCTCAGATACCACTGGCCGTCGTGGCTTCGCCTGACATCGCTGCCCAGGGTGCGGATCTGATCCTGACGTACCGCAACGTCGGGGACGTGGACCTGTGGGGTGCGGACCTGTCGGTTCAGGCATTTCTTACCGATGAGTGGACGGTAGCGGGGACCTATTCTCACGTGAGCGAGGACTATTTCGAGATTGCGGGAGGGGCGCCGATCGCGTTGAATGCGCCGAAGGAAAAGGGCTCTGTGAGCTTGGCATATCGAAATCTCTCCGCCGGGTTGAGCGCGTCAGGAAGATTGCGGTTTGCCAGTTCGTTCCCGGCCGAGTCCGCCGGCTTCGTGGGGACCAACTGCATCACGGGCGGAACTGGTGGGATCTTCGAGGAGGACTGCGTTGATTCCTCCGCGATCGTTGATCTCACGGCGGGATACCAGGTGCCGAATACGCGGGCCACGCTGCAGCTCTCAGTGAACAACGTGTTCGATACCGAATACCGATCGTTTGTCGGCGTGCCTTCCATCGGTCGGTTCGCATTGGTGCGTGTGAAGTATGACCTCTTTTAGGAGGGGGCAGTTCATTTCGTCGCCGACGGGACGCAAGGAGGCTCGCTCCTCCTAGAGTCCGCTTGTCATGGCAAGCGACGCGCCACTTCGGACCGTACATTGCTCGGAGCATGGGCGGCGAGGCACGATGGGATAAAGGGGGTCTCAAGTGTTGGACAAGCGCTTCTTGTTCGGACTCACGGTGGTTCTGGCGGTCTTCGCTATCGGCCTGTTTGCTTCCTTCTCTCAAACTGAACCGGCCCCTCGCTCGCAGGCGGACGCGGCGTTAAGTGGGCAGGTAGCATCAGCTGAAGAGGGCCCTATGGAAGGGGTCGTCGTCACCGCCAAGGTGGAAGGTTCTTCCATAGCAGTCAGTGTAATCAGCGATGCCCAGGGCAGATACCACTTTCCGGCTGGCCGACTCGAGGCTGGGCGACACAGCCTCAGCATTCGTGCGATCGGCTACGATTTAGATAGTCCCAGCCAGGCGGAAGTTGGAGCTCCGGGTATCGCAATAGCCGATCTCATGCTCCGACCAACCCGGGACCTGGAAGCTCAGCTCACAAACGCAGAGTGGCTGGCCAGTATCCCTGGGACGGAGGAGCAAAAGCGCATGTTCGAGGGTTGCGTGCGCTGCCACACTCTCGATCGAGCCTTCCGATCAGACTATGACGCGGACGATTGGCTGCGGACTCTCGAGCGGATGGATGGTTATGTGACCTCTGCTTTCCCGGGCAACCCGCAGCGGCGTCCCGCTGAACAAGTGACACCGTTTCTTGAACGGAGCGAGCGGCAGCAGGCGAGCCGCCGCCGGCAGGCCGAATACCTGGCCAGCATTAACTTGAGCTCTGGCGCCCGAGACTACGAGCTTAAGACGTTCCCTCGCCCGACAGGACGGTCCACAAGGGTCGTCATCACAGAGTATGACCTACCTAATCCGTCTACCGCACCCCACGACGCTGAGGTCGACTCGGACGGCATGGTGTGGTATGTCGACTTCGGACAGCAGTACTTCGGGAAGCTCGATCCTCGGACCGGCGAAGTGACGGAATACGAAGTGCCAGAGGCGAGGCCCGGAAACCCCACAGGCATCCTGGCCTTGAAGCTAGACCGTGACGGGAATCCCTGGGGGGGAAACATGTTCCAGGGCTCCATCTTCAAGTTCGACCGACAGACCGAGGAAGTCAGGGTGTGGAAGGTCCCCGATGAACTGGAACAGCCGAAGGGAGAGCACGGAACTCGCATCTTCCAGATCAACCATGCGGCACCTGAGAGCTCTCACATAGACGGAAAGGTCTGGCTTCAGAATCGGTCGATCGCCGGGGTGCACCGGCTCGATCTGGCCACGGGTGAATTCGAGTCATTCGAGCCGTTTCTCGGCTCGTCGCGGAGCTCGCATAACCTCTACGGCATCCAACCGGATTCGAAGAACAACCTGTGGTTCATGGATTTTGCAAACGAGCACATCGGTCGGATCGACGCAGGTACCGGGGAAATCAGCCTCTTCGAGACGCCGACGATCGGGTCGCGCCCACGCCGTGGCGAGGTCGACTCTCAAGATCGTGTCTGGTACGCTGGGTTTGGCGGCAACGTGATCGGAATGTTCGACCCTCGGACCGAAGAATTCCAAGAGTGGATTCCTCCGACGCCGTACTCGAAGCCCTACGACACACACCTGGACCGCAACGGCGACCTATGGACCGGATCGATGTATACCGATCGGGTCGTGCGGCTCATCCCCGAAACCGGGGAATTCATCGAGTATCTCCTACCCGAGCTGGGTGTGAACATTCGACGGGTATTCGTGGACGACTCGACGACGCCCGTGACGTTCTGGATTGGGAGTAACCACGGTGCCTCCCTGATCTCACTCCAAGCACTCGACGGGAACTAGTCAGAACAGGTATCCGAGGCCGATGTAGACGGGAGCCGTTGCCTCTTGGGAGTGCCCCACGTCGAATGCGACGACGAAGTTTTCTCCCATTCCAATTCTTAGCCCGCCACCGTAGCCATGGTGCAGGTCCGAAAGCACGTCACCCAGTTCTACCTTTCTTGCCCAAACCCGGCCCGAGTCCACGAAACCGCTCAGGACCATGTCAAACTCTTGGCCGAAAGCAGCAAACTCGGCTGCGTACCAACGCAGTTCGGCGTTCCAGAGAAACACTCCCCTGCCGGTGTAACGGTTCTTCGGCACGCCGCGAAGCGTCTTCGATCCACCGAGTCCTTCTTGGGCCTTGAAGGAAGTCTCCACGGACTGGAGCTCGTAGAACGGTGCCTTCCCCGAGGTTCCCTGTAGAAAGAGGCGATTGGCGAAGACGACGGTCTCACTGAGCGAGAAGTAGCGCCGGTCGGTCACCGTCCACCGAGTGAACGAGAAGTCGCCGGCTAGGCTCTCCTCAGCCCTCTTGACCAGAACGTCGGACCAGACTCCTCGCCGCGGCCCGACTTCACGGTCTCGAGTATCCCATACGAGGCCCACCCTGAGGAAGTTGGACCAGCCCTCCGGCACCGGCTCCCCGGAGCCCCCAAACTCAGAGGCGAGGAAGCTGGTCTCTTCATCTTGCGGAGTCGGATTGACGGTAGTCCGAGCCACTCCCCCACCCAGGAGGAGCCGGATAGGCATGCCGCCCACGGGGCGCTGCAAGTCGAAGGTGAGCTGGTTTCTGGTCCGGCCGAATCGGTAGTAGTGAGGGTTGGGCCCGTTGTCGGCGTCGAGCGCCTCGTCATATTCGCTCGCGTTTCCGATCCCATAGTACGGTGTGGCAGTGTGCTTCTCCGCGGCTGCATACGCGGTGACGCGCCAGCCGCCTGGCAGCAGATGCGGAGAGTCGAAGAAAACAGTCAAGTCCCGCCGGCCCTCGGTGGAGAGCAGCAGGGTTGGTTGTAGTGTGAATAGGTAGGGCTGATACCCGCCGATATCGCCATAGTGGTAGAGCTCTACGACCGCACCGTATCCGAACCCCTCGTCCGAGTCGAAGTTGAGAGCGGGTAGGCCTGCGAACTCCCAGCCGCGGTCGCCACCTGAGGGCTCCTGCGCTCTCAGCGGGTATGCCCAAAGTGCTGCCACCTGAGACAGGGCCACCGCGGCCAAGAAGAGCCCTCGCGGACGTCGGGGTCGCCGGGCTATGAGGTCACCGTGTCCCGCCCTGCCATAGCGATGCCCTCCGCCTCATTCACTTTCAGGAGGAGGAAGCCGCCAATCGCGAAGAAGATTAGAATTGTGGCCATGCCGACCCTCTGCGACTGAAAGAGCGTCGTCATCAAGCCGAGGAGGAAGGGTCCCATGAATGCGATCGCCTTTCCTGAGAACGCGAAGAACCCGTAGAACTCGGTTTCCTTCTCCGGAGGGACGAAACGGCCGAGGAGTGAACGGCTCGCCGCCTGGTTCGGGCCGACGAAGATCCCAACAACCAGCCCGGCGATCCAGAGACCAGCCTTGCTGGTCGCAAGGATGGCTCCTGTACTGGCGGCCGCGAGCCCGACGATGGAGATCAGGATCGTGAGTTTTCCCCCGATCCGGTCATCAAGGAATCCCATCGCGAACGCGCCGAGGCCTGCCGTCACGTTCAGCGCCAACCCCCACAGCATTACCTCCTGAAGCGAGAAGTCGAACGTCTCCGCCGCGTAGATCGGACCGAAGGCGAAGATCGTAACCAAACCGTCGTTGTAGACCAGTCGCGCGACCAACAACCAGAAGATATGACTGTATCGCCGGATTTCTCGGAACGTCGCGGAGAGCTGCCGAACCGTTCCACGGACAATCGAGGTTCCGGGGGCACGAGTCGCCACGTTCGAGTCGTCCACCCAGAGGAAGAGCGGAATGCTGAATACTGCGAACCAGACCGCCACGATGAGGGTGATCGCCCTCACGTTCTGCCCGCCTTCGGTCGACAGTCCGAACCAGGGCTGCTCAGGTTGAATGAAGCCGACGAGTGCGATCACCATTGCGAGGAACCCGCCCAAATATCCCAGAGCCCAGCCATATCCCGAGATTCGACCAATTTTCTTTGGCGGCGAAATGTCAGGGAGATAGGAGTTGTAAAAAACCCCACAGAGCTCATAGGCCACATCACTCACAACGAACAGCGTGAGCGCCAGCAGCACTTGGCCGGGTCCAGCGAAGTACATCAGGGAAACGGTCACGATGCAGACCAATGTGCTCGTTGCTAGAAATGCCCTTCTGTGACCGCCTCCATCTGCAAGGGCGCCCAGGAAGGGGGAGAAAAGAGCAACGAGTATGGCGGTGAGCGTGACCGCGTTCGCCCACTGAGTCGTCCCGGTGATCGGATCGTCGGCGATCACTTGTGTAAAGAACACCGAGTAGATGAAGGTGACGACTAGGGTCGTGTACGCGGAGTTCCCGAAGTCATACAGTGCCCATCCCCAGACAGCTTTCGATTGTCGGGGTGTCGATGTCGGAGGCAAGTCAGGAGGGGCCGAATCAACCACGTTGGTCTACCCTCTGAGGTGGGTTCCGCCCATCCCCTTGATCGAAGAAATCGACGTTATCACATAAGAAAGCGGCGGACGCCGTCGATCGACGCCCGCCGCGCTCGTTCCATCAAGAGCCGATTGGTTCTTCGCGCCAGATCGGCGCGCCGTGAGGGTTGGGACCCTACTGGCCTCCCGCTCGGGCAGAACCTGCCTCATGTGGATGGTCGTGCCCATGACCCGGATCATTCGCGTGCTGCTCATAGTGCTGCCGCAGCAAGTCTTTTCCGTAATCGTTTCCGTTCGGGGTCCGGACGCCTGCATGGATGTGTGTCCGCGAAGGCATCCGCGGCTCGACAGGGAAACTCACCGGAACCGAGTGGTCGAATTCGATGATGAAGACAGGACTCTGGACTCGGTAGTAATACAGAGCATCCTCACCAACGTCACCGACCCATGCGAACCGAGTCTCGTCCAGGCGGGCCCGCATCTCTTGCATCTGAACGCCCGCGTGCTCTTCACGCATGTGCCCGACCCAAACGCCGATCACATCCATCAGCAGTTCGCGCTGCGTGGCGTCAAGCTGGTCGCCACGGATGCCCGCTTCCTCGACCAGCACGTTGTCCCTGAACGCGGCCGCCAACTGATTGTTCTGGGTCTTGTCGGTCTCAACGGTAGCCATGCGACGTTGATCGGCCCGTAAGGACTCCATGAAGCGAACGCCAATATCCTGCTCCTCTTGGAGGACCGCGACTCCAGCGTACCGTCCTTCTGGTACGCGTACCGGTTCAGAACCCCAGAAATTCGGCGACATCACGACCTGATCACCCATGACGAAGAAGTTGACAACTAGGTGGTGCCCATCCAGCTGCCAACCCCAGGGTTCCGTTTCCGATGGCTCCCCAAAGATATCGATGAAATAGAGGTATTCTCCGTACCCCTCCAGGTCATCGAGCACGTCGGCCAGATAGCCGTCGATACGCATGATGTCTCGGGCAAGGTTGAAGCCTCGCGCACTCAACCCTGACCTGACCATGGCGAACGCCGCTTCCTGTTGAGCTTCGTTCATATCTCTAAAGGAAAGGCCAGCCCGAGGTGTGTTTCCGACTGGGACGTTACTCCAATGCCGCCATTCCTTGTCGTCCAGATCGAACCGAGTTTGCGCGAGCTGGCCGGGCGACAGTGTGCTGAGGTAGTGCCTGGCGGCCTCAACAATGGGGCCAGTGGACACGCCCGTTGCCCGCACCGGGAAGAGGTTGGTCACCAGGTTGCCGTCGGTGGTGATCCCCTCGAACGGCTCGGCCAGGGGATCCGGCTGCTGTGACTCGGCACCGGGCGGTGCCACCAACCATGCTGCGAGGACGATCGCAACCAAGGAGAGGGGACCGAAACGCCCTGCGAGTGAGCGGCTCATGGAGACCTCCATGTGAATAGGACGGGGAACAGAACCCAATTGAATCATTCGGCCGGGCGCTTCGATCCGCAAGGGCATCCTTGCCTGGCTCAGAAGCTTGTTCCTACCTTGGCAGCCCTGATTCGTTGACCATTCGAAACGTCCGACCCCTACCAGCCCAGGGGGCAAAATGAGCCGGATCCGTACCATCTCAATAACCGTTTTCTCGGTGGGGGCGGCAGTCGTCCTACTCAGTCCGTCCCCGGTCGAGTCGCAGAATCCGTACACCAGTGCGGGCGACGTGGCTGAGGGAAGACGCATCTTCGAACTGGACTGCGCGCCGTGCCACGGCGGAGACGCGAGAGGGGGAAGGGGTCCCGACCTTACGCGAGGGACCTTTCGACACGCGAGTACTGACGATCAGCTTCGTGAGATCATCCGCGAGGGAATCGATGACACCGAGATGCCGGGTCGGGTTCGCACGGACCCGAGGGCATGGAGGGTGGTCGCCTACCTTCGATCGCTGGGTGGGGGGGGGGAGATCCCGCCTGGCGACCTGCAGGAGGGAAGGGAGCTCTTCTTCGGATCGGGAAACTGTAGTACCTGCCACATGGTTGCGGGCGAAGGGACCCCGCAGGGACCCGACCTGACCCTGATCGGCTATCGGCGGTCCGTGGACTACCTTCGGACCTCTGTCCTCGACCCGGACGACGAGGTCGATCCGCGTTGGTGGAGCGCGCAGGTGACCACGCTCGACGGTGATCGTGCGAGCGGGTACCTGCTGGGCCAAGATCTGCAGTCCGTACGGCTCCTAGATGGAAACAACGATCTCTTGGCCTTTCAGAGGACGCAGTTGGAGCAGTTCGAGCCAGTGAAAACATCGAGGATGCCTAGCTACGAGGGTGTCCTTAGCGACAACGACTTCAACAATGTGATCGCATATCTCGCGAGCCTGCGCGGAGAAGGAGCAGACCAATGAGAATCCTCACCCCACTCCTCTGTTGCCTATTGGTCGCCTGTCAGGCTAGCGATTCGATGCCCGACGGCCCTACTGGGGACGAGGCCGGGCCATCTGGGCCCCCCTCCGTCGGAACCATCGGTCCCAGTGACCAACCGGTCACGGCGGAGCGGCTCGTGAATGCCGATCAAGAGCCCGAGAATTGGCTGATCTACTCCGGAGGGTACTTCTCACAGAGATACAGCAGCCTCGACCAGATCAACCGGGGCAATGTGGCCGATCTGAAGGTGGAGTGGGTTCACCAATTCAATACTCTCTCTCGTGTTGAGACGACCCCGGTCGTTGTAGACGGGCTCATGATCATGACAGAGTCACCGAGCAACGTAATTGCCGTCGATGCGGTCACAGGTCGTCCCTTCTGGCGATACGATCACACCATCCCGGACGAGATCAGGATCTGCTGCGGTGAGAACAATAGAGGCGTCGCGGTGCTGGGTGACATGGTCTACTTCGGGACGGTCGACGCCCGGCTGATCGCATTGGATCTCACGACCGGAAACGTGCTCTGGAATGTGGAGGTCGAGCGGCCGGAGGCCGGTTACAGCATCACTTCCGCGCCTCTCATCGTCGGGGATAAGGTGATCACGGGTATGGCCGGTGGCGAGTTCGGAGTCCGCGGATTCCTGGATGCATATGACGCAAAGACCGGAGAACTGGTCTGGCGATATTATACGATCCCGGGTCCGGGAGAGCCGGGAAACGAGACCTGGAGTGGCGACTCTTGGAGAACGGGGGGAGCTCCCACCTGGGTAACCGGATCCTATGACCCCGAGCTCAACCTGGTGTATTGGGGCACCGGTAATCCCGCTCCCGATTGGAATGGGGACATGCGTCTCGGGGATAACCTGTGGGCTGACGCGGTCGTGGCGCTGGACGCCGATACCGGTGAGCTCGTTTGGGGGTTCCAGTTCACTCCGCACGACACCCACGACTGGGACGCAATCCAGATTCCTATTCTTGCCGACATGGAAGTCGATGGCGTACTCCGAAAGCTGATGTTCTGGGCGAATCGAAACGCCTTCTACTACGTACTGGATCGCGAGACCGGGGAGTTCCTGCATGGGGTTCCCTTCGCAACGCAAACGTGGGCTCAGGGGTTGGATCCCAACGGACGCCCGATCCTCGTTGAGGATATGGATCCGACGGAGGAGGGGGTCGAGGTCTCTCCGACGATCGGTGGCGCTACGAACTGGAACTCGCCGAGTTATAGCCCCATGTCAGGGCTCTTCTACACATACGCGCAGGATGGGGCGACCATCTACTTCAAGCGAGACGACGAGTACGTGGAAGGCGATCGGTTCACCGGCGGGTACGGCCAGAATGCGGAGGACCCTGAAAACTTCTTTGCCGCCGTCCGTGCCCTCGACCCTCTAACCGGTGCGCTTCGGTGGGAATATCCCATCTCCACCACGGGTGGGAGACCAGGAATCCTAAGTACCGGCGGTGGCCTGGTCTTTTCTGGAAGCGGCGACGGCTACATCTTCGCGCTCGATCAGGATACGGGTGAGAGCCTTTGGTACCTGAGCGTTGGTCGAGCGGTGCACGCTGCTCCCATGACCTACAGCGTAGACGGGCGCCAATACATGAGCGTTGCGGCGAGCGGTTCGCTGTTCACCTTCGCGCTACCGTAACAGCTAGGGAATCGACCATGCCTTCAGCGCCATTTCCAACCCCGTCCACCTCGCGCCTGGAGCGCAAGAAAATGAAACGAGTTGGTTCCTCACTGCTCGGCGCCACGGCGATCATCGCCATGTCCGCGGCTCTCGTGAGCGCTCAAACCGAGACGCTGATGTACGATCACGTCCACATGGCGGTGCCCAACCCGCAGGAGGCGGTCCGTTGGTACCAGGAGCATATCGGCGGTGAACCGGTGGATGGTCGGGATGATCGGCTCCTCATCGGTACCACCCGTTTCATTTGGCTCCAGGCGGAGGACCGACGGCCAAGCGCAGGAAGCGTAGTCGACCACCTGGGCTTCTCATTCACCGATCTCGACGGAAAGCTTCGCGAGATCGAGGCGGCTGGCGGGACGATCACCACGCCGCGAAGGCAACCCGATGGACTATTCCCTCTCAGTTTTGTCGAAGACCCTTGGGGCGCCAGACTCGAACTCATCGAGGACCCACAACACCTCGGCTTTCATCACATTCACCTGAGGAGCCCTGATCCGGCGGCGACGCTTGAGTGGTACGGCGAGCAGTTCGGGGGTGTCCGAACGCCGCTTTGGGGCCGCTTGGACGGCATCTACTATCCGGGGAACGTCTGGCTGCTGGTGTCGGAGGGTGACACCTTCCCCAGCACCGAAGGCAGGATCGACCACATCGGCTGGAGAGCGTTGGAGCATATTCCGAAGCTAGAAGAGCTGAGAGGCAAGGGTGTGGACATCACCATTGAGCCCCGGGACCTGACATTCGAAAATGGGCAGATCTTTTTCTTCTACGTTGGTGGACCTAGCGCTGCGCATGTCGAGTTAGTGGAACGCGCTCGCAACATGAGGTAGCCAGACCTCACGCCCCGGAGCAAACGATGGCTCTTAATCCTGATCCAACACGGCGCGATTTCCTGATCCAGCTGGCGGGACTCGGCGCGTGGGTCTCGCGTCCGGCCGGGCTGTCTGCTGAACGTGTGCTGTCACCCCTACTTTCAGCCCAGAGCGCCCTGCCAACGCGAACGATCCCGGCAACGGGCGAGGAACTCCCAATCGTAGGGTTCGGGTCGTCCGCATCCGTGCTCGACATCCCGACGGGAGGAACGGACCCGATCCGTGACGTCATGCGCATGCTGCTGGAATACGGCGGGCGCGTGGTCGACACCTCTCCGCGGACCGAGCCTATCGACCGGGAGTTCGGCCAGGTGCTACGGCTTCCCGAGTTCCAGGACCGCGTCTTCCTCACCGTGAAAATCAACACGGACGGCGAGCAGAACGGAATCGACCAGATGCGGCACTCGCAGCGATTGTTCGACAGACGGACGTTCGACCTGGTCCAGGTCGAGAGCCTGCGCGATCTGGACCTCCACTGGCCGAACGTCCGCTCTTGGAAGGAGTCCGGTGAGGCACGCCTGATCGGTGTCACCGTCTCGAGTTTGCGTAACCACGATCGACTCGAAGCGTTCATGAGAACCGAGCCGCTGGACTTCGTGCATATGAACTATTCTCCGGTCGAGAGCGCTGCTGAGGAGCGCCTGCTGCCCCTGGCCCAAGACCTTGGAATGGCCGTGCTGATCAACCGCCCATTCATGAACGGGTCATGGTTTGGGATGGTGGCAAACCGGGAGCTTCCGGGGTGGGCCGCGGACTTCGACTGCGAGAGCTGGGCCCAGTTCTCCGTGAAATACGTCTTGGCGAATCCCGCAGTCACCTGTGTGCTGACCGAGACCA
This sequence comes from Longimicrobiales bacterium, assembly GCA_965215925.1. Taxonomy (GTDB): domain Bacteria; phylum Gemmatimonadota; class Gemmatimonadetes; order Longimicrobiales; family Gaopeijiaceae; genus JAAXGI01. Next base: position 2,452,605 of record CBDCEQ010000003.1, on the reverse strand, counting down.
CGAATCCGGAACACATGCAGGAAAACATTTTGGCGGGGATCGGACCCCTCCCGGACGAGGCCACACGCGCGCGAATGCGAGAACTCGTGCAGGCTTTCTAGCTAGTTCTCGAGTCTTCGCAGCATCCGCTGCGGGACGCGCTGGAATGACGAGTGGAGAAGGGGGCGTGACATAGGGGTCCCCGCCGACTCCAGAGCACGGGTGAAGGATTCGACCGCGCCAACCGCGTCACGTTCTGCACTGCCCCCCAGAAAGTTCAGCCCGTAGTAGGCCTGAAGTCCGCCCAATACCTCGAGCTCTTCATTGGAAAAGAGGTCGGGATCCAGCTCGTATCCTGATCCGAGCTTGGATAGCCAATCCTGAGCGGTTGCATCGCTCTGTTCGACTCCCTCCCCAATCGCGTGAATCATCCCTAAGCGGAGCACCGACCAGGCGCTACCTCCGGTTTCCGCGGCTCGCTCATACAGTGCGACTGCATCGGCGTATCGTGATTCGTCCTCAGTATCGGTGTATAGGTCGGCAATGGCTTCGATGGAACGACCGTGTCCTTGATCGGCTCCGAGCTGGAACCACCGTAGGGCCTCCTCGCGGTCTCGGTTGATCTCAACCAGCGGAACGAAGATTCTGCCCGCATAGACCTGGCCGACTCTCCACTGAGCTTCAGCCGAGCCGAGCTCTGCAGCTCGTTGCACCACTCGCATCGCTTCTTGTGGGTCGCTACCCAGGAGCATTGTCGAAGCAGAGAGCATCGCAGGAACGTGCTCCTGCTCGGCCGCTCGCTGATACCAAGCGGACGCGGTCGAGTAGTCCACGGAGATTCCTTCTGCTCCCAGCTCGTACAGACGGCCGTACTCGTACTGCGCGTCGGCATCACCCTGGTCTGCCGAGGCTCGTAAGGAATCGATGGCCGCCGGAGAAGGACTGACCTGAGCGCGGACGCCGTCCGTGCCCAGGGCCGCGGCGAGGAGGGCGAGGAAGAGGCAGGCTGCAAGCTGTCCCTCGCCTCTAGTTACGTTCGAAATCCTGCTCATGCTGCACTCTTTCACCAGAGGACTTTCCCGTTTGACGGCCAGCGCGCATGGTAAGGAGGCTCGCTATGCAGAGCAACTAGCGAGGTCTAGGACTCGAACTAGCTCAACCTCATGCCTGGAGCAGGATTATGCTGCCCCCTGACGCGCTCGTCGGGCGCTACGAAGCGTTGGCAGATGCCCTGATTCACGGGGATTCGACGGTTGTCCGTGGGACCATGATGGGTTTCCCCTGTCTCCGGCGACATGGCCGGTTCTTCGCGTCTGTTGAACAGGGCAGCGGACGGCTGATCCTCAAACTCCCCTCGGAACGGGTGCGCGAGCTCGTGACCGAAGGGATTGGGTCCCCCTTTGCGCCGAACGGGAAGATCTTTAGAGAATGGGTTTCCCTCGATGAGACCTCTGATTGGACCCAACTTGCGGAAGAGGCTTCAGCCTTTGCAGCCAATGACTGAGCTACCATCCTTTGATGGGTTTCCGAGAGAGGGCCTGGACTTTCTAGCCGAGCTCGAGGCGAACAATACGCGAGACTTCTTTCAAACACATCGAGAAGTGTATGAACGGGCCGTGGTTGGGGCGTAGGGATTCCCAGTTGAGACGTAGCGACGCCGTTCGATTCATGCTCAGGATGTGCTTGGGATTCCTACTCTTCGCTCGCCCCGCGGCCGCTCAGAACGTAAACGCCGGCGAGGCCCAATCAGACTCGGTTGATTTTGAGCTTTCGCCGATCGAGGTCCTCGTTTCGATTGCGCCGAGGGCCGCCCCGTCGGTCGGGTCGGGTATGCCAGCTCGGATATCGTCACTTGCCCCGGAAGACGTCCGGGGCTGGCAGCCTCGTCTGGTGGCCGACCTTTTGGCGGGGCAAGCAGGCGTCTCCCTGTACGACGATCTGGGCTCACCGTATAAGCTCAACCTGAGTGCCCGGGGGTTCAACGTCGGACCCACCCTGGGATTGCCAGCGGGAATTTCGGTGTTTCTGGATGGGATTCGACAGAATGAACCTTCCGCTCAAGAGGTGAATTTCGACCTACTCCCGATGGAGCATGTTGAACGGGTCGAATTCTTGAGGGGAAACGCGTCTTTACTCGGCCCGAACTCGATCGGCGGCGCTGTGAACCTGATCACTCGGCGCGGTGGTGGTGGGTCGCGGGGCGGTGTTGAACTGGCCGCGGGCTCATTCGGAATGACCGAGGCTGCGGCCGACGCGAGTGGCCGACTGTTCGATGAGTGGGACTACTATGCTGGGGGCGGCTACGAAGAAGAGGGAGGATGGCGAGAGGCGACCGGTGGAAAGCGCTTCAACGGTCTATTCAATATCGGCCGAGCGGGCGAGGAGAGCGGTGTTCGCCTACAGGGGCTGTGGTCGGACTCTCGAGCTGAGACTGCGGGCTCTCTGCCAGAGGGCATCCTCGCGTTAGATCCAAGGGTCAACTTTACGGCTGGCGATTTCGAAGCCCTAGAGCTTCAGCAGATCACCGTTTCGGGGTTCCGTTCCGTCTTCGGTGGGCGGGGATCGCTCACCAGTTTCTTCCGGCGGACGGACGCGGAGCGGTTCAACGTCAACCAACCCCCGGAGGGGGATGTTCGTAGCTTCGCAGAGAACCGAACGCTAGGTGGAACGGGCGACTGGCGTCGGACGGTGTCACTCGGTGAATCTCTCCTTTCGGTGAGAACTGGCTTCGACCTAGCAACAAGCTGGACTCGGTTCTTGATCTACGAGGAACCAACGGATGGGAACGGACAGGAACTGACCACAGACGTCAAAAGCCCGCGGCTGGACCTCGCCGGCTACGCCATGGTTGATCTGGAGACGGATCGAACGTTGCTTTCTGCCGGGGCCCGAATCGACTTCGCACGGATCCCATTCGAAGACATCCTCGATCCGGCGGCAGATACGATAAGCCGATTCACTCGTCTCAGCCCTCGAGCGGGCATCAGCGTAGATGTCGGCCTGGGGGTACTCGCCTTTGGATCCGTCGGGCTGAGCTTCCGGGCCCCCGCAATACTCGAACTCGCTTGCGCCGATCCCGAGGACGCATGTCCCCTCCCGTTCGCCCTCGGCGATGACCCACCATTGGACCCGGTAACGGCTACGAACTACGAAATCGGCGCCGGCTGGACGGATCGGGGGGTGGAGGTATCCGCCTCTCTTTATAGGACCGACGTGAATGACGAAATCTTTTTTGTTCCTTCAGAGGCGTCGATCGTCCAGGGGTTCTTCCGTAATCTCGGCAAGACCCGACGCGAAGGAATCGAAGTCGAGGCAGCGTTGACGGCCGAGTCCGGTCTACACGCCTACGTCAACTACGCCTACACGCGAGCCACCTTCCAGTCGACTGAGGCGATTTTTAGTGCCCGTGCGGGCGACGAGGCCCTGGGTTCGGAGTTGTCTGGCGACAATGTCGCGACACCGGGTGACCGGCTCCCGATGATTCCGGCGAACCAGATCAAACTCGGCGGCACGTATGGACATCGCAGTGGCTTGACCGTGGGCCTCGACGGTCGATTCTTCGGAGAGCAGTGGTTCCGGGGTGATGAAGCCAATGAGGTTGCACCGTTAGGAGGGTATTTCAGCGTGGGTGCCCGGAGTGCCCTCCGATTCGGTCAATGGGAAATCGAAGGCATCGTACATAATCTCTTCTCAACAGGGGACCCGATTTTCGGGACCTTCAACTTCAATCAGACCTCCGGAGCGCTCGAGCGCTTCCTGACGCCCTTGGGCGCTCGAGCGCTGAGAGTTTCACTCCGTAGGTCGTTCGGGAGCGAGTCCTGAGGCTCCGCTGCAGAATCACGGATTCGGCGATGTTTCAGCTGATGACCGCCCACGTAGATCGGCAACCCACCCCCACAGTTTGGAGTTAGACTATGCGCTCGCTCGCTGCCGGAGTCGTCCTCGTCGTGGTGCTTGGCGGCCTTGTTCCGTTGGAAGGCCAGCAGCGTCCGGCGGAGCCCTTTGCCGCCGGGGAGCCGTTGGAGCTGATGCCCAACACCCGAGTGTTCGGGAGCTTTCACTTCGCCGAGAGCTGTTCGTATGATCCGGTCCGGGATCTATATGTAGCGCCCAGTGCCGGTAACCGGGCAGGCGGCCTGGCGGACGACGGGTATGTCTCCCTGATCAATCCGGACGGAACGGTTCACACACTCAAGTGGATCGGTGCAAGCCGAGCCGGGCTAACGCTGAACAGCCCGCTTGGCAGCGACATCGTCAACGGGCTGCTTTACGTGGTGGATGCAAATGTGGTTCGATGGTTCGACATGACGACCGGGGAGCCTACGGGTAGCGTGGAGGTTGAAGGAGCCGCCAGGTTCAATGACATCGAGGTGAGCGAGGACCGGACGATGTATCTAAGTCAAACCGGGAGCCCGGACGGCTCAATTCCAGAGCGCATCTACCAAGTGAGTCCGGACGGGATCGGCTCCATCTTCGTGGACGGCCCGCCGCTTAGTAGGCCAAATGGAGTGGCCTTCGACCCTGACGGGAATGTGGTCGTAGTGAACGTCGGAAGCGCGGATGTCCTTACGTTCTCGCCCGAAGGAAGACTGGTGGCGACCGAGCAAACCCTGGATCCCGCAAACGACGGCCTGGTTATTCTTCCAGATGGAACCAAGTACGTCAGTAGCGTCGGAAACGGGACGATCGCGAGGATCCGTGTGGGTCGGCCCCCAGAGCTCGTTGCCTCGGGGATCCCTGGCGCAGCCTCGATCTGCCACGACTCTAGACGCAACAGGATCATCGTTCCAATGAACAACGGTAACGCGTTGGCGTTCGTAGAGCTGAATTAGTCAGAATCCTCCAACGCCCCCGCCACCGAAACCACCGCCGCTGAACCCGCCCCCACCGCCGAAGCCTCCACCTCCAAAGCCCGAGGACCCGGAGCTACCCCGCGGTGCGGCTGTCATGGCTGTCCCGGTGATCGCGGACATGCGTGACATCCGATGGGTGAAGGAAGGGGTTCTAAACCCTCGAACGTCGCCACCCCGATACCACTCGGGCGGGGATTGGTAGATACCGTCGAAGGCCGTGGCCCAGTTCTTCTCAACGCCGAAGGCCATCGCGTAGGGCAGGTATTTCTCGAACATCTCTGGGGTCTTGACCACCCGCTCGAAGCGATCGGATTCAACGCGGCGTAAGAATTCTTCGAATCCTCGGAGACGCTCGAACACACGGGTGCCCAGTCGAGTTCTTGCGGGCATGAACATTCCGAAAGCTGCGACGATCAGCGCAGTTGCCACACCGGCAGCGATCGCAGTGGCAGGTTGTTGACCAAGAACTGCCTCCAAAAACAGCCCACCCGGGATCGCGACTAGCGCTCCCGTCACGATTCCACCAACGAGAAACCCAGCGCGTACATGCTTCGGATGATGTAGATAGTGTCCTTCTCGGACCAGAATCCGGTCGAGCTTGGACTTGATGCCAGGAAGATCTTCATAGAACGAATTCTCGAGTTCCCCAGTCCCGACCTCGGTTCGGTCGCGGAAGAGGGCATGCATTAGCTCTCGCTCATGGGCTTTCAAGTCGTCCCAACGTTCCATCGGTGCCATGAGCCTGAACGTGAATCCTTCACTGGAAAGGATTCCGAACAGCGCTTTCTCCTCGGTCTCGTCGATCCGAAGGAAACCCCGGACCGCCAGGTCGACGATCGTGGCCGTCACGTCTCTGAGGTCGGATGAGGTATCGAAGAGCGTTCCTGCCTCGGCCGGCGTGAGGCCCTCCGGTGGCTCATACTCCGGCATCAACACCCAGTCATAGTCTGCCGATGTCCGTAGGGATCTAGTAAGTGCTATAACCAGTTATATCCTAAGCGGTTATGACTATTCTACAGCGCCCTGAGCCACCGGTAGCGTCCCTTGATATCCGCTTGCATCCCCTATATTATTGTGGAATGAATAGTGTGAAGCACTCGGCCAACCCGCCGCGAAAAACCAAGCCCAAGGGCCGCCATCCCGACAAGGCGTTGTCGGCCGCCTTCGTGCGCACGGCCCCGCCCGGCAGACATTGCGACGGCAATGGCTTGTACCTCTACGTGCAGCCTACGGGAACGCGGAGCTGGATTCAGCGGCTCGCGATCCGGGGCCGCAATCGCGAGCTCGGACTGGGCAGCGTGGCGCTGATTTCGCTGGCCGAGGCCCGCGAGCAGGCGCTGGCCAACCGCAAGCTCGCGCGCTCGGGCGGCGACCCGCTCGCCGAGAAACGCCGCACGCAGGGCGTGCCGAGCTTCGCGGAATCCGCCGTGAGGGTGATGGAACAGAAGCGGGCCGGTTGGCGCAGTCCGGGTCATAGCCGCGAGTGGATTTCGAGCCTCAGGCGCTACGCCTTCCCGCGCATCGGCGAGATGGCGGTCTCGGAGGTGACGAGCGCCGACGTGCTGGAGATCCTCACACCCATCTGGCACGTGAAGGCGCCCACGGCCCGGCACGTGCACCAGCGTATCCGCACGGTGCTGGAGTGGGCCGTGGCGATGGAGTTCAGGACCGACAACCCATGCGACCGAATCGGGCCGATCCTCGGAGCGCAGAACGACGTGGTGACACACATGCGGGCCTTGCCGCATCGCGACGTGGCGTCGGCGATCGAGACGGTGCGGGGGTCGGGGGCGCAGCCGGTCGTCAAGCTCGCGTTTGAGTTCGTGGTGCTGACGGCGGCGAGGTGGGGCGAGGTCCGGGGGGCCGAGTGGGCGCAGATCGATCGAAGGGAGGGAGTGTGGACGATTCCCGCCACGCGGATGAAGGCGCAGCGCGAGCACCGGGTGCCGCTGTGCCGCCGCGCCACAGAGATTCTCAGCGCGGCGCGGAAGCTCGGGGACGGCAGTTCGCTGGTGTTCACCCGTGGGGGTGGCAAGCCGCTCTACGAAAAGCGGCTGCGCCGCCTTCTCCGGAACTGCAAGATCGCGGCCGTGCCGCACGGCTTTCGCTCGAGCTTTCGGGACTGGGCGGCAGAAGAGACGGATCATCCGCGCGAAGTCATCGAAGCGGCGCTGGCGCATGTGGTCCAGAACAAAGTCGAGGCGGCCTATCGGCGCACGGACCTGTTCGAGCGCCGGCGTGTCTTGATGGAGGATTGGGCGGCTTATCTCGCGGGCGAGCGTCTGGACCCGGAGGCCGAACCGGCTCGCTGATCCGCCGCGCTTGCAGTGTGGGCGGACGAGTCCGTCAGGCGCTGAAGAGCGGGGGCGCGAAGGCTGGCTCACGACCCGTTAGCAGTCATGAGCCAGCCTACCCTTTGGGGCCACGCTTCGCGGGTCCCCGGCAGGAGCTGGCGAGGGTGGCTCCGCCCCCTTCGATCCCCTGGAACGCCCGCGCTCCGGCAGGCCATGGCGCGCACGCGGCCGGCAGGTCGCGCGCATCGGCGGCAACCTCAACCACCTCGGGGCAGTTTCGGGCTTGGTCGAGCGCCGACGCCGACCTCACTGGGACGACTTGCCGAGCCACCTAGCTGGTGAAAAGCCGCGACCGGCGGCCGGATTCGTTGATACGCCGCGCTCGCAGCGGCGCTTGATGGCCTTCCCGCTAGGGATTGCTGGAGGGGAGCGACCCCCGGCGGAGGGTGGCATGGGTGTGCACATGCCAACCCTCCGCGATGCCGATCGAGGCATCCCGAAAGGGGGGGTCGCTCCCTTCTTCGGCCGAAAGCTCCGGAGCGGCGTCGCAGCTCCGGCGGCCGTGCCGCAACTGTAAGACAGGCAGCCACATACGGGAGCGCTGGCGCGCACATGGAAATGGCGTTTCGGTGCACATGCACCCCGTTGTCTGATGTGCACTCGCCGATCAGCACCGACCCTTGCCGATCCGCGTTCAAAATCCGCCTCCAGGGAGCCGTCTCGAGCGCCATGCCGCGAAGCCGTGGATCATCGTTCCTGGACTCGAGGATCGGTGGAGGTCCTTCAGCTCGACGATCCGCTTGAGGCAGGCCTGCAGGTCGCCATACTCTTTGAGCACCCGCTCATCCTTGGCGCGGATGTCTTGCTCGATTCGGACGATCTCGCGGCCGATTTCGTGGTCGAATTCGGAGGGGTGGGGATCTCGCGCCCAGTTGGCGAGCACCGTCTCCGCCCGGCTCCGCTCCTGCCAGGTCCGGGCCACAGCGACGACTTCGATCCTTGCACCTGCCATGGGCGCTGGCCGCCGTCTTGGCCGCCATCTACGCCGTCGCCCGCGCCGCCGGACTCGCCGATCTGGGGCGGCGCGTCGATCTCGTAGAGCGCTCCGTCCGGCGCGGCGAGGGCGACCCCGAACTCGCCAACGCGCTGAGGAGGGACGCCGAGGGGGACTGGGACTGAACGCGGGGATGAATCCTCCTTCGACGGTAGTCCCCGGAAGTCTGCAAGGCTCATCCAGGCTTCGTCTGCACGGTCCGCGTTCCCCCCAGCCCTTGTTCGAGAGAGGAAGCCTCCCGTGTTCCTCGAAAGCGCCCTGGGCGCCGGTGGGCTGAAGGGGAGGCGAAGCCGGGTCACGGCTGGCGCGGGACGGGGCCGGGTGCCATGCGGGCCCCGGCCCCCGCCCTCGTTCAGGATCCATGCGCGGAACGTCTGCACCTCGGGCCGCTGCCGAGAGGCCGCCGTGGTGATGAGGCAGCAGCGTTCGGACGCCTCGACCCGGGGGCGTTCGAAGACCGGGACCAGCGTTCCGTCCTCCGACACCGCGCGGCCGGTTCCGGAGTCGAAGACGACGATTCCGACCGGCGAGGTCTCGACGAGCGCCTCGAGGTCGGCCCGCGCCCGCTCGACGTCGCGGTGCGTCCTCGCGTTCGCGATCGCCGTCGCCGCCTGCGACGCGAAAAGCACCAGGATCTCCTCGTCCTCCGCGGTGAATGTCTCCCCGTCCTCCCTGTCACCGAGGAAAAAGTTGCCGAGATGCTCGCCCCGGTGGTGCATCGGGGTCCCTTGCAGCGTCCTCGAGCCCCATGGGGACACCGAGAGGCCGAGTGAGCCGAGGTAGCCGGGGACCTCCGCCACCCGGAGCGGCGCCGGGAGGTCCCGGAGGTGCTCGAAGAGCCGCGGCCCGTCGGGCCATTCCACCGACCCGTCCTCGCTCGTCGAACGTCGTCATCACGCCGACGCGGGCGCCGGTGAGCGCACGGGCGCTCTCGACGGCCTCTTCAAGGACAGTGGCCAGATCGAGGCTCTGGCTGATGCGGAGGATCGCCGCGCTCAGCCGGGATGTGGGGTCGCCCGCGGGCCCGCTCCTGGGCCCGGCCGGATGCGGGTCGTTCAATTCTCCACTCCCGCCGGGGGTGAGGCGGCCCGCCTGCGCCGGACCGCCGGAGAGTGGAGGATAGCGATAGCCGGTTTCGGGGGGCGAGTCACGGGTGGGACATGGCGATCGCCCAGTGCGTCACGACCTGATCACACACATCGTGCAGATTTCTGGGTAGCTCCCGATAATTGTAGTTATCGGGAGCTACCCGCCACTAACTATGTGACCGGAGCGCGCCGGGGCAACCCCTGCGGGGTCTTCGGCGCTATTTGCGTTTCTGAAGCCGCGCGAGCTGTGCGGCGCCGTTGCGCTTGGCGAGGAGCCGCTCGCCGTAGCGCTGCACCATCGAGGTGCTCTTCCAGCGCCCGGCCTGCATGATGGCCGGGATCCCGATCCCCGACGCGATCATGTCCTGGGTCGCCCCCACCCGCGGGCTGTGCCCGGAGATCCGCCGCACCGTCTCCGCCGGGAGTCCGGCGCGCTCGGCCATCGCCCTGTAGATGCGCGGCACCTGGCTCTCGTCGAGCGCTTCGCCCACGGCGCCGTCCCTCCTGACCGAGCGGAAGAGCCGCCCGGCGCCGATCCCGGTCGCGCCGAGCCATGCCCGCACCAGCTTCACTGTGTCCCGGTGGAGGTAGAGCATCGCGCCCCCACCCTCCGGATCGGTCTTCGCGTGCTGCACGAGGAGCGAGGCCGATCCGTCCCTATATCTCTTTATGTCAATGACTTGCAGCGCGACCAGCTCTGAGCGGCGGAGCATGGCGTCGTAGGCGACGGCCAGCATCGCGCGATTCCGCGCATCGATCAGCCGGTCTTCTGCAGCATCCAACAGGCGCCGGACGAGGGGCCAGGTCAGCCCCCGCACCTGGCTCTGCCGGATCCCCTTTTTCCGGTGCATCCGCTTGAGTGCCCGCTGCACCGAGGCGTCCTCGAGCGGGTTCGGTTCCCCGGCCAGCTTGTGCACGGTGGCGATGCTCGAGACGTAGCGCCGCACGGTGGCCGAAGCACGGACGGGTGCCATCGCCTCGATGTACGCCACGACCGTGCGCGCCAGCGCGGGGAGCGCAGAGAGCCCCCGCTCGGCGCACCACGCCGTGAACCCTGCCAGATCCGCTCTCAGCGCCCGGATGGTATGTCCGCTGAGGGTACCGTCGGCGTCCTCCAGGCAGCAGTCGAGGCGCCTGCCGATTTGTGACTTTTGGATGGAGAGGTCGGGAGGGCCGAACACGTCTCCCAAGGCATAAAATGGCATAAAGTACTCCCAGACAACGACATACGCCCAGATCGCTAGCTCCCGATAACTACAATTATCGGGAGCTAGAAAATCCTGACGGAGGCGTGTCGAATGTCGGAAGTACTGAAACGGGTTGTCTGTGTGCGGCTGGCGATGTCCGAATCACTCGCCCGGAGCCGTCGCCCTACGGCGGAGGGCCGTCGGTTTCACCGCGCTGGTGCGGCGCGGCGGCGAGCGGGTTCCTGCCGCCGGTTCGCGTTCGGTCGCGCGGCGAGAGCACACGACGGCCCGATGGACCGGAAAGCAGCGATGTCGTCCGGAAGCCTCGGCGGTGGGATGGGGAGCGGAACTGCTGGCGCGCACGAAAGGTGTCGGCGTCCGCTACGCGGCCTGGCCCTGGGACTGGTGGTGCTCTCCGCCCTGGCGGTGCTGGCCTCCGCTCAGCCTGCTGTCGCCCAGGCTGAGATAGAACTCCTGAGTGCAACGCTGACTCCCACGTTCGCTACTGCGGGTAATCCGGGCTGCAGTCAACAGCCAGGAGTGCCGGAAGCCCACTGCAACAACCGGATGACGGACCACGACATCACCGAAGACGGTGTCACTTACAACATCGTCAACCTATTTCTCGCGCCCACTGGGCGGCTAAACATCTACTTCAATCCGGCGATCACTTCCCGTCTCACGTCGATGACCCTGCATGTCGGCAGCTCGTCCTTCGCGTGGCTAGATGGTTCCACTACCTTCTTCGGCTCCCTTATTTCGAGGTACTGGAACAACTCCGGCCTGACCTGGGCCCTAGCAGCCCGTGGAAAAACTCCTACCCGCAGCGTCGATAAGAAGTGATTTAGATTACAGGCGAACCGGGGTCTCAGCCATGGAGGGCGGGGATGGCGATAGGCAAGCGGGGCAAGGGGCGGCAACAGGAGTTGTTCGTGGCGGCGAGCGAGATTCGCGCGCTGGGCAACCCCTTCTACCGTGCACTGAACAGGCTGCTTGAGGAGGAGGGTTTCGACGAGTTCGCGGAGGAGACGTGCCGCGAGTTCTATGCGGAGAAGCGGGGTCGGCCGGGCATACCGCCCGGGGTGTATTTTCGGATGCTGCTGGTGGGGTATCTGGAAGGGATCGGCTCGGAGCGGGGGATTGCGTGGCGGTGTGGGGACTCGATTTCACTGCGTGAGTTTCTCGGATACGGGCTGGAGAGGAACCCGCCGGAGCATTCGGGCCTGTCGAAGACGAGGAAGCGGCTGAGCGTGGAAGCGCACGCGGCGGTGTTCAGCCGGGTGCTGGAGGTGGTGCAGGCGTCGGGTCTTCTGAGCGGCAAGACGCTGGGCGTGGACTCGACGACGCTGGAGGCGAACGCGGCGATGCGCTCGATCGTGCGGCGCGACGACGGGAAGGGCTACGAGGAGTGGCTGGAGGAGGTGGCGCGGGCGTCCGGGATCGAGACGCCGACGCGGCAAGACCTCGCGAAGCTGGACCGGAAGCGTCCGAAGAAGGGCTCGAACCGGGAGTGGGCGCATCCGCACGACCCGGAGGCGCGGATCACGAAGATGAAGGACGGCAGGACCGGCCTGGCGCACAAGTTCGAGCAGGCGGTCGACATGGAGACCGGCGCGGTCGTGGCCGTGACGGTGCAGACGATGGAGGGGGGAGACACCGCCTCGCTGCCGAACACGCTGGACGAGGCGCAGCGGCAACTGGCGGAGATAGAGGTGGAGCCGAGGGAAGTGGTGGCCGACAAGGGCTACCACTCGAACCAGACGATGACGGGTGTGCAGGACCGCGGGCTGCGGAGCTACGTGAGCGAGCCCAACCGCGGCCGCCGGAAGTGGAAGCGGAACCGGGACGCGCAGAAGCCGACCTATGACAACCGCCGGCGGATCCAGGGCAACCGGGGGAAAGAGCTGCTGCGCCAGCGGGGCGAGAAGGTGGAGCGGGGGTTCGCGCACCTGCTCGTGACCGGAGGGCTGCGCCGCGTCCACGTCCGCGGGCGGGAGGAGATTCGAAAACGGATCCTGATTCAGGCCGCCGCCTTCAACCTCGGGCTTCTCATGCGCAAGCGGTACGGCTTTGGCACCCCGCGCGGTCTGCAGGGCCTCGCCACGGCGCAAGCGGCGCTCGCATGCCACGTCAGCACCGCCGTCCTGCACATGATTCGCCTCTCTTGCCGTCCGTTTGGCCTTCTTGGCCCCATTGTCGCCTCTTCAGGCCGCAACACCCGCCGTAGCCACAAGGTCAGCCCCGCCTCCGTGCTGATCCCCCTCACCCACCCGGCGGCCTGCAACCCCCTTTCTTCCACGGTCTGCTAGGCACCCCCGTCTCGATCCGGCTGACCCGCCCCAACCTTGCCCCGACGGCGGCAGACAGCGACGTCGCAACGGGAAGGAACATTGCCTACACCTTCGCGGCGTCGGACTTCCGGTTTTCCGACGTGGATGCGGAGTACGGCCAGAGCCTTCAGAGCGTGAGGGTCGTGACGCTTCCCGCCACGGACAGGGGCAGGTTGACGCTCAACGGCACTGCGGTGACGGCCAGCCAGTCGGTGACCAGGGCGGACATCGACGCCGGGAGGCTCGAGTACACCCCGCCCGCGGGGGGCGGGGCGGGCGACGATTTCGGGAGCTTCACGTTCAAGGTGAGCGACGGCACGGCCGAGAGTGAGTCCGCCCATGCGATGACGATCGATGTCGCCAACAGCGTCCCCACGGCGTCGGACGGCCGGGTGACCGCGCTTGAGAACCAGGACTACACGTTCACCGCGGCCGACTTCAACTTCTCCGACAGCGACGGCGACCCGCTCGCGAGCGTGACGATCAAGGTTCGCCCCGAATCGGGCGCCCTGAAGCTTGACAACGCGAGAGTGCGTGTGGACGCCACGGTGATCCGTGCCCAGCTCGACGCCGGGAGCCTCACGTACACCCCGCAGACGGACCAGACCGGCACGGGCGTCGCGTTCTTCTACTTCGCGGTGAGCGACGGCGCAGCCGAGAGTGCGTCGGTCTACACGATGACCATCGACATTGCCGAGGACACCATTGCGCCGGGACGGCCGCGGAACTTGACCGCCGTCCCCGGCAATGGCGCGGTCGCGCTGCGCTGGGAGGCGCCGTTAAGCCCCGGCTCCTCCGCGATCGTCCGCTACGAGGTCCGCCACGCCGCGGGCGACGCCGTGCCGCCGGCCACGGCCTGGGAGTCCGTCGGGCTCACCTTCACGCACCCGGTCACCGGGCTGGCGGACGGGCCGCACACGTTCGAGGTGCGGGCGGTGAACAGCTCGACCCCGAGTGAAGGCACGGCCGCCCAGGTACAGGACACGCCCTCGGCGACCCTCACGCCAAGCGTCTCGATGGAGGAGGTGGAGGTGCGTGTGGCCGAGGATGCCGGCACGGCGGTGGTGACCGTCTTGCTCGACCGGCCTTCCACGTCGGCGCTCTCGGTTCCCTGGTACACCGCTGATGACACCGCGGTATCGCCGGACGACTACATCGGCGGGCAGGGAAGCGTGACCTTCGCCCCGGGAGAGACCCGGAACACCATTTCCGTCCGGATCGTCGACGACGCGCTCCGGGAAGACCCCGTGGATGGCCGTCATGAGCAGTTCTTGGTCTTGCCGAGCCGCGGAGACGGGTATCTCCTGCAGAATGGCGGGGAGGCCTTGTCGGTGGTCATTGAGGACAATGACGGCGACGGCGGTGGCGGTGGCTCCTCGGTGCCGGGCGCGCCCGCGTCCCTGACGGCGACGGCGGGCGACGAAGAGATGGCGCTCGTCTGGAGCGCGCCCGCGGACGACGGCGGCTCACCCGTGACCGGCTACGAGTACCGCTTTGCGGCGGGCACTACGGTACCCGAGGACACGCCGTGGCAATCCACCGGGCTGAACCTCGAGTGGACGGTCACCGGACTGACCAATGGCCAGCAGTACGTCTTCGAGGTGCGTGCGCTGAACGCCGCCGGCCCCGGGGCGGAGGCAGGCAGGGCGGCTACCCCGCTCGGCGTGCCGAGTTTGCCCGAGTCGCTCACGGCCACTGCGGGCGACGGCAAGGTCGTCTTGGAGTGGAGCGCGCCGGCGGACGACGGCGGCTCGCCCGTCACCAGCTACGAGTACCGCTTTGCGGCGGGCGATGGGGTGCCCGAGGCCACGCCGTGGCAATCCGCCGGGCTGACCCTCGAGTGGACGATCTCCGATCTGACGAACGGCCGAGAGTACGCGTTCGAGGTGCGGGCGGTGAACGGCTCGACCCCGGGTGAAGGCCCGGCCGCCCAGGTACAGGCCACCCCCTCGGCGGCCGGCGGCAGCCGCGGCGTGACGGTGTCGCCCACGGCGCTGACGGTGACCAAGGGCATAAGCAGGACCTACACGGTAAAACTGAACACCCAGCCTACGGAGTCCGTGACGGTGACGCCGTCGAGCAGCAACACGAAAGTGACCTTCTCGCCCGCCTCGCTCACCTTCACGACCGCGAACTGGAACACGGCGCAGACGGTGACGGTGACGGCGGCGAGTGTCGCGGTGACGGTGAAGGATGTCGGCGGTGGAGGCGGCGGTGGTGGAGGTGGCGGAGGTGGTGCTGTTGGCCCCTCGGTGCCGGGCGCGCCTGCGTCGCTGACGGCGACGGCGGGCGACGAAGAGGTGGCGCTCGTCTGGAGTGCGCCCGCGGACGATGACGGCACGCCCGTCACCGGCTACGAGTACCGCTTTGCGGCGGGCACTACGGTACCTGGGGACACGCCGTGGCACTCCGCCGGGCTGGACCTCGAGTGGACGGTCACCGGACTGACCAATGGCCAGCAGTACGCCTTCGAGGTGCGGGCGCGGAACCGCGTGGGCGAAGGCGAAGCGCGGGGAGCCCTGGCCACGCCGGGCGACGAAGAGGTGGCGCTCGCCTGGGGTGCGCCCGCGGACGATGGCGGCGCACCTATCACCGGCTACGAGTACCGCCATGCGGCGGGCACTACGGTACCCGAGGACACGCCGTGGCAGTCCGCCGGGCTGAGCCTCAGGCGGACGGTCACGGGTCTGATCAACGGCCAACAGTACGCCTTCGAGGTGCGGGCACTGAACGGTGCGGGCGCCGGGGCGGCGGCGAAGGCGGGGGCCACGCCGCTCGGCATGCCGAGTGTGCCCGAGTCGCTCACGGCCACTGCGGGCGACGGCGAGGTCGTCCTGGAGTGGACCGAGCCCGCGGACGATGGCGGCGCGCCCGTCACCGGCTACGAGTACCGCTTTGCGGCGGGCACCGCGGTACCTGGGGACACGCCGTGGCAATCCGCCGGGCTGGACCTCGAGTGGACGCTCACCGGACTGACCAATGGCCAGCAGTACGCCTTCGAGGTGCGGGCGCTGAACAGTGCGGGGCCCGGGGCGGCGGCCATGACGACGGCCACGCCGGTTCGGCTCGAGGCGGAGCTGTTCAGCACGGCTGCGGTCGCGACGGAAGGGGAGCCGCTGGTGGTCGGGGTGCGCCGGAGCGGGGGGCTCGCGTTTCCGGCCCACGCCTACATCGGCGTGACGGACGACGCGTTCCCTGGCGTGACGGCAACGGAAGAGGGGCGCATCGACGGGCTCGGCCGCCAGCGTCTGGAGTTCGCGGCGGGCGCGGCCGAGGCGACAGTGACGGTCACGGTGGCCTTCGACGGCGAGCGTCGGCAGGACCGGGTGCTGAGCGCGACGCTCGATTCCGCGGAACTGGAGGTCGACGGCGTAAGGCGGCCCTATGAACTCGTCACGCCGACACTGGTTGTTCCGGTGACGGAGGGGGACGCAGGGCTGTCGGTGGCCGATGCCCGGGTGCAGGGCAAGAGCTCGGTGCTGGCGTTCACGGTGAGCCTTGACCGCACGCGGGACGTTGCGGTGCGGGTGGACTACGCCACGGAGGACGGCTCGGCGCGGGCGGGAGAGGACTACACACCGGTCTCGGGCACGTTGACGATCGAGGCCGGCGGGAGGGAGCGCACGGTGGAGGTGCCGGTGCTTCCTGCGCTGCACATGACGGGCGAACGGACGCTCACCCTGAGGCTGTCGAATGCCGTGAGCGCGGTGATCGACGACGGGGTGGCGACGGGCACAATCGTTCGCGAATCCGAGCTGCCCAAGGCGTGGCTGGCGCGGTTCGGGCGGACGGCGTCGGACCACGCGGCGCAGGCGATCGATCGTACCCCGCTCACGCCCGGAGCTAGATCCACCCGTGCGGATGCGGCTTGAATCGGGTACTCGGACTCAGTGCCCGTGACGTTCCAATACAGCTCTTCGTGTTCCTCGAAGAACCGAAGTGCGTTGGCCACTGAGTATCGAAACACGATGGTCCGATTGGCGTTCGTTGCATCCGGCACCCAAATCTTGAAGACACGATTCGCGCCTGAGCGCTCGCTCTCATATTCGAGGTTGTTGCCCGCCTGATCTTGCACGCTGAGGACCCGAATCCTCAACGTGTAGTTCGCTCCGTAATCGGTGTGGTACTCGACAGGAATCTGTCGGAAGATTCCGTTCCACGAGCCGGTGAATCGGACCGCAATGGTCTCAGAGACATCGATCGATCCGCCCGTGCGCACGGCGATGTCTGAATGGAACGAAGCGATCTCTAGGGTGCGTGCTTGCAAGCCCGCCAAGGACTGCGGGACCCAGATCTGAGCTCCAGCCAAGCACGCGGCTATCGTAGCAGACCAGAGGAAACGCCACGTGAGCATGTGGTTGAGAAAGCAGGGCTTACCCTCAGGCATGTGGCCACTTCCTTACTGAGATTTTCCGCTCCATTGGGCCGATGAGGGAGAATAGGTTCGTGGCCGCGAGCAGCGGAAGGGGTGGCGGGTAACCCGGGTTGGAACTTCGCGTGCCGCGGTTTGCGCGCCCCAGCAAAACGCTGATATTCTGACGAGCTATTTTCTGATGGAACCGAGACACAGGAGAAATGATGACGGTTGAAGGCGTGTCGACTCGCCATTTTCTCGAGGCTCTGCTGCTCTCTATGCTGGTTCTCTGCGTTTCGGGCTCCAGTCTTCGAGGGCAGTCTGTTGAGCCCCCGACAGAACCTCCGGCCCATTGGGGCCCGATCTCGATCAATATGGAAGAGGTTCCGTACCCGTACCCTGTCGAATTCCTGAATCGCAACCTCTATGGTCAAGACGTCCGGATCGCATATATGGACGTGGCCCCGACCGGCTCTCCTAACGGTCAAACCGTACTCCTCCTGCACGGCGGTAGCTACTACGGGTGGTATTGGAAAAACCAGATCGAGCCGCTCAGTCGTGCCGGCTTCCGTGTCGTCGTAAAGGATCGCCTCGGGTGGGGACGCTCGTCCAAGCCGATTCTGCCTTACAGTATCAGCCTCCACGCATCAAACAGCGCCGCGCTTCTGGAGCATCTCGGCGTCTCGGAGGCCGCAGTCGTCGGCCACTCGATCGGTGGGCAAATGGCGAGTCGTTTCGCCTTCCTTTACCCGGAAAAGACGACCCATGTAGTCATGGTGAATCCCGTCGGGTTGACGGATAGAAGGGGCGGGCGTGGATGGCAGCCGGCTAGCGGACAGGTGGCTGTAACGCCCGACATGCAAGAGGTCTTTGAGCGGGCCCTGGCGACGGAAGTGGACCGGCACCCCGAGTGGAGGGCGGAGTACCTGGAACATGTCCGCATCCGGTACGGCCAACGTCTGAGCGGCGAGTGGCCTAGGCTCGCATATGTCCAGTCCCTAGGTGGGAATCTGCGCTCGGTTGACAGTGTCGTGAACGATTGGCCCCACATTGCAATCAAGGCCATGGTCCTAGGTGGGTCGGAGGACGGGCCGAATTTCCCGGAGCAGGCGCGAGGTGTCGTGGAATCGCTCCAGAACGCTGAACTCGTGCTCATCCCCAACCATGGCCACAACCCTCACGAGTCGGCTCCCGAGGTTGTGAACGCCGAGCTCATTCGATTCCTGTCGTCGGATCCGGACGTGCCCGCGGGCGAGGGCCGCTAACACAACTCCGCTAGCGAGCGATCCGGCGTCTGACCAACATCCACCGGGATTCTCCCCTTGCAGGGAGGACCGTCGTGCCTACGAGTGGCACTTACTCAATGCCTCCCGTGGTCGATTTGGCCCGACCCAGAATCGAAAAGCCGATTCCGCCGAGGATCATCACCGCAGCAAGAGCCAACCGAGGCGTGATGGCCTCCGATAGGAAGGCCACCCCTCCCATTGCGGCTAGGATCGGCACGGAAAGCTGAACCACGGCGGCGTTTGTAGCCGAGAGACCTCTTAGCGCCGCGTACCAGACAACGTAGCCCATCCCTGATGCGACCGCGCCCGACGCGACGGCCAGGACCACTCCCTCAACTTGAACATGTAGACCTGGAAGCATGAGAAGGTTCAAGAGGAGCACGAGCGGAACGGATCGCACGAAGTTACCTGTGTTCCGAGCGAGCGGACTCTCCATGCTGCGCCCCCAGAGCGAGTAGACGCCCCAAGCGAGCCCGGCGAGCGCCATGAGACCGGCGCCCAAGATCGGCGGTGCCTCGACTCCCGGAAGCATGAGATAGAGCAGTCCAACAATCGCGAGGGTCAATCCTAGCCATTGAATTCGAGTGGGTCTCTCCCCAGCGAGGAGCCCTCCACCAATCATCGTCATCTGGACGAGGCCGAAGAGGATGAGCGCTCCAGTTGCGGTGCTCAACCTCACATAGGCGAACGAGAACGGCGCCGCATACAGAAACAGAACAAGCGCTGATTTCCACGTGCCCCCCAGGGCGAAGGCTCCTCCCTTGGCGGGCTTGGCTGCTGAGGCGAAGTGGGAAATTAGCAGCAGACTCGTCGCGCCCGCCGCTAAACGGATAGTTGAGAAGCTTGCCGCATCGATGGCGCCGCTCAGAAGAGCGACCCGAGCCAAGACCGAGTTGGCGGCGAACGCGACTATCGCCGTAACAGTCAGAAACAGGGTCTTTGCGCGATCAGAAACGATCATCCGCGGAAGATGCCCCCCTGTGCTTGCCGTCGGTGGGCCCTGACTCTACTCTCCCCGGGCCCTCAGACCAACTCCGAGGTTTTCTCTCCTTCCTCCCTCGCCCTGTGACCCCACTTCTTTTCGATCGCGCGGAGTCCTCACCGTGGTGATATACGGCGTAGCCCTGCTTGCCGGGTGCATGCTGTCCGGAGTGATCATAGGTGAACTGATCGGTGCGCTGATTGGCATCGACGCGAACGTTGGGGGCGTCGGCATTTCCATGTTGCTGCTGATTCTGATTTCTGCGAAGGCGCAGGCCAGTGGTCGCCTCCGGCCCAACTCTCAGACCGGCATCACCTTCTGGAGTGCCATCTACATACCGGTAGTTGTCGCAATGGCGGCGAGCCAGAACGTGGTGGCAGCGGTTAGGGGGGGGCCAGCTGCAGTTCTGGCTGGGGTGCTGGCGGTCGTAGTTAGCTGTGCCCTGGTTCCGTTGCTTAGTCACATCGGTGGTGAACCGCCGCCGCCGCTTCCGAAGGACCCAGACTCCGGGCAGGGAAGATGAGTGAGATCATCGATCTTACAGGGCAGGTGATGAGCCGAAATGGCTTGATTACCGCGTTCGTCGTGGTTGGGATCACGGTCTGGGTGTCGTATCAGCTGTCCTCGCATCTGACTAAGGGGCACCTACACGGGTCCGCCATCGCCATCATGTTGGGCTTGCTTGCAGCTTATCTGGGTGGGGTCATTACCGGAGGGGGCCGCGGTATCGCCGATCTAGGGGTATTCGCTGGTATCGGATTGATGGGTGGCTCAATGCTCCGGGATTTCGCAATCATCGCCACTGCTTTCGGCGTGAATACTCGAGAGTTGGCTCGTGCTGGTGCGGGCGGTGTCATCTCCCTTTTTGCTGGCGTCTTCGTGTCATTTGCGATCGGCGCAGTGGTGGCCTATGGCTTCGGCTATACCGATCCCGTGAGCATGACCACAATAGGTGCCGGTGCGGCTACGTACATCGTGGGGCCCGTTACCGGGGCAGCCATTGGGGCCAGTTCGGATATCATCGCGCTCAGTATTGCCGCCGGTCTAATAAAATCCATGCTGGTGATGGCCGGAACACCTTTTGTTGCACCACTGATCGGGTTGAACAATCCGCGTTCGGCCATGATTTATGGCGGTCTCATGGGCACCACAAGTGGAGTGGCCGGTGGACTGGCCGCCACTGATGAACGTCTGGTTCCCTATGGTGCCATGACAGCCACATTCTATACCGGATTAGGGTGCCTGTTGGGGCCGTCGGTGATCTTCGTGGTCATCAGGGCGCTCGCGGGCTGATAGTCCTCCGCTGACACAACAAAGCTGGATCGAGGAGAATCCGGAGTATGCAAGAACTCGAATTGGTTCGACGGGCGCAGAGTTTCGGGACGCGAATAGCGGTGACGTCCGGGGGTCACGATCACTCGTACGATGCGCTGCTCTCCGCATCGGCGGGAATGGCCGCCGGGCTCCTCGGTACTTCGACCGACCTGGGTGAGCAAAGAGTCGCTTTCCTAATTCCCGCAAGCTTTGAGTACGCGGCGGTCCAGTGGGGCATATGGAGGGCCGGTGGAGTTGCCGTGCCGCTGAGCTTGTCGGCGGCAGATCCGGAGCTCGAACATGTGATCACAGATGCCCAGGTAGAACAGATCATCGTGCCGAAGGACTCGCTGGATAAGCTCCGGCCACTGTGCGATCGGCTTTCTAAGCGATTGCTCACGGTCGAGCAGATTTCCTCGGGGCAGTCAGGCGGGTTGCCTCAGCTGGACACGCAGCGGAGGGCGATGATTCTCTACACCAGCGGGACAACCAGCAAGCCCAAGGGCGTCGTAAGCAGTCACGCCAATATCCAGGCGCAGATCACGACTCTGACAGAGGCGTGGGGATGGCGCTCTGACGATTCGATTCCGCTGTTTCTCCCGCTGCATCATGTTCACGGCATTGTAAATGTGCTGGGTTGTGCCTTGTGGTCAGGGGCTAGAGCAGACTGTCTCGATTCCTTCGATGCGCCGACGATTCTGGAGCGCGTGGCGAGCAAGGCCTATTCGGTGTTCATGGCCGTTCCGACCATCTACGTTAAGCTGATTCGAAGTCTAGAAGCCGCGGCCGAGGGTGACCGGTCCCGGTACACCGATGGATTTGCCCACATGCGGTTGATGGTGTCGGGTTCTGCTGCCTTGCCGGCCACTGTGCACGAACAGTGGACGGCCTTGACCGGACAAAAACTTCTCGAGCGCTACGGTATGACGGAAATTGGCATGGCGATCTCCAACCCGCTGCAAGGGGAGCGCAGGCCAGGTGCCGTGGGCACCGCGCTTCCTGGAGTTGACGTCCGTTTGATCGGCGCAGAAGGTGAGGTGATCGAAGGGGAGGACGAACCCGGAGAGATTCATGTTCGTGGGCCCTCTGTGTTCTCCGAGTACTGGCGAAAGCCGGACGTGACCCAGGAATCCTTTGTAGACGGTTGGTTCCGGACGGGCGATATGGCAGTTCTGGAGAATCGGTACTATCGCATCATGGGTAGGCTCTCGGTCGATATCATAAAGTCGGGCGGATACAAGCTCTCTGCCCTGGAGATTGAAGATACCTTGCGAACACATCCGGCGATTCGCGAGTGTGCCGTGGTCGGCGTTCCTGACGATACGTGGGGGGAGGCGGTCGCTGTCGCCATCGTGACCCAAGAAGGAGCCGACATTGGCCTGCCGGCTCTGAAGGAATGGGCCACCGACCGCATGTCTGGGTACAAGATTCCGAAGTCACTCCTTCTATTGGAAGACTTGCCCAGAAACGCCATGGGCAAAGTGACCAAACCTGCTGTCAAAGATCTGTTCGAGCGAACGGGTACGCCTCCAGAATAGTTTTCGCGCCGGCGCCTCGTGAAAAAGTAAGGAGCCCTTTTTGACGGCCGGACCTTCAACGCGGCGGAGAGCGACGATGACGAGGATCAGCTACGGTGCATGGGCGATCACTGTTGCCATGGCGGTTTCGGCCTCCCCGGCAGAGGCTCAGTTTACACTGACCCTGGTGGCTGGCCCGACGATCAGCGACATCGCAACGCCTGACCTCACGGTCGGAACATCCACCGGCTTTTTCTTCGGGGGCGGCACCTCTTTCCCCATCAGTGAAAGGCTCTCGATCGACCCCTATTTTGCTTTCGTCCAGAAGGGCGGCGAGCTGGAGGGTGGTGAGGTTCAATCCTACGATTACATCGCGCTCCCCGTTTTGTTGAGCACAAGCATCCCTTTGGGTGAGCGCCTGGGACTTAGCTTGAGCGGTGGACCGCAGGTCGGCTTGAACGTCAATTGTGATGACGCCGGGATCGATTGCTCGCGGGCCAGTAACTTCAAATCGCTAGAATTGGGATCGTAGGTAGCGCCTCGGTCACCGTTCCTGTTACTGATTTGACACTCCTATTTGTCGGTGGGGGAATGGACGTGGGGCTTACGACCCTCTTGGAAGGGCTGGACTACAAGAACCGCACGTATTTCCTGTCTGCGGGTCTGAGCACGACGGTGGGACTGTGACTGGATCAGGCGGCAGCTCCGGTTGAATCGACGGATCAAGGCAGTCTCGAAACTCCTCACCGGACTGCTTGCGATCCTTCTCGTCGCAGGGGTGGGAGGCTACGCATGGGCCACGGTAACGAGCAATCGTGTCCTGTCCCGGACGTTCGCGGCCCACTCGGTCGACTTCCCGATTCCCTTTCCGCTAAGCGAGGAAGAGTCCGACGAGTCGGCGCTCAGCGAGGGGCAAGTGCAAGCACTCGCGCTGGAGCGTGCGGTAGAGCGTGGTCGGCATCTCGTAGGGGCGCGCTACGCCTGTACAGAGTGTCACGGGACCGACCTTGGCGGCGGCGTCATGATTGATGCTTTTCCAATCGGGACGATTCTGGGGCCGAACCTCACGGGTGGAGAGGGGAGCCGAATTGCCGCAAATGGACCCGCGGAATGGGATCGGATCGTACGGCACGGCAGGCTACCCGACGGAAGACCGGCCGCCATGCCCTCGGAAGATTTTCAGCTCATGTCTGATCAAGAGCTCTCAGACATCGTTGCCTTCGTTCTGTCGCACGCGCCCGTGGACAACGCGGTTCCCGCACCGAAGCTTGGACCGATAGGAAAACTCCCAATGGCGACCGGTCAGCTGCCACTTTCAGCGAATCTTATCAACTCTGCCTTGCGGCTGCCCATGACCTTGGTCACCCCGTATGCCCAGAGCATGACGGACATCGAACTCCGAGCTCTGCGGCTGTATCTCCAGTCAATCCCTGCAGTCTCAAGTGCCAGCTGACACCTCCGATCGCAGTCGCCCAACTCGGCAGAGGCGCACGGAAGAAGGCCTCCCCACCCCGCCGCGCGCATTACATCAGCGTGTGGCGACGGTCGCGCTCGTGGGAATCGTCCTCGGGGGTATTGGGCTTGCGGTTCTCATCGATCCAGAAGGGATCGTGCAGTCTTCAGGGCCCCTTTCGAGGATTGCCTTCGTCCTCTTGGTTGTCACAGAAGTAGTCCTCGCCCCGATCCCGGGGGGGGTGATCGCCTTTTTGGCTAGCGCTGCGTGGGGCTTTTGGCAGAGTTGGCCGCTCCACTATGTCGGGAATGTGATTGGCGGCCTGCTTGTATTCTGGCTAGCCAAGACGTTGGGGAAGCCGTTCGTCGACAGGCACGTCGATGCAACCCGAAGGCAGCGTATCGAGGGATGGCTCTTCGGGCGCCCGTGGCTCATTTGGATCGTTTACGCGGTGCCGGTCTTCCCGATCGACATGGTGAGCGTTGTCTTAGGCGTATCCGCGATGCGCAGAAGGAGCTTCGCGGTCGTCTTGCTGACCGCTCTTCCCTTTTACACTGGAATCACCGCCGCCCTAGGCGCCTATTTCGGACAATATATCCCCTATCTGGAGTGGTTCGGCGCGGCCATGATGGTGCTCCTGCTCGGCGCCCTCGTTTACGCTGGGGTCACCCTCCGCCGAGGCTCATAGCGATGGCCTCGAGCGACGTTGTTCCCGATTCTGGCTCGCCGGCTGAAGGCGTACAGGGATATTGCGCCATGGCCGATCACCCCTTCCATGGCCCCTATCACAATGAGGAGTATGGGTTCCCGGTAGTGGACGATGATCAGCTCTTTGAAAGGCTCGTCCTTGAGATCAACCAAGCAGGACTCTCTTGGCTCACGGTACTAAAGAAACGAGAGGGCTTTCGAGACGCCTATGAGGGGTTCGCGATCGACCGGGTGGCGAGCATCGGCGAAGACGGACGCGCACGGCTTCTAGCCGACGCCAGGATCATTCGGAACCGCCTGAAAGTGAATGCCGCTATCGAAAACGCCCGCCGCATCCAGAGACTTCGTGGTGACTTCGGCTCCTTTCACGGTTGGCTCGAGGCCCATCAACCCCGTTCCCTCGATGCATGGACTAAGCTGTTCAGGCAGACATTCCTCTTCACCGGGGGAGAGATCGTTCGCGAGTTTCTCGTCAGTACAGGATACCTGCCGGGAGCTCACGATCCGCGGTGCCCCGTCTACGAGAGTATCGCTGCCCTGAATCCACCGTGGATGACCGACCGGTAGGCCTAGAGCCGGCTGATCCAGCTGCGCCAGGCTTCGGCGTCCAGCCCGAGATCGTCTCCACTAATCTGGACGAGAAACCTGTGGGTCACATCCCGGTGCGGAGAGTTCTCCGAAGCAAGATGACCCAAAATGAGATGTTCGTTGTTCAAGAGGAGCTCCCGGCCCAATGTGGGCGAGATCCGGGTCGATACCAGGGTCTGTAGGACGGTCGAGAACGCAGATAGGTTGGCTCCCGCGATCAGCGGACGGAGCGATTCTACCTCGGGAGCCCAATCGATGGTCCTGGGTCGCGCGACTGCCATGGGCCCTAGGGCCTGATTGGCGAAGGCCGTCACCCTTGCGCTTGGATCACGAAGGGCAAGGACGAGTCCCCGCCACGCCTCCGGTTCCTCTGGGAACCCGGCCAACACGGCCGCTGCGAGCGCTCGGTGGCCCGCTGCACGGTCCCGCTGGAGGATGGTAAGAGCCTCTGAGAGGTTGCCTGCCGAACGGAGGTCTTCCAGCGCGGTCCAGGCTCGCTCTACGATGGACTGTCGACTCGGTCCTAGATTCTCGGTCAGAGCGGGAGGGGGCTGCCCATCCCCGTTACGGAGTAACCGAAGTCCTACGGCGGCGAGAAAGTCGGGATTGTGTTGACGAAACAAACTGTCGGCTTCTAGCCAAGAGGCTGGCAAGGGATCGTCTGATCGGAATCCTCCCCGCAGGCTCACCACGTCTGACCGGTGGGGCTCCACCAGCGTGACAAGGGAGATCCACGCCGGAGATCGAGAAGGGCCGCCAGGGGGTCCAGAAGGTCGGATTCGATCGACGACTGCCCGCGGAAACCCCAGTTCGCGCAAGACGCTGGGGTATTGCGAAGGCGCAATGCGTTGGGAACGGAGGAATAGGGAATCGAGCAGGGACTCGACCGTCCACTGCTCTAGCCCGATGAACTCGACAGAGCCTTCTGGGGTCTCCACGACCTGCGCTTCCGCGTGGGAGGCCAGCGAGAAAAGTATCACGCACAGGAATAGGATGGTTGAGGGATCGTATCGGAGAAGGCGGTAGGCTCGGGGCATACGAAGCTCGGGTTCTTAAACCGAATCTGCGCCAATCTGAGGCCGACTTGCCGTGTGAGGCAAACGGCGAGAACAGCGAATGGAACCAGAGGCATGGGTGAAGAGGCGCAACGGACTGCATTGCGCCACGACCGCAACTCGGAGACAACACCTGGAGATCCCCGCCCACCACGGTCACCTCGAAGCGGAACTTCGCGGGGCCGAGGGCGTCGTCAGAGGCAGTGCATTGGTTTGTCACCCCCATCCGGAACATGGTGGCACGATGCACACCAAAGCCGTTTTTCGAGCGGCTCAGGCGCTCGCGGCGATAGGTTTCGATGCGCTGCGGTTTAACTTTCGAGGAGTGGGGACCAGCACCGGATCCTACGGAGGTGGACCAGGTGAAGAGGAAGACGTACGCGCGGCACTCGATTGGCTGGATGAGCGCAGCCCAAACGTCCCGATTCTGCTCGGGGGCTTCTCCTTCGGTGCGAAGGTAAGCCTGACCGTGGGCGTGAGCGACTCGAGAGCGAAGGCCTTGCTCGGGCTTGGACTTCCGTTATCCATGTACGACTTCGGGTTTCTCGAGTGGATCAGTAAGCCCCTCCTACTGGTGCAGGGTGAGGAAGACGAATACGGTGGGGAAGAGGCGCTGCGACGCCTCGTCGCCCGGATGTCAGGCCCCATCACGGTTCAAACGATTTCGAAGGCGGACCACTACTTCAACGATCATTTCGAGGAGCTTCAGCGCAGCGTACGAGAGTTCTTCACTCGAGGTCCCGGCGCGGCTCCGTTCAGCGAGTGGGCTACCCCGGAGGGAGAAGGAGAACATCGTGCGAGATCGTAGAAAGGTTCTCGCGAGCCTAGAATCCACCTACCGGGAAGCCTTCGAGCAGGCGACGGAAAAAGAGGACGCGGAGGAGATGGCCCGGCTGGACTTGGATTTTCAGAGGGATCAGCTTCAACTGGAGGTTCTTCTCGACATTCGAGACCTCTTGATTCCAGAGGCTGCCTCTTCCGAGAAGGAGAGGACGTCCCTTCTCGAGGAGGGCTCTTCCCTGATTGAAAAGGCTGGCGCACTCAGGCGAATGACCCGCCTGCGCTGAACCCGCTTCGTCTTCTTGGGGCGCGAACTTTGAAGATCTACACCGGCACGGGGGACTCGGGCGAGACAGCCCTCTTTAGCGGGCCACGGGTCCCCAAAGACCATCCACGCATCGAAGCGTGCGGTGCGATCGACGAGCTGAATTCTTTTCTTGGGCTTGCGATGAGCCAGGTCTGCTCTGAGCGTTCACGGGCGCACTTGTCCCTGATTCAACATGATCTCTTCGCGATCGGGTCGCACATGGCGTCCCCCGAGCAACACGATGATCGGAAGGGGCCCGGGTTGCCCCAACTCCCGAGATCGAGGCCTGCTGAAATGGAGGCGTGGATCGATGAGGCGGAGAAGGAGCTCTCGCCTCTGAGAGCCTTCATTCTCCCCGGCGGGAGCGCAGCCGCATGCGCCCTGCATCTTTGTCGGACGGTGTGCCGGCGGGCGGAGAGATCCGCAGTACGTGTGGGCGCCGAAGATCCCGGTGCCTCGTTTGCCATCATCTTCCTCAATCGACTCTCCGACCTTCTTTTCATGCTCGCCCGAATCGAGAACCTGAGGGCCGGGGTCAAGGACATCGAATGGGAGCAGAAGCGCCAGTGATCGAGCGTCACTTCACCCTGCCCTCACTCGATGACATGGTGATTCACGGCGATTTGCGTCTCCCTGAGGGGGCACCGCCACGTAGCGCGATCGTAGTTGTCCACGGGTTCAAGGGCTTCAAGGACTGGGGGTTCTTTCCACATCTGTGCGACTGTCTCGCAAGGGACGGCCACGCGGTTGTCTCATTCAATTTCTCTCTGAACGGGATCGGAGAGGATCCGACCGAATTCACAGAGCTGGAGAACTTCGCTCGCAACACATTGACTCGAGACGTTGGCGAGATCCTGTCCGTACTCCGTGAAGTGCGTGGCGGAGGGATCCCGCCGGTACCTCCGACTCGACTCGGGCTCTTCGGCCATTCTCGAGGGGCCGGCGAAGCGATCGTAGCCGCGCGGGACGACATGCGCCTCGACGCGCTCGTCACGTGGGCAGGCGTCGCCAACTTCGACCGGTGGTCCGAAGAACTGAAAGACCAGTGGCGCTCGGACGGGCGAATCCATGTCACGAACACCCGCACGGGTCAGGAGATGCCGCTCGACGTAACCCTGTTGGAGGACTTCGAAACACATCGAGAACGCCTGGAAATAGAGCCGGCCGCTTCGTCATTGCGAGATCTTCCTTGGCTGATCGTGCACGGGAGGACCGACACTTCAGTACCTGTATCCGATGCCGAACAGCTGGTGGTGGCGAACCCAGGTGCGAGGTTGGAGTTGGTTGACGGGGCGGGGCACGGGTTCGAGACGGCGCACCCATTCGAACGGTCCACGCCGGAGCTGGACAAAGCCGTTGCCCTCACCTCGGAGCACTTCCGGCGGCACCTTCTTCCCGAGGGGAGGCCACCTGGATAGCACGCGGGCGCTTCGGATGAGTGAGAGAATCGCGCGCGCCGCGAGGAAGCTGGGAGTTGCCCCGGAACCCCTCAGGGTCTTGCTTCGAGCCCACTCGGTCGCGATGGGCCCGAGAGAAAGGGGTCCTGCGGCCCTCCCGACCGACCGACATCCAGCGTTTCTTCATCCGGGTCGCAGCGTCCTGATTCTTCTTGACGACCTCCATGAGGCTGATCCGCAGATCCTAGCGGTAGGAGCGCTGACGGAGAGTCGTGACACGAATCTACGGGCGACTCCCGAAGAGGCTCGCGTCGCCCTACGAGGCTGCGCCGAGCCAGGGAAGACTCTGGAGTGGTGGAGAACGCTCCCGAGTCCAGACTGGGCGGGTGGGACCGGCAGCGACGAAAATGGGGACCGTTCTGGAGAAGACTTCGCTGAAAGAGCGCTAACTGCCCCCGAACCGCTCCAGCGCGTTATTCTCGCGGAGGCCCTGGACCATCTGCGTCACGCACATCTTTGGGAGTCGCGCTCCGCACGCATAAGAGCCGTCGAACTTGCGGAGCGGACGCTTGCGCCGATGGCGAATCGGGTTCACCCCGTATTGGCACGTCGATACGCTTGGTGGACGAAGCGGGTCGCTCAAGCGCTACGGTCCGCCCCAGCATGAGAATACGGGACGGAAATACGGACGAAAGGGCCCGCCCTAACTAGAGCCCGTGCTCTCTCAAGCGTTTCACAAGTGATTCGTTCTGGTGAAGTGCTACGTCTCCGGATGACTCTTTCCGAAGTGGCGGTGGGACCGAGCCAGGTCGGGACTCTCCTGAGCTAGCGCCCGGCGACATCTCGGGCGTGGGTCTGCGAGCGATTTGGTAGAGGACGGCCCCGGCGGTCAGGACAGCGGCTCCCAGAAGCGGTAGGGTCAGTTCAGAGAGAGCGTCGCGGGCGCGCATGAGCACGGTCCTCCGGTGTGGAGTCGTAACGGCCAGTCCAACAAAGAGAGCATGCATATTTCGTACCGGACCTACTCGACCGGGGTCCATTCACTGGGCGTCAAATGTTTCGGGTTTCGTTCGGCCCGATCGGCGGCCCGGATCCGTGATCCGGAAACTCGGCTAGAGGCTTTGATTAGGCCTTCGGAGTCACTGTCGACAGCCCGATCCGTCAGAAATCCGAGCTGGGGTGAAACCAATTTCCGCGGATTCCGGGCTGGCGCTGCTCAGACGTCGCCTGCACCTTGTCGAGCCTGCAAGTGAGACATTTTGTGGCTTAGTTGCAATGATGAAGCGAAGCATGGATCTGACCCGCCACGACGCTGACAAGAGAGCCACGCCCGCAAGGCGACAGTCGGTAGTGGATGCTCTTTGCGAGGCGTACGCACAGGATGAGATCGGTATCCAGGAGCTCGAAAAGCGTCTCGATCGAGCACATCGGGCGCGTTTGGAGCTTGAACTTCGCGCACTGGTAGCCGATCTCGCCCCCACCCGAGGTGCCGGACGGCGAATCTCAACCACAGGGAGCGCGACACCCATCCTAAGCGACGGGGGTTTGGAAGGAACTGCAGCTGGGCTAGCGGCCCGCGACTCGGGGCAGCTCTCCGAAAGTCGGATCCACCCGGCCCAGGTTCCGGACCGTCAGTTTAGCGTGGGGTTCTGGAGTGGGCGGGTCCGGAAAGGTCGCTGGGTTGCGGCTCGGCGTATCACCGCGCTCGCTCTACAAGGGGGAGTGGAGCTTGACTTCCGAGAAGCCATCTTCGGGCCGGGGACGGTGGAGTTGAGTGCGGTTGCGGTGATGGGTGGCATTCAGATCATCGTGCCGCCTGAACTACGCGTGGAGACCACGGGGTTTGCAATTATTGGTGGGTTCGAAGATCGCTCGGAGTATGGGCTCAGCCAGGATCCGCGAGAGCCGACGTTGAAAATCAGGGGTTTCGCAGTGATGGGTGGAATCGAAATTGACGTGCGGCTCCCAGGGGAGACCGCTCGGAAGGCAAAGGCGCGGCGCAAAAAGGAACGGAGGAAAGGGAGCTAGATATCTGGAGAGGCTCCACCGGCCTCAGATCCTGTCTCCTCGGTAGGCTCCGGACCTTCGGCCTTGGCCCACACGGCGCGGACGTCCACCCAGATCTTCTCTGCGCCAGCCTTGACCTCTTCCCATCCTTCTTCGGAAGCCCCTCGCAGCTCGCTGAGTCGCGCCTGGGCTTCCTCGAGCTTCTCTCGGAGCCGTGACTCGTCAGAGCGGAGGCGAGCCCTCAAACCTTCCTCGGCCCGTTTGGCCCGGGCCCCCAATTCTTCCAATCGCGTTTCCCACTCTTCGATCGTTGCCCGGAAACGATCTTGATAGTCCTGCTTTCGCTCTCTATCCATCCTCGACCTCGTGGAGAGGGTTGAGCAGCCGTTAGCAATGCTCCGCGTATGCGCTTTTCAGGGCTACGGCAATCACGTCGGGTCCATTCCCCTCGATTTGATGGCGCTCTAACATCCATACCAACTCGCCGTCCTTTAGAAGGGCCACAGCCGGCGACGAGGGGGGGTATCCAGCGAAATATTCCCTGGCCCGTTGGGTGGCGTCTATGTCCTGTCCGGCGAACACCGTGGCAAGGCGAGCAGGCCGAGGCGAGTCCTCGTCCCGGAGGGACAAGGCTACGGCCGGGCGCATTGCTCCTGCGGCGCAGCCACACACCGAATTGACAACGACGAGAAGCGATTCGGAGCTGTCGTCCAGCGTTTCCTCGACCTCAGACGGAGAGCGGAGCTCCTGAAACCCAAGGCCGACCAAATCCTGGCGCATAGGGGCAACGAGCATTTCCGGATACGGCATACATCCTCCGCGTAATAAGGGCGACCCCGGGTCAGCTGATCTGACCACGCAGGCGAGGCCCTCCACTACCCCCCAGAATCCGTGAAGTGCACGCCTCCGGCTGACTTGATCCCGTGCGGTCCCCGAGGCGAGCTTTAGGAGCAGTCGACTTCTTTGCGACGAAGCCATGGCCGCTGAACATCGATCGAACGAGGGCACCCAGTTGCGTTTCGCACGTGTCATGGTTGGAAGCGTACCTGCCGTTCTCTTCGCCGTGCTTTCCTGCCAGGCGCAAACCGATGAAGAAACTGCCAGCGCGCCGGCAGCCGCTTACGGGGCCCCGACTCTAGACCTCCCTCCGATTGACCAAAGCTCGGAGTCGCAACACGAAACGGAGAGGGACTGGGCGATAGCCCGCGGCACGATCGCATGGGCCCAGGACCTCGGCCTCGGCTCACTTCCTATCGGCGATGTCGTTGCCATCCTGGGGTCGACTTTTATTGGGACCCCGTACACCCCTGGGACGCTTGAGCTCAGCGGTCCGGAACGGCTCGTGGTGAATCTCCGAACGTTTGACTGCGTTACGCTTGTAGAACACGTTCTCGCGTTGGCCCACCTGACCGTAACAGAGGAGGATCGGTTCCTAGAGGACGAGGAGATGTTCCGCAGTCGCTATCGGCACGAACTCACCCGCCTGCGGTATCGGGGAGGGATTCTCTCGGGTTATTCGTCCCGACTTCACTATTTCTCTGAGTGGATCGCAGATGCCGATACCAAGGGGATTGCCCGTGCGTTGACGCAGGAGCTGGGTGGGGTTCAGGATTCGAGGCCGATTGATTTCATGAGCCAAAACCCCGAGTCGTATCGTCAAATAGGAGAAGACCCTTCTCTACTCGAAGCCATCCGAGAGATGGAGGGAGGGCTGACGGAGTCACCCCGCTTCTACATCCCTCAAGATCAGATCGCCGACAGGGAGCAGAGCATACAAGATGGGGACGTTATCGCCGCTGTAAGCACACTCGACGGGCTCGATATTGCCCATACGGGGATTGCCCTTTGGCAGGGCGATCGACTTCACCTTCTTCATGCCCCCCTCGTAGGCGATTCAGTTGAGGTCTCGGTAGAGCCTCTGGCCGAGAGAATTCAGGGGTTCTCCAGTCAAATGGGGATCATGGTCTCCCGACCGCTTCAACCCTAGAGTTCAGACCCTCGGCGCCACTGAGTCTTGGGCCTCCATCTCCATGAGCCGATCGTGGAGTCTTCGCGCATCGGTGAGGACCGAACCATCGACATTGGATGACTCGATTTCATGAGGCCGAGGTGGTCTGATCGCGCCGGTGTTGTTGGACAACAAGCCGGGAGGAATCCGAGCTGCGGCCGCGATCTTCCCCAAACCAGTGGCGGGCTCGGTGACGAGTGTGTCGTAAGACACGAGGCGAACGTCGGGACACCGGTGATCCAGCACATGGTGGTAAGCGGCTATCCAGTAGCGAACCCAATACTCGAGGGTCTCGCTGTCGGGCGCATTCCCGAGCCAGCTGCCAAAATCCATTGGACGCAGAGCCAGCCCGAACTCGTTGTGCCCGACTGAGGATACATACATGCGGGCGAATTCGTCGCTTCGATGCACCTCGAGGAATCGCAGATGCTGCTTGTGCATCGAGGCTGCGTGCTGAAGAGGCTCCCGAAAGGGAACGATGAGCGTTCCCCGTCGAAGGGGGCCGGTAAGTCCCGACAACCGCGCGATGTTGACGTTGTTCTTCGACAGATACCGGAGGCTCGATTGGGCATCGCTCCGGCGGGCCAGAAGGATCTTGAGCATATGCTGCCCAAAGAACTCGTCGAATGCGGAGTTTGCCTCGGATGTGGTCCAAGGTTGGATGCGGTCGCGCAGATAGTGGTCTTCCCAGAATCGCATCCAGATTACTTCCTCGAATGACTCTGGACTGTCAAGCGACACCAACATCCCGTCTCCGTGCGCCCTCTCCCTCGGCTGATCGTGGGTGGCGAAGAGGCGGGAGAACCGCTCCCAAAGCAGTGGGCACAGAATAAACGGCATGTCGCGGTACGTGTGTGTAGCGAAATGGCCCGTCTCCGACAGAATGTTCAGGAGAAGGGTAGTCCCAGAGCGAGGAAGGCCAGATACGAATACGGGGTCGGTCGATTGGACGGAACGAAGCTGCCTGGAGTAGAGGAGGTCCTCGACGTCGGCCATTGCCTCCTGGGCGAAAAGAGAGTTGAAGGCCCATCGATGGAGGAGCCGGTCGAGTCTACCGTAGCGGTTCTCGAAGGTCATGGATGCCGGATACGCCGAGCGATCCAGAATCCGACACCTCCAACTACGGCCGTCGCAAGAATGAAATCGACTCTCTGTAGGACTAAGAGCACCTGGGAGAGGGACCCTACTCCGAACAGCCCGAAGAGCCACACCGCGCCCAAGGGCAAGATCCCGGCGAGGCAGCCGAGCAGAAGAATCCGCCCGAGGAGTCCGAACAATCTGACTGCCTCGGCTTGGAGCCTCTCCTCCTTAACATCGTCGCCGAGTGATTTGTCGGACGCCAGTCGCAAGCTCTCTCGAGCGCGGCTTCCAGCCTCAGCTGAATAACGGAGAAGCCCGGTCCGGTCCAAGATGAGGGCGAATCCGATGACGACCAAGATCGCCAGCGCCAGGCTCACTCGGAGGTGGTTCGAGCCGGGCCCGTCAACTCGGCCCCTCTCCCTTCCTTACGACCGCGCAGAAGCCTCTTGAGCGGGAACCACACGAAGCCGAACAGTGAGGCCACGATCGCGGCGCACAAGGCCAAGAGGGCGCCTACGCCTGATACGACTCCACCTGGGCCCAGGTAGGCCTCTGCAGACGTCGGTACTGCGAGGAACATGGCAACAGCCAGAATGATCGGAATCGAGGCGATTCTCGAGGCGATTCTCAAGGCGATTCTCCGTCACGCTGGGCGGCGAGCTGCGGTGAGCATGGCCACCGCTCGACATCCTCGGCTGACAACGAGTAGCGTGTGCCCTCGCTGAGCTCGACCGCGGTTGACTCGTCGGCCGGTTGGTGGATCCACTCCCAAACTGTGGTGCCGTCCGGAGCAACCTCCACGATGCGGCTCGCCTGGGCTTCGGTGAGAAGCATGTTTCCGTTGACGAGGCGTTGCCACTTCCCCGCAATGGTCGTATAGAAAGGCTCGGAATCTTCCGTAGGAAACAATACCTCAACCGAGTCGGTGTGGGGCTGCAGAGCGACGACTCGACTTCCGCCCAACATCGTGCCCCTCTCCGTACCGTCTTGGTTATTGTCGAACAAGCCGATCCACCCATCCCCGATGAAGTCGGGATCATGCTGCTGGATGAACGGACCCGAGGCGTGCCACTTCACGATCCCCGTCTCAGGATCCAGCACGAGAACAAGCTCAGTGTTCCTCAGGGACACGAGGATATCTCCCGGCTCAAATAGCGGATACGATTCTGCGATGCTGTCGCTGAGTGGCTCGACATCGTTTAGGTGCATGATGTCCCCAGTAGATTGTCCAGCCTTGGCAAGCTGCCGGTCGAGACCGTTCGAATAGAGAACGTCGAGCACCGAGATGTCCTTGAGAACCTCGCCGTCGGCCGCCACTTGCTGAATGCGATTGTCTACCAACGGGGGCTCCAGACCCGGATACTCTCCGGATTGCGCCAGGCTGGCCGCGTCATCCCAGTAGTCGAACACGGGGATCCAAAAGCTCCCGTCATCGTCTGCCGCAATGGAGTGATGGCTGCGCGACTCCATCGCCCACAGAACCGAGCTGCAAGCATCGAGCCGAACCGAACCCACCGCCTCGACATTTATCAGAACGTCGCCGTTAGGGAAAAGATGGGCACCATGGATGTAGCCGTCTTCGAGCCTGAAGCCCCTAGTCCTAACATTCCCGGAAAACAATTCTGCAGTTGCGACACGCCACTCATGAAGCACTTTGCCAGAGGTGTCGATCAGATTTAGTCCTGCCGTCCAATCCTCGCCGTCTGGCCAGAGGGTTGCGATAAGTGTCGAGCCCGGCTGAACCCTGGACGGCTTTGGGATCCGCACCCCAGTGCGGTCGTACACGCGGGGCACCAAGTATCCAGGCGACGCGAAGAAGGCGCGGCCCTGACTCACCGCGTCCATAACGATGGGACCGGGAAACCAGGCGAGGGCGCCCGCGCCCCAACCGTAAAGGAAGGCGAAAAAGATGAGCGAACCCGAAAAAACCAGCCTCTCTGCTTGACGTGATTTCATCGCGTTGGGTCCATGCCCACTCTTAAGCCCGGCCTCGAGATCGGGAAGTCCCCAAGCAAACACAAAACGGGGGCAAACTGCAAGGGACCGTCGACCGTACGCAGCTGGCTCGTGGGATCCCAACTCACGCAGTTGCTCGAGTTGGATCCGTCTGACACGGATCTGGTATAGCTTGTCCGGGCACTCGGGACCGTCTTCCCGATTCTCCAAGCGCTGGTTTCTCCGAGACTAGGATCGCCTCTCCATGACTCAGCCGGATCCCGACGCCCCCAGATCTCCAGCCAGTTCTAAGTCGATGGTGTCGGAGCTGCTCATGCCCCAGCACGTCAACAACTTGGGTCACGTGTTCGGCGGTGTGATTCTCTCGATGGTCGACCGGGCGGCGGCGGTCGCAGCGATGCGGCACGCGGGCCGTCCCTGTGTGACCGTCTCGATCGACCGAGTCGACTTTCGCGAGCCGATCTACTCGAGCGAGCTCGTGACCTGCTCTGCGCAGGTGAACTATGTCGGTCGAACCTCGATGGAGGTCGGTGTTCGAGTCGAGGCCGAAAACCTTCTGACAGGGACGCGGCGTCACACGAATACCTGCTATCTGACATTCGTCGCGATCGATGCAACGGGGGGACCAACGCCCGTGCCTCGTCTACAACTGGAGACTGACGAGGAGAGGCAGCGATTCAGGGAGGGGGAAAGGCGCAGAGAGGTGCGAACTGCCCTTGAGAAGGAGCTCGGAAACGGGAGTTGAGCTGGAGACACACGCACCGGGCTAACACTCAAGCCCGCTCGATCACCATGGCGAATCCCATCCCACCTGCCGCACAAACGGTGAGGAGACCGAGCTCACCATCCCTGCGGCGCAGCTCATTGACGAGAGTCATCGTCAACCTGGCGCCGGTAGCACCGAAGGGATGACCGAGCGCGATCGAGCCGCCCATCACATTGATCCGGTCGAGTTCGGGATGACCGACGCGGCCGCTCCGGCCCAGCTCTTCCCTGGCAAATTCGGCGGAGTCCAACGCCTGTAGGTTCGATAGCACTTGCGCGGCAAACGCCTCGTGCATTTCCATGACATCGATGTCCGCCATGGTGATTCCTGCGCGGTCTAGTGCGAGGGGCGCCGCGTAAGCTGGGCCCTGCAGCAACTGAGCAGCTGGATCCAGCGCGGTTATGGCATAGCCGCGAATCCAGGCTAAGGGCTCCTTAGATTGAGCCGCCGCCGCCTCAGCGGACATTAGGACCACCGCGGCGCCCCCGTCCGTCAGGGGAGATGCATTCCCCGCCGTCACTGACCCGTGCTTGCGATCGAAAACAGGCGGCAGGCGCGCGAGAGCGGGCAAGCTCGTATCAGGACGCACGCCGTTGTCGGAGTCGACCACCGTTTCAAAATTGGGAGGAAGAAAAACCGGCGTGATTTCCGACCCGAGTCGGCCGTCATGAGCTCCCTGCGCGGCGCGGCGATGGGATCTGAGAGCCCACTCATCCTGTGCCTCTCGAGAGATACCGTTTTCCTTGGCCATTCGCTCGGCGGCCTCACCCATCGTCTCACCGGTGGTCGGCTCGGCGATCTGAGGGCGCACAGGCACCAGGTCCTTCGGTTTCAAGCCGGAGAACGCCGAGACCCTTTGTCTGAGGGAACGGGCCTTCGAGGCCTGCATGAGGGTTTGACCGAAGCGATCTGAAACTGTGATGGGCACATGAGAGAGGGACTCGGCTCCGCCCGCGATCACAACCTGCGCCAACCCGAGTTCGATGAGATTGACGCCGTCCGCAATCGCCTGATTGGATGAAGCGCACGCTCGAGAGACCGTTGTCGCGGGCACATTCTTGGGGAGAACGGCCAAGCCGACCTCGCGCGCGATGTTGGGTGCCTGCGGATCATGAACGACCGTCCCGAAGACCAGTTGATCGACGGCCTCTCCGGCCAAATTGCTGCGGGCCAGAGTTTCTCTGACAGCTATTTTCCCCAAATCGATCGCGCTCAACTCCCTCAATTCCGAGCCTGCTTTTGCGAAGGGAGTCCGGCATCCACTGACGATTGCGGTTTTCATAGACGTTCGTTTTACCCCCGAGCGAACTCGCCCGTGCCCCTGGTATCCATCGCGGTAGCCCGGTACCCTTTTCAGATGCGCGCAGTCGAGTTCGACGTTACGGTCCCGGGATACATCCTGGCTCGTTCGCTTGGGCGGGTGAGCCGCTCAGCCGTCTTCGGCCGGCTCAGTGGCCTTCGGCTTCGCGAGGTTTCGGAGGTCGATATCCCCGGACCGCTCTGGGTGGCCCTGCGAGTGTTGGGCTGTGGCATCTGCGGATCGGACGTTGGGAATCTCACCTACGCGTCGAGTCCGGCAATGGAGCCGTTCGGATCCTTTCCCGCGGTGCTCGGGCACGAGGTTGTCGCCGTCGTGGAATCGGTGGGCTCTGGCGTGAGTCGGGTTAGTGAGGGAGACCGGGTATCGGTTGACCCGATGCTCTCCTGCCAGGTGCGGGGGCACGATCCCGCGGGCGCCTGTAGATCCTGCCGCGCCGGACGCCACGGCACGTGTGAGCTAGCGGGTGAGAGCGGCGTCCAGGTTGTGGGCGATAGGACCTTAAGTCGTGGTCTGACTATCGGTTATCATCGTGACCTACCGGGGGGATGGGGCGAGAGAATGGTAGCCCACGAAACACAGCTCTTCCCCCTGGACCCCCGAATATCGAGCCGCGCTGCAGTTCTGGTGGAGCCCCTCTCAATCGGTCTGCATGCGGTGCTCAACGCCCCTCCGAATACGGGTGATGACGTCCTCGTGATCGGAAGTGGACCGATCGCGTTCGGGACCATCTGGGCCCTCCGTGCTACCGGCTTTGAGGGGACTATCATCGCGCAGACGAAGCGGCCACACGAGGCAACCCTGGCGCGCGCACTGGGCGCGACGGATGTGGTCGGGCCGGGGATCGAGGCGCGATCGGCGCTAATCGAGACGGGCGCGTTGGCGTATCAGCCCATCGTAGGCGACGAGGTATTCGCAGGCGGTGGATTCGGCCGAATCTTCGACTGCGTTGGGAACGCTTCCTCGATCGCCCAGGCGCTCAAGTTCGCCGCGCCCCGGGGCACGGTCGTGCTTCTGGGATGTGCGGGGGCGATCCGGCGACTCGACCTCTCTCTTCTTTGGGCCCGGGAGCTGGATATCCGTGGGTTCGTGGGATACGGAACTGAGGAATGGCGGGGTAGCGCCCGCCATACGATGGAGGTCACCCACGAGCTCCTGATCGAGACCGGGGCGCCGGTTGAGGGGTTGGTCACACACGTTTTCCCGCTGACCGAGTACTGCAATGCCTTGAGCGCTGCCTCGAACCACCATCGAAGCGAGGCGGTGCGAGTGGTCCTGACGCCGACTGAGGACGGTCTTCCCTAGGTTCTCCGGTCAAGCAGGAACCGTGATTCGGCCGGAAAAAGTGCTGCTCTCTACCCCTATTCCCTCGAGTCTCAACAGAGCGACCTTCAGGTCCAAGCCCCCGGAGTACCCGCCCAGGCGGGCATCACCCGTTACCACCCGATGACACGGAACGAGGATCGGAAGTGGGTTCCAGCCAACCGCCTGGCCAACGGCACGGGCCGAC
This sequence comes from Longimicrobiales bacterium, assembly GCA_965215925.1. GTDB lineage: Bacteria > Gemmatimonadota > Gemmatimonadetes > Longimicrobiales > Gaopeijiaceae > JAAXGI01. Next base: position 2,413,434 of record CBDCEQ010000003.1, on the reverse strand, counting down.
CCGCATCCGACTCGACCCGCAAGCTCTCCGTAGCTGATCGTCTCCCCGAAGGGGATCTTGAGGAGCTCTCGCAGAACCAATGTTCGGAAGGGGGTGGCCGAGCCCAGGTCCAGCTGAAGGTCGAAAACTGTGCGGTGGCCGCCTAGGTACTGAGCGATCTGCTCCGTTGCCTCCAGTGCGAGTGAGGATCGCTCCCGCTGATTCGTTTCCAAGAGAGCATCCCGATCCCCGCCGAATCGCACTCTGGATACGCCCGCTCGGCCCGCCTCGACGTATAGCTGACCGAACGGCGGGTCATGAATCATCGGCGAATTCATCTCCTTCTGTCTGGTCGTGACGGGTGACCCTCACTGCCTCTTGCAGTGCATCGAATCCAAGCAAAGCGCACTTGATTCGAATCGGGAACTTGGAAACACCTTGAAGTGCGCGGAGATCTCTTAGGGACCGGTCTCGTGCGGCATCGGGGTCCCCGTGCATCATCTCGGTAAAGCGCCGAGCCAGACCGATGGCGTCGTCGAGCGGCGTATCCTTCAACATGGTGGTCATCATGGATACCGAGGCTTGAGAGATCGAGCACCCCTCCCCAAGGAACCGAATATCCCGGATGACATCGTTCTCGACCTTCATCTGGAGCTTGATCTCGTCGCCACAGGCAGGATTTCGCATGTGAACCTCGACTGTACCCCCCTCGAGAGTGCCTCGATTTCGGGGCTTCTTGTAGTGCTCGAGGATGAGTTGTTGATACAGGGAGCTGAGTTGGACGTCTTGGACCTCGGACATGCTCAGCCCCTATTCCCCGCCAAAGATCGATCGCACGGTCTCTAGCCCCCGCACGAGCCGGTCCACCTCTTCCTTCGTGTTGTAGAGGTAGAACGACGCTCGTGCGGTCGAGCCGACTCCGAACCGCTTCATCACCAACTGCGCGCAGTGATGGCCTGCTCTTATGGCGATCCCCTCTCGATCCAGAACCGTCGATATGTCGTGGGGATGTGCCTCGGACATCCGGAACGAAACCACGCCAGAACGCTCCTTGGGGTCGGGGGGACCGAAAAGCCGGACACCGGGAGAATCTCCGAGCGCATCGAGCGCGTGGGCTACGAGCTCCTGCTCATGGTGAAGGATTGCCTCCGAACCGATCGACTCGAGGTACCGGATAGCCGCCGCCATTCCGATGGCGCCGGCTATGTTGGGCGTCCCGGCCTCGAACTTGTGTGGAAGCGCGGCCCAAGTCGAGGACTCCCTCTCCACGAGGTCGATCATTTCACCACCTCCCTGATAGGGCGGCATGCCTTCTAAGACGTCACGACGAACCCAAAGCGCACCAACCCCTGTGGGCCCGCACATCTTGTGACCGGAGAAAGCGAAGAAGTCGGCGCCAAGCTGCCCTACGTCCACCGGGTGATGAGCGGCACTCTGAGCCCCGTCCACGGCCACAAGGGCTCCAGCCTCATGTACCTGGCGGGCAATCTCGGCCACTGGGTTGATGGTCCCCAGCGAATTGGAAATATGTGCGATCGCCGCGATGCGAACTCTCCCCTCACCCAGGATTCGAGGGAGATCGTCCAGAATGAGCCGACCGTCGCTGTCCAACTCTAGGTAGCGGAGCGTGGCCCCGGTCCTTCTTGCCAGGAGCTGCCACGGAACGAGGTTCGAGTGATGCTCCATCTCAGACAGAAGGATCTCATCTCCCGGCTTGAGGCTCGAGTCACCCCAGCTGCTGGCAACGAGGTTGATGGATTCTGACGTGCCGCGGGTGAAGATCAATTCCGACTCGGAAGGGGCCCCGATCCAAGTAGCGACGGTGTTACGCGCGCCCTCGTATGCGTCCGTGGCCCTCCGGCTCAGCTCATGCAAGCCCCGGTGGACATTCGCGTTGTCGTTCTCGTAGTACCGCCGTAGCTCCTCGATGACAGCCAGTGGTTTCTGAGACGTCGCAGCATTATCGAGGTAGGCGAGCGGATAGCCGTTCACGGTCTGCGAGAGGATGGGAAAGTCCTCCCGCACCCGAGCTACATCCAAGGTGGGGATCGGAGAGATCGTCGAAGCCATTCTTGCCGCCCTCAGGGATCAACCCGGACGAACACCTCCTCGTCTCGGACCTCGACTGGGAATACCTTCACCGGACGAACCGCCGGGAGCTGCACGGCATTTCCCGTCCGTAAATCGAATCGGGCGCCATGAAAGACGCACTCGATTTGGCCATTATCCACTTCGCCTTCGGAGAGTGGAAAATCTTCGTGCGAACATCTGTCTTCGAGCGCGAAAACCTCGCCTTCCCAAGTCGCGAGTACTATGGGATCTCCGTTGTTCAACACCTTGTGGAGACAGCCCCCGGTCTCGCAGTCTGCCACGCTCGCCACCCGGACCCACTCAGGCACGAAGCCGCTCCTCAATGATCGCCGTCACCTTGTCTACAACGCCTCCAAGCGGAAGCCGAGAAAGCACTTCTCCGAGAAAGCCAGTAACGACGAGGCGCTCGGCCTGAGCGCGCGGAAGTCCTCTACTCATCAGGTAGAAGAGATGCTCCTGGTCCAACTGTCCTATAGTAGCCCCGTGGGAGCAGCGCACGTCGTCGGCTTCGATTTCCAGATTTGGGAGCGACTCGGCCCGAGCATCGTCTGAAAGCAGGAGATTCCGATTGGTTTGGTAGGCGTCGGTCTGTTGGGCCCCTTGGTGCACCTTAATGATCCCCCTAAAGACTGCCCTTGCCCTTCCGTCCAGCGCGCCCTTGTAGAGAAGATCGCTCTTGGAGTGGGCAGCCCGATGATCTTGTCTCGTATTGTTGTCGAAGTGCTGATCATCCTCTCCGAAATACAACCCCAGCATGTCGGAGTTGGCCCCTGTCCCTCGCAACTCCGCATTGAGGTCGACACGGGCAACGGAACTACCGAGACTCACGTTCAGGGTGTCCAATGTCGCGTCGTTGTCGGCCAAGGTACGCTGTTGCGAGAGATGGAAAGCTCCTTTTCCCATCCGTTGCAGGGACACGTACTGGACCTGAGCCCCGTCCCGTGCGAACACCTCAACCGCGGAAGACACGAGGGTCTGCTCATCGAAGTCCGGCGACAGGATCTCGTCCACGAACGAGACCTGACTCCCTTCTTCCGCAAGTATCAAGGTTCTCGAGAACAAGGCTCTACCTTCAGCCGATACCCATCGACTCGCCCGGATCGGCAGTTCCATCCGCACACCTCGGGGGACGTAGAGCAGAATCCCATCTGTCCAAAGGGCCGAGTTCAGTGCCTGGAATTTCCCGCGCTCGGCCGGAACCGCTTCGGTGGCCAGAAAGTCCTCGAGGATGCGTGGGTGCCCTTCCACCGCCGCGCGTAAGGAACTCAGAACGATCCCCTTGGATGCGAGGTCTGGATCGAGGTCGACGTGCGCGATCGAACCGTCCAGATCAACAAGATGCCCGGAGGCGTCCCGGTCGGATCTCATCGTCACCGAGAGCGGCTCAGGTGCATCGCCTTCCGAAAAGCGTTGTTCGCTCCACGGAAGCAGGCTCATCGAGTCGAGTTTCAGTTTCCGTGATAGATCTAGGTAGCGCCACTCTTCGAGTCGAGTGGTCGGCATAGGCGTGCGCTCGTATACAGACCAGGCGTGCGCCCGGCGCTCCTTCAGCCAAAGAGGCTCGTCGACGGACAGAGATTCTACGGCCTGACGGTTTATTTGCCCGGTCACGCCTTCGGCCGGTTCCGTGACCGGTGGTTCAATCGTAGAAGAGTCGGGCATCGATCGGCTGTGTGGCGCCCTCTGTGGGTGGGTTGCTCGAGAGAGGGCGAACGTCGGAATTAGCCGACGGACCCCTCCATCTCAAGCTCGATGAGGCGGTTCAACTCGACCGCGTATTCGAGTGGAAGGAGCTTTGCGATCGGCTCGATGAAGCCTCGCACGATGAGCGCCATCGCCTCTTCCTCGGACATGCCCCGGCTCATCAGGTAGAAGAGTTGTTCCTCGCCCACCTTTGACACAGTTGCCTCGTGGCCGACGTTGGCCTGCTTCTCCTCGATCTCGATATAGGGGTACGTGTCGGTGCGAGAGGTCGGGTTGATCAACAGTGCGTCGCACTCGACGTTCGAACGAGAGTTGCTAGACCCCTCATAGACCTTACAGAGGCCTCTGTAAGTGGATCGGCCGGTGCCTTTCGATATCGATTTCGAGATAATCCGTGACGAAGTGTTGGGCGCCGCGTGGACGACCTTCCCACCTGTGTCCTGGTGCTGGCCGTCCCCCGAATAGGCAATCGAGAGAATCGATCCATGTGCACCCTCTCCGACCAGGAAGCAAGACGGATATTTCATGGTGAGCTTCGAACCGAGGTTCCCGTCCAGCCATTCCATCGTCGCATCCTCATGCACCCGCGCTCGCTGGGTCACGAGGTTGTACATGTTGTTCGACCAGTTCTGAATCGTTGTATAGCGGAAGTGCGCCCCCGCCTTGACGACGATCTCGATCACCCCCGAGTGGAATGACTCGGTGGAGTAAACGGGTGCCGTGCAACCCTCGATATAGTGAGCCTTCGCACCTTCATCCGCGATGATCAGTGTGCGCTCGAACTGGCCCATCTGCTCCTGATTGACCCTGAAGTAGGCCTGGAGCGGGGTGTCGAGCTCTACCCCCTTCGGGATGTAGACGAAGGAACCGCCCGACCAGACCGCGGAATTCATCGCCGAAAACTTGTTGTCGGCGGACGGAATCACGGTGCCGAAGTGTTCGCGAAACAGATCTGGGTGATTCTTGAGTCCATCTTCGATCGAGTCGAAAATCACCCCCTTCGCGTCCCATTCCTCCTTCAGCGAGTGGTAGACCATCTCGGACTCATACTGAGCGCCGACCCCAGCCAGGATCTTCCGCTCCGCCTCGGGAATACCGAGCTTTTCGAAGGTGTCCTTGATGTTTGCGGGCACGTCCTCCCATGAGCGCTCCATCTTCTCTTGGGGTCTCACGTAGAAGTAGATCTGGTCAAGGACCTTCTCGAGGTTCGAGAGGTCGCCTCCCCAGGTTGGCATGGGCTTCGCATTGTATATTTTCAGAGCCTTTAGCCGGAACTCAAGCATCCATTCAGGCTCAGACTTCTGGGCCGAGATTTCCCTCACGACCTTTTCGTTCAGGCCGCGCCCCGACCGAAATACGGGCTCGTCCTCAGTAATGAAATGGTACTTGTACTGATCGAGGTCTAGGTCCTGTACAACTTCGTTCTGCGGCATGGATCTCCCTTAGGCAACCGCTACGCGGAACTGCTCGTACCCGTCAGACTCAAGCTCCTCTGCCAGCTCAGCGCCTCCCGACCGAACGATCCGTCCCCCTACCATGACATGAACGCGGTCAGGCCGAATATAGTTCAAGAGGCGCTGGTAGTGAGTGATGATGAGGACCGTCATTTCAGGATCCTCCTCATGCAACTTCAAGACGCCGTTTGCGACCACTTGAAGCGCGTCGATGTCGAGACCCGAGTCCGTTTCATCCATCACAGCGAGCTTCGGCCGGAGGACCGCCATCTGCAGGATCTCGTTGCGCTTCTTCTCTCCGCCGGAAAAGCCGTCATTCACGGGCCTCTCGGCGAAGGAAGGATCCATCTCGAGGAGCTCCAGCCGATCCAGTAGCTCGTCTTGGAACTCAAAAAGGTCGACCTCTTCACCCTCTTGTAAATGCGCCTGCATCGCAGTTCGGAGGAAATTGGCTATCGAAACCCCTGGTATCTCCGCAGGGTATTGGAACGCGAGGAACACCCCCCGACGAGCGCGCTCATCCGGCTCGAGCTCTAAAATGTCCTCACCGCGGTACCGGATTCCGCCGCTAGTCGCTTCATAGGAGGGGTGTCCGGCCAGGACCTTCGCCAGCGTGCTTTTCCCCGATCCGTTGGGTCCCATAATCGCATGGATCTCACCCTCGCCGAGTCCCAGATCCACGCCGCGGAGTATCTCGACCTCTTGGTCTGCTACCTTGGCATGTAGGTCCTTGACCTCGAGAATACGGGTCTCGCTCATCCGCGGGGCAACTCTGCTAGAGTGGAGAAGAGGCCCCGCGGTACACCGCTGAGGCCTCCTATCGAGAATGATTCTGATTATCGTATGTAAGCTAGACCTGGGTCATGGGAGCGTCAAGAGGGTTCTTGGCCTATTTTCTGCAGGGTTTTTGGGGATCCATGGAGCTTCTTGCGAGGCCAAATGTCGAGGATCTGGGGGATGGTTCGTGACGAGCCCGACGGCCAAGTGTTCGGAGGCGTTCGACTCGGTAGTCAGCCCTGGCTAGTGCTCGGGGGCGGGGGCTTGAAAGGGCTCGCCCACATCGGGGCCTGGAGGGTATTGCGGGCCGCTGGTTTCGAGCCGGCTGGAATCCTAGGTACGAGCATCGGGGCGCTCGTTGGCGTGAGCGTTGCCGGTAGCAGACCTATCGATGAAATCGAGGTCCTAGGCCAGACCGTGACACGGGAAGACATCGCCCGCATGCCGAGACGCCTTCTCTGGTCGCAAGGAATCCGGTCCTCGGCTCTCTACCAGGGCGAAGTGCTGAGAAGTTACATAGAGAGCGTCGTCCCTGCGGGAGGATGGGAGTCGCTTCGCACCCGCTTTCAGGCAAATGCCGTCGAGTTGGGAAGCGGCCGGACTGAGTGGTTTGGAATCGGAGCGAGGACTGACGTGCCCTTGGCAGATGCGGTCTATGCCTCAAGCGCACTTCCCCTCTTCTACCCCCCTTGTCCGCTACCTGGCGGGCTCTACGTGGACGGAGCAACGCGGGACGCACTACCTATCGAACGTGCTGCCGAACTCGGTGCGACGGGCATTGTGGCGATCGATGTCGCTGCCGCTGAGAAAGCGGATGCAGCGGAGATTGTCGACCTTGGGATGCTCGCGATCCACGAGCGGATCTTCTCCATCATGTCCGGTCGCCGGCGCCGCAGCACTGTCGAGGGTTGGACCGGCCCGCCTCTTCTCTACGTCCGCCCGCGGCTTGATGACTTCGGGACCCTTGAATTCAAGCGCTTGGACGAGGTTATCGGCGAGGGCGCGAGGGCCACGGAGGCTGCCATCCAACCTGCCGATCCACCGGGCACCGGTGGTCGATCCTGAGCTGCCGGTTACGGCCTGCGCCTGAGCCTAACGACCCGCGATCTCCCGGACGGACGCGTCTATAACAGCCCTCATCCGCGCCGCAGGAAGGTTGGATCCATTTGAGAGGATACTGAACACGAGTTCCCGCCCGTCGGCTGCAACCAAGTAGCCGGAGAGGGAATTCACATGACTCAAGGTCCCGGTCTTCGCGAATACCCTTCCCTCGAGGCCCGGAAGCCGTGTGTCAAGCGTCGTCGCCTCCAATCCAGGTTGAGCCAGGCCAGATCGGAACGATGACCCCCACGGCTGACCCCCGGCGTACCGAAGGATGGAGACCAATGCGCGAGGGGATACCAGGTTGTGGTTGGAGAGGCCGGAGCCATCCTCCCAATGGATCGCATCTGGCCGCACTTCCGCCTCGGCTTCCAAGTGTTCAGCCAAGGCTGAGAATCCCTCGGACCAGCTACCCATCTCCCCTCTTTCTGCTCCCACCGTTCGGACCAATTGTTCAGCCATCCAATTCTGGCTCGGTCCCAGGATGGCTGCCGCTACCTCGTTCAATGGGGGCGAACTCATTCCCGCGATTCGAAACATCTCGTCGCAAGAGCCGATCCTTCCCGACTCGCAGTCGGTCCCTAACGGGAGATTCTGGTCCCAAATGATCTCCGTTCCGTTCGGGATCGCCACGCCTCGGTCAGCCAGTGTCCGCGTGAGTGCTGCGACACCGAGCCGAACCGGGTCCCGCGAAGGCAGCGACAGTATCCGAACCTCACCGACCATCACCTCCCCTTCCACGATCCAGCGTCTCGACTCAGGAAGGAAGCGAGCACGCAGTCCCGCCTCTACACCTTCAGCCACGGTTATCACGCGATGCTCGACAAAGGACCCCAATCCGACGCCTGAGGCGGGATCGCTTCCGCGAGGTGTCCATTCCACGGACGCGTCCTGTCCCGACTGGGCCGCTCCTTGGATCCGGATCTCCAACTCCCCGAGTTGCACCACAAATGCTCCGCCGGTCGCCCCTGCCCTCCCGGGTAGATCCTCGATCATCCACGAATCCACTACGCTCGTGGAATCCCAAGCTGAAACGTCGATCAGGAGTTTCCCCGAGACCTCTCGTACGCCTGCAGCCAGCAGCGAATCGGCGAGGGCCTGGAGGGCATCTTCAGCAGATTCGAAGAACGGCTCTCCGAGTGTAGGATCCCCGGTCGCAGGTAGGTAGATGTTCGCGTCGAGCACCCCGTTCGCGGGAAGGGCTGTAGAGAAAAAAGCTGTTTCCCAGGCGTAATCCGACCCGAGAAGCCCCATCGCCGCAGCGGTGAGCGGAAGCTTCATATTGGAACCCGGGATAAAGCGCAGGTCGGGGTTTCGCTCATACATGGTTCGGCCCGACGAAGCGTCAGCAACCAGGAGGCCCCAATGGACTCCATCGAAGGGAGGCTCCGCGAGGAGTGCATCCAGACTCTCGGATAGCGTACGAGACCCCAGACCCGACCCAAGCGTAGCGGCTCCAGCCGCACATCCCGCGCTCCCGAATGCGACGAACATCAGGATCAGGTAAATCGGAGCGCGAGGGTTTCGGTCCTCGGCCGGCGGCTTCGACAACGGACTAATCTTCCGAAGGTTCAAGTGTCATGGCCGTGCCATAGCATAGGATCTCGGAGGCGCCCTTCATGATCTCCAAGGTTTGGAACCGAACGCAAACCACAGCGTTCGCGCCTAGGCCGCGCGCTTTCTCGATCATCCGGTCGATGGCCTGTTCGCGGGCCTGCGCCATCAGCTGGGTGTATTCGGGCACCTCTCCACCAATCAGATTTCGGAAAATGGCAAAGATGTCCTTCCCGATATGCCTCGTACGGATTGTGTTTCCACGAACGAGCCCGTGCGTTCGGATGGCTTGGAGGCCAGGGATCTCGCTCGTTGTTGTAACGACCATAGGATCAGCGCTCCACGTCGCGATAAGGATCGGTTAGCAGCTCACGGTAGCGCTCGTGAATTACCGAAGCGAACAACAGGAGGACGCCGATCAGAACCGCGCTCGTCGCTAGTTTCTCCCACGAAGTCGCTGCGGATGTGAAGTACAGGTATCCGAGGTGGATGAGCCATGCGGTTGCGCCTGTCGCGACCAGCAGCCAGCCGATCGGTCGCGCGAGCCTTTTGCTGACTCGGTCCCAAACCGAGTCGCGAGTCGCTCTACGATCGAAGGAAATCGTTGCCAGATCTTCGTGAAGTGTTCGAAAGATACCTAGCTCACGTCTCAGTTCGGTAGATCGTTCGAGCGCGGATTCGACCGCGCGCCGCTCCGTTGGGGGGAGCTCGCCGTCGAGGTACCGCATCAAAGCCTCATGACTGACCTGTCTGTCCATTCCTCGACCCTCCTTCCCCGGACCGGTACCTCGCGTGGGATCTGTCATGGGTAGGTCGCCCCCATGTCGTCTAGTGTCTCCCTGAGCGCTTGGCGCGCATTGAACAGGCGGCTCGCTACCGTCCCCTCAGGAATGTCGACGATCGAGGCGATCTCCTGATATCGGAGCCCTTGAAGTTCTTTAAGAACCAGGACCTCTCGCTGATCCTCCGGCAACCGCTCCAGGGCCCTCCAGAGAAGGCGTCGGGCTTCGACTCTCTGGCGATGCCTGACTGCACTGCTCGGCCCTGTGTCGGGGGTGGCGTCGAGAAGGCCTTCGGAGACGACTTCAACTCGAAACCTGGCTTGCCGGCGTCGCAATAGATCCCGGCACTGGTTTCTGAGAATCTGAAAGAACCACGGCCCAAAGGGCCGGCTGGCGTCGAAACGCTCAATGGCTTGGAACGCCTTGACGAACGCCTCTTGAAGGGCGTCTCGGGCATCATCCGAGTTGCCCATCATCCCTAGCGCCATGCGAAGGCCCTGGGGCTCGTAGGCCCGGACCAACGGCTCGTAGAACCGGGCGTCTCCCCCGCGGCACTTCCGCACCAATTCCCTCTCTACCTCTGGTTGCAATCGAGCTCCCTTGCGGGCTGGCGCTTCCGAGCCTATCCGACTGGTCCAACCTGCCGACGTAGTTGTACGTGTCAGTGCGGCAAATCCTTCGGCGGGACACCGCTGTTCTTGGGTAGAGGGCCTTCCGTGCCGATCGGTTCCGCCCGAAGATACTTACGTAACCTGCTGGTCCTCCGCACCTCGAGCGGAGTGGCCACACGCCGACGGCAGCCGACAGGCGACGCTCCATCCACGACGATATGCCTTTGAACTCCGACACGCCGGTAAGCAGCCTAACGGCTACCGCTGCTGAGGAAGAAGCGCTCGCTCTTCGCACTGAGATCCTGCGGCACGATCATCTCTACCACGTCGAGGGAGCTCCCGAAATCTCCGACGCCGCCTACGATCAACTCTTCTACCGGTTGAAGACGCTCGAGGAGGCTTTCCCGCGGCTGATCACCGTCGACTCTCCGACCCACCGTGTCGGCGGCCCTCCAAGGTCGGATCTCCCCACGGCTCAACATACTGCACCGATGCTCTCCTTGGATTCGACCCGAAGCGGGGACGAGGTCCGCCGGTTCGATGAGCGAATGAGGTCGGCTACGGGTGCCGATGAAGTGGAGTACCTGCTGGAACCAAAGCTCGATGGTGTTTCCATCGAGCTCGTCTATGAGGCCGGCGTCCTCACGCGGGCAGTGACGCGCGGTAACGGCCTCGAAGGTGAGGCGGTAACTGAGAACATCCGGACGATCCCCTCGGTTCCGCTGCGTCTACGAACCGAGGACGGTCCAGGTCCTGGATTTCTTGCCGTTCGAGGAGAGGTCCTCATGCCTCTTCCGGCATTCGAGATACTGAACCAATCCCTGCTGGAGGGAGGTGCCGAGCCCTATTCGAACCCTCGGAACGCGACCTCGGGCGCGATCCGTCAGCTGGACTCGGCAATAGCAGCCCGTCGGCCACTCGATTGTGTGGCCTACGACCTATTGGAAGTACGGGGCGCGGTCTTTCGTACGGACCTCGAGGTCGTCCGAGCTCTCGAGGCTTGGGGCTTCAAGGTGCCCGAGCGGATTCGGTGCGTCCGGACGAGCGAAGACATCCTCGACTATCACGGGTCGTACCAGGTCGACCGGCACGCGCTCGAGTACGAGATCGACGGGATCGTAATAAAACTGAACGACTTGGACGAGCGGGTGGACCTCGGCGCAACAGCGCACCATCCGCGGTGGGCCCTTGCTTTCAAGTTCGAACCGAGAAAGGAAGTGACCCGTATCGAGCGGATTGCCATTCAGGTCGGCCGCACCGGTGTTCTCACGCCGGTGGCCCTGCTGCTTCCCGTGGAGGTGGGTGGGGTGACGGTCTCTCGCGCCACGCTGCACAACCGAGAAGAGGTTGAGCGGAAGGACATTCGGGAGGGTGACCTCGTACGCGTCCAACGTGCTGGCGACGTGATCCCTCAAGTTGTGGAGGTCATCGGAGAAGAGGGTCACGACCGAAGCCCGCGCTTCGCGATGCCCGATCAGTGCCCCAGCTGTGAGACTCCCGTGAGTGTCAGCGGCCCCTTTACCCTTTGCACGAACCGGTTCGGTTGTTCGGCCCAACTCAAGGGACGGATCGTCCATTTTGCGTCACGGAGCGGTCTCGATATCGAGGGACTAGGCTCCGAGACGGCGGACCTCCTAGTTGAAAGAGGCTTAGTACGGGAGCTCGCCGACCTCTTCGAGCTGACTACCGAGCAGGTTCAGAGTCTTCCGGGCTTCGCAAAGAAGTCAGCCGAGGCCCTGATCGGGGCGGTGCGTGCTCGGCGATCTGCGGAGCTTCGCAGCTTTCTTTTCGGTCTTGGGATACCTGAGGTGGGGGTGGCAGTCGCAGGCAACCTGGCGCGGCATTTCAGGGGTTTCGAGGCCCTTGGCGACGCAGATGTCGAGGTCCTACAGGCGGTGGAGGGAATCGGTCCGAAGATGGCGGATCAAATCTGGTCCTTCCTGCATGAGCCTCGGGTGGAGCAGGCCATTCGGTCTCTCTTCAATAAGATGGAGCTTCTGACTGTTCCCGAAACGAGCAAGAAATCGGGGCCCTTGGAGGGTGAGCGGTTCGTGTTCACGGGGACGCTTGAGTCGATGTCGCGCGGAAGAGCGAAGTACCTGGTCGAGGCAGCAGGGGCAATTGTGAGCGCGACGGTCAGTAAAGCGACGGACTTTCTTGTGGTGGGTACGGGGGGTGGGTCGAAAGCGGCGAGGGCCCGTGAGCTGGGCGTTGCGATCCTGACTGAAGTGGATTTCCTGACGCGATTGACAGAACTGCGGATTGGGGTGGGGCAAGGCCCCGATTAGAGGTCGTACTTCTTGATCTTCCGGCTCAGGGTTGGACGGGAGATCGAAAGCATCCGTGCCGCGGCGCTCCGGTTCCCGTCGGTCAGTTTCAGGGTGGCGCGTACCGCTTCTGACTCGATCTGCTCCAGGGTCTTTCCTTCTGGGGGGATCAAGATCATGTCTCGGGCTGGAGCGCCGCCTTGCCGGAGCGGCGCGTTACGGCGCGACTTGATTCGCAAGTGCTCTGGGCCGATTCGACGACCGGGCGCGACCGTAGCAGCGCGTTCGAGGACATTCCGCAGTTCTCGAACATTCCCCGGCCAGGCGTAGGCGTACATGGCTTCGATAGCGCCGATTTCGAGAACTGGGAGGGGAGCGCCCTGTACGCTCGCCCAGTTCCTCAAAAAGTGCCGAGCGAGGAGTTCAATGTCTCGTTCGCGGCTGCGCAGGGGCGGCAACTCCACCATGTTCTGGAAGAGTGTATTCTGGTATCTGACGACTAGCGGATCGTCGTCGCCGCTCTCTTCTGGCTTGATCCGAGAGGCACCCAGGATTCGACAGCGCTGGGGTTCGGCTCCCGCGCTTTCGAAGAAGAGCGAAGCGAGACGGCGACGAACCGCCTGAGGAAGATCCTGGACTTCATCGAGGAAAACCGTGCCCTCTGCGGCGAGCTCCAGGATCCCCGGTTTGCGTTCGGTCTGGCCGACGAGCGACCCGGCTTGAGCACCGAAGAGTTCCGCCTCGAGCAAGCCCGCGGGCAGGGAAGAGCATTGGACGGCGATAAACGGATCTTGGGGGGCGGGACCCTCGTAATGAATGCTTCGCGCGAACAGGGTTCGGCCCGTTCCGGGCTCTCCCTGCAACAAAACAAACGGAGCTTCCCTCCGAACGAGCCTTTTCGCCGAGGCGAGCGCATCCAGGAAGATCTGTGACTCACCGAGAAGTTCCCCCGGACTGGGCACCACAGGGTCCATCGACGCGAGCTGGATACCCGCTGCGTCGTCTCTGTCCCAAACAGCTGTCATCCGCCCATCCCATCCCAAGAAACGATCTGATTCGAAGACCCTTCGGTACGCCGCAGCCAAGATCGCAATCCTCGTGCCAGAGCTGCCAGCGGCTTGGTCGACCCTCGATTCTGTACCGTAGAACGGGCGTCCTGCTGGACGAGCTCGTTTTGGCGCTGCTCCCCGAACGCCCGTATTTCGGCAATGATTTCCTATTGGAACAGACATGGACGACCGGATAGGCGAACCGTCGAACCGGGTAGCTGGCGTGTCGAGCGAAGAGGCGTTGGGCGATCTTCCGCCACGCATTCTGGTCAAGCCACCCGGACCGGCCTCCACGCGGATGGCGGCTCGGTTGGCGGTCGCGGAATCGAGGAATGTCACCTACCGGGGCGAAGCCTCCCCAGTCTTCTGGTCCGAAGCGAGGGGAGCGAACGTCCGCGATGTGGACGGCAACATCTATATCGACCTTACGAGCGCCTTCGGTGTCGCGTCAGCTGGCCACGCACACCCCAGGATCGTGGAGGCAATCCGAAAGCAGGCAGGGAGCCTAATCCACGGGATGGGCGACGTGCATCCGGCCAACCTCAAGGTCGATCTACTAGAACGGCTCTGCGCGCTGTCACCGTGGAGCACGACGCGTGGGGTCCTGGCGTCGGCGGGTTCGGAGGCCGTCGAAATCGCCCTGAAGACGGCTCAGCTCGCTACGGGAAGGGGAGCGGTCATCGCCTTTGAAGGTGGTTACCACGGCCTGACCCTGGGAGCGCTTTCGGCGACAGCGAGAGAAGACTTCCGGGCACCCTTTGTCGACCGGCTGCCTGAGTCTGTGTTCTTCGTCCCCTTTCCGAGCCCGCAGGGGAACGGAGAGGAAGGGGGGACTCGCTCGCTCGCCGAACTCGATCGGATCTTCCAGGCGGCTGAGGAAGCGGGACAGCCAATTGGAGCCGTGATCGTCGAGCCCATTCAGGGGAGAGCCGGCATCAGGATTCCCCCCAGGGGATTCCTTTCCCAGGTCGCGGATCGGGCCAGGCGTGCGGGCGCGCTTCTCGTGTTCGACGAGATATTTACCGGGTTCGGGCGCACAGGCGATCTATTTGCCTTTGAGGACGAAGGGGTCGTCCCCGACCTGCTCTGTTTGGGGAAGGCGCTAGGCGGGGGGCTGCCTTTGAGCTGCTGTCTGGGAGATGCCGAAGTGATGGACGCGTGGCCGAGCTCCGAGGGCGAAGCGCTTCACACTTCGACCTTTCTAGGCCATCCGCTGTCCTGTGCCGCGGCCCTTGCTTTTCTCGAGATCCTTGAGGAGGAAGGGTTGGCCGCACGAGCTCTAGACGTAGGGAATCGATTCCGTAGTCTGCTCTCCGAGGCGCTACCGGGAGATTCTCGATCGGCTCGAGTGTGGGGGAGGGGCATGTTCATCGGGCTGGGATTCGGTGCGGATCTTCCTTCGAGGGGCAGCGGGCGTGCCGGGATGAAGGTCGCCGCTGCTGTTCTTGCAGAGGGCCTGCTAGCCCTTCCAGCCGGATCCCACGGTGAAGTCCTCGCGATCACACCCCCGCTCACGATCTCGCGCGATCTACTCGACTGGACCGTCGATGTACTCGTTGACCAGCTCAGGCTGTGATCTCTTCCCCTCCGTCCACATTGATGACATTTCCTGTGATCCAGTGCGTTCCCGGGGCGCAAAGTGCCACCGCAGCTTCCGCCACGTCCTCCGGAGTCGTCAGACGACCCGAAGGGTTCCGCGCCAACGCACCCTCGAGTAGCGTCTCGCTGCCTGGGATTTTCCTGAGAGCCGGAGTATCGGTGACACCCCCTCGAAGGGCGTTCACGGTGATGTCCCTCGGCGCCAATTCGTAAGCCAGCTGCCGACAGTGTGACTCGAGCGCCGCCTTTGCGGCAGAGACCGGCCCGTACGATGGGATGACTCGGTTCGACCCCGAGGAGGTCATGGCGAAGATTCGTCCCGATGGCCCCATCAAACCGCGGTTTAGCACGGCCCCCGTCCAGTCAACAAGCGAGTGAGCCATCACGCGAACCGTCATGTCCATTTGAGCGGGACTGACGCTTTCATCTCCCACGAACGGCCGAAGTGTTCCGAAGGCTAGGGAGTGCATGAGCACCCCGATGTCTTGCCCAGGCTCCATCAGGGCGACCATCTCGTCTAGCGCTGCCTCCATCTTCGACACATCCGCGGCGTTGATGTTGAAGAAGTGCGCGCTAACTCCGCCCTGCCGGAGTTCGTCCTGCAACTCTTCGACCTTCTTGAGGCTGGCACGGCGATCGAGGTGCACGCCGAAAACGTGGTATCCAGCAGTTGCCAGGGCACGCGCGCACGCCTCCCCGAACCCACTGGACGCGCCGAGGATGAGAGCCCACCGCCCGGCTCCCTTGTCTTGGGACATCCTGAGGACTCCTGTGCGCTGCAGGCGCTAGTTGGCGTTTAGGTCAATCGGCTGTCGAACCGGTCGATCTGCCGCACCGTGGGGGTGTACCGCCGCGGACACTTGCCGTGAGACACGCAGTGGTGGGCAGAGGTGAAGATAGAGTCCAGCAGGGGACCCGCAAAGCCGGACGCGTCCGCAGCCGAGGTTGGCCAAGACGCTCAGTCGATGTCTATCGCGAGCCCCATTGATCACCGTTTGGGGTGGGGCGGGAATCACTGTCTTCTTAAGCACGAGCGGGGCGGCCGCACAGACGATCGCCTACCTGGACGATCCCGAAGCGTTTAGTGAGATAGGGCACCCGTCGGGACTCGGAACGACCCCGACGGGTGATGGGGTGTCTAGATAGTCGTTCGATAGACAAGAAAGATCTTGATCGGCTTATTTGGGGCGCTTATCATAGCTTCTTCCCTCGAGAGAGGGTTGTTTTTTGTGTAGCGATTCCGTCGGACCACGGGTCGCGTCTCGCCCCCATCGTCTAGTGGCCAAGGACACCTGGTTCTCAGCCAGGAAACCGGGGTTCGATTCCCCGTGGGGGTACTGTTGGAAGGTCGCTTAGCTCAGCTGGTAGAGCACTACGCTCACATCGTAGGGGTCGCTGGTTCGAGTCCAGCAGCGACCATGACCTAACAGGAAGTGCCGCAACGTCTTTCGGGCCCTGCGGCACTTCCTGGTTCTTGGGGGGGTGTCCGAAATGTGTCCCCGAGGTCAGCTTCCATGCTCGACAACGCGTAGCACCGTCGCAGGGTCAGCCTGCTGATAGGATATCGGAAATGAATGCGTAGGTGTTGAGGATGCTCTCATCTACCACGCCTTCCCGAAACTCCAGCCATCCGTTCTCGACGTTTCTCATGTTGGCAAACATCACGTTCAGTCCTGCACAGTGTCCGGTTGCGTGAGCATCGAATCGATTGGTCGGCCCATCCCTCCATACAGGCCCGAGTATGCACGCGCTAGAGTCGGGTTGTCCGCTATCGTTAGGACCACCTCCCTTGAGCCCCTCGCCAACTCCTGCCGAGTCTGAGCCCGCTGGGCTAGAGTGTTCTGCCTCAACTCCAGCCCCACGAAGAGCAGAGAAAGGACCACCGCGATAGCGGACAGCATCTGACGGGTGCCGCCTCTCAAGCCATCTACGGCTGTGGAATAGTCGTATTCGACATATGGTGGCTGATCAGCCACTTGCCGCCTGCCCTAGGGACCTATCGGCATGGCCCGCCTGCCGTTTACGATTGGCGGAAAGTCCTTCGCCTCGTCATACACGGCCGTGATAAAGCGGTCCTTGCTTTGCTGCGTGTCGCCCTGGGTCGTCTCCTCATACTGCGCCGTCAGATTTGCGGCCAGAACTTCCTCCAGCGACTTACCCTCGTCGCGCAGCGCCGTGACCTTCGCCAGGATGTCAACCAGCATGGCGCGATACGGCAGGAGATCCTCTCTATGGATGAGCGTGCCATGGCCGGGGACCAGCCACGTGTCGGGACCGGCGATCGTCTGGAAGAGATCAATCGCCTCGATCATGCCCTTGATCGAGCCGCCACTGGTCTGAGCGGCGAAGGGATAGCCGAAGTTACGGTAGAAATCCTCGATGTAGATGACATTCGCGTTGCGGAAGCGCACGACGGTGTCCCCGGCGGTGTGGGACGGCATCATCGGAATGATATCCACCGTTTCGCCGTTCATTTTCAAGGTGACAGCGGGCTCGCCGGGCGCGGAGGGATCGTAGTGATAGGTCACCACTGGAATGGCGGACGGATCGCGTTCCGGGGCGGGCTGGCCGTTGGGTCGCCGCGGATTGATCATGTCAAGCCGCAGATTTTCCTGCGCGAAGATCAGCGCCCCCTGGTTCGCGAAGAAGGCGTTCGCGCCCGTATGGTCCCCATGAATATGCGAGTTGACCAAGACCTTGATGGGGGCGTCGGTAAACGACCGGATTGCCGCCAGCGTCTTGTCGGCCACCTGTCGGTTCTGGGTGTCCACCATCAGCACGCCATCCGGTCCGAAGAGCACCATGACCCTGCCGCCGGACGCGTCGGGGTGTGAACGATCGAGGCCTTTCGAACCGTGCAGAACAAAGAGATTCGGCGACATCTGTTCTGTCACCATGATCTGAATCTCGTCCCACGGCGTCTGGTAGCCCTCCGGAAACGTATACTGGCCCGTTCCCGTCGGAACCACGATGATGGGATAGTCCGTTCCCTGTGCCCACGCCATCGAAGGAATAGCGACCATCACGGCCAAATACGAGAAGAACAGTGCCGATTTTCTCATGCCCACTCCCTAGAAATGAATAAGGTCTGACTCGGCTGCTACTCCGGCACCACCTGCCTCAACTCCTCGAAGAAGTTCTGGACGAGGAGCAAGGAAGACAGGCGGCGAGTTATCCCCCGCCAGCCGCAAGCCACCGATAAACCGCTCGGGCGTTGAGAGCCAGCCAGTCCTCGTATTGGCCCCAGTTCGCATACGCCGGGAGTTGGATCGCTTCAGCGACCTCATCCTCGCTTAGTCCCTCCGCCATCGCTCGCCGGACGGCCGCCGTCAGGTCGTCGTAGTAGGCGATCTGCCGATGGATCGAGGACCTATCGCCTACCATACCGTGGCCGAACACCACCGTGTCAAAGGGAATGTGGAGCATCCTGGCTAGGGCGTCGAAGATCTCGGGAAAGTACCAGCCGGGAAGCTCCTGAAAGCCCACGCGGTCGTTGTTGACGAAATCCACTGCAAACGCCACGCGCACATCCGGTACAAACGGTACCACTAGGTTGTCCGTGTGGCTTGGTCCCAAATAGTGGAGCTCGATGCTCCGGCCGCCCACATCGAACGTGAGGCGGTCTGAGAAAGTCACCGTAGGCTCGGGTTGCTCCGCACTTGCCCGGCTTCGGATCGGGGCGACCGCACTCTCGTGAGCAATGATAGGAACGTTGCCTTGGCCGAACGCGGCCATGAGGGCTGGTGCCCCGGTTGCGTGGTCCGCGTCGCTATGGCTGTAGACGATGGCCGTAAGCTCTGTTCCCGGAGCCACCCTCCGGATCTCTTGGCCAAAGACACTTGCGGCCTCGCTGCCAATGGGATCAAAGGCCACGACCTCGTCACCGCTTACCACGAATAGCGCGTTGTGCCCGATCCATCGGAACTGATACACCCCAGCGGCCACCTCCGTGGTCTCAAAGTCCTGAGCCGATAGGGGCGCGAAGATTGAGGCCCCAGCCAGCAGAAGGCCAAGAGTGAATGATGCTCTCAAAGGCTTTGATATGGACATGTTCGATCTCCGAATAGTTGCCGTTGGCCTACGGTCACTCTCGGGCACCTCACTCCGGCACCACCTGCCTCAATTCCTCGAAGAAGTTCTGACTCAATTATCGATCCTGGCCGCCGGAGAAATACGGAACCAGTCCAACCCCTTCGAAAAATCCACAAACCGGCTCGCCCTCATCGGAACACTTTAGTACGGTTGGCGAAATGTTGAAAACGCCGGTCTCCACCGCAACGTCTTCGAACGTATCCAGACCCAGAAGTGTCATCACGGAGAAGCGTCCATTCCGTGAATTCGCGAAGAGCACCTCAGGCGAAGCACCCCCTGACAGACAGATGCCGTTCGAGCTACTCCCGTCAAAGGTCCTCTGTGTCCCGTTCGCTAGCGTGCCGGTAGCCGCGATAGGCCCCAAGGCTCGGCAGTCACGTCCAGAACCTGCAGGACCACCCAGCCCCCAGCGACATAGGCCAGTGTCCACTGTACGAGCTTGCGCTCTTTCAGTCGCTGGAGAAGTGGCTGTTTATCGGAGGGGTCGCTCATAGTCCCGCTGCTGGGAGGATACGGAACTGCGCCCAGAGTGAAGCTAGGTGAAGATGCTGGTGGGTTAGTTGGGCTGCAAGAAAAGAAAAGAGGGGCGGCGACGTTCAGAGCGTGGTCCCAGCTCCTCGCACAACCTCCTTCACCGTGGCGGCGTGGATGGCCACCGTGTCATCGCTGCGCAGGGCGTACCCTCCAGCCAGCACGACGACCACTCCAGCTCCGGCTGCCCTAGCCGCGTCGAGGACCCGTCTGTCTCTCCGTTGCAAGCCCTCCTGGCTCAGGCCTAGTCCACCAAGCTGGTCTTGCTGGTAAGGGTCAGCGCCGGCCAGGTAGAAGACTAGGTCCGACCGGGCCGCCAGCACCCGTGGGAGATGCTCGTCCAGCAAGTCCAAGTAGTCGGCGTCTTCAGCCCCATCGGGGAGGCCTACATCTAGGTCCGACGGCGGCTTCAGCGTCGGATAGTTGTTCTCTTGGTGCATGGAGAAGGTGAAGACCCGCGAGTCTCCAGCGAAGATCGATGCGGTACCGTTCCCGTGGTGCACGTCCAGGTCCACCACCGTGACTCGCTCCACCGATCCGTCAGCCAGGAGAGCCCCTGCAGCGACAGCCACATCGTTCAGGAGACAGAATCCCTCCCCATGGTCCGCGAAGGCGTGGTGAAAACCGCCTCCCAGGTGGCCCGACACTCCGTCCTGCAAGGCCCGGCGGCCAGCCAGGAGGGTCCCACCGCAACAGAGACGCATGGCCGAGGCCAGCTCCCTAGAGAAGGGAACCTCCAGCCTCAACCGCTCTGACGGCCCAAAGTCGTCCTCTCGGATCTTCCTCAGGTACTCTGCCGTGTGCACTCGGAGGAGCGCTTCATCGTCCACGGGCACTGGTGCCTCAAACCCTTCGGCCGGCACCGCCCCCTCGCTGAGCAGCCGCTCGCGGACCAGGCGATACTTTCGTGTCGGGAAGACGTGAGCACCGATGTCAACTTCGTAGCTCGGCGACCAGACAATCGACGGTGGGGACACGGGGATTGCGGCCCCGGTCACGGGTCCGGCACCACCTGCCTCGACTCCTCGAAGAAGTTCTGGACGAGGATGAGGTCGCCTGAGGAGGTGCCCCTTCGGATCGCCAGCAGACGTCGGTCGTCAGGAGAAAGGTCATGATGCTGTAGACCACCGGCGGTAAGGTACGGAGTCCACGAAGTCAGGCGCTCACGTGAGACGACGGTGAAGTCCGGATCCGTCTCCACCGTGACGAGAGTCAAATACTCATCAGAATCTATGTAGAAGATCTCACGTCCACTGTGAGCCCATACAGGATTTTGGCCGCCTTCGGTCGAAATCAGGAACCGCCCCCCAGGCCCTGGAAAGGGGCGAACGTAGACTTCAAACTGGCCCGATTCGTCGGACTGATATACAAGCCAACCCCCGTCGGGGGAGACTGCCGGGTTGCTCTCATCGAAGGGCGTATCCAATAAGACGACGGGCATGCTGGCCGAGTCTGGTGAAGCGTAGAACAGGTCGGCAGTCCCACCCGTGTTACCGCGGCGGTACACGAGCCACTGCCCGTCAGGCGTCCAGGACCCATCGAACGCGCCTAACGTACCTCCTTCGACGAGGAGCCGAGCCTCGGCGCTGAAATCTGAGGGCAGCGTGAGGAGGGAGGGGCGTGGACCTCGGGATAAGGAGGTGTATCCCACTTCGCCATCCGGGCTCCAGAAGGGGTCAATGCCTCCCTCGAAGGTGAGCCGGGAGAACGTCTCTTGATCCAGGTCGTAGATCCAGATGTCGTCTGTGCCTCCCGTCGGTGTGTGCCAGAACGCGACCATTCTTCCGTCCGGCGAAATACGTGGAGCTCGGAAACCCCCTGTGAGCGCCGGATCCAGGACCTCCTCCGATCCATCTCGACCGACCCAGGTGGGCAGGGCGCTCGATGCATCTGCTTCCGGGCGGTACGCCAAGACCCCCGTCTTCGAGATCGCGAACGGGGTGGCGGCGGGATTACCCGAAATCCCTCCAATGAGAGTGCTCGTTGGACCGGTGACCTGGAGCCGGTCCAGGTCGAAAGGGGCCGCCTGGAGTGTCCCGTCTCTCCCCACTGTATAGACGATGTGTCCCGAAGGCGCGTATCTCGCCAATCGCCCCTGGAACAAAGCGCTGACCTCTCCTGTCTCGAACGAAAGCACAGCGATGTCGGATCGTGTGAGTCGTCCAAACACGATCCCCTTTCCGTCGGGAAGTACGTGCGGCCACCGATGTCCGCCCTCTCCGTCTTCGAGGACGGTCACCTGTTCCTGCTCACCCCCGCCTGAAGACACGCGCCAGATTCCCTGGCCCGCCTTTATGAAGTAGAGCATTCCATCCGGTCCCCACCCGATGCCCGTAGTCAACACCGAGTCGGCAACAATAGTCAGCGGAGGAGACCCGGCGAGTGAGACCGTACTGAGACCGCCACTGCCAGTGAACGCGACAGATTCACCGTCCGGAGAAAACGTCGGATTGCGCGCGTCTAGCGTTCCAGGGATCGGGCTTGGTGAAAGCCGATTCAGAGGCCGATGCCACAGCTGCAGCCGCCCATCCGCTGAGGAGGCTGAGAACACGACCTGGGACCCGTCAGGCGACAAGGCCCAGCTGACGCCGGAATTTAGGGGAACCAGAGCATCCCCAAGTCTGAGTTCAAGCCGAGAGACCAACTGTACCGGTCCTGGACGAAGTAGGAGCCAGCCCGCAAACACAATGGCCAGGACAGCCACGCAGGTCGTCACGATCTGTAGCGGGTGCCAGAGACCTCGTCCTACTTCTACGCCCGCTGCAGCCGCTTCCCCATGCCTGAACCCTGCATCACCCAGAGCCTTCGCGAAATCCTGGGCGGACGCGAACCGATCCGCGGGTAGCTTCTCAAGCGCCTTCCGGATCGCTGCGTCCACGTTCGGCGGAATGGAGACGCGGACCTTGGTCGGTGCCGGTGCAGGGTCCGTCAGGATCTTGGCGAGAACGGCCTGTGCGGTACTGCCCCCGTAGGGAGGATCACCTACCAACATCTCGTAGAGAACGGATCCAAGGGCGTAGACATCCGTCCTCGGATCGACGTCTCGGTCCCCGGTGGCCTGTTCTGGGCTCATGTAATGAGGTGTGCCTACGCTGAGTCCTGTCTCGGTGACTCTTCCCCCTCCCGCCTGCGCTACTGCCAGGGCAATCCCGAAGTCAGCTACCGTTGGCTCGCCCTTTTCACTTAGGAGGATGTTGCCCGGCTTGATGTCGCGGTGAACGACTCCGTGTTCATGAGCGTAGTCGAGAGCGGAGGCGACGTCCTCGGTGATCTTGAGCGCCTCTTCAACCGATAGCTGCTTCTCGCGGTCGATCCCGAAGAGTGTCGCCTTCGATGTAAGGCGTGACGAAGAACAGGAAACCGTCCGCTTCGCCAGAGTCGTGGAGGGGCAGGATGTGCGGGTGAGTCAGCTTGGCCGTGGTTTCGATCTCAGCCAGGAATCTCTCTGCCCCGACGACGGCAGCTAACTCGGCCTTCAAGACCTTCAAGGCCACGTTGCGGTTGTGGCGCTCGTCATGGGCGAGGTACACCGTTGCCATCCCGCCTTCGCCGATTTCTCGCTCTATGGCGTATCTGCCCTCAAGGGCAACGTTCAGGCGGGTGATGGGTTCGGCCATGGGGGGCGGGGCAGTCAGCGGCCCTGGCCCTCCGCCTCCATCCTCTCTTGATATCGGGCGCCGCTGAGTACCCCTGAGAAAGAATAGTTACCCTCGTGACATGCGTATTCGTAGAGCCGGTCTTCGAACCTTTTTAGCGGGATTTCGCCTCCCCAAGATTCGGTGTAGGTCGTTGGGTCCTCAAGCGTGAACTCGTAGAGGATCGTCTCCTCGTCGACCCGTGTGAGACGCTCGATCACCTTCAGGCTCTCTGTGGGAAGGACTCCCCGAAACATCTGATCCGGATGAATGTTCGTGGTCTCAACCACGAGCGTATTCCCTTCCCAGCGGCCCCATGAATCACCGTGCCAAGGACGGATCTCCTTGGGAAGGGGCTTGGGCTGGCCGAGCCGGATGATTCGTACGTCGTGCACCATTTCGGTCACGATCATTAGGTGATCGACGTTCTGAACGATCGTGTAGTTGTTGTTATAGCCCCCGGGGAGCATCGGTGGACCGGCGCCGCGTGAGCTGAAGCACCGCTCTCCAGGGGGTCGAAGTTCCGGGTGGTCGTACTGGCCAAATTGGTCCCGGAGCGCCTCGTGCTCCTCGAGGCGACGCTCGCCCTCGGGGGTCAGAGCCGGTTGGCGGCCGTCGGACGGACGCGTCACCAGAGAGGTTCGGGGTTGGCCATTGACGATCGCAACCGTCGAGCCGCGATCGAAGTAGACCTCGTTGTACTCCGCGCCGCGCAGTCGAACCTCATTACTTAGAGACTGATCCCCTTGGTTGTCCTCCCTTCCGCACTCGACGGTCCCTGGGCTAGGGGGACACCCGTCTGTTCCCCGCTCGAGGTCCTCGACTTCCTCCCGTGTGAATACCGGTCCCCTACCTTCTTCCCGCTCAAACGGAGTGAGCGTCCCGTTCGTCCAATTTCCCTGCAGGTCCGGGTGACCATCGGATGTTCGGGGAACCTCCCACCCTCCGGCCCCGCTGGTCGGAGATTGCGCCGCTGCGGTCGACATCACGCCCTGGACGCCGGTCGCACAGAAAATCACAAGAAGAAGAGCGGTGTTGCGCGGTTTCATTTCTCCGCCTTGTTGAGTTTGGACCTCGCAAGGTGAGTGTCCCTACGCCTGTCACCAATACGATTACTCTCTCGCAAACGTACTGGGCCGCGAGGCCGAGTGCGAGGAACCGAGTGACGGGATGTCGTACTTGCTTCGTTGAGGCCAACCTTACGCTCGTGACGTAGATCCTCAGCCAGGTAGACCGTGGCCATCCCACCCTCGCCGATTTCACGCTCGACGCGGTAGCGGCCTTCTAGGGCTGAATTGAGACGGGTGATGGGGTCAGTCATTCGCGAATCACTGCCCCCTGCCCGCGAACTCAACGAACTGCGCCATCGGAACTGGATTCCCGTGGATACCCACGATAGTCGTCACATCCAGCTCCAGGCGCTGCAGGTTTCGGTAAAACGCCCGGCTACTCGCGTTGAGGGCTTGCGCCAGCGGATTATAGAGGTCCGCCTGCACGACGATCTTTTCGCTCGGGATATACGCGATCAGCATGCCCGCGGCATGGGCGAGACCCTGGACGCGGTAAAGTTCGACCGTTCTGGTGTCATCGGCGAGGACGTATTTTTCGCGCGCTGTCTCGAAGATGTAGCCTTCCGACCACTCCTCCGGGGGATACAGCGAAAACCGGTCGGGCTGCAAGGTCCACGGCCCCGCCCGCAAAACTTCTTGGTAGTAAGGGTGGTTGCCTTCATGGGTGATCACCGTGGCACCCTCGTGGACGTACGCGCGGAGCCCACCCATATGGTCCCAGTGGTGATGCGTCGTCACGACGAACCGGATCGGCTTGTTTGGAATGAGCCTGTTCACTTCGCCGATCACCGCAAGTGACCGTCCCTCATTCAACGGTGCCTCGATAACAGCCACATGGTCGCCAAACTCGACGGCAACGCTGTGGTGGGAGCCTCCCGCGATCAGCCACACGCCGTCGCCCAAACTTTCTGACTCCACACGGACGGGCTGAATGCGGGCATTCCGTATTTCGTCCGGAACCGTCTGTATGGCGTCCACCACGTTCACCTGGAGATCCGAGACGGTTTCGAGGCCAAACGAATGGTCACCACCGCTGACATTCGGCGCGTGCGCGCCATCGTCATAATCCTGATGCTGATGGAACCGGGGAATCATGGCACCGCCAATATCCCGGTAATTGGTGTAGACGTTCTCGTAGTACAGGTCGCCAACGACGGGATTGGGAATCCATGTCTGCACTCGCTGGACCAGATTCTGGGGATTGATCGTGCCGTTTACTCGGTACTTCCCGAAGGCGATAAGCGAGATCACCTTTGACCTGCCTCCATACTCATTGCGAGTGATCATGGTCGGGTTGGCGCCCGGCGCCATCGCCCCTTTGAGGAACCCCCAGGGCGTAAGGAGGATTTCGAGCTGCCGCAGCTCAGCCGCGGCCGGTTGTGGGACGGCTTGACCTTGCGCGTTCAAGGTCCAGGCGTAGTCGCCGCTGAGGAGATTGGTGACCCGCTGCTCGGTTAGGAACGGGAATCCCAAGCCGCCGCCTTGGCGCGAATTGTCGCCTTGTACCCGGACGTATTCTTCCCTCGACGACATCGTCCCGAAATCGATCGTCATCGTATAAGTCGTCAGGTCCACTCGCGGCCAATCCTGGTCGGGCGCAAAATTCTGCCCAACCATGCCTTGCCAGCCGGTGCCGGAGTAGCGGATGGACTCCATGTCGGCCGAGCCCATCGCGGTTGCGGCCGTCTGCAAGACGCTGTGTACATCCTGCGCCGCGGCTGACCCTGCCATCAGCGCGGTGAGGCTCAGTGAAAGCCAACATCGCGTTACCATGATTCGTCCTCCTCTGTGATTCTGTTGACTCGTCGCACGCTGCACAGACCCGCCAGCATTAGGTGCCTCGGCCTTAGCCACAGCGTCGGCCCAACGCTTGACCAGGTAATCCTCCGCGATCAGAGGCTTGATGGGATTGTCAGAGGAGCTGGCCATGCGTCCCGTTTCCTAGAGGAATGACGGAACTGCGCCCAGAAGTGGAGCTACGTGAAGATGCCCGTGGGTTAGGTGGGCTGCAAGGAAAACGAAGGGACTGAGGAGCCTTCGGAGTAGTTGGGAGCGAACGAAGTCTGGTGACCTGCAACCGCGTAACTCGTCTAGGTGAGAGTATTCCCAGGGCCGGTTCCCAAAGTCGATGTGCACCTCAAGAGGCTTGTCGGTCTTGCCGTCGCTGGCCATCGGAGCCTTCCCATAGCCGCGTTCCGCAGCAAATCTGAACGCCGCAATCGCCACCATCGGTCCGTGGTCACCCCGAACACATTCCTTCAGGTAGGCAAGGGCTTCGCCGGAACTGGCGATTTCCCGCATGCGTGCCCTGAATTCGTTGGATGGACGGCCCCCTCCCTTGTTGCCTGGGTTTCCAGGCGAAAGCGCACCACCGTGTCGCTGGGGAACAAGGTCGGACTTCCTCGCCAATGATTCCACCGATGTTTTCCTTGCTCGCGGTTTGTGGATCACCCAGGCACGGATTCTTACTCGAGAGCCGGAGCACCAGCTTGTTGAAACGTTCGATCCAGCTCAAATCGAGTCGCTCTATACGGGAAAGCTGGAGGCGAGGTGACTCATCACTTGTCCGGCGTGCCTGGATGACGGCACCGAGCGCCTCCTTCGCCCCTAATGGATTTGGCGTCCGTGCTGCAAACCACACCATAAGACTACCGACCACGAACCAACACTACTCCAGCACCCCTCGGATGCGTCCCTCGTCGTCCAAGAGATAGACTGGCCCGCGCAGTACATCGTCCCCCAACGGAAATGTCTGACCTCCCTCCCGCGGCGGCGCTGCGAAGAGATTGAGCTGAAACGCATCCGCTTTTCCCTCATCAACGTCGTATCCTAGGTCTCCGAGGGAGGCAACAGTGACCCGACTAAGCGGGTTGGCCCCAGCAGTCAGGAATCCGGTCATGAGCTCATTGCTCAACACAGATAGACGCCAGTGGCTGTCCCGAGTCCCGACACCCCCCTCCTCGTTCTCCACGGGCACCTTCTGCCCTCCCGTGTACGCGTCGCCGCCTATAGCATCGAATGCGGCGATGGCATCGGGGCCGTTGAAGTGGGTGTCCGCACCCTTACTCGCTGGGAGAGAAGGGTCTTGCAGAAGACCTTCGCCAGCCCAAAGGGTGCCAAAGCCCAACGCGTGCCCCAGCTCATGAACGATCAGGTCGACGAGACGCGCGGTCCCCTCAAGACAACCGACGTCATCCGTGTCGAGGGTCAGCTTCGCCACGACGGGCAGACGGTTTTCCAGCCTCGCCGAGCAGACGCCCGCCTGACCGAGTGTTCCCGATACACCGTCAATGGATTCTAGCTTCACGAGGACGAGCAGGTCGTCGACTAACTGATTGATGGCGGGAGAGCCGGGTCCACACGCTCCTGCACTCAGCTCCACGGGTATCGGCTGAAGCTCGCCGAGAAGGTCTCCCCAACGCACGACGGCGTCGTCGAAGGCCTGCCGCAGGGTTACGGTGGGCGCGTCGATGAACAGCAGCTCGATCACCAGCCCGGCGATCCCGCTCTCGTCGGTCGCCGTGGCCGTGAAGGCCACCGTAGGCCCGGCCTCTATCGAGGCACCGATGGACTGCGTCCCGCGGGTCGAGCCGAGTGTCCACTGCGTCTCGGCGGTCCCGGTCACCTCCGTGGCGGCTTGGGTCGGAACGATAGACCCGTCGCCCGAAACGGGCCCAAAGGTGACCGTGGATCCCGCAAGAGGGTTCCCGAGTGCATCGGTCACGCGGACAACCAGGGGAGCCCCTAGGACTGTGCCGACGACACCGGTCTGCCGATCCCCGGACACCTTTCCAATTAGCGCCGGGGGACCGGCTTCCGCCTCGGCCGTCAGGATCACCGGAGAAAGCCCCGGCACCTCTACAGTGACCTCGTGGATCCCCGCGGTGGCGCCGAGAATCCAGCCCCCGACGGTAGCGACTCCGTTTTCGTCCGTTCTGACGGTGAGGTGGGCTGAGCCTTCAGCCCCGCCGGTGGACTCGAGGACACCTCCGTTCTGGCCAGCCGAAAAGTGCACGTCCAGCGACGAGACGGGAGCACCTCCCGACCCGAAGACCTGGACCGACGGAGAGTCCGGAAGCCGCTCTCCCACGATCCCCATCTGCCCCTCACCCTCCAGGATCTCGACTTGCTCGGGAACGGTCGTAGCGATGGCAGCGACGGTGGCCGACACTGAGGGCTGAACCATGACCGAGACCCTTTGATCGCCTAAGGGCTCTCCCAAGGTCCATAGAGTGGTTGCCAGGCCCTCGGCGTCCGTGACCTTGGCGCTCGGTTGCACGGAGCCACTTCCTTCGATCACCGCGAACTCCACGGTCACACCTCCGACGGGATTCTGGACGCGGTCCTCGATCCGAACCGTGAGAGGTTCCAAGAGGGTCGAGAGTCGCGGAGCCGCCTGACCGTCACCTGCGACGATGACGATTCCGGCAGGGAGCCCGGGAACGGCCGTGGCTTCGAAGTCTACCCCCTCCCCGACTCTGAAGCTGAGGAACGCGCGAACGCTCTGCGCCGCGCCGGCGAACGCACCGAGAGTCCAGGTGGTTGAGGCCCTCCCCCGTGGGTCCGTCTGTGTCTGGGCCGGCGTCAGGTTCCCACTCCCCTCCAAGATCTGGAACTCCACCGGTACAGAGGAGGCTGGATTCCCGAGCCGGTCATAGGCCTGAACAACCAGGAGTTCGGGAAGAGGCTCGGCTGCGGCACCGAGCTGGCGATCTCCTGACACCTTCTCAAGCACCGTGGCCAGTTGAGTAACCGACACATTTGCCGACCCCGAGGCGGTCCCCGCCGTGGCGGTGATCACCGCCATACCGCTACCGGCGGCCGTCACCCGACCGGTCGACGAAACTGCTGCGATGTTCGGGCTCGACGAGCTCCACGCGACCACCTCGTCCGTCAGCACGGCGTTGTTCTGGTCCCTCACTTCGGCCGATAGGATCTGGGTCGCCCCTATCGCATCAAGGACGATCGCCGACGGTGAGATGACGATGGTCGAGGGCCCCGGCGCGCTGCCGGTGAGGAGATCGCAGCCGGTGAGGCCCCCGGAAAGAAAGAGGAGCCCGACCCTCCATCGCGAGCGCTGGTGGGCGACTGTCACTGGGCCTTCATTAGGTGTGGACTGTGCATTTTGTGGCTCGTATGTTGGCACCATGTCGACCCTAGCGCGATGGGCTCTTCTCTGCCTTCTCCTTCCCCCCTCGTTGCTGCGAGCTCAGCAGGTGGGGAGCGTGTCTGGCATGGTAGTGGAGGCTGCAAACCTCCGGCCGGTCTCGGAGGCGCGAGTGTTCGTCGCCGGCACCGACCTCGAAACCTTCTCTGACTTCGAGGGAAGCTACGCCCTCAACGAGGTGCCTGTGGGAGAGGTCGAGCTAAGCCTCGAGAGGCTGGGGTACGCCCCGGCAACCCAGACGCTGCAAGTGACAGCCGGGCAGGCCTCAACGGGCGACTTCGCCCTTCTGGTTTCTGCTGTGGCGCTGGACGAGCTGGTGGTTACGGCGACGGGCCTGCGGAGGCGACGCGAGCTCGGCAACGCCGCCTCTGCGATTCGGGTCGACGAGGAGCTGGAACGCGCCGCACCGGTGACCCTCACCGGCCTGCTTCAGGGACGGGCCACGGGGGTGCAGGTACTGCAGAGCTCGGGCAGCGTGGGAACCGCCTCCACCATCAAGATCCGCGGAAATGGCACGATCAGCCTCAGCAACACCCCGCTCATCTACATCGACGGTGCGCGCGTTTCCAACAGCGTCGAGTCTGGGCCCGGCGTAGGGGGCCAAACCACCAGCCGGCTCAACGATCTGACCCTCGAAGATATCGAGTCCGTGGAGATCGTGAAGGGCCCGTCCGCCGCAACCCTTTACGGAGCGGAGGCAGCTGCAGGAGTGATCCGGATCACGACGAAGCGCGGTCGCTCGGGGCTCACGGAGTGGACGTTTCGATCGGAGCTCGGAGCGAACTGGGATGACACGGCTTGGCCTGAAACGGTGTGGAACCCGCGGTCCTTCTTCGACCCGCTCCTCGATGTGTCCGAACTGTTCGCGCCAGGCGAGCTCCCAATCGGCACTCACTTCGCCACCATCCCCGACACCCTGTACGCCTTGAACCTCCTTGGCGACGGTCTCGCGGGGGAAGCCGCTTACGGAACGCCGTGGCGCACGGGAGTGGAGCAGACCTACGGAGCCTCGCTTCGTGGAGGATTCGAGAACGTCACCTACTTCCTGTCGGGAGAGTTCAGTGACCGCGAAGGCAATCTGGCGAACAACGAATCGACTCAACGTAACTTCCGGGCAAACTTCAACTTGTTCCCCTCCGAAAATTTCGACATCGCGGTTTCCACTGGGTACAGCCAGCACCGTTTGTTCCTTCCGGATAACGACAACAATTCCTTCGGATATATCGGCGTGGCCATGGTCGGCTTCCCGTGGGCCACTCCGATCAAGCGAACTGACCTCGTCATCGGCGGCGAGTGGATGACCTGTCCTCTAGCGTACGAGATGCACCGTGCGACTGTCAGCGCCGGTGTTTCATCGACTCTGGAGAGCCTTTCGGAAGACCAATGCGCGGAAAACCCCTTCTTCTCCGAGCGTACGTTCGAAGACATCGCGACACTTGACAACTCGCAGAATGTGGAGCGCTTGATCGGGAGCGCCACGATCGACTATCGCCCTTTGGATTTCGTCACCGCGACCGGAACCGTCGGCTATGATCAGTTCTCCGATCAGACGGGGTTCTTCGTGCCCGTGAACCCGGACCTCCCGTTCGGCGATGCCTCGCGCGGACTACGGAGCATCGGGCATGCATTGAACCGACTGCTCACGATCGAGGGGAACGTGAACGCTACGTTCGACATCTTGCCGGATCTAAGCTCGGTCACTTCAGTGGGCGCTCAGTTCTTCCGCCAGAAGTTCGAGTCCGCCAGCGCCACAGGACGGTTTCTTCCCCTTGGCTCCACAACGGTTTCCAGTGCGGTCGAAACCGAGGGCTTCGAGTCCAACGGCGAGACGCGAACTCTCGGGATGTTCGTGCAACAGCAGTTTGCCTACCGCGATCGCCTTTTCTTCACGCCTGGCCTGCGCTTCGACGATAGCAGCGCCTTCGGGGAGAACCTCGGCCGGGAGACGTACCCGCGTGTCATGGCTTCGTACGTGATTAGCGACGAGGACTGGTTCGAGGACTTGATCCCCGGGGCGTTCGTGGAATCGTTCCGGTTGCGAGCCGCCTGGGGGGAATCGGGAAAGCAGCCGGCGAGCTTCGCGGCGCTCAAGCTCCTAGGTCCGAGACGGGTCACTTTTCGCGGGGAGGATGTGGCCGGTTTGTCGCTCGTGGGACCGGGAAATCCGGGGCTCAAGCCAGAGCGAGGCCAGGAGGTGGAGCTCGGGTTCGAGGCGGACCTATTGGACGGACGGCTCGGACTCGACCTCACCTGGTTTCGCCAGACCACCAAGGACGCGATCGTCGGGCAGCCTCTCGCTCCTTCGACCGGCTATTCAGCGCCAATATTCACGAACATCGGCGAGGTGAGGAACCAGGGCGTCGAGCTGGGCCTGACCGCAATCGTTCTGAACACGACGGACCTGCGTTGGGACTGGCGGCTCAACGCTTCCACGGCGAAGGGCGAGATCACCGATCTAGACCAGCGGATCATCTTCGGGCTTTCCGGAGATAGCCAGCGGCACGAGGAGGGGTATCCCTACGCCTCCTACTTCAGCCGCACGTATACCCTCGACCAGAACGGAAACGCCGTTGCGTCGGACTCGGCCGTCTTCGTGGGCCATCCAACACCAGAGGTGGAGGGCTTGATCTCGACCTCGCTCCAGCTCTTCGGCTGGGTGACCCTGTCTGCAGACCTCGGCTTTGCTGCCGGTCATCAGCAATTCAACAGCACCGAGCAGTTCCGGTGCGGCTTCCTAGGGGGCGGGGAATACGGTGGGGTCTGCACTGAGCTCTTCGAGGTGGGGTCGAACGGCGAGCGGACCGTCCAGACCAGGATCAAAGCGGCTGCAGCGGACGACCAGCAGTACGCCCCGTGGATCGAAGACGCAGACTTTGCCCGGCTGCGAACACTATCTGCGCGTTTCGAGCTGCCGCAGACCTGGCTCCGACGGGTAGGCGCCAGCCGAGGGAGCTTCACGATCGTTGGCGAGAACCTTGCGCTCTTCACCACTTACACGGGTCTCGACCCAGAAGTGAGCTTCGCAGGAGGGTCTCAGAGCCTGCGCGCGGAATTCTTCACATTGCCTCCGGCGAAGCGCGTCACCGGACGGCTCTCGATTTCGTTCTGATGCCCGGGTGCGGGCGATATTAGTGGAGACTGAATTGGCCCCACTACTGCGATGGCTCAGGCTCCTTCCGGCGGCGGTTTTTCTCTTGACCGCGTGTGACGGAATCCTCGGGATCGACGAGACCGGAATTATCGTCTTCGAGGAGGTCGAAGCTTCCGGCCCAACGGCCGTGCCTGCGATCGTTAACGGGATGGTCGGCAATTACCAGGAAGCCGTCGACGACATCGTTCGCTACACCGCGCTGTTCACCGATGAGATGATCCTATCGGGGACTTTCGAGACTCGGCTCCAGGTAGACCGCCGCCGGATCCAGGTGAACAACGCGACGGTCACGGGTGCGATGTACACTCCCTTGCATCAGGCCCGAATGCAGGCGGATACAACCGTCCATCTCTTGCAGATTCGACTGCAGGATCCAGTTTTTCAAGACGTGCTGGACGAACTCGAGGAGGGGGTCGCTCTAGGCAAGCTTTACGGAGGGTTTTCTCGCGTATGGCTGGCCGAGCTCTACTGTTGGAGCATCCTCACCGGGATGTTCCCCGAGAGCTCCACCTTTACACCTGACGCCCGGATGATGCAGGCCCTCACCTTCCTTCAGGAAGCGGAGACGCAGGCAGCGATCGCAGGGCTGGAAGACATTCGGCTGGCTGCGATCGCAGGTCAGGCCCGCGCCCATCTCTGGCTAAGGAACTTCCCACAGGCGGCGACGCTCGCGGCACAGGTGCCTCGTGATTTCGTGCACTGGGCGGAGTTTTCTCAAAACGACCCCGTTCAGTACAACGAGATGTACATGTTCACCTGGGGTGACATCCAGGCGATCCGCTGGACGGTGGGAGACGGCACTACGACGACTCGCGGGAACGAGAGGTGGGAGCACTTCGACGAATTCCTCACGCTGAACCTCCTAGAGCCAGAGCCCGAAGGCTTCACCGCCTTCTCCTCATCGATTCCCGTGAATCTGCAGGGCCTCTACAACCGGGCCGATAGCAGGGTGCTCATGACTTCTGGCGCCGAGGCAGTGCTCATTCGCGCGGAAGCGGCAGTGCGTAGCGGTCAGACCGCCGCGGCCGAGCTGCTGCTCAACGACCTGCGCTCGGACTATAGTCTTCGCGCCACGATCCGGTGGGGTGTGGAACCTCCGGATTCGGAGGACGAGCTCGGGGATCTAGTCCTGGCGGGGAACCGAAGGCTAGACCTAAAAACGGTAACTGATGAGCGGGCTCGAGAGCTCTGGCTCACTGGAGACCGGCACACGACTTCCCGGCGATTGCGACTTGATCCTAGCGTGGACATCAACCTCTTCCCCCCCGTAAAGACGGGGAACGGCGGGGGGGACGACATTGCCTTCCCCATCGTGCAACTCGAGTTGGACAACAACCCGAACCTAAGTGCGGGAGACGCCTGTCCAGCCGGGCAAGCGATCGGTTCTTGGCGATGATTCAGCTGGAGGGTGCTGTGGCTGGCGGCGCTGCAGATGGACCGGTCAGAACACGGCGACGAAGTAGAAGAGCCAGCCTGGCTCGCCCTGCACCATAACGATAGCCAGGTTGCCGTTCATTGACTCCACGAGCCCACAAAGCAGGTCCGTGACCGGGAGCCACACCGCCCCAGTCTCTGACTGATAGCAGCTCGCTACTGGGAGATCCTCGAGGCTGCCGGCGCCAGCCGGGAACTCGGCTGCCGCGGTCCCGTCCTCATCGATGACGCCTGTCGCTACGAAGCGCACCCCGCCGCCTTGAGGGCCAGCGGGCCCCTGTGGACCGGTTGCTCCAGTCAGTCCGGGTGGACCTACCGGCCCTGTCGGTCCCTCACACGCCGCTAGTGCGAGCAGCAGCGGGATTGCAATGGCGATCCGCCTCATTCGGGGGCTCCCAGTCATCAGGGTGTGTGTCCAGGCTTTGGGAGAATCCCTCCGGTCAGAGCCGACGAGTGCTGTGCCCGGTGCGAATAGTTCATAGAAGATGCTCCGGGGTGGAACGCCGAGCAAGCAAAAGTATGCCTAGTACGAAGGCCAAGCGCGCTGACCTCCGAGGCAAGTTGATTGGACTCCTACACGACTCTTCCGGGTGCCACGAGGAGGACTCGAGAAGCGGCTCGGTCATGGTGCCGTGCTCAACCCTCGAGTCCCAGAGCCCAG
This sequence comes from Longimicrobiales bacterium, assembly GCA_965215925.1. Classification (GTDB taxonomy): domain Bacteria; phylum Gemmatimonadota; class Gemmatimonadetes; order Longimicrobiales; family Gaopeijiaceae; genus JAAXGI01. The sequence goes on along the minus strand of CBDCEQ010000003.1, from coordinate 2,378,725 downwards.
CGGATACCTCCGAGCAGGTGAGCCCTGAAGGTCGCGTTGCTCGTCCATATCTCGTCTGCGTGGCCGAGCGCAGTGTAGAACGAGCGCCCGGCGCCGAAGATGTGATACCAGGCCTGGGGGTAATCCCCCCTCACGGACATGTCGGGCAGCCCCTCGATGTCGCTAGCCTCTGTGTCGATGCTGAGAAGCACTTCGACTCGGTCACGTGAGAATCCGATCGGAATCCGGTTCCCGAACAGTACATCGATGTTCTCGTCGGGCCGGCCCGGGTCCCAGCGCCCCATTCCGAATTGATAGAACTCGTCCTGCAGGGTCCAGGTGTCTCCGAGCATCTCCGTAGCCGGGTGGGTGCGATCCTCCACTCGTAGAACAAAGGTCCTGTCCTGGCTAACCGGACGGCGGAAGTAGCCTCCCAACATCTCGCCGAAAGCGGGATAGTCGTACAGTGTGAGAGCGGCGTTGTGCACGCCAATGAATGCCCTGCCGGTCCGCACGAAATCGACGAGCATCCCCTTCTGGGCATCGGTAAGTGGCAAGTTGCCGTTGGTCATCATCATGAGACCATCGAAAACGGCTAGGTACTCTGCCGTTAGAAAGGACAGATCGATCTCGTCCGGAGCGTACCGGTAGCCCTGAAGGGTCGTCACATCGAACCCGCCCTGGCGCCCCAATTCAGTGACGGTCTGCTCGGCCGGCTCCAGGCTCGTGTGGTTGTATAGCCCGGCGTAGGTGAGGAAGAGAAGCCTGGGAGGGGACGCTCTCTGCGCCTTCCCTTGGATGGGAGACAGTAAGGGTACGGCCACGGCCAGCAGCGTGATCAGGGCGATCGGACGCATGGGGCTTCTCCTCATTCAAGTCCTTTTTTTCAAGGCCCGTCCCACTCAGTCGAACCGCTCTCCCCATCTCGCCGGGCCTAGTCCCAAGCTCATTAGATGCCACCGAATCTTCCGTTGCAAGGGCAGGAGCCAGCGGCCGGAGATGGATGAAACAGACGGCACCAAACTTCAAACGTTGCACACTTATCCCAGCTGTCCTCAATTTCAGGGTCCGAATACCGCTTACGCCCGAACGAAAAGGAATGTCTAGGTGATCATTCATCTGCGAATTGTGACGGCTACATGCATCGTGAGTTTCGCAGGAGTCTACTCGGACGGGGCCGCTCAGTCCCCCCTGGATGACTACGGGCCTGTAACTGAGGCGGAGCTCCGGAGTCCGCCTGACGGCGAGTGGCTCATGTGGCGTCGCACCTATGATCACTGGGGGTATAGCCCCTTGGACCAGATCAATGCCTCGAACGTAGGAAGTCTTCGGTTGGCATGGGCATGGACCATGGAGCCGGGTATGCAGGAAGCGACCCCGCTCGTGCACGACGGCGTGATGTTCCTGACTCAAGCGTGCGACTTCGTCGAGGCCGTGGACGCGAGGGACGGAACGGTCCTCTGGGAGTACCGACGCCCCAAGGTCGAACATCAAGCGAGGCTAGCGTGCGCGAGCCGAAACGCTGCGCTCCTTGGTACCCGGCTTTTCATCGCGACCCACGACGCGTTTCTTGTCGCCCTCGACGCACGTTCCGGAGAGGTCGCGTGGGAGAGGCAGGTCGGGGATTGGACGCTCGGGCAGCACTACTCCGGCGGGCCTCAGATCATCGAGGGCCAGGTAGTGGCGGGCATGTCGGGTTGTTACCACATCAACACGGGATGTTGGATCTCAGCCCATGACGTCGAAACAGGCGAAGAGCTCTGGCGCACCAATACCATTCCACAGCGAGGAGAGCCCGGTTACGAAACCTGGGGAGACATTCCCGAAGAAGATCGGAGGGGAGGCTCGGCCTGGATCGCCCCGAGCTATGATCCAGAGCTTGGGCTCATCTACGTTGGTGTTGCGGTGCCCATCCCGTGGGGCTCGCTCCAGCGGGGTACCGAAGACGGGGACGCCCTCTACACGAACTCCACGCTGGCTCTGAACGCAAACACGGGTGAGATCGAGTGGTACTTCCAGCACCTTCCCGGCGATGAATGGGACCTCGATCACCCCTTCGAGCGCATCCTGCTGGAAACCGAGGTCGCGCCTGAGGAGGACGCGGTCGAATGGATGAACCCCGCCATCATTTCGGGGGAGCGACGGAAGGTGGTCTCCGGCATACCGGGGAAGCCCGGAATCGTCTGGACGTTGGACGCCGCGACGGGTGACTTCCTGTGGGCTCGTCCCACGAACTATCAGAACGCCATCGTGGGTGTCGATATCGAGAATCGGAAGGGGATTGCCAACGCTGCGCTCAAGCCTTTAGACATCGGGGAAGAGATCCTCATCTGCCCCGGAATCACGGGCGGCAAGAACTGGCCAGCGGCAGCTTATAGTCCGCAAACCAATGCCCTCTACGCCGCAACCAACAACACCTGCATGAGCTACGCCCTCAACCCTGTGGAGCCCACGCAGGGAGCGTACCACAGCTCGGCCACCTGGATGCCGGTGCATGTGCCGGGCTCCCAAGAGGATGTCGGTCAGTTGACGGCTGTGGACGTTGCGACCGGGGAAACCCGTTGGGAGTATCGGCAGCGTGCCGGGATTGCGGGTGCGGTGCTCGCTACCGGGGGGAGGCTGGTGTTCGTCGCTGACGATGCGCGTCGCTTCCGGGCCTTCGACGCCGACAGCGGAGAGATCCTCTGGGAGCAGACCCTCAACTCGAGCGCAGGAGGGTTCCCGGTGAGCTATATGGTGGACGGGGTACAGTACATAGCCATCCCTGCGGGTGGGGGACTGAACCACAGGGCGCTTACGCCGGAGATCTTGCAGCGGTCCGGCGGCAACACCCTTTTCGTGTTTCGGCTGCCCTGAGGGATTGCCCTAGGCCCTCACTCCGGCACCACCTGCCTCAACTCCTCGAAGAACCTCGACATACGGATTGACTCCGGCATCCTCACTTCTGCAGTGAAAACCTCCTGCGGTCTGGATCGCGCGCATCCTGGTTACCACATCGAGCCGCTCTCGATGCCCCGTGCTACCGGGACAGGTGGAGCCCGACCCCCACATAGCGGATGTCCTCTCGGTAGAACTGTCCGTAAGGCGCCAGGCCGTCGTAGAACTCGGCAACGAGGCTAATGACCCTGGGGGGGTGCCCGGGGCTGGGAATGCGCGCGATCTCCAGTCCCGCTCGGGCGCTCCAGGCCAGCTCCCAGTCCTCCTGCTCCACCGCTTTAAGATCGACGGCAGCCAAGAAGCGTCCTGCCCCGAGGGTTGCCGGCCGTAACTCCACTCCAGCGTGAGCGAGGTGCAGGGGCAAATCCCTTGGTTCCCTTCGGAAGAAGGTCTCCCCACCGCCGTACAAGCGGAGCATGCCCACCTCCTGGGAGAGGATAAGCTCCAAGGACTCGAAGGAGAGGTTGGTCCGCTCGGGCTGGCGAGAGAGGAGGAACTCGTCACCGAGGTGCGAGCTTTGGTGATAGGCGCGGAGGCGAACGCTGAACCCTGCGTTCCGGTAGGTCAAGGGCAGCCCAATAACGTAATCGGCATTGATGAGGTCGAATGAAGCCTCGTCTAAATTGAATTGGGTGAAGACCGCACCGGCGAGGTTGAACTGGATGCCTTCACCGGAACGGTCCCCGGCGCTTCGGAAGATCGCGAAGCTGTCTCCGAGCCCAACAGCTCCGATGTTCGTTTCCGCCCCAGGCTCGGGGTCCGCGATCGTCGCGAAGTCTCCACGCAGGTAGCTAGCGAAGGAGCTCACCTCCTTCGGATCTGACACTAGGGGGCAGAATATCTGCCCTTCAGGGAGCCAGACCCAGCCTGTACGCTCATCGACGTGGACGCCGGCACCACAACGGGAGCTGAAGGTCTCTTGGGCCGCGGCGTCTGCCCCTCGGACCCCAGTGAGAAGAAAGAGCAGGAAGAGGACGCCGGCGAGTCGCTCGGTTGTTACCTGCGTATTCAACTCCGCTCCCGCCTCAGGTCTTCGGCCAGATAGACCGTAGCCATCCCACCTTCGCCGATCTCGCGCTCGATGCGATAACGGCCCTCTAGCAGACCGTGGAAGAAAGGGGGTTGCAGGCCGCCGGGTGGGTGAGGGGGATCAGCACGGAGGCGGGGCTGACCTTGTGGCTACGGCGGGTGTTGCGGCCTGAAGAGGCGACAATGGGGCCAAGAAGGCCAAACGGACGGCAAGAGAGGCGAATCATGTGCAGGACGGCGGTGCTGACGTGGCATGCGAGCGCCGCTTGCGCCGTGGCGAGGCCCTGCAGACCGCGCGGGGTGCCAAAGCCGTACCGCTTGCGCATGAGAAGCCCGAGGTTGAAGGCGGCGGCCTGAATCAGGATCCGTTTTCGAATCTCCTCCCGCCCGCGGACGTGGACGCGGCGCAGCCCTCCGGTCACGAGCAGGTGCGCGAACCCCCGCTCCACCTTCTCGCCCCGCTGGCGCAGCAGCTCTTTCCCCCGGTTGCCCTGGATCCGCCGGCGGTTGTCATAGGTCGGCTTCTGCGCGTCCCGGTTCCGCTTCCACTTCCGGCGGCCGCGGTTGGGCTCGCTCACGTAGCTCCGCAGCCCGCGGTCCTGCACACCCGTCATCGTCTGGTTCGAGTGGTAGCCCTTGTCGGCCACCACTTCCCTCGGCTCCACCTCTATCTCCGCCAGTTGCCGCTGCGCCTCGTCCAGCGTGTTCGGCAGCGAGGCGGTGTCTCCCCCCTCCATCGTCTGCACCGTCACGGCCACGACCGCGCCGGTCTCCATGTCGACCGCCTGCTCGAACTTGTGCGCCAGGCCGGTCCTGCCGTCCTTCATCTTCGTGATCCGCGCCTCCGGGTCGTGCGGATGCGCCCACTCCCGGTTCGAGCCCTTCTTCGGACGCTTCCGGTCCAGCTTCGCGAGGTCTTGCCGCGTCGGCGTCTCGATCCCGGACGCCCGCGCCACCTCCTCCAGCCACTCCTCGTAGCCCTTCCCGTCGTCGCGCCGCACGATCGAGCGCATCGCCGCGTTCGCCTCCAGCGTCGTCGAGTCCACGCCCAGCGTCTTGCCGCTCAGAAGACCCGACGCCTGCACCACCTCCAGCACCCGGCTGAACACCGCCGCGTGCGCTTCCACGCTCAGCCGCTTCCTCGTCTTCGACAGGCCCGAATGCTCCGGCGGGTTCCTCTCCAGCCCGTATCCGAGAAACTCACGCAGTGAAATCGAGTCCCCACACCGCCACGCAATCCCCCGCTCCGAGCCGATCCCTTCCAGATACCCCACCAGCAGCATCCGAAAATACACCCCGGGCGGTATGCCCGGCCGACCCCGCTTCTCCGCATAGAACTCGCGGCACGTCTCCTCCGCGAACTCGTCGAAACCCTCCTCCTCAAGCAGCCTGTTCAGTGCACGGTAGAAGGGGTTGCCCAGCGCGCGAATCTCGCTCGCCGCCACGAACAACTCCTGTTGCCGCCCCTTGCCCCGCTTGCCTATCGCCATCCCCGCCCTCCATGGCTGAGACCCCGGTTCGCCTGTAATCTAAATCACTTCTTATCGACGCTGCGGGTAGGAGTTTTTCCACGGGCTGCTAGGGCAGCGTTCAGGCGGGAGATGGGGTCGGTCATGGGAGGCCCGTCGGAAAGGTCTACAGCCTTGGGCCTTAAGTCGGTGGTTCGCCTTCAAGAGCGAGGACGTCCGCCCCGGTGGTGTCAGTCGCCAAACAGGATTCCGGCTGAGAGCACGAACTGCTCGGCGCCGACGAGCCCGAATTTTCCTTCGACAAAGCCTGTCAAATCCGAGAGGGGGCATTTCATCCCAGCCAGTAGGTTCAAGCCGATCTCGGTGTCGGAGAAAAGAGGGGATTCGTCTACAGCACCGCCGTGGTCGACGGAGAACCGCGCTACGTGGAGACCGGTCCCGAGATATCCCTCCAACGCAGAATCTTCGATCGTAAACGGAACGCCAGCGTTCCCGTTGAACTCGATGAAGCCGCAGTCAGTGGTGTCCGGGACTGACGACCCGCAGTCCCAAAAATAATAGGAGGCGGTCGCGCTCCCGAAGAGGTTCTGGAAGGGTCCATCATCAATCGCGAGCGGCCCCGCCAGGTCAAAATCCAAGCGACCCCCTATCCCGAAGTCGGTGTCATCGCCCCAGGCGAGCTGCGGCCCGAAGGAGAACTGGGCCTGGATGGGCTGGGCAGCGATTAAGAGCCCTATGCCTACGGCAAGGGTTGCCCATCGCTTCATAGTTCCTCCTTCGGAATGTTGGGTCGAAATCGGGTCATTCGACGAGGGCGCCGGGGTAAGAAATTCCTCGCGCAACACGAAGGGTATCCGAACGAGGATGATCGGCGCAATAGAGCATGGTCCTCGCCGCGAAAGGGGCAAACGTATCGCTGCACTCCCCCTTGTGTCAGGAGTTCCGACTTAGCTGAAATCCACCCCGAAGAAAAGGACGGCGATGATGACTGCGCCCACCGCTGCCGGTGCTACGAATCGAATGAAGAGACGCCAGACATCGTAGCTGAACCAATTGGGTTCGGTGCCGTCCACCAGCTCACCCTTTGTCGCCTCACGTGTCATGAACCAGCCCGCCGCGATCGTGACCGCAAGTCCACCCGTCGGGAGCATCCAGTTCGAAACAAAGTGGTCCGCTGTGGAGAACCAGCCCGGCTTGCCTGCGAAAACCTCGAAATCCGACAAACCCGGAACAGCCCCGAACGAGAGCGCGGCAAGAATTGTGAAGGAAAAAACCACCACCCCGCATGTCAGGGTAGCCTTGTGGCGAGCAACTCCATGTTCGTCGATGAGGTAGCTTGCAACCACCTCCAATAGCGAGATGGTGGAAGTCAAAGCGGCCAGAGCAACAAGTACGTAGAACAACGGCCCAAGAAACGTCCCGAACGGGACCTCGGAATAGAAGAGCTCCGGGAGAGAAATGAAGAGCATCCCCACCGTCGATGCACCGACTTGGTCCTCCATGCCCGCCACAGAGAAGATCACGGAAAACATGATGATCGTGGCGATGAGTGCGATCACGGTGTCGAGAATGACGATCACTGCCGACATCTTTACGACGGATTGGGTACGATCTATGTAGGAGCCGTAAGTAATCATGGCTCCCATCCCAAGCGACAACGTGAAGAAGGAATGACCGAGTGCTTCTAGGACTCCACTTGGCTCTAGCTCCGCGAAGTTCGGGCGGAAGATGAAGGCGAGAGCTTCTCCCGAACCCTCCATCCCGATGGCGCTAATGAGGAGTAGAACCAGGATCCCAAAGAGAATCGGAAGAAACAATCGAGCGATCCGCTCAATTCCCCTTTGAATGCCCAGGAAGACCACTGACATCGTCGCAACGCTGAAGACGAGGGAGAGCCCGAGCTGTAGTCCGCCGTTGCCGACCTGCTGGCCGAACAGATCACCGGTTTGGAATCCTCCGGGGAAACCGGTGAGGGACCAGCCCAGAGTTCGCGTAAAATAGAAGAGGGACCACCCGGCGATGACGGTATAGTAACTAAGGAGAATAAACCCGCAGAGAACGCCCCAGGCTCCGACGATCCCCCAAACGGGACCGACCGCATGTTTAAGAGCCCCGACTACGCTGCGCTGGGTTTTTCTGCCGATCAGGAGTTCGGCCATCATGATCGGCAGCCCCACTCCAGCAATACAGGCCAGGTACACGAGGACGAAGGCGCCGCCACGGTTTTCCCAAGTTATGAACGGGAATTTCCAGAGGTTTCCCAGTCCGATCGCGCTTCCGGTCGCGGCGAGGATGAAGCCCAGACTCGAACCCCAGTGGGCGCGCTGCTCGTCCATGTAAAGCTCCGAGTTTCGTTGGCACCAGGCACCGACAAAGAGGGCACCCTCTAGGGGTCGCCCTTCGCCGCGACCTCACTATCGCGGCCCATAATACCCTGCCTCGTCCAGCAGGGGGAACCCCTGAGACCGAGCCCACGTGCGACCACGCTCGGCTCAAGGAGCTTCCTTGAGGGGTACGTGGACGAAGACCGAGTGGATCGCTGCCGACCCCCCGATGGGCAGCCCCTTACGGGTGGGGACTCCACGAGCCGAAGGAGATGTAGGAAGAGATGCCAGGACCTAGACCCATCGGGACTCTTGCAGTCGGGATCGTATGTGGGGTGATAGCACTCGGAGCCATTCGCCTCACCTTCTTGCCTCCCCTCGAATCGACGCACTTCCACGCGAACTGGGCGCTCTGGATCGACGGGGACCGGGTTGATCTCTCGGCAGACCGATACATGGAGGATGTGGCGGCCTGTTCAGCCGATGCCGCAAACATCACGGCTCCACAGCGTGTGCACCTACACGAGAACAATCCAGATGTCTTGCACGTTCACCACCAAGGAGCAACCTGGGGTCACCTCCTTCAGAACTTGGGCTGGGGGATCGGACCGAACTGGCTCATCACCGACGACGGGTACCTAATGGCAGAGGCCGACGGTCGACGACTGACCTTCGTGTTGAATGAGCTCGTAGTACCGCCGGCCTCCAACAGAGTGATTCAGGCCGGCGACCGTTTGCTCATTTCCTACGGGAAAGAAGAGCTAGACGAACTCGTCCGGGATCAGTTCCCTTCGGTGGCAGACAACGCCCCGGAATTTGACCAGGGATTCGACCCCGCTGGCTGCCAAGGGACTCAGGCCGAAACTCTAGCGGGGAGGCTCAGGCGGTCCTTCTGGTTCTAGGCGAGCGGGGTCTTCGTCCCCGAAAGAGATCCCGAGTCGCCGAGCGGTTCGGACCAAATCCCCCTTCTTAGGCACCATCTTGAGGTGCGCCACGGCCTCCCGGAGCGGAACCGCAAGAACGTCCGGTGGATCCAGAGACACCATGCAGCCAAAACTACCCTGAGCCACGAGGTCGACGGCCGCCGATCCGAAACGAAGGGCCAAGAGTCGGTCATAAGCCGTAGGCTCACCTCCCCGCTGGAGATGACCGAGAACCAGGCTGCGGGTTTCGATTCCGGAGAGGTCGGCTAGGTCGTGCGCGATTCGCTCGGCGATCCCACCGTAACGTGGGCTCGAGGTCGGGGAACCGCGTTCGACGAAGGATGCGGCTTCGCCCTCGGGCCTGGCCCCTTCCGCAACGACCAACACAGCATACCGAGGCCCCCTCGAGTACTTCGCCTGGATTGCTGCAGCAACCGATTCCATTTGAAACGGGATCTCAGGGATCAGGATCGCGTCAGCTGAGCTCGCGATTCCCGCGAAGAGCGCGATCCAGCCGGTGTCCCTTCCCATGAGCTCCACCACCATGATCCGTTCATGAGAGCGAGCGGTGGAATGCAGCCGGTCGATTGCGTCGGTCGCTGTCTGAACTGCGGTGTGGAAGCCAAAGGTCACCTGAGTCGAGGCGAGGTCGTTGTCAATCGTCTTCGGCACTCCCACGACGGGGAGTCCTCGGTCCGACAGCTCGGCCGCGATTCGAAGGGAGCCGTCGCCCCCGATGGCGATGAGCGCATGAAGGTCATGGCTTCGGAACGCTTCGAGCAACTCGTCTGATCGGTCAACCTTCTCGATCGAGCCATCCGGGCGCTCCCGCGTCCAGGCGAGCGGATTCCCTCGGTTGGTAGTGCCCAAGATGGTGCCGCCGAGATGGGTGATGCCTTGCACCGAGGAACGGTCCAGCGAAACGATGCCACCCGGCTCCCACAAGCCCTGATATCCCTTCTTGATCCCGAAGACTTCCCAACCCTGGCTCAATCCGGCGAGCACCACGGCCCGGATGACGGCGTTGAGCCCGGGAGCGTCTCCGCCTCCCGTGTTCACCGCCAGTCGGAGAGGACCGCTAGTCGCTCTGGGCGCTACCATCGCCTAGTCGTGACTCTGGTAGGTGGACCGAGTCGCGGCGGGTAGAGTACTCTCCGGGTACATGATGTGTTAGGAAACGGCTCCTGATCGAAGTGGAACGCGGAGAAATCTAGATGGCTCCAACGGAAAAAGATGTGATGGACGCGCTGAAGACCGTGAAGGATCCAGAGCTTAACCTGAACCTCGTTGTTCTCGGACTCGTCTATTCCGTCGACGTCAAGGGATCGCATGTAAACGCCCGGGTCTCCCTGACGAGCCCAATGTGCCCCGTGGCCGAGGAGATCGTTCGTATGGCGGAGGAGGCAGTCCTCGGCGTCGAAGGAGTGGAGAGCGCGAAGGTCCAGCTCACGTTCGATCCCCCGTGGACCCCCGAGCGGATCAGCCCACTAATCCGTTCGTCTCTGGGCCTCTAGACTCGCACTCCCTCCCGGCAGTTCTTGCGTTCGACCCGTCGGGCGGAACCCTTGCAGAGAGTCGAACCCGTGATAGAGTACGTAACTGCCAATACCCGGAATGAGGCGGCCTGGAGCCACGCTTCCGGCTCGAGCCATCCGGCGGTGAGCGACTTCGTTCAAGGGCTGTGTTCAAGGAGCTTCGAGAGGACGAAAGTATGAAGTATCCGCGACGTGTCCTGGCGACGGCCCTGCTGATTTCCGTGGCTGCGTGCTCCGGCCAGCTTCCGGCCCTTCAGCCCCGCCCGATCATCGTATATTCCGGCGAACGCGTGCAGACGAACCCCGAAAGGATGGCTGAGGTTGAAAGCTGGCTGACCCCACAGCTCGAGAGGATCAGCCTCGATCCTGATTTCCTCATTCGACTCTCTGCGGTCGCAGAGAGCGGTTACCCGTGGGACACGATCGAGATCACCGCAGACACGGTCGATCTCGATCTCGCCACGACCGGAGCCGATGCCGAGAGCGTGTACCTCGTCTACGGGTATCTCCGCCTACTCGGTGAATGGGGCAGTCTGGACGAAGTCGTGCCGGCGGCGGCTGGTCAGTCGGAGTACGGAGTCGAGAGGGCCATCCTGATGCGGGTCGCCGATGTGTGGCTCCTTGGCCGTTCAGTGTTCAGCACAGCGCCCTACGCTCCCCTCGACGAACTCGTGTACGCTCACGAGTTCGGTTATTTGGACGAATTCATCTTTGCGACCCAAGCCGATCGATTCGTTGACTCTGCGGCAGCCCATCGCGCCGAACAACCTGGGAGTGAGGCCGAGTTCCGCACTTGGTTCAGACAGACCTTCGAGGCTGACGGCCCTCGGTTCGTCCGCCCGACTGGGGACCGTTCGGAACCAAGTCGTCAGGACGCAGCCCGGGGTTCTCCCTTCTAGCTTTTGAGGGGTGCATGGAGCCCAGTCACTGCCGCTTGAGCTCAAGCTCCCATGTGCGTTCGACCGCGTCCGTGTCCCCTTTTCCTTCCACAATCAAATCGACGCGACCCGTCGCCCTGATTCGTTCATCGGAGGGGCTGCCCCCGAACAGGGGAAACCCAACGACATGCAGATCCGCCTCTGCTCCATCCGGCCCCCTAGCTCTGAGCCACGCGCCCCTGAGTTCGCCGACGGTAGGTGGGGTTCCCTCGAGCACCCGGGTACGCAGGATCCGGTTCCCGTGGGGATGGGCCAAAGCGTCGATGACCTTCAGGGTAGCGGGTACGGTCGTTGGCGCCGGCGGCATGTCGCACCTCTTCGGGCCTTGTGGTGAGTCCAAGGATGGCTAGCTGGATGCTTTCAGGTACGAAGAAGCTCATAGTGAGCCCAGGGGATGTACAGGGGTCTCCGACCCGGATCGGGTCCGCCCTGACCTTGCTTTCGGTCCTTGCGGAATGACCACCGAAACCGCCGGCGCGGTTGGGGATGAAGGGTTGGCTGCAGCAGTTGGGCGCCGACTGCGCATCGGTGTGGCTCTCACCGTGGCGGGAGTCGTGGCGGCCCTACTATATACATCCCTTCCCTTCTGGCAGGCAGCGGGCTTGGGCCTATTCTACCTTCTCCTCCCATCGCTGGCGGTGGCGCAGCTGCCTCTGCTCAGAGTCCGTCAAATCGAACGAATTCCCGTCTACCTCGGGTCGATGGCCACGATCTTGGTCATTGGCTGCGTCGCCCTCGTGTTGGGCGCGTTCGAGGGTGGTCTTTCCGGGCTGGGACTCTTCTGGATTCCCCGGGGTGAGCTAACCCTCTGGGTTGTGTGCGGCACCGCGGTCGGGCTGGGCATCATCAGTTCGTTTCCGATGGGGGGCGGACTTGCGGCTCAACAATCGTCAGCGCTGGTGCTCCAGTTGATCCCAAGGACGATGAGGGAGAAACGCCTGTTCGTAGGCCTGTCGGTAGCTGCGGGATTTGGTGAAGAGATCGCGTATAGAGGATACGCCTTCATCGCCATTCAAACTCTGATCGCGGCTCCCTGGGTTGCGGCCGGCGTGTCGTCGGCAGCCTTCGGCGTACTCCACGCGTACCAGGGACCAGCAGGGATCCTAAGGACGGCGCTTGTCGGGTTCACCCTCGCGGTGCCGGTAATCATGACGGGAAGTCTTGTCCCGGGAATCGTTGCTCACGCCTTGATCGACGTAGTTGCAGGGCTGTTGATCGGACCGAGGCTTCTGGCGCGGGTCGAGCAGGTCCAATAGCTGAACGTGTAGAAACCTTTCCCTTCACGGCTAGGTATCGTATCGATAGGGGACGCTACGCGGCAGGCCTTCAGGACCGCTGGAGAGCTTCATGATCTTGAACTGCAACTTCGAGGAATTGACTGCACTGGGGTGCGGGGCACGATCCTTTCTGGGCGTCCAGCATTCGGACGGTCAGGTCGCTGCACCAAGCGCCACGCGGTTGGCGGTCGAATCCCTGCTCGGCAGCCTCGGAGGGGAACTCTCGCTCTCCACACTCGGCGAGCAGATCGAGGTCGAGAGGGCTGTTCAAGCGATCGTCGACCACTGCCGATCAGAGATGGATCTTCGCGTGCTTTCGACGCATCCGGCGGCGGAACAATCGGTAGCTTCATACTTCGACTTCGCTCATGCTCTTTCGGTTCTCGGTCGAGTTCGACATCTCGGCCGAGAGATGAGGGCTCTCATCGAGCTGATGACGGGGAAACCGCCTGACAGAGAAACGATTGGCTCCTTCGTTTTCCCCGACTGACTTGTGTCCTCACCGATACCGTGACGGACTCGGGGCCGCAGGGACCAACCCGAGATAGGACGTTCCGCAACGAAGCGCTCCCGCAGATGGATGCGGTGTACCGCTTTGCTCTCCGGTTGACCGGGGATCCCGACGGAGCCGCAGACCTCCTGCAGGACACGTTCCTACGGGCTTACCGGAACTGGGATCGGTACACGCCGGGAACCAAGGCCAAGAGCTGGCTATTTACGATTTGTCGAAACCTGTTTCTCCGCCGCGAGGAGAGAGCCCGGCGGCACGATGAGATCGTGACGGCAGTCAAGGACGAGGACCCGAGAAGCATCTCTCGAGAAGCGACAGTTTTCTTGGCGGTCGGGGAGCGTGACCCGGAGGGAGCTTTTTGGGATGAGGTCGTCGACGAGGAGGTACTCAACGCGATCGAGAGTCTCCCAGCGGAATTCCGCGAGGCGGTCATCCTTTCTGACCTCGAGGAGCTCTCGTACGCCGAAGTCGCGAAGATCATGGATGTCCCCGTAGGGACCATAAAGAGCCGTCTCTTCCGAGGGCGGCGCATATTGCAGAAGGAATTATATGATTATGCCGTCTCGGAGGGGATTATCGAACCCGGCGAGGCCGACACGCACACGATGGGCGAGGATCTAGGACGATGAAGTGGACTGAGGAGCTACGGCGAATCCTGCAACGCCTACGGGGGGAGATTCCCACCGAACAGGCGCCGGGAGATATCGATTGCCACGAGGCGCTGGAGAGGATCTTCGATTGGCTCGATAGCGAGCTGGATCCGACTGAGGCGGCCAGCGTCGGCGAGCACCTGGAAACCTGCGCGCGGTGTTATCCACTGCTTTCATTCGAGCGGGCTTTTCGTGAAGCCATTCAGCGGGCGCCGCACCAGGAACTGGCGGCCGTCGACCTTCAGCGCCGGATCGTCGACGCCCTTGAAAAGGAGGGCTTAATAAGCGACTGAGGCTCGTACTCCGCCCCTTCACCACCGCCGATTCCCTCCTGACCACGCATGCGCCTTCCATCCTTTGACACGGCGAGACATCATTCGTGCGTCGCGCCGGACGTTCCCTGACCGGCCGGACGTCCCCGGACCGTAGGAGCATGGATGAGCATGGCCCAGAAGCGGGAGCGGATCCTCCCACGGCTGATCGAAGAAGAGATGCGCGAGGCGTTCCTCGACTATTCGATGAGCGTGATCGTGCAGCGTGCCCTCCCCGATGTCCGAGACGGGCTCAAGCCAGTCCACCGTCGGATTCTTTTTGCCATGAGCGGTCTCGCACTCCTTCCGAATCGTCCGCACAAGAAGAGCGCGACCGTGGTCGGCGAGGTATTGGGGAAATATCATCCGCACGGTGACACCGCGGTCTACGACACTTTGGTCCGTATGGTCCAAGATTTCTCCCTGAGGTACCCACTCATCGATGGCCAGGGGAACTTCGGTTCGATCGATGGAGACTCCGCGGCTGCCTACCGCTACACCGAAGCCAAGCTCGCCGCAATATCTCTTGAGCTCTTGGCGGACCTCGACAAGGAAACAGTCGATTGGGGCCCGAACTTCGATGGGCGTCTCGTCGAGCCATCGGTGCTTCCTACCCGTCTCCCCAACCTCTTGGTGAACGGATCTTCAGGGATCGCGGTGGGAATGTCCACGAACATTCCCCCGCATAGCTTGACCGAAGTCGCAGCCGCCTTTCGGCAGTTGATCGAGAATCCCGACTGCACGGTGGCCGACCTGATTCAGGACTTGCCAGGCCCAGACTTCCCCACTGGAGGCTTCATCCTGGGGACCGACGGAATCAAAGACATGTACGAGTCCGGACGGGGCCGGATCGTCATGAGGGCGCGAGTGCGAAAGGAGGCTCTGCGGGGCGGAAGGGAACAGCTCGTCGTGACGGAGCTTCCATACGGGGTTTCTAAATCCCGTGTCATCGAACAGCTCGTAGACCTCTCGCGGAAGGGGAAGCTTGACGACGTCACGGACGTAAGAGACGAGTCAGATCGGGATGGTATGCGACTTGTGATCGAGCTGAAGCGCGGCGCCACGATTGCCCAAACCCTGAAAAGTCTGTACCGAAGTACACATCTGCAAACGAGTTTCGGGGCCATTCTCCTGGCCCTCGACCGGGGCGAGCCCAAGGAATTCAACCTCAAACAGCTTCTTGAGCGCTATCGGGACCATCGACTGGACGTGGTGGTGCGAAGGTCGCGGTACGATCTAGAAAAGGCCGAAGCCGAGCGGCATTTGGTGGAAGGGCTCCTGATGGCTCTGGATGAGCTCGACGAGGTCATTCGGATGATCCGAGAGTCCCGTGATCGACAGCAAGCGGCGGACCAACTCCAGGAACACTTCGGGCTGTCTGAAGCGCAGGCGGACGCGATCCTGGCCATGAGACTCGGTCAGCTCACCGCCATGGAGCGGGAGGAGTTGCACGAGAGACGATCCGGCCTTGAGCGGCTCATCATCGATCTGAGAGAAGTCCTGGGCAGCGAATCAGAGCAACTTCGGGTTGTGCTCCGAGAGCTCGAAGAGGTGATCGGCCGCTTCGGGGACGGCCGACGAACCGTGATCCTCCAGAAGACCGAGGACGGTGAGGCACCGCTGGAGGATGTGATAGCCGACGAAGATGTGGTGATTACGGTCAGCCACCTGGGGTTTGTGAAGCGCATCCCAGCACATCTCTATCGGCGTCGGGTAAGGAGCCAGAAGGCGCTCGCCGAAATGGAGGCCTACGACGACGATTGGTTGGAGCGCGTGTTCACCGCGCGGACCAACGGTTGGTTGCTCGCATTTACCGAACGCGGAAGGGCACACTTCCTTTCAGTCTTGGATATTCCGGAGTCATCACGGGCATCGCGAGGCCAGTCGATCTATGGCCTCACCCACGCGGATCGCGACGACCGAATCGTTGCTTTGGTCCCAGTGGAAGAGTTGGATGAAAAGGGGAAGGTCCTTCTTTTTGTGTCTCGGCGAGGGATCGTCAAGCGAACCGGACTCGAGGAGTTTGCGAACCCCAGGGCTGGGGGTGTGATCGCAGCGGGCGTGAAGGAGGAAGATGAGATCATCGAGGTGGTCCTTTCCGACGAGCGCGCCCAGGTAATGCTTTTCACCAAGCATGGCAGGGCGATCCGGTTCGAGGAGAAGGATGTGTCCATCGTGGGGCGCACCGCCCAGGGTGTGAAGGGGATTGACCTTCGCGGGGAGGATCGCGTAATCGGGGTTGTCCTAGTCCGTCGAGACGCTGCGGTACTCACGATGAGCGAGGAGGGGTGGGCGAAGCGCACTCCTCTTTCCGACTTCCCACTTCAAAAACGGGGGGGGCTAGGAACTATCGCAGGGGGGGGCGGAGAGAGTCTCGTCGGAGCGCTCGAGGTGGTAGGCCAGGATGAGCTCACAGTGGTAACGGCGAACGGAGGGGTGACAGATATCCACGTTTCTGCGGTACCTGAGCAGGGACGAAGGACGCGTGGGATTCGGGTCATAGAAATCCCCACCGGGGATCGCGTGATAGAGGTCGCGAGGAGCATCGGCCTCCAAGAGGAGGCGAACGGATCCCCCGACACTGCCTCCGCTGAAGAGAGCCTCACGGCCGAAGAGGGTGACTCCGACCTGGAAGAGACCGGGGCGACTTCGACCAACCCGCAGTCCAACTTATTCGGAGGTGGATGAGCGGGCTCAAGGAATGCGGTCTAGCAAGTCGTGAAGGATCCTCCGCGTGAGACCCCATACTTGCCCACCGCCCACTTGGTAGGCAGGGAACGAAAGGACCCGGTTCTCGACAGGTTGGCGGTAGACGGCCTGGACGTCAGGCTCCGAGAAGTGGCCCAACGGGACCCAGAGCACTCTCGCCACTTCTGAGGAAGCAACCTGCGCGGAAGTCATCGCAGGCACGCGGAAAACCAGCGGTAGTATCGAGAGCACGGGCAATCGAACGGACTCCGGCTCAACAACCTGAAGCCGACCAAGCGTCTCGCCACACTTGTCCAGGCCGATCGCAGTTTCCTCTCGGGTCTCCCGAACAGCGGTCTCGAGCAGAGATCCGTCGACGTCGTCACGCCGGCCTCCGGGGAAAGCCATGTGCCCAGACCATGGGTCTTCCTGTGCCACCGCGCGCTCGATCATTAGCGTTTCAAACCCTCTGTCGCCGGGTCGGAGGATCACAGCAACAGCAGCAAGCCAACCACCCTGCCGAGGCTCCGGGTCGTCCATCGGCCCTCGATACGCCAGAAGGCGAGACTCCTTCACACACCCCTACGGGTCGGGTCAAAAATGTGCTTGTGGAGCTGTGTCTGGATGCGGACGGGGAGCCGGTCTTGGAGGACCCACTCCGAGAGTTCCTCGAGGCCGAGGCCGTCGGACTGCCATACTGGTGAGATCAACAGCGCGTTGAGCGAACCTTCTCGAACCCGCCGATCGAGCTCACTCTCCGAAATTACTCTGCGACTCCACTCGTAATCGTCTCGGTCAGAGACGACGAACTTGATCTCATCTCTCTCGTCTAGATGGGCAAGGTTCTCCCAACGGTTCTTCGATGACTCTCCCGATCCGGGACACTTCAGGTCCATGATCACGTGGGCCCGTGGGTCCAGCCGTGAAATATCCTCCGAACCGGACGTCTCGACGAGCACCGTAAGACCGGCTGAAATAAGCTGGTCAGCTAGTACGAATGTGTTTGCATGCGCAAGAGGTTCGCCGCCTGTGAGCTCCACAACAGGGCAGCCAATCTCATGGACTCGCGCGAGGATTTTTTCCACCGGCCACCTCTCCCCCCCGTGGAACGAATAGGTGGTGTCGCACCAGACACAGCGAAGCGGACAACCGGTGACCCGAACGAAGGTGCAGGGTGTGCCGGCCCAAGTAGACTCACCCTGGATCGAATGGAAGATTTCGGTTATTCGCAAGGAGGGCGCCGCAACTGCGCCGATGCCTGCGGGCTCGAAATTCGGCAGAGTCCTTGTCATGCGAGGGCGCCGGAGATCCTAGGTGAGTCGAGGATCCGAGTCTGGCTCGTTCCCACGGTTAATCGCTTCATCCAACAGATATTTCACCCTTAGGAGCGGGATCTCCCCGAGCCTCTCGAGAGCCACCTCCGGCGTCTGCGCGGCGAGGAGCGCAGGACTCTCCAGATGCCCCACGACCCCAAGTCCAGTTGCCGCCCAACGTGGGAATACGAGGTAGCCCTCGTAGGCTGGCCTCAGTCCGGGAAGTCGTTCGACCTCAAGCGAAACCGTATACGGTTCACCATCCGTGCCCTCAAATGCTGGAGGGCGGCTGTGCTCCTTCAAGTACCCCCCCAAGGTAGCGTCCAGCCCAGCATGAACGTCCCAATCGATCGGCCCGTTCCGAGATCCGTTTGCCTTGCGGCCTTCTTCCTCTGATGACATTCGCATTCCGGGCGAAATCGCATCCAACGGTTCGAGCGAGGGAAAGTAAGGGGGGGGTAGGGCGCGGAAACAGGGAGGGGCCGGTTTCGGTCAGCTTCGAGCGTCGAAGCGCCGAAACCGGCCCCTGGCCCTGGTGCGGCTACGCTAGATGCGGTCCGTAATCACCGCCGTATCGGATAGAAGGCGAATTATTTTCCCTAGAATGCGAGAGGCTTGGTGGGCCTTCGCGATCGCTTCCCTCCAGTGGTGTTCCTCAAAAGCTACATCTGCCTCTGCAATTAACTCCCGAGCCTGTCCCAAATACTCGGCAATCTCAGGCCTTGGCGGATCGCCCGCCAATTCCGATGCCCTGTCAAACAGATCCTTCGCATGCTGAATTGCCTGTTCGGCCCGGGCTTCGAGGCCGTCTGACGGACGGTCGTGTGTGAGGAACCCGATGACCCGTCGTGAAATCGCGGCGGACTCGCGGGCCAACCGAATGACCTCTCGCCAATGCTCGTGCTCGAAGGCTTCACGCGCCTGGCGCAGGTATTCGGCCGCCTGGCTCAGCGCCTCCTCGACTTCAGGTATCGGGTCGTCGCCGGCGAGACCGATCGCCCGATGGAGGAGATCCTCAGCGTTCTCTATCGCCGTATGGGCGTGCCCCTCGAGCCGATCATCCGGAATGTCGCCCGAAAGGAGTCGGATGACGCGTCGGGCCAACCTCGCACACTCTCGTGCCTCGCGGACTGCGATTTCCCAATGGCCTGACCCGACTGCGGTCACCGCAGCGTCGCAGTGTTCGTCTGCGTCACGCAGGATTTCCGCGATCTCCGAGGGTGGATTGGAGCCCGCAAGCTCCTTGGCTTTCCCCAGAAGCCGTAGTGCCATCTCCACGACGTGCTTGGCGCGGTCCTCGGGGCTCACGTCCCGGAGGGCGTCGGCGGCAGCGATGCCGTCGCGTAGGCCAACTGCATCATTCCCGCGGGAGAGTTCCGATGCGGCTTGGTCGATCAATTCGCGTGCGTCGTTGACCGCGGCCCCGACTGCCGGAGATGTCGAGTTTCCGACGAGGGCCGCCTCAACCTGGCCAACGGCCATCTGAACGTTGGAGATCGCTTGCGCCGCAAATGAGGGCCCCAGCGTAGCGACTACGGCCTCGAAGTAGGCCTCCTCCGCCCCCGATGCCAACACCTCGGCCACAATAGCCTCTCCGGCCTGCGCGGCAGCATCGGCTTCTGCGGCGAGATCGCCTGACTCAATAATCAGCGCATCCGCGGCGGCGCTTGCTGACGCTGTGGAGAGAGCCTCGATGGCGGTGAGCTGGACTTCTTCTGCACTCGGGAGAAGGTCCCACGAGTCCTTAACGATGGCGGCCGCCAACGCGTCCCCAGGGGACTCAACCTGCGGCACTGGTTCCACCGGAGTCCGGTCGCACGCTGCGACGACGATGGCCGCTGCGACGACCCCGGTCCACTTGAGATTGCTCCACATCTTAAGGCTCCTCGTTTGTCGACCGGGCCAGGACAGCCCCGGTGCGTGAATGTTCGATGTCGCGGCGGTTCCCAAAGAACGAGCAGAATCCAGTGCGACGTGGGCCCCATCATGGGCAACCAGAGTGCCACCCCGCCGGGGACACGGTATAAGTACAGTCAGGACAACATCTTAACGGTATCACGGTGGTTGTCGGCGGTCCGCGAGTCCTACGTGTAATCACCGGTTCCTTGCATATAGGCATGGCCCTTGCATAATTTTTGTGACATGATGGAGACATGCCAATGAATCGGAAGCCAACAGTCCCGGACGACCGACTTCTCGCGTTCCTTCCCGACAGCGATCGGGAAAAGGTCGAGCGCGCGGTAGGGGCGTCGCTGGAATGGTTCGACGAACCAAGCGATTTCCTCTCAGCCCTGAGCAGGAGCCCGTGGCTGATCGCCCTCTTATCTCTCGATCACGAGGCAGTAGACGAGGTGCTCGCGAAGCGAATCAGCGAGTCCGACGGCGCCGGAGCGCTCTTCTTGACGTCCAACCGGACGTCGGTGGAGCAGGTCCTTGCAGCGGAGCGTGCAGGCTCGGTTGCGCTACTCTCTCACCCACCCCAAGACGAAGAACTGAGGAGAGAGGTACGCCCCATCGTGGATGAGCCGGGCGAACTGGAAGTTCCTCCGCGAGTCCCACCCGAGGACGGGCTCGTCATTGGCTCCAGTCCCGCGCTAATGGACGTCTTCAGAGTCGTTGGCAGGGTGGCATCGACATCCGCCACGGTCTTGATTGCCGGTGAATCGGGCACGGGCAAGGAGCTGGTCGCGCGCGCGCTGCACACCCAGGGGACGCGAAGCGAAGGCCCCTTCGTAGCCGTGAATTGTGCGGCTATTCCAGATACTCTTCTCGAGGCCGAACTCTTTGGCTACGAGAAGGGAGCGTTCACGGGAGCGGTGGCTGCAAGTGAAGGACGGTTCGGTCGGGCCCACGGGGGTACGCTCTTTCTCGATGAGATCGGAGAGCTCAGCCTTCCGCTTCAGGCGAAGCTCCTGCGCGTCCTGGAGTCAGGCGCAGTGGAACGCTTGGGAGGCGGTGGGACAGTTCGGATCGATGCCCGAATCGTGGCGGCTACGAATCAGCCGCTGCGCCAGCGCGCCGACGATGGTCGATTTCGAGAGGATCTTCTCTTTCGGCTTGCTGTCGTTGAGGTGGAACTTCCCCCACTAAGAGTGAGAAGAGAGGACGTTCTTCCTCTGACCCTCCACTTCGTCTCTCACTTTTCCGATCGGTATGACAGGCCCATCACCGCTCTCAGCCGATCGGCCCGCGATCGACTTCGAACCTATCCCTGGCCCGGAAACGTCCGTGAGCTGCGGAACGTTATCGACCGAGCGATTCTGCTTGCCCGGGGCGGTGTGGTGCGGTCGCACGACATTCGACTAGGGGCGGAAGCGCCACGCACATCGCCGATCGACGAGGGCAGTTCGGTAGGCTACGCACCTACAATCTCTCTCCGTGACGTGGAGGCACATCACATAAAAAACGTTCTTGAGCATACGGCGGGCCACATGGGCGAGGCCGCCGAGATCCTCGGGATACACCGTAACACCATGACGATGAAGGTACGCGAACATGGAATCGACGTACGCACGATCTCGGTGGCGGGGTGAAGGTGCCCACAATCGGTGCAATGCCCGAACAAAGGGAAACGGGCGCCCGCCGTTCGGCGTCTCCTGAAACCCCTACGCAGCCGCTATTGCGACGCCAGAAAACTGCGGAAAGATCGGGGTTTAGCCGAATCTGGCACGGTAGTTCGCCGGCCGGCATAGATCGGGAAGCGTGGACTGTTCCGCGGCACGGCCCCTGCGGACTCATGTGTCGATCATGAGCGCTTCGTCTCCGACCGGTCCAGCCTCCGATGCCCCGTTGAGAGTGTCGGAAGTCTTTCGGATTCTCCCGCGAGTGCCCGAACTCGGTCCGTTCCTCGATCTCTTGGTCACGAAATCGGTGCCCGACCCGGACCGTCGCTGGACCGGCTCAGGAGAACTCGGGACGGTGGGGGATCGGCTCGTAGACCCCGATGGGGCGGAGGCGACGGCGTCCGAGCTGGCTGGATCGGAGGCACGGCGTATCGCGGAAGTCCTTGGTACGGCTGCCGGAGTCGTCGAATCGATCGCCCGCGGTGCTTGGGACGAGGTGACCGAACTGCTTATGAAGCAAGGCCGAGCGGACGAGCGGCGCGGCCGAATCCGAGAAGCGGAGGCCTGGTACCTATCGGCGCACGGGGTCGCTCGTGATCGAGGACTGACACGCGCCCCGCAAGCTGTACGGTTGGCGGGTCGTGCCGCCCGGAGTTTGGGGCAGATCGAGATCGCGGCCCAGAGGTACGAGGATGCCTGGCGGGGGGCGATGGAGCTGAATCTTGAGGACGACTCTATCGTAGCCGCGACAGGCCGAGGGAACGTCGAGGTGGACCGGGGAAGATGGGATGAAGCAAGGTCATGGTATGAGCGAGCCCTGGAGCGGATCGGGGAATCGGGCCCCCCCCGAAGAGAGCGCTGGCAGCTTCTTCAGAACTTGGCAATCGTGCGTCGGGAAACGCACGACCTCGAGGCGGCTCGTCAGCTTCTCACGCGGGCACGCCAGGAAGGGAAGCGGTTAAGCGATCCAGACGCCGCGGTGGAGGTGGAGAACGGATTCGGGATGTTGCTTATGGCAATCGGAGATCCGCGAGGGGCCGAGCTCCATTTCGCCGAGGCGCTTCGCGGCGCGATGACTCCTACGGCCCGCGTGACGATCGGAGTAAACCTCGGGGAGGCGCTGTTGACGCAGGGGCGATCGCTCGAAGCCGGGGAATACGCCCGACAGGCTGAGGCAGATGCACTCGCTGGTTCACTTACTGCAAAGCTACCGGAAGTCTATCGACTCCTCGCTCAGGTGGCGAGAGAGCGGGCCGAGGGAGAGGCCTTTGTTTTCCTGGAACGTGCCCTGGATCTGATTCGCGAGCAAGGACTGACGAGCTATGAGGAAGCGCTGACCCTCGAGGCGTACGGTAACCTCCGCTTTGCGGAGGGCGATCCAGAACGCGGCGAGCCGCAGCTTCGAGCCGCGGCAGACATCTATCGGAGGATCGGGAGAACAGAGGCTGCCAACGAGATTCTCGCGAGGGTCTCACGGCATCCAGGGGGCGCCAAGGAAGACCAGACAAAGGAAGACGAGCCGAATGATCCCCACGCTAGTGGAGGGGATGTCGATAGAACGGGTGGGAGGGAACCGAATGACTGAGGCAAACCGGAGAGTGGTCGAGTCAAGCCATGTCGAGCGTCGAGGTCGCCCTAGCGTCGTGGCGCTCGCGCTCGTGGGTGTCCTAGCAGTTGTAGTTGGTGGTTGCGGCAACCTCACCTCCGGCGGTGTGGGTGAAGTCGAGGTCGTGGTGGGTGCTGACTCGGTTTCCTTGGCCGCCATCGGTCAGAGTGTGCAGGCCTCAGCCATCGTGCCTTTTGGAGTTCAAGCACCTGAGGATTCGGACAGGATCGAGGGGACGCTCAATGTACGTATCCAAGTTTTCCTGCTGCGCGCGCCGGGCCAGTGGATTGAATTGACCCAGGGCATACAGGCGCTGATCCTCCCGATTCAGGATCCGGCTCCAATCGCGATCGCGCGTATGGACGTTCCTTCCGGTCCCTATCAAGCCGTCCGAACGGTGTTCCGAAGTGTGGTGGCAAACGTGGAGAGGGGATTGGAGGTCGACGGCGAGCTTATCACGGGTCAGATCCTGGTTGACCTGAGTGGGCGGGACCGCCTCCAAGTGGAAACCCCGCTCGAGATCGACGTCGTTGAGGAAACTCTCTCAACCCTCGTGGTCGATCTTCACACAGCCCGTTGGCTGAGACGGCTGGACCGCGTCCGAAGGGAGGTTGCTCACCAGGACTTCGAGGCACACCTCGACCTGCGGCACATACGCTCTGACAAACGACCGTAGGGACTCCGATGGGGAGTAGCTCTCTCACCCCCCCGCGGTGAGGTGCTGCCCGACTCGATCTACGGCCTTTTCGATGTTTTCAACTGAGGTTGCGTAGGAGAAGCGGAGGAACCCCTCCCCACCCTCCCCGAACGCGTTGCCGGCGAGAGCGGCAACACCTGCCTCGTCCAGCAGTTGTGTCTCCAGGTCCTTGGATGACAGTCCAGTCCCGGTGATCCGTGGGAAGACGTAGAAGGCTCCCTCAGGACGCAAACACTCGAAGCCTGGGATCGAGTTGAGGCCGTCCACGATCGTGTCTCGCCTGCGCCGAAACTCTTCCACCATCGCATGCACCGGTCCTCGGTCCATCTTCAAGGCCGCTGCGCCGGCTATCTGGCAGAAGGCTGGTGCACATGAGACTGAGTTGATCTGAAGTTTCGTCACCTGCTCCGCGAGGGCTGGAGGCATTACACCGAACCCAAGCCTCCACCCCGTCATTGCGTAGGTCTTCGACCATCCATCGAGAATGATCGTGCGCTCTCGCATACCCGGAAACTGGCTGATGGAGACGTGTTCTCCGGAATACAGGATCTCGCTATAGACCTCATCCGATAGAACCATCAAGTCCCGACCAGCGAGGCCCCCGGCCAGCCGCGCCAGGTCAGCCGCGGGGAGAACGCCTCCGGTCGGGTTTTGGGGTGAGTTAAGGACAACGAGTCTCGTGCTGGGAGTCAGTTTTCCGAGCAAATCATCCGGATCGAAGGTGAAGTCCCTCTCGGGCGTCAGCGTAACAGGCACTGGTGTCGCTCCCGTATAGCGAATCATCGATTCGTAGATCGGGAATCCAGGATCCGGATAGATGACTTCGTCCCCGGGCTCTAGCAGGGCCAGCATCGGGAAAAAGATGATAGGCTTCGCCCCTGGTGCGATCACGACCTCCTCGGCGCGAGCCTCTATTCCGCGGGTGCGCGAGATGTGCTTCGCCACAGCTTCGCGGACTTCCGGGATCCCGGCGGCGGGCACATAGTGCGTGTACCCGTCGTCGAGCGCCTGCTTGACCGCTTGGACGATCTCGGCGGGTGTGTCAAAGTCCGGCTCACCGATCTCCAGGTGGACGATGTCTCGGCCTTGCCGCTCTAGTTCTTTCGCGCGCGCGAGGACCTCGAAGGCTGTCTCTGTTCCCAGCCTACTCATGCGAGTCGCTAGTCTCATCGGTTCCTCATTCGTTCGTTGAACGTTGCAGACCCGCCGCGCGGGATAGTGAGTGACTGCCAGCTGTCGTCCTGCTGGCGCGCTAGAAAGACGATTTGGCCCACATGATACGCTGCATGGGCGAGCTGCCGCGTGATCGCGGCACCGACGCTTAGGGGTTGCCCTCGCACTTGAACCGTTCGAAGCAGATCTGCATCGGTGAGCCGTCCGAGCTCGCCGAACACCCGTTCCCATCCAACCACCCATCTTGACATAAGGTTTTGGCGGGTGTCATCCTGAGCAAGCTTGAACTCGGAGTCCCGGTCTCGATCTGCCTTCTCCCCGTCTGCCGTTAGAAAATCCGTCCATCGCGATTGCAGGTTGCCGGCCAGATGCTTGACGAGTATCGCGGCGCTGTTTGCTTGCGGTCCTGGCGTCCGGAAAAACGCGTCATCATCCAACCGAGACAGCGAGCGCTCGGCGAGCGATAGGTAGCGTTCGAACTCGTCTCGGAAACCCGCGATGGTCGTATCGATCGCTCACCTCCGTCCGACCTTGTGGCCGGCAGCCCCACACTATGCGAATTCTGGTCCAAGGTTGAGCGAAGCCCTCTTCCGCCGCAGGGAGGACCCGGAAGCGGGAACAGTTGTTCCAGTGGTCAACCGCAACACCGCTTCAGGACTTGCGGCGCACCGACTTTTCCGGCACGGTTACCGTCCCCCGGGGCCTCTCTCGCGACGGCTGGGTCCGGGATGGAACCCAAGTCTTGGAGGCCCGTGACACTGTGCGTATAGAAACTTGTATTGGCCCGGCGGCTGTCGCTTTGAGCGTGCTTTGCGTCAATGGAGTCGTGGGCCAAGAGCTTTCGATCAAGAGGGACCTCCCTGCCCTCCCTTCAAACGCCTGTGAGGCCCGTGGTTTCGCGTTCGAGTTGGACCCCTATCCATCTGAAGAGGCGGAAGCGGAGGCAGAGGGCCTCGCCTCGGACGCGAACCTTGCGGCGATTCTGGGTGAGTATGACCGGGCCCGCTCGCTCCTGAGTGAGGCAAGTGCCCTCCACCCAAGGTCAACCTCGATCAGCTACAGATTTGGGCGTCTCCTGGAGGATGGCGGAGAGCGAGAGGCAGCACTCTCCGAATTCTGTCGATTTATCGTAATCGACGCACAGGCGGTTGAAGTCGCGGAGGTCGAAGTACGGATCGAACGAATAGGCCTCGAGGTCGGGGCCGTCGGGGCGGGGTCCGCACGTGTTGCCTTTGAAGACGGGGTCAGCTCGTTTGACTTGGGCGACTATGAAGAGGCAGTTCTCGATTTTTCAAGGGCGCTTGTTGAGCTTCCAGACTGGGATCAAGCCCATTTCAATCGTGCGGTTGCCTACCTTCAGTCGGGTCGTGACGCTTCCGGCGCGGCGGACCTTGAGTGGTACTTGGAGCTCGTGCCCGACGCGAGTGATCGGGTCGAGGTGGAGGTCGTTCTCGACGCGCTGGGACCGGTCACTGAGGTCCAATACGGCCGGTGTGAACTATGTGCTTCGGTTCACGGCGACGGGGCTCACGCTCGCTGACTCGAACAACGTGACTGTGACGGCGGGAGCCGCCACGCAGCTCGCGATCACGACGCAGCCGGTGGGTGGAGCGAGCGGAGCCGTACTCGCAACGCAGCCAGTGGTCCTGGTCGAGGATGCCGAGGGCAACACGGTCACGACGGACAACACGACGCAGGTCACAATCGCGATCCAGTCCGGTGCGGGCGGCACGCTCGGTGGGACGACGACCGTAACGGCAGCGAGTGGTGTGGTGACGTTCGCGAACGTAACGCTAGCAGGCACCACCGGTGTGAACTATGTGCTTCGGTTCACGGCGACGGGGCTCACGCTCGCTGACTCAGGCAATGTGACCGTGAGCGTGGGCGCAGCCGCACAGCTTGCGATCACGACGCAACCCGTGGGTGGAGCGAGTGGAGCCGTACTCGCAACGCAGCCAGTCGTCCTGGTCCAGGACGCCGAGGGCAACACGGTCACGACGGACAACACGACGCAGGTCACAATCGCGATCCAGTCCGGTGCGGGCGGCACGCTCGGTGGGACGACGACCGTAACGGCAGCGAGTGGTGTGGTGACGTTCACGAACGTAACGTTGGCAGGCACCATCGGTGTGAACTATGTGCTTCGGTTCACGGCGACGGGGCTCACGCTCGCTGACTCAGGCAATGTGACCGTGAGCGTGGGCGCAGCCGCACAGCTTGCGATCACCACCCAACCGGTGGGTGGAGCGAGTGGAGCCGTACTCGCAACGCAGCCAGTCGTCCTGGTCCAGGATGCCGAGGGCAACACGGTCACGACCGACAACACGACGCAGGTCACAGTCGCGATCCAGTCAGGTGCGGGCGGCACGCTCGGTGGAACGACGACCGTAACGGCAGCGAGTGGCGTGGTGACGTTCACGAATGTGACCCTGACCGGCACAGTGGGTGTGAACTATGTGCTTCGGTTCACGGCGACGGGGCTCACGCTCGCTGACTCAGGCAATGTGACCGTGAGCGTGGGCGCAGCCACGCAGCTTGCCATCACGACGGAGCCGGTGGGTGGAGCGAGCGGAGCCGTGCTCGCAACTCAGCCAGTCGTCCTGGTCCAGGATGCCGAGGGCAATACGGTTACGATCGACAACACGACGCAGGTCACGGTTGCGATCCAGTCGGGTGCGGGCGGCACGCTCGGCGGGACGACGACCGTAACGGCAGCGAGTGGTGTGGCGACGTTCGCGAACGTAACGCTGGCGGGGACCGTGGGTGTCAACTACGTGCTTCGGTTCACGGCGACGGGTCTTACGCTCGCGGACTCGAACAACGTAACCGTGAGCGCGGGCGCAGCCACTCAGCTCGCGATCACCACCCAACCGGTCGGTGGAGCGAGCGGAGCCGTACTCGCAACGCAGCCAGTCGTCCTGGTCCAGGATGCCGAGGGCAATACGGTTACGATCGACAACACGACGCAGGTCACGGTTGCGATCCAGTCGGGTGCGGGCGGCACGCTCGGCGGGACGACGACCGTAACGGCAGCGAGTGGTGTGTCGACGTTCGCGAACGTAACGCTGGCGGGGACCGTGGGTGTCAACTACGTGCTTCGGTTCACGGATACCGTTCCAGGTGTTCTGCCGTTCGTGGACTCGGGGAATGTGACGGTGACGGCGGGTGCTCCGGCACTGATCGTCCTGACCGGTCCAGCCGCTGTAGTGGCTGGAGTAGCGAGCACGAACTTTACTCTGGAGGTCCAAGACGCCCAGACCAATCCTACGAACACGACTCAGGCGGAGATGTTCGACCTGACGAGCACGTCGGCGGGCACAGTCACTTTCAACCCGGTGAGCCCCGTGACAGTGGCGTTAGGCACGTCCAGCGTCACTTTCACGTACACGGACACCGAAGTGGCGTTGCAGACCGTCACTGCAACTTGGTCAACGGGGGCAGGGACGAACCTTGGCAACGACACCCATCAGATAAATGTCACACCCTAGTGATACTCTCAATCGCTGGTTCCTTGGACCTTTCGTCCCCTCTTTGCGGGTAGAGTGTAACAGGCTCTTCACATGCCGAAACGGAGCTAACGACCGACGATGACCGGAGAGGGATGGCTGAGCATGGGCCTATTCGAAGGCCTGTGCCCAGTGGCGCCGCAAGGCGGGCTTGACTCCTTGGGGTGCTTCATGGCCTCCTGGGAGACACCGATTTTGGTATTGGTGCTCGTGGGGTTGATCGTTGGGGGCTGGGCGTACCGTCGCCGTCGGCGGGTCGCGAACCCGAGCCGATTTACACTTCCTATAAGAGGTGGGTCAAAGGCTAGGAAGCGTCGTGCAGCCCCGGTTTGGGATGCTGAAGAGGAGAACGAGCAGAGGTCCGCCATGAGGAAGGCCCTCTCCCCAATCAGTCCGATGCCTGCGACGGCTCTAGGGACGGATCGGATGACGTTGCGTCCTGGCAGTATCCACGGGAAGGGGAACGGAGATCCGGTCAGCGCAGCGTTGGATGGTCCGGCCGAGAGGGCACCATTTGCAAGGGAGGACACCACGGTTCAAGCCGATCATCTCGCGGACGGCACCCTTCAGCTTCTTCCCGATCGGCTTCAGATTGAAGGGGGACCTGGGAGTGGAGAAGAGATTCGGTTCGTACGGGTCCCCGGGGTCAAGCAGCAGATCACGCTTGGTCGCATCGCAGGGCCTCCCCACCAACACGTACAGCTCAAGTCCGCTACGGTGAGCAGGACCCACGCCCGGCTTACGTTCGGAGGCGGAATCTGGACCCTCCGCAATGAATCAAGCACGAACCCGACGATTCACAACGGACGCCCTCTTGCCACCAGCCTCGAAGAGGTCCCGCTACACGACGGAGATCGGATCGAGGTGGGTGAGGTGGCATTCAGGTTTCACCAAGGGACGACTGTGGACCGTCTTCCGCTACGTAGCTCGTGGTACACGGATCGGGGTCGGCGCGCGGTCAATCAGGACGCTGTCGTAGTGAGGACACTCCCGGGCGGGCGGGAGCTCGCGGCCGTGTGCGACGGTATGGGCTCGCACTCAGAGGGAGGGGTGGCAAGCTATGTGGCTTTGGAGGCCCTGATTGCAGCTCTTTCTAATGGTTCCCGACTCGAGCAGGGGGTGGAGAAGGCCAACCAGGCCGTGCTTGATGCAGCGGCCAGCGTCCCAGATCGAGATGGCATGGGCACTACCTTGGTTGCCATGCTACGCGAGGGTGCGCGCTATGAAATCGTGAATGTTGGGGACAGCCGGGCATATAGGATCACGAGCTCGGGAATTCGTCAGATCACTCGCGATCACTCGTTCGTCGCCGAGGCTGTCCAGACAGGACGGATGTCAGTGGACGAGGCGAATCGCTCGCCCTGGAAGAATGCAGTGACCCGCAGTCTCGGTGCTGACGCCGGGGTCGACGTCGATACTTTCGGAGGATATGACAGTTCCGACCCCTGCACCGTTGTGCTCTGTACCGATGGTGTCCATGGCGTCTTGGATGCTGAAGACATCATGCATTTCCTGACTCAGACCTCGGATACGCGCGACTTGGCCCGAGTCCTCGGGGAGCAGGCACTGATCAACGGCGGGGAAGACAACGTCGCCGTCGCCGCCGTCCGTTTCGGATCATCCGCCGAGAAGGCGAGAGACAATGGCTGAGCTCCGACCGGGCGAGCTTCCTCGAATTCCCGAATTGGCCAACGAATATGAGTTGGTCCGAGAACTGGGTCGTGGCGGAACGGCCGTGGTCTATCTGGCGAGGGAAAAGGAGCTAGGGCGAGACGTCGCGATCAAGTTGATTCGCCCGGGATATATCCACGACGAGGATGCGATCGCTCGCTTGCTGAGGGAAGCTCGAACGGTAGGGAAGCTTCAGCACCCCAGCATAGTAATGCTTCTTGGGACGAGGCGGCTCGGGGACTATGGCCTCGCATTGATTCTGCAATACGTGCCCGGAGAAACGTTGAAGGGCCGGATTCAGGCCAGGGGTCAACTCTCTGCACAGGATGCGGAACGGATTCTGCGGGAGCTTGGGAGTGCACTGCAGTATGCACATACACAGAGGATCGTTCACCGCGATATAAAGCCAGAGAACGTCTATTTAGACGACGCTCTGGGGCTTGCGAGGTTAGCGGATTTCGGGATTGCCAGGGCCTGGGACAGCGATTCGGGCCTTACGTTGCCCGGGACTGCGATCGGGACTCCTGCGTACATGTCGCCCGAGCAGGTCGACGGGAAGGAGCTTGACGGACGGAGCGACCTATATAGCCTCGGTCTACTCGGATACGAGATGTTGACGGGTCGGCAGCCCTGGGAAGGCGAGAGTCTGTACAGCGTCATTTACAAACAGAAACACGAGGCACTGCCTTCAATATCCGGGATCCGTCCCGATGTACCCAAGAATCTTGAACGGGCCATTGAGGGGGCAATACAAAAGGATCCAGAGGAAAGATGGGCGAACGCCCGTAAGTTCCTAGAGGCACTGGCCGAAGGATCAACCCTCCCTCCGGCTGCGCTCGCTCTAGGACCGACCGAGGACAACGATGGGTGGGAGTCTCCGCTCGAGATCGTCGAAGCAGCAGTTGCGGCGCAGGAGGCGGCGGTGGCTAGTGAGACCGAGGCTCCACGTCTGCCTGCTCCCTCGGCGCAGTGGAGTCCGAAGCCGCGCGAAAAGCCGAAGAGGGGTAGACCTATTGTGGTGGGTGGAGCTGCAGTTGTGGCCGTTGTACTGGCAGGAGTCCTCGCAATGGGTTCGGCGGACTCCGGATCGATGTTCGATCGCGTTGGCTCGCTATTCGGTTCAATGAGGGGAGCCATGGCGAGCGCACTGCGGTCTGGGGGCGCGGAGGGTTCCGCGGTTGGGGAGGTCTTGACCGACGCGTCCGTTCCCGTTCCGGGTCTACCCGAGAGGGGGTTGGACGAACGCTCCATACTTGAGCGGGGCTTGGATCTATCGGCCGGACTGCCGGCGGATGGGCGAGTCCCCTCCTCGTTGGAGATGCTGGGCGGGGACGGGCAGGCGGCCGCCTCGGGCTCCATGTTACCGCTACCCTTGGTCATTCGCGTCGCGGATGAAGAGGGCATCGGGATTCCCGGGATTCCCGTCGTGTTCGACATTACGTCGGGAGGGGGGTTGAGCACCCCACGGCGTGAAGTGACATCTCCGGACGGGACCGTGATCACTCGCTGGACCTTGGGATCGGAGGGTGACGGGGCTCAGAGCCTGGTCGCGTGGGCTGAAGGCTTTGCCGGCGCTGGAGTCACGTTCGTAGCTTCCCTCGAGAGCGACTCGACGGATCCCGCTCTTGACTCACGTGCGCAGGTCTGGACGGGGGGTGACCAAGAGGGGGCAGCGGGGGAGCCGCTGCCGGCCGAGTTGGGTGTTCGCGTCTTTGATGGGGAAGGCGTGCCGCTTCCAGGCGCCGTTGTGCGATTTATCGTCGAGAGCGGAGAAGGCCAAGTGACACCGGCGATCGCGACGACGGACGAAGAGGGCATCGCCAACGCATCATGGGTGCTGGGACAGAGCGTAGGAGCTCAGGCGGTCGTGGCCGATGTAGACGGCGCTCCCGCCGCGCGAGCCCGATTCGAGGCAACGGCCCGCGCCGCAATTTTACGGCTAAGCACCGTGCCCGCAGTGGTCACCGGTGGCACTCACAGCTGTTCCCTCCGCTCTGACGGCAGCATGGTGTGCTGGGGTGGAAATACGGGCGGACAACTCGGGGACGGCTCTTCTTCTGCGAGACTTGTTCCAAATCTGTCCGTGCAAGGAGCCGGCTTTTCTCGTTCCGTCTCCGGCACGTCTGTGCGCTAGACCTCGACGGCGAAGCGTTCTGTTGGGGTGCCAATGATCAGGGGCAGCTCGGGACCGGAAGCCGGACCTCCGCTTCCCTCCCCAGTCGAGTATCGGGCCCCCGGTTCACCGCGGTTTCTGCAGGGATTTCGCACACCTGCGGTCTCGACGTCGCGGGCTCCGTACACTGCTGGGGTGCGAATGAGTCGGGGCAGTTGGGCGACGGATCTCGTGACCCAAGCGACATCCCTCGTCAGGGCCCCGCGAATGCCTCTTTCCAGGCCGTTTCCGCCGGGTGGCGCCACACCTGCGCCTTGGATGTTCAGGGGCGCGCGTTCTGCTGGGGGGCGAACGAATCCGGGCAGTTGGGCAGTGGCTCCTCAGGGTCGGGCAGTGGTCCAAGTCCAGTCGGCGGTGATCACCGATTCCGTACCTTGGCAGCCGGGAACGCTCACACCTGTGGTCTCTCGATAGACGGCAGGATCCTCTGTTGGGGGGCGAACGACAGTGGACAGCTAGGGGACGGAACGAATCAACCCAGGGACGTACCGCAGCCGGTCGCGACTACCGCCAATTTTGCATCGGTCGCAGCGGGTGGTAATCACACGTGCAGTCTCACTGAGGACGGCGGAGCGATGTGCTGGGGAACGAATGTCTACGGCCAATTGGGCGATGGAACGATCCAGGGGAAAAATGCACCTGTCCCCGTATCGGGGTTCGACCGGTTTAGCCAAATCGACGCTTTTGGCTCACACAACTGCGGTCGGACACCTGCGGGAGACGTGCTCTGCTGGGGCTACAATGTTGAAGGGCAGATCGGGGACGGGACCAGGGACAACCGATTGGTCCCCACCCCCGTCTCGAGCGCCCGACCCTAACCGGCGCCGCTGACGGTCCTATGCGGGCGGCGATTTTCTCCGAGCACGGAGGGCCCGAGGTAGTTCGGGTTTCGGACGTTCCTGACCCAGTGCCTGGGCACGGTGAGGTACGGATCCAGGTGCGAGCAACTTCGTTGAATCACCTGGACTTGTGGCTTCGACGAGGACTCCCCATCTCGATTCCCATGCCTCACATTGGCGGATCCGACATTGCGGGGGAGATCGATCACCTGGGGCCCGGTGTGGACGGCGTCTCGATAGGAACTCGAGTGGCCGTGGACCCGTCTCTCGATTGGGAATGGTATGAAGGGTTGGCACGGGGGAAAGATCTGCCAAACCCGCAGTTCAGGGTCGTGGGGGAGCACGTGCAGGGTGGGTTGGCTGAGTATGCTGTTGTGCCAGTGGCGAACCTCACCCAAATCCCAGACGAGATCTCGTTCGAGGCCTCTGCAGCAGCCGGGCTAGTATTCGTTACCGCATGGCGGGCTCTGATCAGCCGCGGTCAGCTCCGGCCTGGGGAGCGGGTGTTGATTACCGGTGGTTCCGGAGGTGTGGCCAGTGCGGGTGTCCAGATCGCGAAGCAGGCAGGAGCGGTCGTCTTCGTGGTTACCTCGGGAAAAGAGAATGCCGAGAGACTGCGTGGGCTCGGGGCACACGTCGTGATCGACCGCGAGCGAGGTGACCTGGGGGAATTGCTCCGGGCGGCCACTGGGAAACGAAGGGTCGATCTGGTCCTGGACTCCGTGGGGCAGGAGGTCTGGGCGGATCTGATCAAGACACTTCAAGTGGGGGGCAGACTCGTAACTTACGGAGCGACCACGGGGCCGATGGGGGTGACGGATCTACGGCACGTGTTTTGGAAGCAGCTTTCGATTCTTGGGAGCACGACCGGAAGCCGCAGTGAGTTTCGTGAGGTCATGGGAATGGTCTTCGATGGAATCTTGGCCCCGGTGATCGATCGTGTTCTGCCCTTGGACCAGACCGCAGACGCACATCGTCTGCTCGAATCCGGAAGTGTGTTCGGCAAACTCGTAATACGACCGTCGGAATGACCGGGTCTCCATGGACCTGAATGAGGCCCAGGCGCGTGTCGACGAGTGGATTTCGCAGTTTAGAGAGGGCTACTGGCCGCCGCTCGTGAATCTGGCCCGGCTAACCGAGGAGGTCGGAGAGCTCGCCAGGGAGCTCAACCACCGTTATGGCGCGAAGGTCAAGAAGAGCGACGAGCCTGAGCAGGATCTAGCGCTTGAACTGGCCGATGTACTCTTCGTACTCTTGGCACTAGCCAATGAACAGGGGATTGATCTGAATGATGCGCTCGAACGAACACTCGAGAAGTATCGATCGAGAGATAGCGATCGATGGGCGCCGAATCCATGATAGAGCATCGAACGGTAGAGGCCGAGGAACCGCCCGCGAGACCTGAGAGCCGGGGCCATAGCCTAGGGTGATCTGGCTTGTCGTCGCAGCTGTCTTTCCATGGGCGGTCGCGGTGGGGGTCGTCGTATTCGCAGCGCGAGACCCTGCTGCCCTCCTGCCGGCCGATGCGGTTCAAGTGCCGCCGGAAGGATTTCCCTCGGTTCTGATCATCGTGCCAGCAAGGAATGAGTCACGCTGCATCCAGGCATGCCTGCGCTCTCTCGCCGCGCAGGATTACCCGAATTTTTCTATTGTGGTGGTCGACGATGGCTCGACTGACGGAACTGGACAGGTGGCGCGCGGCGTGTCCCCGGGCAATGCCCGACGACTCGAAACCGTCGTAGGCCGGCCTCTCCCCGAAGGATGGTTTGGGAAGCCATGGGCCTGCTCTCAGGGGGCCTTGAAAGCCCGTGCGGAGCTTCTCCTATTTACGGATGCGGACACGCGCCATGCGCCTACGCTGCTGCGGAGTGCTGTTTCCGTTCTCTCTGAAGATCGCGCCTCCGCTGTCTCGCTTCTCGGGCACCAAGAGCTGGGGAGTCTCGGGGAGCGGCTGGTCCAACCGCAGATATTTACTCTCCTCGGCTTGAGATATCGAAAACTTGACCGACCGTTGGAGCATGTGCGGGAGGAAGATGCGATCGCCAACGGCCAATACATACTCGTCCGACGCAATGTCTATGAGGAGGTCGGGGGGCATCGCGCGGTCCGGGGAGAGGTCGTCGAAGATCTCCGGCTCGCTCAGCTGCTCGTTGGAGCGGGTCATCGGATCAACCTCCGGACGGAACGAGCGCGGTTCTCGACCCGGATGTACCACTCGCTGAGTGAGGTGTTGGATGGTTGGACCAAGAACCTCGCCATCGGGGCTGGCCAATCCGCTGGACCGTGGGGCCACTTGGCGCTTCCGGCCATCGTCGTCTATGTCGTTCTTTGGTTGGCACCGCCCGCTGTCCTGTTTGGGATTGGCAGCGCGACACTCCTAGGGGCGGCCTCCCCTGAGGCTCTCCTCGGGTGGTCTGGAACGGTGACGCTGGTCGGACTCGCGGGGTGGGCAAGGATCTACACTCGTTTCCGTGTATCGTGGCCCCACGCCTTTCTATATCCGTTCGGAGCGGCACTTGTTGGCTTTATCGCGATCAGAAGCGGATGGCGAGGCGAACGACGGGTGGAGTGGAAAGGGCGGCGGTACTGCAGTGGCGCGGCCCGAAGTGAGTAGAGCAGCGCTCCTGAAGCGTTTGGCGCTTGAAGAGGGCTTCGAGCTGTCCGGGATATGTCGGGCGAGCCCATCTGAGCACAACGATTTCCTGAAGAACTGGATCGAAGACGAACGCCACGGCTCGATGGATTACATGGCGCGGCTCTCTGGGCTGACTCGACGCGCAGATCTTCGGACTATTCTGCCGAGCGTAGAAACGGTCCTGGTAGTCGGTCACAACTACTACCAACAGGACCCCGTGGGAGTGCCTGACGAAGCGAGCCGAGCGGTGGTCGCTCGCTACGCGCGCGGTCGCGACTATCACCGGGTCGTGAAGAGGGGTCTTGAGCGCGTGCACCGTCGGTTGGAGATGGCGGAGGGTAGGACGGTGCTGGCGAAGTCCTACGTAGATACCGGGCCGATCCTCGAACGAGAGCTCGCCCAAAAAGCAGGGCTTGGCTGGTTCGGGCAGAACACGATGCTCATTCATCCCCGCCAAGGGTCGTACTTCTTCTTGGGCGTGTTGCTGCTAGCGGTCGACGCCCAGCCGGACGATCCGATCGAGCGCGACCACTGTGGGAGCTGTACTACCTGTCTGGAGCGGTGCCCCACTACAGCGCTTCTGGGGAAGGACGGGTCGGGCGGGCCCGTGATGGACGCCTCACGGTGCATATCCTATCTAACCATCGAGCATGGTGGCCCCATCCCGATGGAACTCCGGCCGCTTATCAAGAACCGGATCTACGGGTGCGACATCTGCCAGGAGGTCTGCCCCTTCAACGTTCGGTTTGCGAACCAAGCGGCAGAGCCCGCGTATGCCGCGCGGGGCCCTGGGCAGCGCCCCGCTGGTGTGGAACGTGAGGGGGGTCGTCGAGCGTCGCTCCCGACATCGACTCATCCAGGAACGGATGGCCCGCCGCTCATCGATCTAATGGCTATGGACGAGGGAGCCTGGGAGCAATTTTCTAGAGGATCGGCGATTCGTCGCGTGGGCCGATCCGGTTTTCTACGGAATGTTGCGGTAGCTCTCGGGAACTGGGGATCAGCCGACGCGTTGCCTGCGCTCACCGGCGCCCTATCGGCGCCGGATCCGCTGGTTCGTGGGCACGTAGCCTGGGCGCTGGGTCGGGTTGGATCCGACGAGGCGCAAGGCGCCCTGGAGAGAGCCCGTGATGTGGAGGGCGATCGATGGGTGTGCCGAGAGATCGATCAGGCGTTGGCTCACGTATCGTTGAATGACAGGACATCGAGTTCCAGCAAGGTCCCGAACACGTAGTTTCCAGCGGGGCCGAATGAGTCCAGCGGACCTCCGAGGGGAAGAGAGATCCTGGGGTCATGCGATCGGTGGGACAGGGGGATGCCGACGAGGGCGGTGCTCGCTTCGTAAGCTGTGCCGAGCAGAGTAGATTGAAAAGTATGAGGACTCTCTTACGTGTCCTGCTCCCTGCCACGATCGTCCCAGCGGTATTCGCTGTCCCGATTACTGCACAAGATGCAGCCGAGGAAATCCTCTCCTACCACGCGCGGATCGACGTCCGTTCGGGGGGTGCAATGGTCGGTCACGGAGACGATCGAGGTCCGCTCCGAGGGCCGAGAGATCCGTCGAGGCATCTATCGAGATT
The DNA here is from genome assembly GCA_965215925.1 of Longimicrobiales bacterium. GTDB lineage: Bacteria > Gemmatimonadota > Gemmatimonadetes > Longimicrobiales > Gaopeijiaceae > JAAXGI01. The sequence continues at coordinate 2,341,398 of CBDCEQ010000003.1, read as the reverse complement.
TCCCCACGACATTCCCACGGGAGGGCCTCGGGGGAGACATTGTCGCGCCGTTCAGGGTGACTTCGGTGACCCGGGATGGCGTCCCGGAGCCATTCGTCTTGGAGCGAGTCATCGGGCCTTCGGGCAGGGGGGGAGTCCGGGTGAGGATCGGAGACCCCGATGTGCTTCTGACCCCGCGAGTGTACGTCTACTCGCTGGTCTATGAGACTGAACGGTGGCTTCGTTTCGGCGGGGCGACCGACACGCTTTATTGGAACGTGACAGGAAACGGGTGGACGTTTCCGATTCGGTTCGCCTCCGCCACAGTCTCTGTTCCACCAGGTGTCTCCTCATCGGAGGTTTCGCTCGAGGCCTGGACAGGACCGGACGGCTCTGACCTCCAAGACGCCTCCTGGCGCTGGGACTCGGGCAGCGGCGATGCCTTCTTTGAGACCACCCAGCGCCTGGCAATGTTCGAGGGCCTCACCATCCGGGCAGAATTTCCAAAAGGCGTCATCGCACCCCCGTCTCCTGAGCAGGAAGCTGCTTGGTTCCGGCTCGACTGGTGGGGGTACCTGGAGAGTGCCTTTGTGGTCGGCCTCCTGGTCGCGCTCTACTGTCTCATGTGGATTCGCATCGGTCGTGATCCGCCTTCCCGGGCGATCGTCGTGAGATATGAGCCACCCAAGGGGTTTTCCTCGGCTGCGCTCGGGTTTCTCATGGAGCGACGCTATGAGACGGCTCAATTGAATGCGGCCTTGGTCAGCCTCGCGATCAAGGGCGCGCTGACGATAGAGCGGGACGGAAGAAAGTGGAGAATCCAAGCGACCGAGGACAACCCACAGGACTTAGCGCGTGAAGAAGAGCGCTTGTACAAAGCACTTCTCGGCCCCTCAAGAACGCTGACGCTTTCGGGCGCACCGAACTCACGACTCAGAAAGGCGGTGAAAGCGTTTCAGAAGACCCTCGAGAATCAACTGGAAAAACACTACTTCGTGACGAATCGGAACTGGTTCCTTGCTGGGGCCGCGCTCAGCTTGACCGGCTTTGCGATTCTCGTCTGGCGCGCTCGCTTCTCAGTCTCCCCAGAGATTTGGTTCTTCGGCCTTTGGCTCACGATCTGGACCGCGGGCGTCGCTACCCTCTTATATCGTGTCTACCTGAGTTGGGCGCAGGCCCTATCAGGCGATGTGCTTGCCGGGCTCGGCGCTGTCTTCTTGACTCTTTTTGCGATTCCGTTTGTGGGCGCCGAGATATTTGTCGGACTCATGCTCTACAGGGGGGCGCCCACGCACCTGGTTGCTGCGGCTATCGCGCTCGGGGGGCTCAACATCCTCTTCTATCACCTTCTCGAACGGCCCACGGTGAAGGGGCGAGGCGTGCTCGACGAACTTGAGGGATTCCGCAAGTATCTTAGTGCCACCGAAGGGGACGAGCTCGACCGCCTTCAACCGCCGGACCGATCTCTCGAGCTCTTTGAGCGGTTCCTTCCGTATGCCATCGCGATGGATGTGAGCAATCGTTGGGCCGAACGTTTCGAGAAAGCCCTTACACCGACGGGGAGTGGCATAGGGACCGTGGGCCGGAGCCTCACCTGGTATGCGACCGGTGGTAACGGGCCTGCCGACCTCACCGGTTTGGCTAGTTCCCTTGGAGACTCGTTTTCTTCCTCGCTTTCAGCTTCGTCCGCATCCCCGTCGAGCAGCGGCGGTGGAGGTGGCGGCGGGTCTTCGGGTGGAGGCGGAGGAGGTGGGGGCGGCGGTGGCTGGTGACGCTTCCCCGACAGAATGGGCCGGTCAGCCTTCGGTGGGTCCACCTCCTTTCTTGCGGAGGATCAGCTTGTGCGCGCGAAGTCGTAAGGCGTTGATCCGGATGAAACCTCGTGCGTCTTCTTGGTCGTAGCCGCCCGCCATGTCCATAGAGGAGAGCTCCTGGTCGTACAGGGAGGTTGACGACCTCCGGCCCTTCGAGACGACATTCCCCTTGTACAGCTCAACGTGCACTCGACCGTCAATCAGCTTCTCGGATTGCTGAAAAGCGGCTCGGACGAAGTCCATTTCGGGAGAGAACCAGAATCCGTTGTAAATGAGTTCCGCGAAGCGAGGCGAGAGCATATCTCGCAGGCGGAGCACCTCCCGGTCCATTGCCATTCCCTCCAGATCTCGAAGAGCGTGGTGCAAGATGCTGCCTCCGGGAGTTTCGTAAACCCCCCGGGACTTGATCCCTACGAACCTGTTCTCAACCATATCAATTCTCCCGATCCCGGCGATTCCGCCCTCCTGGTTCAGATACTCGAAGAGCTCGACCGGTTCGGTATGAACGGTACCGTTGTCGATGTTTTCGACCTTGATCGGTATAGCGTCCTTGAAGCTGATGGCAAGCTGGGTAGATGATTCTGGAGCCTCACGTGGGGACCGGGTCAACTTGAACATATCTTCAGCGGGGGATGTGTCCGGGTCCTCGAGAACCCCGGCCTCATATGAGCGATGCATCAAGTTCTCATCGCTCGAGAAGGGCTTCTCGGCCGTTGCCTCTACCGGAATCGCGTGCTCTCTCGCGAATGCCAGTAGGTCCGTTCTTCCCTGGAAGCGTTCGAGGAATTCACGCTCCTTCCACGGCGCGATGACTCCTAACCTGGGAGCCAGCGCCGCGAAGGCCAGTTCAAAGCGGACCTGGTCGTTTCCCTTTCCGGTTGCTCCGTGGGCCACCGCAGCCGCACCTACCTCCAAAGCGATCTCTACCTGACGCTTGGCGATCACGGGCCGTGCTAGGGCCGTCCCAAGCAGATAGCGGTTTTCGTAGACGGCGTTCCCAGCGATCGAAGGAAAGATGAAGTTCGTTACGAACTCGCGGCGAAGATCTTCGACGAATACGTCGGAGGCGCCGGTCTTCCGAGCTCGCTCAGCGATATCGCCGAAGTCCTCCTTTTGGCCGACATCCGCTATATATGCGACTACCTCATGGCCTCGATCGATCAGGGTCTTCAAGATGCACGCGGTATCGAGACCGCCGCTGTACGCAAGCACCACCTTCATTGAATCCAACTCTCTCTCCAATCCCGAGGCACTGTCTGCGACGCACCCGCATGCATAATAATGCCGAATGAACGCATAAACATACACTTACTTTTCTCACGGACAACAGGGCGTTCGAGGTTCGGCGTTTTCGCAAGCATTCGCTTGCGTCCCTGCTCTAGCCGCACCTAGCTTCTGCGCCGTCTTCAACCTCACCAAGAATTAGCCCGAGACCGGCAAAGCCGACACTCGATGGGTCCTCTTTCCGGCCTCTCCGTTTGCGACCTCACGCACAACCTTGCGGGGCCTTTTTGTGCGCAGATCTTGGCTGATTTGGGCGCGACAGTCGTTAAGGTCGAGCCCCCGGGCGGAGATCCGGCCCGTGTATGGGGTCCTCCCTTCTGGGGGACGGACGGGATGCTGTTCCTTTCTGCGAATCGCGGCAAACGGAGCATAGTGCTCGACTTGAAGACAGGCCAAGGCCGCGGAGTCCTTCGCGATCTGGTTGTGCGCTCGGACGTATTCCTCCAATCGTCGCGCCTCGGTGTTCCTAAGCGACTGGGGTACGACTACAAATCCATCCGCGCCATGCGTGAGGACATCATCTACCTGTCGTTAACAGCCTTTGGGGACCGTGGGCCAATGAGTGAACTGCCAGGATATGAGCCGCTGATCCAGGCATTTGCGGGAATGATGTCTCTGACAGGGCATCCAGACGGCCCACCGGCCAGAGTGGGCGGATCGGTTGTGGACTTCGGAACAGGGATGTGGTCGGCGATCGCGATCCTGGGCGCCCTTCGGACCCGCGATGCGACAGGAGGCGGAGCAAACCTCGACACGGCCCTCTTAGACACGGCTCTTGGCTGGGTGTCCTATCACATCATGGGATTCTTTGCTTCGGGGGAGGTTCCTTCCCGGATGGGCTCGGCCCTCGCTTCGATCACTCCGTACCAGGCTTTTTCAACCTCTGACGGACACGTGATGATAACGGGGGGAAACGACGCAATGTTTCTTCGCCTTTGTAAGGCGCTCCACCTGTCGGAACTTGCCGAGGACCCGCGCTTCGAATCGAATCCGGCACGGGTCGCAAATCGGGAAGCGCTGCTGGAAATACTGGAGCCTCGGATCCGGGGCTACCACACGGAGACTCTCATGGAGCTGATGGGTCGGCATTCAGTCCCCTGCTCCCCCATTCAGAACATCGGCGAGACTGTACGGCATCCTCAGGTACGAGCGTCGGATATGCTCACGACCCCTCACCCTGACCGCGAAGACTATCACGACGTCTCTGTCCCCCTCCGCATAGACGGGGAACGGCCACGTAGCGCCATTCCGGTACCTCATGCGGGAGCCCACTCGATCGAGATCTTGAAGGAAATGGGGTACGAGGACCGAGAGTTGGACGAGCTCCTCACGACGGGCGCCGTGCAGGCATTCGACGGCACCCCGAAAGCAGGCCAGAAGCGGTGACGTATACGACGGTCCGGGTGGAGCAGAATGATGGGGTGGCCACTATTCTTTTGGATCGGCCTGCCAAGTTGAATGCGCTGGACGCGACGCTGCTCGAAGAGCTTTACGACGCAGTCACCCGTTTGGGTGCTAACCAGGGAACAAAGGCTCTCATTTTCTCGGGGTCTGACCCGCGCGCTTTTTCAGCTGGTGCCGACGTTCGAGACTTTGCCACTCGCACCACGAACGAGGGACGCGAATTCGCCGGTGGCCCCCGGATCTACGACCTGGTGGCGCGATGCGACAAGCCAACGATTGCGGCGGTGAGTGGATACTGTTTGGGGGGTGGCGCGGAGCTGGCATTGTCGTGCGACCTTCGGGTAGCCGATCCAAGCGCACGATTTGGGCAGCCTGAGATTCGCCTAGGACTCATCCCCGGGGGTGGTGGGACTCAGCGGCTGACTCGGCTCGTGGGTCCGGGCCAGGCGATGCGGCTTGCATTGACGGGCGAGGTGGTGGATGCGAACGAGGCCTACCGGATCGGATTGGTCGAGTTCCTCGCAGAGGGGGGTCGTTGCCTCGAGACGGCGCGTGAGATAGCCGGTCAGATCGGACGCTGGAGTTCTACCGCTCTCCGGTTGGTCAAGGAGTCGGTCCGCACCGCGTTGGAGACCCCTCTGTCCGCGGGATTGCGGAAGGAACGGGAGCTGTTTCTTGTTGCATTGTCGAGCGATGAAGGGCAGGAAGGAATTCGAGAATTCCTCAAGAAAAGCGGCGATCGAGTCCGGGAGTAGGGTGACGGGTATGGCTGGATCGTCTAGCGTCGGACCCGCTACCGGCGGTCTCTACCGCCTCTTCCGGCCGGATTCGATCGCCATCGTGGGTGCATCGCCGCGCCCCGAGCATCTAACCGGCCGGCCGGTTGGTTTTCTTCTAGACAGGGGCTATCGAGGCCGGATCTACCCAGTCAATCCGAGATGTCATCAGATCGCGGGCCTGGACTGTTATCCCAGAATTCAGGATCTCCCGGAAGTTCCTGACGTCGTTCTGATTCTCCTCAAGGCTGCGCTGGTGCCGGATGCGCTTGCAGCGTCAGCAGCGCTCGGAGCCCCCTTCGCGATGGTGTTCTCCTCGGGCTTCTCTGAGGCAGGAGAACAGGGCGCCGACCTTGAAAACCAGATCCGCGAACTCTTGAGCGTCAGTGAGATGCGGATCGTTGGTCCCAACTGCTACGGAAGCCTCAACCTGCTTGACGAAATCCCCCTTGGGCTGGCCACACCCTTTGGATTGGAGGAGTACCCTCGAGGCTCGGTGGGGCTGTTTTCGCAAAGCGGGGCCTTCGGATACGGACTCCTCACCATGGCCATGGAGTCCGCCGTCGGATTCACATACGTGTTGAACTCGGGGAACTCGGTGGATCTGGGCCTGTGCGACATGATGGAGTTCTTTGCCGAGGATCCAGACACGAGGTTGGTCGCGGCATACGTGGAGCAGATCGGCGACGGCGTTCGTTTCGCTCACGCTGCCCAGGCATGTCTCTCGAGGGGCAAGCCGGTGGTCATGATGAAGGTTGGTCATTCGAGGGTGGCGGCTCGGGCGGCTCTTTCACACACCGCGTCCTTGAGTGGGTCGGAGACCGCCTTTCAGGCAGCGGCCGATCGGATTGGGATCACCACCGTGAGCGATCCGCACGAGTTCGTCGATGTCATGAGTACGTTCGACACGCAACTCCCCCCCCGACCTAGTGGGAGACCCCACGAGGACGTGTCCAGAGTTGCGGCCATTACGACGTCGGGCGCGTCCGGGATCATGTTCGCCGACGCAATCGCGGATCTGGATCTGAGTTTGCCTCAGCTCGAGGGAAGAACTCTTCAAGAACTGGTTAAAGCCCTTCCGTCCTACGCGACAGCGACGAACCCGATCGATACCACCGGGATGACGTTGAGTCACCCTGAATTGCTGGAGCGCGTCCTCCGGGTGCTCGGGCACGAGCCAGTGATCGGAAGCGCGGTGGTGATGGTATCTGCGGCGAAAGGTGAGTCCGCGGAACACCTCTCGGACAGTATCAAACGTGGAGCTCAAGACTTCGGTAAGCCGGTCTTCGTGACAGTGATCGGCGGAGAGACGTACGGCGCCGAATTCACTCGACATATGAGTGACAGTGGAATCCCACTGTTTCGATCCCCGCAGCGCGCGGCAAAAGCGCTCGCAGAGCTCTCCAAGCACCGAAGACGACTGGAGGTGCCGGTGACGCCATGGCAACCCGACCTGCGAGGGGGGGCCGCGCCGATTCCATCCTACCTCCCGGAGGAGGGACCCTGCGGAGAGGTGCTTGCAAAACGCCTGCTGGCCGAGAGCGGTGTTCCTGTGCCCACTGGTCGGATCGCGGGTTCGGCAGATGAAGCGAGGAGCACCGCGATGGAGCTGACCGGACCTCTCGTTGCGAAGGCAGTGGCAACCGGTGTACTCCATAAATACCGAAACGGACTAGTCCTCGTCGGAATTCATGGGCCGGATCAGGCGGGAAAGGCTTTCCAGGTGCTGATTGAGCGGAGGGCCGAGCTGGACCTCGATGACAAAGGGGGTGTCCTCTTTGAGGAGCATCAGGGCGCTGGTTTGGAGATGTTTCTGGGTGCCAGGTACGATCCTCTGTTCGGATCGCTCGTCGGCGTGGGTGTCGGGGGTGCACTAGTCGAAGTCGTTCGCGACATCCGGTGGGCCGTAGTCCCCGCGAATCGCGACGAGGCCGCGGACTTGATTCGATCGACGAGGGCCTACAGGGTGCTCATCGAAGAGACGAGTCAGCCTTCATCAGACATCGAGGCGCTTACCGACACCCTGACCGATTTTTCGAGGGTTGTCTTCGATCTGGGCCCACGCCTCTGCGAATTGGAGGTAAACCCACTATTAGTTCTTCCCCGAAACGGGGGTGCAATTGCATTGGACGCCGTCCTCGTCCTCGCACCCCTCAGACCCGCACCGAATGTCGCTGCAACGCCCAGGCCGGACAAAGGATCGCGAACGAGTGGCTGAAGACTTCCAAGGCGTCGATTTCTACGACCTCGATTCCAGCCTTTCGGCGGACGAGCTCGCGATCCGCGAAGCGGTGCGTGGATGGGTTGACGAGCAGGTACTCCCGATCATCGCGGGCGCGTATATGGGGGGACGATTCCCGACGCAGCTCATTCCCCAAATGGGCGAGCGAGGGTTCCTGGGGGCGAATCTACCGCGTGAATACGGGTGTGCGGGGCTGAGCAACGTGGCCTACGGGCTGATCATGCAGGAGCTGGAGCGGGGTGACTCGTCGATCCGGTCGTTCGGGTCCGTGCAGGGAGCCCTGGTCATGTTTCCGATTCTGACATTCGGAAGTGAGGAACAGAAAGAGCATTGGCTTCCGCGTCTCGCGTCGGGTAGTGCGATCGGTTGCTTCGCGCTGACCGAGCCCGATCACGGGTCGAACCCGGCGGGTATTCTCACAACGGCCAGAGAGACAGCTGACGGTTGGGTACTGAATGGCTCCAAGATGTGGATCACGAACGGCTCCATTGCCGACGTCGCTCTGGTGTGGGCGCAGACTGAGGAGATTGGGAGCAGCGGAGGAATTCGAGGGTTCCTGGTTCCAGCAGACCATCCGGGATTCACGGTGCGTCTACAGGAGGGAAAGCTGTCCCTCCGAGCCGCGGAGGCCAGTACGCTTCGCCTCGAGGATGTACACCTCCCTCACGCTGCCCTGCTTCCTGAGACCGAGGGCCTGAAGAGTGCGCTGAGCTGCCTAACTCAAGCCCGATACGGGATCGTATGGGGCGCCCTCGGGGCAGCGGCGGCGTGCTTCCACGAGGCCGTTGAGTACTCAGGCAAACGAACCGTATTCGGCGGGGTGCTCGGGGGAAAGCAGATTCAGCAGCAGCGGTTGGCCGACATGCTGGCTGGCATCACCCAGGGTCAGCTCTTGGCTCTCCAGCTCGGCAGGCTGAAGGATCGCGGTGTGATGACTCCCCAACAGGTCTCGCTGGCGAAGAGGAGTAACGTAGACATGGCGTGCGAGGTTGCACGGGAAGCCCGCCGGTTGCTCGGCGCGAACGGCATCCTGGTGGAGTACAGTGTGATGCGACATATGACTAATCTGGAGTCGGTCTATACCTACGAAGGCACCCACGACATTCACAGCTTGATCCTCGGTGAGGCCGTCACCGGGGAAGCCGCCTACTGACAGACGATGACGTCAGCGCATGAGGCCCGCTCGGCCGGGAGCGGTGTTCGGGAATCCCGCCTCGAGACACTCCGCACAGCACGCGTCTTCTTTCTCGGCGGCGGGGCGCTATTGGACTCAGGTGAAGTCTGGTATGTTCTCCACGGGTACGGGCAATCAGCCAGACGTTTTCTGGCCCGTTTCAGCTCGATCGCTTCTCCCACGCGACTCATCGTCGCTCCAGAGGGGCTGTCGAGGTTCTATCTGGCGAAGCGCGATTCGGCCACCGAACATGCCGAGAAGGTGGGAGCCAGCTGGATGACGCGCGACGGTCGAGAAATCGAAATTGAGGATTACCTTCGATATCTGAATCGCGTAGCGCTATTGGCCGAGCAGGGGGTGAGCGGAGCGACGCGGACGCTCCTTGGATTTTCTCAGGGAGCACACACCGCGGCTCGCTGGGCCATTCGCGGGAAGGCCCAGCCCGACCGGCTCATCTTATGGGGTGGCGGGCTTCCCGCCGACCTTCCGGACAATGCTGCGTCCCGTCTTCAAGACGCTCGGGTCGTGCTCGTCCGGGGCAAGGAGGACGCGCTTCGGCGCCCCGACGACGAACAACGCGAGGATGAGTGGCTTCGCAAGAACCGAATTCGATACCGTATCCAAATGCATAGCACAGGTCACTCGATCGTACCCGAAGTATTGGATGGTCTCACGATTGGGTGAGCCTAGGACTCTGCCTGCGGGAGCACCCATGTCTTCGGAGCGAGGGAGCGCGGCACCCGCGCAAGATCCACGGTTGAGTCCACCAGCGGCTGAGAGCGACGGCCATTCAAGCTGACGTAGGCCTCGGCGCGTACCTCAGGACGTGGAATGCCCCCTGATTTCAGGGTGTCCCGGAGATGGTGTGCAAATCCCAGAATCATGTCTGGCTGAAAGGCGAGCTGTCTCACCTGCTGGGGCGTCAGGTAGTCACCAGGGGAGGCGTCCCACGATCTTCCGGTCCGTGGGTCGGTAACGGTAAAGAAGACCGTGCCGGTCTTCTCAACGAGCATTACGCGCCACGAGAATCGATAGCCTTCCTCGGTCCATAGGACAGGCCCCGGATAGGCGAGGTGACGAAGCGGCAGTAGAAGCTGGAGGACGAGAAACGGGATCAGGATAGGTGCGGGCATCCAACCAACCGGAGGCGAACGCTTGGTCCGCGGCCGATCGGGCTGCGGCCTTGGCCCTGGGGTGTCCCTTCTCCGGGCGAAGCGCGGGAGATACGCACGGGCTCTTACGTAGTCTTCGGTGTCGAAGAAAACCAGGGTGCTGGCGATCATCACCCACGGGAAGACCCCGATCGGGAATAGAACACCCGTCACCAGGTGGAAACCGATCACACCCACATACGCCCAGGGCCTGCTACGCCGCCAGAAGAGGAGGAACGGAATGGAGAGATCAAAGGCGGCTCCTGACCAGCTCATGCCATATGCAAACCGACTCTGATCAAAAAGGGCTCCAAGAACCGGAAAACCCGACCTCGCCGCCAGCCAGATACTCAGGGGCTGAGCGTCCAGCAGCCAGTCAGAATTCAATTTCGAGAGTCCGGCGAAGAAATAAACGATCGCGATCTGGAGCTGAAGCGTAAACGATATCCAGCGTGGCGCCGATTTTTCGACCGCCGTCTCGCGTCTCGCGTCCATCGACATCCAGCGGTTGAGGGGCAAGACCGCAAGCAGAAAGGCGATCAGCGAAATGAAATAGTAGTGGTTGAGATAGGTCGCCTGATCGATCACCTCGACGTACGTAAACAAGAGCAGAAATCCGATCGCTGCCCCCCGATAGTGCCATCCGATCGCGATCAACGCCGCGCAGACGATCTGACCCGCAAAGATCAGGTACAACCAGCTTCCGGGGACTTCGGGAACCCACTGGAACAGGTAGTAGCTGAAATGGAATTCGGGCCGGATGTACTGGGTCTCGACCCACCCCTTCAAGAGGAATCGCACTGATGTGCCAAGCCCGAGCAGACCGAAGGCCACCCTGAAAAGAACGAGCGGCGCGGCGTCGGCAGGCCGGTTCAGCCACTCCCGCAAACAGGCGGTGCTTCCTGGGGTGACCGCAACCAACGGGTCAGTCCCCGTCGCTGTCACTGAATGTCACCGTAATCCCCAATAGTGCGGACATGTCTGTCTTCAACAGGACCAGGAGAGATCGCATCGCCTCATAGACGGTACCAACGGACTCAGGATCGTAGGATACGGCCAGATGAAGGGGAGCATCGACGTCTGCGAGTGAGCCCAACACGTTCTGGAATTGAGCGTGTACCGCTGCCGACAGCCTGTTCTCAACGGGCCCCCGATCGAGATAGTCGAGATAGTCGTCCAGCCCAGCGTCGAAAGTCCTCTGAAGCGATGCGACATTCGCGGTAATCAGCTCTAGCGAATAGCCACTCAGATACGACTCGACCTCCTCGGGCTGAGGTATCCCGTCTGTCGTTTGGCCCATCGGCATCCCGAGCCTCCTTCGCATCACGATCTCGTGCATCTCGATCATGTTGTTTGCCAGGAGACTCACCGATCCATTGATATCCGCGCTCTCCGAGTCGTTCTCGCGAAACGACTGCGCGTAGTTTCCGCCATCTGGAGCCCAGAACTGAAGCACTTCCTGGGTTTTTATCACGAGATTGCCACTGAGCGCCGTGAGATACGCGCGACGAGCCGGATCGCTAAAGCTCTCCAAAATCGCCGTTCGGTCCCGACTGGAGGAAAAAATCAGGTATTCGAGTGCGCTCAGCCCCTTCGACGTCGATCCGAGCGACTCGATAAAGGCCGGGTCGATCTCCTCCAGCGCGGTCGGGTCGGCTCCTGCGATGGCTTCCTCGATGAAGACCACGCGGGCGGGACGGGACTCGATTGCGTTGTGCACGAGCAGGAGTCCAGGAAAGTCGTAGAGCTCTACGTGTTTCCACGCGATTTCGGTTGCCAGCCACTCTTCGCGCAGAGCCTCCAGGCCGTCCGCGCTCGGCGCTTGAATGAAGGTCTGCGCGGCACCGTCGAGCTCTCTCGCAGCCTCTGTGAGAGCTACATGGCCAGGAATAATGACGGATTCCGCGATCCCACCGAGCATTGCTTCTCTGTCGAATCCAAGGGGCAGACACCCCACCACTACCGCACCGACAAGTCCAGCCACAGTTCCTGTGAAAACGCTGGGAGGAAGACGCCGCACGGCGAGCAAGTAAGCGCTCAGAGGGATTGAAGGAACCGAAGTAGCGACTCGCGCCCCGAAGAGGACAGCGCTAAGAAACGATCGCGAGCTGAGACTGCCTCTCCCCCATGCCACAGAATGGCCTCGGAAAGACTCCGCGCGCGGCCATCGTGCAGGTAGTAGGTATGCCCGTTGACAGTCTCGAACAGTCCGATTCCCCATAGTGGAGGGGTACGCCATTCGCCGCCCGTGGCCTCAAAGTCGGGGCGCCCGTCCGCCAGTCCTTCCCCCATATCGTGGAGAAGCAGATCGGTATAGGGATGGATCGTTTGATCCGAGAGCGCCGGAATCGTGGGATGGGTCCCGGTGCGAGCTGAACGGATATGGCACCGTGCGCACCCAATATCCTCGAACAAGCGGGCCCCCTCGATTGCTTCTGGGTCATCCGCATTCCGCATGGCCGGCACAGCGAGAGAGCTGGCGTAGAGCACGACCTTCAGCAGGTCGTCGTCGTCGATCTCCGGCTCTCCGCCGTGGGGAGCCTGATGGCACTCGATGTGTGTCTCAACACAATCCTGGTCCCGAAACACGGCAGAGGTGATCCCGATATCGCCGAGAAAGGCCGCGGCCGTCTGCTGAAGTACACTAGGCTGGTTGGCCTTCCAGCCGAACCGCCCTAGCACAAGGCCGTCTTGTGACCGATCCCATACTCGGTTGGGGCGGCCAGAAATTCCGTCGCCGTCCTCGTCGGACGGATCGGCCCAGGCGAGAATCTGCTCCTCCGGTACGGCCTCGAGGAGCCCCATCCCAATCATCTGAGGTGCGACGCGTGCGGAGAGCATGACATCGGAATGGAGGTTGCCGTACCCGAGTTCTTGAACGCTGTACCGGGGCTGATGGAGGGTGTATGAAGAGCCATCCACGAACTCGCCTCGGATCTCCTCAGTGCGCAACACGATTCTGGCTTCGGGAGAGATGCCTTCAATCCCGTGGTCTTGGATCTGGCCTCCGTAGGTCGGCTCAGGAAGGTAGGCACCCTCCGAGCTGCGCTCCGGGAGGCTCAACCGCACGAGGAGGCCGGTACCAGACTCACCGTCGTGTTCCGGAGGACGCCCCCGACCGTCCTTGAAATGGCACCCGGCGCATGATCGCGCGTTGAAGAGGGGTCCGAGCCCGTCGCGAGCCGTGGTCGAGGCCGGCGCCGAGACCCAGTTCTGATTAAAGAAGGAGTTTCCAACAAAGAAGAGCAGCTCCTGTTCCCCAACGAGACCAGGCGCTGGCTGGGAAAAGGCGTTGGGTGTCGTGTTGTAGATCGTCGTCTGTCCCCCCAGCAGCTCTGGTAGCGGCTGTGATTCGCAGCCTCCGATCAGGAGTAGCGTGACGACGAGTATGATCTTTGCGAACTGCACCGAGGTCTGTGGGGCTCTGGCGGGTCGTCTCAACACTTACTCCGGAAGGGCCGTGTTGATTGCGAGACCGAGCTGTGTTCCCACCTCGGCGATCTTGTCTCCCTGGGCCTGAAGCGCGTACACCGCCTCGAGAACGAGCGCCCGCGATTCCGGGTTGATGATCGCTCGGTCGAACGGTACCGGGATCGCCCTCACGCTTGCGAGCCCTCGATCAATCAGTGCGCCTAGCTCGTCGGCCGAGTCCGCGTCCACCGCGTATAGAAGATCTCCCAGTCCGGGGCCCTCCACGGATGTTCCGTCGATCCGCGTGTAGCTTCCACTGAAGACACCAGCGATCCCTTCGGTGTTCGTAATGATATCTCGGTGGGTGTTGTCCGAGAAACAGGAGTGCTCATCCTCCTGGTCCTGGTTGTCATATGCCGTGAAAATCCGCTCGCCTGCGAGCTCTGATTTGCTGAGAACGCCGGTGCCCGTGAGGATGTTTTGGAGGGCTCGATTTGGATCCATCGCCGTAAACTCTGCTCTATAGTTCCCGGACACGTCCGGTGCCCAAGCCGCAGCGACCTCCGCGAGGTTGTCGACGAGGAGACCTGCTACGAGGGACAGGTACTGCGCCCGGCGCTCGGCATGGGGGCGCATTCCTTCGACGTAGTCCGTATAGGGGCGCTCTCCCGGTCCCTCGACGCTACGGTCTTGTCCCCACAAGAGAAACTCGATCGCATGGAAGCCCACGCTGATATTCTCTTCGGCCCCGGCTTCGTTAAGGGAAACCAACAGGTTTCGGTCGACCTCCGGATAGGCGGCCACGTCGCCGATGATCCCGCCCGAGTAGGAACCCTCTACGTAGTCCACGTAACCTTCATCCAATGGCCAGGCATTGATGAGGCCTTCCGGCCCATCGGTATCGTCTATCGGACCCCCATAAAAACGGAACACTTCGGTTCGACCGTACGGCTCTCGGGCCGCGAGCCACGCGTTCTTGGCTTCAACGAAAGAGGCGTCCGACGGTGAGCCGAGAAAAGCGTAGATCGCTTCCGCGAGCTCTCTAGCGCGAAGGAGCGAGTCCTCGTAGCTGGCGTATGCGATCACAGCGTAGTTCTCGATCACTCCGGCCTCGAGCACCGCACGGGTGGCGTCGCCTCTGTCGCAGCCCCCGAGCACGAAAACGAGCAGGGTAAGGACAAGCTTTTGTCGCAAGGCGCACAGCCCTCCGGCGAATCGGAGCGGAACAGGAATGGGTTTCCGCTAATGTGGGGTCCCGCCAGCTAGCGCGACTCTTCATAGTTGAGAATCATTCTCAAACAGTAGCCAGGGTACCTAACTGAGCCCGCAAGTGTCAAGTCCGATCGTGGACCAGTGGTGACTCAGTCGGCCGCCCCCTGCCACTGGTCCCAGCACGAGATGAGCCGACCAACGACAACCTTAGGTTTTCTGGAATACAGACGCTGTCCAAGTTCGCGAGCGTCGGTTTCTAGATCGGCTCGCCTACCGTCAATCAGTGCCCTACGCAGATGGTTCTCCATGCGCCGCTTCTTCGTCGCGCTCGTTGCCGGATTCCACTCGAGCTGCAACCGCAGATCCGTGAGGTCATGGTGGATCCCGAGGATGTCCGTAAGCTGATGAAGGAGGTCGGCCGCCTGATCCAACTGTCCGTCCCAGGAGCCGCGAAGGATCCGAAGGTGATAGCGGAAGTGCTTCGCCTGTTTACGCCATTCATGGAACGCGCCCGGGGAACGCCCGAGATAAGCTTCGGTCATCCAGTTGATGCCTGAGCGATACGCGCGACGGACGCCGGGAGTCCAGCTGAGATCTGCGACCTCTCGAACGGGAAGGCTCGCGATCCTTCGGCGAGCTTTTCTAAGTCTCCGGAGGACACGGAGCGGAGCCTCATCGCGTTCGATGACTCGCCAAAGAGCCAGGGTATGGCGCTCGACGAAGTGTGCCCGCAGTTCTGAAAACGCGCCGGGCCTGAGCAACGTCGCGAAATGCTCGGTCAACCCGTCTATCGTCAAGAGTGCCACAGCACTTTCCCGCGGACTTGCAAGGGCCATCCCGAGCCGCCGGAAATAGGTGTTCTCTCGCCGATAGGCATGGGATCGCACCACAGGCCGTGCGAGCCGGAAGGCTGAACGGACTCGCTTGAAACACCTCCGCGCTTCATGGACCGCTTCGTCCACGCCCCCATTAGCCGTCGGCTGAGCCAACACCCGTGCAGCGATGTCTACCTGTTCCACGACGATCCGTTTAACGCCAATGGCGAAGGGTTCTTCTTGTCGCAGTTCGTAGCTCATTTTACGCTGGCACGGGTCCCGGAATCATCCTCTTGGCGAGCACCTGACCAGATGGAGCAAGGCGCGTGCCGCGCGCGACGACGCTTGTGGGAACCGGCGGCTCATCGGAGGCGTCCACGGATTCGTCGATTTCCGCTGACTCCTTTGTCGGCGCTTGGGTCCTTGACGATTGGAGGACGACCAATGAGGCCGGGGAGGTCGCGTTTCCCTTCGGCCAGACTGCCCTGGGCCAGATCATCTACAGTTCTAGCGGACGGATGACCGCAATGTTCGCGGCTTCCAGTTCGACCGGCGCGACCGATCGATCCTCTCGACCGGCAACAATCGACTGACTTGGCTGAGGGTCCGTTAGCCTCTAAAAAAGCCTCACTTCCTCTATTGAGTGGAGTGGAGGCCGACCCTATTCCCCTCGGTGTCCTCGAAGTGTCCCACGAAGCCGAACTCACCGATACTCGCCTTTTCGGTAACGACTCTTCCACCGCTCTCGCTGGCCCTCTTCAGGACTGCCTCGATGTCGTTCACGGAAAAATAAACCATCGTGCCATCATAGGACGGCACATAGGTCTCAGCCTGGATGAGGGCGCCCGTGGAGCCGCCACCGCCCTCGACCATCGGGAACCAGGCCATCCGAAATCCCCCAGGCTCGAATAGCGACATTTCTATCCCGAGGGTGCTCTCGTAGAACGCTTTCGCGCGGTCCAGGTCGCTTGCCGGAATCTCGAACCAGTTGACCGGATTCGCGTCTGAAGTCATAGGGATGCCTCCACGCTAGCGAGCCATGACCGGCGAGGTGCTCGACCGCGCCGAAGCCCCAGTATACGTTCCCGAGATGCTCCGCGCGCCTTACCCCTCATCTAACCCGTCTGCAACCCGGGCCGACGCTGATCCCATTGAGATGGCTGTTGGGCAGCTGACCGATTTTCTCGCCGGGCAGCCTGTCCTCGTTCTCTCTGGTGCAGGATGCAGCACAGAGTCAGGGATTCCCGACTACCGAGGCCTCGGAGGAGGCCGGAGCCGGCGCAGGCCCATGGGCTATCAGGAATTCATGGGCAGTCCCCGCGCAAGGGCGCGCTATTGGGCCCGAAGCGCCGTTGGCTGGTCCCGAGTGTCGAGAGCGCTTCCGAATTCGGGTCATCATGCGCTCGCCCGGATGGAGGCCTTGAGAGTCGTTCGAAGCGTTATTACCCAAAATGTGGACGGTCTTCACCACGCTGCGGGCTCACGCACAGTCGCGGAGCTCCATGGCTCTCTATCAAGAGTGCGCTGTGTGGAATGCGCCCGAACCGAGCCTCGGGCGGACATGCAGCGCCGGCTAGAAGCATTGAACCTGAGGGTTCCCGACGGCATGCGCGGCTTTGCGCCCGACGGCGACGCGGATCTCGCAGTCAAGGTTGAGCACGGCTTCGTGGTCCCGGCGTGCAAGAGTTGCGGTGGGATTCTCAAGCCGGACGTGGTCTTCTTTGGCGAGACCGTACCTAGCCAACGGTTGGTCCGTTGCTGGGAGCTATATGACGGAGCAGACGCTCTGCTGGTCGTGGGCTCGTCGCTGGAGGTGTTCTCGGGCCGGAGGTTCGTGATCCGCGCAGCCCAGGAAAACAAACCCATCGCCATCGTCAATATGGGACCCACCCGCTGCGATGAAACGGCGCAGGTGAGAGCCGAGTGCCGGCTGGGACAGATCCTTCCCCAGTTGGCTGATGCCCTTTCCCACAGGCCTGAAGCTTGAACGGCGCGCAGCCTACGGTTCGGGTTCCAGAACCTCCCCGAAGTCGAGCTGCGGCGCAGCGAGCACCAAAACCGTCGGAGGAAGACCCGCTGCTTTTTCCTGTAGAGCCGAGTAGTAGTCCGAGAAGTCGTCGCTCGGCCGCGCCATCCCCATCAGGGTGAGGTCAGATCCGGCCGATTGCTCCCGCAGGATGCTCTCGAAGAGCCGACCGTCTGCTGTGAGCACCTCTGCCACAGCACCGGGTATTCTGAGCCCTGTGACGACTGATTCGAGATTCTCCCTTGTAGGTGCGGCCGACTCCACGTCCGGCACCACCAGCTTCAATCGTATCTGAGCACGTCGCCAGGCGAGGCCAGATCGAAGCAGGTGGGCGAGGATCAACATGAGCCCACCATTCGACTCCAGTCCGGCCCACCACACGTCGATTCGTCTCTTCCGAGGGAACCCCCTGTCATCCGGATCACGAAGAATGAGGACATTCCGGCCCGATTCATGGAACGAAGAGATCATGTCGCAATACTTGTCACGGACCTCGATTCGCTCGCTATCTCCCAGGATGATCGTGTTGGGAACGAGCCTCCCGAACCCGTAAATCTGGACCAACCGGGTCGCTCCCTCGAAAGTATCCGCCGCCGTCACCAGACGAACGAAGGCATCGACACCGCGCTCCGACAGATAGTCTCGGACTGTCCTCTCGAGTGCCACTCTCCTTCGTGGGGAGGTGGTCGGATCAATCACCGAGCACACCGTGACCAATCCTCGGTTACGCGTTAGATCGTCCGCGAGCTCGATGAGAGGCCAGCGCTGCGTAGGAGCACCGGAAAGAACCAGGGGATGAGGTCGCCACGTTCTCATCTCCGGCTCGTCCCTGACGCGAAGGAGTCCAGATCGCACGATCGCTAGCCACAAACCGCTGCGGACATCTCCCCAAGTGCCTTCCAGCGCTCGGCGTTGCAGCCAGAGGTAAATAAGCAGAACGATGATCGCGGCTAAGATCGTAGCTGGCGCATTGATCAGAAACATGACGGTGAGGCAGAGGCCCGAGCCGATCAGCGAAAGCGCCCACGGCACCCTAAATGCCGGCCGGAAAGATGGGCTACCCAACATCCCCTCGAACCCGGCTGCCAGGTTCACAGTCAAGTAGGACGTCAGGAAGAACATCGTCAGGATCGGTGCAACCGCATTCAGGTCGCCAAACCAGACTGCCAGCAGCGCGACCCCGAGGGTGACCGCGGTTCCAATCCGCGGGGCGTCGTCCCTTTGGCTCCCTCTCCCAAGGATGCGCAGGGGCCGGGGGAGCACCCCATCGCGGGCGAGGGCCTGGAGGATCCTGGGGGCTCCCAAGATGCTTCCCACGGCACTCGATAGGGTGGCGCCCCACACCCCGAGGAGGATCGCGTCACCCCATAGGGCCATCCGTCGCATGATCAGAGGGTCTGCAATGAGAAGCTCCGGATCCGCTCTCTGCGACAAGAGCACCGGGAGCGTCATGTAGACCAAATAACCGGCCACCAGGGCGGCAAGGGTGCCGAGCGGGATCGATCGCGCGGGGTTTTTCAGGTCCCCGGACATGTTTACCCCCGCCTCGATGCCGGTGACTGCGGGGAAGAATACCGCCAAGACCACCCAAAAACCGTCCGAACTTGCGAGCGGGGGCTGTGCAGGACCGACGGCCGAGCTCTCGATCGGGGATCCCAAGACCAAAGACAAGAGCGAGAGCGCGATGAATCCCATGATCACGTATTGAGATCGAATGGCAAGGCGAGCAGACTTCATGGCGACTGCAGCGACGACTACGGTCGTAGTCACGCCGATCCAACGGAGACTCAGCGCCGGAAAGACGTTTACTAGGCTCTCTGCAAACCCGATGGTATAGAGTGCCGTGGAAAGGGCGACCGCGAAGTAAAGAGGGATGCCCACGGCGCCTCCTGTCTCCACCCCCAGCGACCGTGAGATCATGTAGTAGGTTCCACCGGCGCGGACTCTCCGATCGGTGGCTATCGAGGCTATAGAGAGGGCTGTAAGACCGGTAATGCTCGTGCAGATCGTTACAATGAGAAGCGCTCCGGCCAGGCCCACGTTTCCCACAACCCAGCCGAAGCGCAGATACATGATCACGCCAAGAATGGTCAGAATCGACGGCGTGAACACCCCACCGAACGTTCCAAGCCCAGCGCCCGTGGTCGGCGGGCCTACACCCGCAGCCGATGAGTCGCTCAAGACAGGCTCGACCAGACCAAGAAGAGGAGGCCGACACTCCAGCAGTACAACGAGAAGGCGGGGAATGCGCGGTTCCTTAGTAGCCTGACGAACAAACGGATCGCCACGATTCCCGTTAACGCCGCCGCGGTGGTCCCTACGATCACGTTACCCGTGGTCAGCCCCTGCATGCCTTGGCCGAGATCAGGGATTTGAAGGAGACCTGCGCCAACGATTGCCGGAACGGACAGCAGGAAGGAAAACGCCGCGGCTTCGACAGGCGCGACTCCGAGCCAGAGCGCGGTCGCAACCGTTGCCCCCGATCGGGAGATTCCAGGAACGAGAGCGAGGGCCTGCGCACAGCCAATGATCAGCGCAGTCCGGCCGCGAAGATGCGGTGAAGAGGGTCTGCGAAGCGCCCATCGGGTAGAAAACAGAAACGTGCCGGTTACGAAGAGAGCGAACCCCACGACCTCCGGGCGCTCGAAAAGGGTCGCCACCGCGTCCCCGAAAAAGACGCCCACGGTCCCTGCGGGAAGCGTGGCGACGAGAATCAGACCGATATAACGTATGTCGTCCGACTTCCTTTCAAGCGCTGCCCCTCGCAGCAGTCCAAGAATGCGCACGCGGTACACGATCAGGACCGAAAGAAGAGTGGCAAGGTGAAGGGAGATCTCGAACTGAACGCCAGGTAGCCTCAGCCCCATTAGCGCCTGCCCGATCACCAAGTGACCCGACGACGATACAGGGAGGAACTCGGTTGCTCCCTGCAGCGCGCCAAGACCGAGCGTTTCCCAAAAAGTCATTCCGCAAACCTGTCTCCGAGGAAACTCAATGGGCAACCTGCCCCTGCGGGGGGGAAGATGGATTGGCCGGATCGAGCGGACCAGGGGCGTCGGTTACTCGCGGCCTCGGGAGGTGTGAACCCACAGGGCTTGCGTTATCATGCGGGGCCACGTAGTTGGGGTGGTGGACCACCGGGACAGACGGTGAGAGTCGAGACGTCCGACACCATAAATACACTAGACAGTGATTATTGTCGGTGTCCTTGTAAAAACTTCAGGATTTCCCAGGCTGGAGCTGCATTTCCCCCCGGGGGGGCAGGGCCAAACCCGACCTAGCTAACCATGAGGTTTCTCGATGGATGAAATGATCGGGCTCAGTGCTCAAGAAGGGGAACCAGAGGGAGGGAGAATCGTGATCGCGGGGTTCGAGCCCTTCGATGGACGCACACAGAATCGTTCGTGGGAACTTGTTCGTAAGCTTCGGGGCGAGCAGGGCAGGGACGTCTTCCGCATTCCGGTGGACTTTGGTCAACTCAAGGAGATTGTGGCGGGAATCCTGAGCCGCAGTCCAAGGGCGATCTTGATGGTCGGGGAGTCCCCCACGACCCAGGTTCGAGTCGAGCAGATCGCGTTGAACGTGGCGGACTCGGACACCCCGGATAATGCTGGTCGCATGCCTCAGGCGGAGGCCATCGTGTCAGGGGGGCCGCTCGCACTGATGACCTCATGGGACGCCAGAGGGGTCGCTGGTAGGCTACATCAGGAAGGTATTCCGGCAACGGTTTCGTTCCACGCAGGAACCTTTGCGTGCAACGCGGCCCTCTATCACGCCATATATGCCGCGAGCGTGGATCGGGCGGAGGAGGGCGAGGGCACGGTGGGCGCGGAGCCGGCCGAAGCGAGCCTGGACCGACTGGGACCAGCGATTGGCTTCATTCACATTCCGAACAGTCGCGGTCCCTCGGGGCTTGGGACTGCCAATCTCTCCCAGGCGGTTGAACTGGGAATCGGGGAACTCCTCGTGGAGAAGCAGGGCTAACTGTGCAGATTGACATGGAAATGCCCCCAAACGACGGGGACAGGCAGCGGCTGATCGACGCGATGATGGACTACAGCGGCGAGCGGTTCGGCGATCCAAGCGCTCAGCCGATTGGATTTTTTCTGCGCGACGAAGAAGGGACCCTTTGCGGTGGATTGACCGGAAACTTCAGGTGGGACTGGCTTTACGTAGAGATTCTCTGGGTTCGGGAGGACCTCAGGGGCCGAGGCCATGGAAGCCGCATGCTCGAAGGCGCGGAACAGTTTGCCACTGCGAGCGGGGGTATTGCCGTCCATTTGGATACTGGGGGCGAGAGCGCGCTCGCCTTCTACGAACACCGCGGGTACGAAGTATTCGGAACCCTCGAGGGCTTCCCTCCAGGGGCGAGACAGCATTTTCTTCGGAAGTGGCTGCGGTCACCATGAAGGCGGAGCCGCTTCCCGGTCGACCCGAAAACCCATCGGATCATCGAGGACATGGATAACACCAAGATCGCCCCGCTGGTGCTCGACGGTTGGTTCCTCTTACATCAGTTCTTTCGTTACCCGACGGGCGAAGACCTCGACTCCAGCGGGGGCACCGAACGGTGCGACGCACTCGAGGAACTCCTCGCAAGTTGGGAGGATTTGGGCGACGAGGGCTGGTCGGGCCTCTATCGCATCATTGGTGGTGGAGCAGACTGTATGCTCGTCCATTTTAGACAGTCGCTCGAGGCGTTGGGCGAGGTTGAACAGAGTCTGCGAAGGCATCCAGCGGGATCCGACCTCGTGTTGACTGGGGACTACCTCTCCGTCGTGGAACTGTCACTCTATCACCTTACTGCAACACTCGTAGCACAGGCCGAGACTCAGGGGGTCGATCCGGGTTCCGACGACTGGCGTTCCATGGTAGAGGCACAGCTCAAAGAGGAGCTGGCAAAGCCGTATGTCCAGCAACGACTTCACCCGGCCCAGCCCGATGATATGCCATACGTTTGTGTCTACCCAATGGACAAGCGCCGAAGCGAGGGTCAGAACTGGTACAGACTGCCCGTCCAGGAGAGAGCCGCCCTGATGCGCGATCACGGAGTCACAGGTCGGCGATACGCGGGGCGGATCTCCCAAGTAATCTCTGGCTCGATGGGGCTCGACGATTGGGAGTGGGCAGTAACCCTGTTCGGCCGTTCCCCGATCGACTTTAAGGAACTCGTAGCGGAGATGCGTTTTGACGAGGTCAGCGCGATGTACGCGGAGTTCGGCAGCTTCTGGGTCGGGTACCGCATACCGACTGCCAAGATTCGAGAGGAACTGGCGGGCTTCGGCTCGCAGACCTGAGAGTCAGGGACGCAACCCCCACGCCTCCTGGAATAGCGCTGAAGCTAACTCGAGACTATTCCTGACCGGCGCTTCTTCGCCTTACTCTTCCAGCTCGTCCGACGTCTTCGGCCAGTTGGTGTTGAGGAGCCGACTCAGGGCCCTGTCCCTCAGTAGCCGACCCCCCGTTTGACAGGTCGCGCAGTATTTTCGCGTTCAGCGTAAATCAAAGGTGGGTTACATGAGGTGAGTTACGGAAGATCGCTTTCTGCCAAGGCCTGAGCTCCCTCCCATGTCTGCTTGGGACCATGAGGTTGTTCTCGTCGGTCACATGACGGAGCCCGCACGCATGTGCGACCCTGTGTGCCATCACTCGGTTGCCCCTTTCTAGCATTCCTCTTTCCAAGATCACGTAGCTGGTGCGGTGCCCAGGAGAACAGTGCTCGGGGTCACCGATAACCTCGTTGACGATGAAGACCGTCACTGGTTCGCCATACCCCAGCGACCAAGTCGGGCCGGACCGGCTGTGGCCTTTGAAGTACTCGTCGGCTTCTCCCGGGACAGCATCCTTGGGTTCGAAGTTGCAGTGCACACGGAGTGCAGCATCGGGCGCGACGTCCTCAAGAACCCGAATCCGACCGATGGCTCTTGCGATGGAAACGTGCGCCTCATTCCAGAAGATGCTCTGCATCTCGTCGAGCGGACCTTCCGCGGATGACGGGGTGGCGGTCATGCCGAGGGGAGTGCTTGCATCGCGGAGGATGGCGACCTGAACCCTGATCTTTTTCCGGATGTTGAGCCCAAGGACATCGACTAGTAGCTCTAACCCACCCAAGCCGTTGACAGCACGGATCAGCCACTCCCTGACGCGTTCTAGCACGAGATCGGCGAGCCAAATTGTAGGTCTGGGGAATGCTTGGGCCGACGTACATTCCCTGTCCCACCCATGATGCCGAACAGCACTACTGAGATGTTCGCTATGAGAGTCAGGCGCTCGTTGAGCTTGGTGGACTCGTCCATAGGGGTCCCCTGGTTCGTTGATGGACGGGGACCCGAGAGACAGTCTATGGAACGGTCCTGGGTGAGTTCACTGCGGGGACTGTTCTTGGGGATGCTACACTGGCTCAACCCGTCGTAGCTGTTCTTCAAGCCGGTATCGCTCGACACATTTCCTTAGGTGCTAAAACCGCCTACGGTCGCTGGCCTTCCTGGGCCCGTTCCTCGCGCCTGCACGGTCACACTAGCGATTTGGGCCGCAGGGTAAATCGTGAACGACTGATCCTCGTGCTTTTCCCACGCACCATTATCCACGAGTCCCTTTGCTAAGGTGGCGGCGTCAGATCCCGGGCGGATCTCCACCACGAAAGCGTGAGGAGTGTCGCCCACCAGAGTGACCTTCAGTTCCTGGGGGGGAGATTCTTCAGACATAGCTGCTCCTACTGTGGTGACCCTCCGGTGACGTTCGTCCTCAATCTAGAACTCCACCTAAGAAGCTACGCCACGGAGCTCCACATTGCGAAGGCGCTCGCCGCTTTTCTCGGGCAATCTGGACACACAACCCAGTTTGGTTTATCCGCTCTCCGCCCCTATCCGACGCCTGTCCACCCCCTCCTCCATGTCTTCCAACGTTCTGGGCCAGTCGGAGTTAAGTAGCCGACTCAGGGCCCTCTACCCGCGGTATGGAGCATCTTCGTCCTGGGCTACATCGTTCAGTACTTCAACTACTTGTACGACCTGGGCATCTCGGATGACCCCTGGAACTGGACGCAGTATGGGCCATCCCTACTGCAGTCGATGCTCCTGTTTGCCTCTGCTGATCTGACACCTCATGCTTTGCATGCCCTATCTGAATAGCCAGATAGACCAGGGTTATAAGAAATGCGAGTGCCGATACGATCTCCCCGACTGCGCCAATCGCTTCCCAATTCATTTCTCTCCCCTGGCTTGAGGATGGACGACGACCTGGGGGACAGTGTAGGGGACGGTCCAAGGTGCGGCACTGCTGGTCTTGCCCAGATTGTTGCGGAAGGCACAGAGTGGGAGAGGCGCAGCCGGTTAAGTGTCCGCAACCTGCCTGAGCGAGGCCACACGGATCCTACGGTGACGCGCAATCTTATCTATCAAGTGACTCGCAAGTGACTCGCATCGGCCTCTCTCAATCAGCCCGAGGTGCAAGCCCATGAGCCACAGCCCCTAGGATACCCAGCCATCCGATCCAGGCCGATCCTAGGACCCCATCACGTGCCCTTCCAATGATCAGGACTCACCGGGCTTCAGGCTTCGATCAGTGTCCAGAATCATCCTGAACCCGCGCTGCGACACCCCGCACCGCTTCTATCACGGCCCCGGGGTCGTCGTGATGGACGTAATGCCCCGATTGAGAGACGATGAGTCTACTAAGACGCGTTAGCGCCGCGTATTCGTGCTGCATCTCCATCCAAAGCTGCAACCACTCCCTACTCTCGCTCCCCTCGCTCCTGCTGAGAACGACAAGCTCAACGTCCGGGAACGATGGGGCCGCACGAATCTGATCGGCTGTGGTATTGGCCGCATCCAGCTCACGCTTCATGTGCCCGGGCATGATCAGTCTCATTAACCCAGGCGCACCACACTCGCCTTCCAGCCGCTCCTCACACCGCCGTGTGAACTCTGGATGCCGCGAATCTACAAGAACAACCCCTACCACATCATCAGGATAGAGCCGAGCATACAGCTCGACGTACTGCCCCCCCATCGAATGACCCACCAATACGTATGGGGGGCTCAACTCGACCTGTGCCAACAGTGTACGTAGACTCCCTACGGCGTCTCTGCCGCTCCTGGGTCCGGAAACATCTTCACTGCCACCATATCCAGGCCGATCATACGCAAAGGTCGTGGCAAAGGAAGAAACCTGGTCAAAAACTGGTTCCCACGTATCCATTCCATCGCCAAGCCCCGACTCAAAAACCACGGTCACTGGGCCCTCACCTGCCATCGCATAATCTATGCGGCTATTCTGGATTTCTGTCACAAACTTTGGTGACAGCGTGGCGCATCCAGACAAGAACACGACCAGGCTCAGGATTCCTCTTGGAAACATCTCAGCTCCTCAGTGACCAAACGTGCGGCGGTAGCGGGTTTGCCAATATCGACCTCCAATCCCCTAGGGCAGCGAGACGTCATGCTGGCGGGCGGCTGGCGGAATCCACAAGCTCTGAGAAACGCCTATCAGGCCGCGGACGCGAAGACAACGCGGGAGGTTGTGGAGTTCGGGGAAACCGGCTAGCTGGACCCAGTCTGGACACACAACCCAGTTTGGTCTATCCGCTCTCCGCCCCTATCCGTCGCCAATCCATACCCTCCTCCTTGTCTTCCAACGTTCTGGGCCAGTCGGAGTTAAGAAGCCGACTCAGGGCCCTGTCCCTCAGTAGCCGACCGCCAGTTTGACAGGTCGCGCAGTAGTTCGTTTCGCGTTCAGCATAGACGATCCGCTGAACAGGGTCGCCGCAAACGGGGCAGGGCTTCCCAAATCGACCGTGCACAGCCATGTCCTCGTGGAATGCCGTGATTCGTTCGGGAAAGCGCCCCGCAGCCTCCGAGCGGAGCTTCTCCGTCCAGATGGCAATGTTTTCGACTGTCGCCAGACGGAGACGCTCCATTTCTGCGTCGGTAAGGTTTCGTGTCAGTTGGACCGGAGAGAGCTGCGCCGCGTGGAGTATCTCATCCGAGTGGGCATTCCCGATGCCGCTCAGAATTCGAGGGTCCGTGAGGGCTCGCTTGAGCGTGCGATTTTCGGCGCGAAGCGCCTGGGCGAATGCTTCACCAGACGCATCCGTCGGTTCGAGCCCGCCCGGGTCCAACGCCAAGACCCCAACTTGCCCTCGAATGAGGTGAAGAGAGGCGCGCTTCCTTTTCCCCTGCTCGCTGAGAAAGTACGAAGCGTCGGTGAAGTCGAATGCAGCGTTCACCCGCTTCTTAGGGAGGGGCGTGGCTGGGGCTTTCCGATGGAAGCGGCCGGTGATCATCAGGTGGAACACGAGAAAGAGGTCCCGGTCCAGTCCCCAGACGATCCGCTTCCCCATTCGGGTAACGTTGGACACCTTTCGGCCGACGGCGAACGAAATAGGGGGATCGAACGTCCGAAGAAGTGACGGGGAACGAATGCGGATGCCATCGAGGGTGTGCCCGACGATCCGAGCTTGGAGTGCCTCCACGTAGGCCGTGATCTCTGGCAATTCAGGCATGAGTCTCCGGCACCCTGCAAAAAAAAATCGCGACCTCTTGCATCCGCCGAGGCGAGAGGCTTCAGAATGTGGCCAAGGCGTTGAACGGGCTCGCCGTCCCTCCTTCGACCGGGTTTATCTGGATGGCAACGAGAAACTCCCACCGTTGAAGTCGAAGCGCCGTCTCGGCTACTTCCTGCAGGTACCCGTTGTCCACGATCGGCAAGCCCAGGTTCACTTGCGTGAGCTGGTGAATCGGACGGTTGATCCGCTCAACCCCCGAGGGCTGGACATCGTTGACGGCATCGCCCACAAGAATTGCGACGTCGCGTTCGCGCAGCCACGGTAGGACCGAAGAGTGTAAGCCCGCGCCGGTGGCACCATAGGTCCAGGGGCCGTCCGCGTCTCTTTTGGCCCAGCGGCCCGTGCGCACCAAGAGCGCGTCTCCACTTCCGATCGTCACGCCAGCGAACTCCTCCCACTCCTCCAGATCGGAGACGTAGATCGGAGTACTAGGGTCTAACCAGTCGACTCCGCGCATCAAGGGGATATCGACCAACACCCCCCGAGTGACGTACGACGTGCCCATACGATCAATCGCTAGGTCTTCACAGCCATCTGCGGTCAGGTTCTGCGGGTACCCGTTGAAGATCACGTACTCGCCGTCGATCTCCGTCCGATAGTGACAAAGCGCGTCAACATGCGAGAGCATCCCGTCGTGAAGCGAGAACTGTATCTCGTCGAGCGCGAATGTTGGATCGCCCGTGTCGGGGTCAACTCGGCTCATCCAGTGTCTCGTCGGCCCAAAAGTTTGACTGTCCAGTGCCTCCTCACTTGTCACAAAGTGCTGAAGGGTCACCGTTTCACCTGCTCGGACGAGAGCCGCTGCTTGCCGCGTCTTCTCTGCCGTGATCAGGTTCAGCGTTCCCCGCTGGTCATTCGGTCCCCAGCGTCCCCAGTTCGACAGCTCTTTCTCCCACTCTGAGAGGGTTTCAAGGGTGACCAGGACTGAAGGCTCCTGCGTCGAAGGATGTGGGGAGAATGCCTGTGCGGTCACCATGGTCGGAGCGAACAGCGGTACGGTCATCCAGACGACGAGCCCGATAAATCGCAGGGCGGCGTCGTGCACTGCGGGGACTGCGTTCATTGTCTACCCCTCATGAAGAGTTTCTAGGACGCTCTGGCTTGCCACGCGGGGAATCCGGCAACCGGCGCACGACTCAGACACTTAACGCGGCGGGAATGACGAAAAGGAGGGTCAGGAATGCCAACACCAACCACCCGATCAGCGCGGTGAGGATCGCCTTTCCCGTCGAAAAATCCAGCGCCTCCCGTATGGCTACGATACCGGCAAGTAGAATCCACACGACGATCACCGTCCTGACGAGCCAGCCCAAAAGAGGCAGTGCCGCCGCTACATAGAAGATCCCGGGCGCCTGCGCGAATCCTAGCGTCCGGAGGAGTTCCCCCCAGCTGGCGGTCCCTCCCAAGAGTTTGTCGCCGATCAGGTAGGTTACCGCCGCCCAGATCAGCCACCCTAAGAGAGCCGAACTAAGCCCAGCCACGATGTTTGCCCCCGGGCTGCCGAGGCTTCCAAGCACCGAAGCTATAGCCACGATCGCGACGACACCCGCTGCTTGGGCAGTTGCCGCTGGGTCATGCTCGACTTCGTTGTAGAGGCTGGGGTCTAACCTGGCCGCCGCGACCACTCGCTCGGTGAAGTTACGGCGTTCCCGTGACTCTTCTACTCCCTGCATGAGGCGATCACCCGTGTCTAATCTCCGATTGCCCGGGCCACCAGTCGGCTCGCCCGCTCGCTCAGCGCCAAGCCGAGCGCCGTAGCCCGCCCTCGTTCGCTCATCTTAGCCCACGTCTTTCGGAGAATCCCAACGAGTTTCTCCTCCGGATGATCCCTAGCGAAGTCGTCAAAGTAGTGCTCGAGAAAGACTAGGCACACTACGTCCTCCAGCGTCTGAACCTCTGGGTCGCGCTTGAGCCTCTGCTTTCGCAGCATAAGGACAACTCTGTCGATGGTCTCGGGGGAGTATCCCACTTCGCTGAGGACGTCCCTTGCGATATCGGCGTGGTGCTGCATCAGGCGAGTCCGCCACTGTCGATAACCCGCGCGGCCCTCAGCGTATTCAGAACGTGGGATTTTCCATCGGGCGATATGTTGAGCTCGGGCGGCAAGGCGAAGCGCTTCGGAGGCATCGGGTGAGAACCCGTCCAGCCGTTCGGTCATCCTACGCGAATAGACTAGTTCCTTCGGCTCGCGGCCGTCCTCGACGTCCTCGGCGCGTGGGTCGGTTGCGTTGATCTGATCAAAGCGCTCGAAGGCCCTGATCCGTCGGGAGACGGGTTGGGTCATCGTCCCCAGGGAGCGGCCCTATGGTCGCTGTGGAAACGGCCGTAGAGCGTGTTCAGTCAATCGTCTTCGTCGAGCGCAGCTTAGAGTGCGTCAGGGACCCGGTCAAGCGAAAGGGAAGCGGCATTGACGACTCGAACTGCCGGCTAGAGCTTGCTCGGACTATACCGAACTCCTTGGAGTCGTATATGGCTTCTGAGCATAACGACTGGACCGTAGCGGACGCGCGGACGCTATACGGCGTAGACGGATGGGGTCTTGGCTATTTCAGCATCAACGGGAACGGACACCTGACCGTCCATCCCACGAAGGAGCCTGATCGTGGGCTGGATCTCTACCAAATAGCGACTTCGCTGAGGGCTCAGGGACTGGGCACTCCTGCGCTTCTCAGATTCCCAGATGTCCTTAGAACCCGCATCGAGGCTTTGGTCGAGCGCTTTTCGAAGGCTATGCACGAGTGTGATTACACCGGGGCGTACACTCTCGTTTACCCGATCAAAGTAAACCAGCAACGATGCGTGCTCGAAGACATCATTGCAGCCGGTGATCCCTACTGTGTTGGGCTCGAAGTGGGAAGTAGACCAGAGCTTCAGGCGGCCCTGGCTCTGAGCGATCGAACGGATCACCTGATCGTCTGCAATGGCTACAAGGATGAGAAATACCTGCACCTGGCCCTGATGGGGCAGCGACTCGGTCACCAGGTAATGATTGTGATCGAGCGACTCTCCGAGGCGGACCTTCTCTTGCGACTGGTTCAAGAGATGGGGATCCAACCGTTTGCTGGGGTCCGGATCAAGCTCACGACGTCGGGCGCGGGGCGGTGGTCAGGAAGCACTGGCGACGATAGCAAGTTCGGCCTTTCCGCGTCAGAGCTGATGCACCTCGTGGACAAGTTGAGAGCCGTCGGAGAGACTCAGATCCTCCGCATGATCCACTTCCACCTCGGCTCTCAGATTCCGGATATCCTGAACGTCAAACAGGCGATGACCGAGGTGGCGCGGTACTATGTGGAACTCCGCGATCTGGGACTGGACATTACGCACGTCGACGTAGGCGGAGGCCTTGGCGTCGACTACGACGGGAGCCGCTCCAGCGCGGAGACGAGCGTAAACTACTCCATCCAGGAGTACGCCAACGATGTCGTCTATACGCTAGCCGAGGCCTGTCGAGAGAGCCGGATTCCGATGCCGGACATCATTTCCGAATCGGGTCGTGCTCTCACCGCTCACTCCAGTCTCCTGTTGGTTGATGTGATCCACGCCGTGCCACGGTCCACGGTTGAACACCATGAAATACCCAATGGCGTGCATCCAGTGGTGAACGACCTCGCCACCGCGCTGCGGGAGATAGATGACCGGTCACTCCGCCAGGTCTATCACGATGCTTCCTTTTGGCATGATCGTCTAAGATCTCTCTTCAACAGCGGGGTCGTGAGCCTCCCCGAGCGCTCGCTCGGGGAACGACTCTTTCGCGCGATCATGACGCGGGGTGCGGAGTCGGCTCGTCGACACATCGACCGATATGAAGACATCCTTCCCTTGATGGAGGCGATGCTTGTCGATCAGTACGTCTGCAACTTCTCGCTATTTCAGTCGCTACCCGACTCTTGGGCCATCGATCAACTCTTTCCGATCATGCCGATCCACCGATTGGGCGAGCGGCCGACACGGCGAGCGACGTTGCAGGACATCACGTGCGATTCGGACGGGAGGATCGACCGATTCGTCGGGGGCGGATCGGGCGGAACCGGCCTTCATCTCCACAGCGTGGACCGAGGAGAGTCGTACACACTGGGCATCTTCCTGACCGGGGCCTATCAGGAGATCCTCGGGGACCTTCACAATCTCTTTGGAGACACGAACACGGTGGACCTCCGACTCGATGACGGTGGGGCGGGAGGTACCTACGAAGTGTCCGGGTTTGCGCACGGCGACACAGTGGGCGAGGTGTTGACGTATGTCGAATTCGACCGCGACAAGTTGATCGCAAACTTCACGAAGAAGGTCGAGAGTGCAGCAGGCATTTCTCCGAGCGAGGCTGAACTCTTCGTAGCTGCCTTTATCGCGAATCTTGCAGGTTACACCTATCTCGAGAGGGGCCCTAATACGTGACGACACCGGAACTCCGCTCATGCGCGGAAGGTATGCCCCTGGTTGTCCGGATTTTCCCCCTCTTTCCTCCATTTATAAGACCGGCATGCCCGTATCGATGGAGACAACCTTGGCGTTCAGGGGGAAGTTTCGGTTGCTTCCACTCGTGCTGGGCCTGTCCCATGGGCTCACGACTCTGTCAATCGCGTCTGAGGTGCAAGCACAGACGGTTCGACTGCCGGACGAAAACGCGGACGACCGGCCCCAGGCCGACGTGGCGCCGAATCGTGACTACCGCCACGACCTGGCGCCCCAGGCACAAGCCGTTCGAACCCAGACCGCAATCGATCTCGATGGTCTTCTAGACGAGTTGGTATGGACCCTGGCGCCGGTGATCACGGATTTCATTCAAGAAGACCCAGCGGAGGGTGAGCCCGGGACCCAGCTCACCGAGGTTCGCGTGGCTTACGACGATGCAGCGATCTACATCGGCGCCATGCTCTACGACACCAGTCCGATTACGACACGGCTTGCCCGACGCGACCCCGGTCGAGGCGACTTCGACTTCATCACGGTCAGTCTGGACAGCTATCATGACCACGAGACCGTTTATCGGTTCGACGTCAACCCATCCGGCACGAGAAACGACGCTGTGTCATCCGGTGGTGGAGGTGGAGGTCGTGGTGGAGGCGGAGGCGATAACTCTTGGGATCCGGTTTGGGATGTGGCGACCGCGATCACGGATGCAGGATGGTCGGCGGAGATGCGGATTCCGTTCAGTCAGCTTCGGTTCAGCCCGGACGAGCAGCAGGTCTGGGGCATCGAGATCAAGCGGAACATCCACCGCAACCAGGAGCGAGTCGCGTTTCCCTTCGTCCCGACGCTGGAGCGCGGGGGAGCGTCCCGATTCGCGCACCTCGATGGCATCGAGGGAATTCAGCCGGGTCGAAGATTGGAGCTTCTGCCCTACGTGGCTGCCCGAGGGGAGTACCTTCAACCGGCCGATCCGGCCGGAGTCCAATTTCGCAACCCGTTCCGAACCGGCTCAGACCATTTCGCTGAAGCCGGTCTGGACCTCAAATACCGCTTGACATCGAACGTCACATTGGATGCGACCGTGAACCCTGATTTTGGTCAGGTCGAACTGGACCCGTCAGTCATCAACCTCACCGCCTTCGAGACGCTTTTCGATGAGCGTCGCCCATTCTTCGTCGAGGGAGCAGACATCTTCCGCTTCGGTGAGGGCGGCCCTGGGGGGGGAGGGACACTCCGTGCCCCCCAGTTAGTCTACTCTCGTCGCGTCGGACGCTCGCCGTCCGGTTCGGTCCCGGCGGAGGCCGTGTTTGCGGATGTAGCTCCGGCGACCACAATTCTAGGCGCGGCAAAGGTCACGGGAAGAGTCGGTGACGGCTGGTCGCTCGGGATCCTTGAAGCTGTGACTGCGGAGGAAGTTGCAACCTATGTGGATCCTTCCGAAGCGACGAATGAGACCATTGTCGAACCGGCCACGAACCACTTGGCGGCCAGAATCAGGAGGCAGATCAGGGGAGGGGAGACCCGCTTTGGGCTCATGGGCACAGCTGTCAACCGGAACCTTTCCGGGTCGGACTTGACTGAGCGTCTTCATTCTTCTGCATACTCGGGAGGTGCGGATTTTGCTCACGAATGGTCGAATCGCACATACTTCATCAGTGGCACGGTGGCAGCAAGCCGAATGCAAGGAGAACCGGCTGCCATCACCCGTACACAGCAGGCCTCAACCCGCTACTACCAGCGCCCCGACGCGGACCACCTAAGACTGGACCCGACCGCTACTTCGCTGTCGGGTTACTACGCGGCATTCACCGCTGCAAAGCAGGCCGGAGCTTTCGGCGGGAGGATGGCAACAGCCGCGGTGAGCCCGGGATATGAGGTCAATGACCTTGGATTCCAGTCCGCTTCGGACCGACTCGTCGTGGACACGAACCTCAGCTACAACCAACCGAACCCAGGACGGATACTGAGGCAGTGGAATACCCGAGGTAGTCCCGACGCGATGTGGAATTACGCCGGCGACCGCGTGTGGACAGAGGTTAACGCTGACCTTAGCTGGGAATTCCTTAATTACTGGGGTGGTAGGGTGAGGTTTGGGTACAACCCTCCCCTCGATGACGATCGACTCACCCGAGGCGGCCCGCTGGCCCGCACACCAACCCGCTTCTCAGGTGTCGCCAATGTGAACTCAGACAGTAGGCGGTCTACGGTCGCACGGTTCAATTATCAATGGGCGTTCGACCGGGGAGATTCGTGGAGTCGCGACTTCAGCCTAACTCTCAGTACCAACCCGATCGAGACACTCGAAATACGAATCGGACCGTCGCTCAACCGGCTATACGAATCAGCCCACTATGTGACCTCGGTGGAGGACAGCTTCGCTTCTGAAACCTATGGTCGGCGGTACGTCTTCGGCGGACTGGACCAAACGACTCTCTCGATCGACGCCCGTGTGAACCTCACCTTCACGCCGAACCTTTCACTCCAGCTCTATGCAGAACCGTTCATCTCCACGGGGAACTATCGAAGACTGAAGGAGTTCGAGCGGCCGCGCTCGTTCGATTTTCTCGAGTATGGACAAGATATCGGGACGGTTTCGTATGGGCCCGATGGGAGCGCCAATATCGACCCCGATGGGGACGGCCCGGCGATGCCCTTCATCGTCGAGGACCAAGACTTCAGCTATCGCAGTCTCTTGGGGAATGCAGTGCTTCGGTGGGAGTGGCGACAGGGATCAACGCTCTTTTTCGTCTGGCAGCAGCGCCGAGTCAATTCTCTCACCGGGCGCGGCATAGATGGCTCTGACGACGGCGTCGGTGGCTTCGATCTGAACCGCGACGTCGATGATATGTTCGGCACCCGCCCGGACAATATCGTCGTCATAAAGTTGAACTACTGGCTGAATCCCTGATTGTTTCGCCGAGGGATCTTCTATCCCCGCTTTCCAGAGGTCATCGCCGGCGGGTCTACTGCACCCCGACCCCCAATGCCCCAAATTCGTTGCGTTCCCCAGCCATTGGAACAATGTTTTGGATTCGAGGATTTCCCATGAACGGGCAGGTTTCGGAAACCCAACAAGGGGAGGATGAGATGAAGTTTTTTCGTGTGAGACGATGGGCCTGCGGGATCGTGACAGTCCTGGCGTTCGGTCTAACGGCCTGTGGCGGGGATTCCCCTACGGGTGGAGGTGGTGGTGGCGGAGGTGGTGGTGGTGGTGGAAGCGAGCCTACTCAGACGAACTCGGTCAACGTCATGGACGACTTCTTCCAACCGGCGAATATCCAGGTGTCGCCGTCGACGAACGTGACTTGGACCTGGACCGGGAGCAACTTCCACAATGTCTTATTCGCCTCGGCCGATATCGTGAGCCTTGACGAACTGCAGGCCTCGGGGGGTTACGTGACGGCGATGCCGGTGGCGCCCGGTACGTACACTTACGAGTGCACGAACCACGCCGGGATGAACGGTACCGTACTGGTTCAATAGCTGGCGGCGGTGCGGCTGAGTCGGTCGTAACGAACCACGCGGCCTTACCGGTGCTCGGGGTTGGGAAACTCGAAGCGGCACCCGGCGTCCCACCCCGAGCGCTGGTTACCATGCGCCGGAATCCCATTGTTTTCCCGAAGGATTCGCGCTAAGTGCATGAGATTCCAGGTCATGAAGGTCGTGTTCCGATTGGTGAAGTCGTTCTCGGGACCGCCTGACCCGGGGTCCAAATACGACGGTCCAGGCCCCGCCCCGCCTCGCCGAGCCAGCCGGCATCTGCCTGAGGCGGGATCAGGTAGCCAATGTGCTGCAAGGAATACAGGATGTTCATCGCGCAGTGCTTGGCACCGTCCTCATTCCCAGTGATTAGGCACCCACCGACCCTACCGTAGTAGGCATATTGTCCATTCTCGTTCAGGTCGCTGGAGGTCGAGTAAAGTCGCTCCACAACGCTCGTACAGACGGACGACTTCTCCCCGAGCCAGATCGGGGAACCGAGGACGATGATGTCCGCGGCCTTTACCTTTTCGTAGATATCAGGCCAGTCGTCCGTGTCCGCTCCATGTTCCCGCATGTCCGGATAGACCCCGGGCGCGAGTTCGTAATCGACCGGCCGTATGGACTCGACACCGACTCCAGACTTCTCCATGATCGCCCTTGAGATCCGGATGAGCCCGTCCGTATGGGATCGCTCGGGCGTGCGCTTCAAAGTGCAGTTGAGGAAGAGTGCGCTAAGTTCGGAGAAATCCCACCGGCTCTGATTGCAGAGTTCCTCTTGCTGCTCCGACAGGCGATGTCTGTCTTGTCGCACGTTCATTGAGATCACCCATCCATTTCCAAGAGGTGGACCGAGAACCATGCGCGATCGTCGGTCCAGTTCCGCAGCGTTGTCCACCCGGCACGGCTGCACAGAGATTTGAAACGATCCAATTCGTATTTGTATGAGTGCTCTGTTACCAGCGGTTCTCCACCCCGGATCCCGATCCGAAGTGGCTCGCCGTACGCAAGACCTGGGTCGAGCGTCACCTCCTGGTCGTAGGGACTTACCAAATGCATCTCGATCCGGGATCTCTCGGCGTTCCAAAGGGCCCGATGTTCGTAGCTTGCGACATCGAAATTGCCGGCGAAAAGCCTGTTGAGGTGACGGAGCGCGTTGCGGTTGAATTCTGCGGTCACCCCCTCAGGATCATCGTAGGCCCGCTCAAGCGTCTTCCTTTCCTTAACGAGGTCAACACCAACCAGAAGGAAGCAGCCTACTCCTCCGATCATTCCGACCCGGCGAAAGAACGCCTCTGCTTCCCCCGGTTCGAAGTTTCCGATCGTCGAGCCGGGAAAGAAAAATAGAAGACGTCCGTTCGCCTCATTTGCCGAGCCGTCGGGGAGCGCGAACGATTCGGTGTAGTCGGCGACGAGAGGAATGACTTCCAAGTCGGGATATCGGGCCCGCAGCCGATCCGCGGACTCCAAGAGTTGCCTTTCTGAGATGTCGACTGGGACACAGAGGCTCGGTCGATCCAGGGCATCCAACAGCTGGCTCGTCTTCCGTCCGTCACCCGACCCGAACTCCACGACCCTCGACCCAGGTCCGATGAGGCTACGCATTTCCCCCAGACACGCTCCGAGAATCTGGATCTCGAGTCGGGTCGGATAGTAGGCCTCAAGTCTCGTGAGCTGTTCGAAGAGATCGGATCCTCGCTCATCGTAGAACAGCTTTTCCGGGATCCGACGCGGGTTGGAGCGGAGGCCCTCTGATACTTCGGAGAACAGGATCGAGAGTCGGTCACGTCCTGCAAGCGTGGTCTCGATCGTCGCGCTTGGCGGACTCATGACAGGTCCCTCGCCAGACGTACCCCCGTGAACTGCCATGCAGCGTCCGGGTGAAAGAAGTTTCTATATGTGGATCGAATATGACTGGCTGGCGTT
Organism: Longimicrobiales bacterium; assembly: GCA_965215925.1. Taxonomy (GTDB): domain Bacteria; phylum Gemmatimonadota; class Gemmatimonadetes; order Longimicrobiales; family Gaopeijiaceae; genus JAAXGI01. The sequence goes on along the minus strand of CBDCEQ010000003.1, from coordinate 2,304,732 downwards.
GCACACGATCCTCCGCGCAGCACGAATTGTCCGCACATGAACTTGCCGTTGTATTCGCCAATGGCTCCTGGATTCGGCGCGAACCCCGGGTATGCGGAGTAGGCGCTCGACGTCCACTCCCATACATCTCCGAACAATTGTCGGATCTCGGGTCGCTCACTGTGTGTGGTTGCCGGCGCGGGATGGTAGCGACCCTCATCGGCTAGATTACCCCGCGGTCGTACCTCGCTAGCCGCGACTTCCCATTCATCCTCACGAGGGAGCCGAGCATCGGCCCAACGGGCGAAAGCGTCAGCTTCGAACCAGGTCAGATGACACACAGGCTCCTCGGGCTGGAGCCGTCGCATCCCTGAGAGGGTGAAGATCCACCACTCGTCACCTCGCCGCTCCCAATAGAAAGGCTCGGTCCATTGATCCGCGTCGCGTCGCGCCCATCCCTCGGACATCCAGAGCTCAGGCCGGCCATACCCACCGTCCTCAAGAAAGGCGAGGTACTCTCCGTTTGTGACCAGGCGGTCGGCGATCGCGAACGGCTCCAGGAATCTGCGGTGGCGAGGAGCTTCGTTGTCAAAGTGGAAGCCTTCGCCCGTGCAGCCAATTCGATGCACCCCACCATCGAAGGCGATCCAGCGCACGGAATCGTCCTGAGTTTCCGAAGTCGAACGGAAACCGTTCGATTTCTGCGCTGGCGCACGGTAGGCCGGCCGGAGGGGGTTCACCGAGAAGACGTGCTTCAGGTCGGTGAGAATGAGCTCCTGATGCTGCTGCTCGTGGTTCATCCCCAGTTCTAGTAGCTGAGACAGCTCCTGGTCCCTTTCTTCATCGGTACTCAGATCGAGGAGGTCGGTCATGGCCCGATCCACATGGCGGCGATACTCCAGAACCTCCTCGATCGTCGGGCGAGAGAGGTACCCGCGTTGAGTGCGGCAATGTCGCTCACCCGCCTGCACGTAATAGGAGTTGAAGAGGTAGTGATACTTAGGGTGGAAGGGCTCGTAACCGGGCATCCAAGCTGAGAGCACGAATGATTCCCAGAACCACGATGTATGGGCCAAGTGCCACTTCGTGGGACTCACGTCGTCCATGGATTGAACAACGAAGTCTTCCGGTGCGAGGCCTGCGGTGAGGTCCTCCGTGAAGCGGCGCACCCCTCGGAACCGGGACAGCAGATCGGAGGGTGATTCTGAACCCGACTCCAGCACCTCGATCCCGATTTTCGTAGACATGTTGTTTCCTCAGCGCTCATTCGACGAGCGAGATCCAAAAGCTCTCCGCTCTTCCCCATCCCATGATCAGTCCGGAACGGTTCCGTCCGGCGCCCAAAGGATCGTGCTCGGAGCGGGGAACGGGCCGCCGGTCACTCGTCGGTTACACATCCGTGCGAGGCGTCCCTCACCGTCCGTATGTAGCGCGCCAGTGTGCCTCGTACCGCCTTGTAGTCGGGCATCGACCACTCGGTTTTTCGCCGCTCGAGCTCTTCGGCAGTCACCCCTACCGAGAGGGTGTGGGCGTCGGCATCGATTTCGATCGGGTCGCCGTCACGGATCAAGGCGAGGGGTCCCCCTTCCTGCGCTTCAGGAACAATATGCCCGACGATGAAACCATGTGAGCCACCGGAGAACCGTCCGTCGGTCAGTAGGGCAACGTGCTCGCCGAGGCCCGCCCCAACGATCGCTGAGGTCGGGGTCAGCATCTCAGGCATGCCCGGTCCCCCCTTTGGACCTTCGTAGCGAATGACCACCGCATCACCCCTGCTGATGTTCTTCATCTCTAGCTCAGAGAGCATCTCCTCCTCCGAGTCGAACACCCGCGCGGGACCCGAGAACCGCGTTCCCTCCTTCCCGGTAATTTTCGCAACCGCACCGCCGGGCGCGAGGTTTCCGTGGAGAATACTGATATGGCCAGTCTCCTTGATCGGGTTGGAGACCGGGCGCACGATGTCTTGACCATCAGCCAGACCGGGGAGATCGGTGAGGTTCTCCGCGATAGTATTGCCCGTGACCGTCTTGCAGTCGCCGTCGAGTAGGCCCTCGGCCAGCAGCAGCTTCATGACTCCTGGCGTCCCTCCAGCGCGGTGAAGGTCCTCCATCACATAGCGGCCCGATGGTTTGAGATCGGCCAAGAAGGGGACGCGATCGCTCACGGCCTGGAAATCATCCAGAGAAAGAGGCACGTTGACGGCACGCGCCATTGCGACGAGATGAAGGACGGCGTTCGTCGAGCCTCCTAACGCCATGACAAGTACGATGGCGTTTTCAAATGCTTCCCGTGTCATGATATCTTTCGGCTTCAGGTTGAGCTCAAGCAGTCGGTGAATCGCAACGCCGGATTGCCTGCACTCCTCCATCTTCTTCGGATCGTCGGCCGGCGTCGAGGAGCTGTAAGGGAGTGACATTCCCAGGGCTTCGATGGCGGACGCCATCGTGTTAGCCGTGTACATTCCGCCGCATGCTCCGGCTCCAGGGCACGAGTGCATCACGATGTCCTGGCGAATCTCATCATCGATCCGTTCGGCGAGGAATTCCCCGTAACTCTGGAATGCAGAGACGATGTCGAGCGTTTGGCCATGACTACGCCCGGCCCGGATCGTACCTCCGTAGATCATCAGCGAAGGACGGTTCAGTCGGCCCATCGCGATTACACATCCAGGCATGTTCTTGTCACAGCCCGGAATGGAAATGTTCGCGTCGTACCACTGCGCCGCCATGACGGTCTCGATGGAGTCGGCAATCAAATCTCGAGATTGAAGAGAGAAACTCATTCCCTCTGTGCCCATCGAAATTCCATCAGACACACCGATCGTGTTGAAGCGCATGCCCACGAGTCCGGCTTCGACCACACCCTTCTTCACTTCAACAGCCAGTTCGTCGAGATGCATATTGCACGTGTTTCCTTCCCACCAAACGCTCGCGATACCGACCTGCGGTTTGGCCATATCTTCCGATGTCAGACCCGTGCCGAAGAGCATGGCCTGCGACGCGCCCTGTGACCGCGGTTCGGTGATGCGCGAGCTAAATCGGTTCAGCTTCTGCGACATGATTCGACTGAGGACGGAGGTGGGGTGCGAAGGTGCGAGCCGGTTTGGTCGTTCGCCGCGGTTCCGAGGGTTGGCAAGGAACGGGAAGAATGTTAGCTACCCTACCTCCGCGCAATGAAGGCCAGGTTCATGCCTCTGCTCGTCTTCGATTTCGATAGTACGCTCGTCTCGGTTGAAGCGCTGGACGAGCTCTTCGCGCGCTCCGTAACGACTGCCCCCGATCGGGACGCACGAATCACGGCATTCCGTGAAATCACCGATCTCGGGATGGCGGGGGAACTTGCAGTGGAGGAATCCCTCGCTCGCAGGCTAGAAGTGATGGAGGCTGATCGGGCCTTGGTGAACCTCGTCGCCGACGAGGTCTCAAGGTGTCTCACACGGTCGGTCGAGAGGCAGCTGGATTTCTTTGAAAAACACCGAAATTCCATCCGCGTGCTCTCGGGTGGCTTCGAAGAGCTGATCCACCCCACCCTTGTCCGGTTAGGGATTCCACGGAGCCAGCTTCGCGCCCACAGCTTCCGCTACGACGGGGCCGGCAAGGTCATCGGCCTAGATCCAAGCACGCCAATGGCCCGGGGCGGGAAGCCGCTCGCGTTGGAGTCCTTGAGCCCGACGGAGCGCCCGATATGGATGGTCGGGGATGGCGCCACGGATCGAGAACTTCGGAGCCTCCAGTTGGTCGACCATTTCGTGGCGTTTACCGAGAATAGCCACCGGGTGCCGGTCGTCGATGAGGCGGACGCGGTGGCACGCTCCATGGAGGAACTGATTGATATGCTCGATGGTGGGTGACGGTACAATTGGTCTAGCGTTGTAGCGAGAACCCTATTCCCACTTGTAGGCACCGGATCCGATGGGTGGATGGACAGGCTTTTGTCCCTTTTCTAAATTTGTCAGAAGTCTCCCTAGTCTGTAGGAACAGCGATTCGCGAAAAGCCAATAATCTCGGGACACGGTGAGTGTGGATGATGATGATGAAGAAAATGATACGGCGAACAGGCTTTTGCCTCGTGCTCCCAGCGTTGTTTTGTGGCCTCGCTGGCTGCGACTCGACGACCGCGTTGGATGAGGTGAGCCTAATCGGGACTTGGGACGGAGTTGGCAGCCTTCAGACCTCCGACGCCGGACGGGGTCTCACCCTCGAAGTCCAGTCTCACGTGGGTGGCGCAATCTCGGGACGGTGGACCCGGAGGCAGGAAACGCTTAGCCAGGGGACCGTTTCGGGGGAGGCTGGTCAGGGTGGCGCGATCCGTTTCACGCTCGGCAGTTTCCCCGGGGACGACCCGACCTTCGACGGGCGACTCACCGACCAGCATCGGATGTCTGGAACGCTCGATGCCGTCGAGGTAGGGGGATCAGCGGTATTCCGACGGCGCTCGGTGAGTCCGCCTTGACCTGAAGCGGGGTCACGCGATCGCGACGAAGTCACGGCCCTCATCCCATCCGAAGCTACCCAACATCCTCCGAATTTCATCGCGCGCGCCCTGCTTTCCGACGGCTCCCAAGCTGAGGGATTCCCGGAATCGCGAAGCCTCCTCTGGCGATACGACCCGCGCGCCGTGAATCTCCTGCCCCAGCTTTCGCGGGTCCAAGTCAACGAAGGCGCGCACCGCGATCCCGGACCCTAGCGCGGTCCGAGCAAACGCCTTGCCCAGTGGCCCGGCTCCCCAGATCACCACACCGTCTCGATCCTTAAGGAGTGTCTGCGACAGGTAGTGGAGCTTGATCTGGCGGAACGCCTCTGGCGCATATCGGGGGTCCCTGCGAGACAATCGATTCTCATCTTCCCTCCAGCTGTGCAATATCCTCGGAACCACACCGAGCCCTAGTCCGCGGGCCCAAAAACGGAAGACGAGATCGTAGTCCTCGGGCCAGTCGCAGTCGTGATAGCCGCCGAGTTCCTGGAGCGCGTCCGCGCGCATGGCAAAAGAGGGATGGGCTAACGGACACTCGATCCAAAGGTCGCGCGTGAGACGTTCGGGGGTCTCTAGCGAATTCAACCAAGCCTCGTATCGGCGGGCGCCCGCTCGGACTCGCGCCCGTGGGAAATATCGAACGTGGGTCCCGCACAACGCGGTCTCAGGATGTGCTTCAAGGAAGACGATCTGCTCCCGAAGCCGGTCGGGGTCCGCTCGATCATCTGCATCCATTCGTGCCACGATCGAGGCCCTGCATTGTCTTCGACCCGCCTCGAGGGCCGGTACGATTCCCTTTCGACCATGAGAAAGAACACGGATCCGGGAGTCCTCCCGAGCATGTCGCTTCAGGATCTCCAACGATCGATCTCGCGAGCCATCATCGATGGCTATCATCTCCCACGAGCCGATAGTCTGAGCGCGGATCGAGCGAACCGCTTCGTCTAAGGTTGGCGCGGCGTCCCGAACCGGCAGGAGAATCGATACCTCAGGGGTGAGCCCCGCCATCACCGGACGAGTGGCTTATATCTAGCCTGATTCGGCCGGTTCGCTTCGGCTCCCATCCGTCGACGTCGGTCTTCCTCATAGTGCTGATAGTTGCCCTCAAACCACTTCGCCCGGGCCTCCCCCTCGAACGCCAGGATATGGGTGGCAACGCGGTCGAGAAACCACCGATCGTGAGAGATCACGACCGCGCAGCCCGGGAAGGAAAGGAGCGCGTCCTCCAATGCCCTGAGCGTATCAACGTCTAGGTCGTTCGTCGGCTCATCAAGCAGCAGCAGGTTCCCGCCTGACTTGAGTAACTTCGCTAAGTGCAGCCGATTGCGTTCCCCACCGGAAAGCATGCCGACTCTCTTCTGCTGATCTGATCCTACGAAGTTGAACCACGAAACGTATGCACGGGAGCTGACCTCCCTCCATCCGAAGTCCAGATTGTCATGCCCCTCCGACACCTCTTCCCACACCGATTTCTGTGGGTCCAGTGTGGATCGAGACTGATCGACATAGGAGATTGAGACGGTGGAGCCGACGGTTATTTTCCCTTCCTCCTGTTTCTCCTCACCCACGATCATACGGAACGTCGTGGTCTTGCCGGTGCCATTCGGCCCGATCACTCCCACGATCCCGCCACGGGGAAGCCGAAAGCTGACGTCCTCCATCAACGGACCATCATCATATCCTTTGCTGACGCGGTCGAAAATCACCACCTCTTCACCCAGTCGCGGTGGCCTCGGGATCAGAATCTCGGAAGTCTGAAGCTGCTCTCGAGCGCTCTCGGCGCGAAGGTCCTCGTACGCGTTGATCCGCGCCTTTCCCTTCGCCTGTCTGGCACGAGGGCTCATCCGAATCCATTCCAGTTCCCTGGCCAGAGTTCTCTGCCGGGAGGAGACCCTCTTCTCTTCGACTGCCAGACGGGCCTGCTTCTGCTCCAACCACTCGGAGTAATTGCCCTCATAGGGGATTCCCCGGCCTCGGTCCAGCTCGAGGATCCACTCCGCGACGTTGTCGAGGAAGTATCTGTCGTGTGTGATCGCTACGATGGTCCCGGGAAAATCTGCGAGATGTCGCTCAAGCCAGGCGACGGACTCTGCATCCAAGTGATTCGTGGGTTCATCGAGTAGGAGCAGGTCTGGCTCCTCGAGGAGGACCCGACAGAGAGCTACACGACGCTTCTCGCCGCCTGAGAGCTTGGTGACGTCAGCGTCGCCGGGAGGAAGTCGCAGAGCTTCCATCGCGATCTCGACCTTACGGTCGAGATTCCACGCATCCGCCGCGTCAATCCGGTCTTGCAGGTCAGACTGTTCGGCCAGTAGGGCGTTCATCTCCCCGTCGTTGGCCACCCGAGCGAATTCCCCGCTCACCGCATCGAACCGATCCAAGAGATCCCTGGTTCCACGAGTTCCTTCCTCGACATTCTTCCTGACGTCGAGCTTTGGGTCGAGTTCTGGCTCCTGTGGCAGATGGGCGATTTTGGTCCCCCGTGCTGCCCACGCTTCCCCCTGGAAGTCGGCGTCGACACCCGCCATCACCCTGAGGAGTGAGCTCTTTCCTGAACCGTTGGGACCCACCACGCCGATCTTGGCGCCGGGAAGAAAGGAGAGCCAAATGTCCGCCAGGATCTCTCGCTTCGGGGGAACGACCTTCCTGAGACCCTTCATTACGTAGATGTATTGAGGACCACTCAACGATACGTCTCTCGATCAAGCGAGGCTTGAAGAAGTACCCAGGACGACCGTCATTGCGTAGCTCGCGTCCTCCCCTGGGTCGCCGCTAGAAAGAGGAGCATAGAGACTCCCAGCACGCCCATGAGACCAGAGAAGATCTGAGAGAGAGTGAGACTTCCCCAGACCGTTTCCTCGTCTCTCAGATACATCAGTCCGAATCGGATACAACCGTACAGTGCCACGAACGTCCACGTGATTACCCCTGGCGGAGGACGTAGCCGGGAGCGGACCATGAGCAAGAGTCCAGCGATGCCTACGTTCTTCATCGACTCGTAGAGCTGAGTAGCGTGACGGCAATCGGCGGGCGGGCGGGCCATGTGCTCGTTCTGCGAGTAGTCGATGCAAAACGGCCCATCGTAGGGTGTGCCGTACATCTCGGCGTTGATGAAATTCGCGATCCGACCGAGGCTGAGAGCCAGTGCCACGGGAATCGCGATCCGATCCAGTAGATCGTAAAAGCGGAGGTCATGCCTGAGGGAGAACCACACGACGGCGATCAGGACGCCCACGAATCCGCCGTGGAATGCAAGTCCCCCTCTCCAAACCGCCACCCATGCCAATGGATCGATCCCGTACCGGCTGAACTCGAACACGAACACGTGAAAAAAGCGAGCTCCGATCAATGCGCAGAGGATCGCGCCGAGCACAAAATTCTCGGCCAGCTCTTCCGTGAGGTTGGCGATCTGCTTGTCGCGGGCCGCGTTCCGCAGCGAGAGGTATACGAACAACATTCCCAGCATGTAGGGAAGAGAATACCAGCGGATCCCGAATCCCTCCGTAATCTGGAGGAGGAAGGGATCGATGTTATGGACGATGGGGCTCACTGTTCTCACGGGAAGAGAGGACGGGGACAGAAATCTATCGCTTCTCGGCTGTGTCGTCTCGCAGTTGAGCGAGTTCCCGGAAGAAAGCCTTGGAGGCTGTCTCGAAAGCCCCCAGCTCCCTCAGCTCAGATGGAGTGTGCGGGACGACCGAGCGGATCGCCCTTCGTAGGGCCTGATCTCCAGAGTAGCCGCATGCGAGCCCCACGCTGAAGACGGTGTGCCCCGGATCGTCGACCAATGCGGCAGCAAAGAGGACCCGGAGCCACAAGAGAAGTCTCCGCGGATTCGGTAGTTGAGATCGGTGACACCACCGAAGCAGCGTGGACGGGGAGAATCCAAGCGCTCTGGCGAGGTCCCTTGGGTGACCTCCTGTCATGACCGCTTCTACCGCCGCATCCATGAGGCCGCGCGCGCGGCCAGTGAATGGGATTCCAGAGTCGTGTGACAAAAGGCGGCGCAATGGCTGGGCCCGCGCGCGGAGCAAGCGGCGAGATACAGCCATCTGGCTTCTGTCTTCATCGGTTTGAAGAATCTCGGCGATACCCCACTCACCCATCATCCAGATATCTCGGTATCGGGCGGGAGAGGAGTCGAGAGCCGCGAGTACGGTTGAGGACGGAAACGCCGTAAGGATCTCATATAGGTGGGGGGAGGGCCCCCCGCCGCTTTTCTGCCCGTGATACGGATCTACCAGGATCAGCGCCGCGGGAGGAGCCCGCGAAACTCCCTCTCTCAGCTCCTCCCAGTTACGGACCACCGAAAGATGGAAGCGCGCGTGGGCGGCTCGTGCCAGCCTGCCTCGTAAAACACGATCCTCGTGCAGCACCAGGAGTGGGCGGGGCGCTGTCCTCATAAATTGACGGAATATGTGATGTTTCTGCTGGAATCGGATTGGGTCAAACCGGTCCGAAGCCTCAAAATTTCACTGCGTGTTCTGCGCCGATCGGCGAGAAGGCCAACCCCGAGAAAGGACCGAGAGATGAGAGTCATGAGACTTATGAGGAAATTCCGACTATTCGCGGCCATCTTCGCGCTCTTCATGGTAGCGGGCTGCGCCGACGTTGCCCCCACGGCTCCACAGGACGACGGTTTCCTCGGTTCCGGTGACATCCAATAGCGGAGTCATTTCAGGCAGAAAAAGGAGAGGGGAGGCGGATACGATCCAATCCGCCTCCCCATTCCTCATGGATCAACCCCGAGCAGCAGTTGACAGGTCCGCTGGGGCGAGTCGGAGAGTGCGGATTAGATCGCGCGCGAGTACGTCGCTTGCTGAGAGTCCGACTGCTTCGGGCGTCACGCTAGTCTCTACAGCGGCCCGCTCGCTGCGGATCTGATCCATGACCTCCTCTGCGAGGAACCGCATCTGTCCCTCGCGGCGAGCTCTCGCTATCGATTCGGCCAAGCGCGCGGCCTCTCTCGGCTTCATGATGACGGTCGAGCGTAAGGGCAGCCCGAGCCACGTCGACCCACGCTTCTGCGATCCCTGGTGCCGGCTGATACTCACGGAGTTCAGAGCAAGACCATGCGTATGCAGTCACATCGTTCAGCCCCGCGGCAGACCTACTGAGTGAGCCGAGCACTGTTGGACGATCTCCCGCACCCACCTTCGATAAGGTCTCGATGAAGATCGGATGCGAGTGCTCGTAGTCTCCCTGTGTTCCAGCCAGAAATACGCGATGTCTTGCGCTAGGCGAGGGAGTCGTTTGTCCTGTGGGCCATAGGCTTCAACAGCGAGGGTCGCATACTCGATGGCCTTCGCGGGGTCTCCTGCGCGGTACTCTAGCGGGAACAGGCTGTGCAACGCCCTTGCCTCTGCGTCATGAAGCGCCTGCCTCCGGGAGCGCCTAAGCGCTTTGAGGAAGCTCCGCCTCGCGGCGGGAAGCGACCCTCGGCGGAACGTCATGACCCCATGCGCCAAGTATGCGGTAACGTAGGCCTGCCAATCGCTTGCCTGCCGAGCTAGCCCGACTGCCCGATGGAACCAAGCTTCGGCCCGCGCGTAGTGCGTGAGGTCACGTGCGGCCCTACCGACAGACAAGGCGAATCGGGCATTCGCAGGGGAGCAGGCTGCGGCGGCCTGGAGGTATTCGAGCTGAGTCAACGGGGCCGGTTGAGCCTCCGCCCACTCGGCCACCCTCCTACAAGCGTCGCCGGTAAGTTCCGACTCCGCCCGTTCCGGACTCCCGAGGACCGGAAGAAGGTCCTCAAGCGCCTCCCGTATCTCCGTGGCTCCTTCGGGGAGGGTTGATAGGATCTCTCGCTCTCGATTCTCAGCCGCTTCTGGCTCAAATAGTTTCCGTCGGGAATCGGACTCCGTATCTGCCCATAGAAGAACTGATCTCAACGATTTCCAGAGTACCGCACCGAACTCACCCTGGATTTCCCCGAGGACGGAAAGACCCTCGGGACCCGGCGACCTTCCGTCCTCCAGGGGGGGCGGAGGGATCCGCCACCTTCTTTTTTCGATCGGTGTGGGGTCTGTGCGATGCGCAGCGGTTGCCACTGTGATCCTACCCTATCCTCAGGATACAGGTTAAAACCGTCCTTTGGTTACACCCTGAGGATTCAAGCTAAAACTCTCAAGCACCGACGTCACGGCTACCGGTTAGCGATCGTTCGGGCCACCCAACAGAGTCGTGATAGACGAAGGGGGGGTTAGGCTGCCGATCTCGACCGCGTCTATCTCGACCTCCCGAAGCGTCATTTCCTGTACCTGACCCATCGCTGTCTGGACCATCCTCGTCGGCAGTATCATGCCGTGGAACTCACGGTAGTCCGAAAATCGAGTGGTGACTTCAATTGAGCCCATGGGACTTGTCTGAGTATCCTCGGAGGCGATGAGTAGGCCCGTTTCTTGGGAGTAGCAGTCGAAACTGTTGCGACCAGATACCCAGACGAGCTGCACCATCCAACAGGATTCGCCGTCGTACTCCGCCAGCTCGATGGTCTCACGCTGCGGCACGACCAGCGGATCCCTAAGAGTCGCGAGGATGTTCGCCCGCTCGCGGGTCTCAGCCAACTCTACACCTTCCATCAACATCGGGCCTGTGAGCGGATTGACGCTCCAACCGACCGACCCGTCGAATCCGCTTAGGATCTCGCCCACTCCAGGCAGCGAGACTCGGGTCAACATCTGATCGGGCGCCATTTGGACGATCTCGAAATCACCCTGCATGCCCATCGCGGCCATTTCTATGGTGCCGGTGGAACGGATAGAGACGGGTGAAGTGTGTGAAGTTCGGCCCCCGATCGCATCGACGTACGCCTCAATGAGCTCGTCCGCCAAAGGCAGCTGTTCGGCCGTCAGGTGCCCTGGCCTAACGATGAAAGCGAGCATCAACAGCCCGGCCACCCTGCGGATCATCCTTGATTCTCCATTGTTGCCAGTGAGCGCTATCGGGTCAGGATCCAATTGAGTGCAGCCGCAAGAACAGGATCCTCCTCATTGCGGAAGTCTGAGCGATCAAGAGCGATCTGAACGTCGGGGACGACGCCGGTCCCCTCGAGTCTAGATCCATCCGGGGCCGTAAAGTCCGCGATCGCATGGATGAGCCGATCGCCGTTCGGCAGCCGGACCACAAGCGCTGGAAGCGCCTGGCCAGCGGTATTCTCACCGACCACGGTAGCTCTTCCCAGTGCCTGTAGGCCTCCCGCGAAGATCTCGGAGGTGCTCGCGGTCAAGGGGTCGACAAGGATCACGAGGAGGCCGGCATACGGCTCTACCCGGCGGCCGTCCGGTGCCACCCTTTGGGGATTGGCCACAAACCGAAGCGACGTGTCCCGCGTACGCATCGTACCGAGGCTCAAGGGATCCTCCAGGAAATGGCCTCCGATGCCCATGACCAGCCCGCCGACCCCACCCGGATTGCCTCTAAGATCCAAAACGATCGCATCAGAATCGCGAAGCTCATCTACTGCCTGCGCAATTGCGGAAACGGCTATCGGAAACCACGCGCTTAGGCGGATAACCCCGACTTCGAGGCCTGAGTCCAATCGCTCCAGGTAGTGATCGATCTCGATCCTGAGTGGAGGAAGGTTTCCAAATCGCACGAGCTCGCCGGGCGGTAAGGCTCTTGGGATGGCCAGGCGTTTGAGCCGGTCGAGATGATCGCGTACGGAAAGGCTTGCTGAAGTCCCATCAACGCCGCGAAGCCGACCTCGGACTCCCGACGGTAGCCAGGTCGCCAGGTCTCGCTCCTCTCGACCCGGCGCAGCGGCCTCGCGAATCCACTGAACCAACGTGTCCACAGGCATGTCGCCTACGGATTCAACAGTCCATCCGCGCTGTACGCCCGCGCGTTCAGCAGGGCTACCGGCTCTCACCTGAGTTACGACGAGGGAACCACCGATCCACCGCACGTCGATTCCAGGCTCAGCATCCCCTGCAGCCACCGGCTGCGTCGAAGGTTCGAACGCCTGTGCAAGGCCCCCCGGGATAATGGCGAAGTGTGACTCACCCAGCCGACCCAGCATCCGGGTCAAGATGGTTCGTAGCTCGAGGGCTGATGACGCCCTCCCCACCTGCGGCCGCATTTCCTCTCGGACCGCCTCCCAGTCGAGTCCTCCCAGCTCAGGATCGTAGTGTGTGTTCAGGACGCGGTTCCACACCGAATCGAATGTCGCCTGCGCAAGGGTCGGGTCCAAGACGCCTTGCTCTTCGACGGAGTCTGCCGAACGGGCTTGGGCGTGGCCAGCCGCCGATTGAGGAATGTTCGCTCCACTCCCCATGCAGAATCCTGCGAAGAGGACAAGGAGCCGGCTCCGGAAACACCGCATACCGATCACTTGGTTGGAGACTAGTCATCCGCGGGTAACCCAGCCAACGACTGCCGTTGGGCTGGACTTCCGAGGGGTCAGCCTCAGCGTGCCTCAGGGCCCCCGTCGTTGATCTTCTTCGTGAGCCCGTTACGCTCTATGTCGAGCACCACGCTTCGTCCACAGTCGTTGCAAATCCACCATATACGGGCGCGCACGTAGCTGACCTCGGATCTCGGCGGAATGCGACGAGATACAAGTGGATGGATACAGCGAGGGCAGATGAGCGCAACCCCATCCCGAGCCGATGCTCTCAGGCGGGCCTGCTCCCCACGTGAATAGACACGATTTTCGTCCACAAGGCCCGCCCGTGCACGTGGAGAGACTCGGCTTCCATACAATCGATCGCGACCCTCTTTTGCGGTGTCAAGCAAATAATGGATCTGCACCGCTCACAGCCAGCTTCTTCGTTCCGTAAACTGTTACAAGCGTGCGTGTTGAGCCGAATCGAGCCCGTACAGCGAATCGAAGGAGGTCCGGTGAGGAGCCCTGGCAGCTTCAAACGTTTCCACCTAACCCCCCGGAAACCCAGTAAACAAGCGGGTTTTATCGGGGTCGCCTCTCTTGACGGCACTAAAGGTGCCGCTTACCGTTGACTCAGCCTCTTACCGGCTCCTTCGGGGCGGTCGGAGACCGTCGGGTTCACCACCACAAAGCATAGAGGAGTGACTCAAATGAACAAATCCGATCTCGTGGATGCACTTGCGAGCGCCGCTGGAATGACCAAGGCTGATGCTGGGCGAGCTGTCGATGCGCTATTCGCGACTGATAAGGGCGTGATTGCGAGAGCCCTCGGAAGTGGACAGCGGGTACAGATCACCGGCTTTGGGACCTTCGAGACGAAGCATCGCAAGGAGCGAACGGGACGGAACCCTCGAACTGGACAGACGATCCGAATTGCAGCGACGAAGACACCCGGTTTTCGAGCCGGAAAGGGCCTTAAGGATGCGGTGAGATAGGCTGAAGGAGCCCGGCACCCCCGTCTGGTCGGGAGCGACGTGCATAAGATTCGGATCGGGTGGCGCGCCGAGAGAAAGGCGCGCCGCTCTTATTTTCGCCTCCCATCTGGGTGCCCCCGCTTCCGAACTCCTTTTCGGGGTGACGACCCTCCCTGCGCTCGCGTCTCCCCGCGGTCGTAATCAACGCGGATACTGCGTCCTCGGATCGAGGTCCCGTTTAGGGTCCGTATGACCCGGTCAGCAACCGCATCGTGGACCTCAACCCGTGAGAAACCGTCCTTCACGTCGATGCGTCCGACCTGACCTCCTGCTATCCCAGTCTCACCAGCGATCGCACCGAGAAGATCGCCGGCTGCGACCCCGTCGCGTCGGCCAACGCTGAGAAATAGGCGAGCCCACGCCGGAGGTCGCTTCGTGATCCTTGGATCTCCGAGTCGACCCTCGGATGGATCCGGCCCGCGCCGGGCCCGTCGTAGAAGCGCCGCCAGCGTAGCCGCGACCTCCGCCGCTCCTCTTCGTCGTACGAGCGGCTCAAGAAGGGCCAGATATGGCACCAGGTCCTCCTCCTCCATGGCCGCCTCCACACCAGCGATAAAGGCCGAGCCTTCGCCCTCTGAGACAGAAACGGGGGTCGCCATCGGTTCGATGGTGTACCCGCTGTCTCGCGCTACACGCCTGAGATGGGGGAATTCATGAGGACGTACCATAACCGTGCCCCCTGAGCCTCCGTGACGCCGATCTAGCTCATCCGCGTCCGTAGCCACGTCTGCGGAGATCACTGCTATGGATGTCGCCTTGGCGAGGTCTGCGACGGCTGCACGTGCTGCCAAAGGATCGACCCCCAGCCAAACCTTCGCCTCCGTATCGCCGGGATGCCCAACATCGAATCCATGCAGCGCGAGAAGATCTCCCACGTCGGCGGCTCGGTCTTCGGAACGCACAAAAACCAGGGCATATTGGCATTCTCCTTCCAACTCCTGTGAGATGAGCAGCGGAAGGCTGAGGTCGATATTGTCCTCGACCGTATACGCGTGTAGCGTGCCGCGCTGAATAGGAGTTGCAGGACTTTCACCCGTTGCCGCTTCGGGGGGAAGGAAGACGGCTCTCCGTACGTGTTCCTCCACCCACCGCCGCACACCCGAGCTGATCGGGTCACTCACCACAGCGATTTGGAGTCCCTCACCCTTGACCGCCTCTAGGATTGCGTTCAAGCGCTCCTCCCCAGCGATTCCCTTCACCATGGCGGCTGCCCCGTCTACTACTAAGCAAGCTACCTGGTCCGTCTTCAACTCCGCAGATCGAATCGCGCCATAGAGATCATCCGGCGTCGCGACCAACACGTCCGATCGCTCTGCCCCGAACCAAGGGACACCAAGCGCGCCAACCCGATGACCAGTGCGGAGCGCCATCCTCGCGAGCGATAGCGCGCGCGACCTTACCTGCTCTCTCTCGGGCTTGAGAATGATTGCGGCCGGCTGACCGCCTTCGGGCTCGAGTCGATCCAGGAGAGGAGCGCCGTAAGTGACTAGCAGACCGGCGCCCGGGGCGGCTCGAAGAACGACTGAACTCCCCCGTCGAAGCAGGGGAATCGCCTGCTCTTGAAGGCTTGTCGGCTTTTCGATGCCTTCGCACGCCAACGCCTCGATAACCAGGGGGTCCAGGCCGAGCGCCTCAAACGATTCCATTCGGGGCTCCGCGGCCGATCTCGGTGGGGTCCCCCGAACCGGGACCCCCAGAGTCTCCCACCTCATAGGGAAGGCGATTGAGGAAGCTCTGGATCTCGTAGTCGATACGTGAAGTTCTCAACCGGTCGGTCTGGGCGGTCACTTCGGTATAGAAAGAGTGCCGGTGGGCTGACAGTGTTACGGTTCCTTCTTCCCCTGAGTAGGTCGCGCCGTGGCTAGAACCCTTTGACCGTGAGAGCCCGATACGGGTCGGAAGGACCTCGGACGCCCGATCGAGAACGTCATCCGGGGAGAGAACGGTCTTTCTTACGTAGCCAGCCATATGTCCTAGCGCCTCACGTTCGCGTTTTGCCTCTTGGCGATGACCCACATTCAGTCCTTCCTGCCGTCGTCGTCTCGCCCGCGGGCCGCTGAGCCGGATCTCAGGAGACCCGTCAGGAACTCCCCAAACGACCCCACATCCGTGAGGCCTTCGAACCTAGCGGCGCCCACAGCGAGTGTGGGCACCCCTCGGATCTCATCCGCGAGTGCAGCCCGCCTCTCAGTCTCGATTCTCGACTTGAATCGATCTACACCGAGGACGGTTCGGGTTTCGCCACTATCCAGGCCGTGCTCAGCCCCGATCTCTGCCAGGATATCAATCCGCCCGATGTCCCATCCTCTGACGAAATGAGCCTCGAACAGTGCCTGGTGGATCGCCTCAAAGCAACCCTTTTCCTGGGCATGAGAGGCGAGCTCATGGGCCTTCCTGGTCCGGGGAATATGGGTTGGGACTAGAAGGGGAACACCCTCTTGCTGGGCCTGGGCTCGAATCTCGTGGGTCATTTGGGACCATTCGGGCTCGGTGAGATTGATGGGAGGCGCCGCCGGGCTCCGAAGCTCGAGCGGCCTCCAGCTTACTACGATCTCTTCCTCAATGGTGTGGATCCACCGTTCAAGGAGCCTGCTCGCGACATAGGACCCAGGGTCCACATAGTCGAAAGTGAACTGGATCTCGATCTTGCTCATGGGCCCTTCATGTCTAGCCGGAAGCACCGCTCCTCCCGGTTGCTCGGGGTCAGAGAGACTTTGATATTGGAGGATTCGTGCACGGTTGCTTTGCCCGCTGAGCCCCCGCGTCCATGACTTACAGCGAAAACATCTCCAGACTTCAGCCGTCGGCCACGATGGCCGTCAGCTCGTTAGCAAAAAAACTGGCTGCAGAGGGCCGCGACATCATCAATCTTAGCGCGGGTGAACCTGACTTCGACACTCCAGACTGGATAGCCGAAGCTGCGATCAACGGCGTCCGCGCCGGGCAGACACGGTACACGCCGGCCGCTGGACTTCCTGAACTGAGGAGTGCGGTAGCCAAGCACGCCCAAGCTGCTGCCGCATCCGGCTGGCAGCTGGCTGGCGAAAACGTGGTGGTATCAGCTGGGGCTAAACAATCTTTCTTCAACGCCTGCTTTGCCCTTTTTGGCCCCGGCGACGAAGTCTTGGTTGCCGGGCCGTATTGGACCAGTTACCCCGAGATCGTCGGGCTAGCAAGAGCCGAGCCGATCTTCATCGCCGGTCCTGAGGAACGAGACTTTCGGCTTTCGGCAGAAGACCTTGAGGCGGCTCGGACCCCGAGAACGAGAGGGCTCATCATCTGCTCGCCCTCCAATCCTACCGGAACCGTCTATTCTCTTGACGAGTTGCGTTCGGTCGCTCGCTGGGCCAAGGATCATGGGATCTACCTGATCAGCGACGAGATCTATCGACGGATTTGTTTCCTGGACGAGACTCCGCTTGCTCCAGGGATTCTGGAACTATCTCCGGACGAGGTGGGCCCCTTCGTCGTGGTCGATGGCGTATCAAAGACCTTCGCTATGACAGGGTGGCGGATCGGCTACCTGCTTACGGATAGTGAGTTGGCTTCGAAGGTCGGGGCCCTCCAGAGCCAGACGACGTCCAACGCCGCTACACCCTCGCAGGTGGCAGCTCTGGCGGCACTTACCGAAACCGAGCAAGCCCACGCCGCGATTGCCCACATGGTGACTGCGTTTCGCCGTCGCCGTGACCTTGTCCTCCGTTTGGTCCGGGAAATGCTTCCTCACATGTCATTCGTACAGCCAGACGGTGCGTTCTACGTCTTTCTTCGCGTCGACTCGGAATACGATGAAAGCGTGTCGAATTCGTCCGCCTGGTGCTCACGGGTGATCGAGGAGAAAGGCGTTGCCCTGGTCCCGGGCGCCGCGTTCGGGGACGATCGATTCGTTCGACTCAGCTTCGCGACGTCAGACGACCTATTGGAGGCGGCGATCCAACGGCTCGCAGAGGGGAGGAGCTGAAGGCGGGGACGTCAGTGGGAGAGACTATCCGAGCCTGCTTAGCAGCCGTAGTACCCGTTCGCGAACGCCGGCCGCGTAGGACGCGCCGAACAGTTTGACGTGGACGAGCAAGGGGTAGAGCTGGTAAACATCCCGCCGAAACGTTTCGTAGCCCTCCGCAACTGGCGCCTCCTCCCGGTAACCCGCCAGCACTCCGGAGTCGAAACCACCGAATAGCTCCATCATCGCAAGATCGACTTCCCGGTGGCCTCGGTAGACCGATGGATCCACCAAGACTGGCTCTCCGGCCGTATCGGTGAGCACGTTTCCACTCCACAGGTCTCCATGGAGCAGTGAGAGTCCATCCGGCTCACTTCCCGCAAGGGCTGGCCCGATTCTCTGCATGAGCCGATCCCAGGCTAGACGCGTTTTGCGATCGAAGCACGAGTGGACGGACTCCCATCCTGGCAGAAGGCGCGCGTCCCGCCAAAAATCGGGCCACGGTAGATCGAGGCCGACGTTTGATTGAGGCAGAGGCCCAATGAACCCGTCCTCTTCCCACCCCGGATGGGCCTCTTCGATCGGCGAATGAAGCCTCGCGAGAGCGCTACCCAGGAGAGCCCAAGTTCGATCTTTCGGTCGCCCAGGCTCGATGTATTCCATTAGGATCCAACCCCTTGCCGCCGCATTCCCGACCTCGAATGCGAGTACGCTGGGGACTCGGGGACCGTCAGCGGCCGACAGCGCTGCCAGCCCCCGTGCTTCAACGCCGAATCCCCCAAACCCCGCTGCCCGCCCCCATTTCAGGAAGGCTCGCCTGCCCGAAGCGCTGCGAAGGCTGACTGCCGGGTGGACGCAGCCGCCGCCAATCGCCCGCACGTCCGCGAATGCCCGTTCCACCTCAGCCTCGCCCATGGCTTCCGAAACAGGAGTTGCTATGTCAAGAGGTACCTGAACCCTAGGCCTGGCCCCGATGCCACCCTCCCATGTTCATCCTTCGACGCGTTCCCGCAGCTCCTTCAAGAGGACCAAACACGATCGATGAATGATGTCGAACACTCTATCGAATCCGTCCGGACCGCCGTAGTACGGGTCCGGGACGTCGAGATCGCCCTCAGATTCCGGGTCGAAGTCTCTGAGGAGGGCCAACTCTGCCGTCCGGCGAGCCCCTTCTCCAAGCTGCTGCAAGCTCCGAAGGTTGTCCCGGTCCATAGCCAGGATCAGATCGAATGTCGAGAAATCTTCGGTTCGCACCGTTCTGGCGCTGCCCTTGACCTCGATCCCATATCGATCCGCCGCTGCGACTGACCTCGGGTCGGGGGCCTCACCCACGTGCCATGCACCGGTGCCCGCGGAGTCGACATAGAGAAGTGGGAAACCCACCTTCCGCGCCTCGTGCTGAAGGATCCTCTCAGCGAGTGGAGAACGGCAGATGTTTCCAAGGCATATGAACAGGACCCGAAAGGGGGTAGGAGCTTCCAAGGAATCACCAGACGTGGGCGAAATCGACGGATTTCCCTAAACTATATGGCGGCATCCAGGCCGGTGGGTTCTAACGGGACGGGGCGTTTGGATCAACTCAACACATTTCACGACCTGAATCTCACGGAAGAGCGTCAGGCCGCGATTCGCGCGCTCGGCTGGGCCTCTCCGACACCTATTCAAAAGAAGGCGATCCCACACGCCCTCGATGGCCGGGACCTGGTAGGAATTGCTCAAACCGGCACGGGAAAAACCGGGGCGTTCATGATCCCTTCGATCGAGAAGATCACGGCGAGAGGGGGCCTTCAAGTCTTGGTACTCTGCCCAACGAGGGAGCTGGCCCAACAAGTCGCCGAGGACGCGAAGGCGCTGGCCGTCGGCGGACCGCTAAGAGTGGGGGACGTGGTCGGCGGCGTGGGCTACGGGCCTCAGATCGAGGCACTCCAATCGGGCTACGAAATCATTGCAGCGACACCAGGAAGGTTCAACGACCACCTAGAGAGGGGGAACGTGGATCTCTCTCGGATCCAAGTGCTTGTATTGGACGAAGCGGATAGGATGCTCGACATGGGGTTCCGACCTCAGATCGAGGAGGTCCTACGACGATCGCCCCGGGGTCGTCAGAGTATGCTGTTCTCCGCGACGATGCCCAACGGGGTTCACGCTCTTGCACTCCAGATAACCAAAGAGCCCGTTTGGCTGGAGGCGACTCCCGAAGGGACGACCGCCGAGGGCATTGAGGAGGCGGTCTACACGGTGAGACCCGAGAACAAGCCCGATCTACTCGTAAGGCTTCTCCAAGATCCGGCTTGGGATCAGGTACTGGTCTTCACGCGAACGAAAGCGGGTGCGGACGCCCTCCGAGGCCGGCTCGAACGTGATCAGATTTCCACTGACGCGATGCACTCTGACCGTCGGATGCAACATCGAACGCGAGCCCTTGAGCGGTTCTCTTCGCGAAAGGTCAGAGTCCTTGTTGCCACCGACGTGGCGCAGAGAGGTCTGGACGTTGAAGGGATCTCTCACGTTGTGAACTATGACGTACCCACGGATCCCGAAGACTACGTGCACCGTATCGGGCGAACGGGGCGCGCGGGGGCCGTCGGGATGGCCGTGACCTTCATCACGGGAGCGGATCTAGGGTACCTCAAGTCGATCGAACATCGTCTAGGACGGAGGCTCGAACGGGTTTCGGAGCCGGATTTTGACTACGCCGGCAGCTCGATGGACTCAGGCGAGGAGGATCAGTCCAAGGGGTCTCGGTCGGGCAGGGGAATCGGTAGTAGATCCGCACAGGAGCTGTCGGACGACGAACTTGACGCGCTATTGGATCTCGGAGGGTAGCGAAGGATGCTCTTTCGTCGATATGGAGGCTCGATCCAGAGCGTCGTCGCGAACTTCGACTCGCGAGCATTGAACGAGATTTCATTCCGGCGCAACCGGGTCAAATCGTTCCAGAACGATGAATTCGAGGCGCAGTACGAACGCATCCGAGAAGAGACGATCGGAGGAGACTCGGAAGGCCCTGTCCAGTCCGAGGCCGAGGCAGCGCTACTGGCCAAGATTGAGTCTGACCTCGGCGCCTTGCTCGACGCGCTTGGTGGGGCTGAAGTGCTCGTAGTGGAGAACCAACAAGGGGTGGACTATCCAAAGATGAGGGATCGTAAGGCGGGCATCATCGTGGACGGCGAGAATCGACTCTACTTCCACTGGAGGGTGGACCCTCCGCTGCGACTCGGTCTCTACCGCCGGCAGGATCTTTGACCTCTCTTGGACCCGGAAAGCCGCGGGCGGCCAGACCCCCAGTTTTCTTTACTAGGTCTCTATAACGGCAACGCGGATTCTGGTCGCCAGCTCATGCCCGATCGTTTGCGGAGCGCCGCTTCCCTCACCGACCTGAAGAGTAATCGGGCCATCAAACGGGGCACGGGAATCGACGCGAACGAAAACTCCCGGGAGAAGCCCTCGCGCTTCCATGTATCGTAGCCTCTCTGGATCGTCGTCCCCAACCGCACTTATGAAGACCCGCGCCCCAGCCCGCACCTCGGCGAGCGTCAAATGGTCGGTCGCCTCCACGTCTCCCGAGCGGGTCGGGATTGGAGCGCCATGCGGATCGTGGCTGGGGTCTTCGAGTGCGGACGCCATGCGATCGATGAGTTCATCGGAAGCCGCATGTTCCAAACGCTCGGCCTCGTTATGGACGTCGTCCCAAGAGTAACCGAGCCGCTGACACAGGTACGTCTCCAACACGCGATGCCGCCGAACGATGCGCAGTGCCTCACGCGTCCCCTCCTCGCTCAACCGAACGCCGCGATACGGCAGATGATCTACGTAGCCGGACTCTGCGAGTCGTTTTACCATGCCGCTCACCGAAGCCGGTTGGACGTTCAGCGCCTCGGCGATGTCGCTGGTCGATGCAGCTTTTTCCTCATCCGACAGAGCATAGATCACCTTGAGATAATCCTCTACGGACCTAGAAAGCGTCGGGGAGTCGTCGACCATTGCCCAGCTCGCCTTCAAAATTTGAGTGAGGACTCAGAAAGGTATCCCACAGCTCAAGGACCGTCGAGGCGGGCCCAGCGAGGCGATCTTTCGCTCAGAACCAGATGTTTTCAAGAGTGGTGTGCCCGTTTTAGATTTGTACGCTTTGCGAAAAGTTGGCTCTCATTCCTTGGTGGAGGACGACGTGAACGATTCCGTAGCCGTGGATGCGAAGCGCATCCTCCTTCGGTACGGTGCCCCAATCGGGATCATGGATGAGATTGGCGAGAAGGACCGAATCAAGTTTGCGCGAGCGGTGAGCCGGACGCCGGTTCCGGACCGTGGGGAGCGGCTCTTGGACATTCTGGTCGAGCACGGATACCTGGACCCCGAGGTGGCGGAAGAGACAGCAAAAAAATACAGAAGAGCAAAAAGGAGGTCGCGGAAGTAGGACGGGAAGGGCCCTACCGCACAGCGCGATCGACTTCGGTTTCTCCCTCCGATCGCGCAATGATCGCCGCTCCACAGGAGTCACTAAAGACATTTATCGCAGTGCGGTACATGTCTAGCGGACGATCGATTGCAAGCATCGAACCGACGATGAGGTTGACTTCGGGACCCCTCAAGTTGATGGCTTCGAGCACGATGAATATCACTACCAAGCCCGCACTCGGGACCGCCGCCGCCCCGATCGACGCCAAGATGGCGGTAAGCACGACGACCGCCTGCTGAAGGAGGCTGAGATCGAACCCCAAGATCTGGGCAATGAACAGGGCCCCCACGCACTCGAAGAGCGCCGTCCCATCCATGTTGACGGTTGCACCCATCGGGAGCACGAACGATCCGACACGGTTCGACACTCCCACTTTCTCCTCTACAGCCGCCATCGTGATAGGGAGTGTCGCCCCCGACGAGCTTGTCGAGAAGGCGACTAGAAGGGGTTCTCTCATATTCGCGAAGTGGATTCGGGGGCTGATCCTCCCGAGGACGATCAGTAGGATGGGAAGACCCACAAGTAAGTGAGCCGTCAGACCGAGGCCGATCGTAAGGACGTACCAGGCGAGCGACCGGAAGGCCCCGAAGCCGGTCGTCCCAACCATCGTCGTGATCAGTGCAAAGACCCCGATAGGAAGGAAGAAAATGATTCCATTCGTCAAGCGCATCATCGTCTGAAAGAGTGCTTCGAACAGGTCAGTAAGGACCTTTCGACTCTGATCAGGCAGCACGCTGATGGCCGCCCCGAAAACGATGGAGAAGAAGATGATGGCCAGCATGTCCGCGCTCGCCGCGGCCTGGATCACGTTCTCGGGGACGATATCGAGCAGCAGCTCGACCGGAGAGCTGGGCGTGGACAGTTCGGGCAGCTCCTGCTGGGCCGACGCGGCCAGGTCGGACCCCACCCCAGGGCGAATCACATTGACCAGGAGGAGTCCGGCGAATACTGCGAATGAACTGGAAAGGACGTAGTAGCCCAACGTCTTGGAAAATAGGCGACCGAGGCCGCGGCCCCCCCCCGACGGTCGCGACGCCTGCAATGATCGACGTGACCACGAGGGGCACGATGATCATGCGTAGGAGTTCCATGAAGAGGTCCCCGATCCACCCAATCTGATTCGCGGCGGCTTCGCCGAAAGTGGCACCAGTCAATGTACCTAGGCCCATAGCGATGAAGACTTGCCAATGCAGCCGCCGGAACCAGGGTGCGTCGGGTTTACTCAAGAGGGTCTGATCCATTTTGGGAAGGACTGGCCCCCGCACGTATCAGGGCGGAGCCCCGGCAGAGTAGGAGTGCCTGTGTTGGAGAGCAAGCTCGCTCAACCCTGACACCGGGGACGCGGTGTGCAGCCTCGCCGGCTCTGGAACCCCCCAGTCAGGGGCCCTAGCTTGGCTCTGCCCGGCCCGGTTGAGTGGCTGATCCTTCTTCGTCGCAGGAGATTCGAGATGGGCGCGATCCGTGAGTTCATGGACAGGCACTACTTACACTTCAACGCCCGAGAAACCGTCACCGCGTCGCAGGCGTATGAGCGGCACATCGAGGCGGGGGGCAGGATGCTCGTTTCGCTTGCCGGAGCGATGTCCACGGCTGAGCTCGGAATCAGTCTCTCTCGCATGATCCGGCACAATAAGGTTCACGCGATCTCCTGTACGGGGGCCAACCTGGAAGAGGACGTATTCAACCTGCTCGGGCACAACGACTACGAGCTCATCCCCGATTGGCGGAGCCTCTCAGCGGAGGACGAAGCGCATCTCTACCGAAGGGGCATGAACCGGGTCACGGATACATGTATCCCTGAGTCCGTCATGCAGCAGCTCGAACAGTGCCTCATCGAACAATGGAACCGTGCGTGTGAACAGGGCCTTCGGAGGTTTCCCCACGAATATCTGTGCGACATTCTCCGGTCAGGCACACTCGAGCCGCACTATCAAGGAGATCCCCAAAACTCCTGGCTGATGGCGGCGCTGGAGAAGGGAATTCCGGTATACTCCCCGGGATGGGAAGACTCAACGACCGGCAACATGTTTGCGGCAGGGGTCCTAGGCGGTCGGGTGCTCCACCATCAATGTTGTCGTACCGGTACCGAGCAGTTCGCCCACCTGATCGAGTGGTACCTACGCCACAACGGAATGGGTACGGGAGTGCCCTCCGTTGGGTTCCTTCAGATCGGTGGAGGCATCGCCGGTGACTTCGCGATTTGCGCCGTGCCTTCGATCATCCAGGATATGCGGCAGGAGGTCCCGTTTTGGGGGTACTTCTGCCAGGTTTCGGACGCTGAGGCCTCCTATGGGGGCTACTCCGGCGCACCTCCAAATGAGAAGATCACGTGGGGAAAACTCGACCCCGAGTCGCCGAGGTTCCTAATAAAGTCAGACGCTACGATTGTAGCGCCTCTCATCTTCGCCTACGTGATGGGAGACTAGGCGTCCAAGCCCCGCGCCGCCGACCGCCGAAGTCCTAGAAGCCAGTAGATGCGAGCCTCCTTCGGTCGAAGACAAGCGTCTCATCGCTTCTGAACGCGATGAGTAGGAGACAGGCCGCAAAGACCGTGAGAGAAGGGAAGAACAGCACGTTTGTTCCCTCGATGAACCATCCCCACGGATCGATGATGGAGGCCCGCACGCCCAGCAGCGATCCAAGGTTGATCAACGTAATGATCGGGTCGACGATCGAGCGATAGAGGCCGATCAAAGCGAGGATTGCGACCGCGCACTGGACGACCCCGAGAATTGGGACCAGTCCCGGCGCACTGAGAATTCCCAGGTAGAATCGGTTTGATACACCGATCGCGTGTTCGACGTTGACGATCTTGTCGATGCCCCAGAGCAGGACGAGGAGAGCTACGGAAACACGTACGAAGAGCAAGGTCGCCCCTTTCATGGTCGCTTCCTGGTCGAGTGGTGGCAAACCGGTGCGATACGGCCGACCGCGTCTGCACACTACGCGGACGATCACACTCGCGCCAACCCGGCGGGAATCCTAAATTAGAATCCATAATCTAATTCATTCGGCGCTTCGACCGTTTTCCTGACTCGCGCTCAGAAGCGCGAGCAGCCGCTCGCCGCCGGCCCGACCCAGCTCATGTCTCAGCCCCAGGGCGCCCACCATTCCCCGTCCCAGAACCATCCCCTTCCAAACAATTGCTACCGGGCCCCGCGGAGCGGCTCCGCCCGTGAGGGTTTGCCCCTCCAAGAGCCTCCGCAGCTGATCCGTGTCGACGGCAACCTGCCGTTCCAAACCCAACTCGCCCGACCAGCGGGTCATAAAGTGGCTGGAGGGGGTTTCGAGGGTCCCGTGCCCGCCTCGAAGGGCCCGAAGACCAACGGACACAACTCTCCAGCCAGGGTCGCCAGCCTCATTCCACTCCGCGGCGGGCCACGTGGCCGCAGTCTGCGCCCAGATGTGCTTCCCTCGAACCATCCAGCCCAGACCATCGAGAGTGGAGCGTGATATAGAGAAACGACGTTCTAGTTCTGTTTTGGCGTTGGCGATGCGTGCCTCGGCTCGTTTCCCGTCTTCTCCGGGGAAAGCAAGGGGAATCGGGGTCCAGCCGGCCGGCAGAGTAGAGGGGCCGCCGTCGAGTTGCAAACGGGGTAGGTCCGATCCATGACGGCGGAGCCGAGCCATGAAGAGTCCTCCGGAGTCGATATGATGCGGGTAGACTCGCCATGCTAGGGCGACATCCGGGTCAAGACGCCTCCCCGACCACTCCACGACGCCTGAGGCATGGGGTATCGGAAGATCAATCGGCTCCATTGTGACCGGGGAGTCCCTCAGCACGCGGTCGAGCACCTCTTCGTTCTCTTCGGGAGCATATGTGCATGTCGAGTATACGATCATGCCCCCTGGGCGGGTCAGCCGGATCGCCCTGCGGAGGAGCGCTTCCTGAAGCCCACCGACGTAACGCGTAAAACCCCTCGATTTCGACGCGAAGTTGCCGCCCTGGCGCCTGTAGTTGCCCTCGCCAGAGCAGGGAGCGTCAACCAAGACCCGATCGAAAAGAGGTCCGCTCGGGAGCCGACGACCGTCTGCAGCAATCACGATCACGTTCGAATACCCGAGACGATAGAGGTTGCCAAGTAGGCCTCGGATCCGCTTTTCCTTGAGCTCGACCGCGACGAGAGGTCCCTCTTCGGCCATCAGCTCAGACAAGTGTGCAGTCTTTCCTCCAGGAGCGGCACAGAGGTCAAGCACCGTTTCGCCGGGCTTTGGAGAAAGAGCAAGCGACGGCAATCCCATGACGGCTTGCTGGATGTGGAAGAGCCCGAGCCAGTGTTCCGGTGTCTGTGCAACGGAGCCGTGGCCCCCCACTACCTGGGAGTACCCGTCCAAGCCGCCTATGGAGCGGAGTCTGAAGCCCCTCCCGCTGAGCCGATCCGCCAGTTCTAGGGGGTCGATCAATCCCGTCCGAACCCGAAGCGTTACAGGCTCTGGAGCGTGGTTGGCCGCCCAGAAATCGTCCCAATCCTCAACGATGCTCCGATACCGCTCCAGCGTCACGGCGAACGCGCCTCCGGGTGAGTCGATCTCATGTGGTCCTCCATTCCCCCTGCGACGAGACAATTCCTAAGAACTAGAACGAATGTAAACGGGTGGCGTCCGTTGCGGGGCTCCGCTAACATAGATTCGAGTTCGGCTGAGCTCAGGGTGATTTGGGGCGTATTGCGACCCGGGAAACCAAACCGCTAAAAAGCTGATTCCCCGGCCCGCTTGGCGTCGCCGGGATTTTTCTTCTCTCCCGCCCCAATTGCTGACACGGTCCCGTACCTGGGCTTCGTTCACTGACGGCTGAGCCGCACAGTGCGAAGAGAGGCCCCAATGAATGGATCTGACTTCACATCCGCTTCCCCGCGGTTCCTTAACGCTGCCCTACGCGACCGGATCTTGGTCCTGGACGGCGCCATGGGCACCGTCATCCAGCGATTGGGTCTCGGGGAAGAAGACTACCGGGGCGACCGCTTCGAGGGCCACCCCTCGGATCTTCAGGGTAACCACGACATTCTCACCCTGACGCGTCCCGATGTGATCGAGGCGATTCACCGCGACTACCTGGATGCCGGTGCCGATATCATCGAGACGAACACCTTCAGTGCCACCTCTATCGGTCAGTCGGAATACCACTTAGAGGGGTTCGCTACCGAGATCAACCGAGAGGCGGCCCGCCTCGCCAGACGGGCCGTTGACGCGATCCGAGCGTTGGATCCGGATCGCCCCCGTTTTGTCTGCGGGGTTCTCGGGCCGACAAACCGCACTGCCTCGATCTCACCTCGGGTCGAGGATCCAGCCTATCGAAATGTGACGTTCTCCGACTTGGTGACGGCGTATGCCGGCCCAGCCAGAGGGCTTATTGAAGGCGGCTCGGATCTCCTGATGGTGGAAACGGTTTTTGACACCTTGAATGCGAAGGCGGCCCTATTCGCCATTCATGCCGTGTTCGAGGAGCTAGAGACCACACGTCCGATCATGATCTCGGGAACGATCACAGATCTTTCGGGGCGCACCCTTACGGGCCAGACCCCAGAGGCGTTCCTGAACTCGGTGCGGCACGCGCAACCGTTCGCGATCGGGCTGAATTGTGCGCTTGGGGCAAAACAGCTTGCCCCATACCTGGAAGAACTATCCCGCACGGCCGGCACCTTCGTGAGCTGTCACCCAAACGCGGGGCTACCCAATGAATTCGGCGGCTACGATCAGGGACCCGACGAGATGAAGGGGCTGATCCGGGGTTTCGCGAGACGGGGCCTGCTGAATATCACTGGTGGGTGCTGCGGCACGACCCCTGAGCACATTTCCGCGATTGCGGAGGCGGTGGCAGATCTGCCCCCTCGGGTCGTCCCAGACCGTCCGCGTCTTTGCCGATTGTCTGGGCTGGAACCGCTGAACATTGGGCCCGAACTGAACTTTGTGAATGTTGGCGAGCGGACGAACGTCACCGGATCGAAACGGTTTCGTACGCTGATCAAGGAGGATCGACTTGAAGAGGCACTCGCTGTTGCCCGGAGTCAAGTGGAGGCAGGTGCCCAAATCCTAGATGTGAACATGGACGAGGGCCTACTCGATTCCGAGGCCGCAATGGTCCAGTTCCTCAGGCTCATCGGCTCCGAGCCGGATATTTCGCGGATCCCCATAATGGTTGATTCGTCGAGATGGGAGGTCCTGGAGGCGGGTCTCCAGTGCCTTCAGGGGAAGGGGGTTGTGAATTCGATCTCCATGAAGGATGGAGAAGATGTATTCCTGGAAAGGGCGGCGAAGATTCTCCGGTACGGTGCGGCCGTTGTGGTGATGGCCTTCGACGAGGAAGGCCAAGCGGACACTCGGGAACGAAAGGTCGAGATCTGTCAGCGAGCCTACCGAATTCTCACCGAGGAAGTGGGATTTCCGCCGGAGGACATCATCTTCGACCCGAACGTATTCGCGGTCGCAACGGGGATTCCAGAGCACAACGGGTACGGCGAGGCCTTTCTGGGGGCGGTTCGCGATATCAAATCGGCTCTGCCTCATGCGCTGACAAGCGGAGGGATCTCGAATCTTTCGTTTTCCTTCCGCGGCAGTCCGCAGGTCCGCGAAGCGATGCACACGATTTTCCTCTATTACGCGATCCAAGAGGGTCTCGATATGGGGATCGTGAACGCAGGTGCCCTGCCGGTATACGACGAAGTGCCGGAAGAGCTTAGAGTTGCGGTCGAGGACGTGCTTTTCCAGAGGCGGCCCGACGCGACCGAACGACTGACCGACCTTGTCGAGGGCTATCGCGGTGGCACCCAACGGCGGGAGGAGGACCTGTCCTGGAGGGAAGCGACCGTAGAAGAGCGCCTGAGCTACTCATTGGTGAAGGGCATTGATCGTTGGGTGGAGGAGGATACGGAGGAGGCCAGGCTAAAGGCGGCGCGATCCCTCGAGGTGATCGAGGGGCCCCTAATGGACGGTATGAACGTCGTCGGAGATCTCTTCGGCTCGGGGAAGATGTTCCTACCCCAGGTGGTAAAGAGCGCTCGGGTCATGAAGAAGGCCGTCGCCCACTTGCTCCCCTTTATGGAAGCCGAGCAGGAGGAGGGAGACTCCGCAACATCCAAGGGGAAGATCCTCCTGGCGACTGTGAAGGGCGACGTGCACGACATCGGCAAGAACATCGTCGGTGTCGTGCTGCAGTGTAACGGCTACCAAATCGTGGATCTTGGGGTCATGGTCCCGTCAGAACGAATCCTCGAGGCTGCGAGGACCGAGGGGGTTCAGGTGATCGGCCTCTCTGGCCTGATCACGCCTTCGCTCGACGAGATGGTGCATGTTGCCGGTGAACTCGAGAGAGAGGGTCTCCAAGTGCCATTGCTTATCGGGGGAGCGACTACGTCTCGGGCGCACACTGCGATCAAGGTTGAGGGCCGATATGGCGGCCCCACCGTTCACGTACTCGACGCTTCCCGGGCTGTGGGCGTCGTCTCCAAGCTCCTGAATCCAAGGGATCGCCGCGGGTTTGTGGCTCGACAGAGGGAGGAGTACGCTGAGCTTCGTGAACGACACGAGGGTCGCAGAGACCGGAAAGCGATCCTTACGCTTGCCGAGGCTCGGCAAAATCCGTTCCCAATCGATTGGGGGGCGTACACTCCTCCCCAACCTCGGCTGACCGACCCACAAATCATCGCGGATCAGCCTCTCGCCGACCTCGTCCCGTACATAGACTGGACGCCGTTCTTCCATGCGTGGGAGCTTCGCGGAAAGTACCCCGACCTCCTGACTGACCCAGACCGAGGACCGGCCGCTACCGAACTCCTAGACGACGCCCGTGAGCTGTTGGGGGAGATCGTCGACCGGCGACTGTTACGCGCCGCCGGTGCCGCCCGGATCTGGCCGGCGCAGGCCCTCGACGATGATGTGATTCTGTACGAGGATGAGACCCGGCAGCGAGTTCGGGCGAAAATACACACGCTCAGACAGCAGTCAGACAAGACCGGAGATCGGGCGAATCTTGCGCTCGCGGACTTCGTGGCCCCCGAGGGGAGGGGTATCGCCGATTGGGCTGGAGCATTCGTTGTCACGACGGGCCTGGGACTGGATGAGCTCGTTTCTCGATTTGACCAAGATCATGACGACTATCGCGCCATTCTTGCCCGATCCCTGGCCGATCGGTTGGCCGAGGCCTTCGCGGAGTGGATGCATGCTCACGTGAGAACCGAGATCTGGGGCTACGCCAGCGAAGACCGGCTGACCCCCGAAGATCTCATCGCTGAGCGGTACCAAGGGATCCGACCCGCGCCGGGATACCCAGCTTGTCCGGATCACACCGAAAAAGGAACGCTGATGAGCCTTCTCGACGCGGAAGCTTCCGTGGAGGTTCGGCTCACCGAGAGCTATGCGATGCTGCCCTCTGCCGCCGTCAGTGGTTGGTACCTTTCGCATCCCGAGGCCTTCTACTTTGGCGTGGGCCGCGTGGATCGAGATCAGGTTGAGGACTATGCGCGCCGGAAGGGATGGAGTGTTGCCGAAACGGAGCGCTGGCTTGGGCCCAGCCTTGGCTACGACTCCGACCCCACAGTCCGCGCCGCGAGTCCCTCGGGAGCCGGGACATCGGGAGGTCATGAGAAGCAAGAGTCGAGCGCCGATAGAGAGCCGCGAGGGTCTGAGTGAATCGGCTACGTGCGCTCATCGACGACCGAGGGACCCATATCCTAGACGGCGCCATTGGTACGCTTCTTTATGAAAGAGGTGTGTTCGTAAATGTCTGCTACGACGAGTTGAACATTACCCGACCTGAATTGGTGGAGGGGATTCACCGGGAATATGTGGAGGCGGGGGCCGAAGTTCTCGAAACGAACACGTTCGGGGCGAATCCCGTAAAGCTCTCGGGGTTTGCCCTAGAGGGAAGAACAG
Organism: Longimicrobiales bacterium; assembly: GCA_965215925.1. GTDB lineage: Bacteria > Gemmatimonadota > Gemmatimonadetes > Longimicrobiales > Gaopeijiaceae > JAAXGI01. The sequence goes on along the minus strand of CBDCEQ010000003.1, from coordinate 2,273,653 downwards.
AGGAAGTAAATGAAGCGGCGGCCGGTCTCGCGCGTAAGGCCGCCGGTGACTCTGCAGTAGTACTCGGTGCGATTGGGCCGCTTGGTCTCCGCATCGAGCCTTGGGGCCCTACTTCAGCCGGCGAGGCAGAGAAGTTTTTCGTCAGGCAGGCCCAGGGGCTCCTCGATGGTGGGGTGGACGGATTTCTCCTAGAGACCTTTTCGGATGTGAACGAGCTACACCAGGCTTTGCGCGCGGTCCGGTCGGTAAGTGACCGTCCGCTGTTCGCGCAGGTTGCCTTCGAGGAAGGCGGGAATACCTCGTACGGAACCAACGTGGAGACAGTCGCCAAGAGTCTCGAGGAGTTGGGTGCCGATGTCATCGGAGTGAATTGCTCTGTCGGGCCTTCTGAGACTTTGGAAGTGGTAGAGCGGATGGCCCGAACGACGGACTTGCCCCTCGTGGCACAGCCGAATGCCGGTCTGCCCCGATTGGTCGGCGATCGAAAAATGTATCTTGCGAGTCCGGCGTACATGGCCAGGTATGCGGCCCGTATGGTTGAGGCCGGTGCTCGGTTCGTGGGGGGGTGCTGCGGCACGACGCCAGCTCATATTCGCGAGATTGGAGCGGCGGTGTCATCCAGTAACGCGGTTCTCGAGGGGAGAGCCTCGGCTGAACCTGAAGCGCGCGATTCGGTCCGAATCCCCAGTGACCGATTCCCTAAGGCGCGGCTCCCGGTTGGAGCCGTCGAGAGTGCGGCTGCTCCACTTGCGGAACGATCCAGCCTGGGGGAGAAGCTGGCGGCAGGAAGGTTCGTGACATCGCTTGAGCTGCTGCCCTCGACCGGGTGGGATCCCGCGCCGCTGTCCGCGGAAGCTCAGCGCGCCGAAGCATCCGGGGCGGACTTCGTGACGGTGACGGACTCGAGCGTTGGTCTCCGAAGGATGGGAGCTATTCCGGCAGGGATGCTCCTCGCTCGCGACCTCGCGGCGGACGTGGTCGTCCGCTACACGTGCCGGGACCGAACCATGCCCCGCATGATCTCGGACCTCCTAGGAGCGGCTGCTGCCGGAATCCGGAATGTGCTGCTCGTAAGTGGTGACCTCACTGCCACAGGGCCGTACCCTGACCACACTGCCGTATTCGACATCGACTCGATCGGGTTGACCAACCTGCTTGATCATCTAAATCGGGGAGTGGACCCCGGCGGCCAGACAGTGCACCCCCCTACCCCCTTCGTGGTGGGGGTAATGCTGAATCAGGGGGCGGCAGACCTAGAGCGTGAGGAGAGGAGGTACCGCTGGAAGCTGGAAGCCGGAGCGGATTTCATCGTCACACGGCCGGTGTTCGATACGAAGATGCTCACGGGTCTGCTGGATCGAACGGGTGGGGCTGTCCGACCGCCCGTCATCGCTACGGTCTCTCCGCTTGGTTCCCTCCGGGATGCCGAGTATCTCGCTCATGAGGTCCCAGGAGTGAAGGTACCTGAAGAGATCTTGAGCCGGATGGAGGCCGCAGAACGGCAGGGACCGGATGCCAGCGAGGCTGAAGGACTCCAGATCGCCCGGGAGGTGATCGCCGCCATTCGTCCTCGGGTTCAGGGGATCCAACTGACCCGGGCACGGTCGGGGGGGGAGCTCTGCTTGCGCCTGCTGCGAGAGGTTGCCGAGCGAGAGGGGAACGCCGCCGGTGTTGGGTGACCCGACTGCGTCTGATCGATCGTTGTCGCACCTAGGAACTCGACAGGCTGGAGGGCTCCTGGATGCCCTGAATAGGCCTGGCCGGCTTCGGACCGTCGAGCTCCGGCCACCCCGCGTCGATTTGTCGGAGGAGGGGTCGGTCGATGTCTGGATCGATCTGAATCGTGCGGTCGGCTCCCTGCTTCGCGAAGGCCGGTTCATCCTGTTCACTGATGACGCGGTCGGATCGAGGGAGGAGGAGAGCCTACAGCACCTGACCTCGAACCTTGGCCAGAAAGCGGACCTTTCTCAGGTCGTACCATTTCTCACCTGCAAACACTCGCTCGACTACTGTCTGCTGTTCGCGCAGCGGGCCGCCTCCCTTGGTGTAGCAGCAATCACCGTTACGGGGGGCGACACGACCGTGGGTCCTCCGCGGTGCGTCCCACGATCCCGAGATCTTAGGAAGCTCATCCATGAGCGGCTTCCTGATCTCCACTTGGGGGGTTGGGTGAATCCCTTCCGCGACCCGGTCGAGCAGGTCGATCTCCTCCTGGATCCAGCCCATCACGCCGACTACTACCTCACGCAAGTTGTATCCCACCATCGCTTGGAGCCTATAGACGGATTCCTCGAGGAGTCCGCTCGTCGAGGGTTACGCATCCCAGGGTTCGCAGGTGTCTTCTTCTACCGGAGCGCTTTGGCGAGGACCCTCGCTGCGCTGCGCGACTTCATCCCCGTGCCGGGGGATGAGCTCATCGCCGAATTCGACGCTGGTGCCTCTGCAGAGACCGTATGCGCGCGCACGTTGACGGCTCTCGCGGAGCGTGGGATCGAAAAGGTGTATATCAGCAATCTGAATCCTCGAACCGCGGGTAAGCAGCTCGAAGCCATCGAAAGGGCCCTCTGAGCCTGACCAACGGGTTCGCAGGGCTGACAAGAACGACTTTTCCCCGTACATTGCCGCCCGGTTGCCCGTGAGCGAGCAGGATGTCGGGCCGGCCTCGAGCCCTCAGGTGAGGGTTAGAAGTGTCCATCCTAGAGCCTGGTTGAATAATGAGTGCAATCGTCCCTGCGGTAATCGGCATGGGTGCCATTCTTGTCGGCTATCTCTTCTACTCGAAGTTCATCGCCGAAAAGATCTATCGGCTCGATCCAAACTTCGAGACGCCAGCCCACACATTGCAGGATGACGTGGACTTTATTCCCACGAATAGAGTCGTGCTTTGGGGACACCACTTCACGGCCGTTGCAGGTGCTGCGCCTATCATCGGACCGGCCATCGCGGTCATCTGGGGGTGGCTGCCGGCATTCATCTGGGTCATCGGCGGGACGATGTTCTTCGCGGGCGTGCATGACTTTGGCGCGATCTGGGCGAGCGTTCGTAACCAAGGACGGTCTGTCGGATCGCTCACCGGCGATGTGGTAAGCCTGCGCGCACGCACCCTCTTCATGATCGTGATCTTCTTTCTGCTAATGATGGTCAATGCTGTTTTTGCTGTCGCAATCTCGAACGCCTTCGTGGCGACGCCCAGTAGCGTGATTCCGGCCTGGAGCGCGATCGCGGTGGCTGTCGTGATTGGCGTGCTCATTTATCGGGTGGGGGTCCCGATCCTTTGGCCCACTGTCGTGGGTACAATCATCCTCTACGCAGTGATTTATGTTGGAGACCGCGTTCCGGTCGAGTTGCCCGAGGTCTTTCTTGGTCTTGGAGCGGCTCCACAGTGGATCGTCATTCTGTTCATCTACGCGACGATCGCGTCGCTCCTCCCGGTTTGGCTCCTGCTTCAGCCAAGAGACTACATCAACGGGATTCAACTCTTCATCGGGTTGGCACTCTTGTTCGGTGCTGTCTTCGTAGCGAATCCGACGGTCGTCGCGCCGGCGTTTAACACCGACGTTCCCGCCGGAACCCCCCCTCTGGTACCCCTACTCTTCGTCACGATTGCGTGTGGGGCTCTCTCGGGGTTTCACGGACTGGTTGCGTCGGGTACGACCTCCAAACAGTTGGATAAGGAGACGGACGCTCGCTTCGTGGGTTACTTGGGGTCGTCCGGTGAGGGTCTCCTCGCGCTTGTGACGATTATTGCTGTCACAGCCGGGTTTTCTTCACTCGGAGAGTGGGAGTCGGTGTATTCGTCCTACGGCACGACCGGTATCGATACGTTCGTTATGGGCGGGTCGCTGATTGTAGAGCAGGGGACTCCGCTACCCAGGGAGTTTGCGGCGACGATGCTTGCTGTCATGGCGGTTCTGTTCGCGGGAACGACCATGGACGCCGGCGTCCGTCTCCAGCGTTACATCGTTCAGGAGTGGGGAACGATCTACAAGATCCCGGTGCTGCAAAACGGCTACGTTGCCACATTCGCTGCCGTGGCTGCGTGCTTGGCGCTCGCGTTCGGAGCCGGGGGTGCGGACGGTCAAGGCGGCATGCTCATCTGGCCTCTTTTCGGTACGACGAACCAGTTGTTGGCGGGGCTGACCCTTCTCGTGCTCAGCGTAATGTTAGTTAAGCTCGGGCGGAAGTATGTCTTCACACTCGTCCCAATGGTGTTCGTCACAACCATGTCCCTCCTCGCCGCTCTCTATCAGTTGTGGGACTTGTTCACGAACGGACAGTACCTACTGGTTGCGGTGGACATCGTGATCATCATCATGGCCGTCTTCGTGGTCTTGGAGGCGACGTCCGCCTTCACGCGGGAGAAGCGAGCGGCGGCCGGAGTGACCGGTTGAACGGAAAGTGACGTGGTCTGACATGAAGAAAGGGCTTCGTCGGTGGGCCTACCTAGCCTCAGAGGCGTACAATGCGCCCTACCGCGGTGTGGTCGCGCGGGCGAAGCGCGAACAGGACGACCTCTTCATGCTCTTGATCTTCTCCGAAATGATGGGCGTCCCCAATCCGGTTGGGTACTATACGTTAGAGCTGCAGCCAATCTTGCTCGAGCGGTTCCACCACTGGCACACACGCATGGGCATGGAGCATTCGCCACTCGACGACTTCAGGTGTTGCTAGGGGTCGTGCAGGAGTCGTAGCACCCGTGGATCAGCTTTTCGATCGGCAGATCATCTTTGTGGGTGGAAAAGGTGGTGTCGGAAAGACCACCACCGCGGGTGCGCTCGGGCTGATGGCTTCAGATGCAGGTCGCTCGACCCTCCTCGTCTCCACCGACCCCGCCCACTCCCTCGGGGATGCGTTCGACGTTCGCATCGGAAATACCGAGACCCCCCTTGGCCCGAACCTCGTGGGCCTAGAAATCGATCCGGAGGCCGAAGCCGAGCGTCACATCGCCACAGTGAAGATGAGCATGAAGTCGCTGGTTGCCCCGAAGATGTACAGTGAGATTGACCGGCAACTCGAGCTGGCTCGCCACTCGCCCGGCACGATGGAGGCGGCGCTGCTCGAGCGGATGGCCGATCTGATGACCCAGGCAAAGAGTCGCTGCGATCTCCTCATTTTCGATACGGCCCCGTCTGGCCACACGATCCGTCTGCTCTCGCTACCTGAGGTTTTGGCCGCCTGGAGCGACGGGATGCTCGGCCATCGGGACCGGTCGCGGCGATTAGGGGAGCTACTCAGCGTTTTCGGGCGAGATCACTCGAGAGAAGACGAGTTCGGAATGATCGGCGGGTCGAAAGAGGAGATGGACGACAGTCGCGACGGCCGGATTCGAGACATCCTAGTGGCCCGCCGACGCAAATTCCATCGGGCACGTGCCCTTCTGACCGACCCAACGATTACGGCGTTTCTTCTCGTGCTCACTGCGGAGCGGCTACCGATTCTCGAGAGCAAGAAGACGCTCGACCTGCTTGCAAGATTCGGTGTGCCGGTGGCCGGGATAGTTGTGAACCGCTTGCTGCCGTCCGATGCTGAAGGTGACTTCATCCAAAAGCGACGGCTTCAGGAGACACAGTACAGGGATGACATCGAACGGACATTTGCGAGTTTCCCGCGGGTCTACCTCGACCTTCTGCCTCACGACATCCACGGCGTGGATACGTTACGCGAGATCAGCGCGGGCATCGCGCGACAGCTGGCGCCGACCGCGGCCGGTGCGGGCCCGATCACGAGGAAACCATGAATCCTATTCCTGGGTGGGACGAGCGGCCGGAATCAAAGAAGAGGCGAGTTCAGGAGGAAAAGAGAGGAGTTGTCATGATTCCGCTCGACTCGATCGATCGAGCCGTACGCCAGTTCTACAGTATCAAGGGTAAGGTAGCGACGGTCACCGAAAGTCCCGAGCGGCTTCAGAGTTGGAAATGACCGGGAAGACACTACCAACGCCACAACGGATGGGAGGTTGACAAGAAAGAGGGATGCAGACTACCGTTTTGCCCGGCTGGGGATTGGCTGGGGGACGCTACCGGCCGGTGTCCCAGATACTACCGCGGGCGGCAACCGCACCAGGGTCGATCCCAACATGACACGAAAGAAGGGAATCCAGATGAAAGGCATTCCGGAAGTATGCTGGGTAGTTGCCATGATGACGGCAGGTTGCGCCTCGACTGGGGCTGCGGAAAGCAGCGAGCCTGTAGAACCCGCGGTTGTAGTCGCTGATGTCGCTGAGCCCGAGCCCGCGGCGGGCAGAACGATTTGGGACGGCGTGTACACGACAGCACAAGCGGAGCGAGGGGCCACCACGGCTCAGACCGTCTGTTTCGCTTGCCATTCCGAGAGTGAATGGACGAACCCGATGTTCATCAGAGTCTGGTCTGGCCGACCGATCCATCAGATGTGGGAGAATCTGCGGATGACGATGCCGTATGATTCACCTGGAAGGCTTACCGCGCAGGAGTATGCGGACGTGGTCGCGTTCATGCTCGAGTTAAACGGCGTGCCTGCCGGCGAGACCGAGCTGCCTAGTGATGCGAACGGACTCATGGAAATCACGGTGACCAACCAGAACTGAACTCGAGCACAAAGGGGAGGGGCAGGCACCCAACCTTGCTGAGCGTAACAGAGAGGGCCGCGATCATGATCGAGCGCATCGCGGCCCTTCTTCTTTGTTATCTTGCTACCCACAACCCTCGGCGCCGCGGGAAGCCACCCTCAGGCCACGTCGGGAGCGTCTACCGATCGACCACCGGAGTGCTGGATGTCTGATCCCGCGCCGCCTGCTCACCGGGATCGGGAACGGTTCCTGAAGCGCCTGCCCACACATCTAGACCTAATCCGCAAGGTTAGGTCCGAGCTGGAGACCGATCCTGCCAAGGCGGCGGAGGCACTTCGACGTTTCTCGACATTTGTCGCGGATGAGGCCGCTCGCGTTGAATTCGGTGAGATCCAGGGGGTTGCACGGACGCTCGCAGAGGGAACGTCATCCGACGCGGCGGCGCTTTCCACTACCCTAGGCCAGATGGACCGGCTCGAGTCATTGATGGTCGAGCTCCTGCCTCCAGAAGAGCTCGTCCAGATCCTCATTGTCGAAGACGAGGCGACCTCGGTTCTACTGGCCAAGCGCGCTCTCGAGGGCGAGGGGCGGGCAGTGCGGGTTGTTCAAACCGCGGCGGCGGCACGCGCAGGACTCCACGAGCAACCGCCCGATCTGGTCGTTCTTGATCTTATCCTCCCTGACGCCGACGGCCGGCACCTTCTCATGGAGATCAGTCGCGACCTCGGCTCTGCACGTCCCTCGGTGGTCGTGGTAACGGCAAGCGGAACTCCCACCACGCGGGCCGAATGTTTTGCGTACGGGGCCAGCGCTTTCCTCGAAAAGCCGCTTGATCCTGAGACACTTCGTCGTGTTGCGTCGGATGTGTTGAATAGAAGTCGTGCCAAGGCGAACAAGGCGGACCGCGTCGCCGAACTGCCCGACCGCGTTCAGGTGCGAGATGCGTTTCTTCACATTCAAGCGAGAAGGGAGGAAAGTGGTGATCCGCTTGTTCTCGCGCTGGTCGAAACCGATCCCAGCGGACTCGGCTGGGACCAGGAAGGCCGGGTCCCTCGCGAGTTGAGGGACCTCCATGGACGTGTGGCCGCCACGGTGCAAGAAGGCCTCAGTCCCGGTGACACGGTGGGGCGATGGGGGGTGAGCGAGCTCGTGGTCCTATTCTCCGGTCGCGAACCTGAGGCGTGTGTGCGGGTCCTGGAGCGAGCTCAAGAGAGGATCGAAGCCGGCGCGCGCTCGTTTGTGGCCGGTGTTACGGAAGTTGCCGAGAACGCTCTCTTCGAGGACGCCGTTTCTTGGGCCAGCCGGCTCGTGAGCGAAGCTCGGATGACCGCGGACGCCGGAATCCTACATACGACATTGGCGAAAACCCGCGCTCCGTTCGTGCTCGTGGTCGAGGATGACCCGATCACGGCTTCTCTACTCACGCATCGGTTCTCGCGAAGCGGCTTCGAAGTGGAGCATCATGACAATGGGCTTAGAGGTCTGGAGGCCATTCGCCGAACCTTGCCCGACCTGGTCATCCTCGACATCCGACTCCCTGGAATGGACGGATTCGAAATCCTATCGAGAATGAACGACGAAGGAGTAACTCAAGACGTCAGGACGATCGTCTTGACCGGGCTGGGTCGTGAATCAGATGTGGCCCGTGCGTTCGCGCTGGGGGCTGACGACTATCTCGTCAAGCCGTTCTCACCCGTGGAATTGACAGCGCGAGCCCTCCGGCTCGTACGTCGCTGATGGAGATGATCACTTCCACCGTAATTGATCCGCTCGTCGCCGCTCTTCAGACGGGTCCCGCTGGAAGTCGTGCTCTCGCCGCCGTCACGATCGCAGTCGTAGGATCGCTCTTCGTCAGCATCATACTCTCAGGCTACGCGTCAGGAATCATATTAGGGCAGGCCAATGGGCGGATCGGGAGGATCGGTGGACGGGTCTCACGCTGGAGGCGGTCGTCGGAGAGCGAACGGTGGAAGAGATTGCCGAACGGGTTGGGGCGGGCGAACGACTGCCTTTTCTGGATTTTCTGCAGCGCTACGCTCGCCGGCTGACCGGTCGGGAGCGAGATCGGGTCAGACAGCTTGCCGTACCGTTTCTCCCCGCTCTTCAGCCATTGCTCGAAGCCCGTAATGTACACCGCAGGGCCCGCGCAGTGCAAACGTTGGGCACACTGGGACTGGCCGCGCAAGCGAAGGTCCTGGCTCGTGCAGTGGACGACGAGTCTCCACTCGTGTCCATGCTCGCAGCACGGGCCTTGGCTGGACAGGGTCTGTCGGACCATGCCCAGCCGATCCTCGCGAATCTCGATCGGTTCGAGCCCTGGGGCTCGGAGTACGTGACGAGCCTCCTCGTCAGCTTGGGCCCTGTCGCTGCCCCCGATCTCCGCCGGGTGATGGTAGATGCGGACCGACCTCCCCGCATCCGCTCTCTTGCCGTGGATGCGCTGAGGGGCCTGCACGATCTCGACGCAGTCGAACCGGCCAGCAAGGTGCTCGAAGGGGAAACGAACACTGATATCGTTGCCGCTCTTCTTCGGTTGATCGCGGTTCTCGGTGGGCCGGCGCAACTTGCGCTGGTCAGGGAAAGACTGGACGATCCCGACTTTGCGATCAGAGCCGAGGCTTACTCGGCCCTTGGTGTGCTCGGATCCCCGGAAGACGATCCGATCCTAGAGGAAGGCCTCGAGGATCCCTCTCCGTGGGTCGCTTTGCGTACGGCACGCGGGATTCGAGATCGCGGTCGCGTGGCCAAGCTCAAGCATGTCTCCGAGTCCGACCACCCTGGCCGGGTAGCTGCGGCGCAAGTTCTGGCCGAGGAGTAGGGGTGATCGAAGCCTTCGCCCGGGACTCTCTCTGGGTCGTGAACGTGCTCGTCCTTGCCTACTTCGTCCTGCTGAACGGCTCATACTTCGCGACGAGCATCCTGGCTTTTCGGGAACTTCGTCGCTACACGGCCCGCCTGAAATCAGTCGACATCCCGGATTTCGTGGCCTCAGCGGGTGCCCCCCCGATAACCCTCATTGTACCCGCGTATGACGAAGAAGCGACTTGTGTCGACGTAGTGCGCTCTCTCCTAACGCTCAACTACCCTGAGTACGAAGTGATCGTCGTGAACGACGGCTCAAGAGATGCCACGGTGGAGCGGTTGGTTCGCGCGTTCGAAATGGTCCCGGCTGCGCGACTACAGATCGCCGAACTCGAAACCGCACCGATCCGCGGGATCATGCGGAGTCGATGGCATCCAAACCTTTGGCTTATCGACAAGGACAACGGCGGAAAAGCGGACGCTCTCAACAGTGGACTGGCATACTGCCAAACCCCGCTGTTCTGCGTGATGGATGCGGATACACTCTTGGAAAGGGATGCCCTGATCCGGATCGTACGTCCGTTCCTCGAAGATCAACGAACGGTGGCTGCCGGAGGGATCGTACGAGTTGTGAACGGATGCACGGTGGAAGCCGGGTCGGTCGTCGATATCCGGCTTCCCAAGAGCTGGCTCGCGCGACTCCAGGCACTCGAGTACCTGAGGGCCTTTTTGGCTGGCCGCATGGGCTGGCACGCCCTAGACGCGACGCTGATCATCTCCGGGGCCTTCGGAGTGTTTCGTAGGTCCGTTGCCGTAGGATTGGGTGGGTTTCGGACCGATATCGTTGGGGAGGACGTCGAGCTCGTGATGCGTCTTCATCGGCACTTTCGAGAACTTGGAGGACCGTACAAGATCGGTTTTGTGCCCGACCCCGTTGCGTGGACCGAGGCGCCCGAGACCTTTACAGCGCTCGGGCGGCAGCGGGATCGATGGCAAAGGGGACTGAGCGAGGCCCTAACTGTTCACCGCAGGATGATCTTCAACCCTGCTTACGGCCGGATCGGGCTATTTGCGATGCCACATTTCCTAATACTTGAGATGCTCGGGCCGGTGATCGAGCTAGTCGGATACACGGCATTTGTGGCCACACTCCTCATGGGGTGGGCGAACCCAACTTATGTGGTCGCGTTTTTTACTGTTGCGATCGTCCTGGGGGTGGTGCTTTCAGTGGCGGCCGTCGCACTCGAAGAGATCACTTTCCGCCGCTATCCCCGCCTCTCGGATCTCGCCCTTCTCTTCGGCCTCGCAGTGATCGAGAATTTCGGATACCGCCAACTCGTCACCATCTGGAGAGTCAAGGGAATGGCTGCGTTTCTCGCGAAGAAGAAGGGCTGGGGAGAAATGGTAAGGAAGGGATTCGACCTCGATTCGGAACCTATCTCCCGGTGAGCATCGGAGGGAGCGCCCCTTCTACACTCGTGTGAACAACGGGGGCTGAGCAACGGGTTGACTCTCGAATTCGGAGAGGATGCGACCAGGCTCTTCGAGCGAGATCGTAACGATGCTGTGTCGTAGGGAAGACCCCGTTGACGGAGGCGCGTCGCTCCGATAGTGGCCACCTACACTGGCGCTCCGCAGGAGAGCGGCCCGTGCGATCATGCGAGCTGAGAGGAGTAGGTTCCTGGACGAACGGGGGATCGCGGATGGCAGCTGGCGGTCAATGACATCGAGCTGCTCGATAGCGGCACTGAGCCCCGCTTCATCTCTAACAACGCCCACGAAATTCCAGAAAAGCGCTCGAATCTGGAGCACGACGGCCTTTGGGAGACTGCCACCCGGTCTCGTTCGTCTTGCCGCCTCGGCCGCATCGAGTCGTTCGCCCCTCGAGGGATCCGGCAGACGCGAAAAGGCTGCGGCGATCGACTGAGCCGCTCTCGGCCCGAATACGAGTCCCTCCAAGAGCGAGTTACTTGCCAGCCGGTTGGCTCCGTGAACCCCTGAAGCCGCGGCCTCTCCGACAGCCCACAGACCGGCGAGGGAAGTCTGACCCTCTCCATCGACCGCTACCCCCCCCATGTGATAATGAGCCGCTGGCGTAACTGGGATTGGCTCGCGGGTGGGATCGATCCCGTGCAACCGACAGACCCGGCGAACTCCAGGGAAGCCCCCGTTTTTCTGAGGCGCCAACACGCGCCGTGCATCCAGAAAGACCGGGTCTCCCTCCCTGACTCTCATCCAGAGCGCACGAGCGACCCGATCCCTCGACGCTAGTTCATCCCCTTCGCCAGGCCGTAGGACCGGGTTTCCCGCTCCATTGACCAGTCGGGCACCGGCCCCGCGGAGAGCCTCAGTGATCAACGGGAGTGGGTCGGCAGATACGTCGAGCGCCGTGGGGTGAAACTGAACGAACTCCAAGTCGCGAAGCTTCGCTCCGGCCCGGGCGGCCATCGCCATGCCATCGCCCTCGATTCCGGGAGGGGCAGTGGTCCGGAGGTACACACGACCGGACCCACCCGTCGCCAGGATCGTCTCCTGGGCGCGATAGAGATGGAGATCGCCCTCCGGGTTCCTTGCCCAGAGCCCTCTGACTCGACCCTCGAATTCAAAGAGCTCCACCGCCTGCATCCATTCTACTATCTCGATGGAACGGGCATCCTTAACGGCGTCACACAGGGCGCGGGTCACCTCCGCACCTGTTTGGTCCCCATTCGAGTGGATGATCCGCCTTCGGGAGTGCGCTCCTTCCAGCCCGAGGGAGACGTTCCCCGCGGCATCCAGATCAAATCTTGCGCCGAGGCCCATGAGCTCTCGGACTCGACCGGGACCCTCTGCGGTCAGGACGCGGACGACATCACGGCTTGAGAGACCGCCGGCGGCGAGCTCCGTATCTTTCGCATGCAGGGAGGGCGAATCGGAAGGACCAAGTGCAGCCGCAATTCCACCCTGGGCAAGAGGCGAGGCGCCGTGCCCTCCCAGGGTCTCGCGCGTAAGGAGGGTCACCCGAGAGTCTTTGGCGATTCGCGAAAACTCCAGAGCCGCCGAGAGTCCGGCGACCCCCGAGCCCACGACGAGGACATCCGTCGAGGTGATCGAGAAAGGAGCACTAGAGCCGCGTGGGCTCGAGCGCTTCCCGTTAGCGGATATCATCCGCCAGCACCGCGGCCCACGTCAAGCATTCGCTCGACCGCCGCTCTAGCCCGTTCGGCCGTCACCGGATCCACTTCGATCCGATGCTCCACCGTCTCGAGTGAACGCAGAATCCGTGGAAGAGTGATGCGCTTCATATGGGGACAAAGATTGCACGGCCGGATGAATTCAGTGTCCGGGTTCTCGGCCGCCACATTGTCACTCATCGAGCATTCCGTGATCATGGCGACGGTTGCTGGTTTCTCTTCGCGAACGTAGTTGGCCATGCCCGACGTTGAGCCCACGTAGTCTGCTTCCTCGAGGACTTCCGGAGGGCACTCGGGATGGGCGAGGACCACGAGATCGGGCACTTCGCGTCGGTATCCTCTGACTTCGTCAGCGGTAAACCGCTCGTGCACCTCACATCGGCCCGACCACTGGATGACCTCCACGTCGGTCTGCGTGGCCACATAGTTCGCGAGGTACTCGTCCGGAAGGAAGATCACGCGATCCGTCCCCAGCGACTCCACGACTTGGACCGCGTTCGACGAGGTGCAGCAGATGTCGCTCTCCGCCTTCACATCGGCGGACGTATTCACATACGTGACAACAGGGGTCCCAGGGTGCCGGGCTCGGAGAGCCCTAACGTCTTCGCCGGTTATCGACTCTGCTAGAGAGCAGCCGGCCCGGAGGTCGGGAATCAAAACTGTCCTCTCGGGGCACAGAATCTTTGCCGTCTCAGCCATGAAGTGCACTCCACAGAGCACAATGACTTCGGCTTGGGTGCGCGCGGCCTCGATCGCCAGATGTAGACTGTCACCCTTGATATCGGCAACTCCGTGGAAAATCTCAGGAGTTTGGTAGTTGTGAGCGAGGATCACGGCGTTCCGCTGTCGTTTGAGCTCCTCGATTCTGTGGATGTACGGCGCGTGAACCGGCCACTCCACTTCAGGAATCACCCCTCGGATCCGCTCGAAAAGCGGTCCTGTCGCCCGTATCACTTCCGGCGTGTATTCCAGATCGCCCGGAGGAGGGAGCGTAGCGGGTCGCACCATACTGGCCTCTGTTATGCTCACTTTGAGTATATAAGGGAGAAAAAAAACAACTTTTACCTACCACATATACGCTAAGTCCTGCTCATGGGGTCCGTCAACGAGGGCGATTGCTCACCGCGTTCCGGGAAGACCGACTCCGGGAGCCCGTCGCTCGCGTAAGACTTCCCTACGGAACCTAAAGATTTCAGCAGGTCGGCCACCGGTTCTCGAGTCCAGCTTCCCGGTTCCTTCCACCAGTCCCCCGCGTTCAACCAGTCTCCTGAAATTCTGCTTGTGTAGACGAAGGCCGGCCAGAGCCTCCACAACGCGTTGGAGTCGGGTCAAAGTGAATGTAGGTGGCAGAAGCTCGAACACGACCGGGCGATACCTGAGTTTTCCTCTCATCCTGCCGAGACCCGTGGCAAGGATTCGTCGGTGATCCATGTCCATCGGGCGTCCGAGCAAGGGGCCCGAACCTTCACCGTCGAGGTGGACACCGTCACGCAGCGACTCCGTCACCAGGCCGACCTCATACAGGAGTTCGTACCGTTCGAGGACCCGATCCCCGTCCCAAGCTGACCCTGTGAGGCCGAAGGCGATTCCTGCGCGTTCGAGCCTCTCGGCCCGAGCCGCCACCGTAGGGGCTCGCTTGATCCAGTTGTCGAGCGCCTGCTCGATCGTTTCTGGGATGACTGGCGGCTGACCCTCTCGCCAGTCCTCCCAGGGGAAGAAGGTGTACCAATCACGCCACAGCGCCTGCGAGGAGCCTGAAGGGAGGCCTTCCCTGACGAGAGCCAGATACGCTGCCGAGATCACCCTCGGTTCAATCTCTCGCGAAGGTGCGGCCCGATCCCGATCCCCGAACGTATAGAGCTGTTCTACGTACCCTAGCTCGAGCCCTGTCCGTTCCTCGACCCACCTCCTAAGACAAAGTTCGAGGGTTCGGTCGACCTTTGGGTCGAGTGGCCCATATGGCAGTATATCGAGAGGGATCGGCAGTCGAAGGGCCTCTCCATCCTCGGGGTCTCCCAAAGGCCCGGAGATCGTCAGAATACGCGGGCTCTCCTTGGTCACCGCGACGATCACCGCGTTTAGGCCGACAACGATCGACGGCCTGGTCGTGACCATCGGCTACCGCGATGCGGCCACCGTGCCACCCACGTAGAGGGCCCGACTCGGACCCGGCTCGTAGTAGCGTTCCTGCCCCGGCGGGAATCCGAATGCGTTGATCGTCACCGCGGAGACGTAGGTCTCGTCGGTCAGGTTCTGGATCCCGGCGAAGGGCGAGAGTTGGAGGGATCCGAGCTGAATCCCGCTCGCACCGACCCGAAGGTCATAGATGGTGTAGCTGCCCGCGAAAGGCGCGTCATTCGAGTCGTTGACGGGAACCTCGTCGCGATATTCCGCGCCAAACTCCACGAACCATGTCGATGGCCCGGCGCGGAGGCTTGCGCGAAGCTGCTGTGGCGCAAGGCCCGGGACCTCGTTGCCGGCAAAATCCTCTCCTTCGACAGTGTAGTCGTCGAAGACCGCGTCCGTGTAGCTATAGGAGAACTGCCCCGTGAGAAGATCGTGGATCCGCGCCCTGACGGTCGCTTCTGCCCCGTTACGGGTGGAAGCGCCGGCGTTCCGATAGTAGGTGAGCTCGTCGGCGTTCTCGAAAGATACGAGTTCATCCTCGAGTTTCGTGTTGAAGACTGTGAACTCATACGCGATCCGATCTCTGAGAGTCCCTCGGGCGCCGATCTCGAACGTGCGGCCCTTTTGAGGATCCAGATTCGGGTTGAAGCCCCCTGAGCCGTCTTCGCGGTTCCCGAGCTGAACGGTGCTCGGCGTCTCGAACGACGACGAGTAGTTTGCAAATAGGTCGAGACCGGGCACGGCTGCGAAGCTGATGCCGACGGTCGGGCTGAACGCATTTAGCTTGCGTTCGCCCGAGTCATCCCGGTTCGTGTCCGAAACCGGGAATAGATCGTCCACTTCGAATCGTACGTTGTCGTAGCGAAGTCCCCCGACCACATTCACCCGCTCCTGGATCGAGAGAGACGTCTGCGCAAAGATGCCGGCGCTCCGCACGGACTCGGTCTGGTTCTGGTTTAGATCCTCCGGCTGGCCAGTGCCGAAGTCACTGCCGAACTCTCTGCGATCGTCATTCTGCACACCGACCTCCGCGCCACCGAGGAGCTGGATCCCCACATCTCCCCGCGTCGTAGCCCGGCTAAGCACCAAGCGGGCCCCGCCCACCCTTCGGTCGACGTCAACGATATCCCCGGGAAGAGGATTCAAGAAATCGCGGGTCAGTCCGTATGCCGCGGTCTCAGCTGTCAGCCCGCCGAGCATGCCGTTCCAACTCAAGCCCAGTTGGCTCTGTTGAACTTCCTTTCTCGTCTGGAAATTCGTATAGGTGGACCAGACTTGGTGAGGATCCTCCTCGAAGGCGGAGAGGGGGAGGGCACCTGGGTTCTCAGCGTCCAGATCGACATGGCTGAACGAGATCCCCAACTCTCCGCCGGCCAACTCCTGCTCGAGTCGGGTGTTTACGTGAAACCGCTCGGCACTACCATACGGGTCGCCGTCCGGTGTATTCCGGAAACCGTCATACCCGAGCCGGTTCAGGCTCACTAGATACCCGGTGCCACCCACGGTTCCCGATGTCGTACTTTGCAGGCGGAGCAACCCGTCGCTGCCCCCCACCGTGGTGAACTCCTGGTGCGCTCCACGCTCGGACGGAATCTCCGTCTCGAAACGAAGTACTCCGCCAGACGCGTTTCCATAGATGGCGGATGCCGGCCCGCGCAGGGCTTCGACGCGGCCTAGGGAGCCGATATCGACATGGTCTAGGGTCGACTGCCCATCGGGAAGAGTCGCCGGGATGCCATCCACCACCACGTGGATTCCTCTGACTCCGAATTGGGCTCTGGCCCCGAAGCCTCGAATCGAGACTCGCTCACCGACGGCGTAGTTGAAACGATTCTGCACTTGGACTCCGGGGAGACTCTCGAGCGCATCCTCCAAAAACATCCCGGTCTTTCCCTGTCGCAGATCCAACTCGCCAGCCACTGAAATCGGGTACGGAGAGCTTCCTACTCGCACCGGCGTTCGTAAAACCGATACCTCTAATGAATCCAGATTGAATTGTGGGATCGTGTCGGCATTGAGAGCTTGGGCGGAGAGAGGGGTCGGGCCGCCAGGTACCGCCGAGGCGCCTCCGGCCAGGAGGGCCAGCGCACCGAGGGAGGCAGCACGAAGGGCAGAAGCCCCTGTTTGTCGGTAACCGTAGGTTCGATGCATGGCTGTTCGGACTCGAAGTAGATGGCGTAAGGGTTGAGCAACCTCGCATAATGTGGGTCGGGACCGTTTTGGTAAAGATGCTCCGCCTTCCGGCGCTGTCGGGGCCGTATGACTTTCGGCCGTCTTGGACGATGGATTTGGGCCGCGGTTGGCAATGGAGGTCTTGGCCGATCAGCGCCTTCTACCGTGGCTGTCCGAGTTTCGTTTCACCGGATGCTTCGGTGACCCATTCCCGTGAGGTTTCGTCCAAGCCCCAGGGTCGCTTCGATCTCCCGGCTCTCGGTGTCGATCACGACGAGCTGCGCAACGTCAATGGTGTCGCTCCCTCCCCCTGAGACTCCGAATGGTGGGGCGGCGTTGTTGGACACAAAGGCCCGACGCCCATCGGGAGAGAATTCGATCGCGTGGGGCTGTCGGAGCCCTTCTCCCACGATCCGATCCTGCATCGTCCAGTACGCTGTTTCTACAATTGCCACCTCACTAGTGCTTTTCATCGGAATCCAGACCGTGCCACCGTCCGGTGCGAACGTCGGGTCGAACGGCCTGCTGCCCAGGATCAACGAGGTCACGAACTCGGGCCGGGAGGGATCTTCCAGATCGAACACGACGAGTTCCCCGGACAGTTCTCCCGAAGCCACAAGGGTCCCACCATCGGGTGAGATTGCGAACTGGACGAAGGCGTGAGGAGCGCCCGGAACGTTCACTAACTCTACTCTCTGGGTCGCCAATTCGATGGATGCAAGTTGGTTGGTACTCAGACTGGCGGTATATGCGAAGCGTCCGTCGCGCCCGATGGCAATCGCGTGCGGCCGCGGAAAAACAACGTCGAGTTCCGACAACGACATTTCAGCCGTTTCCGTGAGACCGACCAGCCGGGGAGGATCGGTGGCACTCATCGAACGGCTCATTAGGAGCGTTTCTCCGGCAGGATCAAGTCCCAGCATGCCTGGCGTTTCCATGCCCACAGACGCCACGAGACGGTTTTCTTCGTCGAACTTGAGCACCTGATGTTCGCCGACCAGTGAGACGTACCAGTGCAAGCCATCGGAATCGACCGCGATGTCGTGAGGCGCAGCCTGCGGGCCGAATCCGAATTCCTGGAATTGCACGATGGTCCGCACTTCCAGTGTTTCCATATCGACAACCGCGATCGACGCGTCATCTTGAACACAGACATAGAGCAGCCGCTCGGGAATTGGGTCCGCGGGGGCCTTTCTGGCCGGATGCGTCGCGGAACCGCCCGTGAGGGCCACCGCCCCGCCGGAATGCAAATGTCCGAGGAGCAAGAGTCCGAGGGCCGTGGCAAGCACTCGCTTGGTCTTCGTCCATGGCCCGCCGAAGGAACCGGTCGCTAATCTCCGGACTGCTCTCTGAGTCATGTGGGAAGCCCTCGCACTCCAAAAGGATCGTTCGCGGCGCTAGACTTAGCGACGGCAGTGGACATGTGGCCAGCCCTTCCGCGTGGTCGCTCTTCATCTCTCATCTCTGGCTCTCCCGCCGTAGGACCGCCTTTACGCGGACATCTACGTGTCAATCCGAAATATCGCGATCATTGCGCACGTCGATCACGGTAAGACCACCCTCGTCGACAAAATGCTCCGTCAGACAGGTGTCTTCGGCGATCACGAGGAGGTCGAGGATCGGGTCATGGACTCGAACCCGCTCGAGCGCGAGCGTGGAATCACCATCCTTTCGAAAAACACGGCCGTACACTGGGACGATGTCAAGATCAATATCGTCGACACGCCAGGGCACGCAGACTTTGGGGGTGAGGTCGAACGGATTCTCCGAATGGTGAATGGGGTCCTCCTTTTGGTCGATGCGGTCGAGGGCCCGATGCCACAAACACGGTTCGTTACGCGCAAGGCGCTCGAGCTCGGGCATATGCCGGTCGTAGTCATCAACAAGGTGGACCGAGAGGCGGCGCGCCCCGGTGAGGTCCACGACGAGGTCCTCGAGCTTTTTATCGAGCTGAACGCTTCAGACCAGCAATTGGATGCCCCGTTCGTATACGCGTCGGCACTGGCGGGTTGGGCTTCTTCGACCCTCGCAGATGGGCGTGAGGGGCTTGAGCCGCTCTTCAGCGCGATCCTAGCCCATGTGCCACCTCCGCCGTCGGATTCGTCGAAACCATTTCAAATGCTGGTGTCGACGATCGATCACTCACCCTATGTAGGCCGGATCGCGATCGGGCGCGTCGAGCGAGGTCGAGTAGCGGTCGGAGACGACGTGACGCTCCTTCCGTATGGTGAGCCCGGACCGGTCGAGGAAGAGGCATTCGAGCGTTCGCGCGTCATGAAACTCTTCTCATTCCAGGGGCTGGAGCGAGTTGAGGTCCCTACCGCAGAGGCTGGGGACATCGTCGCCCTGGCTGGACTCGAGGACGTCGAGGTCGGAAAGACCGTGACAGATCCTGACAGCCCGGACCGCCTCCAGGGCATCCGCGTTGAAGAGCCTACTCTTGCCGTCGACTTCAGGGTGAACGACTCGCCCTTCTCTGGGCGGGTCGGCAGGTTCGTTACGAGCCGACAGCTCAGGGACCGGCTGGTGCGAGAGCTCGAGCGGAACGTGGCATTGAGGGTGACCGAAACCGCCGAGACGGACACCTTTCAGGTTTCGGGAAGGGGGGAACTCCATCTATCGATCCTTATGGAGACCATGCGTCGTGAGGGTTATGAGTTTCAGGTGTCCCGCCCCCGCGTGATTACCAAGACCGACTCGGGCGGAAACCAACTCGAGCCCTATGAAGAGGCCGTGATCGAAACGCCACAGGAGATCGTGGGGACAATAATGGAGAAAATGGGTCCCCGACGTGGGGAGCTTGTCGATATGAATCCCGTAGGGGCTGGCTCCACACGCCTGACCTTTCGAGTCCCCGCCAGGGGCCTGTTCGGTTATCGCTCTGAATTCCTTACCGACACGCGTGGAGAGGGGACTCTGAATCACCGGTTCCTCGAGTATGGTAGTTGGGCAGGGCCGATCGCCGGCCGCCGGAGGGGAGTCCTGGTAGCGGACCGCGAGGGGGAGGCGGTGGCCTACGCGCTCTTCAACCTCCAAGAGCGTTCAACCATGTTCATCGCCCCAGGGGAAGCGGTCTATCGGGGCATGATCGTTGCCGAGCACGTCCGTCCGGGAGACCTCGACGTCAATGTGTGTAAGGGGAAGAAACTCACGAACATGCGAGCGGCTGGTTCTGACGAGAACGTGAAGTTGGAACCGCCCAGGGGGCTGACCCTGGAATTGGCGCTGGAATTCATCGAGCAGGATGAGCTGATTGAGGTGACCCCGGCTGCGCTGCGACTTCGGAAGCGGGAGCTTGACGCGAACACCCGCAAGAAGGTCCAGAGGTCGGTGGCCTCCAGGCCGTCCTAGGCCGCCGAGGTCCTCCAGGATATGCACACCGTCTTCAAAGACCTGATTCCAGAGAACACCCACCCGTTGAACCGCACCGAGGCCAAGACGGAAGCCGAGGCCAAGTCGTATCGACCGGGCCGACCCCCTCTATTCGAAGTCTACATACGCATGGCGGAGGAGCTATCGAAACGGAGTACTTGTCGGCGCCTTTCGGTCGGGACGGTCATCGCGGATCCGACGCTCCAGAACGTGGTTGCGATCGGGTACAATGGAAACGCCCGCGGCTTCCCGAACGATTGCGACTCGACGACTCCGGGGGCCTGTGGATGCATCCATTCCGAGATGAACGCACTAGTGAAAGCTCCAGGTTCGCTAATGGACAAGGTTGCCTTCGTGACGGCCTCTCCCTGCGTCATGTGCGCGAAGCTAATGATCCAGGCCCATGTGAGTCATTTGTACTACAGGGTCCCCTATCGAGATAAGGAAGGTCTCGTAGTTCTGCGACGAGGTGGTGTCGTAGCTGTTCACTACTCCCGCTGGCGCGACCATTGGCGGGGGCGGCAGTCTTCGGCCCTGCCCGAGATCTCTCTCAGACCCTGACCGTATCGAGGAGCATCAGACCGAGTAGCACGGGCTGATAGGCAAGGGACCCAAAAAAAACCGAGCGGACGTTCTGCCGGCTCATTTCACGCCACGCACTCACACAGCGCCACAGAAAGGCGAGACCGACCAAGAAGGCCCCGACGAGGTACACGACTCCAGTCAACCCGAGCGCGGTGGGGACCGCGCTCACGGTAAGCAACGCCGCGGAATACACGATCATCAAACGCCCGATCGTTTTCCCCTCAGAGTCTGCGGGCGGCGAAAGGAAAAAGCCGGCCCTGGCGTAGTCCTCTCGTAGAAGCCAAGCCAGTGCGAGGACGTGCGGGATCTGCCACACAAAGGCGATCCCGAAGAGCGCGAGCGCGCCCGGCCCGACGGTTCCTGACGCGGCACTCCATCCGATCATAGCCGGCATCGCGCCAGGAACAGCTCCGGCGAAGGTGGCGGTATGAGATCGCGATTTTAGCGGTGTGTAGACAAGGTTGTACGCCGCCGCCGCCCCGACTGTAAGGGCTGCCGGTAGTAGTCCTACCGTTGCCCACAGGTGTACGACGCCACCGAGCACTAACAACAGCCCAAAAAGGAGCGCGTCCCTCGGCCTCAGCCGGCCCGAGGGAATCGGCCGTGTTCGGGTTCGCTCCATCAACGCGTCGAGATCTCGCTCGAGGTACTGGTTGAGTGCAAGGGCTCCAGCCGTAGCGAGCACGGTGCCCAAGAGAGTGTGGAACACCTGGAGGGGATCGGCCCGCCCTCCCGCGGACACGTAGAACGCCACACCCGCAGTCATCATCGCAAAGACGGCGATGCCCGGTTTCGTCAGCTCGTAATAAGCGCGCACGCGAGAGCCGGGGAGCGGATCGGCCGCTTTCTCTGAGGCAGGGGACGCGCCGCGCTGGGTCAAACCCGGGGGAACCTCAAAAGGAGATAACGGTCGTCCGGCTTGCTCGCCCGGATAAGGTCACACAAGCCAAAGATTCGTACCAGTCTGGCCGATTCGACCGTCGTAGGCAAAGCGGTCAAGCCTCTGATTTTGGCGGCAGAGGGATCTCCAGCCCCACCAAGTCGTACAAGGTCGAAGGAACCTTCGCGGCGGCCTTTGCGGTTTTGGCTGCGGAACCAGGGCTTGCTCACGGGCCATCAAGAGCGGCTGGGAATGATTCTTCGGAACGACCGGGCGGAAACCAACCGTCACGAGAACGTCAAGCAGCGCAGAGCTGGAGAGCGTCGGGTCTGGCGCGCCGGCTTCGTTGTGTCGGTGGCTCTACACGCGTTGATCTTCCTCCTTGGACCTCGCGGCTCGATACTGCTTCCCGCCTCGGCAGCCGCAGGACCGGATCGCGCGGACTATCGGGCCGCGGATGGAAGCGTGGCACTGATGGCTCTCTCTTCCGCTCCTCCGACGCCGATCACACGCCCGGCCTTGCCGGTGTTCGATGTGGAGTTAGCAGTGCCCGATCTGAACACGGTAGTGCCGCTCCCGGAGTTAGCTGTCGACCTTCCCAATCTGTTGGACTCCGGCGTAGGGTCCACCGTTGGACGAGACGCCGGAGATACGCCTGACGCCGGGATCCCTGGAGCCACGGGGGCCGGCGACGCTGGCACCTCTCGTGAGGGCCGCTCCCGCCTCATTCCACCCTCGCCCCGCGGGATTGTCATACCTCCGACGAAGGAGGATCTGCGGGGAAGTGAGATCGAAGTCTGGGTGTTCGTCGATCAACAGGGGCGGGTTGTTGCGGATTCCACCCGAATTCAACCCCCGACACCAGATCGCGGATTCAATGAGCAATTGCTTGGGGACGCAGCGCAGTGGGTCTTCGAGCCGGCGAGACAAAACGGCGTGCCGGTTGCTGCGTGGTTCCCTTATACGATCAGCATGGAGTAGACGCGTGGCCGGCTACAGCGCGCTACTTTCCAGCCCATGACCAGCGTTCGGGGAGCCAAGCGAATCCTTTGGGTGGACGACGAGATCGAGTTGCTTCGCCCACATTGCCTCTTCCTACAGCACCGCGGCTACCACGTCGACGCCATTTCGAACGGTGATGATGCGCTCGCTCTGTTGCGTGAAGAGCCCTACGACCTGGTGTTGCTCGACGAACAGATGCCTGGCCGGCGGGGCCTCGAAGTCCTGGAGATCCTTCGGCGGGAGGAACCTCACGCGCGCGTCGTGATGATCAGCAAGTCCGAAGAGGATCGGACCATGACCGAAGCGATCGGCCGACGCGTTGCCGATTATCTGGTCAAACCCGCGAGCCCGCGCCAGGTCCTGTCGGTGGTGACTCGAATCCTGGAGGGCTCTTCGATCCGACAGCAGCAGGTCGCTCAGGACTTCGCGGGGAGATTCCGCACGCTCGGCCGTCTTCGCGAGGAAGCCAACTCCGCTTCCGATTTCGCCGAGCTCTTCCAGGAGCTCGTTGATTGGCACGTTCGACTGGAGACCGCAGGTGAGCCTGGGCTTCTGGACACTGTCAACTCGCTCCTGGAAGAATTGAGGAAGGACTTCGGGGTTTGGGTCAGCGCGGTGTATCCCGAGTGGATGAACGGTCGTGAGGAGCCTCCGCTGCTCTCGACAGACGTGGTTGAGCGCTTCCTGGTTCCTTTGCTTGGGGAGGAGCCGGTCTTCCTCTTGGTCCTGGACTGCATGCGATTGGACCAATGGCGCGTCATGGTGCCGCTGCTTACCCCTTTCTTCGAGGTGGAGGAGGCCCTTCACTACGCGATCCTACCAACGGCGACCCCTTACGCGAGGAACGCGATTTTCTCTGGCCAATTCCCGGATCAGATTGCAGCCGAGCGGCCGAACTGGTGGGGCGGGATCGAGAAGGAGGGGAGCATGAATGACTTCGAGGACAAGCTCCTCGGAGACCAACTTCGCCGTCTTACGGGGGCACCCGTTCCGGTACACTACGAGAAAGTTTTTTCCGAGAAGGAAGGTGGGCGAGTCCGGGCGAAGGTGAATTCTGCGATCCAGAAACGGGGAGCCGTCATCGCCCTCGTCTTCAATTTCATGGACCTGCTCATTCATTCGCGTAGTGAGTCGCCCGTTTTTATGGAGATGGCACGGGACGAGATTTCACTCAGGGATCTCACCCGCTCCTGGTTCGAACGTTCGATGCTGTATCAACTGCTGAAGGAGGCAGCCGGGAGGGGTTTGAAAGTCGTGCTCACCACAGATCACGGCTCGATCCACTGTAACAGACCCGCGACCGTTTTTGCGCGTCGGGACGCGACCTCCAATCTGAGGTACAAGTTCGGGCAGGAGCTTCGCGCCGAGGACGCCTCCGCTGTCCTGTCGACATCCAACGCGAAGGACCTGCGGCTCCCTGCGAGTCGGATGGGCACCAACTTCGTGCTTGCGCTCGAGGACTTCTTCCTCGTTTATCCGACGAAACTCCGTGAATACCAGAATCGCTATCGCGGTGCCTTCCTGCACGGCGGCGTCTCTCCTGAGGAAATGATCGTCCCGGTCGCTACACTGCGGCCCCGCGCGAGGTGAGCCCTTACCGGCGGATCCTGTCGTACCTCCGGCCCTACCTGGGAATCTTCGGGCTCGCAGTCATTGCGACGTCCATCTTCGCTGCTCTGGACGCGTTCTCCCTGGCGCTACTGATCCCGTTCCTCCGAACGTTGTTCGCGGAACCCGGTGCCACCGCCGAAGAAGGGGTCGCCGCCAATCGAGAGCTTCTCGATCGTCTGTTAGACGGGACGTTGGGCCGCTTCGTGGATCTCACATCTCCGCGCGATGAAGCGATCCAAGGGATCATCATTTTTCTTCTTGTCGTATTCGTCCTGAAGAACCTGTTCGACTTTGCCCGAATCTACATGGTCGCGTGGATTGAACAGTCGGTCACTAGGGACCTGAGGGACGAGGTCTACGATCACCTCGTCGAGCTTGACCTGGTCTTTTTCGGGAGGACTCGCGTAGGGCAGATCATCTCTCGGCTCACCCACGATGTGGAGCAGTTACGAACGCTGGTAACGAAAGAATTGGCCAAGATCCTCTCGTCCGCATTCGAGTTGGTGATGGTAATGGGCGTGATGTTACTTATTTCTTGGCAGCTAACCCTTGCCTCGGTCGTCGTGCTTCCGGGCGTGTTCGCCATCTGGGGTCCCCTCCTCAACCGGGTGAGGCGAGGAGATCGGCGAGTGTTGGACCTCGCCGGAGAGGTGAACAGCCACCTCCAAGAGACCTTGTCAGGCATTCGATTGGTCAAGGCTTCAGCAGCCGAGCGCCATGAAAGAAGGCGATTTCACCGTCTAACTTGGGCCTATTTCAAGAACTTTGTCAGAACTGAGAGACTCCGGGCCCTAGCGAATCCCGTCACAGAGATGGTGGGTGCCCTGGGGACGGTCGTGATCCTTTGGTATGGCACCCGCCTGGTATTCAGTGGCGGTGGACTTTCGCCGGAAGACTTCATGGGTTTCCTGGCGCTATCGATGAAGCTGTATGCGCCCGTTAAGTACCTCGGGAAACTCCCTGCCATTGTCCAACCGGGGATCGTGGCAGCGGAGCGTGCCTTCGAATTCCTCGACGCACCGGTGGAGATCCGTGACCGATCGGAGGCTCGCCCTTTCCAAGGTGTGGAGCGGGAGATCGTATTCGAGGACGTGTCATTCGAATACCGTCGAGGGGAACCGGTGCTTCGGGACATTTCGTTCTTGGCGAGCGCGGGCAGCGTTACGGCGCTTGTTGGACCCTCCGGAGCGGGCAAGACGACGCTCGTAGACTTGCTGGGACGTTTTTACGAAGCGAGCGCTGGCCGGATTCTCGTGGATGGCAGCGATCTTCGCGACTTTTCTATCCGTTCTCTTAGGAAGTCCCTCGGGGTCGTGTCGCAGGAAACCGTCCTTTTTCACGATACCGTACTGGCGAATATCGCCTACGGGTTAGACGAGGACTTCCCGCTGGCAGAGATAGAGCGGGCGGCGATGGCTGCGCATGCCCATGATTTCATTCTTGAGCTACCGGACGCGTATCAAACGCTCGTCGGAGAGAGAGGTGCCCAACTATCGGGAGGACAGCGCCAGCGTATCGCGATCGCCAGGGCGATTCTCAGGGACCCTCCCATTCTCATACTCGACGAGGCAACGTCGGCGCTTGACTCCGAGTCCGAGCGGCTCGTGCAGGAGGCAATGCAACAGCTGCTCGTCGGAAGGACGACCTTCGTGATCGCTCACCGGCTTTCGACCGTGCAGCGGGCGCACCAGATTCTAGTCGTGGATGAGGGACGAATCGTACAGTGTGGGACGCACGAGGAGCTACTCGGGGAGCGCGGGCTGTACGGCTACCTACATGATTTGCAATTTGAGACTGACGAGGTCCGGAGCGCCGAGCCCGCGAGTGTGAGGTGAGCGGTCGGCGCATCTCACACAGGATCGAGTACCTGTTGCTGAGATCGTTTTCAGCCCTTGTGCTTCGTATTCCTGAGTCCGCCGCCGCCAGGCTCGGGACTGGGTTGGGGTGGATCGCGGGATCGATGTTGCGCATCCGGCGCAAAGTGGTCGACGAAAACCTTGCTCGGGCGTTTCCGAATCGATCGCGACGCTGGCGGCGGCGAGTGGCCGCAGCCACTTACAGGAATTTTGGTCGCGAGGCCGTTTCGCTCCTTCTCTTTCACGCGATGTCCGCCGCGGAGCTCCGAGGTCGGTGCGACGTAGAAGGTTTCGAACTGCTGCAGGAGTCAATCGAACGCGGAAAGGGGGTCATTCTTCTTGTCGCACACTTCGGGAATTGGGAGATCGGCGGTGCCAGCATCGCCTCGAAGGGGGTGCCGCTCGTCGCGGTAGCGCGCAAACAGTCCAATCCCCTCTTCGACGACTATATGACCCAAGCCCGAGCGAGGCTCGGGCTTGGGGTCATATACCGAGACGAAGGTGCCCGCGCAGTGATGAGGGCCTTGCGCGTTCCCAAGGTTGTCGCCTTGGTAGCTGACCAGAACGTCCCCCGAGATGGCGTGTTTGTAGATTTTTTTCAGTTCCCAGCGTCGACCGCCCGAGGCCCCGGGGTCCTCGCGATCCGGACTGGCGCACCCGTTGTGTTCATGGATCCTAGGCGCCTACAGGGATCCAGGGCTCGATATAGGATCAGATTCTCCCTCATTACCTTCGAACGAGCCGACGAGCTCGAGGAGAACGTGCGTCGGTTAACACGCGCCTACATGTCAAGCGTAGAACAGACGGTCCGCGAGAATCCTGAGCAGTACTTCTGGTTTCACCGGCGATGGAAAACTCGGCCTGCGGTCCGGGAACCCGATCCTCCGACTCAGGTAGCACACGCAGTTCGCGAAGAACCGACTCCGGCCCCGTCCCCCCAGGAAGGGCCACATTGATCTATATCAGCGTTCCTGTGCGAAACGAGGGACGGACGCTAGGCGTTCTCCTCTGGAAGATCCGAAAGGTGATGGCAGAGTTCGGGCGGCCGTACGAGGTTGTGGTTCTCGATGACGCCTCAACGGACGAGACAGAAAGGGTCCTGGCTAGATACAAAGGCGTCCTCCCCCTTCACGTGATTCACTCCCCGAAGCCGCTTGGATATGGACCGGCCGTGGAGCGGCTCCTCCGGGCCGTCGTCGCCCGAAGCCCCTATCCGAAGCGCGACGTGGCCGTCTGCCTTCAAGGCGATTTCACCGAGGACCCCCGCGATCTTGTCGCAATGGTGAAGACGATAGAAGGCGGGGCCGACTTGGTGGCAGGAATCCGGTCGTCTCACGGCCGCCGCGCGGCTACGTCGCTCAGACTCTCGAGACGGTTGGCCCCCTTCGTTCTAGGGGCAGCCTTCAGGCAGGCTCCGGTGGCGGATCCGCTCTCCGGCTTCAGGGCCTATCGCGTGATCGTGCTCAAGAAAGCGTTCCGCACTCTGAAGGAAGGTCAGAGTCTAGTTTCCTCCAAAGGTTGGGGTGCGAATCTCGAGCTGCTTTCGGGAGCTGCGCCCCACGCCCGGCGGATCGAGGAAGCGCCGTTTTCGGCCAACCCGGTCCAACGCGAGCGACCGTCTCGGTTCCGCGCCGTTCCTAGCCTTCGCGGTCTGTTGCCCCTTCGCCGGACGAACTGGCCGTCGGTTCAAGGACCTTCCTGAGACCCGGGTCATTCAAGGATCTTCCGCAATCTCGGACGGAGGCAGAGGTTTCGACAATCCTTCCGCCTCCAACCCGGCACTCTGTATCAGGAACAGTGAAGGCCCCCGAAGCTTCTTACCCTTGACTCTGATTTGAAAGGCGTATGTGCCAGGCTTGGGGAAAATCACCCCTTCTAAGGGAAGGATCAGGCGGGTCCTAGGGGGAGGCCGGTCGGGCCCCTGCTGCTCGACGTCCGTGTGACCGTCCACCGTGAGTCCTGTTCGTCCGTCGGGGGTCACCAAATCCACTCGGAACTTATTTCTTCCCTCGTCGTTCCGATCCCATTCGATCGTCGTGACTAGGACCATCCTTTCCTGTTTCGCCGGGAAACCGGGGGCCGCGAGATCGTGGAATACCCCCTGAACGTCCATCTTTCCGTCGGGACGAATCGTCGCTTCCTCACACAATAGAGACAGCTGAATATGCATGGCGACGTCAGGTCGTGCGGACCGGTTGCAGATAAACGTTCAGACTGAGTGGCCCCAACCGCCCCCCCCAGGTGATCGGATGCTCACGATCGCTCCGGCCTCCGCGAGGAACGTGGTCTTTGATGGCAGAGTCCTCTTTCGTCCCGCCTGATAGAGCTCGTTTCTTCCGGGAGTCCCTGCCTCCCCCCCCGCTAAGCCGGCCGGCCCCGACTGTCTTCGTTCACTTAAGAGCGTCACCTGCGCGGGGCATAGCAGCTCGAGGTCACGGCGCAGCCCTTCGCCTCCCGGGTGTCGTCCAGCTCCCCCTGACCCATTGCGGATTGAGTACTGAAGAACCCGGAAGGGGTATGCATGCTCCAAAGCCTCGATCGGTGTATTCAACGTGTTGGACATATGGGTGTGAACACCTGAGAGGCCGGGAGCATCCGGCCCCCCGCCCATCCCCCCCCCCATCGTCTCGTAGTAGCTAAAGGGCCGAGAATTTCGCGAATCGATGCCACCGATCGCCGTGTTATTCATCGTGCCTTGAGACATTGCGGGAATGCGGTCCGGAAGAGCCTGCGCGAACGCACCAAGCAGAACGTCGGTGATCCGTTGGCTGGTCTCCACGTTACCGGCGGCGACCGCTGCCGGGGGCTCGGCGTTCACGATGCTCCTCCGAGGAAGTCGCACTTCGAGCGCGTCCATTGCTCCCCCTCCGCCCGGTAGTGAAACAGCCAGCAGTTCCTCGATCACACACCGAACCACGTAGCGGCACGCCGATACCGTCACTGCCGCAACGGCATTGACTGGCCCAGCCACCTGCGGAGCGGTATCCGCAAAGTCGATTCGCACGGTATCGCCGGCGACGGTTACCATCACTCGAATAGGGATGGGTCCGAGATCGATACCATCGCTCTCGAGCGCGTCCTCCGCCTTCCACGTGCCGTCGGGGATCTGTCGAATGCCCTCTCGGAGAAGAAGATCTCCGTAGTCGAGCAACCGCCGTTGGGCGTCCAGTAGCCGAGATGCGCCCACGCGTTCCGAGAGCTCGATGAGTCTGTTGGAGCCGGTGTATAGGGCACCGAGCTGCGCATCCAGGTCACCCTCTCGTTCATCGGGAGTCCGCACATTGGCCAACAGCAGCCTCCAAACCTCTTCGACCCTGCTTCCATTCCGGTGAAGTAGGACCGGAGGAACACGAAGCCCCTCCTGAAAGATCTCGCGCGAGATCGGCATCGAACCCGGACTCATTCCGCCGACATCGGAGTGATGCGCCCTCGCCGATACGTATCCAAGGAGCTCGTCAGCTTCAGGATCGAATACCGGAGCGAGGACGGTGATATCTGGAAGGTGGGTGCCCCCTTCATAGGGATCGTTGAGTATCGCGACGTCACCTGGCTCGAGCGGCCCAAGCGCTCGCAATGCCGCCGATACGCTCATGGGCATGGCACCGAGGTGGACGGGCATGTGGTCCCCCTGGGCAACCGGGTGTCCCGAGGGAGAAAAAAGGGCGCACGAGTAGTCTCTTCGCTCCTTGATATTCGGCGAGAAGGCGGCCCTGCGGAGAGCCGCTCCCATCTCTTCGGCAAGGGCTGTGAACAGGTGGCGGAATACCTCGACCTCGACCGCGGTGATCGTCCCTGTGGAGGCTCCTATACGGGCGATCACAGGGCCACGCGAACTGTTTGCGTCATGCGTATCTCATCGGTTACTTTCGTGCGCCGTTCATTTTTCTCACCGTGATCGTCCGATCAAAGGTGAGTCTCCGTACCGTCGGGTCAGGGAGCGAGGTGGGAAAACTCCTCATCAGCGAAGACGCTCCTCAGGCGAGCTCCGTCGGTCCTGGTCGTTACCATAAGACGGAGGTGTCATGTCCGATAGGAATCAACTGAAGGACCGCGCTCGCGACGAACTCTTCAGCCACATCAACCGTTGTGGCGTCCTTCAGGCAGCGCACGAGGATCAGGAGCATTGGTTGGACGAAACGATGGACTACCTTGGGGAGCGTTACCCTGATTTGGCGGACACAGATCTCCGTGAGCTACGTACGTTAGGACTGACGTTCTGCAGGCCAGCCATTCAAAATGGCAACGAGGCGAGTGACAACGACAGCGGTAGCGACAGTGATGAGGGCGAGACGGTGACCGCAGCTGCGGAGGACAGCTCGGCCGTTTAGTCGAAGTTTGACGTGCCGGACGGGTCCGCTCAGCTTGGCGCCTGGGGCCTTCCGACCGACGCCGGCAACAGGGTGGTCAGCGAGGCGTCTCCCATTTACATTCGGGCAAGGCTGTTCCCGGTGTCCCCAGATGCGCCGGAAGATTCGGCTTTCTACCGCGACTTACCCTCAGGAGAGCTAGGGCATGTCCGACCGATTCTGGAGCTCGGAAGAGTATGACGAGCGAGCTCACAGTCTATACAACGAAGGTGACTACGACGGGGCCCTCGAGACGTTGAAAGAGGGCCTCGCTCTCTATCCCAACGCCGTGGAGCTGTACGCAGGCCTCGGCCACGCCCGGCTGGCCAGAGAGGAGTTCGCGTGGGCTCGCCTCGCGTTTGAGCGGGCATTGGTCCTGGATCCGGCGCACGAGGATTCGATGGTGGGGATGGGAGAGGTGCTTCTTCGGCTGGGCCGTATAGAAGATGGGGTCGGGCTCTTCCGAAGAGTCGAGGCGTTGGGGTACGCGGACGATGTGGAGCTCATGCTCACGATGGGGCGCGCTCTATACCGAGAGAACCTTCTGCCTCAGGCGAAGGAAGTGTTTACTCGGCTGGCGACTGAGCGCCCCGATTCGGCGGACGCAGTGG
Source organism: Longimicrobiales bacterium (assembly GCA_965215925.1). GTDB lineage: Bacteria > Gemmatimonadota > Gemmatimonadetes > Longimicrobiales > Gaopeijiaceae > JAAXGI01. Next base: position 2,242,569 of record CBDCEQ010000003.1, on the reverse strand, counting down.
CGGCGATCGGATACTGCGTTCATCGAGCCGGTGACGAGGTCGAGGCCTGTCGGTACCTGAGACGGGCGCTGCGGATTGATCCAGACCTCCACGAAGCCCGTACCTACATGGGTCAGCTTCTCTACGATCGAGGAGACTGGGAGGGGTCACTGAGGGAATTCGAGCGCGTTCCCCCAACGGAGCACTGGGACGGGCTCGCTGTGTGGCGGGTCCTGGAACTCAAGTCTTCGCTGGCTGGGTTTGTCGAAGGTGACCCCGCGCTAGCTCCGTGGCGAGAGCGCCTAGATCAACTCGAAGCTCTGGAGGCGGATCCGGTCGAGCAATTGCTCGCCGAGGTGGAGATGCGAGTGTCGGGCTCCGATCCGTGGAACCTGCGAGATGAGAATCAACTCGAGCTGTTCGGGATTGCCGACGGGTCCGACCCTGAGGTTGCCATCGTCCAGGTGCGTCTGTCGGCCGGACAGGTCATTCGAGGAACCTGGCACGACGCTGTCCGGCAGTTTCGGGACCTCGTGGGATTCAGCCACGAGCCGCTGGGGACGTTCATGCGCAGAATGGCTGAGCGATGGCATGAGCAGTATGGTGTAGAGGTTCCTTTCACGGATCCAGAAGCTTTCCTACGGAGTGCAGCTAAGTTCGGACTGCTTCGACTAACGGAGCCCCTCGACGGTTCAGAGGGTGACGACCCAACGTGACCAAGGCACGCACACGAGCGGGAGCCCCTGAGGCCCTGGTAGAGCGGTTTCACCAGGTCCTGGTCGAGTCGATTCATCAGGGAGCCCCCGCGTATCTTACGGACCCCTTCACCGTCGCCGATATCTATCAATCTCTGGTTCCTTACAGATCGCACCGCGATCGGCTCGGCGTGGCAATGAACGGAGATTACGAAGACACGCTTCTTCGGCTGCTGGCCGGTGAGGGCGAGTTCTTGATCCTCGAATCGGACGTTGCTCGAAAACGGATCGGAGAAGAGATCGAGAGTTCGAACCCGAACACTGGCATATATCGTGAATTCGCGGCAGCCGAAGTTCGGCTGAATCCGAACGAACTGCCCGGTGACTTGGACATACCCGATGTCAACGCGAAGCACGATCCCGAAGCCGCGAGACCAGCTCCGCTCGAAGCTCAGGCCACATCGCCGGACGTTGTCCGGCGAGACCAACCCGCTGAGAATGGCGCACCGGCGGCCGAAGCCGAGCCCCTTAACCGTGAATCCACATCTTCCTCGCGGCCGACGACCTGCCCTGACTGTGGGGAGGGGCTCCCAGCCCGTGATACACTCAAGTACTGCCCTCACTGCGGAACCAATACACTGCAAAAGGCCTGCCGAAGCTGCGGGGAGATTTTGGACCGGGAGTGGAGGTTTTGCCTCGCTTGCGGCGCGTCGAGTCAGGAGTGAGCCGCTCGCCGGTATGAGGGCGGCCCTCAGCCCTTCGACCGCATGGATCACGCTCTGTCTCGTCACCAGCCTTTCGCCGTCCTGCGCGTTTCAGGAGCCACCCCCTCCGTCGGACCCTGAGCTCAGGGCGGAGCTGGGGATTCCCAACGAGGTGACGATCCATCGCATCGATCTGAGCGGTCGGGGTGACGAGACTCGGGTGCTCCCACGAGAGACCGAGATCCGTGTTGGAGAGATCGTCCAGTTCGTAGTCCTGGATCACCGCGTCCACCTGTTGCGTTTCGACGAAAGCCAGCTCAGTGCGTCCGCACTCGCGTTCTTGAGAGACACTGCCCAGGATAGGCCGCCACCCCTCGTGGAGCAGGGGTCTCGGCTCGTACTGTCGTTCGACGGTGCCCCGGTCGGGCCGTACCCATTCAGTGTAGATGGACATGGACCATCGGTGGCGGGAGCGATCCGGGTATCGGGGCCCTAACCCAAGACGGCAGGGAGGTACACAAGATGTCCCGAGACCAAGGCTCCCCCGGCAGAGAGGTGGTATTCCTATCGGCCAAACGCACGGCGTTCGGAGGCTTCGGCGGTTCTCTCAAGGGGTTTTCGGCAACCGATCTGGCGGTCTTGTCCGGGTCAGCGGCCGTCGAGGCGGCTGGCATCGACGCTGCGGACCTGGATCATGTGATCTACGGCAACGCGCTCCAGACTTCGTCGGACGCCATATATCTAGCGCGCCACGTGGGTCTGAGGGTCGGAGTTCCTCAATCGACACCTGCCGTGACGGTCAATCGGCTTTGTGGCTCAGGCTTCCAGGCGGTCACCCAGGCCGCTCAAGAGATTCTATTCGGACACGCCGAGGCAGTGCTTTGCGGAGGGACGGAATCAATGAGCCGAGCACCGCACGTCGTGCGCGGAGCCCGATGGGGCGAGCTGCGACTGGGTGACGCCAGTGCTCGATTCGAGGACCTCCTGTGGGAGTCCCTGCTCGACACGAACTGTGGACTAACGATGGCGCAGACCGCCGAAGGGCTGGCGGAGCGCTACAAGGTTGAGAGGGAGGAATCGGACGCGGTCGCCTTTCGTAGTCATCGCCGGGCGGCTGCTGCGTGGGAGGAGGGTCGCTTCGCGGCGGAGGTGGTTCCGATTGCGGTTCAGACTCGAAGGGGGAAGGAGGACTTCGCGTACGACGAGCATATTCGCCACGACACTACGCTGGAGTCTTTAGCGGGTCTTCGCCCGTATTTCAGCGCTGATGGGCTCGTCACGGCCGGCAGCGCCTCGGGAATCGGGGACGGCTCCGCCTCATTCGTCGTTGCTTCTAGGCAGTGGGCGGATGCTAAAGCTCTAGCTCCACTCGGTCGCGTGGTCTCTTGGGCCTATGTGGGCGTCGACCCGCGGATCATGGGAATTGGCCCCGCCCCCGCGATCATCACGGCTCTCGACCGAGCCGAATTGACTCTCGACGATATGACGCTGATCGAGGTGAACGAAGCCTTCGCGCCACAGTACCTGGCCGTGGAGAAGGAGCTGGGGTTGGATCCGGACCGAACGAACGTTGACGGTGGAGCCATCTCCCTTACCCATCCGCTTGGCGCCTCCGGCGCAAGGATCACCGGTCACCTATTGCATGAACTAAGGAACCGTGGCGGTGGCTACGGGGTGGGCTCGGCGTGTATCGGGGGAGGTCAGGGGGGAGCCGTCGTGGTACAGGCGTTCCCGGACCCATGACCACCGAGCGAGTGGGGATCCTGGGGTGCGGCCTGATGGGCGCCGGGATTGCCGAGGTCGTCTCATGCGCAGGGTATGACGTCCGCGTGCTCGAGCAAAACCGGGCGGCTCTCGACGCCGGCAATGCGCGGATCAACCGTTTGATCGATCGAGCCGTCGACACAGGAGGAATCAGCCCTGAACTTCGGGCTCTCAGCCTCGGACGAATCTCATATAGCACCGAAGTCGAAGAGCTTGGCGACCGCGACCTCATCATCGAAGCCGTTGTCGAGGATCTGGAGATCAAGAATCAACTCTTTCGCGCACTCGATGGGTTTTGCGGGGACCAGACGATTTTCGCGTCGAACACCTCCTCCCTTACGATCACCGAGATGGCTGCGGCTGTCGATCGGGCGGACCGTATGGTCGGTCTTCACTTCTTCAATCCCGTTCGAGCGATGGACCTCGTCGAGATCGTGCGGACGATCTCTACCTCTGACGAAACCCTAGACAAAGTGACCGCTTTCGTCCGTATCCTGGGAAAAGAGAGCGTGACGATTCGCGACAGCTCGGGGTTTCTCGTGAATCGTCTACTCGTGCCCTTCATTCTCGACGCGATCCGATTGGTAGAGATAGGCGTTGCCTCTATAGAAGAGATCGACAAAGCGATGGTGCTAGGGTGCGGGCATCCGATGGGGCCACTCAGGCTATGCGATTTCGTGGGGAACGATACGGTTCACCGGGCCGCCGAGATCATGTATGCGGAGTATCGGGAGGAGCGATACGCGCCCCCGCCCTTGCTTAAGCGATTGGTGGTGATGGGTCGCTATGGACGCAAGGCAGGGAGGGGCTTCTATGATTACTCAGGGGAAGAGCCAGTGGCGACCGAGCTCTAACAGGAGGAAAAAAAACAGCCCCCCGGCGGCAGCCGAGGGGACAACATCGATGATTCAAGACGAGGGCGAGTTAGCCTCAGGTTCGGGGCCTTCCGTCTCGCCGCTGTCTACGTCTTTCCCGCCGGATCGCCGCCTCCCTCTTCCGCTTCCTCTGCGCGCTTGGCTTTTCATAGAACCGGCGCTTGCGCAGTTCCGAGTAAAGCCCCGAGCGCTGAACCTTTCGCTTGAACTTACGGAGAGCCCTTTCGAGGTTTTCTCCCTCTTGGACGATCACTTCCAACGGTATCATACTCCTTGGCTGAGCCCGCCAAATTCCGGGACCGCTAACCTACACTGACGCGCTGCGGCAAACAATGGACCTTGCTTCTAGGGCAGGCGCCCTTCCCGGTGCAGCGTATGTGTATAGAGGCGGTACTCCTCCGGGTGAGCGAGATAGTCCTCAACCCACACCTCGAAGGGTGGGAGGGGGAGCCGCGATTCAATGAATTCCACGACCATCATGGCGAATTGGAGCCGGTCCTTGGCCCCGAAGTCGAAGCTTTCCCCTTCGAGTATCCTCTCGACCGAACTGTGGAATTCCTCCTTGCCAACCAAGGTGATGAAGTGGGCCACTTGATCGAGCCTATAGGAGGCATAGATAGAACGGAGCTCACGAATACTCCGATGCTCGGCAGCACCCCCATCGTCCTCCCACGTCCCCGCAAGTTCTCTAGAGTTCGTCTTTAGGATGCTCCTGAACCACTTCCGAAGGTGCGGCGGATCCGCGTCCGCACCGGCCCGGGTCTGCAGAGCGGAAGCGAGCAAGCCGGAGAGAAGCGGTCTCCCCAGCCCCCGCGCCTTTCCGTGTATCTGACGCTCAGAGTCTTCTACGAATATGTCCGCGGTGCGAATCTCGTCTTGGTCCGTCCCGCCTTCTTGGGGCCGGAACGAAAAGTACCCTCTCCAGCGACCTCCTCGCTCCCGATACGTGACGAGGAAGCAGGCCCAACTCTGATCCTCGCTTTGGAGGAACCCCACGGAATGTCGTCGTAGGGAGTCGAGCGACACACGTCCTCCCCACCGGTTTCCGGCCAGTTTCGAAAGCTGCTCGTAGGAAAAAAGAACTGGGGCAGAGAAGCCACCGAATGGAAGATGTTCTCCGCTCAGAAGCCGAGCAAGGATCGGTGCGCACCGACCGTTCGACACCCCGCAATCTCGGTAGCGTTCTTAGACGCGGAGGGTTATGCTGGATCCCCGTTTGGACCCGAGGTCGGCGGCGAGAGGTGCAGCGCGAAAGGCTACGGCATACGCGGTTCGGTGGCTGAGGCCGGTCTCGTCGGGACTCGATCTACTCTGGGATTACAAGGACGTGCGTTCATGGATCTGAACCTGAGTGCCGGCGCCGGGCTGGAGGCGGACGCTTCACTGACCAGTACTTTTCAGGTTTCCTTGACCAGGGCTGTCTTACCGTATCGCGATGCCGGCGATCATGTCCTTCCCGGTGGCCGGCTACCAGACATAGGCCTCGGGGTCGTAGCCAGGTGGGTCGCTTCCTAATCGCGAGCTCGAATCCGCTCTTATGGACGCGTTTGGGGGGAGGAAGCTGCTGCGAGGTTCCCTTCAGGATCCCGTGAGTGCTCAGGCGTACCACCTACCACTTCCGGTTCCGCGCAGTCTCGTAGAGACGAGGCGGCTCCTCGAGCGCTTGAGAAGCGGATTCGTGCACCTTCTCGCGAGGTTCGAGCCAGACCGATATCGGTCGCTCCGAGATCTGACACGCACCCTGGGGGAGAGGGACTCGCTGAGGAGCCTGAAGGATCGCCTCGACGTGCCTAGGATGGAGACCGTGGTTCCCTTCGAAAGACCTCCTTCGGGGGCGACCGGGGTCCATTAGACGAGCCTGAGGTTTTTTCGAAAAAACTCGCATCCGACCGGCGTTCTTTTTCAGAAAAGTTGTGTCTCGAAGTCGGTGCGAACTCTCGCTATTCTCCGAAAAAATTGAAAAAAACAGAAGCGCTTGAATCCCCGCGGAACAGGTGAAGTTGCGAAACCACTATTTCGTAAGTGATTTAGTAGCAACTAGTTACAAGTTCGCCTTTTCCGAGAAAAAAATAAGAAATCACCCTTGCGCTACCAAAAAACGCCGAGTATCATGCTGCGTGGCTTTGGTCCTGAGGGTCGCACCGAGCACGCGATCACGCGCTGTGCGAGTTCGTCGCTTCGCTTCTTGATGGATCCGCTTGTACCCTCCAACCCCAGGTGCCGAAGACGCGAATGTGGGATACCCGCTCAATCCAGCTGAAAGTCCGCCTTCCTCGAGACGTTGCAGAGCAGGCCGAAGAGGTCCAGCAGAGCGATCCAGAGTTCCTGAGTCGGATCGTTCTCTATGGGCTGACAAGGCGCTCGATCTACAGGCATCTTCGCGATACGACGGGCGAGAACCGCGGGTCGGCGACTGACGGGAACCCTACCGTCCTCTAGGACCTGCGCCTCCCTCTGGGCTCCCGGACCCGTTTGTTCCTAAGACGGGTAGAACCAGGCTTGGCGCAGACGAACTCGCGCCCTCGGCTTTGCGACCGCACTCGGGAGGCGGCGTTGACCGATTTGGGGAAAGGGGCGTCAAGAAGGAAGGCGGGCGGTGAACCGTCCGATAGGGTGCTGCGGGCGAAGTACCTCGACTACTGCTCCGCTCGAGTCGCAGAGGTACTCCTTCGCTTGACCGCAGACGACGTGTATGTGTTAGCGCAGGACGTCGCCCGGGAATCGGGGACCGACGACGAGATGCCGTCTTTTAGCACGATCGTGCGGTTGGCGACCGAGAGGATCAACCGACAGTTGTCCCTGCCTGACTATCCGGCTTGGGCGAGTGAGTACAAAAAGGACCCCGAGAAATACGAGCAAGAGATGATTGGCCTCTGGGAGGCAGATCTGAAGACTTCGGATCACGGAGTAGCCTAAGGCCGTCCCTGGCGATCAGAAGGGCAGGTCGTCGTCCGGTTGGCTAAGGTCCGGTTGTGACTGGGGGGTTTCGGCATGGGATACGCCGGCCGCGGCCGACCCTCCCGCACTTCCCCCCGTCATCGGGCCGCCTGAACCGGCCCCGAGCATCACCAGCTCTTGGGCGACGATATCGGTCCAATACTTCACCCCGCCTTGCTCATCCTGAGTCTGGGAATACTCGATACGACCCTCGACGTAGAGCCGGTCGCCCTTCGATACATACTGCTCAACGATGTCAGCCAGCTTGCCGAAGAAAGTGACGCGGTGCCACTCCGTCCGCTCCTGTTGTTGTCCCCCGCGGTCCTGGAACTTGCGATTCGTCGCCAATGACAACTTCACGACCTTAGTACCCGAGGGCGTCATTCGGACATCAGGATCGGCGCCCAGGTTTCCGATCAGCATCACCTTGTTTAGAGAACGGGCCATGGGTTTGATTCACTCCTTCAGGCTTGCGCTCAGGTCACGGTTTCCCGGTACGCGGACTCTCTACAGACCGTCCCGCATGGTCTGGGAACAGGAAGGTACAGGGGACCCCCGGCCCTCGCCATGCCCACCTGGCACAGCTCGTGGTCGATGCGGCTGACGAGCCTCGGTCTAGACGGGTTCCGTAACCTCCGAGACGCCCGGCTGAGCCTTCCCGCGAATGGGATTGCGCTGATCGGTCGGAATGCGCAAGGGAAGACCAATTTTCTCGAGGCCATTCACTACCTCGAGACCTTCAGATCCTTCCGGCGTGCGCGCGACGAGGACCTGATCGGCTTCGATCGCGAACACTTCAGATTGTCGGCGGAGCTCTCCGAGGAGCAGGGAGGCCACCGAGCGGTTACCGCCGCCTTTCGACCGAATCCCCGGACCAAGAGGGTTACGGTTGACGGAGACGAGATGCCCCGGCTCGGGAAGGCCATCGGTACCCTTGCGTCGATTCTGTGCACCCCTGATGACATCAGATTGGTCAGGGATGGCCCCGGCGAGCGGCGGCGCTTCCTCGATGTTGTACTCTCCCTGAACGAACCTGGTTATCTGACAGCGCTTCAGACCTTTCGAAGTGCTCTCTCCCAGCGGAACGCCGCCCTACGGGATGGCGAAGGCTCCGCACTGGTCTCCGCGTGGGACTCCACATTGGTTCGCGCCGGAGCAGACGTCAGTTGGCTGAGGGGGCGGTGGGTCCGCCAGTTCTCCGCTGCCTTCGGCGAATTCTACGGCGAAGTGGCAGCGGAGGAGCCGGCTCACATGCGTTACGAGCCGAGCGTTGCCGGTGCAGAGGCGATGGAAGAGCCCAGCGAAACTGCAAACGCGTATCGAGTGGCCCTCTTGTCTTCGCAACGTCAAGATAGTAGACGACGAATGACAATGATTGGTCCGCATCGCGACGATCTGACTTTCTCGGCGGCCGGACCGGAGCGGAGGCGTGATCTGCGAGAATACGGTTCGGGCGGGGAGCGGAGGACGGCTGCCCTGGCCCTCCGGCTGCTTGAAGCGCAGACCGCGCGAATTCAGAGAGGACGCGCACCGATCCTCCTATTGGATGACGTGTTTGCCGAGTTAGACGAGGAGAGGTCCGATCGGTTGCTCGGGTTGCTCGACCGGTTGGTTCCCGGGCAAGTGATCCTCACGGCCCCGAAGGAGGCGGATGTGAAATTCAGGGACGATTCGCTTACTCGATGGAGGATAGATGGGGGGGAGATCGAAGGTTGAAAGCGACCCCAGACGGGCCCCCCGATTCCGGCAAAGCCGATCCTACCCAGGGAAAGCCGCATCTCATCGGGGAACTGCTGCCACGCCTCTTCAAGAAGTGGGGGTTGGCCAAGGACGTTGCCAGACAAGAAGCGCTTGTACGGTGGGACCCTGTCGTGGGTGAACGCATCGCGGCGGTGGCTCAGGCGACGGCGGTGTCGAAGGGGGTCCTATTCGTGCGAGTGGCATCAAGTGCGTGGCTGACCGAGCTCAACCTGATGCGCCACGATATCTTGCGCCGGCTAAATGCGGGTCAGAGAGAAGGGAGGGTCGAGCGGATCGTGTTTACACTCTCCGAGGGGGCGACGGATCCGCGAGATGCCAGCTGAAACGTGAAGCATCTGGCTGCACCGGAAGCTCAAGAAACAGAGGCATAGAACACGTCGACGGAACGCCTTGGGGAATACCGGAACGGTGGCAAAATCGCTAAATTTCAATGTCTTCGCCACATGATCTGTTGAGTGATTTCCCCGATAACCCGGCGCCTTGATGGCTAACAAGCCCCCCGAAGTTCCCGATTCCGACTATACTTCTGGAAAAATCCAAGTCCTAAAAGGGCTAGAGGCTGTCCGGAAGCGGCCCGGAATGTATATCGGATCGACCTCTGGGCGAGGGCTACATCACCTCGTGTACGAGGTTGTCGACAACTCGATCGACGAGGCGATGGCTGGCTATTGCACGAGGGTCGACGTCGCCATCCATGCAGACAATTCGGTGACAGTCGAAGACGACGGTCGAGGGATTCCAGTCGATCTTCACCCGACCGAGAAGGTGTCAGGAGTGGAGCTAGCGATGACGACACTCCATGCGGGAGGGAAGTTCGACAAGGACAGTTACAAGGTGTCCGGCGGACTCCATGGAGTGGGTGTGAGTGTCGTGAACGCTCTTTCCGAAAAGCTAGACGTCGAGGTTTGGCGTGACGGCGCACGCTGGCGACAGTCCTTCACCCGGGGAGACAAGCAGACGGAACTCGAGAGAGTCGGTTCAGAAGAGGGGAGCGGCACGCTGGTCACCTTCAAGCCCGACACTGAGATCTTTACCGAACTCGTTTATAATTTCGAAACGCTATCCTCGCGATTGAGAGAGCTCGCCTTCTTGAATCGCGGTCTCGTGATTGCTATTCGAGACGAGCGACCCGGAGACTCCCGTGAAGAGCTGTTTCAGTATCAGGGGGGGCTCGCGGAGTACGTCGAGTATCTGAGGGGAAGCCGTACTCCCGTCCATGAAAAGGTCCTCTACTTCGAGACAGAGAAGCCGGAAGCTGAGATCGAGCTGGCTCTGCAGTACGACACAGGTTTCTCCGAGAATACGCACACCTTCGTAAACAACATCAATACCCACGAAGGTGGCACGCACGTGACCGGGCTCAAAGCCGCCCTCACACGTACGATCAATGACTACGCAAAAAAGAATAATCTGCTGAAGAAGGCGGATGAGTCGCTCTCCGGCGATGACGTGCGCGAGGGTCTTACCTGCGTCCTCTCGGTGCGCGTGATGGAGCCGCAGTTCGAGGGTCAGACGAAGACCAAGTTGGGGAACTCGGAAGTGCGGGGTGCGGTCGAGACCGCCGTGAACGAGAACCTGGCGATCTGGCTCGAAGAGAATCCAAAAGGCGCGAAGTCGATCATTGAGAAGTCTCTCCAGGCTGCTCGCGCCCGAGAAGCAGCGCGTAACGCGCGGGAGTTGGCGCGGAAGAAGAATGCACTCGAGGGCGGCGTCCTCCCTGGGAAGTTGGCTGACTGCTCACTGAATGATCCCTCGATGACTGAGATTTTCATCGTCGAGGGCGACTCGGCCGGCGGCTCAGCCAAGCAGGGAAGAGACCGATCCTTCCAAGCGATTCTGCCGATCAAGGGAAAGATTCTGAACGTCGAGCGGGCCCGAATCGACAGGGTGCTCTCGAACGAAGAGATTCGCGCGATGATCACGGCGATCGGAGCCGGCATCAGAGATGACTTCGATCTGGACCGGGCTCGGTACCATAAGATCATTATCATGACCGATGCCGATGTGGACGGTGCCCACATTCGGACGCTCTTACTCACCTTCTTCTTCAGACAGATGCGTGAGCTCATTGACTCCGGCTACATCTACATTGCTCAACCGCCTCTCTATCGGGTTGCGAAGGGGAAGCAGGAGCACTACGCGTATTCAGAGGATCAGCGGCTGGAGATCGTAACCCGTATTACCAACGGGAAAGGTGATGAGACCCGAGGCGTGAACATTCAACGCTACAAGGGTCTGGGTGAGATGAATCCCACGCAGCTGTGGAACACCACCATGGATCCGGGATCGCGCACTATCTTTCAAGTCACGATGGAGAGCGCCGCCGAAGCAGATTCCATCTTTTCGCGGCTGATGGGGGACGACGTGGAGCCCCGCCGTGAATTCATCGAGAAGAACGCCCGCTATGTAAAGAATTTGGACATCTGACAACGATCCCTTCATCCCCAACCGGGGTACCCGGCCGGTCCCTCAATTCAGCTCGCCCTCCCGATCCACAACGCGGATGAATTCCACGATCGTCTCCACCGCATCGACGTAGAAGTCGAGTGTGACATTGTCGAATGTATCCGTCGGGTGGTGGTAGCCGGCGTGGTCCTCGACACCGAAATAGATGAAGGGAATCCCGGCTTCGTGGAATCGCCCGTGATCTGACGAACTGGTCCAGTCATCCCCGGCGGGGAGTCCAGGTTCGTCGTGCCCCGTCAGAAGGGATAGGTCGGCTCGTCCCGCTACCTCTCCTATGAGTGGCGCGAGGAATGGATAGTGATACGTGCCAACGGCATATAGCTCTTTACGTTCGCTCCGACTGACCATGTCGAGGTTCACATTCATCACGATCGCGTCAAGCGGCACCGGTGGATCCGACACGAAAGCCTGTGCGCCCAAGAGCCCGAGCTCTTCCCCGTCGAATGCGACAAGAAGTACGGAATGTCTCGGACGGTTCTCGGCGAAGAAGGCTCCGATCGCGAGGAGAGCTGCAGAACCTGAAGCATTGTCGTCGGCGCCGTTGTAGATTTCGTCACCTCGCATCCCCAAATGATCGTAGTGCGCAGAGACCACGAGGTACCGGCCGGGGAACTCGCGGCCCTCGACCAAACCCAGCACATTCACCCCGCTCGCTTGTCCGGCGCTGCCTGACTGGAATTCCTGAGTTCTTTCCCCTGCGACTTCGGAGAATCCCCGATCCTCGAAGGCTGAGGTCAGGAAGGCGCGCGCCCTTGCAATGCCCGGGCTTCCGGAGGCTCGCCCCTCCATGGAGTCATGGGACAGGATCGAAAGGTCCCGGACCAGCCGGTCGGTTTCGACTCGAGGCAAATCCTGTATCGGCGATGACGGCGGCCAGTCGGGCCGAAGTTCGCCAACTGGGAACGAGGCTGCGAGTACGGCGAGGAGCAACACGGCGGTCCCTAGCACGAGTGCTCGGGTTTGGTCGGAGCCATTCATTTCGACAAGCGTGGCCGGAGAACGAGACTGTAAGCCCGGTGTATCCAAGCATCTAATCTGGCGTGAAGTAATGATCACAAACAATCCGTGGAGTGGGAGATCGTGAGTCGACGTCGAAGAATCGTCCCAATGAGCATCGCGCTCGTACCGCTCTTCGCTTTTTCGCTTGGAGCACAGATTCCAAATAACGAATTCAGTCAACGGCGGGTTGACCTCGCCGCGCAGGTAGAAGATGGGCTAATTCTCGGGATAGGGAGTGCTCAGCCGCCGGAGGACTACATCAACTTTTTTCAGAACTCCCCCTTCCGGTATTTGACGGGTTTCCTCGAGCCAAACGGCGCCCTTCTTTCCCTCGTGGTGGACGGCTCCATAACGAGAGAATTCCTGTTTGTGAATCCGCGGAATCCGGCTGCGGAGACGTGGGAAGGATACCGGATCGGGCCGGCTGCGATCGAAGAGGCGATTGGGGTCCAAGGGCGAAGCTTAGAGGCACTACAGACGGTCTTCGACTCACTGACGGCTCAGGGTTGGGAGACGATCCACGTTGTGGGGACCTACGATTCGTCGGCTGAAGTTCGAAACGACGTGACGCAGCGGGTAGAATCTCTCCTCTCGGGGCAGTCCGGGTTAGACATTCGTTCGGTGGCCGCGGAGGTAAGCCAGCTGCGTGGGGTCAAGAGCCGCTCAGAGGAAGAGTTGATCCGGCGAGCCACGACGATCACCTCTCAGGCCCAGAGGGAATTCATGGGCGCGGTGGCACCCGGGGTGAACGAATTCGAGATACAGGCGCTGGTCGAGTACACCTTCCGGAGGTACGGGGCCGAGAGACCGGCCTTCGCCTCCATTGTGGGATCGGGTCCGAACTCTACGGTCCTTCACTACAACGTGAACGATCGATTCATGGCGGACGGGGATGTTGTGGTCGTCGATATCGGGGCGAGCTATGCCGGCTACGCCGCCGACATCACCCGCACGGTACCCGTGAACGGGCAGTTCACCGAAGCGCAGAAAGAAATCTACCAGCTGGTTCGCGACGCTCAGACCGCTGCAGAAGAGATCGCGAAGCCGGGAGTCTCCGCATTCGAAATGTCGCGTGTAGCCACCGAGGTGTTGGCTGAAGGGCTGGCGGACTTAGGGCTCATCGAGTCTCCGCAGGCCACCTACGAAGACGAAAACGGGCGGGAGATTCCTCAGTACTTTATGTACTACATGCACGCGCTCAGTCATGGCTTGGGCCTCGATGTTCACGACCCGTGGCCATCCGAGATGGAGCCCGGGGTCGCGTTTACGATCGAGCCCGGAATCTACGTGCGATCGAACCTCTTCGACGAAGTCGTGCCTGACACCCCCCGGAATGGGCGAATGCGAGAAGCCGTGACGCGCGCTTTCGAGCGATATATCGACATCGGGGTCCGCATCGAGGACGACTACCTCATTACTCGGGATGGAGTCGAGCGCCTCTCTACTGCTCCTCGCGAGATCGAGGAAATAGAAGCCTGGATGTCGAGTTCGTGGAGCGGGCCCGCGGATCGAAACGCTGTATGGGTCGATTGGTACCGGGGGATACCCTGATCGGCCTATCTGCAACCCAGATCGTCCGTCGATTCCTCGGTATTGGCCTCGGCCTCGTTGGGTGGGGCGTGTTCCGGCTTTTGGCCTCGAGGCCGGAGATGGCCAGCATCCTTGTCGGGATCGGTCCGATCCCCGCGCTGATGCGGGGTCTTTCCATCCTATCCGCCGCCATTCCGTTTCCGATTGCTGAAGCCATCGTGGTGGGATTCGCGCTGCGCCAAGTGCTTGGAGCCACGGGCGGGTTGGCAAGAATCCGTCGGGGTCACGCGTCAGCTCCCTGGGCCTTCACCCGCGGTGCGCTCCGCCTAAGCCAGGATGTAGGGGTCCTCGTCTTCTTGTTCTATCTGTTATGGGGGGTTCAGTACACCCGGCCGGGCTTAGAAGCACACCTGGGGATAGAGCAAGCCGGGGAGGTCACGGCCCCTGAACTGCGGGCGCTCGCACAGCAGGCCGTGGATCTGACAAATACAGTCTATGAGGAGCTACATGGCTCCAGCGACATCGGGGAGCCCACTCGGGCTCCCGACCTGACCGACATCGTCCCATCGCTAGAGCTGGGTTGGGATCGAATCCGAGCGGACCTCGACCTACCGGCGAGGGTCGCCGGGAGCCACGGATCCCCCAAGCGTATCCTCGCAACACCGCTGGTCAAGCGCCTCGGCGTTTCGGGGATATACTTCCCTTACACTGGAGAGGCGCTTGTGCTGGGTGATCTCCCCGGGGTGCTCCTGGGGAAAGATCTGGGGCACGAGATGGCGCACCAGAGGGGTTTCTCCTCCGAATCCGATGCCAACGTGCTCGGGACTCTTGTCGCTGCACGGTCATCCGACCCCTTGGCCCGCTACTCCGCGTATTCGTTCCTTCAAAGACAGCTCGTCACCGCGCTACAGCGAGTCTCGTCTAGCGACGCTCAGGAAGTCGTGGCGGGGAGAGCCCCCGGGGTGCGAAGGGACCTTGCGGATCTCTCCGCGTATTGGCGCCCGGCGCGCACGCGAGTCGGAGCTGCAGCGGCCCGCGTCAACGACGCGATGTTGCGTACACACGGGATCAGTGAAGGCGTCGCAAGCTATCAGGGGAGCACGTGGGTATTCGTGGCTCTTGCCAGGGAGCTAGGGGCAGAGGCCCTCTTTTTCTGACCGCCTGAAGCTAAAGGGCCCCAGCGATCAAGTGGCCGCGGACGGCGTCCCCTAGGGTGCCGGCGAGTTCAAGCAGAACGTATTGGGGTGGGGACGGCATCTGCAGGGACCGAGCTCGAGTCGAGGCCCGCCCTTGCCTCCAGGCAGCCGTGACTCGACCAAATCCGCCAAGATCTGTGGGAATCTCGGTTCGTTGTGAGGCACTGGGACGCGATGGAACTCGAGCCCGGCTTCCTCCGCCACCTCCCGAAGGTCGTGATCCAGCTCAGCGAGAGTCTCGGATTGCTCGTGCATGAACGAAACAGGATCTACGACCACGCGCCTAGCGTGAATAGATCGGACCACGTCCTCTACGTTCGGGGGGGTCCATTCGATCCCACGGTTCGAATGATTCTGGTATCCGATCTCGTATTTCGGGAGTGACAAGAGCCGGGCCATCTGGCGGCAGAATCCCTCGACATACTCTACGTATCGGCTTCCCTGGTCGAGGTACTTCTTGGGCGTCCCATGAGCCGAGAAGACGACGGACGTCTCGCGGTCGGACAGATCGAGACCGTTGCCATCCGCTAGCTTTCGAATCGCGTCCACCCTCATTTGGAGGTACAGCGGGTGCCGATGCCAACCCGTAATTCCATATAGCTCGACGCCCCATTCAAGGACATCGATGGCGGCGTGGACCGCGTCGATGGCTGCTACATTCGTGGACGGGCCGCAAAGCGGATAAACGGGCAACGCGACTACGAGCTCGATGCCTTCAGCGCGCATCCGTGAGACCACATCGTCTATCAGCGGTGGCGTGAACTGGAAGGCTGAGTAGACTCGCGCATCGCGTCCTCGTCGATGGAGTTCGTCGGAGAGCGATACCGTCTGCTGAAGCGCCTGTTCGTTCATCGGTGACTGACCGATCCTGGCGTACTCCTTGATCAGACCCGGGGCACGACGCTCGGCCAATTGGCGACTTCGAAATCGTCTCGCTTCATCAGTCACAGGACTCTCGAGATCTGCGTTCGCCAAGAAAATGCGCTCGAGGAACGCGATCACGTCCGAAGGGTCCGCCTCGGCCGGCTCGCCGAAATTCACCGCGATCACTCCGACTCTCGGACCCTCCCCGGTCACGTTGCGTCCCTCAGGGCCGCAAGGTCGATGGAGTGGACGTGATCGACGACCGCGCGAACCACGTCAGGGTCGGTTCCGGGGTGAATCCCATGTCCCACATTGAAGACGTGGCCGGGTCTGCCTCCGACTTTTCGAACGATTTCGTCCGCTCGGGAAACCGCGATCTCGGAACCCGACAGGAGAGACACGGGATCCAGATTCCCCTGCACCGCGAACTGCGGTCCCAGCAGCTCGCACGCCCTATCGATCTCGACCCTCCAATCCAACCCGATCGCGTCTCCGCCCGCCTCGGCGAGGAGAGGGAGTATCGCCGGATTCCCGGTTGCGAAATGGATGGAGGGCACCCCCGATTCTTTGAGACCCCTCAAGATCGATTGAGAGAATGGAAGCACGTTCTCCCCGTAGTCATCCGGCGCTAGGCATCCGGCCCAGGAATCGAAGAGCTGGATCGCGGCGGCCCCTGCTTCGGCTTGAGCCCGGGCGAAGCTAAGAAGGTGCTCGGACCAATACGACATGAGTTCTCGCCAGAGTGTGGGCTCTCCCCACATAAGTGCCTTTGTCCCACCCCGATCACTGGAGCGGGGGGATTCGACCATATAGGTCATGAGTGTGAAGGGAGCTCCCACGAATCCGAGCACGGGAACATCGAGCCGGTGTCCCAAGAGCCCGATGGTTTCCAGTACAAAGTCCAATGTCTCTTTGGGATCAAACGGCCTGAGGGATCGGATGAGCTCCGCAGTGTCGAAGGGCTGCGGAAGGACAGGTCCCACACCCTTTTCGATTCGCACGTCGATCCCGGCGCCGAGGAAAATCGTCGAGATATCGGCGAAGAGCACGGCTGCGTCGACCGGAAAGTATTCCAGCGGGAGCGCGGTGATTTGCGCCGCGATCTCCGGATTCCTGGTTACCTCCAGAAGGTCGCGTCCGGCCTTTAGCTTCCCATAGCGCGGAAGAGAGCGACCGGCCTGTCGCATGAACCAAACCGGCGTCCGATCGAGTGGTTCTCGCCGAAGGGCTCGGATCAGCAGATCGTTCATATGGGGAGGTTCGGCGGATCGCCACCGAAGATAGGAGAAAGGAGCGTCGAGCGGCGCGATCAATGTATCAGGATCCAGCCTCCTGGTCATCGGAATCAGATGCCCAGCCAGCTAGAATCATACCGATCGAGCGGTTGCCCTGGGGTCGATCAGCTCTCTATTCTGTTGGGCCATTGAGGGGAACCGGACTTCCTTCGAGGCCGACCTGTTCTGATTCCTCGGGAGACCGAGCTTCCAAGAAACGATGGATACCAAGCGTCCTACAATCCCTGCTGCTGAAGAGATCTTGGGTGGCTACTTCCCTGTGCTGGATCACGGGTTCGTCTCTTTGGTCGACTACATGGGGTCAGACGAAGACGTAGAGCGAGCGGCGAGAGTGAGCTACGGCTACGGGACGAGGAAGCTCTCTGCTACACGCGGGCTCATCCGACACCTACGCCGCCATCGCCACACGACGCCGTCGGAGATGGTCGAGTTCAAATTCCACTGCGCGATGCCGATGTTTATCGCTCGGCAATGGATACGACACAGGACCGCCTCGGTTAACGAGCATAGTGGTCGCTACTCGCTCATGCCCCTGCTGTTCTATAAACCTGCCGCGGAGCAGTTCGCACTGCAGAGCCAAGCAAACAATCAGGGCCGTGGGGGCGGTGCCTCGCTAAAGGTGTGGACGGACGCTGTGGCCCGCTGGGAACAGCTGCGGTCGGATAGCTCCGACACCTACCAGTGGCTGTTGACTGAGGATGTTGCGAGGGAGCTGGCGCGCATCGACCTTCCGCTCTCGACGTTCACGCAGTGGTATTGGAAGATCGACCTTCACAATCTCCTACATTTCCTGTCACTTCGAGCCGACGCCCACGCACAGTGGGAGATTCGAGAGTACGCGCGCGTAATGGCCGGCATGGTGAAGCGTGTCGCGCCGCTGACGTACGAGGCTTGGTTGGACTATGAGGTGTGCGGCACGGAAATGAGCCGGGGTGAGCTGGGCGCCCTCGCGAAGCTCTTGGAGCCTACAGGAGAAGATGGTGTGAGGGTCCGACCCGACGCGGGGTCCTTGGATGGAGCCATGTTGGCAGAGCTGGGACTGTCTCCGCGGGAGATCAGGGATTTCAGGGAGAAGCTGCAGGCTTCGGCTCGTCCCGACTTCGAGTTGGATCTGTCGGAAATGCGGTCAGCGGATTCGGTTTCGGCCGAAATGGAGGCCGCAACGCCTCGGCTTTGATGGGCTTGCCCGATGTCGGCCGAGTGTCGGGGGCCTGTCTCCCGAGGAACCTGGGTAACCCCGTAGGGTTGGACTTAAGCGTCTTCGAGGCATCGTGGCCGCTCCGGCCGGACTCCCGGCCCGAGCGGCCTTTGGTCGCATTGATGGGGGGTCGTTCGATGAGCTCCAAGCCGCGACCAGCTCAGGCCGCGCCGCTCACACCTCGGGTCGATGACCACATAGGGCACACGCCAGTCGTGCGTCTGCTGCGGGTTGTCGAACCCGACATGGCGGAGATCTGGATCAAGCTGGAGGGCATGAATCCGGCGGGATCGATCAAGGATCGCACGGCCCGGGCAATGATCGATGACGGCGAAGAGCAGGGTCTCCTTCGGCCCGGCGGAACCATCGTCGAACCCACGTCAGGGAACACGGGCATCGGCCTCGCACAGATTGCCGCGGCCCGCGAGTACCGCCTGATCCTTTGCCTGCCCTCCTCGATGAGCGATGAGCGAAAGCTCACCCTCGAATCTTACGGGGCTGAGCTGGTATTTACCGACCCTGAGCGCCGGATGCTTGCAGCGATGGAGCGGGCGGAGGAGCTGGAGACCGAACTCGGAGCATTCTATCCGAACCAGTTTTCCAACCCCGCGAACCCTAGGGTTCACTACGATACCACTGGGCCCGAGCTATGGCACGATATGGACGGTGATCTCGATGCTTTCGTGTACGGCTCCGGGACGGGTGGCACGATCAGCGGAGTCGGTCGATACCTGAAGGAACAGGACCCGACGATCCGCGTGGTCGCCGTCGAGCCCGCAAGATCCGCGGTTATCTCTGGGGGAGAGATGGGAGCGCACGAGTTCCAAGGGATGGGTCCCGGATTCATTCCGGACAATCTGGATCTCGGCCTCCTCGACGACGTGAGACCCCAGTGGGAGGAGGAGGCTTTCCCGCTCGCTCGCCGGCTGGCTCTAGAAGAGGGGCTGTTTCTAGGGATGAGCTCCGGAGCGATCGTCCTAGCGGCGCTCCAGGTAGCCCGTGAACTCGGACCCGGCCACAGGGTTGGGGCGATCTCGCCGGACACGGGAGCTCGGTACCTGAGCACCTCCCTTTTTCGCGATCGGGACCCGGATGGCGAAGGGAACCACAAGGCGACCGATCCGGATTGAGTTTCGAAGACGTCCGCATCGTGAGGTTCAGAGGGGTCTGCATATGGTAAGCCCGACGGTTCCACTCGACACACTGGATGAGCTCTGGTTTCAGGTGAGCGGAACGGTTTGCAACCTTCGCTGCAAGCACTGTTTTATCTCCTGCGCCCCCGACAATCATTCTTTCTGGTTCATGACGCGGGACCGGGTACGCGGCGTTCTCGAGGAATCGACGACCCTGGGCGTGAAGGAGTACTACTTCACCGGTGGGGAGCCGTTCATGAACCGTGAAATGGAGGGCATCCTCGAGGACGCACTTGCCTTTGGTCCGGCGACTGTTCTCACAAACGGGACATTGATGCCCCGCCGCCTCGCGAAGCGGTTGGCCGAAGTCGCGGTGGAATCGATCTACACGCTCGAGCTTCGGGTCTCGCTCGACGGCGTGGATGAAGAGACGAACGACGCGATCCGGGGTGAGGGCACTTTCGAGCGTTGCATGCAGGGGGTGGAGACCCTCGTCGCGGAGGGGTTCCTCCCGATCATTACAGCGATGAGGAGCTGGCCCGAGGAAGAAACCGAGACTTTAATCGGTGAGTTCCGAGAGCTTCTCGCCGGCATCGGATATGATCAGGCTCGTCTGAAGATCCTCCCCCCACTCCTCATCGGGGAGGAAGCCAAGCGAAGTCGCGGATATGAAGACACGGAGCGAATCACTCACGAAATGCTTCATGGATACGACCTGAGTCAGCTGCTTTGCACCCGTGCCCGCCTGGTTACCGACAAAGGCGTGTATGCGTGCCCGATCCTGCTGGACTTTCCCGCCGCTCATCTGGGGGCGACGCTGGGTCAGGCCACACGGCGGTCTGCGGTCCTCAGCGAGTCGGCCTGCTTCACCTGCTATGTGAGTGGGGCGATCTGCTCCAACGCTCCCGTCACACTGGGGAGCGACAGGTAGTGCCGGGGCGTTCCCTTTCCCCACTCGAGGAGGGAAGTGGCACGTCTAAATCGAAGAAGCCGGCGGATCTGGGTCCGTGGTTGCCGGGCCGGTGGGCCGACGAGGTCGAGCCGCGATTCAACCGCGTCGCGGTCTTCGGGGGCGTCTACTCGAACCACATCGCACTTCGCCGCATGCTCGCTGACGCACAGCGGATGAAAGCTGAAGCTGTGATTTGCCTGGGAGACCTCGGGGCCTTCGGTCCGCACCCCGATCGTACGGCCGAAATGTTGCGAGCGGCTGACGTGCCGATTGTTCGGGGGAACTACGACGACTCAATCGCTCGCGGTCTCGAAGACTGTCAGTGCGGGTACACGGATCCTCGCGACAACCACTACGCGCGGCTTTCATACGACTATACTCTCTCTCACACGTCACACGACCATCGTCAGTGGATGGCGCGGTTTCCAGGATTCCTCCGTTTCCGCATCGGCGACGTGAGCGCGTTCGCCTTTCATGGGAGCCCCCGGAGGATGAACGAATTCCTCTGGGAAACGACAACCCCCACTCACTTTCTCGAAGACATGGCCACGGAGTGCGGCTCAGATGTCCTGCTGGGAACCCATACCGGACTCCACTGGAGTCGCCACCTCGGGTCGGATCGATGGTACATCAACGTCGGGGTTCTCGGACGGCCTGCAAACGACGGTGCGACAAACGTCTGGTATACTCTAATCGAAGCCACCGAGGGCGGACTCAGGCACGAGTTCATCCCTCTCGACTACGACCATGAATTGCTGGCGCGCGAGATGCATGAGGAATCCCTTCCGGTCGAATTCATTGAGACGATCCGTACCGGTTGGTGGACAACCTGCTTAGAGGTGCTGCCAGGAAAGGAACGGGCCCGCGGGCGTTGGTGACTCCGGCCCTACGCTACCGGGTCCTACGGAAGGGCCTCTCCGACCGCGACGACTGCGATCTCCGGGACCAGGTGGAGGTCGTCTTCCACCAGGTGGGCGGCTTCGGATAGCACGATGATCGTCGTTCCTGGTGATAGTTCGCGGTCGTGACCTGGCACCAGGTGTTCTTCGGAAGGAGAGTGAACGACTACCTGCCCTCGCCGAAGCGAAGGATCTGCGCACGTGCCGACAAGCCGAACGGTTGCCCACCCGGGCCTTGGCGTCCAGACCACGTTTCTCGAAGTCTGTACCCTTGTTTCTTCAGCGCTCATACGACCGATACCGCCTTTTTGCCCGAACCGTTCCAACTGAACTAGTGATCCGCGAGCCTTACATTACCCAGGGCGAGCAGATCGATGGTCGCGCTCTGTGCCCCTGTGAGCTTCGGGGGTCGTCCTACAACAATCGCCTTCGCCCGCCGGTCTTCGGGAACGTGTAGGATCAGATCTCGCCAGGAAGGCGGAGGCGCAAAGGGGGCTACTCTCCCAGTTTCATCGATCAACACATCCTTCCCCGGCTGTAGTCGCTCAGCCAGCCTCAGACCGAACTGAAGCCACGAACCGAGTGGGTCCGCGTCTTCCGCTGCGGTTGCCTCGAGGACCGATTCTTGAAATAGTGCGACCGCCTCGTCGTATTCAGGCTCGCTCTTGTGTTTCAAGTCTCGGAGGAGCTGGCGGTAGGACATGCGAGGGTCCATGGCGCCGGTTTCCTCCAAGGCTTGGTCTAACCGATCCTCCGCTTGCTTCTTGACGTTGACACCCACCTATACGCGCTCCGGTGTTGGGTCACTGAAGGAGGTTCGACGCCACGCGACGGGCATCCTCCATGCGCCCGGTGATCCCGGGTCGACGAGAGAAAGCTGCGCAGAGCTGGATACCCTGAGGAAGAGTGAGATCGTCCATCGCTCTCCAGCTCCGGTCCCATGCCGGCATCGAGGTGCGGTGCACGAACAGGGGAGTCGCAGCAACGCCAGTCACCGTCTCGAAATCGGTCCGCGCGATTTCCATAATCTCAGGGTCTTCGCGGTCGACCAACCCCTCCGCCCCCATTCCACCCAGAAACGCCGTAAACAGCCCCCTGCGGTCGAAGAGCGTTTCGTGAGCTGTCACCCCTCGGGTCGGAGTACGATCGTTCAGCGTCATCTTGAAGCCGGATCCCGTCATCGGCCCCTCGGATCCGGGTCCGACCACCAATGGGACAACGGCTAGTGGATTGTAGTGAAGTGACGCAAGCCGCTTCGCCACCTCTGGGGCTGAAGAAGAAAGGGCCTCGGCGGCCTTTGGCGCGGGGAGGGTGAGCACCACTTGGTCAACGTCCAGCGTTTCTCGGTCGGTCTCTAGCTTGTAGGTGCCGGAGGAGCTACGGGTGAGGGCGTGGACTGGTTCTCCCAGCCTGATCCGGTCCCTATGAAGTTGGGCGAGAGCGATGGGAAGCTCACCCGTGCCTTGCTCGAACGAAATGACGGGAGGTCGCTTCCACGCTGCCGCTCGCAAAAGGCCGAGGAGTAGGCTCCGCCGGACCCCCGTCCGCGCCAGAGCAGGTACTAGGCTGTGTCGGGCCTCCATTCGCTCCGGATCCGACGCATACAGGCCCCCAAGCAGAGGTCCGGCGAGTCGACGGTAGACTTGGCTTCCTAGTTTGCGCCTCAGCACGTCTGCGACAGACTCCGTAGGATGGGGGGGTGAAGTGACGAGGTCCACCAAGGCTCTGGCTTTGCCATTCCAGGAAATCAATTGCGTCTTGAAGGCGTCACCGAGGTTGAGTGGCGCGGCGTACAACGCGCCGTCATGGTAGACGGTGAACGGGATGCCGACCGGGGCCCGAAGGAGCGAATTGGTCAGGTCCAGTTCGTGAACGATGTCAGCAAGTCCCGACGTCAAACGCATCCGCTGGGGGCCGAGATCCACGGTGACCGGGCCGTTGGGGCCTTCAACCGTCCGACTACGCATGACGCCACCCGGGTCGTCTGACGCTTCGAAGAGAACCGCTTCCTGGCCGGAGTTCTTGAGGAAATGAAGGAGGAAAAGCCCAGAGATCCCGCCCCCGACGATACCGATCACACCGTCGCTCAGCTGGCCTGCATAGAGTCCAAGAACTCTCGGTTGGTTTCAGTCCGATTCATACGGTCCATTAGGAAGCTGATGGCTTCTGCCGAGGGCATGTCGGAGAGGAAGTTTCTCAGGAGGTAGACCCTGTTCAGCTCGGTTTCGTTCAGAAGGAGCTCCTCCTTACGGGTCCCGGATCGGTTGAGGTCGATGGCTGGAAAGATCCTCTTATCCGCTATGTGTCGGTCGAGGATCAGTTCCATGTTCCCAGTGCCTTTGAATTCCTCGAAGATCACCTCGTCCATTCTGCTTCCCGTCTCTACGAGCGCCGTTGCGATGATGGTCAGGGACCCACCCTGGTCGATGTTACGCGCGGCGCCGAAGAAGCGTTTGGGTTTATGGAGCGCATTGGCATCGACTCCGCCGGACAAAATCTTGCCGGAGTGGGGAACCGTCACGTTGTACGCACGAGCCAGGCGAGTGATGGAATCCAGCAGGATTACGACTTCCTTCCCGTGCTCGACAAGGCGCCTTGCCTTCTCGAGGACCATCTCGGCTACTTGAGTATGTCGCTCCGCCGGCTCATCGAAGGTCGATGAAACGACCTCCGCATCCACGTGCTCCTCCATGTCCGTAACCTCCTCGGGTCGCTCGTCGATCAGGAGGACGATGAGGTATATCTCGCGGTGATTCTCGCGGATCGCATTTGCGACCTTCTGAAGAAGCATCGTTTTTCCCGCCTTGGGCGGCGATACGATCAGTCCGCGCTGGCCCATCCCGATCGGCGCGATGAGATCCACGATCCGCATCGAAATGTCTCCCTCGGCATTTTCGAGAGAGATTCGGCTCTCGGGATAGCGGGGCCGAAGGTTGTCGAACGCGATCCTGTGCTTGGCGTCCTCGGGGTCCCCGAGGTTGACCTCTTCGACTTTGAGCAGCGCGAGATAGCGCTCTCCATCCTTCGGCGGACGGACCTGACCCAAAACCGTATCGCCGGTCCTGAGGTCGAATCTCTTGATCTGAGACGGGGACACGTAGATGTCGTCCGGTCCATATAGGTAGTTCCAATCCGGGGAACGCAGAAATCCGTATCCCTCGGGAAGGCACTCAAGCACTCCCTCACCCCTAAGAACCGTGTCCGTATCGAGCAGGTTCTGCTCGATACGGAAGATTAGATCTTGCTTTCGCATGCCAGAGTAGTTCTGGATGCTCAGCTCGTCGGCCAGGGTGTGCAGTTCCTGGACGTTCTTTCTCTTGAGTTCGGCGATGTCCACGTGGATCTCCGGGTCGGCTTCTACCGACAGGGGTTCAGGAAGGGACGGGCATTTCTCGTGGCCCGAGTTCTAGGGGTGATGGGTTCAACAAAGGCCAGAGGCCAAGATCGGGCAGGATAAATCCGGGGCGGAATCGGGAGTGCAGACTGAATGTCCGTTCCCGGAATCGTTACTTGAGGAGTTGGGGGATATTAATGGTCAGGTGTAGAGTGGTCAAGCCTGATCAATTGCCAGAACCCGTCTTCCCCGACGCTCGTCCGGGGCTCGGTCCTTGACAGGTGTGGACCCCCGCGGGGACATTCGCCGAGTTCGGCTGGATCGCACTGTCTCCTTGGAGGGTTCGTGAGCAGACACAACCGTGACGGCGAGGGAGTGGACCAGAGGGGCTTCGCCTACGGCGTGAGCTATCAACCGGACTGGCTGCGACATGTCAAGATTACACGTCTACTGCCCTCTGGGCGTCAATCGACGATGACGTTATTTAGGAATCCGGTGGAGAGAAGCGTGCGACGCTCCGGCGATCGTGTTAGGACCCGTGTCACTTGCCCTGAACAGGGCGTGGACGTGGAGGTCGTCGTAAACGGGGACCGTGAAGGGGTTTCCCGGGTGACGGTGAGCTGCGAGGTACCCTCGGCGGATGGGAAGGGTGTTGAGGACAGTGACCTTCACCTTGGAGAACGGGCTTCCATCCTGCTGAGACGGGTAGCGGTGCCTTCCCGGCATTGCTTATCTTTTTCTGTCCCACTCTGAGGCCTTCGGTGCCAGAGGGAATCAGGCCGGACTTGTCCTCCACCACCTAACCGTTCCGCTATCCTCCCGAAAACTGCGGCGGAAATGACCGACCGACTCCTCGCACCCTTTTCGGCTCTCGGAAGAGGAGGAGTCGCGCTCGCGACGGAGATTGGTCGCTGGGGCATCCTGACCGGCCAAACTGCGCTTGCCCTCAGACAGGTGGACGTGTGGGGCCGGCTCCTCATCCAGCAGATGGCCCGCGTCGGCGTGGACTCAGTTCCGATCGCTCTCTTCATCGCAGGCTTTACCGGAATCGTCCTTTCCCTTCAGGCCTCATATACTTTCACGGGCGCAATCCCGCTCTACTTCGTTGGCGTCCTAGTCGGCAAGACGATGATGCTCGAGCTGGGTCCGGTGCTTACCGGTCTTGCGCTTTCGGGCCGTGTAGGCGCCAGCATCGCCGCCGAGCTCGGAACCATGCGGGTCACTGAACAGGTGGATGCCCTCGAGACAATGGCATACCCGCCCGTGGCCTACCTCGTCCTGCCGAGGGTGATCGCCGGCATCATCATGTTTCCCATGGTTACTGCGCTCGCCACAGGCGGAGGGATCGTAGCCGGATGGATCACCGCACTGGAGTTGCTGGACATGAGTACGGCCGAGTTCGTCAATGGACTCACGCTGTTCTTTCAACCGTTCGACGTGGCCTTCGCGTTCGTGAAGGCCACCAGCTTCGGCTTCGTGGTGACTTCTATCGGATGCTACTTCGGATTCCATGCCCGCGGGGGAGCGGAGGGCGTTGGGACCAACACCACGCGCGCGGTGGTGGCGAGCTCGATGGTGATTCTCGTCTTGGACGCTTTTTGGGCGGTCGTCCTTCTATGATGCTATATGGCGTTGTGAAGCTACGAGCGACGCCCCTATGAGCATCGAACTCCGCGACGTGCACAAGGCGTTCGGATCCCACCAGGTCCTGCGAGGCTTTTCGATTGTGGTCGAAGAGGGGCAGACCTTGGTCATTCTGGGACAATCAGGCTCCGGAAAATCCGTGGCACTGAAGCATGTGGTCGGGCTCCTCTCACCGGACCGCGGACAGGTTTGGGTCGACCAGAAGGAAGTGAGTGCACTTCCCACCGAAGAGCTCTATGAGCTTCGCCGAAACGTGGGATATGTCTTTCAGTTCGCAGCCCTCTTCGACTCGATGACCATTGCGCAGAACGTAGGGATGGGCCTCCGAAGGATTAAGGGCATATCCCCCGGCGAGATCAAAGACCGCGTCGCCGAGTGTCTCGCCCTCGTTGACCTTCAGGGATTCGAGGGGAGGCTTCCGACCGAGCTGTCGGGGGGACAGAAGAAGCGGGCGGGGATTGCTCGAGCGATCGCTACTCGGCCCAAGTACCTCCTCTACGACGAGCCAACCACAGGCCTCGACCCAGTAACCAAGGCCGTCATCAACCAACTGGTTCTCCGAATGAGAGACGAGTTGGGGGTGACGGGGGTGCTGATCACTCACGACATCGAGAGCGCATACCAGGTAGGCGGCAGGATCGCGATGTTGTACGAGGGCCGCTGCCGTTTCGTGGGGAGTCCTGACGAGCTTCGGCAAACCGAAGACTCTGTTGTGAAAGGGTTTATCGAGGGCCGGCCTGAACTGATGGAGGTTGCATCATGAGGGGGAACCGGGAGGCGCTTGTCGGTCTGGTCATAGTCGCCGCACTTGTTTTGACGGCAGTGGGCACGCTTTGGCTCCAGGGATTCACTTGGGGGCAGGACCGGCAGATTATCGAGGCGGTGTTCTTCGAGGCCGGTCAGATCATGCCCGGGAACGGCGTGAAGTTTCGGGGGGTGGAGGTTGGACGGGTTGGAGCGATCACTGTTGAGCCTGGGGGCGAGCTCGTCCGTGTGCGGCTGCAGATCGGTCAGCCCGTCATTCTCCCGACCGATGCCGTGATCATCCTTTCCCCGGAGTCACTGTTCGGGGACTGGGAGGCCGAGATCCAGCCTCGAGATGTCTTTCCATATGTTGAATATCCGGTTCCCTCGGATCCCAGTACGCTCCCTGGCTACGCGCTGCCCGACATTTCACAACTGACCGCCACCGCGGACCGTATCTCGGAGAATCTGGCGATCCTGAGCGATCGGTTCGGAATCGCCTTCTCAGAGGAGACGGCCCGAAACATCGCCTCTTTGATCGAAAACATCGAGAATGTTACCACCGGACTATCGGAGCTCGTCGAGCAACAGGCTGTTTCCTTCGCCGAGGTCACGGACGGAGTTCAGACCGCGACCGACGAGATCGCCTCCGCTGCGGACCAGGTCAGGAGTACGTTCGAAGAGGTGACGGCCCTAATCGAAACCAGCGATGTTGACGCCACGTTGGACAACCTCGCCGTGATATCTGCCAACATGCGGGTGCTGTCTGAAGAGCTCGGTGGGACAAATCATCAGATCCGCGCGATGGCCGGGCGGATCGATTCTACGTTTCTGCGAGCACAAGCAGTGGTCGCCACGCTCGAGTCGGGTGACGGTACGCTGGGGCGTCTGCTGCAAGATACTTCGATGGCCGCAGAGCTTGAGAGCACATTGGCCGAGCTGAGTGCCCTCCTGGAGGATATCCGGGAGAACCCCAACCGCTATGTCCGTGTCTCGATTTTCTGACTCTCTCGGCGAGGCCGACGGCCTCGACTCGTGAGCTCCGAGAAACCGAAATCCGTGCGGGCTTCGGCGCTGCCGTTACGGCCTGCCGACCCGATGGTGGAGCGGAGCGCTGGGGGAGTGGTAGCGAGGATGGAGGACGGTATCCCTCGGGTGCTTCTGATTCGGGACCCGTATCGAAGGTGGGGTCTGCCCAAGGGCCACTTGGAAAAGGGCGAGGGGATGAAGGAAGCCGCGCTACGGGAAGTGAGGGAGGAGACCGGGTTAGACGACCTGACTCTCGGTCCCGATCTGGGAGAGATCGACTGGACGTTTAGGAAGAAGGGCCGCCTGATCCACAAATTCTGCCAATTCTATCTTATGGCGTCGGAGCAAACCGAAACCCGACCCGAGACGTCAGAGGGAATTACGGAATGCCGGTGGTTACCCGTAGATGAAGCGCTGCGGGCCATTTCGTACGATAATGCGCGCGTGATTCTGCGACGGGGCATGGATTCTCTGCGGGAGTCCGAAATGGAGCGCGGAGCCCCCGGGCGGGAGGCCTGAGTTGTCCCTAGGGAGCGACACGAACACCAGCAATTCGGCCAGCATGGGTGTTGCCGGTGGCGTAGCCCTAATCCTGTTCGGGTGCCTCCTTTTTTTCATTAGGGGAGTCCTGAACCCGATCCTGCTCTTCCTTGCCCTCGTAGTGGGCATGCTCCCGCTGAGAAGGAACGCCTTCTTCTGGCCTGTGATCGCGTCCGCAGGAGGGCTTACTCTCTTCTGGCTCCTCCGTGAGCTTGGTTTCCTGCTGGCTCCCTTCGTATTGGCCCTTATCGCCGCCTACGTTCTGAGCCCGATCGTCGGATGGGCGGCGGATCGGCGGCCCCTGTCTCGGCTAGCGGACGACACCCAGCGAAGCCGAACGCTCGCGATTTTCGTTCTGTCCCTCCCGTTGGTCGGCGCGGTCGCCGGTCTCTTCATCTGGGGTCTCCCCGCGCTGGTCCGCGAATCGAACGAGTTACTCAGGCAGGCTCCTGACCTGCTCGCGCGGGTGGCAACACTTCTAGCTGCCCTCGAGGGGGCTCTTGGACGACTACGATTGCCCGGCGTCGATGGGAGCGAATGGGTGGCTCGAATCCGAGGCTTGGAGGGCGCAGACGTCGTTCAGTTCCTGCAGGAAAGGAGCGCGATGCTTGCCCGACGTTCCTGGGAAGGGGTCCTCGGTTTGGGGCGTGGCCTGGGGACCCTCGGCTCGATCGTGGGCTATCTCGTCTTGACGCCTGTAGTCGCCTTCTATCTCATGCGGGATTTTCCTCGTCTTGGCAGAAAGGTCGACGAGCTTATTCCCAGCGACCGGGAGGGTATCCGGTCGTTTCTCAGTGAATACGATGCGCTCTTGTCCTCTTATCTCAGAGGTCAGATCACTGTAGCGATAAGCGTGGGCGCCATCACCGGAATCGGGCTCTGGATCACGCAGTTTCCGTACGCGTTCCTACTGGGAGTGTTGGTCGCCGTGTTTAGTGTTGTACCCTATCTGGGCTTGTTGCTCAGCCTTTTCCCGGCATTGGCGATCGCGCTCGCGAGCGGAGCGGTATGGCCCTCGCTGGTAAAGATCGGCATCGTCTACGGTGTTGCTCAGGTGTTGGAAGGGACGGTGATCAGTCCACGTATCCTTGGCAGCTCCACCGGCCTCCATCCAGTGTGGATCCTCTTGGCGATTGCCCTGGGTGGTTTCTTTTTCGGCTTTGTAGGACTCCTGATTGCTGTGCCTGGAGCGGTGGGTGTGAAACTGCTTGTCGTGCGTGGGGCTGAGCAGTATCGAGCGTCCGAATTCTTTTCGGGGTGAGGCCACCGAAATCGGAGTGCGGTAGTCTGGACCGCCTCCAGGCTAAGGCCCCCGGCCCTGCCGGAATCCCGGCGGGGTTCTACGCATCTGCGTTCGGGTATAACATATCCGGCGCGATCTGGTTGCGCAGGCTATTCAGTTCGAGCCGGATGTATTTGCTAGGCGCGCGTCAATCCTGGACATTCGACGAGCATGAAGATCTTCCAAGACGAATGAGTCTCGAGGGAGCCTCACGATGATAGATACGGTGAGAGAGCGAGTCGTAATCATCGGATCCGGGCCAGCTGCCTGGACCGCGGCGGTTTACGCCGCTAGGGCCAAGCTCGACCCTGTGGTCTTCGAGGGTCAGCCCTCGCGCGAGATGATTCCCGGCGGGCAGCTCATGTTCACCACCGAGGTCGAGAACTACCCGGGTTTCGCCAGCGGTGTGGACGGCCAACAGCTCATGGCAGAGATGAGGGCGCAAGCTGAGCGGTTCGAAACTCGCGTCGTCACCGAAGACATCGTCGAAGTGGAAACGGGGCGTCGACCCTTCGTCGTTCGAACCTCCGGGGGGAGTGAGATTCGAGCGGAAGCCGTGATCGTTGCAACCGGCGCTAGAGCGAACTGGTTAGGCCTAGAGAACGAGCAGCGTCTGGCGCAGCGAGGCGGGGGCGTCTCGGCTTGCGCGGTTTGTGACGGCGCGCTCCCAGCCTTTCGAAACCAGATCTTGGCTGTCGTCGGAGGTGGCGACAGCGCGATGGAGGAAGCGATCTATCTGACAAAATTCGCCCAGGAAGTGGTGATCATACACAGGAGGGACCGGTTCCGGGCCTCTCCCATTCTGGTGGAACGGGCGTTGGCCAACGACAAGATCCGGGTGGAGTGGAACACGGTCGTCACCGACGTCCTAGGGGATGACTTCATCACCGGCATTCGCCTAGGGGACGCCAGCGGAGACGGGGAGCGTGAGCTTGAGGTCGGCGGCCTCTTCGTCGCGATTGGCCACACCCCGAACACTGGTTTCCTCGAAGGCAAGCTGACCCTAGACGACTACGGGTACCTCGTGACCCCGGTTCCCTGGCGGACAGAAACGAGCGAGCCGGGGATCTTCGCGGCCGGCGACGTGATGGATTCGTTCTATCGCCAAGCAGTTACCGCGGCCGGAACCGGCTGTATGGCTGCCCTAGAGGCCGAGCGATGGCTCGAACACCAGCCCGAGTCGAACCCAGTGTTGGAGGCAAGGGCGGAACCAGTGGGGGAGGAAGTCTAGCTTGGTCTGTTCAAGCCTTAGACAGCCGGCCGCCGTCGACGACGATGACCTCACCGGTTATGAATGGCGAGCGTTCGAGAAAGAGGAGGGTCCGGACCACGTCCTCCGGCGACCCTAGGGTACCGAGCGCGGAGCTGGCTCGAGAACGCTCTCTTTCCTGGTCGTCGTAGCTCTCCGGGAGGAGCACGGCACCCGGCGCGATTGCGTTAACCCGCACGCGCGGAGCTAAGGCTCGAGCCATGACACGGGTAAGATGGAGTAGCGCCGCCTTGGAAACCGAATGGTGTGGATGCTCGACCCAGGGTTGAAACGCCGAGAGGTCCACGAGGTTAACGACCTGGCCTTCCGCTTGGGTAAGTAGGCCGGCGGTCGCTTGCACCGTCAGAAATGGTCCTTTGAGGTTCACCCCCATCACACGATCCCATTCGCGTTCTCCAATTTCGAGAAGCGGCACGCTCCGAAAGAGCGAGGCATTGTTGACCAGCAGGTCCAATCTGCCAAAGTGGTCTCGGACTCCCCGAGCAATTCGGTCCACGTCTTCGGCCCGAGAGACATCGCCCGGCAATATGATCGCTCTTCTCCCTAGAGCCTCCACCTCACGTGAGGCCGTCACGGCCTCCGGCTGCGACGTGTGGTAGTTGATAGCCACGTCGTAGCCCGCAGCAGCCAGACCCAGGGTTAGGGCACGCCCAAGTCGGATCGCTCCGCCCGTTATCAGGGCGACAGGGGGCTCGCTGACTTCTCCTCGGATTTCACTCAAACGGACGCCAACCTAGGACGTGAGAGGCGGAACGAAACGCGGTGAACGGATTTCGGTACTGTACCTCCCGGAGTGGCGATGCTAAGCCGGATGGAAGAGGGAGAACAGGGGTCGGAGGCGTCCGCGGCTCGGGGGCCTACCGCGGAGATCTGATCGACCCAGGGATACACAGCGGTGTCGAGGAGGAGTTGGGTGGACTTTGCCGGGGTTGTCGCAGTTGTGACCGGAGGCACGCAGGGGATTGGGCGGGCCATCTGCCAGGCGTTGGTCTCACGAGGGGGGCGGGTCATGCTCTCGAGCCGTACCGCCTCCGATGTCGAGGCCACAGCGAGGGAGCTGTCCGAAATGGGGCCGGGTCAGGCGCATGGGCGAGTCTGCGACGTCAGAGATCCGACAGAGTGCTCGCAGCTGATAGAGGCCGCGGCAGACCGCTTCGGTCAACTCAACGTTCTCGTCAACAACGCTGGGCTAGGGCGATTCGCGCCCATCCAGGAAATGGACCCTTCCGATTGGGAGCTGCAGATCCGAACAAACCTCGACGGTGTGTTTCACTGTTCGAGGGCCGCGGCCCCGCATCTCATCGACGCGGGTGAGGGGTGGATCGTGAATATCGGCTCTCTAGCGGGAAGGAACGCGTTTTCAGGGGGCGTCGCATATAACGCGAGCAAATGGGGGCTGTTGGGTATGAGCGAGGCGATGATGCTGGATCTGCGTCACGAGGGTGTGCGGGTCACGTGCCTGATGCCGGGAAGCGTGAACACAGCCTTTTTCCCGGGTGGACCCGACCCCGACGCGTCCTGGAAGCTACAGCCAGAAGACGTTGCACAGGCCGTCGTGGACATCCTCACTTTTCCTGGTCGGGCGTTGCCCAGCCGCTTGGAGCTTCGGCCAACGCAACCGCCACGGAAGTAGACCGAAGTCAACTACGCAACCGGAGTAAGGCACATGTCAGAGGATTTTCGGGTCGAGAGGGATTCCCTGGGCGAAGTTCAGGTGCCCTCCGGGGCGCTCTATGGAGCTCAGACCCAGCGGGCGGTCGACAACTTTCCCATCAGCGGCCAGCGGTTTGGTCGTCGGATGATCGAGGCACTTGGAATGGTGAAGCAGGCAGCGGCGACCACGAATCGCGAGCTGGGACATCTCGAGGCGGAAATCGCGGATGCGATCGAAAACGCCGCGGCGGAGGTGGCCGAAGGAAAATGGGACGGGGAGTTTGTGGTGGATGTTTATCAAACGGGTTCCGGTACGTCCTCGAACATGAACGCCAACGAGGTCATCGCTCAGCTCGCGAGGAGATTCCTCGACGGGTCTGACCGGACAGTTCACCCCAACGATCAGGTGAACTTTGGCCAGTCGTCGAATGACGTAGTTCCCACAGCGATTCACGTCGCGGCGAGGATGACCCTCGAGCGCGACCTCATTCCTGCGCTTTCGCTGCTGCGAGACGAATTGGCTGCCAAGGCTGGCGCGTTCGACGGCTTGGTCAAATCAGGTCGCACCCATCTCATGGACGCGACCCCGGTGCGCTTGGGCCAGGAGTTCGGAGGATACGCCGCCCAGGTCGACAAGGGGATCGGACGGGTCAGCGCTGCGTCCGAGGAGCTGGCCGAGCTCGCTCTAGGCGGAACCGCAACTGGGACGGGGATCAACACGCACGTGGATTTCGCTTCGCGCACTATCGCCAGGATCTCTGACTACACCGACCTTCAATTCCGCGAAGCCGACAACCATTTCGAGGCGCAGGGAGCACGAGATGCCCTGGTTAGCGGACACGGCGCCTTGAACACAGTTGCGGTCAGCTTGCTCAAAATCGCAGATGACATTCGCTGGTTGGCATCGGGGCCCACTTCTGGCCTCGCGGAGATTCGCCTCCCAGCGGTCCAGCCGGGGAGCTCGATCATGCCTGGGAAGGTGAATCCCGTTCTCTCCGAGGCCCTCATGATGGTCTCAGCACGAGTGGCTGGAAATCACAGTACACTGACCCTCGCGGGGGGAAGGGGGAATTTCGAACTCAACGTCATGATGCCGGTCATGGCGCAGGCGTTCATTGAATCGGCAACCCTTCTGACGAACGCTACCCGTGCGTTCGCGGAGCGCTGCGTCAGAGGGATCGAGGCGAATGCCGCCCGAGCACAGGAGCTCTTGGAGCGAAACCCCGCGGTGGCGACCGCGCTGAACCCTTACATCGGATACGACCGCGCCACCGAGGTTGCGAAGCAGGCGGCACGTGAAGGCCGCTCGGTCCGTGATGTAGTGCTCGAACTGGGGCTGCTACCACCGGGTGAGGTTGATAAGGCGTTGGACGTGAGTGGCATGACCAAACCTGGGGTATCCGGGTTGGATCAGTCTGAAGGAGGATCGCGTGCCGGATGAACTGGGAGCACACATCTCTACTGCGGGCGGAGTGCAGAACGCGCCGGAAAGAGCTCGAGCCATCGACTCCGTCGTCTTCCAGATCTTCACGAAGCAGCCGAATCGGTGGGTGGAGCCTGAGGTCCAGGAAGACCGAGCCCGAGCCTTCGCCGCAGCCCGCAGCGACCGCGAGATCGAGACCACGGTGTCACATGACTCCTACCTGATCAACCTGGCTAGCCCAACCGGTTGGCTCTGGCGCAAGAGCTTGGACTCGTTTCGGAACGAGCTGCAGCGCTGTGCTGCTCTCGAGCTGGACTTCCTTGTTACGCACCCCGGCAACGCGACGGACGGGGACCTCGATAGCGGTCTCGCGCGGAACGCCGAGGGCGTTGGCACAGCCTTGGCGGAGGTTGACGGGCCGACCCGTATCCTGCTCGAAATCACTGCAGGCTCCGGTACGTCGGTGGGTGCGAGTTTCGAGTCGCTGGCCACCATTCTAGAGGGGATCCCTTCTGAAACCCGGGGCCGAGTGGGCATATGTTTCGACACATGTCACGCTTACTCGGCCGGGTACGACCTCGTAGATGATTACGATGGAGTCTGGAGCCACTTCGACGATGTCCTGGGACTGGATCGTCTGGGTCTCTTTCATCTGAACGACTCCAAGCACCCGTTCGGATCTCACAAGGATCGCCACCAGCACATCGGCGAGGGAACGCTTGGGGACGAGCCATTTCGGAAGCTCATGCAAGACGCTCGATTCGGATCGGTCCCGAAGGTGCTGGAGACCCCCAAGGGGGACGATACGGTGTCATTCGATGCCCGAAACCTGGCTCGGCTTCGAGCCTTTCGGGAGTCGTCCTGAGCTGTGGGCTACGAGATGTCTGGAGCTTCTCTTTACGGAAACTCGACCGCGAGCTAATATGCTTGTCCGGGTGTATCGGGGGGCTCGACAATTGAGCCAACGCGTGAGAGGCCGGGACTGACTCCTGAGACGGACGACCCGCCCCAAAGGGGGACTTCGGAAGTCGCGGGGGAGTCGCAATCACTTCAATCCGGGCTTCAATATCATCCCTCCGGTACAACACGGTAGGGCCGGCATCCGATGGGTGCCGGCCTTTCTGTTTGGACCGATACAGCCGATCCGAGTGTACGCGGTCGGCTCGGCGACTCCGTACCGGAGACAGGACGCATGCCTCGAGTGCGAGTGACCCGGACGGTTCATTTCTCCGCCGCCCACCGGCTTCATCGGCCTGAGTGGAGCGAGGAGCGGAACCGAGAGGTCTTTGGGGACTGCTCGAATCCAAATTGGCACGGGCACAACTACGAGCTCGAAGTGACGGTAGAAGGTGATTTGGATCCGGAGACCGGGTACGTGTTGGACTTAAAAAGGCTGAAGGGGGTCGTCGGAGAGTCGGTCATCGACGACGTGGACCATCGGAATCTGAACCTCGATGTGACCTGGATGGCTCAGACCAACCCGACCACAGAAAACCTGGTGGTCGCGATCTGGGACCGTATCCGCCCTAGACTTCCCGAAGAAATCGCGCTCAAGCGTATCGTTCTTTGGGAGACGTCGAGGAACCGCGTCGAGTACGAAGGTGAGTGAACGGCCACTCGGGGATGTGCCGTTCTCCGAGCTGGTGAAGGAGGTCATCCACCGGCTGGGAGACGATCCCGCTCGCGAAGGGCTCGTTGCGACGCCCGACCGTGTCGTGCGGTCTTTGGGCTTCTTGACGCAGGGGTACTCGATGTCGGCCGACAGGGTTGTCGGCGACGCGCTATTCGCGGAACATCACCACAACATGGTGATCGTGAAGGACATCGAAATGTATTCCCTGTGTGAGCACCATATCCTCCCATTTTTCGGAAAAGTACATTTGGCTTATATCCCGAACGGACACATCCTTGGACTTTCCAAGATGGCACGGCTCGTGGATGTGTTCGCGCGCCGACTCCAGGTTCAAGAGCGTCTCACAGAGGAGATCGCTCAGAGCCTTTGGGACGAGGTAGAGCCCCACGGCGTCGGGGTTGTGATCGAGGCCTACCACCTCTGCATGATGATGCGCGGAGTCCAGAAACAGAATTCCTTCACGATCACCTCTGCGATGCGTGGAGCGTTCCTCGATGACGCGCGGACCCGCGACGAGTTCCTCAGGCTCTGCCAGAGTGACCACGGCCCCTTAGGCTGACCGCCCGATGTCAGAAACCCACAGGAGTCCGGCCCTCTCTGGGAAGACGGCTCTAGTAACCGGCGCGACCGGTGGAATCGGTGGGGCCATCGCGCAAGCATTGGCGGGAGAGGGCGCGCGGCTCGGCCTCGTCGCTCGCGGCAGAGAGCGGCTCGAGGCGTCGGCAAGAGATCTGGGTGGCTGGAGCCTTCCTTGCGATGTCACAGACGCTACCGCCCTGGAGAGACTACGCGAGGACTTCGCAGAGCTCGCGAAAGGCCCGCCCGATATCCTCGTTGTCGCCGCGGGGGTGTTCTCGATGCACTTAATCGACGAGACCCCTCCACCCAATCTCGAGCGGACGCTGGCGGTGAACTTGAGGGGGGGCTTCCAGACGGTGCGGGCCTTCCTCCCATCGCTCAAGCACCGCGGCAGCGGGACAATCGTTCAGATAGGTTCCGTCGCGGGACGTCGGGCGTATGCCCGGAACGGCGCCTACTCCGCTTCTAAGTTCGGAATTCGCGGGTTCCACGAGGTGCTGCTGGAGGAACTGAACGGCACGGGGGTTCGCGCCACCCTCCTCGAGCCTGCCGCCACGAATACCGCGATCTGGGATCCGATCCGGCCCGAGGAAAGAGACGACGTGCCCGATCGTGCATCCATGCTCGATCCGATGGCTGTTGCCTCATGCGTGGTCTTCGTGGCTACCCGGGGCGATCGGGTTCAGATTCCATACCTCGCGGTCGAGGCCACGTAGCAGCGTGAAGGCAGATAGAAACCAGAAAACGGTCGGGAACCGCATGTATACCGTCAGTGTCCAGGCTCACTATGATGCCGCTCATTTTCTCCGAAACTACGAGGGAAAGTGTGAGAGGCTACATGGACATCGGTACGTGGTCGAGGTTGCAGTTCAGACGACCGAGCTGAACGAGGCTGGGATCGCCTTTGATTTCGTCGATCTGAAGAGGCACTTGCGGGAGCTTGCAGAAGCCCTGGATCACCGAAACCTGAACGATCTACCCCAGTTCGACGGCCTCGAAACGAGTGCCGAGGTTCAGGCCCGTTACTTCTACGAGGAACTGTCCGCGCTGTTGCCGGAGAGCATCGCAAGAGGGCTCCTCTATGCTCGGGTTTGGGAAACCCCTACCCAGTGGGCTCAATACACGGACAGACCCTAGGTGGTGTTTGCCGATTGATGCTGCGTCGGAGACCACCTGAACCGCCCCAGCGCTCAGAGTGCACATTCTTGTAACCGACCGGCTCGCGTGTCCCCGGTGCGGTCCCGGATTCGGGCTCATCCTCCTAGCCACCGAGATCGAGGCCCGACGGGTTCTAGAGGGAGAGTTGTCGTGCCCGAATTGCCGGGAGAGGTACCCGGTCGGGCAGGGATTCGGAGATCTCCGCCCTCAGCCGCGTGAGTCGCAGAAAGTCGGCGAACCTCTGGACGAGGCGAACCCTGAAGCCGCACTGCGCTTGGCAGCTCTCCTCGGAGTGAGCGAAGGGCCAGGACTACTGCTCGTTGTCGGGCCATCAGCCGGGCAGTCCGACCGACTCTCGCGTATGATCGAGGGGATCGAAATCGTCGCAGTACATCCTCAGTTAAGAGACGGTCCCGAAGAGTCCGGCGTCAGCCGAATCGCTTTGGCCGGCGGTTTTCCGTTTCTCACAGGGAGCCTCCGGGGCGTCGTACTCGACGGGGGCCCCGGAATCGGGTTCCTCAGCGAGGCCATCCGCGCGCTGGCCCCAGGCTCTCGGCTGGTGTTTATCCAACCTCCCGACGGTGCGGCTGGCCAGATGGAGACGCGGGAGCTAGACCTTCTGATGGAGGCTGATACCGTTCTGGTGGGGGTCCGCAAGTAACTGTGAACCGGGCGATTCCGACCGTTCCAATTGCGTTGCGTGGTCCCCGCCCCTTCTACTAGTTTCGACCACGCGGATCCCCGCTGTGCGATTCTCCCTCCGCTCCGGACGACATGGCCTGGTGGAAGAAGTTACTCGGAGGCGACCTCGAGTCCGAGCGCATCGACTACTACGAAGAGGGCCTCGCTCTCTTGCGAGAGGGGCGCTTCCACGAGGCCTTGACCTCCCTTCGGCTCGCGCTCAAAGAGGCACCGGGCGACGCGGTCATATTGCAACAGATCGCCATTGCGTATACACGGATCGGGATGACTGAAGAGGCCTCCAAGACCTACCGGCACGTACTGCAAAAGGATCCCGTCGCGGCTGGAGCTCACTACGGACTAGCGTACTTGCTCCTTCGGCGCGGTGAGGAAGAGCAGGCTGTGAGCCACCTGGAATCCTTCCTGACGAACCCACCAAGCGGGCCCGAAGCCGCTGAGCACATCTCCCACGCTCGTTCGACCCTGTCGCAACTTCGAGGGGAAGCAGATCGGCTGCTGGCGGACGATGAGCGCTGAACGTAAGGTTCGCGTCCGATGGACCGGTAGGGGCAAAGTCTTCGAGGGCCTTACCGGAAACGCCGCGCCTATCCTTCTTGACGGTGACTCTGAGATGGGTCCCTCGCCGACGGAGGCCTTACTAATGAGTGTGGCGGCTTGCATGGCGATCGACGTTAACGTCATCCTCGAGAAGGGCCGAGTCCCAGTGGAGGCGTTACTCGTGGACGTGACGGGAGTTCGCGCACCGGAACCGCCACGCCGATTCACCTCGGTGCAAATCCTGGTCACGGTCGACGGTCCGAGAGAGGGTGACGAACCCAAATTGGAGCGAGCTGCCCAGCTGTCTCACGACAAATACTGCAGTGTATTCCACACCCTCCGCCCAGATTTGGAGGTAGACGTCTCGGCGGTCAGGGCCTAGACCCCGGGGCGGGGCGGGCCTGGCGCACGCGGCCGATCCGTTCCAGAGGCTCCCAATGTCAAGTACAGAACGCACCGCCGATCCCGCCGAGCTTGGAGAGGGCACGATCGTGGAGCTCTTCCTCGAAGCTGTGGATCGCTTCGGCTCGGAGACCGCACTCCGATACCGCGACGCACAGCGCTGGATCGACATTTCCTACCAGGAAGTCGAGCAATCCGTTCAGCATGTTTCCGCTGCACTCAGGTCGCTCGGGCTCGCCCGCGGAGACCGCGCGGCCATCCTCTCCCTCAATCGACCCGAATGGGCCATTGCGGACTACGGGTGCCTCTCGGCAGGTGTGATCGACGTCCCGATCTATCCTTCGCTAACGGCTGAGCAACTTCGACACATCCTGGGTGACTCCGGTGCCCGACTGATCTTCGCCTCGGATGCGATCCAACTCGAAAAGGTCGAGGAGGTGCGAGACGAGTGCCCGGGCCTGGAATGGGTCGTGATCTTTGATCCGCCTGAAACGCTGCCGGCAGGCGCCCTCCGGTGGGAGGACTTTGTAGCCATGGCGAAGGATCAAGAGCCCAGGGTGTCCGCCGACGAGTTCCGCCGCTTTGCCCGGGGCGCCCAACCGGGGGACACCGCGACGATCCTCTATACGTCCGGCACCACCGGGGATCCTAAGGGGGTCATGCTCTCCCACAACAACCTCCGGTCCAACGTGCGTGCGTGTTCCGAAGTCCTTCCGATCGACGAGCACGACTCGACCCTTTCTTTTCTTCCACTCTCCCACGTCCTACAGCGGATGGTGGATTTCCTCTTCTTCAACCGGGGCTCTTCGATCGCCTACGCCCGGTCGATGCAGCTAGTGACCGAGGACCTTGGGGAGGTGAGGCCAACCTTCGTGGCTTCTGTGCCGCGGTTGTACGAGAAGGTGTATTCTCGAGTGATGGAGCCCGAGGGTCTCAAGGGCGCCATCGTGGGTTGGGCCGCCCAAGCGGGTGGGCGCTGGGCTGATGCTCGGCTTGCGGGAACGGAGCCGGGCCCTTGGACGAAGCTCACCTATGCGGTCGCGGACCGCCTGCTGTTTGCAAAGATCCGGGCTGCAGTGGGAGGCAGGCTTCGGCACTTTATTAGTGGAGGTGCGCCTCTCTCTCCCGAGATCAATCGGTTCTTCTTTTCGGCTGGAATCGTGATTCTGGAAGGATACGGGCTGACCGAGACCAGTCCTGTCACCAATGTGAACGGCCCTCGGGACTTCCCGGCGAACTTCCGAATTGGGACGGTGGGGAAGCCGGTCCCCGGCACAGAGGAAAGAATCGCCGACGACGGCGAGATCCTCGTCCGAGGGCCTCAGGTGATGAAGGGGTATTACAAGCTACCTGAGCGAACCGATGAGGTACTGACGGCGGACGGTTGGTTTCACACTGGGGACATCGGCGAGATCGACGAAGAGGGGTTCCTCAGGATCACGGATCGGAAGAAGGACATTATCGTCACGACAGGAGGGAAGAACGTAGCGCCTCAACCCATCGAGAATCGGCTGAAGAAGAACCGATATGTAGACCAACCCGTTCTCATCGGAGACAGAAGAAAATTCCTGTCGCTCCTTCTCGCTCCCGATTTCGATGTCTTGGAGGGATGGGCACGTGGACAGGGAGTAACCACCACCGATCGGCGCGAACTTCTTACCAATCCCGGGGTTCAGCAACTGTTGGCCACGGAGGTCTTCAGAGAGCTCGAGCACCTCTCCAGAGTCGAAATGCCAAAGAAGTTGGTGCTCTTGGATTGCGGATTCACCATTGAGGACGGCTCACTCACGCCGACTCAAAAGGTGAAGCGGAAGGTTGTTGAGAAGCGCTACGAGTCGATCGTCGATGCACTGTACGATCGAGAGAACGAAGAGCAGACCGTGTTCACATCTTGGTAGTGACCGACGTACGGCTCGTTTTGGTGACGGTTCCGAACCAACCCGCAGCAGCGGAAATATGCCGGACTCTGGTAGATGAGCGATTGGTTGCCTGTGGGAACATTGTGCCCGGGGTGCAGTCCATCTATCGGTGGGAGGGGCGCCTCGAAGATGACCCCGAGCTTCTCCTCGTCCTCAAGACCGTGACGTCGATGGTTCCTGCTCTCCTTCAACGGGTGCCAGAGCTGCACCCTTATGCGGTCCCCGAGGTTCTGGTGCTCGGGGTCGAAGCCGGTCATCAGCCATATCTGGATTGGGTGATCTCTGAGGCCGGACCCGCAAGCGGTGATTAACTCCATGAGAAAGAAGCGTGATCGCGAAGCATCGAACGAGCCCGAGCTACCCCTCTCTGAACCATCCGAGGAGCGATCAGTGACGGAGGTCGAGAAGGGGAACACTGCCGCGTCGCGGTACGGGCGGCGGCACAACCCAGCGGTGTTCGAGTTCGAGGAGGTTGCTTCGAAAGCCGTCCCCGAGCTCGACCTCGACGGGGATGCGAACCCCCCTTCGGTTCTCCCGGAACCGGAGGCTGAGGTCGGCGATTCCGAAGGGTCGGCCTCCAGCTCTGCGTCAGAGCGGCTATTTGAGCAGGCGAAGGCCGCATCCAGGGCAGGCCGCCTCGAAGAGGCCCTCGACTCTTACCGCCGGCTCGTCGCCATGGACCCCGCGCACATTCGGGCCCGAAACAATCTGGGAGTGCTGCTGGATCAGATGGGGGGTCACGACGTGGCTCTGGAGCATTTTCAGGCAGCTGTCGAGATCGATCCCGAAAACGCAGAAGTCCTTACCAACTTTGGTGCGTCTCTGGCGGCACAGGGCCGATACGACGAAGCCGAGAGCCAACTCAGGAAAGCGGCACGCCTGGATCCCGAGGGTATCGACGTCCGCGCCAATCTAGGGATCCTCTACTTCCGCCGTGGGCTGTACGCCCAGTCGGATCATGAGCTCCGCTGGGTTTGTGGAGTCAATCCCAAAGTTAGTTGAAACTGGAGCGACCCCCTCGTCAGGCGACGGCATGTGAACTGCTCTCGGGAAGGGTGATCCCGAGCTCCTTCTGTATCGCGGCCCTGAGGAGCGGGAGGTGCCGGTAGCCGAGCAACCTCCGGAGCCGGGGCTCGATCTCGAGTAACACGGTCGCGAACCATCGGTGCTTCTGGCTCGAGGTCTTCCAGTGATCCACTCGTCCGCAGCGTTGCTCGGCCATGGCGTTGACGGATTCGAGTACGTTAGTGGTCTTCAGCGACCGGCCGACCAGAGGGAAGACCCCGAGCCGGTGGAGGGTCAAGGTCTCCTCGAACCCCTCGTTTAGACTGGCCACGGCAGACTGGTTCACCTCGCCGAGCTCGTGCTTGAGGGTTTTCAACGCCTGGGCGGCCTCCTTGTACGTGGGCCGTTGATACGCACGTTGGAGTCGCCGGCGCCAGTTCTTCTGCTCCGCCCTCGGCAGGTGCGAGATCACGTTCTCCCGTTTGTGCCACTGGCACCGTTGGATCAGCACCTGGTCCTTGAAGGCCGCGAGCACGCCGCTCCGGAGCCCCTTGGCCCCGTCGATCACCACGAGCGCTCCGGCCGACAGATCGAGACCTCGGTCCTTCAGGCCCCTGAGGAAGGACCGGATCACCACCGCGTTCTCCGTGTCGGTCTGGACGAAGCCGAGGAACACCTTGTCCCCCTCAAGCGTCACGCCGAGCGCCACCACCATCTCGTCCTCGGCGAAGCTCTTCCCGTCCAGGACGAGCGCCACCACGTCATAGACCGAGAGGTCCCGCTCCTGAAACTCCTTCAGCCTCGCGGCGGTGGCCTTCTTG
Organism: Longimicrobiales bacterium; assembly: GCA_965215925.1. GTDB lineage: Bacteria > Gemmatimonadota > Gemmatimonadetes > Longimicrobiales > Gaopeijiaceae > JAAXGI01. The sequence continues at coordinate 2,199,647 of CBDCEQ010000003.1, read as the reverse complement.
AACTCCCGCGAGACCCTCGACTTCGACAGCCCGATCGCTCCGGGCACCGCCTCGACCGCCGCCTCGTAGTCTCGGCATGAGATCCCGAGCAGCACCTTCCGAAAGAGCCCCTCGTCCACCTCTCCGGCCGAGCCGTGGAGTCGCTCGTACGATGCGAGCCTCACCTCTCCGGCCCGGCCCCGCACCCGAGGTACTCGCACCGGATGCCGCTGGCCGCCCAACCTCACCGACCCGGGGTTGTGCCCGTGCCGGTATCCGCTCTCGTCGTCCCCCTTTCGGGCGTGCCGCCGCCCGGCCAGCTCCTCTACCTCTTCCTCGAGCATCCGGCTCACCTCCGCCAGTCCAAGCGGAATCAGCTGCCGGATCAGCTCCACTCGCGGGTCCAGCTCCAGCGCCTGGATCTCCTCCCAACTCATCTCGCTCGGTTCCCCAAGCCGCCGGTCCTTCTTGCCCCGCTCAACCAGCCTCGGCATCCTTCCCATCGGTGGCCTCCTTCCTCTTTTGTTGGTCCCGTGGCGTGCTCGCACACCCACGTTACCTGAGGTCGGAGGCCGCTTCAATTTCAACTAAAGATGGGACTCACTCGGTTTGTGACCGCGATCCGGATCACATCCTCGCACACTTCTACCGCGGCGAATCACTCAACCGACTCGGCCGGGTCGACGACGCCCTCGAGATGCTCGAACGTGCTTCGCACCTCCAGCCCGACCGGGCTCGCGTGTACTACCTCCTGGGAATCCTGTACGACAAGAAAAACTTGAAGCACGAAGCGGGACTCATGTATCGGAAGGCCAGGGAGCTCACGGATCGGTGATCCGAGTCCTCCGGTGGGACGGAGGGCCTCTCGAAGCTGGGGCCGTCATGCGCTCGGTGGGCGCCGACCTCGAAGCATGCACATCCGTCGGGCGGCGGCTCGGTGATCAGGCAGGGAACGACGTCCTGTCGAGACTCGCGGCCTTTGGAGAACTCGCCGTCGGAGGAGCGGTCGTTACCCCCGGCGGGAACCTGTCGGCCGACCTGATGATTCACGTCGTCGTCAGCTCGATCGATGAACCCGTCTCGGAGCAGCGAGTCTCCAAGGCCTTCGAGAACGGCCTGCGGCAGGCGGCGCAGTGGGGGGTCTCTGTGCTTGCGGTTCCTCCACTCGGCATCGGAGCTGGCAACCTGGATGTGGAGACCTCGGCGCGAATCATGTGTGGCCTAGTACGAGAGCACGCGCGCTCCGCTTCCCTTCCGACCGAGGTGGTGATCCTGGCCGGGAGTGAGTACGAAGAAGCGGCCTTCTTGCCGGAGGTGGCGCGAGCGCCCGGAATCGACGCGAGATGACTCCTTCCGTGCCTCGACAGGGACCAACGACCGGCCCATATTTCCACCGACGGCTGATCCGATGGGAGGTGTCAGCCGGAGCCGTCCAGATCCCCTCATTGGAGACCAGCATGCTGCCCGGCGGATACGATTTCATCCATATCGTTTTTTGGGCGATCCTCGGATTGATAGCGGTCGGCACGAACTTGATTCCCATCGTCTTGAGCGCTGGGATCGGGATCCTCCTCTTCGAGACGATAAAGGGAAAATGACCTGGCTGATCGGTCTGTCCTTCGTTGTGGCGCTCGCGGGAGGTATTTGGTTAGGCCTCCCGCGCAGATATGATCAGCCACTGGACGAGATCGATCGCCGGCTCGATCAAGAGGGACAGCATCAGAAGGTCAAGCGACGTAGGACCGTATTCACTCTCCTCCAGAGGAATATGGAGAAGGGTTCGCGCAGCAGGCGTCGCCAGTCTCGAAGGCCCTTCCGTATGAATTGACCCAGTCCAACGTGTCTAGCTGAGAAGTGCGTTCACGGCCACCAGGATTCCTCCGATTGCACCCCCGAGAACGTATCCTAGACGTACGATCATGCGCAGCTCTCGGTCCGTAACCCTCCTCACCAACTCCTCCATTTTCGCCGTCGGGTAACCGCGCACCTTATCCTCGACGCGCCGCCCCACATCAAGGGTGTGGACCACCTCCGGAATCTGCGTTTGCAACCACTCCCACAAGGGATCTGAGAGCGCACCCTGCATCCTGGCGGCGGAGCCCGCCGGCAGCCAACCACCGGGACGCCCGATCGGTCGATCCAGGAGCCCCCCGAGCACACGGCCTAGGACATCGCGATATGCGTCTCTGGCCACATCGCTGCGCGCTATCGATACCGCAGCGCTGCTCAGACGATTCGGTGGTATGCGTTGCAGCAGCTCACCCCAAGTGCCATCCGATGCCTTCCCCAGGCCCTGACGCATTTTCTCGAAGAGGAACTCGAGAGTCTCGGAGTCTCCTGCCATGTCGACGATCCAACCGCCGATCGTCTCTCGGGCCCGGTCCACGTTTTCATCACCGGGTCGGCCTAGGATCGAGGTTACCGGGCGCTGAAGGAAATCCACCACGGCATCGTTGATCCGTCGTGCAGTGGCATCCTGGACTGTCGGGTCGCGCAGAACCTCCGAGAGATGTTCGGCACCCTCTACCTCTAGCGTCTCGAGGACCCGGTTCAGAGTATCCTCGGTAACAACCAGTCTGGCGACGACCCGCTGGTGGAACCGGAGATCTTTCAGAAACTTCTGGAAGAGGTCATGCACAACGGCCTCTAGACGACCCCGGGCGTCTGGATCCTCGAGGATCCCCCCGAGCTTCCTTACGGCAATCGGCAAGTAGCCGGAGAGGGCACGTTCAAGTGAGCCAACCAGCCCCGCCGGAAGTACCTCCTCGAACGTCCGATCCTCTCTGAGAAACGAGTTGAACGACCGGTCCAAATAACCCTCGACGGTTTCCCGAAAGGTTGGCCGTGCGACGAGCTCTCGTGCCCACTCCTCGATGGCGGCGGCGAGCGCTTCTTCCCTCGCCGGCGTAAGGACCTCACCGACCGCATGACCCGACACACGACTCAGCACGTCAACCGCGTTCTCCTCGACGAGTTCCTCGAACCGAGGGGAGTCCAGCCAGCTCTCTAACCTCTGCTCGAGTAGATCAGCCGAGCCTTCGAGGAGATCTGCGAACGCCTGTGACATCTCGGGCGGCAGGACCGTCCGGAGCGAGTCCCTTTCGGTCTCCAAGAGACCTACCAGGTATCGCTCCAGCCGCGCCTCGAAGGCCCGCCGAAACTCCTCATTAGCCAGAATGCCCGTGAGGTCTTCCTGAGTGAGCAGCCGATTTCCGACAGTCCGCCCGACCGCCTCAGCGAGCCTCGCCTGATTCTTTGGGATCGCCCCGTGGAGAAATCTCAGTCGGAAGCGTCCGAAGCGCGGGGGCTCGTAGGGGTGAAAGAGCATCCAGACAGCGACCGTGTTCGTGAATCCGCCCGCGACCGCACCGAAGGCGACGGTGACTAGCGCTCGCAGAAGCTCAGGGGGCACTCGCTTCGCCTGTTCAGCGCTGGACGTGTCTGATGATGCCAGAAACGGAGAATTCCTCTCCCTCTACCTCTATCGAGCCGGAGACTTCGAAGAGCGCGATCAGCGGGAGGATTGGGCCGTCACCCTGACCTACGATTACGTGGGAGCTAACTGATTCAAGGCTTCCGGACACCTCGCCCCCCGGTGTGCCGATGCCCCACCGGACGGGGATATCCCTTCGGGCGCTCTCGAACGGCCTCACTTCCTCCCATTCCAGCGCTAGGTCTGGCCACTGCAGATCTCGGAATGATACACGGCTCCAACCGGTGTAACTGACCGGTGCTCCACGCTCGCTGACGGGCCGGCTGCCTTCCATGAAGAACTGTAGATTCGACTCCGCGCGCACGAACACCCAATCACCGGGGCCCCCGTCGTTGGACCCCTCCCAGCGGCGGCTGATCTCCATCACGATTCCGTCGATCGGGCCTGCCGGAAAGAGGGTACGCCCTTGATACAGCCGGATCGACTGGGCACCCGGGCTGGTCCATTCCGTCATCAGGTTCCCGAGGACTGTCTCGAGCTCCCTCGGTGGGTCGCGAAGCACGAGCGACTCCACCCGATCATCGGGGCCCACGATCAATCGTATCGTCGTTCCGGGCAGGAGTCGCCAGGGCGAGCGACTCGGCGGGGTGTCTACGATCTGTTCGCCCAGAACTTCCCAGTTGCCTGCTTGTGATAGCCAGGCAATTTGCTCGTGTCGCAGACCCTCCTGGGTGACCCTAGTCCGGAAAAACCATGGCACGACCACCAATGTGTCGGCGCCCTCAGACAGAAATATGAACTCGCGGTCGTAGACGAGTTCGCCTTCATCCGGCGTACTGAGCGCCCCGGCGCCGATGGAGTCCTCTGCGGTCGAGGGATCCGGGTCGGGCAAAGGCAGCTCCGCCTGACCGCACCCGCCCAGGATCGCGAGTAACAAGGACGTTCCGCGCGATACGCAGCGCGGTCGACGCGCGGGTGAAGAGATCAGTCGCATGGGCGGGAGTAGAACGGTTAAGCCGAACCGGATCGGATCATCTCGTTGGGATGCGCTTGGAGCCGATCATCCAGCGCCGCCAAGAAACCTCGGACCCTGCGGGCGTTGATACCCAGGTCCCTGCTTGCGGATTGACATCGGGAGGTCACGTCGACCTGCGTCTGCGCGTCTGCGTCGAGGTGGATGCGGATATCCACCTCATCCACCAATGGAAATAGAATCCACGCGGCCTCTGCTCGCAGGCGCCCATTCTGATCATCCGCCTCAAGGAGATTCCACCGAGGGCTTCGGCTATTTACCAGAGCCATCGCCTCGATCCAGACCCTCTGGTAAGGAATCGCGTAGCGACGTCCGCGTAACGTAGGGTCTTCGTGATCAGGCCGAGTCGCAGCTTCGGGTCGGACGGTCTCCTCGCCAAGAGCGGTCATAGGGCTCCTGAATCCTTCATTGTCGAGCCGTTCCTAGCTGACAAGGTCGGCTCCTTGAATCCGCCAAGGGCGCGCGCACACGCCGTTCCAACATCGGTACTTAGTTCGAACACTTTGCACCCATATAGTAGTAGCGCGCTAGTTCGGGGTTCCCGGCATAGGCTGCTTGATGCCCTCATCGGCCGCGGGTATCCTTAGCGACTTCCGACTCTGGGGCTCCGTGACGACTCCCGTCTCTAGAGCTTTCCGGCCTTCGGTTGACCAACCAAGGAGAGCGATGAAGGCGATCATTCCCGTGGCTGGGAAAGGGACCCGGCTACGGCCGCATACACTCCTCACGCCGAAACCGCTTTTGAGGGTCGGGGGGAGGCCCGTGATGAGCTATATCCTAGACGATCTCCAGGATCTAGGCGTCGACGAGATCGTATTCATCGTCGGATACCTCAGGGACGTAGTTCGCGAATACATAGATCGAGAGTATCCGGATCTGACCGCGCACTATGTCGTTCAGGAGGTCCAGGACGGAACCGCAGGTGCGATCCATCTCGCGGAGCCCTTCGTCGAGGAGGACGTCCTAATCATCTTCGTCGACACACTCTTCGACGCCGACCTCTCGCTCGTAAACAGCCTCTCGAAGGACTGGGCAGGCGTCATCTGGGCGAAAGAGGTCGAAGACTACCAGCGGTTCGGCGTAATCCTGACCGACGAACAGGGTGCCATGACCCGCATCGTGGAGAAGCCGACCGAGCCTGTCTCGAAATTGGCCAACATTGGCCTGTACTACATTCGAGATTGGCACCAGCTCTTCGAGGGGACCCGGCACGTCCTCCGATCGAAGCCGGGACCCGGCGGCGAGTTTTTTCTAACCGATGCGTTCCAACACATGGTCGACCACGGTGCACGAATCCGGACTGCGCCCGTAGGCGGATGGTATGATTGTGGAAAGATCGAGACACTCCTCGCGACCAACGGGCATCTTCTTGAGACGACTCGGGGAGAAGTGTCGTCTACTGCGTTACTTGGAGCGACTCAGCTCGGAGGACCGGTTCGAATCGAAGACGACGCGAAGATAGAGAGGAGCATGTTGGGTCGAAATGTCACGGTTGAAAGAGGTGCCACGATTGAGGATACCACGCTACGTGACTGTATCGTCGGAGAGAACGCGGTCGTCCGGAGATGCGACCTGCGGGACTCGATCGTGGGCGCCGAATCGAATATTGAGAATGTGACGGGGCAGTTGAGTGTGGGTCCACATACCGAGATCGTTGCGTAGCGTTTCTATGAACCGTACGCCCGTCCGAGGGGAACCAGTCCGACGTCGATTCGGTACTGATCACGGCTGATCGCCTACGCCTCGTACCTCTTCCACTCTCGGGGTCAGATGCCCAACCGAACCGTCACTGTAGATACGTCCCGCGGCTCGTTTCAGATCGAGCTATTCGAGTCTAAGGCTCCCAGTACAACGTCAAATTTCGCGTCTCTCGTAGAGAAGGGCTTCTACGATGGGGTGAAGTTTCACCGAGTAATCGAGAGCTTCATGATCCAAGGGGGATGTCCGGAGGGCACCGGAAGCGGCGGACCCGGATACACGATCGAGGACGAGTTTCACCCTGAGCTTAGACACGACGCTGAGGGAATCTTGTCGATGGCCAATGCTGGACCGAACACTGGAGGGTCACAGTTCTTCATTACTCTGGTCCCGACCCCCTGGCTCGATGACCGCCACGCGGTGTTCGGGAAGGTTGTCGACGGGATCACGGTCATCAGAGAGATTGGGGCGACGGACACGGATCGAGGTGATCGTCCGGTGCAGGAGATCGTGATCGACGAGATGGCGATGGAGAATACCTCGTGAGTGAGGAATCTCCCCGCAGCGTGCAGCGAACTCCGGCCGAGTGGAAAGAGCAGCTCACGCCAGAACAGTACCGTGTGACGAGAAAGAAGGGCACAGAGAGGGCGTTCACGGGCGAATTGTGGGATGCCAAATCCGAGGGTACCTACGGATGCGTTTGCTGCGGAACACCCCTTTTTTCCTCAAAGACGAAGTACGACTCAGGGACTGGTTGGCCCTCGTTCTGGGACGTCCTGGATCGGCAAAACGTAGAGGAGAAGGACGACCGCTCCCTTTTCATGCGGCGAACCGAAGTAGTTTGCTCAGCCTGCGAGGCCCACCTAGGCCACGTCTTCCCGGATGGACCAGAGCCTACCGGGGCAAGATACTGCATCAACTCGGCCTCGCTCCGATTCGATCCCGAGTCCGAATGAAGCCCACCGCGATTCGCGCGTGGGGTCCCTCCGCTCGCTCAAGGCGAAGGACGTGGGCCGCGATCGGGCTTCCGGTACTCCTTTGCATTGGCGGCTGCGGTGCTAGAACTCAGGCAGCCCCTCAGCCAGGATACGAGCGGGGGGGGGTTCCGGAGTTTGCCGGCGCGCGAGTGATCGTGCTCCCGTTACAACGTCACGCGGCCGAATCGGCCGACCTGGATCGGGAGCTTGAATACGCACTAACCCAACTTGCCGGGGAGGTCGGCTGGGTCTTCCCGGCTGATCTGCGTGCTTCGATCGATCGAAACCCTGGGGCCGGGCTCCAGATCGACGCGCTGCCTGTCCAAAGCTTCCTCGCCGCCGAGATCCAGCGGGTCGGCGACCCGCTATTCGGAAGCCTTTACAGACTCGGCGCGCTTGCCAACGCGAGCTACGCTCTCCTCCCGGTCGAGGCAAGGGCGAATCAGGGGGATCAGGGGGTTTCGCTCCAACTTTCTGCGGCACTTCTGGAACTCCGGGGAGGGAACGTCCTTTGGTTTGGGATCGTCGAAGGCAGTTGGGGAAGCACGGGAACCCCATACCTATCCGCGACCGTGGCAGAGGCCCTGGCGCGACGGATCGTCTCGCGATGAGACGCGCGTGGCTTGTGGCGGGCTTGGCTTCCGCGATCGCTGGCTGCCAAACGGACCAAGCCCCGCTCGTAACACCCGATGCGACCGATGTTCGGGAATACTACGAATATGGTGGAGAGCTGGACGTCGCCATGAGTGGGAACGTCGCCCAGGTCACCGTGGCGATCGACCGCGATGAGTACCGAATGGGGGGACGCGTGTGGGCTATGGCCTCACCCTACATCTTCCTTTTCTCACCGGCTACAAGACAAGTATTCGAGGACTATACTGGGCTCGGCGGGGTTCGGGTGATCGTCCGATACGAGGATGATTCCGTGCTGGCCGAGGCGCTACTAGAGAGAGGCGAGATGAGTGAGGCGACGTGGCTGCGAGCCCTCAACGTCGCGGGCCACGCACGCAACGAAGGCACCGAGAGTCCTGGCTTCATGCGCGATCTGGTCCGCTGGGGTGAGGATCATACGGACTTCAGGTACAATCGAGAGTTCATCGAGCTTCCTTGACGGAGCGAGAGCAGCCGTCGATGTCCAAGACGATCACGGTGATCCCAGGCGACGGTATCGGCCCTGAGGTGACGGCTGCCACCTTGTCGGTCCTCCGGGAGGCGGGCGCCCATCTCGAGTACGACCGGCAGCTCGGAGGAATGTCTGCGGTCGAGGCCGTGCGAGATCCCCTCCCGAAGGAGACCCTGGATTCGATTCGACGCACCGGCATCGCGCTGAAAGGACCGCTCACGACGCCTCTTGGCTCTGGATATCGTTCGATCAATGTGGCGATCCGCAAAGAGTTCGAGCTCTACGCCAACGTCCGGCCGGTGATCACGCTGGTTCCCGGACAACGTTACGAGGACATCGATCTTGTCCTAATTCGAGAGAATACCGAAGGACTTTACGTGGGAGTCGAGCACTACATAGGACTCGAAGGAGACCCAAGGGCTGCAGCAGAGTCGGTCATGATCATCACACGGTTCGGCGCGGAGCGAATCGTCCGATATGCCTTCGAATACGCGCGAAGCAACGGAAGAAAAAAGGTCACACTCGCCCACAAGGCCAACATCCTCAAGTTCACTCAGGGACTCTTCCTAGAGGCCGGGGAGACCGTGGCGAGCGCGTACGATGACATCGAATTCGAGGCGCGGATTATCGACGCGACCGCGATGCAGCTCGTGAAGGATCCCTACACGTTCGACGTTCTGGTGATGGAAAACATGTTCGGCGACATCCTGAGCGATCTGATGGCTGGGTTGGTCGGGGGTCTCGGCGTGGCTCCGGCGGCGAATATCGGGAGTGAGGCATCGATGTTCGAAGCCGTTCATGGCTCCGCGCCTGACATCGCGGGACGGGGTGTTGCGAATCCATCGGCGCTCATACTGGCGTCCGCGTTGATGCTCGATCACGTTGACCAGACGGACGTTGCAAATAGGGTTAGGGGTGCTCTCCAGACGACGCTTTCACGTCCCGAATCGCGAACCGTTGACATGGGCGGTAGCACAAACACGGAGCAGTTCGTGAAGACCGTGATTCAGAATCTCGAATGATGGCGACAGCGGATCGGAGGCCTCGGTGACCGATGGCGTGACCTGTATTCGATGCCTCGAAAAAAGGCCGAACGAGGAGCTGGACCGCCTCCTCTGGTGTGAGGAGTGCCTCGCCCTTGCCCGCCGCCGAGCTACGGCACGAGGATGGCTGGCTGGAGGCGGCCTGGCGGTTATTCTGGCTCTCTATATTTGGCTGTGGATTCGACCCGACTTTTCACTCATTCCGACAGCCTGGATTGCCATCGTGGTCGTAGCGTTCTACCTGGGCGCCCGTGTGGCCAAAGAATCCCTGTTCGGATGGGAGCGGCTGCGAAACCGCCGAGCGGCGGAGGCCTCACCCCCAGGGGTCAAGTCGGAGGCCGACGAACAAGAGCCCGATATGCCCTGGGCCTGAGCTCCGCCTCCCCTCGGGGGGGGCGCTGGCAATCGAATAACCCTGGATCGTCGTGCAGAATCCCGACGATTGGGTCACGGAGAACCATCCGTCGGAGCGGCCTGGCGCACAACGACTCGGTTGGGTCAAGCCCCGTTTCAATGGTTCGCTCGGTCGCAGGAAGATCCCTGTTCTATTCTGAGGATTCCAACACTCCTGCCGTCCCGTTTCGTTGCCACCAGTCCCGAGGAACCCCGCAGGGGGACCGCAGATCGGACCCCCCTGTCTCAACTCCTCGAAGAAGTTCTGGACGGGGACAACGCAAATGTTGGCCGTCGGTAATCCTTGAGGCGGCAGCGGATTCTCGCTTCGTGGGCTTCTCAGCCCTAACTTGCACATGAGGTAAGGCCAGGACCACGACGCTCTGTTCGCGAGCGTGTGCCCGATGCGCAAGCGGAGGGTGATGGTGTCAGTCATCAGATCTAGATCCACGCACGTCCTTTCGATGCTCACCCTCTGCCTTTCGGTTTCGGCGTGCGACCTAGCCACGGCGACCCCGGAGGGCGCCTTGCTCGTCTTCCTGCTCGATGCCCCCCCGAACCGATATGATCGGGCCGAGGAAGTCATTGATCACCTAGAAGGTCCCCAGAACTCAGTAGCCCTTTGCTCGGGGGGGACATGCGGCTTCGGCCGGGTCCTGCCTGGGACCTACGTGGGATGGATCGAGGAACCGCGAGTCCTAGACCCCGATGGACCCAACCCAGGCCCGAGCGGTCACGAATGTGAGGCTACAACGCAGCAGTTCACCGTGCCGGTGGGCGCGGAAAGATTCGAACTTCCATTCTTCTGCCCGCGCATATGGCCCTACAGTTCTGAGCTGGTGGGGCCTTGGGTCGCTGAGTACCGACCCGGAGACACAACCTGCCCTTGGGCGCAGGAGTCAGGATCGGCTCCGTTCACCATGTACTACACCCCTCCGAACCAGCTCATAGCTGAACTGGATGAGTACTCGATTGATAACGGGCTCCATGGGCCGCTCGAGGAGAATAAGTGGTCCGCGAAGTCGCCCAAACGCCGCGTGGGTTCTGGGCTTATACAGGTGGAGAAATGGAAGGGGGTTTTCGCAATGGGACTCGATCTTCTAGCCCAGGACATCGACGTCGGGACCCTCTCCGGAAAAGCTAAAGGGACCAGGTCCTACACCTCGTCTCGCGACGCCTCGTTCTCGTGTACTGAAGAGTTCAAAATAGCCTTCATTTTCCTCCCCACACTTCGAATGTTTTGAGAACAGACTTGAGGCTTCGCTGACCTCCTCAGCGATCCGGCACCACCTGCCTCACCTCCTCGAAGAAGTTCTGGACGAGTGTGATGGTATCGGTCATGGGCGGCTGTCGGAAGAAATTGGTAGCCCCATACGCTCGAGCAATGCCACGAAGCGAGGGTCTTCCCGCACGGGATCTAGGCCGTGATCCCGCAGCTGGAATGGGAGAAACCCCCCGACCGATTCCTCGCTCCCGTCAACCGCGGCTTACAGGATTGCCAGAGCCTCTCCGTGACGCCCCACCTGCGCATGGATGATCGCCGCCCCCACGGATCTTGGTGGGAATCGCTCCGCAACAACTAGCGCCTCATCCATCCTGCCCGTGGCATCAGACGACCCCGCGTCTTATTGCCAACCACATCGTAGAGTTCGTCGTAGCGGTCAAGGAGCGCCTGAGCGTCAGCGTATCGTCCAATCTGGATGAACACGTCCGCCAACCTCTGGAGGGCTGAGGTGCTCGTCGGGTCGACCTCGAGGGCGCGCTGGTAGACAGCGATCGCTTCGTCGTATCGTCGGGCGCGATAGAGCTGTCGGCCATGACTAGAGCGCAAGGTACCGGACAGCGGCTCGAGCTCCACGGCTCGAGCCGTTGCGGCGACCGCCTCGGCGAACCGTCCCATCGTCGTGAGGAGGAAGGCACAGTCCGCATGACCGCGAGAGTAGTTCGGATTGAGCTCGAGCGCCCTCCGAAATGACTCGTCCGCAGCAGGCCAATCCCAGTCGTAGCGGTACTTGATGGAGCCAAAAGGGCGTGAGCATCCGCAAGCAAGGGGTCCAGCTCCACCGCCCTGAGCGCCGTCTCGCGCACCTCCTCGGCTCGCGCACCCGTACCGAGGCCCCCCAGATCTCCTGCTCCTGGTAAGCCAAAGACAGACCGGACATACGCCAGTAACGTTGGCCCCTGGGGGAAGGTTTATGGCGTGTCGTGGTGCGCTTCTTGCTCTTCAGATCTGCACCATTTACGGCGACCCGTTGGATCGAGCTTGAGTCAGGGTCTTGAGTTCCAATGCCACTTAATCATGGCTGCCATGTTCATGTCACGGGGCAAGATGTTCTCGCTTATCCTCAGCCACGCGACGCTCTCTGTCGGTTGTTCGGCGGTGGCTTCCAGGCCGAGCGCATGCGACGGTCTCGTCGAAAAGACGATCGGCATCACGCGGGATGACTACAGTGCCTGTGCGGGAGAGATCCTGGCTGCTCTGGATAGTCTTGAAGCCCCATTGGATCGATTCGTCCGGACGGGTGACGACGAGGCGGAGTCCGAAGCTGATGCTCGCTCCAGACGGCTCAGGCATCTCATGAGCGAGGTGGGGTTCACCGCCGATATCTGGCGTGAGGCCAGAGAGGGCGCGGACCGCACGGTCCAGCGCTGGCCGGACGGGGCGATGTACCAGTTCAACAACGAGGTCGGCGGGGCCGTAGCGCAGTACGTCGCAGCTCTCCGATACCCGAACGAGGACAATTTCACGGAGGGCCAGAGACGTCATGCGGCGGCAAGCCAGGTCTATGCGCGCTTTCGTTGAAAGAACGCTGATCTTGCTGATCGCGTCGGGTGTGATGGGGTGTGCCGCAGATGAGGAATCCCTCATCGCCTACTCGCCTAGGGAGGAAATTCCTCTCGGCATCATCGACCTGTCAGTGACCGACTGGGACGAGTTAAGCGGAACGAGGTCGCCCCTAGGTTCTCTTCGTCCGCCAGAGGGCGAAAAACCGGTAGTCGTATTCATTCACTGGAGCGGACTCGGCGAATACTCAGAGTTCGATCGCCGAAGGTTCGTCGAAGCCTTTCTAAGCGATCGATTGACCCTGGTCGACTCTGACGGCTTCGAGTATGACGCTCTGCATGCAATGCCTGAGGACCTTTACCGAATGTCAGGTCGGATGAGCCTTGGAAGCGCTCCGCCCACCTGGGTGGTGGTCTTCTGGGCTTGGGTGGACAGCGAGGGCTACTCGCTCCGCATCGAACATCCGAATCCAACCGAGGGAGGCTTCCATGTCGCCACCGTCGATCTCCTCTAGGACTTCTCGCTGGCTAACCGCTCTCTGCGCCCTGGGCATCTCCGGGTGCTCCACAACTGAGCCCTATGAGTTCGGTCAACCCATCGAGATGGGGCCGTGGAGCTTCGAGGTCGAGAGAGTACGAGACCGCGTTGATACCCAATCTGATGGCCACCGTCAGAAAGTCGTGACGCTGACTCTGCGACTCCACAACTACACTGAGGGTCACGAAACCACCTTCGACGACTTCATGAATGACAGGCGGTCGGGGGGACTGATGTCGATCAGCTTTCCCAAGCTCGAACTCGTGCATGCGGACGGTGCCACGTTCGTCGCTAGTCTCAGCCCGGTCTCCGCGGGAAGCCTACGGTCAGAACGCTGGCAAGCCCAGGCTTGGCTTCTCCCTGACAACGCGGGGATTAGGAACTGGAACGAGCTGTGGGAGCGGTACGCAGATGCTCCCCTGTCAGACCTAGTTCTAGCGATCGACAACCCCGATCGTCGCTCCGGCCAGCCGAGCCGTGCCGTCATCGCTCTTCAATAAGGCGAAGCTCAGCCTAGTCCTAGAGAAAAAGAGGCGAGCGGTAGCGGCCTTCGAGGGCTGCGTTCAGGCGGGCGATGGGGGCGGTCATGGCTCCGCTCTAACTCCTCGCCATGGCCTGCTCAATCAGTTCGTCGGAGAATCCGGCGCGTACCAGGAGCGCGCGCCACCTGATCGGATCAGCCCGAAAGCGGTCAAAGCTGGGACTGATAAGAAGGTCCGCAAGGGTCCCCTGGTTGGCATCTACCGCCCTTCCCATCCATTCGAACGCGGAGTCCATCTCGCCGAGGGCGGCGTAGAGGTGACCGATACGATATGGGGGTGCGTCGGCGGCAAGGTGTTCGTCTAGGAGTTGCCTGGCCTCGGCAATATTGCCCGCAGAAGCGTGGGCGATCGCGAGGGAGCCCAAGTTGTCCCACTCCCTCGATACGGCGACAACGGCAGTGAGGTGCTCGAGCGCCTCGGCGAACTGCCCCTTTCTCTGGTGGGCGATGCCGGTTGAGAGCCGTATCCTGCTGTAGTCTGGAAATCGCTCCAATGTCTCCAGCCCCACCGCTATAGCCTCGTCATATCGGCGAGCATTGGAATACGTGACCACTAGGTGGAGGCGCGGGACCCTGGTCAGAGGATCGACCTCGACGCCCCGGAGCGCCGCCTCCACGGCTTCATCCACCCGTAGCGTCGACATCAAGAAGTGACTGTAGAAGTGCCAAGCATCGGCCGAGTTTGGATTCAGGTCGATGCCGCGTACATAGCGCTCCTCCAGCCCCTCCCAATCGCGCCCCCCCCTGTAGTCCAGATTCGCAAGGGAAATCTGTGCCTCCGCCAGATTCGGATCGAGCCGGATCGCTTCCTCTGCTTCCGCGCGTATCCTCGGTGCGTACTCGCTACTAGGCAGATGGCCGAACTGAATCGCCAACGCGTACGCATAACCAAGACTGGCATGGGCCGCCGCGAATTCCGGGTCCACCTCTATGGCCGCAACGAACCCCTCGATGGCGAGGGACAATCCGCTCTCGTTGCTGTCCTCTAGGTAGTAGCGGCCCCGGAAGTAAAGCTCCCACGCTTCCGGACTGATCGACCGAGCACTGGCAAGCCGCACCTCTTCGTCGGGGGTGAGGGCGAGTTCGATCTGGTCCGCAATCGTTCGAGCAGTCTCACCCTGCAGTGCAAAGATCTCACCTGCGGATCCATCGTAGCTGGCGGTCCAGACCTGATCGCCGGTTCTGGCGTCCGCGAGCTGAGCGATGATCCGCACGTCGTCATCAACGCGAAGCACCGAGCCCGAGAGCAGGGCGTCTACCCCGAGCTGAGTCGCAATCTGATTCGCCGCCTCGGAGGAACCTCTGAACTCCATCGTGGACTGTCGTGAGATGACGCGCAGTGACCCCAAGGTTCCCAGTGTAGTCGTCAGGAGATCGGTCATTCCCGCAGCTACGTAGTCCTGGTCGGGATCGCCAGAGAGATTCTCGAAGGGGAGCACGGCCAGAGACCGAATGGGTCCCGCATCGGGCCCAAGACCTCCGCCAGGCATCACCCTGACCACGTAGACCGCCCCAATCAGAAAGACGACGAGCGCGCTTCCCCCGATCGCCCAGCGCAGACGAGCTGGAGCCGTGGCGGCTCCAACTGCCTGAGAGATCGAAGCTTCTTTGCTCGTCCTCCGTATCCCCCCAGGTGTGATATCGAACGCCCAAGCGAGCACCAGAGCCACAGGCAAGCCGAGGATACTGAGAACCACGACCACAGACATGGCCCAGCCGGGGACCCCCAGGGCGGGAAAGGCGATCTCAGCCACTTGCCAGACCGTGAACGCGATTACTGCGTAGACGATCGCTACCCGAACGACGCGACGCCGCTTCAGCTCAGCGAAGAATGAAAGCGAGTTGTCGGAGGGGTCGCTCATAGTCCCGCTGCTGGAGGAACGGCAACTACGCGCAAATGGGGCCTGCCAAAGATGTCCGCGGGTTAGATGGGCGGCAAGGAAAGTCGGTCTTGTAAGAATCGTTTTGTTCAGCGTCGTCCAGTAAGCAAGCTGGCTCGGAGGTGATCACACCCCCCGTGGCACTCCCTGGTCTGAAGGAACTCGGGATGCGAGCGATCGGGGCGGGGTAGAGTGGACACGAGCCCTGACGGATCTATCTTGTTCCAATGGAAAAGCGGGGTCTCCCAATGGTAAGCCCCTGCTTCCCTGGACCCCATATGGACCCCCGTGGCGGCAATGAGGGGGAGTACGGTCCTGAGATTACTATGTAACACTATGTAAACGAGTACGTTGTAGAATGTGCGCGCCGCTAGCTCAATTGGCAGAGCAACTGACTCTTAATCAGTAGGTTCGGGGTTCGATTCCCTGGCGGCGCACTTAAGAAGGAGAAGGGTTTACGGCCTCTCCGCCTCTCCGGAGGGGCCTTCTCTTCGGGTCCGGGGCTCCCCTCGGCCTTGTTGCCTCCGGCCTAACCCACGGGCATCTTGGTCAGCAGTCTCAGCTTGGGCGCAGTTCCGTTGATTCCTCGAGACCATCCTGTCCGAGCTTTAAGTCCCTCCTGTAACCCTCATACATTCTACAGTTATAGCCACGGGAACCCGGTAGACCAGCCCCCGCTGAGGCCATTAACGTTTTTCTCAGGGGAAGAGGCAGCGGGCAACGGCAGGACCGAGCCCACGGATCTGATCGACTAATCCGCAGCGAAGCAGTAAAGCAAGCCGGCCCCTCCGACCTGAACGAGATCCTCCTGCGAGCAGCCCGGCGTTCCGTGTGACGAGTTCCATGGCGAGCCGGGAGTGGTGAAGGAGTAGCGGTCAGCGTGGCCGACCAAGGCGCTACCCTCGTCGTTGCTCGTCCAATCGTTGCACGTGCGGTCTTCGCCCGGCGGGAACGCGGTGCCGTCGATCCGTGATCCGGTGAGGACATCGTGTTCGCTGAAGTCGGGATCCCCGTCTATCCGCGAGGCGAACTGGTTGCCGTTCTCGTCGAGCGTGTGCTCCCAGTTGAGATTCGAGTTGTCGTAATGCAGGCTCTCCACGCTGGTTCCGATGATGAGGCCCTCCGCGTTGGCCCAGGGCCCCTCGCCGATACGGCCTCGTGCGTCGACCCCGTTGCCCCCCTGGGTGCTCAGGTAGGCTCGCCACGTACGGTCACCGGCTCCCGCCGCGGCCGCCAGCGTCTGGCAGTGTGCATCCGCTCCATCCAGACCGCCCAGGTTGCCACCATCACCGATCCCGACGCTGGTGATGAAGAAGCCGAGCGGGGGCGGTTCGTCCTCCTGGGCCTGCGCCGAGAGCGGTCGTCCGGTCAGGGCAAGCGCAGCCATCACGGCGGCAAACGGGATAAGAGAGCGGATCCTATTCATGGTCGTAGGCCTCCTTGGGCATGTCAGCCGAAGTCATGTTCCTAGAAGTCGAAGATCGTCCCTGCGTCACAAGAATCGGTCCGATGGTGCCCGACCGACTCCGGGCCAACAACTGTCTTAGGGTCACGGTTCCGGTGTATTGAACTCGGCGGCGCCCAGCTCCATCAAGGGCGCCACCCCCTCCGGATCGACACGTACCACCACGTAGGCCGTGAACTCATCGGCCATGTCCCACTTATGCGGGGTCCCCGCTGGAATGATGAGCATATCACCCTTCTTGATGCTGATTTCTTCCGATCCGACGGCGGTCGTGCCTCTACTGCCCCGTCCATTGCCTTCGCTGTAAGGTCGTCTCGTCCAATCGGTGATGGTGCCGCCCACCCTCATGCGCCCCCTGCCCTCGAGCACGTAATAGACCTCTGCCACGTCGTCATGGACCGCGTAGTTCAGATTCTCCCGTCCCTCGTATCGGACCACCAGGCTGACCCCCACCTGGTAGTCGTCGGAGCCTCCACCCATGCTCACCAAGTTCATCGGTATGTCGGTCGCGCCCACTGCGACCATGTTCTGCTTGTGCTCCTCAATTTGTTCTGCCCCTATCAGGGTGGCCGGGAGATCATAGTTGTGGTCGGGAAGTACCAATGGAGACGGGTCGATGGGTCGCTGCTGTGCCTGCACCGCTGAAAGGGAGCTCGATCCAAGCACGAGCATCGTCATTGCAGGTAATCTGAGTGTGCCGTGCTTCCAGAGCATGTTCATGATTGTTCCGCTAGAAAGGGGTCACGAAGTACGTGTTCTTCACTTCATTCGTAGATCGATTTAGCCTGGAGGTGTTGAAGAGCCCGCATAGCTGTCACTCGGCCCCTCAATCACGCCTAGGTTCACTCGATCCCTCTGCCTCCATTCTCTCCTGATAGCGCGCGCCGCTCAGAACACCGGACAAACTGTAGTTGCCCTCGTGGCAGGCATACTCGTAGAGCTCAGCGTGTAACCTGTTGATCGGGATCTCTCCGCCCCAAGGTTCCGTAAACCTGCTCGGATCGTCGACTGTGAACTCGTACAGAATCGTCTCTTCATCGACGCGCGTGAAGCGTTCGATCACCCTCGCGTCCTCCGAAAGGGGGACCCCCCGGACAAACTGAAGTGGGTTGACGTTCGTGGTCTCAACCACGAGTACGTCATCTTCCCAGCGACCCGAGGAGTTGCCGAAGTACGGACGGACACTCTTGGGCATCGGGCTGGGTTCGCCAATCCGGATGATCCGCACGTCGTGGATCATCTCCGACATGATCATCACATGATCGGCTGTCTGTACAATGATGTAGTTGGAGTTATACGCTCCAACGGGGATCATGGGGGGGCCGGAGGGGGAGCCGAAAAGGATGCAGCGCTCGGCAAATGGTCTCAGCTCAACATGGTCGTATTGGCCAAATTGGCCTCTGAAATCCTCGCGCTCCTGTACCAGCCGTTCGGCCTCCCTCGTTCGGGACGGAACGCGGCCGTTTGCAGGATGGGTGACCAGAGAGGTTCGGGGTTGGCCATCGACGATTGCTACCCGTGAACCCCGCTCCCAATAGACCTCGTTGTACTCCGCGCCGCTCAGTCGACGCTCAAAAGTCAAGGACTGGTCCTCCTGGTTGTCCTCCCTTCCGCATTCGACCGTTCCTGGGTTCGGGGGACACCCCTCTAGTCCTCGCTCGAGGGCGTCGACTTCCTCCCAGGTGTACACTGGCCCCCTGCCTTCTTCACGCTCAAACGGAGTGAGCGTCGAATTCGTCCAATTCCCCTGAAGGTCAGGATGGCCGTCGAGTGTCCTGGGGACTTCCCATGCCCCGGCGTCGCTGGCGGGAGATTGCGCCTCTGCGGTCGACATCACGCCCTGGACCGCGGTCGCACAAAGAGCAACAAGCAGAAAAGTGGTGTAGCGCGGTTTCATTTCTCCGCCTTGTTGAATTTGGACCTCGCTAGAATGAATGCTCCTGCGTCTGTCACGAACCGATCAGCTCTCTCGCAAACGTACCGAGCTGGCCGCCCGAGCGCGAGAAGCGCGACGTTTTCTCTGACCTAGGAAGTTTCTGCCTGCAACTCCGCGAACAGTTCATCCATTATCGAATAGCCACTCTCCCATCCCTTACCCATATGGCCGACGGCGCCAGCGAAACAGGCAATCTCGGCGTCGGTCGCTTCGAAAGGCACCCATGTGAATCGTACCTGGGTCTTGGAACCCATATCCTCGAATGTCACGGTGGTCAGAATCACCCGGGGCCAGTCTGCCATCATGGGGCTAGTGATGATGTTCCAATCAGAATCTGACGATGAGTGATGCCATACGAGCTTCTCTTCCGGCACTACTTCTTGGAATACGACCTTACTGAGATCAGAATTGTCGCCCCATTTCATCTCGTTGAGCCAAAGTCCACCAGGTTGCAGATCAAATCTGTGGATGATCGTTTCTACGCCTGGGCCGTACCAACGCGATAGCAATTCAGGATCAGTCCATGCGCGCCAGACCATTTCACGCGGCGCATCGAATACTCGGTCGAGCACGTACTCGGGCGATTCACTCATAGCTCTCCCCTTAGGTGTCGGCTTGTTTCATACGGATCAGGACGTCATCCAACTGGTCAAAGCTGGTTCCCCAAAAAGCTCGGAAATCGGCAAGCCAGTTGACGGCGGATACCATGTTTTCGCCCTTCAACCTCGCAGGACGGCGTTGTTCGTCGATGTCTCGCTCAATCAACCCCGCTCGTTCAAGCACCTTCAGATGCCTCGAGACCGCGGGTTGGCTTATTTCAAAGGGTGCTGCGATCTCATTGACTGAAGCCTGACCATCAGCGAGCCGTGACAGTATTGCCCGCCGGGTGGGGTCAGACAGCGCCCCGAAAACAGCGTCGAGATTTGTCTGCGAATGCATATAACCCTGTTGTTCCATAACAGGTACGTTATACGGATACGCAGAATTGTCAATCCGGCTCGACGCTCATGTCACTCGCACGGGGAACGAAGGTCCAGCCATGACCCGCCGCTTGACCTATGATTTCATGTATTGCCGGCCAATTCAGCGAGCGAGCTGTTGACGCCAGCCGAGTGCGATCTCGGCTCAGCTCCGTGGCGGTTGGATTCCCGTGATCCCATCATTCCGAGACAACCCACGGCCATAGAGACCATCTGGTCATCGGAGAACTGAGGGTGCTCCGTTCCGTGAGGGAGGGTCATCCCGAATATTTCATGGTTCGGCCGGATTACATCGATCACTCTGGCCTCCTGCTCCTTCGAATCTTCGCTTGCTCTCTTTTTTCTTCTGCCCTTCGGTTGAGGATCAAACAACCACTCTTCCCCTTCGACAGAGATGGCGAAGACATGTCCTGGGCCCTGGCTCCTGTACATGTTGTTCTTCCCTTGGATGGATCTACTCCCCCTGCCGGTGCAACGCGCGGTGCCCGAGCCGATAGAGGGGTCTCGGTTCGGCTACGAATCGACCTCATTGCAAGCGGCAGGCCTCTCTGGCGCCTTGGGACCTCGAGCATGTCGAAGCGGCGCTCATGGCCCGTTCCGCCTTCTGTTGGTAACGGCTGACAAAAGGTCCCCGGGGACGGAAGGCTGGCCGCGAGACACGTCGCTCTGTGGCGGAACCGCATCACTTCCACGGTCGGGCACCTCAGAGCCTGTGCCTCTTGGTTGTTAGTTACGGGTCCCTGAGGGACTACCTCAGGAGGTCCAGTTGCTCATCCGTCGGTCGTTCGTCGTTGGCGGTCGGTCGACGGAAGGAGGCACTGGAAAGGGAGCGAGGTCGGCCCTCGAGGCCCATCTTCTTTTTCACGACACGAAACAGGTCTCGAACCTGTCGAGCGTGATCGCCGTGGCCTCGCATCCTGTGCCCGAACCTCGGGTCGGAAAGCCTGCCTCCGTGCAGATCCCGCAGTCGCTGCAGGACCTTCTCCGATCGATCGGGAAGGTGCTCCACCAGCCATCGAACGAAGATCTCCTCCACGGCGCCCGGAAGTCGAAGCATGAACATCGCCGCTCCGGTGGCGCCTGCCTGTTTAGCGGCTTCCAGGATCGCTGGGATCTCGTGTTCGGTAAACCCCGGAATCACGGGTGCGATAATCACCGACGCAGGGACGCCCGCCTCACGCAGCGAGCGGATGGCCTTGAGTCGGTGCTTTGGGGGTGACGCTCGGGGCTCCATCGCCCGCTGAAGGCGTCGGTCCAGCGTCGTGATCGAAAGGGTCACGTGCACCGCATCGACCTGCGCCAAAGAAGCGAGAAGGTCCGTATCCCGCTCGATCGCAAGCCCCTTTGTGACGATGCTGACCGGGTGCATCGTCTCCGCCAGTACCTCCAGGCACCTTCGTGTCAGGCCCAGCCGACGCTCGATCGGTTGGTAGGGGTCGGTGACCCCGCTCATCGCTAGGGGCACCGGGACCCAGCTCTTCCGCGCCAGTGCTCGCCGCAGAAGCTGCGGCGCATTCTGCTTCACGAGGATACGGCTCTCGAAGTCGAGCCCGGCCGAGAAACCCAGGTATTCGTGGGTTGGGCGCGCATAACAGTACGTACAGCCATGCTCACAGCCGCGGTACGGATTCAGGCTCCACTCGAACGGTACATCGGGACTGTCGTTACGCGAGAGAACACTCTTGGTCGAGTCACGAAAATACTCGGTACTACGACCTACTTCTTCCGAAGCAAATTCCGGGTCAGGCTGCAAGAAAAGACGATCGAAACGGTTCGGAGGATCGGCGTCCGCGCCTCGGCCACGAAGGATGGGCAGAGAGTGCTTCATCTGTCCCACTACTCGTAAGGGAGCGGATAGTTTCGGGTTGTCTTCGGGTATCGTCTGGGCGCGGCTCCGGTGGGTATGGACCCTCAGAGCGATGTTAGATACACTTCCTGGCCATTCCCGGACGGAAAGAAATGGCGCCGGGGAACGCGCGAGTGAGGATCGCCGATGGGCCCGGTGACGGTGCTCACCGGAGGAAAGTCCGAGCTCCATAGGGCAGGGTGCCGGGTAACGCCCGGGCGGCGAAAGCCGATGGAGAGTGCCACAGAAAGCAAACCGCCGATGGCTCTCGTAAGAGGGCACAGGTAAGGGTGAAAGGGTGCGGTAAGAGCGCACCGGGCTTCCGGTAACGGGAGTCGCATGGAAAACCCCACCCGGAGCAAGGCCAAGCAGGGACGAGGAGCGGCCCGCTCCACCTGAGTCCCGGGTAGGCTGCACGAGGTCCGCAGCAATGTGGATCCCAGAGAAATGGTCCTCCCCGGCTTTCGCCGGGACAGAACTCGGCTTATTCCGCGCGTCCCCCCGGTTTCCCGATGGCAACGGGAGCGTTACGGGGATTCAAGCGCTCGTAGCTCAGCTGGATAGAGCGTCGGCCTCCGGAGCCGAAGGTCACAGGTTCGAATCCTGTCGGGCGCATGAAGGAACAAAGCCTTATGATTCCTGTATATTTGGAGTCATAGGGCTTTTCCGTTATGCGCACTTATCAGCAATGGTAACGGAATAACAGTAACAAACATCCGTCCATGCCAAAGCTCTACACAAAGGGTAAGTCAAGGTACTACGCGGACTTACGGGATATCAGCCTCGGCCAGCACGCTCTGAGGTCGGCAGGCTCCTCGCGGGCAACTCAGGACGAGGCGGAGGCCCTTGTGCTCATGGGCAAACTGATCGAACGGCTTAGACGGGAGGGTCCAACGATCAGAGGACCATCGGACTCCCTCGGCGCAGCGGCCAGTGCTTTCGTTGGACGGAATCCGGGAGGAGTAACAGAAGGATGGCTGGGAGAGCACAGACATAAGCTAGGTCGTGCGCGTCGGTGGTTTGGTGAAGATCGTCCCCTCGCTTCTATCAAGCCCAAGGATGTGCGTGGGTGGTGGGAGCATCTCGAATCCCTGGGATTGGCTCCTGGTACCGTTCGACACCACCTAAACGTGCTTTCCTCTCTCTATCGGTTTGCCATCGAGGAGGAGCAGGTCCCTCCTTCGTACAACCCCGTGGCGATGCTGTATCGAAAGCCCTCTTCAAGGAAGGGGCGTGTCGAGACCAAGAAAGCACGCTTCTTGGAGATCGATGAGGCGGCCCGTTTCCTGGAGGCAGCGAGAACACTGCAGCGATCCAAGCGCAGGTGGCTCCTGGAGGGCCTGCACGAGATCCTAGCGACATTTCTACTGACAGGTGGCCGCAAGTCGGAGGTGCTGGGTCTACTGGTGAGGGACGTGGATCTACAGGCTGGCATCATTCATTTCCGTCCCAACAGGTTTCGCCCACTCAAGACAGCATGGACTGAACGGAGTGTCCCCCTGTGGCCTCAGCTGCGAGAGGTCTTGTCACCATGGTTACACGACAAGGCCCCGGAAGCACTGCTGCTAGAGGGTCCGGCAAGTGGAATGATCCACGACTTGCGGCGGGCGCTTCAGGCCACTTCTAGAGCTTCAGGCGTCGCGGTCACTGGTGTCACCATCTTCCGCCACACCTACGCCACGGCTCGACTCCAGACTACGGATAACGGGAAGCAGATCTCGCTCTGGACCGTGGCGAAGGAGCTAGGGCACAAGACCGTAGCTAGGATCGAGGACACGTATGGCCATCCCAGCCATTACAGGCCCAGAGGGGAGGTGGTAGAGTACCGTCTGAGCGGATGATGCAAGCTGCACTCGCGCTTCAGAATCACATCTGAAAGACAGGACTCTGGCTAGCGGCCTAGCCCACCTCCGCCACGATGCGGTCGATCTCGGCTCTGAAGCTGGGGGCGTAGAGGAATTGGAAAGGCCCCGTCCTCACAAGGACGGGACCCTCCGAACAGTTCGCAAGCCCCCTACCTAACTGGGATCTTACCCACCAACGAGTATTCCCAGGCTGGCGAAGACATAATAGGCCCTGTTACTGGCATCTCCGCTGTCGAACACGTCAGTCAGGCCGAAGTCGGCTCCTCCGCCAAAGCCCAGGAACATCGTGTCAGACAGTGGAAATCCGAGGCCCGCGCTCGTCAGGATGCCGAAGTCCATAGTGTTCAGGTCGTCTGCGTCAGAGCAGTCGAATCCATCGTCATCGCAGCTCAGGTTGAATCCCACCTGAGGTCCAGCACCAATCGCAAACACAACGCTCTCGCTCAGCGGAATAGTGGCGTTCAGGAAGACGGGGATCTCGATGTAGTCGAGCGACAACTCTGCCCCCGCATCATCCGCCCCCTTTTGCACGTAAGCGACGTATGGTTCGATCCAAAAGGTCTCGTTCAAAGGGATGGCGGTACCGGCCGCAACGAAGAACCCAGTCTTGGAGTCAAAATCCTCAGCATCGTCTCCCGAAAGGTTGGAGAAGGTCGGTCCAGCGACGATGTTGAGCGGAAACTGCGCCTCTACCGATTCCGCTACGAACGAGGAAAGTGCGAGGGCGATTCCTAGGCTAACCAGTGATCCGCGCATTACTCCTCCCTTTCTGTCTGACTTATCTGAGACTCTGAGGAACAGCCTACAAGAGACTGAGCAGTCAGAACGCTACATTTGTTTCCCACCGAGATCAAGGAGAAAGGGATCGCCTCTCGATCTCGGCCAGAAATCGCTCGGCACTTACGACTGCCGCGAGTTCTGCCTTCATAACCTTCAGAGCAACTTGGCGCTCGTGGCGAAGATCTTCAGCAAGGTAGAACGTGGCCATCCCACCTTCGCCAATTTGGCGCTCGATCTTGTAGCGACCTTCGAGGGCCGCATTGAGTCTGCTGATCGGATCGGAAGGGTCGCTCATAGTCCCGCGCTGTGAGAAGTGACGGGAACTGCGCCCAGGATGGAGCCAAGCCAAATAATGCTGGTCGCTTAGACGAGTAGCAAGGAAGAGGTCAGGTGGCCCCGAGCCCTGGCTTCGGCGGTCCTCCTAATCGGCCCACTACAGGTTCGTCAACTCGCGCGTGAGACTGCGAGGGCGGTCGATCACCTCCGGAGCTCGATCGAGAACTGCACTCCGCGGCCATCACTCGGCCACACTCCGGGGCCCGGGTAGAACTCGGGGCGCTTGGTAAAGTACCGCTCATCGAAGAGGTTGTTGACGCCGACTCGTAGCCGAAGCCATTCAGTGGCGAGAAGAGCGGCGTTTACGTCCACTACAGTATACGCAGGCACGATCCCAACCGCCCCGTTCGGAGATGGGTCGACCGTGTTCAAGGGGTCCGCAAACGAGTCGCTCACATAGCTGACGAGCAGGTTCGCCGAAAGACGATCCACATCCAGTGCGAAGCCAGACCGGCTGATCCACCGGGGGACACTTTCGATCCGGTCTCCTGCTATGTCGATATTCTCGCCGCCCGAGGCGACGGTCCCGTCCACGTATCTTCCATCGAAGTAAGAGGTGGCTGTGTGGGCCCGAAGAGAGGCCCCTGAGGCCTGAAAGAGTAGAGCCTCAAGAGAGATTTCGGCGCCCCGTGTACGGCTCGAGCCCACCGTAGTCCGAAAGAGGAAGGAGGATCCGTCGGCGTCGGTCCGAAGGACGGTCCCGAAGCGGTCGTTCACACGAAGCTCGAATAGGTTCACATCATAGATCAGTCGCGCTCCGATCGATCCACGAACTCCACCCTCCAAGGTCCACCCCCTTGAATCGCTGAGATCGGGGTCGGTGCGCTCGAGCTCGTTTGCAGGGAGAACATCCTTCATGATCTGCGGGCGATACGCCTGACTCCATCCGCCGTACAGTTCTGTCCAGATCGAGGGACGGTACGAGGTCCGGATTCCAAAGAGTGGGTATTGATGGTCGATCCGCCTTGGTGTGTCGGCGGGATCGTAGTACGCGAGCTGTCCCACGAGCCTGGTACGGCCGAGTTCCAACCGTGCCCCTGGGACAATCGACCATCTCGAGTTCAGGCGAAACAGGTTCTCGACGTAGACCGCACCGCTCGCCGTCTTGTAGCGGACATCCCGACCGAATCCAGCTCCCGTGACCGTGAGGTCATAGTCGCTTCCCGTAGTGCCGACTCCCTGCTGCTTGCGATGCATATCGTTGTGCGACGCCGTAGCCCCGAGCGCCAACACATGATCCCGACCACCCGCTTGCCAAGGTCGGATGGCCCTGAGTTCGGCTGTATAGCTGTTGTACCGGTCTATATCGACCTGCCGGGGGGCGAACTGGCCCGTCTCGGGATCGACCACGTCCGGCTTGTCAGCCAGTCCAACGAACTGGACGCTGCTGCGTGGCCCTAGCACCGCCGAGACCTGCGCCGTGAGCTGAGTACCGTCCTGACCCTCCCAGTCTAGTGAAAGCGACGGGACCGAGATGTCCGGGTTGTAGTAGTTCCTCGAGCGGGTCGCCTGCTCGGGTTCGGCAGCGAACATCGCGTCGGTGAGCGGACCCGGAAGCTGATACACATAGGTGGAGTGCCCGACCTGTCCCCGGAGTCGGAGTGTTGAAGACAGGTCGATGGTGCCCGCAAAGTACTGGGCAGAGTACTCTGATCTGGCCGCATCCCGGTACCCATCCGACACCCGCTCATTCATGTAGGCGTAGAAGGTGAGGACTCCAGCCACTCCCCCGACCGCGTTGTACGTGCTCCGAAGTCCGAACGAGCCCACGGTGCTAACGCTCTCGACCTCAGGGCCCTCTCCCGGCTCCGGGCTCTTGGTCACGTAGTTCACTAGACCCCCGAACTGCGATCCGTACTGGAGAGCGGCCGTGCCCCGGACCATTTCGATGGACTCGATTGCCTCCATCGGAGGGCTGTAGTGGCTGGCCGGGTACCCGTACATGTCGGAGTTGATAAGCACTCCGTCCTGGCGAACGTTCAGCTCCCACGACCGGTGCGCGTCCAGGCCCCTGGTCGAAATGTTCACCTGGTTCCCGGACCCGTCCATATCATAGACGAAGGCCCCCGGTACCCTGGCGAAGATTTGCCTTCCCGTCTTTTCGGCGAGATTGGCCGGGAGCCCGGCCAGCTCCAGGATCGTGCTCTTCGTGCCAGCCAAAATCAGCGGGCCGATGAGGTCCGGCGCTGGGCGGGCCGCACCTGGCAGGCGCGAGGCGTTCACAAGGACTTCGTCGAGAGCGATTGCCTGAGATTGCAGCTGAACCAGCAAGCTGCCTGTGGCCTCCTCCCCCATCTCGTGCTGCACAACGTGCGCTTGGTAGCCACTGGCAGTCACGAGTACCTCATACGTACCGAGAGGAACGGCGGTGAGCCGAAACTCTCCTTCGCTGTCCGTAGCGGCGACGAAACCGTCAGTGTTGAGGCTGACGGTGGCTTCGGAAACGGGGTTCCCGTCGATGTCGGTTACGCGTCCGGCGATCTCCCCGACCTGGGCACGGATGCCATCGGCGGAGATCACGAGAACGAGAAGCAGGCGCACCAAGCCCACAGTGACCGGTCTCAGGGTCGTAATGACCTTCATCAGTTCGCGCTTTGCCTCAAGTGGCCTATCACGTCAACCTGACCCTCGAGCAGGCCACTTGCCGATGGCATTAGTGTGCCCCCGACGGCTACGTAGTGAGGCACTTTGGGGTGCCGTGCCGGTTGCGATTGTGGCGCTCATCGTGGGCCAGATAGACGGTGGCCATCCCGCCCTCGCCAATCTCACGCTCGATGCGGTAGCGGCCCCCTCGAGGGCAGCGTTCAGGCGGGTGATCGGGTCGGTCATGGGGTTGTCAGCACGTAATCCCCGCTTCTTCGAGTAACGCCTGGTATCGGGGGGTCTTCGCCGAGGAGATCGCCTGGTCATGGGACCTCGAACCAAACACAGCTCACGGTCTCTCCGACCGCCAGCGACTCGAATTGGGTCTCGGGGACGGTACACTGAGTCTGGTCCCGTGCGATGAGCCGGGCCGGGGCCTCCTTGTCGACCACGACCTTCCGCTCGGCAGGAATGTTGATCCCCGACTGCATCACCAAACTGCACGACGACGCCACCAAACTCCACCTACTTCTACTAAATGCGACCTCCCCGGCTATCCTTTCGGAAGAGCCCCCTGGGCTCTTATCACCGGGGAGGAACCTTTTTCCGTGGCGACCCTGGTTAAATGAGGCCCGAGCCGCCGTCACTCATCTCAACGTTAGTACGTTAAATGAGCCGAGCCATTCCTTGCAAGGGCCTTGCGACGGTGATGTAGACTGGCTCTTCCCTGGAGCGCCTGCCCTACAGATCCCGCCCTCACCCGAGGGGGATTCTCTCGTGAAGGCACCCCGGACCAAATTCTCCCCTTTTTTTTATCACAGTCGACAGGCGGGTCTAGCCCTTTCTAAATGCCCAGGGGGGGAAACGCCTGCCCGATGCTCGCAGCCCACCTTATACCCACCCGGTGAGCAAAACGCGACGCCCTATAGAGGGGTGACATTCGATGAAGGGCCGAGACAAGGACCGGTATTGCTGTAAGAAGTCGAAGGAGCATACCTCACACATTAGCTTGCCTGTGCTCTTTAGCGCCCGGCCCTTCTTCCGTGCTACCAGCGACCGACTCCGCTCGCGCTGATGGCCGAGGCGATCATGGTTGACAGAAGTTGGGGACGGAACGCAAGATCCTTGTTAACACGGATGAGTGGCGGTGGCACAGGGAGTGTGCCATCGAATGCGGCAAGGTCTTGGAGAGAGAGGCGAGAAATGAACAGCGGATGGGCGGTATTGCTGTTGGGGTGTCTTGCGTTGGGAACAGTTGCCTGTATTCAGCCGGCGGAGTCAACGGCCCCTTTAACCGGCGACCTGGCAATGGATCAGTGGGTTCGTGCGACCTTTGGTCAGCCAGTCGATCCAGAGACTCTCGACGACCCAGTCTGGGGTACCAACACTCTACTTTCGTTAACAGATCCGCAGCGGGAAGGCGCACGTCTGTTCAGACAGCGCTGTAACGTCTGTCACGGGGTCTCCCAGAATGCTAATACCTCATACGGTCCCCTGCTGGCCAAGAACAACATTGAAGGCCGCGAAGAGTTCGCACGCGGGTTGATTATGGATGGAACGGCCCGGATGCCAGCTTTTCGATACGGGCTAGAGGCATCGCAGATCGATATGATCGTCGATTACTTGGCGACGGTCGAGGAGTACGTACCAGCTTACTGACGCTGGCCGCGGGAAGACGCAACGTTCCAGATCGGATTTACGAGTGTCGCGTGAGTCGGTCGACAGGATAAGGCCTGGAAGAACAGACAACCGACGGGAGGGACCATGCATCGGAATAAGCGCCTTGGAGTGGTCACTTTGATCGCACTGGCCCTTCTCATCCCGGGGCTTAGCCTGAGCCTTGGAGGGATCGGCCGCGCCCAGTCGAGTGGTGTCTTGCTGATGGGAACGATCACGTCCGGGACGGGCGAAAAAATGGAAGGCGTCGTGATATCTACCCGCGCTGACGGGAAGACGTTTACGACAAGCGTCTACTCGGATGCAGAGGGTAATTACTATTTCCCGCCGATGGAGCCAGACGAGTACAAGATCTGGGCGCAGGCCGTCACGTATGAGGCGGGACGGACGGAGGTGACCCTGACTGGCTCGATCCACCGAGCGGATTTCGTGTTGAGGGCTGTGGAAGATTTTGAAGCCCAACTTAGAGGCGACGAATGGGTTGCCTCGCTGCCAGAAGAGACGCCCGAGGACCGCCGGATGAAGACCGTCTTCAGGATGTCCTGTGGGGGCTGCCACAGCGAGAATACGAGCTTGCTGACGCGGTTCGATGAGGAAGGCTGGAAAAACATATTGACGGTGATGAGTAGAATCTCCACCACCGGGTACTCTTCCAGCGACGATCGTGCGCCCAACCCGCTTATTGACTATTACAAGGAGCGACTGGCAGCCTATCTGGCGAAAGTGCGTGGGCCGGGGCCTTCACCCATGGAGTTCCGACCGCGCCCACGGCCGACAGGCGAAGCGACTCTTATGGTGGTAACCGAGTACGACGTCCCAGGGCAAGGTTACGGGTTGCCGCTTTTTGCGGACGGCACTGACTGGTCGGAGGGCGCGGCCTCCAAGACGGACCGGCAAAATCATCACGCCATAGACGCGACGCTTGACTTCGAAGGTAACCTCTGGTTTGCTGACGATTTGAATTTGAATCCCTATCGGAGCGTCGGCAGGATCGACT
This sequence comes from Longimicrobiales bacterium, assembly GCA_965215925.1. Lineage (GTDB taxonomy): Bacteria > Gemmatimonadota > Gemmatimonadetes > Longimicrobiales > Gaopeijiaceae > JAAXGI01. The sequence goes on along the minus strand of CBDCEQ010000003.1, from coordinate 2,169,760 downwards.
GGAAGACCGGCGTCGTCACGAACTTCAAAGTGCCGATGCGCAGCAATCCGGTCAGAGCGGTAAACGTTCACGACATCATCACCGATCATCAGGAAGGAATGATTTGGTTCGGCCTAGACGACAACGGTGACTTGGGCAAGATCGATCCGAGCACGGGAGAGATCGAAATCTTCACGCCACCGGAGGGAATGGCGCGTGCGGATCGTGGATTCGAGGCCGTTGACGGCAAAGGCCGTATATGGGTCTTGAGTACGGGTGGTGCCGTGCGCTACGATCCAAAGATTCGCGAATGGCAACAATTTCCCAATCCCATCGAGAAGAGTAAGCTGGGCCGCACCAGTACTTACGGGATGGCCGCCGATCGTGAAGGCAACGGCTGGTGGTCGATGTTCAGTCTCGACCTCATGATCAAGGCGGATTCTGACAGCGGCCGGACGGAGAGCCTGAAGATGCCGCCCGTGACGGGCATCGACGAGGAGTTGTTCACAGGGGACGACCGCAGGATTCTGGACATGATGGGGGGTAGCCTCTACCAAGGGCGTGGTTTGCCGTCGATGCAGACGATTCGAAAGCCTGGGGCTGACAGATGGGGTGACGTCGTATGGGGCCCGGCGTGGATTGGCGACAATCTGATCAAGATTGACATTCACACTCATGAGGTGACGGTTTATCCGTATCCGTGGAAACACGCTGGTGGCTACCAGGCAGCCGTAGACGAAGATGGAATGGTCTGGATCGACTACACGAATGCGGATGCGGTAGCCAGGTTTAACCCAAGAAATGAGACATGGACCGTGTACGAACTACCGACGATAGGAACGGAGTCCCATGGGATTCAGGTTGTGACGGTCAGGGGGCGAACGCAGGTCATTGTGCCATATTGGGGGTCGAGTAAGGTGGCAAAGCTGGAAGTGCGGACGAGAGAAGAGCTGTCGGCATTGAGGGTGGAAGCGCAAGAGAGGATGCGCGATCAATGAGCAGTCTGGGGAGATCCTCCGTATGAAGAGGAGCACGCGAAAATGAAGAATTCTCGGGCGAGGTGGAGGTTCTTGCCGCTACTTTTCGGGTTGACCAGCCTTGTGATGGGATTCTCGGTCTCGGGATCGAGCAGAATGGCCAGTGCGCTGACACCCAACCAAGACGTCCAAACAGTCGATGTGACGTCTCAGACTGTTCAATATTCGTCCGCCACGGGCAGCATCGAGGCTTATCTCGCGAAACCGACAGGCGCCGGGAAGCATTCAGCGGTCATCCTGGTGCACGATGATCAGGGTCTGAACGAGGCCATGCGGGAAACGGTTGAGCTCTTCGCGAGGGAAGGCTTCGTGACGCTGGCTCCCAACCTTGAGTCGCGTTTGGCGCCCATGTCTCCGAGCACCGGGGGGGGGACTGTTCTACAGTCCCAGATCAGGCAGCTTTCTGCGAACCAGTCAGCCGAGGAAGTCAGGGCGGCATTCACCTTCTTGGAGAACGAGGCCGGCGTCGACGCCGCGAAGATTTCCGCCGTCGGATTTGGTTGGGGCGGATGGAGGGTCTTCAAACTGGCGGAACAGGTGCCCACGCTGTACCGAGCCGTTGTGTTCTACGGGACGACGTCGGACAGCGAAGAGTTGAACAAGATTCGAACGCCCATCTTGGGGCACTACGCCGAGTACGATTTTCAAACGACCGCAAACGTGCTCGCGAGCAAGAGACGATTGGGCGAGAGGTTCTCATACCAGATCTATCCCGATACTGATCGCGGTTTTTGGAGTGGTAGCAGTGGTGCGATTGACTACACGGCCCTGACTCGGGGTAGGTCAGATGACACTGAGCGGCGAGCGGCGAGCGAGATGGATCCCTTAGCGCAGAGGGCGGTGCTGCAGGCCTGGGAAAGGACGTTGGCTTTCTTGCGCTCGAATTGAACGGACGTGCTCACTTGAGTTGTAGAAGTTAAGACTAGATCTGACAGTGGGTCGTGGGTCCGGTCTCGTGAGTGACGGTTCCCACTTCGTTGTACTCCTCGAGGAACGCGTCGAGGTCGGCCTGTAGCTCGGCAAGCGAGCCATAGATCTTGCGCCGAAAGGCGACCCGGTAGAACTCATCCATTAGCGTCTTGTGGAAGCGCTCGCAGATCCCATTGGTCTGCGGGCTCTTCGTCTTCGTCCGGGTGTGATCGATCTCCTCGATCGGCATGTAAAGCTCGTACTCGTGGCGCGTCCCCTTCCATTATTTCTTTCTGCGCAAGTTCGCCTTTGTGAAACATGCCTGCGCATTCGTATGTTTTCCCGGCGGCTTCGGAACTTTGGACGAGCTTTTCGAGGCCCTGAACTTCGTAAAGACCTGTCGCCGTTTCCTGTGATCCTCTTCGGCAGTGACTACTGGGACGGCCTCCGAGTTTGGCTCGAAGCCGCCGCCGGTCAGGGAAGGAGCCCTGGCCGACCAGGACTTGAAGCTCGTCGATGTCGTCGACCGACCGGAGGAGGCGGTCCAGCGCATAGTGGAGAGGCACGGTAGTCCAGCCTCAGGGGAGGGGCGATGCATTTGACGCTCCTTGCTCGACTTCTGGAGTGAACCCCCGAGGGTGGACAGTGGGGGTTGGCTGGATTGACCGGTTGAGGGTTTCAGGCTGCATACACACTCTCGAATTCCTCAGGCGGCCTGTAGCCGAGGGAGGAGTGCAAGCGTCTTCGATTGTATACCTCCTCAAGGAAGTGGGGGAGTCGGTTGGCTAGGTCATCAATCGTGCTGTAGTCGTTTGCGAAGATCTCCTCGTGCTTCAGAGTTTTGAAGAAGCTCTCGACGTGCGCGTTGTCATAGGGATTTCCCCGCCGGGACATCGATCCTCGGATACCGTGGGCGGCGAGGCGTGAGCGGTAGGCTCGAGACGCATACTGGACCCCGCGATCGGAGTGGTGAACCAGGCCAGCCCGCGGCTGCCGAAGATCGAGTGCGGCGTCGAGTGCGGCTAGGCAAAGACGCGTGTCCAGGAGATGGCTGATGGCATAGCCGATGACTCTGCGCGACCACGCGTCGAGCACGACGGCGAGGAAGACGAATCCGGTGGTGAGCCGGATGTAGGTGAGATCTGCCACCCAGAGCTCGTCGGGCCCCTCAGGAGTGATCGACGATCTCAGGTTCGGGTAGATGGGCTGCTTGTGATCGCTGTTCGTCGTAGCGAGCCATGCGCGTACCCGGTGGGGCGTGAGCGCATGCTCACGCATGACACGCGCGACTCGCTTGTGATTAATCACCAGGCCACGTCTCCGGAGCTCGTGCGTGACCCGTCGGTATCCGTAGGCGGGGAACTCGGCCAGGATGTCTTCGATCCGAACGCGCAGATCCGTATCGGCCTTCTCCCGGGCTGCCCGGTGGCCCGCATGCGGTCTCTTGTAGAAGGTGCTCCTCGCCATGTTCATGAGGCTACATCCCCGTCGGATGGGGACGCCCCTGGACCGGAGATGATCGACGGCCGCGCGCCTTGCTGCGAGGGTCGTATCAACGCCCTTTTTTTCATGACGTCGAGCTCCATCGTCAGCTGACCGATCTTGCGCTCAAGCGCCGCAATCTTTGCCCCGTACTCGACAACCTCCTCCTGGAGGTGGATCTCCCTTGTGAGATCCCCTGCTTCGTACTTCTTGATCCAGACCATCAGCAGGGAGTGGGGGACCTCGTGTCGTGTCGCAATCGACCTCGCGCTGCCTTCTCCGTCCAGATAGGCTTGGACGAGCTGGATCTTGAACTCTGTGCTGTACCTCCTGTGGCGTCGAACCGTCATTGATCCTCCCGGGTGATTACGGAAGGTCAATCCATCGCCCTCTATGTGTCTACTTTTAGGGGTTCACTCCATTCACCGGGGGAATAAAGCGATGACGTACTGGAACGGGCGAACCATGCTGGTCTTACTTGGCGCAGGAGTAGTCAGGATGTGAGCTACTGTGGCGGCGGTGGTGTTCTGGGGAACGTCTGCAACGTGCCATAGCGTCGGGACATTACGGACTGTGGGTGAGCGAGCGGGTTGGGTCTCATGACAGGCCACTTTGAGAAGCACTCTCGCGCGTCCTTCGTGGGCACCGCCGTCCTTGTTCCCAGTTCTGAAGGGTGCGCACGCTGATTCCGAGAAGCGCCGCGACTTGGTCTGCGACAGTCCATAATCGCCGCGGATCGCAGCCATGTCTGGGGCCTCAAAAACAGCCATCCGAGCAGGTTGCTTCTGGGCCGCGAAGAATGGCTCCCCCTTCCTTCCCACTTCCACGAGCTCGCTGAAGAGCTCCTCCTTCATTTGAACTCCTCCCTCACGAGGCTCGCTCAGAAGATGGCGATCGGGTTGACGGGGGAGCCGGTGCTGTTCGGGATCGGTAGCGGGGCGATCGTTACCATGAACTCCCACCGCTCTTGGGCCGCCGCCATCTCACTCAACGCATCGAAGTCGGCGCGGTCGAGGAGGTGAACGCCCAGCATCGTCAAGGCGAAGTCGTGCAGGGCTAGTCGGGGCAGGTCGCCCGCAGGCTGCGGCACGTAGCCCGGTGTCTCCCATCCGATGATTGCGACGTCCCGCTCCTTCAGCCACGGAATGACGGTGTTGTTGAACCCCGCCGCCTCGGCCCCAGTGTCGAACGGACCGATCGCGTCCTGCCTCGCCCATCGGCCCCATCGCAGAAGTATCGCGTCACCCGGACCCGCACGCACGCCGGCGCGCTCCTCCCACGCCTCCAGATCCTCGACGGTGATGCGGGTTCCTGGCTCCAAGTACGGCACCCCCTTCAGCCTGGGGATGTCGTACAGCACGCCGCGCGTCACGATTCCGTCCTTCATCGTGAGGATGGAGTTCTTCTTCGCGCCCTCCTCCATGGTGACGAGCTCTGAGACCAGATCGCCGTTCCACATCCTGCCGTCGAAGAAGCGATGGGCGAAGCCGTCAATGTGCGTCGTTCCGGGACCGTGGATGCACCGATACGCCACCCTGTCGGTAGCCCCTGTAGGGCTCGCGCTGGCCATCTCCCACTCGATCGGACAGGGGTTGTCAATGGTCTCTTCGGTCTGCGCCGTCGAAGCGAGCGACACGGTGATCCCCTCTTGCACCAGCGCAGCCGCGGCCAGCCGTTTTTCCGGCGTGATCAGGTTTAGAGCCCCAAGTTCGTCATCCGGCCCCCACCGGCCCCAGTTCGAGAGCTCCACCTGCCACCGCTCGTACTCCGCTTCGGTGACCAAGGGGGCGACTTCCTGGGCGTTGGCGACGCGGACGGCCCCCGGGAGCGCCAGGTAGCCGGACACGATAAGAGCGGCCACGAGCGCGGGAGCGGACGCTCGTCGGGCTTTGCGGCGTCCGGCGCTCCAGGTCCTTGGATCGGGCAACATGGGGCTCCTCCGACTAGGGTTTACGCAGCGACGGTCGGTCACTTCACTCCGGCACCACCTGCCTCAACTCCTCGAAGAAGTTGGTGACGAGGATGAGGCGCTCTGGCTCCGAGGCATCGTTCTCCGGGACCGTGGCGGTGGTGGCGTTCTGTGCGACAATGAGCCGGTCGCCTTCGGCATCGAGATCATAGGCGACCAAGTTTCCATTATTGGCCGCGGCGGTCTCTCGCGTAAACAGTGAGTCCCTGGAAATCACCACAGGGGTCGTGACCTGCCCCCAAGAGTGGTACCACCTAGAGTGTTAGTCTAACCGCCTCATTTTGCCTGGGGTGAGGTCCGAGTAACAAGGGCAGGTTGAGCAACTTCGGGTCGGGCTGAATGGCTTCAGGAGCGGGCGGTAGATAGCCCAGAGAGCTGTGGGGTCGAACGGTGTTGTATTCGCGCCGCCACTGCTCGATCAGCACCTTAGCCTCCTCCAGTGAATAGAAGATCTCGCGCCTCAACAGCTCCTGCCTGAACGTTGCGTTGAAGCTCTCATTGTACCCGTTCTCCCAGGGGCTGCCGGGTGCGATGAACAGCGTCTTCACACCCAACCCTCCAAGCCACTGCCGAACGACTCGGGCCGTGAACTCCGGACCGTTGTCCGAACGCAGATTCGCCGGTGGACCATGTTCGACGAACAGCTCGCTCAGCGTCTGCAGGACATCGTCCGACTGAAGCCTGCGGGCTACCACGATCGCCAGACACTCCCGGCTATACTCGTCCAGGACCGTCAGCATCTTCAGTGTGCGTCCGTCGTGGGTCCGGTCGGACACGAAGTCATACGCCCATACGTGATGCCGGTACAAGGGCCGTAGTCGGATACAAGAGCCGTCCGTCAACCATAGGCGGCCCCGTTTCGGCTGCTTACTCGGCACCCTAAGCCCCTCCTGCCTCCAGATCCGCTCCACCCGTTTGTGGTTCACTGCCCAGCCCTCCGTTCTCAGCATCCCGGTCACCATCCGGTACCCGTAGCGTCCGAACCTGCGAGCCACCTTCACCACGTCCTGTCTCAGCGCCTCCTCGTCCTCCCTGCGCTTTGGGATCCGACGCTGCGTCGAGCGAGCCTGGCCCAACACCCGGCACGCCTTCCTTTCGCTCACCCCAAGCCGCTGCCGCACCTGCACCACGCAGCGCCTGCGCCGCTCGGGGCTCAGAAGTTTCCCTTGGACGCCTCCTTCAAAATCATGTTGTCCACCGTCAGATCCGCCACCGCCTGCTTCAGACGTTGGTTCTGCTTCTCGAGCTCCTTGAGCCGCTATCTAGCAGGTGCGCCGTTGATGCCGAGAAGAGGGTTACCGGGGCTCTGGTTGGCTTGACCCCCAAACATGAGCACACCGTGTCCTGATCAGTCGCCAGGTTGCCCACTGCAGTCCTGTCGCGAGCGTCGCCCTCTTGAACAGTCAGCGAGTCTGACGACATGTCGAGGCGGAGGGGATTCCTGGCAAGCACGGTAACCTGATGGCCGGATTCGATGAGTTGGCTCACAAGGGCTCTACCGATCCCCCGTGTCCCCCCAAGTACGCCGACTCTCATTGTGACACGCCGTTGATCAGGTACTCACCGCCTCGGTGAGGACGTCCGCTACCTGTAGGGAAGATCACTGGGCCATCCCGCCCTCACCGATTTCGCGCTCAACGGCGTCCCGGCCCTCAAGCGCAGCGTTCAGGCGGGTGGGCCATCCCGCCCTCACCGATTTCGCGCTCAACGGCGTCCCGGCCCTCAAGCGCAGCGTTCAGGCGGGTGATGGGGTCGGTCATGGAGGCCTTCCGAGATAGCTACTGAATCTCAAGTTCGAGTAGTCGGATGAGTTCATCCACTGCAACGATCAGTAACTCTCCGTCCCTTACAGCGAAGCGTTCATATACGGACCTCTCGGTGGCGAGGCTTCGACCCTCCTGTGAAGTCAGGAAGGGGATGAAGCTTGGAGACACTGGAACATCCAACGATTCCGGGGCCTCCGGGGAGCTCGGGAGGTCCGCGAGCGGAACTGACTCCGCGACAGAGGGCAAGATGCCGCCTACCCAGTTCACGATGAAGTTCTCGTCCTCCCTGTACTCGTTGAGAGTTTGGGGCCAGGCCGCAAGCATTGATCGGAGTTCGTCGCTTGAGATGAGGTCGAGTCTCCCAGTGGCAAGCATGCCGTCGAGTACGCCGGTCTTGGGATAGACCGTTCGGAAGACCACATAGACGCGGAAGAAATCGAGATTCGCAGCTAGCGAGCGATCAGACGGCTCAAAGTCCACCAACCTCGTGGCGCTCTCCCTGAAATCTTGATGAGCTCTGACTCCCTCCGCGAACAATTCTCTCGTCTCTGCGAATTCCGCATGGAGGTTCTGTAGAAGCCGCTGCTCTTCCTGTCGCTCCTGCCGCTCGGCCCACCACGCCTCGATCCCGAAGGCCAGTAGGATCGACGCCACGATCACCACGCCTTCGATCACGAAGCGAGGCCACTGAGCCTGACGGGTCGGCGGAGGATTGTCGGAGGGGTCGCTCATAGTCCCGCTGCTGGAGGGAGGACGGGAATCGCGGCCAGAAGTGATGCTAGGTGAAGATGCGGCTGGGGTAGGTGGGCTGCAAGAAACAGGTCTCGCGTCCAGTCGAATGGGGGATGCGCTTTGGCTCGTGTCGTCGATCACTCCTCCGTGACGGCCTCAGTCGGCCCGGTTGACTGCCGAACGAGCCGTCCGAGCTCCTCATCAGAAAGCTCCCACAGGGAACGGTGACTTCCTGCGTGATGGATTTCCAGCAGCCTGCCGGACTCTGCGTAGGCTCTCGTGCGGTTTGAGATATGCCAGGGGACTCCATCTCCATCCCTCCATACGAAACCACCGTGCTCGGCCGCCGCAAAGTAGAAGGGCAGAGTGGGGTCGGGCACGGAGTACACGTCCTGAAGTCCACGTACAAGGATTTTAGGGCTTCCCATGCCGTCTTTCGGATCACCTGTGAACACGAGAAGCGCGCCGGGCCTGTATGTGTCCCTCTCACTCAGGAAGAGCTTCCAGGTGCGGCCTGCGGGATCCTTCCAGGTACGAAGCTGAGGGCGCACAGGGAAAACACTTTCGGGAGTTATGCGGTATTTCTTGAAACCTGGCAAGGCTCTCCCGCTGGCGCAACTTCCGAGGGCACTTCCCCGATCCGGGGACGCGAGCCAGGCCCGCATACTCATGCGCGTTTCAGCCCGAAATCGGGCTCGAGCTTTACATAATAGTCGTTATGGACCGACCCGAATCCTCGGAACTCGTTGTCAGAAAAGGGATCCAGCCTGAACGGAGCCTTTGTGCATGGATATTCGTCGTGCTTTGGCCTTCACGGGGCGGATATTCATGCGGTGGGGAGTCGCCCAATTCGGTCTCAGAGCAGACCGGCAGTCACCGTCACCACAGTCCGAAGCCCATCTCTCTCTCATCACGATTCCAATATGAAGGACAGTCCCGCACCACTTCGCTGAATCTCCCAGCCAACTCACGAGGACGCTGGGCCGCACGCCCTTCAAGCGCATCAGGTTGCGGAGATTTTGCGATCGGAGGAGCTCGATTTCGTTCAGCTGGATTTCGCGATCGACAACCGAAGAGCCGAAGAGGAGCTCTTTCCGATCGCCCGCGACAGAGGAGTAGCGACTATCGCGGCCCTTCCGTTCGGACGCGCGCGCCTCTTCAGCCGGGTGGCCGGCCGACGGCTTCCGGCTTGGGCCCACGAGTTCGAGGCCCACTCCTGGGCACAGTTCTTTCTCAAGTATCTCCTTGGGAATCCGGATATGACGGCCGTCATCCCCGGCACCTCAAACCCCGACAACCTCGTGGATAACATGGGCACTGGGGTAGGGTACCTTCCGGACGAAGCCGAGCGCCGACGAATGGCGGAATATGTAGACGGCCTGCCCTCAGCCTAGGGGGCAGAGGTACGGTCACATGCGTCGATACTCGTGGCAGTGGCCACGAATAGTGGTCTTGGCTCCGGAGAGTCGATGTTGCACTGGGGAGTGGGGCACATCTATCCGCCTGGCCCGACACCAGACGAACCAGAAGTCCCGAAAAGACTAATCCACGCGTTGATCCAGATCTTCGATCAACTGAGCGGCTGCCTGGTCCTCCATCGTTAGCGCGATCGTCCCGATCGCGCCCTTCGGAATCTCATCACAGAACTTGATCCGACTGGGAACTTTGAAATTTGCTAGACGCTCCTCACAAAAGCTGATCAAATCTCGTTCGTCGCATGGTTGATGTACGATGACGCGCGCCTCACTGATTGGCTCGCCGCTCTCGGGATGAGTTGCGCTAGCTACCACGACTTCGCGCACAAAACGGTGTCGCCTTAGCACCTCCTCCACTTCCACCGGATTTACCTTGTTCCCGGCAACCTCGATGAGAAGTCTCTTTCGCCCCGTGATGTAAAGGTGACCATTCTCATCCAGATATCCAAGATCACCTGTAAAAAAATATCCGCCGCGAAACGCGATTCGGTTGAGTTCATCCATGTTGGAATAACCACGCGTCATCGCGCGGCTCGCGACGGCGATTTCGCCGGCGTTGTAGGCAGGCAGCTCATTTCCGCCTTCATCGACGATCTTTATCCGAATCCCCCGCATTGCATGTCCCACAGACTCCGCGGACGGCCGCGGGTCAGAGTCCAGATTGAGAGAAATACCGCCCAACTCGCTGCAACCGTAATGCTGGCGGATCGGGATCCGGAATTTCTCGTAGAACCCCTCGAACAAATGGCGCGATAGGGCTGTGCCCGCTGAAAGACAAAGGCGAAGGGAAGAAAGATCAGCCTTCGCTGAGCTCTCGATGAGCCGCCGGAACAAGTATGGGACACCTGGAAAAACGGTAACCCGCTCCTTCTCGAGCAGCTCGAGGGCCTGTCGGCGCCTGAGTATGAATGGCGCTTCTAGAAGGATCAGTCTCGCCCCGGTGCCGGCGGCCGCGAGCATGCAGTTCACTAGGCCGTAGTTGTGGAATAATGGTATTGCGCAAAGAATCGTGTCGGTTCGGCCTAACTCCATCTCCGAAGTGGTGTGTTCTATCTCCCACCAGTATTGGAGATTCGTGCGAGGAATTCGCTTGGCTTTCCCGGTAGAGCCAGACGAATAGAGAAACGTGACTTTGTCGTCGAGTGACACGTCTCCCAGCGCCGAGTTTAAGTCATACTCGCGTTTCCCAGCCAATGAAGCGGTATCGAGGTCTTTCGGCGCTGTCATCGTCGGGCGCCCATTCTTCGGCAGATCCGCTGTGGCTTTTGCGCATAGTCCTAGCCGATGCTCCTCGCTAATGACGCACCGAACACCAGCATCACGGAAGTAGAACCTGAGCTCCTCTTCTTTACATTTCGGGTTGAGCGGAACGCATATCGCCCGTCGCGCAGCGATCGCGAAAAAGCTGACGACAAACGCCGGAGTACTGTCGAGAAAGAGGGCTACCGCATCCCCGGCGCCGATGCCGAGCGAGCCCAATCCGTCCACGCTACGCTGGACGCGGCTCAGAAGCTCTGAATGGGTGATACTCTCGGCACCGTACGTGAGCGCCGTGTCGTCCGGGAAGCGTTCGGCGTTCCGCTCGAGGAGTTGTATCAACAAGGGGGTTCCGCCTCACCTCTCACGTATGGCACCGGTGATGAACCGAAGAAGCCGGCCTATTGTCGGGATGTTGGCTGAATATTACGCTACGCGGTTGCGAAACCAAACCGGTCGCCAGACATGCGGCTAGTTGAAAGGAACGGAAGCGCGTGAGACAGGGAAATCACTCCTCGGCCAAACCGTCGCTAAGCCAGCCACCGCAAGAGAAATGGAGTGCGGATGATCTGATTTTTGAGAACGTCCTGACCGACCTTGATGCGATCCCCTTCCACCACACATTGGATGAACTACAGCGACTTGCACCGACTTGTTTTCCCTTTCCGGTCCATCTCGCGGTTCACAAGTTCGTGGGATCCGGCACTCCCCCAAGACCATATGTAGAGCCCCACTCTCATGGCCATCCGGAGCTGAATGTCCTTATGAAGTGACCCCCGAAGTTGATCCAAAAGCTATGGGACTTCCGAGGTACTTTTAGGAGCGAGGTCCTCGTCGCTCGGTGAATGAATACCCATAAACTCCTCGGGAGTCAGAAAACCCAAGGAACTGTGGGGACGAACTTCGTTGTAGTCGGCTCGCCACTGCTCGATCGATCGTTTCGCGTCCGGGATCGAGAGGAACCAGTGCAGGTTTAAGCATTCGTCTCGGAGTGTGCCGTTGAAGCTCTCGATGAATCCATTCTGGACCGGTTTGCCCGGCTGGATGAAGTCGAGCTTCACACCTCGAGCGTAGGCCCATGAATCGAACGCACGGCTGCGGAACTCGGAGCCGTTGTCCGTGATGATCACATCGGGCAAGCCTCTGGACTCCTTGAGCCGCTCCATCACCTCGATCACCCCGGCGGCCGGAATCGAATGCGCGACGTGAATCGCCAGACACTCGCGACTGAACTCGTCCATGATGGTCAGGCACCGAAAGCGGCGGCCGTTGCTCAGCGTATCAGAGACGAAGTCCATACTCCACCGCTCGTTCGGCCCACTCAACGCCTCTCGGATCGGTCGAGGAGCCTGGCTCCTACGTTTCCTTCCCTTCGAACGCACCGCGAGCCCTTCTTCCCTGTAGAGTCGTTGAACTCGCTTCCGGTTCACCAGTCGGCCTTCGCGTCGAAGCATCACGTGGATCATCCGGTAGCCCCAGCGCGGCCGCTCCTGCGCCAACTCTACAATGCGAGCTCGTAGAAGCTCTTGGGGATCGCGAATACTGCGATATCGCATCGTCGAGCGTGGAAACCCTGTGTGCCGGATCGCTCTGCGTTCTGAAACCCCTCGCACGGCTTGCATCTGCTCGACGACCTGGCGCCGTTCCCGGGCCGTCACGATCCGTTTCCCAACAAATCTTTCAGAACCTGAAGATTCAATGCCTGGTCGGCCACGATCCGCTTCAGCCGTCGGTTCTCATCTTCGACCTGCTTCAAGCGTCTCGCCTCGTTCACGTCCATACCTCCGTACTTCGTGCGCCACCGGTAGTACGTCGTCTCCGCGATCCCGTGCCTGCGGCACACCTCACGGATCGTCGCTCCAGCTTCCACTTCCTGCAGGATCCCGATGATTTGCTCTTCCCGAAACCGCCTCTTTTGCATGACTCCTCCGTTCAAGGAGTCCCACAATAACTGGATCAGGTTCCGGGGGTCACTTCACTTATCGGGGAGCCCGGCGCCTTGGTCTACCGGTTTACGCTTGACAATCAAGTGCGTGACGTGAAGTCCCCAGCAACGGTCTGGATTCCCGCCGGCGTTAAGCACTCTGCGAATGCGTTGAGCGGTGAGGGTCACTACCTGTGTTTGATCCTGGCTGACAGTAAAGAGGTTTTTCGAGCCGACTGAGGGGATCAGAGGGCAGCCCACTCCAGTGCCAGAGGAGGTCTACCGGATGGCGCGCGAACCAAGCAGGAAGGCTCTCATCTCGGCGACGACTGTTTCAGGCCGTTGGATGAACAGGACATGGTCCGTCTCGGGTAGCTGCGCAACTATCCCTGGAAGAAGCTGCGGAGGGACTAGCCTGGCTTCAAGGGCAGACTCGAGAGCGGCGAGCCGATTTTCGGCAGTCAAATGAATCGAGTACCTTCCTGAAGCCCGCCACACTCTCCCTCAATCAGACGGTTCTTCACGACATGGACAAGCGGTACTGATTGAAGTCATCAGGTGAAGAAGAATGAAAGGATCCTTCGGTGTGTGTACTCTGATGAGGGCCCAACTGAGGGACACTCATCAGTTCATCAACTACTATCTGAACGCTGGAGCAAGCCACCTCTTCCTTTTCTTCGACGATCCAGATGATCCCGCGGTGGCCTCGGTGTCTTCGATCCGGGGGGTAAGCACGATCCGTTGCAACGCTCAGTGGTGGCAGAGAGCATCAAGCGACGCGCCCTCCTCTATACGTTTAAGGGATCCCACGAGCCTCAATACGAAGATAGCCCTGGCCTCGTTCACAGCTCTTCGCATGGCAACGAATCATCACCTGGAGTGGCTACTGGTTCTGGATAGCGACGAGTTGATCTTCCCCCCGGACGAGGTACGTCGACAGTTCAGAGAGACTCCGGAAGATATTTCGGTTATTCGACTTCCTCCGATGGAGGCGTCGCCCCCACCGACCGAGACAACCGGTGCGTTCTTAGGGTCCAAACTGTTCAAGAAAGGCCAGCGGGGGCCGCCACCCAAGGAATTTCTCACGGATCCGTGGGAAAGGCTTCGCGAAACACTCGATGTTCGATCGCGCCGCACCTTTTTTAAGGTCCTAAAAATGGTGGCTCGCCTCATGGGTCTCGGCCGCGTGTTCCACTTTGGCTATTTCAAGGGTCACGTTCAAGGCAAGTCAGCGGTCCGGATCGGGAGCGGAGTGGAGTGGGTGCGCGGCCACTACCCAAGCCCGCCTGATATTGGTCAGCTCCGCTTGCGGACGGCGAGGGGACTGTGGCTGCTACACTACGACTGTCAAGGATACGTTCAGTGGAAAATGAAATGGGAGCGCAGAGCACTCGGAAAGGTCAAGATCACACCCTCCAGGAGGAGGTCCGCACAACTTGATGAAATCGGACGGTTGGTTCGGGACCGAGATGAAGAGGGCCTGCGGCGGCTGTTCGGCGACCTATATCACTTGAATAGCTACGAGGAGCGAGTCCTTCGCATTCTCGGTCTCCTCGTTGAGATCAGACTCCCCGAGGAGGCTTTCGACCGGCCTAGGACGCGGCCGATTGATCGGACCTGACGCGGAGGCGGGTGACCTGCACGCCTCGGCCGTCGGACACGCTATCGAGTCGCCGCGTCGTCGCACCCGATCTGTTCTCATCAGTAGGATAGAAAACCGAGGAGGCTCAACAACGTGATCGCCAGAACCACGCTGGGTCCGATCCCGACCACCTTCGCGAAAGTAGGAAGGTTGCCATAGTCGTTGATCGTCAGGACGAGCAGGTAGACGGACACGAGCAACGTGACACCGAGGAGCGCGAGGAACGTGAGGATCGCCGAAGCTCCAGCCGCGAACCCACCTTCCGGGTTCGATACGAACCTCGGCACGATGAACGAGACCAGCGACAATACGACGCACACCCCCGCCAGACGATAGATCCTCATGGGGGTCATCCGAAGCGCAACGTGTTCCAGATGGGTCGGCCAAAGGCGAACAAGCAGGCCCACCCCGCGGCGACCCCTGGGAGGAAGCAGACAGCGAAGAGGTAGATCTCCCCGGTGTAGCTCGCCTCTCTCCACACGAAATACGACCCCGCCGGCACGAAGAGTATACAGTTGGCCCCGACGAGAAGCAGGCCGATCGTCTTCTGAAAGCCCAAGAGCAGCACGCCAACCATGAGCCCTAGGAAAAGGACGCCAGGAATCGCCATGTGCCACTCGATCGTAGATCGATACAGGGTGACGAAGAGGAAGAGCCCCATGACGGACGCGATGTTAAGGATGATGGTCCAACGGACCAGCCTCATACGCGGGCCACTCCAGTCCATCTTCGACTTCCCTTCATAGCGCTCGAACATTCCTCGACCCGAGAGACTCACGAGCAAGACGATTGAAGCGACCAGCCCGATCGTCTGCTGCCTGAGCGGTGCCCCACCGGGCAGCCCAAAGGTCAGGACAACGGCCCATGGGAGTACCGCAACGGCGCCAGCGAGGCCGAGCCACCGGCTCCACACCTGCTCGAACAAGAGTCCGACCATGGTGAAAACGAGCGGTACGAGCAGCGCTTGGGTCACGACGACCAAGCCTGGGTTGACCCCGTAGGACCCTCGCTCGAGGGTGACGATGAGGCCGCCTAGCGCAGCCAGGGCAATGATTGCTGCGACCTTTCGGATCAAGACCATAGATGACGCATCCCATTCGACGGACACGGACCCTCCGCTCTCGTCGGCCCCTCGCCCACTTTCGTGTCCTGTCAGAGAAAGTTAGCGTTTAATCCGATCTCGCACGTCGTTTCGTAGGATGTCTTGAGCCGTATCATCCTCCCCATCTGTCGCTGAAGGTTCGATGCCGCAGTCCCTCATGCCACCCACCCTGGACTCGGTCGTCGTGGCCTCCGACAAGCCTCTCACGGCACCTCTGGGTGGCGAAATCGTGCTGCTGGATCCGGGCGAGGGGATCTACTTCAGCTTGAACGAGGTTGGAGCGAGGGTATGGGAGCTCATTGAGGAGCCCTCCAGCGTACAGAGTATCTGTGACCGAATCGTTGAAGAATTCGAGGTCGACATGCAGACCTGCTGCGATGACGTCCTCAAGGTCGTCTCAGACCTCGTCGAGCGAGGTCTCGTAGGTTTGGTCCAGCCCAATTCCCAGTAGTCTCGGTTCCAGCCAATGAGTGGGGTCCTTGCCGTCTTCCACCGGAATGAGCGCCCGGTGGACGCGGCTCTCCTCGAGCGCCTCACACACACGATGACCTACCGAGCGCCAGATGGCACGGAGTGTTGGCGCGAGGGCCCCATCGGCCTGGGGCAGGCCCTATTTCGTACGAATACCCCTGGGGAACAGCGACACGCAGAGATCGAGACCAGTGCCAGCCACGGGTCCCTGTCGGGACTCCGGATCGTCGCCGACGCCCGAATCGATCAAAGAGAAGAGCTGGTGGAGGAGCTGCGCCCGTCGCATCCGGGGCTGACCGCACTTTCGCCCGTGCACGAACTCCTCGCGGCGGCCTACGAGCGGTGGGGTGAGGCCTGCGCCGAACATCTCCTCGGTGACTATGCCTTCATCGTTTGGGATACGAAGCGGAAGACGCTATTCGCTGCGCGAGATCCGTTCGGGGTCAAGCCGCTCTACGTGGCCGAATCCGCAGGTGCTTGGATCGTAGGCAACACGATCCCGACCCTTCTTCAGCACCCGGATGTGTCCCTCGAGCTCGACGAACGTGCGATCGGGGACTACCTGCTGTTTGGGTACATCTACGACGAGACGGCGACCTATTTCGCCGAAGTGCGAGCCCTGGCTCGAGGGACCTCGGTAACGCTCACCCCAGAGCGTCGCCGCGACCGACCGTTCTGGGCCGTTCCCGACATCGCTGAGATCCGCTATCGGCGGCGCCAGGAGTACGTCGACCACTTCGAGGCCCTACTGAAGGATGCCGTCGCAGATCGCCTTTGCGAGAGCCGGACGGTCGTCGAATTAAGCGGGGGATTGGATTCCGCTGCGGTTGCTGCCTGCGCCGCCGGGCTTGCGCGGCGATCAAGCCTCAAAACGGAGATACGCGCGGTGACTGCGGGTTATGAGCGGCTCTTCGACGATTCCGAGCCGAGATTGGCCCAGATCTCTGCGGAAGGTCTAGGGATTCCGAGCACGTTCCTTGGCCCCCCTCGTTGAAGCGGCTGTGGTCGCCTCGCGCTAAGACTACTGACGGAGGTCCAGCCCCGTGAGGGCCATCTGCATTCCCTTCCCGTGGGGCGGGGCACTGCTCCTAATTCTTTTTCTTCGGGTGGGTCGCGCCGGTAGCGGCACAGTCCCCCAAGGCCGACTCCCTCCGTGCCGAGTTGCGCTTACCCGTACCCCCTGAAATCGCGAACCTTCGACCGGCGTATCGCCCGGTCCCTGCGATGGGCGCGAGCTCCCCGACCGCGTTTGGCGCTCAGTGGGGGGACCTCTTCGTCGGCGCCGCGTTCCAAGCTCGGGCCCGGAACGTCGATACCCATGACGGTTCGGTTGCCGCGGGTTTCGGGATCGGAAATGCCTGGAGGCTCGTTGGCCTCGAAGTCGCCGCGATTTCCTTCTCAACCTTCCGCTCAGGCTGGGGTCGACGTATGGGGGTCGACCTCAAACTGCACAGGATGTTGCCTGGGAATGTCGGGATTGCGGTCGGTTGGGAGAGCGCACTCCTGCGGGGTGTCACCGATGGCCTTCGGAGTCGATATGGGGTCGTGAGCAAGTGGTTTCAGCTTCGAGACGATAACGGCGGCTTGTTCAGCGCCCTCGTTGTTTCGGCCGGGATCGGAAACGAACGTTTCCAGTCAATCGATGACATCGCGGCAGGGATGCGGGGCATGGGATATTTCGGGAGCACCGGGCTGCGGATCGCCGAACCAATCTCGATCGTTGCCGACTGGACAGGACACGATTTGGTGCTGGGTACGTCCGTCGCGCCGTTTGATCGGCACGGAGTCGTGTTTACCCTCGCCGCTGTCGCTGTGGCGCGTCAGGCCGGCAGCCGGGTTCGTTTCGTGGCGACATTGAGCTACTCGCTCCGATTCAACTCGCCCTAGCCGAACGCCGCCTCCCTTCTACTCAATAAGACTGCCTGTATACGACGTCATCGTCGTCGTGAACGCTTGACCGGCGATGTCAGCTTCGGCTCTGACGATTCCGCCCTGGAACACGGGTGGGATGGAGGGCGCGTGCCAAACCCGGCTCGTCATTCCCTCGATTGCGACCTCCCATAGAGTACACTCCAGCTCCAGAGTGCCGACCTGACATGTCGTGTCCTCAATCCTTTCGACCATCGGATCCAGGGCGGCCAAGGCCTCCTCGGGGCTTGGCGCATTAGGGTCCGGAGGGCCGCCCATTCCCTGTAGCATCGCGATTCCGCCTTCTGGCGTCATCGTCGCCGCGTCCATGACCTGAGTCTGGGCGGGCATCGAATTCCCCATCATCGATACTGCGGTGGCCACGGTGATCTGGGTTCCCACCACAGACTCGATCGACTGGGTGATCGACATGGACATTCCCATGTTGATTTCGAAGGTTGCGGAGGGAAAACCGCCATCGTCGAGATCGACCCACCAGTTCGCTGGCGGTGCAGGCCAATCCGATTGGGCTGCCGCGGGTCCCGCGGCCAGAATCAGTGCACAGGCGGTCGTGCAGAGGGCCGTAGTGAGCCTGCCTTTCATAGTTGCTCCGATTTCGCCAAGTCAGATTCGAAGGGAAACGTCCTATGGATGATCCGAGGACGGTCCAGCAACGCACTGGGTAGCTACCCCGAACTTCCCGACGAGGATCGGCCTGTAGGTAAATCTTCTCTCGAGGAAGCGACTGAGACGGCCTCTTCGGCGGTTCACAGTTCCACTGAGAAGGATCTGATGGTTGCGCATTCGTAGGCGATGTGGGACCGCCCATGCGTTGCGGACACGCAACAACTCTGGGAGGGGCTGGCCGTTCAGGGAGGATGAGAAACCATCCAGTCACGGCGATCGAAAGGTGCAGATCCTGCCTGCGGAGGGTCGCCTGAACACCCCGTGGTTCCGCGAGAACTCGTGCTCCGCGGGTGGCCAGGCTGGACGAACCAAGACGCGCCGCTCAGCCCCATCGTCACACTGGCATGCGCGTTGCCCCCCCTTCTTCCTCCGACCGCTCCTCGAGCGCAGCGCCGGTCCAGCCGGAAAGTCCTCGAACCCCATTTAGACGGCCGAAGAGCCGGGAGGGAACGGATGAAAAAGCTTCTCTGGAATCTGTGGCAGGATGAGTCGGGTCAGGATCTGGCCGAGTATACGATGCTCATCGTGCTCATCGCTATCGCATGCGTCGGCGCGATTACCGCGCTGGGCGGGGGTGTGCAGACGGGGCTAACGACCGCAGCAGGCGCGCTCGCTCCCTAGGGTTTCGGCACGACAGAAGACAAAGCCGTAGTTGCCGGATGGGGGGCGGGGCCGTCCAAGGCCCTGCCCCTCGGCCCGGCTTGTTCCCACCAATCTCATTGGCTCCTCAAGCCCGAGGAGCTTGTCACACACCGAAGTCGCAGTTATTGCAGTCCTCCCTGAGGACCAGCGCTTGATGGCTCCCCAACGCTGCACACTCGTGCCGGGAGGAGAGCATGAATCTGAGGCACTTCCGTCAGCTCGTGTTTTCCCACTGGGTTAGAAGAGGTGCCCGGGTCTGCGCGGCCCTACTTGTCGTCCTCGGGACATCGGGATGTGCTGCTCCGGTCGACGATGTTCAGCAGGAGTTCGACGTCACGGAGAGGTCGATCGGTGAGCTGAACGAGGCTCTCGAAACCGGAGCCGTCACCTCTCAGGACCTCGTCCAGCTCTATCTCGATCGGGTCAACGCGTTCGATCAAGAGGGCCCCGCGCTGAACGCCGTCATCGCGCTCAACCCGGACGCCATCGATGAGGCTGCCATGCTCGATGCGGAGCGGGCGACGGGCTCGGTCCGGGGACCCCTGCACGGGATCCCCGTGCTCGTGAAGGACAACTATGACACCGCGAACATGACGACCACGGCAGGGGCAATCGGGTTGGCAACGTCGATCCCGCCTGACGATGCGTTCCAGGTGCGAAGGCTGAAAGACGCAGGAGCAGTGATACTCGGGAAGACGAACATGCATGAGCTGGCTCGCGGCATCACGACGATCAGCTCTCTCGCGGGCCAAACACGCAACCCGTACGACCCGACTCGAAATCCAGGCGGCTCGAGTGGTGGCACTGGTGCAGCCGTGGCCGCGAGTTTCGCTGCCGTGGGGATGGGCAGCGACACCTGCGGATCCATTCGGATCCCGTCCTCACATCACGCTCTCGTCGGCCTCCGTGGGACCCGGGGGCTGGCCAGCGGGGACGGCATCATTCCTCTGTCCACCACACAGGATATCGGGGGCCCGCTCGCACGCTCGGTCGAAGATCTCGCGATCACGCTAGATGCCACAGTGGGTTTTGACCCCGCCGATCCCACCACCGAGCTGAGTCAGGGAAACGTCCCCGATACGTACACCGCCTTCTTGGACGAGAACGGCATGGCGGCCGCGCGTATCGGGGTTGTAACCGCGTTGATGGGGAGCGGTGGTGCGGAACAGCCCGTGCGGGACGTCGTCGAGGTGGCGATCGAGGCGATGAAGGAACTGGGCGCGGACGTTGTCGACATCGAAGAGCCGGATCTAACCGAGTTACTCACGGATGCGTCGGTCATAGGTCTCGAGTTCAAGTTCGACTTTGATGCGTACCTGGCCGAGACCCCAGATGCACCGGTCCGCTCGCTCGACCAGTTGATTGAGCTCGGTTTGCTTCACGAGGTTGTGGAGGGAGGCGTCCTCGACTCGGCTGAAGTGGAGAGTCTGGATACAGACGAGTATCGGGAGCGGTTGGCCCGGCGTGACACCGTTCGGGCCGCAACCCTCGCGCTCATGGATGAGCATGACCTGGACGCACTGCTGTACCCGACGATACGCGAAACCGCAAGGACGATCGGTCAGGGACAGGGAGGGAGCAACTGTGCGCTGAGTGCGGTGTCGGGCCTACCTGCAATATCTGTCCCTGCGGGGTTCGCGGCCAATGCGATGCCCGTGGGTGTCGAGCTCCTCGGCGGTCCGTTTTCGGAGTCCCGGTTGATCTCGCTCGCCTACGCTTTCGAGCAGGCGACAAACCACCGCAGACCTCCTGATTTCACACCCAGCCTCCGACATCTTCCGCCGCCGGTTCAGCTCGTGTCGACGGTCACGCCTGGTAGTGGCGACATATCGGGTCAGGCAGAGTTCGTTCTCGATCCAACTACATGGCGGCTCCGTTACTCGCTCAGCGTGGACCCGCTCGGGGAGGCGGACGTCCTTCTCGTTGACTTCCACGGGAAGACCGAAGGCGTCGAGAATGGCCCGTCGATCCGCAGATTGGGCGCCGGTCGCGCGATCATGGCGGGCGAGATAACCCTGGAGGGGCATGAGATCCACCGGCTCCGCACGGGCGGGCTGTACATCGATGTTCACACGCGCGAAGAGCTTCCGGGTGCGATCCGGTTCGATCTCACTCTTCCGCAAGAAGACTGACGGACGCCGGTGGTCGTGTTGCTTGCCCGGCTCTTCGCCCGCGAGCATGTTCACCATCGAATTGTCCCGGGTCGGGGGCACCGACAGCGATGTCGTGCAGTAACAAAAAATTGAAGCGAATAGGGGGTTGGCCATGTTGAGATTGATCGCGTCTGTTGGCTTTCTCGGGGTGCTGGCCATGAGCGCCACCACAGTGCACGCGCAGGTTGACCCTGGCTTCGATCCGGCCGACTGGAATTTTGGGCCCAGCAACGACGTCGACGGCGAAGTTCCCATCTGGAATCCGGTGATGCAGAAGCTTAGGAACGGCGAGCCGGTCATCGGCGGCACCATTCGAGCGACCGATCCGCGTACCTACTGCTCCATGGCTCAGGCGGGATACGATTTCACATGGATGGAGATGCAGCACGAGGCGACGAGCTGGGAGCAGGTTTCCCGAATGTGGCTGAGCTGTCCCGGCCCGGCGGTGCCAGGTGTCCGGATTCCTCACGAGGGTGAGGAGAACGTCCAAAAACCAACGGATATGGGTGCTCTGGTCATTGTGATTCCGACGATTGATACGGTCGAGGAAGCTCGGCGGGCCGTTGAATGGACGTACTTTCCCCCGATCGGTCGACGAAGCAACGGGGGCGGCCAAGCCTTCAGCAGTACGATGTGGGGCGACGTTCCAGGAGGGTACCGTTCCACCTGGAACGCAAATGTCGTCCTGATTCTCATGATCGAGACGCTAGAAGGGATCCAGAATGCCCGTGAAATCGCGCAGGTTCCGGGCGTCGACGCGCTCTTTGCGGCTTCGGGGGACTTGGGGAATTTCTCGGGCTATCGTCAGGGTGACCCCGAGTACGAGATGCTCGTGAATGAGGTGGTGGCCGCCACGCAGGCCGCAGGGATTGCCGCGTGCGGTCCGCTCGGATGGATGGGTACCCGGCCAGAATTCACCTGCTTCCAGGGTGGCACCGAAGGCGCGAACATCCGCCGTGGTGCCGAGTCCGAGATTCAGGCGGCGAACGACCGTTTTTCGGGTGCGGGCGCATCCGCTGGAGTCAGCGCCGCGCTTGCCGATCTATCGGCGGAATGCGGCGAAATCATCTATGAAGCGGACTGCCTTAGGGCTGTGCAACAGGCGGCGTCTGCGGCCCAGCGGATGGAAAGGGCCCAGCAGGATCAGGTTCGCGCCAGGCTCCAACAGATTGTTTCAGCAAATCCGGCCCGGGAATCGCGCATCGTTGAGGCCGCTGGGGAAGCCGGCCTCGAGATCGGGCGTGAGTAGCTGACGATGTTTCTTTCGCTGATACCCTTTCATCGTGGCCTGATTTCAGCGGCGATCGTCTTCTGCTTCGGCTATGCTGCTTGGGAGTTCGCGGCCGACGGAGGCGGTGGCTCAAACGTCATCGCCGTCGTTTTTGTCGCGTTGGGCTTCGGGCTGATCTACTACTTGTCCCGCCTGAGCCGCTTCCTAGGATACGAATCCGAGGAGGGGAGGGAACGCTAGACGCGCGGCCATCGTTAACCGGCCGGGCCGACAAGACAGTGCCTAGCTTCGGCGTGACTCCTCGGAAGGTTGTTGGCGCCGGGAAAGCAGGTGGCGCCTGATTACGAAGATCCCCACTCCCAGCGAAAAGAGGACGGGGACGGCCGCCATCACGAGGCCGCCCCAAAACATCCCCATCACAAGTGGGCTGTCGCTTCCCACCTACTCACCACTCCTGAATGACGGTGAGGATCAGGATGGCGATGAGGGGAAAAGGAACGAGGGCCAACAGCCAGAGCTTTTTAGTCTCGAAACGGAGATGCATGTAATACAGTGCTACCAGTGCAGCGCTCAAGAACGAGATGACGATCAACATCCCCACTGCCAACGGCTTCGGAAGTCCCGACAACCCCACGACGACCTTCCCGAACATCAGGACGGCCAGGACCCCCCAAATCTTCATGTAGGGCGGATGGGTTTGTTCTTCGATACTCATTGCGACTCTCCTTTGACCAGCTACCGTAGCGCTCGTCAGGCCACCCTCAAATGAGATAGACGATCGTGAAGAGAACGATCCATACGAGGTCCACGAAGTGCCAATATAGCCCGATGATCTCCACGCCGCCCACGTTCTCGGGCGTGTAGGCTCCCTGCCTGGCTTTGAACAACACGAAAATCAGAGCGAACACGCCGATCGTGACGTGAGTGCCGTGGAATCCGGTCATCAGGTAAAACGTGGACCCGTATAGCGGCCCGCCCGGGGCGGAGTACAAGTCCGCGATCGGCACGAAACCCTCGTGCCCAGCGAGCTGGATGTACTCATAGGCCTGAACGCCCACGAAGCTGGCGCCCAGGACGATTGTCACGATCAGCCAGTTCTGCAATCCTTTCTGATCGCCATGCTGGAGCGCAGCGAACGCCTTCACCATCGAAACGGATGAGCAAATGAGGACGAAGGTATTGATCGCCGTTAGAGGCACGTTCAGCACCTCCCCGGGGTTCCCGAAGTGGTCCGGGTTGGCGAAGCGCAGAATCACGTACGCTCCGATCAGGGAAGTAAAAAACATGACCTCCGAGAGGAGAAACACCCACATCCCGAGTTTCTTCGTATAGACCCCCTCGAACTCTATCTCGGGTTGGCGGGCCGGAAGTCCTATGGTCGCTGCTTCGCTCGTCATCTGCGATCTCTCAGTGTGCGGGTTGTTCGACGGGACGGTCCACACGCTCCGCGTCCTTCGGCGGTTCATTCTGCAATAGGAAGTCGTCTGCAGCTGCCGGGTCACTGTACTCGTAGGGCCCCCGGTAGACGGTCGGCATTTCCTGGAAGTTCCCGTGAGGAGGTGGAGAAGGTAAGGTCCACTCCAGCGAGTTGGCTTTCCAAGGGTTCGGACCACAACTGTTACTGGGCCGCATAGACATGAAAAAGTTCACGATGAAGATCACCTGGACCACGATCAACGCGAACGCGGCGATCGTCATGAACCGGTTCAAAGGCAGCATGTCAGCCAAATAATCGTACTGATAAGGGTCGTACAGTCGCCGCATCATTCCCTGGGTGCCCAGGGAATGCATGGGGAAGAAGACCAGGTTGTAGAGCACGAAGGTCAGGCCGAAGTGCACCCTGCCCAGCGACTCGTTCATGATCCCACCGAAAAATTTCGGATACCAGAACGTGATGCCCGCGAAAATGGCGAAGAGGCTCCCACCGAAGAGGACGTAGTGGAGGTGGGCGACGATGAAGTAGGTATCGTGGATCTGGATGTCTACGGGCGTAGCGGCCATGAAGATCCCGGAGAGCCCCCCGATGATGAAGAGGGATACGAACGCCGCACCGTGGAGGAACGGCGTGTGGAAATGGATG
Source organism: Longimicrobiales bacterium (assembly GCA_965215925.1). GTDB lineage: Bacteria > Gemmatimonadota > Gemmatimonadetes > Longimicrobiales > Gaopeijiaceae > JAAXGI01. The sequence continues at coordinate 2,145,314 of CBDCEQ010000003.1, read as the reverse complement.
TTCCCCTTCCACATCGTCCCCAGCCAATTGAACACCTTGATGGCCGAAGGGACCGCGATCAGCATCGTCGTGATCATGAACGTGGTGCCGAGCATGGGGTTCATCCCGCTCATGAACATGTGATGCCCCCAGACGATCCAGCCCAGAAACGCGATCCCGACTAGCGCCAGCACCATGGAGTGGTAGCCGAACACCGGTTTCCTTGCACCATTCGCGACCACCTCCGATGCGATCCCCATGGCCGGAAGGATCAGGATATAGACCTCAGGGTGCCCGAAGTACCAGAACAGGTGCTGCCAGAGCAGGGCCTCCCCACCTGAATCCGGCGTGAAAAAGGTGGTGCCGAGGGTCTGGTCCGTCAGGAGCATGATGAGGGCGCCGGCCAGGATCGGCATGGCCAAGAGGATCAGCCACGAGGTCACGAAGAGAGCCCAGGTCGCCAGCGGGAGCCGGAACCAGGTTAAGCCGGGGGCTCTCATGTTGATGACCGTCGTGATGTAGTTGACCGCCCCGGCGATCGACGAGAAACCGAGAATGAAGAGCGAGGCCAACCAGAGTTGCTGGCCGAGATAGACCCCTGTCCACTCTCCGGAGGTCGATAGCGGCGCATAAGCCGTCCATCCGGCCCCGGCCGCGCCGCCCTCTACGGCGAAGCTCGCTAGCATGAGTACACCCGCCGGTACGGCCATCCAGAAGGAGGCCATGTTGAGCCTTGGAAACGCCATATCCGCGGCTCCAACCTGGAGCGGGATCAACAGGTTCCCGAAGACCCCGACGAGCAGCGGCATGATCGCAAAGAAGATCATTAGCGTGCCGTGCATGGTTACGAGCGAGTTGTAAAACTCGGGCAGGATGATGCCGCCAGGGCTCATCGTGTCCGGCAACGCATCACCCCCGGGCATGGGCTGGCCCGGGAATCCGAGTTGCCACCGTATCATCATCGCAAGCACTCCTCCCAAGAGGAGGAAGGTCAAGCTCATGACCAGGAACTGCCTCGCGATGACCTTGTGGTCGGTCGAAAAGATGTACTTCCGGATGAACGGGATCTCTTCATGGTGCTCCCCCGCATACGGAAGCAGATCAAAATCCGTTTTGGCTGCGCTAACACTCATCGCCATGCACTCTTCGTTGAAGGAAGCTCACCGATCCTCTGGGGCCACTCGTCACTCGTTGTCTGCAGCGGTCGAAGCGGCGATGCCCGGGCCCGTGCCCTCCGGAGCCGCCGCCGTCGCGCCTCCGGTGACTACGCCTTCGACCGCGGCAACCTGATCGGTCTCCCACTGTTCGAACTCGGAGGTCGATTGGACCACCAGGACGCCGTCCATCGTGTAGTGCCCCAGCCCACAGAGCTCGGCGCATCCGATGGTGTACTCCCCGGTCTCGGTGGCCTCGAACCAAACCGCAATCGACATTCCCGGCACTGCGTCCTGCTTCACCCTGAGATCCGGGAGGAAGAACGAATGCAGCACGTCCTCTGCGCGAAGGTGGACGGTCACCGGACGGTCGACCGGAACGTTGATCTGATTCAGGAGGGTGAAGTCATCCCCCGTCTCCAGCACGCCGTCAGCCCCTGCGTAGATCGCTTCCCACTCGAACTGTCGTCCGTTGAGGATGAGCTCGTAGCTGCCCGCTGGGATTCTAGACGGGTCCTTGATGTCCGTCCAAAGACCAGCGCTCATTAGGCCGAGCGCAACGACGATCACCGCGGGGACGGCAGTCCATATGATCTCGGCCTTCGTGCTCCCGTGGATGAATTCTGCCTTGTGACCTTCGCGCTTCCGATACTTGATCAGGAAGTAGATCAAGGCGAACTCGGTAATCACGAACACGATGCCGGTGATGACCAGAATGATGTAGTACAACCTGTCGATATCCGGACCGAAGGTCGAAACGCTCGGCGGAAGGAACCAGTTCATTCGCTCACTCTCCTGGTCCCGTCCTCGGGGCTGTGGTCATGCGGATCTAGGGGATCACCCATCGGGACATCCGCAGCCGCCATAGCATCGGTGAAGGTGAAGGTGATGTCCGTCGTCTGGCCGGTCGTCACAGTTACCGTCTGTTCCTGGGTTCCCAGCCGGGAGTGCCACGCTTCGATGACGTAGTCGCCCGGAGGCAATTGGCTCAGATCGAACGACCCGCCCGAACCGGTCACAGAGTGATACGGGTGTGCGACCACTCCGATGTATCCGGACATCCATCCATGTACATCGCACTCGACTGGGACCATGATCTCGGCCGCCGCGAACTCCCGCTCCGTGTCCATATTGACGGGCTGACTGACATTGAACGGCCGATTCGCGGTAGGGGAGGCGTTGATGTTGTGAAGCAGCCCGTCGGAATTCCGGATGGTCAGTGTTTGATCCACCATCAACCCTAAGACGAGCGGGTTGTACTGGCACCCCTGTTGGTCGAAAACAACGGTACCCGCAGCGGTCGGAAAGCTCATTCCCTCCAGACCTTCCTTCACATAGACGAAGACGTCCGCGAGGTTGCCGTTGTTGACATCGACGTACGACACGGTGGGGTCGCCACTGTACTGTGCTGCGCAGTCGGCTTCCGACGCCATGTCTAGGACCTCGGGTGGCGGGGCGGTACCCTCGAACATCACCGAGCCAGAGACGTTTCCAGCCGTAGCAACATCGAAGGGCATTTCGGCAGGGGCCGCATCCGCGCCACCACCGCCACCGCCTCCACCCCCAGTGTCACCGCCACCGCAGCCCACGGCCGTGACCAAAATGGCGACCGGTGTCAGAGTTCTCGTGAACCTCAAGTATCTTGACATTTCTCATCCCCTCCAGGGTGAGTTGAGTGATTTCATCAAATCTGCGTATCGGAGCCAACCGAGGTCCCATCCTCGGTTTCGGCCTCGTCTTCTCTTCGTTGAGCCCGTCGGACGACCAAGACCCCGAGGCCGCCAGTAAGCAGAAAGGCGAACAGCGGAGCGACATATGTGGAGGGAGGAGTCTCTTCCTCCAGGTGCACGAAGTACCAGGAGCTCACTGCGCCTCGGCGACCCTCCTCCGAGTTGTCGCCATCCCATGCGAAAAAGGCGATCGGAACGGGCTGACCGATTTCGAACTCAAGCTCGCTCTCCGCATCGACTGCCGCCAGAGGACGGCGAAGGAGAAGCTGCCATCTTCCGTCTTCCCACTGCGAGTCCCAGATCAGTCCTTCGGAACCCATCGATTGAACGTCGTCCAGACCGCGCGCCGTGGCCCGGTCCGCCCTGTCCGTTTCACTGTTCCAACGCCACTGGTAGACGGGGTCCTGTGCGTCTCCCATCAGGAAGTACGGCCGGTCCATTTCCTGAGGAATCGTCTGAGGAAACTGGACGGTAAGGGCGTCGGGGCGCGGTCCTGGGAGGATCTCCCCTCCCTCTTTGGGCTCCATAGCATCGAGGACCCACCCCTGCCACTCCAGCCAAGCCGGGTCCGGGCTCCGGGATCGGTCGTGCCAGGTGAGCCGTAAGGCTATGTCGGCACCGTCATGGAGAGCCTGGACGGACACGCCATTGATGGACGGATCGAACCAGCGGGGGCTCTCGATGATCTGTCCAACCAAGGGGATATAGGACGACGCGACGCCCTCCCACCGGTTATCGGCGACTTCTCTAGGGAGATCACCCGGGAGTACCTGCCCAGCCACAATGACCTCCTTCACCGCGGGTTCTTCTTCGGGTGCGAGGCTCCTCACGAAGTGCGCGAGGTTCCACAGCTGGTCATCGGTCATGAACTCCGCGTCGAGCAGGTCAGAGAAGCTGGGCATGGGTGTGCCGTCGAGCCCCGTCCGCAGCCGCTGGTAGATATCCTCGACCGAGCTTCCGCCGTTGAACGTCCAGTTCTTGCTCAGGTCGGCGGCGCGGATCGGGTTGCCCAGGTCGTCTTGCATCGTAGAGGCCGCTTCACCGGCGCCCCGTCCCGATTCCCCGTGGCATTCAAAACACTGGATCGAGTCGTAGAAGAGCCTTCCCTCGGCGACTCTTTCTGCCGAAGAGCCAGGTGCATCTGTGAACTCGAGGGGGTCGGGTGCGCCCAGCGTCTCGAAGAACTGAGAGAACGTCTTGATGTAGGCGACGAGTGCGTCACGGTCGCCCTGAGGGAGCTCGTCCTCCCACCCGGGCATCGTGGTTCCCGGCATTCCCTCGTTGATGACCCTGAGAATGTCTTCGTCGGTCGGCAGCTCTCCGCTTCCCGTCGTCCGGATCTGGAAGAGCCCGAGGGTGAAGTCTCTGGGACGCGGGATCATATACTCCGCCGCGATGCCGTCACCGGCTCCCTCAGCGCCATGACACGAGGCGCACCACTGCTCATAGACTTCCTCGCCACGCGCGACGTCTTGCGCATCGAGTTCCCCACCTAAGACGAGGAGACCGACGAAGGAAACCGCCGCACTCACGCGGAAGGGCGTTCGGAGTCTCATTCCTCGACTTCCTCCTCTTCCCACGTCCGCGGTGAGACGCCAGCCTGTTCGTAAAGGAAGAGCGTCACCGACCAGATGTCGTCCGCACTGAGGAAGTCTTCCCAGACCGGCATCGCCGAGTTCCAGGGTCCGCCCTCCCGGGGGAGGCCAGGTCCGCCCTTGGCGATCCGCCAGAACACGAAGCTCTCGGTGAGCTGAGCGATCGTGCCGTTCCCTCGCAGCGCGAGCGGCGTGGGGTTGAACCCCAGTGCGTAGTGCCCTCCAGCGTTCAGGTAGTCGCCGTGGCAGGCCATGCAGTTCTGATAATAGATTTCGCGGCCTCTCTCGAACGCCGCTTCCTCCCTGCCGGCCTCCCTCATCGGGTTCTCCAGCCCTTCCAGCACCATCGTCTCACCCTGAAACGTGATCTGTGTAGGTGGCGCCGGGTGGATGGATCGGAGGCTTGCCGGTGCGGCGATCGTGGGTCGTACGCTGTCGAAGGTCACGAAGGCCACGAGGAGCGGTATGATCAGAAGGAGGCCAAGGCGAACCCCTTTCTTTTCGGGTTCGACGAGGGCCGCTCGGATCGGCTGCTTGAATTCCTTCCAGCGAGCCTCGTTGTCGCTTACCCAGACCAAGACGCCCACCAGAACGATCAGCGTGTACTGAAGGATCACGCTTGCCGGTACCGGTGCGCTCGTGAGGCCGATCAAACCCGGGAGGTATGGGACGCCCCAGCGGATCAGGATGTATGCCACCGCGAGCACGAGGGCTGCCTGCCAGAATGGATGCCTCAGCTTTCTCTTCATCGAAGGCTCCTACTGCAGACCACTTAGATAGGTGATGACGGACTCAAGCTGGTTGGCCGTCAACTGATCCCCGAAAGATGCAGGCATCAAACCGAGGAAGTCCTCGAAGCCCTCGGGCACCGCGGCTCCCGGATCGAGGATGGCAGTCCGGATTTCTTCCGCTGAGAGCCGCCCTCCGATGCCGTCGAGCGCGGGTCCTAACTCGACTCCGAGACCGCCGAGAATGTGGCAGATTGTGCACGATTGGTTGACGATCTCATCGGGGTCTGACGCCGCGATCGCGGGTCCGGCTGCAGCTCCTCCGGCCACCGCACCATCGCTTCCCGGTTCTTCGGTCTGGATGTCGGCTCCAGTGACCGTTACTTCGCCTCCCTGTGATTCCAAGAAAGCCACCAGCGCCCATATTTGCTGCTGATTCATCGTGCGTTCGACCGAGGGCATGATGGGCGCGTACTCTCCCACCAGGTAGTCCGCCGGCAATATGAGGGAGCTGTACAGATATTCCTTGCAGGCGACGCCCTGGGGTCGGTCGCCACAGCGTTGTCCGATCGTTCCCTCACCCTCATAGCTGGTGAGCAGATTCGGCCCTCGCCCTCCCGGAGTCTCTGAGTGGCACGCAGTACATCCTCCCGCACCATCGAAGAGGCTCTGTCCGGCCGCGACCAACTCCTCAGAGGTGACCTCCGCCCCAAAGGAAATCAGCTCGGGCACGTCGGACTGCACCTGCGGGATGGCGTTAGCCACAAGCGTGAAAACGAGGACGGTTCCCAATACGACCCCGCCGACCTTCAGATCTACAGCTCCCATCGTCGATTCTCCTCTCGCTCAGGTCCCGGGGAGCGGCTGTAGTCCTGAATCCAAGCCGGATCCGAGCTCTGAGTCCCGTTCGCCTCGATCTTCATCACCGACTACCGGGACCTCTGCGATCTTCTCCTCTGGGACCAGCTCGGGCTTCGCAATCATCCCACCGATCCAGAAAACGAATGCGATCATCGAGAAGAAGACTATGACGGACGCGCTTATAATCTGTGCGGCGTACCCTAGCGCCGGTGTGGCAGCGTATGCGCTCGTGTCCTGAACGACTTCGTAGACGTGCCAGTGCTGGCGGATCCCGCTCCGGGCGAACCCCATTAGGCCCATGAGCCAGGTGAAGGTCACGACCAATATGAAGAGCGCGTATTGAGAGCGCGGTGGCATCTGGCCCCACCGGATCGCTCCGCGCGACTGGGCACCCCTCGCGAGCAGTATGTCTAGCGTGAACACGGAAATGATCGTGAAGAGGACCGCAAGAACCTGGTAGACCGAGAACCCGATACGTACGATCGCCGGTACGAAGTAGCCCGCGATCCCATAGAAGAGGACCACTCCGGCACAGATCAACATCAGGGTGCCCTGGGTAATCGTTCCGGTCTTGGCCCAGCTGACCGTGGAGATCTGGTTGGCCCTCCGGTAGAGCAGGAAGGACAAGAACGTCGTGAGGATCATGAGGTTCACCGCGGTGTTCTTGGCGCTCATGACCCCCAGGGGCTCTAGGAACGGATGGAACGTCCCACCCATCGCCGCCAACTCCGCGCGGTCGGCGATCATGGTATGGGGCGTCGCCCATACGATCACGCCAAGAACTAAGACGAGCAGCATCCACTTGGTATATGGTGCGAACCTCTCGCCCCCTGGGATTCTTCCCAGTCCTATCCAGAGGTAGTAGTTGCCCGCCAGGAAGAGGACGCCAATGAGGAAGGCCTGGATGATCCAGAGCCAGCTCATGAAGCCGCCCATCATGGTGACGCCCATCTGCTGGTTGTACTCGTAGATCTCGCGACCGAGGTAGTAGCCCGCAAACGGGAGGACCAGGAAGACGCCGATGGCGATCATATTTCCGACATAGCCCATCCAGTCGTAGTGGGCTCGTTCTTCATCAGTCTCGGCTTTCAGGAAGCGATAGGCCGCGTACGCTGCTACGATCGCCCCTCCGAATACCGCGTTTGCAATCAAGCGGTGGACGTTGATCGGCATCCACGTGGCGTTTGCGAAGGCACTCCAGAGCTGAACCGTCGCAGGGGAAGTATCGGGCGCCAAGTCGGCCGGCGGACTCATCATGAAGGTGAGCCATGAATTGGCGATGAGCAGCGCCATTGTGCCCCAGAGATTCAGGAGAATCCCAAGCCCCCAGTGTCCGATTTTTGCCCGGCCTTCCTTCCACCGGTCCCACCCGTAGTAGTACATGTACAGAGTGGCCGACTCGGCGAAGAAGACCAGGGCATAGACCCACATGGTGATTCGGAAAACTTCACTCAGATACGTCCAAAGCGCCGGATACAACGTGGTGAGAAGGAAGACGAAGAGCCCCCCCAAGAGAGCCGTGGCGCTGTACGCAACGAGGAGTAGGCGGGTGAATTCCTTGGCCAGTCGATCGTAACGTGCCTCGCCACCGAAGAGCGTGACAGCCTCGGCGATCACCGCAAACATCGGTACACCCAGGACAAAAGCGGCGAACATCAGGTGAACCTGTGCCACGATCCAGATCGCCGCGCGGCTTCCGATCACCGGGAAGTCGGCCCCGTATTGGGGCGGTTGATAGGCCTGCGCCAGCACCGACTGAGTCAGGACCAGGGCGAGTACGCCCCCCCCAACGAGGGGAAGAAGCCACTTTCTGGAGCCGGCCAAACTCCCGCCTAAGTTCATTCATTCCCTCCGCGGCGGAGGAAGAAGGGCAAACGCTTGGAGAAGTCCACCGGCATGCTCCGACGCACCGCGGCCATCACATCCAGATCCACGATCTGATGTCCGCGCTCGCGCGCGAAGGTCTCGACCCGGGACGTAACCACGCCGCGGACGAAACTGGGAATCCGGTGCATGCGCTCTTCGGCCTCGGGACTCCAAGGAAGCGTGCGCTCGTGGGACGTTCCATAGGTCGTCTGGCGCACCGGCTCGATCAACGGAATGTGTCCGGTGGGCTCATAGTCACAGGAGTTGTCGGGGCCCAAGAGGTCTCCAGTCTCCGCCTCGGCCCGGGCGCGGCAACCTCCACAGACCTCGCGGTATTCACATCGCCCGCACTTCCCGCCCAGCTCTCCGTGTCGGAGCGTCTGGAAGACCGATGAACCTTCCCAAATGTCCCGGAAGCTGGTCTCCCTCAAATCACCTGCGACCGTAGGGGTGTAAGGGCAGGGAGTCAGCTTTCCTTCGGGCGTGATCCGGCAATAGTGTACGCCGCACGGGCAGCGCGTGCCGTAGCTCAGGAGCGGAGACTCGGGATCTCCCCCAGCCACGTGTCTCATGATCTGGGGCTGGCATTTGGAGCGGATCATCATGCGACCCCGATACTGCGTCTCTAGGAGCACCAGCTCCTGAAGCACCTCTTCGTTTTCTTCGGGCGAAAGGCCTGCCATGCCTTCTGCCCGGCCAGTCGGCACGAGGAAATAGAGGTTGAAGGACACAGCCCCCTCTTCGGCAGCCCAGGCGACCAACCCTGCCAGCTCGTGGCGGTTGCCCCGTGTGAGGCTGGTCTGAACCACGAAGTCGAGTTCGTGCTCGCGAAGCCGGTCGACGGCGGCGAGCGTGTCCCGTAGAGCGCCGGCACCATGACGAAACCGGTCATGATACTCGGGGCGCAGCGAGTCGACGCTAATCGCGACGCCAGAAACCCCCGCTTTGACCAGAGATTTGATCCGATCGTGATCGAGGCGAGTCCCGTTGGTTCCAACCACAACGGTCGCACCTGCCGAAGAAGCGTGTTCCGCGATCTCTTCGAGGTCCTCCCTCAGAAGCGGCTCTCCCCCGGACAGGATCAACATGGGGTTCGGATTCAACTCGAGAAGCTCATACAGGACGCGATGGCACTCAGCGGTGGACAGCTCGTTCTCCGCCGCGTGCCAAGACCCGGCGGCGATGTAACAGTGCGCACACGCGAGGTTGCACCGCTTGGTGAGATTCCAGGCCACGACGTGGGGAAGGAACGTATCGCGATCCGCGTCGTGCCCGGGAAGGCCGAGGAGGGAGAGTGGGGACTCCGCCTCGTTCACGCGGGCGGCTATCTGAGCCTCCATCACTCGGAGTCGCCCTCGCCGCTGGACATGAACTGCTCTACTGCCGCTCTCGCATCTTCAGGAGAGGTCGTCTTGAGGTCGACAGGGCACTTCTCGACCTGCTCCTCTATGTCGCGGATGGGGCACCGGGTCACACCCTGGGCCTTCGCCTCTTCGATGAACTTCCTCATCTCGGGACTGATCCCGTCTACGCCCTCGGCTGCGGCCTTGATCTGCTTCGTCTGTAGTTCCTTGAACATGACGAGCATCGTGTCCATGTCGAACGTGTCAGCCTCGATCATCGCCGTCTTGTTCTCATCCATCACTCCGGTTGTCACCCTCCAAAACGTGTGCTCCTTGGCGAACTTCTCCACGGTATTCCGCGCGAGCGGACGGGCGACGAGAGGCACCGCCCGAAGTCTTTGGAAGGCTTCCTGCGTCCATACCACCGGGTCTTTTGCGATCCGCTCTCGGGTCTGGAGTTGACCGGTGTACGGGCACTTCGTCTCGATCATCGGGACGTGCGGAACCGGATCATCGTCGGAGCCCTCGACGACAGTGCGACGCATCGACTCCTCGGCCTTGACCTCCGCCAGCGCCAATTCCTCGGCTGTCCCGATCCCCATGATCAGCTGCATGTGGGTCGGCAAGAGCCTACGGATCGCTTCATCGAGTCGGTCACCTGTCACAGTGGGCAGAACCACGACCGGGACGGCGGATGATCCATTCGTCGGGGCAGCCGCCGCGTTGGAAGCACGGGCCCCACTCGGCTCAGGCACAGCCGGACCGTAATTCTCCATCACGAATTCCTCGACCGCCTTCCTCGCGATCCCCAGTGCGAATGGAGGCACTCTCATGATCCGAACCTCGGCGTCGGGCGCCCACTCGAGGCCCTTCTCACCGTCCTCCTCGATCCATGGGATGTCATCGGGGCGGACGTCCGTCGTGCCGATGAGCAACACGTTCGACGGAGAGAGCCGGCAGAGGTTCTCGGACTGCGAACCCATGTCGGTGTCGTCGATTCGGTGGCCACCGTGCCGCGCCAGAATGAGCAGGGACGGGTCGATTTCCTCGACCCACTGAAGAATGCACTGGAAGGGCTTTCCGATGAGGATCTGGGTTTCCATTTCCACATCAGGGAACTCGCCGGCCATGATCTCAGCGCGCTTCAGATTCGCCTGGCAAAGCTTGAGGAGCCCCTTATCGATGATGTTGTTGTGGAGCTCCTCCTGCTCCTCGAACTTGAAGACTTTGGCGGCCTGAGCCGAGAGCACATCCTTGATGTTTCCAAAGACCACATGGTGGTACTCGACATCGAAGGCGGAGCAAACATACAGCTTCGCGTTGTACTCTCGGGCCATCTCCAAGGCCACCCGCATGGCTTTGTACGAGTAAGACGAACCATCCACGCAAACCATCCATCGACCGTCCGCGAGGGAACGGTCATTTCGGATCAAAAGCGTGTCTTTCTCGACCTTCCGGATGACCCGCGAAACCACACCACCCATCTGAGAAAACGGTTGCTGTCCGATCCCGTGGGCGCCGATCGAGACCAGGTCATAGTCGCGTCCACTCTCGCCCGCGAGTTTTTCGTCCAGCTCCTCGTCTTCAGCGATTATCCGTCCGTCCTCTCCCAGGATGACGTCGCTTCGTCCGTTTTCCCCTCCGTCGTATTTGTTCGCGATGTTGGGGTCGAATCCAATGAGGCTGGGCAGTCGGCCCGCGCCCTGGTTCGCCTCGCGAATGATCTCTTCGTAGTTGATGCCTTCGAGAAGCTGCCGGGTCAGCCCGATACCTGCCTCATCGCAGCGCTTCTCTGACTGATCTAGGAACGAGTCCGATATGAGCTGGAGGCCTTTCTCGATCAGCTTGTCGTGGATCTTTCGCTGGCGCTTGATCTCGGCGTCGGTCTGGAACTGAGCCGGGAGTCCGGTTTCCAGTTGCCGGAAGCGCACATCATGAAGGCGAGCGGCGTAGACGTGGTTTCCTGTGATGCGGCCCTCGGATCGCCCACAGATCTCGATCGCGCGCTCCACAGCCCATTGTGAGTGCGCGGAGTTGTCGACCGGCACGAAGATCTCTCGGTACATCGGCACCTCGGTCTAGGGGTGGTCTCTCCTCCACGCCCGATTGCCAAAGCACGCCTGCTTCCGTTGGAGCGGACCGGAGGCGCGATGTCAACCAAGTCTGGAGGGGGCGAGACCTTCTCGCCCTCTCGCGTTCTCACCTTCAGACTCAGGTGCGAGCCGAAAGCGGTGCCCACCGGGCACGGGCCCGAAGGGACTCCAAGTCAAAAACTCCGCAAAATATAGGGGCTTGTGAAAAATTTCTCAAGCAGTCTTTTCAGGCGTTGGACGGCCGCGAACGACCCCCCTTTTTCGGCCCCTCATCCAGCGCTTCATCCGGCTTTGCCGGATTCTGACCGCCAGTATAATCGACGGCGACTGGGAGGCTGTCAACAACAATGAATCGAGGGTCTGGAGAGGGGTCGTCGGTTGGGGCTGAATCACCTCTCAACCCGGTGGAACGGTGATCCTTTCGATCAGATTTCGAGAGGCCAATAGGGTCAGAGAGAAGACGAGGACGGTGGCTGCGCCTGGAACCAGAAGATCGGTCAGGGAGAGTGGGAGGGGGGCCCCACCCGCGGCAGAAAACAGGACTCCGTGGAGGGGCGCAAACGGAAGAACTGCTTCGAATGTCGCTCCCCAAGTGCCCGGGACGGGGGTTCTAAACACACCGGACCCATGGAGCAGGAAGAGAGAGACAACCGCCGCGAAGAGCGCGCCCTCGGCGATGGACCGGGCGGCGGCGGCCACCCAGACTCCGACCAGATTGGCCGCTGCGAGGGCTACGGTCACGGCCGGGATCAGGAGCACCCACGCCGCCCAATCAGCCCCCCCGAGGAGTAGTACCACCAGCAGGGCTGGGAGGAGTTCGAGCAGGTCCAGACCGGTTCCGGCGAGCACCCGCTCCGCAGCCCATATAGGCTCGGAGACCCCTCGTAGGATCACGCGGCGCAACGGACCCCCATCTCCTTCTCTAAGAAGAGGGACCGCTGAGCCGAAGGTGCCGAACAGTATAAAGAGGACCGTATACGCAGCGGAGGCGTGGTAGGCGGGGGCGCCTCCTGTCGAAATAGGGAGGACGAGAAGAAGGGGGATCCCCATGTTCAGGAAGAGTAGCCTTCGTCGTCGAAACGCGAGTCGCCACTCCAACCTCCAGACGGACAGCCTCAAGGCTTCTCGGCCTCGGGGTGCGGCAGGGCCTCGGATACGCCCCGGAGCGACTCCCCCGTCAGGGTCAGAAAGAGGTCTCCAAGATCAGGCTCTCTTACATGGATGTCCCGGACCTCGCGGCCTGCGGAGAGCAGAGCGCCGGCAAGCGCGGGCAATGGCCGGCCCCCGTTCGAGCTTTCCACCACGACTCCGCCAGAGTCCACCTTCACCGCTTCGACTCCGTCTATCTCGGAAAGGTTGACGCCGAGGTCGGCCGAGGAGGAGTCGCCAAGTTCGATTTCGATCCGCGTGCGACCTGTCAGCCGGTCGAGAAGCACAGGGAGCGGAGCGTCCTCCACCACCTCTCCTCGGTTTAGAAAGAGCACGCGGTCGGCCCACAGCGGAATCTCTCGAATCTCATTGGACGCAACAATCACTGTTCGACCTTCGGAGCGAAGGGTCTGAACTGCGTTCCTCAGCGCCGACATCCCGCGGGGGTCCAAGCCAACAGAAGGCTCATCCAAGAGAAGGAGGAGCGGAGCCTGGGCTAAGGTCTCGAGAAGAAGAAGCTTCCGGCTCATGCCGAACGAATATTCAGAGACTGGGGTGTCGGATACGTCGGTCAGATCGAACTCTTCGAGCAGATCCTCGATCCCCGGCGAGGACTCAGCCTCTCCCGGGGGCAAACCCGAGACATCTCGATCCGGTGGCACCAGAGTCTGAAAGGCCAGCGCATTCTCTGCCCCCGTGAGGACTTCGAAATGGACCGGGACATCCGCCGCGTATCCAATCCCTCGGCGGAGGCGGGCGAGCGACCCGCGAACGGGCCGGCCCAACAGCGACAGAGTGCCTTCGGTGGCGCGGAGATCGGTGGCGAGTAGCCTGAGGAGCGTGCTCTTTCCGGAGCCGTTCGGACCCAGGATCGCTACCACCTCCCCTGCATCTATGGTGAGATCGAGAGCCCTTAGGCCGATCCGCCCCGACCCGTATCGAAGCCCCATACCGCGAGCCTGCACTACAGGCACCTCTGATTTCAAAGGTCCCACGCGGCCCGGGCAAGCATCCCGAGGTTGCCCATGACGACGACGAGGGCGGTGAGATAAAAGGCAGTTGGAAGTTGCGTCTCAGCCAGCGGAAAAAACGCGCGTTCGATCAGGACGGGTAGGCGTAGTGCGTGGAGCCCCCAGATCGCTCGCACGAACCAGACGTTCTGCCAGCGCCATATTCCCCAGAAGATTCCGCCGAGGATTGCGACCCCCACGGCCATGTACAGCCACAGCGGCCCCCTATCGCCCGGAATGACCCCAGCATTGCCCATCGCGTATGCGGCGAAGAGGTAGAGCAGCCCGAAATGAAGGTAGACCATGGCCGCCTGGCGATACTTGCGTGCCAATTGATCTGACATCTTACATGCCTTCGAGCCCTAGCTCCGACCGGGCCGTATCCATCACCTCGGGCGTGAGCGTGCGGATTTCTCGTTCCCTCGCGTAATCCGTGTAGATCCTCTTCACCATCCCGCGCACGAAGCTCGGTACGCGCTGGAGCCGCTCCACCGCCTCCGGGCTCCATTCCACTGCACGGGGTCCCGCGTATGGAGGGGCGTCCGGTTCGACGAAGGCGGTCTCTTTGCCCCCATCCAGCTGGCTACGCGTCACCTCCATGGGCTGGACGGGGATCTCACTCCCACCGATTTTTACGCCCATCGAACTGACGAATTGGGTTTCCATCGGGTTGGTGAGCATTGCCATCTCCCGCCGACACTTCCCACAGGTGAAAACCGCAGCAAGAGTGCCGTCGCCAGGGAGCTGCCGCTCCGCGAACTCCATGACCTCATCACAGGGGATGCAGAGGAATTTCATCCGAGCTCCAACTCCTCGAGACGGCCGGCGAGAGCTCCGAACGCCTGTGAGACTTCCCCTTCTGGGTCATCCAGAAGTAGCGGTCGACCGCGGTCCGTGGCCTCTCCGAGGTTGGGGTCGAAGGGAATCTCGGCCCAGATCGGATACCCGGATTCCTCTGACAAGCGACGGGCACCGTCGCCCCTGAAGAGGGGATGCCGGCCGCCACAGTCTGGGCACAGATACTCCGACATGTTGCTGACCAGCGCCATCGTTGGAACTCCGGCCTCCCGTACGAGTCGGATCGATCGGGCGACCACGGACCGAGACATCTCTGATGGAGTGGTCACCATCACCACGATCGGCAGTGCGGGCACGAGCTCGAGAAGCCGTCGGATCTTGTCGATGCCAGGGGGGACATCAACCAAAAGGTAGTCCACACCGCCCCAACTGACGTCGGCCAAGAACTCTCGGAGGGCGCTGGTTTCGATGCTACTCTGCCACAAGAACGTGTCGGAGTCGGGCTCCTTCCATCGAAGCGGGGCATCCGCTTCCCCCTGAAGAAGCTCCATCGACATGACTCTGACTCCACCGGCCCCCTCAGGGGGAACAACGCCCTCGTCCCCATCTTCAAGTGACTTGTGTGTAACGCCAAGCATGCGGGCGAGGGACGGCCCATTCAGATCTGCATCCAGAACTCCCACCTGATGTCCGCGGGTTGCCAGAGTGGCCGCCAGGTTTGCAGTCACCACGCTCTTTCCTACGCCACCCTTTCCGCTCGCGATTGCTACGATCGTGCCCACCTTCTCAAGTCGGGCGGACAGCCGGTCCCGTTGGTCCAACACCTGCTCCAACAACTCGGAGCCGGTGTCGTGCTCAACTTGGCCATAGGTGCGGAATTTTCTCACGGTTCGGTCTGCGCCCTCCCGGCTCACGGTACGATCTGCGTTCCGTCAGGATCGATCACTGTCAGAGCATCGACCGGACAGCTCTCGCAGGACGAGATGAGATCTTCGGCGGTCACGGAATCGGCACTCTCGCAGAACACCGCGATTCCCTCATCATCCAACTCGAACGCATCCGGGGTTGCTTCGATGCAGTCACCGAAACCTACACAGATCAGACGATCGATCTGAATGGTCAGCTCTCCGATTTTCCGCTCCTCCAGGTCAGACAACGAACCCCCCCTGGCATGTAGAGTGCCGTGAACCTTCCCCCGCGGTCAGCGGCCAGGCAAGGGCCGAAACCTCACCCGCCAGGCATAGATCCAATACTAGGAGCCTCACGCCCACCTGCCCCTTGGTAGACGTATTCGAACGTTACGCAGCCAGGCCTCGCGCCAAGACAGTAGTATCCCAAGAAATGAAGCTTGGCGTACCGGCCATCTGCCGTCCGCAAGGCATACACATCGCGCGCGGGGTTGAGAAGATGGCTGAGATACGAGTATGCGTACCAGTCCTCGAACACTGGTGCGATCGAGTCTCCCCGAACGGCAACTGTCCCCTGGTAACCTTCATTGGGGAGCCGGCTGACCGAGTCGAACGGGACCTCCCCCAGCTCGATCACCCCACCCATCCCTGGAAAACCCGCACCACCGTTCACGATCACCTGGAAGCGCCTAAAGGCCAGATCCCATTCAGATGGGCCGGGATCCGGCAGAACTGTCCCCTGCGCGAAGGAAAAGAATTGCCACCGGGTGGGCTCGCGTGCATCCACGGTGAAGGTGCGCGGCCCGACCAAGCGGGCACCCGCCAGGGTGGGCTCACGAGGCGACGGTGCGAAGGTCGGGGGCTCCGGCCGACGGAGCGTGAACGTCACGAAGGTCGCAGCAACGAGGATGATGACTGTTGCGATCGCTAGAGCCCTACGGTTCGTCCCCAGTTCGGACCAGAAGGACGGACCGACTTCGGGGGGTGGGTTCCCAGAGTTCACTCGGCTCCTCGACGAATGAGCTCGGCATAAAAGCGGACCACATCGAGGTACGCACTGACCCGAACCCGCGCATCGGGCCTATCGATCGCTTGGAGGGCGTCTTCGTCAATCCGAAACGGTGTGAAGCCGTAGAGGCTCTCAGATACGGCTCCATAGAATCGGGAGTCCGTGTCCTGCCCGGTCAGTCCCGGGACCACAGCCACCACGTCGGGGAAGACCCGGAGGATCGCTTCTCGAATGACCCCAAATCCCTCTGTCTGAGATGAAGAGACGGGGTAGGGGTCGCTGGCGGTCGGGATCTCGTCGAGTCGTTCCACTTCAACCTGCAAGTCTGAGACAGCGGATCGGATCTGAGCCATGATGGAGTCCGGCGAATCCCAGGGAGCGATGCGCACATGCGCCGTCGCGGTGGCGTGCGACCGTAGTCGGTCCCCATCGGCATCGGCCAGGAACGTCATCGGCGCGACTGTCGTTCGTAGGGAGGCGTTGAGGAGCGGGCTCTCCGTGAGTGCCCGGGCGAGCGGACGTCTGAGCAACCATAGATTTGCAGCGAGCAGCCTCGTCCCCGGATCCATATGCGATCCTAGGGTCTGCAGCGCTTCGAGCGTGGGGCCATCGATTTGCGGTGGAAACGCGTCGAGCTCAAGACGCAGCAGGGCACTCGCGAGGACTCCGGCCGCACTGCTTCGCGGCGGCAGCCACGAGGTGCCCGGCTCCGCACGCGCCTTCAGGCGGATGTTCATCCCGGCTTTCTCTCCGACCCCGATCATACCGACGGGGTCTCGGACGCCGGGAATCAGTCCAGACGTGATATACAGACCCTCACCTAGGATCCAGGCTGGACGTGTCCCTCGCGTCTGGAGGAGACTCGCGGTCTTTCGAGCGCCCTCCCGATCCCCGGGGTCTCCGAGGCTGAGCGCGAGAAGAACGGTTCGCCGGGGCGAGAAGTTCGCCTCCAATAGCGCCTCCACTGCCTCGAGCATGCCCAATGCCGCCCCACTCCCACCTACGGCCCCCCTCCCTCGAACGAACCCACCCTCTACCGCCCCAGAAATCGGAAGCTCCCCCCCCTCTATGGCCCGCTCTCCGTCTGGTGGGCCACCGGCCAACCGTGCTATGAGGAGGATGGGATCGAGTTCCTGATCGATACCCGGCCACCGATAGAGAAGGACGTGATCCGAGACTGCTTCCCTCTCGAGCTCCTCATGGATGCGTGGGAAAACCTGCTCGAGATATCGCTCGAGCGTAGGCAAGATATCCATCCCTGCCAGACGGAGAGCTCCGGCCAACCTCTCGGGGGCGCCCTGCTCACCGAAGGTGAAGGCGTAAGGATCACCCTCAGGAACGGGGGATCGATCGAACGTGGCGGTACGAAGCAGCATGATCGCGACCACGACACCGGAGAGCGTCACGGCCGCTAAGGCCATACGGATCAGCAGGGTCCTCATCGAACAGAGCCTAGGACTCGATCATCCCTTTTTGGAGCTGCTGGATCGCTGCGTCGACTCCCCCGCGCTGCATTGGGATGCCCGCGAGCGGGAGTCCCGCCTCTACTCCCGACAACGTGCCGAGCAGCATGAGGTCATTGAAATCTCCCAGGTGGCCGATGCGGAAGATCTTCCCCTTCAGTTTTCCGAGGCCTGTGCCCAGCGAGAGGTTGAAGCGCTCGAGGGCGACTGCCCGAAAACGATCTGCATCATGGCCCTCGGGAACCCGGATTCCGGTCAGTACTCCGCTGTACTCTTCTGGGTTGAGGCACTGGATCTCGAGGCCCCAAGCGAGCGCCGCCTGTCGCGTTGCCTCACCATGGCGAGAGTGCCGGCGGAAGACGTTTTCAGCCCCTTCTTCCCGAAACATGGCGAGTGACTCCGTCAGCCCGTAGAGCAAGTTTGTGGCCGGCGTGTAAGGGAAGAATCCCTTCTCGTTCTGGGCGATCATTCGCTCCCATTCCCAATAGGACCGGGGAAGGGTCGCCGTCCGCGAAGCCTCGATCGCCTTCCCGCTAACGCCAGTGAACGACAGCCCAGGTGGAAGCATCAACCCCTTCTGCGAGGCGGCCACCGTCACGTCCACCCCCCATTCGTCTTGGCGATAGTCGATGGACCCGAGCGAAGAGATCGTGTCGACCATAAGAAGAGCGGGATGCCCTGCCCGATCGATCGCCTGCCGGATCTCGGGGATCCGGCTCACCGCGCCGGTCGAGGTCTCGTTGTGCAGGACCGCAATTGCCTTGTAGGTTTGGCTCTCATCACCCCTGAGCCGTTCTTCAACCACATCAGGGTCGACTCCACGGCGCCAGTCTCCTGGAACCAGATCCACCTCCAGGCCTAAGCGTCCGGCCACCTCAGCCCACTCGACGCCGAAATGGCCCGTCTCGAACATCAGGATCCTCTCCCCCGCACTCATCGTGTTCACGAGAGCGGCTTCCCATGCTCCTGTGCCAGAGGAAGGGTAGACGATCACGGATTCCTTGGTTCCAACCAGCCGACGGAGACCGTCCAGAATCTCGAGGGCGATCTTTGCGAACTCCGGACCGCGATGGTCGATCGTGGGACGAGCCATCGCTCGCAGGACGCGATCCGGGACGTTCGAAGGCCCTGGTATCTGCAGGAAATGACGGCCGGGGTGGGCGCTTGCCATGAAAGTCAACTCCCTAGAGAGGCGGCCGACCAGCGGTCACTAGAGGCCGGGATGGCAGGGAAAGAGAGTAGGAGCGGCTCCGGAAGAGTGTCAAGAAAGCGCACCGAGATAGCGGCATTTGGCGGTCGACGGGAATCTTGGGGAATGCCGCCGAGGTGGGCCTCGTGAGTCGCGCCGTCCCCCTGGAGACCGCAGCCGCTGAACTGAGCTCGAGTATCGCGCATTCGCGAGAGTTGGAAGCTGCGCTTTCGAAGGCTGTCGAAGGGGAGGTTCGCTTCGATCCGTACTCAAGACATCTATTCTCCACAGACGCGAGCATGTACGCGATCGAGCCGCTCGGGGTGGTGTCCCCTCGCGACGCCGACGACGTCGTGGCGGTCGTAGAGATCGCAAGACGATTCGGTGTGCCGATCCTGCCGCGGGGTGGGGGGACAAGCCTCGCTGGCCAGACACAGGGTCGTGCGATCGTCCTGGACTTCTCCAGACATATGAACCAGGTGCTGGAACTCGAACCCGAGTCGAAGATAGCCGTCGTTCAGCCGGGTCTCGTCCAGGACGACCTGAATCGGGCCGTGGCCGGTCATGGCCTTCTCTTTGCGCCGGATACCTCCACCGGAAATCGGGCTACGCTTGGCGGGATGCTCGGTAACAATTCATGTGGGGCGCGCTCCGCCAGGTACGGGATGACGATCGATCACGTCGACAAACTCAAGGTCGTCCTGTCGGACGCGAGCCTGGCTCTCTTGGAGCCGGCCACTCCAGAAGAGATCCGGGCGCGCGCGGACGCGAATTCGCTGGAAGGAGCCCTCTATCGGGAGATTCCTGCCCTGATCGCAGAGCGGTCCGACGCAATTCGTTCCGCCGTTCCGGACCACTGGCGCCGGACGGGCGGGTACCGGCTCGAGCGTATGTTGCCCGAGGCCGAGCCCTTCAACCTGGCCAAGCTGGTAGTCGGTTCGGAGGGAACACTCGCAGTCACGGTCGAGGCCACCGTGAGACTCGTAGAGGCGCCGAAGGCGATCGCGGCTTTGGTTGGGCACTTCGAGACCATCACGGCGGCGATCGAGGCAACGCCAACAGCCATGGAATGTGGCGCCACCGCAGTAGAGCTCGTAGACCAAATGATACTCGATTTGGCCCGACGCTCCCCGGTGCACGGCCACCTCACCCAACACCTGAAGGGGAAGCCAGGCGCCATTCTCTGGGTCGAGTTCTACGGCGAATCCCCGGAGGAAGCGAAGGCGGGGATGGAGCGGCTTCAGAAACAATGGGTTGCCGAAGGGCACGGGTACGCCCAGGTGGCGGCGCCGACCCCTCGCGAGCAAAAGGCTTTCCGGGAGCTTCGAAAGGCAGGCCAAGGCCTCCTCGTGAATGCAGGCGTGGCACGCGAGCGTTCGCTCGCGTTCGTGGAAGACACGTCCGTGGACCCTTCCCACCTTGCCGAATTCACCGAGCGATTTGCGGGGATACTCGACGATCATGGACTTCGGGCCGGGTTTTATGGCCATGCTTCTGCCGGTACGCTCCACGTTCGGCCCTTCATGGACCTGACCCACCCCGGCGAGCCGGACAAGCTACGCACCGTGGCCGAGTCCGTTCTCGAGCTAGTGCAGGAGTACGGCGGGATGAATAGCAGCGAGCACGGCGACGGTCAGGCTCGGGGCGAATTCAACCGGCGGTTCTTCGGCGATGAGTTCTACGCGGCCATGATCGAGGTTAAGAGAATCTTCGATCCGGAGAATCGACTCAATCCCGGGAAGAAGGTGGATGTGTCGGAGATGACCGATCACCTCCGCGAGCCCGCACTCCCGGAAGCTCCCGAACTCCAAACCCACTTTCGCTTCGATTTCGAAGACGGAATGCGAGGGGCCGCGAATCGCTGCATGCGGATCGGGGCCTGTCGGAAGTCACCGGGGGCCGGAGGTACGATGTGCCCATCGTACATGGCGACCCGCGATGAGGAGCATTCCACGAGAGGCAGGGCGAACGCCCTCGTGAAGGCTCTTTCCACACCGGATCCACGCACGGCTCTGGCTGACCCGCGGCTCCACGAGATCCTCGACCTCTGCCTCGAGTGCAAGGCCTGTCAGACCGAGTGCCCGCTCTCGGTGGACATGGCCGCAATGAAGTCCGAAGTCCTTTTTCACTACTACGCGAAGCACGGCGTGCCCCTGCGGACGCAACTGTTTGGAAACGTCCGAAGGTTGAACCGGCTGGGTTCCGCGTTCGCGCCCGTATCGAACCTTCCTGGGTCGTTTGGACCTCTTCGAGCATTACTCGAAAGGGCCGTCGGGGTCGATCGGAGGCGTCCGTTTCCTCGTTTTCAGAGGAAGACTCTGTCCAAGTGGTTTGCCGACCGGCCGGTGAAGCGAAGCAGCCGCATCGGCGCGAGTGGTGCGGCGAGCCCATCCCGGGGATCGCTCATCTTCCTGGCGGACTCGTTCAGCAGCTATACCGAGCCCGAGATCGGACAGGCAGCAATCGAGCTTCTCGAGGCTGCAGGATGGGACGTCACCTTAGCTGACGATGTGTGCTGCGGCCGCGCCCTGATCTCGAAGGGTTTGCTCGAGGAAGCTCGCTCGAGCCACGCCCGACTCTTGGAGCGACTCGGGCCCCCCGCGAGGGCGGGCGTGCCGATCGTCGGCTGTGAGCCGTCCTGCGTGTTCACCCTCAAAGACGAGTTGCTCGCGCTCGGGCCCCAAAACACGGAGGACGCTGAAGCCGTGGCCCGTCAGGCCCGTCTGGCAGACGCGCTCCTCGCCGATGCGCTCGAAGACGGGAGCCTCGCTCCGGAATCGGATGCAGCGATCGCCGGCCGGTCAATTGTATTTCACGGTCACTGCCATCAGAAAGCGGAGCAGGCCCAGCAGGCGAGTATTCGACTCCTGGAGGCGGTGCCGGGCTCAGAAGTTTCTGTTCTCGATGCGGGCTGCTGTGGGATGGCGGGCTCCTTCGGCTTCGAAAAGGAGCATTACGATCTCTCGATGAAGGTCGGTGGCCTCCGCCTGTTCCCTGCGGTGACCGCAGAACCCGAAGCGCTCGTAGCCGCGACCGGCGTGTCGTGCCGTCAGCAGATTGTCCATGGCACTGGTCGCGTCGCCCAACACCCGATTACCCTTCTCCGCTCGGCGGTGCGCCTTCCGTGATTACTGAAAGCATCTTCATTGCGCTGGCCGGCCTGCTTGCTGTGGTTGCCCTCCTTTTTCTGGCGATTACGGTCTACAAGTGGCACGTCTTCATCGCCCTCCTCGTACCGATTCTCGGGTTCGCCCTCCTCCCGGGGGTTGATCGGGAACTGTTCATCAGCGCATTCGAAGAGGGGTTCGGGGGGACGATCCAGGGCATCGCAGTGATCATCGTCCTTGGATCGATTCTGGCCGAGGCACTAAAGCACACCGGCGCCGTCGAGAAGATCACGGCCACGATGATCCGCCTTGTCGGCGACAAGCGGATGCCCCTTGCGTTGACACTGAGCGGCTTCGTTATCGGCGTGGCGATTTTCTCGGATGTAGGCTACGTGATCCTGAACCCTCTCGTACACTCTGCGGCGCTACAGACCGGCCTGAACATGAGTGTGATGTCCACGGGGCTGGTCGGTGCGATGCAGCTCACCCACGCCCTGGTTCCCCCCACGCCGGGGCCGCTGGCGGCTGTCGCGCTCGTCGGTGCCGACATCGGTACGGTCATCTTCTTCGGGTCGATCGCGTGTCTAGTTGGGTCGCTCGCGGGCTGGGGGTTTGCACTCGTGGTTGGGCCGCGGATCGAATCCCCCCCCTCCGACGAATTCGTAGGCCAGTCGTTTGTCGACCAGGGGCGGGAGTCGGAGTTGCCCACCGCTTGGAGGGCCTACGCACCGATTTTGATCCCGCTCGTGCTGATCGGTGGGCAAAGCGTCGCGAGCCTGACTCTTCCGGCTGAGCACGCTGTGAACTCGGCGCTGCTCTACCTTGGCTGGCCGGTCGTCGCGCTTGGAATCGGCGTGCTACTCGCCTATCGAAATACCAAGTCCGAGCATTCGGATGCGCGTACCGGGACCTGGGTGGAGGAGGGACTTCGCGCGTCCGCGATGATCATCATGGTCACGGGTCTCGGCGGAGCATTGAGCCAGATCCTTCGGGAGACCCCGGCCGTCGATGCGATCGCTGGTGCGGTTGCGGCAACGGGACTGCCTCCGATCTTCCTCCCCTTCGTGCTGGGGATCGTCGGCAACATGATCACCGGCTCCACTACGGTGGGTGTGATCACCGCCGCGTCCATCGCCGCGCCCATGATGGCCACGCTCGGACTTTCCCCAGAAGCGACCATGCTCGCCGGCGCCTCTGGCTCGATCATCGTCAAATACGTCAACTCGAGCTACTTCTGGGTCTGCACCTCCTTCTCGCGGATGCCGCTACGGTCGGCCCTCCTGTCATACGGAGGAGTCACGCTGGTGAACGGCATCTTCGCGATGGCAACAGTCTACGTCCTTTGGATGGTCGGCTGGGTCTGACCCGTAGAGCCGGGGGGGGGGTCTCCCGAGTGTCATGAACGCCGGAGCAGAGCTACGACCTCAGGTTCACTGAAAAGGAGGCGGGTATGAGAATCCTCGTCGGATTCCTCATTGTGGTCATGAATCTGGGTTTCGTTTCAACGTCGGGTGCGGCGCAGCAGTATCCGCCAGGATTCGTGGATCCAGCGCCTATTCTACGAGCTGCATCCAATTTCTACGGGGCCGATGGGGTGCGCTGTATCCAAATCGGCACCCTCCCGGGGGTCGAGCTGAACCAGGCGGCAGCTGTAGGGCAGGGACGATTTCAGCGGGATGACTGGCCCCGGCGCGAACCGCTCCGTGACTATGTACGCACCTTCAATTTCGAGACCAAGACCCAGATCGAAGAGTTCACCCGTGAGCCGGGGAAGAACCCTCAGGGTTGGAAATATGGAATCGGCTGGTGGGGAGGGAGGCCGAGCCAAGAGAGTGCGAAGCAGGTGTTCGTCGTAAGCGGCCGACACGCTTGGTACTACGATGGGGAGTCTGACGCCGTCGATCCGATTCCAATGCCGGACATGGCGGCGGCGTGGCAACTCGATATGTGGATGAACCCGATCGGTTTTCTGCGGGCCGCTGAGCTGCCAGGAGCCAATCCAAGGGCGATGTGGCGTTGGGAATTGAAGGAGAGTGGGCGAGACGGCGCCCTCACTGGATCGAACAGGCCGGGTGCCCAACAGAAAACACATCTAGTCATGATCGACCTTCCCCACATCGGCGAGAACTACTACCTCAGCGCCACCATCGATTCCGAGAACCGGTTCCTTCGGCTCTTCGCTTTCGTCCCCCATCCGGTTTGGGGGGATCTACTATGGGAGCAGGAGCAAAACTTCAATCATACGGTCGTCGACGGCGTCACCTTCCCGATCGGTTGGCATCACCACGAGGTCTGGGACGACGAGCGGAGCTGGGTCAATGTGAGTGGTGGCCACAACGCGTTTGGCGGGAACATCGGTGACTTTCGGCCTCGCGAGTGTGGCGCCACGCTCGATGTGAGCGTCCCCGCTGAGGTAGCGGCGGCGACGGCCACGATTCCTCCGGTGCCGTATTCACACGAGGTCGAGGTGGAGCCGCAACGCCTTGCCGAGGGCGTCTGGTTGATGGGTGGGGGCACGCATAACAGTGTCGCCGTGGAATTCGACGACTTCGTCGCGGTTGTCGAAGCGCCCTTGAACCAGGATCGGTCACTCGCGGTGGTCGAGGAGGTCGCGAGACTGATGCCGGACAAGCCAATCCGGTACATCGTGAACACGCACGATCACTACGATCACCTGGGGGGGCTTCGAGCCTACCATCACATAGGCGCTACGATCATTACCCATCACTACAACGCCGACTTTTACTACGATGAGGTGCTGAACCGTCATCGGTGGGTACTGGCACCCGACCTCATCAGCCTCGATCCCCAAACTGAGATTCGTGAAGGCTACGTCTATGAACTCGTCCAGGAGAACTATTGGGTGACCGATGGAGATCGGGTCCTCCACATCACCTACGTTCAGCCGTCGAGCCCTCACGTCGAGGGCATGCTGATGGCCTACCTCCCGAATGAGCGGATCGCGATCGAGGCGGACCTCTTCGATACTCACGAGCCGCCGCCGTCGGAACCCACGGTCGATGCGCGTACGCTCTATCGTCATGTACGGGAATTCTGGGATTGGGATGTCGACACACTCGTGCCCATCCACGGCCCGCCGATCCCCTGGGATGACTTCGCGAACTACATCACCTTGGGAAACGAGGAGTAGACGCATGCGTGGGATGATCGACCGACGGCGGTTTCTCCTCACGTTTCCCGGGCTAGCCCTCGCGCCCGGGATCCTTGGGCGAATGGCTCGTCGTGCTGTCTCGGTTCTTGGTCTCAACCACGCTGAGCTAAGCGTCTCCGATCCCGCGAGGTCCGTCGAGTTCTACCAGGGATTGTTCGGAATGCCGATCCAGGCCAGGCAGGGTGGGAGTGTCGTGCTTCGGATCGGCGATGGGCCACAATTCATGGCGATCAAGCGTGTAGCTCCGGGGCAGGCCCCGAGCATCAGCCGCCTGGGACTCGCAGTGGCCGATTTCGATGTGGATCGAATCATTGATACGATGGCGGCCTCAGGCGTGCGATATGACGGAGAGGCAATGCCCGATGACCTTGCGATGAAGTTGTGGACGGAGACGCGAGGGCCGGAAGGTGGGGGAGGGACGGAGGGGACAACCGATCTATATCTCGGAGATCCGCATGGGATCATCGCTCAGCTCGTCCACCCGACTCACTGCGGTGGCGGTGGATCGCTCGGGAACGTCTGCGCTGCGTCGGAAGCTTCCCCGGTGTCGGGCGTCGTCGCTGTGCGGGATCTCAACCATTTCACGATCAGCGTGCCCAACCCTCCGCGGGCGAACCAGTTCTATCAGGAAACGTTCGGGCTCCCCATACAGGCGTATCAGGCCAGCACTCCGGCGCTTGACGTCGATGGCGGACCGCAGTTTCTCATGTTCAGCGGCGACGTGGCCCCACGTCCTTCCGTGATCAACCATTTTTGCATGACGGTCGAGGGCTTCGACACTGACGAGATTCTCGGGGAGCTCGATGGCTTCGGTATTCAACCGCGCTCGGGGCAGGGGCCCGTCGATCCCCTGCGGTCCTATATAAGCATGAGGATGCCGAACCGGGGCGGCGCGGATGCTGGCACGCCCGAGCTGTACTTCACCGATCCAGATGGGCTTCGTGTACAGCTTCAGGACACGACGTACTGCGGAGGGGGTGGGGTTCTAGGTCAGATTTGCAGCTAGCCCTCCTAGGTAGGCGGCAACGCGAAGCACTCTTCCGGGTCGGAACGGCGCAGGACGAAGATAGCCAGAAGCGCCCCGGCTTTTCCCCTCCACTCACATTCGCCGCAGCCCGATCGGCCTTACAAGTCGTCGTCGGGAACCAGCATTCGGATCGTCCCGTCGTGCTTGTTCAATAGAAGCGTCTGGCCGTCGGGGCCGGAGGCGAGGTGGAGGTCGACCCGGTCCGTCGGTGGTTTCCCCTGTTGCTCGTTCTTCTCTTGAACGACCTGTAGGACGGTCTTGGCTTCCCCCCTGTGATTGAGGAGGATTCGGCCTATGGAATCCTGTCCGCCCTCTGGGATTTCGTCCGCGCTGATATAGAGGAACTCCCCGCTGGGCATATCCGAGAACAGAACGCGATTCGCAAGTTCAGGAATCTCGTTTCCGCGATAGACCTGGACACCGGATGCGGCAGATCTAGGCGTGAAGTGAGGGTCCAATTGCGCGTACTCAGCGACCGGATAGGTGACCGTCGGGTCGCCACGTCGGTCCGCGAGACTCACCTCCTGTCGGCTAACAAAACGAAAACTCCCTTCCCAGGTATTCCACCCGAGGTTGGCGCCTCTGGTTATGAGACTGAGTTCCTCGACGATGTTCTGTCCGATGTCCGCGAGGAACATGTTGCCGTTTCGAGGATCCCACGCGAATCGCTGGGGGTTACGCACTCCATAGGCGTAGATCTCGCCCAGCGTGCCAGTATCGCCGTCCTGCGCGTACGGATTGTCGTTCGGAATACCGTATCGGCCATTCGCACTGTTCGACCCAAGCGGATCAATTCGAAGGATCTTGCCGAACCCCGCTCCGAGGTCCTGGGCGAGGTTCAGCGGGTCGCCCCCGCTGCCCCCATCGGCCACACCGATATATAGGAGTCCGAAATCAGGATCTCCTGGTGATGAGAGCGGATTGAAGCCGATCTGACCGCCATTGTGGTTTCCAAAGGGCTGCTCGAATCGCATCATTTCCCGGGGCGCCTCGCCGTCGTAGACGCCGGCCGCAGGGTCACGAGCCGTCCATTCGAACAGCACTGTATCGTGGGAGTCCTCTCCGCCTCCCGAGACGAAGTCCGGCGTCGGGGACGTGTTGTCTGTATCCGTCCAGACGTACAGCTTGCCGAATCCTGGCGTGCCAGATTGACCGAATTGCGGGTGCAAGGCGAAGCTCTGGACTCCGCGCTCTCTGCTGCCGTATTCGACGCTTATCCCCCAACGAGCATCGTTGACGTCCAGATACTCTGCGACCCTGCTCCCGTCGTAACTCACGGTGTGGAGGGGCCCACGTTGGTCGTTCGCGAACATTCGTCCGGTGGACGGTTCGTCGACCAGGTGCATGAGCCGCGCGGCTTCTCCGTCGCTGTCCGGGATCGATGCGAACTCGACGAAGTCCACCAAGATCGGAGCGTCCCCCGAAAACAGGGGCGTAGGAAAGGGATCGTCGGTCCCCTGCGCGAACGCCGGGGACGCGACCAACAACGCACCGAACATCATGTGATAGCTGCTCATTATCACTCCATTCCTTTCTGAAGCCGGCTAGGCCCCGACAACTCGTTGGGCTCGTTCGTCATGATTCGCCGTCAGGCACCAACATACGAATGATGCCGTCCTGCTTGTTCAGCAAGAGGACATGCCCATCGGGCCCGAATCCCATCCGGAAATCCATACGGGTTGCGGGGGGTCTCCCCTGCTCACCGTTCTTCTCTCGCACAAGGTCGAACAACGTTTTCGCTTCACCGTCATCTCGCAGGAGAATTCGGCGGACGGAGTCCTGTCCCCCGTTCGGAATCTCATCGGCACTGACGTAGAAGATTTCACCACTTGGGTTGTCCCCGAACAGAATCAGATCCTCAAGCCCCGGGATTCCGTCGCCCCGGTATACGTATACACCCGAGGCTGCAGAGGACGGATGCAGGATGGGATCCTGCTGGTCGTACTCAGCGATCGGATAACTGATTGCGGTGTCTCCGCGGCGATTCGCCAGCGTGACGCCCTCACCGCTAACAAAACGAAAGCTCCCCTCCCAGACGTTCCACCCGAGATTCGCGCCGCTGTCGATCAGATTCAGCTCTTCGGCTGTCTCCTGACCTATATCGGCCAAGAAGAGGTTGCCATTCTCCGGATCCCAAGCGAACGATTGCGGGTTGCGGATGCCGTACGCATAGATCTCGTCGAGGGTGGCGGCATCACTGTCCCCGGCGAACGGATTTTCTGAAGGGATGCCGTACGCACCATTTTCGCTGTTCGACCCCAGAGGATCGATTCGAAATATCTTCCCAAAGGCGCGGCTGAGGTCTTGGGCGTTGTTCAAGGGGTCGTTCGCGTCCCCGCCGTCGCCGATACCTATGTAGAGGAGTCCAAAATCAGGGTCCGCCGGTGAGGCGGTGGGGTCGAAACCCATTTGGCCCCCATTGTGGTTGTCCCATGGCTGCTCGACCCGAAACAACTCCCGGGGTGGGCCGCCATCGTAGGTGGTGGCCTCGGGCCCGCTCGCAGTCCACTCGAGTAGAACCGTGTCCTGAGTGTCTTCGCCGCCTCCTGGCTCAAAATCGGGTGCCGGTGCCGTGAGGTTCGTATCCAGCCAGGTATAGAGTTTTCCGAACCCCGGGCTACCCGTCTGAGTGAATTGCGGATGAAAAGCGAAGCTCTGGACACCAAGCTCGAAGTTACCTATCTCGAGCCCGACTCCCCATCGAGGGTCGCTGACGTCCAGATACACCGTGACTGCTTGCCCTTCATAGCTGATGCTATAGAGCGGCCCCGCCATGTCGTTCGTGAAAATCCGGTCCGTGCCCGGCACATCGGCAACGTGCTGCAGGCGCGCCGGCTCCCCAGCAAGGTCGGGGATCTCCGCAAATTCCACGACGCCTACGACGATCAAGCCCCCATTGTCGGATATGGCCGTCGGAAATGGGTCGCGTGTTGGTTGCCCGGGCTCGGGCCTGGCCTGGGGAGTGTTCGGCTGCCCGGGACTCTGACATGCGGCTATCGTGAGTACAACCCCGACCATCATGGGGCGCAGGACCATCGATGCTCGACTCATCTGTCCCCTCTCCAGTCCGTCGTAGCCCTCACTTGGCCAAACCGGTCGAGCTCCTTCGAGCCGAATCGACAATCTCTTCAGCGTCTGGCGCGAGGAGGAGCCGTTCACGCACCAGAGCATCGGCGGCGCGAGACACCGCTCGAACGTAGGCCTCATGGTCAGGATAGCGTTCCGCCAGCGAAACCCGAGGGTCGCCCGAAGACTCACGTTCCGCCCCATCAGCGGCAAACGGAAGGAACGATCCAGTACCCCGGCACTGATCCCCCTCGCCAAACCCTCTCCGCCGCAGGTTCCACCCAGTGTGGGTGCCGATCGGTGCCGAGAGGTTAGGGTGGCGGATACCATCGATCATGTTCCCGTCGACATCCACCCTGCCAACGAAGACCGGGTAGGACTCCCCTTCCTTGGGTGGAAGCGACGCATGATCGTGCAAATGAAGCCCGTTATGGCTTCCTGAATACGTCACCCCGGGAATCTCAGGAAACCCGATATCGACGGCGGGCACCAGCCCACCGTTCGCGATGGTCGGAAAGCGACTGGGAGGGGGCTCGGTACCGTCGGCGACCCACTCGTACAGCGCCACAGTAAGGGCAGTGCGGATCTGCCTGAGCGACATCGGATTGCTCAAGTTCTGGCAAATCCCCTCGTTGGGAGCCGCCGCGTGGAGACCGGGCCCGCCACCGTGCTGGGTTCCAGCGATCAAATACACACGGACGCGCTCTGGGAGGTCGATGTCTTGTCCCATCGTGTCCGTAACCACGAGAGACGATCGCGCCTGCCAAACCTCTGCCTCACCGTCGGTGTGGACGATCCGCGGACACGTCTTGGAGCGGGAGCACTTCTCCAAGAGCCCGTCGGTCCTCCCACTGATCGGGTCCGTGAGAGTCAGGTACGTGAAGGGGAATTGATCTCCTGGGAACGGGTGATCCTCGTGCTGTTTCTGCCACCGCCCAGGCTGCGAAAACTGATAGTTCGTGAAGGTCTTGCGAGATCCCGCGATATCCGGATGCATTCCGTCAAAGACGATCCTGCCCGAGACGTCCTCATTGAAGCCCTGGTAGAGAAAGTCCCGCAAGTACCTCCCGCTTTGCGATATGCCGATGGAAATCGATACGTTCGGGAGGTCGTCGAACGCGAGCGGATTCGGGTTGCCCATGCCGTCAGCGACCTCGTATCTAAGGAACGAAATCACGTCGCGCATGGCTACAAAACCCAAACCCATCACAATGGGATCTTTGGCTTCGTAGACGAACTCGTAGATCGCCCCACCGTTGAAACCGGCTGGACGCTCGATCCGAATCTCGTCCGAGTCGATCCAGCCCCACCTTAGGTCAGGCGGAGTCGAGCGTGGAGAGTTCTGATCTCGACGCACGGTCAGGTTTCCGCTGGCAGGATCCCGTGACGAGCCTTCGTATGTAAGACGGGCTGTGGAAACGGGCCGGTGATCGTCGAATACGAATTCCTCCAGGGCCATGCCGACAATCGAAGATCCGTCGCGATTCTTGGCCACGGGCAAGAACGGGACGACGTTCGTTTCCGTGGGGTCCAGGTCCCCCTGCCATCCGACCCTCACCAGAGCGAACCCCATCCCGAGCAAGGCCTGTTCACCAGCTCCCGCCCCGCCTCGGTTCGGGACGGTATGGTAAAGAGCCCGGTTCCAGCGGCTCATGTCGATCGGCCTGTAGATCTCGACGGTGGTGCTGTACTCGACGCGTCCACGCGCGTTGAGGGGAGCGCGGTCTATGTTCACGATGTCACGGTGAAGAGGATCGGTGGGGTCCGCCTCGCCATACGCGATGCCTCGAAGACGCTCGTACTGCCCCACTCGACTGAAGCTCTCTCCACCGAGAGCCGGCGATTCGACGATCTGGAGGTCGATACGAGTGACCTGCGCCAATGTGTCTGCCGAAATCAGCAGTGTAACCAGGATGGCGGAGCCCATTGCGCTCACGAGTCTTGTGACCATGATGCCTCCGATGGAGTCGTAGAGCCGTCCACGAGGCAACGCAAGCCGTCTACTCACTCGGGGGACCCGCCGCCGGAATTGGGCCGAGAGGCGCTAGGTATTCGGCTACCTTTCGTGCCTTTCTGCTCAAACGGACGTCCGACGGTACGCCACACCGAGTCGAACTCTCGGCTGGCCCCTTCTGGAGCGGTGGTGACGAGGCTAACCCCTATCGTCGCAGCGAAGCCCAATGCAAATCCTGGAATCATCTCGTAGAGATCATAGAACCCTTCCTTGAAGAACAGCACCCAGCCTAGGGCACCCGCAAACCCCGCGATCATTCCAGCGATCGCCCCCGCCCTAGTCGTTCTTCTCCAGAACAGCGAACAGAGGACCACCGGTGTGAAGGCGGATGCAAGGCCAGACCACGCGAATAGGACGAACCAGAAGATCGCCCTAACCTCGGGAAGAGCGAGCGCCACCGCGCTGGCTCCAATCGCGACTGTGATCAGCTTGCCCCACCGAGAGAAGATTGCCTGGCTCCACGGCGGGTTGATGGTCTTCTGGATTACATCCCGAACCACCGCGGAAGACGCTAGGATCAAAAGGGAATCTGCCGTCGACATGATCGCCGCGAGGAGAACCACCAGGAAAATGCCGGTGAAGACGGCTGGGAAGAGCTCGGTTCCCATCACCGGATAGATCGTCTCAGGATCGGCCAACCCAGAGAATACGGCTCTCCCGGCCATTCCGGTGAGAATCGCCCCGACAATAAAAACGGTCATGCACAGCACCGCGATGAGGCCGGCATCGGGGATGTCGTCCCGGTGTTTCGCCGAAATGTACCGGGTTAGGAGATGGGGCGATCCAAGAAATGCAAACCCGATCGCGACGAACCCGACGGCGCTGATCACGCCTGCGATGCTGGCTCCGTGCGCACCCATAGGCCGGAGAAATGTGGGGTCCAGTGCCTGGAGTGTCGAAGTCATATCGGTCCAGCCACCGGCGGCCAGGATCCCCACGATCGGCAGAATGATGAGGCACGCGACCATCAGTATTCCCTGTAACACGTCGCTGTAAGCGACGGCCTTGAACCCACCAATCGTCGTGTAGTAGAGAATGATCGCTGCGCCGGTCAGAACGCCCAGCTCGTAGGTGGTGCCTAGAAACGATTCGAACGCCCTGCCGGAGGCAGTGAGCTGAGCCGCTACGTACACCGTCGCCATGCTGACGATGATGATCGAGCCGACGATTCGGAGGACGTGAGCCGAGTCCTGAAAACGGTCCTCCAAGAAGTCCGGAACCGTGATCGACCTGTAACGATCCGTGTATTCCTTAAACGGCCTAGCGACTAAGACCCAGGAGAGTGCGACGCCGAGACCTTCCCCGAGGATCACCCAAAAAGCGTGAGCTCCTACCATGTAGCCCATGCCCGTCAGCCCAAGCATGAGCCAGGCACTCTCGCCCGTGGCGTTCGAACTGAAGGCGATCACCCAAGAGGGGAGCTTCTTTCCCGCCACGTAGTAATCGGACATCCGACCGGACTCGGCTCCCCCCCACCAGCCGATCGTCAGAAGCACACTGAGATAGAGCAGAAGGACGCCGACGATCGTGGCTGACGTCATCATCGGGCCATCCCAGTGCCCTTAGCGTTATCCTCCCGATTCGATCGAGTTTTTGAATTTCTTCGATGAACCGAGCGGAACCGGATCACGATGCAGAGAGGGACACCGACAGACACCAATAAGAGTAGCCAGGTTTCCCACGGTAGGCCGGCAATCACAGGGGACGGTCCATAGAAGAGCGCGGGCGATGGCTAGGGCCGCGTTCAGGTCTCTTGGGCGGAGCTTGAGGAACCATCTCCGGGCCCCGAGGGCTTAAGGGAGAGGCAGGAGAGGCTTCCTATCTGAGCCACATCAAATGCGCCGGAGACAACATAGGGCCATGCGAAGAGTGAGTATAGGACAGCTTTGGAGCCACCTCCTTCGGGCTGTGTCTGGTGTGCTGTTCGTGGCGACCTCGGGGGAGGCACAGTGGGTCGAGGCACCCGGTGCGGGTTGGGCTGACCTCACGACCTATCATCTCGATACTTGGGAGCGCTATGAGTTCAACGGCGAAGTTCGAGATCTCTTCGCCGAAGGACACGCCATCAGCACGTCCGTATTCCTAACATTGGCCGGCGGGCTCCTTCCGGGCGTAGACGGGTGGATCCAGGTCCCCTACCACCGACTTACCTACAATGATGCTAGAGATGATCGCCTCCGCACCGGGATCGGTGATACCTATTTCTATCTCCGAACGGCGCCGCTCCACTATTTCGGGATTGATTTCCCTCTAGCCGTTCGAGGGGGGGTGAAGGTTCCGGTTGGAGAGTTCGCTGTCGATTCAGAGATCATCCCCCTCGGAGATGGGCAGACCGACTGGGAAGTGATGACCGAGGTAGGCCACTCGTTCTATCCCTTCCCCGCCTACCTGAGTGGCTGGGTCGGGTACAGGTGGAGAGAGCCGAACGAGGAGGCCCAACGAGATTTTGCGGACGAGGGGTTCTTCCTCGCCCAGGCAGGGGGAAACTACGGATCGGTGGGGTTCCAGCTAATCGTCGAGGGAATGAAGAGTGTGACGACACCGGTCATCGAGGGGATCCCCCTTCCGAACGCGGAGCGCTCCATCCTGCAGGTCACGCCGAAGGTGTCCTACAATGTTGGCCCTGGAGCGGTAAGCGCGGGGGCAAGGATCCCGCTCGGAGGGGAGAACCTGCCTGCCGGAACGTCCTTGGTGGTCGGGTACTTTGCGAATTGGTCGCTGTGAGGCGTGCCCATGCGCAGATGGCGGATCACTGCCCCCCCAGGAAGAACCACCCGATGAGGGTCGCCAACACGATACTTCCGACAAGGCCCGCGATCTTCAACGCTCTTCCGGAGCCACCTTCCGTTGGTTCCGTGCGCTCGATTCCTTTGCTCGTCACATCGAATACCCAGGAAAGGACGAGCACTACGGGGAGGCCCCCCACGGCAACAACGACAAGCATACGGTAGATCCAGGTCGGTGCCTCCAAGCCTCCAAGCACATCCCCCGCTCCCTGAAGAAGAAGCAGTGCGCCCACCAGGTAGGCGATAGCAACCCGAACCACTCGTCGCCTGCCAAGCTCACTGGCGAAGGCTGCCAATCTCGGAAACGGAGCCAGGACGGCCATTGGTGTCCCTGGTGCCGGGCCTGAAGAGGCACCGCCACCGCCGGAGCCGTCCGTTAGGGCTCGGAATACCTCCTCGGCCCGTGGCCTACGTGCAGGCTCCTTCTGCAGACATCGAAGAAGGATCTCCCCGAGCTCGGGGTCTCGGGCCTTGACCTCCCAGGGCAGGTCGCTCGGGTCGCCCCGAAGATGGGCGGTGAAGAGTTCGTGCCGAGAGCCGGATCCGAAGGGGTTCGACAATGTGAGAATCTCGTATCCGAGGACACCCAGGCTATACACGTGAGTGAGTCCCATCTTTAGTTGAAATTGAAGCGGCCTCCGACCTCAGGTAACGTGGGTGTGCGAGCACGCCACGGGACCAACAAAAGAGGAAGGAGGCCACCGATGGGAAGGATGCCGAGGCTGGTTGAGCGGGGCAAGAAGGACCGGCGGCTTGGGGAACCGAGCGAGATGAGTTGGGAGGAGATCCAGGCGCTGGAGCTGGACCCGCGAGTGGAGCTGATCCGGCAGCTGATTCCGCTTGGACTGGCGGAGGTGAGCCGGATGCTCGAGGAAGAGGTAGAGGAGCTGGCCGGGCGGCGGCACGCCCGAAAGGGGGACGACGAGAGCGGATACCGGCACGGGCACAACCCCGGGTCGGTGAGGTTGGGCGGCCAGCGGCATCCGGTGCGAGTACCTCGGGTGCGGGGCCGGGCCGGAGAGGTGAGGCTCGCATCGTACGAGCGACTCCACGGCTCGGCCGGAGAGGTGGACGAGGGGCTCTTTCGGAAGGTGCTGCTCGGGATCTCATGCCGAGACTACGAGGCGGCGGTCGAGGCGGTGCCCGGAGCGATCGGGCTGTCGAAGTCGAGGGTCTCGCGGGAGTTCAAGAAGGCCACCGCCGCGAGGCTGAAGGAGTTTCAGGAGCGGGACCTCTCGGTCTATGACGTGGTGGCGCTCGTCCTGGACGGGAAGAGCTTCGCCGAGGACGAGATGGTGGTGGCGCTCGGCGTGACGCTTGAGGGGGACAAGGTGTTCCTCGGCTTCGTCCAGACCGACACGGAGAACGCGGTGGTGATCCGGTCCTTCCTCAGGGGCCTGAAGGACCGAGGTCTCGATCTGTCGGCCGGAGCGCTCGTGGTGATCGACGGGGCCAAGGGGCTCCGGAGCGGCGTGCTCGCGGCCTTCAAGGACCAGGTGCTGATCCAACGGTGCCAGTGGCACAAACGGGAGAACGTGATCTCGCACCTGCCGAGGGCGGAGCAGAAGAACTGGCGCCGGCGACTCCAACGTGCGTATCAACGGCCCACGTACAAGGAGGCCGCCCAGGCGTTGAAAACCCTCAAGCACGAGCTCGGCGAGGTGAACCAGTCTGCCGTGGCCAGTCTAAACGAGGGGTTCGAGGAGACCTTGACCCTCCACCGGCTCGGGGTCTTCCCTCTGGTCGGCCGGTCGCTGAAGACCACTAACGTACTCGAATCCGTCAACGCCATGGCCGAGCAACGCTGCGGACGAGTGGATCACTGGAAGACCTCGAGCCAGAAGCACCGATGGTTCGCGACCGTGTTACTCGAGATCGAGCCCCGGCTCCGGAGGTTGCTCGGCTACCGGCACCTCCCGCTCCTCAGGGCCGCGATACAGAAGGAGCTCGGGATCACCCTTCCCGAGAGCAGTTCACATGCCGTCGCCTGACGAGGGGGTCGCTCCAGTTTCAACTAACTTTGGGATTGACTCGCTCGGCGAGCGTGAAGAGCGCTATGTGTCTCCTGTACGCCTATCGCAACTGTACACAGCACTCTCGGAGCCGGAGCTGGCACTCGGTGCACTGGAGCAGGCCGTGGAGGCACGTGCGGCCGACTTGATTTGGGCGGATGTTTTTCCAGGGTTTGAACCGATCAGGGCTCACCCAAGGTTTCTCGACATCCGGCGAGAGGTCTTCGGGGGGTGACGGGTTCCGCGCGGTCCTACCTGTGGTCGAGCGAGCCCACGGTCAGGATCACATCTTCGGCGACCGCGAAGCGCCCCCGGAGCTGAGCGAGTTGAGGGGCGACAACTCCAGCGTCCGAAGCAGCAGCTGCGGTGAATCGGCCTTGCGCAGGGTCCAGTCGGACCACGACATTGAGGAAATCCATTGAGATCCCGGAGACCGGGAAGAGAGTCTTGTGAATTGCCTCTTTGGCGCTGAAAACTACCGTCTCCAACACCCTGTCCTCGTTGTCATAGTGCTCTGAAGGGTGGAGGATGAGCCGGCGGGTTTCCCCCGGGAGGGCTCCCGCTGGTTCGGCGTCGATGCCGAGCGCACAAATCTCCCGGGTTCGCGCTACAGCTGCAGCGATGAGGCCCCGGCAGTGCGTGATGGATCCGATGGTTCCGTGAGGCCACACGGGCGCCCGTCCCTCGCCGACTGGAATGGGCCCCGGCGGGATGCCCAACCCCTTCAGAGCCTCCCTCGCGCAGGCACGGCCGCGTCGGAACTCCGTCCTCCGCTTCGGCACAGCGCGCTCGACGGCCGCGGCCTCTTCGGGGTAGAGGGCCGGCTCCGCATCCCCTTCCCATACCGAGAGAACGGCTTCAGGCGGCAGGATATCGCCGAGTACGGTCGTGATCGGGCTACTGGAGTTGAGCGAGGATCTGATCCCTAAGCTGATCCAATTCCGTTCTTTCGTCGGGGGTGACCTTCCTAGTTGCGAGCTCACTGGCACGGTCTACGAACGAACGCGCTTCAATCAACGCCTCGTCGCCTTTCGGTCTTTCGCCCTCCGCGAGGCGCTCCAAGAGGTGCTGGTAGGCGAGTCGTGTCGCGTCGAACGCCCAGCCCGGTGGCGCGAACTGAGCGGCGCTCCGCGCGTCAGGCCACACGGCCGCACTACCGACCCGACGGCTGACCTGGCTCTTGAGCGCCACGAACGTCGCGTGCCTCGGCAGCCCGATGCGGGTTAGCCCAGACCCTGTGTAGACACTGGCGTGGCGCCCGGGGTCGAACATCCAGCCAAGATACATCCACGAAGCCCAGTTCATCTCCGCATTGTCCAGATGTACGTCTGACTGCCGTGACTTCCGGGCCGCGTTGCCCACATCCCACCACGTGTCGTGAAGCGTAGGGTGGATCGGATCGGACATGCCATGGCGCAACATATGTTGGGCCACTAGAGTCGCTGTCCATCTGCGAATCTCGAAGCATTCGCGGTAATCAACCCGGGTCGGCTCGTCGAACACGCAGGGAGCCACGGCGCTATCCCTCCGCCGGTCTGCCGAACGGAGCGCGGCCACCGCGATACCTAGGTTCTCGGTGATCGGGTCCTCGTAGTATCGGGCCAAGCGATCACGGGCGAGCGAGCCTCGATCGACCACTCAGGGAACGGAACCGCGACCGAGACAGCCAGCGGATCGATTTGTCTCAGCACGTCGGTGTTCAGATCGGCCGGGATCCCATCCATGCCGAAGAGACCCATCGCAAACGAGCGATCGTCCGAGAGGACGCCTTCACCGGGCTGGAAAGGGCGTGCGTGTCGAGATGCGAAGGAAGTATTGAGCGATCGGATGTAGTCGACGATGTCGTTTGCCGTGGGCTTCGTCACGTGCCCCACGGCCCTACGGACGATCGTCGTGTCTGGGAACTGAAAGAACGCAAGGTCGAACCCATCCCTCGCGGCATGACAGGAGGCGCATTCTGCCAGGAAGGCGACCTCGCCTCTGGAAACGGCGAGATCCGGAGAGGGCTTGTCGCTCGGGGCCAACGGCTCCGATTCATCGCATCCCACTACGACGACCAGGGCCAGCCCGCAGAGTGCACGAGTGAGCGCTGAATTGATCATCCTCGACCTCTCTTTCCTTTCTTGCCCCCAAGAAAACGTGGCAGAAGCTCCGCCCTCCTCGTTTTCGTGCATCTGGAGTGCAAGCCTTTTGTGAATCCGATGCACCAGGCACCGGCGTTACTCGCCGATTCCGGCGTGCCAGCAGGCGCCGGCGACAAGCGGGGTGGATCGACGGGTCGTGATCCACACCCCTAGCAGTGCATCAGATGTGCCAAAGAGAAGCCGCGTTAGGCGGTCGTGAATCAGTGAGTCATCATCCAGACGACCACATTCACTCCGACGGCGTACGCGTCGGGCGAAAACTGATAGAAGAACCGGGGGTCCTCAGCCTCACGTTCCCAACCGTCGGCGATGTCAGTGTTGTGGGTGATCAGGACCATGATTCGCCCGTCGTCATCGAGCACAGCTCTGATGTGAGGCTGGCGGCTCTCGAATCCGCGCTCTGACGTCCCACCCCCGCTACGTCTCCAATGCTGGATCGATGGGATCTGAGGAAGCCTCGGCACATCATAGACGATCGCGAACAGAGGGTGGTCCATTGGCAGGTCGACAATCGCTCGGCCTGGAAACACCAGCTCCATCTGCCGCGCCCACTGGTTCCATGCGGCGTTCCCCCAAAAGTCGTCAACCCAAAGGAACCCTCCCTTGTCGAAATATTCTCTGAGGGCGTTGGCTTCGTCCTCGCCGAACCCCGTGACTCCTACGTGCGAAGCAAACAGAAAGGGGCACTGGAATAACTCCGGATCGGTGGCGCGAATAACAGTGAATCCGGGCTCACCGTGTTCCCATGCACTGATGGGCGTCGGCGTAAGCTGAGAGAGCCGTGTTGTGAGGTTTCTTTCGGCTTGCGGGAAGTCGGTGTCCCAACTCGACCCTCCACGTTCCCGCCGCACCTCGACGAAAGCGAGGCGACAGAAGGTAAACCCCCCAGGCCTGTCCGGAAGGCCGTCACCCAAACGCACCACTGTTCCGGCTCGGCGCCAGCCCTGCCCCTCGATCGTCGGGGGCAGGGCGAGGCCGGCCGCAAACAGCAAGAGCAGAACTATCGGTCCCCACGACCTGTCGAACCGAAAGCTCACGTTCCTCCCTTAGGGACGGACCCTCATGTATTTGCGGAGCATTCGGGGCCGAGGTTCGCCGCCGTACATGTTGCCGTCACGATCTACTGTAACGAATTCCGCTCCGTTTCCCGCCGGGTCCCGGGGATCTGCCCAGGGGAAACGAATGAACTCAGTCACCCAGCCGGTCTCGATTTCACCGATCCGAATCCCCATTTCATAGCCGGGGTTTTGCACGTCATCGGACTCGGAGTCCGCCACGAAAATCCGTCCGTTTCCGTCGAAAGCGATTCCGCTGGGGCGCCCGAACTGGGTCCAAGTGGTGATGTGATTCCCTTGCTGGTCGAAGATCTGGATGCGGCTGTTGCTCCGATCTCCTACGTAGACCCGTCCGTCTGCATCGATGTCGATGGCGTGCAACGCCCGAAATTCGCCGGGACCGTACCCGGTCCTCCCCCAGGACATGATGAAGTCGCCATTGCGATCGAACTTCATCACGCGGTTGTTCCCGACGGCATTGTGACCGTCCGCGATGAAGATATCCCCGTTGTCCGCAATTGCGACGTCAGAAGGGGATGTGAGTTGATCTAGGCCGGGGCCCTCCATTCCGCCTGTGCCGAAAGTCATCAGCACGTCGCCGGTCGGGCCGAACTTAATGACCTGGTGGCCTCTCGTGTCGCCGGCCGGGATGCTTCCGGAGCCCACCGCGTCGGTTACCCAAACGTTGCCGTCGGAGTCGACGTCGATCCCGTGAGGCCAGATGAACATCCCGCCTCCGAAGCTCTCCACCACATTACCCTCGGGGTCGAACTTGATGACCGGGTCCAGATCGGAATCCAGGCACTCGTTCCCAAACCTCTCGCCCCCAGCATCGCAGCGGATGACGGCCCAGATGTGCCTCCCATCCGGATCGGTCGTCGCCTTGCCCACGGCGCCCATCTCTCGCCCTCCGGGTAACTTCGCCCAGCCGTCGACTATGGCGTAGGGGTTCGCGGAGTTCTGCGCCAACGCCGGTTCGGCCGAGATAAACAACGCAACGCCGATCAGCGCGCAGACCCACGCTACCAGACCGGCCCTTCGTGTGAGAACTGACATGATTGCACCTCTTTCGACCGGCCGAGGCGATTCCGCGACGGAAGCGCTCGGCCTGATTCGGGAGTTCGCGGGAGAAAAGCCCGATCGGCATTTCGCCAAGCTAAACCGTACGTTCCAGAGATTCGCCCGGCAAGGGTGAGAGCCCTGTGCAGATGAGGCGGTCTCTCGACCCCAAGGGTCGTCACGTTGTGCGTCTCTCCGTGTCGACTAAGATTTCTCAGGAGGCGCGCGTACCGACAATTGAATCGCGACCGTCAGAAGATGGAAAAGGGGGTCGCCTCAGTGCGAACATTCGGGGCCCAACCGGGACGCCTTCCTATCGTCGGAGTCATGGGCTCGGGCAGCGACCCTCACCTCGAACGCGCGGCGCCGCTCGGCCGATGGTTGGCAGACGAGGGGGTGCACCTCCTGACCGGGGCCGGCGGGGGCGTGATGACGGCGGTGAGCGAATCCTTCCACCGGGTTCCTATTCGGAAGGGCTCGACCATCGGAATCATCCCCTACGACCGACCCAACAAAGGACCGAAACACGGGTATCCCAACCCCTGGGTCGAGATTCCGATTTACACGCACCTGGGTCTCTCAGGTGACCGTGGGACCGATTCAATGTCGCGAAACCACATCAACGTTCTCACATCCGACGTGATCGTAGCGTTACCGGGTGGTGAGGGCACTGCGAGCGAGGTCGAGCTCGCCTTGCGGTACGGACGCCCCATCGTGGCTTTCGTCGAATCGGAGCACGAGATTCCCGGCCTCGCCTCCGCGGTTCCTATAGCACGGAATATTGAAACCGTTCGAGCCTCCGTGAGGGGGATCCTCCAGGGGTTAGCAGGTTAGCGTGTGAAACCGGCTTAGCGTACCAGGGAAGACGAGGGGGGTTGAAGCATGCCACGGTGTGAGCACTTCGATGGACTTGAGATCAGGGAGATCGCAGCTGGAACCCTCAGTTGCAGGGAATGTCTTCGTTTGGGCGACGGCTGGGTCCATGATGAGTTTGCTACTTGAGGTCTTTCCGAGGGAAGCTTGATGACACCTAGGATCCACACCTACGAAGGAGACGGGCTGATCGTCGAGTATGATCGCATCCGCTGCATCCACGCGGCGGAATGTGTCAGGGGCCTGCCGGACGTGTTCGACCCCCAAAAGAGACCGTGGATCGATCCGAGCCAAGCTCGATCGGAAGCCGTAGCCGATGTCGTGCGTCGTTGTCCCACCGGAGCCCTCAGGTACAGCGTGAAGCGGGACGGCGTCGAGCAGGAGAGACCTGCTCCCGAGAACACAGTCACGGTCGCTCCCGATGGCCCCCTGTACGTCGCGGGTGAGCTTCGATTGGCTCTCGCGGATGGGAACACTGCCACAGAGACACGCCTCGCGCTATGTCGTTGTGGGGCGTCCTCGAACAAACCTCTTTGCGACGGCTCCCACAGCGAAGCCGGATTCGCGGATCCAGGGATCGGAACCGCGCCTAAGAGCGATCGAGACAGTGAGGTAGATCCAGCCGCACCTCTGAAGCTGATCCCCCTCCTTAACGGTCCCATGCGCCTCGAAGGCTGTGCGACGGTCGTGGACGCCCGGGGCGAGAGTCACCCGATCGCCAAGGCTGCCCTTTGCCGCTGCGGTCATTCAAAGAAAAAGCCCTTCTGTGATGGATCGCACACCGACGTCGGGTTCGTGGCACCTTGAGCCCGCATCAGCCGCGCCCCCTTTCACTCGTCTAGCCTGCCCTCTGCTGGTTCCGATACTCCAGGATGACACGCTCTCGCTCCTCATGGATCCGACGAAGGAAGCCCTCGGTTACTGGCGTGCGGGGATCGTGATTTGCGCCCCAAACAATCAGCTCGAGGAGGATCGGAATCATGTCGAGTCCGGGTTCGGTCAAGACGTATAGATTTCGCCTGCGATCCTTCGAATCTCGCTTCTTGAAGATGATCCCCGCCCGTTCGAGGCGGCCGAGTCGTTCCGAGAGGACGTTGGTGGCTATCCCTTCGCCGGACTCCAAGAAGTCGCGGAAGTAGCGATGCCCCATGAACACCATGTCACGAAGAATCAACAGCGTCCACCGATCACCAAAGAGGTCCAAGGAGAACGCAATCGGACATTGCGAGCGGCGGCTTTGTCGTTG
Source organism: Longimicrobiales bacterium (assembly GCA_965215925.1). GTDB lineage: Bacteria > Gemmatimonadota > Gemmatimonadetes > Longimicrobiales > Gaopeijiaceae > JAAXGI01. Next base: position 2,102,878 of record CBDCEQ010000003.1, on the reverse strand, counting down.
CATGGTAAGAATTTAGACGTATACTTGCGAAATGCAATCGGTCGGGTCACATTATAGCTTGCAAAACACAAGTAGGATCTGAGAACCCAATCCATTCAGATGGGAAGGAGGTCCGTCGATGTCGAGCGATCGGATGGTTGCACCCCTGCTGGCGGAGCTGGAACAAGAAGCGATCGCTACCGAGCGCATGCTCGAACGCGTACCGGCTGAGAAACTCTCTTGGAGGCCCCAGGAGAACGCAATCGGACATTGCGAGCGGCGGCTTTGTCGTTGCATGGTAAGAATTTAGACGTATACTTGCGAAATGCAATCGGTCGGGTCACATTATAGCTTGCAAAACACAAGTAGGATCTGAGAACCCAATCCATTCAGATGGGAAGGAGGTCCGTCGATGTCGAGCGATCGGATGGTTGCACCCCTGCTGGCGGAGCTGGAACAAGAAGCGATCGCTACCGAGCGCATGCTCGAACGCGTACCGGCTGAGAAACTCTCTTGGAGGCCCCACGAACGGTCCATGTCTCTAGGCCAGCTGGCGCTCCATGTGGCGACGATCGCAGGGAGCATCGGTAATTTCCTAGAAACCGAGGGCTTCGACGTGAACGACGCAGATTTCACCCCGGCCCAACCGGAGTCCAAGGACGAAATCATGGGTGGATTCGCAGAGGGGCAGCAGAACGCCAGGACGAAACTCGAGGGCCTGACAAACGATGGTGCGTTGTCCGAGTGGCGACTGACGAAGGGAGAGGAACAGCTCTGGGCGCTCCCCAAAGTGGCCCTCGCGCGTACATTGATGTTCAACCACTTATACCATCACCGTGGCCAGCTGAGCGTGTATCTGAGGCTACTGGACATCCCTGTCCCGGCTACGTACGGTCAGTCGGCCGACGAGAGCCAATTCAACTAGCCACAGGCTCGAAGCTCGCCGGGGGGTCCGCCGACAGGCGGACCTCCGCGGGCGCCGGCACGCAGGCTGGTCCGCGGCTTTTCCCTATTTATCCAGGTTGTTCGGTGGCCTCCGCTCGGATATGCTCATCGACCCCGAGTGAGCACGCTCCCTAACGAGTAACACGTCTGGAGGTCCAGAATGCCTGGGTCGTTGAGTCCGATTCGTGTCCTTGCCGGCGTGATGATGCTTACTTCGTGCGCGAGCGGCTCCGGTTCCCAGAACCCCACCGGCACGGTCATGCCGCCCACTGCGGCTCCAACGGACGTCACTAGCCCGGCGATGCTTGAGGTGGCAACTCGATTTACTGCGCCGCCTGTGCCAGTTCCGGCTTCGTTCCAGAGCGCGATCGACCGGGGAACAAGAACGGATCAGGGAATTCCCGGCCCTGGCTATTGGACTCAGCGAGTCGACTATTCGATCGAGGCTCAGCTTGATCCCGAGACTGCCATCCTGGTGGGTCGGGAGACCATCACCTATCAAAACAACTCCCCCGATGAGCTGGACCGGATGATCCTACACCTCTACCAGAACCTTTTTTCGGAGGGCGCCCAGCGTACACGCACCGTGCCCATTACAGGGGGGATTACCCTGGAGCGCGTGGCCTTGGGGGGAGAAGAAATATCGGAAGCGATGGGGCGGCCGCAGGCAGGCTCGTACCTGACCGATGGCACTCTGATGGCGGTGTACTTGAGCGAGAGTGTGCCGAGCGGCGCGTCAGTCGAGCTGTCCGTCGAGTGGCGCTACGAGGTCCCGCCCGCTGGCGCGCCCCGGCAAGGCCATATCGAGAATCGCCTATTCAACGTCGCCCAATGGTACCCTCAGGTTGCAGTCTACGATGACGTCCAGGGGTGGCACATCTGGCCGTACTTAGGAAACGGCGAGTTCTATCTCGAATATGGAGATTTCGACGTTTCGATCACCGTGCCAGAGGGGTGGTTGATTGGGGCCTCGGGAACGCTGCAGAATCCGGAGGAGGTCCTTCCGGGACTTATACGCGAGCGTCTGGACGAGGCGCGGACGAGCGATGAAGTCGTACGCGTGGTTACTGAGGCCGATTTCGGACCTGGTGGGGCGACCCTTTCGGATCCAGATGGTGAGCTCACCTGGCGCTTTCAGGCGAACGGCGTTCGGGATTTTGCGTTCGCCACCTCTGATCAGTACTTGTGGGACGCGGCTCACGTCGTGACGCCCGATGCTGATGGCGACGGAGAGGACGAGGTCGTCGAGGTTCATGCCTTCTCTCGGCCTGTGGCGGAGGCTTGGGTAGACGCGGCTGAGTACATCCGGCACGCGGTCCGCTTCCATGCGGAGCGGTGGCACCCGTATCCCTGGCCACAGATGACTGGCGCTGAGGGTCCGGTCGGGGGGATGGAGTATCCGATGCTCACCTTTGTCGCTGCCTTCCCCGAAGCCCGTTCCGTATACGAGACCCTGAACCACGAGATCGGCCATATGTGGTATCCGATGATGGTCGGCTCTAATGAGCCCTCGTATCCCTGGATGGATGAAGGTCTGACGACATATATCGAGGGGTATGCGACCGCAGATTTCTGGGACGACCCGGACTACTGGCGAACCGACCAGAATGCGTATGTGCGAGTCGCCGGTTTCGAAGGGGAGACACCGATCATGCGTCACGCCGATCTCCACGGGCCCTTCGGGACCTATGGCCAGGCCGCCTATTGGAAACCTGCCACGCTCTTGAGGGCGCTCGAAGGCGTGATTGGGCGAGAGGCCGTGTGGGAAACGCTACGGACTTACGCCGAGACCTGGATCTATGGCCACCCCGCCCCCCAGGACTTCTTCAACCTTGCGGAAGCTGTGGCGGGAAGAGATCTGGATTGGTTCTGGGTGCCCTTCTGGTACGAGACGGCGGCCTTGGATCAGGCAATCACGAACGTGCGAATGAGCGAGGGCGACACGGGTGTGGAAGCCGCCGAGGTGACCGTAGCTAACCTCGGAAGGGCTTTCATGCCGGTAAACCTGGTCGTCACTCTCTCTGGCGGGGACGTCATCCAAGAGACGGTGCCAGTAGAGGTCTGGCTGGGGGGCGCCACAGAGCACACCGTGCTGATCGATCTGCCTTCAGGTGAAACCACCACAGCCATCGAGATCGACCCGGATGTGGCGTTTCCTGACGTGGACCGGGAGAACAACGTCTGGGAGCGTTAAGCACGGCCGCACGGATATTGTCGTAGCTCTCTACGGCTCACTCTGGCAGACTGAATACGTACAGCGCGTTTCCGCTGCTGGGGTGCCTGACCTCATTTGCGACAAGCCGCGGAACATTCCGAGGGCTTCCACCTCCAAGCCCTGTGGTCACTGCGATATACTGTTTGCCGTCTACCGCAAACGAAACGGGGTGACCTTGAACGGACGTTCCAAGCCGTGTTTCCCAGAGAATCTCGCCCGTCTCGACGGCAAAGGCCTTGAATCGGCGGTCTAGATCACCAACGAAGCCTACGCCACCGGCGGTAGATATCACACCGGTCAAGAGCGAGGCGCGCTGCTCGTAACTCCAGACTTCCTCGAGTGTGCTCGCATTGTAGGCGCCGAGTTTCCCAAGGTTTCCGTCGGAGCCGGGCATCTCGAAGAAGAGTCGTGCAGACCCGACGCCTCCCCCCCCTTCGACGAGTTCAATCTCACGTGCCTCGTTCTCGAGGCACGTCTGGCTGAGCGGAGCGATCAGAACACCGGTCGGCTCGTGGTAGCTCATCGAATGCCAATCCTTGCCTCCAGCGCTGCTCGGGCAACCCGGGATCCACTCGCCGATCTCGGCGTTGATGACGTCGTCCCGGTAGGTGACCGCGCCTGTCTCGGGGTCGATGTTGGTAAAAGCGTTCTGATAGGTGGTATGTGTGAACCCAAGGAACTCACCGTTGACGCGGTCGTTCTTCCATAGGATCCCATGCTTCCCGATGGAGAAGACGAGTCGACGCCCGTCTCTGTCGACCAGAACCCGCTCAAACACCTCGTCCAGGTCGAGCGCTTCGCCTGGAACGTGCTGGAAGTGCCAGTCCAGCTGCCCGGTCTCCACATTGATCGCAACGGTGGAGTTCGTGTAGAGCCCTGCATCGAAGATGGACTGATGACGGCTCGCCGGAACCCAGGGCTTTGCCTGAGCGGTTCCCCAATAGGTGAGGTTCAGCTCGGGGTCGTAGCTCCCGGTAATCCATTGTTCCCCTCCGGTTCGGAAGAGATTGTCGAGATCGCCCCACGTGTCCCCCCCGGGGCGTCCCGCCTGCGCTATCGGGTCCCACTCCCACAGCCGTTGACCGGTGACCGCGTCGTGGCCGGTCAGATAGCAGTTCTCCTGCAAATAGCGTCCGCAGCCTGCCTGTCCCTGGATGATCTTGCCATCCGCCACAATCGGCCCGCTCGAGAAGAAGAACCCCAGACTGTCGTTCGCGACCTGCGTCTCCCAGACCTGCTCTCCAGTCCGAGCGTCGAGAGCCACGAGCCTGGCGTCGGTGGAGGCATGAATCACGTTCGTACCGTAGATCGCGATGCTCCGCATGTCTTGACCGTTCTCCGGGCCGGCCTGGGTCTCCCAGATCAAATCGCCGGTGCGGGCGTCCAGCGCTTGAATGATGTTTCCTGGGTTCATGAGGTAGATGACGCCGTCGTATACGATGGGCCCGGGTTCGGAGCCGCCCTCGTGCATGCTCCACATCCATTCCAAGCGAAGCTCACCCACGTTGCTCGGGTTGATCTCACTTAGCGGGCTGTAGCTATGAGCGTGATAATCGCGCCTCATCATAGGCCAATCGGCGGGGTCGGGGTCGCGCAACATCGCGTCGGTGATTGGCTCGAAATCCCGCATGAGATCGGCCACCGTCAGAGACGCGGACTCCAAGTTCGCCGGCTCTTCTCCGATCATCTCCAGGTCGTAGATCCAACCTCTGAGTTCCCCTGCCGGATTCGCCTGGCTGTGGATCTGGATATAAAGAGACTGTCCCTGTAGGGCGGCTAGTTGGGGCTCCGTCAACTCGACCGTTCCTCCGACCTCTCCGTCGGCTGCTGCCGATATCTCCAGCGCGTGCGCGACCGGGCCACGGAGCCCGGGGAGGGCCAGGTGAATATGCGCTCCGGTCGCGGGTGAGCTCATGCCCTGGTAGCTCCCTACGACGGTGAGCTGGCTGTCTTCGAGCGACGCGCTGACCTGACCCACTCCGGTGATCGACTCGAGTGTCACGCCGTTGACCGGAAGGGGTGAAAGACGCGCTCGGAAAGAGTCGACCTGCGCCGCCACACGGCCGAAGGGTGTGAGGGCTGGAGCGCCCAGCACACCGAGGGCAAGAAGAGCGGAGGGGACGACGAGTCCTGTAACGACGCGAGCGTTCATAACGCACCCCTATCTGTTTCGAATGTACCCGGGTCCCGCGGGGTTCTGGATATGTGCCTCGGGGACGGATCGCCCACGCTAGGTGCCGGAGTTGCACGGGGCAAGATTCGTGTGCGATTTCAGCCATTCATGAGCTATCGTTCCCGTTGCGCTCGAAGGGTGCCACGACGATCCTAGACCTGACCTTCCCACAGCTCGAGTCCCGCCAGTATGGACGCAACCGCCTCGGCCACGAACCGTCCCGGGTCTAGCCCGACCGCCCCACTCCGCTCGAACGCCGTGGTTGCGATGGCACTCTTCATGACCGCCGAGATCATGCTTTTCGCGGGGCTGATCTCAGCGCACATTGCCTACATGGCTGATCGAGTCGGCCAGATTTGGCCACCCTTGAACGAGCCCCGTCTGCCGGTGGCGGAGACGGCGACAAGCACTGCGGCGCTAGTCCTCAGTGGGGTCATCCTCGGACTGTCCAATCTTCGATTCAGAGTAGAGCCAAATCAGGCCGTCACGCTCCTCGGGGTCACCGCCCTCTTGGGTGGATTCTTCGTTGCCTTTCAAGCAGTACAGTGGGTAGGCCTCCTGCAGGACGGGCTCACCGTGACATCGAGCGTATACGGAGCGTTCTTTCATCTCATCGTCGGCACGCATGCGCTCAACGCCATTGTGGCTCTTGGATTCCTCATATGGGCCTGGAAGCGGTTGCGCGCCGGGACTCTCTCGGGAAGTCAATTCCTGATGGTGCAGATCTTCTGGTACTTCGTCGTGCTGCTTTGGCCGGTCATCTACTTCGAAGTGTATCGCTGACAAGGCTTTGGGATTGGGATGTCTCGGATCAATCTTGGCCTATACCCGTAAGCTCCCCGCTCAACCCGCGTAACTTTGCACGGGCCTCCGCGTCGTAAGCCTGTGGGTCCGCGCTCGCGGGTCTCAGTCCGTCGAAGTATTGACCGCTAACAATGCCGGGGGAGTTGATGAGGTTCAGGGTGGCAACGGAGCCCTCCTCAACACTGGTTCTCGGCTGATAGCCGGCCGAGCGTACCATGTCGGTGTCCATTAGGGTCGCGGGATGCAGTGAGTTGACCCGAATCCCGGTTCTGTCCAACTGAACCGCTAGATCGATGCTGAACAGGATCTGAGCCAGTTTGCTTTGGGCGTATCCCCGTCTGCCTGAGTAACCCTCATCCATCATCGGGTCGTCAAGGTCGATCGGAGTCTGGGCTCCGGAGGACACATTCACGATGCGCGACTCAGGACGCTCCGGAACGATGGGAAGGAGTAGGTGCGTGAGAAGGAAACCTGACAGGTAGTTTACTGCGAACGCCAACTCATATCCGTCAGTGCTGGTTTGCCGCCTCCCGCCTCGCAACAGTATCCCCGCGTTGTTGACGAGAACGTCGACTCGGTCGTAGTCACTGAGGATTGCCTGGCCAAACGCCCGAACGCCATCCATACGGGCGAGATCTGCTTCGTAGAAGCTCGCGCTTCCCCTGCCTCTCCTACGGACCTCGGCGACGACCTGAAGTCCACGTTCTAGGCTTCGGCCGTGAACGATCACGTGAGCATCGCCTTCGGCGAGAGCCGTTACGAGCACTCGCCCCAACCCAGCAGTGGATCCAGTGACGAGAACGATTCGCCGGCCATCGAGGGCCTGCCGAAAGGGGGGCCGTAGGTCCGTCATCGTAGGTACCCGTCTGGAGCGCGCATGCGACTTCGTGTGGCCAGGATATAGGGAATCCCACGATGGGGCCAACCGGGATCCGCGCTGACGAAGGGCCTCTCCTTTGCGTCTTGCGTCGCGTGCGGTCAATGGGCCACCCTAAAGCAGAATGGACAGACGGTCTCTCCGATTGATTGCGTTGTCGACGCTCCTCGTCTCCTGCGGCGGGCCACGCGAGGCGCGGGGACCCCGACTCATCCGACCCGGCGCGCCCGGTGAGCCGAGCCGCGTACTCGATTCAGATCAGTCGGCCCTCACCCCAGCGCCGGAAGCCACACGCGCAGATGTGACGTTCATGCAGGGAATGATCGCCCACCACGCGCAGGCGCTGACGATGAGTCGGCTCGCGCCAGACCGCGCGGCCGCAGAGGGGGTGCGGCTCCTTGCCGACCGGATTGAACGTTCCCAGGGCGACGAAATCGGGTTGATGGAGCGATGGCTGAGCGCCCGAGCTGAGGAGGTTCCGGATTCGGACTTGGGTTACGGGCTAGCCTCCGCTGGAGGGCAACACACGCTCATGCCCGGAATGCTCACGCCACAGGAGTTGGCCGAGTTGGCAGGTGCAGTGGCTGAGAACTTCGACCGATTGTTTCTGATCTATATGATCCGACATCACGAGGGTGCGCTTACCATGGTACGTGAGCTATTTGGATCGGAAGGGGCGGGACGGGAGACGGTGATTTTCGAATTTGCTACCGACGTGGACGGCGACCAGCGTATCGAGATCGCCCGCATGATTCGAATGTTGACTGAAGGGGCCTAGGCTCCGGCTACCTCTACAGGTGTGACACAATCAAGTACAACCAACCCGGAAATCAGAATGAAATACGCTTCGATGACCTGCCGGTGGACACAGTCTTGCAACCCGTTCTGGATTGCAGTCGCGATCATCACGGCAGGAGGGGCGGTTAGTCCGATCACGCTGAGTGCCCAGGGCGTCTCAGGGCAGACCGATCCTCGAGTCGGCTTGGGGTCCGGCTGGCACGACGCGGAAGAGGCGATATCAAACCTTCAGATGGTCGGCCACCGGGACCGCCCACCCGGGTTTGTTGTACCCGACGACCCTGGGTTTCAGCCCTTGAAGAACTCGGATCTCGCGTTCAAAGGGGATCTCGTCTTCATGGGTAATTACAACGGTTTCAACGTTTACAACGTTGCAGATCCCGGGAACCCCGAGCTGGTGACGTCGGTCGTGTGTCCAGGCGCTCAGGGCGACATTTCGATCTACGGCGATCTGCTCTTCCGTTCAGACCAAGAAACACGGGCTCGGCTCGACTGCGGGGTGGCGACCGAAGAGGAAATTGAGAGTGAAGTAGACCCCGAGCGTTTTCGCGGTGTGCGAATCTTCGACATAAGTGACGTCGGCAACCCGGTTCAGGTCGCTGCGGTGCAAACCTGTAGGGGCTCGCACACGCACAACGTAGTCAGCGATCCGAGCGATCCTGATAACGTCTATATCTATGTTTCGGGGACGAGCGCCGTGCGGTCCGGTGACGAGTTGGAGGGGTGTTTGGATATTGCCTCGCCCGACGATCCCAATACCTCCTTTTGGCGCATCTCAGTGATCCAGGTTCCGCTAGCCGCCCCTCAGAATGCCCGTGTCGTCAGCGAGCCCCGGGTCTTTACGAATCCGGAGACCGGATCGATCGCGGGTTTGTGGCAGGGGGGCGACCATGGCCCTGGTACGCAGGAGTCCAGAGAAACGACGTCATGCCATGACATCACGTCGTTCCCGGAGATCGGCTTGGCTGCGGGGGCGTGCCAGGGGAACGGAGTCTTGTTCGATATCTCGGATCCGGTCGATCCGGTGCGAATCTTCGAGGTGACGGACCCCAACTTCGCTTACTGGCACTCGGCGACATTCAACAACGATGCTACAAAGGTGATCTTCACGGATGAATGGGGGGGAGGCAGCCAACCGAGGTGCCTTGCCACGGATCCACCGACGTGGGGAGCGGACGCGGTATTCGACCTGGTCGGCAACGAGCTTCACTTCGCCGGCTACTTTAAGCTTCCCGCCCCGCAGACCGAGACGGAAAACTGTGTCGCGCACAACGGCTCCCTGATCCCGGTGCCAGGGAGGGACATCATGGTTCAAGCCTGGTACCAAGGGGGCCTCTCGATATTCGACTTCACTGACTCCGAGAATCCCTACGAGATTGCCTACTTCGATCGCGGACCCATGAGTGCCACGGAGCTGATGTCAGGGGGTTACTGGTCCAGCTATTGGTATAACGGACACATCTACGGATCCGAGGAGCTGCGTGGGTTGGACGTGTTCGAGCTGACCCCAAGCGAGTATCTGACCCAAAATGAGATCGATGCCGCCAGGCTCGTCGAGTACGAGACGTTCAACCCCCAGGAACAGCCGCGGGTGATCTGGCCGGTCGCATTCGTCGTGGCTAGGGCGTACGTGGACCAGCTCGTCCGTGCCGACGGACTTTCCGAGAGCCGCATCCCTGAGGTGTCGGCACAGCTGGATGGGGCAGAGGGCATCAGCGATGCCACCGAGAGACGAGCGGCGCTGGCCGAAGTTGCCACCCAACTCTGGAATGATGCTCGGCGCATCAGTGACGGTACTCAGCCCGGGGACGAAGAGCGCGTTCGAACGCTCGCCGGAGCCGTGTTGGATCTGGCAGGCGTGCAGCGCTGAGACAGGCATTGTGCTTGGACCCCAGTGCTAAGGAGCGGCCTCATGGACGACCGGCGTTTCCGACTCTCCCGAGAGCAGCTCCTCCCGAGATTCGTCCCTTGGCGCTGCCGGCATCGGGCGCCAACCTGCGGATTCGACCGCTGCTTGCGCGGCCGCGAGGCGTGCCACGGGAATGCGAAGCGGTGAGCAACTGACGTAATTCAGCCCCGTTTTGTGACAGAATTTCACAGACCTGGGGTCACCGCCGTGTTCGCCGCAAATCCCGATCTCGAGGTCCGGACGGACGCCTCGTCCAAGCTGAACCGCCATCCGCATGATTCGTCCTACGCCGTCGACATCGAGTGTCGCGAATGGGTTGTCCGGGAGCACGCCCTGCTCGATATAGGTCAGAAGAAACGCGGACTCCGCGTCGTCCCGAGAGATACCGAAAACGGTTTGGGTCAGGTCGTTCGTACCAAACGAGAAGAACTCTGCAGTCGACGCGATTTCATCTGCCATCAGAGCCGCTCGCGGGATCTCGATCATCGTCCCAAGCTTGTACTCTACTTCCACTTCCTCCTCGTCCATCACGGCTTGGGCGGCCGCCTCGATCAGCCGCTGCTGCGTACGAAGTTCGTTCACGTGGGAAACCAACGGGACCATGACCTCGACGTGGACATCGACCCCATCGTGGATGCAAGCGGCGGCCGCCTGAAAGAGGGCGCGCGCCTGCATCCGAGTGATTTCGGGAAGTAGCATGGCGAGACGAACCCCGCGTGTGCCGAGCATCGGGTTCGTCTCGAGGAGGTCCTCAGTCCGCTCGAGGAAGTCCTGTTTAGCCCGAATATCCTCGAGCGTATCGTCGATTTCGCGCAGGGTATCCAGGTGCTGCAGCTTGACCTTGAGCTCCGCCAACTCGCGAAGCAATTCCTGGTGGCTGGGGAGGAACTCGTGCAGCGGCGGGTCTAGAAGCCGAACCACCACCGGCAATCCGTCCATTGCCCTGAAGAGCCCATCGAAGTCTTGGCGCTGAAGGGGCAGAAGCCGGTCGAGGGCGTCTTCTCGTTCATGGCGGTTGCGGGCCATGATCATCTCCCGCATCACAGGGAGCCGGTCTTCCTCGAAGAACATATGCTCGGTACGGCACAAGCCGATCCCCTGAGCACCCAGCTCACGGGCGCGCCGGGCATCGTCCGGATAATCCACGTTGGCCCACACCTGGAGGGTCCGGAATTCGTCGGCCCAACCCATCAGCCTATTCAGCCACGGGTCCTCGATGTCGGGCACGACCGTGGGGAGCGCGCCGAGATAGACTTCTCCTCGCACCCCGTCGATGGAAATCACTTCCCCTTCGCGAACGGTGATGTCACCGACCCGAGCCTCCCTGTCATCCAGATCGATCTCCAACGCCTCGACCCCCACGACCGCGGGTTTACCAAACTGCCGCGCGACCAACGCGGCGTGGCTGGTACGACCTCCTCGGCTGGTTACGATCCCTTCGGCTGCCAGCATTCCATGGACGTCGTCAGGCTTCGTTTCGGGCCTGACCATGATGACTGCCTTTCCATCCTCCCTCACCCATCTCTCGGCTGTGTCCGCGTCGAAGGCGACGACACCCACGGCTGCTCCCGGTGAGACATTCAGGCCCTCCGCAATCACGAGGGCCTGCGCTCTCGCCTCCTCGTCGAATTGAGGATGGAGAAAGAAGTCCACCTGCTCGGGGCTCACCCGGAGGACTGCCTCTTCTCTTCGTAACAACCCTTCGTCCACCATGTCCAGCGCGATCCGGACCTCCGCTTGCGCGCTACGCTTTCCATTCCGGGTTTGGAGGAGCCACAGCGTACGATTCTCGACCGTGAACTCGAGGTCCTGCATGTTCCTGTAGTGGTTTTCTAGGCTGTCGGCGATCCCGCAGAGTTGCTCGTAGGCTTCCGGGAAGCGATCTGCCATCGCGCTGATGTCGAGCGTCTTTCGAGTTCCCGCCACGACATCCTCCCCTTGGGCGTTCACCAAGAAATCCCCTGCTAGCCCCGGCTCGCCGTTGGAAGGGTTACGACTCATTACGACGCCCGTCCCGGACGTCTCACCCATGTTTCCGAAGACCATGGTTTGGATGTTGACAGCCGTACCGAGGTCGTGGGGAATCCCCGACGCATTTCGGTAGTCCGTCGCACGCTTCGTATTCCACGATTCGAACACGGCTTCGGTTGCCGATCTCAACTGTTCAAGGGGATCCTGTGGGAACGGCGCGCGGGTATGAGTTCTGACCAGCTCCTTGAAGCGCTGCGTGAGGGCCTTCCAATCGTCAGCGCCAAGCTCCGGATCCGAAACGACCCCTGCGGCGACACGTCTGGCCTCAATGACCTCTTCGAACACCTCGTCTTCCATTCCCCGGACCACCGTGCCGAACATCTGGATCAGCCGCCGGTAGGCGTCGTACACGAAGCGGGAATCGCCCGTTAGATCCACCATTCCTCTGGCTACCTGATCATTCATCCCGAGATTGAGGATCGTGTCCATCATCCCAGGCATAGAGAACTTCGCTCCCGACCGACACGAAACCAGGAGGGGTTTCTCGGGATTGCCGAATTCCTTGTCTGTCGCGGCCTCAATGCGGTGTAAACCCTCGATCTGTTGTTTCCAGATGTCCGACGGAAAACGGCCCTCCTCTGCTAGGTAGGCGATGCAGGCCTCGGTGGTTACGGTGAAACCCGGCGGAACCGGGACCTGAATTCGCGACATCTCGGCCAGGTTTGCCCCTTTCCCCCCGAGCAGTCCACGGACCGCCTCCCAGTCACCCGCTGAGGCTTCAGCCGCCTCCAACTCGTTGAAGAGGTACACCCACTTCCGGTCCATTTCCGCTCCTTCTTAACTGTTGTCTTTCAGCGGGTGAGCCTCGGCTCACCGGCCTGTCAAGTAGGCTCCGATCCGGTCCAACCCCTCCTCGATTTTTTCTATATCGAGCGCGTAGGAGAGCCGGACTCGACTCGAGCTTCCGAACCACTCCCCCAGATAGGTGATCACATTGCGGTCCTGGAAGAGATCCCACACAAAATCGCGTGGCCGCTCGACTCTAGGCATAACGTAGAATGCGCCCTCCGGCTTCCACACGTCCAGACCTAGATCCACCAGACCGCGATAGATCAGATCTCGTCGGGCCCGCCATACTTCGAGCTGTTTCTCGATGAACGTGTCCGGTGCTTTCGTAGCGGCCAACGCCATCTCCTGGCCTAGGATGTTGGTGTTCATCGAAGTGTGAGTCTTCATCCCGATCACAGCGCTGATCAACTCGTCGTCTAGCGACCACAGGTAGCCCACCCGAAACCCGCACATTGCGTAGGTCTTAGAAAAGGAGTTGATCGTCACGACTCGGGGGCCGTTGATCAGGTAGTTCTCCCTAACGTAGATCAAATCTTTATAGACCTCGTCGGAGAGAACGTAGATTCCAAGCTCGCTCGTGATTCGCTCGATCTCCTTCAGCGTGTCGACGGCTTCGACACGGCCCGTCGGGTTCGACGGCGAGTTGATGATCACGGCCCGGCAGTCTTTCACCTTGGCCTTGAAGTCGTCCAGGTCGATGCGCCCCTCGATCGTGTCAGTGAAGACGGGCTGCAACCCTGCGTACCGGGCCGTCTCCGGATACGAGTAGTAGTAAGGACACGCTATCAGGACCTGCTTCTTCCCCGGACCGTCCTTGAGAGCGATGACACGCAGGGCTAGGTCCAGCGCTTCGGAGGCGCCATTCGTGATGACGACACTACCCGGCGTTGAGTTAGGGTAGTGCCCAGCGAGCGTCTCTCGGAGCTCGGGCATTCCTTGGATCAGCCCGTACTTGAAGTCCCGATAGTGCGGTAGGATCTCAAAGGCTTCGGGCGGCGGTGGGAGGTCGGGCTGACCGGACCCGAAGGAAATAATGTCGTCGCCCTCTACTCCGATGAACGAGGAGGGGGAAAGCCGCTCTTTGACGCTCATCGATCTCCCAGTGTCCGCGGTCGCTGCACGGTGATGCCCCGAGCGAGAGCGGTCCGAAGCAGGCAGAAACCTAGATAAGGCGAGCTCCCGAGTCGATACCGCCGAGGCAATCTTTGACCAAACTATGGACAGGCTGGCCGTTCGACTCTAAGATGCCAGAAATCTGAAGCATGCGGGATCCTGGGTGCCAGAAATCTGAGGCATCTTCGGTCGCGCATTTGTGCTGGGGGATTGCGCGGAGTTATAGCTTCGCGCCTTTTCCTCCCAGCTGTCTACGCTTCCTAAGTAAGGGAGAGGCACGATGAGTTCCAAACGAACGGTGTTGCTTGGAGTCGGTCTGGTCGCGTCGATCGGGATCCTCTGGGCATGTGAATCACAGCTGCAGAGCGGGGTCGAGGCGCAGAGCGTACAGGCACCTGCCTTCGAGGTTGACCCGTACTGGCCTCAGCCCTTCCCGAACAACTGGCTGCTCGGCAACTCGATCGGCGTGTGGGTGGATGCTGATGACCTCATCTGGATGGTCCATCGGAGTTCCGCGACGCTAACCGGGGGTGAGACCGGTGCGATGCAGGATCCGCCAACTGGGGACTGCTGCGTAGGAGCTCCCCCTATCCTCGCGTTCGACCAAGCGGGGAACATCGTGCACGCGTGGGGTGGTGAGCCGGGAGAGAACTACCAGGGGTACGAATGGCCCACCTCCAACCACGGCATCTTCATTGACCACGAGGGCTATGTCTGGGTCGGTGGGAACGGTCCTGGTGACGCGCATATTCTCAAGCTGACGAAAGAGGGCGACGTGGTTGCCCAGTTCGGCTCGGCGGATGCGCGGGCGGACGGTTCCGGTGGCTACGTACGAGACAGCCACGACCAGGAGAGCTTTGGGCGGGTCGCGAAGATCTTCGTCGATGCGCAGGACAATGAGGTATATGTGTCGGACGGGTACTTCAATAAGAGAGTGGCAGTCGTGGATCCCGAATCCGGTGAGATGCTCCGTTATTGGGGCGCCTATGGGAACGAGCCCGATGACGACTACGAGTTCGGTCCGCGCGGTGCGGATGTGACGCCGTCGCCGCAGTTCCGTGGCCCCGTGCATTGCGCAGACGTATCCAACGACCGTTTGGTCTACGTGTGCGATCGTGGAGAGAATCGGATTCAAGTGTTCACGACGGAAGGGGAATTCGTGCAGGAGGAGTTCTATCAGCCTGAGAGCCTTGGTGAGGGTTCGACGTGGGATGTCGCTTTCTCCACGGACGCTGATCAGCGCTACCTGTACATTACGGACGGACGAAACCAGAAGGTCCGTGTCGTCGAGCGCGAGACGCTCGAGCAGCTCTACACCTTTGGTCAGGGTGGCCGTTACCCCGGGATGTTCTTTGGTGCCCATAGCATCGCTACGGACTCTCAGGGCAACATCTACACGACCGAGACCTATGAAGGGAAGCGCATCCAGAAGTTCGTGAATATGGGTGAGCGAACGGTCATGTCCGGCGACCAGGGTCCGCCCTGGCCGGGAATGTAGGTTCAGCGCCTCCCGTCCCGTACGATTGGGCGGCCGGTCCGGTGGGATTTCCACCGGACCGGTCGTTTTTTTATGAAGCGCTCCGATCCTCCGACTGTGGTAGCTGCCGCTGTAATCCAGAGGTGCGGGCGGTTTCTGCTTGGCCGACGCCCACCCGAGAAGAGGCATGGCGGGCTCTGGGAGTTTCCAGGTGGAAAGCTCCTAGATGGAGAGACCATTGGAGTCGCCGTCGCACGCGAGTTGAGAGAAGAGCTCGGGCTCGATCTGGATCGGGTAGGCCCCATCCTCTTCCGAGCCGAAGACCCGGAATCGTCGTTCGAAATCTGCTTCCTCGAGGTCTCGATCCGCGGCAATCCTTCTCTTCGCGAGCATACGGAGCTCATCTGGGCGGATTGCGAAGGTGTCCTCGATCTGGAGCTGGCCCCCGCGGACAAGCGGTTCGTGGTTGAACGGCTTAGTGGACTCGAAGGCTAAGGGCTGACGCCTGGATCTACTTGACGCGTGGATCCCGCATTACTAGCCTTGGCGCCGCGCGACATTGCCGGCGGCGCATGGAGCCGGGAACCGACTCAACCTCCGGAGGCCTAACGGATGGAGCAGCTAGTCTTAACGGAAGGGATGATCGTTTCGGGCATCATTCTGGCGCTTACGTTCATCGGCATCTTCACCGAGCAGATCCACGGGATGGAGCGGTCGAAGGTCTCTTCGGCGGGCGCAGTGGTGATGGTGATCGTGGGCCAGATGTACGGCTTTTATGACCCGTTTGAGGCAGTCGAGGCGGTCGATTGGAACGTGATCTTCCTCCTCGCGGCGATGATGACGATCGTCTCGATCATGATCCCGACGGGGGGCTTCGGTTGGATGGCGTACAAGATCGCCACGTTCAGCAAAGGACGGCTCTACCTGATGATGGTGCTGCTTGGCACCGCCGTGACCGTGCTTTCGCTGTTGCTCGACAACGTCACGACCGTTGTCATCTTCGGCCCGCTGATCATCCTGATTGCCCAGGCGCAGAAGGTCAATCCGATCCCTTACCTGTTGGCCGCCGCCCTGCTGGCCGATACGGGCGGCGTCGGCACGCTGGTCGGAGATCCCCCGAACCTGATGATCGGCTCAGCCGCGGACATCTCCTTCAACACGTTCTTTATTCGCATGGGGCCGCCCGTGCTCGTGTGCTGGCTGACGGCGCTCATCCTCCTCAGGTTTCTATTTGCTAAGCAGCTGGCCGAAAAACCCGCTGATTTCCACGAAGAAGTGGAGATCAAGGACCCCAGGCTATGGAGAGCTTCGCTGGTTATCCTCGGCGCGATGACGGTGCTCTTCATCCTCCACCGCGCACTGGATTGGGAACCATGGTTCGTTGCGGTGCTCGGGATGACTGCGCTCGTCTTCGCGTCGCGTCGCCTCTTGATGGATCACGCGGTGGAGCACGTCGAGGTTCCGCTACTGATCTTCTTCATCGGACTCTTTGTAGTGATCGGCGGAGTCGAACACAGCGAGTTCCTCACCTACGTGGGGCAGTTCATCCTACCCTTTGCGCAAGAGGATCTTCTGTTGGCGACGGTTTCCCTGATGTGGGTGGGTGCATTCCTGTCCGCGGCGATCGATAACATTCCCTTCACGGCGGCGATGATCCCGATCATTCTCGGGATGGAGACCCAGGGCATCAACGTGGCGCCGATGTGGTGGGGGCTTGCGATGGGCGTCGGACTGGGCGGGAACGGGACTCACATCGGCTCGACCGCCAACGTGTTCATCGTCACGATCTCGGAGCGCCTCGCGCGCGAGGAGAACGATCCGAGTTTGGCAATCACACCGGGCCTGTGGTTCCGAAAGGGCGCGCCGGTCATGTTTGCCACGCTGGTCGTCGCCACCGTGCTATTCGTCGTGTTCTTCGACTGGTTCTCGGGTCCCGTGAACTAGTCGACTCTAGGCGGGACTCGGCGAGCCACCTAGCGATCGAGTAGCGCAGCCCGGGCCGCGGCGACCACCGCGTCGGTGGTGATCCCGAACTCCTCGTAGAGGCGCTGCCAGGGGGCCGATGCGCCGAAATGGTCCAGCCCCACGGATCGCCCAGTCGAGCCCACCCACCGTTCCCACCCCATAGTCACGCACGCCTCTACCGAAACTCGGGCTGATGCAGCAGTGGGTAGCACGCGTTCCCGATAGGCTGGGTCCTGTTGAGAGAACAGATGCCAGCTCATGAGGCTTACGACGCGGGTTGGGACCCCTTCGCTTTCGAGCAGTTCGGCTGCTTCTGCAGCAAGCTGTAGTTCGGAGCCCGACCCGACAAGGATCACCCTCGGGTCCCCCCCGGAAGCCTCTCGGAGTATGTAGCCGCCCCGCTCTAGGTCTGTGGTGGGCATTTCAACCCTGCTCAATGGAGGCACCCCCTGACGAGTCAGCGAGAGGAACGATGGGCCGTCCCGGCGCTTCATCGCCAGACGCCAAGCCGCCGCGGTCTCAACCGCGTCGGCGGGCCGAAGATCCATCAGATTTGGGATTGCCCGGAGAGCCATCAGTTGCTCCACCGGTTGGTGAGTCGGCCCATCCTCGCCTAACCCGATCGAGTCGTGAGTGAAGATGTAGCGCACCGGGAGCGACATCAGGGCGGCGAGCCGAATGGCTGGACGCATGTAGTCCGAGAAGATCAGGAAGGTGCCGCCGTACACTTCTAGACCCCCGTGCAGGGCCATCCCGTTCAGGATTCCTCCCATCGCGTGCTCGCGTACGCCGAAGTGGACGTTTCGACCCGCCGGAAGACCGTGCTGCAACGAGTCGTCGTCCATGATCTGCGTCATGTTGGACGGGCCGAGGTCCGCCGATCCCCCGACCAGGTTCGAGACGGCGCCGGCCAGGGACTGAATCACCGTCCCCGAGGCGGTACGCGTCGCTTCGGGCTCTTCACGGCTAGAGAAATCTGGTACCGCTCCTTCCCAACCCTCGGGAAGGGCCCCTGACAGGCATCGCTCCAACTCTTCCGCCAGCTCTGGATGCTCGCTTCCGTAACCGTCCATCCCCTCGACCCATTCGCGCTCGAACGTCTGCCCCTGCGGAAGGGCCTCCGACCATTCCGCTCGCGCTTCTTCAGCGACCCAGAATGGCTCCTGAGACGGGTATCCGAGAGCCTCCTTGGTGAGCCGGACCTCCTCCGAGCCCAGAGGGGCGCCGTGCGCCGCGGCTGTGCCCGCCTTGTTGGGGCTCCCCCAGGCGATCGTGGTCCGGAGCGCGATGAGAGACGGCCTTTCCGCCTCCTCCCGAGCCGTTCTCAGGGCCGAGTCGAGAGCGGCGAGATCGTTCCCGTCCGTCACCGCCTGCACCTGCCAGCCGTAGCTCTTGAATCGAGTCAGCTGATCTGTAGACGATGCCAAACCCGTACTTCCCTCGATCGTGATTTCGTTGTCGTCCAGAATCCACACGAGCTTACCGAGTTTCTGATGCCCTGCCAGCTCGGCTGCCTCGTGAGAGATCCCTTCCATGAGATCGCCATCTGAGCAGAAGACGTACGTGTAGTGGTCGATCACGGGATAGCCCGGTCGATTGAAGCGGGCCGCTAGCCATCGCTCGGCAAGCGCCATACCCACCGAGTTGGCGACCCCTTGGCCCAACGGACCGGTCGTCGTTTCAACTCCAGGGGTTTCCCCATACTCGGGGTGTCCGGCGGTTCGACTCCCCCACTGACGGAAATCCTCGAGCTCAGAAAGCGGAAGGTCGTACCCGGAGAGGTGGAGGAGCGAGTATTGAAGCATCGAGGCATGCCCGGCGGAGAGCACAAAACGATCCCTGTCGGGCCACAGTGGGTTCGCTGGATTGTGGCGCAGGTGATGCCGCCACAGCAGGTACCCGGCTGGGGCAAGGCCCATAGGTGCGCCAGGATGCCCGCAGCCCGCTGCCTGGACCGCGTCCATCGAGAGGACTCGGACGGCATCGATTGCGAGCTGAACGGTCCCTGCTTCAGGGAGAGAGAGGGGTGGAATTCCGGTCCGTTTTGCGGTCATCGTATCTGTGGCTGTCATCCGATGACGAGGTTCAGAAGGCGGTCCTGTACGTAGATGACCCTCGTCAGCTCCGTACCCTCGAGGTAGCGGGCGACGTTGGGTTCCTCGCTAGCGCGCGACATTGCCTCCTCCTGTGAGATTCCCGCCGCGATCTCGATCGCACCGCGAACCTTCCCGTTGATCTGAATGGCCAGCGTGATCACGTGTTCCTTAGCCTTGTCGGGATCGAACGAGGGCCACCGTGCTCCCTCGAAGATGCTGTCCTCGTTCCCGAGTCGTTCCCAAAGCTCTTCGGCCAAATGCGGACAGAAGGGAGCGATCATGATGACTAGGGGCTCGACCTCGGACCGGGCGACCGCGCGTCCGCCTGCTCGTACGGAGTTCAGGTACTCCATCATCGCGGCGATAGCAGTGTTTAGCTGTAATTCCGGCAGCTGACTCGTGACCTGCCTGATGGTCTGGTGTAGCTTCGTTTCGACCTCCTGGTCCGGCGGGCCGTCTTCGAGACTGGAAACCGGAACCACTGATTCCCACAGTCGCTTGAGAAAACCGAAGGGCCCCTGGATCCCCTGGTCACGATAGTCACCGCCCTCCTCGAAGGGCCCCAAGAACATGAGATAGAGTCGAAAGGCATCGGCTCCGTGGCGCTCGATGATCGGATCCGGGATCACGACGTTTCCACGGCTCTTGGACATCTTGGCGCCCTCGCGAATGATGAGGCCGTGGGCTCGAAATCGAGTAAAGGGCTCCTCGAAGTCCAGGTGCCCCAGATCCTTCAGCGCCATGGTGACGAACCGCGAATAGAGCAGATGAAGAACCGCGTGCTCATTCCCTCCGATGTATGAGTCAACGGGGAGCCAACGCCGTGTGATCTCCGAGTCGAAGGGGTGCCCCTCATCATTTGTCGAGGGGTAACGCAAGAAATACCACGAGGAGTCGAGGAACGTGTCGGACACATCCGTCTCTCGACGGGCTTCCCCGGCGCACTCGGGGCACGGTGTCCGATACCAATCCTGCACCCGAGCGAGCGGGCTGACCCCAGAATCATCTGGCTTGAAGTCTTCCACTCGCGGGAGGATCACGGGTAGCTGATCCTCGGGAACCGCTACTGGACCACAGCTTTCGCAGTACACGATTGGAATCGGTGGACCCCAATAGCGTTGGCGCGATATGCACCAGTCGTGGAGTCGGTAGTTCACTCGGCTGTCCCCTAAACCCCGCTCCCCGAGCCAAGAGACGATGGCCTCTCGTCCCTCTTCCGTGGGACTTTCGTCGAACTGCCCCGAGTTGACGATTCGACCCTCGCCCACGTATGCCTGCTCGAGAGCGGTGTCGGGGCTCTCACCCTGGTCCGCCACCACCCGTGCGATCGGCAGTCCAAACTGCGTCGCGAACTCGAAGTCCCGCTCGTCGTGCCCGGGGACGGCCATGATTGCGCCGGTCCCGTACTCCATGAGGACGTAGTCGGCGATCCAGATCGGGATATCCGCGTCGGTCGCTGGGTTCCGGCAGAAACCGCCCGTGAACACCCCCGTCTTTGCCTTATCGTCCTTCTTGCGAGCGACGAGATCCAACTCGGCGACGCTCTTTTGGTACCCGGAGACCTCATCGAACTGATCGTCCGTCGTAAGTTCTTCGACGAGTGGGTGCTCCGGTGCAAGTACCATATAGGTCGCGCCAAAGACGGTGTCTGGCCGAGTCGTGAATACCTCGATAGGGTCCCCAACGTCGCCATTTCCGATCACTGGGAACCGAAGCGCGGCCCCCACACTTCGCCCGATCCAGTTCTGTTGTGCCTTTCTGGTGGTGGTCGACCAGTCCAACGCAGTGAGATTCTCGAGGAGGCGCTCAGAGTACTCAGAGATCTTGAAGAACCATTGGGCGATCCTTCTCTGCCCGACCGGCGTGTCGCAGCGCTCACACCGACCCGCGATCACCTGCTCGTTTGCGAGGACAGTCTTGCATGACGGACACCAATTGACCGGGGCCTCCACTCGCTCGGCAAGTCCTGCGTGGTAGAGTTTGAGGAAGAGCCACTGTGTCCATCGGTAGTACTCGGGGGCGGTCGTGTCGACGGAATGCCGCCAGTCGAACATCCCTCCCATGCGCCTGAGTTGTTTCGTGAAGTTCTCAACGTTCTGTGGGATGAGATCCATCGGGTGCACCCCGAGCTTCAGCGCGAAGTTCTCGGAATGGATTCCGAAGGCATCGAATCCCATCGGTTCGAACACGTCTCTGCCCATGAGCCGGTGAAACCGCCCATGCACATCGGCCCCAGTGAACGCGTAGATGTTCCCGACATGAAGCCCTTCGGCCGATGGGTAGGGGAACATCATGAGGTTGTAGAATGGCGCTTCTGAAGACCGCAGTTCGTCCGAAGAGAAGGAGTTCGTGCCCCGCTCCTCCCAAACCTGCTGCCACTTCTCTTCGATTTCTCCTGGGACGTATCTATCCTTCTCGTCGCGCGTCATCTCTCGAACAGCTTCCTCAATCCGCGGCAGATCCGACTTGCGAGACCGGGTATCATAAGCATGCGGCAGGCAGGGACCAAGGGGATTCCACGGGGAGTGCGATTGGGCGGTTCAGATCGGTCCAGGGCAGTCCGTAGATCGTCCTATCGCGCCTCCGTTCACTGTCGGGCGGGCTCGCGCTGCGTTATGGCGTCCCTCTACGGTGCCGGTATCGCGTCCCAGTCTAACAGCGCAAACGGATCATCCATCTCGGGCGCCTCACTCCTCAGCCACGCGAGCAAATCGGGGAAGCGACCATCCCAGGCGCTCCACAGGCGATTGAAGTCGGGCAAACGATGGTAGTAGAGGCTCCTGGATAGAAGGGTCGCGTTGTTCAGAGTCTCAGTGCCGAAATAGGAATACGTCGACGCCCGAAGCTGGGGTTGCACATCTTCGACGAATTCAGTCCGGGCTGTGAGGTACACTGCGTTCCGAACCGCGGTAAGGTCACCGACCGCCTCTTCGGGCGCTTTGGCGTATACGTCGAGAATCGCCCTCTCCAGTTCGTCGACGAATCGCGACACATCCTGAGCATCGTCCCAGCGATCTCTGGCTCGCTGGCATCGGAGTGTAATGGGCCCTGCTTCATCCGGACGACAAAAGAAGTGGAGCGCCGCCACGTGACCGACAAACGTCGCGAATGACTCGTTGAAGCGACCCTGTCCCGAAACGTAGAGATGGTTGTGGGCGAGCTCGTGTAGGACGGTTGTGACCAGCTGGACCTCATCCAGCCTGAGCATCGTCGAATAGAGAGGGTCGGAGAACCAGCCGAGGGTCGAAAAGGCTGCAGTGGGACGGAGGTACGTGTCAAAGCCCTCCTCCTCCAGTTTGTCTCTCGCCTGCTCTCCAGCCTCGGTCGAGAAGTAGGCCCGGTACGGCACGCGTCCCACAATCGGAAACCACCATGTTCGGAAGGCAAGGCGATCCGGATATGCTGCGGACAGCACGAGTGCCAGGGTATCCGACTCGAGCGGTGCCAGAGACGTGTAGGAGTCGCCGGCGTTTTCGAACCCTAGCCGACCGACAGCGTACGCCCGGGCGTCCCACACGAGCCTCAATTTTCCTCGAGTGGCCTCGTCGGTGCTCGCATCGACCATTACATCCGTTAGAGGCACTCTAGATCTCAGGATCCCGGCTTGAGCCCATCCAGCGCGGATGACATAGAACGGACTGCACCCGGAGACAACAGACAGAAAGAAGAGTCCGACCAGGACGGCGAGATGCCGGGTGCGGAACCCAGCGCCTAGGGTCAGATACTCCAAGGGGTTCCTCCGCGAGTTGTACGTCGACTTGAAGCCCATTCTGCCGCACGTTCTATTCTCACCCATGCCCATGCTCACGGGAAGCTACGATGTCACGATGCGGCTATTGCGCTGGGCTTCTCCAATCGTCTCTCGGGGACCCTCGAAGCTAGCAGTCGGCGTAACGGGGCGCCGCCACGCGCTTCAATCTCTTCGCTCGTGGGCCGAGATGGGGCGGGATCGAACCCACCCACTCGTGTGGATGCATGCGCCTTCGGTCGGCGAGGGGCTACAGGCCAAGGCCGTACTCCAGGCGCTGGTCGAGACAAGGCCATTGCTGCAATCGTTGTACACGTTCTTTTCTCCCTCGGCTGTGGATTTTGCCAAAGCGTTTCCCTCAGACATCAGTGCCTACCTACCCTGGGATGTTGGCTCTGAACTGAACGATCTCTTGAGGCAGTTGGACCCCCGGCTCGTGAGCTTCACCAAGACAGAGGTTTGGCCGGGTTTGACCGGGGCGGCAGCGAGCATAGGGATACCGGTGGTCCTGTGTGCGGCAACCCTTTCTCGGGCTGCCGGCCGCCTCCGACCGGGCGTTCGCCAATTCCTTCGGCCGACGTTCGGCTCGCTTTCCAGGGTCCTTGCGATCGCACAGGAGGACGGTGAGCGTTTCCTCTCTCTCGGTGTCTCCAGTGACAGCATCGAGGTGACCGGTGATCCCGGCATCGACTCGGCTTGGATCAGGGCTCGAAGCGCTGCGCCGGAGACAGCCTATCTCGCGCCTTTTCTCAACAGTGACGATCGTCCGACGTTGGTTGCGGGCTCCACCTGGAAGGCCGACGAGGAGGTCCTGCTGCCTACCCTGCGTCAGCTTAAGGAAAGCTTGCCTCGTTTTCGAGCCATCATCGCCCCGCATGAACCGAGAGAGACGCACTTGGGCCGACTCGAGAAGATGGCTCGGGACGAAGGCCTGACGACGGATCGACTCGGCGAGGTCCAAGCACGGGGTGATGACAAAGGCGCGGATGTCGTCCTTGTGGACAGCGTCGGTCTGTTGGCACATCTGTACACCGTGGGATCAGTTGCCTATGTGGGAGGGGGTTTTGGCAGGGGCGGGTTGCACTCGGTTCTCGAGCCCGCTGCGGCTGGCCTTCCGGTGGTATTCGGCCCAAGACACCGGGGCTCCCGCTCTGCGCGGGAGCTGATCCAGGTGAGCGGCGCCACCTCAGTAACTGGAGGCACCGATCTGTCCTCAACGCTTCGAGCTTTGATGGAAAGCGCGGATCTCCGCGGGGAGACCGGAGCGAACGCTCTGGGGTACATCGAACGCCATAGGGG
Organism: Longimicrobiales bacterium; assembly: GCA_965215925.1. Classification (GTDB taxonomy): domain Bacteria; phylum Gemmatimonadota; class Gemmatimonadetes; order Longimicrobiales; family Gaopeijiaceae; genus JAAXGI01. The sequence goes on along the minus strand of CBDCEQ010000003.1, from coordinate 2,078,660 downwards.
AGCAGCACAGCGGACCGCTCAGATTCTAGCGGGCTTCCTCCCTGCTCGGGCCGTCGAACCACGAGGCTAGCCGGCGCATGACGACAATGTCAGACGGGGCCAACGAACAAATCCCCGAGCTGTCCCCGACCGAACTGAGCGAGAAGCTCGAGAAGGGCGAACCGTTGGCTTTGGTCGACGTGCGCGAGCCTCACGAGAGGGAAATCGCGGACCTGCCCGAGGTTGGGCAGCTGCGGATTCCGTTGGGCCATCTATTAGACCGAGTCGCCGAGCTAGAGAGGGACGAGCCTCTCGTCCTCTATTGCCGATCCGGGTCGAGGAGTGGGTGGGCGACTCAGGAGCTCCTGGCGAGAGGATTCGACAACGTTTGGAACTTGAAGGGAGGCCTCCTAGCGTGGAAGGTCGAAGTGGATCCGTCGATCCAGGCGTACTGAAACAGCTCTAGGCTGGGCCGGTGCTCGCGGCGAACTGTAACTCGTGGAGGCGGGCATAGAGCCCTCCTTCGGACAGGAGTTCCTCGTGGGTTCCCTGTTCCTTCAGCTCCCCGGCATGTAGGACGAGGATCCGGTCAGATCCTTGTATTGTGGAGAGCCGATGTGCGATCACGAGCGACGTCCGGCCCTCCATGAGCCGTACAGTGGCGTCCTCGATCCGAGCCTCCAGTTCCGAGTCCACCGAGCTGGTGGCCTCATCGAGGACCAGGATCCTCGGATCGAAGGCGAGCGCGCGAGCGAATGAAACGAGCTGCCGCTCGCCAATGGACAAGGACATGCCCCGCTCGCCCAGCGGCTGGGCGTACCCCTCAGGGAGCCTGTCAACGACCGGGCCAGCACCCACTTCGCGCGCAGCCGCTCTGACGCGTTCCTCAGAGATTTCAGAGTTTCCAAGGCGGATGTTGTAGCGGACGTCGTCCGAAAAAAGGAAAATGTCTTGAAGGACAAGCCCAATGGACCGTCTGAGCTCCCTCTGCGGGATCTTGCGAACTGAAGTACCGTCGAGCAGGATCTCTCCCCGCTGAGGCTCATAGAAGCGCATGAGAAGGTTGATGATCGTGGTCTTACCAGCCCCAGTGTGTCCAACGATCGCCAGCTTCTCACCTGGGATGGCTCGAAACGAGAGCCCCTTCAAGACCCATTCGGGCTCCTCACCCTCCGGCCCACGATACGCGAACCAAACATCCCTGAACTCGATTTCCCCCTGGATCGACCTAGAGGCAAGCGCACTGGTTGCTGGGGGGTCCTCGATCGCGGGGGATCTGTCCAGAAGTGTGAAGATCCGCTCCGAGGAGGCCATGGCTGCCTGCAGGAGATTGTACTTGTCGGAAAGATCCTGGATCGGTCTAAAAAACCGCCTTGCGTACAAGAGAAATGCGGTGACCACTCCGACGGTCGTGCCTGCGCTGAGGATCGAGAGGCCTCCATACCAGATGATCAACGCGAGGGCGGCCGCGGTGAACACTTCGATGACCGGAAAGAACAGTGCGTAGTACGTGATAGAGCGGAGATGCGCCTCAAGGTAGTCCTCATTGATCTCGTCCAACCTGTGGGCGTCTGCCACTTCGCGGTTGAACAACTGCACGACCCTCATTCCCGTGATCCTTTCGTGTAGAAAGGCATTGATTCGGGCCAGGCGAACACGAATGTCTCGGTACGCGACCCGGATCCGTGACCGAAACAGGAACGCCACCCATGCGACGAAAGGAAGGACTGTGAAAGTGACCATGGCGAGTTGCCAGTCCATGATCAGCATGGCTGAGACGACGAAGAGAAGGGTGAATAGATCGCCGAAGATCGCGACGACACCGGAGCTGAATAGGTTGTTGAGCGTCTCCACATCGGAGGTGATGCGGGTCATGAGTCGTCCGACCGGGTTTCGATCATAAAAGCTCAGGTCGAGTTCTTGCAGGTGCTCGAAGATCTCGGTTCGCAGATCGTACATCACCCTTTGCCCCAACCACGTCGTGACCAGTATTTCACCATACTCAAGCCAGAAACTCGCGATTGCCGCGGCCATGTATACCGCAGCTAGAATACCTACGAACCGGGCGTCGGATTGAGGAATAGCGTCGTCCAGGGCCAGTTGGACGAGCCAGGGCCCTACGACCTGAAGTCCCGCCAAGGAAACGAGAAGGAACACTGCAGCAGCAACCGTCCACCGATAGGGCTTCAGGTACCGGAGAAGCCGGCGCATTAACCTCGCGTCGTACGCCTTTCCGAGCGCTTCTTCCTCTTGGATGGGTCCGGAGGGTACGGAAGGCACTTGGACGCTAGCTAGGAACCGCGACGCTTTTCGAGCGCTGACTCAACTTCGTCCCAACCGCGTCCAGCCCCCTGGAGCGCCACCACCAGATGATAGACGAGGTCAGCGGCCTCCTCAGGAACGGTTTCGTTCCCTCGAACGAGCGCCGCGATCAACTCTGACAGCTCTTCCCCTAGCTTCTTGAGTCTGAGGTTCTCGTCCTCCAGAAGAAGGGTCGTATAGCTTCCCTCTGGACGTTCACGGTCGCGCTGCTCGACGATCGCGGAGAGCTCGTTCAAGACGGACGATCCTGTTCCTTTGCTCCCAACCGGATCCGCCACCGTTGGGCTAGATCTCTTGCCAAAGCAGGTGACCTCCCCTGTGTGGCACGCTGGACCTGCGGGATTCACGAGCGCCAGGACGGTATCGCCGTCGCAGTCGATGTGGAGCGACACCAGCGCCTGCGAATGTCCGGAGGTCTCACCCTTCTGCCACAAGCGGCCCCTCGAGCGTGACCAGAAGTGCAGGCGCCGTGTTGCAATTGTTTCCTCGAGCGCCTGGCGATTCGCCCAAGCGACCATCAGCACATTCCCAGTTTGCGAGTCCTGCGACACCACGGTCACGAGGCCTCTCGCGTCGAACGTGATTGTGTCCAGGTCATCAGCACTGCGGATTTCTCGGTCGGTCGGTGACGGGTTCTCTACCATGTCGGGGTTTCCTGGATCTTGGGGTCAGAGCGTCAGACCGTTGCCTCGGGTGCCGGAAGCGGTCGAATCGGGACGCCCCATTCGATGAGCGTTCGTTTGAGGTCTGCTACTGTCGTAAGCCCGTCATGTAGGATCCCCGCGAGCAAGACCGCCTGCGCTCCCCCTTTCGTGAGGCCATCACGAAGGTGCTCGCTACGCCCCGCTCCTCCCGATGCGATGACCGGGACGGTAACGGCCTCGACGACCGCTCGGGTAAGCTCGAGATCGTATCCCTTTCGGACACCATCCTCGTCGATCGAGGTCAGGAGAACTTCTCCGGCTCCGCGTTCGACGCATTTTCGTGCCCAAGCGACCGCCTGCAACTCCGTTTTCTTTCTTCCTCCGTGGGTGTAGTGGTACCACGTCTGTCCAGCCCGCGCCGCATCGATCGAGATCACAACACACTGGCTCCCGAACCGGTCGGCACCCTGCGTCAGTACCTCGGGCTCACGAACCGCGCCGGAATTCACGCTCACCTTATCGGCACCTGCCCGGAGAAGAGCGTCCATGTCGTCCACCGTGCGCACGCCTCCTCCCACCGTCAGGGGTATGAAAAGCACCTCGGCAGTGTGACGAACGGTGTCCAGGAAAGTGCCCCGGCCTTCGTGCGAGGCCGAAATGTCCAGAAAAACGATTTCGTCCGCACCCTCTTCCTCGTATCGGCTGGCCAGCTCCACAGGGTCTCCGACATCGCGAAGGCCTACGAACTTAGTGCCTTTCACCACGCGACCGTCCTTGACGTCGAGGCATACGATGATCCGAGGTCTGAGCACGTTGTTTCAGCTCCCCCCGTCGCCCGTACTGGGGTCCCCGACCGATTCGGAATCCGTGGTCTTGGCCTCGATACCAATATCGAGGGAGACCCCTCCCTTGGTCGAAAACACTCCCGTTCCCTCGCGGAGCGCCTGCCTGAGCGCGAGACCCGTAGACTTGATTGCAGCCTCAACGGCGTGGTGTCGATCGCGTCCACGGATCACCTTCAAGTGCAGCGTGGCGCCGAGATTCATAGCGAAGGACTGTAGGAAGTGTTGGTATAGGGCCGAAGGGATGCGGCCGACGTAGAAGGCCCTACCCCCCAAGTCCACCGCTGCCTCAACGAGCGACTCGTCCATCGGTACGACCGCCCATCCATAGCGGTCAGCATTTTCTGGCACCTCCTCAGACAGGGCGAGTCCGAGGGCAATCCCAACGTCCTCAACGAGGTGATGTCGGAGATCTCCCTTGGCGGTCACGCTCAGTTGGAGACCCGCGTATTTCGCTAGGGTAATGATCATATGATCGAGGAATGTGTCGCCCGTTGCCACGATGATGGGGCCGTCCCCAACCGTCACTTCCAAAACGATCGTCGTCTCTTTTGTCTCACGCTCCAATCGACTCATTTTCCGAACTCCTCCGCCACCTGATGGGCGTCGAAAGCTCCTGTGTAGAGGGCCATCCCAAGCACCGCGCCAGCGGCCCCATGCTTACGAAGGAAACGCAACTCGTCGATAGCGGTGACCCCCCCCGAAATCCACGTACGGTGCTCCGCGGCAGAAAGAACCTCCTCGACACCTTCGCGATCAATCCCCTTCACCCGGCCCTCACGGCCCACGTCGGTACAGAGAATTCCGGCGAGAGGGACGGAGGACAGTGCTTTGAGAAAGGGGACGATACGAAGCCCGGAGGCCTCTGCCCAACCCCTGCACAATACCAGCCCATCCTTGACGTCCGCAGCTACCATCACGCGCTCGGGGTGCCGCGCCGCGAGCCCAGCCAGCCAAGCGGGATCTTCGATCGCCCGGGTACCGACGATGATTCGGTCTGCTCCGGCAGCGATCATCGCCTCTGCGGTCTCATCATCCCTGATCCCGCCTCCCACTTGGAGATCGCCTGGCGCGTCGGCTGCGATCCGAGCGACAAGATCCAGGTTGTTCCCAAGTTCGAGAGCACCGTCGAGATCCACGACATGTAGTGCTGAGAACCCGAGCGACCGCCACCGTTGGGCCACGCCGATCGGATCGGGAAGGGAAACGCGCTCCGCGTCGGGTCGCCCTCCGACGAGCTGCACGCAACGTCCCCCTCGAAGGTCTACCGCTGGTACCGCGATCAACCGCCCACCTCTGCCACGAAATTGGCCAGAATACGCAGCCCGGGCTTGGAACTCTTCTCCGGATGGAACTGAAGGCCCCATGTCCGACACTTCCTCACGCCCGCCGCGAATTCCTCTCCATCGTATTCAGCGCGCGCAATTGTCACCATCTCTCCTTCGCTGGGGGCGACGTCACAGATGAAGGAGTTGGCGAAATACGCCGGAAACGCGTCGGTCCCGACAAAAAGGTGATCATCGCCGGTCACGATATCGTTCCAGCCCATTTGCGGGACGATGCGGGCCCGAAGCCGGCGTACCCTTCCCCCCACCAACCCGATGCCCCGGCCAGGCGCCTCCTCACTATCCGGAAAAAGGAGCTGCATTCCGAGACAGATGCCGAGACATGGGAGTCCCCCCTCGAGCGCCTCTCGGACTCGGTCGGCTTGCCCCTCCAACCCCCGCACGGCAGCGCCGAACGAACCGACTCCCGGCAGAACGAGGGCATCGCACTTGAGCGCCTCATCCCAGTCGGACGTTACAGTGACCCTCGCACCTCCCGCTTCGAGTCCCTTCCCGAGAGAGTGCAAATTTCCTGCGCCGTAATCGAAGAGTGCGACATGTGTCACGAGACCGCCTCGTCCAAGGCCCAAAGGAATCGGTCGATCTCTGCCCTGGGACCGATGGACACCCTGATAGACTCACCGATCCCGGGCAGAGCGGGGAAGGGGCGGACAGCCACTCCCTCAGCGCGAAGAGCGTCCGTCACGGCTTCGGCCGTCCGGTCAGGAAGAGGCAGGAGAAGGAAGTTCGCGCCGGACGGGAGCGGAGCCCATCCTCGGCGCTCGAGTTCACCTTGGAGTCGAGCGCGTTCGCTTTTTACCTGGCTCACGACGTCTTGCACCCATGCTCCCCCGTCCTGAAAGGCGGCAAGCGTGGCAATCTCTGCAAGCCTGCTCACCTTGTAGGGACCGCGCGACTTTTCGACCTCCAGGATGACGTCGGGTGGGCCGACCGCAAACCCCACGCGGAGCCCAGCTAGCCCGTATGCCTTGGAGAGGGTCCGCAAGACGAGAAGCCGCTTCGAGGTCGCGGCCTCGGCGAGGAAGTTGTCCTCCGCGAAGTCTGCGTAGGCTTCATCAACGAGAATGATCGGCCCCGCTGGCCCCGCGGCCTCGAGCAGGTCCTCGATCCAGCGGCGGGGGACCACATCGCCTGTTGGATTGTTGGGACGACAGATATACACGAGGGCAGGACTCCCCTCGAGTAGGGTACGAAGCGATCGGGACGGGTCCTCTTGGCCATGGAACACGGGCTGAGTCTCCAAACCGTTCATCCGGGCGAAGATTTCCACCATAGAGAAGGTCGGCGCCAGATAGGAGACTTTCTCTCCCGGTTCCCCTGCCGCCCTGAACGAGGAGTCGAGAAGGTCGTCAGAGCCGCAGCCGGTGGACACACAGTCTTCGACGACCCCGAATCGCCTCGCCACAGCCGATCGGAGCCGGTCCGCATACACCGGTGGATATCGTGTCAGGTCTTCTTCCTCGGCCTCGCGGATTGCCTGGACCGCTCCCGGGTGCGGCCCCCAACGGCTCGTGTTATCGGACAGGTCCACCTCAACAGGCCGTCGGTCGGGAGCGTAGCGAGTCAAAGGCCGATATACGGATCGGGGAAAAGGATTCATAGGGGACCTCACCCAACTTCCTGGCGGGCACGAGCCGCAGCGGCGTGCCCGGGAAGCCCTTCGGATTCGGCGAGCCGACGAACGTCGTCCACCATCGCGGCTGCACCTTGAGGCGTTGCCATTTGCCAGGTAAAAAACCGAAGAAAATCCAGGACGGACAGTCCAGAGAACGATCGCGCCCGCCCCGCGGTTGGGAGCACATGGTTCGCGCCTGTGAGGTAGTCACCAAACGCGACCGACGTATTGTCTCCGAGGAAGACCGTACCCGCGCTTGTCTGACTCTCCATGTCCCTTCCTGGATTGTCGGTGAACAGAGCGAGGTGCTCTGCCGAATAGTCCTCGGCGAACCTCAGCGCCTCGCCGCGGCCAGCCGCCAATAGACACGCCCCCCTCGAAGCAAACGCCGCCTCGATGATCTCTCTTCGAGGCGCCTTCTCGAGCTGTTGCTCAAGCTCATCTCGGACCGCGACAAGGACCTCCGATTCCCAGCTGACCACAGCGACCGCGGCCTCCGGGTCGTGCTCCGCTTGGGCGATGAGTTCGGCCGCGACCCGTGATGGGATCGCGGTTGAATCCGCCACGACGAGAACCTCAGAGGGGCCGGCAGGCGAGTCGATACGCAGCTCCCCGGCAACCTGTCGTTTCGCCTCGGTTACCCACTGGTTCCCCGGTCCAACCACGGCGTCCACCCTCGGAACTGACCCCGTTCCAAAAGCCATTGCTCCGATCGCCCCTGCTCCGCCCAGGGAGAACAGGCGTGTGGCCCCGCTTAGCTCGCAGGCTGCCAGAACGGCTGAGGGAGGCTCCCCTGACTCGGTGGGTGGGGAGCACACAATGATCTCGGTTACGCCGGCGGCCCTCGCAGGCAACACTCCCATCAAGACCGACGAGGGATATGAGGCCCTTCCACCCGGAGCGTACACGCCAACCGCACGGAGCGGGACGGCCTGCCTCCCGAGTTGCACACCCGGCTCAATCTCCACGCTCACCTCGGGCGGGACTTGCCTGGAATGGAAAGTCCGTATGTTTCGCGCTGCCCTTTCCCAACCCGCCCGAGTCTCGACAGGCATCGACTCTAGCTCAGCCCGCCATCGTTCGCGCGGAACTTCGAGGGCTTCGAGGGCAACACCGTCGAACTCCATTGCCATGTCGAGTAGTGCTTCATCCCCTTCCAGCCTGACACGTTGCAGAAGGGCCTGAACGGTCTCTCGGACCTCGGCCTCATCCTTCGGCCGCCGGTCCAACAGAAGTGTGAGTTGACTCGGCGTTAGACTCTGCAACTTGCCTTCTACGGCGATTCTCATGGCATCAATCGCTCGATGCGGGTGACCAAAATGCCCTCGGCGCCCACGGCCTTGAGGCGCGTGATTGCCTGATAAACCGCGTCAGCATCCACAACCGCGTGCACCGCAACCCAAGTGTCCCGGTCGAGAACATCGACAATCGTGGGTCCAGAGATGCCAGGAAGGATCTGGCGAACTTCGTCCAGTCGATCTCGGGGAACGTTGCTCATCAGATATCGCTTCTTGCTGGCCCGGATGACCGATTCGAGGGCCATCACCAGCTCGTCTCGGGAGCGATCCGCGTCGTCGAGCGCGAGCGCGTCGCGATTTCCGATGAGCAGTGCGGACGACTCAAGGATCGTCCCAATCTCCCTCAGTCCGTTCACCCGGAGCGTCGAGCCTGTGGAAACCAGGTCCACGATCACATCTGCGACACCTAGGTGCGGTGCGATTTCCGCGGCCCCTGAGACCGGAACGACTTGGATCGGGATTCGCAGCGTTTCGAAGAATCGACTCGAGAGCCTGGGGAAGGAGGTCGCGACCTTGGTTTCCTCGGCGAGCTGAGAAGGATTCTCTACCGGGCTTTCGTCTCGGACTGCCACTATGAGCCGACACCGGCCGAAGCCCAAATCCAACAGCTCGCTCACTTCGGACCGGTTCGATTCCTCGACGAGATCTCGCCCGGTGATTCCGAACTCCGCTGCCCCGTCCGCGACGAACTCCGGAATATCCTGGGCACGTACGAGGATCGCCTGGAAGTGCGAACCCAGCTGAGCCACAAGCGCCCGCTCTGCGCGAAACTCGGCCCTAAGGCCTGCAAGTTCGAACAGCTCAAGGGCGCGGTCTGCGAGTCGTCCCTTGTTCGGAATCGCGATTCTCATTATCTGCCCTCTTCCCGTCGCTTCCAGCAAATGGTTGTGGCCCTCGTTTCGGAACCACGAAAAAAACACGGCCCGTCCAATTTCAAGGACGGGCCGCGGGGCTCAGTCGACTGCAAAGACGCCAAACGTCAGGCGTGCACGGCGACCCCCACCCGTCCCGTCTGGGACCGGTGATAACGGAGATAATGGCTGTGCTGCAGGCTCTTTCGCATGGCGAGGAAACTACTTCGAGGTGCCCCAATGGTCAACGCCCGCACCGCCGGACGTGACACGCGAGACCTTTTGGGCAACCCCAGGTCGATCTACGTTACAGGCCTTGATTCTGTATATAATCCGCAGGGCAACCAGACCCTCGGGTACTCCCACCGTGAAATGCCAGATGTCGGATCGTGCTTCTCCTGCGCCGCTTCCCACTAGCAGGGACTTCATTAGGCAGATTATCGATCGAGATCTTGCCGAAGGGAAATTTGATGGGGGCATCGTCACACGCTTTCCGCCCGAGCCGAACGGCTACCTCCATATCGGTCACGCGAAGGCGATCCTCCTGAACTTCGGAATCGCCGAGGATTACGGGGGGAAGTGTCACCTGCGTTTCGACGACACGAACCCCACGACTGAGGAGCCGGAATACGTACGGGCAATACAGGAGGATGTGCGATGGCTCGGATTTGATTGGGGCGATCATCTGTATCATGCCGCCGACTACTTCGAACAGATGTACGAATACGCTGAGGGCTTGATCAAGAAGGGTAGAGCCTACGTCGACTCACAGCCCGAGGAGGCGATCCGAGAGAATCGAGGTACGGTGACGGAGCCTGGAGAAGCAGGTCCGGACCGGGGCCGTTCGGTTGATGAGAGCCTAGAGCTCTTCCGGCAGATGCGCGCGGGCGACTATCTGGACGGAGAACATGTCCTACGCGCGAAGATCGACCTTGGGTCACCCAACATGCTGATGCGGGATCCCATTCTTTACAGAATCCGCAACGCGAGCCACCACCGCAGCGGAGACGCGTGGTGCATCTACCCACTATACGACTACGCCCATTGCCTTGAGGACGCGATCGAGGGTGTGACGCACTCGCTTTGCACGCTGGAGTTTGTTAACAACCGCGAACTATATGATTGGATTCTTGACGAGGTGGGAATGGAGGAGCCTCGACCCCATCAGTATGAGTTCGGCAAGGGCCTGTTGGACTACACGGTCACTAGCAAACGAATGTTGCTTCGACTCGTCCAAGATGGTTGGGTCGGCGGATGGGACGATCCCAGAATGCCAACACTAGCTGCGTTCCGAAGACGCGGAGTTCCTGCGGACGCGATCGTCAGTTTCTGGAACATGGTAGGAGTAGCCCGGGCGGACGCGAGGATCGACACGGGCAGGCTGGAGTTTGCGATTCGCGATGAGCTCAACCGGACAGCCCCAAGAGTATTCGCCGTCCTCGATCCATTGAGGGTTGTTCTCACGGACTGGCCAGAGGGAGGCGTCGAAGAGCTGGATGCGCCGTATTACCCGCGCGACGTTCCCCTTGAGGGCTCCCGGGAATTGCCCATGTCGGCGGAGCTGTACATCGACCGTGAAGACTTTTCTGAGGATCCCCCTCCGGGGTTCAGACGCCTCGTCCCGCATGGAGAAGTGCGTCTACGGTATGGATGTATCATTCGCTGCAACGAGGTGATCCGGGATTCTACCGGGCGTGTCGTCGAGCTTCGGTGCACGCACGATCCAGAGACTTGGGGGGGTGCGACTCCGGATGGACGCAAGGTCAAAGGGATCATCCATTGGGTGTCTGTGAGCCATGCGGTGCCCTGTGAAATCCGACTCTACGACCGGCTCTTTAGCGAGGCCGATCCCGAGGCGGTTGCGGCGGGTCGGGGCGATGCTTCGAGCTTCACCGATTTCCTCAATCCGGAATCCCTCGAGGTAAAGGACGAGGCCTTCGTCGAGCCCTCTGTACTCGAGGATGCTCGAGACACCCGATACCAGTTCGAGAGATTGGGTTACTTCTGGCGAGACCCGGTCGATGACGTTCCAGGGCGGCCCGTGTTCAACCGGATCGTGACCCTGCGAGACACCTGGGCGCGGGTATCCTCAAAAGGGGCTGTTCCCGACCCCGACCGGGACGGGCAGGAGCCTTCTCGGCTGGAGACAACCGGCCGTTCGGTTGACGCCGGACGGCCCGAGCCCGGGAGAAGGCCTCTCCTCTCGTCTGAGGTTCGCGAGCGAGCGGAGGAGATCCAGACCCGCTTCGGTCTGAGCGAGATAGATGCGGAGACCCTTGCGAAGGATCCGCTTCGCGCTCGGTTCCTGGAAGATGCGGTTGGGATGTATGCTGGAGTCGGGGAGCCGTCCGAGGCGGCGATTCGGCTAGCCAACTGGATCATTAACGATCTTCCACGATATGAGGGCGAGCGGGCAATCAACGAGCTCCCGTTCGGCCCGGCCCAGATCGCCAACCTGGTCGCTCTCGTCGCCGAAGGCGTGATCTCGAGCCGTGCAGGTGGCGAGGTGCTCGAGGCCCTGGCCCGTGAGGGAGGGGAACCCAAAGAGATCGTGGACCGGCTGGACCTCAGACAGGTGAGTGACCGCTCAGAGCTGGGGCGGGCCGTAGCCGATGTCCTCGAAACGCACGAGGACAAAGTACACGAGTTCAAGAGGGGGAAACACGGACTTCTTGGGTTCTTCGTGGGACAGGTAATGGCCCGCACCGGTGGGAAGGCGGATCCTGAGATCGTCGGAGAGCTGCTACGCCAGCGGCTCTCGGAGGACGGGGGGTCCCTCGGCCTGGGCGAATCCTAGCCGTTCGAGCGCCTATGCTCCGCAGCCGAGTAGGGTTCCCCCCGATGACCGGATGAGCTCCTCGGCCTCGACACGGGATTGGAATGGCCCCGCCCGGACCCGATGCAGGCCGTTAGGCGCCGTCGTGATCCGAACCGAGTGACCTTCGCGCTCTAGGCTCGCGCGTATTTGGTCGGCCGTGTCCCGGTCCGCGAAGGCTCCCGCCTGTACCATCCAGCAGTTCTGGGCCCCCCCATTGACGATGGCCAACCGAACACGGGCCGTCCCCGATCCGACCATGTCCAACTCCCGGGCCGCGCGACGAGAGAGATCCACGTGTCGACCAGGCACGAAGGGCCCCCGGTCGTTCACGCGCACGGTCGTGATCCGCCCGTTGTCCAGGTTCTGAACCTGAAGAACTGTCCCGAACGGAAGCGTGCGGTGCGCAGCGGTCATCGCCTCCATATCGTAGATCTCGCCGGAAGCAGTCTCTCGCCCATGAAACGCGTCTCCATACCAGGACGCGACCCCCTCCTCCAACCAAACCGCGGTGGGCACGGGTGGGCTTGGCGGCGGAGTGACCCGCGCACAGCCGGACGAGCCCAGCACAATCGCTCCGGCGATCGCCCACGGACTTGTTCGCCTCCGACCAGTTCGAGACCTCCGGGTGGTTCGGGAGAACATAAGAAAGCGGTGGATCCACGCTCCCAAGCACACAAGACCCGACGGCCACACGGCGGTCGCAACTCGGATCACCGCATGCGCGGGAGGGTACCGGCAATGCTCCCCCTCTTCGTTTCGAGATCGTACAAGGATCCACTTGGGATCAGAGCCAGCTGCTCCGTCGAATGGATGATCGCATTCGCGTCCGAGGCGCTCGTCAGCACAATCTGAAGAATCTCGACATCGACATCCCACGGGGAGTGACGACGGTAATCACGGGACCGTCCGGTTCCGGAAAATCGTCCCTGGCCCTGGACACAGTGTTCGCCGAGGGTCAGCGACGCTACGTTGAGTCCCTTTCCACCTATGCTAAGCAGTTCCTCGATCGGATGGAGAAGCCGGATGTAGACTCCGTAGAAGGCATTTCGCCCGCCGTAGCGATCGAGCAGAAGAATCCCACGAAGACGAGCCGTTCCACCGTCGGTACCGCCACCGAGGTGTATGACTATCTCCGCCTGATGTTCGCACGCGTCGGGCGAACCTACTGTCCCGAATGCCAGCGTCGGGTCGAACCCGATACAGTAAGCGGGATCGTCGACAGGATCCTTTCGTTGCCCGAAGGCACCCGGCTCATGGTTGCTTTCCCGCTACCTCACAGCCGAAAGACAACGCATCGAGCTTTGGCCGAGAGCCTGAGGTCTGTGGGGTTCTTGCGGCTCCGTGTGGACGGGAGCCTCCTAGACCTCGGAGTGGTCGGCGCCGAAGAACCCAAGACCCTTGGCCTCGATCTCAGCGAGGCGGAAGTGATCCAGGTAGTGGTGGACAGGCTGAAAGTGGACGAATGCACGCGAGATCGCCTAGCGGACTCGGTGGGGACGGCGTTCCGGGAAGGGGAGGGGGAGGTCGAGATTCTCCTACCGGACCACTCACCCTCCAGCCTTGCGTTCACCGAGCGATTTCGCTGTTCGGATCACCGGGAGATCGAATTCCCCGAACCAACGCCGCAGCTCTTCTCCTTCAATTCTCCATACGGGTCGTGTTCCAAGTGCACCGGGTTCGGTGCGACGCTCGAGTACGGAGAGGACCTGATCATCCCCATACCCTCGCGCTCACTGGACGAGGGGGCCGTGGATCCCTGGGAGAAACCTCGTTACAAGAGAGAGCACGCGAATCTGTGCCGCTTCGCCGACTCGCAGGAAGTCTCTCGCTCCGTGCCGTGGTCGGAGCTCTCGTCGAGCTTTCGCGACGCCGTCCTGTATGGAACCCCTGGGGGGAAGGGTCGGTTGGGGGACTCCGCCTTTCAGGGCGTGCTCCCCTTCCTCAGATCGAAAGAGCGAAAGCGCTACAAGCAGTACATCCGAGTCTTTCTCAGGAAGTACCAGACCCCACGAGCTTGCGAGGAATGCGGGGGGACGCGCCTACGTGCCGCGGCTCGACATGTCCAGATAGACCGAACCAACATCTCCCAAGTTTGTAAGCTACCATTGGAAGATGTCGCTCCTTGGCTTGAGAACCTGGTCTTGTCCGACGCTGAGACTAGCATCGCCGAGACCATTCTCCGAGAGCTCAGGGCACGGGTTGCTTTCCTCCTGGATGTCGGTCTCGGTTACCTCACGTTGGACCGCCAGGCGCGGACCTTGTCGGGGGGTGAGGCGCAGCGAATCAACCTGGCTAACTCGCTTGGCTCCCAGCTTGTCGACACCGTATACGTCCTTGACGAGCCTTCGATCGGTCTTCATCCGAGGGACACCGACGCACTTCTTGAGCTCCTCGGGAGACTGCGAGACTTAGGCAATACGGTCATCGTAGTGGAGCACGATCCTCAGGCGATCCGCTCGGCGGATCACGTGATCGAACTCGGTCCCGCCTCCGGTTTGAACGGAGGCGACGTAGTGTTCGAAGGCTCCCCCAAGGCACTCGCAGAGGCGGACACGACGACGGGGCGCTTCCTATCGGGGCGGGCCGAAGTGTCTGTGCCTCGTCGGCGTCGCAGAAACGGCAACGCCCGGCTTCGTATCAAGAACGCCACACTTCACAACGTTGTGGGGGTTGATCTCGACCTTCCCCTTGGCTCGCTCATCGCGGTGACGGGCGTATCCGGATCCGGAAAATCTACGTTGGTGCACGACATACTCTACCGCGCCCTAGAGAGAGAGCTGGCTGGCGGAGAGACATCCGCGAAGGAGCACCTAGGTGAGGTCGTGGGGAGCTACGATGAACTTGAGGGCGTCGGACATCTGAGGGCCGTCGTGCTGGTCGATCAGTCCCCGATCGGGCGTACGCCTCGCTCGAACCCAATTACTTATATCCGGGCCTGGGATGAGGCCAGGCGCATCTTCGCAAACCAACCACTCGCGCGAGAACGGGGCTACCAGACACGTGATTTCTCGTTCAACGTACCGGGGGGGAGGTGCGACGCCTGTAAGGGTGCCGGGCGCATCGAGGTGGAGATGGTCTTCATGGCTGACGTATATGTGCCCTGTGATGTGTGTCGGGGCCGGAGGTTCAAGCCCGAAGTGCTCGATGTCACGGTGAGGGACCGGTCGATCGCCGACGTCCTCGACATGACGGTAGACGAGGCCATGCGGTTCTTCGTGAGGGAGCGCAGGCTCGGTCAGGCCCTCTGGCACCTCCAACAGGTCGGTTTGGGCTATCTGAGACTGGGCCAGGGCGCCACCACGCTCTCAGGGGGAGAGGCCCAGAGGCTGAAGATTGCCCGTGAGCTGGCTGGAGCTTCGGGCAAGCAGGGAAGAAAACTGTATCTCCTAGATGAGCCCACCACAGGTTTGGGGGGAGAGGACGTAAGGAAGCTGCTCGACGTGCTCGATCGACTGGTTCAGGCAGGGAACACGGTTGTCGTCATCGAGCACAACCTGGATGTGATCAAGTGTGCGGACTGGGTTGTGGAAATGGGTCCCGGTGCGGGCGTTCGGGGTGGACGCATCGTGACCGCAGGCACTCCGGAGGATCTTGCCTCCGACATCGATGCTGCGACTGCGCCCTTTCTACGGCAAGCTCTGGAGCAGCCACCGATCATCCCACTGGCTGCCGACGTGTAGAAGTAGAGGTCCGCGGAGTGGCGGGGAGGGGGCGCTGGTCCTCCGCCCTCGCCGTCCTCTCCAGCGCCTTTTTGTAGTCGCTGGGGATCACTCTGACGAACTCCATCAGACGCTTGTCCCATTCGTTCAGAATCGACTGGCCACGCATAGACTGCGTGAACTCGACGTGGGCCTCGATGAGACGACGAAGCTCTTGCTCATCCGACTCCATCTTCCCCCTGTCGAATCGATCCAGCTCTACCAGATCGTGATTGCAGTAGCGCGCGAATTCCCCCACCGGATCCCAGACGTACGCTATGCCGCCGCTCATGCCTGCCGCGAAGTTTCTCCCAGTCGGCCCAAGCACCGCGACTCGGCCTCCGGTCATGTACTCACAGCCGTGTTCGCCTACTCCCTCGACCACCGCCGACGCACCGGAGTTTCGAACACAGAAACGCTCACCGGCAACCCCAAGGAAAAAGGCCTCGCCACTCGTCGCACCGTAGAGCGCGACATTCCCTATGATCACATTCTCCTCAGCGACGAAAGTCGATTCGGGCGGAGGCCGCACCACGAGCCGTCCTCCCGAGAGCCCTTTCCCGACGTAGTCGTTCGCGTCGCCCACCAGCTCCAGAGTAACGCCGCCCGCCAGCCAGGCCCCTAGGCTTTGGCCAGCCGAGCCCGTGAATCGTAGCTGCACTGTGCCGTCAGGCAGCCCATTCGGGCCATGTCGGCGTACGATGTGATTGCTGAGAAGCGTTCCCAGAGTCCGATTCACGTTTTGGACCGGCATTTCGATCACTACCGGTTCGCCGCTGTCGAGCGCTGGGCGCGCTCGCCGGATCAACTCCTGATCGAGGATTCCTTCAAGGTGATGACGCTGGTCTTGGCTCTTGATCACCGGGGCGTCAGGATCCGCTGGGACCGCCGGAGTCAGAATCGCGCTGAAATCGAGCGTGTCGCCCGCCCCGACGGGGTCGAGCTCCCTTTCTTGGAGTAGGTCGCACCGCCCGACCGCTGCGTGAAGGCTCCGGAAACCGAGCCTCGCGAGGATCTCGCGGACCTCCTCCGCCACCAAGAAGAGGTAGTTGAGCACATGTTCCGGCGTTCCGGCGAAGCGGGCACGAAGCACGGGATCCTGAGTCGTGACTCCGACCGGGCACGTGTTCAAGTGGCACTTGCGCATCATTATGCACCCCATGGCGATAAGGGGCGCCGTCGAGAAACCGAATTCCTCTGCGCCGAGTAGCGCGCCGATGACCACATCACGACCGGTCTTGATCTGCCCGTCTACCTCAAGTCGTACCCGGTCCCTGAGTCCGTTCAGGACCAGAGTTTGGTGCACCTCGGAGATTCCGAGCTCCCACGGAAGTCCAGCGTGCTTGATACTCGTGAGCGGAGAGGCTCCAGTCCCACCATCGTGTCCGGAGATCAGAATGTGGTCGGAGCGCGCCTTCGTGACCCCCGCGGCGACGGTGCCCACACCGGCTGCCGACACAAGCTTTACGCTCACGTCCGCAGCTGGATTCGCGTTCTTCAGGTCGAAGATGAGCTGTGCGAGATCCTCAATCGAGTAGATGTCATGGTGCGGTGGCGGCGAGATCAGCATGACCCCTGGGGTCGTGTGACGTACCCGAGCAATCGCATCTGACACCTTCCGACCCGGAAGCTCACCTCCTTCTCCAGGCTTCGCCCCCTGGGCCATCTTGATTTGGAGCTGATCCGCATGGACCAAATAGTCCATTGTGACCCCGAATCTGCCCGATGCGACTTGCTTGATCGCCGATCTTCGGGAGTCGCCGTTCCTTAGAGGCTCAAAGCGCTCCGGGTCCTCTCCCCCCTCGCCGCTATTGGACTTGGCGCCAATCCGATTCATTGCCACGGCCAGCGTTTCGTGCGCCTCCTTGGACAGCGCTCCGAAGCTCATTGCGCCGGTCGTGAAGTTCTTTACGATCTCCGAGGCCGGTTCAACGTCCTCGATCGGAACGGAATTCGTCTCGCGGAAATCGAGGAGGCTCCGAACGGTGCAGAGGCTCCGGGCATCCTCATCCGCCAGACGAGCGAACTGGCGGTAAGTTTCGGGGCTGCCGGTCTCCGCAGCCTGTCGCGCGGCAGCGACCGTGTCCGGGTTCCAACCACGACGCTCGCCCTCGGCCCTCCAGTGGTACTCCCCTGGATTGGGTAATGCGGGAGCCCCCACATCCGGCATGTGTGCCCACGCCCGGTCGTGTCTCCGCAATGCTTCATCCGCAAGGACGTGAAAACCGGCGCCTTTGAGACGACTCGCGCTGCCCGTAAAGCAGCGATCCATGACTTCTGGCGCCAAGCCCACAGCCTCAAAGATCTGTGCGCCACGATAGCTCGTCAGTGCGGAGATCCCCATCTTGGCCATCACCTTCAGGATCCCTGCACCCAGAGCGTTTCGGTACCGGCCGATCCGCTGGTCGCGCGTCCACTCCCCATCCAGCAGCCCCTGCTCTGCCATTTCATCGAGTGCTTCGTAGGCCATGTAGGGGTTGATTCCGTCCGCGCCGTACCCAAGCAGGGAGCAAAAATGGTGAACCGACCGTGGCTCTCCCGTCTCAAGGAGTAGGCTGACCATCGTCCGTTCAGACGTGCGGACCAGATGATGGTGAACTGCCCCCGCTGCGAGTAATGCGCTCAAGGGAACGCGGTCTTGGCCCGCCGCGCGGTCCGAAAGCACGAGGAGACGGACTCTCTCCTGGATCCACCGAGAGGATTCCTGACAGATCCGCTCGAGAGTCCTCTCCAGCCCTTCCGCGCCGGCCTCCCGCGGATAGGTGATATCGATAACCGCGGATTGCCAGTCGCCGTCGTCCAATTGGGCGAGCGACGCCATCTCTTCATTGGTTAGGACGGGGTGAGGGAGCCAGAGGCGCTCGGCCTGTTCCTCGGTGGTTTCGAGCAGGTTACGCTCGGGGCCCACCGGAACTGCGAGAGCCATGACGGCAGACTCCCGCGTCGAGTCGATCGGGGGGTTGGTAACCTGCGCGAAGAGCTGCTTGAAGTAGTCGTAGAGCAGCCGCGGTCGATCCGACAGGACAGCCAGTGGCTCGTCATTGCCCATAGAACCCAACGGATCCTTCTCGTTGTCAACCATGGGCTGGAGGATGAAGCGGAGGTGTTCGGAGGTGTAGCCGAACATTCTGAGTCTTGCCAGTCGAGACTCCGGATCCGATCGGGGCGACGCCTTCTTCGGTAGGTCGCGCAGGTCCAGCTTCCTGCGCTCCAGCCATTCTTCATATGGCTTGGCGAGAGCGGCCCGATCCTTGATCTCGTCGTCCTCAACAATCCGGCCCTCCTGGAAGTCGATCAGAAACATGCGGCCGGGCTGCAATCGTCCCTTGGACCTGATCTTCTCGGGAGGGATGTCGAGAACTCCGACCTCGCTGGACAATACGACTCGATCGTCATGCGTTACCCAATAGCGGCAGGGCCTGAGACCGTTCCGGTCCAGCACGCCACCTGCCCAGCGACCGTCGGTGAACAGGACTGCAGCTGGCCCGTCCCAGGGCTCCATCAAAGACGCGTTAAACTGGTACATGGCCCTGCGGGCGGGCCCCATGAACTCATGGTTCTCCCACGCCTCGGGGATCAACATCATGATCGCCTCGGGCATGCTCCGACCCGCCGAGACCAGCAATTCCAAGACGTTGTCCAAAATTCCCGAATCGGATGTCTCAGGGTCTACGACCGGGAAGAGCCGATCGAAGTCAGGACCGAACAGGTCGCTTCCCAGAAGGGCCTGACGTGCCCGCATCCAGTTCACATTCCCCTGGAGCGTGTTGATCTCACCGTTATGGCATAGGAAGCGCATCGGTTGTGCGCGTGACCAGCTCGGGAAGGTATTCGTGCTAAATCGGGCGTGCACGAGTGCCAGATGACTGATCAGTCTGGGGTCTCGAAGGTCCGCGTAGTAGTTGGGAAGCTGCTCCGGCGTCAGTTGGCCCTTATAGACGATCACCTTTGAGGAGAAGCTACACGCGCTGTAGAGCTCGATCTGGCTCAGGCCGAGGCTACGGATCTTGTGGTAAGCTTGCTTCCGGATCAAAAAGAGTTGGCGTTCAAAGGCTGCGGGCGACAGTCCCTTCGCCGCTCGAATAAAAACCTGTTGTACCACCGGCTCACCCTCGCGAGCCCCATTCCCAAGCAACTGATTGTCAGTTTGCACCCGCCGCCACCCGAGGAACCTCTGGCCTTGGGAAGCGATGTAATTCTCGATGATCGCCTTGCACCTTCTCCGCTCCGAGCGATCGCGCGGAAGAAATATCATCCCGACCCCGTAGTGTCCTGGCTCAGGAAGCTCTAGACCGAACGACTCATCCGCGATTTCGTCAAAGAACTCGTGCGGAAGCGTGAGGAGGATCCCCGCCCCGTCCCCGGTGTTTTCCTCTGGGCCGGAAGCCGATCGATGCGACATGCGGTTCAGCGCGGCGAGGCCATCGGAAACGATCGAGTGCGAGCGTTTCCCTCTCACATGCGCGACGATGGCTACGCCGCAGCTGTCCCTCTCGTTCTTGGGATCGTAGAGACCCCTTGCTTCCGGGAACCCTAAAGCCGCCATAGCTATCTCCCGACCGTGGCCGCCCCGTTCCTTTCTCGGACCGGGCCAGGGGAGTCGTGAGTTCGCAGATATCTAACGAGCGCGTCCACCAGCGTCGACATGACGCGATCTCGCCGGTGCACGAGAGCGAGGGGTCGTACGAGTGTCGGGCGGAGGTCGGCGGTTCCCAAAACCCCGCGGGCCACCTCGACCCGAACGGTCCTCTGCGGGAGAATGCCCACCCCATCCGTTTCCGCCACGGCGGCCTTGATCGAATCGATATTGTCGAATGAGCTCTCGACGTTTGGTTGCACGCCATGACGCCGCAGGTAGGAGCGGATCTCGCGTGAGATTCTCAGGTTCGCATCGAAGCCGATAAGCCGTTCAGTCCCAAGGTCGACGGGCGCGATCCTAGCCCGTGTGGAGAGCCGATGACCGACCCTGAAGACCGCGACCATTTCTTCGTCACGTAACGGGATCGCTGCTACCTCTGGCCAGCGGTCCGGATAGGATAGAATTCCAAGATCGACTTTGTCGTTTTGGACCCATTCGTGCACGATCTGAGGCTGGAGATAGTGAATCTGGATCCCGACTTGCGGGTGCGCTTCTTTGAACCCCTCCCGGATCTCGTTCAGGTGAGGCACGTCGGCTGAGTAGATCGAGGCGATGCTCACTCGTCCCCGGAGCGGTGAGGAAGCACCAGCGACCTCACGCTCGAGCCGTTCATATCGCTCGAGGATCTTGCGGCAACCCTCGTAGTAGACCTTTCCCCAGGCGGTCAGGCTACAGGGTCGAGTCGAACGATCGATCAGCTCGACCCCCAGCTCGTCCTCGAGATTTCGGATGCGCTGCGAAGCTGCAGATTGGGTGATGCCGTTTCTCTCTGCACCTCGAGAGAAATTCCCTTCCTGGGCCACATCGCAAAAGATCCGAATCGTCGTGAGAGACATAGCCAAGCAAAGTAGGATGAATTATCGTAATGTCAAGTGTTGTAGACATTAGAAATAATAATCATGCTACACCTGAGCTCTGGTGTGGTCCCACCCTTCGCATCGGACCTAGGGCAATTGCCCATAAGTGGCATGAGATGTCAGCCCGTGAGTGCAGCGAAAAATGAGCCTAGGGCATCGGTCAAATAGGGGCGTTGGCGATAGCGTAAATCCAGGTTTTTGGCTATTTTTCAAAGGTTGTAGAGCGCTCTAGACCGGGGCTGAACGAGGGTCCGCCCGGGCATCCCCGGGGAGGCTCACCGCGCGCTTCCTCAAGTCGGCTCCGAGAGTTGGCTCGAACGGCGCGCTCCGCCAGAGAATGGCCCTGCGGACTCACCACTGCCACCGTCGGTAAACATGGACCTCGCGCTTCCTTCGCTGGTCGGAGAAAGCCCCGGTTCTTACCCCCTTTTGACAGGTTGATCCATGGAATCGGATAGCGGGCAGCAGGTCCTATCCAGGCTTCTGGAAGACGAGATGCGGGAGTCGTTCATCGACTACTCCATGAGCGTCATCGTCCAGCGTGCACTCCCCGACGTTCGCGACGGCCTGAAGCCGGTGCACCGGAGAATCCTGTACGCGATGAACGACCTGGGCCTCGCTCCGGGAAGGGCTTTCAAGAAGAGCGCGACTGTGGTTGGGGAGGTTCTCGGAAAGTATCACCCCCATGGCGACACCGCGGTCTACGATTCCATGGTCCGAATGGTCCAGGACTTTTCGCTTCGATATCCCCTCGTGGATGGTCAGGGCAACTTCGGGTCAGTCGACGGTGACTCCGCTGCGGCATACCGCTATACCGAGGCCCGGATGACGCCCATCGCGGTGGAGATGCTTGAAGATATCGAAAGGGAGACCGTTGCCTTTTCACCCAACTTCGACGGACGCATCGACGAGCCTACGGTCCTTCCTGCCAAATTCCCCAATCTGCTGGTCAATGGCTCATCCGGAATCGCGGTGGGGATGGCGACAAACATTCCTCCACACAATCTCCGAGAAGTTACGAGAGCGGTAACCGCACTGATCCAGGACCCCGCGCTTCCGCAAGACGAGCTCGAGGGCTTCGTTCAAGGCCCGGATTTTCCCACTGGTGGCTTCATTTGCGGACGAGATGGCGTGCAGGACGCCTACCGGACGGGCCGAGGTCGCGTCGTGATGCGCGCCAGGGCGGATGTGGAGGAAATGACTTCGGGTGGCGAGCGGATCGTGATTCGAGAGATCCCCTTCATGGTCAACAAGACCCGACTCATTGAGCAGATCGCCGGATTGGTGCGGGAAAAGAAGGTCACGGAGATCTCAGCACTTCGAGACGAGTCCGATCGAGACGGCATGCGGATCGTCGTGGAGTTAAAGCGGGACTCGATCCCCCAGGTCGTGTTGAACCAGCTCTATAAGCACACGCAGATGCAGTCGACCTTCGGTACGATCCTCCTTGCGCTCGTAGATGGCGTCCCACGTGTGCTGACGCTTAGGCAGTTGCTACTCCACTTCATCGACCATCGGCACGACGTCGTGGTCAAGCGAAGTGAGTTCGACCTCAGGAAGGCTCAGGAACGAGAGCACGTCCTCGAGGGCCTTAAGATCGCCGTAGACAACATCGACGAAGTCATCAAGATCATTCGCGGATCGGATGACTCGCCCGCGGCTTCCGAAAGACTGCAAGCGTCCTTCGAGCTCACGGAGATCCAGGCCGACGCAATCCTGAACATGCGACTCGCTCGTCTTACCGGCCTCGAAATGGAGAAGCTCGAGGAGGAGCTCAGCCAAATCCGCGCTCGGATCGCAGATCTGGAGGAGCTGCTCGGGAGTCGCGACCTGCGAATGCAGGTGATCACGGATGAGTTAGAGGCGCTTGCGGAGAAATACGGGGACGAGCGGCGCACCGAGATCCTTGGTGAGCACTCCGATCTCGAGATGGAGGATCTCATCGCAGACGAGGAGGTGGTCCTCACGCTGAGTCGGCAGGGATACGCGAAGCGGATTCCGATCGACACATATCGCAGTCAGCGCCGCGGTGGGCGCGGCTTGCAAGGGATGGGGACGAAAGAGGAGGACTGGGTCGAACATGTCTTCGTGGCCTCGACCCACGACGTGCTCATGATCTTTACGCGGGATGGACAGTGCCACTGGCTCAAGGTCTGGCAGATCCCACAGGGGAGTCGTCACTCCCGCGGGAAACCAATCGTAAACCTCCTGAACATAGATCTAGAGTCCCAGATCGCTTCTGTCGTGCCGGTCCGAGAGTTCACGGACGATCGCTTCCTGCTGTTCTGCACGCGAAAGGGTGTGGTAAAGAAGACCGCGCTGTCCGCCTATGGAAACATGCGAAGCGTCGGTCTGAACGCGATAAACATCCGCGACGAAGATGAGTTGATCGACGTTCAAATCACGGGTGGCGACGACGAAGTCATCCTGGCTACCCGTGATGGGATGGCGATCCGGTTCAACGAGTCTGACTGCCGTGTCATCGGGAGAGCCACCGAGGGCGTAAGAGGAATCTCGCTGAGAAAGGGAGATCTGGTTGTCGGGATGGTGGTGGTGAGGCCCGAGTCCACTTTGCTAGTGGTCACGGAGGGGGGCATGGGGAAGCGAACAGAGGTCGATGCCTACCGACTGCAGAAGAGGGGTGGAAAAGGGGTCATCAACATGAAGCTCTCCGGTCGCACTGGGAAAGTGGTCTCGATCAAGGCTGTCGTTCCGGGAGAAGAGCTCATGCTCATTACACGGGCGGGGGTGGTAAACCGGCAAGGAGCCGATGAGATCCGAGTGATCGGAAGGGCGACCCAAGGCGTGCGCCTGGTGAACCTCGACGAAGACGATGAGATCATGGATGTTGCTCGAATCATTGCTGAGGAGAACGGCGTCGATGCAGCCGAAGAGGACATCTCGATTGGCGAGGAGGTTCCCGCTGCGGCTGACCGGGAGGCTGATGGATGAGGCGGCTGGTGCTCTTCGATGTCGATGGAACGGTTCTCTCCGGCGGCCCTGCGAAAGAGGCGTTCCGGAAGGCTCTTGTGGAGGTGTTCGGGACAGCGGGTCCCATCCACGAATGGGAATTCTCCGGGAAGACGGATCCCCAGATCGCTCGTGAACTGCTTACCGAGGCAGGGGTCGAACCCGGCGAAATTGCCCGGGGCCTTCCAGAAGTGTGGGAATGCTACCTCGCAGAAATGAAGGCCCGTCTCCCCTCGTGTCCGACACGGCCGTTGCCGGGAGTGGAAGGGCTTCTTTCGAGAATAGCGGCCGCGGGAACGGTTGCTCAGGGCCTTCTGACGGGGAATGTGATCGAAGGGGCGCGGTTGAAGCTCGGATCGGCGGGGCTGGGTCAGTGGCTGACCGTTGGGGCGTTCGGTTCAGACCATGAGGCTCGAAACGAACTGCCGGCCATCGCCATCCGGCGGGCGGAGCGGCACTGGGGAACTCGATTCCCGGCCGAAGAGGTGGTCGTGGTGGGCGACACTCCCCGGGACGTGGATTGCGGTCGCTCCCACGGGACACGCACTGTAGCAGTAGCCACCGGACGATTTGGGTTCGAGGCGCTCAGGGAGACCGAGGCAGACATCGTTCTGGAGAGCTTAGAAGAGACGGATCAAGCGCTCACGGCGATCTTGAGCTAATCTCGGGTCGGCGGAGAGCCCATAGTGATCAATCAACGAGGGAGACTTTCGAGTGACCAGTCGAGCGGAGAAGAGACGGGAAGAGCGAAGGAGTAGCCGGACCGACGGTTCGTCGAGTCGCCTGGGCTGGATTCTCGGTGGCGCGGGGGTGCTGGCCGCCGCGATCGTCGGATGGAATCTCTTCTCGGCCATCGTGGACGACACTGTGAGATCGATGGTCGAAATCGAGTACGATTCCCCTCAGGAATTGATCGAACTGGCCCAAGGCGTGCGGAGGGGCAATCCGG
Source organism: Longimicrobiales bacterium (assembly GCA_965215925.1). Classification (GTDB taxonomy): domain Bacteria; phylum Gemmatimonadota; class Gemmatimonadetes; order Longimicrobiales; family Gaopeijiaceae; genus JAAXGI01. The sequence continues at coordinate 2,053,832 of CBDCEQ010000003.1, read as the reverse complement.
ATGCCCAAGTGACGATCATGGAGTTCGGGGACTACCAGTGCCCAGCATGCCAGAACTTCTTCCGCCAGGCCAAGCCGATCCTGGACCTGTCCTACGTTGAACCGGGGCGCGTTCAGTTCGTCTTCTACGACTTCCCCCTCGAGGCCGCCCATCCCAACGCTTTCCTCGCTGCCCGAGCCGCACGCTGTGCCGGCGATCAAGACGGATATTGGGAGTATCATGACAGACTGTTTCAGGAACAGATATCCTGGTCGTTCGAAGCTGATCCAGTTGGGGATTTCGTCGGGTTCGCCCAGGACCTTGGACTGGATCGATCCACGTTCCAGAGTTGCTTGCGGAGCGATCGGCACGCTGACGTCGTAACAGCGAATCAGCTCATGGGAGTACAGCTTGGAGTCCAGTCCACTCCGACCGTGATGCTGGATGCGGGTGACGGCCGAGCCACCTGGGTCGACAATTGGTCGACGAACCTGCGCCCGATTCTGGAAGAGGCGCTGGCGGGGACGGAACAACCGACGGTTGCCGAGGAGGGCGCGGGGGAGTGACCCGGGCGTCAGAGGTTACGGTCCGACTTCTATTCGTTGATGACGGAGCGTACCACTATGAGGAGATCAGCGTTGAAGAGGGACTGCTAGCGACGTACGACCGACTGATCGATGTTCTCCGAGAGGAACCTGCCGTTCTGAAACGAATCCATATCGACTTGGGCCGGCTCTGTTCCGCACAGATCGTCGAGGCGTCGTAGAAGACGCTAGTCCATCGAGAGATCGATCTCGGCAAGGCGAGACAAAGTCCTTTCTCGTGTCCACTCGTGCACTGACCGGGGGGGCCAGGCGCCGATCCTAGCTGCGGTGTCCAACCGCTCACTTTCCGTACGAGCCCTCGCGGCCAACTCGGGTCCCACCCATCCCGCGGCTTCCGCCTGCCGTAGCTCTTCCGAGTCTAGGACCTCGGGGGCGGCGCGCCCCTCATCGTTCCACTTGCCTGCGTGCGCCGGGATCCATAGGTCGAGAAATAGATCCGTCGTATGCCATACTCCCCCAGGCTCGAACGTGCAGGGAATCAGGACATTGGCGTAGATCCCCGTCAATCTTCCATCGGCTAGGTGGAACCGGCCGATGTCGTGCCACTCCCCGGGGAAAGTGAACCAAACGGCGTCCGCGCCGGACTCGAGCACGGTTTCGCCCCCGATCTCGAGAGGCCGGTCGAGCCTGATATCTTGGGCAAATGTGATCTTCACCCACGGATCATCCTGAACCAATCGGTGAACGAATCGATCGGTACGGTTGGGGGGCCGATGATAGTAGATATGGATGTCGCGCTGCGTAGAAGGCACCATCACACGCTGATGTTGCAGACCAAAACGATCCTGCTGCCTGCCATCGGGCGGAGGCTCAACGGAGCGACTGGGCTGAGAAGGCCTCATAGAATCCTCGGTCCTCCTCCGCCAGCTGCCGAAGAAGTGGGGCTGGGGAGAATCTCGCACCGAGGGCGCCCTCGAACGCTGTGAGACGCTCGACGAGAGTCCTAGGATGGACCTCATCGGCGAACCGAAGGAGGCCCCCTCGGAAGGGCGGGAAACCGGTGCCCATGATCATTGCCAGATCCACATCGGCAGCTGACGAGGTGATCCCGTCCGAAAGCGCGCGAGCCGCTTCATTGATCATGGAGACGATGAGCCGATCTCGGGTCGTGTCGACCGACGGCGTAGCCGAGGTCCCCGTCCGATTTGAGCCCAACAATCCGTAGGCCGCTGGATCCGCCGTGGGCTCTTGACCGTCGTCGTACTTGTAGAAACCGCTGCCCCCCTTCTTCCCCAGTCTTCCCGAGCCTCCGATAGCTACGAGAGAAGGGGCCGGCGCTAGACGTTCTCCGAAGGCCGCATGCAGTGTATCTCCGGCATGACGCGCGACGTCGATGCCCACTTCGTCGATCAGTCGGAGGGGACCCATCGGCATCCCAAATGACTCGGCGGCCCGGTCGATGGAATCGATAGAGGCTCCTTCACCGAGCAGATACCCGGCCTCATTCAGGTAGGGACTGAGAATCCGATTCACGAGAAAACCCGGGCCGTCTCGAACCACGACCGGTATTTTCCCCATCCGTATCGCCAGGGCGTAGATCGTGGCGACAGCCCCATCCGTCGTCTGTGGCCCGCGGATCACCTCGACGAGGGGCATCTTGTGGACCGGATTGAAGAAGTGCATTCCGACGAATCGCCCGGGCGCTGCGAGACTCGTCGCCATCTCTTCCACCGATAGGCTCGACGTGTTGGTCGCGAGGATGCAGGATTCGGCCACCTGCGCTTCGAGCTCCCGTAGCACCGTCTTTTTCACGTCCATCTTTTCCACGACGGCCTCGACCACCACATCACTCGGCCCGAACCCCGCGTGATCCTGACCTCCGGAAATCAACTCGATTGCGTGATCGGCTGCCTGCCTCGTGAGACGTCTCTTCGCCACCGCCCCGTCGAAGAGTTTCGCAGCGTAGCCCAGCGCGAGCGAAACCGCCTCTCGTCGAAGGTCCCTCACGCGAACCCGGATGCCGTGGAAGGCCGCGAGCTGAGCGATCCCGCCCCCCATGGTGCCAGCGCCGACGATCCCTAGGTGGTTTACGGCCACGGGCTTGACCCTTCTGTTTCCCGTCCCCTTTTTTGCTCGCTGCCTCAGCTTGAATACGTGTACGAGATTCTTGGACACTCGGGACGCGATCAGTTCACCGGCGGCAAGCGCCTCTACCTCAAGAGCCTTGTCGAGGGAGCGGCCCATAGAGGATTTGACGACGTCGAGGATCCGCAGGGGCGCCGGATAGTGTCCACCGGTCCGTGCGATGACCCTGCGCCGGGCAGTGGAGATCAAGATCCTTCGACCGGGCGCCGTGTCTTCTAGCAGACGGGCACCCAACCCCCGTCGACGCGGACGGGTAGGAGCACCACCGCCCACTTTTTCTCGCAGATAGGCTTCAGCGAGCTGGGCGAATAGATCATGTGGGAGCAGTTCATCGACGAGGCCGAGGCGCAGAGCTTTACGGCCACTCACGGCATTTCCGGATAGCAGGAGTTCGAGCGCGCTTCGAAGGCCGATAAGACGCGGAAGACGAGTCGTGCCCCCCCAGGCCGGCAGAATCCCGAGCTGCACTTCGGGAAGACCGAGCCTAGTCGTCGAGTCGTCCGACGCAAGTCGATATCGGCATGCGAGGGCGAGCTCCGTTCCGCCGCCCATGCACACGCCGTGTACTGCTGCAACCGTGGGCACAGAGAGCTGCTCAAGGCCCCGGAATATCGACTGGCCCTTTCGAGCCATATCAGCGCCCTCGTTTGGGCCGTCGATTTCGGCGATCGCGTCGATGTCTGCGCCGACGATGAACGATGAAGGCTTACCGCTACGGATCAGGACACCGCGGATGGTTCCGGTTTCTTGTCCCACCCGGATCTCGGAGAGGGTCCCCTCGAGGTCAGAAAGGACGTTCCGAGTGAGGATATTCGCGGACTTCTCGGGTGTGTCGAAGATCAGATGAGCGATCCCGCCCGAATGGACGGATAGCCGTGGCGACGCAGAAACGCCCCGAGGAGCGCGAGGTTCCTCGGGGCGTGGCTTGGACATCTGCGAGCTGAGTTAGAGGATGTCGCGGACCACCGCATTGCTACGGTTCAGCGGCACCTCGATCGGTTCTCCCCGCTCAACTGCGATCGGGATATTCCAATAGAGTTCCTCGGTCGCGAGTGGATACCGCCCATAGACCCACCATTCCCCTGGGTCCGTCTGGAAATCTGCCCTCCCCGTCGCGTCCGTGGTATCGGCGAGAACCTCCCTTCTCGAAGCCTGGAGTCTGGCTCCAACCACCTCTCCGAAGGGGGCGAAGGCCTGCTCTTCCCATGCGGTTAGTATTGCACGGAACTCCTCTAGATCCGAGAACGCCTCCTGTTGAAGCCGGTCGAACCGCGCGAACGCTTCATCCTTCGTGGATTCGGCTGATGCATAGTCGGATTCGACTTCGTTGAATTCGTTGAAGAGAACGCGGTATCGCGCCTCGGCCGGGTTGTATTGGGTCAGCTCGGAGTTGATCTGCTCCAGTCGCTCCCTCAACGCCAGCCACCGGCCCTCCGATTCTCGCCACTCTTGCTGGGCCTGGGCGATCGAGTCGCGAGCCACCTGCAATTCAGGAGGAAGCGCTGGCTCAGGGCTGCTGGCCACCGCGATGAGAGAGTCGAAGATCTGGTCTCGATCGAAGGGAAGAAGCTGCAATTCGAGGTCTTCCACCGCCCGCACGATCGGCTGACCTGTTTCCGGATCTGTTACCTCGACCTCCGCAGTCAAGATCAATTCGGCTGGTCCGCAGGCGCCCACAAAAAGGGATAGCAGGGCCATGCTAGGGATAATCGTTCGCTTCATCGGTTGGCTCCGAAACGTTTCTGTTTAACGAGGTTCAGCACAAAGTACCATCTGCCGCATCGGTCCATCAAGCTCCCGAACCCTTGGGCCTCTAGCGCTCCATCATGTCTCGAGGACCGAACAGTATCGTGCGAGACGGTCCGGCAAGCGCTGCGGCCTCAGCTACAACGGGTCGACTGAGCCCCCAGAGTTCGGATTCGATGTCCGCGGTCGGATCTCCACCTGCCGCGACCTGTCGCGCAAGCCACTGTGCTCGATGCTCAGGGACAGCAGATTCGAGTAGGACGGAAGCGCGGAACCTACGGTGCGCGAGCTCGAAGAATGCTCCATCTGGCGGAGCCTCCGCCAGCTTCGTCACCGAAGTGCTCAGCCGTTCCTCCCAGCGAGAAGTCGCCCGAGGGTCGACGCTTGCTGTCACAACGAGCACGGCGGCGCCTCTAATATCCATCTGAGACACCTGTGCCGCGAATAACCCGGGGTCGGGGGGCGAAGGGGTCAAATCCTCGGTAACGAGATGGCTGAGAAAGTCCAAGAGGAGCTGGGGCATGCCCACGGGAAACGGGAATGCCACCGAGATCCAGGTGCTCGTCAATTCCCTGTCTAGCAGCACGCGTTCTCCTACCGCCCACGCTGGCGACCCGGACAGGCCTGAGGGTATCTCGAGGCTGAAAGGGCCCGTTCGGTAGAGTCGAAAGAGCGGGGCAGCGGGAAGAGGGTCCGGCGGCAGTAGAGGCTCGTCCTGAGGATCAGCGGAGTCCGAGGAGGGGGCGAACTCGCTGGACTCGATCGGACGCGCCCGAGCCGCACGCGCGTTCCGCTCCACCTCGAGGTCCGTAACGGGATGAGACAATGCTTGGGAGAGCTCGTCTTCCCGAACGGGACCCCTTGCTGCAAGCACTCCTTCTTCGGCTCGGAGGTGGCGGGAGCGAAAGCCCTCGAGTTCGGACACTTCGATCGATTCGACACTGGCTGGGGTACCGCGCGACGCTCGCGCGGCGGGGTGGCTGGCCCCTAGGAGAAATCTCTCTCTCTCTAGCTCGAAAGCCCTCACCGGCGCTCCTGCCTCGAACTCCAGAACCTCGAGCAGCTCCGCCCGCGCGAATTCCAGGTCGACAACGGATACGCCGTCTCGAAAGAGCAGGGCTTCCAGCTCTCTCACTGCCTGTTGCCACCCCTGGGGGTCGGAGATCATCGTGACGAGGAATTCCTCCGCACCGACATCGATCCGTACGCTGGCACCAAGCCCCGGCAGTGTTCGGTTCCCTTGTCCCTCGAGGGTTCTCCCGAGGAGAAACGCCGCGCCCTCGCGATCGACCGGGTCTTGCGCGGTTCCGACCGGAAAACGAACGACCACTACGACCACCCGCTCGGCGGCATCTGGATCCAGAACTACGTCCGCGTACTGAGCTCTAACGCTTGCCGTTCCATTCGATGAGTGCGGGTGTCCAACCGCCGATAGCCGCATCGCCACGAGTGTAATCAGAGCGGTTCCCACTATCAGGGCGGAATGCCACCTAAGCCTTCGCGGCTTCATGGACGCAGTTCCTCACGGACCGGGGTTCCGCGGCTCAAGGCCTCGACGAGTCCAATCACTCCTGGGCGGTTGAGCTCATCTAACTGTGACAGGAGTGAATCCACTCCCTCGACCCCGCTCCCCGCGTCCCAAGCCTGCCCGACCAACTCCGCAAGGCCCCAGGGTGTCCTACCGGCCATGATGATCTCTGTCCGTAACTGACCGGATAGGCGGTCGACGTCGTCCTCGGTAATCTGCGCCATCGCGTCATCGAAGAGTGTGGCCAGCCGAGCCTCCATGGTCTGACGGCTTCGCGGAAACGCTGCACCCGTCACTATCAAGGCCCGGCCTCCTCCGACATCCCAGACCTCGACCCCGACCTCGAAATCCTCGCCATTCCGTCGAGCGTTCTCCGCCAGCCATCGGGCCGCAAGGATTGCCGATGCCTCGTCCCCACCGAGAACGGGATACGCCTCCACAACCCAGTGCCGGATAACTTCCGGATTCGTCGCTGGGGAACCGGTGTCCTCACCGGGCGCCAGCGACTCCCTATCGGAGCCGTCAGGGATTGTGAGGTCAGCCACGAGCGCAAGGATCAGCTCGGTCGGCGCGCCTCCGGTAACGACGAGCTTGGCATGCTCTCTTCGATGGCTACGATCCCAAATCGCTGTAAGCCGTACTGGATCGATTCGGTCCAACGACCCGGGGGTGCCGTAGACCGAGGGAGTCCCAGGTGCCAATGCAGCCCGAACACGGGACGCAAGCACTCCCTGGGGTGTCTCCAATCGACGCTCGTTCGCGACCCGAATCCGTCGTCGTGTCCCTTCGAATTCCGATGTCGACGGAGGCTGAAGTCCCTCTCTCATGATCCACGCGAGGAAGTCAAGGTCGCCCACGGGTCCCGAGATCTGGTAGACCAATCCATGTGGCGTTCGATGGACCTCCGCTCGCGCACCGATCCTGTCGGCGAGGGACCGCATCCGTGCTTCGGCTTGGATCTGAATGATTTGTCCCGCTCCGGCCTCTGCGCCCTCTTCGCGCAGAGGAATCGACAGTCTGAGCGATATGACGCTCGCTGACCCCGAGCGAAAGATGGCCACCTCCGGCCCTCCGGGGGGCGCCAGCATCTCGTCTGCACGGAATGCCGAGGTCGCCGACGAAGAGCCCTGCGCGAGTATCAGCAGGGTTAGCAAGGGTGCCGCGAAGAGCATGGACGGCAGACTCCCGACCTCGGACGCACGCACCACCCGTTATCGACAGTTCACATCTGACCGACACGAGGCCGCGGCGCCGGGGAGGCTTAGCAGGTTGTCGAGAAGTACCGCGGTCCGCTAAGGAATCGCCCCCGATATAACGTAGTTCATCGGGTTGACCGGGCGGTTCCCAACGCGGACCTCATAGTGTAGGTGAGGAGAGGTGGCGATTCCAGTGTTGCCGACCCGAGCGATCACATCTCCCCGGTCGACTCGCTGTCCTGGCCGCACTAGAATCTGGGATGCATGTCCGTAGAGTGTGGCGTAACCATACCCGTGATCTAGTTCTACCACGAGACCGTACCCGGCCCTTCGGCGCGCTCTGGTTACGCGACCGTTCGCGGCCGCAAGAATCGGAGTGCCTCGGGGTGCGGAAAGGTCGACACCCTCGTGCGGGAGCTCGCGGTTATGTATGGGATGAAGACGAGCGTTCGAGAAGCCCGAGGTCAAGCGACCGTTGGTCGGCAAAATGGAGGGCGTGGACTCCAGAAGATCCCGGTGCGCGGCTAGGGAGTCGGACGCCTCCAGCAGACTCGCCCGGAGAAGCTGGGAGCGCCGTTCGAGCGCATTCAAGTCGTAGCTTACGGCGAAAGCGTCCTCCGCAGTACCTTCGTCAAGCGCAAACAGCGGATTCTCCTCTAGAGTCGGCCACCCCGGGCCGCCTATACCGACCTGGAGGACCTCCTCATCGATCTGGTCGAGTCCTGCCAGGACCCTGATCTCGGCATCCTTGTCAGCGAGGAATCCTAGATCGGTTTCGAGCTGCAACACATTCTCTCGGATCGACGCCAGCTCCCCAGTCAGGGCTTTGTTCTCCAGCTCCAACTGGACACCCCGGAGCGTCTCCCCGCCGAAAAATCCTAAGAGACCGGCGGCCGACAGAAATCCCAGGCAGGCCAACCCCGCCGCACCGACGGCAAGCCGAAGGGTGCGAATCCGGAAAGTGCGTTGTAGGAGGTCATCTCCGTCCTCGGAGATGAGGAGGAGGGTCCACTCCCCTCTACGCATTAACTCTTGCTCCGGTGACGAGTCCTGATGCCCAACCCCGCCCACCACCTACCCATCGCTCCGCGAGGCAGGCGGCAAGGCCTACTTCAACCGTTGGAGCGCTGCAAGCTAGACGGGAGCGTACGGGGTGTCAACATGAGCCCGACGATGCTTTACTACCGTTCGTCGGTGGCCGCCGGCGTCTCAATTCTGGGAAACAAGGGAGCCATCTTTTCGATTTTTAATCCAGCGGGAGACAGGGACACGGCTTGTTGTAGGGAAGGTACTCCGCCAAGCCCGAGGGCCGTCGCGAGCTCAGCCATTTTTCTCGGCATGACGGGCAGAAAAAGGGCGCAGAGTACGATGAGGGAGCGGACGAGGGTAGCGAGAACCTCATCCAGCTCGTCCCTTCGAATGGGGTCCTTCGCGAGAGTCCATGGTTCCTGCGTCTCCACGTATCCGTTGGCCGTCCTGGCCAAGTCCATGGCGGCCTCGAGGGCATCGTGGATCCTCAATACATCCATGGCGGAATGGAAGGAATGGAGGGTTGCGTGGATCGGCTCGTCCAGCCCCGCGCCCTCAGCAGCCCCCACGATCCCGTCGCTATACCGTGCGACCATCGAGCTCGCCCGGCTCGCGAGATTGCCGAGGATGTTGGCTAGCTCTCCGTAGCGGGCGAGAAATCGCTCTCCCGTGTATGAAGTATCGGCCCCGGTCGGCATCTCGCGCATGAGATACCACCGCACGGCGTCAGTACCGAACTCATCTCTCAGGTCGAGCGGATCCACCACGTTGCCAAGGGATTTGGACATCTTGGCCTTGTCGGCTAGCCACCAGCCGTGCACGAGCAGCTTCCTCTGAATCGGGAGACCTGCGGCCATGAGCAGTGTGGGCCAATAGACTGCGTGCGGAGTCAGAATGTCCTTCCCAACGATGTGAAGATCTGCGGGCCACCAAGATCCATCTACCTCTTCGAACCCTTGGGCCCGGGGAGGTCGCTCAGGGTCGATCGCGCCGGAAGCGGTGAGGTAGTTGATGAGGGCGTCGACCCACACGTAGGTCACGTGGCCCTCGTCGAAGGGGAGGGGGATTCCCCAACGCAGCCTGGATCGGGGCCTAGAGATCGAGAGGTCGGCGAGGGGTTGTTGCAGGAAGCCTAGAACTTCGTTTCGTCGTATCTCAGGGACGATCCAATCGGGGTTTGTTTCTATGTGGTTAATGAGGTCATCCTGGAAGAGACTCATCCGAAAGAAATAGTTCGTTTCCTCGATCTCTCTTACAGGCCGCCCGCAGTCGGGGCAGTTTCCCTCGGACGTCAGATCCTTCTCCGTCCAATAGCGTTCGTCGTGAACGCAATACCAACCACTGTAGATGTCGTCGTAGATGAAGCCCTTTTCGTTGAGGCGCGCGAGAAAAGCTTGGACGACTCCGCGGTGCTCCTCCTCGGTCGTCCGAATGAATCGATCGTACTCGATGTCCATCTCCTTCCACGCGCCGGCGAAACGCGCAGCCATTTCGTCACAGAGCTGCTGCGGCTCGATGCCCCTTTTTTGAGCTTCTTCCTGGATTTTCTGTCCGTATTCGTCGGTCCCGGTGAGGAAGAACACGTCGACCCCGGACTGCCGATAATACCGGGCCAGAGTGTCCGCTAGGAAAGTGGTATAGGCGTGGCCGATATGGGGTTCGCCAGATGCGTAGTAGATGGGGGTCGTCAAGTAGCGGCGGGACGATCCGGTCAACGGTTAGCTCTCCGAGTCAATCGTCTCGTTTGTTCCCCGCGATTCTTGACCACTCCTTGCAGGGGAGGCGCCTTGTACCTCGGATGTCAGGTCCTCCAGCGCTATGGTCCGCCGTTCACCGTCCTGGGCCCTGAGCGTGACGGTCTCTCCCCAGATATCGACCGTGACGACTCTCTCTTGGCCCTGTGACGTGCCTAGGGTCTTCCCTTCACGGGGAAACCGCCGCCTCGCCTGGACGTACGTTTGGTGTTCGTACATCAGACAACACATCAGTCTCCCGCAGCATCCTGAGATCTGAGCGGGGTTCAAGGAGAGACCTTGGTCCTTCGCGAGCTGTAGCGAGACCGGCTTGAGCTCGGGCAGCCAGGTCGAGCTACAGAGTTCGCGCCCACATCGGCCGATACCTCCCAGAAGCGCAGACTCATCCCGAACCCCGATCTGGCGCAGCTCGATCCGAGTCCGAAACGTACGTGCGAGCTCACGGACCAGTTCCCGGAAGTCGACCCTGCGTTCGGCCGTGAAATAGATGGTGAGCTTCTTCCGATCGAACTGCCACTCCGCCTCTGTGATCTTCATTCCGAGGGAGAGCTTGGCGACCTTTTCGCGGGTGCGCGACCTGACCCGCTCCTCGTCGGTCCGGAGGCTGCCGAGCGTTCTCACCTCTTCCGCTCGCGCGAGTCGGACAACCTTCCGTTCGGGAACAGAGGTCTGGCATCCTCCGGATGCCGAGCATTTGCGCTCCGCGATTGCCCCGAGGGCCAGAACTTCCCCGAGGTCCTCTCCTCGGTCCGCTTCTACGATCACGTGCGTTCCAACGAGAACGAATGTGTCGCTCGTCGTGAAGTAGTCCTTCCGGCCGCCCTTGAACCCGATTTCAGCGAACGTACTCATCACCCAATCCCCTGATGGTCCAGCACTCAAGCACTCTCAGGATCGTGCCACGACCCGATTGCCGAAAACTTCTTCCACCGTAGGGTGCGTCGCTCCTGGGCGTCCATCGACTTCACCTCGGTGAGGTGTCGACCGAGCACTGCTCGGACTGCGTCAGCAGCGGCGGCCCAATCGGTATGTGCCCCACCAGGTGGCTCTGGAATTACTTCGTCGGCGATCCCGAGTCGAAGTAGATCTCCCGCCGTCAACTTTAGGGCCTCGGCAGCCTCATCGCGGTGTTCGGCTGATCGCCAGAGGATTGCCGCACAGCCCTCAGGCGAGATAACCGAGTAGATTGCGTGTTCGAGTACCAGAATCCGATCCGTCACACCGAGCGCAAGCGCGCCCCCTGAGCCTCCCTCGCCGATCACGACGGAAATGAGCGGGACCCGGAGCCGGGCCATCTCACGGAGATTCACCGCGATCGCCTCGGCCTGGCCCCGCTGTTCTGCCCCGATGCCTGGATACGCCCCGGGCGTGTCGATGAACGTGACGACCGGTCGGCCGAATTTCTCAGCGAGTCTCATGAGACGGAGTGCTTTCCTATAGCCTTCAGGATGGGGCATCCCGAAGTTCCGATGAAGGTTGTCCTTCATGTCTCGGCCCTTCTGATGCCCGATGACCATCACAGAGCTACCATCAAGGCGAGCCCACCCTCCCACGATCGCGGCATCGTCCCGGAAGGATCGATCACCGTGAAGCTCTATCCAGTCCGTCAACGCCCGCTCTATGTAATCGAGGGTGTAGGGACGCCGAGGATGGCGGGCGACCTGCACCTGCTCCAGCGCCGACAGATTCTGGAATGTGTCCTCCTGCAGCCGCGCCAATTTGGCCCTTAACTCGCGCAGCTCACCCGAGACGTCGATGCCCTTGTTCTCCGCCAGCTCGAGCAACCGCTCGATCTGATCCTGAATCTCCACCATATCCCGCTCGAATTCGAGATGGGGTGTGCCTGCCAAGGAGCCTCCCGAACCAAGGGACGGATGCCGGATTCCGCTGGATGCGGCGACGAGCGATGGACGGGTCATTGTAACAGCGGCGCGGCGAATGGGAACAGGTTGCAGCCGCCGCTCGAAGTTACACGCGGATGTAGGAGAGAGGGTGAAGTTAGGCGAGCCCGGTCTGACGAGTCACGGTTCCACCATTCCGTTCGGGATACTCCCCCGAATGAGCTCCATGGGCTCTGCAGGCTGTCCCCCTGCGTATCGAGCCCAAAAGCTGGCGCCTGTACGCGCGTGATCGAGGGCGAGATGCGCGCCGTCACGCGGATCGAAGGTCCGCAGAACCTCGAGCTTGTCCTGGAGCGTCGTTCCGATGGGCACAAAGACGCCCGGTCTAAACTCCGGGGACGCATCCCCCGGATCATACGCGAAGATCGTGCCTATCTTCTGCCCTTCCTCAAGTGCCGTTTCGTTGACGATCTGGAACGCGGGATCTGAATGTTGGGTCGTCGGGAGGTACAAGAGGTCCGGGCGGACCTCGTTAATCGCTCCTGCCAACAGCCGACGGAGGTCAACCGCCAGGCTGTCGTCCCCGCTCCCCGCATTCCCCACGAAGAATCGGATCCCCATCGAACGTCCGGCTACCTTGGCTTCTTCACTTCGCCGCTCGCCGTCGTCACCGGCGGCGCCATGGGTTAGCGTAAGAAGGATGACCCGATCACCCTTCACGCGGTGCCTGATTAGCGCCGCTCCACAGCCGGCTTCTGCATCTCCTGGCCGAACACTTACCGCCATAATTCTGCTTGGCGCGCGGGTGGCCGGCTCAGTACCATCGGGTTCTTCCCTCGATGGATGGCCATCAATATCCGCTAGGGCGTCGATCAGAGAGTCGACCCTGGCTCGCAGCTCGTCCGGTTGCAGCGGCTTGATGAGAACGTGAGCGGCACCCTTATGGAGAGCCTGGTCTGCGTACTCCGGACCCGTATACCCAGTGACCGCGAGCACGGGCGTCTCGGGGTGCTTTCCCCTGCTCGCTTCGAGCACGGCGATTCCGTCTAGTCCTGGGAGATTCAGGTCGGTGATCACCAGATCCCATCGGTGATCGGTAGCCAACTGAATGCCGCGAATCCCGTCCTGGGCGAGCGTCACAGCGTATCGCCCGGCATCCTCTAGAAGGCATTTTACTAGGTGAGCTTGGTCTAGGTCGTCCTCCACAAGGAGGATGCGTTGAGCCGAGGTAGTGGGGGATCCCTGGGGCATCCGTGCGTCCGCGCAGTGTCGTCGCCTTTCGAACCCCTTCAATCTACCCTAGTAGTAGGCCCAAGTCACTCCGCTCGTCCGGTGCCGCGGCTGACGCGAGGCCGCCCTCAAGAAAACGGGTGACTACTTGCAAAGGGTCGATCGGTGGCTTCTGCTTAAAATCTTTCCTCGGTCGCGTCGGACCTGGCCGACAGCCGGACGCGCATGAAGGAACAAGGAGAAAAGGATGAACAACAGGGTCCTTCGAAGGCTTCGACTGTGTCTATGGCTCGGCGCGTTTCAGGTCGGCCTCCCGAACGCGGGTGGCTCGCAGCAAGAGTTCAGGACAACTTCGGAGCTGTCGGGATTCACCGAATACACTCCCTATGACAGTATGATGACCTACCTGGGCCAGATCCAGGCTTCGAGCACAGAGATGCGTCTTGGGATCTTTGGGGAAACCCATCAGCAAAGGGAGCTTCCTTTTGCAGTGTTCTCGCGGCCTTCCGTGACTCAACCGTGGGAGGCGTGGGCGCTCGGGAAGCCTATTCTGGTATTGGCCGCGCAAGTCCATGGGAACGAGCCTACGATGAGAGAGTCGGTATTGATCCTCCTTCGGGAATTCGCAACCCCGGGGACGACGATGAACCAGGCATTGGATCAGTTGACCGTGCTCATCGTGCCCTTCATCAACCCCGACGGTTTCACAGCTCAGCCGGAATCGACGAGGGGGAATCTGTGGGGGCTGGATCTGAACCGCGACTACATGAAACTCGAGCAACCGGAGATCCAGGCGTACACTCAGAACATCCTACTCCCCTGGGCGCCGCACCTCTTCGTAGATGGGCATAACGGTGGATCCTTCCCCTACAACCTCAACTATCAGTGCCCATCCCACCCTGCACCAGATCCCAGGATTACTGAGCTCTGTGACGAACTGATCTTCCCGGCCATAGATGAGAAGCTGGCCGGTGAAGGCTTCCGTGCGTGGTACTACGAACGTGGGAACGAAAACCGGTGGGACGTGGGGGGGTTCGATCCACGCATTGGGAGAAACTACGGGGGGTTCTCGAACATGGTAGGGATTCTCTTCGAGTCGCCGTGGGGCCAGTCATTGGCCGATGGGGTTAGGGCGGGTTACCTGGCCTACGAGACTGTTGTTGAGTGGGCTCGCGACAATTCGGATCTGCTGCTTGAAACAGTCTCGACTGCGCGTAGAGAGACAGTCGAAATGGGGAACGCCGCTCAGGGGACGGTCCCGATCGATGTCGAGTACGCTCCTGAGGAGGAACCCGTAACCTACCTTATTTTCAGGGGACCTGAGGACGACCGCGAGATCATCGAAATCCAGAGCGATTCTCTGATGAAACGCCCTGTGGCTACGCTCACCCGACTGCGGCCGTGGGCGTATCTCCTGCCGCCCGATGCCGAGGACGCTGTTGAGCTGCTGCGTCGCCACCGCGTTCAAGTCGAGGAGCTCCAGGAACCTGTACGGACGGTCGTCTCCGTTTACACGATTGGGGATATTGCCTACGAGACAGTCTACAACCACGACGCAGCCACAAAGCTCGATGTAGCGGAGACCTTGACCCAAGAGGTATCGCTTCCGGAGGGGACCTACTTGGTTCGGACCGGCCAGATGCAGGGACGGGTTGCGGCGCACCTTCTGGAGCCGGAAACGCGAGACGGAGTTGTTTACTGGAACCGGATGGACCCTTGGTTGCCGAAGAACGCGGTGGAAGACTTCAAGGCGGGTCTCGCTGAAGCGCCGATCTTCCCGATCTTCAAACTGATGCGGCCGACACCTTTGCCTACACGGCTGGTTCGGTAGAGTGCAAGGGCCCTGCATCGGTACTCCGGCTGAGCTTCAACCGGCGCGATTACGCGGCCCCAAGGTTGCGCGTTAGTAGTGCTTCCGGGTCGGGGTCACGACCCATGAAGGTCCGGAATAGAAGCTGGGGGTCGGCTCGGTCCCCGGCTGAGAGGATGGTATCAAGGTATTCCTGTCCTACTTCCGCGTCGAACACGCCTGCGTCACGGAACCGTGTGAACATGTCCGCTTCCAAGACCTCGGACCAAAGGTAAGAGTAATACGAAGCTGCATATCCGCCTGAAAAGATGTGGAGGAACGAGGGGAGTGGGTGGGTCTCCGCAAAAGTTCGGCTGGGAGTGAAGGACTCGAGGAGGTCAGAAACCCAGTTCACGGCGTCGCCGTCACGCCCTGCATCATATTCTGTGTGAAGGGCGAGATCGAGGGTCGTGAATCCGAGCTGTCTCATCTGGCGCCACCCCCCCATGAACTGCCGAGCCCTCAGCATTCGCTCGGAAAGCTCATCCGGAAGTGGTTCGTCTGTTTCCCAATGAGTGGCAAAGAGGTCGAGCGACCCTCTCTCCCAGGCCCAATTCTGAAGAAGCTGCGAGGGGAGTTCGACCCAATCCCACGCTACGTGCAAGCCTCCGCGGCGAGCGATCGGGACTCGAGAGGTCAGGTGATGTAGTAGATGGCCGAACTCGTGAAAAAGGGTTTCAACGTCGCGATGCGTAAGAAGCGCGGGACGGTCGTCGTCCGGAGGAGGGAAATTTGCGCAAATCACACCCAGATGCGGAGCGAACGTACCATCTGGCTTTGGGCCGCCGTAGATGAAGTCGTTCATCCAAGCCCCCTGCCGTTTCTGAGGTCTTGGAAAAAGGTCGGTGTAGAAGCCTCCGAGCAGAGTGTCGTTCGAATCACGGAGCTCGAAGTACCGAACGTCCTCGTGCCAAATCTCCTCTACACTTTTCTCGCTCACCTTAAGGCCAAAGAGCCGCTCTGTGATCTTGAATAGTCCGTCCTGGACTGAAGCTAAGGGGAAGTACTGTCGGAGCTCCTCGTCATCCAGGTCGAACTGTTCCCGACGAAGGCGTTCGACGAGGAACGGCACGTCCCATGGCGCGAGAGGGTCGATCCCAAGGGTGACAGCGTATCCCTCGAGCTCCTCTAAATCACTCTTCCAATACGGCCGAGTTCGCCCCGTCATCTCAGCAGCGAACTCCCGGGCCTGAAGACCGGAGCCGGCCATCTGTTCCACGAGCCGATAGTCCGGAAAGTCCGCGTATCCGAGGAGGCGTGCCTTCTCCTGCCGGAGTTCGAGTATTCGCGGGATCAAAGACCGATTGTCGGTAGGTTTCTCTGTTCCACGCGTGTGATATCCGCTGTGAATCTCGGCCCGCAGGTCCCGATCCTCCGCATACTTGATGACGGCTTCGTATGAGGGTTGGTCCAATGTGAGCAGCCAGCCCTCGTCGCCACCTTCAGAAGCCTTCCGACGGAAACGTCTTTTCGAATCCTCGGGCACACCCTGGAGTCGGTCCTCATCAGCAATGACGCGCGAAAAGGCTGCGGTCGCATCCAGAACATTCTCAGAGAACTTCTGCCCGAGCTGGGCCAGCTCCAGGTCGATTGCCTCCAGGCGTTCCCCGTCCGGTTGCGAGAGGTCAGCGCCGGCCCGCTTGAAATCCCGAATCGTGCGCTCGAGGTGCCGGCTTCGAAGCCCATCAAGCCGCGCGGTGTCCGGGCTCTCTTTGAGTTCCTTGAGTCGCTTCCAGAGACCCTCGTGCAGCTCGATCCACGACCAAAACTTCGATAGCTCAGGGAGAATTTCGGCCCATGCTTCTCTCAGCTCAGGTGTTTCCGCCACCGCCAACATGTGCTGCACGGGCTTCACAGCTCTCTCAACCCGCTCTGTAAGGACATCGAGCGGAGCGAGGACCGAATCCCAGGTGGCGGGCCCCGTCTGCTCTGAGAGCGTATCCACCGCCGAGCGAGTTTTCTCGAGAAGACCGCGGATCCCAGGGACCACGTGCTCGGCCCGCACCTGATGAAAAGGGATTCGCCCGGAAAGGTCGAGGAGTGGGTTGCGGTTGTCGTTCATCTAGCCGAAGAGGCGCTCGAGGCGACTGCGCGCCTTCGCCAGCTTTGGTGAGATCACGGCCTGACAGTACGGTCGTTGGCTGTTCCGGAGGTAGTAGTCGTCATGCTCCGGTTCGGCTGGATAGAATTCTTCCAAGAGCGCGACGTCTGTCACGATCGACGCTGACCATCGGCCCTCTGCATCGAGCTCGCGAAGCAGCTCTTCAGCGATTCGCTGCTGATCGGAATCGGTGTACAAGACGATCGATCGATACTGCGAGCCCACATCCGCCCCCTGACGGTTGTGCGTCGTGGGATCGTGGATCGTAAAGAAGACTTCTAGGAGGTCACGGAAGGAGATCACACCGGGGTCGAAGACGACGCGGACTACCTCGGCGTGGCCGGTCGAACCACCGCAAACCAGCCGGTACGTCGGGTCGACGTGGTCTCCTCCGGCATATCCCGATGTAACTGAATCAACCCCCCTCAGATTTTGGAAAACGGCCTCGAGGCACCAGAAGCAGCCGCCCCCAAGCACGGCCACCTCCCGTTCATGTTCAGCGGGGGTCAACGTATGGCCCGCACTAAATTGACGCGCGCCGCGCCGAAGATCTTACGTAGGCCAGTGAGGGCCTCCGCATCGGGGTTCACAGTGAGGCTCTTAGATCGCAATCGTGGAGACGAGTCGGAGCCATTCGGGAGACGCACCTCCACAGGAGCGCGACCTGGGTGCGCCGACAGGAACTCGCGGGCGCGCCCGAACAGACCCTCCGGGTTGTCCGTGCCCTCGGGAAGATCGATCGTGACTGCGACCCGACCGCTTTCGGCGACTCCGTCGAGGGGTTCAGCCTCATCCAAGAAGATCGGAGGGTCTTCCTCATCTCGTTCGCGGTTCGACACAGTGCCGCGAAGGAGGACCACGGCATCCTGTTGAAGGATCTCCCGTGCCTGCTTCCACGCCTCTCCGAAAGCGAGCACCGAGGCGGTGCCGCTGAAGTCCTCCACAGTGACCCGGCCCCACTCGGAGCTATCCTTCTTCAGGAATTGTTTTGTAACCTGGGTCACCACGCACGGGAGTTCGATATCCTCGCCCACGAACTCGGCGAGGCTCCTCGCATTGAGCGGCTCGTAGGCGCGGGCCAGATCACGAAAACGATCTAGCGGGTGACCCGAAATAAAAAAGCCGACCGCCTCCTTTTCCCTCGCCAATCGATCCGCCTCCGGCCATACGGGGATGTCAGGCAGCACCGGTGCCGATCGGTCTTCCTCAGCGCTAACGACCTCGAACAACGAGGCCTGGCCCACCGCCTCTTCCGCCAACCGCGCTTGGATCTCACCGTAGGCGACGCTCAGCCCCGCCAAGAGCTGTGCGCGGTGGCCAAACGAATCCAGTGCTCCAGATGCAATCAGCGCCTCACATGCTCGCTTGTTGAGAGAGCGAAGATCGATGCGATCGAGGAAGTCGAACAGGCTGGAAAATGGGCCAGCGGTTGCCCGCCCCTCGAGAACAGACTCTACGGCACCCGCTCCGACTCCCCGGACCGCTCCCAGCCCAAAACGGATCTGCCGACCGTCCGTCACCGTGAACTTCCAGCCCGATTCGTTAACGTCGGGGGGGAGGACCTCCAGGCCGTTCTCCAGGCCAGGAAGGTATCGGGGGAGGTCGCGGCACTCCGCGGTGTAGGTCACTACGTCATCGGTCTTATCGAGGACAGAGGACAGCAGTGCCGCCATGAACTCCGCCGGATAGTGAACCTTAAGCCAGGCCGTTTGATAGGCGAGAAGGGAGTATGCCGCGCTGTGACTGCGGTTGAACCCGTAGCGGCCGAAGGTCTCGATCTGCTCGGCCAAAAGTGCGGCCGCGCTGCGGTCAACACCCCTCTCAACCGCCCGTTCCACAAACTTTCCGAGTTCCTCACGAATCAGCTCGGCGTTCTTCTTGCCAACCGCTTTTCGGAGCACATCCGCTTCGCTGAGCGAGAAACCAGCCAGCAGATTCGCGATCCGCATGACCTGTTCCTGATAAACGATGACCCCGTATGTAGTGGAGAGCGTCTTCTCCAGCTCGGGGTGCACGTAGCTCACCTCTTCTTCTCCGAGCTTCCGGCGGATGTACACGTCCGTCATCCCTGAATCCAGCGGACCCGGCCGGATCAATGCGTTCGTGGCCACAAGGTCCTCGAATCGGTCACATCGCATCGATCTGAGCTTGTCGGATGCGAGCTTCGATTCGAACTGGAACACTCCGGCCGTCCCACCGCGGGCGAGCATATCGTAGACATCGGGATCGTCGAGTGGAACATCGTTCAGATCGTCGAAGACCTGACCGGATTTGGGGTGCCTGAGTCCACCCTCCCTGAGCTTGACCGCCTCCGTAGCGTCGTGGATCACGGTCAGGGTCTTCAGGCCCAAGAAGTCCATCTTGAGCATCCCCACGTCTTCGAGGCAGTTCATGTCATACTGCGTTACGACTACGGTGCCGGAATCGCCATTCGAGCTTCCGCCGCGGGTTTGCTGGACGCAAAGGGGCACGTAGTCGTCAAGTGGGCCCGGCGCGATAACGACACCCGCCGCATGAACCGAAGCGTGCCGCGACAGGCCCTCGAGGGTCTGGGAATAATCGAAGAGCTTCTGGTGTCGCTCGTCCTGCTGGTAGAGCTGCTTCACCTCTGGCAGCTTCTCAATGGCTTCCTTGACCGTGAAGCTCTGACCGGGCTGATTCGGGATTATCTTCGCGATCCTATCGGTCTCCGAGGGTTCGAAGCCCAGAACTCTCCCAACGTCCCGGATCACCGCACGGGATTTCATCGTCCCGAATGTGATGATTTGTCCGACCGCATCCTGTCCGTATTTCTGCCGGACGTAGTCGATCACGCGGCCACGATTCTCGAAGCAGAAATCGATATCGATATCCGGCATCGACACGCGGCTCGGATTCAGGAACCGCTCGAAGAGAAGGTCGAAACGCAAAGGATCCAGATTCGTGATTCCCAAGGCGTAGCTTACGAGCGATCCTGCGGCGGAGCCTCTGCCGGGGCCGACAGGGATCCCGTTTTCGCGGGCCCACCGGATGAAGTCCCAAGTAATGAGGAAGTATCCTGAGTATCCGGTCTCGAGAATGACCTCGAGCTCGTAGTCGAGCCGCTCGCGAACTTGATCTGATAGCGGTTCACCGTACCTCTCGACGGCGCCCAGCGTCGCCAAGTGCACCAGATACTCACCCTCGTCAGAGTGGCTCTCTGGCAAGGGAAACTCGGGAACGTGGTACTTTTTTTCGAAGTTGACCTCTACTTGATCAGCAATCTTGAGGGTGTTCTCAACGACTTCGGGGTGTCCGGGGAAGGCAGCCCGCATCTCATCGGGGCTCTTGAAATAAAGTCCTCCGTCATAACGCATCCGGCCCGGGTCCGACTTGTCTTTCCGAAGCCCAATGCAGAGTAGCGTGTCATGCGCCTCGTGGTCCCCGGCCTCGAGGAAGTGCGCATCGTTCGTACCGATCACCGGCACTCCAATATTCTCCGACAACTCGAAGATCTTGCGGTTGAGGTCGGCTTGTCCTTCGGTCTCGTGTGCTTGGACCTCCAGGTAATAGCGGTCTTTGAATACCTCGGCGTACCAGGCGGCCGTTTCCCGCGCGGCTTCCTTCTCATCGTTCGTCAGGTGCCGTGCAACCTCTCCGGCAAGACAGGCGGACGACGCGATCAGCCCCTCCGAGTGACGCTCAAGAAGCTCCCGGTCGACCCGGGGTCGGTGGTAGAAGCCCTCCGTGTATCCGAGGGACGACAGCTTTACCAGGTTCCGGTATCCTTGGCGGTCCCGCGCAACCAATACGAGGTGGTAATAGTGCGGTCGCCCTGAGCTCCCATGGCTCCGGTCCCTGCGGTCGCCGGGCGCCACGTACGCTTCCATCCCGATGATCGGTTTCAGCCCGTTGCGCTCGGCGGTCTTCCGAAATTCCCAAGCCCCGAATAGGCAGCCGTGGTCGGTGAGCGCCAAAGCCGGCATCTCGAAGTGCAACGCTCGAGTCACCAGATCGTCGAGTCGATTCGCTCCGTCGAGGAGTGAGTATTCCGAGTGGGTGTGCAGATGGACGAAGGACACGCTTGGGACTCAGTGACAGCGGAAAGAATCGAGAATGGTCTGGAGCTGAATCATGTATTCGTACTTATCCCGGTTCGGCGCATACAGCCAAGCATCTGCGTAGTACAGTCGGTCTTGCCCGCGACATGGGATCGTCCGAGTGATGAAGGGTCCCCCTGCCGGCCAGCCGCCCGGCGCATTCACCCACGCAGCCTGATACTCCACCCCGGAGCGACCCTCTAAATCAACGCTCCCGTAGGAAACGATGAAGGTATCGACCACCTGCGGGTCGTTGTAGTACCGCTCGGAGAACTGATCTCGCCAGCCCCTCAAGTCCTCAGCGGTGAGTTCAGCCTCTGGAATGGGGGACTGCCAGCTTATCGAAACCTCCCGGATCAGCTCGGCGGGGCTGGGATTGTCATTCCGAAACCGGAAGACAGAATTGCGCTCCGAGTACTGGTACACGATGGGAAGCAGCAGCGAGAACCCGACATTCGCGGCGAGCGAATCCTCGAGCACCAGGTCTTCGCCGGAGATGAACATCCGATTGACCGCGTAGGAGCGAAACTGTTCGTCGAGAATACCGTGGAGTTCCTCGGCCAACTGGCGCACCGCCTCAACCTGGCCCGTTCGGGGCAGGAGGAGCACCGAAACCTGCTGGCCTCGCGACCACACGTTGAGCATCTGGAGGACCGTCGGTGCCGGGGCCACGGGACCCTCAACAACGGCCAAGGCTTCATCGATCCAGGCTTCACCCTCGACGCCAAGTACCAGGACCTGGCGGAATTGGTTGAGGAGGCCCCAGTCCCTGAGATCGGTCGGATCCTGATGCGTGATACGGAAGGGTCGCTCGTTCCTGACCGTCTGGATCGTAGGCTCCATCGCCTGCAAGAATACCTCCTGCACCTGCGTCCAAAGCTCTGGAGAGGCACCTACGATGAGGGCGTTTGCGTCGCCGTGAGCGGGGGGGAGTTCACACCCAAGCGTCACTCCGAGGATGCTAAGTCCGGTCGCTAAAGATACCCGCCGAATCATGGCCCCTCATGCGAGAAAGCGTCGGTCTCGAGAAGCATTCTTCCGGTAGCCCCAGAGAGGGCACGGCGTTCCCGAAGTGGAGCTTCCCGGCCGTAAAAAGACGCGTTTCCCGTTCGCTTGACTTTCCTCATCCCCTTTCTAGTATTGCCCCGAGTCTGCAGGCGTAGGGCGTCGGCACCCCACGAGCCCTCACCAGACCGGATCACCGGAGGTGTTTTCAATGCCGTACCCTTGGGTCTGGCTTCCCAGAGAGCTCGGCCCTGATATTGGCGTGTCGGTGCTGGAAGAGGACGATGAGCTGGACGACGAGGACTGGGACGACGAGGATTGGGGTGAGGAGGAGGATGAGGAGGACGAAGAGGACGAAGACTGGAGCGAAGAAGACGAGGATGACGAATGGCACGGAAACGGATCGGCTGAAGATGACGATTGAAAGACGAGTTCTATGGATGCAGGGTCTCACCGCTTGGGTCGCACTCGTGCTTGCCATGGGGTGCGCCTCCGGGGGGGAACCCTCGTCGGCTCCGGCTCCCGAGCCCACCCCAGAACCTGCAGCCCCGGTCGCGGAAGAAGCGCCGCCGGCGCCTGAGCTGACCCCAGAGCTTCAGGCTGGCGCGAGGGTCCAGGACATCCGTGTTACGCAGGAGCCGATCACCCTCACGGTGGGGGACTCGATTAGCATGCGAGACCTCCAGCCGACCCCGATCGACGGGGATGGGGCTCCCGTCGAGGGCGTTCCGTTAATGGGCGCACCGCTCAGCGGGGCTGTGGCAACTATGACGCCGGAGGGTGATATAACCGGCCTGCAGGAAGGTGACGCCGAGCTCATCCTTGCCGTGATGGCTCCGAATGCTGCCGGCCTTCCGGAACCGAAGATCTTTTCGATTCCCATCGTTGTGTTGGGTGAGCCCGTGGCTTCGATCGAAGTGCTCCCGCCTGAGCTGGCCATCTATACAGGGACTGCCGTTCCGTTCACGGTGGCTGCGCGCACAGAAGCCGGCGGACTTCGCACCCGGGTGGAGGTCGCTTGGAGTAGTCGCAACCCCGAGATCGCGTCCGTGAGCGATGGCGGCTTCGTCCGAGGCCACGGTCCAGGGAGTGCGGCTATCGTGGCGTCGGCGGAAGGGGTTGAAACCGTGCATGTCGTCGAGGTGCGTGAGAATCCAGTCCGATCGATCGACCTTTCTCCGGAGACTGCTGCTGTACGAACGGGAGACGTGGTCCGGTTCGAGGCATTGCCGCGAGATGCAGGCGGTACACCGGTCACAGATATCGCCCTGACCTACGCCGTGGGCGGGGAAGGAACGCGAAGTGCGCTGGGAGCCTCCGCCTACGAGGACGGTGCCTTCGTGGCGGAGCAGACCGGGAACTATCGTGTCGTGGCGAGCGCGGGGAACATCTCAGCTGACGCAATCGTGGAAGTACGCGGCCGGGACGTCGAGCAGAATCCTGTACAGATCGGCGTGGGCTTGGTGTCTCACGCGCCCAGTTCGGACCTTTGGGTATTCCGTGGGCTCGACGGGCGCGACTACGCGTATGTCGGAACCCACGACGGGGGACAAAAAATGTACGCGTGGGATGTCACGGAGCCCGGAAGCCCACTCCTGACAGACTCGGTGGTTGTCGACGCCCGCGTCGTAAACGATGTGAAAGTGAATGACGAAGCCACGCTTGCGGTGATCACGCGAGAAGGAGCGTCGGACCGGCAGAATGGAATCGTCATCCTAGATCTCGTGGATCCGGCACATCCGGAAGTGATTTCGACATACACCGAGAACCTTACCGGAGGGGTCCACAACACCTTCATCGTGGAGGACCTCGTCTACGCGATTCATGACGGGACCCTTGATGTTCACATCATTGATATTTCGGACCCGGCTCAGCCCGTCGAAGTGGGTCGGTGGGGTATCGAGAATCCCGGAAAGTATCTCCACGACATCTGGGTGGTCGATGGAATCGGCTACGTGTCGTATTGGGGCGACGGAGTCTTCCTCGTGGACGTAGGGGATGGGAGGTGGGGCGGAACGCCGACTGCGCCCGTGGTTATCTCGTCCCTTGCCTATCCCGAGGGGAGCACGCATGTCGCCTTCCCATACCAGAACTCTGACGGACACTCCTATTTATTCGTAGGCGACGAGATCTTCGACTGTGAGGACTGTACGCCCAGGACCACGATGGGAGAGCGCGTATCTCGTGGATTCATCCACATTATTTCGATCGACGATCCCGAGAATCCGATAGAGGTCGGAAGGTACGAGGTCCCCGAGGCGGGGGCGCACAACATTTGGGTTGAGGATGACCGCCTCTACATCGCCTACTATCAGGCTGGACTGAGGGTGGTGGACATCTCGGGCGAGCTGCGTGGTGATCTCTACGGGCAGGGGCGGGAGATCGCCTGGTTCTCAACGGGGCATCCCCAGGGGGAGCCGGCGAACGATCCGACCGCATGGGGACCGCAACCCTACCTCGGCAACATCTTCGTGTCCGACATGCATTCGGGGTTATGGGTCGTGCGCCTCGAGCCGCCGGATGGTGGTCCCCTATTCCCATGACGGCTGCGGGCGGCGTGAAGTTACTAGCCGCAACAGCGACGATCGGTGGGTTCTTCCTGGGGGGATGCGTCCCGACCGTGGGATCGAGCGGCGGAGCCGTGAGTCCCGCTGCAGAGACACCGCGTGAGTACCGGATCTACGTGGCTAACGAGTCCTCCGACGTAGTGAGTCGCGTCGTTTTCGACCGCGACAACGGAGCTCGGATTGAGCGGGAGATCCGGGTGGGGATCATGCCCGCGGACACGGATGGTCCCCACGGGATCGCAGTGTCACCGGACGGTGATTTTCTGTATGTGACTGTTGCTCACGGCACCCCTGACGGTTGGCTCTGGAAGTTCCATGCGGGACCCGACACGCTCGTGGCCCGCACAACACTCGGGCGCTTCCCGTCGACAGTCGGGATCACTCCTGATGGACAGCTCCTTCTGGTTGCGAACTTCAACCTGCATGGCGATCCAGTCCCCTCCGACCTTTCGGTCGTCTACGCCGGGGAATTGACCGAGCTCTCACGCATCGCGACGTGCGTAACGCCGCATGGGAGTCGAGTGAGCGCTTCCGGAGCTCGGCACTACTCCGCTTGCGTGCGTTCTGATCAGGTGGTGGAGGTCAGCCTCTCGTCCTACCAGGTTGAGAATCGATTGTCTGTCCATCCTGGGGAGGAGGGTTTGATCGCCCCCGGCAACGCAAATGCGCCAGCCGGATCTGACCCCATTGGCACCAACTGTTCGCCCACCTGGGTCACGCCCGGAGCTGGCACGAGCGCCGATCGTCTCATCTATGTGGCCTGCAACGCCGCATCCCAGGTGCTCGAAGTAGACGTGAACGACTGGCGGGTGATCCGACGGTTCGAGACCGGACCAGGGCCCTATAACATGGCGATTTCTCCCGATGGCCTTCGTCTGATCGCAACCCTCAGAGGGGGGCAGGGCATCGCCGTGTTCGATCTGCCATCGGGTGAGGAACTGATCGAGCTACCGACCAGTCAGACCTTTACGCACGGGGTCGTGATCAGCCCGGACGGCCGGTACGCGTTTGTCACGAATGAGGCGCTGGGTTCGGTTCGAGGGACCTTGGATGTGTTCGATCTTGACGCCCTCGAACGAGTTGGATCGGTCGAGCTCCAGCACCAGCCCGGTGGGATTGGCTTTTGGAGAAGTGATCCGATGGGTGCGGGCCCCAGCGTGGCTGGAGCCAACTGACGACTCGCCTTCATCCTGATCCTCCAGACGCCGACGCGTACCGTATCCCAGCGAGGGGGGTCCACAGGGCCGAAGAAACGGTCAGGCGAAGCCGTTTCATAGCGTCGATCGGCCAGGCTCCCGATGCTGATGCAGCCAGGGCCTTCGTTGGCTCGGTGAGGACCGAGCTGGCAGACGCGACCCACCACTGTTGGGCTTTCGTAGCTGGGCCGCCCGGAAGCACAACTCAAGTCGGATTGAGCGATGCCGGGGAGCCACGCGGCACCGCGGGCCGGCCAATCCTCAACGTGCTCCTTCACTCAGGAGTCGGCGAGATCGTGGCTGTCGTGACTCGGTACTTCGGGGGGGCGAAGCTGGGAAAGGGGGGGCTTGGTCGCGCCTACTCGGGTAGCGCCGCCAAGGCTATCGAGACGCTCCGGACGGAGAAGAGGGTCGCCCTCGTGTCCGTGCGCATACGTGTTCCTTTTTCTTCGTCGGACTCTTTGTTTCGACTCCTTGAGGAGCTTGGGGCGAGGGGTCGGGAGGAACGCTACGAGTCCGAGGTCGAGGTCGCCACTCAGATTCCCCAGAGCGCGTTCCCTAGACTCGAAGGCCAGATTGCCAGTCTGACCTCCGGGCAGGGGCGGGTGGAGGGTCTGCGCGGGCCTACCTCAGGACGAACGTGACCTTCATGAGGACCCTATACTCGGTAACTTCCCCGTCACTGACGACGACTTCCTGATCCGCGATCCATGCACCTTTGACGTTTTCGAGGGTCTCGTTGGCACGCTGGATGCCGGTACGTACAGCGTCATCGAAGCCAATCGTTGATGAAGACTTGATCTCGGTTACGCGAGCTACGGACATCGCTTTCCTCCTATGGCCGGTGGGTGGGCACTGAATAGGGCCCAACGTGTCGCGCGGATCCTTGTTCGGCAAGCCAAGACTTTTTTCCTCAATCAATGTTGTCCGTACGCCCGATATGGCCTTAGGTTGGAGCAGTGTCGCTCCCCATTGAAGGAGCCTGGGGAGGTGGCGTGTAGACATACGTCGTAGTTCACTCGCATAGGGAAGAGAGACATCATGAAACTCCTGAGCACACCTTGGATTGGAGCGGCCACCTTCGCGCTCGTCGCGGCCTTCGCTTTCCAAAGCTCGGCGCAGGCCCAGGCGAGTTTCACGTCGTCCGGCGACGGCGCGGATGTGACGTATGCCAGAGACGTGGCGGAGATCATCCAGGAGAACTGCCAGGTCTGTCATCGTCAAGGTGGGATCGGACCGATGGAGCTGATGTCCTACGAGGACGCACGGATGTACGCACCCCTGATCAGGGACAGGGTCGCGAACCGGCTCATGCCCCCTTACTACTACGACAACGATATCGGTATTCAGGAGCTTCAGGAGGACTGGCGTCTTTCTGAGGAAGACATCAGCACGGTCGTTGCCTGGGTCGATCAGGGCTCGCCCCTGGGTGATCCAGCAGACATGCCGCCGCCGGCCGAGCTGTATGACGCAGACGGCTGGTCACTGTCGCCCGCGTTGGGTCCGCCGGACATCGTCGTCCCGTCGGACCCGATCGACGTGCCGGCCAGGGGACTCGACCTGTGGCATCGCCCGTACGCTCCGGTGGGTGTGACCGAAGACCGGTGTATCAAAGGCCTTCAGGTGAAGCCTGCGGGGAACGCCAAGGGTGTCGTCCACCACGCCAATAGCACCTTCCAGCTCATGCAGGAAGACGGCTCCTTTGAGGGGACGGGGGACCGTGCCACCGAGTACGCCATGGGCAAGCTGGGTGAGATCATTCCAGAGGGCGTGTGCCGAATTATTCCTGCAGAGTCATGGGTCCGCTGGGACATCCACATGTATCCTGGCGGGCTCGGAACCGCGGCCGCGGACGCCGTGATTCCGGACAACGTGGTAGAGCTGGGAATTTGGCTCCATCCGGAGGACTACGAGTACGAGTACAAGCAGGACCTGGTCAGCTATGTCTTCATGGAGGGGGAGCGCGACCTCGTCATCCCGCCGAACGGGAAGTTCGTTACCCAGGGCTTTCGCTCCTTCGACCATCCGGTCCGCATCGACAGCTTCCAGCCGCACGGACATTTGCGGCTGCGCGCCGCGGCCCTGGAGATCTTCTATCCGGACACGGGACGGACGGAAGTGATCAGCATGGTCTCCAACTGGAGCGCGGTATGGCACCAGAGCCACCTCTACGAGCCCGACGTGGCGCCTCTGGTGCCGGCTGGCGCAGTGCTCGTGATGAAGCAGTGGTTCGACAACACAGCGGCTAACCCCAATAACCCGGATCCGGATCAGTATGTCGACTACGGACAGCGGACCGCTGACGAGATGTCACATTTTTGGCTTGCTGTAACTCATCTTGATGAGGAAGGCTACGAGAAGCTCCTCGAGGAGCGCGAGAAGAAGGCCGAGGAGACAATGGCCGCTGGCGGCTAGTCGTTAGAGGAGTTTATGAAAAGGGTCTGGCTGAGTGTGAGTGGGGCGGCTCTCGCCCTGCTTTTCGTGGGCGCTGTGGTCGCTCCGAGTGCGCTGGAGGCCCAGGGGCCGGACGGCCGCTGGCCGTTGCAACCCGAATCTACCGTCAATCGCGGTGTTTTGCCCTTCTTTGAGGGGTGGTACGCGAATGAAGATGGGACGTACAGCCTATCGTACGGGTACCTGAACCTCGAGCAGGATTTGGTAGAGATCCCGCTGGGTGAAAACAACTACATCGAGCCAGCCGAGTTCGACGGGATGCAACCCACGACGTTTCATCCCGGTCGGAACCGAGGTGTGTTCGCCATCACGGCTCCGGGTGCGCTGAAGGACGGGGACTTCTGGTGGACGGTGCAGAACCCTAGCGGTCAGGTCACAAGAGTACCCGGCCGGACGACGGCGATCGCCTACCAGTTAGACTGGGTCCCCCGGCCTCACGGAAGTGTCCCTCCCCGCGTATCATTCGAGTCGGACGGCGAGCCCGGCCGGGGACCTCCGGGGCTCTTGGCAGAGCGTGCACTCACTGCGTCAGTCGGATCTCCACTCACCATCTCCGTGAACGCCAGCGACATTTCCGAGAGGGATCGCGAGGACTTTCGGTTCCGGGACGCCATCCCCGTCAATCTGGAGTGGTTCCAGCATCAGGGGCCGATGGGCGGCCAGGTCGAATTCGCTCGGCATGAGTCGACGCAGGTGCCGGAGAGCGATGACGATGAGGACGGCGATGATCCCCCTGAGCCCAACACCGTCCAGCTCTTGGAAGGTGAGGGAGTGGCCCAGGTATATGCTACGTTTTCTGCCCCTGGCGAGTATCTGCTCCGGGTGCAGGCCGACATCTTCGCCGCGCCGGACAGCGGTACGCAGGATCAGTGCTGCTGGACCAACGGTTATATAAGGGTGAACGTCGGGCAGTAGGATCAACACCGAGCCCTAGACTTCCTCTGTTCACCCCGAGCCGACAAGCTCCCCATGTACCCCCCTGTCGGACCAGACACTATGTTACGAGTCATTCTCAGCGGGAGGGAGCTGAGGGAGATGAAGATGGAATGAGCGAGCCCGTTCTCGCCCATGACTTTGGACACTCAAAGCGTACATACGAAGGCCATGAGGCCAACCCATTCCTTGCTGAAATGTGGAGAAGACTTCAAGCAGCAGCCACGCGCCCAACCAGATAGCCCACAGTCCACTGGACGAGCTTCCTTTCCTTCAGACGTTGGAGAAGCTTCAGAGGATTGTCGGAGGGGTCGCTCATAGTCCCGCGCTTCTTGAGGAACGGGAACTGCGGCCAACTGTGAAGACACGGGAAAGATGCTGGGCGTTCAGGGGGGCGGCAAGCGAAGGCGCCCGCCTACTCCGAAGGGATCTTCCGACACCACCTGAAGGCCCGCCCTCCGTTGTCTGAACCGTTGTGGGTCGCTTGGTAAAGCGGGATGGAGACGTAGGCGATCGCAACAATGGCCTCGCGGTGGTCGGTCAGTTTCCCACACAGCTCATTCCAAACCCATCTCCTAAACGACACGTCAGATTCCATGCGCTGGCCGACCTCCTCCAAGTAATGTGAAATCTCGCGCCGGGTGATGTGGTGGAAGTTGTGATACTCCCCAGACAGAACCGAATGAGGCTCTAAGCGGAATGTGGCGTCCAAAGGGTAGATCCCGTCAGCGAACCGCAGAAGGCCTCGGTCGTTGGTCGTTTTCACATCTGACCGGCGCTCTGGAATGCCGGCCGAAGCGAGGAGGTCGGTCCAGCGCTGATCCAGGTTCGGGTAGCCAACCTGCTGTTTCATACCATCCGCCTGGCATGAGCCAGGGAACTGAACTATAGTCGTGCAATTGGCGATTCTGATGACCGACGTAATGGTCAGCACCCTGGCCACAGGGAGGTGTCAAATGGATGCATCTCGGCGCTCGTTTTTACAAAGTACAGCCGCAGCCGTTGGGGGCATTGCCTCTGGGTTGGTTCCCGTCGGCGCTTCTGCGGATGACACGGTGCCTGACGCGCCTGGGCTACCTCAGCAGCAACCGACGAGCAAGGCCGCCATGCTGCGCGCCAGGCTCCAGGAACCCGGCCTCATCGTCGCGCCCTCGGTGCCGACGCCCGAGGCAGCTGCGATCGCCGCGCACGTCGGCCACGAAGCCGTTTACGTCAGCGGCGCGGCAATGCTTTCTCGCCAGTTCATGTTCGATGACTGGGGCATGATGCTGCCCAGCGAGATGGTTGAAATAGCCGGCCGCGTCGCCACGGCAACGCCGATTCCCGTGATTGCCGATGCCGACCAGGCGGGTGAAACGCCGCTCAACACCTATCGCATGGTCAAGGACCTCATCAAAGCGGACGTGGCGGCCGCCCATATCGAAGACACGCTCAATCCCAAACATCTTGAGGGGCACACGGGCCTGACGAACCGCTTGCTCTCGATCGACGAGATGTTGGTGCGGATTCAAGCCGCGGTGGATGCGCGGGCGAGCGCGGGCGCCGATTTTGTCATCATCGCTCGCACCGACGTTCTCGAAAACCACTTCGGCGAAGATCGTGCCATTCGAGACCGGGCGTTGGAAGAGGCCATTCGCCGCGGAAACGCCTATGCGGAGGCGGGCGCCGACGTCTTCATGCCCGACGATTGCGACCTAGCAGAAACGATCGCGTGCTCGGAATCGGTTCCAATTCCCTGCATAAACCACGGCTCGACGCACAGGATGACGATTCAGGAAGTCCGCGAGCAGTCGGACCTGAAGATATTCATCGCGTTGCGAGAAGGAGGGGTTATCAACGGTGTGCTGGAAGCCATGTATCAGCATCTGATAGATACCGAGGACAACCTCTACGAGGGCTTGGCGCTTCCGCGGCGCAACACGTACAGATCGGACGACTACTTCGTCGACGTGGAGGACTATAGAAGGCTTGGCTATGCCTGGATTGCCGCCCGTGATCAGTCCTGTAACTACACCAGATAAGGTCTTCTAGAGCGCCGCTTTCTCTTCAAGCCCTGTGGAGAGGGAGCTTCTCACGCTTCCCGCTGGGGGATAGCCCCTACTGGGCGCCCGTCTCGCTCACTCCGGCACCACCTGCCTCAACTCCTCGAAGAAGTTCTGGACCAGGATGAGTCGCTCAGGCTGCGAGTCATCGCTCTCCGAGGCTGTGGCAGCGGTGGCATTTCGTGCGAGGATGAACCGGTCCCCGTCGGGATGGAGGGCGGAGCCTGGGAAGAGTCGGTGGCCCAGACCGCTCCAAGAGATCGGCCAAGAACCCTTCGGACTAGCCGGCGTACGAACGCCCCTCCCTTCCTAGAGGCTCTACACTCTCCAGAGCAGAGCCGAAGAGTGAAGCGCCTCAGGCCTCAGCGATTAGCGCCAGTCGCGTTCTGGTAGATCCACGGGCGCGTGTTCCGATCCTCGTTCCTCAACTCCCTGGCACCCTCGCTGTGCTCAAGCATTTCATCCAGTTCATCCATCGAACCCGTTAACAGCTTGTTACGAATTCTGGGATTGATGCTGAAGGAAATGGGTTCCAAGCCGGGGGCCTCGATCACGTTTCTTTCCAGGTCGACCATCATTTCCACCCCGGGATTCGACGCGGCCCAGTCAGTCATGCTGGTGTTGGAGGTCTTCAAAACGGGACGTGAGGTTCTCTCCGGCCTGGTATCGGATATAGAAGCACGGCTCCCACCACTCCCCCCGCAGCCAAAGGGTCCAATGGAGGGAGGTGCGGAAGCAGGCTCGGGATAGAACCCGATTTGCCCCCGGGGGGTGTGGCCCACCCGCAGCCGGCTTTCGGTCATTCCTCCTCCGCCTCTTTGAGCAATTCACGAACCCTGGTCACCAGTCAGCGCCTTGTTGACGCTCCTGTGGCTGCTGTTCTGAGTGGAGAAGGGGACCCTAGCCCCCACGACAAGGCCCGTCTGATCGCGGAATGGGCGCACCGGAACGACCCTCGCATCCCCGACGAGTGCGGAGCAAGCATGTGGCCTCTCGTGAATCTGGCCTACCAGCTTGCGGCAGGCGACAGGCATTCCTCGAAGGAAACGACAACGGATACGAGATCATTGAGCGGGACTGGGAGACGCTCCACGAGTATAGGGAGAAGCTCACCAGTGAACTGCACGGTTCCTGATAGTGTCCAGGATTGAGTGGCACGGCCGATCCTCTTGCCCTGGTTGATCTCGCGCCCGGATCAACCCTCCACTTTCTTGACGTTGCGAAATGGACGAAGAACCGCCACAATATCACCTAGGCTCGGTCTGTAGCGAGCACACGTTTCACGGAACGGGAAGGGCAGGCAGCGATGGTGCGATGGGGCCGGAATGGTGCCTTGTGGGTGCCGGTTGTATTGCTTGTTGGTAGCGGGGGGGGCCTCGCGGCCCAACAACCGGATCTTGGGCTCCGTCAAAGCAGAGGGGACCTTCGACACGACCATGACTACGCGTTGAACGTGGCGGTTGTACGGGAAACGGGCCAGCCCGTAATCCCGATCTTTGAGGGTTGGATCCCGAAGCCCGACGGTACGATCACGCTGAGCTTCTCCTACTTCAACCTAAACTCGATGGAGCCGCTCGATATTCCGTTCGGACCAGACAATTACATGGAGCCGCGCGAGTTCGACGGTGCGCAGCCGACGCATTTTGCACCGGCAGCTGAATGTTGCAACCGCAGACACCTGAGCGCCTTCACGGTGACCGTACCAGGGGACTTTGAGGGAGATGTCGTGTGGACGCTACGTTCCCAGGGTCGCGAATATTCCGTGCCGGGGCGTGCGGTTCATGAAGCTTACCGCATGGACGATCTCGAAGCTTACACGATCTCACCGGTTGCCCCGGAGATCAGGTTCGACCCGGACCCGGAGGGGCCCTCGGGACGGGGCCGCTCCGCCGTCACGTATTATGGTCCGCTCACGGTGGCCGTGGGCAATCCGTTACCAGTGAGAACGTGGGTGGACCCGCAACCAGCTTCGGCAACGCAGGTACTTGGAAGCTATGCCGGGGAGCAGATGGCAGCTCGGACAACGAGCACTCTGGTGTGGTATCATCATCAGGGTCCGGGTCAGGTGACTTTCAGCCCGCCGGAACCGGTTCTTGAGGGAGGCGCGGGCGAAGTTACGACGAATGTGACGTTTAGCGAAGCCGGCGATTACGTCCTGCGCGTTTGGGCGATAGAGTCATTTGGAGCGGTTAACCAGCATTGCTGCTGGAGCACAGGTTACGTACGAGTCACTGTCACTCCGTAGCACTCCATCGTGGGAGGAGAGCGAATGTCAAACCGAAGAAGTGGAGGCCTAACGATGCAGAAAGGGCTGATTAGGAGAAGCACCTACATCGTCACCTTGCTCCCACTGATCGGGGTTCTGCTGCCCCCCGATCAAGTGTCGGCACAAATGCCCGACGAGGTAACATTTTCTAGGGACGTGGCGCCAATTCTCCAACAGAATTGTCAGGAGTGTCATCGGCCGAGCGGCATCGGTCCGATGTCACTGCTCACCTATCAGGAAGCTCGGCCCTTTGCGCCGCTGATCCAGCGCATGGTGGGGACGCGCACGATGCCGCCCTGGCATATCGATCGAACGGTTGGGATTCAGGAATTCAAGAACGACCTCTCGCTGAGCATCGAGGAGATCGAGACCATCGTAGCCTGGGTGGACGCGGGGGCACCGGAGGGAGATCCGGCAGACCTGCCGCCCGAGGTGGACTGGCCGGATGGCGCCTCATGGCTCCTTGAGGATGAGCTCGGGCGCGCCCCGGATTTCGTCTTCCGCTCCCCGGGATTCGACGTGGAAGACTCCGGGTTGGATCAGTGGTTCGAGCCCGACGTAATCCTGGGTGGGATTGATGAACCACGCTGGATCATGGCCACCGAGAGCAGGCCTAGCCTCCACAGCCGCGAGGTCACCCACCACGGCAACACCTCGATTTCGAGGTTTGGTGGGCCGGGTACACCCTTCGATCTATACCCCGACGGTTCCGGGCTTCTGGTCGAGCCAGGGCAGACAGTGACCTTCAACCTCCATTACTTCCCGAGAGGCCACGGAGTCGAAGACGCCTACGCGGAAGTCGGCCTGTGGTTCTACCCGAAAGATTATGAGCCGAAGTATAAGATGCGGTCTGCGACCACGGTCTTTAGCTCGTATAAGCAGCTTGATACCGAAGGCTCTGAGACCATGCTGATCGCACCCCACTCGACGGCTACGACCCAGGCCTTTCACGTGCTCGAAGAGCCCTCCTGGGTTTGGAGCGTCCGGGGGCATCAGCATCTGCGGGGCACTGGGCAGATTATCGAGGCGATCTATCCGGATGGTCGCAAGGAGGTGCTGACAAAGTACAATTGGCTGCATGCGTGGAGTCTCACGTATATCTACGACGACCAGGTACAGCCCTTGCTCCCTAAGGGCACGGTCCTCGTTCTGACCTCGTACTACGACAATACCGCTGCCAACCCCGCTAACCCCGATCCGGACCAGTGGGTGGTTCACGGTCGGCGTACCGGCGACGAGATGTCACACATGCATCTGCAGATCATCTCCCTGGATCAGGAGGACTTCGACGCGAGGGTGGCCGAGAGGGCAAGGATCCGGGAGGTGGTGGACGGACGAGTAGGAGAGAGGATCAAGGGACCCTCGCCAGGCAGACTGGAGTCCAGCCCGCCTGGCGAGGTTTTTTTTCGGCCGGCCCTTCTCGCGCCCGGGTTACGGGTGACCTTAAAATCCCCCGGGGGCAACCCCTTGTGAGGGGGTTTGCGCGGCCGCACACATGCATCTGCAGATCATCTCCCTGGATCCGGCGAGGGTGGCCGAGGTCCGGGAGGTGGTGGACGGACAACAAGAGTAGGAGAGAGGATCAAGAATTGGACCCTCGCCAGGCAGACTGGAGTCCAGCCCGCCTGGCGAGGTTTTTTTCTGCCGAGGATTCTCGCTCTCTTCCGAAATCTGGACGGGCGTCAGGAATCAGGACGCCTATAGATTCGATTTCCGGGTGCGCCTAGAATCGAGGAGTGAGCCAAGCAAGGTCGCGGGTGATCTTCAGCGGAACAGTCATGGGCGTTCGGGCTGCGGGGATTAGAATCCACAAGGTATAACGAAAACGGAATCTGTTGCGTCCCTTCCCAAGTTAGGTAACCTATCCATGGCGCCAGATTGCTAGGCAGAGCTGGCGTAGCAACGGAAACATCCAGCGTTCCCCTCACCACACCGGTCCTTACGACCCCTCTTTGCGCCAACTGCGCCAAAGGGAGCGTAAGATCTAAGCTGCGCGAACGTCGCCAGGTAAAACGATTGACTCCCAAGAAGGGCCAGAGTCGGGGAATGCATCCGGGACAGACAGTGCGACGGGATCGTATCAAAGGTGGCCAAGGTCGATCCACAGACACTCACTGCCCGGGAGATCCTCAGCTATCCCTCCAACGACTTCCTGATCCTTGGGACGGTCGCGATTCAGGTCGGGCGAGAGATATGGGTAGGCAGCGTCGGGGGCAGCGAGCGGATTGCGCGCTTTCCGGCACCGGCCCGCTAGCCCGTCGCAGGTGAGGCATTCGAAGCTCCACTCAGGCCCGCTATCTCGGAATACTTAGTCGTTGACCCGCGCCGTCGCCCGGATACACACGCTTGTTCGCCCCGGGGTAAGCGAAACCGTTGAGGAATAAGCGTCGAGGATGGACGCCCCGGTTGGGCTCGCTTCCGTGGATGTGCCCCGCGCTGCCGGTTCCCTCGATGAATCCTAACGGGCCGTTCTCCTCAGTCATCCTATCCACGGCTGTGGCGATTTCGACGAAGCTTCCGCGCCCGTTCACATCCCGCCAAAAGGGCGTCCCGTATCGACGGTGGACACTGTCTTGATGCCATGCAAACCGGACTCCGTCTCCAGGGAATTTGAAATGCGCCTGGTTGATCAACTGCTCGACCGTATCGCTTCCCAAGACCTGCGCGGCGATTGCGATTAGGCGGGGATCACTCCCCAGTTCGGACAAGACAGGTTCTGCGGCGCCGCACCATAGGATCTCTTGGATTCGTGCATCAACCGTTTTTTCGTCCATGACAAACTGCGAACCGCGGTGCATCACGGTTCTGTCGAAACGACTAGCTGTCGCAGCAAGTCGATCAAGCGGCCCGCATAGCCGCAACTTCATTGGGCGAGAAAAGTCCATCGATGACGACGAATCCGGTGCCGTAGATTGCCTCGATTTATTCACCAGACAGCGGTCCGGGTGAGTGAGCATTTGTTGGCATTGGTTCCTATTCGGCTCCTTCCTCCGTCGACGCGGGCGTCGATGTTGATTGTCGTGATACCCTCTGCGTTTGTGGTCTAGGTTTCAAGGGGGCAGTGCCAAGCGCCTGCGCGGATTCGGCTCTTGCTTCCTTGCCAGGCCTGCGGCCGCAGGGTAACATGGACATCGGTCGCAACCGGCCCGCGATTACGGTCCGTCCACAACGTTATTCTGATCATCTCCCGGAGGTAACATATGACGGTCATCTCGCGAAGCCGTTGGAAGACAGTCTACCTGCTATCGTTCGTCCTTCTCTTCCTTCTGAGCCTGTTCTTGGGTTCGCGGTCTGCCGGATCCGCGGAGCTAGCCACCGCCGCAGAGCTGGAGGAGCAGGAGCCAGCATGCCCGGGGGAGCCGATGGGCGTCCAGGCTACGGGCGTGTATCGGAGCGAACGGGTTCCCGCGGTACCCATCAACGGGGAACCATGGGGAGGTGCGAACTGGGAAGCAGGCATGCGCTCGTATTGGCACTGCCACTCAGGGGGTCAAATTCTTATGGTGTGGGAGGGCGAGGGGCGTATGCAGAGACGAGGTGAGAGGGTCCAGACGCACACGAGGGGCGGGAGTATGGTCGCCGAGCCTGGTGAGGAACATTGGCACGGCGCAGCGCCCCACGCGGATGCGCAATACCTCCAGGTCTCCCTACCCGGCACTACCTATTGGATGGAAGAGGCTGGCGATGCCGACTACCTTGGCAACGACATCGGGATCACCTCGAGAAATGAGTTTCTGCGCACCGGTGTGAGGGAGAAGTAGCTGGGTGGATAGCCGTTATCGCCCCTAGGAGTCACGAGGAGGTTATGGGGATATCCTGATACCCGAAGAAGCACCGAAGATGCGCAGGGAGCCTCCCAGGGGCCTTCTGCTGCTGGCGACGGCAGCGGGCAGACACGAGATGCGAGGGCCTGGTACCTGGCCTATTCGGCTTCCTCGTCGGAGGATGGGGGACAAGTTGCGATGGGGTGAGGAGTCGGACTCAGGTCTAAGCGACCATGGAACACCGTATGGCTCGCTCACGTGTTTCCCGCTGCAGGAAGCCGAAGTCCTGAATAATCCGAATTTCTTCTGACGGCTTCCAGCACTTAGCCCGCTTTGCGCCTGCTAGGTGTGGAGCTTGGTGGTCCGGGTTCGCCGAAGGTTCCTACTCGGACTCGGGCAAGGCAAAGACGAATATGGTGTTGCTACCCCGTGGCGCCTCCAGATCCACCCCGGGCGTAAGGTCGAAGCGCTCGTATGAGCCCGAAGTTCCACCGCCCGACGCGACCGCAATGTATTGCCGGCCATCAACCCCATAACTGATAGCGCCGCCCGTGATCCTGCTGTTAAGAATGGATTCCCACAGCACCTCTCCAGTCTCTTGATCTAGGGCCCTGAATCTTCGATTTATGTCACCGCCGAAGAGCAGCCCACCACCAGTGGAGACCAGCCCACCGAGCCACGGAGCAGCCTGTTTGTGTTCCCACAAGAGCTCGCCGGTCGCAACGCTGAACCCCTTGACCATTCCAGCGATTTCTGGCTGATCGGGTGAAGGGATCGTTCTCCGTATTGCCCCAGTACCAGTCCCAGTCCATTCGAGACTTGTCTGTTCGACCCACGCGTTTAACAACGGCTGATATACGGCGTTGGTGAGCGGGCTATAGGTTCCGGGCCACCAGTTCTTCCCGGCCCTGGCACCAGCGACCACAACGTCACCGAACTCCTCAAACGAGAGGGCCGCGTTTTTTGTGACACGACCAGTCTCATCGATGTCGACTATCACGTTCTGGTGAACCAGCGGTCGTGCCCACAGGAACTCTCCGGTTTCACGATCGATCACGAACTGGGTGCCCGCCTTTCCAGCGGCCCACAGCACCTTACGCTCTTCGCCCGCAGCGGCGGGATTGTACCATTCGAGCTCATCCGAAGGTTCAAAAGCAGTATCGACTAGGATTTTCTCAAAGACGTGGTCCATATCCAGCTCGTCCCCGGGCAGATGCTGATAATACCAGACGATTTCACCTGTTTCCGGGTTCAACGCGAGCGTAGAGTTGGAATACAGCACGTCGCCACCATGTGAGTCGCGCGCTATGTCAGGATACGGCCCAGGAACGCCTGTGCCCCAGTACACTAGGTTGAGCTCCGGATCGTAGGTCCCGGGCATCCAGGCCGATACGTGCCACCGTCTCTCAAGAGGAAGGTCACCCCATGTATCGCCACCGGGCTCACCTGGCCGGGCGATAGTGAACCTGCGCCACAGTTCCTCGCCTGTTTCGGCATCGTGAGCGGCGATGAAGCACCCTCCGTCCAAAACAGTGACCGGAAGGCAGGTCCTTCCGGTGAGGACCTTGCCACCAACTACGATTGGGCCGGACGAGTGGCGAGTCGCAGCCTCTATCAGCGTTTCCCAGACCACCGCTCCAGTTCGGGCATCAAGGGCGACGAGAAAGCCCTCGCCTGCCGCGAAAAAAATCTTGTCGTCATAGATTGCGATGTTACGAGTACCTGAGGAACGGCCACCGCCTTCCGGGGGTTCGCGGCGGTACTGCCAGATCAGATCACCCGTCGTGGCGTCCACTGCCTCGATGACGCCCCCAGGATGAGGAATGTACATAACCCCGTTATACACGAGTGGGATAAGCTCAACTCGCCCAGTGTTCAGCGCTCTGGACCACACCAACTGTAGACCTCGGACATTCTCGCGGTTGATCTGGTCGAGCGGGCTGTATGCCCAACCATCGTAGGTGCGCCGCCACTGAAGCCAGTCAGCGTCTGAGGGACTGCGTAGCACCTCGTCTGTAACCGGCTGGAAATCATTCATCTGCGCAGTCGCGCTGACTACCCCCAGCGTCAGCGCAAGAACTACACTGCTAGGCAGCAAGCGCAAGCACTTCATCTGTCTTCTCCCAAGCATGGTGGTGCCGCTCCGAGACATTCTTCGCAGCCGGGACCTGAGCGCCGACCTGGCGTCGCTCCTTAGCCGTCACCCGTTTTGTTTTGCTTCACCGGAGCTCTTCAAGACCTGGAGCTCCAGCCGCCAGTTCATCCTCCATTCGCTATGACTGCCGGGCGTCGCTCACGTGCACTCCCCCCGGGGTATCTTGTTCCACCGGTACGAACGCAAGGTGGCCGGCCCCGTGGCTTCCGTACTTCCGTTCCTCCGGCCCCGTCCTCGCCCCGCATGGAGCGCGCCGACTAGCTGCCCCCGGTCAATCGACTCCGTCTTACGACCCCTAATTGTCGGGTGTCACCTCACCTGCGTGAGACACCCGTCTCGGGAATGACGTTTGGCTCTGGGGCAGCTTGGCGCGTCTTCGTCCGAGAACGAGTCAAGGGTGTGACACCTCGCGAAGATGGCTAATGCGCCGCAAGGATCCCCGGGACATCCGTCGTCAGCTCGTTACGTATAACCACCCCACCCCTCATCACGAAGGCGACATTCATCATCTCGTTGACGT
This sequence comes from Longimicrobiales bacterium, assembly GCA_965215925.1. Lineage (GTDB taxonomy): Bacteria > Gemmatimonadota > Gemmatimonadetes > Longimicrobiales > Gaopeijiaceae > JAAXGI01. The sequence goes on along the minus strand of CBDCEQ010000003.1, from coordinate 2,013,929 downwards.
CCTGCAGTGGGTCACCGGGGACGGCGATGATGTCGGCGAGCTTACCCGCCTCGATGCTGCCTAGCCTTTCCGCCCAGTTGTAGTTCAGATCGCTGGCGGCCACCATGAACGCGGTATTCAGCGCCTCTGCCGACGTCATCCCCTCTTCCACGAAGATGGAAAACTGGTTTGCCGCCTCACCGATAACGGTACTCGTGCCATCGGGTCGAAGACGGGTTTCGCGCTCGGCCCAGGTGCCACCCACAGTCGCGCTGGCAAACGGAAGAGCCACGTCTTCGGCATGCAGCGCCCTGAACACGGCCCGTGTGCTGATATTACGCCGACCGGTCCAGGCGTCATTCCAGGTAAGCTGCACGGATGTTCCCCGGTTGACCATGTTTTGTATCAACGCGGGGTCGTGGTCGGCGTCCATCATGTGCATGGGGACATCAAAGCCCGCGTTAACGCAGCCGTCCCCTCCCTCTCCAATTCCATAGGTGTGGCAGGTCGACACAAGACCCAGGCGGCGCGCCTCGTCGGCAACCGCCTGAAACTCTTCGTCCGTCAACGCGGGCCGGCCGGCCATCGCATCGGTATCCGGCAAGTACCTCGTGTCCCCCGGATAGTGCTCAAACATGTCCCCACGCGGCGCTACATTATCCCAGGTGCTATAGACCTTGACCCAGTCGGCACCCATGATTTTCAAGAGGCGCACCGCGTGGCGAGCCGCCTCCGGACCCCGGATGTCGAGGTGTTCAAGGTCATCAGGGGGGCCACGATTCGGAAGTTCCAGGTCGTTGTAGTCCAACGGCAGCAGCCTCGCGGTTCCGCCGCGCGGGTTCACGACCGGGCCTGCCACCTGCATCCGCGGTCCCAGCAGTTGGCCGTCCATGATCGCGTTTCTCATCTCGATGGTGGCCCACGGCAGACTGCCCGCCGACCCCTGGTCGACCAACACTGTAAATCCGGCGTATAGAGCCATCTCGGCAGATTGCACGCCAATAATCCACTGTTGTGAGGCAGTGCCGGTCTGTCCCATAATGTGAACGTGGGTGTCGATCATGCCGGGGAGCACGGTCGCGTCGCTCAGGTCGATCACCGTCGCTCCAGACGGGATATCCACGTTCGGACCGACATCGACGATGTCTTGTCCTCTGATGAGGATGATCTGATCCTGGGCATAGGTAGTCCCCGTGCCGTCGAACAACTGTCCCGCGCGAATTGCCACGACGTCGTCCTCTGCCGCGAAATAGGGATGCTCCCCATCGCCTGAAACAGCAAAGGGCCCACCGGACGCCGCGGGGGCCCCACCGCCGAATTGGGCCCAGAGGGTTCCCGCAGTGCCACCGGTCGTGACAGCTAACGCGATCAGCATTCCTAGCAAGTTCTTCCAGCTCATGGCGTTCCTCCTACGGGATAACGGTGAGTGAAGCTCGGACCGCCACTTACGGAGGCCGTAGTTGCGTCGGTAACATTGGAAGCAACGACAAGGTACGCGGCTTCACCTGTCGCTGCTACGTGCGTGCGGGGACGGTCCCTAGACGCGAGCGAGCCGGTACCTGGGTGCGACTGCCCCAGTTGTACGGGGGTCTCCGCCGATCATCCCTCCCGTGTGCCGCATGGCGTCGTCGCCAAAGACGGCCCAGAACCGGCTGATCGCGCGGGATCAGACCCGGTGTGCTGTTCCCGAGAGCCGATTCGAGTCGGTGGTGATCGGAGACACTGTGAGCATCGTCAGGGCTTAAACGACGGGTCGAGTTCTCAAGCCAAAGAGATGCATGGCGGGCCTATTATGACTTCGTCTGGGGCGGCGGCAACGTATTGGTGCCAGATCAGAGCGGAGTTTTCGCCGGAGTTCATTGGGGAAATTGACGGCCTTCTCACTACCTACACGTGCTGATCGGATCGGACAGCGTTGATCCAGGAGCACCGACCCCATCACCCGCCTGAACGCAGCTCTTGAGGACCGCTACGCCATAGAGCGTGAGATCGGCGAGGGCGGGATGGCCACGGTCTATCCGGCCGAGGACATGCGCCGGCGGATCGCAGAGGCAGTAACCCCTCCGGAGAGCTATTACGTCGAGTATGGAGGCCAGTTCGAGTCCGCCCAAGTGGCTTCCCGGACGATCGGCTGGCTCTCACTGCTGGCTGTCACCCTGATCTTTCTTCTCCTCTTCATGGAGTTTAGGTCAGCCAGGCAGGCGTTCCTGGTCATGGTGAATCTTCCGTTGGCGCTCGTCTGGGGCGTCTTTGCGATCGTGCTGACGGGAGGCGTCCTGAACATAGCAACGATGGTTGGCTTCATCACTCTCTTCGGCATTGCGGTGCGAAATGGAATCCTTCTCGTGTCGCACTACAATCATCTGGTCGAAGAGGGTCGGCCCCTCCGTGAAGCCGTGATCCATGGAGCGACTCAGCCCGATCTTCATGACAGTTCTTACCGCGGGATTCGCCCTACTTCCCCTGGATGAGCTGGCACGGGAGGGAGCGCGCGCCGGATGCTGATCGAGGCTCTGGAAGCGGAGGTGGATGCTCTGGCAGCTGCTGGCTGCTTCGATCTCCACAGCCGCCGACCGCGCGATCTCTCCGGCGGGGCGGATGGAGGGGACCGCATGGTTAGAGGGAGGGCCGATGAGAGCGGTGGTGGTGGGCCGCGACTGGGTTGCCCCCGACCGTAGGTTACAGGAGAGAGGGTCTCCTCATGCTGGCGACTCGGCTACAGCGGGAGGTGGGGAACGACGAATCGTCCTAGTCTTCCACGCGAGTTCGTCCGCCGCTAAGATCGAGCGAACACCTTGTCAGTTATGGTGAAATGCCCCCGGCACGTCCCGGCCGGTCGGTCCGGGCAGAATCGTGAGGTCCAAGTGGTCGCTCGGGTAAACAAGGACGGTGTGTGTTCGCCACCCTCCATCCGGGATGAATGCGGCTTCAAGCCGGATATCCTCTCTCCGCCAGTTGAAGGTGAACGTTTGGGTTGTCTTGCCGACCACGAATCCCAAACGGTCCCGGGCACCGCCCCAGTTGGCGTAGATGGTGGCGTCCGAGTAGTTGTCGTTCTGCACGGTGAGGAGGACACTTCCTGTCGTTTCGGTAGTCCGCCGCATGTTCCCGCCGGATGGGGAGGCACAGGCGAACAGGACGGCAATCAGAGAAAGAACAGCGAAGAAGCGAAGCTCGTCGGAGCATAATCGCACCCCTCTCCTCAGTTTCATCACGGATCGCGGCTCCCAAGTCTGGAGGATCTCCTTCCGCCACTGTGCCAAAGCCCAGGGCAACTTCGCTCATCTACACACCTCATACCCTTGGCCCGTCGGTTACGATCCCGCCCGGCGCCAGCGTGATCGATCTCGGCGAGGCAACGGTACTCCCGGGATTGATCGACACCCACCTTTATATGATGGGGAACGGAACGCCTGCCGAACAGTGGATCGTTGGAGTCCAGGCCGCCCAGTTGGCGCTGAACGGGGGCTGGACGACTGTGGGTTCGGATATACGATGCTATAGCTATACGAAGTGTCCGTCGCGCATCGTGCCGATCGAGGGAAATTGCTCCACCACGGTGGGGTCATGGCTTACCAATACGACGGTCTTTCCATACGCGGTGGACAAGGATCGGAGAAGCTTCGTGATTGCCAGGGCATTCTCGGTATCTAAGTTTCCCGTCGGCTCATCGGCCAGGATCAGAGCGGGATCGTTGGCGAGCGAGAGGGCGATGGCAACACGCTGCTGTTCTCCTCCACTCAACTCTTCTGGACGTTTCTGACCCTTCTCCGCGATGCCCACCATGGAGAGCAACTCCCCGGCCCTGGCGCGTCGCTCGTCCGGTGGCGTGCCGAGAACCATCATGGGCATCTCCAGATTTTCGAGGGCCGTCATGCTCGGGATCAGGTTAAAGAGCTGAAAAATGAAACCCACCTTCCGTAACCGGTAGGTCTCAAGCACGCGCTCGGTCGCCTGGTCCAAATCCTGCCCGTCGACAACAACCTGCCCGCTCGAAGGACGGTCCACTCCACCGAGAAGGTTGAGCAAGGTCGTCTTTCCACAGCCGCTCGGTCCCATGATGGCCACGGCCTGGCCGGCGTCCACCTGCCAGTCGATATCGCGTAGCGCGTGGATCTCTTCTGCCCTGGTACGATAGTGTTTGCTCAGTCCCGACGCCCTCACACTAACACCTGGCTGGCTGAAAAACCCGTCCGACTTCGTTGAGACCATCATCCCTCCAGAAGGTTCTCGCGAGCGGTGCGCCGGAAAGTCCATTGGCCTAAAAAGAAGGCGACTCCGGTTAGGACCACCAGAATCAGTACCAAAACGCCGACGGTGAGAGACGAGGCGACAAGGTGGGTTGGCAGTAGCTGCACGACCGACTCCATCTCCCGAAGCGTCCAGACATAGTTCGCCAAGCCATAACCCGCGAGCACTGCGACCCCCCCCCCCACGGCGACGCCGAGCAACGCTGGGGAGAGGATGAGAGCAATGATAAAGCGCCTGAGATGCTCTGGTGAGGCACCTCTAATGCGCAACAGCGCGAATGTGCGTCGGTCTTCCGAGTAATTGACCAGGGCAATGGTCAGTATCGACACCAATGCCAAGAGGACGCCGCCCAGCAGGTACAGATTCATATTAGCCCGTGCCAGATACACGAACATGTCGCCTCCGACCTTCTGTACCTCCTCATCCACGTTGTGGACTTCGAGAGGCGTGACCGGCAGCGCTCGCAACATCTCGTCCTGGAAACTCGGGGAACGGCTCGAAGCCGTCACCAGCACGGTGACTCGTGAGATCAGCGCCTGCAGATCGGCTAGATTTGGGTTCTCGGCAGACCCGACCAGATACCCGTTCTCGGTGAAGAGAGAGTTCAGGTAATCGACGCGTGCCTGTACGTAACCCTCGCGATCCGTGACGGATCGCATCGGCACTCCCGGAAGGAACGCGACAGTGCCGGAGATCGGGGCTCCAACGTCCTCTAGCTGAGAGTTCACCCCCAGGAGGATTTCCGACCCTCTTGAGAGTTCCCAGAAGTCAGCGACGCGCGGAGAGACCACGACATCAGCTGCGCTGAGCCGAAGAAAGATCTCCCGAAAGGGCTCCCCAATTCCAAGGGCAGGTTCCGAATACACATTGGATAGATACTGATCCGGCTCGCTGATGAGATACAACGGAATGCCCCGCAGTCCGTATCCAGGGAGGTAAAGATCTTGAAGGATAACCTCCGACATGGTGGAGATCGACGTGACGCCTGGGACGCGCTCGAGAGCGTCCAATACGCGCTCAATACCCGGACGCAATGCAGACAGTTGGGCACTCAGATCCGAGCTTGATTCCTCCACGGGAGCCAAGTCCGGCGCGTTGAATATCAACTGCCAATCGGCTCCCGTACCTACCCTCGCACCTCGCGCCGCCTTGTCCTCAAACGAGGGAACTGTCACGGTAGGATAGAGGGAGACACTCACCATCAGCGCTACCGTCAACAAGAGCAGCACCGTGCGATGCGGTTTGAGCGCGACTTGCCTGAGCGCAAGCGTTCCAAGTCGACCGCCGAGCGGAATAACCAGCGGCTCGAGCAGCCTTTGGATCCAGCTCCTTCGCGAGACCAGCAGGCAGGTGATTCCGTATACGAAGAGCGGGAGACCGATGAAGTCGAGTGCCCGATCGGCGATCCAGACTAACCCGCCTGACCACCGCGCTGACAAGGAGAGACCGAATATCCAGCTTCCCAGCGTGTAGGCGCCGAGGACAACCGAGAGTAGCTCGAGTGGTCCGAAGTGGACCTCGGTGCGGCTTGCTTCTGAGGTGGCGATGCGCCTGGACGCCTCCAGCGGAGAGATCGTTGTCGCGTATCGCACGAGTCGTCGCCCCACCAGAAGAGCCATCGCCAACGTGATGAGCAGGAAGAGAAGGGACAGGTAGAATTGGCTCCGCTGCGTTAAGACGTCGGGAGGCAGCTGCCCGCGCCCATACACCAGCAGCGGTACGACCGAACCCACAAGCAGTCCGAGGATTCCGCCGATGAATCCGCCGGAGGCGATGGCGAGCAGAAACGCGCGTCCCAGGAACCTACCGGGTACGCCACGAAGACGCAGGAGTCCCAGCTTACGTCGCTCGTTCAGCATCAATAGGCCCGCCAGATTCGCCTGAAAGACCCAGGCCATCCAGAGGAGCGGAAGCGCGATCAGAAGCGTCAGCAGCCCAATGATCCTGGCGACCCCCTCCATCCGCTCGAGAAGAACCAGCACCGTACTGTCTACCACGGTCGCGACGTCCACACCGCGAACTGCGTCTAGAGCCTGGTCGCGAACGCCGACAAAGCGGCTGAGAGAGCCCCCGATATCCCAGCCGGAGATCAGGCGCTCCCGCTCGAGCTTCGCCAGATACGCAATCTCGGGTAGATACTCCCCGGGAAGGAACTCGGGATTTCCGAGCGAGCGGTTTTCTGCGGCGATCTGGCCCCTCGCGGCCAAATCGAATCCTCTGATCACATCCTCGCGGAATGGCGTCAGTAGAATGACTGCGACGGCTGGCGTCATGGTGATCGAGCCGGTCTGGTCCATGAACCATCGGTTCAGCTCAGCGGCCTCGAGGCGAATGACCCCGCGCAGCGCGGAAGAGAAGAGAAGATTCTCCGTACCGTCTACGTTCGCCTGGAGCCTGAAATCTCCTGCACCTTGTAGCGACACAAACGCGTCGCCCATGGCGCTCTCCGGACCGACCAATGCCAGAATGGCACCGGTGTCTTGACGGTTACTCCCCGGCGTCACGCCGCCTCGCGCGAACGCGTTTCGCAGCTCGGGAGGTAGGAGAGTGGGATCGGATGCGGAGAGCACGCCCAGCCATGGTGTAGCCAAGGGTTGACCGTCAACTAGGGCGGTGACGTCCGATGAGAATGTTGCGCGCAGGAATACCAGCTCTTCTACCTGCTGGACGTTCTCCAGGGACCTCAGGCGAGCGGCGAGGGCGGGATTGGATCCTCCAGTTTGATCGTAGACCACGAGGTCCCACGGCGTCCGAGAGAGCTGATCTTCGACATACAGACTCAGCGCGTAACGCGAGGTGATGTTCACCGCCGACAGGAGTGCTGCGACCAGAAATGTCACTGCGCCGAAACCCAGAAACGCCCTCTTGCCGATAACCGGAAGCAGTCGCCAAGTCATCGAGTGATCCCCTTCACGATCGAAGGCCTCCCTATTTGTGAGTGTGATGCTGCACTAACCCCAAATGAACGATTCGTCGCGTCGCGTGCGCCCCACGCCGCACAAGAGGGCCGCCCCGGACTGCCCGGAGCGGCCCCGTGGAGCTCGCCGCCAGCCTCTGCCTACCAGCGGGCGGATTCAGTTAAGCGGCGGGTAGAAGTGCTCGTAGGTCCCATCCAGGATCTGGTCGTTCACCATCTTGTGGTAGGGGTATGGATCCTGAGCGTACTCCTCGAAGCTGCCCGGTGCGTTGATGCCAGGAACCTCGGCAACCCAGTCTTCTGCCAGTATCTCGTCCGGATCTCCGTAACGTGAGGCCAGCGCCCGCACCTCCGGATCGTCCAGGCTCGTCATCCGTCCGTTCCGGATGATGTCCACCGATCTGTTGCTGTTCCTGATGTCGATGGTATACGTCGGGAAATAGAGGTGCAGGTGAAGGCTGTGATAGAAGGGCACATTTCGCTCCTCGGAAAACCTTTGCCAGGCTTCGGACCTCCGCGCCGCTCTGGGCTCGTGTTCGAGGCTCGCGCCGACGCCGATATGCAGGTAACCCGACTTGAGGCGTTCGTTGACCGTCGTGATCGACATATCGGCATCCGGCGGCCGGAACCACTTCGGGTTGGTCCCCAGAGCGATCTCATGGAGATAATAGAAGCCGGGCTTGCCATCGTAATATGGGTACTGCGCTGTGTGGATGTTCGGGTAGCCAGGTTCCGAGAGCCACATCCGCGCCAGGTCACCGTACAACCCACCGTCCTCGACCCGCGTGAGATAGCCTTCCTCGTAGTACATCTTCATGAGAGGATGGTACCCCACGTGATTCGTCGTTCCAGCTATCACACCCGTCGGAGTGGAGATCGGCGACCGCGGGATCCACTCTCCCGACATAGCCGGGTAACTCACCGTGCTGCGGGCGAAGCGCCCGGTCGCCATGTTCGGCCCCAGCATGTTGTGACCGCGCTCGTAGATGCCACTCGCCCAACGTCGGGCCAGATCGGGCGAAATCTCGTCCTCAAGATCCGTCCCCTCCGGGTCCGTGAGGTGGAACCGAGAGGCGAAGGCGATCGCTTCGATGTTCTTCTCTTCCGTGAGCGCCCAGACGTCCGCGGGGTACGACGGCACGTTGCTGATGATCGTGAACCGATCCCAGAACGTCGTACCACGCCACTTGTCGGCGAACGGGCCGAAGTTACCCGCCTCCTGATACCAGGTCCCCCCCGAGTAGACGCCGTCCACCTCCGGGTGGTCCTCCAGGTAGGCTATGATCACGTCGTTGCCTTCGCCGGAGAAGCCTAGATTCGGCTCTTCATCCACCGGCTCGGGCTCCAGCGACCTGTTCGGGTAAACCCTCTGGAATAGGTCGGGTCGCTCCGATCGGAACCAGTTCCGCAGCCTGACCGGATAGGGGACCGTGCCCGGGTCTCTGCCTTCGGTAAAGCCCGCCTCGGTGACGGTCATGCCTGGAATACTGGACTCTCTCGTACATCCTTCGTCCGAGTAGGAACCTCGGTGGGTCTCATAGTCCCAGATGATCGCGCTATTTGGGCCTCGCAGCAGGACCACAGGCGCGATCTCTCGTTCGACCAGCGCGCGACGCATCGCCTCGACAATGTGGGGATTGTTACAACCCCCGATCACGAGCGCGATCGTCTCCCCCGCCGTCGAAAGACCGAGACCTCCACCGAAAGCCGCCGCCCGGTTTCGCGCCGCCTGCCGGGCGTAGGGCATCACCTCCTCCACCGAGGTCGGATCGTCCATAGATAGTGACGGAAAGCTAGGTGCGAGATACTCTTGCTCCTGCTCAAAGCTGTGGACCAGCCCGGCGGTCAAGACCACAAACACAAAACACATCGCCAACTTCCCCGCTGATAGCCAACTCATTCCAGTCATCTTACTGCCTCTCCGATGTGGTCACACGATTATATGCGCGCTCGCCCCGTGGACCGAAGGGACTGTTAGCACGACGGGCAAGGTAAAGGCCAAAGCACGGTTCATCTGGGCTACTGTTCCCCTGCGAGCTGACTCTCTCGCTCGGCCTTGAGCCTCTCGAACTCCTCGTCGGTCAGATAGGTAATGCCCACCCAAACATTGGACATCTCGTGAACGCCCCCGCGCCCGAACACCACCCACTGGTTGGGATCCGGATTGAGCGGATTCGCCTCGGTGTTGTCGAAGACCGATGTAAAGAGTACCACCGTGCCCTTGGGCAGAAGCGGTTTCACGTGCTCGGCAAACTGGTATGCAATCTGCCAGGTGTGGCGAAAGTTGTTGGTCTTGATCAGGGTCTCTCTTCGGCCGTCCGGATAGATCGCCTCCATCGACAGCTCTTTGCCGCGTGCGTGCATGTGCGGTCGAAAGCTATAGACGACGGCCGGAGAATCGAGCACCGTCACTCCCTGCAGAACCTGATAACTGTGCGGCGGAATCAAGATGTCGGCACCGCGCGACCAGTCGCTGTACCTCCCTGTCTGCCCGCCCTGCCGGTCTATGTTGAACAACCTCTCCCCCCCCGTTGCGATCTCCGGTTCATAGCCTTTCGGATAGAACCACACCCCGGCCTCGACTACGTCGTCCAACACCGGCTCGCTGATCGCAAACGGGGCGTAGTGGAGATTCCAACGGATTGTCGCACTCCCAGCCGGAACGAACACGCCTGAACCCTTCGGGAAAACCTGATAGCCCTTACCCGCCCCATAGTCGGCGAGTTGGGCCCTTGCATCGCCCTGGATCAAATCGGCATGGCCGTGATGGACGACCTTCCAGCCACCCGGGCTTGAGGGTTTGAATTCGTATGCCTTGATCCACCGCGGCTCGTCGATACCTTCGAAGGGGACATCGGGCGCCCACCACTGATCCTGGGTATTGGGTAGCACGTCGTACGGCGTCGACCGAACCATCAGATCCGGCGGACCCAGCTCCTCGGCGAGCTGCCAGGCATTCCCTGTCGGGAGCTCTGGGAGAGGGGGAAGATCCGCTGGATTTCCCTCAGGAGCACCCGCCTCCACCCACCGGACGATAGTCTCGATTTCCTCATCCTTCAGAGAGATGTCGTTCGAGTATTCCTGGATGCCAATGGTTTTATCGAGATGCCATGGAGGCATCAGGCGCTGCTCAACCTGATCCTTGATCAGGGGCGCGTAACCTCGGGCGACATCGTAGGAGAGGAGCGACATGGGTGCCATCCCCCCGGGCCGATGGCACTGTACGCAGTTCTCGTAGATAATTGGTGCCACATTCTTCGCGAACGTCGGCGATTGATCGGAACCCTCTCCATTCTGGGCAGAGGCACTTCCGAAGACCACGAACGAGGCGAGTACACTCAAAATCAGAGTCCCGGTTTTAGCCGCAGCAGCACGGGCTTGCGACAGCACGTTTGCATTCATCGCTCGCACTCCCTCCGTCAGGTATTCGTTGAACGCCAGCCTACAACTCCTCCAAACGGTTCCTGTCTGTAATGAATAGCCGCGCCCTTTCACCTCAGCTCAGCCGTCCACCACCACTCTCACGAATGCATTTGTCCAGCAGCAGATAAACTCAAAATCGGCCACCGTATTGATAGCCTGTACCAGCAGAAGGTATTCGCCGGCCTGACTAAAGCTAGCCGTCGTGGTGACCGTTCCTTCGGGACCTTCGGCCCAGAGTTCCGAATCCTCGAACGTCACCTCCCCGGGGCCCTGATGCTCGAACCATCCCACCCATACCGGCTCTTCTGGACGTTCAACCGATATAGTAAGGTGCAGGGCGTCCCCGACCCTCACATTATAGGGCCCAACAGTCACACCGTTACGGCCCTGCGTTTCCTCTCCGTCCTCCCCGATCTTCATCACGGGAGCCACCGCTCCCCTTCCGACCGCCTGCGGTTCGTCGACTATGTAAGCCGGAAGCAAGTTTCCCGGATTTGAAATCGTCTCCCCGTGGACCCGTAACGTCCACACCACCTGCTGTCGTCCGAAATCCTCTGGCACTCGAAGGCTGAAGACACAGTACTGCCTCCGATACCTCGCCTCCCCATCGTCAAGGTGCGGGCCATCAGGAGCCGGAGCGAAGTGAGTCGGCTGTAATCCGTCGAACTCGCCCGGTTCGATGAAATTGTCAGGCCCGAGAGGAATATACAGAGCCTCCTCAACGTTGAGGTTCTTGTACCCGAAACAAATGCTCTTCGTCCCATCGGGGTTGGCGTACCAACCGTCGAAGATGGGGATGACCGGCTGGCCTGACGGGCGCAAGGAGAACTCATTGAACGTTCTCTGCGGCAAAGGTATTTGCTGGGCCGCGAGCAGCGATCCACCGAGCAGCAAGAGCGTAGCGGTGCCGGCTACTCGGGCAACAATATGTTTGACTCTCACGGACATCTCTTCCTTCCTTCCTTCCTGAATTTCGATCGCCCCTAACAGGTGTATGAAGTTGCACAAGCCGCGATGCCCTTAACCTCCAGGCTCGATTGGCCGCCTAGGACCCTCGCGACCAGGTGCGGGCCTGCGCAGCTCACCGCCAGCCTCTGCCTACCTGCGGGCGGATTCAGTTAAGCGGCGGGTAGAAGTGCTCGTAGGTCCCATCCAGGATCTGGTCGTTCACCATCTTGTGGTAGGGGTATGGATCCTGAGCGTACTCCTCGAAGCTGCCCGGTGCGTTGATGCCAGGAACCTCGGCAACCCAGTCTTCTGCCAGTATCTCGTCCGGATCTCCGTAACGTGAGGCCAGCGCCCGCACCTCCGGATCGTCCAGGCTCGTCATCCGTCCGTTCCGGATGATGTCCACCGATCTGTTGCTGTTCCTGATGTCGATGGTATACGTCGGGAAATAGAGGTGCAGGTGAAGGCCGTGATAGAAGGGCACATTTTGCTCCTCGGAAAACCTTTGCCAGGCTTCGGACCTCCGCGCCGCTCTGGGCTCGTGTTCTAGGCTCGCGCCGACGCCGATATGCAGGTAGCCGGACTTGAGGCGTTCGTTGACCGTCGTGATCGACATATCGGCATCCGGCGGCCGGAACCACTTCGGGTTGGTCCCCAGGGCAATCTCGTGGAGATAGAAGAAGCCCGGTTTGCCACCGTAATAAGGGTATTGAGCGGTGTTGATGTTCGGGTAGCAGCACAGGTGCGTTCGTGCCAGCTCCCCATACGTCCCACCACCTTCTACCTCGGTTAGATAGCCCTCCTCGTAATACATCTTGATGAGAGGATGGTACCCCACGTGATTCGTCGTTCCAGCTATCACACCCGTCGGAGTGGAGATCGGCGACCGCGGGATCCACTCGCCGGACATGGCTGGGTAACTCACCATGGTGCGTGCGAAGCGTCCGGTCGCCATGTTCGGCCCCAGCATATTGTGACCGCGCTCGTAAATGCCGCTTGCCCAACGTCGGGCCAGGTCGGGCGAAATCTCGTCCTCAAGATCCGTCCCCTCCGGGTCCGTGAGGTGGAACCGAGAGGCGAAGGCGATCGCTTCGATGTTCTTCTCTTCCGTTAGCGTCCAGACATCCGCGGGATAGGACGGCACGTTGCTCATGATCGTGAACCGGTCCCACCTCGTCGTGCCGCGCCACTTGCCGGAGAACGGGCCGAAGTTACCCGCCTCCTGATACCACGTCCCCCCCGAATAGACGCCGTCCACCTCCGGGTGGTCCTCCAGGTAAGCTATGATCACGTCGTTGCCTGCGCCGGAGAAGCCGAGATTCTGCTCTTCGTTCGCTGGCTCCGGTTCGGGCTCCAGCGACATGTCCGGATAGACCATCTGGAATAGGTCGGGTCGCTCCGATCTCAGCCAATTGCGTGTCTGCCGGGGAAAGGGCACGTTGCCCGGTCGGGCACCTTCCGTGAAGCCCGCCTCGGTGACGGTCATTCCAGGAATGCTAGAGTCCCTCGAACATCCCTCGTCCGAGTAGGTGCGTTGGGCCGTCTCGTAGTCCCATACGATCGCGCTCGTCGGGCCTCTCAAAAGGACTACGGGCGCGATCTCTCGTTCGACCAGCGCGCGACGCATCGCCTCGACAATGTGGGGATTGGTACAACCCCCGATCACGAGCGCGATCGTCTCACCTGATGTCGAAAGACCGAGCCCTCCACCGAAAGCTGCCGCCCGGTTTTGCGCCGCCTGCCGGGCGTAGGGCATCACCTCCTCCACCGAGGTCGGATCGTCCATAGATAGTGACGGAAAGCTAGGTGCGAGATACTCTTGCTCCTGCTCAAAGCTGTGGACCAGCCCCGCGGTCAAGGCTACAACGACAAAACACATCGCCAGCTTGGCGGCGGATAGCCAACTCATTCCAGTCATCTCACTTCCTCCCTAGCAAAGGGGCAGGTCGCGTAGGTTCCACCATATGAAGCACAGTGAAGTACAGCGCGCTGCACGTTGCCCTGTCATCGCCATCATTATGGTCGCGGGATCAGCCACGCGCAAGAAATCTAGGGGTCGTGTCCTGTAGGATTGAAACAGAAATGTCACACCCCAGAGTTTGTGAGCTCGCGATAGGGCAAACGGCTGTGACAGGGTGTGGAGATGCTTTCAATTAGCATGAAGGAGAGGGACAAGCTAGTCGTGGTACGGCAGTTGGTTGAGCGGGAGCTCACGGTGACGCGAGGGGCCGAAGTATTGGGTCTGAGCCGCAGACAGCTGCACGGCGTGCTACATCGCTGCGGCGATGAAGGAGAGCGCGGGGTGGTGCATCGAGCCAGGGGCAGGAGGCCGAACAACTCCAAGCACGAGAGCTTCAAGCACGCAGTGCTGGAGCGGGCTCGTGAGGAGGTGTTCTTTGACTTCGAACCCACGCTGCTCGCCGAGCCGCCTTCGGTGAGCTGGTGCAGATGGATACCTTGATACACGCCTGGCTCGAGAACCGAAGCGATGAAGAGATCGTGCTGGTGGGGATGATCGATGATGCCACCAACCGCCTCACGGCTCGCTTCTTCCCCCGAGATACTGGGGCAGCCAACCGACAGCTGCTCGTCGACTACCTGGAGCGCTTCGGGCGTATGAGCGCCCTATACTCCGATCGAGACCAGTCACTTCACGGCACACTTCCAGGCGTCCTCCAGAAAGGCCCAGGACCTTAAGGAGGCCCTGACGCTCATCCGCAGGGCTCTCGAAGCGCTAGATATCGCCCTGATACGCGCTCTGTCGCCTCAGGCCAAGGGCAGGATCGAGCGCTGCTTCGGGACCCTACAGGACCGACTGCTGAAGGAAATGCGCGTGGCCCAGATCTGCTCGATGGAGTCTGCCAACCGCTTCCTCGACGAATACTTCCTGCCCTTTTGGGAGCGCCGCTTTACGGTCCAGCCTGCCGACCCGGTCGATGCTCACCGCCCACTGCCCAAGGGATCGATCTTCAGCGTCTGTTTGCAGATGAAGAGCGCAGAACGATCGGCACCGACTTCACCTTTCGCTACAACAACCGCTTCTACCAGATCGACGAGCCCGATGCCGATGCCGCCATGCCCAAGACCAAGATCACCATCGAACGCAGGCTCGACGGTTCAACACACTTTCGCTGGCGTGAACGCTACCTGAAGCCTTCCGAGCTGGGCCGCACCAAGCCAAAGCCCGTCACCGAGCTAAAAGCTGCGCGTGAGCCGAAACCAAAACCGACCCCGCCACCCCCCGGGGCCAACCATCCCTGGAAGCGTTATCCCGTGCGGTGCGGGAAGAACGACCCGATGCGAGCCCGAAGATACTAGACAACTTTCACACCCCACCACCCAAAAGAGGTATGACATTTCTGTTTCAATTAAACCTGTGACTTTTCTGTTTCAACGAGACAAATGAGGGGTCGTGTCCTATGGGCAGAGGATCTCCCGGGGGGGGAGGTACTTGCGTGCCGCGGTTTGCGGGCCTGAATAATTATCGGCGGCCGTCACCGCTCTGCCGCCACCTGCATGCGGCGTTCCCCGCAGCCCCTTTCGTCGGCACTGGAAGCGTAGTACTTTCACGCGAACTCGTTATTCTCGAGCATGGAGGCCTATCATGGCACGATTTCTGTTCGGAGTTCTCTCTCGAGGGGTTGCCCCCCTCTCGTCGATCCTCGTCGTCATCCTGTGCCTTACGGTCCAGCCCGTAGAGGCCCGGCAGAATATCACGGGTCTGGTGGTGAACGCGGAGAGCAGCCAGCCGCTGCCCGCGGTCCAGGTCTTCATCGAGACCCTAGACCTGGGTGTGCTGAGCCAGGGGAACGGCCGCTACAATATCCAGAATGTTCCGGCGGGCACGCACACTCTAGCTGTACAGAGGATCGGCTTCCGTGAACAGACCGTACAGGTGACGGTCGGTGCCGGTGCAACAGTGGAGGTGGACTTCCGGCTCCAGGCGGAGGCGCTCCAGCTCGACGAAGTCATCGTAACGGGAACAGCGGGGGGCAGTCAGCGGCGTGCTATCGGGAACGTGGTCGAACAGCTGGATGTGGCGGATCTCGGAAATATGCCATCCATCCATACCGTCGAGGACGCCCTAACGGGTAGGATCCCGGGGGTGTCGTTGTTGGGATCGGCCGGCAGCGCCGGCGAGGGAAAGCAGATCCGCATCCGTGGAGTGTCCAGCGTAGGGCTGTCCGGTGATCCGATCATCTTCGTCGACGGAATTCGCGTCAACAGCGAGCGCAGGGACATCCAGCGATACTCCGCGATGTCCAGGCTGAATGATTTCGATCCGGCGGACATCGAGAGCATCGAAGTCATCAAGGGTCCTGCTGCCGCTACCCTCTACGGGACCGAGGCCTCGGACGGGGTGATACAAATCGTCACCAAGAGGGGGCAGCCAGGCGCGCCGGTCTTCGACGTGGGCCTCGACATGGGGACGTCGTGGATGCCCAATAAGTACATAGAAAGAACAAGGAAGTTTATTCCCGATCCCTCCCTGTGCACGGTCGCCCCCTGTTCCAGCAGGGCTGATCTGGTCACGGTGGACTACCTCTCGGAGTCGTTGAAGGCTGGCTGGGGGGACGTATTCACGCACGGGCTTAACCAGAATTACAACGTCGCCGTTCGGGGGGGCACCGACCTGATTCGGTACTCGGCCTCAATGAGCCGAAGCGACCAGGAGGGAATCGTTTCCTGGAACTGGGACACGCGTACTACGGCCCGGATGAACCTGGATGTGGTAGCGTCCGAGAAGCTCAGCTTTTCCTTCAGCGGAGGTTACAGTCAGGGTGAACGGTCGCCTCCGCAGCAGTTCTGGGCTCAAACCTTCGCCTGGGGAGGAAGGGAGTCTTCCGTCTTCGATCTCACCGAGGACTCGTTCCATGGATTCTACAATCCGCCCATCCAGTACGAGACGGGATTACGTAGTGAGCTTCATTCGAACAAGAGGAGCACCTGGAGTCTACGGACTGACCTCGAGCTCACGGACTGGCTCTCCCACCGTCTCACCGTCGGTACCGACCAGATCCAGGAGAAGTACGAGGAGGTGACCGCGAAGGTTGGGGACGATGCCCGTTTCTGGGGTGCGCAGGGGCGGTTGGGTGAGAAAGTGACCTCAATTTGGGACCTGCCCGTGTGGACGGTGGACTTGTCCGGAACCGCGAGCTTCCGTTTGAATGACGGCCTGCTCGGGACCGCGACTTCCTACGGGTTGCAGTACTACACCACCTCAGAGCACTTCATAGATGCCGAAGGCGACAACTTCGTAATCTCAGGGCTCTCAACGGTCGGGGCTGCATCGATTAGGGATGGCGACGAGACCTTTGAGGAAAACAAGACTCTCGGTATCTACTTCCAAGAACAGCTCGATTGGGACAATCGGATTTTCCTTACGGCCGCGGTCCGGTTTGACGACAACAGCGCCTTCGGAATTGACTACGATGCCGCGGTCTACCCCAAGCTGAGCGGCACGTGGGTCATGCACGAGGAGGACTTTTGGAACCTCGACTGGGTCGGCCAGTTCCGAGTCAGAGGGGCCTGGGGTGCCGCGGGGAAGCAGCCCGGCACCTTTGCATCCTCGAGGCTCTTCACTCCGGGAACGGGGGCCAACTCTCAGCCAATTCTGACGCCCTCGTCTTTCGGGAATTCGGAGCTCGGCCCCGAGAAGGGTGAGGAACTCGAGGTCGGTTTCGACGCCGACCTCTGGGACGGGAGAGTCGGGCTCAACTTCACTTACTACAACCGAGTGACGAAGGATGCGATCGTGCAGAGAACGGTCCCTCCGTCACTCTGGCCGCCTGATATGGGCAATGCCGTCTCCGGGGCGACTCAGTTCGTGAATATCGGGCAGATTAGCTCTTGGGGCACCGAGACCCTCCTGACCGTGCGGCCCTTGATGGAGGGGCCGGTGCTCTGGGATATGGCCCTCGCGTTCACCACGATGGGAAATCTGGTCGATGACATGGGCGACTCGCGAAGAATCCAGATCGGTCGTACCAGGGCCCACGTGGAAGGATGGCCGATAGCCCATCTCTCCGATAAGCGGGTGATTTCCGCGGACTTCGTGAGCGGCAGCCAGGGCCCGGTGACGAACGTCAAGTGCGACGGCGGCACCGGGAAGGGGGGCGTGGAGTTCGGTGGCCCCCCGGTGGACTGTGCCGACGCCCCGTTACTGTTTTGGGGCCAGACCCAACCGTCCTGGCTGGTAAACCTGACTTCGACCTGGACGATCTTCGAGAATTGGCGGGCAGCGGTCAACATCGACGCCCAGGGCGGCTATTGGATGAGTTCCGAGTACCTCGGCCCCCGGGGCACGAGCCGCCTCACCGGCCCCGAGACGTGGGTCCAGGACAACGCCATCTACACGGCGTACCGCAGCGTTACCAGGAATGGGTTGAGCTTTCACGAGGCTGGGTTCGCCAAGCTCCGCGAGGTGTCGTTGTCCTACCTCGTCCCCCCGCGCCTCGCCGCGTCGATAGGTGCCTCGCGGGCGACCATTGCAGTGGGAGTTCGAAATGTGGCAGAGCTCTGGCAGAAGGTGGATAAGGTTTACAGTGCGGTGATCCAGGACCACGAGATGAAGCGGTCGGATGAGCTGTACCAGGGTGAAACCTCGGGGGACTGGCCTCCTTTGAGTAGCTGGTCGTTACGGCTGAACGTCACGTTCTGAGAAAGGCCGGATACACGCATAAGCTACTCTGAATAAAAGGGGGTTGAACATGCCATTCATTTCCAAGAATCGAACCGTGGCCCGAATGTTCAAGGGTTCCAGGTACTATGTGGCCGCTGTCGTGGCGCCTCTTGTCGCGTTCACCCTGGGAGCGTGCGACATCGACAGTATACTTGAAGTGGAGCTTCCCGGAGACGTTGCCGCGGAGAACCTGGACAATCCTATCCTGGCCAGGACTCTCGTCATCTCGGGCGTGGCCGACTTCGAGTGTGCGTTGGTGGACAACATTGCTTTTGCCGGACTCTGGTTCGGCGAAACCCTACAGACGAGTGGCTCGCGCGTCAATTCGACGATGGGATTGCGGTCCACGCAGATCGGTGTCTACGCCGACCCCTGCTCGACAACCGGCCCTGTTTGGGCCCCGCTTCAGGCTGGACGGTCGCAGAGCCAGCGCGCGATTGAGCTCATCAACGGTTTTCCGGAGGGGAGCGTCGAGGATAGGAGCTTCCTCCTTGCGACAGCGCGCTTATACGAAGGGTACTCGATTCAGCTCCTCGGGGAAACGCACTGCGGGGTCACCTTCGACGGGGGACCGCTCATGACGCGTGAGGAAGCGTGGGCCGAGGCGGAGGACCGGTTCACCCAGGCGATCGAGCTCGCAGCGGGGTCGAGCGCAGCCCGCAGTTCAGGGTTTGCCGGAGGTGCGGCCGAGGTGAGGATTGCTGCGTACATCGGCCGGGCGAGGGCTCGGCTGAACATGGGCAACAACCCTACGGGCGTGCTCGCGGATGTGTCCCAAGTTCCGGAAGGATTCGAGTTCGTGGCAACCTACGACCCGTCGCCTGACCGTCGCACGAACAGGATCTTCGAGGACAACAACGAAGGTCATAGCATAATGCCGCATAGGGACTTCCTGGATATGACCCTCTCGGCGGATGGACGGCTTACGGTGGGAGACGGGGTGCCGGATCCGAGGGTCGTGATCCTGCCCGCGACAGGGTTCGGGAATGAGGGTATCATTCCCGCACGGGATCAACAAAAGTACCTGAGCCGAAGTGCACCGATCCCGTTCGCTACCTGGCGGGAAGCCCAGCTCATGATCGCGGAGGTCGAAGGTGGGCAGACGGCCGTGGACATCATCAACGAATTGCGGGCAAAGGTCTCGGAGGTCGATTGGGTGTCCGGCGATCATCCTAGTCTTCCTCTCCCACAGTTCAATAGCGCCGATCCGGACGAGATCGAGCGGACGGTGCGAGAAGAGCGACGCAGGGACCTCTGGTTTCAGGGACACTTCATCGGAGACAAGCTCCGGTGGGAAGCGCCTTTTGAGACGGCCGACGAAAAGGGGCAGCCACTTGGGCCGGGTGGGTGCTTGCTAATCCCCTTGCTCGAAACGAACTCGAATCCGAATCTGTAGGGGAACCTGACGACGACGGGAGGGAAGCCCAGAGGCCCGGCGGCTCTTAGCCCGCCGGGCCTCTGGGCTTTCTCGGGGCAGGAGGAGCGGATGACGTATTGGCCGCCACCGTGCCAGTGCCAATAGCTGCGGGAAAACCACCTCCTTCGAGTAGGTCGTTCGACGGTCAGGGGGTGACGGAAACCCTGACGTGTCCGTTGGTCCAGCAGCACTGGCTTCCCCCACTCAGCACGGGTACCTTCGAAAGCCTGCACGCGCAGCACGTAGTCTCTGGGCTCACTAAAGCTCGCGGTCGTGTGCACTTCCGCTCCGCCCGGGATCGAACATCTGATCGATCGGGCCGAGGGTCACGTCGCCAGGTCCCTGATGCTTAGCCCACAGGGCAGAGACCCGCTCGAAATCGGAGTTCGGTCTGTCCGTCATCGGCTGGTGTACCGAGATCCTGAGCGACAGTGGGTTGCCGACCCCCGTTGTGACCAGGAACCGCGCAGCTCTCACCATCGAGCCGAAGCGTCCAGACGACGCGCTCGCTTTCGGAGCCTGGCGGAAGGATCACGGAAAAGACGCAATAGTGCCGCCGGGCGTAGCCCTCGCGGCTGTTGTTGGGCACAGGCATGAAGTGCGTAGACTGAGCCCCGTCAAACCTGGCAGGCTCGATGAAAACTGTCGGGGCCCAATGGTATCTCCAGCACCTGCTCCGTATTCAGGTTGAAATAGCCGAAACACAGCCCGTACGAGTCATCCGGTTTGGGGTACCAACCGTCGAATAGCGGGATCACCGGCTGACCAGATGGACGAAAGGTTTGGAACCATCTCCGGACCGGCAGTGCCAGGTATGTTGGTCTGCGCGCCGAGGGGCACTGTGCCCTCCGCGAGAAGCCCTACTGCGAGACCTCCCACCGTGAGATAATAGCTCAGTTTCAAATCATTCTCTCCTGCACCACCCTCTCGAACTCCTCTTGGGTCATCAAAATAGGTCAGACCCATCCGGAAGTGGCACATCGAGTCAACCGTCCGGTCACCTCTCACAACCCACTGGTCGGGATCCATCGCCCGTCCGGATAGACGGCCTCCAAGATTTTGATACCGACCCCAAGGCTAGGAAATTCAACGGACCCTGTGGGGGCAGAAGGGTGGCCGTGACGTATGACCGGTTCAAGCATGGCTTTCGGCCGCTCAACGATCGACGGTGCGGAGCTTGAAGTCTCGGGGCTGTTGTTTCAGAACAACCTGATCATGTATGACCGAAGAACCGACGAGTCGCTCTGGCCACAGATGCTCCACGGAGCTCGCTGCGCGGCTGCCACGGGCATAGAGCTGCAGATGGTGCCCGTTGCCGAGATGACGTGGGAGGGGTGGACCGATCTCCACCCAGATACGAAGGTGCCTGCGCAGGACATTGAGAGCCGCCAAAACTTCGCCGCCTACCGGTATCCGTATGGGAACTACGAAGAGCCGAACAATTCGGGGCTCTTGTTCCCCCTGCCGTCGATCGACCCTCGGAGATCGTCCAAGGAGCGGGTGTTGGGTATCCCGGCCCGCGGCACGTCAGGTGGCGGAGGCATCGCCTTCCCGTTCGGCGAGCTGGACGAGCAAGGGAGGGTGAGTGCGGCGGCACGGGATCGTCGGTAGTCGGACCGTGGTGGTCTTCTGGGATCGGGCGCGGAGGGGTGCGCTGGCGTTCTATCCGAATACCGGAGCCCAGACGCTCAACTTCGAAGTCCGCAATGGATCGATTGTCGACCTGGAGACAGAAAGCACCTGGACCGTGGAGGGACTGGTCGCTTCAGGGCCGTTGGCGGGAGAACGACTCGAGCCGGTCGCCGAAGCGTACGTAGCGTTCTCGTTCGCGTGGGCGGCGTTCCACCCGACAACCGAGCTCTGGGCAGCCGGAAACTAGGGGGTGCTGCTCAACGGATATCGCGGAAGAGGAGCACCTACGATGACGAGAGCAGCGAAACGAATTCAAGCGGGTCGAAAGCGCTACGGCCCTGATCTGGAGAGAGCAGAAGGCATCGGGTCGGCGTCAGGCCCTGGTCAGGGCGTGACGACCGTGACCTCCACGTAGGCATTCGTCCAGCAGCAATGGTTCTGGAATCCCGCCCGCGTACCTTCGTGGGCCTGCACGCGCAGAACGTAGTTCCCAGGCTCGCTGAACGTCGCCGTCGTAATCAACCCGGTTCCTTGCGGCATGGACGCTGCATCGTCCATGTGCTGAAAGACCACCTCTCCCGGTCCCTGATGCTTTGCCCAGCGAGCGGCGACCGTCTCAAAACCGGAATTTGGGTTCGTGGTCTCGGGTTCCGCCACCTCGATCCTCAACGACAGAGGGTTCTCGACCTCCGTCCTCACGGGCCCAGCCCAGACGCCGCCCCGGCCCCTCCCTTCCGGCCCCTCCGGCTCGAGGAACCGAACCAGCGGCGCTACCGAGTTGAGTGAAGGGTGATCCGGCTCCTGAATTATGTACTCGAAAGCGCGGATGTGGCCGGGCACCGAGTAATCCTGGCCATCGATCCTGAGGGTCCAGACGACATCCTGATTTCCAAAGTCTTCCGGCACGTTCACTGTGAACACGCAGTAATACCGCAGGGCCGCGTCCATCGGAACCGGATCGAAGTGCGTGGGTTGGACCCCGTCGAAGCGGGCCGGCTCGATGAAGTTGTCCGGTCCCAGAGGAATGTCCAACGTTTCGTCAAGGTTCAAGTTGTGGTATCCGAAGCAGAGGCCGTACGAACCGTCTGGCTCGGAATACCAACCCTCGAAGATGGGAATCACCGGCTGACCCGCTGGGCGAAGGTTCCGCAGCATCTCCGTCCTGGCGGAGTTCCTTAGGGGATTCTGCGCCTCTAGAGGCACGGATCCAGCGAGCAGCAAAAAGAAGCCGGCAAGCAGAAGTGCAGCAACTTTGGACATGTCCTCGCCCTTCCTCTTCAATGGTTTTCTTCAGATGAGACTCGGCCATCTGGGAGAGGCCCAGATGGCCGAGTCTCACTGTGATCGGTGTGGAGCCTTGTCGGCGTCGGAAAGGACCAACCTATCCGCTATCCGTCGTCAGTCGCCATCCGCCGCTGCCTTTCGTCCACCGCCTCCTGGAACTCTTCTTCGCTGTCAAAGAAGACCATCTGGGCTCGGAAATGGCCCATCTCATCGACCGTCCGCGAGCCTCTCGTGACCCACACGGAAGGATCCGGATTATCCGGGTTGGCCTCCGTGTTGTCGTAGACACAGGTCGAGATGAGGGCCGTGCCCTTGGGCAACAGCGGCATCGCATCCTCCTCGTAGAGGAACTCCGTCTGCCAGCGGTGATCGTTGTGCATCTTGTTGATCACTTCCCACCGGCCATCCGGGTAGATCGCCTCCAGGATCTGATACACGCCTCGCAGGTGCATGTGGGCCCGGAGGCTCTGAAGCCGGGCAGGCCGATCCATCACGTAGACTCCGCGGTAGGTCGCCTCGCTGTTCGGCGGAATGAGTATGTCGCCCTGCCGCCCAATCTGCGGGTCGGCGCTCACGCCGACGAGGTCGCCTGACCGGCCCGCTTCGAAGCCATGTCCGGCCCACTGGCTGCAAGAAAGTCCCTGAGCGTTGGGAACCACCCTCTCCGGAACCTCACCCGGGGGTAAGAGCCAGAGCCCGAGCTCGAGCACAGCGTCTTCTACCGTCCTGTCGATCGGGAAGAGGTGCATGTTCCATCGGACGACATCTCCCGGTTCGATCGGCACAGCCGTGTTGTCCGCGAAGATGATTCCTTCCATCCCCCGCACCTGCCTTATCGAACCGTTCATCCCTCCCGGGTCGTTCGGGTTTCCCACCGAGGGGTTGGCGTGATGGAAGACCTCCTCGATCTCCACCTTCTCCGGCTTGAACTCGGCAGCCGCGATCCACCGCTGCTCCGTCAGCGGTATCTGCGATACCAGGTTCGGCCAGTGATCCGCCCCGTCGTTCGGCACCGTGTAGGGTGGCGAGGGGACCACGATATCCGGTGGCCGGTTGAAAGTCTCGGCGAACCGCCAGGAGTTCGAGTGATCCGGCCACTCGAGGGGAGGAGGCATATCCGCCGGATCTCCCATGGGCGCTCCCGCATCCACCCAGGCTACGATGGTCTCGATCTGCGCTTCACTCAAAGACCGATCGTTCTTGAACTCCTGGATCCCGACCGTGACGTCGATCGGCCAGGGGGGCATTTCCCGGTTCAACACGCGGTGCCTGATCAGGGGCGCAAAGGGTCGCACCTCCTCATAAGTGGTCCACGGCCTTGGCCCGATAGAACCTTCGCGGTGGCACGCCTCGCACTTCGCCTGGAGGATCGGAGCGACGTCCCGCGTGAAGGTCACCTGGTCATTCGCCTGCTGCGCTGAAAGCGCTGGGGGATGGAGCGTCAGAAGACCAACTCCAACCAGCACGAACAGAAGCTCGACCGCCACGTTGTCGGCGAGCCACCGTCGAATCCGCGTTTTCCGGTTCATGATTCTCCTTTCCCCCCTTGGCCAGTGATCGGTGGGTTCTTGGAACGGGTTAGGCGATACGCGTTGCGCCTCGCTTACGTGGAATCAGCGTAACTCCGCAGTATACTGCTTGTCAATTCTCCTAAAGGTGTAGGATTGAAACAGGTCCCACTTCGTTGAAACAGAAATGTCACACCCCGGAGTTTGTGCAGGGCAAACGGCTCTTATGGGGTGGTTCTCCTTGCATCAGGCGCCGTACGTCGACGATGCGACCAGCAATAGCTACAGCGGCTGCCATGGGCGTGCTGGCAATATGGGTGATGGAGTCTCTGCCCTGGCGGCCGATGAAGTTGCGATTGGAGTTAGACACAGCGTGGTTGCCTGGCGCAACATGCTCACCGTTCATTCCAATGCACTTGGAGCATCCGGGCTCACGCCATTCGAATCCCGCTTCCGTGAAGATGCGGTCGAGGCCCTCCGCTTCTGCCTGGCGCTTGATTGGCATTGCCCCTGCAATGACCCACGCTATGACATTGGGCGCGACCTGGCGTCCGTCAACCACTTCGGCTGCGGCGCGAAGATCATCGATACGACTCTCGGTGCAGGATCCGATGAATACCTCGTCAATGGGCGTTCCGGCGATGGGGTCACCGGGTGTGAGACCGGTATAATCCAGGGCTGCCCGGTAATTCTCCCGATTTCCTGCAGGGGCATTGTCGGGATCGGGAACGCGTTCGCTGACGCCTACGACGTGTTCGGAGTTGACACCCCAGGTCACCTGCGGCTCGACGGCGGATATGTCGATGGTCTCCTCTCGATCGAACACCGCATCGGGATCGGAGGGCAGCCCCGCGGTTCCACCTCGCGGGTTCACGACCGGGCCTGTCACCTGCATCCGCGGTCCCAGCAGTCGGCCGTCCATGATCGTGTTTCTCATCTCAATCGTGGCCCACGGCAGGTTATCCCGCGACCCCTGGTCGACCATCGTCGTAAATCCGGCGTATAGAGCCATCTCCGCGGACTGCACGCCCGCAATCCACTGTGACGAGGCAGCGCCGTTTCCCATAATGTGAACGTGGGTGTCGACTGTTGCTAATCGCCAACCGGGATCGCATCTTTGGCTGAGCGCTCGTCAGCGGACATCAAGGGCCATATCCCGACGACCGGCTCGGCGGCCACCAACCATTCCAGTTGGGACGATCTCATCACGCTCAACTCATTAGGTGAACTCACATATTACGAGGCAACAGGCGCCACGTACACCAAGACCCTCAAGTCGGGGTTCTGAACGGGATCAGATAAGGCCCACCCACGACCGACCCCGTTGTCCGCCTGATTGCAGCCTTGGGGGGCCGCTGCGGCGAGCATGAGGTCGGCGGGAGTGGGAGTGGGGCATCGGCTGACTCAGACGAGAGGCTAGGAGGCTGCTATGAAATGGGGAAACTGGCGCATTGTTCCGGTGACGATCCTGATCCTGCTAACCGGGTGTTCTATCCCAGAGGGACAGGAAACCGACCCACAGGGACAGCAAGCTGTCCCAGCAGGACAGATCAAGGGGGATCAGGATATCACCGGGCCTTACGAGGTGGTGGAGAATTGGCTCAAGCCGCTGCCCTGGCACCAAGAAGGGTTGACCTTTGGCCTGATAACTGCGGTCTTCCCCGCAACGCCTGACAGGATATTTGTCCTACAGGGAGGTGATTTGCCTGACCCCCGCCCTCCCCGGGGTCCAGGACCGCAATCCAACTCTAACCACATACCCAGCCACTTCGTGCTTGTCTTGAACGGTGACGGTGAACTTATCGAGTCCTGGACGCAGTGGGATCACCTGTTCGTGAGACCCCACAAGGTCCTCATGAACCCTTACGATCCCGAGGGGCACGTCTGGATTGTGGACGACTGGGCCAGCCAGATCTTCAAGTTCACCAACGATGGATCGGAACTGGTGATGACATTGGGGGAGAGGGAAGTGTTCGCGGACGACCAGGATCATTTCGCGCGACCGACCGATATGGCCTTTCTATCGGATGGTTCGTTTTTTGTCAGCGACGGCTACGTGAACACGCGCGTCGTGAAGTTCAACGAGGATGGCGAGTATTTGTTGCATTGGGGGAGCAGCGGAACCGGACCGGGCCAGTTCAATCTTGTCCACTCGGTAAAGGTTGACGCGGATCGCCGCGTGTATGTCGCCGATCGCCGCAATGGTCGCATTCAGATTTTCAATGAGAATGGGGAGTTCCTCGACATGTGGGACGGTATGGCCCAGCCGTCTCACATAGTGGTCGCTCAGGATCAAACTGTTTGGATGAGTGACCCAACGCTCAACCGCTTGGTGCAGTTCAACTCGGACGGCTTACGCCTTACTTACTGGGGCGCGGCAGGGAGCTTTCCGGGCGCATTCAGCAATCCTCACCACTTCGACTCGGACCAAGACGGTAATCTCTACGTAGCGGATTACGCCAACTACAGGGTGCAGAAATTCGTACCGAGGCCGAATGCCGATCGGAGTCGCTTGACCCAGCGTGGCTTCGCGGGGCTCAACTAGTGTCTAAAAGGAGGCCGCTGGAGATACTGGAGATCTGGAGATATAGGAATCATTCCGACAGTGAGCTCTTCGGCATCACTTTCGCTCGCATCCAGATACTTCTGGGTCACAGCCGGCTTGCAGCCGACGTCTGGCTACCCCCATGCGGCCAGAGGTCGGTGTTCGGCTGTTCTCCCTCATTCTTGATTCTTGGATCGGGTTCTTGATTCACCTCCGTTTCAACTGCCTCCTAGCGACCAGGTCCCCCTGATCGATGATGACAAGTGCGATCTTTTGGTGCGCAACCCGGCTAAGGAGCCAGCGATGACTACGGGACCGGCAAAGATTAGGTGCCACCACACCTTTGCAAACCCCTCAGGATCCGAAGTTTACTGCCGTACAAAAATTCGGCGAGGCGATCGCTGACAGAGTAGAGCGATGGATGCCGAGCCCCTTTCTCTTCGCAATCATCCTCACATACGTCGCTGCGCTCTCCGCGTTGATCTGGGAAGGTTCTGCGGTGACAGAGATCGTCCTGTCTTGGTACGGGGGTTTCTGGAACCTGCTCCAGTTCGCGATGCAGATGGTAATCATCCTCGTGACGGCGACAGTGGTGGCCTATCATCCGCGCGTGAAGGGGATGATCCTGCGCCTCGTTCGACTCCCTAAGAGTGGCCGACAGGCGGTGGTGTTGGTGGGTGTCGGGTCGATGCTCACTGGGTGGATCTCGTGGGGTCTCGGTCTGGTTTTCGGCGCCATCCTAGCCCGGGAGATGGGAAAACAGAGCGCTAGAAGCGGGATGGCCGCTCATTATCCGTTGCTCGCCGTGGCAGGGTACATGGGGATGAGTTTGACCTGGGGATGGGGTCTATCGAGTTCCGCGGGCCTTTTGCAGGCCACCGACGGAAACATCTTTATGTTGCAGGGGATTGTCGACAGAGTGATCCCCTCGACGGAGTGGGTCTTCCACCCCTTCCCGCTGACGCTGACCGTGCTGGCCCTCATCTATGCGTCGGTCATGCTGTTCCTTCTCTGTCCACCTGATGAGAACTGCCGCGGGATCGAGCGATACGTCGATCTGGGCGAGGACGACCGAGGCGAGAGCTCGGGGACGCAGGTGACCGACTCCGCAAGTGTCGACTCGGACCCCGGGACTCCGTCTGAAAAGCCGAGCGTGGCCGACAGGATCGACAACAGCAAGATCCTCGGCGGGATTCTCGCGTTGACCGGCGTGGCCTTAACCCTGAGAGCGTTCCTCACACAGGGTCTGGGGGCACTCGACCTTAACGTTTTCAACTTCGGGTTTCTCATGGTCGGCCTCGTCCTCTATGTGAGTCCGTCCAACTACCGTAGGGAGTTTTATGAGGCCGTACGCGGAAGCGCCGGGATCGTTCTTCTTTTCCCGTTTTATGCCGGAATCATCGGCATCATGACCGGGACGGGACTGGTTGACACCATGACCGAATCGCTGCTTTCCATCGCCACAGAGGAGACGTTCCCGGTGGTTGCCTGGATCACGGGTGGGGCGCTGAATGTCTTCGTGCCGTCCGCTGGTGGCGAGTGGGCGATCATAGGTGGACCTATGATGACCGCTGGCGCTGAGTTGGGGATCCCTCACGGCCAGACGATTGCGGCCTACGCCGTCGGTGATGCACACACGAATCTATTCAACCCTTTCTGGGCCATCCCGCTACTGGCAATCACCGGTTTGCGCGCACGTGAGATGTTCGGCTACGGGATCACGATGATGCTCTTGTTGATCCCGTTCCTGGCTCCTGTTCTTTACTTCCTTCCGTATTGATTCTGCGCAGTTGGGAGTCGATGGAAGCGTTCTCCTTGTGCCGGTGCGAGGTGACAGAGGACACGCCGGGCCGCCCTCAACGCTAGGCATCGGCTAACCCCGCGAGATCGTCCCCTCCCAGGTACCAACTTTGGCGCCTCTCAATGCTTCCTCATCGAACCAGTGGCTAGTGACCGCCTTGGTCTCGGTAAAGAAGGCAACACCGTCGGTGCCCATGACGTGAAGGTCGCCATAAAAACTGTTCTTGTGGCCAGAGAACGGGAAGGCCGACATGGGAACCGGGATGCCGACGTTGATCCCGACCATCCCTCCATCCGTCCGCCGGGCGAACTCACGGGCGAAGGCACCGTTGAGCGTGAAGATTGAAGATCCGTTGGCGAACTCGCTCGAGTTCATCTCGTGCAACCCTTCTTCGAAGTTCTTCACGCGCTTGATGGAGAGAACCGGTCCGAAGATCTCATCGGTGCCGATCCTCATCTCAGGCGAGACATGGTCGAAGACCGTCGCCCCTAGGAAGAACCCGCCCTCATAGCCAGGCACGCTCGTCGACTCGCGGCCGTCGAGTACCAAGCTGGCCCCCTCCTCGATACCCTTGTCGATCCAGCCGCGCACTGACTGGCGAAGCTCGTCCGTGACCATGGGGCCCAGTTCCGTGGTGGGCTGCCAAGCTGGCCCCATCTCCCGCCGCTTTGCGAGGTCGACGATAGCCGCAACCAGCTCATCAGCGATCGCCTCCTCCACGCAGATGGCTGGAAGCGCCATGCACCGCTCGCCCGCACAGCCAAACGCCGAGTTGATGACGCGCTGCGCGGTGGCCAGAATCGGGGCGTCTCTCAGCACCAGCGCATGGTTCTTTGCCTCAGTGAGGGCCTGAACGCGCTTGCCTTCGGCAGCGGCCGTCGTGTAGACGTGCAGGCCAACCTTCTTGGACCCGACGAGCGTTACGCCCCTGACCATAGGGTGCCTGAGGAGGGGCTCGGACTCGTGGCGCGATGCGGTGACCAGGTTGACCACACCACTCGGTAAGCCGGCCTCCATGAGCAACTCTGTCATCCGCATGGCGGTCTGCGGCACGTAGCTCGCCGCCTTGAGCACGTAGGTGTTTCCTGTGGTGATGGCAAGCGGGATCATCCAGCCCATCGGGATCATGGCAGGAAAATTGAATGGCGCTATTCCCACGAAGACGCCAAGAGGCTCCCGATAGGTAACGGTATCATAGCCGCTGGAGACGTTCATCAGGCTACGGCCCTGCATGGTCACGGGTATCGCGCAGGCCAGCTCGACCACCTCAATCGCCTTGACCACATCGCCCCGAGCTTCGCCCAGTGTCTTCCCCATCTCCGTGGATAGGAGGAGGGCGAGTTCCTCCACATGCTGCTCGAGTATCGCCTTGTACCTGAACATGACTTGCACACGCCGGGTGATCGGCGTGTCGCGCCAGGCGGGAAAAGCGGCGTCTGCACACTCGACCGCTGCGTTCACTTCTTCGAGGGTGCAGCTCGGCGCTTCCGCCATCAACTCGCCGGTGCTGGAATTCGATACAGGCAGGTACTTGTTAGTTCTGGATTCGTGCCAGGCGCCGTCCATGAAGTACTTAAGCTTCCGGGGAGGGGCGCTCGCCGCGGACCCGAGAGCTGGACCGGGCCCCGAAGCCTCTGAGGCGGGGGTGGAGGTAGCCACTGTTTCATGACCTCCGAGACCGCGACCGTTCTTCACCTTCTTCATCGTTGCTCCATTATTGATTTCTTGGGTTCTCCAGAAGCGTCGTCGCCCGAGCCTCAGCCATACTGTCGCGCCGAAGGTTCCTACTCGGACTCGGGCAATGCAAAGACGAATATGGTGTTGCTGCCCGTTGGCGCCTCCAGTTGCACATCGGGCGTAAGGTCGAAGCGCTCGTACGAGCCGTTTGTGTTACCGCCCGACGCGACCGCGATGTACTGCCGGCCATCGACCCCATAACTGATGGCGCCGCCCGTGACCCTGCTGTTGAGAATGGATTCCCACAGCACCTCTCCGGTCTCTTGATCTAGCGCCCTGAATCTTCGATTCATGTCACCGCCGAAGAGCAGACCACCGCCAGTGGAGACCAGCCCACCGAGCCACGGGGCAGCCTGCTTGTGTTCCCAAAGGAGCTCGCCGGTCGCAACGTTGTACCCCTTGACCATTCCAGCGAGGTTTGTCTGATCGGGTGAGGAGATCGTTTGCCGGAGCGCCGCATTACCAGTCCCGGTAAACTCGAGACTTGTCTGCTGAACCCACGCATTGAGAAGCGGTTGATACACTGCGTTGGTGAGCGGGCTATAGGTTCCATACCACCAGTCCTTCCCGGCCCTGGGGCCTGCAACCAAAACGTCGCCGAACTCCTTGTGGATAAGGTCCGCGTCTTTCATGACACGACCGGTATCATCGATGTCGAGTACTACGTTCTGGTGAAGCATCGGTCGTGCCCACAGGAACTCCCCGGTTTCACGATCAAGCACAAACTGGATACCCGCCTTTCCAGCAGCCCACAGCACCTTTCGCTCTTCACCCGCAACGGCGGGATTGTACCACTCGAGCTCATCCGAAGGCTCAAAAGTAGTATCTACTAGGATTCTCTCATGGACGTGGTCCATATCCAGATCGTCCCCTGGCAGATGCTGATAATACCAGACGATTTCACCTGTTTCGGAGTTCAACGCGAGCGTAGAGTTGGAATACAGCAGATCGCCCTGATATTCTCCACCGAAGCCGCGCGCTATCGCAGCATACGGCCCGGGAACCCCGGTGCCCCAGTACACCAGGTCGAGCTCCGGATCATAGGTGCCAGGCATCCAGACCGATACGTGCTGGCGCTCTTCGACAGGAACACCCCCCCAAGTATCGCCACCGGGCTCGCCGGGCCGGGCGGCGGTATGTCTGCGCCACAGTTCCTCGCCTGTTTCGGCATCGTGAGCGGCAATGAAGCAGCCTTCCACTAGACCGCCGACGTTACAGGCCCGCCCGGTGAGGACCTTGCCGCGAACTACGATCGGGCCGGCTGAGTGGCGAGCCCTATCCTCCGGCTGCGTTATCTGCGTCTCCCAAACCACGGCTCCAGTTCGGGCATCGAGGGCGATGAGAAAGCCATCGGCTGGCGCCGCGAAGAAAATCTTGTCGTCATAGATTGCGATGTTACGAGTCCTACCGCCCCCGCCGAAACGGCCAGTGGTTTCCGGCGGTTCGCGGCGGTATTGCCAAATCAGATCACCCGTCGTGGCGTCCACCGCCTCGATGACGCCGCCCGGGTGGGGAATGTACATGACTCCGTCATGCACGAGTGGGATGAGCTCTACCCCTCCGGAGTTCAACGCTCTAGACCAAACCAACTGTAGATTTCTGACGTTGTCGCGGTTGATCTGGTCGAGCGGGCTGTATGCCCAACCATCATAGGTGCGCCGCCACTGGAGCCAATCAGCGTCGGAGGGATTGCGTAGCACCTCGTCGGTAACTGGCTGGAAATCGTTGATCTGCGCATTCGCGCTGACCACTCCCAGCATCAGCGCAAGAACTCCACTGCTAAAGAGCAAGAGAAGGTGCTTCATCCAGCTGCTAAACCTTAAGTAGGTGCAAAGCGGTGGGCGAAACAGGCCGCTGCCTGTCTTACCCGCCGATTGCTAGGTTGAGCCCTCAAAAAAAGTTCGGATTGTTCAGGACTTCAGCTTCCTGCAACGGGAAGCACCCCCTGAGCGAGAAGAAGTTCCGCGGGTATTCGGTATCTCGCGTCGGCTGCAGCCCCCAAGCGAGGCACTGATCCGGCCCTTGCGGTTGCTTCAGCCCGCAAGCTAGAATTAACCGGAATACTCGGCAACAGAGGCCTTGGTTTTCAGTTCACAGGCAAGGAGACCCGGACAATGACTGAAGCGAAGCGGTTGCGAGCTTGGCTATATGGGTTGGTGTGTGTGGGAGTCGCGATGATCGGCATGCCGGCGCTGGCCGCAGCGCAAGCCGCTGACGGCGTCACTTACACCAGGGACGTGGCGCCGATTCTTCAGGAGAACTGTCAAGTGTGCCATCGGGAGGGCAGCGTCGCTCCGATGTCGCTTCTGACGTATGAAGACGCGCGGGCGTTTGCCCCGATGATCAGGTATCAGGTGTCAAACCGAATCATGCCACCTTGGCCGATGGATGTCGGGGTGGGGATCCAGCACTTCAAGAACAGCAGGTCGCTCACGAACGAAGCGATCGAAACGATCGTCCAGTGGGTGGATGCGGGCGTTCCTTTAGGTGATCCGGCCGACCTTCCGCCGCCGGTCGACTTCCCCGAGTGGGGAGTGGCGTGGGACTTCGAGGAGGAGTTGGGTCGTCCGCCGGATGTGCTCGTCACTTCCCCGGGATACACCGTGCGGGCCAACGGGATGGACCAGTGGCCCAGCCTGAATTCCGTGGAAATGACGCCAGAGGTAGGAGTCAGGGGAGAACGGTGGATCAGGGCCGTCGAGCTCAGGCCCACCGAGCCGGAATTCTATGGGGTCTTCCACCACGGCTCCGCTCGCGTGATCAATCGGACGCCGGAAGACGTGCATCAGGGACCGGGAAGCCGCCAGGCGCCTCCAGAGCAGCGCAACACCCAGCGGGATCAGCTGGCGGAGGCGGCGGTCGGTGTAAAGGGTGTCATCTACCCCGAGGGTACCGGAAGACTCCTGAAGGAGGGAGATCAGGTCCTTTTTAACCCACACTTTTACCCGGCCAGGCTTGAGAATGACCTGGAAGATGTCTCGTTGACTGTCGGGGTGTGGCTCTATCCGGAGGGGGAGCTTCCACGTCCGACCGCGGGCGACGTCGTGTTTGACCAATCGTCAATGCCGGGAATGGAAGATAATCCTCTCATCATTCCCCCGAACAGCCAGGCGATTTACAAGACCGTCGAGCGCCTCGAGGGGAACGCCATGGTTCACTCCCTCCGGGGACACATGCACCTGCTCGGCGGATACAACATTTTAGAGGTGCTCTACCCGGACGGCCGGTATGAGCTGATCAACAAGCTCGACTGGGACCAGCGTTGGCATACGCAGTTCATTTATGAGAACGATGCGATGCCTCTGTTGCCAAAGGGCACGGTGATCATGATCACGACGATCTTTGACAACACGGTGAACAATCTCCAGAATCCTGACCCCGACCAGTGGGTGTTAGGCCGCTCCCGCACGGTCGATGAGATGTGGAGATTGCGGTTAGGGATGACGTTTTACAGCGACGAAGATTTCGAACGGCTCGTCGCCGATAGGGAGGGGCGACCGGTAGCATCGAGGTAGTACCGGTTCTCTGGGTAGGTCACTGTGGAAGCTGGCCGCTGCTCTAAAAAAACGTGACCGCAACACGGTAGGGATGCGTCCCGACGGCTTTGCTGGGGCGTATCCCTCCGTTTTCTTCAGGAGGAAGGTCGTGAATAGATGTGGATCCTTATTGACCGGTCTGGGAGTCCCGACTGCCGCGCTGCTTTTCGCAATGTCGACGCCGCTGGAAGGGCAGCTGGTGCCAGAGCATCCGCTCAACCAGATGGATTTGAAGATACGAACTGTGCGCGATTACGGTCAGGGCGTCCTTCCGATCTTCGAAGGATGGTATCCCAATGAGGATGGCACCTACGACCTCTGCTTCGGTTACTTCAGCATGAACCGGCTCGAGGAGCTGGACATCCCCGTTGGACCGAACAATTTCATCGAGCCCACCCGCTTCAATGGGCCTCAACCCACCCACTTCGTTCCCCAGGGACCCCGCGGACTCGTCCCCCAGGAACGCCGCGAGTTCGGCGGGACGACAAGTCGGCTGCAAGGCAAGACGTGCGTCTTCACCGTAAACGTCCCAGCGGACATTGGAAATGAGCGCGTGTGGTGGAATCTAATCATCGATGACCAAACCTATCGGGTGCCAGGCCACATTACGGCCCGACCGTACATGATCGACAATCTCGTGAACTCCGTAGGAGCGGCGATGGGGGACTTCGAAGAGAATCTCCGCTTCTCGGGAGAGGCCGTGGCCCCGATCGTGCAATTCGTCCAGCCACCCGGACCAGAAGGGAGAGGAAAAGGTGGGATCAATTTGGGCGCTGTCACGGCTCAGGTCGGGACTGCGCTCCCAATTACGATCTCGAATGCCCTGCCGGAAACTGAGCTGTCCACTGGCCAAGACCGCAACCTCGATGAGGAAAGCGGTCTTTCCCGACAGAGTTTGACGTGGATCAAGTATAGTGGACCACAGGGTACCGTGAGTTTCACCCCTGAAAGCAGTCAGCTCGAGGTAGGTCTAGTTCCCGTCGAGCACACGACTCAGGTGACGTTCAGCCGGCCTGGAGACTATGTGCTGCTTGGGCAGGTGCTGAATGGGAGCTTTGGTAACCAGTGCTGTTGGACGAACGCCTACGTGAACGTGACGGTCACCCCGTAGCTTCTGTCTGTTTCGCCTAGACTGGATCCCCCCTATCTAGCGGAAGAATCTTCGGCCCCTTAGCGAATCCGCGCCTGCTCCCTCGACGGCCCCGTTCTCGATCAGAAACTCGATGACGGATTGGTACTCAAGAGCCCCTGCGGCGTCGAGGGCCGTGTTACCATTGACGTTGGCCACATTCACATCCACGCCGAGTTCGACCGTCAGCCTTGACGGCCTCGAGCAGCTTCGCGGATGCCAGATCTCCGACCCGCGCTGCGAACAGCAAGGGCGTGAAACCTCCCTCCTGCGGCCAGAATTCGTCGGCAGGATGAGGAGCCGACCCACCACCCTTTTGGTAGTATTGGGGCCACGAGCCCGAGCGGGCGTGGGCGTCGACCACTTCCGGGTGGCGCTGCGACGTCGCCCACATGAGAACCGTGTGCCCTCGCGGCGCGGCTGGGTTCGCGTCGGCTCCTCTGTCGAGTAGGAGCTTCACAACCTCGACGTAGCCCGCACGCGCGGCCGTCATCACGGGCGTCTCCCCCGATAGCAACGCGGCATTCGGGTCCGCGCCGGCATCCAGTAACCTCTCGGCTATGGCCACGTTTCCGTGCTCCGCAGCCGGCCAGAGCTCTGTGACGACCAGATCGCTGGCCACATTGGCATCGGCGCCAGCCCCGATCGACAGATCAACGATTTCAGGATTACCCCAGTAACTCGCCCAAATGAGTGCCGTGGTGCCATCTCCGCGGACTTCATTCACGTCCGGCGTCTCCGGCAGGAGAGCACGCACTCGATCCCAGTCCGCGTCCTTGGCCGCGTCGACTAGCCCTGTATGGGGCACACCCGCCGCACTGAGGATCACGGCCAGTCCGACTAGGACCAACACTCTTCCCGTCACCGTTTTGGCCAAGACGTCCTCCGGTTGTCCTATACCCCAGAAAGAGTATCCACCGGTAGCTTGCCCGTGCTGGAGCCGATCCGTTCGACCGGCATGTCGAACTTGTCCATCAGCGAGACGAGCAGGTTGGGCAGCACGGGTCGGTCGTGGTAGGTGAGAGGTCGGCCGCCCCGGAGGCGTCCAGCCCCACCGCCAACCACGATCACCGGTAAGTTGTCGCCGGCGTGCCCGCTACTGTTAGAAATGCCGCCTCCATACAGAATCGTCATATTGTCCAGGAGCGAGCCGTCGACATCAGGGGTCGCATCCAGCTTCGCCAGATACCCAGCGAACAGCTCCATGTGATAGAGATTGATCTTGGACATCTTGGCCACTAGTTCCGGCGTGTTATTGTGGTGCGACAGTGGATGGTGCGCCTCGGACACGCCGGTTTGAGGGTATTGGCGGTTGTGGACTGGTTCAGGGAGTGCCGGGTTGGCGTGGTATCTGTTGCTTGCCGACCTCTGCGAACTAGGAGGATGGAAAACGTCTCGAACCATCCTTGAATGCTATCAGCAACCCGATCCTCGGACGCAGAGAAAGGCGCTAGAGAACCGTCGGAGAAGTGCCGAACCGACCCAACGAACCGACACAGGTGCAGACGGAGAGCCGAAAGTGAGCCCTCCAGATCGAGTGGAAGGCCAAGCTGTAGAGTCACTTACTTCAATGGGCGCTGCTGGATTCGAACCAGCGACCTCCTGCTTGTAAGGCACACGCTAGAGGGCCCAAATCACGGCAAGAAACCGCATAAATCCAAATAGGACTGCACGATCTGCCGCACTTGTCGTCATACGATGTCGGACTCTGCCGGACTTAAACCGCGGGAAAACGGCATCCAACCGCGGGAATAACCGCGGGAGTCGCGCTGGTCTTCTCCACACATAGTAGAGGAGCGCCTATGGGAGCCTCTGATCAGGCTAGCTCAACTAGCCACCCACCTCCGCCACGATGCGGTCGATGTCGGCTCTGAAGCTGGGGGCGAAATCGGTCCAAACGATTGCCCAAAGGTTTCGGCGTGCGCTGCTCGACGACATCGCAGTCAACTCACGACCGGCACGGGCCAGGGGGAGTCCGAGTGGGGCCCCGCGGTCTGGACAAGAGCCGACTAAAAGGAGGGAAAGGGGTATCCTCGGTTCCGCACCAGAGTCTGTTCCTCGTCGAGGAACCGTCGGATCACGGTCATGGGGACCGAGAAGGTGATACCGTACCTGATCTCCTGGACGGGCTGGAGATAGATGGGACCTTCGTAGGGTCGTCGTGGGTCCTGGGACCGCTCCGCCCATTCTTCTGCCACCAAACGGTACTCTGTGCGAGCCGCCGCGGCCCGCGAGATACCGACCCACTCTAGCCCGCCAACATCCCCCCGTATGGCCAGGATCGGGGCGCCGCTCATCCCTTCGTTCCACAGGCCGTCAATCAAGAACGAGGCGTTCGGGCCTCGGTTGGGCTCGCTCACGATCCCATGAGTCACCACCTGGGCTCCGGCGGGATGGCCGATGATGTACACGAGCGATCCCAAGGACAGCCTCTGCGGATCCCCGGCGGCCAGCCCGGGAGGACGATCGCGCTCAACACAAAGCCCCAGAAGCCGACGGCCAACACACGGTCCGAATTCCTGCGTGAACGTCACGCCAACTAGGGCTAGGTCTTCGCCCTGGTTCCGCGCCAGGATCTCAAAAGGGTCGACAAACCGCGGGCCGCTGACCGTATTCGCCTGCTGAGTCTTGATCGAGATGCGCTCGATGGCTCGCTGGGCCGGCTCCAGACCGGCGCCCCTCCCTTCGGCGCCGAAGTAGTTGACAATCGTATCAGGGAAGTGAGTTGAGTGATCAGTGGTGAGGATTGTGAGCCTCCTAAGCGACGAAGCGATCACGACGCCCGTCGACGTTGTGGTTTCGCGTGACGAGACGGTGTCCACGGCAAGAACGCGAACGTCGCTTCCCGGACTTTCGAGCTGAGGCGTCGTGGGAGCGTTGTCCTCAGCGAACAGATAGGTCTCGTACGAACGCTGCACGAGGATCTGCACGACCGAGGCCGTGGCGCTCTCCAGCGCCCCTGACACGTCGCGGAGAGGAAACCCCGTCCGGTAGTAGGCCTGTGGCCCGGGGTCAGCGTCGACCTCCACGTACTGAGTACAGCCAGCGGGAGTGAGGCTGCCGACGAGAAAGGACAGAGTGAGGGTGGTCGGGAAAGCCGACCCGCGACGTGCCTCATAGGCTGCTCTGAGTGGAGCGGAACTCCGAAATGGCTCCTCGGGCTTTACCTCATACGCCCATGCGAGGACCATGGCCAATGGGAATCCCAGTAGGGTGAAGACAACAATGAAGGGTCGGGCGCCAACGAGTCCCAGCGGATCCAGAATCAACTCGGCGGCGCCGAGGACACCCAGGCCCACGACGATATAGGCGATCGCTACGTGATAGACGCGACGCCGCTTCAGCTCGGCCAGGAAGGATCCGAACCTAGAGGTCACGGGAATCGCTACTGCGGATCCGTCCGAAGGGCTCTCTCAGACGACTGTGATCTGGGGTGGCCATGATTCGGCCAAGATGCCGCCCATCTGAGGGTGAAGCAAGGAAAATCACAGGTCTGACCGTGGGCGCGGAGGGAGCAGCGAGCACATTGCTCGATGACGGTCTCGGGAGCACAAGCTCTGATTCGGGCGGCCTGAACTCCACAGCCACCACACTCACACTCGGTGGAGGCACCTTCGATGCCCAGCGAGACGGCGATACGCTGACTCTCTGCCGCTTCGAGCGACGGGGCTAAAGGCGTTGGAGGGGCAAAGGGTGTGCGCGGTGGTTTATGACAGTGACGTATCCATCAACTACGATCCGCTGGACGGCAGCCTAAAAGGGGCCAATCTGGGGACGGTGGCCTTCGAGGTCGTCGCGGTGAACCAGCTGTTCGGATTCTCTTCTTCGTCACTCCCAGAGGTGACGATCGTGATCCTGGATGCGGACGACGTATGTGGCGGTCCGCTGGATCTCTTTACGGGTGCTCCAGAGCCGATCTCCTCATCGGAGCCAGAAGATGTAGACCCCGGAGATGTCGGCTTTCCGATTCTCGGCGACGTAGTTCATGACCGCGATCCCGCCAAGATCGACCGAGTGCCCGGTATGCGGCTCCCGACCGAGTGAGCGGTGTCCGTCTAAAGCGGTTCCGTCGTGGACCGTCTCATTATCGCTGGCAGAGCGATTCCGACTACTGCGAAGCTTTTGATCGGGCTAAGCATGAGGCGGCTGACAGGTTAGAGGACGAAGCCTGGCGTCGTGCGGTTGAAGGCGTGGAGGAGCCCGTCGGCTGGTATAAGGGAAAACAGGGTGGAGTCGTCCACCGCTACAGCGACACGCTCCTGATCTTCCTCATGAAGGGGCTCATGCCGGAGCGGTACGGGGATCGTGTCGAGGTTGGAGGCACGCTAGCCAATCTGGACGTTTCGAGGCTTCCCGACGATCTCGTAGAGCGTATCGCTGCCGGTGAGCATCCGCTTGCCGTGTTGGCGAGCGCAACTTCGGAGCTGATGGAGCGATGAGCCACCACTACAATCATGGCGGTCCCGAAGAAGATGACCAGCGTCGGCGGTGCGACGACGATCTGCCTACTGTGCAGGCGGGAACTCCGGTGGGAAGCATGAACGCGGAAGAGGCCCACTCGATCGTCTACGGTTCGAGCAGCCGCCCCGGTTGGCGCAATCTCGAACCGTTTCCCTCCGAGCTACGCGGCGAGGCGCTCGCAAAGCTTGCCGATCGTGATGCCCCGGGGTTTCTGAGGCTGGCCGGGAATCACCTCGGTGTCTCGATCGTGTTCTCAAATGTCTTGACCTTGCGGGAGCTCGGGATCCTTGAGGGGGCCTTCATTCCCGCAGTCACAATGAACCGCATGAACAACGCCTCTAACTACACGACTATTAGGATGACCATTCCCTACCTCGACCGGGACCTGACTCTTGCTGCTGGCGATCCGCTGCCGGGCTCCGACCCCTGGACCATATACAGAGGCGTCTCGGGAAATGGGAGGGCACGCCGTGTGAAGGGATACTCCTGGACCCGCGATTACGAGAGAGCCGTTTGGTTCGCCGAACGTTTCGAAGCCCTCTTTCCCGATCCTGCGGTGTTCAAGACGACCGTCGCGAGGAAAGACGTCCTCTTCTACTCAAGTTCACGAGAAGAAGAAGAGTTCTTCGTGGATCTCCCATCCGACCACCCGGTGAAGAGAGTGGCGCGCCTGTCACAGAGCCCATCGCCTGAATCCGAATGACAGTGACCGTGGGTATGAACCTGACCACCAGCCGGAATAACACGCCCCCCTCCGGTTCCAGGGACCCGACGTAACCTCGGCTCGACAGCCTGGCAGCCCATATGGGCCACCCTGAAAGCGTCCCCGACCGGGCCCGCCGCTTCGCGAGCCGTGGAAAACCACGGGGACGAGAATCCTTCGAGAGGCCGTAAACCACACCTCCCTTCGGTCCCGGAATTGCGGATCTCGAGTCGCCCACAGAAGTGATGACCATGGGCGATGGAGCCATGCCCATCGTGGGCGCGATCACGGCGACAATCCCCATGACCATAGTTGCCATGATCCCAGAGGTCCCCTTGCCCCCCAGGCCCCCCCTAACATCCCCGCACCCACATACTGACGGCGAGCGCGAACGGGAACCGACCTCTTCGGCACGAGACCGGATAACCCCCATCCCCCCCCTCGGCAACCCCTCCCCTGGTGCCTGCCGTATTATGCGGAGACGCCGGCTCGCGTATTCCGTGCTCGGGCTGCATTGTATGGGAAGGCACGATCGACCTTCCGAACCTGCCCATCCCCATGGTTGGACATGAATCGTAGAGAAGCCATTCGCACCGTGGCCATGACCGCTGCGGGCCTCGTCACAGGCACTCGTACGGCCGTCGCAGCGGACCGCGCGCCTGCTGCCGCGCCGCAAGATGTCACCGAGATCCTGATTCGAGGCGGGCGCGTTGTGAACGCGGACGGAGCCCGCCTCGCAGACGTTCATATTCTGGGAGATCGCGTCACGGAGGTCGGGCCCGACCTCACGTCCGGAGCTGGCGCGAGGATCATCAATGCGACAGGCCAGCTAGTGATCCCGGGTGGCATCGACCCACACACGCATCTGCAGGGGAATTTCATCGACGACCTCACCACGGGGACTTCCGCCGCGGTGGCGGGCGGCATCACTACGGTGGGTACGTTCGCCCCTGCGCAGGACGGAGAGAACGCGGTCGAGGCGATGGATCGATGGCTCGGGGAGGTGAGCCAGAGTGCCATTGGTGACGTCTTTTTCCATGCCCTAAACTGGCCGCCGACCTCCGACTTCGCGGCGATGATGCCCGACCTAGCGGCGAGGGGGCAGCCCAGTCACAAGGTCTTCATGACGCGGGCTGACTTCGGCCAGAGCCGGCGGGCCTTGATGGAGGTGCTCGATGCAGCCCGGGAGGCGGGTGTCGTCACCCTCTTGCACTGTGAGGACGCTGCGATCTTGGCCGCGACGCGCGACCGGCTGCGGTCCGAAGGTCGAACAGCTCTAACCCACTACGCGGACAGTCGACCCGAGATCGCAGAGGTCGCCGCCACGCACGATGCGGTCAGCATGTGCGAGCTGACCGGAGCACCGATGCATCTCGTGCACCTCTCGTCGGCACGGGCGCTCGATACGGCACGGAATCCGCATTCGGCGGGCCTACCCCTGACGATCGAGACACGACCTCTTTATCTCTACTTCACGGCGGAATGGCTGCGGGGACCGGAAGGTCCGCTCTATATCGGTCAGCCGCCGCTCCGGTCGGCGATGGACGTCGATGCCATCTGGCGTGGCCTCGCGGACGGCCGAATCGACTTCCTGGCCACGGACCATGCGCCGTGGACCCGGGCGCAGAAGCTTGACCCGGAGCTCGATGTGGGCCGGGTGCGGCCTGGCGTAAGCGATCTCCGCTTCATGCTGCCGCTTCTCTTTTCGGAGGGAGTCCGGAAGGGCCGGATCTCGGAGCAGCGGTTCGTGGAGGTGACCTCGACAGCGGCGGCCCGGACGTTCGGCCTTTATCCGGATCGGGGCGTAGTCCGGGAAGGCTCGTTGGCGGATGTCGTGATCCTCGACCCCGAGCTCGAACGCATTGCCGATGCGAGCGACGACCCCTCCCGCTCCGACTACACACCGTTCCAGGGTTGGGCAGTCACTGGCTGGCCGGTGATTACCATCCGCCGAGGTGAGGTGGTCTACGAAGACGGACAGGTGATAGGTGAGCCGGGCAGCGGACGGCCAGCCGTACGACGGTCTCGTGGAGCCCCATAGTCGCCCCCCTGAGCGTTTGTTTTGGGCCTTGTTCGGTGCCTGGAATACCGAGGAGCAGTCCGCATGCAACCCATTGCCCCGAGTCAATCCCAAAGTTAGTTGAAACTGGAGCGACCCCCTCGTCAGGCGACGGCATGTGAACTGCTCTCGGGAAGGGTGATCCCGAGCTCCTTCTGTATCGCGGCCCTGAGGAGCGGGAGGTGCCGGTAGCCGAGCAACCTCCGGAGCCGGGGCTCGATCTCGAGTAACACGGTCGCGAACCATCGGTGCTTCTGGCTCGAGGTCTTCCAGTGATCCACTCGTCCGCAGCGTTGCTCGGCCATGGCGTTGACGGATTCGAGTACGTTAGTGGTCTTCAGCGACCGGCCGACCAGAGGGAAGACCCCGAGCCGGTGGAGGGTCAAGGTCTCCTCGAACCCCTCGTTTAGACTGGCCACGGCAGACTGGTTCACCTCGCCGAGCTCGTGCTTGAGGGTTTTCAACGCCTGGGCGGCCTCCTTGTACGTGGGCCGTTGATACGCACGTTGGAGTCGCCGGCGCCAGTTCTTCTGCTCCGCCCTCGGCAGGTGCGAGATCACGTTCTCCCGTTTGTGCCACTGGCACCGTTGGATCAGCACCTGGTCCTTGAAGGCCGCGAGCACGCCGCTCCGGAGCCCCTTGGCCCCGTCGATCACCACGAGCGCTCCGGCCGACAGATCGAGACCTCGGTCCTTCAGGCCCCTGAGGAAGGACCGGATCACCACCGCGTTCTCCGTGTCGGTCTGGACGAAGCCGAGGAACACCTTGTCCCCCTCAAGCGTCACGCCGAGCGCCACCACCATCTCGTCCTCG
The DNA here is from genome assembly GCA_965215925.1 of Longimicrobiales bacterium. Taxonomy (GTDB): domain Bacteria; phylum Gemmatimonadota; class Gemmatimonadetes; order Longimicrobiales; family Gaopeijiaceae; genus JAAXGI01. The sequence continues at coordinate 1,971,104 of CBDCEQ010000003.1, read as the reverse complement.
GCGAAGCTCTTCCCGTCCAGGACGAGCGCCACCACGTCATAGACCGAGAGGTCCCGCTCCTGAAACTCCTTCAGCCTCGCGGCGGTGGCCTTCTTGAACTCCCGCGAGACCCTCGACTTCGACAGCCCGATCGCTCCGGGCACCGCCTCGACCGCCGCCTCGTAGTCTCGGCATGAGATCCCGAGCAGCACCTTCCGAAAGAGCCCCTCGTCCACCTCTCCGGCCGAGCCGTGGAGTCGCTCGTACGATGCGAGCCTCACCTCTCCGGCCCGGCCCCGCACCCGAGGTACTCGCACCGGATGCCGCTGGCCGCCCAACCTCACCGACCCGGGGTTGTGCCCGTGCCGGTATCCGCTCTCGTCGTCCCCCTTTCGGGCGTGCCGCCGCCCGGCCAGCTCCTCTACCTCTTCCTCGAGCATCCGGCTCACCTCCGCCAGTCCAAGCGGAATCAGCTGCCGGATCAGCTCCACTCGCGGGTCCAGCTCCAGCGCCTGGATCTCCTCCCAACTCATCTCGCTCGGTTCCCCAAGCCGCCGGTCCTTCTTGCCCCGCTCAACCAGCCTCGGCATCCTTCCCATCGGTGGCCTCCTTCCTCTTTTGTTGGTCCCGTGGCGTGCTCGCACACCCACGTTACCTGAGGTCGGAGGCCGCTTCAATTTCAACTAAAGATGGGACTCACTCCATTGCCCCCTCGCGGCCGCCATTCCGAATTCCCTGGCTGTGGGCGAGTGGATGGACGACGACCTGAGGGACAGTGTAGGACGCAGGGGTGACAGGGGTTACACGACGAGGCTTTCTGCGGAGCGCAACAATCACGGGCGCGGCAACCCTAACCGCTCGGCCTCTCATCGGGTCAGGAAGCCAGGGCCATGCGCAAGCCACCGTGTCTCAGGCCCAGGAGGGGCAGCGTACCATTTTCTTCTCCTTCACAGTCAGGGAGGGTATGCAGCAGGAAGCCGAAGACCTTCTCCGCCGTGTGGCTCCGGTTAGCCGGGCAGAGCCAGAGAATCTCATGTACGTCTTCTACCAAGATCAAGACGATCCACGCCAGTTTGTTCTCTTGGAGCAGTGGCGGTCCGGGTCCGTACCACGGTCGCATTTCGAGAACCTGCAGGCGGTCTTTGGGCCGCCACGAGCTGGAGGTTCATTGCCCGCTGCTTTTACGGACCTAACTGAGAACATGCGAGGTGAGGGGTATCGCCTTTTCGCCTGAGACGCACTCAGACCCACAGTCTACTGCCTCGATGGAGCCTGTTGCGGAAGATCCATCGCTGGAGCCATAAGGGATGAGCGCCCGTTCACTCCGGCACCAACTGCCTCAACTCCTCGAAGAAGTTCTGGACGAGGGTTAATTGCGGCGCCTGCCTAAACGGGCCCCCAAACGACCAGGGTCAACCCCCGGCGTGCTTGGCAGCGAGCGCCGCCAGGCCGGCTTCGATCTCGGCGCGGCTCACCCACTCTCCTCGGACCATGACACCCAGACGGTCCGTCAGGTTCTCCAGGTCCTCAAGCGGGTTTGACCCGAGCAATACGAGGTCCGCTCTTTGCCCGACCGCGACCGTGCCGAATGCGTGGTCGATTCCCAGGTGCTCGCGGACATAGCGACCCACAGCCACCGTTCCGCTCTCGAGGATCCGATGGTTCGTCATCCCAGACTCGGCCATCACGCGCAGCTCCCGATGAAGCGCGAAGCCCGGTACGTTAAACATTTGAGGTGAATCCGTGCCCATGAGCACGCCGACGCCCGAGTCCGCCAACTCCTTGAGGATACGCTTGCGGAGAGAGAAGAACGCCTCGAGCGCCTCCGGGCCGGCACGTGGCCCGCCCGACGCCTGCCTACGCCAGCCTTCCCGCTGCTGAGCCGAGACATATCGCATCTCAGGAAGGTTCAAGAACGGCTCGGGGTCTGCCGTCCCGTAGAGGTTTTCCCACAGGTACATCGTGGGAACGACGTAGACGTCGTGCTCAAGGGAGAGCGCCACGATGTCGTCGATCCTGCGCTCGTCGACGCCTCCCACCAGGCCCTCGAGACTCGTTTGTCCGACGTTGACCTGAGACACTACGTCCGCCGAGGCTACAGCCTGCACGTATCCGTCCAAGTGGTCCACGGTCGACATACCCGTCTCGATGGCATGCACGAGTCCTACGTCGGCGGGGACGTGCCCCCCGAATGTGAGTCCCACCTGTTCGGCGACGGTAACCATGTGGTCCCACGTCTCTCGAGCGACACCGGGGTGGATCTTCTGGAGGTCGTACCCTGCTTCCCGGTGTGCCCGCACCAGGCGTTCGGCGGTTGTTGGGTCCGGCGCGGAGGTCCCGTTGATCGATGGTGCTCCGACGTAGAACGTTGGTCCGAGCAGGTCGCCCGTCGCCAGCTCCTCAGCGAGAGGGATCTGATAGGGAGAGCCGAGCATGCCCCGGATCGTCGTGACGCCGTTGGCAAGGTAGAGGAAGAGAATGTCCTCGACCGCTTCGCGGGGTGGATTGTCTCCGGGAGGCACGTGCGCGTGCATCTCCGCAAGGCCTGGCATCAAATAGCGCCCCGAGCCCTCGATAACCGTGGCTCCTGGGCCGACGGTCACCTCGCTCGACGGCCCGACTTCAGCGATTCGATCATCGACCACGACGACCGTCTGGTCCTCGAGCAATCCCTCTCGATCCATGGGAATCAGATAGACGTTCGCGAACGCCGTCGTCCCTGGGGCCGCCTGGGAGGTCGAACAGGCGGTGAGTGCCAGCCCGACCAGTGCCGCAGAACCGAATCCCCTCATTTGTCTCCTCCTACGTTTCGCCATGCGCCGGACCGCGTCTCTATGGCGTAGCGGCCTTCGAGGGCAGCGTTCAGGCGGGTGATGGGGTCGGGCACGTAATAATCACTCCTAGCCGCGGGTCGAAGTTGGTCTTACACCTCCCCTCACACAGCATGTGACCCCCGTTGAGGACCGTATGGGCCTGCGTGCTCCTACACTTGGGGCACTCTGGCCGCCTGGGGCATACCGGGTTCAGGCATCTGGGAATCGGGCCTCTTCGGCCGCGGCGGGACTCCCCGCCTTGAACCCGTGGGTACCGACAGGCAGGGCACGGGCCGGGGTTTCCGGCCATCACTACTGCGGGGCCCGGTCGGGCTCACCCACCTGCTCCCCTCCTTCGACGATCACCATTCCCCTCATATAGTCATGCCCCCCACTGCAATAGATGTAGCACATGAACAGGTATTCGCCCGCTTCGCTGAAGGTGTGGGTCACCTCCTCGAAGCCAAAGGCATTGAGCGCGAATTCCACATCGGTCCCTTCAATGAGGAACCCGTGCTCCAGGTCCGTCGATCGGACCCTAAACGTAACTTCGGCACCCATCGGGACCCTGACCTCCTCCGGCTCAAAACCACCTTCGAAGGCGAATATCACTGCTTCGTACTGATTTGGACCGGTCTGTCGGACCCCTGGAGCATCCGGATCCACCACCTCTTCCAAAGCCCCTTCTGCATCGAGGTTTCCGCTGGTCTCTGGGCTCTGGCATCCGAACAAGAGGATGGAACACGCGGGTACCATCGCCCCCAGGGACACCCGGTTGCCGAGGCGGAATCTATACCTACTCATGGAAGCCGGATCAGAGGGGTCGCTCATAGTCCCGCTGCTGGGAGGATACGGAACTGCGGCCAAGCTAATACTGCTGAAGAAGATGCTGGTGGGTCAGATGGGGGGCAAGAAACCCCACTGGCTCTCTTAGCTATCTCCCGCCGGCTTGGATCCTCGGCAGCACCTAGCTCCTGGGAAGCCTATCTCCGCTGTGAGAGCCAGAGTGTTGCGGTGAGATCTTGGATCTAGCCATGGAGCGCTGGATCGTGTCCCGGGTGAGCAGCGGTTCAAGCACTCACCAATCTGGCTCTGCTCTGCTCTAGCCACCCACCTCCGCAACGATGCGGTCAATCTCGGCCCTGAAGCTGGGGGCGAACGTCTCCCTGTCGATCTGCCAGACATCGCGGAAGCCCGGGTTTCTCATGTTTCGGCCCCAGCGAAGCACCCGTGCCTCGAACTCTTCGGGTGTGAATAGGCCGCGCTCATACTGATAATGGGAGTTCTCGTATTCTCTAAGGATTCCATTCACCAGAATGGCGAACATGACACGTTCATCCGCGCCAAGCTCGTCTGCCCCGAGGCTGGTTCCCCTCCGGTATAGACCTGCGACCTCGAGGTCGGTCCCCACCCACGCGGTCATCGTCATCTGCTTCTCGGTCAGTGAGTCCCGCGTCTGTGCCTGAATGGCCTGCGTATTCTGCTGCAGCTCGACGGCCAGAAAGATGATGCCGAGCACGACTGAGAAATTGGCAATAAGTGTCAGGCGCTCATTGAGCGTGTTGGGCTTGTCCATTGATGGTCCCCTGGGCGAGTGGATGGACTACGACCTAGGAGACAGTCTAGGGAACGGTCCTGGATGCGGCACTGCTGGATTGTTGGGGGATGCTACAGAGGTTGATTGGCGGAGAGGGTCAGATCGACTTCCGCACCTAGCTCAGGAACCGAAAGCCTGATGTGACGATGAGCGCGATGCCCATGACTCCGAGTATTATCCTCGCCCCCACGGGGAGGATGTCGAAAATCATCAGGAGTGCAGCCCCAATTGCCAGGATTAGTCCGATAGCGAACTGGGTCATGTGTGGCGGCAGAAGGAAGGAGCGTAGAGAGAGCTAAGAGAGCTAGTAGGATCACATCATGAGCGCGTCAGTTGTCCGGCACCACCTGCCTCAACTCCTCGAAGAAGTTCTGGACGAGGATGTACGTTGCGTCGGCTCCGCGCTCAGGGAAGCGGGGGTGTACTCGTCGGGGACCGCCGGAGTCGCGTGGCCTGCTCGAAGGCATATGCGAGCCTGATCAGGGTCGGCTCGCTCCATTCGGGGCCGAGCAGCTCGACACCGATCGGAACACCCACCGGGGCAGATGAGCTCGGTGCCGAAAAGCCGCCGGGAAAGGTGATCGCCGGAAAGCCGGTGCTGTTCGATAGCACGCCGTTGCGCTCGCGCTGGCCCTCGCCGAAGGGTGCCACCAGCCGCCGCTGATGGGGGTACAGTACCGCGTCCAACTCGTTGTCCGCGATGACGGTCATCACGGCTTGCTGCAGCTCCTCGCGTCGGAGAAGCCGACTGCGATACTCAGGGTCTGCTAGCCCGTCGTGGACGCTCTCCGCCGCTTCGAGTACGGGCCGGAGTGACGGGAGGAACTCCCCCCGCTCGATGAACTCCGCGAGGCTGCCAACCGGAGCGCCAGGGCCCAGGCTTGCTAGGTACCGGTTGAAGGCGATCCTGAACTCGAAGCCCCCGAGTCCGATGTTCCGGGTGAGGTCGGCGAAGCTCGGTATGCGGAGGCGGACAACGGTGGCACCCGCCTGCTCCATCGCCCTGACCGCGTCCTCGACGACCGTGCTCACCTCCTCGTGGATGGCTTCTTCTCCGACGAGATCCAGCACCAGTCCAATCCGTGCACCATCGAGGCCGTCGGGGTCGAGCGATTCCGTGTAACTGCTAGGTGTTTGCCCCGTGCTGAACGCCGTGATTGGATCGGCAGGATCGTATCCGGCGATCACATCGAGCATCCGTGCGGCGTCTTCGACCGTGCGGACGATCGGCCCCACTTCGTCTTGGGTGAAGCTGATCGGAATGATGCCGTCTCGGCTTACCAGGCCACGGGTCGCACGTATCCCGACCAGGCTCTGAGCCGAGGCAGGCGATCGAATCGACTGGCCCGTGTCGCTTCCGGTCCCTAACAAGCCGAAGTCGGCGGCGATGGCGGCTCCCGTCCCGCCGCTGGAGCCGCCAGGTGTGCGGCTGAGGTCGTAGGGATTCCGGGTCTGCCCGCCTAGCGAGCTGATCGTCGTCCCGCCCCGTGCCAATTCCGTGAGGTTCGATTTGGCGAGTATGAGCGCTCCCGCCTCACGCAGTCGCCGAACGACGAAGGCGTCGTCTGGCGGGACTGACTGGGCCAGGGCAACCGATCCGCCCGTCGTAGGCATGTCGGCCGTGTCGTAGTTGTCCTTCACAATGACGGGAATACAGTGGAGCGGCCGGCCGTCGGTTCTGTCCACGGCATAGAGACGATCCATCTCTCGTGCGGTCTCGAGCGCCCTGGAATTCACGGTGAGAATCGCGTTCAGCTCGGGGCCCTGGTCGTCGTACGCCTCGATCCGGCGGAGGTAGTGTTCCACCAGCTGTTGACAGCTGAGAGTACCCGACGCAAAAGCGTCGTGGATCGCTCGGATCGTGGTTTCGTGCAGGGAGTCGGCGCGGCTCACATCAGCGTCCCCTCCGACTGCTTGGCCTCCGCATGCGGCCAGCCCGGCTCCGAGAACGAGGGCCAGTATCGTACCAGTTCGACCAACCTTCAGGGCCACGTTACGGTTATGACGCTCATCGTGGGGCAGATACACGACCGCCATCCCGCCCTCGCCGATCTCTCGTTCGACTCGGTAGCGGCCCTCTAGGGCAGCGTTCAGGCGGGTGATCGGGTCGTTGGTCATCGCTGGAGACGGATGGCTATGGAGGGGGCACGCGGCTGATAAGTTCTTGGAACCAGTTCAGGACAACCATGATCCCCTCGCCTTCGATATCCTCCACCGGCTGGGTCATCAAGAACCGCCCGTCGGTAGGCGAGATATCGTACCCGCGGCCCCCGAAAGCCATCGGCATTAGTCCGCCCTGCGGAAACGCTTCGGCCACCTCTTCCACCTCGAAGTCCGGCGCGAGTCTGACCGCAGCAGCCATCATTTCTCCGGTCGGCGCACGATAGAATAGCTCTTCACCGCTCGGTGCCCACGCAGGGAACCTCCCGCCGGCAGTCGATATTTGTCGCCGTTCTCGCTCCACGTCAGGGAACGCGCCGACATACACCTCGAACTGGCCTGACGCATCGGACTGATATGCGAGCCAGTTTCCGTCGGGCGAGACATCCGGGTTCATTTCCCTGTACTCTGTGGACAGCAGAATCTCCACGCGTACAGGATCCTGAAGCCTCATGGCGGCAAGGTCGAGATCCGAGGCACCTTGACGCACTTGGCCCACAAGCAAACGATCACCGTCCGGAGTCAACCCCACCAAGAACTGAGTCGAGGCGGTCTCGAACAGCAGCTCAGCCTGCCCACTACCGTCAGACGCACGAGAGAAGATGTTGATGGTGCCATTGCGGTTGGAGCTAAAGAACACATGTCGGTCATCCGCGCTCCAGTGGCCGAAAAAGTCTTCCGTTGGACTATTGGTCAAACGGCTCATACTCTCCCGCTCGAAATCCCAAATGTAGACGTCGCGCGCCCCCGCAACATTCACGTCCACCGCCACCCGGCCTCCATTTCGTGAAATCCGGGGATACACATAGCGTGCAGGAGGCACTGGGACCTGTTCCACGCTGCCGTCACGATCGACCCACACCAGTGTTCGAAGGGCTGAGGGTGCGTTGGCCGGGATATAGACGAGGGTTCCATTTGAAGAAAGATCGAAATCGGCGGCCACGCCACGAATCATTTGTACGTCTTCAATCGAAAGTGGAACGGGCTCGCCACGGACCTCCAACGCGCCGACGTCAAACCCGACGGCGTGCAGCTGGCCTCCCGCGCTATAGACCAGGTGTCCGGTTGAGGCGTAGCGGCCGCCACTCCCTCCACGCAGGACCACTGACTGCTCGCGAGACTCGATATCCAACGTCGCGACAATCGCTTCGGCATCGGACTCCGATCCCTGCGGAACAATCGTGAAGAGCACCGACCGGTTCCCGGGCAGGACCTGCGGCCATGCGTAGTAGAGCTCCCCGTTTTCCGGATCTGGAGCGGCTAGCAGCTCCGGTTCTCCTCCCTCTGCAGATACGCGATAGAGGCCGAGAGTAGTCGCGAACACGATCATCTCATCGCTGCCCCAGCTTCCCCCAAGCACTCTTGCATTAAGCGACGCAATGGTGGACGGAGCTCCTCCGCTGATCGATATTCGCGACAGGGTCTCGAACCTGAAGAAGCCTATCCACTCGCCGTCCGGAGAAAAGAACGGCTGGTTACCCTCCTGCTGGAGTTCAACCTGGGTGTCGGAGTCGTCGAGGGAACGCACGGCGAGTGGCGTCCGGACCGTTGAATGCGCGATATGTGTCCCGTCCGCAGAAATCGCAACGGACCTCGCCAAAACGCTCGAATAGTTTCCAGCTATCCTGAAACCTACGGTCCCCAGACCCGGGGCTGCGTCAGACCCCCCGACCTCTGAGCGCCGCCCAGACCCTCCGATTCCGGGACCGACGGCAATCAGAAAGAGTCCGACGGCCAGGGCGGCGACTGCCGTAGCCCCGATCGACAGAGGATTCCACAGGCTTCGCCGAGCAGCCGCTTTTCCATGCCGGAACCCTGCATCACCCAGAGCCTGCGAGAACTGCTCTGCTGTCGTGAACCTGTCCGCTGGAAGCTTCTCCAACGCTCTCCGAATCGCGGCATCCACGTTTGGTGGGATCGAGAGCCGAACCTTGGTGGGAGTCGGTGCCGGATCCGTCAGGATCTTGGCCAGCACGGCCTGCGCGGTGGTCCCCGAGTAGGGAGGCTCCCCGACGAGCATTTCGTACAACACACCCCCCAGCGCATATACATCGGTGCGCGGATCGACGTCCCGATCACCCGTCGCTTGCTCCGGGCTCATGTAATGAGGGGTGCCGACGCTCAGCCCTGTCTCGGTCAGCCGACCTCCTCCGGCAGCCCCAACGGCCAGCGCAATCCCGAAGTCCGAAATCACCGGCTTTCCTGACAGCATCAAGACGTTCGCGGGCTTGATGTCCCTATGGATGACACCTTGGCCGTGTGCGTAATCCAAAGCCTCCGCCATGTTGGTGGCGATGCCGACGGCCTCATCGACCGGGAGTTGATGGTCCCGGTCCAGCCTCTCACGAAGGCTCTCCCCCTCCACATACGGCATCACGTAATAGAGGAACGACTCCGCCTGGCCCGAATCGAAGAGCGGCAGGATGTGGGGATGCTGCAGATTCGCGGTGGTCTTGATCTCAGCCAGGAATCGCTCAGCCCCTACGACGGCAGCCAACTCGGGCTTCAAGACCTTGAGGGCGACTTTGCGTTCGTGTCTGAGGTCCTCGGCCAGATAGACCGTGGCCATACCGCCCTCGCCGATCTCACGCTCAACGCGGTAGCGGCCTTCGAGGGCGGCGTTCAGGCGGGTGACGGGGTCGGTCATGGCGACGCTCTCGATTGTCTTCCTATCAACGCTACGATTTCGTTGGCGGCGGACAGCACCTCGCGGACCTCCGAGCTGGAGCCGGCCTCCCAGAAATATCGATATGCGATGAGACCTTGAAACTCCGGATCAGAAACGGTTTGCTGATAGAGGCCGACGAGCCCCGGCGACAAGTCCGGTACCTTCGGACGGATTTTGGCCTCGGATGGTGCATCGGGGTGGACTTCCCAGAAACTGACCGTTGAGAGTGGGCGAGCAAGAGGGATGCCTTGCGCTGACAGGTACGGAACGAGGATCTCAGGCACGTAGGATCGAACAGCAAGCTGATTGTCGCGTAGCTCATCGACCAGGCTCTGCCAACTAGAAAGCAGATCGCGGAGTTGCACATTCTCGATCAGCTCAAGGCGGCCTGAGCTAACGAGTGCATCCCTTGTTCCACTCCCTGGGTCAAATGTGGGAGCCCACATCAAGGTCCAGAACGCACTATCCAAAGAGTCGGCAGGGATCTCTCCAGAAGCTGCGACTTCGCCATCGAGAAGGTATCTGAGACGCCTGAGGGCGACGTCACTTTGGTCCCGGAGCTGTTCGAGCCGCTGAACATACTCGTGGAACTCAGTTTCTAGACCGGAGAGTATCTCTCTCTCCTCCGCCCGGTCGCGGTTCTCACCCCACCACGCCTCGATCCCAAAGGCCAACAGGATCGACGCCACGATCACCACGCCCTCGATTACGAAGCGTGGCCACTGAGCCTGACGGGTCGGAGTGGGGATGTCGGAGAGGTCGCTCATAGTCCCGCTCTAGAGAAGTGACGGGAACCGCGCCCAGAGTGATGCTGCGTGAAGATGCTGGTGGGTTAGGTGGGCTGCAAGCAAACTTGGATGTTCGTGGCAGCCCAGAGGCGTCGGGAACTCGACGCGGGATCCGGCCATATATGATCCAGCCCGGTCCTATGACGAAGGGGGATCGAAAGACCCGAAGTGCCGCCTGCGGCAGCTAGAGGCGTCTAAGGGGTCGGGCGACCAGCCCCTAGCCCCGCCAACGTGGCCGACCTGACGCCCTGGCTCCCGGCCGACCTGAAACACTCTTTTGGAGTCGACGAGCATGAGATCGATGACCGCCTTACTACTTGTTCTCCGCGCAGCCTGGACTGCACCGGTCACGCTGTCGGCCCAGACCGTCACGCACGAGCTCCGTCTCGAGCCCCAGAACGTTCACTGGGGGTACTACGACGCGAGTATCGAGCCCGTTGTGACCGTGCAATCCGGGGATAGGGTCTACCTCGAGACCCTGCTCGCCAGGGGGCTCGGAAGGCTCATCATGGCGGGTGCGGATGCCGACGCGATTCCGCCTTCGATGGTCCGGGTCGAAGAGGCGGTGACCGAACGGGGTCCGGGTGCGCATCCCCTTACCGGCCCAATCTTCGTCGACGGCGCGGAACCGGGTGACGTGCTAGAGGTCCGACTCCTCGAGATCGACCTGATGATGCCGTTCGGCGTCTCCGGCTTTCTTCCGGCCGGGGGCACGCTTCCTGACGACTTCCCGTACGCGGGCCTCCAGCTCTTCGACCTCGACGCCGGGGCCGGTGTGGCGCACATGGGGCCGAACATCACGATTCCGCTCGGTCCGTTCTTCGGTTCGCTGGGTGTCGCGCCGCCGGTCCTGCGGGGGCGCGTCTCCAGTGGTCCGCCGGGCTTTCACGCCGGTAACCTGGACAACAAGGAGCTCGTGGAGGGCACCACGCTCTTCCTGCCCGTCCATGTGCCGGGTGCACTTCTCTCGATTGGCGATGGGCACGCTGCTCAGGGTGACGGTGAGGTCAGCGGCACCGCGATCGAGACGTCTTTGAGGGGGACGGTCCAGATCCTCTTACACAAAGACGTTGCTCTGATGTGGCCTCGGGCGGAGACCCCAACCCACTACATCTCCATGGGACTTCACACCGCACCGACAACGCTGACGCTCTGAACATCACTGACATCATTCAGCGTTGACCTGCCCCCAAGAGTGGTACCACCTAGAGTGTTAGTCTAACCGCCTCATTTTGCCTGGGGTGAGGTCCGAGTAACAAGGGCAGGTTGAGCAACTTCGGGTCGGGCTGAATGGCTTCAGGAGCGGGCGGTAGATAGCCCAGAGAGCTGTGGGGTCGAACGGTGTTGTATTCGCGCCGCCACTGCTCGATCAGCACCTTAGCCTCCTCCAGTGAATAGAAGATCTCGCGCCTCAACAGCTCCTGCCTGAACGTTGCGTTGAAGCTCTCATTGTACCCGTTCTCCCAGGGGCTGCCGGGTGCGATGAACAGCGTCTTCACACCCAACCCTCCAAGCCACTGCCGAACGACTCGGGCCGTGAACTCCGGACCGTTGTCCGAACGCAGATTCGCCGGTGGACCATGCTCAACGAACAGCTCGCTCAGCGTCTGCAGGACATCGTCCGACTGAAGCCTACGGGCCACCACGATCGCCAGACACTCCCGGCTGTACTCGTCCAGGACCGTCAGCATCTTGAGTGGCCGTCCGTTATGCGTCCGATCGGACACAAAGTCATACGCCCATACGTGATGCCGGTACAAGGGCCGTAGTCGGATACAAGAGCCGTCGGTCAACCATAGGCGGCCCCGTTTCGGCTGTTTACTCGGCACCCTAAGCCCCTCCTGCCTCCAGATCCGCTCCACCCGCTTGTGGTTCACTGCCCAGCCCTCCGTTCTCAGCATCCCCGTCACCATCCGGTACCCGTAGCGTCCGAACCTGCGAGCCACCTTCGCCACGTCCTGCCTCAGCGCCTCCTCGTCTTCCCTGCGCTTCGGGATCCGACGCTGCGTCGAGCGTGCCTGACCCAACACCCGGCACGCCTTCCTTTCGCTCACCCCAAGCCGCTGCCGCACCTGCACCACGCAGCGCCTGCGCCGCTCGGGGCTCAGAAGTTTCCCTTGGACGCCTCCTTCAAAATCATGTTGTCCACCGTCAGATCTGCCACCGCCTGCTTCAGACGTTGGTTCTGCTTCTCGAGCTCCTTGAGCCGCTTCGCCTGGCTCACCTTCATTCCCCCGTATTCCTTGCGCCACCGGTAGTACGTCTGCTCACTCACCCCCAGCTCCCGGCACACTTGCTTGACCCTCTTTCCGTTCGCCAGGGCCACCTCCGCCTTGCGCAGCTGGTTGATGATTTGTCCCGCACTCAGGTTCTTTGGGGCTGCCATTCTGACCTCCCTTTCCGTGTCTCGACTCGTCCAGAATCCTAAAACTGGACTTGGTCTCGTTTTAGGGGGTCAGTTCAGGGGTCTGGAGCATGTAGACATTCCCTTGGACTGGAATGACCTCCATTTCAACGTCCTGCGCCGCGCTCGATGCCCGAGCCGGGGCCTCCGGAAGGATGCTCAGTACAAGGAGAGGAATAAGAATTAGGAGCCATACCGGTCGGCCTAGGACTTTGCTCATGAGCGGCCCTCCAGGGCAGCGTTCAGCAGCGTATTCAGTCGGGAGTGACCTGCCTCAACTCCTCGAAGAAGTTTAGCCAGATGATGTCTCGATCCTGAGTGTCGCCGGGATCACGGCGGATAGTCATAGCTCGCTGACCGTCGGGTGAGACGTCGGAGTCCCCCATCCCCGGTGAGCCGAACCGCTCCCGCGATTCTACCGCGAAGTCGGGGTCTGTCCGGACTGTGGCCACTACCCAGGAGCCGTCGGCGGCCCGGTAGAATATCTCCCTTCCGTTTCGCGGCCACGCGGGTCTTTGGCCCCCGTCGACAGAGACCTGAACCCGACCGCCGGGGCCTGGGAAGGGCCGGACGTAGACCTCCCTCCGCCCCGACTCGTTGGACGAGTACGCAAACCAACGTCCGTCCGGCGAAATCGATGGATGAAACAGTACAGCCGGTGTGTCCACCACCACCACGGGTGTGCTGTCCGGTTCAGGTGCCGCGTACAAGAGGGCAGTGTTCCCAGTGGTCACAGCACTGCCCCGCCGGTACACAAGCTGCCTCGCGTCGGGCGTCCAGCTACCTGAGTACAAGCCATCGTCGGGGTCGGCGACGAGGAGTCGCACCTCGCCGCTCAAGTCTGCTGGCCGGGCATACAGAGCCATAAACCCCGCCCGGTCCGAGGAGAAGCCTACTTCACTACCGTCGGGGCTCCAGAACGGATCTATGTTCCTGCTCTCAAATGTGAACCGAGAAAACGTCCCCTGATCCATGTCGTAGATCCAGATGTTCTCCGTGCCTCCTCCGACTGCGGTGTGCTCAAACGCCACCTTCCTTCCGTCGGGAGATACGGCCGGGTCGCCGAAGGACCCAGTGAGCGTGGGGTCCAGAAGCTGCTCCGACCCGTCTCGACCGACCCACACGGGAACTCCTCCCGCTCCCGCTCCCCCCATTGCTGCTCCCCCCGAGCCGGACCATCGGTACACCAAGTGCCCGCTCTCCGATAGCGCGAAGTCACCGAAATACCTAGCTCCTGCTCTTCCTTCCAAGATCGCCCGTGATGGGCCGGTTACTTCGAGCCGACCCGCGTCGAAGGGGGCTGCCAGAAGCGTTCCAGTCCCGTCGTTCGACGTGTAGACGATATGCCCAGATTCGGCGTACCTAGCCACCCTGCCCCGGAAGAGCGGCCGAAGCTCGCCCGTCTCCAGCGAGAGTACTGTAACGTCCGCAACCTCATTGGAAACGCCGAGCGCGGTAAGGAGGATCGCTCTTCCGTTGGGGAGCACCTCGGGCCACGCATGAGCGATTTGACGCGGCGAGAGCGTAGTGACTTCCTCAGCCTCGCCGCCGGTCTCGGACACCCGCCAGATACCCCGGTTCAACTTCCGGAAGTAGATCATCCCATCCGGTCCCCAGGCGAGTCCGGCGTTCGCGCTAGGTACCGAGTCGGGGACTAGGGTCACCGGAGGAGAACCGGTTAGCAGGACGGTCCTGAGGCGACCTTCCCCGGTAAATGCTAGGGACTGACCATCTGGCGAGAATCGGGGATTGCTAGCGTCCTCCGTGCCGGGGATTGCGTTTGATGAGAGTTGGGTGAGTTCCCTCAAATACAGCCTCGTTGTTCCGCCTGACGAGACTGCGCCGAACGCGATCCTTGTGCCATCTGGCGAAAAAGCCAAGCCAACTCCGCGAGCGGGGGTTAGGGTGTCCGAGACCGCCAGTTCTAGACGGGTGACGTTTCGCGCTGGCTCCGGCCGAAGCAGCAACCACGCGAACCCAAGGGCAAAAACGAGCGCAACCCCGGTCGTTGCGATCTGTAACGGGTTCCACAGGCGCCGTCCCGTTATCTCGGCCGCTAGCCCCTCTTCACCGTGCCTGAACCCTGAATCAGCCATTGCCCTCGCGAAGTCCTGCATCGCCGTGAAGCGGTCTGCCGGCACCTTCTCCAGCGCACTGCGAATCGCGGCATCTACGTTCGCTGGGACCGAGGCCCTCTTCTCTGTCGCAGACACGGCCTTAGCAGTGATGATCTGGCCGAGGACCGCCTGAGCGTTGGGGCCTGTGTAAGGCGCCTCACCGACGAGCATCTCGTACAGCACGCATCCGAGCGCATAGGTATCTGTCTGTGGACCTACGTTCTGATCCCCCGTGGCTTGCTCAGGACTCATGTAATGGGGAGTCCCCAGGCTCAGTCCGGTCTCCGTCAGACGGCCTCCACCCGCTGCACCCACAGCAAGCGCAATCCCGAAGTCAGATATCACAGGCTTACCGGAAAGCATCAGGACATTGGCTGGCTTTATGTCGCGATGGATGACGCCCTGGCCGTGGGCGTAATCGAGAGCCTCCGCCATGTTCGTGGCGATCCCGACGGCCTCATCAACGGGCAGCTGATGATCCCTATCCAGTCGCTCCCTTAGTGATTCTCCCTCGACATACGGCATCACGTAGTACAGGAAAGACTCTGCTTGGCCCGAATCGAACAACGGCAGGATATGAGGATGCTACAGGTTCGCGGTTGTCTTGATCTCTGCAAGGAACCGCTCGGCTCCGACGACAGCAGCGAGTTCTGGCTTTAGAACCTTGAGGGCGACCTTCCTCTCATGGCGCAGGTCCTCGGCCAGGTAGACCGTGGCCATCCCGCCCTCCCCGATCTCACGCTCGATCTTGTAGCGGCCTTCGAGGGCAGCGTTCAGGCGGGTGATGGGGTCGGAGGGGTCGCTCATAGTCCCG
The DNA here is from genome assembly GCA_965215925.1 of Longimicrobiales bacterium. GTDB lineage: Bacteria > Gemmatimonadota > Gemmatimonadetes > Longimicrobiales > Gaopeijiaceae > JAAXGI01. Next base: position 1,955,764 of record CBDCEQ010000003.1, on the reverse strand, counting down.
CTATTGGAGTAACGGGAACTGCGCCCAGAGTGGGGGTGGGTGAAGATGCTGGTGGGTTAGATGGGCGGCAAGGAAAGTCGGTTTTGTAAGAAGGGGTGTGTTCGGCGTCCTTCAGTCAGCAAGCTGAATCGGGCCAGGGAGTGCGAGACGCGATGATGATGACAGGGCCCGCCACCGTGATCGGTATGATGGCCACGGTTGATCCTCAACCCCCCAGGGGGGGGCCGGGACTCAGGTACCTGAGTCCCCCATGGGGGGCCGGACTCCCCTCCCCTTGTGGACATGCGCTCCAAGAGATCTATCTTGTTCCCAACGGGAATCGAGGGCTTCAAAGGGTAAGCAGCGCTCTGAATGAGGTTCGTTGCGGCCCGACAGCGTCCCCGGAGCCATCAGGGCCTGGTGTTGATGGGGCGATCCAGTCTTCGTAATATGTTTGTAGTAAGCGGTTTATGTGGTTTTGGGGCCTGTAGCTCAGGTGGTTAGAGCGCACGCCTGATAAGCGTGAGGTCGGTAGTTCGAGTCTACCCAGGCCCATTGAACTTACGGGATTCGCGAGTCGGATTCCCGCTGTTGGATTCCCGCTGTTCAGGGTCAGGAACGGGCTCTCCGGCGGTGCTCGAGGGCCTTCCTGAGCTGCCCCTCGTCGGCCCGCTGGTAGCGCGGAGTGCCTAAGGCCTGAATCACGGCAAGAAATCGTCTAAGTTCAACCAGGACTGCACGATCTGCCGCACTTGCCGTCCTACCATACCTGATGCTGCCGTGCTTAAAGGGCGAGAAAACGGCATCAAATGGCGGGACACGAAATGGCAACAGCCTGGGCTATCAGGCAATCGGGGCGAGGGCGGACCGGTCGGTGGCGCACTGGACAGGCTGCCCTATAGCGACTTGTAGTAGTCACGAATCTTGACGGCCATCAGAAGTCTGCGCCGCTTCAGGAACGCGTCGTAGTCGCCGACATCCGGCCAATCCATGCCTTGGGGTATGCAGTGCTTGGAGATTCGCGCGCAGGTCGTCCGCGTCGGTGATGCCACCATATCGAGCCGCTCCGTTCTCACATTGACGCCATAGCGCGCTGAAATACGCTGCCGGCGGACAGGCAACTGCCCTTACTCCCGGCTCCGGAAGGTCCTCGCGTCCCCCTGCTCGAGCTCGTGGACCGCTACGGCGTCCCCACCATGGCCCAGGGCCGAGGCGCGCCCCTGGAACTGGCCGTCTACATTGGCGCGTGCATCCTGATGCCCCACCGTGTCCGGGTGAGCCGCGGGAGGCTCGTTACGACCGTCCGCGAGCTCCGCGACTTCCTATTCGGGCCGATCTGGCATCCCAGCCCGACCAGTAACCGCCCCGGCGATTGGGAACGGGTCCGGGCCGCGGCGCTGAACGCCAGTGACCTGTGGCTACCTCTGGAAAACGGCGACCTCTGGCGGGCCGTCGCCGTGAGGAAGATCCCCCCGGCAGACTACCGGCCCGAGTACCTGGACCGGCAGGTGATCTTCGACGTGGAGTTGCCCGACGGGGCGGCCCATGGCCCGGTGATCGACCGGTTGGAGCTGGCGCGGTTGCGGCTGGTGTCCGGGCCGAAGTTCCTTGCGTACGTCGCGGCGCATTCTGTCGCCTGGCGGCCGGGCGTTACCCGCCGACGCCACCCCCGCAACCGGAGCGTCCACCTGTGGAGCTCCGACCCCGCGCACTACCCCGTTCTGACAGCGGAGGCCCGGCGGCGGCTGGCGTTCGGGTCCGGAGACAAGAAGAACCGGACGCGGGCCAACCAGGACGCCGCATGGGAGGACCTGGCTGGGGTCGAGATCCTGACCCGGACGGCCACCACCCAGGATGGTCGGCGCGGCTGGCTGATCGTCCCCGAGGCGGCGGCAGCGGCCATCCGAGGACCTGCGCAACCGGAGAATGACGTTCGCGTAAGTCGTTACGGCACAACAACTGGATCCCATCTCCAACCCGACCCCGACTCCGACAGGGGGAGGGAGGGGAGGAGGTGCCGGCCAGCACCGCTCCCTAGAGGGTCGCGAGGGCGCTGTCGGCACTCCCTTTCCTCTGTTAAAGACGGGTTCCTGGTAGGTAGCTCCCCGGCCACTCAGCCGAACTCCGGAAAAATCCGCCGCCAATCGATGCGCCAGCGAGAGGCATTCCCCCGGCCATGCTCGGCGAGTTGGTATCTCCCCCTGACTTATAACATCTTAATACTCGTAAAGTTGATTTTTAGCGCGTGAAGCGCGATTGTTCGTAGGTTACCTGTGTCCCCCACCCAACACAAGAGGACCTGAGGACCTATGGGCCAGATTACCGGCCGGCCGACGCTCGCGAGCGGGGATGAATCAATCCCTATCACTCTCACGCGACGGCATGTCGAGATGATTGACGCCGCGACGCGGTTCGAGTTGCTCGCCAACGGTGTCGCGCCGGCGGCGGTGACGTCGAGGATGATCGCGAAGGGGCGTCGGAAGTGGATCGGCCACCTGGTCGAGAAGGCGTTGACCGGCCCTGTCGAGGTAGAGGTCGTCGCTCCGTCCTTCGGATCGGCAACCGAGCTCCGGCAGGCCGCCGACTGGATGGAGGCGGAGTCGCGGCGACTGACTTCCGAGGCGCCGACGTCTGTTCGTCGGGCACTCGCGATGCGGCGAGATCGAGGCGAGGTCGAGGATGAACAAAGATAGTTTGCCGATCCGGGCGCGGTCGGAAACCGGGTTGGTAGGGGGGGGCGCGGACGTGTCCTGATAAGGCTTCTAACGCGGACACCCCGCGCGAGGGGCTCGGGATGACGCCGATCGAGGCGCGGTGTGCCCACTGTAGCGGCCGGTTTCAGGCTCTCCGGCGACGCAACCCCGCGTACTGCTGTGACGCTCACAGGCGGGCGGCCGCGCGAGCCCGGGCCCGGAACGGCGCGGCCGCCGGTGCCGAGACCCTCGACATCCCGATCGCCGACCCGCTCCAGGGAAAGGAAGAAGCTTCTCAGACGACAGGTGCGGCGCAGCCAGACCAATCTCTTCGACTTGACGCCTCTATTCACGAGGCTCTGTGCTCGGGTTGATGACGAGCAACTCCCATTCTAAAAAAGACCGAGGTTCATGAATGACCGCCGCTACATCGCAAACACCCTCAGATCATCGATAGGAGTACTATCAATGTCACCGCTCCAAAAACCAGGCGAGAACCCGGCAAGGCCCGGTGAGTACATCGAACGTGGGAACCGTGGGGGTAAGGTTACGGACCCACGCAAAGTCACCATTGAACCGGGGGATAAGCCCTTGCCGCCGACCCAGAAGCCGGGTCGCAAGTGGGAACGCACCGGTCCACCCAAACCTTGAGGAAAAACAAGATGCCCTACTACATCGTCAACAAGAATGCCCAATCTAACGGGGACAACGAGGTTCACGTAACACCGAGGTCATCCTGTTCAAGTCCGCTATATCCGAACCCAGAGAACCAAGTGCACCTGGGGTATCACAGTACATGCCACGGAGCGGTTCAGGCTGCAAAAAACCTGGGCTACAGACGGGCGAATGGGTGTTACTACTGTGCAAACGCCTGCCACACCGGCTGATTTATTCAATGGTCTGATGGGTGCAGCGGCTAGGTAGTCCATCACCAAAGGCTCCTACAGAAACCTCTTATTGGGGATTCAGCGTCGTCGAGTGGCCCCCCGGGAGAGCGGCGGGAGCTAGGATCAAAGGGTGTGTAAAAAGAGAGGCGACGTACCTTTGCGCTGAGATTTAAACCAGCGAGCCCGGGTGACAGCCCGGGGAAAGGAACGTCGCCTCATGCAGCTCCCTCGCGCGGAGCGGTGGGATGGTGCAACTCGCCGATCACGAGCGAGGGGGGCCACAGCAACGACAGCCCCACAGCCGTAGAGGCCCACATCAGTGGGCCGGGAAGTGCTTGCCCCAAGGATTCCGGGCACAGATGACCTGCCCCCTCAGTAATTCCAAAGGTCACAGGTGTCTCACTGATATTGGCAGAGAGGGCTACTTGATCTCCTTGAATGGCCAGCACGTCGCGAAGATGATCCGCGACGCAGCTAGCATCGATGAGGCCGTGGAGCTCTACGAAAGCTTCAAGGAAAAGGACCGGGCGGACAGGATACACGAGAAGTACGCCCACATGGTCACCTTGATGTTGGTTCCTAGTTCCCCGCGTTAATGGCCGATATGCGATCTAGCCATCACGACGCCGGACCAGTAGAGGCAAGCCGGTCTAGTAAGTCCGCGACTATGATGTTGAACCGGTGTGGCAGTGCGAGACAATAGAAAGGCAAGAGTTCCGGACAACTAAGCAACTTGCGTGGAAGAGCTGAGAAATCGCATTCGTTGGCCTCCGCACAAAGGTCGGACCAACTCGTCGGGATCGGATAGAACCAACTGGTCAACTTACCCCGGCTACTTTCGGGTGCGAGATATTCGCCAGGCGTTCCAGGCTCAAAACTATAGTGATTGAGCCTACTCACGTTTCCCCAAGTGGAATTGAGAGCTTGCCGCCACAGGCGTCGAGTCAATCCCAAAGTTAGTTGAAACTGGAGCGACCCCCTCGTCAGGCGACGGCATGTGAACTGCTCTCGGGAAGGGTGATCCCGAGCTCCTTCTGTATCGCGGCCCTGAGGAGCGGGAGGTGCCGGTAGCCGAGCAACCTCCGGAGCCGGGGCTCGATCTCGAGTAACACGGTCGCGAACCATCGGTGCTTCTGGCTCGAGGTCTTCCAGTGATCCACTCGTCCGCAGCGTTGCTCGGCCATGGCGTTGACGGATTCGAGTACGTTAGTGGTCTTCAGCGACCGGCCGACCAGAGGGAAGACCCCGAGCCGGTGGAGGGTCAAGGTCTCCTCGAACCCCTCGTTTAGACTGGCCACGGCAGACTGGTTCACCTCGCCGAGCTCGTGCTTGAGGGTTTTCAACGCCTGGGCGGCCTCCTTGTACGTGGGCCGTTGATACGCACGTTGGAGTCGCCGGCGCCAGTTCTTCTGCTCCGCCCTCGGCAGGTGCGAGATCACGTTCTCCCGTTTGTGCCACTGGCACCGTTGGATCAGCACCTGGTCCTTGAAGGCCGCGAGCACGCCGCTCCGGAGCCCCTTGGCCCCGTCGATCACCACGAGCGCTCCGGCCGACAGATCGAGACCTCGGTCCTTCAGGCCCCTGAGGAAGGACCGGATCACCACCGCGTTCTCCGTGTCGGTCTGGACGAAGCCGAGGAACACCTTGTCCCCCTCAAGCGTCACGCCGAGCGCCACCACCATCTCGTCCTCGGCGAAGCTCTTCCCGTCCAGGACGAGCGCCACCACGTCATAGACCGAGAGGTCCCGCTCCTGAAACTCCTTCAGCCTCGCGGCGGTGGCCTTCTTGAACTCCCGCGAGACCCTCGACTTCGACAGCCCGATCGCTCCGGGCACCGCCTCGACCGCCGCCTCGTAGTCTCGGCATGAGATCCCGAGCAGCACCTTCCGAAAGAGCCCCTCGTCCACCTCTCCGGCCGAGCCGTGGAGTCGCTCGTACGATGCGAGCCTCACCTCTCCGGCCCGGCCCCGCACCCGAGGTACTCGCACCGGATGCCGCTGGCCGCCCAACCTCACCGACCCGGGGTTGTGCCCGTGCCGGTATCCGCTCTCGTCGTCCCCCTTTCGGGCGTGCCGCCGCCCGGCCAGCTCCTCTACCTCTTCCTCGAGCATCCGGCTCACCTCCGCCAGTCCAAGCGGAATCAGCTGCCGGATCAGCTCCACTCGCGGGTCCAGCTCCAGCGCCTGGATCTCCTCCCAACTCATCTCGCTCGGTTCCCCAAGCCGCCGGTCCTTCTTGCCCCGCTCAACCAGCCTCGGCATCCTTCCCATCGGTGGCCTCCTTCCTCTTTTGTTGGTCCCGTGGCGTGCTCGCACACCCACGTTACCTGAGGTCGGAGGCCGCTTCAATTTCAACTAAAGATGGGACTCACTCCGGCATTCTTCCGCTGTTGGGTTGAGACGGGCTTTCCGTCTTCGAGCTTCCTTCCTTCAAACACGTCCTTGAGGAGGTGAGGAGCGTCGAGATGCTCTTTATCGAGCCGGGCAGCCCGTGGGAGAACGGCTACAACGAGAGCTTCAACGGCAAACTGAGAGACGAGCTGTTGAACGGGGAGATCTTCTACTCGTTGGCGGAGGCGGCCGTGCTGGTCGAGCAATGGAGGCGCGAGTACAATACCGTCCGACCCCACAGCGCCTGCGGCGGCTTTCCCCCGGCCCCTGAGGCGATTAAGCCGTTGCCTTGGTTCCTGAGGATGCCCGTCCTTCACGGCCCTCCACAGGTGCTGGGACTAACATAGGATGTGGTACCACTCTTGGGGGCAGGTCACAGATCGAGGAACGCATCAATATCCCAGATGACGGTGAGTATACTCGTTGTGACGCGAACGCTGGTGCTCTGGGTCGTGGTCAGCTCCCCGGCGTCGCTGGCCGTTACCGTCACCGTCGCCGTCCCTGCCGCAAACGCCGCAACCGATGATCTACACCTTAACGGCGATTGGAGTAGCGAGCTTGGTGGACACCACACAATCCGCGTCCGTAAGCCCGGGTTCCTGACGGACATCGTTCATGTTGACGTCGGCGCTGATGAATGCCACGTAGTGCCTAGAACTGTGCAGGCCCGGTTGGCGCCTGACACCCGAGCGTTGCCCCAACACTCCGTTTCCTTCATCGAGGGACCGGAAATCGATGCTTGGCCCCTTGGGAGTGTGGGAGTGCAAGCCTACGGTGACACGTTAGAGATCAAGGGCTTCGCGCCGAACACATGCGAGGCGGAGCTTCGAGTCGTGAGCTACGATGATATTGCCCCATAATAAGGAGCTTTTTCGTGATTCATGACGAAAGAATGATCGGGGGCCAACACATCGACACCCATCGGCTCGTCTGATCTTGTCCGATCATATTTCAACGATTGCGTGCGAACTCGACACCCGCGCCGAGCAAGTCCGGGCCGCAGTCGGGCTCCTGGCCAACGGTGCCACGGTGCCCTTCATCGCCCGCTACCGGAAGGAAGCCACCGGGTCCCTGGATGAGGTGGCGGTGTCCACCATCCGTGACCGCCTCGCCCAGCTCTCCAAACTCGACAAACGTCGCGAAGCCATTCTGGCTTCACTCTCTCAGTGGGGTCTGCTCGATGACGAGTTCCGTGGTCGCGTGGCCGCCGCCGAGACCCTCCCGGCCTTGGAGGACATCTATCTGCCCCACCGTCCGAAGCGGCGTACCCGGGGCATGGTGGCGAGGGAGCGGGGTCTGGAGCCCCTCGCCGAAGCGTTGTTGGCGCAGACCGGACATTGGATCGACGTGGCCGCCTTCGTGGACACCGAGCGAGAGGTCGAGGACGAGAAGGCGGCGCTCGCCGGGGCCCGCGACGTCATCGCGGAGGACGTCAGTGAGGACTCGGAGATCCGTCGCGATCTACGCCAGCTCTTCGCCCAACGAGCGCTCCTCGTCTCGTCGGTCGTGAAAAAGAAGCAGGCCGAGGCGGCAAAATTCCGGGATTACTTCGCGTGGTCGGAACCGCTCACCCGGGCGCCATCCCACCAGATCCTCGCCGTCTTGCGAGGGGCCAACGAGGGCTTCCTCCGGGTGCAGGCGAGGCCAGACGAGGCCGACGCCCTGATGAGGCTGGCTGGGCGCTACTCCCGCGGGCACGGCTTCGCCACCGAGCAGGTTCGTCTGGCGCTGGAGGACGCGTACAAGCGCCTGCTCCTCCCCAGCCTCGAGCGTGAGGCGCTCAAGGAAGCAAAAGCCCGGGCGGACCAGGACGCCATCCGGATCTTCGTCACGAACCTCCGGGAGCTGCTCATGGCGGCGCCTCTTCAGAACAAGCGGCTGCTCGCCATCGATCCCGGCTTTCGGACCGGGTGTAAAGTCGTAGCCCTGGATGCCCAGGGAGCGCTGCTGCACAACACGACCGTCTTTCCTATGCTCGGTCAGGGCCAGGGTGAAGAAGCGGCGAGAGTGCTGCGGGATCTCGTAAAGCGCTTCTCTCCCGAAGCCATCGCTGTCGGCAACGGTACCTCCGGGCGCGAGACCGAGACCTTCATTCGCGATCTGGAGCTCGGGCCTTCGGTGATCATGGTGGACGAGAGCGGTGCCTCCATCTACAGTGCCAGCGACGTGGCGCGGGAAGAGCTTCCAGATCACGACCTGACGGTCCGGGGGGCGGTGTCCATCGGACGTCGGTTACAGGATCCGTTGGCCGAGTTGGTGAAGCTCGACCCCAAGTCCATCGGCGTTGGGCAATACCAACACGACGTGGATCAGTCCGAGCTCAAGGCGGCGTTGGACGACACGGTGGCGAGCTGCGTAAACGCGGTCGGCGTGGACCTCAACTCCGCGAGCAGGTCGCTGCTCACCTATGTGGCGGGCCTAGGGCCCGTGCTGGCGAAGAACGTAATCCGTTGGCGTGCGGAGAACGGCACGTTCCGCGCCCGCCGGGATCTCTTGAAAGTCCCGCGGTTGGGCGACAAGGCGTTCGAGCAGGCGGCTGGATTCCTTCGCGTTTCCGGCGGCCCCGACGTTCTCGATGCCAGCGGCGTACACCCGGAGCGCTACGCGCTGGTCGAGCGTATGGCCAAGGATCAAGGAAGCTCCGTGGCGGACCTGCTCAGCGAAGAAGGCCGCCGGCGCCGGATCGTCCCTGATCGTTACATCGGGGAGGGTGTAGGGCGCCCGACCATCGACGACATACTGGCGGAGCTGGCGCGCCCGGGGCGAGACCCCCGCCCGGAATCCGAGGCGTTTTCGTTCGGAGAAGTCCATGCAATCAGCGACCTCGAGCCCGGTATGGTCCTGCCCGGAATCGTGACGAACGTCACCGCGTTCGGGGCGTTCGTGGACATCGGAGTGCACCAGGACGGCCTCGTTCACATCAGCGAGCTGGCCGACCGCTTCGTGAAGGATCCGAACCAGGTCGTCCGCGTGCATCAGCGGGTCCAGGTGAGGGTGCTCCAAATCGACAGCGAACGGAAGCGCATCGGCCTTTCGATGAAGAAGATCGGGTCATAGGATCTGTCTCCGGTGTGGATGGTCAATATGGTCGGTAGGAAGGAACGGACCGCTTAGACGGTCGAAGCCACAACGAAGCAGCGAAGCATAGTGTCCGAGTGAGTGCTGGCAAACAAAGGAATGTGGAACTCTGCCGATTAGGGGTAGTTGACCGGGCGTCTCCGCGCCAAGGAGAAGGATGAGCAACACTTCGGATACCAAGGAACTCGACACGAGTGCACAAGTGGTATCCGTCATGGTCGCCCGACGCGGCGACGGTCGTCTTCCACACGAACGACCCGGACACTCAGGTCCGGGACATCTGGTACGTCAGCGTCGCAAGCGGGGAAACGGGAGTACTGGTCGACGACGACGGGATTCAGGCGCTCGCGCGGACGTCTCGAGACGGACGCTTCGTCTCGTACCAGTCCAACCAGGACGGCGGGACCGACATCTACGTAACGACGTTCCCAAAGTCCGACGCGAGGTGGAAGGTGTCCACGCGCGGCGGCACCTGGCCGAAATGGAGCGACACCGAGCTCTTCTACTGGGAAGGGAACTCGCTCATGGCCGTCGCGTGCACCACCGAGGGCAGGTTCACTGCCGGCACGCCCCGAAGGCTCTTCACAGGGGAGCAGGTGGGCATGGGCGCCGACAACATGATGACGTCGTACAATCCGGAATATGACGTCAAAGCGGCTGGGACGCGCTTCGTCGTGACGCAGAGACTGGAGCGTTGACGCGTGGGGTTTCAGAATTAGTTGCCAAACACAAATAAATAGTTATCTGAGTCAACTGTATTGGCGAGGTATCCGGAGCGATCGCCCTTCAATAAACGCGCCTTGAGCACGACTCAATCGCCCCTCTCCTCGCCCATCGGATTCGTGTACCTTGGGGCTCGCGCCTAACTGGCTTGCCCCTCACCTGAACATGACCGCAACCGGACATGGAGCCTCCCATCGCCGCCGAACGGACCGCCACACCCCTCGGCGTCCTTCGCGACGTTTTTGGCTACGAGGACTTCCGGCCCGGGCAGCTCGAGGTCATCGAAGCCGTGGTCGCCGGTCGCGACTGCATCGCGCTCATGCCTACCGGGGCGGGGAAGTCCCTGACGTTCCAGGTGCCGGCCCGCATGATGGACGGCACGGTGCTCGTGGTCTCTCCGCTGATTTCCCTCATGAAGGATCAAGTCGACGCACTCGTCGATCTGGGATTTCGTGCGGCGGCCATCAACTCGTCGCTGGAGCCGGGCGAGCGCGAACGCAGACTCCAAGCACTCAGGGCCGGGGAGTACGAGCTCGTCTACCTGGCTCCCGAAGGGCTCGACGGCCGTCTGAGCCGGGAGGCCGGGGACTGGCCCCTCTCACTACTCGTGGTGGACGAAGCTCACTGCATCAGCCAGTGGGGCCACGACTTCCGGCCGTCGTACCGCCGGCTACAGCGGCTCCGGACGGCGCTACCTGACATACCGGTACTGGCGCTCACCGCCACCGCGACGAACGCCGTGGCACGCGACATCATCCGGCAGCTCGAGATGACCAAACCGGTCGGCTTCAAGGGCTCGTTCTTCCGACCGAACCTGAACATCTACTGCAGAAAGAAGGGTACCGGACCTACCCGACAGGAGATCGCGGGGCTGATCAAGGCGCATCAGGGCCAGAGCGGCATCCTGTACTGCGCCTCGCGGAAGGCGGTCGATCAGATGACCGATTTTCTCTGCGATCTGGGCGTGCCAGCGTTGCCCTACCACGCAGGAATGGACGCCGACGAGCGCTCAGCTAACCAGGACGCGTTCGCGAGGGACGCCGACGACGTGATCGTCGCGACCATCGCCTTCGGTATGGGCATCGACAAGTCGAACGTGCGCTTCGTCATCCACCGGGACATGCCCAAAGACGTAGAGTCCTGGTATCAGGAGATGGGACGCGCGGGTCGAGACGGCCTGGAGAGTGACTGCTTCCTCTTCTACTCGTGGGCCGACGTGAAGCAACACGAGCGCTTCCTGAGCGACATCGACGACCCCGATCTCTACTGGGCAAAGGCCGAGGCGACCAAGTCGCTTTTCCGACTGGTGGAGAACGGGGGTTGCCGTCATCAGAAAATCCTCACGCATCTCAGTGAGGAGATCGGTCCGTGCGACGTGTCCTGTGATTGGTGCACGGGGGTCAAGGCAGAGGAGCTGGCGGCGGCGGGTATGATGGCAGCCGGTGCCGGAATGCATACCGACGCCGCACGCCCCAGCCGTCGATCACGGAGGTCTCCCGATCGAGTCGCGGAGCCCGGACCGCTCTCGGAGCAAGGAGAGGCCCTGTTTCAATCCCTACGGGAGTTGCGCAAGTCGCTGGCAGACCGACAGGGCGTGCCGGCCTACATCGTGTTCAGCGACAAGACTCTTCGTGCCATGGCCGAGACCCGGCCGTCCACACCAGGTGAGTTCCTGGCGGTTTCGGGCGTGGGGCCGTTGAAGCTCGAGCGGTATGGGGAGGCGTTTCTGCAGGCGTTGAGAGGGACCCCCACGAGCACCGTGACGATCAACGCCGAGGAGTAAGCCGGTCCCTCCGGCGTTGTCGTTTGGTGCCAGCGCTTGTTATCTGCGGACTCTCCGACGGCGCTGATTGCGCGACCGTCCCGCCCCAGGGGTGGCCTCGCGGTTGCCCCCCGCACGCCGCGACCAATTCCCTAGCTTCCGGCTTTGGCGATTATCGCTGCCGGCACGGTCGACTTTGCCGTTGCCGTTGCGCCGACCGGAGGTTGAACTGGCGGCGGTCTCACGGGCAGCCTCGTAGGAGAAGTCCTCCAGGACGACCCGGTTGATCTTCGATCCGATCGTCCGCTCGATGCGTCCGAGAGTCGCTTCATCCTCGGGCGCTACCAATGTGAAGGCCTCTCCGGTCAACTCGGCCCGGGCGGTACGTCCAACCCGATGGATGTAGTCCTCCGGTAAACCCGGGATGTCGAAGTTCACAACGTGCCCAAGCGCTTCCACATCGATGCCCCGGGCGGCAATGTCCGTCGCCACCAGGACGCGGAACTTCCCGGCCTTGAAGCCCGCCAGGGCCTTTGTGCGCTGCGCCTGAGATCGATTTCCGTGGATGCGCTCCGCGGATATCCCGTTTCGGTTCAGGACCTTGGTCAACTGGTTCGCGCGGTGCTTGGTGCGTGTAAAGACCAGCGCGTCTTCCATGTGGCCCCTCGTGAAGAGCTCGACCAAGAGTTGCTTCTTGAGGCTCGCGGGCACGGGGTACACAGCCTGGACCACACCTTCGGCCGGCGCCGCCCGCCTCTGAAGGGCGATCTTGGCGGGGTTCCGCAGCATGTCGCGGGTCAGGGTCTCGATGGGGGGAGGCATGGTGGCGCTGAAAAAGAACGTCTGTTCGGGCTTGGGAATGTGCTTGAGCACGCGCCGGATGTCCGGCAGGAAGCCCATATCCAGCATACGATCAGCCTCGTCCAGAACCAGGCATTCCAGCCCCGACAGCTTCGCATAGCCGTACTGAAAGTGATCCAGCAGTCGTCCAGGTGTGGCGACAATAATGTCGACACCCTGCCGGAAGGCCTTCTCCTGAGCGCCCATCTTGACCCCGCCGTATACGGGCGCACCCTTGATTCCGGTGTGCCGGGCCAGAGCGTTGAGGTCATCTACGATCTGGAGGGCCAACTCACGAGTGGGGGCAATGACCAACGCTCGGGTCGTGCCCCGGGGCTTGTCCATCAGCTTGTGTAGGATGGGCAGAAGGAATGCGGCGGTCTTGCCGCTCCCCGTCGCCGCACAGGCGAGGAGGTCCCTGCCCTCCAGGGCCCGGGGGATGGCTTGCGACTGAATGGGCGTCGGTCGCTCGAACTTCAAATCCTCGACACCTCGGAGGAGGGTCGGGTGTAGCTTAAGTGCAGCAAATTCCACGAAATATTATCCGGTAGATAGGCGCACAGCAGGCCGGCCGGAGTATCCGGCTCGATAAGCTGGCGCAGTGTGTTGAGCTAGTGTTGCCCCAGGAACCGAGGGCTCAAGGTGGGGATGTCACTGAAAGAAGGTAGTGGCAACCGCTGTTTCCACCTACCCCTTCTTCATTGAAAGGCCGATTCACTTCCGCTCGACGTCGACGTCGAGAACCCTCACGTGCACCTGCTGACGCACGCAGATGCTGAGCTCGCCCGTCCCTGGCGGGCCCCCCGCGTGACGACTTCCGGCGACAGCAAGGGAGGAACTACCGGACTCTGGCGAGTGACAACCCGTCCCCGATAGGCACGATGCTGAGCGAGATTCGCTCGTCGCAGCTCAGCTTCCTGTTGAGGCGCCGGATCGCTTCTGTGTCAGTGTCTGTCACAGAAGCGTCTGCCACCTTCCCCTCCCACAACGTGTTGTCGATGGCGATCAGTCCACCCGGCCGAACCAGCCTGAGCGCGCGCTCGTAATAGGCTTCGTAACCTTCCTTGTCCGCGTCGACGAAGGCAAAATCAAAACGATTCTCTCCGCCGGTGGCAAGGAGGGCATCCAGCGTCTCGGTGGCCGGCGCCAGCCGCAGGTCGATCTTGTGGTCGACCCCCGCTTCTGCCCAGTACCGCCGGGCGATAGAGGTCCATTCCTCACTCACGTCACACGCCACCAGACGCCCATGCTCCGGTAGCGCGGAGGCGACCGCCAAGGCGCTGTACCCCGTGAACGTGCCCACCTCCAGGGCGTTCTCTGCACCGATGAGCTCAACCAGCAGGGCCATGAATCGCCCTTGCTCAGGCCCGATCTGCATGTTGGAGTGCTCGAGCGTTTCAGTCTCCTCACGGAGCCGCCGCAACACATCCGATTCCCGAACCGAGTGCTCGAGCAGATACGCGTAGAGGTCGTCCGGCAGGTGGTTGGTACGGGTCATGTCGGACTCCTGATCCAGGTGCCTCCAACGATGGGTCGCCTAGTGGCCCGGCCCCTCGTCGTCCGCCGAGGGACCGTAGATTGCCGGGACCTTGCTGCCCATCGGGCGCAGATAGGTGCTGAGCTGCCTTCGATGATGGATGGAGTCCAGCAGCATCATCCACGCCAGCTGGACCTGACCTGCGTTCTCCGGCAATGGCTGCCCGAGGTGCTGCGTTTCGTCCGACCGTTGGCCACGGTATTCCGGGTTCGGCGACTTGACCGGACTGCCGGCCTCGTCGTCGATGCCCGCACGATCGGAGCAGCGAGGCCGAGGCGCCGAAGGGTCACGCCGTCTCAGGCGATCTCTGCGGTAAGGCAGCCGAGTGCCGACGCCGAGGACAGCGGATCATCAACAAGCCGTATGCGATCTATCGCTGCTGACTTCCACTGGCCAAGTAGGCCGCCCAGTCGTCCATCAGCCGGCGGCGGCGCTCGAACAGGTCCGTGCGCCGATAGGCCGCCTCGACTTTGTTCTGGACCACATGCGCCAGCGCCGCTTCGATGACTTCGCGCGGATGATCCGTCTCTTCTGCCGCCCAGTCCCGAAAGCTCGAGCGGAAGCCGTGCGGCACGGCCGCGATCTTGCAGTTCCGGAGAAGCCGGCGCAGCCGCTTTTCGTAGAGCGGCTTGCCACCCCCACGGGTGAACCAGCGAACTGCCGTCCCCGAGCTTCCGCGCCGCGCTGAGAATCTCTGTGGCGCGGCGGCACAGCGGCACCCGGTGCTCGCGCTGCGCCTTCATCCGCGTGGCGGGAATCGTCCACACTCCCTCCCTTCGATCGATCTGCGCCCACTCGGCAGAGTACAGATGGTGTGAATCACGGCAAGAAATCGCTTAAGTTCAACTAGGACTGCACGATCTGCCGCACTTGCCGTCAGCCCGCATCAAACTCTGGAGTACCAAGATAGCGGGAAAACGGCATCAAATGGCGGGAATCTGGGTTTCGCCCCTGCTTCCCGCCGGAGCGTTGCCAAGGGGCATTGTACACTGCCCGGAGGCGGGACCGCCACGGGAGCCCACGTGAAGATTGATACGGATATCCTGTCAGGCTATCGAGTCACTCCCAAGCTAGCCGCGCTCTATTTACACCTCTACGACGTTACAGACCGCGATCACATACGCTACGTGTACTCTACCCTTCTCATCGTCGAGCGAGAAGAGAAAGCTGGCTATGGCGCCCACCACTCCCGCGACCTGTGCCTCACGTGGACGAACGCGCTCACCTCTGGCGATCGCGATGTCGCGATCAATCTGTGACCGGCTTTCTTCAGCGGCGGATTTCTGCGCTCCATTAAATCGGACTCCGCACTGATGACCTGACCCCCTGAAACGAGACCAGGTGCAATGTTAGGATCGACCTGGTCTGAAGCTTTTCAGCGCGGCAAGCGACAACCTCGAGGGACTGTTTGCGATGTTGCCGACTCTCCGTACAGGAGAAGCAATAGTTGTTGGCGAAGCGGTTAACCTACCCATGCGGGCGCTGGTTGATGCACCTCCTCCAGATCGGCGACCGGACAGTGGGGATCCCAAGGTCGTAACCCACGAGGTCCCCGGTGAGGGCTTTGACGGCCCGGGTGGCTGGAATCAGTGGCGTGACCCGGAAGACTATGCGGAGGTCCTCGAACTCTGGCGTCGCCAGAGCCCGCGCCCGAAGCACCTTCAGTGATCGGACTCACATAAAGGCACCAACGGGAGGTAAAAACCAATGATACGTATCCCCGTAACATCTTCGAACATCACGGCTATCGGTTATGATGAGGCGAGCCGGACGTTGGAGATCGAATTCACTTCTGGCGCGATTTACCAGTATTTCGACGTTCCTCCGGCAGTCCATCAGGGCCTGATGAGTGCCTCCTCGCATGGTAGCTACCTGGCGAGCAGTATCAAAGGCGAATATCGCTATGCACGGACCTAGGACCGGGCAGTCTGGGGGACTCCGGCGCTGAGGATAAAACCAAACGAGTGAATCCGATGAAAATAGCTGTAACAGCAGATGCCCACCTCAGGGCTGGGGCCGAGCACCCCGAGCGCTACAAGGCCCTCGAGAACATCTTCGAGCAAACAGTTGCCGCCGGCATTGAGCACCTGATCATCGCCGGTGATCTGTTCGACAAAAACTTCCAGAACTACTCGGAGTTTGAGGGTCTCTGCAGCAGCCACCCTGCCCTCCAATTACACATCATTCCCGGGAATCATGATCCGAGCATCAGTGGGAAAAGCATCACCGGCGATAACATTTTCATCTACACGGAGCCCACGCCCTTGGAGATCGACTCGGTCACGTTCCTGTTCATCCCGTATGAAGAAAAAGCGAAAATGGGCGGGAAAATCGCCCAACTGGAGCACGAGATCGACGGAAAACCGTGGGTACTTGTCGGTCACGGAGATTTCTACGGGGGTGTGAAAGAACCGAATCACCTGGAGCCCGGAACGTATATGCCGCTTTCCAGGAAGGACCTGGGGAGATTTAACCCTCGGACGGTGTTTCTCGGCCACATCCACAAGCCTCATAGTCCCTTCAGTGATGTCCACTATGTGGGTTCCCCGTGCGGCCTGGACATCAGCGAGACGGGACGACGGAGTTTTATTGTCTACGACACCGTGGACGGAAACATCGAACGCCCAGCTATCGAAACAGATGTGCTCTACTTCACGGAGGCCTTTCTGGTCCTTCCGACGGATAACGAAGTCCCGCTGCTCAAGCAGGAGATCGCGAGTCGGATCGCGTCCTGGGAAATCGTCCCCTCCGATCATGCGAAGGTCCAACTGAGGGCCGAGGCCCATGGGTACGCGAAAGACAGGGGCTCGGTACGTGAAGCCCTGGAACTGGGGTTCGAGGGCTTCACCTACTTCAAGGGTTTGGGGCCGACGATCGAGGATCTGTCCGTGAACTCGGACGATCAACTGCAGGCCATTTCTGAGCGCACCATGAAACTCATCGAGGAACTCGAGTGGTCCTTCGGGGGCGAGGAGCCGACGAAAGAGCAGGTAGAACTCGCGGCGCTGTCCGTTATCTACGGGGGTTGAGATCGACGATGCCCCTTAGAATCGATCGGATAAAAGTCAACCGGGGTGGCCCCTTGGAGAGCGATTTCGATTTCGAACCCGGTGACCTGAACCTGATTTATGGCCAGAACGAAACCGGCAAGACGTATGTCGTAGAATCGTTGATCAGGTTCCTGTTCAGAACGAGCGGCAGGAGTTCGGTCGATTGGGATCTCAGAGAGTGGGACATCGCAGGCAGGGCCATCGTCTCAGGCCTTGAAAAAGACCGGATTTCGTTCTCGAAGCTGGGCGAGAAATTGGAGGACTATTGGGGAGATGGAACTGCTTTTCCGCGCGACCTCTCACGCCTCCTCGTTGTCCGAGCCGGAGAAACTTTGCTGGCTAAGGAGAAAGATGGCGTCGGCCGTGACCTACTCAAGGATTATCTGTCCGGTGAAGGGCTCCTCGACGGGGTCGCGGGCAACATCTCGGCGACCTTGCAGAAGGCTGTGATTCAAGATTCTCGGATCGTGGGCAACCAGGCGGGTGAACTGAAGAGCAGGGAAAAGTGTGAGGAGGGTCTCGGTAGGGTGCAGATTCTCCTCGACGCTGCTGAAGAGGGTTATGCCTGCGGTGATGCCTATGCGCTCCGACAGAAAAATGGAAAGCTTCACGCTCAGGTCGAGGTGCTAGAAAATGGCAAGCGTTACCACGCGGGCCAACTGGCCGCACGGATAAAGTCAGTTCGTAGCGAGAGGCGCGAGTTTCCGAGCGATGAGGAATTGGGGACCGTTGAGATGGATGTCAGGGACTACGAGTCGGCAAGAACGACGATTGACACGAAGTCAGAGAGACTCCAGGACCTGGAAAGCACCAGCGGCGACTATCGGTGGGCACAGCAAGCCCGGGGTATCTATGAAAAGATTACCAGCGGGCCAAGTGGCTCGGGCCCGAAGCCCATACTCATCGTGGTTGCGCTGTTGTTGCTTGTGGGGATGGTGGTTTCTGGCCTCTTTGGTCTCACTACTCCCTTGATCACTAGCGCTGTGGGGTTGGTGGCGGTTGTCGGTTACTACATTTCCGAAATGAACAAGGCGCTTTCGCGGGTAGGGGAAGGCGCTGAGTTGGAGGAGTCAATCCCAAAGTTAGTTGAAACTGGAGCGACCCCCTCGTCAGGCGACGGCATGTGAACTGCTCTCGGGAAGGGTGATCCCGAGCTCCTTCTGTATCGCGGCCCTGAGGAGCGGGAGGTGCCGGTAGCCGAGCAACCTCCGGAGCCGGGGCTCGATCTCGAGTAACACGGTCGCGAACCATCGGTGCTTCTGGCTCGAGGTCTTCCAGTGATCCACTCGTCCGCAGCGTTGCTCGGCCATGGCGTTGACGGATTCGAGTACGTTAGTGGTCTTCAGCGACCGGCCGACCAGAGGGAAGACCCCGAGCCGGTGGAGGGTCAAGGTCTCCTCGAACCCCTCGTTTAGACTGGCCACGGCAGACTGGTTCACCTCGCCGAGCTCGTGCTTGAGGGTTTTCAACGCCTGGGCGGCCTCCTTGTACGTGGGCCGTTGATACGCACGTTGGAGTCGCCGGCGCCAGTTCTTCTGCTCCGCCCTCGGCAGGTGCGAGATCACGTTCTCCCGTTTGTGCCACTGGCACCGTTGGATCAGCACCTGGTCCTTGAAGGCCGCGAGCACGCCGCTCCGGAGCCCCTTGGCCCCGTCGATCACCACGAGCGCTCCGGCCGACAGATCGAGACCTCGGTCCTTCAGGCCCCTGAGGAAGGACCGGATCACCACCGCGTTCTCCGTGTCGGTCTGGACGAAGCCGAGGAACACCTTGTCCCCCTCAAGCGTCACGCCGAGCGCCACCACCATCTCGTCCTCGGCGAAGCTCTTCCCGTCCAGGACGAGCGCCACCACGTCATAGACCGAGAGGTCCCGCTCCTGAAACTCCTTCAGCCTCGCGGCGGTGGCCTTCTTGAACTCCCGCGAGACCCTCGACTTCGACAGCCCGATCGCTCCGGGCACCGCCTCGACCGCCGCCTCGTAGTCTCGGCATGAGATCCCGAGCAGCACCTTCCGAAAGAGCCCCTCGTCCACCTCTCCGGCCGAGCCGTGGAGTCGCTCGTACGATGCGAGCCTCACCTCTCCGGCCCGGCCCCGCACCCGAGGTACTCGCACCGGATGCCGCTGGCCGCCCAACCTCACCGACCCGGGGTTGTGCCCGTGCCGGTATCCGCTCTCGTCGTCCCCCTTTCGGGCGTGCCGCCGCCCGGCCAGCTCCTCTACCTCTTCCTCGAGCATCCGGCTCACCTCCGCCAGTCCAAGCGGAATCAGCTGCCGGATCAGCTCCACTCGCGGGTCCAGCTCCAGCGCCTGGATCTCCTCCCAACTCATCTCGCTCGGTTCCCCAAGCCGCCGGTCCTTCTTGCCCCGCTCAACCAGCCTCGGCATCCTTCCCATCGGTGGCCTCCTTCCTCTTTTGTTGGTCCCGTGGCGTGCTCGCACACCCACGTTACCTGAGGTCGGAGGCCGCTTCAATTTCAACTAAAGATGGGACTCACTCAGTTGGAGAAGCTGAAGGGGGAGTACCGGACCCGGTTCGGTTCCGAACTCACCGACAGGGCAGCCCTTCAGGCGAAACTGGAACACCTCAAGGAAAACTACATCCTTGCCACTCCACTGAGGAAAGAAGTGGATGACCTAGTTCAAACAGCTCACGCTCATCAAGCCAGGATTACGAGTACGCTGAAAGCCTGGACGGGGATCGAACACTCCGACAACGAGTGGCGAGACGCCATCCGAGAACTGAAGGGGAAAATTGGCGACATCGAGGAGAGGGTTGGCACACTCGAAGGGAACTTGGCCTCTGGCGGCGTCTCCGAGGAAAACTATCTTGAACAGGACCCGGGCAAGGATTGGGACCCTGAGCTTTACGCGGCGCTGACGGGCGAGCTCGAGAGCTCTGAGCATGCTCTGAGCGAGCAGGAGTCCGAGCTCAAACAACTCAAAGCCCGCGTTTCCCAGGAGACCGACTCGGAAAGCTCCGACTGGGAAGAACTGATCACCCTTCTCCGCGACAAACGGGATGAGGCGGCACAGGAATACCGGCAGCTTACCGCTGAGATCCTGGCGAAAATCCAGGTCAACACGGTTATCCAGGAATTTCGCCAGGAAGAAGACAGTAGGATCGCAGAAGGCCTGAAGAGAGAGGAGCTGACCGAGCCGCTATACGCTCTCACCGGTCGCTACCGAAGCATCCGACTGAACGCTCACCAGGGTCTGGTTCTCGTCTCTGACAAGGATGAGGAATACCCGTTGGCTTCCATGAGCACTGGGGTCCGGGAGCAAGTTTTCCTTGCCCTGCGGTTGGGCTTTGCCTCGATCGCCATGGAAGGGAAAGCCGGTTTCCTCATCTTGGACGACGCTTTCCAACACTCCGATTGGAACCGCCGGGACAATTTAGTCGACCGAACCCTGAGCTTCGTTCAAAGCGGCTGGCAGGTTTTCTATTTTACCATGGACGATCACATCCGGGACCTGTTCCAGGACGCAGGCGAGAGGATCGGCGATAGTTTCAGGAGCCACCGGCTAGGCTAGACTTGAGACGCGCCAGATCCCGCCGTCCGTGCTCCGCGAAAACCTCATCCGCCCTGCCGGCGTTGACTTCCTGATCTAAGGCGGCGGACCGTGGGGTCATGATCTCCGTGGCTTTTTTTCGAACGTTCTGCCAGGGATTCAGGAAGAATCGGCGGCTCGGGTGGATGCGTTGCTGACAGGGAGGTGATCAGTCGCACGGATGGAGAGCGTGGTAGCTCGGTTTGGCGGGTTCTTGCTCCTCATTCAAATGGGATGCCCCTGATCGACCCTGGCTGTGTGCGATCGCCTGCGCCGAGCATGCTGATACCTTGGTCCACACTATCACCTATGTTGAGGGGTTTGGAGGTATGGCCAACCTACCCACCCACCGCCTATCCAAGAGCCGCTTCGTAGTCGGCATCCGATGCCACAAACTCCTCTGGTGGAGAGTCCACGAACCCGATGCGGTCGAGCTCCAGCCCGATAAGGTCCTCCAGAACAGATTCGATCAGGGCCAACAAGTTGGCGAGCTGGCTCGGACATCGTTCCCTGGCGGGTTACTGATCGACCTGCCGCACACGGCGGTTGAAGATCGCCTCGGGATGACGCGGGAGGTGCTCAGCAGTGACGCACCCGCGGTCTTCGAAGCCGCCTTCCTCGAGGACGACACTTTCGTTGCGGTCGATGTCCTGGAGCGGGGCACAAATGCCTTCCATCTCATTGAGGTGAAGTCCTCCGCACGCAAGAAGCCCGAGCACATTCCAGATGCGGGGGTCCAACTGCACGTCCTGCGCAAAGCTGGAGTCGAGGTAGAGAGTGCCTCTGTGATGCACCTGAACCACGAGTTCCGCCACCCGGATCAAGGGACACTTCTGTCTCGGACCGATGTTACAACCGAAGCACTGCAATACGTTGATGGGGTGGGCGATCAGATCGCCGAACAGCTCGATGTCCTTTCAGGACCGCTCCCCGATACGCCGATAGGCGCTCACTGCCATGAACCGTCGAGTTGCCCGTTCATAGAGCGGTGCTGGCCTCAGGACCCCAACCACATCACCAAGCTCTATAATGTCGGGCCGAAGAAGTCAGCCAAATACATGGCGCAGGGGATCCACTGGATAGCAGACCTGCCCGCTGATGCAAAACTCCCGGTAGCCGCCCACCGGCAGCTTCAGTCCATGCGGGAGAACCGCGTTCAGGTTGAGCCAGGATTGGCCGATGCGCTGGCCGTCTTCGAGGGTGTGCTGGGCTTCCTGGACTTCGAAACCGTCTCGCGGGCGATACCCCCCTGGCCTGGAATGGGCCCTTGGCACCAAGCGGCAACGCAGTTCAGCTACCACGAGGCCCAACCGAGTGGCACATACTCGCATGTGGGTTGGCTCGCCGCGGGACCCGAAGATGCGCGGCCGTCACTCGCACGAGCGGTGATCGAGGCAACGAGCGGTGCCGATCACGTCGTAATGTACACGCCGTTTGAGCGCACACGCATCCGAGACCTACAGCGTGACGTCCCTGAACTCGAGCCCGAGTTGGTCGAGCTCGAGCGCAAGCTCCTTGATCTCCATCCGGTTGTCCGGGACTTCGTCTACCATCCGGACTTCCAGGGCAGCTTCAGCATTAAGTACGTTCTTCAGCCGCTGGTACCCGAACTGAGCTACAGTGACCTTGCCATCGCCGACGGGCTGGTCGCAAGTGTGGAGATTGCCCAACTATTATTTATGGAAGAGAAGATCGCGCCCGAGGATCGGCAGCGTATGCGAGAGGACTTGCTTGCATACTGTGAGCGGGATACTTGGACCATGGTGAGGTTGCTGGAGGAGCTGAAAAAGCTAGCATAAGTCGATGCCTGACGGAGGTTGGGTCAATAGGTGTGTAATGCCCTCTATTTCAATAGATAAGACGACAACAGGCATGGCCACGCTTTCCAGATCCGGTTCATCGGTCACCGCAATAGCACACTTATGCTTAAGAAACTCCGTCCCTCAGAGGGCTATCAATGCCAGAAGAGACGATGACAGAAACGCCCAAGGGTTTGGCTACTCTCGCGCTCCTAAAGACTCGGTTCGATGAGGGGCGCGACCACCTGGAAGGTGTTCTCCTTGAGCCGTTTGTCGCAGACGCAGTGGTTCACTTCGAGCAGGATTCGTTTCTCCCACAAGGCATAGCCTCGCAAATCCTGCATCGGTCTGGCCTTAGCCTGCCCTCGGACACGGTCAAGACCATCCTTGGGCGATTCTCTAGGATAGGGAAGCTTCGTCGGGAGGGAGGGCGATTCTTCCCCTCTGCTGGACTTGCGGACCCAAGGTTGGACGAGGCACGATCAAACCAAGAGGCTAAGAATGGGACCCTGGCGGGCGCGTTCTCGGACTATGCCGACAAGCAGGGAGTCCTTCTAGGTCCTGATGACGCCCTCACAGTTTTGGCGCAGTTCATCACTGACAACAAGGTGCCGCTCCTTCTAGAGCAGGACTTACCGGATTCTCCCCTAGGTCGCTCTAGTCTAGATCGGAGAATTTCCCGTCTCGTTGCGGCGTTCATAACAGAAGAAGCTATTGAGTCTGTGACCTGCCCCCAAGAGTGGTACCACATCCTATGTTAGTCCCAGCACCTGTGGAGGGCCGTGAAGGACGGGCATCCTCAGGAACCAGGGCGACGGCTTAATCGCCTCAGGGGCCGGGGGAAAGCCGCCGCAGGCGCTGTGGGGTCGGACGGTATTGTACTCGCGCCTCCATTGCTCGACCAGCACGGCCGCCTCCGCCAACGAGTAGAAGATCTCCCCGTTCAACAGCTCGTCCCTGAGCTTGCCGTTGAAGCTCTCGTTGTAGCCGTTCTCCCACGGGCTGCCCGGCTCGATAAAGAGCATCTCGACGCCCACGCGCCCCAACCACCGCCGCACGAGCTTCGCGGTGAACTCCGGTCCGTTGTCCGACCTCAGATACTCGGGAGGCCCGTGTCGGACGAACAGATCGGCCAGCACCTCGAGCACGTCGTGCGAGCGGATCTTGCGAGCCACCACGATCGCCGGGCACTCCCTCGTGTGCTCGTCCAGCACTGTCAGCAGCTTCAGCGCACGCCCGTCGTGCGTCCTCGAGGCCACGAAGTCGTACGACCAGACGTGGCCCCGATACAGCGGCCTCAGCCGGATGCACGATCCGTCGTTGAGCCACAGCCGACCTCGCTTCGGCTGCCGCTGCGGGACCTTCAGCCCCTCCTGCCTCCAGATCCGCTCCACCCGCTTGTGGTTCACCCCCCAGCCCTCGATGCGGAGCATGTCCGTGACGCGTCGGTAGCCGTAGCGGCCGAATCGACTCGCGAGTCGCACGATATCACCTCGGAGCGCCCCCTCGTCACTCGCCACTTTCCTCGCCCGGCGCTGGGTCGTGCGTGGCTGCCCGAGCACCCGGCACGCTCTCCTCTCCGACGCCCCGAGCTGCTGACGTACACGCACCACACAACGTCGTCGGCGCTCGGGGCTCAGAAGTTTCCCTCGGCCGCTTCCTCCACGATCAGCTTGTCCAGTGTCAAGTCCGCCACTGCTCGCTTCAGGCGCCCGTTCTCGCGCTCGAGCTCCTTCAGGCGCCGTGCCCCTGGCTCACCTTCATCCCGCCGTACTCCCGCCTCCACCGGTAGTACGTCTGCTCGGTGATGCCGAGCTCCCGGCTCATCAGCTTCACGGATTTGCCGCGGGCCAGACCCACCTCTGCCTCCCGCAGTGCAGTGATGATCTGCTCCGGAGTGGGTCGCTTCCTTCCCATCCCGACCTCCTCGCTGAAAAGCTTCAGACCAGCTCGATCCTAACATTGCACCTGGTCTCGTTTCAGGGGGTCAGGTCAGTCTTCTGCTTACGGTTCGTCGGCTTTCACCAACTCCTCTACCTCAACAACCTTCGTCTCCGTGGGTTCCGACCGGGCCGAATTGCGGTTGACTTTGCCCAACACTGCCGGCAACTCAATGCCCGCCTGCTCGGCCAGCTCGTGGATCGCCGGCAGCGACCCGATCAAGCTCGACAGAAAATCGGCCGTCCCACCGCCGTGCTTCGATCCACGACCACCGTTCCCCGAATCCCACACAGTGATCTTGTCGATCTTGAGGTTCTGAATCGCCTTCACCTGCTCGGCGACCAAGGTAGGAAGCTGCTCGATCATGAGCAGAGTCGGAGCGATCTGCGGATTCCCGGCGCAGGCCTCAACCAGTCTCTGGTACCCCGCGGCCTTGGCCTCCAACACCTTTTGCGTACCCTCCGCCTCGGCCACGAATTTGGCCAGCATCGCGTCGGCCTCACCGCGCGCCTCGCGCCGCAGTTGCTCCGCAGTCGCCTCGGCCTCGATCTCGACCCGCTGTTTCTCGATCTCCTGAGGCGCCAGTTCGTCTTTGCCCAAGCGGGCGATCTCCTGCTCGCGCTGAGCCCCGAAGATCGCCTCGTCCGCCTGTGCGGCCGCGATCTCAGCCCTGCGCTTCGCCTCGGCCCGCACCTCTGCGAGCTGGGCGTTTGAGTGCGCGATCTCTCCCTGTGACGAGTTCTCGCCCTGAACCGCCGTCGACTCCGCCGCGGCAACCTGCACCCGCTGCTCCTGCTCCGCGTTCTTCTTAGCGGCGATGGTCTCGGCTTCCCGCTCGGCGGTTGCGATCTCGTAGTCGCGCTTCGACTTCACCTCGCCCTCAATCGCGGTCGCCTCCAGCGCAGCCACGCGCACCCGCTGATCGCGCTGGGCATCCTTCTGCCCGGTAGCGCCGTCGCGATCCTGCTGGGCGACCTCCACCTTGGCGCGATTGATCGCCTCCGCCGCCGCACGTTTCCCGATGGCTTCGATGTAGCCACTCTCGTCGGTGATGTCACGGACGTTCACGTTGATCAGCGCGAGCCCCACCTTGTTGATCTCCTCAGCTACGTTCGTGTTGATGAGATTCATGAACTTCTCGCGGTCCTTGTTAATCTCTTCGATCGACAGGGTCGCAATGACCAGCCGCAACTGACCCAGAATGATGTCCTGTGCTTGCTCGCGAATCTGGTTCTCATCCAGGTGCAGTAGTCTTTCCGCTGCTGAGTTCATGAGCACCGGGTCGGTGGAAATGCCCACCGTGAACGTCGAGGGAACGTTCACCCGGATGTTGTTGAGCGACAGCGCTCCTTCCAGGGGGATATCGATGACCAGCGGCTCGAGAGGCAAGAACGCGTAGTCCTGCAACAGCGGGATTATGAACTTGCCGCCGCCGTGGAGGCACTGTGCCGCCTGTGCGCCCGCGACCCTCCCATAGATGACCAGGATCCTGTTGGAAGGACAGCGCTTGTATTGCTTCACCAAGAACGAGATGCCGAAGAAGAGGATAAGCAGACCCACACCTATCAAGCCGAGCCACACCCTCGAATCGCCCTCGAACGCGCCCACTTGGAGGAGTGCCACCGTGGCGAACAGGAACATCGTGTTATCCCCCTCTGGAGTTCATGCCTTCGTTACTGTTACTGAGTTGTCCTCATTTATGCTCACGACGCGGACCTTCTCGCTCCAGGGCAGTGCCTCGCCCTCCGTGATCGCTTTGTAGAACCGTTGGCGGTCGTCGATCAGGACACGCACGCGCCCCTTCCCGAGACCCTTGGCGGGGATCTTCGCGTACACCGTGCCCTCCTCCTCCAGGGTCTGGTATATGGGCACGTTGCCGCTGCTCTGGAGGCCATACATGGCCGTGAGCAATTTCGCGAGGAACCAAACCATGCCCGTTCCACACGCCACCGCGAAGACGACGCTGATCGTGCCCCCCCAGCCTCCGCCGCGGAACGCACCCAGCCCTCCCCAGCCAAAGCCCATCAGAAAAGCAGCGATCGCCTGGACGGACAGGACCTTGAAGGCGTACGAGGACTCGCCGGTATCTACGTCGATATCGGCTCCCGCATCGAGATCTACATCGACATCGAAGTCCACGCCCGTATCGGCACCCCCGACGAGCATGAGGAGCGTACGCAAGGAGAAGAACACGGTGCCGGCAATCGCTGGCACGGTGAACCAGATGGCGACGGGACCGAAGAACAGCTCCTGCATACGGCTTCCATCTCGGGGGGTGGCGGTTACTGGAGGATACGCGGAGGCCGTGATCGCGCCTTCAGAGCATCACATTAGTCGCCCCCCGAGGGAGCCGCAACCAACGCTGGGCTGCCTTGCCGCCTTTCTCAGTTCACGCGGGATTGACCTAGCCCCCTGAAACGAGACCAGGTCCAGTGTTAGAATCTGGGCGGGTCGAGACCGGGAGGAGGTCGAGATGGCAGCACGGAAGAACTACACGGCAGCGCAGATCATCAACGGGCTACGGCGGGCGGAAGTGGGGCTCGCCAACAGGAAGTCGATGAAAGAGGTGATCCGGGATCTAGGGGTGAGCGAGCAGACGTACTACCGGTGGCGGACCCACGATGGCCGCAGGTCTAACATAGGAAGTGGCACCGCCACTGGGGGCACGTCAGTGGTCAAGATCGTAGACGATCGGGATATCAAGAGCCTCAAGATTGTGGAGTTGGGTTGATGGCAAGAGTGAGTAAAGAAAAGGCAGTCAAGCGGTTAAGAAAATTATTGGCAGACGTCTCAAGAATGTACCTCGAAGATGAGCATTCTCAGAAATATACGAAATGGATTCTAGATGTCGACAGAGCGTTTTATCGCATTTTCGGTGAAGGTAGCCATGAGTATGAGCAGATCCCTGATACTTATCGAGGTGAGCGACAGGATTACTTAGACTTTTTGGTTTCTCTGGTTGAATCGAATCTTGATGATATCGAACATTTTTGGGAGGACGACGGGGTATCAACAAAAAGCGAGACACAACCATTTCTGCATGACACAGTGCGAGCCGACAAGCGAGTAAATACAAACAAGGTCTTCATCATCCATGGCCGTGACGAATCGGCTAGGAATACTCTGAATAAGTCGGTCCCTGGGGCATTAGATTTACGGGGCGGGAGTTCAAGGGCTGAGCGGGACGATCGGGGAGGCGGACGATGGAGCAGGTGACGTTCGCGGATGTGGAGTACGAGGGGAAGAAGCGGCGGACGCGGCGGGAGCTGTTTCTGGAGCGGATGGAGGCGCTGATTCCGTGGGAGCGGATGGAGGCGCGGATTCGGCCGTTGTATCCGAAGGCGGGCCGGGGGCGGCAGCCGTACCCGTTGGCGGCGATGCTGAGGATTCACTGCGTGCAGCTGTTCTACAACCTGAGCGACCCGGGGATGGAGGACATGCTGTACGAGATCGAGTCGGTGCGGCGGTTCGCGGGGCTGCGTTTGACGGGTCCGCTGCCGGACGAGACGACGATTCTGAACTTTCGGCACCTGCTGGAGCGGCACGGGCTGGGGCGTGGTTTGTTCGAGGAGATCAACGCGCACCTGGCGGAGCGGGGCTACCGGGTGCGGGCGGGGACGATCGTGGACGCGAGCATCATCGCGGCGCCGTCATCGACGAAGAACCGGAAGGGGGCGCGGGATCCGGAGATGCATCAGACGAGGAAGGGCAACGAGTGGCACTTCGGGATGAAGGCGCACATCGGGGTGGACGCGGAGACGGGACTGGTGCATGGCGTGCGGGCGACGCCGGCGAACACGCACGATCTTCGGGAGGCGGGGGCGTTGCTTCACGGCGGCGAGGAGGAGGTGTGGGCGGACGCGGGCTACCGGGGGATCGAGAAGTGGGTGGACACGGGAGGCCGTCCGGTGCAGTGGCATGTGGCGATGAGACCGGGGCGGCGGCGGCGGCTCCTGGAGCAGGGCGGGGCGCGGTGGCTGCGCGAGCGGGACAAGGCTTCGGTGCGGGCAAAGGTGGAGCACCCGTTCCTGTATGTGAAGCGGCGCTTCGGTTACCGGAAGGTTCGCTACCGCGGGCTGGCCAAGAACATGGAACGGATCGCGCTGCTCCTGGGCTTCACGAACCTGCTCGTGGCGGGCCGCTATTCGACGGCGTGAGCGGCCGGCGCGGGAAACATCCGCCCACGCGGGGCGCAACGAGGGGATCATCGGCCAGAACATGCCGGTTTGGCGCGTTTTCAGCCCGTCATCACCCCCAAGACCGCTGAAACCGGCTCCCTCCGTCCCGCACCGCCCCCAGAAGGGCCTTGCTCAGAGCTTCCCTAGGGGAACGGTTGCGAGGTTTCTACAGGATTTGAGTCTTGAAGCGGTTATCCTACATGAAAAACCGAATAAGGGCCGCACAATTATCGAAAAATTCGAAGACTATGCTGATGTTGAATTCGCGGTGGTATTGCTGACGCCGGACGATGTGGGTGTACTCCGAGAAAAGAAACCTGAACTCCATCCTCGTGCTCGGCAGAATGTCATTTTAGAACTGGGGTTCTTCATCGGCAGGCTCGGCCGAGAAAGAGTGTGTGTACTCAAGAAGGACGTTGTTGAAGCACCTTCGGATTACGAGGGTGTCGCTTATACCGATCTGGACGATGGGGGTGGCTGGAAGATAGAGCTCGTTCGTGAATTGAAGTCTGCTGGATTCGGCATCGATACAAGCCGGATGTTTCGGTCATGAATCCGCTACTCTCAATCCCAAAGACGGAACTAGCCGCGTTCTGACGGCCGCACGGTGTTCAGAAGCTAGCGATCTTTGGCTCGGCATTACGGACGGATTTCGGTCCCGACAGCGATGTCGACGTGTTGGTCGAGTTTGCAGCAGGTCATGCTCCCGGCCTGCTGAGCATGGCCGGAATGGAGAGTGAGCTGTCAGTTCTGAGCGGTGGGCGGAAGGTGGATCTGCGGACCGCGGAGGACCAGTCCCTGGACGTCTCGCGCCAGTCGCAGGCTGTCAAGCCCGCTTGGCCTGGCCTTTGTCAAATGCATAATCCCGCCTGCAACGGATACAGAATGCGCGCCCACTACCTGCGTCACGTTCCATTTGAAGGCCCTGGCATGATAGAGCCGTGGCTTGGAGGGGCTGGATACGAGGTAACGAACACTCCGTTTTTTCGAATGACCGAGTTGCCAGATCTCGAGAGTATAGATCTGCTCATCGTGATGGGCGGCCCCATGAGCGTCAACGATGAGGGCGAGTTCCCGTGGCTTGTCCAGGAGAAGCAATTCATTCATAGCGCCATGGAAGCTGGAAAACCGGTCTTGGGTGTCTGCCTAGGTGCGCAGCTCATCGCGAGTGCGATGGGCGCTCCGGTATATCCGAATCCAGTGAAGGAGATTGGCTGGTTTCCGATATACGGTGTTTCGTCGATTGGCAGGTCGACGTTTCGTTTTCCACCATCCGTGGAGGTCTTCCACTGGCACGGCGAGACTTTTGATTTACCGTCCGGGGCAATCCGCCTTGCGAGCAGCGAAGGCTGTGTAAACCAAGCGTTTCAGCTAGGCCAGTTGGCCATCGGACTACAGTTTCATCTAGAAACCACAGCAGAATCAGCGCAAGAGATCGTATCACACTGTCGCGCAGAATTGTCGCCATCGCGATATGTACAGTCTGAAACGACCATTCTCTCAGCCACTCCTGATCAGTACCGGGTGATCAACAACTTGATGGTCGAAGTGCTCTCGTTTTTGACCGGCGTCGATTGACTCCTGTCCGTGAAGACGAGGGTTTCCACGCCGCCGGTGAGGTCAAATTCCGCACAAGCGAAGCTGTCCCAGCCACAGTTGGAGGTGGTGGCTCCGGGGCACTTCTTGGTTAGCCTGCCATCTTCATTTCGGCAACTGGTTCTAGGTGGTCGAGTTGGGCCTTGAGCATCCAGAGCTGGTCGTAGCCGGTCAGCGATGTCCCCAGAGTTCCAGCAGGTGACGGTGGACTACCAGACGGTGAACGGTACGGCGTCGGCGGGGACGGACTACACGGCGGCGGACGGGACGCTGACGTTCGAGGCGGGCGAGTCGTCGCAGACGGTCGAGGTCGCGGTGCTCGACGACGCGCACGACGAGGGCGAGGAGACGATGACGCTCCGGCTCTTGAATCCGTCGGAGGGCCGGCTGGCTGACGCGGAAGCGACGGGGACGATCGAGAACACCGATCCGCTGCCGCGCGCTCTCCTGGCGCGGTTCGGGCGGGCGACGGCGCTCCACGTGATGGAGCAGGTGGAGGAGCGGTTGGAGGCGTCCAGAGCCTCGGGCTTCCGGGGCCGGTTCGCGGGCCGTGAGCTCAGGCGTGGGATGGAGCGCGATATGGGCCGCAACTTCCTGAGCCGGCTTCAGTCCACCGCAGTTGCGGGCGCCCGGGATACGAGGGGTGTCCAGTCCGATCTGAGCGGCTCCGAGCTACTGCGGAGGGGTCTCGGAGGCGGTGACCTGCTTGATGGGCTCGGGGTTCGTGTTGAACCGCGAGACGGGCGGAGGCGCGAGCGTCTCGCTCTGGAGCCGCGGGATGGAGTCGCGGTTCAGCGGCCGGGACGGTGAGCTGTCGCTCGACGGCGGGGTCCGCACGACGATGTTCGGCGCCGACTACGCGAAGGGGCCGCTGATGGCGGGGCTGATGCTCTCGCACCGGCGGGGCCTGGGCGGCTACCAGGGGGCCGATATCGGCCAGGTGGCCTCGTCGGTCACGGGGCTCCACCCCTGGGTGGGTTACCAGCTGACTGAGCGGGTCACGCTCTGGGGCGTGACCGGCTACGGGAGGGGCTCGCTGAGCTTGACGCCGGGCGAGGCAGTGTCTCTACCAACGTCTCTCGCGGCTCCCGTTGCTCTCAAGGGCGGGCTCTCGATGTCGATGCTCGCCGGGGGCGTGAGGGGCGATCTGGTGGACTCCGGTGCGGGCGGGTTCGGGCTGGCGTTCAAGGCGGACGCGCTGTGGGTCGGCACGGGCAGCGAGGCCGTGGACGGTCCGGCAGGCCGACTGGCGGGGACCGAAGCGGTGGTGACGCGTGTGCGGACAGCGCTCGAGGCCTCGATGGGCTACGTGTTCGGACACGGCATCGCGCTCCGGCCGAGCTTCGAGGTCGGGCTCAGGCGCGACGGCGGGGACGCCGAGACGGGCGTGGGCGCCGACGTCGCCGCGAGCCTGATCGCATCGGACCCGCTGACCGGACTGTCGGTCGACGTGCGGGTGCGGACGCTGCTCGTGCATCAGGACGAAGGGTTCAGGGAACGGGGCGTGTCGGTGTCGTTCAGCTACGACCCGACGCCACAGACGCCGCTAGGGCTGACGGCGCGGGTGGCGCCGTCCTGGGGCGGTCAGGCGATGAGCGGTGCCGACGCGCTCTGGGGCCGCGATACGATGGAGGGGCTCGGGGCGGCAGGCCCGGGATCGGGCGACCGCATCGACGCCGAGCTCGGCTACGCGCTGCCGGTCGGGAGTCGGCTGGTGGGGACCCCGAGGTTCGGCGTCACGACTTCCGAGTACGGGCGCGGCTACCGGCTGGGCTACAGCCTGGCTGTCGTGCAGGGTGGCGCCATGAGCTTCCGGTTCGGCCTCGACGCCCAGCGCCGCGAGAGCCTGCTGGGCCAGGGAGACGCCGACCACAGCTTGGTGGGCCGACTCACGGTGGGCTGGTAGGCGCTAGCGGACAGGTAGTGTCCCCGGCGCGCCGGGTGTCCTTGCGAGCGTCGTACTCCGGGCGATGGCCGTCCCGCATGCGGTGGGCCAGCGCGGCTTTGTCGCGCGGCCGGCCGCATGCACGGTTCGATCCTGCGGTCGACACATCTCATGGCTCCCCTGTGGCGTCAGCTTCTAGTCGCGGCCTCCCGCACTGGCCGCCCTGCCGGCATCGATGTCCACGCACTGCGCGGTGCAGCCCTTCGCCGCGATCCGTCGGCCGGCCCTCGACTCGCTGGAAGCACCCTCCGAGGCGGCATCCGGTCGAGCTCGGCCACGCGCCGCAGTGCATCAGCGGGTCCTCACATGCCGGGTCTCGACCGGTAGGCGCCATGGAGACGCTGACGAAGCACTTCGAATCGCGAGTGGATGCATCCTTCGAGCGCACGGGCCTGAAGCCGTCGACGTTCGGCCTGCGGGCGGTGGGAGATCTCAACCCGGTGCGTCGGCTCCGTCCTGGCCGCTCCCCGAGGCTGGCGATGGCCTGCCAGGTCCCCGTGTTCATCGAGCCTGCCGCCGGGCCCATGTGGCCCCTGTTCCCTCCCGGGGCAACGCGCCCCGGAATTCTTCACCGAACAGAACGGAGGCAGACCGATGACGAGAGCAATGGAACAGAGCATGGACGCGCCCGCCCGCGTCCTGAGGTTACCTCGAGTGCAGGCCCGCACCGGGCTGGCGCGGAGCACGATCTACGTGCGGGTGGCCGACGGGAGCTTTCCCCAACCGATCCGGCTAGGCGCGCGCGCCGTCGGCTGGATCGAGTCCGAAGTGGATGCGTGGATCCGAGAGCAGATCGCCGCGAGCCGCGGCAGTGCCGAGTGATCTGAAACACTAACCATCTATATGTAGTCCGCAATCAGAGAGGATAGGGGCCATCGACAATCCACCCTCCGGCACGCTTCGCTCCTTCACCATCCCCTCGGCAGCTCGCCAATTTGCATTCGACATCGGCTGAAGCGGAGTCGCCCGACAGCCGACGCCAATGGGGGTGACATGGCGCTCAGTGAGGTTGGGTAGGTGTAACCGTTCGGTCGTGCCGTGGTATTGACGTCCCGCGCTGGCCCTACGGCGTCCGGGCACAACGGCGTCCGATCGCCCGACGACCTGTCGCACGGGTTGCCATGGTCGATGGGCGAGGAGCGCAGACGCGACCTCATGGCGTCGGCATTTCCGGTCAGATCGAGTGCCGCAATTGACTTCACCGCTGGGGAAATGACGCTGCTACGCGCACTGATCGCCGGCCCGCCGACGCTCAACCGCCATCCCCTGTCCAGGGAGTTCTGCCGGGGCATCGGCTGGTTCAAGCCCGACAGCGGCCTGAAGGACATGATGGCCCGGGTGGCTGCGGCACGGCCGCCGGAGCGGCGACGCCGCTCCGGAGCTTTCGGCCGTAGAAGGGAGCGACCCCCCCTTTGGGGATGCCTCGATCGGGGAAGCGGCTGGCGCTGGGCGTCTACGTCTTTTTCGCTGGCTCGACGATGATTCGCCCGCGCCCGCGTTTGACCACATAGCCGCCAGAACGAATCGCAAGCTTGCCTTGCTCAACAAGGGACCAAAGACTTTCGGCGATCAACTCGGCGTTCCGGTCGCTCGCCCTTGCGGTTGCTGGCCGGGAGAGCCACTCGGCGAACGCCCGCTCGCCGATATCTTCGCCGACGGACTTGCGAAGTGCGTTCAGCTTGCGGAGGTGGCCCTTCGTTAGAGCACTCTCATCAATGTCCCTCGAGGATGTCTGCGGCATAGCTCTCCCTTCCGTGATACTTATGTGCTGAGACCGTGGTGTGATTATAGCAGATTAGGGCCTTCGTCAATCTCCTCCCGCCGATGAGGTCTCCACGGCGGCTCTCCTTGAGGGGAGCTATTGATCTTCGATCCCTGTAAGCAGGTCCGCTTGGATGCGGCGAATCTTCCTGACCACCTGGCAGACCTGACGAGCAGCCTCGGGGGTCTCGGCATAGTAGTTTGCGTGGGCGAGGTGATCGCGCAGATCACGGATCTCATTGAAGCCGCGCTTTACTGTGGTGGACGACACCGAGCGCAAGTGCTTGATCTTCGGCTCCAGCGGGTGGGTACGTAGTCGTCAAAGATGGCAATCGGGTGGCCGACGTGTCCGCCAAGGTCCGCTAGGGTCGTTTGGAATCCAGTTCCTAAAAATGGGTATGAAAAGGGGACAACCAAAGAGATAGCATATGTATATCGTTGTACCACAGTAACTTATCAGATCCATCATGATTCTTGCCGTGATTCACACTATCTGTACTCTGCCGAGGCGGCCTACATGCGCTCTGACCTCTTCGAGCGCCGTCGTCGGCTCATGAACGACTGGGCCGCCTACCTGGCCGGCGAGACTCTAGACCCGGAGGCCGAGCTGTTCTAGGTGGAACCCGTAGCACCCGGTCATCATGCGGAGCAGGCTATGTACAGACTCACCGTCCGATACGCCCTTCTCTCCCACGATCCCGTCCGCCTCGGTAACGCCGCGTGGACGAACCGCATGGTCCATCTAGCGTTCGCTGCGGAAGGGCGGCAAGCGTCGTCCCGGCCGCTCCTCACGCCACGCAGTCGAGATCTCGGCAAGGGGCCCGACCCGCTTCCCGGAGATCTACGTAGCGGCGTGATGGCGCGGGAGCTTAGAGACGGTCCTGGGGGAGGATCCACGCGACGGAGTCCTCGGTGGGGACACGGCTAACACAGGAAACTGCTAGAAGGAGCATGGGAAATCTGTGGTATGCGGCGAGAGGCCCGGCAGCTCAAGTCGACCCTAGATGTCAGCATCGAGCGCCGGGTGAACTCGAAACGGCAGGAATCCAGCTTGACGGACAGGTTCATCGAACTGAGGATTGTCTTCCCAATGGCTCCTGGCACCGACAGTACGTTAGGATGGCCACTCGGTTTCTCGATCAATCATGGTTCACTGGAATAGAGTCGAAGCATCTTGGAAACTCACGAGCGTGGACTAGGGGCATTGATTGGCTTGCTGGCGGTTGCCAGCCTGTGCATTGGGGCAGGCGAAGCCCACGCGCAGTCCGTCTTCTTTGTGCGCCTGGCTCCTGAGGTAGGCCGGATTACGGTCGAACACACCAAGGAAGTAACCATCCAGGGGGGATCGAGTTCAAGCACATCGTCCTCTTCGGGCCTCGCCCTCGCTGGCAACCTCTCGGTCGGGCTACTCTTGGAGCTCCCGGGGAGCTGGCTTGTGGGCGGCGAGATCGAAAGTGCCGTCTCCAGCCGACGCAAGCTTGAGGGCACGATTTCTCCGACCCCGAACGGGAACGTTCACGATGTATGGCCCGGCCAGTGGGACTTCAGCGACCTGTACGGGGCGGGTGGCAACATCCTATTTGGGCGCGGGCTAGGGGACGGCCGCTCGCGGGTCTACGTCTTCGGTGGAATCCGTCGAATGTGGACCGAGTTCGCTTCCGGATCGACGAATCCCGAGACCGGAACGGCCGGTGAAGATCGCGAGCGCCTCGCAAGATGGCCGTGGGCGATCGGCGCGGGTTCGACGCTGCACCTGAAGTGGCCGCTGGACTTCAGGGGGCGCGGCTCGACTACAGGTACGCGGCGGACGGCGTTGTGTTCTTCTCTCTAGGGGTCCACGTCTTCGACTGACCACACCCCGCCCCGATCCTGGGTAGGCACCCTCTAGTGGGCGCTAGAGCCCGAGCATCCGACCCGTCCGGCTCATCCAACCAAGCGGTCCGCCGCGAGACCGCCCGGACCGGGCGGGCCACCCGTCAGGCGGGTCACCCGGGTGCTCGGGGAGTATGGCGACCGACAGGTCTGCCTCAAGCGGATCGTCGAGTTGAAGGACCTCCACCGATTCTCGAGCGCCGGAACGATGATCGACAGCCTCAACAACACGGCGCACGAGACGGCTCCCTGGAGGCGGATCTTGAACGCGGATCGGCGAGGGTGGGTGCTGATCGGCGAGTGCGCATGAGACAACGGGGTGCATGTGCACGGAAAACGCCGATTCCATGTGCACGCCAGCGCTTCCGTAGGTCGCTGCCTGCCTTGCGGTTGCACCACGGCCGCCGGAGTGACGATGCCGATCCGGAGCTTGCGGCCGGTGACGGGAGACCCCCCTTTTTGGATGCCTCGATCGGCAGCGGGGAGGGTGGACATGTGCACGCACATGCCAATCCTCCCCCGGGGGGTCGCTCCCGGTCCAATGATCCCTGCGGACTGCATCGGCAAGTGACTTAAGTAGATTACTACAAATGAGTTATATATTTGTCCATGGCGCGCTTCCCCTCATTTGTTCCGCCGCGACGAAACGGATGTCCTCAGCCCTTCCTGGCCACAAACGGACAAAGGGACGAACGGACCCGTCGGCCCCTGGATCGCCACCACGGCTGACATCGCGGCGTTGCTGCGGCCCATTTGCACCGGGGATTCTCGCCTCCGGGGTCGAGGCGGAGGCGGGCGTTCCTGGCGCTTTCGTAGGCAATCACGGACTGCGGCGCGTTCAGCTTCGGCGATCCCGCGCGGCCGCCACGAACCCGCTCGTCGTGATAACTTCCGAAGTTGCCGGATCGTGCCATGAGACGAGGGCACGTCAGACTCACAGGAAGGCACGATGACCGGACCAAACAAGAAGCTCATCGCCGCTGTGGAGGCGTATTTCGCCGATCTCCGCCGGGTGCGCACATCGGGCGGCGCGACCGGGGAGCGCTCCTACTGTCCGGCCCTGCCGGGTCTGCTCGGCGCCGTTCGCCGACACCGCCCGGCGAATCGGTGCGATACTGGTGCTTTCGGACACCTCCAATCGAAAAGAGGGCCAGGTTCGGCGATCGGCGGGGCGGACGTGAAGCCCGACGGCGATACCCGCCGGGCTCGGAAGCGCCGTGATGGCGGCCGGAGACGGAATGAGCGAGGGCTGCCGATGAGCAAGACACGTCTATTCGCCGTCGTCGTCGTTCTCGCACCCGTACTTGGTGCTGCCTGCCGCGTGAGCGTCGTCGATCCGGTAGCCGGCTCGTGTGCGCCCGCTACCGGTGATCCGGTCACCGTCGGGTTCTACGCCTTCTTCGAGCCGGTCAGCTACAGCGAGGACCCGGATCCGGCCTCGCCAGGGTTCACCAGGCACATGGGCTACGAGGCCGATTTGCTCACGGCCCTGGAGGCCATGGAGGAACACCGCCTGACCTTCGTGCGACAACCCGTCGCAGACTGGCCGGGAATCTGGCTGCTTCCGGCAACGCCGGAGTTCGATATCGTCGGGGGAGGCATCACGATTCTGGAGTCCCGCACGCTGGACGCTTCGGGCCAGCGGGCCATCGCGTTCACGTCGGGCCCCATCGCCTTCCGCCAGTCTCTGCTCACGAGATCGCAGGACGCGGAGCGTTTTGCCTCGTACGACAACCTGACGAGCGACGTACGCGTGGGGGTCCTCCGTGGCACGACGGGCGAGGCGCGGCTGCTCCGGATTACCGGGATCGCGAACGGCGACGGCGTGCTCGCGCGCGGAACGAGAATCGAGACACCGGGGGGTACGGTGGTTGCCGACGGCACGGCACGCTACACGATCACCGCGGCATCCGCGTCCACGGAGCTGGAGCGCCGGACGCATATCTTTCCGCCTTCGACTGCGATGCCGCAGGTGGTCTATCTGGGCGACGTGTCTGGCGACGAAGAGTTGCTGGCCGCCTTGCGCGATGGGACCATCGACGCCGTGGCCTGGGGCGAGATCGGCAGCGGTGAAGCGGCGCGGGCATCCGGCTTCGTGGTGGCCGCGGTCAATTCCCTTACGGAGTACGGCGGTTTCGCTCTCGATGTCGACAACGTGGAGATGCTGGCCTGCATCGACGAGAAGCTCGACTGGCTGACGGGTGGGCGCCGGATCGGCTACGCGGAGTGGCGAACGGATCCCGGCGTGTTCCTCGCGCGGGCGGCCTTGTGGAATCGGGGCTGAACGCCGGCAAGCACAGCCAGACGGATGCCCGTACGGGGCGTGTGCAAGAGACCCGGGCGGTCGATGCACAGAATGCACCGGCTGCGATTCACATGGGCATGTCTCGGCGCAAGGGAGCGGGAGCCAGCTTACCCAATGTGCAACATTGGAGCCTGGCGAGGGGTGGCTCCGCCCCCTTCGATCCCCTGGAGGTCCGCGCTCCGGCGGCGCTTCGCCTTTGCACTCGCCGGAAACCTCGACACCCTCGTCTTCGCACCGTCCATGGCCCACGGCAAGCGACGCCGACCCGCGCCCTGGGAACTCGGGTTCATCCGAGGAGCGGGGGCCGGGCCGACAGCACCTTGTTCTCCCGCGGAGCGGGGCCGATGTTCTTCCTGGATCGTCGCACTCGCGCTCACGAATCTGTGGAGTCAGCGGAAATGGCTCGATTTTCTCGCCTCGCTCTCGTAGTGGCCACCGCGCTCGGGGTACTCGTCCCCGGCACTGCAGCCTCCCAGTGGGTGGAGGGTCGAGGGCTCGGCTGGACGTCGTTGTCCATCTACCACCAAGAGACCTCGGACGTCTTCGGGGTGGACGGCGCCAGAGGACCGTTTCCGGGCAGGGGGCGGACGGTCGCCACCTCGGCCTTCTTCACCGTCGCGACGGGGCTCGGGAAGGGGTGGGACGTCTGGGCGCAGGTGCCCTTGCTACGGCTGAGCTTCGAGGACATCACCGGGGTGCGGGAGTCGACGGGAATCGGGGACACGCGCCTCTACGTCCGTGCAGCACCGCTCTCCTGGCTGGGCAACTCCCTGCCGCTTGCGATCCGGGCCGGGGTGAAGCTCCCTGTCTGGGACTTCGACGTGGGCTCGTCCCTCATCCCGCTCGGGGACGGGCAGCGGGACTGGGAGCTCATGCTCGAGCTGGGCCACTCCTTCTATCCTCGTCCGATCTACGTCATGGGCTGGGCCGGGTACCGCTGGCGGGAGGCGCGAGTCCGGCGACAGGCGGAGTTCGGAAACGAGCGGTTCTTCTATACGGCGGCCGGCGGAGAAACCAGGCTGTTCGGGTGGAAACTCGCCCTAGAGGGCTGGTACGGGGGAACGCCCGTCCTGAACTCGATACTTGCAAGGGGTGCGGAGAGGGAGCTCGTTCGGGTCAGCCCGACGATTCTCCTGAACCTCGGCCCCGGCCAGGTGGAGCTCGGAGCCCGCTTTCCCCTGAGTGGACAGAACCTCCCCGCGGGACCGGACTGGATCGCCGGCTACTTCACTCGATTCGGGTTCTGAGCACCCGGGGTGTGACGGCGGGGCCGGGGGCGGGGTCCGCAGAGGGAGCCGGAATTGGCTCCGCGTGTGGACGACTCCCCCTGCCTCAGGCGGAGGCCACGACCTCCGGGTCCGGCTCGCACGTTCAGCCACGCTGCTGAAATGCTCCGGCGTCAACCGCTGCGGGATTGAGCCCGTGAAGTTGCTGCTAGCTCCGGTACGTAAGGAGCTCCGGGTCGTAGAGGTCCGCCACCCACTCCCCGTATCCGTTGTACACCTGCGTCGGAATCCGCTCTGACTGCGACCTCGCCGGGAGGGGCAGCTCGTGCGCCTGCGACCAGTTCGGGTGGGGCACGTCAGGGTTCACATTCGAGTAGAACCCGTAGGCCTCCGGCCGGACAGCCGACCAGAAGGTCTCCGGTTCCTCGGTCACGAACTCGATCCTCGTGACCCCCTTGGCACTCTTGTAGCCGTACTTCCACGGCAGGGCGAGCCGCCAGGGGGCCCCGTTCTGCTTCGGGAGCGGGCGCCCGTAGATGCCCGTGGCCACGAAGGCGAGCTCGTTCATCGCCTCGTCCATCCGAAGCCCCTCGTAGTACGGCCAGGGGTACCAGGGCTGGTTGCG
This sequence comes from Longimicrobiales bacterium, assembly GCA_965215925.1. Classification (GTDB taxonomy): domain Bacteria; phylum Gemmatimonadota; class Gemmatimonadetes; order Longimicrobiales; family Gaopeijiaceae; genus JAAXGI01. The sequence continues at coordinate 1,916,026 of CBDCEQ010000003.1, read as the reverse complement.
CTGGCCGATCGCCTGCTCCGGGCGGCTGAATGAGGTGAACATCACATGGGTCGCCGTTGAGAGGGGCCGGAACTTGGAGATCAGCGTGGCAAGCGGAAACCCGGACCACGGGACGACGATCGACCAGGCCTCCACGCACCGCAACCGATAGACACGCTCCTCGATCCCGAACTCGCGCTCGAGTTCCGCGACATCGAAAGTGCCGGTCAGCTCGGCCGCCCCCGCGACCTCGACCGTCCACGGCCACACCTCCAGCGGCCCGGTGAACCCCCAGACGGAGTTCACGTTGTTGGAAGAGCCGATGAACTCGTAGTAGTTGTTGTGGGTCAGGGCATGAGCCTTCAACGTCTCGGTGCCGTAGGGAACCGGATAGGCATCATTCCGAACGGCGGGATGGAGATCGTCGTTCGGGGACGCACAGATCATCTGCTCCGGGTCGGACGGGAAGTCCGCGTGGCACGCGTCCTCGACGGGCGCCGGGGGATCCGTCGGTCCTGTCGGCGGTGGCGGCGGAGTCGGATCGGTGACCCCGGGCTCCGGTTCGAGAGGACCAGGAGGCGCGTCACCGCCTCCGCCACACCCCGAGACGCCGAGCGCGACGGCACCGAGGCCGAGCCGCCTGACGAAGTCGCGCCGGTTCAGCCAGGCCGCCTCGGGGGCCGCCTCGCGCTCGGGGATCAGCCAGTCCGGTCTTGTGATGATGTTGGCCAAGGTCTTCGCCGGGTCCGGGCCGGAGGAACGGCAATCGGGGCTCAGTCTCGGGTACCCAGGCTCTTCGGAGAGGATCCTTCCCGGCGGAGACTCCCGAGCTCGCGCTCTTCGAGCCGGGGCGGTCGCAGGATCCGCCGCGCGGGATCCAGACCGCGCTCTCCCGACGAGTGGCGCAAGGGATGCGAGACGGGCGTTTCCCCCGGTAGCACCGCGACATGCACCCCGCAGCAGCTCCCCTGGTCTTCGGCGCGGCCCAGGCCACTTGCGACGATGCCGCTCGCAATCACGCATGGCCCCGTCCGGTCGGTGCGGCCCTTCGTTTCCCGGAGCTCTCGCGGTTGCCCTGACGGACCCGGGCCCGGGACGCGACATCCCCCCCGTCATTCACGCAGGTCACATGTGCGGAACTAGCCGGCGCGATCTCTCTTATCGCCGGCGCACTGAATGACAGCGATCATTCCGATCCTTCCGTCTGACTGACCAAGTGCTGCACCGTGTCGAGGAATTCCGGGTCGTAGCTCCTGTCGACATAGTCTGAGTTCCACAGTCCGGACGTCCGCACCTTCTCTCCTTTACAATGATGACCAAGCCATGAGTGCGACGCAGGATCGATGGGTTGCTTCCTGTAGTTGCTGAGAAGCGCTATAGCGTTTCGCTCGAGGTATCCACGCAGGCTATTGGGTCCCGGATCGTCCCCGATGGCAAGCCAGAGAACGGACATGTCACCGATCACCTTGCTGACCGCTTGCTCTAAGCTGTGCTCGCGCTCTCGCACATCACGCGACGCCGTGCGACCTTCGTTCCAAGTTGAGGAGTCGAAGCCATCCCTATTTGAGAGTGCTGTTCCCACGATCATCCTGAATACCGATCCTCTGTGGTTGCCGCCACCGGACCGCAGTGGTCCGCGGTGCTGATAAAGGCGCTTCCAGAGTGTGGTGGCTGCCCCGGCAATCAGAGCATGTGTGCCAACGCGCACGACTCGTGGTCCGGTGCCGCTGTCGGTGCGAGTTTCACCACCCTCCATAAAGAAATAGACGCCGCGTTTCGGCCAGGACATCCAGCCAGAGCAATCGGCTAGTCGGCGGGCTCCTCCGATGCGCTCTTCGAGCACACTGAGGGAAGAGATAAAACTGCTTCACGTGGTCGGGGCGTGACATGCTTACTCTTGCATTCCTCTCCGTGGCCACGACCTGCCGTCACTCTTCGGCGTATATGCAATGCGACAGAGCCGATACTAACGTAGCCGCCTGCGCCTACCAATTCACCGTCCACGGTCCTCTTCTACCGTCCAAGTGAGTTCCCGCTCAGAAAGAGGGATGTAATGAGGGGATTAAACTGGATTAATCAGTCTTAAGTCCAAGAATATTAATGAGTTATCAAGTATCTGGCGTAACGGTGCCGACAGCGTTAACCCTGCGGAGCGTGCCTTAGCGTGCCACTCGGTACGCTCCGCCCCGCTGCGCGGATCTTCACCCACCCGTCGCGTCCAGCGCCCATGATGTGCCGTTGCCGTTGGGGGAGTCAGAGGGGGCACAGCCCCCCGCCAGCCCCTGCCGGGGACCCGCGAAGCGTGGCCCCAAAGCGATGGAGTGGACGCCCCCCCCACCGGGCGCCATCGTGCGCCGGGTGGGGAGAACGCACACAGGGTGCGTTCGGGACACGAGAGGGGGGATCCATGGACAAGGTGGTCAGCATCATCGGCATCGACATCTCGAAGAGGTACTTCCAACTGCACGGAGCCACTGCGGGCGGTGAGCCTGTGCTGCGCAAGAAGCTCACGTGCTCGAAGCTGCTCGGGTTCCTCGCCAGGCAGCCCGCCTGTCGGGTCGTGTTGGAGGTGTGCGGTAGCGCCCACTATTGGGGGCGGCAGATCCAGGAACTCGGCCATGTGGTCCGTTTGATTCCCCCGGTGTACGTGAAGCCGTACGTCAAGAGGCAGAAGAACGACGCGAACGACGCGGGGGCGATCGTCGAGGCGGCCCAGCGGCCGACGATGCGGTTCGTGGCCGTGAAGACCGAGGAAGCGCAGGCGTGCTCGGTGGTGTTCCGGAGCCGGGCGCTCCTCGTGCGCCAGCGGACCCAGACGATCAACGCGCTGCGGGGTCACCTCGCGGAGTTCGGCCTCGTCGCTCCGCGTGGGACCCACAACATCGGGAGACTGGAGGAGGCGTTCGCCAGGTGTGAGGAGCATTTCCCGGCGATGGGGCCTCCCGCCATACGCCTCCTCATCGAGCGGATCCACGAGCTGGATGGGGAGATCCATGAGATGGACCGGGAGATCCGTCGCATTGCGAAGGAAGATGAGGCGCTCGGGCGCCTGATGACGATCCCGGGGGTGGGAGAGCTCACGGCGATGGCGGTCCACACCTTTGCTCCGCCGATGGAGAGCTTCCGCAATGGACGCGACTTCGCGGCATGGGTCGGGCTCACGCCTCGTGAATCCTCGACGGGTGGCCGCCAGCGGCTGGGGCGGATCACGAAGATGGGACAGCGCGACATCCGGAGGCTCCTGTACCTGGGGGCGACGGCAGTCATCTCGAGTGCCATCCGGCGGGGTCCAGTCACTGATCCCTGGCTTCGGCGGATGCTGGACGAGAAGCCGAGGAAGGTAGTTGCGGTGGCTCTGGCCAACAGGATGGCGCGCATCATCTGGGCCGTGACGGTGAGGGGGGAGAACTACAGGGCACGGGGAGTGACGAAGGCCGTTTCTGCCGCGGCGTAGGGTTGCGAGTCGGATCCGTGTAGCGAAGAGGCGTTGGCCAGACCCGGAACCCGGAGGAGGCGAGAGATGAGATCATCGGGGCTGACGGCTCGATCACCCGAATGGGCATGAGCTGGGAAGGTCCCAACTGGAGAGGGCAGGCAGGACGGCGGACAAGGTAGGGGCAAACGGTCGACAAGACGGGGTCGGAAAAACCAGTAGCCTACGATGGGCCACCGAGCCCGCCATTGCGATTTGGATCCGATCTCACGAACACCATACGGGCCCGCGGCCAGAAGTGCCGCACCAAGAGGCCGATGGAGTGGACGCCCCCTCCCGCCGGCATCGCAATGTGCCAAGATGGTACTGAGCACTTCTGACCATCTGAGGGAGGAGGCGTCCAATGGAAGAGGTTAGCATCATCGGGATAGATCTGGCAAAGCAGAGCTTTCATCTACACGGGGCGAGAGCGGACGGGTCGGTGGCGTACCGGAAGAAGCTGAGCCGGGGGAAGCTGCTGAGTTTTCTCGCCTCGCAGCCCCGTTGTGTGGTGGCGATGGAGGCCTGTGGCAGTGCCCACTACTGGGGCCGGGAGATCATGACGCTCGGCCACGAGGTGAGGCTGGTTCCGCCGATCTACGTGAAGCCGTTCGTCAAGAGGCACAAGAATGATGCAGCGGACGCGGAGGCGATCTCGGAAGCGGCGCAGCGTCCGACCATGCACTTCGTGGCGGTCAAGACAGAAGCGCAGCAGGCGCGGGGGATGCTCTTTCGCACGCGAGACCTTCTGGTGCGTCAGCGGACCCAGTCGATCAATGCGCTTCGGGGTCACCTGGCAGAGTTCGGTGTCGTGGCTCCGCAGGGCACCGCCCAGCTCAGGCGGCTGACCGGGGTGCTTGAGGATCCGGACTCCCCCCTGCCGGAGCCGGTCCTCGAGCTAGGCAGGCTACTACTCGAGCGGATCGATGAGTTCGATGAGAAGGTCGACGGACTGGACAGGAAGCTCCGGGCGTGCGCACGGCAGGACGAAGAGACGGCGCGGCTGATGACGATCCCGGGAATCGGACCGATCACCGCGCTGGCCCTCGAGGCCTTCGCGCCACCGATGGAGAGCTTCCGGCGCGGGCGCGACTTCTCGGCTTGGCTCGGTCTCGTGCCGCGGCAACACACGACCGGAGGCAAGCCAAGGCTGGGCAGGATATCGAAGATGGGCCAGCGCGATCTCAGGCGACTCTTGATCACGGGCGCCATGTCGGTCGTCAATTCCACGGTCCGACACGGCAAGACGACCGATCCCTGGCTGGCCAGGATGTTGGCACGCAAGCCGACGATGCTGGTCGCGGTGGCGCTGGCCAACAGGACGGCGCGCATCGTCTGGGCGCAGACGACGCAGAAGGAGATCTACCGGGCTCACGCCGCCGCCTGATAGCGGACGGCAAACGGGTGGAGAAGCTTGTCGGGAGATGTGGGCAGGACGACGAACGGGTAAGACATCATGGATTGACCTGCCCTGCCTCGAGTATTGTGGGTTACCCTCGAGGCAGAGCCACCTCATTGAAGCGCAGAGCCACAATCAAGGAGGGCAGGTCATGGCCGAATACAGAGCATACGTGGGGCTGGACGTTCACAAGGACACGATTGCGGTTGCAGTTGCGTGGCCCGGTCGGGAGGATCCGGAGTACCGGGGGATCCTGGCGCATCGGAGTTCCTCACTGCAGCGCCTGATCCGTAACCTGCAAGGATCCGACGGAGAGGCGTTGAGCTTTGTGTATGAGTCTGGCCCCTGCGGCTACGGAGTGTATCGCGAAATCACCGAGACCGGCCACGACTGCCAAGTCGTAGCCCCGAGCCTGATTCCACGCAAGCCGGGGGATCGGGTGAAGACGGATCGCCGCGACGCGATGAACTTGGCGCGGCTTCACCGGGCCGGCGAGCTGACCCCGGTGTGGGTGCCGGGACCGGACCAGGAGGCAGTGCGTGATCTGACCCGTGCGCGCGAAGACATGAAGGCGATGGAGCTCAAAGCTCGGCAGCGCTTGGGTGCCTTCCTTCTCCGCCATGACCGGGTCTACGAGGGGAAGTCCCGGTGGACACAGGCACATTTTCGCTGGCTCGAGCAGCAGCGATTCGACCGTGCGGTCCAACAGGTGGTCTTCCAGGAGTATGTAGACGCGGTGGAAGCGGGACAGACCCGGACCGCGGGACTCCAAGCCCAGATGCACGAGGTCCTTGCTACGTGGACACTACGCCCCACTGTCGAGGCCTTGATGAGCCTGCGGGTCGTGTCAACGATCACTGCGATGACGGTCTTGGCCGAGCTCGGGGATCTGACACGCTTCGATTCACCACGGCAGATGGTGGGCTTCCTCGGGCTAGCACCGAGTGAGCACTCCTCGGGCTCTCGGCGGCGCCAAGGGAAGATCACCAAGATGGGTAACGGTCATGTCCGTCGGGTGTTGATCGAGGCGGCGTGGAGTTATCGCTTCCCGGCGCGCAAGACGGCCCACCTGCGCAGAAAGGCGGCTGCGGCTACGCCCGGAGTGCAGGCCATCGCCTGGGCGGCACAGAAGCGTCTGTGCGCCCGGTACGGGACACTCTATCGCGCCGGAAAAGCGAAATGCCAGGTGACCACAGCAATCGCGCGCGAACTGGTCGGCTTCATCTGGGCCATCGCCTGCGAAGTGCAAGGCAAGCCACACGCAACGCGGGCCGCTGCCTGAGCAGACTACAGAAAGGAGACAAGGACAACCATCAAAGATGCGGTTGTATCGGGGACCGGGGTGTGGGTGGCCGGTGAGGAGAACCCTCGGTTTGCCCCTGTGAGGTCTGCCCTCGCGGGCAGATCCACCCACGAAGTAAGAGGAGAGGCAGCTCCGCGACGAAGTGAAGTCAGGTGGTAGCCAACCCACGAATATCAGATCCACCGTCGCTTTAAGCCGCGATATGGCCGGGAGGAGCAAGACATGACGAAATGAAGAAACCCGTATGCGCACCGTTTGACAGGTCAATCACCCATATCAACAGGGCAAACGGTCAATGAGACGGGATCGGAAAAACCAGGGTATGTGTGAAGGCTTTCAAGCCTGCGAGGCCGATATGGACCCGGTCCGCGTATCTCCATACGGGCCAGCAGCCTCGGATACCACAGGCTGCACCAACAGGCCGGATAGACGACAGCACCTGACCACATGCACCCAGCCGTTCCAAGAAATGCTTGCGTTATCGGGGGCGTCCATAGACGCACATACGACCGTACCTGACCTGACTGCCACCGACTTCGGTACGACGTCAGGCTTGCCAACCAGGGGGGCGTCCACATACGTGGGCTGGCTCAGGCGCGCTCCCCGGCGTCAGGCGCGCTCCCCGGCGCTCGGGGCCGTAGAATCGTTTCTAAGCGCGTTGGGGCCGCCACCCACCAACACGGGGGTTAGGGGTTCGCCACGCGCAGACGGTCCCTCACCGCGAAGGCGACGGCTATCACCGCCGCTCCGCACCACCCGCCGCCGTTCGCTGAACTCGGCAACATCGTCAAGCGTCCACGTGCCAGACGCCCGCGCCGCGTCCTCCACCGCCTGCAACAGCGCAAACTCCTCCGTTGTCGCCTCCAACTCTGCCCTTTCCTGCGCATTCGCCAACGCCAACGCCGCATCGAACAAGAGGTCCCACGCCTCCTCCCTCGTCGCGATCAACACCTGGAGCGCCGCCAGCGTGCCCAGATCATCCGCCAACGCCTGCGCCGCGAGCGGCGGCGGGTACTCCGACAACCTCCCGTCCTCCGTCCAACCCCTTGCCAGCACCTCCAACTCCTCCAAAGCAGAGTCAACCTCCTGGCCCGCTAGCGGCACGGCGATAGCGAGGCCCGCCAGAGCGAGCAGGTAGCGGGCCGTTCCCATTCGGTTTGCCTCCTTCGGTGCTCTCTCACCCACAGACAGACCCCGGAGGGCCAGATGGCAACACGCTCGCTTCCGCGTTTCATAACGGCAAGACTGACCGCCGCCCCCGCATCAAGACGACCTTGCCCGCCCGGAGACCCGAACGCCTTCTTCCCACGCCAACCGGCCCCGGCCCTCAGCCCCCCCGGTTTCGCGCGTCAAGACGGCCCGGCGATACATACCACGTCTGGCGTACAGGAGAGGAGGACGACGGCAGCCCATGACTTCGGTATCCATCACATTACGATCCAACTGGAGTACACGGCGGATGGCTGCACCGAACACCACCACGTTGACCATCTGTACGCCCACAGCACCGACGAGCGGATTTTCTAGCCTGCACTTCTCCCCAGAGAAACAATTCGGCGGCGGTCGGCAAGGGGAGCGCCCTCGACAGGTTGCCGTTCGCCGTCAGCGCGTAGGGCGTATTGGGAGTCGAAGGGATACAAACAGACAGGAGCTGCAAGGCGACGGTCGACGGCTTTGCGACTTGGCGCTGCCGGCCTGGATGGCCGAAGGGTACGGCCTCTTCCCCGAGGATGTCGGCAGCGAGGATGAGATCCGGGTCGTCGTAGCGGAGGGTGACCCGGACCGACACCCATAGGGAGACTCGTGGAGAAGGAGGTGCAGGGCCAGGCCCACGTTCAAAGAAGTCGGCAGCGGGCACTTATGCGGGTAGGCCGGTAGTACTCTGCGAGTTCTTCGACTCAAGTGAGCTTGTGCTACGTCCGCATCGATTATCTTCACGGTTGACACTCTGCTGGTAATGCTGTGGCCATCTGCCACATGGCCGCCCGTTTTCCTCGCTCCGAATCGGAGGCCCGTGGATCACAGGAACTGTTTGCAAAGGAGACCTCCCGCGGCGGACTGGCGACACGCACGTGGTCTACGTGCCGGTCAACGTCGCCGAATGTCGACTCGCGCCGCTATACGTTGGGTCCGTGACCCGCACCTACGTCGCCGTCATCGTTGTGCGTCCCGTGGTGCTAGCAGCGCTCTGGTTTCTATCGGGTCACGTTGCGCCGTGAAGGGGCTCTGCAGGACGGCGGTCGGTCTAATCCTCTTCTGCTTCTTCCTGACTGTGTGGCCGCGGCTGGCCGCGGCGCAGGCGGGCGAGATTACGGGTGTGGTCGTGGATGCGACCGGCGGCGTGCTACCCGGCGCCACCGTCACGCTGAGCGGCGGGCCCGATATACCGCGGGAGGTGCAGGCGGATGCGCGCGGCCGGTTCACGTTCACGGACCTCTCGCCCGGGGCCTACGCGGTGACCGTCTCTCTGGGAGGCGTCGGCGCGGTGACGGTGGACGGTATCGTGATCGCCGCCGAGCCGGTCGAGCTGCCGGCAATCACTCTGCTCGTCGTCTTCGCCGAGGCGGTGGTGGTGACGGCAACCCGCCTCGAGGAGCCGCTGCGACAGGTGCCGATGAGCATCTCGGCGGTGAGCGGTGCCAACATCGAGCGGCGGGCAATCGGGAACCTCACTGAGCTGTCGCGCTGGACGCCCGGCCTGACGGTGGTCGACCAGGGTGCCCGCGGCAGCAACGTGGTCATCGCGCGCGGCCTGCACACGGATGCGCTAACCGGCTCCGAGCAGGCCGGCAACAACTACAACAATGGCGTCGCCACCTACCTGGGCGACATTCCGCTCGCTGTCGACCTACGGCTGCACGACATCGAGCGGGTGGAGGTGCTGCTCGGACCCCAGGGCACGCTATACGGTGCCGGAACGCTGGCGGGAGCCGTACGCTACCTGCCGCGCCGACCGGACACGGAGCGGCGCACGTTCGAGGTCCGTGGCGACCTCTTCGCTCTGGCCCACGGGGGCGCCCCGGGCTCGGACGTCGGCCTCACCTTCAACCTGCCGCTTGCTTCCGGCAGGCTGGCGCTACGCGGCTCCGTCGACCGTTATGCGGATCCCGGGTTCATCGACTACCACTACCTGCTGCGTACGCCGGGCGTCTCCGAGCCGGAGCCGAACCTTAGCGATCCCGAGGCGGTGGCCGTGAATCTGCGCCGGGAGCCCGACGCCAACACGGAGGAGACGGTCTCCGCGCGGCTATCTTTGCTGTGGAAGGCGACCTCGGAGCTGTCAGCCTTGTTCGCCTACCATCTGCAGGATCAACAGGTCGGCGCGCGGCAGATCAATCATGCTCGGTCGTTTGACACCGGACGCTACGTCGCCGCGCACCGCTTTCTCGAACCGAACGATCAGAGGAACCAGTTGTGGAGCCTGGAGCTGACCTGGGCGCCGGGTGGCGTGGAGCTGACAACGGCAGTCGGATTCTCGCGCTTCACCGCGCACGGACAGCGGGATCAGACCGACCTGTTGATCCAGGAGTTTGGCATCGCGGGGCTGCTGCCGGGCGAGTTCCCGGCGCTGGCAAGAGCGCGGGCGATCGATCCAGGCGTCTCGGCCACCGACCTGACCTCGCAGTTCCGAGCCTTCTCGGCCTATACGCGCGAGGATTCGTGGGAGGAGCGGTTCAACTGGGAAACGCGCGTGGTCTCAACCGGCGACGGGCCGTGGCGCTGGGTCGGCGGCATCTTCTTCAACAACTACGACAGCAGCGGGACGAGCTTCGAGTTCACGCCGGGTCTGACGGAATTCTCCGGCGTCAGGCCCATCCTCGGGGGGAGCCCGGCGTCCGAGCCGATCGAGTATTACACCCTAGGGAACCAAGCGGTGGAGGAGCGGGCGCTATTCGGGGAAGTCTCTAGCGAGCTAGGTGACCGCTGGCGCCTTACGGCTGGCGGCCGCTGGTTCGGCTACCGCATCGAGACGGGCAGTCTCACCGAGTTCCCCTATACGCCCCTGTACAACTCTCCGTTCACCGACTTCGAGGCCGACGACCGTGGTGTACTGTTCAAAGCGAGCGTCAACTACCGCTTCGACGACCAGACGAACGCCTACTTCACCCGCTCGGAGGGGTACCGCATCGGGGGCAGCAACAACTTCCGCGTCTGCTCCGACGAGGAGATCGCCCTGCTCACCGACGCGGACCCCAGTAACGACCCGCCGCAGTCTGGCTGCATCTACGAGGATCAGGCGCTGATCCGGCCCGACATCACTACCAACTACGAGGTCGGGGTGCGCCGCTCGTGGCGCGGCGGACGGTTCAGCGCTAGCGGCACGTTGTTCCACGTCGACTGGGAGGACATTCAGGTCGCTGGGCTCACCCCCTTCAGCGCGGAGCCGATCACGCTGAACGGCGCAGGAGCTGTGAGCCGTGGTGTCGAGCTGGCAGGGGCCGCCGGCCTGACGAGCGCGTTGCGCCTCCGCGGATCGTGGTCCTACACGCGCGCCGAGCTGAGCCAGGACTCGCCCGGCCTCCTCGAAGGGGGCGCCGACGCCTTTGAGGGCGACCGCCTGTCGGGTGCCCCGCGGCATCAAGGCAGCTTGCTCGCCTCTTATGCCCGGCTGCTCGGCGGCAGCACCGCGCTCGAGCTGCTGTACGGCTACACCTACATCGGCGACGTGCTCACGCGGATCGGGTTGCGCGCCGGCGGCGAAACGCTCCCGGCCTACGATCTCCACAACGTGTCGGCCTCGATCTCGAAGGACAATTGGACCCTGACGTTCTACGCCGACAACCTGCTCGACAAGTACGCCGTGACTAGCGTGCGCCAGACGCCCGGCCACATCGGGCGCACGGAGGACGGTTTCCGGTCACGCCGCTACTTTGCCAACGTGCTCGCCCCGCAGCAGGCTGGCGTGCGCATCCGCTACGCCTTCGAGTAGGCCCGGCGGGCTGCTGCTCCCGCGCGCGAGTTCGCAGTGATAATATCCCTTGTCAGCACAACCTTGAGTGCCTGCTTGTGGAATGAACTGCGCCAGGTTTTCGGCACACCGTCTTGTGCCAGTCACGTGGCCATTGCAGTGTTCAAGCGGCCATGGCATGCCAATCCCGCGTCGACCTTTCGTTGGGTCCCGAAGCCTTGGAGGAGGCGAAGGCGACTCGGAGAGGTAGGGGTCACCATGATACGGCGACCTCGATTCGGCTGTAGAACGTGCGGGCAACCAGACTCAGGAATCGAATAAGCGCAAGGAGCGGAAAGGGGATCGGGGCCGGCCGAAAGGCCTTGCGCACCCACGCCGACCGCCACTTGCCACGGTTGAACAAGAGCCGCCGCGGCCTCCACGTCTCCCGCCCGTATGAGTCTGCTGACCTCCCCGAAACCGGACCAGCTGGTAGAGGCGAACTGCAGGACCGGATCGGGGAATCCGATCGCCGGGTCGCTGAGGGTGGGTGGTTTCGTCCACAGGTCGTCTTCCGCCCAGCGGGCCGTGCATATCGAATCCTGTCTTGGGAAGATTGCGTGGTTGCCCGATGCCGATCTAAACGAATCTCCAGTAGGAGAGCGACAGGGCACGATCGGAGGAGGCGATCATCGTGAACGACCCATTGAACACGGAAGAGGGAATGGCCGCTTGGGCAACCGGTCAAGCACGTTGCTCACCTTGTGATTCGCCGGCTTCGGGCCAAGTCTGTCTCGTTGCGTCCGGCGAGCCCGTGAATCCAGACGCTAAGGTAGAAGAGAGGCCTTTAGTGACGCCTCGTTGGGGTGATGCCCCGAAGATCAAGGATGGGCGTCGTTTCTTCGCGCCCTCCTGCGGGCCCTCGTCCGCGGGGAGGGCCCCCTTGGGGGTCCGTAACCCGTACTCAGACCCCGTCCGACCCCGGGCTCTGGGCGGCATGCCTGAAGGCGAGCGGCTCAGGATCCCTCAGATCCCGCGCTTAGTGCCAGCACGCCTCCTTACGGATCCACGTGCTGAAGGAACCTCTTCACTCCGTTCTCGATGGCCATAATGACCGCGCTTTTTGTCGGATGGCGCTGTTCGTTGTAGTGGGCAATGTGGGTTGCCCCGGCGTATCCTTCGGTAGCTAGCAGTTCCTGGCGCACGGCGTCTGCGTCGAGGCTGCCCGCTCGCTCTGCGGCTTCCAAGAGCAACCGCACCGCATCGTAACTCACCGCATCACCGCCGGTGGGGACAGTCCCGTACAGACCCTGATACGTGTCGACGAATGCGCGTGCGCTTGGCTCGTTCGTGTCCGGCGAAAAATGGCTGCTGAAGAAACTGCCATCGATGGCGACTTCGTCATTGTCCAGCAGCGTCGGATTGTCCCACGCATCCGCCCCGAGAAAGAGCGTCGGTTCCCCGGCACCGTCTTGCAGCGGCAGGGCACGCGACTGCGTGGTCACGAGCGCGACTTCTGCCGGCAGACCCGGGAGAAACATGGCCCCAGGAGTAGCCGCCGCGATGCGCGCCAATTGCGCGGCAAACTCCGTCGCACCGCCCTCGTAGGACTCGTCGGCGACGATCGTCCCTCCAAGGCCGCCGAAATGATCGATGAAGAACTCGCCGATCCCCTCGCTATAGACTTCCCCCTGCTGCGTCAGGACAGCGGCTGCGGTCACCTCGAGGGTCTCCGAGGCGAATTGCGCCATGACTCGCCCTTGAAACTGGTCGGTGAACGCGGCCATGAAGACAAGGTCGCCAGCTTCAGTCACGGCTGGGTTGGTGGCCGCCGTCGTAACCATCGGCACGCCATGGCTCTGGGCCACGGCCCCTACCTCGATGGCGTGCGACGAGCGGTTGGGGCCAATGAGGGCAACGACCTCATCGGTGAGAATCATGGTCTCTGCGGCCTGAACCGCAGCCTCCGCCTCCTGCAGGTCCATCTGGATGACCAGTTCGACGGAGCGACCCAGCAGCCCTCCGCGCTCGTTGACTTCGTCCACCGCAATCCTGGCTCCGTTCGGATAGGTGATCCGGTCGCCCGAAACCAGGAATCCAACTTTCACGGCGGCATCGCCGGGTTCCAAAACGGAAGTCGGGGCAGTCTCATCGGCACATGCGGCCAAGACGATGGCCGCGACGCAGGCAACGTAGAGTGGTCTCATGTAGAGGAGTCCGAGTGGAGTGGTCCTACCTTGTTGGACAGTCCGAGGGCACAGCGCTGACGTGGACCGCGAGCTTCGTGGGGCAGGCTGTGCCCCCCTGCGGTTGAGTTTCTGCGTCCGTTCTTTTTCGAGCCCCGGTAGTCCGTACGCGGGAGATCGGCAGGCGCTCACGCTCCACCCGTAGCCAGGTTCGCGGCCCACAGGGAGGTGTTCATCACGCGGTTTCAGGACGGGCGCTAAACTACCGGCCACAGGAAATCGGGGGCGGAAACCCTGGAGCCGGGTAGTGGGGTGCGTTGTCCTCCGGGCTTCGATCACTGCCGAGCGTGGGAAATGGTCCTGCGCACTCCTCCTCAGTCCAGAGGTCGAACGATGCTGCCACATGACCCGTGCAGGACTTGTCCGACGACGGGGTGAACAAGATCTGGACCGTCCGAATAAGCGAGCGGCTGGCGACCGCCCTGTCGAGCCGCCGGCCGGCCCGGGGTCTTCGGCGTGGCTGGGGCCCACTAGGACAGCGAGGACGAGCGCATCGACAGACCTGTCCGTTGTGCCGGCTCCGCGCGCGCTGTGATGTTCAGGGTGCGAGGGGGTATCTGCGGGCGAAGGCCAGGTCGTGGACCGGTTCCAAGCTTATGCGCTCCTCGGTCAGAACGGTCAGAACGCCGGAGGAGCTTGCTTGGCCTAGGGTCCCTGAGTAGATGTGGACTGGCCGCGCATCGGAGGAGATAACGGCCGGGCCCGTCGAAAGGTTCACACCCGGAGTCCCCGCTCTCCTCAATGGCGCTCGTGAAGATCGGAGCCATGTGGTGCTGGACCTTGGCGCAGCCGCCGACTCCAATCTGCACGTGTACAGCCGTTTCGCCCGACGAGTTCGATTCGCGGACCTTCTCGGTGAAGGCAGGTCGCATGGGACCGCACGACCCAGCACCCTACCACTCTAGCCAGCGCATCCCTACGATCTGGCGTTCGCATGGAACATCCTGGACCGACTCTTCCCAGAGGAGCGCCCAGGCCTCATGCGGCGGTTGGCCGAGATCAGCGCTCCGAGCGCACGCCTCAAGGTCTTTGACGCTGCCGCCCTGACCTCCTTTCCCATGTCCCGACCCGTTCAGAATTCCAAATTTTGGACTCGGTCTCGTTCTTGGGGGTGAGGATCATCGCCGTGACGTGATCGGGGTCGAATCGCCCGCTACTGTTGCCCTGTGGCCTCGAGGAAACGACGTGCCTCCTGATACCCGTCGAACGACTCACGGCCGGCCCACACCTCGGTCAGCTGCCTATACGCGTTGGCGGCACCCGCGTGGTCACCGGTCTCGGCATACGCCCGTGCGAGGCCGAGCAGAGATCGCGGTCGGTTCGGCATCCGCAGGAGCGACGTCGCGAACTTCTCGATCGCGGCGGCGGGCCGGTCCAGATCGAGCAGGATCTCACCGTACAGCTCGTGCACGGGCTTCACCGGTGAGGCCGCGCCTCGCGGGTCGGCTCCAGCTTCGACGATCGCCTGCGCCTCGTCCATGAGGCCGATTGCCACGCTCACATGTCCCATACCCGCATGGCGTAGCGCGCCGACCTGCTTTGCCATGATGTTGGCATTCGTGTCTCCGTCGGGCCCGTTGTCTGCCATCTCCACGAGCGCCGCCTCGGCTTGAGCCAGCGTTGCCTGATCACCCGTGTGGGCTGCGCTCATCCCGGTCGCGAGAAGCTCGTGCATCGATGACTCGTCCATGATCGGCCGAACCTCCCACTCCTCCGTTTCGACGATGTAACGGGCCTTCATCAGCGGGACCGTATTGGTAGCCCTAGCTTGGCCCGGCGCGCCCTGCGGGCCGCCCTCGAGGAAGCGGCCCTCGAAGGCCATACTCTCGAGCCGCTCGATCCACAATCTCGCCTTGGCGTAGTCCCCGAGCTGGAGGTCACCGTACTGACCCCAATCCAGGGGGTGGACTGCGTCTCCCATGGGGTCGTCCGGCCGCCACAGCTCTCGCGCGGCCGTGTAGGCGGATTCGTTGTTGCCCGAAACCCGATCCCACATGCCGTGTTGAATGAAGATGTGCGTCGGCATGTGCCTCGCGTGGGCCACCGCAGGAGCGATCTCGGAAAAACGGTACGCCGCCTCCAATGCGAGGGGAGCGACGATGGGATTGTCGAACGCGTGGATCGTATAGTGGGCGGCACCGGGATGGTCCGGATTGTGCTCGAATAGATTCAAAGCGAGGGTGCCCGCCCGTATGTTGAGCCGCTGCGTCAAATCGCGCGTGGCGGTGGAGGCGCTCAACACCGATAGTGCGTAGAACGCCGCTACTTCGGTATCGTCGGCGTACTGCTCGTAAAGCCGGCTCATCGCCTCCATGTAGGTGACCCTGCGGTCCACGTGATCCCCCTCTCCCCAAAGGATCTCGACCGCGCTCAGAAAGCCCTTTTCGCGCTCGGTGGGAGCTTTGGCCAGTCGCTCTGCCGGCGTCGATCCCAACCGCATGAGTGTCTGGTGCGGAAGGGTCGCGTCCATTTGTGAAGTTAGGGGGTGGTTGTATGCGAGCGACTCTCCCCAGTACGCCATGGCGAAGTCCGGGTCGATCTCCTGAGCGGCATGGAACTCCTCGCGGGCCTGTATCCAACCGAAGCTGTGCAGAAAAGCTGCCCCGCGCAGGAAGTGGTTCTGCGCTTCGGGCGATGCCGACGTGGGAAATTCGAAAGAGCCCACGTTCTCGAACTGAGCCTGGGTGGGACTCGCGCTCAGAACGAGCAGGATAGCGACGAGAAAAACGGCTGGTGCACGGATCATTGCTCTCTCCTCATCGAAACGGCCACAAACGGGCGCGGAGCCTCGGCGACGTGATGGTTGAAGAATAACGCCAAGGAAGCGAAACGGGGTATGGTGGCTCGACCGCGAGGCTGGGCTCGAAACCCCTAAGAAGCGTGGCTATCCTCCCGGGCGCCCGGACCGACCCGTTGATCCGACGCGCTCAACTGCAAGCGGCCACGAGGGATAGCAAGCCATGTCCGTGTGAATCGCAACCGGAGAAATCTGTGCATCGACCCCCGGCGTGTCTTGCACACAGTAGTGGTGGCGTGAGGGGTCGGCTTTTCATCGGAACTGGAGGCGGGCAAGCCGCACCGATCACGCTTGAAGACCCAGATCAACATTGGATGCTTGACGAGTCTCGGGCTGGTGACGGCCCGTGAAGAGACCCCGAGGACTGGCCTACTCCCGCAGATTCGGAGTCAATCCCAAAGTTAGTTGAAACTGGAGCGACCCCCTCGTCAGGCGACGGCATGTGAACTGCTCTCGGGAAGGGTGATCCCGAGCTCCTTCTGTATCGCGGCCCTGAGGAGCGGGAGGTGCCGGTAGCCGAGCAACCTCCGGAGCCGGGGCTCGATCTCGAGTAACACGGTCGCGAACCATCGGTGCTTCTGGCTCGAGGTCTTCCAGTGATCCACTCGTCCGCAGCGTTGCTCGGCCATGGCGTTGACGGATTCGAGTACGTTAGTGGTCTTCAGCGACCGGCCGACCAGAGGGAAGACCCCGAGCCGGTGGAGGGTCAAGGTCTCCTCGAACCCCTCGTTTAGACTGGCCACGGCAGACTGGTTCACCTCGCCGAGCTCGTGCTTGAGGGTTTTCAACGCCTGGGCGGCCTCCTTGTACGTGGGCCGTTGATACGCACGTTGGAGTCGCCGGCGCCAGTTCTTCTGCTCCGCCCTCGGCAGGTGCGAGATCACGTTCTCCCGTTTGTGCCACTGGCACCGTTGGATCAGCACCTGGTCCTTGAAGGCCGCGAGCACGCCGCTCCGGAGCCCCTTGGCCCCGTCGATCACCACGAGCGCTCCGGCCGACAGATCGAGACCTCGGTCCTTCAGGCCCCTGAGGAAGGACCGGATCACCACCGCGTTCTCCGTGTCGGTCTGGACGAAGCCGAGGAACACCTTGTCCCCCTCAAGCGTCACGCCGAGCGCCACCACCATCTCGTCCTCGGCGAAGCTCTTCCCGTCCAGGACGAGCGCCACCACGTCATAGACCGAGAGGTCCCGCTCCTGAAACTCCTTCAGCCTCGCGGCGGTGGCCTTCTTGAACTCCCGCGAGACCCTCGACTTCGACAGCCCGATCGCTCCGGGCACCGCCTCGACCGCCGCCTCGTAGTCTCGGCATGAGATCCCGAGCAGCACCTTCCGAAAGAGCCCCTCGTCCACCTCTCCGGCCGAGCCGTGGAGTCGCTCGTACGATGCGAGCCTCACCTCTCCGGCCCGGCCCCGCACCCGAGGTACTCGCACCGGATGCCGCTGGCCGCCCAACCTCACCGACCCGGGGTTGTGCCCGTGCCGGTATCCGCTCTCGTCGTCCCCCTTTCGGGCGTGCCGCCGCCCGGCCAGCTCCTCTACCTCTTCCTCGAGCATCCGGCTCACCTCCGCCAGTCCAAGCGGAATCAGCTGCCGGATCAGCTCCACTCGCGGGTCCAGCTCCAGCGCCTGGATCTCCTCCCAACTCATCTCGCTCGGTTCCCCAAGCCGCCGGTCCTTCTTGCCCCGCTCAACCAGCCTCGGCATCCTTCCCATCGGTGGCCTCCTTCCTCTTTTGTTGGTCCCGTGGCGTGCTCGCACACCCACGTTACCTGAGGTCGGAGGCCGCTTCAATTTCAACTAAAGATGGGACTCACTCCAGATTCGCGAAGATCCCTATCAGTTTGGGCAACAGCGAAATGAGCACCAAAGCAGGAATCGCAAAGCCACGTCCCGAGGAGACAATCAGTTCGATGAGTTCGACGACGGTCGAGATGGAGTCGGGAGACCAGACGAGCATAAACAGGAGGGCGACACTCAGTCCCGATCCCACGACAAAGCACACACGAAGCCACAAGCTGAGAAGGGATGCTGATGCGGTGTCCATTCTCTGGGCCCATGTGGCAAGTTTTTCAGCCTTAGATGGTTTATCGGCCGGTTGGTCGAACAGAGTTCTGGAAAGGTGAGCTTTGGCAAGAACCTCTTCGAGTGAGGAAACTTGTTCGCCAGAAGGGCCGGGCTTGACGTCCTCGCTCATTCCACTAGCCATCCGCTCCACTGGTCAACACGTGTTCGACCACCCGAGCGAGGACATAATTGAAGTACTCTTTGATCCTAGCGTCGGGGATCTCACTTAGGTTCTTGGACTTGGCCTGGCGCCATGGACTGTGTGGTAGACGGGTGAGTTGTTTCAGCTCCAGCGCAGAGCGTTTTCCGTAGTGAGACCATGTGAGGTTAAGGGCGTGGAGCGCTAACCGGTCATCATCGTCTACAGCCGGAAAGGTGACCTTTCGCGTCTCGTAGTTGAAATCGGTGGACCAGTCGCGAATGGGGACTGTGCCGAACCTCTTGAACTCATGGTATAGCTCTGGCACTATCGGTCCAGACGGCCACGCCTCGATGCGCTGCTTGAACAGCCTACGATCTTGGTCGGCCAGATAGATCCCATACCCGAGGTATACGAGGCTCTGAAGTTTGACGTGGGTGAGGGGATCTCCACCTTTTTTTTGCACGACCTATCATGAAGTTGGCGACTGCTCCAACTTCGTAGGCGCCCTCGGAGCTGGTCATCCGGCTGCCCATTCTGGAGGGACACAATCGATTCCTAGCAACATAGCCATTCATTCGAGGATTCGCATGACATCTTGCCCTCACGCCGACGCCTCCTATGCTGGCCTTCCCCGGCCTTGGCAAGCCTCTCGTTCGCGGCTGAGTCGGCCACGACCTTCACGATCCCGAACACCGGCTCCATCCCGCGCCCGCCGCCCCGCTCAACAGTAGCTTTCGTTCACGCGCAGGTACTCCAGGATGAACCGGTCCAGCTGCTCGGACACGCCCTGCATGATGAAGCCCGGATCCCCGCCGTGTGTGCCGAAGCCCGTGCCTCGCGTCCACGTCGGGGTCGCTCGCTCCAATCCGCTCGCGGCGTCGCGGACCCACTTCCAGAGGTGAAGATCGGTTGCAAACGCCGGGCCGTCGTCAAGCGTGAGGATGGCCATGCCCAGATACGGAGAACCCTCGCTCGAAGTGTACAGCCTGGCGGCCCGTAGGCGGCTTTCCGCCATCGTCCGGACGCGCTCCTCGGTGAGCCCCATTTCCTCCGCCTGGTCGCCCTGCACGTCCACGAAGAGCCTAACCGGCAAGCACCCGGTGAACAGCTCGAAGCGGTCAGGGTAGTCGGTGACCTCTTGAGCCTCCAGCGGCACGGCGAGCGCGAGGCCCGCCAGAACGAGCAGCGGGCAGACGCGGCGGGGCCGTGCCGGGATCGGGGGGCCGCAGCCCGGAGCCGCGCCAGCCGTCGATCAGCCCCTCGATCCGCGCCATGCGCTCCCGCAGGTCCGCCACGTCGCGCCGGATGGCCGCCGCGAGCGCGATGCCCACAGCCGATCACCGCCCACGCTTCGCTGCTCACGCCGTCCGCTCCCGGCGCTTGCGCGCCGCGTCGAGGCCCTTCCTGAGAAGCGCCCGGAGCCATTCGGACGGCGCTTGCCCCTCGGAATCCGCCGCTCGCTCGATGGCGGCGAGGGAGCCCGCGCGGAGCCGGATCGAGACTTGTTCGGGGTACACCGTTCGCCGCCGGGACATTCGGCAGGGCTCTTGTCCGCCTCCAGGCGCGTGCGCCTGGGACGGTGTGGGTCCGTTGGGGCCGGTCATTGCTCTTCCTCCGTTGCGTCGGTACGCTGAGCCGCGTCGGCGCGGACCTTCAATCCCCACTGTCTAACCGGCGGGCGGGTTCCGCAAGATTCCCCTCCGCGAACCCGCGAACATCCGTTCATCCGTTCAGTAAGCGTTCGGCGGGGTGACTAGAGACGCGTCGCCAGTACGTTCCCGAACGCCCGCGCTGTGGCGGCGAATATACAATCTTCGGGATCGCCACATCGTCATCTACCGGGTCTTTCTCAGCCCCGCGCGACGCCTGCGACGCCCAAGGCAGAACCCGTCACGGGTTCCGCGAACGTACCGAATGGTCCCGTGTAATCGCGCTAGAAATATACGGGACCATATACGATAGAAACGAGTCGAATCAAGAACTACGACATCCATAAATAACTATAAGTCATATACTTATGACGACATAGGAACAGGACAGACAGTAGATCAACCGTCCGGGCATGATCTGGGACGAAGCGACGGGGAGCGGCATGAACTGGCGGCTCGCGCTTTCGGAGCTCGAGGCGGAGCGTTCGCACCTGCGCCTCGACGGCGAGCCGGTGATCCTGTACTCGCTCCTGTCCCCGCCCGGCCAAGCCTACGCCAACCTGCTCCGGGAGCTCTACTGCCTGGACGCCGTGATGACGGTCTCGCTCGAGTGGCGGCCCTGGGCGATGGAAGCGGCGAGGCGCCGGATCCGGGGCGCGCAGCGGCATTACTTCGCCAAGCGCTACTCGATGATGGCGCACGTGCAGGAGACGGAGGGCACCGCCGCCGCGATGGTCGACTCGGCCGCGGCCACGGAGTCGGACCGGCTAGGCGAGGCGCTCGTCGAGCTGGAAGCGGACGGGGTGAGCTACGGCCAGCTCCCGGCCTGGTTCTCCCGGCTCCCGGCCCAGCCTCGCGGGCGGCAGGTGCGGAAGGTGTTCGTCTCGGCCGGAGTGGCGGCCTGCCTGGCGCCGCTCTTCGGTCCGCCCCGGGGCACGCCCCGTAGCCGCCACCTCGGCCGCGAGTCGCTGGCGGTGCTCGAGACCCCGTGGCGTACGGCGGGTGCCGGAGTCTAGGGCGCTGGCCTTGCCGCCGAAGGGGCACCAGCCGAGCAAGGCCGAAAAGGAAGAGGAAGTGGATATGCCGAAGCTGACGAAGGCCCAGCTGCGGAAGACATTCTTCCGGCCTTTCCGGTTTGGGCGGCAAGGGGAGTGAGACGATTGGCCTGTGGGTAGGCTCCTGGCGTTAGTAGTGGTCCTCGTAGGGATCGCGATGGTATAATCCCCCATTCAAGCAGGGAGACTACGCATGCCGTGGCCCAGCACCATTTCCCTCCTCTACCCGTTGGCAGACGGGCAAGAGCCTCAACATCGCGCCGCCGGGCTGGGAGCCGCCCGGACGATCCGGCGCGCGCCCGGGATCAGCAGCCGGGGCACCGCGCCTACCTCGAGGCGGCGGAGCTGCGGGCGGGGATCGCGCATGAGGCCGATCCCCGGGACCAGATCCGGGACTACCTGCTGCGGGGCGTCGAGCGCGGCACGGTGCAGGACCGGGCCGGCGTCGTCGCCGCCCTGCAGGAGGCGGGCTTCGACGTGCCGCGCCAGGGCAAGAACTACGTGACCGCCCACGACCCGGACAGTGGGAAGCGGTGGCGGCTGAAAGGAGCGCTGTACGAGCATGACTTCCAACGCGAACGATTTGAGCGCCCGATGGCGCGCCTGGGGGATCCCAGTGCGATGCGGGGCGGGCATGGTGGCCCTGCAAACCCTCCTCGCGCTCTACCGCTTTGGAGACAGCACGGCCCTGCTGCAGTTGGTGAATCCGCTGATGTGGATCGGGCTGGGTCTGTTCTTCGTCACGGGCTGGGTCATTGGCTGGGTGGTGGAACGCCTTCTCCGCGGCACGACCGGTCGGTTCCGCACGCTGCTGCTGGGCGCGACGTTCCTGGCCACCCCCGTGGCGGTCGCCGGGAGCCTCGTGGGGGGGCTATTCGGCCCTCCGGGGGTCCTGCTCTATGGCCTGATCCCGTATCTCCTCCTAGTGGGGATTCCCAGACTGATTGGGGTCGTGTGGACCCGGCATGGCTCCTGAGCTTCCGGAAGCAGAGTACGAACAACTCGAGGCGGTGTAGGACCTCCCACCAGTTGGACCGCCCTCCTGATTCTGAACGAACCTGGGCTTGACCGGCCCCCACTAGTCCTTCTCGAGCTCCTTCAGACGCTTCGCCTGACTCGTCTTCATCCCCCCGTACTCCCTCCGCCACCGGTAGTACGTCTGCTCGCTCACCCCTAGATCCCGGATCGCGCAGTCGGGTCGGTGAAGCTCGGTTCGCTCTACGACTCAGGGCTCCCGGGCGGTGGCTCGTCACGGACGGCGATGGCGACCGCCAGATCGAGGTACCCGCGGGACCCGAGGCTTCGGGTTCACTGGCCGGGCCGGCCTAGCCGCTAAACCGACCGCCCGTGCGGCCGTGCGCCGAACCCTTCGCAGGACAGCGTGTGCGGGACGAGGGGCCGTGGTCGGCCCGCACCACGCTTTGCATACGGCGGTATCGAGGCCTGAGACGAAGCAGGCCCCCTACCCCTAGAATGTCCCTCGGACGAGTCCGACCGCCGCCGAACACCTCATCGCACTACCAACACGCACGCTATTCGCCACTCTTGGAGAGCTGTGGACGGAGCACGAGATGGACCGCGAGGACACCCACGAGCAGGACGCCCGCGATCACCGGCGCGCGCCAGTCGCCAGCCCCGACCCGGGCCGCGAACATCGCGAAGCAGACGACCGCGCCGAGCGCGGGCACGGTGATCGGCAGCTCGAAGGCGCCCTCGGGTTCATCAGGTCTGAGCTTCAGGATGACAAGCGCACTGTTTACGACCGAGAACACCAGGAGGAGGAGGAGCACCGTAGCCGAAGCCAGCTGCGAAATGTCCCCCGACAGGATCAGGAGCACGATCAGCACGAAGATGAGCGCCACAGCCACATGGGGTGTGCGGCGCGCCGGATGAACCTTTCCGAGAACTCGCGGCAGCTGGCCGTCCCGCGCCATACCATACAGGAGGCGTGATGCGGTAACATAGTTGATCAGCCCGGTATTCGCCACCGCGAAGATGGTAATCGCAATGAACATCCAGGCCGGGAACCAGGGTGCCGCGCGCGCCACGACTTCGACCAGCGGCGCATTGGCCTCCGCCAATTCCTGCCACGGCACCACCGAGGCTGCGCTGATCGCCACGCCCATGTAGATGAGGACGGTCAGCACCAGGGCCGACACCAGAGCGAGCGGCATGTTGCGCTGCGGATTCTTCAGTTCCTCGGCGACGTTGATCGCGTCTTCAAATCCGAGGAAGGAGTAGAAGGTGAGCACGACTCCCTGCACCAGGAATACGAGGGGAAGGCCCGCCTCTGTCTCCGGAAGGGATGGGAACTCAAGCAGGTTCGCCGAACCCCAGAAACGCAGGCACACCGCGATCACGAACAGCAGGCCCGCTGCCTCCACCAACGTGAAGACGACATTGGCCCACATGGATTCCCGGATACCGCGGTACACGAGGGCGCCCACGAAGACAAGATATATGAACGCCAACATGCCAGTCGGCAGGCCCTGGAGAGCGGGCAGGGCCTGCAGATTCTCACCCACGACGCGTGCGCCGGCGGCGATCGAAGTGAAGCCCGAGCAGGCCACGCTGAGGCCTACCACATGAGTCAGCAGGGTGCGGCGATAGGCCCGGTGGGTGATGAAAGCGGCACCGCCTGCGCGCGGGTAGCGCGATCCGAGCGAGGCATAGGACAGCCCCGTCAGCCCCGCCGCGACCATGGACAGAGCAAAGGCCAGCCAGATTGCGGAGCCCATCTCGGCAGCAACTTGTCCCAGCAAGCCGTAGATCCCGGCACCAAGCATGCTGCCCGCCCCGTAGAGCGTCATCTGCCACAACCCGATGGTGCGCTGAAGGGTCGGTTCGCCGCTCACCGCTCCCGGCGACGTGCCAGGCTGTTCCATGAGCTCTCCCTCTGATTTTGCGGGCTCTGTGATGCCCCGGAGCCCGAGAAAGGACCGGTTGCTAACGAATGCTGACCCTCGCCGGTCCGCTCGGGCGGGTCAAGGGTCAGGAATGGCCGCTGCCGTCGCACCGGATTGCCGTATACGTCCGGGCGTGGCTACTTAGCCGAAGAACCGTACTAGATGACAATCCCTCCATGCAATGCAATAGACTCATTATGTCTATGCCGCATTTGTACTTGGCCGACACTGGCAACCCACACCCTCGATAGCCGCTGGACTAGCCGACACGAAGTGAGGTGTTCGTCAGGCCACCGGGTCAACTCCAGGCGATCGTGTCGCTCGGCCGGGATCCGGGCGTGGCTCGGCGCATGAACGAGTGCGGGCCTCGTCTCGCACGCTCGCGATCGAGGCCATCCTTAGGGTTCGAGGGGGCTCTCCGGGAGCAGGTCGAGGAGGCGTTGGCGGGGCTGGGTCCGGCTCTGGGACTTAGTCGGAACTCTTGGGATATCCTCTGTTTTCCCCTTGTTGACACCGCGTGAAGCAGGCTCCTCACTGTACGGGTATGGGGATTTTCGCGGCACAGGTTTCCAAGCGTCGGTGGACGAGTTTGTTGTACGGGTATGGAGATTTTGACGGCCCAGGTTTCCCAGCGTCGGGGGGCGAGTTGGTTAGGCGCACGGGAGACAGCCTACCCTTTGGGGCCACGCTTCGCGGGTCCCAGGCAGGGGCTGGCGGGGGGCTGTGCCCCCCCCAACGACAACCGACTTTCAAGTCGCGTTGCACCGATCCGGAGTCCCGAAACGACAGGCAGATACGATGTGCTCCCCATGCATCTGACGGAGTGTCAACGGCCATCGAAAGCTGCACATGTGGCCATCGAAAATTGCACACTTGGCGGAGGTGACGAGCCTCTAGTTCGTCGTTTTCTCCTTTGCTCTTGCTCTCTTTCTCTTCGGGGGTGAAGGGCTCGACTGCGCAGGAGGCGAGTGGAGGATCTTGGAGAGGTCGGTGTGCTTGCGCATCCGGTAGCTGCTGCCGCGGATGTTGACGATATGGCAGTGATGCAGCAGGCGATCGATGAGCGCAGCGGCCATGACCTCGTCGCCCAAGATCTGGCCCCACTCCTCGAAGCCTTTATTGGAGGTCAGCACAGTGGATGCGCGCTCATAGCGCCGGTTGATGAGTTGGAAGAAGAGCATGGCGCCGGTCTGGCTGACCGGCAGGTAGCCGATCTCGTCGATGACCAGGAGCGAAGGATAGGTGAGGATCTTGAGGCGGCGTCCCAGCTGGCCGGTGGTCTTGGCTTCTTCGAGCGAGGTGATGAGGTCGGCCAGAGCGCCGTAGTAGACTCTGCGCCCGCTCTGAGCCGCGGCAATGGCGAGGCTGATCGCGAGATGCGTCTTGCCGACGCCCGGAGGGCCGAGGAAGATCACGTTCTCCTTACGCTCCAAGAAGCCGAGCTCGTGGAGCGAGTCGATCTGCTCGCGCTTGATCGAGGGCTGGAAGCTGAAGTCGAAGTCGTCGAGGGTCTTGATGGCCGGTAGCCGGCTCGAGCGCATCGCAGCCTGAAGGCGGCGGTTGTTGCGCAGCGTGATCTGGGCACCGAGGAGTTGCTCGATGGCCTCCGAGGCCGTCACGCCTCCGCCATCGACCCCGGTGAGGACGTCGTCGATGGCCTCCAGCGCACCGGGCATCTTGAGATCGGCGAGCTGGGCTCGGATCCGGTCACGGCGAGAGCGAGCGGCAGCCTTCATCGGTCCCCTCCCGCGATCTGGGCATAGGCCGTGAGGGGACGTCGCTCGACGTGGATGGCCGGCAAGGACGTCGTGCCGGGTGAGGAGCGATCCGGAGGCAGGACGAGGGGGTGATACGGGCGAGTCGCCAAGGGCTCGAGGAGCAGTCGTTCACGCTCGAAGCGATCGAGGGGCCGCTCCTTCAGCGTTCCGTGGCTGCGCACATTGGCTTCCGTCTCAAGCCAATGAAGGGCCTGCGCGTTGAGATCGTCGTCCGACGTGAAGGTGCGCCCGTAGAAGAAGCTCTCCCTGAGGTAGCGGATCGGCCGCTCCACCTTGCCCTTGGTCTGAGCCCGATAGGGTCGGCACGCTCGGATCCTGAAGTTCCAGTGGTAGGCGTAGCGCATGAACTCCGGGTTCTCGACGAGGGCACCATCGTCGTATCGACCGTCCTCGATGACGACCGCCTTCATTTGGTCGAACAGAAGCTCACGGGGCACGCCGCCGAAGTAGGAAAACGAAGACTCCAGGCCATGCATCAGGGCCTTCACGGACGAGTGAGTCCCATCTTTAGTTGAAATTGAAGCGGCCTCCGACCTCAGGTAACGTGGGTGTGCGAGCACGCCACGGGACCAACAAAAGAGGAAGGAGGCCACCGATGGGAAGGATGCCGAGGCTGGTTGAGCGGGGCAAGAAGGACCGGCGGCTTGGGGAACCGAGCGAGATGAGTTGGGAGGAGATCCAGGCGCTGGAGCTGGACCCGCGAGTGGAGCTGATCCGGCAGCTGATTCCGCTTGGACTGGCGGAGGTGAGCCGGATGCTCGAGGAAGAGGTAGAGGAGCTGGCCGGGCGGCGGCACGCCCGAAAGGGGGACGACGAGAGCGGATACCGGCACGGGCACAACCCCGGGTCGGTGAGGTTGGGCGGCCAGCGGCATCCGGTGCGAGTACCTCGGGTGCGGGGCCGGGCCGGAGAGGTGAGGCTCGCATCGTACGAGCGACTCCACGGCTCGGCCGGAGAGGTGGACGAGGGGCTCTTTCGGAAGGTGCTGCTCGGGATCTCATGCCGAGACTACGAGGCGGCGGTCGAGGCGGTGCCCGGAGCGATCGGGCTGTCGAAGTCGAGGGTCTCGCGGGAGTTCAAGAAGGCCACCGCCGCGAGGCTGAAGGAGTTTCAGGAGCGGGACCTCTCGGTCTATGACGTGGTGGCGCTCGTCCTGGACGGGAAGAGCTTCGCCGAGGACGAGATGGTGGTGGCGCTCGGCGTGACGCTTGAGGGGGACAAGGTGTTCCTCGGCTTCGTCCAGACCGACACGGAGAACGCGGTGGTGATCCGGTCCTTCCTCAGGGGCCTGAAGGACCGAGGTCTCGATCTGTCGGCCGGAGCGCTCGTGGTGATCGACGGGGCCAAGGGGCTCCGGAGCGGCGTGCTCGCGGCCTTCAAGGACCAGGTGCTGATCCAACGGTGCCAGTGGCACAAACGGGAGAACGTGATCTCGCACCTGCCGAGGGCGGAGCAGAAGAACTGGCGCCGGCGACTCCAACGTGCGTATCAACGGCCCACGTACAAGGAGGCCGCCCAGGCGTTGAAAACCCTCAAGCACGAGCTCGGCGAGGTGAACCAGTCTGCCGTGGCCAGTCTAAACGAGGGGTTCGAGGAGACCTTGACCCTCCACCGGCTCGGGGTCTTCCCTCTGGTCGGCCGGTCGCTGAAGACCACTAACGTACTCGAATCCGTCAACGCCATGGCCGAGCAACGCTGCGGACGAGTGGATCACTGGAAGACCTCGAGCCAGAAGCACCGATGGTTCGCGACCGTGTTACTCGAGATCGAGCCCCGGCTCCGGAGGTTGCTCGGCTACCGGCACCTCCCGCTCCTCAGGGCCGCGATACAGAAGGAGCTCGGGATCACCCTTCCCGAGAGCAGTTCACATGCCGTCGCCTGACGAGGGGGTCGCTCCAGTTTCAACTAACTTTGGGATTGACTCGGCCCGTCGGTGCTTGTGGCCGGTTCATTCCTGGGCTCTGGTCGCGTGGTCGCCTTCTCGGGGCAGGATTTTCTCGGATCGCAGGAACGAGCCACCCTTGTGGGGCACGAGCATGTTGACCGCCTTCTGGCCAACGCGATTCGCTGGACCGCGGGCGATCGCTCGACGCCGCTTCGGGTCCTGGCGGACAATCAGCGGATCGCGGACGCGCTCGAGGTGCAAGGGCTGGAGGGGGTCGAGGTGGTCGGCAGTCGGGGTAGGCGCCGCCGCGACTGGAGCGCTAGTGCGTTGGACGATGCGGATGTTGCCGTGGTTCAGGTCAACGAATGGGGCACGGTACACCTGGTTGGGGAATCCGTGGCGCCACTCCGGGCGTTCGTTGAGCGCGGGGGCGGATTGATCGTCGCCGGCTCGGCCCGTCATTGGAGCTGGTGGATCGAGCGAGACCACGGGCCGTTCGCGGGCAACGTTCTCCTGCGCGGCACGGGCATCTCGTGGAACGAGGACAGCATCGCCAACTTCGAGTCCGCTTCCACGGAAGTTGACCTGCGCACCCTGAATCCCGGTTTCCGATGGGCGGCATACCTTGGCGGAGGCCGACTCGACGCGACCCAGATGGCGCTGCTGCCGCCGCTCTTCAGCATGGCACTTGAGCTCGGTCGTCTCGAGGAGTTGGACACGGCCCTCGTCCGCCTAGTGGAGGAGACGCCCCGGTTGCCTGCCTCCGCGGACGCTCCGGAGGCTCGTCTGGCGGCCGACGTGGCAAGCAGCCTGGGTCCCCACGAGTGGCCTGAAACGCACCCGTGGGCCGCAACCTTTCCCGGACTTCCCGGTGCCGATGCCCGCCGTCTGGACGGGTCCGTTGTCGTGGACGCCACTTGGGGCGAGTTCCCCGCCGATGCGCGCAGGCGCGAACGTCGCTTCCCGTTAGGCTTCTATGCGCCGCCGGGCGGCCTGGTCACCATTTCGGTTCCCTCGTCACACGCCACCGGCGAGCTAGCGATCGAGGTGGGCCAAGAGCACGACGACTTGCGTCGCCTCAGCCAGCACGCCACGTGGCGCAGAGGGCCGGATGTGCGTCGCACCTTCAGGGTAACCGCCGGAGAGACGGCGGTCGCGAACGCCTTTGGCGGCTCCATTGCCCTCGTCGTCCCTGAAACATACGCGGGCACGATCCCGGTCACGATCCGGAGCGCGATCCCCATGGCCGTGTACACTGCGGGGGAATCCAACCCCGCTGACTGGCAGGCTGCTCTCGGCCAGGGTGCTCCTCAGGCCATAGTCGAGACCTTGGGCGGCGTGCGTCTCGTGGTGTCGGCGACGGAGGCGCGCCGGGTCAACGATCCAGAGGCTGTCACGACCTTCTGGGAGGGCTTTCGCAGGCACCACGCCGAGCTGGCGGGGGAGCCGGTCCCCCGCGCCTTCGAGAGTATCTGGGTTTTCGATCCCCATGTAGGGCACGGATACGCCAACGCGGGACCGCTCCGCATCAACTACCCGTTAGAGGCCGAGTCATGGGTCCTGCACCCGAGGGAAGGCAATGAAGACTGGTGGCTATTTGGCCACGAACTTGGTCACCAGTGGCAGACCGAAGACTGGGGCGCGGGAAAGACCTACCCGCAAATCGGCGAAGTCGCTGTGAACCTCTTCACCATGTACACCCTCAACTATTACATACACGGTGGCGGCAATTTCGAGACGCGTGGCTTTAGGACGAACACGATGGGCCACGCGGCCCTCAAGAACATGCGCTGGGAGACCGCCGACCTCTTCGGGCGGCTACAACTCTATAGGCAACTGATCTTCGAGTTCGGCTGGAGCGCATTCAAGGAGGTCTTCGCCAGTTATTACTCCCCTGACTATCCGCGCGATACCTACGGTAGCGAACTGGACGGCTTCGCCGTCCGGTTCAGCGCGATCGTAGAGCGCGATCTTGCGGGCTTCTTCGGGCACTGGGAGTACCCCCTCTCAAGCTCGGGCGAAGCCACCATCCGCGGATTCGGCTTCGAGGAATGGCTGCCGCCGGGCTGGTAGAGGCTTCAGCCCACCAGGGTGTGCAGGAGCAAGAAGAACAAGCCAGCCCTTCACGGTCGTCCCCGTTTTCGCAGAGTGAAGCCGCAAACGGCAACACGATCACACTCGTTCCTTCCGGAACATTCAGGACGCGACCGCCGAGGTAGGCGGAATCGTGCCGACGTTGACAAACTCCTAGGCCTTCGGCCTCGGTTGCTCGCTCGAAATCGTCCGCTGACCTCTCTTACGTCCGTGGCAAACGAATGGCAGATCGGGGCCGTGATCGGCGGGGTCATAAGTGCGATCGGGGCAGGCGTGGGAGCGATCTTGGGGTCGGCCAGGTACAGTGGGGTCACGTTCGTGCGCTAGCGGCGAGAGGCATGGCGGCGGGCCCAGAGGGGCCATGACCTGCTTTGGTATACCCGTACGCTACCGGCTAAAGAAGCTAGAGGAGGGGACTGCGGAAGGGCCGGAAAGGCAAGCAGCCCACGGCGCTGGACGTCTACGGGGAGGCAGTCGAGGCGATCCAGCGTGCATTGGGGGACGGCCCGCTCAAGCACGACAGATCTACGAGCTGCTGGTCCAGGACCACGGTCACGGGGGCAACTACTAGGCGGTGGTGCGGCACCTGAGGCGCAAGCACGGGAGGTCGCGTCTGCGGGCGCTGTGGCCGCTACGAGGCGTGCCCGCTGTGGGTCCGGATCGACTACCTGACGACGGGTGTGGCGAGGGAGAGCGGGTCCGGCGGCCGTCTTGAACCGCTCCTACGAGGGTGTTCGCGCGCACGTGCGTGTTCGAGATCGATCCGTGCCGGCCGGCCACGGGCTCCGACAAGGGGAAGGCGGAAGCGGTTCCGGGCGAACATCGATCCCGATGTCCTACCTCCAGCCGCGCCCGCGCCGCAGCGTTGTCTCTGCCCCAGCCCAGCCTCTAGATGTTGCCGACTTGAAGCAACACTGCGCGTCCGTAATCAGCTCACCCGGCGACCGCGAATCCCCAGCAAAACCAAGCCGTCTCTCGATTGACGTGAACCCCCACAAGCTCGGCGAAAACGGCGATTCCTCGCACTATCCGTTGGTCCTCGATCCAGTTCGCAGGAATCCAAGCCGTGAAACTCTCTTGCTGGTCAGACGCTTCAGACTGCATGTGGACCGTGATCTTCCCGACGGGCTGCTGGCCAATGACGCCGAGGAACTGCCGTGCGATCACGGTGTCTGGCAGCCGGAACGCCTTGAGCGGATTCACCTTGCGCTGGAGTTCGCGCAGGACACCCAGCACGTGCCGTAGGCCAGCGAGTAGGAATCGAGCAGCGGATCGTCGAGCGGATTCCACTGCCAGGAGCCGCCAAGCCCGATCTCGAGGTAGTCCTCGCCGCGGCCGGCCTCCTCGAGGATGCCGCGGACCTGGTGGCAGAAATCCCCCTTGACTTCAAGCACCAGCGCGCCCGCCCTGCGGCCAGGCTCGTCGGCCCGGCAGGAGAGCAGCTGCTGGGCGAAGGGGTACATTGCAGGCGGTGGTCTTGCCGGTGCCGACGGCCCCGACGATGAGGACGCCGGTGTAGAGCCCCTTCTCGGGGACGACGAGCCAGGAGGGCCGCTCGCTCTCGCGCGGCACGGTCGGATGATGCAGTTTGCCGACGACGAGCGAGGGCGCGTCGTCGCCGGGCGAGGTGGGCCAGGCGGGCAGCTTCCCGCGAGCGCCGCGCCGGGTACGCGGCTCGAGCCAGACCCTCGTGACCGAGAGGCAGACGCTGCCGGCGAGCAGCAACGCGATGCCCGGCGCCGCGTAGTACCAGACGTGGATCACCGTGTGCAGGCCCGGATCGTGGTAGACGATCAGGTCCAGCACGGGGTTCCCGCCGATGCCCGGGAACGGCGCCAGAAACGCGCGAACCGTGGCCGCCGTCAGGGCCACCCCGATGATGACCAGCGTCCAGGGCCTCATCGGTCCGACACCCTTCCCGGAGGGACTGCTGGCTGGGAGCGACCCCGCAGCGGAGGGGAGGATGGGGCTGTCCGGCTCCATCCTCCCCGATGCCGATCGAGGCATGCCGAGATGGGGGGTCGCTCCCAGCCACGTCCAAGGAGCGCGGATCGGCATCCGCGCTTCGCTGGCCGTGGCGCAACCGAAAGCGCGCCAGCGACATGCGGAATCGGCGGCGTGCCCATCGCAGGCGCGATTTCGTGTCCGGCCACCCCCAAAGTGCCATGGGCACTCGTGGATCGGCATCGGCCGGGCGGTTTCTGGCCCCCAAGACCGACTCCCAGCCGTCCTTGGAAGCACCGCGCCCGAAACCTCCAGGTCCATGGATCCGAACTTGGGAATCGGAGTGCACCGGCCCGGGGGGTCAACCGCTCGGACCTGCGCGAACGCCGCCCTTGAAGCCCGCTACTGGCCAGCAAGCCCCGCCGACGCGACGTTTCAAACGTGCAGATCGTGCAGTCCATCATCGAAAAAGGAATCGAATGATGGCACGCACGAAACGAGTCCGGCGCAGCTATGGCGCCGGAGAATGGGGCCGGAACCGGGTGAGGGTCTTCCCCGATCCCAAGACCGGCTTGTACCAGATCGAGTGGCGAGAGAACGGGCGCAGGCTCACAAGGTCGCTGCAACACCGCGACTGGAGGCAGGCGAAGACGCAGGCGGACGAGTTCGCCGCGGGATTCGCCGGGCCGGAGCTGAACGGCAAGAAGAACGCCGAGCCCGAGCCGCTCACGCTGGGAACGCTTTTTGACATCTACGGTGAAGAGGTGACGCCCACCAAGGCCGAGCAGACACGGCGGCGCGACAGGACCGCGACGAGGATGTTCCTCCAGTTCTTCGGATGGGACCGAGACCCGGCAACGCTCTCCCAGCGCGACTGGGACCGATTCATCGGCGCGCGGCGCGCGGGAAGGATTGGCATCTCGGGCAAGCCCGTGTCCAACAGGACGATCGAGTGGGACCTGACGTTCCTGATGGCGGTTCTCAACTGGGCCACGAGGTCGAAGGACGAAGGGGGCCGCCCGATGCTCGACAGGAATCCGCTGAAGGGCCTCAGGAAGCCCAGGGAGAAGAACCCCACCCGGGTCGTCCTCACCGAACAGGAGTACCAGGGGTTGTTGAGGGTGTCCCGGGAGGTGGACTGGCGGTTCCATGTCGCGCTCGTACTCGCGCATGAGACCGGGCACCGCATCGGTGCCATCCGCAAGCTCCGGTGGTCCGATATCGACTTCGAGGGCGAAGCGGTGCGGTGGCGGGCGAAGCACGAGAAGACGGGCTACGAGCACACCACGCCCGTGACCGACGAGGCGTTGGCCGCTTTGGAGGAAGCGCGAGCGATGAGCGCCGGGACCGGGGACGGGCCGGTGCTGCCCGCCCCGACGGATGCCTCGCGGTGCGTGGGCCGGTCGCTGCCGAGCTTCTGGTGGCAGAGAGCCCAGACGCTCGCGGCGCTGGAACCGAAGCGGGGCCGAGGCTGGCACTCGCTGAGGCGGAAATTCGCGTCCGACCTCATGGACCAGCCCCTCAAGGTGCTGTGCGAACTCGGCGGCTGGAAGACGGCCAAGACCGTCCTCCAGTGCTATCAGAGAGCCGACGAGGGACAGCTGAGACAGGCGCTCGCGGACCGCCGGAGAGTTCGGGCCTGATTCGCAATCGGCGGGAATCAATCAGCGGGAATCGCGCCAGCCGAATCCGTAAGTTCAATGATCACAACAAGATCCGCACGGGAGTGCGCATGCTCGCCCAACTGTTGGTGCACTGCAAGTCAACTACGAGACGACATAGCTGGAAGTCAATGTGATCTAAATCATCTCATGCCATTACTTTATCTCAGTGGAGCCAGCCGGGCTCGAACCGGCGACCTCCTGCTTGCAAAGCAGGCGCTCTCCCACCTGAGCTATGGCCCCTAAGTCTTTCTATAACAGTGCCTTACTGAACTATCCCTTCCCTGCTAATTCCCAAAGTGTGCCAAAAACTGTTGATAATCCGACGGTGCGCTCCCATACTTGTAATACAAGGTAGAGTCAAATAGCACGTTGAAGGAGAGCAGCCGTGGCGAAGAAACAGAGGACGTACTCGGGGCCGCACATATACTGGCGGAACTGACCTGGCCCCAAGAGTGGTACCACCTAGAGTGTTAGTCTAACCGCCTCATTTTGCCTGGGGTGAGGTCCGAGTAACAAGGGCAGGTTGAGCAACTTCGGGTCGGGCTGAATGGCTTCAGGAGCGGGCGGTAGATAGCCCAGAGAGCTGTGGGGTCGAACGGTGTTGTATTCGCGCCGCCACTGCTCGATCAGCACCTTAGCCTCCTCCAGTGAATAGAAGATCTCGCGCCTCAACAGCTCCTGCCTGAACGTTGCGTTGAAGCTCTCATTGTACCCGTTCTCCCAGGGGCTGCCGGGTGCGATGAACAGCGTCTTCACACCCAACCCTCCAAGCCACTGCCGAACGACTCGGGCCGTGAACTCCGGACCGTTGTCCGAACGCAGATTCGCCGGTGGACCATGCTCAACGAACAGCTCGCTCAGCGTCTGCAGGACATCGTCCGACTGAAGCCTACGGGCCACCACGATCGCCAGACACTCCCGGCTGTACTCGTCCAGGACCGTCAGCATCTTGAGTGGCCGTCCGTTATGCGTCCGATCGGACACAAAGTCATACGCCCATACGTGATGCCGGTACAAGGGCCGTAGTCGGATACAAGAGCCGTCGGTCAACCATAGGCGGCCCGTTTCGGCTGTTTACTCGGCACCCTAAGCCCCTCCTGCCTCCAGATCCGCTCCACCCGCTTGTGGTTCACTGCCCAGCCCTCCGTTCTCAGCATCCCCGTCACCATCCGGTACCCGTAGCGTCCGAACCTGCGAGCCACCTTCGCCACGTCCTGCCTCAGCGCCTCCTCGTCCTCCCTTCGCTTTGGGATCCGACGCTGCGTCGAGCGTGCCTGACCCAGCACTCGGCACGCCTTCCTTTCGCTCACCCCAAGCCGCTGCCGCACCTGCACCACGCAGCGCCTGCGCCGCTCGGGGCTCAGAAGTTTCCCTTGGACGCCTCCTTCAAAATCATGTTGTCCACCGTCAGATCCGCCACCGCCTGCTTCAGGCGTTGGTTCTGCTTCTCGAGCTCCTTCAGCCGCTTCGCCTGGCTCACCTTCATTCCCCCGTATTCTTTGCGCCACCGGTAGTACGTCTGCTCACTCACCCCTAGCTCCCGGCACACTTGTTTGACCCTCTTCCCGTTGCCAGGGCCACCCCCGCCTTGCGCAGATGGTTGATGATCTGTCCCGCGCTCAGGTTCTTTGGCGCTGCCATTTCTGACCTCCCTTTCCGTGTCTCGACCCGTCCAGAATCCTAAAACTGGACTTGGTCTCGTTTTAGGGGGTCAGTTCATCTCCGCTCGAGGCGGTTTGGGGGGCGCTTCCCCGCGTTTATCGACTCCTGGGTTTGCAGCCGATCGGTGACGTCGATCGAGACACCCACACACTTTTGATCACGCAACGGGTCGTGGTCCGCAATTCCATCCTCGGGCCTGAGACCGCCCCGCTGGCTCGCTGCTCTGGCTCCGCGACGGCAAAGCGCACGCGGTCTGGCGGCCAACTGCGGTTTAATACGCCGAACGGAGCGGCAACGCTGAGTGTTGAAACGTCGCTCGTGCCGGCGGAAAACGGGACGCGACTGCGAACCGCTTTGGTCGTATCGGGCGCGGCTACGGGCGCCCTTCCCGACTCGAGGAGTGCGTTCTGCGTAACAACAGGACGACTCGAGTCCCAAATCGCCGAAGGCATCCGCGGCGCCGTGCTGGCCCCTGG
Organism: Longimicrobiales bacterium; assembly: GCA_965215925.1. Classification (GTDB taxonomy): domain Bacteria; phylum Gemmatimonadota; class Gemmatimonadetes; order Longimicrobiales; family Gaopeijiaceae; genus JAAXGI01. The sequence continues at coordinate 1,880,621 of CBDCEQ010000003.1, read as the reverse complement.
CCCCCTGGACTCCGTCGCAGACGAGCAGGACACTGGCTTTCCCGGGACACCGTTCTAGCACTCTCCGCCACGGCTTTCCTTCGATTGCGTCAATTGGTGGCGTGCGTGTATGCTACGCCGCTTATTCGCCGTCACGAACCCCGTCCAGCCAGCCGCCACCTCAAGCAAACAATCTTGACCGAACCCGAAACGACCCGGGGTCGAGCGGGAGGCCACCTCTCGGTCCTCATGCTGCTTCTCTCGGTCTTGGCGACCCAGACAGCAGGAGCCCAGGCTCAGGTTCCCGGCGTTGAAACGAGAAAGGGAGCGAACGCGGTCCGCATCCCGGGCGGCCAAATCACCGTTGACGGCCGTCTCGACGAGGCGGCCTGGAGTCAGGCCCAACCTATAATCGACTTCGTTCAGAAAGAGCCGGTGGAAGGAGCGGCGCCGAGCGAACAAACTGAGGTTCGATTCATCTATGACGAGAGTGGGCTCTACGTAGGGGCTCGGATGGCCAGTAGCCAGGGGCAGGCAGGAATCCAGGCCCCTTTGAGCCGACGAGATAGCCCCTATAGCCCCGACCGAGGTCCTCGCTTAGGCGGCTTTCAGAGTCGCCCCGGCGTGGGTGGCAGACCGGAGCTGGCCGAGTACGTCTTGATTTCGTTAGATACGTTTTTGGACCGCCGGACAGCTTATAGCTTCGGGGTGACCGCCTCGGGCGTCCGGCTCGACCATCAGCACCTCACCGACAGCGAGTCAGACATAGACCAGCGGTTCGATCCGGTGTGGGAAGCTCGGGCCACCATCGATGACAGAGGCTGGACTGCGGAGATGTGGATCCCGTTTACACAACTCCGCTTCAACGAGCGTTCCGAGCTGATTTGGGGGCTCAACATCCACCGTTGGATCCCTTCCAAGAACGAGGACGACTATTGGGTGGCCATTCCTCGCACCGACACCGGATGGTCCTCTCGCTTCGGCGAACTCCGCGGGATCGAGTCCATCGATCAGGCTAGCAGGTTAGAGCTGCTTCCTTACGCGGCCGGAGGCTCCACGGTCGTGGGGAATCGGGACCCGCGGGATCCGTTTTTGGACGAGCTCAACCTGGAAGGGCATGTGGGCGCCGACCTGAAAATGGGGCTCGGCCCCAACCTGACGTTGGACGCCACGTTCTTCCCGGACTTCGGGCAGGTAGAGGTGGATCCGGCCGTGATAAACCTGACGGACACGGAGACGCTATTTCAGGAACGGAGGCCCTTCTTCACCGAGGGCAGCAGTCTATTCACCCCCTCCGAGAACAACTACTTCTACTCCCGCCGTATCGGCGGGCCACCTCAGGGACCGGCCTCCGGCGCCTTCGTCGACTATCCCGGCGAATCGACGATCCTGGGTGCGGCGAAGGTGACCGGCCGACTTCCCTCGGGTACGTCGATAGGTGTTCTTGGAGCCCTCACGGGTGAAGAACACGCCCAGACCTTCGACCTCGACTCCGACGGGTCCGGGGCCGGAACGTTGGATGAAGTCCGTGTCGCTCCCCGAGCGGCCTGGCTCGCGGGGCGGATCCAGCAAGAATTTGGAGCGTCCGGTTCGACCGCGAGCCTGATGCTGACGGGCGCCCGACGGGATCTCGGGGATGGCGACCCATTGGCGTCTCGGTTACGCCGAAACGCCTGGATGCTGGGCGGAGATGTCGTTTGGCGTTTCGGGGGGGGGGCCTACGAGCTGCTGGCCAGTGGAGGGCTCACGAGCGTCAGCGGAGACGAAGAGGCCATTGTGCGGGCCCAGTTGGGGAGCGAGCGCTACTTCCAGCGACCCGATGCAGACTACGTACAAGTGGATTCGTCTCGTACTTCCCTTTCCGGAGCGAAGGCTACGATCGAGGCCCGGAAAATCGGTGGCACCCACTGGCTCTGGAGCATCTACTTCGACATGGAGACGCCCGAGGTCACCTTCAATGACGTTGGCCGCCTCGGGTCTGGCGACGGAGTGATGGCGAGAGAGGCGCTGACCTACCGTGAGACCCAGCCGGGCGAGTGGCTGAGGAACTACAGCTTTACGTTGAACCAAACGAGCGAGTGGAATTTCGGTGGTTTGCGACAGCGCACGAGGGTAGGCGCAGACACGGACCTAACGTGGAACAATTTCTGGACGACGCGGGCTTCGGTCGGCCTCAGCCCCCGCTCGCAAAACTCTCGTCTCACCCGGGGAGGACCTTCTATGGCAGCGCCCCGAGATTGGACGGCATCTCTGAACATTGGTAACAACCCCTCTGCCGAGACCCGATGGAGAGCGGACGTGGCGTACGGAAGTGACGAGTTAAAAGGCTGGAACGGAACGGTGAACGGAGAGATTTCCTTGATTCCCGCTCCCCGTTGGCAACTCACATTCGTGCCTTCCTATGAGCGCCGGGTGGATTCTCGCCAGTACGTGACAATAGAGAGCGGAGGTTCCCCCGCTACTTTCGGCGGCCGCTATATCTTCGCGCGCACGGATCGCACCGAGCTGGCCATCGAAACGCGGCTGAACTTCACGCTCCAGCCGGACCTCAACCTGGAGGTCTACGCTCAGCCGTTCGCAGCCAGTGGTCGTTTCTTCGACTTCGGAGAGTTGGAGCGAGCCAAAGGACTTTTCCTTAGAACCTACGGGACCGATGGCACGACGGCTGAGACTCTTGAGGACGGGAGCCTGGAGGTTCAGGACGGGGACGACGCCTTCATCATAACGAACCAGGACTTCAACGTCCGCTCGTTCCGTAGCACCGTGGTGCTTAGCTGGGAATGGCGACCGGGAAGCACGCTGTTTCTCGTTTGGCAGCAGAACCGCCGCCGGGAGCTCGAAGATGGAGCGGCCAGCCTGGGCGACCTCCTGGGCTCACCGGGAGCTTCAGGCGACAACTTCTTCGCGGTCAAGCTCACGTACTGGATCGGGTTGTGAGTGATCAAGGACGCTGGGCTCGCAGGAGCCTCCGCATCCCAACGAATAGCCCTATCGTACTGGTTGCCAACCCACCCAGGCTGAGCAACACGACCCCGATATCCCAGATCGGGCGGCCGTACCAGAAGCCGAAGTCCAGACTGTGGAATCCGTTGTATATCCACCGTTCGACCCGATCGAGACGATGGACGGCTGTGGTCAACTCCGCCGAACTCGGATCGATATAGAGCCAAGTCGCATCCGGATCATCGAATTTGAGACGTAGAATCGGCAGCGGCGCGTCGAGGTCTCTCGAATAGTGATAGGAGTCGTACTCGTCGAGCAGGCGAGCTTCCAGAATCGGAGTCGCAGGAAACGCCTCCCGGCCGCGGCCCATCAACGATTCTACCGCGAATGATTCGCTACGAAATTCGAGTGACTCGGCTGAGACGAGCTGTCCACTGACGGGACCCATAGAGGTGCTTCGAACCACGAAATACGGGTCTCCCAGAATCCTCCTATAGACAATCTCCTTTACGCTGCGGTCTCGAAACCGTTCTTCGAAGGCCTCGGCGTCGACTGCAGGGAAGGACGATACGTCGAGACTTCCTCCATCGAGCGCTTGCTGAAGCGCCCCGCTCGGCAGGCCCCCACCCGACGCCCAGCCCAGCGGCTCCATCGACAGCAACCCGCTGAAGACCCACGTCAGAGCGAAGATCCCAAAGATCGAGCCGGCGATATAGTGCCACCGCATCCAGCCCGAATACGGAATGTAGGAACGGATCCGAGAAAACCGGAACGGGCGAGATCGACGAAACTGGAGGAAGCCCAGGGCGACCCCTAGAGCTGCGAGAACACTCCCAAGCCCGGCTGTCCACAAAATGGTCTGACGCCAAAGCGCGTCGCGGACACGAAGCGGCGTGAAGTAGAGCCAGTGAGGGATGGCGGCTACCCAAGCCAAGCCCCTACTAGCTCGCGTCGTCAACAGCGTCACCTCGCCCGATTCCGCAGAGATATAGAGCTCGGTCCCCCGCTCGTCGTCGACGCTCAATTTGTGAAGCGGGAGCAGACTGCGCTGGGTTACCGTCCACTGATCAGCCGCTGTGAGACGTCCGTCGTAGCGGATCCGGGCCGGCGGGACACCCGCGAATCGACTCCCGATCTGCCGAGCATCCGTAGGAGCGATCTCTTCCAGGAGCTCGCCCGTGTCTGCAAAGACCGTCGAGGGCGTATCCCTGTCCAATCGATAGGCCGGCCGGCCCATAACCGTGCGCAGCGTGACTCTCGGAAACGATTCATCTAGCCCTGTCCGTCGGACCGCTTCCGATGGCGTGAGCGTGACGGATCGCAAATCGAGCGGGTCGAGTCGGTCTAGACGCAGCTCATCGGTTAGGCTTGGCATGCCCCGGGCGTAGATCATGCCGATTCCAGATGCAAACCAAACCACGAACAGCAAGCCCAGTATGATGCCGAGGTACCGATGAGACAGGATCAGCCACTTCCGGATCTTATTCATTGGTGCAACAATATTGTCGAAAGGAACTGATGGTCGCGGGTGCATAGTACCGAACGGGAGGCTCTCCCTGACAAGGTCGAACCCCACCGGGACTCCGTCGACACGTGGTGAGCGAGTCGAGGGCTCACGGCGTACCGCCGGTCTCATCGCTGAACACACTCGTACAGGCCAGTGGCTCTTCCGCTGGCGAAGTTACGCGCCGCTGCCGCTCGTGGTCTACCTCATTGTGTCCACCGCGTTCATGCCCACAACCACCGGAGGGAGCGACTGGACGGCAGTCTGGCTGGGACTCGGTCTCGGTCTGGGCGCGATAGGGCTTGGCATCCGCGGTTTCTCTCTCGGTTACGTCGCGAGCGGCACGTCCGGCCGAGCCACTGTCGGAATGCGCGCTGACACGCTGAACACGACGGAAGCGTACTCGCTGGTGCGTCATCCGCTCTATCTCGGAAATCTCCTCCTATGGCTCGGCGCAGCAGCGTTCGTGGGAAGGCCCCTCGTGATCGTCCTGACCGGGCTGCTCTTCTGGGTCTACTACGAGCGCATCATGATCGCCGAGGAATCCTACTTGAGCGAGCGATTCGGAGAGCGGTTTGCAGATTGGGCTGCGAATACCCCGGCTTTGTTTCCCGGAGCCCGATCGGCTTGGCAACGCTCTGATTCTGAATTCAGCTTCAGGCACACGGTAGGACGGGACTACCCGGCGGTCTACGGGTTCGTCGCTACCACATTCGTCATCCAGGCTGTACGGGTGTGGGCACAAGAAAGCCTAACGGAAGTCTCACCGATCTGGTGGGGGTACTTTCTCATCGGGACCGGCTTCTACCTTTTTATCCACATCGTGAAACGCCGGACCCGATGGTTGAGTGCTTCCTTGCGTGGCTCCCCTTAGCTAGTCGTCCTTCACATCGAAGCGGCGTACTTCTCCCGGACGCCGATCGGATGGGAACACTTCCATCCATGCTGGATACTCGAGCGGTAGCCTACTGACCGCGTCCAACGCCTCTAGATCGTCTTCCGACAACTTCAGATCGACCGCCCCCAGATTGTCGTCTAACTGGGTTAGATTCCGAGCGCCGATGATCACGCTCGTCACCACTGGCTTCGCGAGAACCCACGCCAACGCAACCCGCGCGACGCTCGCCTCGTGCGCTTCGGCGATCCCTCGCATCACGTCAACAGTGTCGTAGGCCTTCTCCCTGTCGATCGGCGGGAAGTCGAACGAGGCCCGACGTCCGTCCGCATTCTCTTGGTCGCGCGTAAACTTCCCGGAAAGAAAGCCACCCGCAAGAGGGCTCCAAACGAGAAGCCCAACGCCTTGATCCTCAAGGAGCGGGATCATTTCCTTCTCCAACTCACGCCCCGCCAGTGAGTAGTAGGACTGTGTGCACTTGAAGCGTTCCAGCCCCTCAGCCCGCGAGATTCCCAAAGCCTGCATGAGCTGCCAGGCGGTGAGGTTGGAGCAGCCGATGTAGCGGACCTTTCCTTGCCGCACGAGATCGTCGAGTGCTCGCAACGTGTCTTCTGGCGAGGTGAGCGGATCTGAACGATGAATTTGATACAGGTCGATGTAGTCGGTGCCGAGGCGGGTCAAGCTCGCCTCGACTGCGTCTGTGATGTGAAGACGGGACAGGCCGACGTCATTCGGACCCTCTCCCATGCGACCGCGCACCTTCGTCGCGAGAACCACTTCATGCCGCCGGCCCTTGAGGGCCCTTCCGACCAGGGTCTCGGACTCACCGGTGGAGTACACGTTCGCCGTGTCGATGAAGTTGACGCCCGCAGCCAGAGCGCGGCCGATGATCTCGTCCGCCGCCTTTTGGTCCAGCCCCCCGATGGCTTCCCACATCTGGCCACGGCCGCCGAACGTCATCGCTCCGAGGCATAATTCCGACACGAAGACACCTGTATCCGCGAGTACCCGATAGTTCATGAGTCCCCCGACTCTTGCGGTGCAATATTCTTGTTCATGCAGAACACGTTCTCTGGGTCCCCGCCGGCGAATCGTTGAGGTCGGTATTGGTCATATGACTCACCGTGAGCGGCCAGGGTATGTCTGGCGGACGAGGGAAGCAAGGACAGCGGGGGCTCAACACGGTCACGACCGAAGGTGTCCTCTATCAGGCTGCTACTCCCAAGCCAACCGTTTCTTGACCTTAAGGCAGAGGTTGCACTACTTAGAGCGCTCTGACGCCTCCCGCTTTTCCACCCCCGAAGCCTCATGATGACCTCCACTCTTCGCTCCCGACTTGCTTTCCTCGGCTTGGTGCTGGCGTTAGGGCTGTCCGGAGGGTTGGTCCCTTCCCGCCTCGTGGGCCAGGTGCGGGAAGAGCCACCCACTGAGGCGCCCGAGGCCGGCGCAGAGGAGCAGCAACCGGCTCCGGGAGCAACGATGAGTGGAAGCGTCCCGACCCCCGAGGAGCTCGGGCTGGTTTCCGGACGGCCTCGCATCTCTCCGGTCCGTACCGATGCGCCGCCCGAGATCGATGGCGTCCTGGACGACCCGGTATGGCAGACCGCAACCCATATCACCGAATTCACGCAGCAGTCCCCGATCGAGGGAGCGCCGGGGACGGAGGCCACCGACGTCTACGTCGCATACGATTCGGAGAACTTCTACTTCGGATTCCACGTTCACTACGAGGATCCATCCGTCATGCGGGCGAACCGGCTGGAGCGTGACAGCGCTTCGCAGGACGACCTCATGACGATCTACTTCGATCCCTTCATGGATCAGCAACGAGGCTACGACTTCGACGTCAACGGCTATGGGGTGCAGGGCGACGGGATCATGACCTCCGGACGCCGTGGCTTCGGCGGTCGCGGCGGAGCCGGTCGCCAACGGGGTGGAGGCGGCGGTGGGGGTGGAGGGGGCAGCCCACAGCAGGCCATTCCACCGGCGGACCGGTCCTGGGATGCACTGTTCGATACGGGGGCACGTATCGTGGAGGACGGCTACGTGGCTGAAATGGCCATTCCGTTCAAAAGCCTCCGCTACCCGAGCCCGCCGGAAGGCGAGCCGCATAGGTGGGGATTCCAGATCGTTAGAGAGATAAAGGGCAAAGACCAGGAGAATCAGGTCTGGTCGCCCATGTCTCGGGGCGAGACGAGCTTCTTCTCTCAGATGGGTATCATCGAGGGAATGACCGACCTCTCGACCAGCCGGAACCTAGAAATCCTCCCCACGTTCACAGCGATCCAGTACGGTGAGATCGACCCCACGGGACCGCGCTTCGCCAATCAGGACACCGATCCGGACGCCGGTGTGAATGTGAAGTATGGGCTGACATCCGACCTCACGGCAGACTTCACGCTCAACCCTGACTTCTCCCAAATCGAGTCGGACCAGCCACAGATCCAGGTCAATCAGCGATTCCCTCTTTTCTTCTCCGAGCTCCGACCCTTCTTCATCGAAGGGGCCGATATCTTCACAATTGAAGCGCCCGTCACGTTCGTGCACACGAGGACGATCGTGGACCCCGACTACGGCGCGAAATTGAGCGGACAGGCCGGGCGCTTCGCGATTGGCATCCTGACTGCGAACGATCGTGCTCCTGGGAGAGTCGACGACGCCGAGGATCCTGCTTTTGACCAAAGCGCGCAGACCGTCATCGCGCGAGCCCGCTACGACCTCTATGCAGAGTCGAACCTCGGTGCGATCGTGACCGACCGACAGTTTCTGGACGGGTTCAGCCGCGTCTTCGGATCGGACGGGAACTTCCGCTTGACACCGACCATCTCGGCGGATTTTCGGGTTGTGGGATCGCGGCAGAAGAGCCCAGGGGAAGAACAGCTAGACGGGCACATGGCTGCGACCAGGATTCGCCAGAATGGCCGGAACGTGAGCTGGTCACTGGCCGCGTATGAAATCTCACCCGAATTCGACACGGACGTCGGCTTCGTACGCCGAAGAGACATCAGGAGCATGACCGGAAACGTCGGATACCGATTCTGGCCGGAAAGTTGGGTCATCAACTGGGGACCCACCGTCGAGTACGTTCAGAATTACGATTTTGACGACGTGCTGCAGGACGAGAACGTCAGCGTCCGGATGAGCGTGAACTTTTCCCGTAGTATCAGTCTGTTCGGGGGCAGCAACTGGGACATGGAGCGTTTCTCGGGAGTGGACTTCCAGAAGAACCGGTTCTTCATGGGCTCCAGGGTCAATACGAACCGTCGGTATTCCGTTGGGGGGAACTTCTCGTTCGGCGATGAGATCTTCTACGATGAGGAAGATCCGTTCCTCGGGCATCAGATGAGGTGGGGTATCAACGGGACAGTGCGACCGACGGATTGGCTGAACTCGAACCTCGGCTTCAATCGGGTTCGCTTCACTGATCCCGCGAACAACGACGAGCAGGTGTTCAATGTGCGAATCCTTCGGGCTACGACGAACCTCCAATTCACTGGCAGGCTCGGGATGCGGAACATCACCGAGTTCAATACCGACACCGAGACCTTCGATTTCAACATCCTCTTCAACTATCGAGTCAATGCTGGGACGGTCTTCTACGCTGGATACGACGATCATTTTCAGCAGGCCGATTTCATCGAGGGGGACCGCAATGGAGACGGAATCGACGAGCAGCTCTATTTCACGACCGGACAGCGGCGTACGAACCGGGCAATCTTCATCAAGCTTCAGTACCTCTTCCGCTACTGAGTCCGACCGACCCGATTCGATCCAGCTCCCTCTCGAACTGAGTTGGCTCGAGCGCGACTAGGCGCAGGGAAAGAAGCGCGTCGACGCGCTGGCTCAGGATCTCGAAAGCCTGTTCGAACGCGGCCGCCTCGTGCGATGCTCCGACGGGATCCTCGACCCCCCAGTGCGCCACCACCGTCGGTCCGAGGACCAGCGGGCAGGCCTCACGCGCTTGATCGCAGACCGTAATCACGACATCGAACCCAGCGCCCCACACTTCAGCGATCGACTTGGGCGAGCTCCCTGGAGCTAGCAGATCGTGCTTGGCGAGGACACGGAGTGCGCCGGGGTTCACATCCTCTGCAGGTTCAGTTCCCGCGCTCATGACCTCGACCCGCCCGGCGCCACGATCGCGTAGCAGCGCCTCGGCAATCTGACTTCGGGCCGAGTTCGCGGTGCACAGAACCAAAACGCGAAGGGGTAGTTTCATAGGAAAGACGGCAAAGTTGGCAGCGCAAGAACGAATCGAGGAAGAGAAATCTAGCCTACGGAAGGCTGCTCGGCTCACTCACCGTCCGGGAACAACGCATTGACGGGTCGACTCACGCAGAACCATCCTCTTCCAATGAATCTCGCGCGCCTGTTCTCGTTCACTTCGACGCCACGGCGAAGTCCCCATGCCCTGGCCCGCCGCGGGCTCCGGGCCCTCGTGATCAGTTTCCTCGTGCCAGCCTGCAGCGAAGCACCCGCGCTGTCGATAGCCGACGTGTCGTTCACTCGATCGGATCTATTGGGTCTCTCTGAGACCCAGAGCGAGCTTTTGTCGATGATCGCGGCACTCGGTGTCGCAACGTCCCGAGGCGATCAGGCTCGAATCGGTGGGCCCCTCATCGCTCGAGGACGGGAAGACCTTCTTCTGGAACGCCTGCGCCAAGAAGTGACACTCGAACTCGGCGGCGTGACCGATCTCGCTTTAGCCGCACGCTACACTCAGAGCCCCGACTACGAGTTGACCGTTCGGCACCTCGTGATTCTCTCGGAGCGCTGGAGGTCGATTGGCGAACGCGAAACGGCTCGCAGAAGAGCGGAAGCCGCTCTGGTCCGAGCGCGGGCCGGAGAGCCGTTTGCGGAGTTGGCAGGAGACGTTTCCGAGGAGCCCGGCGCGTCGGCCAGAGGAGGACTCCTAGAGCCGGGAAGAGAGGGCAGTTGGGTATCGGAATTTTGGGTGGCGGCGAGCCGCCTCCAGGTTGGCGAGATTAGCGGCATCGTGGAGTCGGAGTACGGATTCCACGTGCTCAAGTTGGACGATCGACGATCGATCCCGTTTCCAGAGGCGCGCGACCGGGTCGTCGCTACGGTTGCCGGTCAACTGGATGATCCAGAGCGATGGCGGCAGCAGGTCGCTGAGTGGGCCGACGCGCTCACTGACCCTTCCTCGCAGGTATCAGGCGTGGAAGAGGACGAACGGGTGCGCGGCATTCTCCTCACCGAAGCCGATAGGAGGAACCTCAGGGTTTCGGGCCCGAACGAAGCTCGGATTGCTAGGGAATGGGAGTTTCAGGTGACGGCTTGGGGGGCGGTCCTCGGGTACGAGCCGGGGATGACTGCGGATGAGATCAGGACTCAGGCGCTCCTGGCTCTGGGAAGTACCGATCAGAACGCCCGCATCGTACGAGATGAAATCCGCAAATGGGGGGCAGCGTTTCTTGCTGCCTACCCCGTCTCAACCCCTGGCCGGTGAAACCCGCGACTCGAAAACGGCTTGGCTTCCTCGTCGGCTTCGGACTGTACTTCGGACTTCTGTGGATTTTCTGGTGGTCGCCCGTCGTCTATCCGCTGAAGGTGTTCGTGGTCTTTCTTCATGAGATTAGCCACGGAATCGCCTCGATCGCGACGGGCGGATCGATCCAACGGATCACATTGGATCCGCGGCTTGGTGGCGCATGCGACTGCCCAAACGGAAACGCGTTCCTCACTCTGTCCGCGGGATACCTGGGTAGCCTCGCCTGGGGTGGCGTGATTCTGGAACTTGGGAGGTGGGCCGGGCGACGGGCTGACTGGATTGTGAGAAGCCTTGGGATCCTGGTAGCGGTCGTGACCGTTCTGTACGTCCGGGGCCCGTTCGGTGTCGCATTCGGCCTTCTCTTCGGTATAGGCCTCATCTACGTCGCACTGCGTCTGTCCTCGCAGCTAAACCAAATGCTACTGACCGTGCTCGGGCTTACGAGCTGCCTTTATGCGGTCCTCGACATCAAGAGCGATGTCTTAGACAGGCCGGAGCTGCCGTCGGACGCATACATGCTCGCGGAGGTCACCGGCGTCCCAACTTTGGCGTGGGGTGGAGCATGGATCGCGATCGCCCTTTTCGTGAGTGGGTGGCTCTTTTTGAGAGCGTACAGGGCAATGTGAAAGCTGGAGGGCTCCACCCCTTTACGGTCTCACCCCCGCGAGATAGCTTCCTGGCGTCCCATTGGGGACTGGGCCGCAGACGACGTGTCACAGAGCGCGACGCCTGCGGACTGCGGGACCCGATCCCGCCGGCGCTTCGCCCAATGTCGACCCTTGAAAGGAGGTGATCCCTTGTCTAGTCCCAGTAGCCAGCTCAGCCTAGCACGGGCAAGCGGTCGCCGTTTCGGTAGGTAACAGCCGAATCGATCGCTGTTCCAAGCCGCGCGCTGCGATCGCGCTAGGCTGAACGGCGTGAACGGAAAAGCCGTCGACGAAATCAACTCGTCGGCGGCTTTTTCTTTTCCTGGGAGGAGGAGCGCCCGGTACCGGGGAGCCGGTCAGCCGTAATAGGCTGGCTCGTTCCCGGGCTTCCACTTGATGTTACAGCCCAGGCTGGGTACCTGCGCCCCGGGCACAGGGTTACCTGCGAGCACCGCATCCACAGCCCCTCTTAGGTCCGTACCGGTCACAGGCACGTCGTTGCCGGGGCGGCTGCCGTCAAATTGCCCTCGATAGACCAGCCTCTGGTCACCATCGAAAAGGAAGAAGTCCGGTGTGCAAGCCGCCTCGTACGCCTTCGCGACCTCCTGTCGCTCGTCATAGAGGTACGGGAACGTGTAGCCCACCTCTTCGGCTTCCTCAGCCATCTTCTCAGGTGAGTCATCCGGGAACTGTGCGATGTCATTCGAGTTGATCGCTACGACTCCCAGGCCTCGCGGCTGATAGTGTCGCGCGAACTCAGCGACCGCCCCTCGAACGTGTTTGACAAAGGGGCAATGCGGGCAGGTGAATATGACCAAGAGGGCTGCAGAACCCTGATAGCTCTCGGTGGAGACTGACTCGCCGTCCGTGGAAGGGAGCGTGAACGAGGGCGCTTGGGTTCCAAGGGCAAGCATCGTAGAGGGGACTCGTGCCATGTGGTTCTCCGCAGTCGGTTTTTCGGTTAGTCCTTCAGGCCGAGCTGCTGTGGGAGGGTAACTACCTCTGTGACCTGGAAGCGGCGTTCACCCCCTGGAAGCTGGATCGTGACAGCCTCGCCCGCTTCGGTTCCCAGGAGTCCTCTGCCCATCGGCGAATCGAGGGAGACGTGTCCCGCATCCAAATCCATAAAGTCGCCGGCGACGAGGGTGAGGTTCAATTCCTCCCTGAGCTCGAGATCCATGATCGTGACTCGAGAGCCGAAGCCTACACGGTCTAGCGGCATCGCATCGACATCGATCTTCGAGATCTCAGACATTCTTTGAGCAAGCTGTCCGATTCTCGCCTGGACGAACTGTTGACGTTCGAGCGCCGACTTGTATTCGGCATTCTCACGCAGGTCCCCGAGCTCGACCGCTATCGAAATCCGCTCCGGCAGGACGACCATGAGCTCGTGTGTGAGGGTCTCGATCTCCCCCTCCAGTTTTTCTCTAATCTCTTCCAACATTCGAGAAACCTACTACTCCGGAGTCGGCGGTGGGAGGGTGCCCAGAGGACTCTTGACCCCCTTTCTTCCCTAAGTGATAATAGATTCTCGTTAACGAGAGTTGACCTTCCGTAGCCGGCCGACGGCAGTTCCCCCCATGCGAAATCTATCGACTCAGACATCCCCGGCCCCTGGGGATGGACCCCGTTCGCACCTCTTGTCTGTGCGGCACACTGTGCAGTCACACCCGTTCTGGTTGCTGCCACCCCGCTGTTGAGCTTGGGAACCGGGATAGAGTGGGGCCTGCTCGGGCTAACTGCGGTTTTCGGAGGACTCTTTCTGAGATCGGGGCTGCGACGCAGTGAAGAGTTCTTCCCTGCCCTGCTAATCGTCGGGGGCATCCTCTTGTGGTCGGCCTCGCTCCTGCAGCTCTTCGATCCGTTCCCCGAAGAGGCCTCTACTCCGCTCGCCGCACTGCTAGCAGCCTGTGGCCTGATATGGACCGCTCGAGTGCAGGAGAAGACACGGCCGAAATCCAAGGAAGCCACTTAGGTGCAGCGAGAAACCCGCCAGCGCAGAACGATCCGGCGAATTCTCGAGGAGGCGGGCCATCCGCTGAGTCCAAAGGAGGTCTTGGACGCCGCTCAGCACACGGTGAAGGGCCTGGGGATCGCAACCGTCTATCGTAACCTGAGAACGCTCCAGGACGACGGATGGATTGCCGTCGTCGAAGTGCCTGGGGACTCCCCAAGATACGAAGTAGCTGGGAAGGACCACCACCACCACTTCCTTTGTCGGGACTGCGACAAGCTCTTCGAGGTAGACGGCTGCCCCGGAAACGTACGGGCCGTGACCCCTGAAGGCTTCGAGCTTGAAGGCCACGACTTTTTGCTCTACGGACTATGTAGGAGCTGCGCCGCCTAGATCTCAACGAACACCGCGTCCGCAGTCAAACCGGATCGGTCGAAGGATCCGGATCCCGCAAGACGGCCTCGGTTCTCTCTTCACGATAGGCTTGCAACCGTTCGCGGATATCGGCCCGGGAGGTAGCCAGGATCGCGGCCGCCAGTAGTGCCGCATTGGTAGCGCCCGCTTTTCCTATGGCAAGTGTGCCCACAGGAACTCCGCCGGGCATCTGCACGATCGAGAGAAGCGAGTCGAGGCCCTGAAGAGCACGCGATTGGATCGGGACCCCGAGGACGGGAATCACCGTTTTCGCTGCCATCACGCCAGCCAGGTGAGCGGCGCCCCCGGCGCCAGCGATGATCACCTTCAACCCGCGATCCTCGGCCGAAGCGGCGTACTCGAAGGCAACGTCTGGAGTACGGTGTGCGGACACTACGCGGGTCTCATGCGGAATATCGAGTTTCTTGAGCGTTTCGACCGAGTGCGCCATCGTCTCCCAATCGGAGCGGGAGCCCATGATTACGCCCACTAGCACCTCTGCCATCGTCCCTTCCGCGATCGGGTCACGGACCCGAGGATAACCGAGTCAACGAACCTCCCATGGTCGCGCGCACATCGGGCACCGGTCAAGGCCTCCGGCCACAGAAACAATCCCTTTTCTGACAGGTATCGAAGCCATGGAATCGAATCTCGCCGATGCGCCTCTCCCTTGGCCCCCGGGCGACGAGCACCTGACGCCCTTTCTGCCGCTCGTTTACGTCGCCTGGTCCGACGGCTTCCTCTCCACGGCGGACATGGACCAGATCCGATCGGCTATACGGGACGCCGACGAACTTCCTGTTACCGCGGTCGACGTGCTCGAAAGTTGGCTTCGGCCGGAAGCGCCTCCCTCTGCATGCGCCTTGGCCCAGATGCGTGAGGGCATCCGCCAGGTCGCAGGTCGCGTCTCAGCGGAAGAGGTGCAATCGCTGATGTCCCTCGGCGTGGCCCTTGCCCGGGCTCAGGCCGCCGATGAGGGTGGGTGGGCAACGGAGAAGGGGATGCAGGTGCTCCAGGGGGTCGAGGAGCTGCTGGGCGTTCTCGGTGGGGAGGCCGCTCGTGACCTTACGTGGGCCCCTGAGCAGGTGCCGGCTCCAGGGGCCGCGCGAGAGGCCCGTTTCGACGCATCCGCGTTGCTCCGAGTCATGGAAGGGGAGAGGGGCAAGCTTCGCGCGAAGGTCTTCAACCTCTTGGCCGATCCTGAAGTGCGGGTGCCCGACGGTCTCCCGACAGCAGAAGCCAGACGTCGTGTCCTTGACGCTATCAATCGCCTTGCCGATGAGGGGCTCGGAGGCCTTGCCTTCCCGGCAAGTGTCGGCGGAGCGGACGACGCAGCCGGCTCGATTATCGTGTTCGAGACTCTCGCGTTCGGGAATCTCTCGGTGCTAGTGAAGTTCGGAGTGCAGTTCGGCCTATTCGGTGGAAGCGTGCTGGAGCTGGGTACTGAGCGCCATCATCAGGAATTTCTCCCCCAAATCGCCTCGCTAGATCTGCCCGGCGTGTTCGCGATGACTGAGCGCAACCATGGCTCAAACGTCCGCGAGATTGAGACCCGAGCGACGTACGACCCCGATTCCGAAGATTTTGAGATCCACACGCCGCACGCTGGGGCCCGGAAGGACTGGTTGGGAAACGCGGCACTGCACGGCCGGATGGCGACGGTATTCGCGCAGTTGGAGGTGTGCGGCGAAGAGCACGGTGTACACGCCTTCCTTGTGCCGATCCGTGACCAGGCCGGCAAGCCGCTTCCGGGGGTCCAGATCGAGGACTGCGGCGAGAAGGTGGGACTGAACGGCATCGACAACGGCCGGTTGAGTTTCGTAAAGGTCAAGATCCCGAGGGCGAACCTGCTCGATCGATTCGCAAGTCTGACGGCCGAGGGGAAGTACCGCAGTCCGATCGCCTCGCCGGGCAGAAGATTCTTCACGATGCTGGGGACGCTGGTCAGTGGCCGAATATCGATTGCCGCCGCGTCTGTCTCGGCGGCGAAGACAGGACTCACGATAGCCGTCAGATACAGTCAGACCCGTCGCCAATTCGGTCCATCAGGGGGAACCGAGGTCCCGATTCTCGACTACTTGACGCAGCAACGGGCGCTTCTTCCCGCGCTCGCCACGACGTACGGCCTGCACTTCGCCGTGAGGGATCTGATCCGCCAATTCGGGTCTGCGAGAGACGAGGAGGCCCGAGCTCGGGTCGAGGTCCTTGCAGCTGGTCTCAAGGCTTACGCATCGAGACATGCCCAGGAGACCCTACAGAGCTGCCGAGAAGCGCTCGGAGGGCGCGGCTATTTGGCTGAGAACCGACTGGGCGTTCTGAGAGAAGACACAGACGTCTTTACGACCTTCGAAGGCACGAACGTCGTGCTCCTCCAGCTCGTCGCGAAAGGGCTGCTGTCCGAATACCGAGATCTGGTCGGCGACTTGCGCCTGTGGGGAATGGTTCAGTTCCTAGGTGAAAGGGCAGGCAATGAGGTCTCCCGTCTCAATCCGATCCGGAGCCGGCGCACGGCCGAGGACTATCTCAAGGACCCAGAGACGCAGCTCGAAGCCTTCCGTTTCCGCGAGTCCCGCCTCCTAGAGACGGTGGCGCGGCGACTGAAGCACCGCATCGACGAAGGGATGGACTCGTTCCACGCCATGAATGAGTGTCAAGACCACGTCGTGCATTTGGCCCGGGCGCACATTGAGCGGTCTATCTTGGAGAGATTCCGAGAGTCCGTCGACCGGCACGCAGCGACCGCAGGCGAGGAGCTGAGGGAGGTCCTCGATGCACTTTCCGATCTCTTTGCACTATCGTCCCTGGAGCGGGATCGGGCGTGGTTTCTGGAGGCGGGCTATATGGGGGGCGCGCAGACCAAATCGATCCGGGATTTGGTCAATACACTCTGCGGAGAGCTGAGACCTTCGGCAACCGAGCTGGTCGACGCGTTCGGGATCCCGGATGAAGTACTGGCGGCACCCGCTGCCTTCGACCCCCCACCTTGAACTCTCTGGCCAAGGCCTAAAACGGGGCGTCGACCCCGCGGCTTAGCCTCGACCCTGTTGCGAGTAGACCTCGGTTTGTCCGGTCGAAGTGAACGTGAGGACGTCATAGGAATCGACTCGACCGCCCATCTCCATTCCGGGCGATCCCATCGGCATTCCAGGGACAGACAGCCCACGTACGGCCGGAGCATCAGCCAGGAACTGGCGCACGACGTCGCCCGGTACGTGCCCCTCGATGATGTATCCGTTCACAACGGCTGTATGGCAGGACGAAAGTTCAGGGCGAACCCCAAAGCCCTGTTTGACCATGGTCAGATCGACGCGGTACTCTAGGCTCACCTCGAATCCGTACTCTTTGATGTGCTCCACCCAACCACTACAGCAGCCGCATGTAGGACTCAGATAGACGGTCATCTCGATCGGTTTGGCTTGATCGATCGGAATCGGGTCCCGCGGCGCGTCGGCAGACAGTTCGTCGGCATAGGCCATTCCCGTAGGAGCCGGAACCGTGACGACCGGGGCCGCAGGCGCCTCAGCAGTTAGTACCCAGAAGGACCCGATCGAGCCAACTACGATCAGGACAGCGCCGCCCACAAGAAGAGGAATTCGGTTGTTCATCGGGGCCCCAGTGTTTGTCGGTTCCTTGGATTCGGGTGGTGACTCGCCTCCGCATGCTACTTCTCTTTGTCGAACAGGTTCCTCGTGGCTCGTAAACATGTGTTCGTTGCGCCTCGTTTCGATTAGGTTTTTCTTGTTAGCGCATGGCCCCTGAACGTTCTTTTTAGAGCGTTTCGCTTCGAGGATCCACCCTCATGTCGCGTTTGTCCCTAGTCGCACTCCTTCTCCTGGCCGGTCTGGGATGGGTTCGCCCTAGCGCGGCTCAGATGCCGATCGAGGATTGGACCGAGCGTCCTGACGCACGGGCACCCGCCGGAGTGAACGAGGACGCGCTACTCGCCCCGGGCGCCTTCGAAGCCCGATACAGCGTCGAAGTCGTAGCCTTCGAGGGACTCAAAGTCGGGACCGACGAGATCCCTGCGGTGCTAGTTCTGCGCGACTGGGATCTGGCCCCGCTGACGATGACGACTCAGCGGCACGAGGTCGAGGTCCGGGCTGGAATCTTCGACTGGCTTGGTGCGTCCGCAACCTTGCCCTTCCAATACACGTCGACCGAATTCGTGGATGAACAATTTCGGGGCAACCCGACGGCCTCCGGTATCGGCGACGTGGAGCTCCACGGTCTGATCGGTTTGCACGATATATGGCCTTACCGGGCGCACCTTATTGCAGGTTTGTCTCTCCCGACGGGCTCGATTGAAAAGGTCGGGCAGCTGCCGAACGGGGCGGTGGGAGGACCGGATCGCACGCTCCCGTATCCGATGCAGCCGGGGGACGGCACCTTCGCCTTCCTCCCCGGCGCAGTCCTCGTGGCTGAGAACGAATTCGGCACCGTCGGATTTCGGGCGGAAGCACGGATTCCGATCGGAGAAAATGATCGAGGCTGGACGCGCGGCAACGCCTTCATCGGCCAAGTCTGGATGGCGCATCGATTCACGGACTGGGTCAGCGGCTCGGCCCGTGTGAGCTTCCAGAAGGTTGGTGATCTGACCGGAGCGGACGGGAGCGTCGACGCATTCAGCAGCCCGCTCGCCCATCCCGATCTCCAAGGGGGAACGAGGGTCGAGATTCCGATAGGGATCAACCTGCGCTTCCCGGAGGGACGGCTCCAAAAGAACCGAATCCACTTCGAGTTCATTGTACCCGTTCATCAGGATCTGGACGGTCCCCAGCTTACTCCGAGTTCTGGCGTGGCGGTTTCCTGGAGCTACGCGTTCTGAGGCGATCGAGAGGCTATCGTTCCACGCGAACGAGGTGGTAGTTCTTCTTTCCCCTGCGTAGCACGAGAAACCTCCCATGCAGGGTGTGCTCTCCTCTAATCCTGAAGCCCATGTCCGTCACGCGCTCGCTGTTCAAATAGACACCGCCTTGCTCAACGGCGCGGCGGGCCTCTCCCCGCGATGAGGTAAGTCCGACCTCGGCGATCAACGAGGTCAGGTCCACGCCTTCCTGTTCAAGCGGTTGGCCGGCGAGTGAGCTGGAGGGAACGTCAGAAAAGATCTCCTGAATCTCCTCCGCCTCGAGACCTCTAACCTCGCCTCCAAAAAGGGCACTCGAAGCCCGCTTCGCGCGCTCCAACTCGGTGTCTCCATGTACTCTGCGAGTAATGTCGTCGGCAAGAGCCTCCTGAGCCTTTCGTCCCTCGGGATGATCCTCCACGGCCCGGTCCAGAGCGTCGATCTCAACCTCGGGTAATAACGTGAAGAGGCGGAGATATCGCCCGCTGTCGGCATCGTCCGTGTTGAGCCAGTACTGATAAAACCGGTACGGTGAGGTGCGCTCGGCATCGAGCCAGACCGCGCCCGCCTCCGTCTTTCCGAACTTGGCTCCAGAGGCGGAGGCGAGTAGGGGAAACACGACACCGTAGGCCTTCTCTCCGAGAGTCCGCCGAATCAGCTCGATCCCGGCCGTGATGTTCCCCCACTGATCGCTCCCACCCATCTGTATTCGACATCCATAGTCCTGAAAGAGCCGGTTGAAGTCGTAGGACTGAAGCAGTAGATAGGAGAACTCCGTGAAGCTGATCCCACCCGATTCGTCCTCCAGCCTCCTTCGGATCGTTTCCTTTCCAAGCATGACATTCACGGGAAAGTGCTTCCCTACGTCCCGCAGAAAATCGAGAACTAGCGATGCTCCGAGCCAGTCGAGGTTGTTCACCATCCGAGCAGGGTTCGAAACGCCGTCGAATTCCAGGAAGGCCTCGAGCTGCCCCCGAATCCCTTCTGCGTTTTCGTGAGCTTCATCCGACGTGAGAAGGGTCCGCTCGTCGCTCTTCCCTGATGGATCGCCGATGAGCCCCGTGCCTCCGCCTACCAAGGCAATCGGGGTGTGTCCGAAACGTTGGAGATGTACGAGCCCCATGACCGGAAGCAGGCTTCCTACGTGTAGCGAGGGAGCGGTCGGGTCGAAGCCCACATAAGCCGTCTGTGAGCCCTCTTGCAGCGCCGCTTCAGCGCCCTCGGTCGCATCGTGGAGCATACCTCGCCACCGGTATTCGTCTAGGAGCGTGCTGCGGGTCATGATCGAGGTTCCGGAAGGCGGTCAACGCTTCGTGGCGCGGGTTCCCGAACATACGACAGCGTTTAGGCTAAAGGCGAGTCCTGTCCAGCTTACCACTCGAGGTGCGTGGCATCGACTCGACGATTCTCAGCTCCCTTGGCCGCTTTGTAGAGGCGAGGCGACTCCGCGAAAATTCGAACAGCTCCGGCAGGGTGGGCGGCCGTTTCGAATCAGCTGGCACCACAATGGCGACAATCCGTTGGCCCCACTCGGGATCGGGACTTCCCACGACGGCAACCTCCGCCACGCCCGGATAGCGACTGAGAATTTGTTCGATTTCGGCGGGCTCTACCGTGACGCCACCGGTCAGGATCCGGGCAGACGTGCGTCCCGTCACCCACAGGTCACCCTCCGCATCGATGTAGCCGAGGTCACCGGTATGCAACCAGCCCTCATCGTCTAGAAATGTCGAGGGCCGGCAGGATCCATCGCCGATCGATTCCGCTGGCAGGTTCGAGACAATGGTGGGGCCTCGAACAAGTATTGCGCCACGACCCTTTCCTTCCTCCCGATGGATCCGGACCTCGATCCCGTCCAAGGGCGGCCCCACGGTGCCCGGTTTGGTTCGCACCCTTTCTGGGGCGGCCGTTGCCACCTGCGATGTCGTTTCGGTAAGCCCATAGGTCAGAGCGATCGGGCAGTTCAACGCCAAGGCTCGGTCGAGAATCTGCGCTTGGAGCGGGGCACCCCCTACGAGGAGGCACCGCAACGATTCCGGTACCGGCCGATCACCGAATTCGTCCAGCAGTCGCTTCAGCATCACGGGCACCAATGACGCATGGGTGATCTCACCCGAGTTGATGAGCTCGGCGACGTCGGTTGCGTCGAATCGGCTTCGCGTGATGAGCGAGGAGCCCACCACGCAGGCTCTGTGGATCAGGGCCAAGCCGCCGATATGTGCGAGGGACAGTGACGTCAGCCACCGGTCATCCGCGCGAAGATCGAGTCGGTCGATGACCTTGGCTGCGG
Organism: Longimicrobiales bacterium; assembly: GCA_965215925.1. Classification (GTDB taxonomy): domain Bacteria; phylum Gemmatimonadota; class Gemmatimonadetes; order Longimicrobiales; family Gaopeijiaceae; genus JAAXGI01. The sequence continues at coordinate 1,859,640 of CBDCEQ010000003.1, read as the reverse complement.
ATTCGGCCAAGTTGGCGTGCGTGATCCCCACGGGTCTGGGTACTCCGGTACTTCCAGAAGTGAGGACGAGGGCAGCTAGATCGTCCGGAGCTGGATCTGGAGCGGGAGGGCCGATCTCGAATACCGGGAGCGCCTCATCCCGCTTGGCGGCTTGCAACCACTCTGCGACCTGTTCGCGGTTGTCGATCACTCGGACCGTGACCCCGACGGCGTCTAGCCCACTTGCTACCTCTGCTTCAGTCCAATCCGGGTTCAACGGTGCGAGAACGGCTCCCGACCTCAATACTCCGTGCAGGGCCGCCACCGCCTCTTTACAGGGTGGAAGGCGCATTGCGACACCGACTCCGGGCCCGACTCCGGATTCCCCGAGGACGCGAGCAATGCGATCAGCGTTTTCGTCCAGCTCGGCAAAGAGCCAGGAGCGCTCGGTGGGCGGAGCCTCCCCTGGGCGACCCCGCACCGCCAGGGCCTCGGGTGTCAGCGTTGCCGTTCGGCGAAGTGGGTCCATCCCCCTTCCTGTTATAGGTAGGACGCGAGAACGAACCCCACCGCGAACAGGCCACTATACCACGTCACTCCTCGGGCCACTTCCCCAAGCGCGAGGTTGAGCTCGCTGGCGTCGGTGTAGCTGAAGATGGTGTCGACCGTCCGCAACGCGGGGCCCAGACCGAAGAGCGCAAGGAGGGTCCACGGCGGCCAATCAAAGGCAACGACACCCAGGGGAGGTACCGCTGCGGCGACCAAGACCAACACTAGGAATTCGGCTTTTGCCACCGTCGCACCGAATCGCACGGCGAGGGTGCGTTTGCCTGCCCGTTCGTCGCTGGCAATATCACGCAAATTGTTCACTACCAGAATGGCGGTCGTGAGGACTCCGACTCCCGCGCCTGCCAGGAACAGGTCAGGCTCGAGGCTCGTCGCCTGGACCCAGTAGGTGCCAACGACCGCAACGAATCCGAAGAACACGAGGACGAAGAGATCCCCGAGCCCGAGGTAGGCCAAGGGAAACGGACCTCCGGAGTATGCGATGGCACATATTAGGGACACGATTCCAACAATGAGGATCGGGAGTCCCCCCACCCACACTAGATAGACTCCGACCGTCGCAGCCGAAGCCAGTACGATCATCGCCGCCCTCAGGACGGCGCTCGGAGCAAGGATTCCAGCCTGGACGACCCGCGTGGGACCGATCCGATCGTCGGCGTCACTTCCCTTCTGGTAGTCGAAGTAGTCGTTGGCGAGATTGGTTGCGATCTGGATCAGCAGGGCTCCGGTCAATGCGGCTGCGGCAGGGAGGACATCCAGCACGCCCCTGAACGCTGCCATAGCAGTGCCGACTACGACGGGTGCGACCGCGGCGGGCAGCGTGGTCGGTCGAGCTGCCATCACCCATGCCTGGACACCTGCAGGCGGATCCCCCCGCCCTGCCGACTCGGCCTCGACCGTCACCATGGCAGCCACGGATATTTTCGGAAGTCCGGCTCTTCCTTGTTCAGGAAAGCGTTCTTCGCGTCCTTCGCCTGCTCGGACATGTAGAAGAGTAGGGTGGCGTTGCCTGCCAGCTCTTGGAGGCCGGCCTGTCCATCCACTGCGGCATTGAACGAACTCTTGAGAAGCCGAATGGCGAGCGGGCTCTTGTCTAGGATCTCCTGAGCCCACCGCCACCCCTCTCGCTCTAGGTCCTCCAGGGGAACGACGGCATTGACGAGCCCCATTTCGTGTGCTTCCCCCGCGGAGTACTGACGGCACAGGTACCAAATCTCTCGTGCCTTCTTCTGTCCAACGATGCTCGCCAAGTAGGAGGTGCCGAACCCCCCGTCGAAGCTCCCAACCTTCGGGCCGGTCTGGCCGAAGACAGCGTTCTCAGCCGCGATCGTCAGATCACAAATAACGTGAAGTACCTGCCCCCCTCCGATGGCGTAGCCGGCCACGAGCGCTATGACCGGCTTCGGCATGCTGCGAATGTAGCGTTGCAGCTCGAGCACGTTCAGCCGCGCAAGTCCGTCCGCACCCACGTAACCCGCATCCCCCCGAACACGTTGGTCGCCTCCCGAACAAAACGCATAGCCACCATCCTTTGCAGGACCGTTCCCAGTGAGGAGTACGACACCCACCGCCGTGTCTTCGCCTGCGTCCCGAAACGCCTCCTGCATTTCGAGGAGGGTTTCGGGGCGGAACGCGTTGCGCACTTCAGGGCGATCGAACGCGATCCGGGCCACTCCGTCGGCCTTGTGATAGGTGATGTCGTCGTAGGGGCGCACCTCGTTCCAATCAGGTTGACTCATTGGATCTCCTCGGTCATTCATCCCTTCGCGCTCCTACCGTGCCAACCGTAGACGAAATGCTCTTCACCACCGCAGAGCGCGCGATCCGGTTTTGCTCACGATCCGTCTGAATCTCAAGCATCCCACTGCCCTCCCATCTCGAGGCCGTTGCCCAGGCTTCATCCACATCGAACGGAGCCTGCACACGAAGATGGGGGAGATCCTGGAAGGCCGCGAGGAGGCTTAAATCTCTTCCATGCGGGGTGGCGAAGAGTGGAGTGAAGGCAGGCTCGAACTCTCGGATCGGCAGAAAGTGAAAGATTCCTCCCCCGTCGTTGTTCAACACCACGACCAGGACTCTTACCTCAGGATCACGGAGACTAGACAAGCCGTTCGCGTCGTGAAGAAGCGCCAAGTCCCCCACGATGGCAACCACGCGGCGCCCGGTCGCCCGAGACACGCCTGCCGCGGTGGAAACCACTCCGTCGATTCCGCTCGCCCCTCGATTCCCGAGGGCTGTGAGCGGCAGTTCCCTTCCTGTGACGAAAGTATCCAGATCCCGTACGGGCATAGAGCTCGAAACGAAAAGTAGATCTGAGGGATCGACGCGTCGGACGATCTCGCCCACCACGGCACCCTCGAAGCCCTGTTCCACCGATCCGCTGGAGACCTGCCGCTCTACATCAACCTCGACGTCCTGCCACTGTGCCAGCCAATTGGCTGAGACCCCGGACAGATCGGGTGCCGCACTCAGCACGGACTCGAAGAATCGGACCGGATCCGCAGAGATAAGTCGGGTCGATGCGCCGGTATGGTCCTTCCATCGCCCGCCACCGCTCACAACGAGATGCGGGACCCCATCCAACGAATCCAGCCATGACCTGAGAGCGGATGACGTCGGAGCCGCCCCCACCCTTACCACGAGATCTGGCCGGAGTCCGTCCCTTACCACCGGACTGGAAAGGGCGAGGTCGTATCCCCCGACGACCGGAGTCGATTCCGGAGTCGGTAGGCCGCCTGAGTATCGGGCGCCAGACAGAGCATCCGCCAGCAACGGCACTCCCAACTCGAGCGCCGCGCGCTGGAGGGCTGGTCCGACTTCCCATGGGCGGGGGACGATGCCCCCGACGAGGACGGGAAAGCGAGCATCGGCGAACGCCTGACAAGCGTGATCCAAGTCCTCGGGGGAAGGACTCGAACGAAGTGGCCGGATCCGTGTCCATGGCTCCTGCCCACCCCTTCCCCCGGACCCAGGGGTCTGCCCTTCGGCCAGCTCGGGGGGAACGTCCCCCGGGACCGGCTTGGGCTCAAGGGGTTCCGCGAAGGGGAGGTTCAAATGGACCGGTCCGGCAGGGTCACCCAGGGCCGCCGCGATGGCTCGGCAGGCCACAGACCGCAGGTGCCGCAGGCTCTTTTCAGATGGTTGGCCTGGAAAGAGCTCTTCGAACAGGCGGACATACCCTTGGAAGACCCCGCGTTGCTCGATCGTCTGGTTCGCATCGGCCCCCCGCAACCAGGGCGGCCTATCGGCGGTGAGAACCACGAGCGGAGTCTCCGAATATGCAGCTTCAACGATGGCAGGAAGGAGGTTGGCTACCGCAGTCCCCGATGTCGTGATCAGGGCTGCAGGCACACCCATGGCCTTGCCCACACCAAGCGCCAGGAACCCTGCCGAACGCTCGTCGAGCTGGGTCATCACCTGGACCCGGGCATCACTTGCGGCTGCGAGAACCAAGGGTGTCGACCGTGACCCGGGCGAAACGATCACGTGCTGCAGACCACAGCGGGCCAGTTCGTCGATCAAGACCCGGCCCCAGAGCTCGTTTCTGTTCCTGGCGATCATCCCGGGCAAGCTATGCGAGGCCTCAGGGAATTGCGAACGACGAAAAGGGCTTCAGGCTCCTTCCGGAGACTCCCCGGCGCCGAATCGGAGCGCCCTTAACGCTGGCTCGAACTTGAGCGCGGTTTCCGCCCATTCGCCCTCCGGGTCGGAACCCGCCACGATTCCCGCGCCCGCAAAGAGCCGCCAACGCCGCCCCTCGCCAATCGCGGCCCGCAGGGCGGGCACGAAATCCCCCTCCCCCGCCAAGTCGAACCATCCGACGGGCCCCGCATACCACCCTCGGTCAAAGGACTCGCTCGCCCGAATGAGGTCGCGAGCTTCCTCTCTGGGGCTCCCGCAGACTGCAGGCGTCGGGTGCAGCCCCTCAACCAACGACAGGATATCCTCACCGGGCTTCGGGGCTCCTTTGATGACGGTCTCGAGGTGCTGAATACGAGCGAGCGCGAGCACGCGTGGGTCTGTCTCAACCTGCATCTCGAAGAGGCGGGGTGTGAGCGACTCGACCATCTCCTCTGCAGTCAGCATGTGCTCCGAGAGATCCTTCTCACTCTCCAGCAAGCGTCGGGCGAGTTCTTGATCCTCGTCGTCTGTGCCGCCGCGGGCGATCGACCCTGCGACTGCCGTCGCGCGGAATGCCCCGCGCCTCAGCTCAGCGAGAACCTCAGGAGCTGCTCCCAGAAACGTCTTTCCGGCATGGGGCTCGAACAGGTAGACATGCGCCCTCCGATTCTCAGACCACAGAAACCGAAGGCTTTCGAGGGGATCCACCGGCTGGCTGAACTCGGCGTCCTGTACCCGGGCGAGCACTACCTTCCGCATCTTCCCCTCTTCGAACTCCGCCAACGCCGCTTCGATCGCTTGGTCCCATCGCTCCCTTTCCTCAGGGCCGATGTCGCCGTTCTCGTTTCGCGAAACTGCCCCGGGCGACCTCGAACCAGGGACCGCCAATCCATCGCGAAGGACGTGTGACGGCTCAGGCTGGGGGCCGCTAAGGACCTCAAGGAGATTGGACGCGAGCTGATCCGTTTCAGGATCCGAACCGGGCATTCCCCAGGTCGTGAGGCCCGCGACCCGAAAACGCACCTCACCGTCTCTCGCCTCGAGCAGCACCCGCGGAAGGATGAATCCCGCAGCGGGAAAACCAGACCAGGTGACGTCGTCCTCACCTTCGTTCAGAAACGAGAACCCACCAAAGAATCGGGGACGCTCTCGAAAGGGAACGGCGCCCCAATCCGTATAAATCCGCCGGAAGATTCGCTTCGTCTCATCGCGTATCTCATCGAACCGCGAGCGATCAGAGCCAGGAAGCACTTCGAACCTCGCGAGCGCACCCCCCCAGGCCACCCACCGATCCTGACAGCCCCAGAATCCCCTGGGCTCACCTTCGAGAGCCTTCAGGAAGCCGATCGGATCGGCACTGGGCACGTCGAAAACATCTTTGTGGAATCCCGCTCTCGATGGGATGGACGTGAGTGTAGGCTGCATGATGGCGTCGACCCTGTTCGACTCTGTCACCTGCGAACCGGGCTGGCGGGTTGTGGAAGGAGGACTCACCTACGATTTGCGCACCGAATATAGCACTGGGGCCGGATCCGACTGCAAGCGGTCGGAACACCAGAGAGAGTCCCCTGTAGGAGCCGCTGCCAGCACGCGCCAGTGCCGGGCACCCCCCGTGCGTCTAGGAGACAGCTCCATGCTTGCCACTTCGACCCGAATCGCGATTCTCTGTACCCTGTGCGCGCCGCTTCTAGCGGCGCCGGTCTTGGCACAGGCCGCAGCGACCGGGGCCGCCGGCGCCCAGGCGGCTCCCGACCCTAGCGAGGCGCTCATCGCGGAGTATCAGGAGACGCAGCAGCGTCTTGGCCAACTTCAGGTTCAGGCAATTCAAGAGAACTCGGAGCTCGAGGACCGGCGATCCGCGATCGACGACTTGGTTACCGCTGCAATCTTCGAGATCAACCCCGCTGCAGAAGCCCATATGGCACGTCTCGGTGAGTTGAACGAGCAGGCCACGGCAGCTCAGCAGGCACAGGACATGGAAGCACTTCAGTCTCTCATGACAGAGGCCATGGGGCTACGATCCGAGTTGGATGCAGCGCAAGCCGAGGCGATACAACGTCCAGACGTACGCGCCCAGATCGAGAGCTTTGAGACCGATCTAATGGCAGTGGTGGTTGAGATCGATCCCGAAGCGATGAGCCTCGAGACTCGCCTCGAAGAGCTCGCCGAGGTTCTGTCCGCGAGCGGGCCCGGTGACCCCTGACCCTTCGGGAGTCTTCTGCCCCTAAGGGAACCTTGTTCCTAGTCCTCGCGTAGGACTCGTACTAGCGGGACGTTCCACTGGGGGGGAACCGTCCGGGGCGCGAAGACCCGCCGCCGGGCGACGTACCGCAGCACTCCGATCAGGAGGACTCCCAATGGAACGCACCTGGAAGCCGAGACGCGCGACCGGGGGCTCCGCAACCATCGCGGGCCACCCGATCTCGGCATTTGTATTCCTTCTCACGCTCTTCTTCTCCACCCTCTCGACGCCGCTTTCCGCGCAGGACCTTCCGCCGTCGTTCGGTCGAGCGAACCCTGATCCGGACTTCCTTTTCGAGCCCCCGAAGTTTTCGATCGGAGTGCGGGGGGGCATGTTCTTTCACGGTGCGAATAGTGACCTCTTCGACTTTACGGAGGAGCGTTTCACGATCGACCGATGTAAGAATCTCTCGGTCGATACCTGCTCCTTCCGCGGAATCTCGTTCGGTGTCGAAGGAGCCGTGTGGCTGGGATCACGCGCTGAGGTCACCCTGGGGCTGGACGGCAGCCGGGTGACCCTCAACTCTGAGTATCGAGATTTCGTGGAAGACGACGGCACATCTGAGGGACTCCCGATCCGGCAGACGACTCGGCTCACCGAAGGCGTGGCCCTGTCAGTGGGGGCCCGCTGGTATTTCTTCGACCGAGGCGAGCGGCTCGGGCAGTTCATATGGATCCCGAGAAGGTGGAACGCGTTCGTCAGCGGAGGTGGCGGCCTGACGGGTTACGAGCTTTCCCTGGCAGGGGATTTTGTCGACGAATCGGACGGTGCGATATCGACCGCGCAGTTCATCTCCGACGGCTACACTTTCTTCCCCTTCCTGGGCGCAGGCCTCGAATACGCGATCTCGGACCATACTGCGTTTATGCTGGAGGGCCGATACCTTTGGGGGAACGACAAACTTGGAACAGACTTCCAAAGTGATTTCTTGGATCCCTTAGATCTTTCAGGAGCCCGTCTGACCGCTGGCTTCTACTACCGCAACTGAATGGAGTCCATCATGCGACGCGGAATCATCGGATGTATCGGCGTCCTCGCAATGTCGAGCGTCCCCCTGGCCACATCGGGGGCAGAAAGCAGCTCTGCCAGAGCACAGGATTCCCTTTGGCTTCCCTGGATCGGATGTTGGGAGGGAGCCGCGGAAGTGGGAGGAAACGAGACTGAACCCTTCATCGTCTGCTTCCGTCCGAACGCCGACGAGGGAGGAGTGGATGTTCTGACATACACCGACGGCGAACTTATCGCGCTCGAACAAATGTTTGCCGACGACCAGGCGCGACCCCTTAGCGAGGGTGGATGCGAGGGCTCCCGGACGGCAGGCTGGTCCGTCGATCGGTCTCGCGTATTCCTGGTGTCGGAGTTGCAATGCGGCGAGAGTGTCACGCGGACCACACGAGGGGTCCTCTCGATGCTCCCAGGAGGTGACGGATGGGTGGAGATCCAAGCCGTCCATGCGGGAGATGAGCGACCTGTCATCGGAATTCGGACATTTCTGCCGGCGGACGAGTCGACGTTAGCGAGCAATCGAATTCCGGATCCTGCCGAGGGACGGGAGCTCGCGGTGAGCACCGCCCGAGCGCAGACTGGCGGGGCGCTGACCCCAGCCAATCTCGTGGAGACAGTAGAGCGAGCCGGCGCAGGCGTAGCCAGCGCGTTGCTCGTCGAAAGAGGCGAGCCCCTCGGCCTCGAGGCGGAAACCCTGAAGGCTCTGTCGCGAGACGGGGTCCCGGGCGAGGTGCTCGACGTCATGGTCGCAATGACCTATCCGGAACGATTCGAGATTTCCGGAAGCGGTGGCGAGGTGGACCCGGAGATTCGAGCCGACGCGGACTCTCGCGCGTACAGGGACGGCCGTCAGAGACGTTCTTTCGGGGGCTACTCCCCCTGGGGTTTGGGCTACAACATGTACTTGGATCCGTTCTGGTCTAGTGGCTATGGATTCGGTTACGGAGGATTCGGCTATAGCCGCTACGGCTACGGCGGGTATGGCTACGGCGGGTACGGATCATCGATCTATAACTCGCCTCGTCTGATCTTTATCCAGTCACCTACCGTCGCGAATCGCCGACCGACGCTGAGCCGGAATCGTGGTGCGGTAGCGGGAGGGGATGCAGGCGCCAGACCGTCTGGACGATCCCCATCCGCATCACGTGCGCCGTCCTCACGTTCCGGTTCGCGCGCAGCACCGCAGCCATCCTCCTCGAGAGGGGGTTCTCGAGCGGCACCGCGGCCGTCTTCCTCGAGCGGTGGTTCCGACGGCGGGCGTCGGGCACGACCAAGATGATCGGTGCGCCCTGAGGCGTGGAACCCCCGAGTTTCATTGAGCAGCGTACCCTCGCGGCTGAGGGAATGGACTGCCCCAGTTGTGCCTCCTCGGCCCGTCAGGGACTGCTCGATCTAGACGGCGTGCAGTCGGTGGAACCGGACATCATCGGCCAAAGGATCACAGTCGAGTACGACACGTCCCTGGTTAGCTCTGAGCGACTGCAGGGCTTGCTGAGGGAGCTTGGCTACGGAGGGCCTCGACTGCCGACCGCTTCCAGCCCTGAGAAGCAGGGTCCAGCCGGGGCCCCTTCGCTCCGGGAGCGCATCCCTACCCATGTCGGTCTCGGCGGCACGTTCTGGGTCCTAACGATCATCGCTTCGCTCTTGGCTGCCCCTGAGGGTGTTGTGCTGGCGCTCGGCGCAGCCACGGTCTTAAGCGCCGGCTGGCGGATCTTCCCCGGCGCCATCGCGGCTGGCCGGCGCGGCATCCTGGACATGCATGTGCTGATGGCGCTGGCTGCGTTCGGTGCCCTCGTAATCGGGGAATACGTGGAGGCGGGAGCGGTCCTTTTTCTCTTCGCCGTGGCCAGGGAGCTCGAACGGAAAACACTCAATAGGGCGAGGTCCGAGGTGAGGTCGTTAATGGATCTGGCTCCGGTTGAAGCGACGGTGCTTCGGCACGGCCACCATGTCGCGGTTCCTGTCGAAGCCGTACGTAGAGGTGAGCTTGTGCTGGTGCGACCGGGTGAGCGGGTGCCAGTGGATGGCACCGTCGTCAGCGGGTCCTCTGAGGTCGACGCTTCGGCGATCACGGGGGAATCCATGCCAGAGGCCAAATTCAAAGACGACCGAGTCTTCGCTGGTTCCGTGAATGGGAGTGGCGCGCTCGAGATCCTCTGCGATCAGACGTCTGAGGACTCTGCACTGGGTAGGGTGCTGAAAAGCCTTGAGCGGGCCAGGTCACAGAAGAGCCCGACGGAGACCTTCGTAGACCAGTTCGCGAAGATCTACACGCCACTCGTCATCGGCGGCGCGGTGCTCCTCGCAACACTCCCTCCGCTGTTAGGCGCTGGCCTCTGGTCTGAATGGGGCTACCGCGCGCTGGTTCTGGTGGTCATCGCTTGCCCATGTGCTCTGGTCATCTCGACCCCCGTCACGGTGGTCAGCGCCCTTACGGGTGCGGCCCGACGTGGAATCCTGGTAAAGAGTGGCACTCACCTTGAGGTCCTTGGGAAGACCCGCGTGGTCGCGCTCGACAAGACCGGAACGCTAACCGAGGGCCGGCCGCGCGTGGCGGAAGTTCTCTCCTGGGATGACACCGCCAGAGAAGAGATTCTTCGCTTCGCGGCAGCGGCAGAGAGCCGTAGCGAACACCCGATCGCCTATGCCATCCTGGCAGCCGCGAAGTCCGCAGCTGTCTCAGTGCCCGACGCCTCCGAGATGACTTCAATGCCTGGGCGCGGCGCGCGCGCACGGGTCGAGGGACGAACCGTTGTTTTGGGAAGCCCCCGTCTTTTTCGAGAGATTCGGTTGCTTGACTCGTCGGGTGAGGCCAGGATCTCAGAGGTCGAGTCCCGGGGCTCGACGATTGTTCTGGTCGGATGGGGCGAAGCTGACACCAGCTCGGAGCAGCTCAGAGGTGCGCTGGTCTTGATGGACACCGTGCGTCGCGGAATGAGTTCCCTCCTTCCCGCGCTCAGGAAGCAGGGTGTAGATAGGATCGTCTGTGTGAGTGGCGATCGGGGCCCGGCGGTGGAAACCGCGGTCCGGTCGGTCGGAGAAGGGCAAGCCGGATTCGATGAATGGCGAGGGGATCTTCTTCCCGAGGAAAAGGTGTCGTGGATCCACGAGCTGAGAAATGTGCATGGTCCGGTCCTGATGGTCGGCGACGGTGTGAACGATGCGCCGGCGCTCGCCGCAGCGGATGTCGGGATGGCGATGGCGGCGGGCGGTACCGCCCTCGCCTTGGATATAGCAGACGTCGCGCTCATGGAGGACGAACTCAGCCGCATCCCGGAAGCTTTCGAACTGGGGAGAAAGGCGGCACGAATCATCCGCGCGAACATCGTGTTCGCGCTCGCAGTAAAGCTGGCGTTTGTCGCTCTCGGAGGTGTTGGACTCGCCAGTCTTTGGATGGCAGTTGCGGCGGATATGGGTTCAAGCCTCGCCGTGATCCTGAACGGCCTGCGTGCCCTGAAGGTCTGAGGCGGGTCGTTCAGATCCTGTCTTGCGGCCTCTTGCTCAGCGTCCCGGGCGAAGCGAGGGCCATCCTCGTCACACAGAGCGCTGACCCCGCACCTGTTGCGCGTCTCGTTCCATACCCGGCATCCGATGCCTCGAGCTTTCCCGATCTCGCGTCTGTCACGGCCGAGCGGGAGGCGGTGATACGGCGCGTCCTCATGGCCTTGGGTGACGCTGCACCTGATGATTCCACCGTAGACTTTCAGGTCTATGCTTCAGCAGAATCGAAAGGGCTCGCCACTCAGAACGGGCGTTGGGCGCACTCGGACCCAACCACTGGGGCGCTGCACGTGGTGGTCGGTAGAGGGTTTCGCGGCGATCGCCTGGGGCTCGAGGCCTCGCTCCTATTCCAACGGGCGCTGGGACCCCCTTCGCAGCCCATTCTGGACGCAGGGGTAGCATCGTTTTTCTCAACCCAATGGGGGGAACACGGATTCGAGTACTGGGCGGCCCGCCTTCACATGGCCGGGCTCGTACCATCGCTCTCAACGATCCTCTCTCGGCAGTGGATCGAGGAGGCGTCCCCTCTCATCGTCCAGCCGGTCGCGGGTGCAGTGGTCGCCCACCTCGTGGGCCGGTGGTCAAGAGTCGGGTTTGTGGATCGGTATCGGCGGTGGCAGCCCAATGCCGCGGAGATCGCGGCCATGGAATCCGGATGGACTGATTTTCTCGATGGAGTGTTGCGCCGCAACCAAGGAACGATCACAGCCCATCTGGCCGAGAGAAGGACTGCGCGCTTGGCAGGCTTAGCGCCCATCCGTGGGTTCAACTATGCACACGAGGGTTATCGAACCTACGACGGCTATCTCTCCGAGCGTTCCTCCGAGTCCTTGGCTCAACTAGCCGCACTGGGCTCGAACGGAGTCGCGATCCTCCCGTTCGCCTACCTGTCGAGCGCGAACCGGCCCTTACCACTCCGGCCACCCGAGCGTCTCGGTGCGGAAACCGACGAGGCTGTGATGCAGGCCATATGGGCAGCGCAGCACAACGGCCTGACGGTCCTACTCAAACCGCACATCTGGTTGAGAGGCAGTTGGCCGGGAGAAATTGCAATGAATTCGCCGGACGATTGGGATCAATTTTTCGAATATTACGGCCGGTGGATCCTCCACTATGCCATCATGGCTGAAATCCATGGCGTGCCTGCCCTCTCCGTGGGAGTCGAACTTTCTAAGGCCACCGTTGGCCACGAGCGCGAATGGGAGGAACTCGTCGAGCGGCTCCGACTGATCTATTCCGGCGCCCTTGTTTACGCCGCAAATTGGGGAGACGAGTTCGAGACCGTCGACTTCTGGGAGGTCTTTGACTACCTCGGAGTGGACGCCTACTATCCACTCAGCGACGATCCCGACGCCTCCGACGCGGTGCTTCGCCGAGGTGCGGAGGCGATGCTTGACCGAATCGAGAAGGTTCAACGCCGCTTCGCGAAGCCCGTCGTTTTCACCGAAATAGGTTTCGCGAGCACGCGAGCCGCCTGGGTCCGGCCGTGGGAAGGAAACCTGACAGAAGAACCCAGCCCCACCGATCAGATGCGAAGCTACCGAGCCGTCATTGAAGCTATGGAGGGCCGAGAGTGGATCCGCGGTGTCTTTTGGTGGGAATGGCCGTCGGACCTACGTCGGGCAGGTGGGGACCCGCGAGGTTTCACACCGAATGGCAAGCGGGTCGAAGCGCTCCTGAGCCAGTGGTTCCGAGCATACACTTTCCGAGATGGAGCAGACATCCCATGACTCGCTTTCTTCAGGCCACGCATCGGAATAGCCCCGGGGCGGGAAGGATCGTACCCGTGTGGGCTCTGAGCTTCCTGATCCTCGTGCTCCCGGCTTGCTCTCAAGGGGGCGGCGTTGAGGACGTTACGTCCGCGGAGGGCCTACAGGCGTTCGTTGGGGCCCAGATCATTGATGGCACAGGAGCCGGGCCGATTCAGGACGGCGTTCTTCTCGCGAGGGACGGGGTCATCGAGCGGGTGGGGGCCGCAGGGGACGTGGACATCCCGTCCGGGTCCGAGATCATCGAATTGGGAGGCCGCTGGCTCGTGCCAGGATTCATCAATTCGCACGGGCACGTTGACGGCGACCGGGTCGCGGCCTTGAGCCAGCTGGAGCAATACGCCCACTACGGAGTCACGACCGTTGTGAGTCTGGGCGAAGAGCCGGGGGTCGGGCAGTTGCGTGACGAGCAGTCGACCCCGGATCTCGATCGAGCCCGAATCTGGGTGTCTGGGCCAGTGATCAATCCTGAGTCACCTGAGGAGGCCCGCTCCACCGTCGCCGAACTCGCGAGCATGAACGTCGATTGGGTAAAGATTCGCGTCGACGACGGACTGGACACACGCCCGAAGATGTCGCCAGAAGTGTACACAGAGGTGATCACGGCTGCCGAGGAACACGACCTTCCCGTCGCGATCCATGTCGTCGATCTAGAGGACGCCATCGGGGTGGTCCAGGCCGGTGGAGACCTCGTGGCCCACAGTGTTCGTGACCAATCGGTAGATCAGACGCTCATCGACGCGATGCGCGGCTCGGGCGTGTGCGTGGTCCCCACCCTCACCCGTGAGCTATCCACCTTCGTATACGCCGAGAGACCCGACTTCTTCGACGATCCGTTCTTCTTGGATGGAGCCGCACCAGCAGACCTGGCCACCTTTATCACTCCGGAACTCCAATCCTCTCAGATGAGTCCGGCGGCGGAGTTCTTCAAAGAACACCTTCCTGTGGCGCAGCAAAACATGAGCCGGTTGCACGACGGCGGTGTGGGCGTCGCGATGGGAACCGACACCGGGCCCTTCGGACGTTTCCAGGGATATTTCGAGCATCTCGAAATGGCGATGATGGTGGAGGGCGGACTCACTGCGGCCGAGACGATCCATGCCTCCACCGGTGGCGCTGCAGAGTGCATGGGACTGGATGGGACCGTGGGTACGCTAGAGACTGGCGCACACGCGGACCTCGTCGTTCTCGAAGAAAACCCGCTGGATGATATCCTGAACACACGCACGATCCACAGCGTCTGGATCTCGGGGAACCAGATCCGGTAGGGGCTCGGCCGTAGCCGGATTCGCTAGGACCCTATGGGATCGCTGCGATGCAGGCGATCTCCAGCTGGCCCGATGCCGGGACGGCCTCGACCGCGATTGCGGTGCGGGCTGGAGGGTCCGACGGGAAATACTGGTGATAGGCCTCGTTCATTTCCGTGTACTGAAGAATATCCGTTAGAAAGACGGTGCACTGGACCACGTCAGCCATTGTCGCTCCGCTTGCCTCAACGCGTTCTCGGGTGCCATCCAATGCGTTTCTAGTTGCCTCCTGAATATCTCCGCTCTCGGAACCACCGACGACGCCTGAAACAAAGACCAAGTTGTCGGTGCGAATCCCCAGTGAGTAGAAGGGAGAACCTCCACCGTCCGAAGAGTTGATGAGCTGTCGATGCGGACCGGAACCGGCCATCCCTGGGGATGCGCAGCCGCTCGCGGTGGTGGCGACGACCAGTAAACCCAAACGCCGTGACGCCTGATGCCACATTCGTTGCACCGGTCAGGGGCCAGCCGGCTGGACATCGATGAAGATCAGGCGATTCTCCTGCAGGAGCGGAACCAGTACGCGATCGCGGTCGGAGTCGTAGCCGATGTCACCCGGGGAATCGAGGCCGGTGGCGAGCGTGCGGACACTCCCGGTCCCATCGACAACATACACTGCAGAATTGGTCGATGAGGAGTACGCGAACCCACCATCCGCGACGAAGACGACGCCTTCGTAGACCTGTCCCTCCGTTGTGAGGACGCTTGTGCGTTCACCGGCTGCCGTGAATCTGAAGAGGTCCCCACCCGCAGTCGTCACGAAAATCCCGCGCGAGCCCACCGCGAGCCCGATCGGGTGGTTCAGATCCGGGTTTTGCGCGAGTGTCGCTCCGGCCTGATTCGCTCGAAAGGTGAGTCGGTATACGCCGTCAGTCGACGATGCCGTTGTTTGGCCGTCTACCAGATCGAACCCGCTGTCCGTCACGAATACGGAGCCCTCGGGAGCTACATCGATCCCACTCAACGATGTTGCGTCGTCGAGGCAGCGGGTTTCTATGAGCTCGCCACTCTCTCGCTCAGCGAGATGGATGCAATCGAGGTCCGTGATGAACAGAGTATCCCCCCGAATGGCCATTCCCTTCGGTGCATTGAACCGGTCGGTAGAGCCGACGTTCGGGATCCAGTTCAGAGCCAGCACCTCTCCCTCGGGCGAGATGCGAGAGATGAACCCATTCTCATCTTCATCGAGGGGACCCCCATTCATGTTGGACACGAGGTAGACGTCGGCGGCCACGTCATGGATGACCGCCCTGGGAGCCTGGAGACCGACATCCACAACCTCAACTCCGGCCACCGGTTCCTCGACGGGCACTGCCTCGCCGCAGGCAACGCTCACGAGTGGGACGGTAAGGGCGAGTAGGAGGCGAACTGCTCGCGACGGGTGGAGGCTCATGTCTCTGCCGGGTTGAGATGGATGAGGGCCGGTTTCAGCGAGCCCGCCCGCAATCTTCGGCATCCGGAAGTGGCACGCAACGGTGGATAGCCCGCACCCGGGTCGAGCGAACCGTTGTTCCTCGACCCTCGCCTATGGCGCCTGGGGCAGGGTCGCGGTGTACATTGAACCGGGAAAGGCGGGGTGGTCGGTCGCGGATCGCGACGCCGCAGCCCCTTGCCATGAAACCTCTCAGGAGGACCGGACGTGAGATCGACCTCGGCATTCGTGATCCTCCTGCTTTTCCTTCCTGTTACCGCTTGGGCTCAGGACCCTGCGCCGCCCCCACCGGACGGTGACACCGCGACGGTGGAGTTGGACACGATCTCGACGGACGATCAGACAGAGGACGAGCAGGAAGGGATGAAACCCTACGAGGAGGTGATTCCGCCTTCCGCTGTATCGGACGGAGGGGTTTTCACGGTCCACCGCGTGAATGAAGACTTCTTCTTCGAGATCCCGCTTGGAATGATGGGTCGCGAGTTCCTCCTCCAGACCCGAATCACCCGCACGCCCACCAACATCGGGTTTGGCGGCCAACGAGAGTCGATGGCAGTCGTGAGGTGGGAGCGAAGAACCAAACGCGTTCTCCTCCGACTTGTGGGGCATCGGAACGTCGCCGCCGATACCCTACCGATCTTCGAGGCCGTTGAGAACTCCAACTTCGAGCCGATCCTCTTCGCCTTCGACGTAGAGACACAACCCGCTGATTCCGCGTCGGTCGTGATCGACATCTCCGACTTCTTCACCACCGACGCACCCATCATCGGCCCCCGAAGGAGCCGGCGGGAGGAGTACGGAATCCGAGCTCTGAGTCGAGATAGGACGTTCATCGAGTCCATCAAGAGTTTTACCGAGAACCTGGAGATTCGCCGCACGGTGACCTACGCGGCAGGGGATGCGCCCGCGCAAGCCGTCGGCGGCGCCGTTTCAATGGAGCTGGGGCATTCGCTCTTGCTCCTCCCCACCGATCTATTGGCGCCGAGGCTTTGGGATGAGCGAGTTGGGTATTTTCCGCCAGGCAAAACGATTTCGGGGCCGACGAGCAGCGCTTGATCGAACGACGATTCATCCAACGTTGGCGTCTTGAGCCTACGGATCCACAAGCATATCAGCGGGGTGAGCTGGTCGAACCCGTCAAGCCGATCGTCTTTTACATCGATCCGGCGGCTCCTGCGAAGTGGCGCCCATACCTCAAGCAGGGAATCGAGGACTGGCAAGAAGCGTTCGAGCAGGCCGGGTTCCGCAACGCGATCCTTGCGAGAGATCCGCCGACCCCGGAGGAAGACCCCGACTTCGACCCTGACGACGCAACGTACTCGATGATCCGATACATCGCTTCCGCGGTCGAGAATGCGAGTGGTCCGAGGTTCTTCGATCCACGGACGGGAGAGATCCTGGGAACGCATATCCAGTGGCATCACAACGTCATGAACCTCGTCAGGAAGTGGTATTTCGTTCAGACGGCGGCGGCGAACGCCGAGGCCAGGTCAGTGGAGTTCGATGATGAGGTGATGGGTGCGTTAATTCGAAACGTCGCGGCGCACGAGGTGGGTCACACCCTGGGGCTTCGTCACAACATGAAGGGACACTCCTCCGTTCCTGTCGAGTCCCTCAGGACGCAGTGGGTATGCGAGAACGGGACTTCTTCCTCCATCATGGACTACGCGCGATTCAACTACGTCGCCCAGCCTGGAGACGACACTTGTTTCATCCCGAGGATCGGGCCCTATGACCGGTGGGCGATCGAGTGGGGTTACCGGTGGTTCCCCGATGCGGTTGGGGAAGAGGAGATCGAGAAAACCCGTGCAGAATGGGTCGTGGGGCATGGTGACGACCCTATGTACCGGTTCGGGGACCTGAGCAATATGGACCCTGGGTCCACAAGAGAGGCACTCGGTAATGACCCGGTGCGGGCGTCGGACCTCGGTGTTGCCAACCTGAAGAGGATCATGGCAAACCTCCTGGAGTGGACCTTCGAAGAGGGAGAAAACTACGACCAAGTCGAGGAACTGTACGGGGAGCTCGTCGATCAGTGGAGCGAATATGTCGGCCACGTCACGCTGCTTGTAGGTGGCGTCGACTGGACTCGGCGGGCCCAAGGCCAGGAGGGCCGCCCTTACACGCCCAGCCCGTCACACCAACAGAAGGACGCGGTCGACTATCTGGACCGGCAAGTATTCCAGACGCCTGAGTGGATGTTCGATCCAGAGGTTCTCTACAGGATCGACGGGTCGGGGATTCCTGACAGGATCAGGGAGCTACAGCTTGCGGCTTTGGCGGGCGTACTCAACGTGAACCGCATGAAACGCCTCATCGAGCAAGAGGCCCTCGACGGCCCCGAGGCTTACAGTCTTCAGGAGATGCTGGCAGACCTTCGTGCCTCGGTCTGGGCGGAACTCGACAACAACTCCTCGATCGACGCCTTCCGGCGGAATCTACAAAGGGGATATCTGGACCGTGCGGAAGCTCTACTAGAGAACGACGAGGCCCGCGCCTCGGATATTGCGCCCGTCGTCCGAGGAGAGCTTCGGGCCATCGGCCAAGCCGCCGAGAACGGATACGCAACATCCGCCGACGGACTGACCGGCCTGCACTTGGAGGACGTGATGGCCCGAGTCGACGACATCCTTGACCCGGACGCCTGAGACGCCGCCGTTCCCCGTTACGGGTGGTTCAGCTCCCACCCAGTGCCGTTGGCTCTCCGGAAGCCGTTCCGGTAGCTTGGCGTCATGAGCACAGAGACATCCGTTCGACGCCGACCGACCCCGATCAGCGCGCTGCTGGGATTGGCCCTTGGCACCGTCCTGCTTATCCCGGCAGCCGCGGTGGCGCAAACCTCCTCGGTCACCATCGGCGAGGTTCGGGTGATGGCGCCGCGAGCGCGACTTCTTCCGGAAATTCCAGGCGGATTCACCTTCTGTCGACTTCGGTACGTTCGTACCAGAAGGGAGCAGCGAGGTCAGGGCTGGAGAACCGACTATCCGAATGGAGACAGGAACCTTACGACGCGGCTGTCTCAGCTAACGCCGACTCCGATTAGCGGATGGCTCGACGGGCGCCCAGGCTTTGCAGTTCTCCGCGCGACTGACCCGGAGCTCTTTCAGTGTCCGTTCTTGTTCTCCTCTGATGTCGGGACCGCGACCTTCAGCGAAGAGGAGGTCGCGAATCTCAGAGAATACGTCCTCAAGGGAGGCTTTCTTTGGGCCGATGATTTTTGGGGCAGTCCCGCTTGGTCGCACTGGATGAGCCAAATCACTCGCGTCTTCCCAGAATTCCAGATCGAAGATCTCTCACTCGAACATCCGCTCTTCTCTATCGTATACCAGGTAGAGACGATCCCTCAGATCCCCTCAATTCAGTATTGGCGACAGAGCGGCGGGCGAACGTCAGAGCTGGGCGCCCGAAGCGCCACACCCCGCCTTCGGGCGATTCGCGACGAAACGGGTCGTATCCTCGTCCTGATGAGTCATAACACTGACATTGCGGACGGTTGGGAACGGGAGGGAGAGGACTATGCGTTCTTCGCACAGTTCTCGCCGGATGCGTATGCGTTGGGCATCAATATTTTGATCTGGACGATGACCCACTGAGGGCAGACTCGTGTAGAATCAGAGTTGGGGGGGTTGCACTCGGCATAGGTGCACCGCCACGATCTGAATGACCACACGCAACCGGCGAGATCACATCATCACTGCTGACTCGTAAGCGACGCCTCAGATGTCTGACACGATTTTCGAGTATCTCTTCAAGTACCCACAGGTCGCTTACGAGCGAGGGGACATCGTTTGGAGCGGATCGTGGTCACCCCTCCTTCTCGGTGGGATGTTCCTTCTGGGTGCCGGGCTGGTGCTTTGGAGCTACCGGTGGGGACAGGCACGCACCACAGCGTCTGTGACTTGGACTCTCGCGATTCTCCGCGCCACTGGCATTGCGGTGCTCATGATCTGTCTGTTGAGACCGACGCTGGTTCTCTCGACCGCAGTTCCCCAACAAAACGTCGTTGCAATCCTCATCGATGATTCTCGCAGCATGGGAATTCCGGATGAGAATGACCGCCCACGTGGAGCCGTCGCTCAGGAGACCTTCGCGGAGCAGGAAAGCTCGCTACTTGGTGACATCCAGGAGCGATTCATGGTACGCCATTTCCGCTTCTCGGCTCTGACCGAGCGTCTCCGCGATTCGAACGAGCTTGGGTCGGAAGGAAATCGTTCGCTGCTCGGCCCCGCCCTCGATTTCGTGAGACAGGAGTTGGCGACACTTCCGCTGTCAGGCATCGTGCTCGTTTCCGACGGGGGTGATCAAGACCCTGATGCCTTAGAAGACTCTCTACTTGGACTCCGAGCTGAAGGTATTCCGGTCTATACCGTGGGACTGGGTCGGGAACGGTTGGACCCTGACGTCCGGATTGAACGCATCGACATCCCCCGGACCGTGACGCAAGGCTCGACCGTGATGGCCGACGTCGTGGTGAGCCACACAGGGCTTGCGGGAGTGACCGTCTCCGTCAATCTGGAGGAGAGCGGGACGATCCTGGCCACGCAGGACGTGGAGCTCAGCGGCGGAAACGGGAGCGCAACTCTCCGCATTCCGTTCAGCCTGGATGGCCCAGGGGTCCGGAATCTGCGCGTTAGGGTGCCCGCGCAAGACGGCGAAGTTGTAGAAGAGAACAACTTTCGAGACACCCACGTCGAGGTGCGCGACGGGCGTGAGAAAATCCTCTACTACGAGGGACAGCCACGATTCGAGGTCGGCTTCCTCCGGCAGGCGGTCCGAGCCGATGAGAATCTTCAGGTCGTCGTCCTTCAACGCACCGGGGAGGACCGATATGTGAGGCTGGATGTAGACTCGGGAGATGAGCTGACTGGCGGATTCCCGACCACTCGCGAGGAGCTCTTCGACTACCGTGCGCTCATCCTGGGAAGCGTCGAGGCGAGCTCGTTCTCGCCCGACCAGTTGCGGATGATCGTCGATTTCGTGGACCGCAGAGGTGGCGGTCTGCTCGTGCTGGGTGGCCCGGCTTCCCTCGCTGAGGGAGGCTTCGCGGGAACGGCACTCGCACCACTCTTCCCCGTGGAGATCGAGGCTCCGCTTGGTGGTGGAGAGGGCGTGGAGGATTTCTGGGCAAATGTGAAACTGATGCCCACGCGCAGTGGTGCGATTCACCCGGCACTTAGACTGGGAGGCGAGCCGGCATCGGCCGGTGAGGATGAGGTGTCGCGCCCCGGAAGGCTAGAGAGCGAAGCTTCGTCCGATTCGACGGCCTCGACTCTTACGCAGTGGGGAGACTTGCCTGCGCTTACGACGGTGAACCTCGTCGGAGACCCACGCCCGGGAGCAACGGTGCTCCTAGAGGGAAACGTCGAGCAGATCTTCGGGACCCGAGCCAACCCCGGGTATGGCGATGAACCGCGTCCCGTTTTCGCCTTCCAGCGATACGGCGCGGGAATCTCAGCTATGCTCGCCGTTCATGATACCTGGCTCTGGCAGATGCACAGTGACATCTCTCTGGAAGACCAGACCCACGAGCGTTTTTGGCGCCAAGTGCTCCGGTGGTTGGTCCAGGACGTCCCGGAGCCTCTCGAGTTGACCGCCGCCAGTACTCGGGTGGCGCCGGCCCAACCCGTCGAGCTCATCGCGAGAGTCGCGAGCGAGGAGTACGTCCCCATCAACGATGCACAGGTGACGGCAAGGATCACAGACCCGTTCGGAGCGGAGCAGGAGCTGGAGCTTACGTGGAACCTGGATCGAGACGGGGAATATCGCGGTTCCTTCCTCCCACCCGTGGATGGCCCCTACGAGGTTGAAGTCGACGCGCTCGACGGAGACCGAATGCTCCTATCGCCGCCGCTTCATATCGAGGCTGGAGTGCTCGACGAGGAGCTGCGGAGTGGAGCTATGCGAGGCAACCTCCTCAGGAGGATCGCGGCGGAGACGGGGGGCGAGTTCCACACGATGGACCAGTTATCGGGGCTGCCAGAGGCACTCCGGTACACCGAACGTGGCACGGTTGTACAGGAGGAGAGGGATCTTTGGGACCTCCCGATCTTCTTCTATCTCCTTATGGCGCTCCTGTTTGCAGAGTGGGTCGTGCGGCGGCGGCGAGGCCTCGCGTGAGGGTGATCCCCTCAGCTGTGATGCTGGTCCCGGCTCTGCTTTGCATAGAGTCGTCCATCGAAGCCCAGGAGACCCACCTCCTGATCATTTCTGGGCTGGGCGGAGACCCTGAGTACGCTCAGCAATTCGTTGAGTGGGGCTTGGAGATGGCGGACGCTGCGCAGTCGGCTGGCGTCCGAACCGAGAATATCGTTTTCCTCGCGGAGGATCCTGACGTTGCGCCTGGTCGGATCCGAGCACGTTCGACCCGCGAGGAGGTCGAAGGGGCAATCCAAGGCTTCGCGGAAGGCAGTTCGGCCGAGGATCGGATTTTGGTCCTTCTGATCGGGCACGGAGGCGGATCAGGTCCGGAGTCCCGAGTGAGCATCCCTGGCCGCAGCCTCCGCGCCTCGGAGTACGCCTTGCTCCTAGAGGGACTCGCTCCCCGGACCGTCGCCCTCGTGAACGTCGCAAGCGGAAGCGGCGATTTCATCCCCGTCATTGCTGGAGAGGGACGCATCGTGGTCACCGCCACCCGCAGCTCGCGGCAGCGTAACGCAGCGCTCTTCGGTCGCTACTTCGTCGAAGCATTTGGGGGAGAAGGGTCCGACGTCGATCGTGACGGGCGCGTTTCCCTTCTCGAGGCGTTCGAGTACGCTCGGCTCGAGACGGATCGATACTACGACGACCGCGGCCTCATCGCCTCTGAGACGGCGTTATTGGAGGACCGCCTGCAAGGGTCGGGTTCCGAAGAGCCAAGTGCCGAGGAGGGCGTCGGACTGCTTGCGGCCCGTTTCTTCCTTCAGAGTGCTGTCCCGACGGTGATCGCTGGTGACGGCGCGACCGCAGAGCAGCTAAGAGCCCTCTACGCGGAACAAGCTCGGCTCGAAGAGGAAGTAGCGCTTCTCGGACAGCGCGAGGGGGCAATGGGGCCGCAAGCATACAGGGAAGCCCTTGAGCCTCTCCTGTTGGAGCTCGCTCGTACTGGAAGTCAAATTCGCGAATTGGAGGAGGGTTTGTGACCCGACCTCATGGCTGCCGGGTTCCCGTCCTTCTCTTGGCGTTCTTCCTCGTGGGCTGCATGGGAAGCGATGGTGCCCGCGCGCAAGCACCCGGTGAGCTGGACTCACTCCTTCGGGAGGGTGAATACGACCAGGCGATCGAGCTTCTCGAAGACCGCGTGGGTGCCCCACCCGCACCGGAGATGCTCGCTGAGCTCACCGACTTGCTGATGCAAGTCGGCCGTTTCGAAGAGGCCGAAGCCCGGCTGCGGGAAGGAGTCGATGAGCATTCGGGGGACTCGCGATTGGCCCTGCTGCTCGGACGACTCTACAGGGACACCGGCCGCCTCGACGAGGCGCTCCAGAGTTTCGCGGAGGTGGAGGAGCGAGGAACAGGCGGTGAGGCCTTGTTAGCCCGCCTCCACCGCGGCGAGCTGCTCCTCCGTACGGGGGAGCAAGCGGCTGCTCTCGCGGTATTCGACGGCTTTGTCGACGTGTACAACCGGGCCGCGTCCCTCGATACACGTGAGCTCCTCGCAGTCGCGGGCGCGGTTCGTCAGCTCGAGATTACCGACTCCGCGCTCCTTCAAGATGCCCTTCGAACGTACGATGAGGCGTTGGCGGCGGATCCCGACAACCTCGAAGCCCACTTGGGGATCGGGATGTTATTCGTTCGCACGTACCAGACAGCAGACGCCAGGGAGGCCTTCGGTGAGGTACTCAGCCGCCGCTCGAGCGACCCGCGCGCGCTTCTTGGAATGGCGCTGGCTGCACAGGTTGAAGGATCGGCCCAGGCCGGAGAGTTTGCCGACCGTGCCCTCGAGGTCAATCCCGGACTCGTTCCAGCGAGGGTGCTTCGCGCCCGCATCCGGCTTGCGGGAGAGGACGCGGAAGGCGCGGAAGAGGATCTCGTTGCAGCTCTGGAAGTCGATCCATCCTCGAGCGAAGCACTCGGCGTACTCGCCGCAGCCCGGTATCTCGAGGGCCTCACCGATGAATTCGAGGAGCTTACCGCTAGGGCACTCGAGCTCAACGCGCAGGACGCAGCGTACTTCCTGACCGTGTCGGATCTCGTGTCGACACGCCGGTTCTATGCCGAGGCCGCGGAGTTCGCGGATCGAGGGATCCGCCTCGATTCTCTGGCTTGGGGTGCCTATGGCGCAAAGGGATTAAACCAGCTCAGAACCGGAGAGATGGTAGACGGGCGAAGGAATCTCGAGATTGCCTTCGAGGGCGATCCCTACAACCTGTGGTTCAAGAACACGCTCGACCTCCTCGATGTCATGGACGGATTCGAAGGGGCGCAGTCGGAGCGGATTTCGGTTTTTGTCGATCCCGAGGACGGCGGCGCTCTGTCCACCTACTTGCTAGAGATCGGCGAGCGGGCCTATTCGTCGCTCTCCGCTCGATACGGCTACCAACCCATAACTCCCATCCGAATCGAAGCTTTTCGTCGAAGCGCCGATTTCTCAGTGCGGACCGTGGGCCTCGCGGGCCTCGGAGCCCTGGGGGTCGCCTTCGGCAACGTTGTCGCAATGGATTCGCCTGCGGCGCGAGGCCCTGGAGGCTATCACTGGGCTTCCACCTTGTGGCACGAGATGGCCCACGTCGTGCACTTGGGGATGACCAAGCATCACGTGCCACGATGGCTCAGCGAGGGTTTGGCGGTGCACGAGGAGCGGCTAGCGGGACCCGGCTGGGGGTCCCGCCCAGGGCTACCGTTCTTCGCCGCCTATCTCGAAGACCGTCTTCGCGCACCGAGCGAGCTCAGCCAGAGTTTCGTGCGTCCGCGGTTTCCCGAAGAAGTCGGGTTTGCCTACACCCTCGGATCCTTGGTGTCGGAGTGGATCGAGTCCGAATGGGGCTTCGATGGGATACGCGGGATGCTCGAGGGCTATGGGGAAGGACTGTCGCAAACCCGGGTGTTGGAGCGGGAGCTTGGCCTTGACTTAGAGGCATTCGACAGCCAGTTCGATGGTTGGCTCAGGGGGCGATACATCGGAGCCTTCGAAGCCGCTGAAGCCGCCTTGGAGCTTAGGGGAACAGAGCAGGACAATCGTTCGGACCCCGCCTGGTTGCGCGAGAGAATCGAGCAATCCCCTCGAGATTTGGAGGCGCGCCTTGCACTCGCGCGCATCCTGATCGAGGATGAGCGATTCGATGAGGCCACCGAGCAGCTGGCAGAGGCGCGAGACATTTTCCCGGAGAACCCGGATCCCCGAGGGCCAAATCGGATCTTGGCTAGCCTCCGAGAGGAGAGAGGGGACGTGGTCGGAGCCACCGAAGCCCTCGAAGCACATCTTTCGATCGTTGCAGAGGATTACGAGGGAACTCTCACCTTGGCAGACCTGCGCCAAGAGCAGGGCGACTTGGCAGGAGCGGCGCTGGCCCTTGAAAACGGTATCCAGGTGTACCCTTTCGAGATCCCAGTACACGAGCGACTTGCGGATCTGTACCAGGACCTGAACGAACCGACAAGGGAAGTGCGAGAGCGTGGGGTCGTGCTGGACCTGGACCCGGTCGACCGTACCGGAGCCCTCTACGAGCTAGCAGACGCTCAGTTTCGAGCGGGCGAACTCGACGATGCGCGTCGGAGTGTGCTTGACGCTCTCGAGCTGGCCCCGTTGTTCCCGGAGGCGCAGGAATTGTTGCTCAGGATCCTCGAGGCTAGCGGCGTAAACGGCCCGTGAGGCGGAGTCGGATGAGGACAAGGAGTTCGGATCGACCGCTCTCCGCACCCATCAAGGAACGAGACTGACCCAGGAGGAGTCGTGGATTCGGTGAAGACGGAAGAAATCGGCGTCGAAAGGCAGACCGACGTCGACTTGGCGGATAAGATGCGTTCGAGTCGCGAGGCGATCCTGGCGGAAGTTGGAAAACAGATCGTAGGACAGCAGGGAGTTCTCGAAGAAGTGCTCCTCTCGCTCTACGTCGGCGGGAACAGCCTCATTCTGGGTGTCCCTGGGCTCGCGAAGACGATGATCATCCAGCTCATGGCTCAGGCGTTAGATCTGAATTTTAATCGCATTCAGTTCACGCCGGACCTAATGCCCTCGGACATCACGGGTACCGAGATCCTCGAAGAGGACATTTCAACCGGAAAGAGGGAGTTGATCTTCCGCCCCGGGCCGATCTTCACGAATATCGTCCTTGCGGATGAGATCAATCGAACCCCCCCAAAGACCCAATCGGCGCTCCTCGAGGCGATGCAGGAGCACAGCGTGACGGTCCAAGGAGAGACCTTCAAGCTCGAGGAACCGTTCTTCGTCTTCGCCACGCAGAACCCTATCGAGCTCGAAGGAACCTATCCTCTGCCCGAAGCACAGCTAGATCGGTTCATGTTCGAGATCGTGATCGAGCATCTTCCCGAGGAGGACGAGCTGAGCGTAGTAAGAGAGACGACTGGGGTGGAGAAGGAGGCACCCACAAGCGTCGTGTCGAGGGAGGATCTTCTCTCGTTCCAGCACCTTGTGCGCCGGGTGCCGGTCTCTGAGTCCGTTGCGCGATATGCGCTCGGCATTGTTCGGGCCACGCGGCCCGAAGCCAATGGAACGCGCGACTTCGTGCGGAATTGGGTCGCATACGGGGCTAGTGTGCGGGCTGCGCAGTATCTCGTTCTGGGCGGAAAGGCGAGGGCGCTCACGCGTGGCCGCTTCGCGGTGGATTTTGAGGACATTCGTGCGCTCGCGCACCCAGTTCTCCGGCATCGTATCCTGGCCAACTTCCAGGCGCAGTCGGAGGGGGTTACGACCGACCGGCTCGTGGATCAGCTCCTCGAGACCATCCCGACCCCGAAATCGGGCATGTAGGCGTTAGCGATGCCCGGACACCACGCATGGAGCCACGGTCGGGTAGGGCCGGGCGCTCAGTTTCTCGACCCTGTCATCCTGCAGAGGATCGGGAATCTGGAGTTAGTGGCCCGTGGCGTCGTCGAAGGATTTCTTCATGGGCTACACCGCTCTCCCTTCTACGGGCAATCCGTGGACTTCGCGGAGCACCGGCCCTACTCTCCCGGAGACGATCCGCGACGCGTCGATTGGAAGGCCTTCGCTCGTTCCGATCGGTACTACGTGAAGGAGTTCGAGGCTGAAACGAACACGAACTTCACGGTGCTGTTGGACACATCCCACTCGATGGCCTTCGGAGACGAGAAGCTCTCAAAATTCGACTACGCGCGTTTCCTCGCTGCCAGCTTGTCGTTTCTGACACGCAAGCAAGGTGATCGGGTCGGAATCCTGACCTTCGATTCCGAGGTCCGGGAGGTGGTGCCTTGCTCGGCTCGACACCTCGAACTCGTACTTCTCGCAATTGATCGAGCCAAGCCGGAGCGCCGGGGGCAGCTGGGTCCTGCCTTGCAGGATGCCATGAGTCGGAAGGGAAAGAAGGGATTGGTCGCACTCATCAGTGACCTCTACGTCGATCCAGAAGAGCTCCGCCGCCCCCTGAATCAGCTCCGAGAGATGGGCAGCGACGTGATGGTGTTCCACGTGCTCGACCCCGCGGAGCGCGACCTTCCCTACAAGGGGAAGCTTACTCTCGAGGATATGGAGACTGAAGAGATCCTTCCGATGGCTCCCGAAGACATTCAGGAGGAGTATCAGAAGTTGCTGACAGCTCATGTGGAGGCGATCGGCCGAGTACTCACGAGCGCCGGCGCCGATCATGTCCTGATCGACACATCGCAACCTCTCGATCAGGCTTTGTTCCACTATCTGCTCGCGCGTGGTGAGCGTATGAGGACCGGCAGATGGGCCTCTCTTTCCTGACACCCCTGTTCCTCGCGGGACTCCTCGCGGTGGCGGTGCCGATCATCATCCATCTGGTGCGCCGGTATCGCGGGAAAATCATCGAGTTCCCGTCGTTGATGTTCTTGAGGCAGCTTCCCGTTCAGTCGGTCCGCAGAAGGTCGATCCGGGATTGGCCTCTCCTCCTCATGAGGATCGGCGCATTGATCCTGGTGGTTGCCGCCTTCGCTCGGCCGGTACTTCAGCTCGGGGCAGAGGAGGACGGGCTCGTCCAGGACGCGCTCAGAGAGGTTGTCATCGTCATGGACCGATCCTGGAGTATGGAGAGGGGCGAACGGTGGGAGAGAGCCGTAGACGAGGCTCGATCGATACTGAGTGAGCTGGTCACGCCCGACCGCGCCTCCCTCGTCGTATTCGATGGAGTAGGCACCGTGCTCGTGGAACCGACACTCGACCCGGGGCGGGTCAGCACCGCTGTGGACACGATTCGGCCAGGTTGGGGAGGCACTCAGATCGGCGCTGGCCTCCAGGCCGCAGGAGGCATCCTGCAGGCATCGGATCGGACTCGGCGAGAGCTTATCCTTATATCGGATTTCCAACGGAGGGGTTGGGAGGACGGCCCGCGCGATCCTCTCCCAGAGGGTACGGTCCTCGTCACCGCCGATGTTGGAGATGATGGCCTCGGTTCCATGATCGTCTCGGATGTCACTCTCGAACACACGTTCACAGAGGGTCGGCAGCGGGTTCGCGCGGTGGCGAGGGTCGTCCGGCAGGGAGAACAGGCCCCGTCTCGGGCCGAGGTGATACTACGGCTCGATGGCCAGGAAACCGAAAGTCAGTCGGTCGAGATGGCGTCCGAAGGCGCGGTGTCCGTCAGTTTCTCCTTGATTACGCTGCCGGAAGAGGGCGTGCAGGGCAGCGTCAGTCTCGAACCAGCGTCCGGAGACGCCGGGGAGCCATTCCGGTTCGTCGTTTCTCCCAGCGAAATCTTGTCTGTTCTCTTGGTAGAAGGGCCGGGAGAGAGTGGGCTCGACACGGCGCCGTATTTGCGAAGCGCTCTGACGGTCCCGGGTGGGGCACCGGTGCAGGTAGAAACCCAGAGAACCGCCGCGTTTTCGACTACGGAGCTTCGCGGTGTTGATCTGGTTGTCCTCAATGACGTTCCTCTCCCATCTGGGGCTTCTGCGAATGCGCTTCAGAGTCATGTCACCGAGGGGGGCGGACTCCTGGTAGTCACCGGCCCGGACAGTGCGCCGGAGGAATGGAGCTCGTCCTGGAACACCTTTCTCCCGGCCCGCCCCGGCGAACTCATCGAGCGGGATCCCACTCGGGGTGCGAGTCTGGCTCAAGTCGATCAGGACCATCCGATATTCACGCTTTTTAGGGGCGCTGGAGGAGGTGGGCTAGGCGCGCCTCGTTTCTTCCGATATTGGCAACTGGATCTTCCGGACGCGGCACAGCCGCCTTCGACGGAAACGGCGCCTGGCACGGATGAGGATCGACCTCGGGTGCTCGCAAGATTCGACGACGGCTCCCCCGCACTAGCTCAGAGGACGGTCGGGGCGGGACGAGTCCTTCTGTGGACGTCGACACTGGACACCGAGTGGAGCGATTTTCCGCTCCATCCCGTATTCCTTCCGGTCGTGCGAGAGGTTGTACAGTTCGCGGGGGCAAGTAGGGAGAGTGTTCCCTATTTCACGGTCGGACAGCCGTTGGACTCACGGTTCGTGCTCATCGAGGCAGGTGTCATCACCGAAGGGGCCGATCTCGTGGATGAGCCCACGACGGGACCCAACGCCGGACAGCCGGTTTTGGCCCTCCTGGTGGGTCCGGACGGTGCCCCTCTCGACCTGACGAGCCGCGATGGCGAGCTACTGCAGCTCTCCTCACCCGGGTTTTATGAGGTCCGCCTACCTGGAGAGGGGAGCACGGCTGAGTGGGTCCTCGCCGTTAATGCCGATGTTCGGGAGGCCGATCCGGCCCGCATCGATCCTGAAGAACTGATGCTGGCCGTCGCCCCAGGCTCGGCCACGGAGCCGGAAACCGGCGTGGCACAGAACGCGCTTGCGGGTGATCTTAGTGAGGGAACCGATGCGAGAACCGTCCTAGAGGAGGGAGAGAGGAGGCAAGGCGCGTGGCGATTCCTCCTCCTCGGTGCAATTCTACTCCTCCTCGGCGAGACGATACTCGCGGGGCGGTTGAAGCCGCTGGCGAAGCAGGTCGGATAAAACTACCCTAGGGTTGGGGATCCGGAAGCTTAACACCGGGAGTCCGGCGAGCATGAAGCAATTCGCGGGGAGCGAGAGGAGGGAGCTCCGGACCGTGGTACGTACGGTCCGACGACGTTGGCGGACACGCAACGTCCTTCGGGGACTCCTGTTTTCGACGCTAGCGATCTTTGCTGCGCTCTTGATGGTCAGGCTCTTGGTAGATCACTGGACCGGGGGTCCTGCCAGCGCGACGGCAATCGCGGTGGTGCTCTACTTTGGCGCCGGGGCTGTCGCCTTCTTCACGCTTCTGCGCCCAATGGTGCGGCAGGTCAGCGATCTTCAGGTCGCCCTTTATCTCGAAGAGCACCAGCCCGAACTCAGGGCCGAGATCCTCACCGCCGTCGGAACCATGGACGAGGAGCCCGACCCTCGAGGTGAAGAGCTGCTTAGGGGCCTAATCCGGTCGGCCGTGTTGAAGGCACGCGACATCGAAGGTGGCCGCCGGGTGGATCGGGAGCCCCTTAAGCGGCTGTCTTGGTCGACTGCCGGACTCGCGGTCGTGCTCTCGCTTCTCCTGCTCGCTGACCCGATGGGACTTCGGCAATCCGTGCCTGACCTCGTGCGCCCCTGGACGGCCGTCGAAACCCCGAGTCCGCTCGCTATACACCTCTTTCCGGGCGATACGCTACTCGCCCGTGGCGCCGAGCTCCAGATTTCTGCTCGGCTCGATGGCTTCGCCGCGGACGAGGTCGAGATCGCTTTCCTCACTGGGGAAGCCGCGGAATGGGATCGTTGGCCGATGATCGTCCAGGACGAAGAGGTGGGCGATCATGAGTTCATGCTTTTCCGCGTCGACGAGCCGATGGAGTATTTCGCCGAGGCGCAGGGAATCCGGTCCGGCACCTACCGTATCGACGTGGTTGATGTGCCGTACGTTTCGCGTCTCGAACTCGAGCTGCATCACCCAGCCTACACGGGCCTGGCGCCCGAGACCATCGAATCGGGCGGCGACATCTTCGTGCTTCCTGGGACGAGGGTTGTGGTGAGGGCGCACCCGACGATCACTGTTCCATCGGGGAGGATCGTATTGGAGGGCTTGGGGGACGTTGCGATGACGCTAGACGAGGCCGGAGTGCTTCATGGCCAGTTTCAAGCAGATCAACCCGGCTTCTATCGTGTTGACCTGGACGATTCGGATGGGGCGGCGCACCGGGGCAGCCCCGACCATCTGATTGACATCGTCGCCGATCTTCCCCCGATCGTCGCTCTCGAACGGCCCGCCCGCGACGTCAGGGTGACTTCCGTAGAGGAGGTCTATATCGAGGCTCAGGCTTCCGACGACTATGCGGTCGATGCCCTGGAGCTTATCTACTCGGTGAACGGCGGAGACGAGCAGACGATCTCCTTGCTGGAGGGTTCAGAGTCCAGGCTGACAGACGTGTCCGCTGGGCACACCTTCTTCCTGGAAGAGTTCGAGCTTGAGCCCGGAGATCTTGTTGCCTACCACGTCCGTGCCCTCGACAGTGGTCCCGACAGTGAAGAACGGGAGGCTCGCACGGATCTTTTCTTCATCGAGGTCCGTCCTTTCTCGCAGGACTTCCGGCAAGCAGAGCAGGGTGGTGGGGGTGGGGGTGGGGGCGGCGGAGGCGGCGGGGATCCCATGGCGGGCCAGTTCTCGGAACGGCAGCGAGAGATCGTTACGGCCACCTTCAACGTGGGGCGCGACTGGCGGCTGATCTCCCCGGAACTGGTCGGGGAGGACATCGCTACGATCTCACTCTCGCAAGCCAGTCTTCGCGATGAGGTCAACGCTTTCCTTGCCGAGCTGCAGGGCCGACTTGCGCGAGCCCCCGAGGAGATGCGACAGGTCGCAGAGGAGCTTCCCTTGGCCAGCGCGGAAATGGAATCGGCGCTGGTCGAGCTCGAAAGGGGCGAAACCTCGGACGCCCTCTCCCCCGAGCAAAGAGCGCTCCAGCACCTTCTGCGAGCAGAGGCCGTGTTCAGGGAGATTCAGCTCGCCCAACAGCAGAATCAGGGCGGGGGCGGGGGGGGCGCCAGCGGAGCGGAGATCAGAGAGGACCTCGCGGACTTTTTCGACCTCGAGATGGATCGCCTCCGCAACCAGTACGAGGAGCTGCAGCAGGGTGAGCGGCAGCAGATGGATCAGGAGATGAATCAGGCGCTCGAGCGGCTGAGGGAGCTAGCCCGTCGACAGGAGCAGGAGCAGGAGCGATTGCAGCGGGTGGCAGAGCGACTGCCCCCTGGAGCCGCCGGAGCTGGGGGAGAAAGCCAAAGACGGCTCGCGGAGGAGGCCGAGGAGCTAGCCAGAGAGCTGGAAAGACTTTCGCGAGAATACTCGTCTCCCGAGCTGGCCGAAACGGCCAGAGAGTTACAGGAAGCGGCAAATGCGATGCGTCGGTCCGCCACTGCCAGGAACCAGGAAGGGGTGGGCCAAGCGAGTGCAGCCCAAGAGGCTCTCGAGGATGCCCGGAGGCTCTTAGAGCGTGACCAGGCCAATCGGCTGAACAGCGACGCAGGAGATGCGGTCGACCAGGCGCGGCGCGCGTTGGATCGGCAGAGAGAGATCGAGGAGGCCGTCCAGGACTTGCCAGAGGAGCTGACGGGGCGCTCTGAAGCGCTCCCCCCCATTCTCGAGCAGAAGGAACAACTGATACAGGAGCTTGAGAACCTCGAGACGGACCTAAACCGTCTGGCTGACGAAGCGACGGACGACCCACGGGCTGAACGCGGATTCAGAGAGGCCGCTTCCGCGATTCGAGACGGTCAATTGCCAGACCGAGTGGATTTCTCTCGTGGTCTGGTAGCATCCTCGAGGCAGGAGCAGGCTGAGGAATTCGAGGCGCAGATCTCGGAGCTGATGGAGGAGTTGAACGACCAAGTTCAGACTGCCGCCGGTGCGCTCGACCCGGACGCTCAGGATCGAGCGGCAGAGCTTGCGGAGCGAACGCGGGAACTGGTTCAGGCGGCCGAGTCCATGGAAGAGAGGGCCCGCCAGGCGATGGAGGGTCAAGAACAGGCCGGAGAGCAACAAGGGGGCCAGGAGCAGGGGGGTCAACAGCAAGACGGCCAACCTCAGGGCGGTCAGCAGGCGGGAGGCCAGCAAGGCGGTCCCCAATCGGGGGGCCAATCTCAGGGCGGACAACAACAGGGTGGTGGCCCGAATCAGGCCGGGGGTAACTCAAACGGCGGTGGCGGAAGCTGGTTTGATTCCGGTGTGGCACGCCAGCTCAGCAGGGAGGCGGCAGAGCGCCGTTTGCAGGCAGAAGAGCTAAGGGAACAACTTGAGCAGGCTGGCGTCTCTGCAGAGAGCCTAGACAACCTCCTGGGGGTCATCGAACGATTCCGGGACCTCGAGGCCCTGGGCATCTACGGCAATTCGCGAGCCCTCGCCGAGCTCCAACAGGGGTTGATCGAGAGTCTACGAGCACTCGATTTCGAAGTGCGCCGACACTTCGCGACCGCTGACCGTGAGGGGCCGATGGTTGCCGGCTCTGGGGATGTCCCCGAGGGGTACCAGGATCTCGTCGAAGAGTACTTCCGGAGCTTGGCGAGATAAGCCAGGTCAGATGACCAGCAAGACCAGCCGAATCCTTCGCCAGATCCTTACTGCCGGCCTCCCAGCGCTTGCGGTCCTCGCGCTACCGTCCTTCTCGACAGCGCATGAGATTCCAGCCAATGTGACGGTGCAGAGCTACATCAGGGCTGAGGGCAACCTGCTGAGGATGCTGATTCGGGTGCCTCTCGGCTCGATGCGTGACATCCAATTCCCTCTTCGGGGCCCGGGCTACCTCAATATCGAGGCGGCGGACCCATTCCTCAGGGACGCAGCAGTCCTTTGGCTCGCGGATTACATCCAGTTGTTCGAAAATGACCAACCGATCACCGGTGTGGAGATCTTGGCCACCCGAGTTTCACTCCCGTCAGATCGGTCGTTCACCTCATTCGACGGTGCCCTTGCGAATATTCTGAGTCCTCCGCTCCCAGCGACCACGGACCTTGTGTGGCAGCAGGCGATGATGGATGTGGTGCTGGACTATCCAATCCAGTCAGCCGACTCGCGATTCTCCATCTTCTCCGAGCTCGCGCATCTCGGTCTCACCACCGCCACCGTTCTGCGATTCGACCTACCGGGTAGCGAGGAACGGCTCTATCAGTTCACCGGGAATCCTGGGCTCGTCGAGCTCGATCCCCGTTGGTACCAGGCGGCCCTGCGGTTCGTGGGTTTAGGGTTCTTCCATATCCTGGACGGAATCGATCATCTCCTCTTTCTGCTCTGCTTGGTGATCCCATTTCGAAGGGTCATTCCACTCATCACGATCGTGACCTCGTTCACGATCGCTCACTCTATCACGCTGGGAGCGTCGGCGTTCGGTTATGCGCCCTCAGCATTGTGGTTCCCTCCGCTCGTCGAGACGCTCATCGCGCTCTCGATCGTCTTCATGGCTTTCGAGAACATCGTTGGAGCGAAATTGCGGCGGCGTTGGCTGGTCGCGTTTGGGTTCGGGCTGGTGCACGGTTTCGGTTTCTCTTTCGCACTGAGTGAGTCCCTTCAGTACGCGGGAGCGCATTTGGTAACCTCACTCCTGACCTTCAACGTGGGGGTTGAGCTAGGGCAGATCGCGGTACTTCTGGTCACGGTGCCACTCCTTGGGCTGCTCTTCCGGCACTTAGTTCCGGAGCGACTGGGCATCATTCTCCTCTCGGCCATCATTGGACACACGTCTTGGCATTGGATGGCGGACCGGTGGACCAACCTCCGCGCCTATGCCATCCAGTTGCCCCCCTTTGACATCGTCTTTCTCCTCAACGCCACGCGATGGGCCATGGCAATCCTTGCGCTCATTGGGTTGGCCTGGATAATGCACGGGGTCTTCGGCAAGATCGAAGGCGTCGCCGGGGGAGCTGGTTCTGAGGCAAAGGCCGAACTGTAGGCCGATCACCCAGTTCTTTACTCCATCGAGATAACGCCTCCGGTTCGCTAGGGTGGACTACCCTGCGCGCACTTCCTTTTGGGGGCGGGCCTACTACCTAGATGATGCTCCGATGGAAGCGGGAAAAATCGTTCGCAACTCTTGGGATCATTTTCATTCTGGTCTCGAGTTGCGATTTCATTCTGGGTGACGACCGACGGGTAAGCACGATTGTCGTGACACCCTCCGTTGTTTCGTTCGACGCCACGCAGGATACGCGATCTCTCTCGGTAGAGGTCTTTGACCAGGATGGGGCGGTTCTGTCGAATGTCGGCGTGCGCTGGACGTCGTCAGACCCGGCGGTCGCTCAGGTCTCTCCGGATGGCCTCGTCACAGCGTCCGGCAACGGATCGGCTTCGGTCTTCGCGTCGGCGGAGTCGGTTGAGGGTGTTGCCTCCGTAACGGTTCGTCAGGTGGCCACGACCATCGCCGTGGCCGGTGGAGATGCGCAGAGCGGTGAGGTCGGCGAGGCCCTTCCAGTGCCTTTGAGGGTTCTGTTGTCGGACCGGCTTGGAGGTCCTGCCGCAGATATACAGATCCTGTTCGAGGTACTTGAGGGAGACGGGACGGTAGCAGCCGCGGCCGTCCCGACGAGCTCGGCAGGGACCGCGTCAACTGACTGGTTTCTCGGGGAGGTGGCTGGATCACCTCAATCCATGACGGCAGCGGTGGCGGGCGAGAGTCCGCTCTCGGTCATGTTCACCGCCGGCGCAACGGCGGGTCCGGCGGACGAGATCTTGAAGGAGGCGGGCGATGGTCAGGCGGCGCAACGACAGACCGCACTTCCAGAACCCCTTTCCATTCAAGTGCTCGACCGCTTCGACAACCCGGTCGAGGACACGCTGATCACGTGGGACGTCCTGACGGGAGGCGGCGATGTCGATCCTGGCTCGGCTCTCACGGACGTAACCGGTCATAGCTTCAGCCAGTGGCTGCTCGGGGAAACACTCGGAGCCCAGCAGGTAACGGCCATGGCCCAGGGCCTTGCTGAGCCAGCAATTTTTTCGGCGATGGCCTTGGCAATCCCAGACCAAATCCAGATCGAGGAAGGCGACGCACAAACGGCAACAGTGGGCGAACCCGTACCGACGCCCCCGCAGATCCGCCTTCTAGATAGCCAGGGGCTGCCGGTTCCTCAAACTGTGTCACTTTCTCGATCGAGAGTGGCGGTGGATCGTTGGAGGTCCAGCCCGCAGGACAATCGAGCGGCCCCGACGAAAAAGACCCGGAGCCGGGCACTGCCCTCGCGGGGAATTTCCCGGCCGGCGTGCCGAGCTTGGGTCTCCAGACCGATGAGAATGGAGTGGCAGGACCCGCGGCGTGGATCCTCGGGACGGTTTCCGGCGAGAATTCCGTCCGGGCATCCGTCGACGGTGTGGACCCGGTGCTCTTTACGGCGCTCGGTGTCGCAGGGGCGGCAGCCAGCCTGAACAAGGTATCCGGAGACGTCCAAACCGGAGCCGTCAACGCCACCCTTCCGTTTCCGCTCGTCACACAGGTAATGGACGCATTCGGGAACCCAGTTGCTGGCACCGTTGTGCAATTCAGCGCGGATCCGGGTTCGGGAGGCACGAACCCGTCGCAGGTTCCCTCCCAAGTGGATGGCATCGCCTCAGCCTTTTGGGCTCTTGGCCCCACGGAGGGAGCACAGGTCCTTACAGCTTCGTTCCCGGGCGCCGATCCGGTCACTTTCTCGGCGACCGCGGTCGCGGGCGGCGGGGGGGGCGGTCCGGGGTTCGACATCGTATACGACTACGTGAGCCCACCCGCCCTTGGTGTTCGGCAAGCGTTCGAAAATGCGGCGGCACGTTGGTCCACAGTCATAACCGGGGACCTCTCGCCGATCCCCTTCAACATTCCTGCGAACAGCTCCTGCCAAAACCCGAATCCAGTGAGTCTTACATTCGACGACGTATACATTTTCGTGGTCATCGAAGCGATCGACGGCCCTGGAATGGTTCTAGGATCCGCGGGGCCGTGTTTCCTTCGGACCCCTTCGTTCCTCCCCTTTGCAGGCGTCATCCGCCTCGATGTCGACGACGTGAATAACCTTCTGGCCCAAGGCAGGCTGGAGGACGTGATTTTGCACGAAGTGGGACACGTACTAGGCATCGGGACCCTATGGGGCCTCTTTGGCTTCTTGCAGGACCCCTCCTCAGAGGGGGCGTCTCCGCCGCCTGACACGCACTTCACCGGCCCGAATTCACTTACGGCTTTCGATGCGGTCGGAGGCGCAGGATACTTGGGAGGAGCCAAGGTTCCGGTCGAGAACACGCAGGGTGGTGCAGGCACCTTGAACAGTCACTGGAGGGAATCGGTGCTCGAACACGAACTGATGACGGGATTTCTTTCCCCCGGTGGGAACCCGCTCAGCCAGGTTACCGCCGCGTCCGTCCAGGATCTCGGATACTCGGTGAATCAAGGAGCGGCTGATCCGTACTCGTTTTCCGCCTCAACGCCTCCAATGGTGGCGAGAATCGAGTTCCCTCTCGTCGAGGAAGCGATCACCGGACCCATCGGGATCGTCGATGACTCGGGAGAGGTGACGTTTACCTTTGAACCCACCGACCTGATGCCTCGGCCCTGATTGAGCCTCTCTACCCCGATCGAGTCTCTTCCCCCACCGCAACCTCCGGTTTCGGGTTGACCCGAGCCATGGACCCGACGCAATCTCCACGGGGCACAAGAAAGGCACGGGTCTGGCCAAAGTCGAGCCAAATGGAGAGGCGAAAGTGAACAGGACGGACGATCAAGGGACTACCCGGAGACGATTCATTCAGAGGACCGGGCTAGTGGGCGTCGGACTCGCCGTTGTCGGGCTGCCAGCTTCGGCACAGCTGAACCTGGGAGATGAAACGCAGTCACTTCGGATCGGCATCATCGGCTCAGGTCAGATGGGTGGTTCGCTCGGGATGAAATGGGCGGCTGTGGGGCACGAGATCTTCTTCTCGTCCCGAAACCCGGATCAGCTCATGGACCTCGTTGCCGAGGCTGGCTCTAACGCACAGGCCGGGTTACCCGATGAGGCCGCGGCGTTCGGTGACATTGTCCTTATCGCAGTGCCCTATGGCGCGCTCCCTCAAGTGGGGCGCGACCTTGCTCCACTGCTGCAAGGCAAAGTTGTGATCGAACTCGGGAACCCAAGGGAAGACCGAGATGGGCCAATGGCAAACGACGCGATGGCTCGAGGGACGGGTGTCGCATCTGCCGACTACCTGCCTGGCGTCCGGCTCGTACGTGCCCTCAATGCGATAGGCGCCAACATGGTCGGCGAGGCGCCTCGCAGCCCGGATCGGGTCGGAGTTCCGATCGCAGGAGACGACCCCGAGGCTGTAGAAATCACTGCGCGACTCGTCGACGAGGCAGGCTTCGACCCGGTGGTCGTCGGATCGTTGACGAGGGCCCGTGAGTTCGATCGAGGCACTGAAGTTTATGTCCGCGGGATGTCTGCCGCAGAGCTCCGCGAGGCACTGAATCTTCGGGAAGGGTGATCCCGAGCTCCTTCTGTATAGCGCACGCGGCGGCGTTTGTTGCCGGAGCTTTTGCCCACCGGTAAACTGAGGTGATACCACCGGCCTAGACCGCCGCCGTGCCACGCTTCTCCGTGTCCCATTCTTCACTCGGGAATCATCATGTTCAAGTCTTTTCGCGTCGCCCTCTGCATCTGGATTCCTCTCGGTGCCCTGGGGTCGTACGACCTGGCGGCCCAGTCACCTGGAGATGAGCTGAGGAGTGAGTTTTCTGAGCTCGGCGGATTGTTAAACGCTTTCGATGTCGCACACGCTGCGACGTTGGAACAGCTCGTCATGATCAGCGAAGGCGACGAGGGTGAGGAAGGCCGAAACGCACTTCGCGAGGCGCTGGCACGGCAAGCCAACATGACCATGGCGGAGATGATGGCTATGCATGGGGGTGGCAGCATGCCGGAAATGGCCATGCACCCCTTCGGGGAGCTCGAGGCTCGCGCGCTGGCAGAGCTGACCGAATTGGTCGGAGGCGACCACTCAGCTGCAGACGCTCGGAGTGCATTCTCCAACAATGCGACGCTGACTCAGAGGGCAGCCGACGTTATCCAACGTGGACGGGAATTCCAGGCTCGAATCTTCGACATCTACGCTGATGCTGGAATCTCCGATAAGTTCGCGTCGGTCAACGCCGCGGTGTCAGAGTATTTGGATGATTCTGAGCTCGCCGTCCCTGCCAGCCCCAAGTCTCCAGTCCTACTCTACGGCCATCCCTTCGCGTCGGCCTTCAAGACTGGGTACCCTGAGCTAAGTGGACTCGTTTGGGCCGCTCAATGGCTCGAGCTCGCCTCGCTCGAGCCGATCATGCTCGGGGGCGGCCGTGACACGGTGGAAAGAGGACTCGACACCACGATCGAGCGGTTTCGGGGCAAACTCGAAAGAATGCAAGGGATGTCGATGCTACCGACCGAGATTCCGATGGTACCCGCGATTTCCCCGCTACTGTTGAGCCGGCACGAAGAGGCCGCGGTAATCATCGACAACCTCAACATGCTGGAGACGATCATAGCGGACTTGTTGGCGCATCCGGATGTACAGGACCGCCCGGGCTCCGTCGACACCGCGGTCAGCGAATTCACCGATCAAGAGTCGAACCTGGCGACGCGAAGCGACTATCTCCTCTCCGCACTTAGGACAGGAATCTTTGACCAGGGTGGTCCAGCGCTCGGCGAGCTGGCAAGGTCGGAGCGTAACCGCACGCGGATGGAGATGGAGATGGGCGGCCACGCGGTCATGCCGGGAATGAACTAGCAGCTCCCCTGCTCAGGCTGAAGTACTCAGGTCAGCCCGTGATATCGCCCCAGTTTTCGGCTAGGTGTTGGGCGGTGCGCCAAGAAAGTGCCTGAGCGGTCAGGGTCGGGTTTCGAGAGCCGCTCGTTCCCATCACCGAAGCGCCTAACACACCCAGGTTCCCCGCTTCGTGGGAGAAACCCCACCGATCGACCACGTTCGTTTCCGGATTGTCGCCCATCCTGGTACCGCCATAGGCATGTGTCGACACGCCCATGGTACTCCCGAGATTCCCCCGATTGACCTCGATCGCCCCAGCCTCACGGTACCATTGCTCCATCTTGTCCTGGATGAATTCGCCGATTCTCAGCTCGTTCCTTCCTAGTGCAGCCGTAATTCGGATCACCGGAAATCCGAGCGAATCCTTCACTGTGGGATCCAAGTCCAGGTAGTTATCCTCGTACGGCAGTGTGGACTTCTGGAGATAGGCCCCGTTCGAGCGATCCGCATTCTCTCGAATGAACTTCTTCCACTGGGTCCCCCATCCAGGAGCCCGTCCAAACGTGTTCATGCTCGCCGCCCCGATCGGCCGCCGATCGGCATAGACCCACATGTTCCCGCCACCGATAAAGTCCAAATCCGAATGGTCGAAGTTGTCATCAGCCCATTCATCGACGGCAACTCCTTGGGCGGGCAAGCCGTACCATGAGTTCAGGTCGTAGGGGAAGAGTGCGGACACTCCCGCTCCCTGATAGTGACTGAAGTAGTGCCGTCCGACCTGTCCCTCGTTGTTCGACAGGCCGTCGGGGTACGGCGCGGATTTGGAGAGGAGAAGCATCCTGACGTTTTCGTACGTATAGCCCGCAAGGAGCACAACCTTCGCTGGCTGGAAATACTCTTCTGACCCCACCAAATAGTTGACCCCGGTCGCCCTTCCCTCCCGATCTACTTCGACCGTGGTCACGTGGGCCCTGCTGATCACCTGCAGGTTGCCTGTCTCGAGCGCTTTCGGAATGGTGGTCACGTATGTCGCGCTCTTCGCGTCGACGTGGCAGCCACCCCTGCTGCAGTACCCGTGGTACACGCAGCCAGGGCGACCTTCGTAAGACTCGGTGTTGATTGCTGCCGGCCCTGGAAAGGGGGTCCAACCCAACGAGCGGGCCCCCTCTGCCATGCGTTCTATGAAGGAGTTCCAGCGTAGCGGTGGCATGGGGTACTCGCTCGCTCGCGGCCCCTCAAACGGGTTGCCTCGCGGATCTATATCACCCTGAACGTTCCCGGCCCGCCCGGAAACACCCACCTCCCGCTCAACCACGTCGTAGTAGGGCTCGAGCTCCTGGTACCCGAAGGGCCAGTCTTCTACCGTCGAGCCATAGGGGATCCTCGATGCGCCGTACCGCTTGATGGTCTCGCTCACGACCTGGAAATCCCAGGGGTTCAAGCGCCAACTCTGCGCCCAATAGTGGATCGACGTGCCCCCCACCGCGTTCATCATCGGATGGGAGCCGACTTGGATTGCGGTTTGGGACGCATTGTTGCGAACGGTGGGTCGCTCCTGCTGAGCCTTCTTAACCAGGAACGGCCAGAGTCGAACATTGTTCCGAATCTCGTCTGGGACGAAGTCTCGGCGATCCAGCCACGTACCGGCCTCAAGACCTACGACGTTTAGACCCGAGCGTGCCAGCGGGAGGGCTGCCACGCCTCCGGCCGCTCCCAGGCCAACGATTACGACATCGGTCTCCCTAAGTCTTTTTGGCATCCAACTCCCCTACTCGTATGCGGACTTCCGCAGAGCCTCTAGCGCCCCGGACTCCAGTAGCTTCTGGTCCTCGTCGCTCACGGCCGTCCTGGGCCCCGGATAGTCGATGAGGTCCCAGCCGATGAAGTTCTTGTTCCCGCCGTAGTGCGGATCTCCGAAAGTGGCCTGCCAGGTGTGAGCCCTGACCTGGTTGAAAAAGGCCCCGGAGCTACCAAGAAAACCGGCACCCGAACCTGTCGCTCCCCCTGTCTGTACATCGAACAGAACCGAGTCCTGATCGGTGTGATCTAGCTCGATGAAACGGGCTCCTCGGGAGTATTGGGCATAGCCATCGAGCGCCAGAAGTCCGGCACGGTAGGTTTCACGGGAATCCGCAAGAGCACCACCGAGTTCGCGGTCAATGTACTCGAACGCACCCGCCTCTCTGGCACCCGGCCCGTATTCGTCTGCCGGAATCAACCGTCCGATCATCGCGTCGAGAATCTCCGCCTCTTCCGCCGTCAGGTTCGTGGTCAGCGCACTCCCGACCGAGCCCGTAATCGGATAGGGTGGAGTCAGGTCGGGAAGTACCTCCCCCTCCCCCTCTGCGGGTCCATGCAACGAGCCAGGAAGGATTGCGGCTGCCCCGGCCAACCCTGCACTTCGGAGTAACTCTCTTCGAGAGATTTTGCGTTGAGAACGATCATCTGCCATGTCTGAGCTCCCGTTGCCCGCGACGTCCAGCCGGAAGGATGTTCCCGAGGCCGTCATCCAGC
Source organism: Longimicrobiales bacterium (assembly GCA_965215925.1). Classification (GTDB taxonomy): domain Bacteria; phylum Gemmatimonadota; class Gemmatimonadetes; order Longimicrobiales; family Gaopeijiaceae; genus JAAXGI01. The sequence goes on along the minus strand of CBDCEQ010000003.1, from coordinate 1,817,906 downwards.
ACACATGTTTAGCGAAATTCGTCGTTTACGATTCGGGACCTGCCGCTGGGGTCCGGCATCTGGAGGCGCTCATAGACGGGCATGATGTCGCCCTGTCCGATAACGTGCCCCTCAATGGCTTCTAGCAGCTCTTCTCTATCCAGGTCAGGAGGAAGATTGAGGTCCTCGTCGAGCGCATATACGACGAAGTGATAGTGGTGGAGTTCACCCACCGGGGGCGCTGGACCTCGGTACATTGAGAGGCCCCAACCGTTGTTGCCCTGGACGGCACTGGAGATTTCTGAGGGCATGGGCTCGCCCATATCGAAGGGGATACCCTCGGGCAGCCCCGCCGCCGTAGCTGGAATGTTGTAGATGATCCAATGAACCCAAGGTGGCGGACTCCCGGCCCCATGATCTTGGCAGATCACTGCGATCTGCCGAGTACCCTCCGGAAGGTTCTCCCAAGTCAAGGGAGGAGAGAGGTTCCTCCCGTCGGGAGCGTAGTCCCGCTGCATCATTTGCCCCGTCTGAATGGTTGGGCTCTGTACGATGATCGGATGTACGGATTGCCCCAGCGCTTGTTGGCTGGAGGCTCCCAGAGTCAGGATCCCTGCCATGGCACCAGCCCCAAGGAACCTGATCATCCCGAGCTATTCTCCCACGCCGGCGTGAAAGCACACCCGATTCGAGTCACCTAGAATAATACCCATCCCGACTTGGCCGAACATATCGGCCGCGCTTTCATGGGGTCAAGCGACGGTCCAAGTCGACGCACGGCGACGAGGTCGATCGGGATAGGACCCCCGGACTCCTCCTGGATTTCGCCGGCGAGGCGATTAGTCTACGATGGGGGGTCTGCACTCGTCCAACCGGCGAAACCGTCGATTCCTTTTTTCAGGGTTCGAGACACCCATGTCCACACCCGTCCGTAGCTCCGAGGACATTCCCGTCGAGGCTGTTAAGACTGGCACGTCTACCACCCGGCAAGTGCTCACCTCGCCGGGCGAAGGGTCAGGGTTCCACATGCGCCGGTTCGCCATCGGACCTGGCGGTGAGATGCCTCGGCACAAGAACCTTATTGAGCACCAGCAGTTCGTTCTGGGCGGCAGCGCTTCGGTCGGCATCGGAGACGAGGTTCACCAGGTCCGGGGCGGCGACGTAGTACATATCCCGGGTGGCACACCGCACTGGTATAGGAACCGAAGGCGACGAGCCGTTTCAATTCCTTTGTATCGTCCCGGACTCGGATGACCGGATCGAGGTTCTGCCTGACGATCGCGAAGCCGGCTGACGTTCCTCAGCGCGTCCGTCACTCATCGGTCGACGACCCTGACCTGTCGGTCTTGCCCCCGTAGGGCCACGACTCTACCCTGCTTGCCATGCGCTCAGAACCCGACCTAGAGTCTGCCCATTCGCGGCACGACGCACGTGGTTTGGTGGTTGAGACCGAGCGCGGTCCCGGAGTTCTCCACCAGCTGAGTGGGGTAATCGCGCAGATGGGAGGGGACATCACGTGGGTCGTGATCCTCGGAAGTGAGCAACCTATCGAAAGTGTGTTCTTCGAAATCAAGGGGCTCGATTCGCTGCAGCCGCTAGTACAGGAGCTCGAGTCTCTGCCTGTCGTTCTGGGCGTTTCAGAGGAAACGACGCTCAGAAGAGTATTCGGAAAGCGCGTCATCATCATGGGCGGGGGGGCGCAAGTAGGTCAGGTGGCCGTCGGAGCTGTGGCCGAGGCGGATCGACACAATCTGCGTGGGGAACGCATCTCCGTGGACACGATCCCGTTGGTGGGCGAAGATGCGCTTGCCGAGGCGGTTCTCTCCGCCTCACGCCTTCCCAGGGCTCGCGTTCTGGTCTTGGCCGGAGCGCTGATGGGTGGAGAGGTCGAGCGTGCAGTTCGGACAGTGCGTGAACGCGGCTTGATCGTCGTATCTCTCAAGATGGCGGGTTCGGTCCCGGACGCAGCCGATCTGGTGGTCACCGATCCGATTCAGGCTGGAGTCATGGCGGTCATGGCGATCGCTGACACCGCACGGTTCGAAATCGACAAGCTCCAGAAAAAGATCTATTGAGCGGGAGCGTTCGGCCCCGTCACCAAGAGGGTTCTCGGATCCCCCGGGCTGGAATGATGCCAGAAAGCGTGGTCCTCACGACGTATCTGACTGGAAAACCGGATCCGCAAGCGGCAGGCAAGAAGGGGACCGACGGTCTAAAGCGGATCAAGAACCGGTTTTTGAGCTGGACGGGCGGCGGGAACCCCGAAAGATCGGGGGCACCGAAAGCCGACGAGTTCGAGCGGATGAGGGTCTGGTACGAGAGTTTGATTCGGACAGGCGGCCGAGGGGTCATCTTCCACGATGAGCTGAGCGCCGCTTTCGTGGAACGCTGGACGCATCCTCAGGTCGAATTTCAGCTCTACAAGCCTAGGACCCCGCGGTCCATCAACGACGAGCGATACCTATGCTATCTGGAGTGGCTGGAGGCGCACCCGGAGGTTGATCGGGTGCTCGTGGTGGATCTCTTCGACGTCGAGTTCTTCAAGGATCCTTTCGCGGTGATGGATAATAGCAGATACGACATATTCTGCGGAGGAGACCCCGGTCAGTTCAATGATGGACTGAACCGAAAGAAGATGATCGAGGCATTCGGAGAGCCGTGGTATGAGAATGAGATTAAGCTCAATGCCGGCACCTGTGGTGGCCAACGGGCAAACATGATCCGTCTCTTGAAAGCGATGGTCGACACCTTCGACGATCTGACGGGCCAGGGCCGGCTCGCAAACCTGAACATGGCGGTCTACAACAAGTGCGTGTACGACCTCTTTGAGAATGAACGGATCATGTACGGGAAACCCCTGAATAGTCGGTTCAAGCGGTACGAAAAGGCAGGCGACTTCGCAATTCGCCACAAGTGAACGGCGCTGCCCTCTAACGTTCGAGGGCCTCGCGTGAACCGAGCGCCGCAAGAGGATCGAGCCTAGACGAGGTCCGACACCGGGAGCAACTCTTCACCCGGGTTCACATAGGTATTGGACGCTATGCCATACTGTCGCTCGTAGAGCCGCCGATAGAGTCCGTCCTGCTCGAGCAACTCCGCGTGGTTTCCACTCTCAACGATCCGGCCATCTTCCAGCACCAGAATCTGGTCCGCGCTTCGGATGGTCGAGAGTCGGTGGGCGATGACAAAAGTCGTGCGGCCGCGCCGGAGACGTCCGAGGCCTTCTTGGATGAGAGCCTCGCTCTCCGAATCCAGACTACTCGTGGCTTCATCGAGGATGAGGATCCGAGGGTCAGCGAGAATCGCGCGGGCGATGGCCACTCGCTGACGTTGGCCCCCGGAGAGCTTTACGCCGCGTTCCCCGACGATCGTTTCGTAACCCGCCTCGAAACGCTCGATGAATTCGTGGCAGTTGGCGACTCGAGCGGCCTCTTCGATGTCGGCGTCCGTGGCGCCCGGCGAAGCAAATCCGATGTTTTCCCGGATCGTTCCGTCGAAAAGGAAGTTCTCCTGTAGCACTACGCCGAGGTGGCGTCGATACTCCGACAACTTCAGCTCCCTCAGATCCCGCCCGTCTGCGAGAACCCTGCCCTCCTGGGGGTGGTGAAAAGCCATCACGAGACCGATTAGTGTGCTCTTCCCAGCACCACTCGGCCCTACCAATGCAGTTGTGGAGCCGGCCGGTGCGTTCAAATCGATCTCGTAGAGGACGGGCGCCCCCTCGTCATAGCTGAACGTCACACCTTCGAACTGCACTTCGCCCTCGACCTTGTCGACGGACAGCCGATCCGCTTCCCCTTCGTCCTCCCCTTCCAGATCCATGATCTCTCTGATTCGATCCAGCCCAGCGAACGCCTCCGTAATTTGCGTCCCGATATTGGCCATTTGAACCAGAGGTGAAGCCATCAGGCCGACGAAAAAGATGTACATGACGAGGTCTCCCAGCGTCATCGAACCATCCAGAATGGCGCGTCCGCCCACGGAAACGATCACGACTCCGACGCCACCCACACAGAGTGTCGAGAACGCGGTGACAGCTGAAGTTCCGGTGATCGTGGTCGCGATATTCCGAAGCAGTCGATGGACCCCCTTCGTGAAGGTTCTCTCCTCCCGACGTTCAGACACATAGGTCTTGACGACGCGGATCCCGCCAAGCCCCTCTCCCAACCGCCCGGTCACTTGGGCTCGCAACTCCCCCCGCTGCCTGAACACGGGTCGCAGCCGGCTGAAAGCGAACGACATGGTGCCGGCGAAGGCGCCCAGGATCAGGATGCTTGCGAGGGTCAGGGACGCGTTCAGGTAGAAGAGAACCCCAAGGGCGATGGCGGCGGTGAAAAGCCCGCCGGTCAACTGCACGAGCCCTGTACCGACCAGATTGCGTATTCCCTCGGCATCGGTCATGACGCGAGAGATGAGGACCCCCGATTTCGTTCGGTCGAAATAAGAGACTGGAAGGCGGAGCACGTGCGCCTGCACCCGGCGACGCATATCGGCGATCGCCCGCTGAGCTGCAACGCTCACGACCTGCGACAGTCCGAAAGAGGTCGTGGCCTGCACTAGGGTTGCGAGACCTACTGCGATCGCAAGCTGGCCGAGGAGCTCCGAGCGTCCGTTGCCCACCACCTCGTCGACCAGAAACCCGGACGACGCCGGCAAGACAAGCCCTGCCAGTCGATTCACGACCATCAAGGTCAGACCAATCGCAAGGCTCTTTCGATGGGCCCAAATGAGGGTACGAGATTCCCGCCAGACCCTGGACCGATCCACAGGCCTTTTCTCTGAATCCGCGCTCACGATCGACTCCCGTTAGACCCGCCGCGATCGCTTCACGCGACCGCGAGGCGCTCCCCTAGACAATCCACGGCCCGATAAGATAAACCCTGGGCCTGCGTGACGCCGGTGATAGGTCCTTGCACCGTGGTATTGCCGTGCCTAGCATCCGCTCGAGCACCGACCAGACTCCCACCTATGTCGCCTTTGCCCATCCCTCGAGCCGCATCGCCGCGATGTCGTCACCCATCCTTCCGCCCCTAGCGGAATGGGCCCCACACGAGGCGGTCTGGACAGCCTGGCCTAGTGCGCCGAATCTCTGGGAAGACCACCTCGAGGGCGCTAGAGGCGAAGTGGCGGAATTCCTGAACGCGATTGCGGACGCTGATCCGGTAACAGGCATCCCACGGGGCGAACAGCTCAATGTTCTGGTAGCGAGTCGTGAAGCGCTCGCGAGCGCTCGTGTTGCCCTAGCTGGCCTCCACCCCCGTCTCATTGGCACCGCGTTCGGAGATATTTGGCTCAGAGACACAGGCCCCATTTTCACCGAGAGGGCGTGCGGCCAACTCGTCGGGATCGGGTTTCATTTCAACGGCTGGGGTGGCAAGTACCGATTGCAGGACGACGACGACGTAGCTCGTAGGGTGTCGAAGTTCGCTGACGTTCCCTTCCGAGAAAACGATTGGGTTCTGGAAGGCGGATCGATCGAAGGGGATGGCTCTGGGACCGTGTTGGCGACACGTGAATGTCTTCTGAATCCCAACCGAAACGGTAGCTGGGATGAAGGAGAGGTGGCTCGCCGGCTCAACCTCTCCCTTGGGATCTCCGAGGTTATCTGGCTCGACAAGGGCCTAGTCAACGACCATACGGATGGGCACGTGGACAACATTGCCCGATTCGTGGGCCCGGGGCGAGTCGTAACGATGACCGCTACTGGCGATGATGATCCAAACAGGTCCGCGCTTGAGGCCGCGCGCTCCGCGCTTGAGGCCGCAGGGCTCGAAGTGATGTTCGTGCCCTCTCCCGGCCGTGTAGCACATGCCGATGGAGAGCTAGCGCCGGCAAGCTACTTGAACTTCTATGTCGCAAACACGACCGTGGCGGTCCCGCTCTTCGGGGCGGCACAGGATCAAGCAGCCCTCGATGCGATCGTGCCGATCTTCCCGGACCGGCGAGTCGTTGGCCTTTCCGCGAATCATCTCCTCGCAGGTGGAGGAACTTTTCATTGCATCACGCAACAGCAGCCGACGGCCCGTCGTCGTGTTGCAAACGCTAGAGGGCATGAAGTGAAGGCCCGTAACGAAAGGGCGGGTGATCCGTGAGGAAGATGACCGTCGCTGCGATTCAGAGCCGGTTCACCGATGGGCTGGACGCGGACGTAAATCGTGTCACTGCCCTCGTCGAAGAGGCGGCACACCAAGGCGCTGGGGTAGTTCTCCCTCCGGAGCTGTTCCAAGGGCACTACTTCTGCCGGACGGAGCGTGAGGAATTCTTTGATCGCGCCTATCCGACCGATGCACATCCGGCGGTGTTGGCAATGCAAGAGACCGCGGAGCGCCTGAAGGTGGTGATCCCAACCTCGTATTTCGAGCGTGATGGACCGCACTATTACGACAGCGTGGCCATGGTAGATAGTGATGGTTCGGTTTTGGGAAACTATCGGAAGAGTCACATCCCCGATGGGCCAGGCTACGAGGAGAAGTACTACTTCCGACCGGGTAACACCGGCTTCCGGGTCTGGGACACTCGTTTCGGCAGGTTGGGCGTCGGCATCTGCTGGGATCAGTGGTTCCCCGAGTCCTCGAGGGCCATGGTGCTTATGGGAGCCGAGGTGCTCCTCTATCCGACTGCGATCGGCTCCGAACCTGACGAACCCGAGCTAGATACCCGTCGGCTTTGGCAACGAGTGATCGTGGGCCAAGCTATCTCGAATCTTGTGCCGATCGTCGCTTCGAACCGAACCGGGGTAGAGGGCGGGCAAACCTTCTATGGGCATTCGTTCGTCTGCGACCACTTCGGAGACATCCTGGCCGAGCTCCCGGGCTCCAGGGAGGGGGTCATCGTCCAAGAGTTGGACCTTGCTGGGGCCGCAACCCAACGTTCCGCCTTTGGCTTCTTTCGTGATCGAAGGCCTGAGCTGTACCGGCGATTGACTCAAGACAAGTAGGCGCCGGGTGGCAGTCAGGGAATTCGGAAGAGTATGGGCAGCATGTCGTTGAGTTTTGCCCACTCGGTCAGCTCCGCCAAGACGAAAACGAGTGGGAGCGCCGCGGACTCCGCGACCGCCTTGGAAAAGCCGGGCGCGTCGAAGTCCACCACTGAGCCTGTCCGGGGCCACCGGAGTGACGGAACGAAGCGAGGCACTCGACGACAATAGCTTCGATAGTCCTCGCCGAATAACCCCTCGAGAGCCCTCTCCTCAGCACTGATCGTAGGCCAGTGCGCCACAAAGAAGGTCAGTGCGAAAACCCCTGCCAGGGTGACCGACCCGAAGGAGAGGCCCGTTCCAACGAAGGCGAGAAAGCTGAAGAAGTACAGCGGGTTTCGAACCACTGAAAAAGGCCCGTCGGTCACGAGGCTACGGTTCTTTCTTCCGGTGACGTAGGCGCTAGCCCAGGTCCTTCCAGCGGCTGCGGTAACCAGGAGCAGCAGCCCGATCGCTCCCAGAAGCGTGTCGGTAAGTGAGTCCTCCGGATAAATATGATGCGAGAGCAACGCGAGAAGAACTCCAGGCAGAACCAGGACGCGCGTCACACGGAGTCGGAGCTTCACTGTTGGCGCTCCAGGACCGATTTGGGAAAGGGGGCCACGTTATTCTCTACTCAAGAATCGCGACGGACTTTACTCGTGCATAGACTGGGGAGCCGGGCACGATCTCTAGCCTCTTCCGTGACAGGACCGTAATGCTCGCCAGCAGGACCTCAGGGCCAGCCTTCGAACCGAGCTCGACGAGGACTTCGCCGTCCCGAACATCGATGACGTCAAGCACCTTCATCTCGAATTCGTTTAGGATACTGCTCTGCGTCTCCGAGTCGAGGCTAAGGCTCACATCGCGAGCTCGAATCTGAACCCGCACGCTCGTCCCCTCTTCCCTGGGATGCCGCCGAGTGTAGATCGGGCCCCAGGGGCCCGTGAGGCGAGTGAGATGGTGCGTGTCATCATGCGCAGTAACGAGGGCCCTCGCGACAACGGCCGCCTCGTCCCCCTGCCAGGTCGAGAACCTCGAGTCCCGAATGACCTCTTCCGGACTCCCAGTGGCCTCGACTCGCCCTGCGACGAGCCACACCATGTGATCTGCTAAGCGCAGTACCTCTTGCAATGAATGACTAACGTACACGATCGGAATCGAGAACCGGGCCGGAAGCGCCTCGATGTACGGGAGAATTTCTTGGCGGCTCGTCTCGTCGAGGGAGGAAAGCGGCTCGTCCATCAGTAACAGCCTCGGGCCCGAGAGTAGCGCTCGGGCAATCGCCACGCGCTGCCGCTCGCCGCCGGACAGGCCTTCTATGCCACGAGCGAGAAGCGGACCAAGCGCCAACCCCTCAACCACATCCGCCAGGGTGATCCTGCGGTCACGAGCTCTTCGAGACGCATAGTCCAGGTTACCGCGCACCCCTAGATGCGCGAAGAGGCTCGCGTCTTGAAACACGTAGCCCACTCCCCGCCGATGTGGTGGAACGAAAGCACGCTTCTGATCATCCTGCCAGGCCTCCTCGTCGAATCGAACCGTCCCCGAAGCTGCCGGCTCGAGACCGGCAATACAGCGTAGAAGGGTCGTCTTGCCGGACCCCGACGGTCCGAAGATCGCGCTGACTCCATGTGCTGGGATCGCAAGATCGAGGTCCAGGTCGAACCCGGATCGCACGAGCCGGAGGCGAGCCTCGACGCCCATCATAGCCGAGGTGCCTCGAACCGCCGATTGAAGGTGTAGACGATCCAGAGCGCCACGAACGAGAAAATGAGCATCCCCAAGGAAAGCGCGTGCGCCGAGCCGTAGTCCATCGCTTCCACGTGGTCGAAGATCGCGATCGACACGACCTGCGTCCGTCCTGGGATGTTGCCACCGACCATGAGCACCACCCCGAACTCGCCTACCGTATGGGCGAAGCTCAGGGTCGCCGCCGTAAGGAAACCCGGCCGTGCCAGGGGTACCACCACGGTGAGGAACCGATCGATTCTGGACGCACCAAGGGTCGCCGCAACTTCCAAGGGCCGGGTCCCAATCCCCCGGAAGGCGTTGTGCAACGGCTGTACGGCGAACGGAAGCGAGAAAAGGACAGACCCGATTACGAGCCCCGGGAAGGAAAACACGAGGCGGTCGCCTCCAGCTCGCTCCCACCATTGCCCGATGGGACCTTGGGGTCCGAGGAGGATCAATAGGTAAAAACCGAGGACGGTGGGGGGCAGAACGAGGGGGAGGGCGGTAACCGTCTCGACGGCGCTCCGGAATCTGGAAGGGGTGCGTGCGAGCCACCACGCGAGAGGGGTCCCGACTGCCAGGAGTATGACCGTCGTCAGGGCCGCTAGCCGAAGGGTCAGCGACACGGCCGCGAGGTCGGTGGGAGAGAAGGGGCTCATGGAGCCGACGGCCGGCTCGTCTCGTAACCGAAAGACCGAATCACGCTCGCGGCCTCCCCCCCTCCGAGAAATGTCAGATAGTCGTGTGCGACGGGGTTGTCGCCCCCGGCCTGTAACAGCACCGCGTCCTGCTCGATCGGGGGGTGGAACCCTCTTGGGACGAGCCAATACGAGTGTGCAGGCTCAGCGACAACCTGAGAGAGAGCGACGAATCCAAGCTCCGCCGCACCCGATCGCACGAACTGCAAGGCTTGGCCTACGTTCTCACCCAGCACGATCCTCTCCTGCGCGACGGGATCGAGACCCACCCGATCGAGCACCGCCTCCGCCGCTACACCGTAGGGAGCGGTTCGGGGATTCGCGATGGCCAGGTTCGTGAAATCCGCCCGGGCCAGATCAGCTCCGTTGGAGCGCACCGAATCCAGTCGCGGACCGAACAGCGCGAGCCGACCTATCGCGTAAGTGATCCGTGTGCCCAGAATGCCGAAACCCTCCTCTTCGAGAAGCATGGGCCGAACGGCGTCCGCCGCCAAAAAGACCTCGAACGGAGCTCCGTTTCGGATCTGCGCATAGAGTTGACCCGTCCCCCCGGTGCTTGATACGACGCGGGCCCCGGTCGCCAGTTCGAAACGACGAGCAAGCTCCGCATGTGTCATCGCAAAGTTGGCAGCGACGGCAACCAGGACTGTTCCATCCTCTGGACGGTCCGCGAATGTGCACGACCCAAGGGTGAGCGACACGGCGACCGTGAGCGTTGGCAGGAGACGGAGCGTGCGGATCGGAGGGCTCACAGTGGCAGTCCCATCCCGGATGCGTCATACCCGCCAAGCGCCTCGACCTGAGTCTGGAGTGCACGGGTGCGGAGCAGCGTAAGGACGGCCTGAACCGCTGGGTGTTCGAGAAAGTGGTCCGGAATCACAAGGTCGTACATCTCCTCTGCGAGTGGGACGGTGGCTAAGCCAAAGGCCAGGGCGGCCGCCTTGATGCCAACACCCACGTCGGCGAGACCGCTCGCCACGGCCTCCGCCACAGCGAGATGTCCCGAAGCGGCGGTCTCTCGGAATCCCGAGATCGCATCCTCGGGAACGGCCTCCGCCCCTAGCTGCATGTCGATCAGCGCGCGACTCCCCGACCCCGGCTCCCGGTTCACGAAGCGTAGCCGACCGCCCGCCAGGTCCTGAAACCCAGTGACCTGGTGCGGATTCCCTGCCGGAAGGATCAGGCACTGCTCCCAGCGAACGCAGCGAATCCGCGTGCAGTCGAAGGGGACCCATTGGCGGATCGATCGCGCGTTGTAATCCCCGGTGTCAGGATCGACGAGGTGAATCCCCGCCATATGTGCGTGACCCGCCGCGAGTCCTTTGAGGGCGGCTCGGCTTCCGACGCGAATCCAACTGGTTTCCAATCCTGCTTCTGCCCGAAGAGAGCGAGCGACCAACTCGAACGACGGATCGCAGCCCAGCGCAACGAGGTCGCAGGTCGGGGGACGATCTCTGAGTAGCTCGACCCGCATCCGACCCCCCGGAAGCTCGGAGCCCAATCCGTCTGCCGGCTCCAATGCAATACCAGCCCTCTGCCGAAGCGGCACGCAAAGCTGCCTGCCAGAGATCTCGACCAGCCGTACGGGACCGGGACGCCGGTCACTCCCCTCAACAACTTCTACGTTGAGCCAGTGCGGCGGATCCTCCTCCAGACGGAAGAGGTCCTCTACCGACAAGCCAAGCCCGCGCGCTAGACGAAGGGCCACTTCAGTAGAAGGCGTGGACGCACCCGATTCGATCGCCGCGTAGCTCTGTCGCGTGATACAAGCCAGATCGGCCATGCGATTCTGCGACATCCCCCGTGTATGCCGTTCTCGCCGAAGGGAGGACGAAACTCGAGGACGCGCGGCGGGTTTGCGCGGATTCATCAAGTATTCGTAATGTTTGCCTGCCTATATGTCAATTATAGCTGCCTCCCAGGGTTGAGCTCCGGGCCCCGTCAGTCTGAATTCGGCGCCACCCAAGGGCGAGGCGCTGCTTGCCCCCAATTCCGGGGGCGAGTATTCTGCTTCGCGACCGGAAAGTGAGACTCGCGCTTGGCACGCTTACCCGTTCCGAGGAGACGCTCAGTGGACCAACCACCCCCGGGCTCCGGGCCACCCCCGGATCCCACTCCGGCACCCAATCCGACTCCGTCCCCTGATCCGACTCGACCGCCGGATCCCCCGCCAACTCCCGATCCGGCCCCTGCGCAAGACTTCAGCGCACCTGAGGAAGCCGGGCCCCCACCGGGCCCGATCTCCTCGCAGGAGCCGACCACGCCCTTGGGGTCCGCCCCAACCCGGGAGGAACGACAGTGGGCCATGTTTGCCCATCTCTCGGCTCTCGCAGGCGGTCTGGTCACGTCGTGGGCTGGTGGAGTTGGAGTCTTCATTGGCCCACTCGTTATCTGGCTGCTCAAGCGCGAAGAGATGCCGTTCGTTGATGATCAGGGTAAGGAGGCGTTGAACTTCAACATCACCTTCGGCGCGATCGCGCTCGCACTGGTTGTACTCGGGGTGGTCACCCTGGGGATTGGGTTCATCATCGCCCTACCACTGCTAGCCGTCGCCGGGATCGCATGGCTCGTCCTCACGATTGTGGCGGGGATTCGGGCAAACGAGGGGAAGACCTACCGATACCCGTTCGCGATCCGGCTCATCAAGTAGGAGATCAGCCGGCACCGGTAATCCAGAGAACGGTCGCGACGGCAAGGGGGATGACGAGGTTGTCATCCAGTCTCGACGGGATCACCTCGATAAGGGCCACAGCTAGAGCTGTGGAGAACGCGGTGAGGGGAGGGACAAAGCCGAGCAGCACGACCCCGGCGATCAGGGCAAAGACTCCTGTCCCTTCGACGCTACCGGTTCCGAAGGGACGTCTTCCCCATCTGCGCCCAAAGTAGCTGGCCGCTGGATCCGCAAGCGCCAGTACCAGGATCGAAGGCACGACGACCGCAATCGGAAAGAATATCGCGCAAAGCGCGGATCCCACTACATACCAGGTAGAAGAAGCGACCCCGTTTTCCTCCCGCGGCGATGCCAGCGGTCGGAACACCCGGAAGAAGGCCGCGTTTAGCGACGGCACCGCTAGCCGTATGAGATCGATAGCGAGGAGCGCGAGGGCTAAGGCTACCAGCAGACTCGCTGTAAGCGCGCGGGGCGGCGCCGCCATCCATAGCCATCCCGCCAGTAGACCCCCCATACCTACGTGGAAGAGTCTCCGCCACGGCTGCGGCCCCTGGGTTGCCGCTACCAAATCGTCCAGTCTCGGCCGAGTCATAGCGTCTTTTTCTCCGTAGAGGAGCCCCCCCGGAGGGGACTCCCTCCACCGTCGCGTCAGAACGTCGGTGCCACGCGGAGGTCGAATTCTCCGCCCGACCCCGAGGAGAAGGCGCTTACTACGATGAGATAGCTGCCCGACTCGGGGAATGTGACTGCAATGCGCGAGTTCGTGTCCGTGGCATCATCATCGTCTTCGAGCGGCGGCTCCAGCCCTGGCCCGGCCAAGTAGAGGTAGGCGTCAAAGTCGTCAGAAAGGAGCTCGATCGCGACCGACTGGCCGGCTTGCGCTGCCAGAGCCCAGGCCTGCCCAGGCCTACCATCGACAACGACCGGCTGTGATGCGGGCAACCGCCCCGACACCGTCTCCCCGACAATGGCTCTTCTGCCATCCGTCGGGAGCGAAGAAAGGTTGACCGGCTCGGTAAGCACAAGCATGTAAGAGCCGGTCAAACCGGCGCTGAGCGCGCTAGCAATCACCCGGTAGGTGCCCGTCAAGGGAAACTCCACAGTGATCTGCGCGTTGAGATCGCCCCCCCCCATCGTCATCGCTGAGTGCCTCGATCATCCCCGGTCCAAAGACGTGTAGGTACGCGTCGAACGAATCCGAGGTAAGACGCACGGTGACGGACTCTCCCGCCCTTCCTTCAAGGGCCCAGGCGCTAGCTGGGCGTCCATCCTGTATCGTCGGCTCGGTCCCGTCGAATGACCCAGAGGAGGAGCTTCCCATTTCCAGAACCCGGCCTTCGAGTGGCAACTCCAAGAGCGTAGTAGGATTCACTCCGCCGCAGGAATAGGGTGCCGCTGGCTGGGGATTTGTGGAGACGCTGAGGGTATACGTGCCGGTCTCACCTGATGGGCTCTAGACGCGACAACGGTGAATGCGCCGGTCTCGAGGAAGGTCACCGCGAGTCGGGCGTCACACCCGCCTGCCCCATCGTCATCTCTCAGTGTCTCATCGAACCCTGGGCCGACAACATAGAGATAAGGGTCGAAATCAGACGACCGCAGATCGATCGTGACGCTTTGTCCCGCACGCCCCTCGAGCGACCAAGCCTCGAGGGGCGCATCGTCTGGCGCACGAGGATCCGACGACGACAGGGCTCCCGACACCTCCTGCTCTCCGGACAACGAACGTCCCTCGGTTGAGAGGAGGTTCAGGACGGACCCCGATTGCGCGCTGAGTCGAAGGGGAGCCGCCCAGCACAGGCACGCGCCTAGGAACAACACAGGCGCGAGGTTGGAGTGGATCCTCGCAGTCAAGCTCGCGGTCCTTCCCACGTTCAGCCCCGGCTCCGTCTCCAAGCCAGCCTCCTACGCAAGAGTCAACGGCGGTCGGTCGAAGGGCGTGAGGCCCACGAAAAGAAAATAGAGCCAACCTGCCGACGGATGAACTCCGCCTTGCCGTACCAATAGTTTCCCGGAATATTTAGGCATTCCTAATTCTATGTTATGCCGCACCTAAACTTATGGAATTGATGCGTACGCGTTCCCAGACTTGTAAACGCTCGAATCGAGTGTTGGCCGTAGCCCTTTTCGCGCTCTTCGGACCGGCCGGATGCGATGCGTTGCTGACCGAGCCCCCGGCGGACGAGGACGTTATGGATGGCCCTTTGACAGGGCTATCTGCTGAAGAGTTGAGGGTCTTCGCACAGGGCGATGCGGCATTCGAGAGGCCGTTCTCACCCGCCGATGGTCTTGGTCCCATCTTTAACAACAGTGCGTGTGGAGGCTGCCACTCCGGTGATGGTCGTGGCCGGCCCGACAATATTCTGATCCGGATCGGGGTTGCCCCCAATTTTGCGCGCCAGTTGGGTGGTCCCCAGATCCAAGATCGAGCGATTCCGGGCGCGATCGCGGAATCGGCGCCGGACGGGATTCCTAGCTCGAGGCGCCTGCCGCCTCCCGTCTTCGGTGTCGGCTTGATCGAAGCGATTCAGGAAGAGACGATCCTGCTTCGCGCCGATCCCGATGACGAGGATCGGGACGGGATCTCGGGGCGACCCAACTTCGTCCGACCCCCTGATTTCGTGCCCACCAGTGAGCCCGGTGGGCCGCCTGGCATCCGAGTCGGCCGTTTCAGCCGAAAGGCCCAGATTAGCAGCCTCCTTCAGCAGGTTGTCGAGGCCTACCATCAGGACATGGGCATCACGACCGACTTTCTTCCTGTCGAAAACGCAAACCTTCAAGGAGGTCCGAGCACACCGGCCGCTGATCGAGTGGCCGACCCTGAGATTCCGACCTCGGAGGTCGAAGCGGTGCTCGAGTACATCAGGATGTTGGCGCCGCCCGCCCCCGGCGCCATGACGCCGGAGCGGGAGAACGGTCGCGAGCTGTTCGGGTCGATCGGGTGTGCGGACTGTCATGTCCCGGCTCTGCCAACCGGGCCTCACCGGATCAGCGTATTGGACAACACGACGGCGCTGCTCTATTCGGACCTCCTCCTCCATGACATGGGCGACGGTCTTGCCGACGGGCGCCCCGATGGCGAAGCGGGAAGCAGGGAGTGGCGAACTGCTCCGCTATGGGGCCTCCGCGTCATGCGCGACTTCCTCGGCGGGGATTCATTCCTTCTTCACGACGGTCGGGCCCGAAGTGTGGAGGACGCGATCCTCCTCCACGAAGGGGAAGCGCAGGAAGCGCAGGAAGCATACCGAAGCCTCGGACCCGATGGCCGCGCGGCCCTGCTCGATTTCGTGGAGTCTCGCTGATGCTGGGTCCGCACGTTGACAGACGCGGGTTCGTGGGAATGGCCGCGGCGGGCCTGCTCTCGACGTGCCTTCCGGGATGCGCGACGCTCGCAGCCACGACCGTCCGGAGCGAACGGGGCGTGGTGCGCCTGAGACTCACCGAGTACCCGGAATTGGCAAGAGAGGGGGGAACTCTGAGGATGCGAACAGAGGCAACCGGCGAGCTCTTTTACGTGCTCAGACGCGAGGATGGCTCATACGTCAGCGTATCGCCCATCTGCACCCACCAGGGATGTACCGTTCAAATCGCCAGCCAGTATTTGGAATGTCCCTGCCACGGATCGATGTACGCGCTGGATGGCGAAGTCCTGAGGGGGCCCGCGGAACAGTCCTTGCGCCGCCTGCCGGCCCGGCTGGCAGACGATGACGTACTGATCATCCAGACTGAAGACCCACGGTGACTCTTCCCCTGGGTCGATTCAAGGGCGCCCGATGGCTCCCAAGGGGCCGTTGCGCGCTATGGGTGACCGTAGGACTTGGGCTGCCGGGTACGGGCCCGCCGGTCCTTTGGGCCCAGACGCCTCAAGCAGACACGACCGAGATCGATGAGCGACCGTTCGTGCCGGGTGGACAATGGGACAAGCCATATCTGACAACGCTGCTGGGGCGTACAGCGCTGGGAGGGTATGCGGAAGCCCACGCTCGGTATCAACGGGTAGACGGCGCCACTGAAGAGGCCGGTTTCGAGGCCAAACGCTTCAACCTCTTCGCGTCGACCTCCGTGAGTGACTTCGTCAGGTTCGGGGCTGAGCTCGAATTCGAGGAGGGCGGCGACGAGGTGAAACTCGAATTCGCGACCATCGACCTCTCGATCCACCCGACGATCACCTTTCGGGCGGGAATGCTACTCTCACCCCTGGGCAGCTTCAACCTCGCGCATGACAGCCCGCGAAACGAGTTCACCGATCGTCCTCTGGTGGCGACCGACCTCCTGGGTGCGGCCCTTTCAGAGCCGGGCCTGGGGTTTCTCGGCCTCCTGTCCCTGAAGGGCTCTGCACGACTCACTTACGAGCTCTACGTGGTCAACGGATTCCACGATGGCCTCATCACCGATTCCCCCGAGGGCACTCGGATTCCTTTGGGGCGTGGGAATTTCGAGGACGCGAACCGGTCCCCGGCGCTGGTTGGCAGAATCGCTGTGAGCCAAGGCCTAGACTGGGAATTGGGACTGTCGGGGCATCGAGGGGCTTGGAACGTGTTCGAGGAGGATGGTCTGGCGGTAGCCGACAGGGAGAACCTCAGAATCCTTGTCTTGGACTTTCGGGGCGCGCGCCGAGAGTTCCGGGTAAAGGGGGAAATGGCGATCGCGTCGATCGACCTCCCACCGGGTCTTGCTGGCGCGTATCAATCAACTCAGCGAGGGCTCTTCGTCGAGCTCCTGAGGGACTTCGGTCGAGGATGGGTAACGACGATGTCCGAATCGTACTTCAGCGCAGGCGCCCGGGTGGACGTCGTGGACTTCGATGCCGACGGAACGGGTGACTCAGTGAAGCAGGTCACAGCGGGAGTGAATTTTCGCCCTACCGAAGACACCGTGTTTAAGCTGAACTACCTACGGGGACAGAGCTTCGACCCTTTCGACAACCTCTCTGACCACGCAGGTATCCAATTCTCGTTCGCAACGTATTTCTAGAGCTACATCCCTAACGGTGGTACTTCATCAGATCTGGCGCTGCGGTCTCGATCAACTCCATGACGCGGGCCCGTGCCTCGACGCCATCCCGCGTCTCCTCTAGGTCGACGAGAGGCAGATACACGGGCGAGTTGAAGAAGGCGCCCAGCGGAATGGGGTTCTTGCGGACGAATACGGCCATTACCAAGGGAAGAACCGACTCGTGAAGCTCAGTCGCCGCCTGCTGGTCGCCGTCTTTCCAGGCCTCCAGAACCGCCAAGAACGCCCGCGCCACGTACGGAATATTTCCCGCCGCGGAGACGATGCCGACGCCTCCCAACTTGAGCAGATCGACGAGAGCGTCATCCTCTCCGCTCAGTACCGCGAAATCGTCTGGTGACGATCCTCGGACGACCTCGACCGTGTCATCTCTGAACCGGCCTGCCGATCTGAAATCGACTGCCTGCTTCAATCCGATGATGTTGGGATTGCAGCCCAGGTGGATCAGCGTGGCTGGCTCTAGGTAGCTGCTCGTTCTCCCAGGAATGTTGTAAATGAGCAGCTTCGCTCCGGTTTCCCGGGCCAACGTCTCGTAGTGCCGGACCAAGCCCTCTTGCGGAGGATTGTTGTAATATCCGGTCACGCACAGGCAGGCGAGGTCCCCACACGCGCGATGGATTGACTCGATCATTTCAACAGACTCTCGGGTGCAATTCGAGCCGGCCCCCGCAATTACAGGCACGCGGCCGTCCACATAGTCCACTGTGAACTTGATGAACTCGACGTGTTGCGAGTGACTGACCGTCGGGCTTTGTCCGGTCGTACCCACTGGTACCAACCCGGTCGCTCCGCACTCGATCAGATCGTCGATCATCTGCTGCGCCTTCTCATGATCGATGGAGTTCCGCAGGCGAGCGGGATCATCGTCGAGGAGCGGAGTGAAGAGCGCAGGGAAGACCCCGTGCAGGTCTCTCGCCTCTGTCACACTCTTCATAGCTGCCTCCTTGCCCCTCTTCCGCATGGGGCGTGTGCTTGACTCACAGTCCGGTCACCCCGAAGGGACGATCCCGTTCCTATGAGGCTCGCTTGCCCGGTTCACGGAATCAGGTTTAGCGTGCTCTACCATGGACTCGAGATTTTTGCCTTGGCGGGGTGAGACCCATCGTGACCCTAATATGAACTCTCAGCTCCCGGTGGAGTCGTGAGCTCAGAGTCGCTACTCGAGGCCAAGAGCGTATCGAAGCGATATCCGGACGGGGTGGCTCTCGTAGGGGTGTCCCTAGCCGTCGCGAAAGGCGAATGCGTTGCACTCGTCGGGGAAAGCGGATCTGGGAAGACGACGCTGCTCAGAATGTTCAACTGCATGGTCAGGCCAGATGAGGGAGTGGTGCTTCGGGGAAGCCAGGACGTCGAGTCGCTCGATCCGGTTCAGCTTCGACGTGAGACTGGATACGTTCAGCAGGAGGGCGGGCTCCTGCCTCACTGGAGCGTACTCAGGAACGCCGCCATGGTCCCATCCTTGAAAGGGATGCCCGAGCCGGAAAAGCTTGCCCAGGAAGCGCTTGCGCGAGCTGGGCTTTCGGTGTCGAGATTCGGACACAGACGCCCCTCCGAACTCTCAGGAGGGCAGCGTCAACGTCTCGCGATCGCCCGCGCGATCGCAGCCCGGCCCGAGGTTCTCCTCCTCGATGAGCCCTTTGGAGCCCTGGACGCGATCACACGTGCGGAGGTGCGAGAGGCCTTCGGCGCGCTTCGAAAGGAACTGAACCTGACGTCCTTGATCGTGACCCACGACCTTTCGGAGGCCATCGACCTCGCGGACCGGATCGCGGTGCTTCGCGGAGGACGAATCGAACAGTTAGCGACCGCAGAGCAGCTTCTCGAGAGCCCAGCGCAAGGTTATGTCGCCGAACTTCTGGACCGGGCCGGCGTGGCCGGGGGGTTGGACCGTTGATCCCGCTGTGCAGCCGTGCGATCGGCACCGCGCTCCTCACGTCAGCGCTATTCCCATGCTTGACAATCGCCGGGCAATCGAGGGGGGGAGGTGGCGGATCCGAGGAACGCCCGATTGTGGTTACCTCCAAGGCCTTCGGGGAGTCGTACCTCCTTGGCGAAATGTTCGCGCAGCTTCTCGAGGATCGAGGACACGTCGTTCGTAGATCGCCTGGACTGGGGTCGACCGCGGTAATCTTTCAGGCTCTTAGGACCGGCGCTGTAGACGTATATCCTGAGTATACGGGCACGGCCCTCCTCGCGATTCTGGGAGAGCCGCCAGAGGGAGCGGCAACTGATGTCTATCGCCGGGTGTCGCTCGTCTTTCGCGAGCGATGGGGCATCCGATGGCTCCCGCCCTTGGGGTTCGAGAACACCTACGCCCTAACCATGTCCAGGGAGCTGGCGGAGGAACGGGGAATCAGCTCGATCTCGGATCTTGCGAGGGAGGGAGCAGATCTCGTAGCGGGATTCTCACCCGACTTTCTCGGTCGAGAGGACGGACTCCCGGGGTTGAGGGACGCGTACGGACTCGAGCTGGCGCAGGTCCGCTCCCTGCTACAGGCCGTCAAGTACAGTGCGCTGCTCAGCGGAAGCGTCGACCTGATCGACGCCTACTCAACCGATGGTCGACTGACCGACGATGAATTCGTCGTCTTGGTGGACGACCGAGGTTTCTTTCCTCCCTATGAAGCGGCAGCCCTCATGGGGGCCGACGTACAAGCGGAGGTCCCGAATGCTGTGACGGTACTCACGCAGCTGTCGGGACTCCTGGATGAGGCGTTCGTCCGCCGCCTCAACCAGTCTGTCGAGAGGGACGGTGAACCTCTGGAGAGGGTGGCCCGTCAGGCGCTGATCGACGTTGGACTGTTGGCCGTGAGCGATGGAGATGACGCGGGGACCGCGCCGGCGTCACGATTGTCCGCTCGTCCAAGGGATAACCTGCTGAGCTATCTTTGGGAGCGCCGCGCGACAGTGGCCGGGCAGACGGCCCGTCACGTGTTTCTTGTGGCAAGTTCGTTGGCGGCGGCGATTCTTATCGCGGTGCCCCTGGGGCTCCTCCTGGAACGGGCACGTCGGGGAGCCGAAGGCATCATTCGTGGGGTCGGGATCATCCAAACACTACCCAGCATCGCTTTGTTGGCATTCATGATTCCGCTCCTGGGTGTGGGTACCGTTCCAGCGGTAGCGGCTCTGTTCTTGTACTCGCTGTTCCCAATCCTGCGAAACACATTCACGGGTGTTCGCGATGCCGATCCGGTGGCGACAGATGCGGCTCGAGCCCTCGGCATGACCCCCGGGCAGGTCTTACGACAGGTGAGACTCCCGTTGGCTACGCCGGTGATCATGGCCGGAGTCAGGACGGCCGCCGTCATCAACGTCGGAACCGCGACACTCGCGGCGTTCATCGGGGCCGGGGGGTTGGGGGACCCGATCGTATCAGGCTTGGCCCTAGCCGATACTCGCCTGATCCTCTCGGGCGCGATCCCGGCCGCGATTCTCGCCATCGTAGTAGACGCAGGTCTCGGGTGGGCGGAGTCGCTGTGTGCCCCAACGATCTGAGCGCAACCGTCGCTCACGCCGCAGCCTTGTCATATATCTTGTTGCCAACTAGCACTCACTTGTGAGACCGGACCAGCCGCTTCTGGATGGAAGACGCCGAAATCAAGCCGGACGAGCTGGAGGACAGGCTTGAACGGTTGCACGAAGACAGCTTCGGCTGGGCACTCAGCTGCTGCGGATGGGAAGAAGCAGACGCCGCCGACGTACTTCAGTCGACGTATCTCAAGGTGGTGTCAGGCCGTGCGGTTTTTGGAGGAAGGTCAACGTTTCGAACGTGGCTCTTTGGAGTGATCCGACAGACTGCGAGAGAGCATAGTCGACGAGCCAAGTCACATCGCGAGCGCGCCGAACGGCTGCAACAGGAGATCGCGGCACATGGCGACGTCGTCGAGAATCCGCCCGATCCTTTCGAGGGCTCAGAGGTTCGGAACGTCCTGCTCGAAGCGATGAATCAACTTCCCATGCGCCAGAAAGAAGTACTTCACCTCGTGTTTTATCAGGACCTAACGATCCGGGAGGCTGCACAGGTGATGGAGGTTTCTCTGGGATCGGCTCGGGTTCACTATGAGCGAGGCAAGAAGCGGCTACGAGTGCTCCTTTCAGACACTGTGATCGATAGAGGCGCCAGTTGAAGAGGCCATATGACGAGGACGATGTCCGAGAGCTCTACCAGGAGCTGAGGGCCGAAACCACGGCGCAGGGACGCGCCCCGGATTTCGGAACTATGATCGAGCGCGCCAAGAGCGAGGCGAAGCGACGCCCGTCCTTAGAAGTCGTGCCTGGAGCTCCGCGAGAAGACGGGGGACCCGCGAAGGGATTTCGTCGGTTTGTTTGGGCCGGAGGGTGGGTGTCGGCTGGGATCGCAGCCGCCGTCGTGGGCCTGCTATTCACTGGGATCGGTACGGACCAGGACGCTGAATTCGAGCGTATGGTCGCAGGATTTGCGAACGACGCGTCTGGCGGCGCCTGGAGATCTCCTACCGCAGGACTTCTCGAGGTTCCCGGACTGGACTTGCTTAGGGGAGTGCCTGACATCGGCGGTTCCGCCCGTGGAGGCGTTGGGGAGCCGCTGGAGAGTTCTACCTCCGACGAAAGGGAGGGCCGCCTGTGAGAAAACTCAACAGGATTTTTTCGCTGATAGCGATTTGGAGCCTCGGAGTCGCAATGCCGGTTGTGGCACAGGAACCGGCTCTGCAAGAGGATCCTCTTTTTGGCACCCTGTTCCCTCCAGAGCTCATCATGCAGCACCGGCGAGCGATCGACCTGACGGATGAGCAGCGCGATGCGATCAGCCAGATGATTGGGGACCTCCAGGGACGAGTGGTCCGGCTACAATGGGAGTTACTCGATCAGATGCAGCTTCTAGCGGAAACCACGTCGGCACCGCGCGTCGATCTCGACCGGTCTCTCGATCAGATGGATACCGTGCTGGAGACCGAGAAGGAAATCAAACAGGCTCATCTCGAGATGCTCGTCCGCATCAAGAACCTGCTGAGCCGGGAACAACAGCAAACATTGGAGGAGTTCAGGCGAACCGACGCGTCGGGAGCTGGATAGTCCGGCGGCTTCCTAGGGCCACCAAGCGAGTCCAATACTGAAACGCGACGACGTCGCCTTGATATCGCGAGGTAGTGGTGCTGTGACGCCCCCAACGTTGACCTGCGTGAACTCCCCCCAGCTCCCCAAGACCTGCACGTCCAAGGCCAGCGTCTCTGTGAAGTAAGCCATCAGGCCTCCACCAAGGGAAAACGCTGCCCCGTCAATCCTCGACTTCCCGCCGACCACTTTGACCTCCGCGAATCGGGGCGTGACCGCTGCTTGAAGATAGGGAACCCAGCTACGCAGGCTGTTCGCGAAATTGAACCGGACCCCCAGATCGGCATGGCCCATGGTCCACTCACCCGGAAGCAGCTCACTCACGTCGAATTGCGCCCCGTCAAACTGCGCGAAGAGGGTGAAACTCCGATTCAACCCGTATCCCAACCGAATCCCTCCACCGCCAGCATCGGCTCCGGGTGCACTCTCGATCGAAAGCGATGCTCCCGAGGCGTGCACGCCAAGAGTGAATCCGCGTGTGGTAGACTCCTGCGCCTGTGCCTCGCCCGCGAAGACGAGGCACACCGCTAGGGCGAGAAAGGGCAGAGCGTAGCTCGAACGAGACATCTCGAATACCTCCGGCTTGATTGGGTAACGCCCCTCCGGATGAACTGGGGCGAACCTCACTGGCGAACCGCTAGAGTATTGCGCCTAGGAAGACCAGCTCATCGACTGGATCCAACAGGTCTTCCAGCAGGTCAAACACGTCCTCAACCGAGTCGAGCACATGCCAAAGCACCAAGAACTCAGCTCCAGTCAGGGGCTCCCCCGACGAGCCAAGGAATGTGGGGTCATCGGCCGGCCCCGAAACCGTGGCAAACAGCTGGCCGTTCAGCTCCACGGACCCTTCTATGATACCTTGGTCTCCACTTACGTCTACCCTGAGCGACTTATCGCCGTGTCGCACGGTAACCTCGATATCCCCCTCCCCTTCCGTCCCCTCGTCGACGCCTCGAACGCTCCCGGCCACGTGGAATCCACGGGCATTGATTCGAAGATCGAAGGTTAGGTCGAGGCTAGAACGGGCCCCATTTTGGGTCCCAACGGCGTCGATATCGAAATCGAGACGGATGTTGTCGCCCGAAACGAACCCCAGAACTGCCAGTGTTCCGCCACTTCCCGTATCATCGAGCGCGGTCCGATAATCGAGAATCGTTTCACTGCCTTCGGTCACGGTCATGTGGAGGATGATGTCCTCGAGGCTGCCATCCCCTTCGTCTACCAAGTCGGCGTGGCCGATCTCATGATCCACAAGTGGCCGGCCTGCTACGTCGACCTGGTAAATGATGAATCGGACCCCGGTTGCCGGCGCCCCGGGCCGCTCTGGATCGACGACGTAATCGTCGGTCTCAGGGTCATAGACGAAGGTCGCGCCCCTGTGCAGGTCGGAGATGATAGGCGCGCCGGCTGCTGAGTTCGTGTTCCCGCTCGTGTAGCCCGCGAGCGCCCGCCCGAGAGCTCGCCGCTGGGCGGCCGGACCATCCGCAACGTTTCCCACACCCTCGATAGCGGCTGGCGAACCAGCGAAAGGAGTACGGTTCGCGAGTGCGCGGAAGCCGGCGAAACCGTCGGTGGACAAGATCGCGTCCATCGCCTCGTAGTCTGCGAGTGCAGAGCCGAGGTCGATTGGCGCCGACCCTATGGGTTCTGTGCTCGTGTCGCAGGCGACTGTGACCGCTCCTACGGCAATCGAGACCAAGACGTGAATCCATCGTTGAGCTGACACGGGCATCCTCCCCTCTCTACGTTGCGTCAAGTGTTTCGGCTTCGAGGATGAGTGACTTGGGAGGGGAAGCTGTATGACAGACTCGCTGGAACCGGCGCGTGATCTAGTCGGAACGCACTCGCCCAGGGGGTTGGACGGTGCCGATTCGGGGGAAGACGACCTGAAGGTGATCGCCCGGGAAAACGCTGACGAAAACGCGAGGACCGCCCGTACAGCGGATTCCCTCGCTACGGTAACGGAGGGTGAAGGTCCGAGTCGCATCGGGCGCAACCGTGCCCACCCATTCCCGATTTCTGTTTTCCCAGAAGGCGTAGATCTGCCTAGGGCGCGGACCCTCGTTTCGGATCGTAACCTGGATTTCGGAGCTGCTGGCGTCGCTGTCGGAGAATGGATTCGACTGACTCCTAGACGCGCATCCGTATAGGAGAGGAACGGCTAGAAGGAACCCGATCACAACTCGAGTCATGTCAGGCCATCGCCGTTGAAGTCGGGCCGGCATCGCCTTTCTCCGTTCGGACAGCCGCGGCAGTCAGTCCGGTCGCCACGAGGATGACCCCACCGGAGCCCCAAAAAACGAGGGGACCGAGCCCCGCGTAGAGCATCCCCCCGACGATGAGGCCAACGATACTCGCCGCAGCACCCAGGCTACCCGCAAGCCCCTGAACCGCGCCTTGGTACGTATCGCCTGCAGCTTTGGAGAGTAGTGACGTAACCGATGGCCACATGATGCCGTTTCCCAGTGCCATCAGTCCTCCCCCCAGATAGATCATTTCCACGGCCTGGGAATCGAAAAGAGGGAAGCTGACCGTCAGAAATAGTCCCCCTGTCAGCGCTAAGCTTCGCTCCGAGAACCGCCGTGCAAGCCAGGAGAGGATTGGGCCCTGTACTATCACCATCTCGAGGCTCAGGACAGTGAAGAAGGTACCCACGCCGGCCAGCGACCACCCCAGGGGGCCAGCGGCGTAAACTGGAAGTGTCACGTAGAAGAAGTTGAATCCCAGCATGATCAAGAAGTAGATAGCGAGAAGCGACCGCGCCCCTGGCAAACTCGCGAGCGTGTCCGAAGACAGAGTCGGTGCAGCGTCGAGCTCGAAACAGTCTCGTTGCTCTTGGCCGAATAGTTTGCGGACGTTACTCGCCTCCGGACTCTTCGATAGGACACAGGGTTTCGACTCCGGCAGGAAGCGGCCGATCGCGATTACCGCCACCAAAGAAACTCCGGCAGCAAAAACCACCGGACCCACGTCGTTCCACGGTGTCGCACCCAAGAGACCCGCGATCGCGGGACCGACGATAAAGCCCAGATTGGAGGACACGGCCATCCTGCCGAAGTTTGCCGCCCGGTCCTCGGTCGTGGTTACGTCGGCGAGGTATGCGTTAGCTACGGACACGTTCCCTCCGGTCAGCCCATCCAGAGCCCTCGACACCATGAGCACGACGAGCGGGAGGGTAAGCGTGAACCGGCCCAAGATGGGAAGATCCAGGTCGGCGATGGGAAGAATCGGCAGGAAGAACGCAGTGAGGAGTACGAGCCAAGCGACAAGCGTCCCAATCTGACTTAGGAGGAGGATTCGCCTACGGCCGTACCGGTCCGACCAGCGCCCGAGGATGGGTGCCCCGATAAGCTGGAAGAAGGAGTACGTCGCCCCAGCGATACCGTAAAGGACTGCGTTGCCGCCCCATTCAGTGACTAGAAAGATGAGTAAGGGCAAGACCAGGCCGAAGCCCAGCGTCCCCATGAAGCTTACGAAGAAGATGGGGTAGGGGGTCACCGTCGGCGGTTTACCCTCATTCTCTCCGCATCCGAACGACTCGGCCTCTTCCCTATCCCCTGGGCAGCGGCAGAGTCAGGTGGGGCTCGAGTCCCTTCAGATTGTGCTCGATTTCCGCGATCTGCACAGGCGAGAGGTCTATATTACCGCTCCGCTGGGCGGTCGACTTGAAGATCCCCCGGCGTTGCAACAGATAACGGCCCGCGCCACGAATCTCCTGTTCGCAGGTCAACATGACCAACAACTTTCCGTGGATATCTTGCACCGAGTCCCAGTCGCCCGCGAGATACGCCTGCCACATCGCGCTGAACACATCCGCATACATCCCCATACCGCTGACGAGGCCATCGACACCAAGTCTCAGGTCATAAGCGAAATGACGGCCCCGCATCGCCGAGAATACACGTTGGATCTGTGGCTTTCCCACGAGGGCAGATATCCGTTCGAAAACGGGCTGGGCCTCCTCCTTCACGTAACCCAGTTGCGGATACTGAGCCGCAAGGTCAAGGATGAAGTCCGTCTCGAATTCAACGCCAGGCAGGTTCGGCTGCGTTTGGATCATGACGGGTCTCGAGGTGACGCCGGCTAGCGCGGAGTAGTAATCGCGATAGTCCTCCAGATTCCTGCCAACCTTGGGAGGCATCGCGATCATCATGTCGGGGGCGAGGGTCTCAGCGAATGCGGCCAATTCGACCATTTCGCGGGTCGCGTCCTGCTGGACTCCGAGGACGAGCGTCATAGAGCGACCTCGGTTGGCCTCCGTGAGGATCTCCATCCCCTGCATGATCTCGTCCCTCGTCAGGTCCGGATAGCCGCTGGAATTCTGCGGCCACACGAGGCCATGGACGCCTGCACGGTCGAGCCACTCCACTTGGGAGGCCAGGTCCTCATAGTCGACCGCGAGCGACTCCGTGAAGGGGGTCGAAAGAATAACGAAGAGGCCGCGCAGGTCTTCGTCCACGGCGATCGGCTCACGTGCCCTTGCGGCCGCGAGTGCGGTGCCGGGGCGAGCCAGTTGCGATCCGATTAGTACAGATCCCATGAGCTTCAGGCTGTCACGCCGGCTGTACGCTTTCTTCATGGGGCTCTCGCTGTATTGGGACTCCACGTAACAAAATAGGAGCGGCGCGGGACTAAGCCTCAATATTTCGGAGCCGCCGGTATTCCGCCAGGTGGCGGATCGCGGCGGACATCGTTCCGTCCTCCTCGTACAATCTTGACAGGTTGTAATGCGCTGAGGCTAGATCGGAATCGAAAAGGATTGCCTGCTCGTAGGCCTCGACAGCCTCTCGCTTTCGCTTCTGGTCCTCGAGGGCAACACCGAGGTTGTACCATGCTACGCCGACGTCGGGTGAGGCGCTGAGAGCCTGTCGGTAGTGGCTCTCTGCAACGGGCAGGATGCCCTCCTCGTGGAACAGACGACCGAGGTTCAGGTGTGCCTCGGCATGCCCCGGATCAAGGGCGACGGCACGCTCATACGCCTCCCTCGCCTCTGTTGTAGAGACCGCCTCCAAGTCGTGCGCCAGGTTGTACCACTCGTCGGGGTCGAGGTCCTCCGCAAGCGATCCTTCCTGGACCACGCGACGTGCGAAGGGCGCGGCGCGTGAGGCCAGCTCCGCTACCGCGAAGTCGAGCACGACCTGTCCTGAGTCTGCGTCCCAAACCGCGTCTTCGTCACGAACGACGACCCGTTCACCATCTGTCGTGATGTGAACGGCGGTGAGCGGACGACCCTGTGGCAGCTGGTTGCGCAGCCTCTGGAGGGCACGCTTCACCTTACGAGGATGCACGCGGGCCTTCAGAAGCTCGCTGGCGGCCCGAAGGACCACGATGTCTTGGAAGGAAAAGCGGTACTCGTTGCGCGGCCCACGGTGAGGAGAGAGAAGCTCAGAGCGGGCGTAAGAGCGTACCTGGCGTACCGATAGGTCCAGAATCTGTGCGACTTCCCGGGTCTTGTAACCGGTCATACTGGGACTACCCCGAGGATGCCTTAGCCCTCCTGGTGCGTTTGCCCCGAGCCACCGGTGCCCCCTTCCCTCCCTTTGAACCCGCCTTGGCAGCCTTCTTATCGGCCCTTTCCGCGGGTTTTCTGGCCGGATCTTCCTTGAGACTCGCCTTCAGCGCGGACATGAGGTCGATGATCTGCACCTGCGGCTCTTCCGCAGCGACTGTCGTTATCTCTTGACCCTCTACCTTCTGCTGGATCAACGCCAGAGTCTGCTCGCGCACTTCATCTGTATAGCTACCAGGCTGAAATTCCGCCGCTGCGAGCTGTTCAATAAGTTGCGTCGCCAGTTGCAGTTCCTGTTTCTTCACCTCACCCTCTTCGACCGGAACATCCGAGACCGAACGGAGCTCGTCCGCATACCGCAGCTGCTCCATCACGAGTACCTCTCCCATCGGACGGAGCATGACCAGGTATTGCTTGCCGCGGGTCGCGTATTTCCCGATGGCCACTCGACCCGTTTCGTCCAAGGCGGCGACGAACAGCCGGTAGGCCCGAGCGCCGCCCTTGTCTGGGCCAACGTAGTAGGCCCGATCGAAGTAGAGGCGGTCGACCTGCTCCTCGGGCACGAATTCGGTAACCTCTATCGATTCACCCTTTGGAGCTTCAAGCGCCTTCAACTCTTCATCGGTGAAGATGACGTATTGACCCTTAGAGAACTGATACCCCTTCACCATGTCCTCGCGAGGTACGATTTCGTCGTCCGTTGGGCAGATGTATTGCTGTTTGAGCCGTGTGCCGCATTTCCCGTGAAGGAGATTGAACGATACCCGGGACGACGATTCACCCGTTGAATAGAGCTTCACGGGTACGGACACGAGTCCGAACGAGACCGTAGTCGAACTGATTGCGCGCGCAGTCATAGGACCGGAAAGATATGTTTACGCAATCGGCAAAGGCAACCGTCTTGATCCGGCACCTTCCGTTCGGCACCCCGTGCCGAGCCACCCCAGATCGGTTTAACATACGAGCCATGGCACCTAAATCGCGTGATCGCTTAGGCCCGTATCGTGAGAAACGGTCCGCATCTCGAACGCCGGAGCCGTTCGGAGTCGTGGCGGCCAGCGCCCCCGTCTCAGCAACCGGCGGGCGGCTCTTCGTGGTCCAGAAACATTCTGCCCGGAACCTCCACTGGGACCTCCGTCTCGAGTCGGACGGCGTGCTCCTATCCTGGGCCGTGCCTAAGGGCCCATCGCCTAATCCCGCGGACAAGCGGTTGGCCGTCCACGTGGAAGATCACCCGCTCGACTATGCGGACTTCGAGGGAGTGATCCCCGAGGGGGAATATGGGGCAGGGCCTGTCATCGTCTGGGACAAGGGGATCTGGATCCCGCTGGAGGACGAACGCGAAGGTCTGGAGAAGGGAAAGCTCCTATTCGAGCTCCGGGGCTACAAGTTGAGGGGCCGATGGACGCTTGTGAAAACGAAG
Source organism: Longimicrobiales bacterium (assembly GCA_965215925.1). Classification (GTDB taxonomy): domain Bacteria; phylum Gemmatimonadota; class Gemmatimonadetes; order Longimicrobiales; family Gaopeijiaceae; genus JAAXGI01. Next base: position 1,788,833 of record CBDCEQ010000003.1, on the reverse strand, counting down.
CAGTCCGAGAAGTCCTGGCTCATGATCAAGGAGCGAGACGGCTTTGTGCGGGAAGAGGGGACGGAGTCCTATCCGGACGACTCAATATACTCCGGGCTCATGGTGGATCAGCTCCCTGCCGTGGGCGACTTGAGCGATGACGTATCGCGGCGAGTCGAAAAGCTTGGCGCGAAGAGGGGTGGGTTGGACCCTCGGAGGGTCGAGATCATGCTGGCCACTGCTAGAGAGGAACCGTTCTCTAAGCCTGGTTGGCTCTTCGAAATCAAGTACGATGGTTACCGTCTGATCGCAGGGCGTAACGGGGGTGATGCAACCCTGGTCTCTCGTTCAGGCGGTGACTTCACCGAGACCTTCCCCGATGTGGCACGGGCGGTACGCGGACTTCCCTACCAGGGGTTGGTCCTCGACGGCGAAGTGGTGGTACACGACGACCAGGGGCTTCCGAACTTTGGCCGCCTACAGCGACGTGGACTGCTTCGTCGCCGAACCGACATCGCCCGGGCGGCGCTCGAGCTCCCCGCGACTCTTTACGCGTTCGACATTCTCGGGGTTGGCGAGTACGACCTTCGAAATCTCCCGCTCACCCAGCGGAAGGAGCTCCTCCGGGAGCTTCTCCCCGGGATCGGCCCAATACGTTTTTCGGATCATATCGAGGACAAGGGCTCGGAGATGTACGAGCAGATCTGTTCGATGGGACTCGAGGGTGTGGTCGCGAAAAGGGCCGATGCCTCATACCGCGGTGGGCGTTCGACCGATTGGCTAAAAGTTCGGGCGCTCACTACGGATGATTTCGTCATCGTGGGCTGGACGGAACCCGCTGGTTCACGTCCCGGGTTTGGAGCGCTGCACCTCGCTCAATACGGGCCCGAAGGTGAGGCGGTCTACGTCGGGAGCGTTGGAACTGGCTTTAACGATGCCTTGCTAAGAGATCTCCATGATCAACTGCTTCAGATAGAAGAGGACGATCCACTCTTTTCAGGAGAAGTCCCCCGTGGCCGCGGGAAGGCGCGGGCAAGCCACTGGGTCATCCCGGAGCTCGTCTGCGAAGTGCGCTTCCGGGAATTCACGGAGCAGGGATTCCTTCGGCATCCTGTGTTCATGCGGCTCCGGGATGACAAACCACCCAAAGACTGCCTCTTGGCCAGCGCCGAAGAGGAGGATCCGACTGAGCTTGCGCTGCCGCGCCCCTCGGCCAAAGTCGTGTCATCGACAAGAAAGGAGGTGCCATTCACCAACCTGGACAAGGTGTTCTGGCCCGAGTCGGGTCATACGAAGGGCGACCTGATCGAATACTACCGGTCGGTGTCCAACTGGCTACTCCCCTACCTGCAAGACCGGCCCCTCGTGCTGACACGATATCCTGACGGCATCGAGGGCAAGTCGTTCTTCCAGAAGAACGCTCCAGAATGGGCGCCGGAGTGGATTGATACGGTCAAGTTTTGGAGCGAGGACTCCCAACGGGACATCGAGTACTTCGTATGCAATGATCTCGAGTCACTCCTATATGTCGTCAATCTCGGGACCATCCCGCTTCACATTTGGTCCAGTCGTGTGTCGAGCCTTGGTCAACCGGATTGGTGTATCCTCGATCTCGATCCGAAAGATGCTCCGTTTGCCGATGTGGTGACAGTCGCGCGGCACATTCGAAAACTGTGCGACGAGATCGATCTCCCGGTGTTTCCCAAGACGAGCGGATCCACAGGACTTCACGTTCTAATCCCTCTCGGGCGCCAATGCACCTACGACCAATCCAAAGCCCTTGCGGAACTCCTTGCCCGGGTCGTCGCGGCGGAACTTCCGGACATCGCGACCATCACCCGAAACCCCCGGCAGCGCGGGGGCCGCGTGTACCTAGACTTCGTCCAGAACGGGCACGGTCGTCTGCTCGTTTCTCCCTTCAGCATCCGTCCTGTCCCCGAGGCGTCGGCGTCGGCGCCTCTCAAATGGTCAGATGTGACTCGGCGACTCAAGGCTCGCTCTCATACGATGCAGAGTCTACCCAAGCGTATGCGCCGTCTCCGGTCGGACCCCTTGGCTCCGGTGTTGGACCTCAAGCCTGATCTCTTGAGTGCTTTGGGGGAGCTCTTGGAGCGGCTGAATCGAGGTTCCCCGGGGAACAACCAGGTCTAGAGGCCGGTCATCCAATCGGCAGCTACGGCGGCTAGCTCGTCCAACACCTCGTCATCAGTCCTTCCGGAACTCTTTCGCATGTGGAAGGAATGATCCGCCCCATCCACAACGTGAAGTCGAGCCTGGCCACCGAGTCCCTCACAGACCGATCGCAGCAAATCGAGGTCGGCCAGGGTGTCTCTCGTGCCCTGAAGGAAGAGCATGGGCAGGGATACATCATCGAGATGTGCCGCCCGGTCCACGGACGGACGCCCGGTAGGATGGAGAGGGAACCCGAAGAACACCAAACCTACGAGGTCGGGCAGACCGCCCTTGGACGCGGCGAGCGACGTCATCCGCCCGCCCATCGACTTGCCGCCCGCAAAGAGACGGAGGTTAGGCATCGCCCCCTGGGCCGCTGCGAATGCCGCCCGTACCGAAGCGGTGAGGACCCCCGGCGGGTCGGGCCGACGACGGCCCGCTTCCATATACGGAAATTGGTAGCGGAATGTCGCGATGTCGCGATCCGCGAGCGTGGAGGAGGCCGACTCCATGAAGTGGTGGCGCATCCCAGCTCCGGCCCCATGAGCCAAGACGAGCAACGAATCGGCTTCGGCTGGACGCTCCGCGAGCGCTGACACTTCACCGGTTCGTTCGCCCACCTTGAATCGAAGAGCCTCCCCCATCATGTGTCGCTCGCCAAGTCCGCGAAGCTTCTCGCCAACTTCGGACCAGCCCCAGCGTCCTCGTGCTTAAAAAACACGTAGAGATCGTCCCAGCCGGGTGCCGACAACCTCTCCACCCAGGGCTTCAATTCTTCGGATCCGTACCCGGCTCGACGCAATCGAGCGTAACCGTACGGTGCGGTGGCAGTGACGACGGAAGGGAGTTTCTCGCTTTCCGTATCTGCGGTCACGAGCGCGACTTTGCTTTCGGCAAGCGTGCTGTAGACGTCGTCCTCGAACCACGATGAGCTCCTGAACTCGAACGCGGCTTTGAACCCATCCGGGAGCAGGGCGAGAAAATCGCCTAGGAGGAGAAGGTCCTTCTTCAGGTACGGGGGAAGCTGAAAGAGAATTGGGCCGAGTCTCGTCCCAAGCTCGGACGCCGTCCGTACCAAGTAGTCCAGCTCCTCATCTGCGTCTCGCAACTTTTTGAAATGAGTGATCCTGCGAGAGGCTTTCAGGACGAAAACAAAGTGTTCGGGCACTTGAGCCGCCCAGCCCGACAAGAGCTTGGGGGTCGGCATCCGGTAGAACGTGTTATTGATCTCAACGCTGTTCAGCTGTTCACCGTAGTAGCTCAACATCTTGCGGTCGGGAAGATCCTCCGGATAGAAGCTCCCCTTCCATGCCTTATAGGCGTAACCGCTCGTGCCTACCCAGGTCTTCATGCTAGAAGCGAGTGATCAGCCCAAGGGTGAGCCGGCGGCGAACCGGGATTCCCTCGAAGTCATGGACTCCCGCGCTGACATTGAGCCCGAATGTATTCCAAAAAAACCGCTGTAGGGTGGCTTGGGCGAACCAGGTATCCCGCACTTCCAGGATCGGGCCCGCCCCGACGACTACCGCCTCGCCTCCGCTTCCCGCGCTCATCTCGACGAACTGGCGACCGTCATCTTCAAAGAAACGGCGAGCGGAGAGATACCCGCCACCCGACCGGGTTCCGGCGCTCTCAGCCACATTGCCGATGGCTCGAACGTACCAGGCTTCGACGTACCTGCCGAGACCGAACCCGAACACGGACACGTTTGGACCTGGCACATTCATTAGCCAAGCGCTCCCTGATATCTCCCAGCCCCCTGCGAGGCCCTCGAAGACCTCCAGTCTCCAATCCGAGTAAGGAACGATCTCAGCGTCATGGGCCGCTCGTATTCGCAGGTTCGCGTAAGACCCGGTCCACAGGTTCAGGTAGGCATCCGCGGCCACGGTCTCATCACGGGTCCCGAACCTGTCTTCATACGTCGCCTCGACTCCAAACGCGCCGGAATCGAATTGGCGGAGAAACAGGCCTCGGACGGTCTCCCAATCCGTCCACGCTTCGGCGGAACCGTCGAAAAAATGTCTTGCGTAGAAGGCACCGCCGAACCAGGGGTCCTGAGCTCGGATACCTGTCGGAAACGCTATGGCGCTGAGGAAGGAGAGCAGGCCGAGGAAGGAAAGGTGACTGATCGCGCGCTTCATGTAGCGCCCTCCTCAGCAGAGCGGAAGCCAGTTCGTTTCATCTCCCCCCACGTTTTCACTCCGCGCGCCTTCGATACGATCCCGCGGAGCCGCCAGAACGAGATCACCTGTCGATATCCGAAATTCTCGATGACGGCGAGGGCGAACAGATGCACGAGATCTCTCATCCGAGGGTAGCGACGAAACGTCAATTCCTCGAGACCGACGGCCGCAATGGAGAGAGCCACGCCTAGCACGCTGGCCAACGCCACGAACGCCAGCATGTACGGTAAGGAAGCACGACCGAGTAGCACTGCGGTAGCGAAGGTCACGTAACCGACTGCCTCGATCAGCGGGCCTATCATCTCGAGAAAGAAGTAGTATGGGAAAGCAAGGAGACCGATCCTCCCGTACCGAGGGTTCAACAACATTCGACGGTGTCGCATGAGGGATTCTATGAGGCCCCTTTGCCATCGGTCGCGTTGATGGCCGAGCTGTCGGAGACTCTCCGGTGCTTCGGTCCAGGCCACGGGGTCTGGCACGAAGCCGATTTCATATGGTTCTCGCTTCTCCCGAAAGTGACGGTGGAGCCGCACCACCAGCTCCATGTCCTCGCCAACGGTCTCCGTCAGAAAGCCCCCTGCCGCAACTACGGCTGAGCGGCGAAACATCCCGAACGCACCGGAAATGATCAGTGTTGCGCGTATTGCATCCCAGCCCATGCGGCCCGAAAGGAATGCTCGCAGGTACTCAAGAACCTGGAAGCGAGCCAAGAGGGATTTCGGGAGCCGGGCTTCCACCAGAATGCCTGACCGGAAGGTGCATCCGTTGGCGATCCGGACGATCCCACCAACAGCGACCATGAAAACGTTCTCCATGAAGGCTCTGGCCAATCGCGTGAGCGCGTCGCGCTCCGGGAGGGAATCAGCGTCCATCGCACAAAAGAGGGGAGTGCGGCAGTAGTTGAGGCCGGCATTGAGCGCATCCGCCTTTCCGCCGTTCTCTTTGTCGATGACCCAGAGGTCTGGGTAGGCGGTGTTGTGCCAAACGCCCCGAATAGACGCGGTCGGAATCTCAGCGACCGGGAACCGGGGAGCAGAGTGGAGCTTGAACTTCTCCTTTAGCCGCGGCAGAGTCTCGTCCGTCGAGCCATCGTTGACAACGAGCACCTGAAAGGTCGGGTACTCCATTCCCAGGAGTGCCCGCACCACATCGACCACATGTTGCTTCCTCGTTGTACGCCGGTGCAATCAGGGTAACGGGGGGCGAAGCGGAGGATCGGATGAGGTCCTCGAGGTAGACCGACTTTTGGCGAAGTGCGTGTTTTCGCAGCGAACGGAAGGCGATGAGGGTCATCGCGACATAGGTAACGCTCAACATGAAGAAGTAGGCGAGGACGAAGAGGTTATACGCGTCGAGCAACACCCACCCCCACTCCCCGAGCCCGCTCGGCATCAGTCCCTCGCCCTCACGCAGACATCACCTCGTTGACCAAATCGGCGCGGGCTGGATTCGCTTGACCTATTCGTTCCAGCTCCTTGAACGCTCCCAAGGCCTTAAGACTGGAAGCCGCGTGCACCGCGACCCAGCGAGACGGATCTTCGACTCCGGCAGCCAGCATCGGAAGGTCCCTTTCCTCACCGATCTCCCCCAAGCCGGACATCGCAAGAGCGCGAACAACCGGATCCACGCTTTGGCTGAGCCTCCGAACGAGAGGGAGGTGCTCGGCATGTCCCAATTCCACGAGGATTCTCAGGGAAGTGATCAAGACCTCCCGTTCGTCACCCACATTCGTAACCTCCCGACTCATGTACTCGCTGGCGGCCGGCGCACGCGAGGCCGGCTCGAGGCCTCGCCAAGCCACTACCAACGGCTCCAGCTGCTCAAGGACCTTCGCCGCCATCTCGGCTGCCTCGGGGACGCCGATCTGACCAAGCGCATCAGCGCAGATGGCTCGCACCTCAGCTGGCACCTTCCTGTCCACGTACTTTTCCTCGAGAGCCGGCACGGCCTCTGGACCCATCGACGCCATCATTACGGAAAGAAAGCTCGAACTCCAGAGCTCGAAGCGGTCCATGCGGTTCAAGATGTCGCGGACATACCTCGCGCCTCCCGCATCCGCCAGCGCGCGGGCGGACACGAGCGCCACAACGGGCGACGGATCGCCAAGGGCTTGGATCACAACGTCTTCGTAATCGGGTAGCCCCAGAGTCGCGAGGGATTGGATCGCGTGGGCTCGAGCCTCGGAATGTCCACTGGCAGCGCCCTGGGCAACGAGCGGAAGATAGGGGGTCGCAAGGTCCCTTATCGCCTGTAGCTCTTGGCCCCTCAACTTGGGTGCGTAATGGTGGAGCAGGAATTCCGTGAAGCGGGTGGCGTCGGCCGCCCGTACCCTTTCCCAAACCGCCTCTGGTGATCGGTCGCCCGCGAGTACATCCAAGACCAGAGGTTCGAGCTCCTCCTGGATCCTCAACCATCGGTCCCTCGCCCAATCTCGGTAGTAGTGGTATCCGATGATCGTCGCCGCCGCGACGATGGAAATGAGGAGTAGAGCGCCAATGGCAATCGTGATGACGACGAAGAGGCGGTCTCGAAGGCTCAGGAGGAGGAGCGTCGTCAAGAAATCCTGGAACACTCGAAGCCCCCCTTTAGCTGCCGTTCATCGGAGGCGAAGTAGGCGATGAATTCGCGCCAAGAGCTCCACAGGGGAGAAGGGCTTGAGAACGTAGTCGTCGGCACCGAGATTGAAGGCCCGGACGATATCGGATTCGCGCCCCATCGAGGTAAGCATGATGACAGGAAGGCGGCGTTCGCCCTCGCGTTCGCGTAGTGCCGTGAGGAGTTCAAAGCCTCCAATCCCGGGTAGCTTCATATCGAGCACTACGAGATCAAAGGTCGAGGTTCGCTGCTCGTCCTCGAACAAAGCGAATGCGTCGCTCCCGTCGTCAATGCGTTCGACTTCCATCCTGTTTCTCTCCAATCGATGCCGGACGAGAGTGGCAATCCCATCGTCATCGTCTACCAGCAGAACGCGAACCTTGCCGGTGACCGCCTCCGGCAGATCGTTGGCTGATGCGATTCGCCCTCCACCCGCACCCCGCACTTCGAGGAGGCCCCTCTCTGCCGCGAGCACAGCGTCATCCAGACGCTCGTGCTGGCGCGCATCGGCGAGCCCGGCGGAGAACGAGAGGGGGGAGGGGTCAGACGGCTCGGAACCGGGGTCACCTCCAAACCGGTTATGCGCCTTCTCCAGAGTAGCCCGGGCGGACCCGAGACCCGCTCCAGGGAGCAGAATTACGAATTCACCAACCTTCCAAAGCCCCACAATGTCGGCCGCCTTCGTGCCCCGTTCCAGCGCGTGAGCCAATCTCTGAAGAATGCTGTCCAAACCGGCTTGACCCTGTTCCTCCCGGAGCGCCTCGAATGCATCCAGCTCGACATAGGCGAGTGTGAGGGGGTGGTCCCGCTCGACGGCAAGGGCGACGGCCGCCGCAAAGTGCTCGGTGAGCGCTGCACGGTTGATGAGCCCCGTTGTGCGATCGAATGTACTTTCGGAAGACTCCGCGCTCGTACGTTCGAGCTGACGTCGCACCGCGGCCCCGAGGACAGGGGGGTCCACCGGTTTCTCGAAGAAATCGTCGGCTCCGAGGCGAAAGCACTCGAGCTTCGTGGCACGGCTCCCCTTTGCGGATAGAATGGTGACCGGAAGATATACGGTTTCAGGGCAAGATCTGAGTTGAGTCAGAATCTGGCGCCCGTCGCCGTCGGGGAGAATCAGGTCTAGGATCAGAGCGTCTATCGACTCCGTCTTCAAGAATTGCCAGGCCTCTGCGACTGTCGCCGCCAGCTTCACTTCAGTAAAAGAGCTCAGTGCATTGAGAATGAGGAACGAGGTCGCGTCCTCGTCCTCTACGACGAGCACACGCGAGTTCCTCTTGTCCTTTGCCATCGAGGAAGCCGGCCGTGAGTCTTTTATTACGGTGTCGGTAGCGTCGTCCTCGATGACGGCAAGGCCCTTGTCTACCAGGCCGGAGATCACGGAGCGGGCAAACCCCCCCGGGGCACCAAGGTCAGTGAGTCGACAGCTTCCACCCTTCGCCTCCAGGAACTCGTAGCATTCCCGCTGGCGCTTCGCCCGTCCGAATCGTTGGATGAGAACCGCCCGGTCGGGGATTCGTTCCCCAAGACGTACGATCTTCCGAGTCTTCACGGAAGACGGCGGGGGGGGAAGCGGGTCACACTCGACGGTTCGGGTGAGTGTTCATGGTTGGGGCGCAGCTGTCCGTGGGGAGATCCGCCGGCCCCGCATCGTGATACCCTGATGGTCGAGAACGAACCCCTGCGCCATCCCTCCCTGGAGTTGAAATCGCGCGACGGTCTCCGAATCGGACTGAACCTGAAAGTTATTCTCGCCCTGGTATAGAAGTGTGTAACGGCCCTCCAGCCCGGGCACGGAGATTTCAGCAACCAGTCGTCCATCCGAAGATGTCACAACCACTTCGGCGAGATTAAAGTCATACGTCCCCTCGTAGACGCTCAGCTCCTCCGAGGACAGCGGTAGATCGCGGCTGCTCTGCTCTCCGAGTTCCAGGAGAAGTCGAGCAATCTCGCTCTCTATGCCCGCCGTCTCTGCTCCTTCCGTATTGCTCAGCACCGCGATTCTCAGATCGTCGTCGGGGTAGTGGGACATGAAGCTCGAGAAACCGAGCGTGGCCCCGACGTGAGACACCCGGCGATGCCCTTCGAGGAAACCGACGGCGAGCCCATACCCGTACTCGATTTCGCGGCCATCGCTCAACGTGTCAGGAGTCACCATCCTTTCGTAGCCGTCCGGTCCGAGCACCGCCCCTTCGGACAGGAATCGAGTCCATTGGAGCAGATCCAACACGTTAGAGCACACGCCTCCAGCGGAGTATGCCTGGGACATGCTTACGTACGGTGCGTGCGCGAATTCCCCATCTAATAGTTGGTAGCCTCTCGCGCGGTTGGGAACCAATGCTCGATCATCGCAGTCACTTGTCGACGGTAGGTCCAACGGGACGGAAAGGTTTCGGTTCAGATACCCTCCGAAAGGCTGGCCGCTGACCCGCTCGAGGATTAATCCGAGCAGGAAATAGCCTGAGTTTGTGTACGAAAAATCGCTGCCCGGTGTGAAATCCCGGGGCTCGTCTTGGAACACCGCTACCATCTCCTCGGGAGTCATTTCCACCCCTATCGTTCGCCACCACCGCTCCATTGTTGTGTAATTCTTTATTCCCGACGTGTGGTTCAAGAGGGAGCGGATCGTCACCCCCGGTGCGTAGTTGGGACCGTAAGGGAGGTGTCCGGAGATGGGGTCTTCGAGCCCGAGTTCGCCCTCGTCGACGAGCTGCAAGATCGCCGCAGCGGTAAACTGCTTCGTGATCGAGCCGACGCTATAGACGGTCTCCGCGGTCGCAGGAAGCTGGTTCTCCAGGTCCGCAAAACCATACCCGGCGGAGTGGAGTGTACGTCCACCCCGGGCTACCGCTACCGAGATCCCCGAAATCGGCTCGTCGGCCACGGACCGCTCGACGACCCGGTCGACGAGCGCCGAGACGCCTCCTTCCTCCGCAGATCTGCGGGCAGCGAACCAGACAGCTGCCACCCCCACCAAGAGAAGGCTTGAGCCGAGCTTGAGCCGGCGCGGCCAAGGCGACCGTATCCGGTAGCTGCTTCCGGTCACTGGAACCGGTATGCGTCACCTCGCGGCTTTTTTGTTTTCGCCGAAGGGGTCGGTTGAAGATGGCCCCCCGCCTGGCGATAAAGCTCGGGTCAGTTGTGCTTTAACGCAATCTCTGGGGCACTTTCACGGCGACATCGATCGTTCGTGAATGGGAGTGTCAAGGGTCCGGGGTGGTACCCTCCAGCTCCGCCAAAACGGTCCTCAACTCGGCCTCCATGCGAAGTACGCTCTCTCTGAGCTCGGCGTAGCGCTCCCTGCCCTCGGCAATGTCAGATTCCCGCGCGGCCGTTTCGAGTTGCTCCGCGCACGCCGCCGCCTGTATCGCCCCAAAGACGCCCAGGCTGCCCCTAAGGCTGTGGGCCGCCCGTTCGAGCGCGTCCGCATCTTCGTTCTTCAATGACTCTTCGATCGTCGCGAGCAGTCGCGGGCAATCGGATTCGAAGACTTCGAAGACGGTCTCGAAGAGTTCGAGGTCCCAGTCCACACCGGCCATCAGGGCAGACCGGTCGAGAGAACGGTGACCATCAGATACCCCGCTCATAGCCCTCGATGCGTAGGATGAGCTTCTTCAGAGTGACTCCTCGCCGTCTGACAAAGCATCCATGGAATCCGTTAGCCGACGTACGCGTGCCAGGACCTCCTTGGGCGAGAACGGTTTGGTCACATAATCGTTGACACCCAAGGCGAGCCCCCTGAGCACGTGAGACTCGCCCCCCAAGGCGGTCAACATCAAGACCGGCACGTCGGTCAAATGGGGTTTGTTCCGGATATTTTCGAGCAACTCGAAGCCGTCCATTCCTGGCAGTCTTACATCTAGTATTGCAAGGTCGAAGCGCTCGGCCTCCGCCCACCGATGGGCGTCCTCTCCATCCGAGAAGCTGATGACCTCGAAACCCTCTCGGGTAAGCCGGTGCTCAAGTAGCGCGACGATGACACGGTCGTCTTCCACGACCAGGATTCGCCTTTGGACACCCTCATGGGAGTCGATTTCTGTCATGATCCAGATTGTTTCGGGGTTCCCTGTCCACGCCGGGCCGAAGGCAGATTAGAATAACGGTCGCCTGAGCCGAACGAGTAGATCACGATAGTCCTCCGATCACAGCAGGCACAACGAGATATTTTCCGTCCGTTTGTGGGGAGGGTTTCAGGAGAAGTCGGGCGTCCGGTGGCGATGGATCTGACGGAAACTGTGCGCTCCGCTCGGCCGCATGGACCAGCCCGGAGGGTTGTCGACCGACTCTGTAGCGGTATAATTCGCCTTCGACTCGCGAACGCACCGCCCGCGGCACTCGACAGAGTATGGTGAATGGCTGACCCCGAGCTACTCGGACCGCCGCCCGATTCCGTCCCGCCGAAACCCGATGGGACAACCGCTGACTCCGAGCTCGAGTTGATCTACCAAGGCTCGCCGATGGGGCTCGCGCTATTCGATCTCGACCTCAGGTACGTCCGGATCAATCAGAAGCTCGCGGAGATCAACGGTCACGAGCCGGCCGAGATCATTGGCCGCACCCTGCGCGAAATCCTTCCGGATCTCGCCGATGAGTTGGAGCCGATTCTACGAAGGGTGATCGAGACTGGGCAGCCCATTTTCGATGGCGCCGCCACGGGAGTAACGGCGGCCGCCCCCGGTCGGGAGCGCGTATTTCGTCACAGTTATCAGGCGGTCCGGGGGATCGACGGTCGCATAGAGGGCGTCAGCGTGGTCGTCGCCGAGTTGACCGAACTCAAGCACGCTGAAGCCGACTTTCGCAACATCTTTGACAATTCTCCCCACGGGATCGTCGTCGCGGACACCGGCGGCGTGCTGCTTAGGTGGAATACGGCCTTCGCGAAGCTGCTCGGCTACGACCACTCTGATCTGCATGGGCGAACGGTAGGCGACATCACCCATCCGGACGATCTCGCACAGACGAAGATCGAGCTAGACAAGTTGGCAGCAGGAAGCGTCGACGTTGTTTCATTGGAGAAGCGATACGTCCGCGGAGACGGCCAGGTACTGGTGGCTATGACCGACGTAACCACCCTCCAATCCGCGAACGAGCCGGAGCTTGAGTTCTTGGCCCTGGTGCATGACATCACGAAGCGGAAGAGGGCGGAGGCTGAACTTGCCGGAACGAGAGCCGAGCTCGAAGAAAGGAACCTGGAGCTCCAAGGCGCCGTCCGCGAGCTCAGGTCGGCTAGAGAAGAGGCAATGGCTGCGAGCACCGCAAAGGGACAATTCCTAGCCAACATGAGTCACGAGATCCGCACGCCGATGAGCGGTGTCTTGGGAGTCGCCAGCCTCTTGAGCGATACCGAATTGAACGAAGAGCAACGTGAGCTCGTGGGGTTGATCGGCCAGTCTGGAGAGGCGTTGATGACCGTGATCAACGATATCCTCGATTTCTCGAAGATCGAGGCCGGTCGTTTGTCCATCGAGCCGGTGCCGTTCGATTTTCGTGTCGCAGTGCAGACTGTAGCCGACCAGCTCGGGGCACGGGCTTCAGAGAAGAATATCAAGCTGCTCGTGGACTTCCCTCCGGATTGTCCGCGGCACGTCGTGGGTGACGCCGGAAGAGTCCGACAGATCGTCATGAATCTCATGGAAAACGCCGTGAAGTTCACGGAGGAGGGGTACGTTAAGCTCACGGTCGAGTACACCGCTGTCTCGAGCGACAAGACCGAGTTTCGGGTTGAAGTCGAGGATAGCGGGATCGGCATTCCGTCCGACCGGATCCCGCGCTTGTTCGAACGATTCACTCAGGCCGATGCGTCGACAACTCGGAGGTGGGGTGGCACGGGCCTGGGACTCTCCATCTCGAGTCAATTGGTTGAACTCATGGGTGGTGAGATCGGGGCCGAAAACCGCACGGATGTCCGGGGCGCTCGGTTCTGGTTTACCGTGGCCCTTCCGATGGATCTCGACCGTCATAGCACGCCCCTCGAAGCGGACCTCGAAGGTGTTAGGGTTCTTGTCGTCGATGATGGCGCGGTGAGCCGGAAGGTGGTATCTGACCTAGTTTCCACATGGGGGATGGAAGGTCATGCGGTGGCGACTGCCGAGGCTGCCCTCACTACACTCCTCACGGCTGAAGACGACCCCTATGAAATTGTGATTATCGACCTTCGAATGCCCGGTGTGGACGGAGTCGAATTAGCGCACGCCCTCAAGGCTCTTCCGCCTCTTAGAAGTCTCGTTCTCGTGGGTCTATTCGAGTTTGGTCAACGCGGGGACGCAGAGAGAGCCAAGGGTGCCGGGTTCGCCGCCTATCTTTCAAAACCCGTCAACGCTTCTGAACTCTTCGATACGTTGACGGCGGTTTGGAAGGCCTACGCGGAAGGCAAGCGGACCGAAATTGTCACACGCCACTCGATCGCGCAACATCGCGCGCCTAGGGTCGGCCCATCGACCCGCGTACTGGTCGCCGAAGACAGTCACGTCAACCAAATAGTGGCCAAAAACCTTCTCGAGAAGCTCGGATGTCATGTCGACATCGCACAGAATGGAAGAGAGGCGGTCGACATGTTGCTTCAATCGCCTTATGAGGTCGTGTTCATGGATTGTCAGATGCCGGGAATGGATGGTTTTGAGGCGACTGCGGAGATTCGCGCGAACCAAGATTTGACCGAGATGCCGATCATCGCTATGACGGCAAACGCAATGACGGGCGACCGAGAGAGGTGCCTGGCAGCGGGCATGAACGACTACATCGCCAAGCCGGTTGATAGCGGCCACCTCCAGGACGTTTTGAAGAAGTGGTCGACCGACAGAGGCACCAAGGGCATCTAGTACCTATTCGCGGTGCCTTGATTGGCGGCACCTTCCGCCTAAAGCGAGCCGATTTCAGTGGCAGCCTTCCGCCCGATGATTGCGGCGATGATGCGGCCGGGGCCGTGGACCCCAGTAATCATGATACGGCCAATGTCGGCGGATTTGCTCGGACCCGAGTGCAGAGCGAGTACCGCCGGAAGATCGTCCCCGCACGCGTCGAGCGCGTCTCCGAGGGTGGGGTAAACGTCTGTTGCCAGGAGCCAGACGACGTGGACCGGCGGTAGAAGCTGCGATCGGCGGCCTTCCCTGGAGGATAGAAGGAGTGATCCCGTCTGGGCTGCAGCTCCCACCGCCATTGAGATCCCCAAGGACGCGTCCTCGGGAGGGGCCGCCGGAAGTCTAGGCCTCAGTGTGTCTGGGACTCCTAGGCAAAGCGACACGCTGTCGAACTCGCTTCCGACCGACTCCAGCCACTCCCTGACAGCGGACTGGTCGGCGAGCCGAACGACCTCACCGCCCGCCGCCAAAAAACGATCCTCGAAGGCATCAACGGGGTCGGTGCGTCCCAGTTCGCCGACCGGCACGGGTGGCTCGATCGTCCGTGGAAGTCGGCCAGGATGCGCGATCCCGGTGCGATCGCGGTTGGCTGTCCGCACTCGGCCAAGGATTCGCTCCCGCGAATTAGGGCTCACCCGAGGTCCTCCTTCCACAGATCCCGGAAGGTTCTGCCTTCGGCCCGAGGCGGCTCTCGGCCCGAATCCCAATCGCGGAGCATCGGGAGGCGGCGAGCGGCCCTCTGCGGGAACCAAGACATCAGCTTCTGCGCCCATCCGAAGAGTCTCGGACGCGTCGCAGCCGAGGCCCAAAGGCGTAAGAGGGAGCGCTCCGTAGCCCCGGTGAGTCCACCTTCGACCGCCCGTTGACGCCACGTATGGAGAAGATCCGGAATCGGGATCCGCACAGGGCACACCTCCGCGCATGCACCGCAGAGAGACGAGGCGAAGGGTAGCGGAACCGTCTCTTCCAATCCGATCAACGCCGGGCTGACGATCGCTCCAATCGGCCCTGAGTACACATACCCGTACGCATGTCCACCCGTCTGCCGATAGACGGGGCAAATATTCAGACAGGCACCACAACGGACACACCGGAGCGCCTCCCAGGCGTCCGGATCGGCGAGGAGCCGAGTTCGTCCGTTATCGATCAGAACAACGTGGAGCTCCTCTGGCCCGTCGGGCTCGCTACCGGACGACCCACCGGGACCCTGGATGATGGAGACGAAGGTGCCGACCGGCTGACCCGTCGCCGACTTCGCAGTGATCTGAAGGAAAGTCGAGAGGTCGGCCCACTTCGGAAGCACCTTCTCGATGCCGATCAGGGCGATATGGACTCGGGGGAGCGATGTCGACATCCGGATGTTGCCCTCATTCTCTATGAGGGCGATCGAACCCGTCTCTGCAACCAAGAAATTCGCGCCGCTGATACCGAGCTCAGCGCTGAGGAAAGCGTCTCGCAGGAGATGCCTGGCGGCCTCGGCAAGCTCCTCTGGGGCCGAGTCAGGGGGGGTGCCGAGCCGCTCGTGAAAGAGCTCCTGCGTATCCTCGAGGCTGCGATGGATCGAAGGACCCACGATGTGGCTGGGGGGCTCGTCCAGAAGCTGGAGGATGTACTCGCCGAGATCGGTCTCGAACACCTCAACACCGCACGACTCCAGGAAGGGATTCAGCTCGATCTCTTCACTGAGCATGCTCTTAGCCTTGACCGCCCTCTGGACATCATGCTCTCGTACGATCCCCTCACAAATCCGGTGGACATCCTCCGCCGTTTCCGCCCAGTGGACGTGGGCGCCACGCTCTTCCAGACGAGCCTCCGCCTGTTCGAGGTATTCCTCGAGATGGGTCAGCGCGTGACTCTTGACCCCCTCAGCCCACCGCCGCAGGGCGTCGGCATCGAGTTCGGCGAACGCGGTCGTTCGGTTCTCGTGGAAGGTCCGTGTCGCTGCTGTGACGGCCTCGCGCACCTCGGGCTTGTCTTGGATGATGCCGCGGGCGTTCTTGCGGTAGTCGCGGCTACTTACTCCCATCGCACGCCTCCCAAAGGACAGTGGCCAACGAGAGGAAGCGAATCCCCATCTCCCGCCGTTTCGCACGACCCTCCAGTTGGAGAAGGCATCCACCGTCAGCGGATACGACCGTCTCCACGTCCGGAAGTGTGTCGAGCTTTGAATCAGCCATCGCTACCGAGACTTCAGGCGTCTTCACCGAGAAGAGTCCTCCGAATCCGCAGCATTCTTGATCCATCTCCCATGGGACAAGATCAGCCCCCGCTGACGCCAGGAGCTGCAGCGGCTGCGCCTCAATCCCTAGTTCTCGAAGTGCGTGACACCCATGATGATAGGCGATTCTGCGCTGCTCCAAGCCCCGCCCAAGGCGCTCGACACCTAGGACATCTACGATGAACTCGGCCAACTCATAGGTACGCCCGGCTAGCGAAGAAGACCCCAGCAAATCGGGGTAGGTGCAGCGAAGCATCGCTGCGCAGCTTCCGGAAGGAAGCACGACATAGTCGGCGTCGGTGAAGACTTCGGAGGTGTGCTCCGCCATTCGACGGGCTTCGGGAATGTGACCTGCGTTCCAAGCTGGCTGACCACAGCAAGTCTGGCCGGGGGGGAAGTCGACCTCGACGTCCAGCGCGCGGAGTAGACGAACCGCGTCGGCCGCCGCTTCTGCGAAGAAACGGTCACCCAGGCAGGTGACGAAGAGCGAGACTTTCATGTCAGCGGCTGACCCGTTTGCCCCGGACCAGGTCGGCATGACCCACTTCAGTCGATGGCACGCAACACGTCCAGCGCGCGCGCGCCAAAGAGGAGCCCACGAGCTGGATCCCCCGAGGAAAGCGCACCGCGGCCCCGTCGGACGAGCGCAGAAGCGGCTGCAACGATGCGACGGGCATGTGAGACGTCCCGGTCCGTGCCTTCAGCAGCTCCGATCCGCGCCTGGATTCGATGGATTCGCTCCACGGCATGATGCAGAACGCGCTGGGTGACCCGAGGCCCTAGGACGCGGACCACCACCTGCGCTTTTGTTGTGGCCAAGGCCTCGACCGCAGCCGTGAACCTAGCCTCGTCACCGGCTTCATGGGCGTGCTGGACCCGCGCCGTCAGCTCATGAAGATGGTGGGTGATCCTCTCGACGACTTCAGGGCCTTGCTCTGCTTCAATTCGGTGGAGTGCGAAACCAATCAGATGGTCGAGCGCGCCGGCTCGGTCACGCACTCGGTCGTCCGCGCTGCTCGCAGGCGTTTGCAAAAGCAACGCTTCGAGCTCGGCGTCCGTATCTACCCCAGCCCCCGTCTCGATCTGGGCCTCCGTGGCTACCGGGGTGTCCGAGCATGACGCTACGAGGAGCACCAAGGACGAGAGCAAGAGAACCGATATCGCCACCGCCAATCTCATGGTCTGTCCCCTCCTGCCCAAAGTTGACGCACCTCTCTGCTCAACATGTCTCCCGCGCTTGACCTCCGTCAATCCTCGGTCCTGTTGCGATACGCCGTGAAAAAGGTGCGTGTTTGCATGCGCAGTTTCCATGCGAGCGCTGCGATAGGCGACCTGTGAGAGTCGGGGGATGCGAACTGCTCAACTATGCTCTGGAGCTGATCGGGGTAGACGACTCGAGTCGGGACCGTCCCAATCCCATCAAGCTCCTCGGATCGGTGCTCCGCATCCTGCTCGAAGAATCCATCCAACGCGTCAAACGCTGGCTCGGTCATCATCAGGTAGTTGCCGAGGCGCGCGCGTGACCTGTCTCCGCGCTATCTCCGAATTCGACGCCAGCTTCGCGTTGGAGACTGCCGCTGCCGCCAGCCGTAGTACGGGTGCTCTTTTAGGAGTTGCTGATCTCGAAATAGCAGGATGAGTATGGCCCCAGCGGCAAAACCGCCGACATGAGCCCAGAAGGCCACGCCACCGCCTTGAGCTCCCAGTGTTCCCAGACCACCAACGAATTGGACGAGAAACCAGTAGCCCAGCATCAAGACTGCCGGTACCGCAACGGTGGTGATGAAGAAGCCGAAAAAGATGAGCATGTGGACGTGTACACGGGGGTACAGAAGTATGTAGGCACCCATGACCCCGCCAATCGCCCCGGACGCCCCGACCATCGGTATGGACGAAGATGGATCGGCGGCGATTTGCAGTCCGGCCGCCGCCAATCCACACAGTAAGTAGAATGCGACGAAACGGAGGTGTCCCACCGCATCTTCCACGTTGTTGCCGAAGATCCACAGGAACCAAAGGTTACCGATGATGTGAAACCAGCTGCCATGCGTGAACATCGAAGTGACCGCCGTGTGCCAGCTCGATGTATCGCTCACGACGCAAGTGGCAGCGGGGCCCATTTCAAATCGCGTGCCTGCGGGTATGCTTTGCAACAGTTCGCCGGGAATCAGCCCCAGGCGACAGACAGAGCCCGAGAGGTCTGGCTCCGCGCCCGCGCCCTGTATAAAAAACCAGACGAACATGTTCAGGGCCACGATGACGTAGGTCGCGTATGGCGTGCGAATGCGGGGATTGTCATCTCGGATCGGAAACATTCAATAACCTACCCATGCAGGCCCTCTCGCGCCCAGCGAGACTTCAGTTCCGGCCGGTTTGAACAGCTCTTGCCATCTGGTCCGGTTTGCCTTGCTCCCAGCGCGCACCCCGAGCATTTTCGTACTTTGGATGAGAGTTCACTGCTGCGGCGATCTCGCCTCGGCTTTCTGCATCTCTTCCAGGGAGGCGACAATGTGTGGGCCCAAGAGCTGGTCTCCGTTTTTCCTCTTTTCTGTGGGGGTATGTGCACTTGCGATGCCAGCTCATGGTCAGTTGTCGAAGCTAGGCGAAGCTGAGGTCTCGCGTGATCTGGACTATATGCCCGAGGCAGAGTACGCGAATGACTGGGACCTGCTCGACGTATTCATGCCCAAGGGCGCGGAAGCGGCGCCGGTCGTCGTGTTCTTTCACGGCGGGGCTCTCCGAGCCGGGGACAAGAGCGCCGGTGAGCATCTGGCAGCGCGACTCATTCCCCATGGAATCGGCGTGGTGTCTGCCAACCATCGGCTTTCGCCCGACGTCATGCACCCCGCCCACGTAGAGGACGCGGCGTCCTCATTTGCTTGGGTCGTTCAGAATATCAGCCGATACGGTGGGGATCCGGACAACCTATATATCGCCGGCCACTCCGCAGGCGCCTACCTTGCCGCATTGTTGGGGCTCGATCCAACACACCTGGCCGCCCACGGACTCGGCCAAGATTCGTTCCGGGGTACGATTCCGATCAGCGCTTTCCTGTTCGTCGAAGAAACTGCTCCCGATCGGCCGAAGGACGTGTGGGGAGCGGATCCGGAGGCTTGGCTGAGGGCTTCCGTTACACCACATATTGGACCGGATGCGCCTCCGATGCTGCTCATCTACGCTGATGGAGATGCGGACTGGCGTCGGAATCAGAATGACAGGTTTGGAGAGGCTATGCGAGAGGCCGACCATAGCCACGTAAGGGTCCTCGAGGTACCGGATCGAGATCACGGCAGCCTCATGACCAAGATGAACGCTGAGGACGATCAGATCGGTGACGCCGTTCTGAGATTCATCCGAGGCCATGGCTAGACCGCTCCGCTAGAGCGGGTGCCTGCCCCGTACCCTGTGGGTCCCTCCTAGGGGCTCCAAACAAGTCCGATCCAAGGCATCCAGTCGTCGTCGTTGTTATTCCAAGTGGCGCTGAGGGATACTGCCAGGTCCTCCTGAAAGCCCCACGTATAGCTAACCCCGGGCAACTCGTTCCAAGGTTCATCAAGGAAGTTCAAGGCGAAGTAACTCAATTGCACCGGACCGACGTTTAGGCGAACGCCACCAAACTGTCCGTGAAAGACGCTCTCCGGATTCTCCACTCCGTCGTTTTCGGTCTTCCAATCGTCGGGTTCTTCGAAGAGAACGCCGGGCCAATAGAGAACGTCCACGCTCACGCGTTCGCTCAAGCGAATGCCGGTGTCGAGCCGCAGACCTGCTACGGGAGCACTCTGGACGTGAGCTATGGCGCCGCCGACTACGAAAGTCAGATCACCTCTCTCAAAATACTGTCCGTAGGCAAGCCAGGCCTGTTCGCTTTGAGCGGCGACCTCGACAAAGCGTCCGTCGTCGCGTCTGAATCTGGCGATACCCGAAACGCCACTGGTAATCGGATCCGAGCCGGAGCTCGCGACAAGTGACTCTAGCCGATATCCGTCCTGTGCCTGAGTCGCACTTGGCATGAATACGACTAGGAGGAGGACCAGCGGTAGAACGCTTCCGGACCCGAAGGGGTTTCGGTGCGACGAGCGGTCAGGTGCCCGGAATTTCAAGCAACTCCACTTCGAAAATGAGCGTCGCGTTAGGACCGATGGCTGGGGGACTGCCGCCCTCTCCGTACGCTAGGTCCCCGGGGATCACCAAGCGGTATTGGCTCCCCACTTCCATTAGCTGAAGCCCCTCCCCAAAGCCCGGAATCACGCCGCCCACTTGAAAGGTCGCCGGTTCCCCACGCTCGTAGGAGCTGTCGAACTCGGTGTCGTCAATCAGCGTGCCACGATACTGAACGGTTACCCGATCGGTAGCGCTAGGCTGAGCTCCATCGCCCTGCCGAAGCACTTCGTATTGGAGGCCGCTATCGGTTGTCGTGACACCCTCCCGGGCTCCGTTGTCCGAAAGGTAAACGGCCCCTTCTTCAGTATTCCTCACGCCATCCGCTTCACTCTCCACCTGTACCTCGGCGCGGATGGTTTCATCGAACGCCACCAGGATCTCCTGAAGCTCCTCCTGGGGAATCCGCTGATCCTGCTCGTCGAAGACGTCCTGGATCCCTAGTGCTAAAGCCTGTACGTCCAGGTGGTTCCTCGTTGCCATGAGGTTTCGACCCGCGTCGAGCCCGATGGCATAGCTCGCTTTTTGGTCGTCGCTCTCGAGGGAAGGCGACCCCGCGTTCTGGCATCCGAATAGGGTCGCGAGGAGCAGAGTCCACGCAGTCTTGTGTCGGGTCTGCATGTGTATCCTGGGAAAATGGGTGATGGAGCTGAGACTCGGCCCAGACTATCGCGCGACCCAGGGCGGGCCGATGATCAACGCCGGGTCAGCATCAGGCTTCGGGACGAACTTCTGAGTGCGGCCGTACTGATTATCCCCACCGTAAAGATTGAGGTTGGAGTCAACGGAGAACGTATGCACTTCCAGGTAGCCGTCCGGCAATTCACTCGGCACGTTCCAGGTGTAGAGCTGGTTGCCCTCGAAATCCATTTTGATGAATCGGAGCGGGCCTAGGTCGGTCATCCACAGATGCTCGTCGTTTACGATTATGTCGAGCGGAAGAGTAAAGCCGGACCATACATCAACGAACTCAACCTCGGCCGGGTCATCTGTCGTCCGGAACACGTTGATTCGACCGCCCGAGCGATCCAGCGCGAATATCAGGCCCTGCGGTCCGATCCCGATCGCATGGATGCCATTGAATTGACCGGGCCCTTCACCGAAGCTGCCAAACTCTGAAATGTAGTTCCCCTCGCTATCGAGAATGACCACCCGGTGATTATCCAGACCATCCGCAACCAAGATTCTTCCGTCGGGAAGGAATGCCACGTCCTGCGGCCGACCGAAGTGAGTCTCGTCGTCTCCCGGGACGTTTTTCTCCCCCAGGGTCTTGAGCAGGTGCCGGCCGTCATTCGAGAACACATAGATTTGGTGAAAGGTCTCGTTGACAACCCATACCCGGCGTTCGGGATCATAGGGGCTAATGCGAAGTCGGTGAGGCCCCGGGCCCTCCGACCCCTCACATAGATAGTCCCATTGGTTCCAGATCTCGGTGACATTGCCGTCGCCGTCGAGAGTATAGATGCAATTGCGCCAGGTCCGTCGGTCCGTGTCCCGTAGCACGTTGATCCCGATGGAACCGGCGTAGCCTTCGAACTCCGCCGGAATCGGGTCCGGCAGTGCCGTTTCCCCACGCTGCCCGACGAATATTCGGTCCGGTGATTCAACGAACACGCCGGAGTTGCCTCCGAATGCGTAGCCGTCCCCCGCGAAAGGCTTATGCCAGCCTCTGATGACGTCATACGGGCTGGGTCCGACGGGACCCGGTTCTACGTCTTGGGCGAGTAGCGTTTGCGTGGTTCCAGCCAAAACCAGGATCGCGATCGATCTTGCCAGAATTCTCATCATTCTCATCACATTTCTGCGGGCGGGTAAGTTGCTGCGCCTCTACCGGTCGTTCAGCCGAAATACGTACATCGCATTGTGCCGGTTCCCCGGAGGAATTCGGATCTCGGGCGCCATGAAGCGCGAGACATTCCAAGGGCTACCACCGATGACACCGGTGGGCACTGCAACATACTGGACCCCATCCACCTCGTACGTCATCGGATATCCCTGCACTGCAGTGCCCAAACGGGTCTCCCAGAGCTCCTCACCTGTGGCTACATCGAACGCTCGGATCCACCGGTCGTAGTCGCCCATGAAAATGAGGCCCCCTCCCGTGGTCAGAGCTGACGTTAGGAACGGCGCACGCTGCTCCACGCTCCACACTTCCTCCATCGTCCTTACGTCATAGGCGCCGAGCTTGCCCAGGTTGCCATCCGTTCCGGGCATCTCGAGCCAGACTCGTGTTCCTCCTGCGCTTCCACCGCCTTCCACCAATTCGACTTCGCGCGCGGAGTAGTCCATGCAGCTCTGGCTCAGTGGGACCACGATCACACCCGCGCCCGGGTGATAACCTGTCGCATGCCAGTTCTTGCCGCCGGCGGTTGAGGGACACACGGATACCCACTCTCCGACCTGCGCGTCGCGGATGTCAGCCCGATACTGGACCGTTCCGATCTCGGGGTCGATCTCCAGGACGTTCTGAAAGACCGCCTCTTTCATGCCCAGGAAGCTCCCGTCGCGCCGGTCCAGCTTCCAGAGTACGCCATGTTTACCGCTCGTCATGAGCGCGGGAATGCCCTCGACGTCGAGCAGCACCTGCTCCATCCCCTCGTCCAGGTCGAGCGACTCGGCCGGTACGTGCTGGCGATACCAGACGATCTCCCCCGTATCCTCGTCCAGGGCGAGCGTCGAGCTCGTGTACAGGGCGGAATCCGCCATGGTCAGGCCACGACTAGCCGAAGCCCACGGTTTGGCCTGCGCCACGCCGAAATAGACGAGCCCGAGATCGGGGTCATAGGCCCCCGTATTCCAGACGTCCCCGCCGCCTCGCAGCTCGAGCGGAAGATCACCCCACGTGTCACCCCCCGGCTCTCCGGGGCGTGCAATCGTGTAGGTGCGCCAGAGCTCACGCCCGGTCCGGGCGTCGTGTGCCGTGATGAAACAGCTCTCGGGGATCAGGGGAGTGCATCCGTTGATCCCGTTGATGGCCTTCCCATTGGCAATCACGGGCCCGCTCGAATTCTCGAAGCCGAGCCCGGGTTCGGCTTCTGGGGTCTCCCATCGGACCACACCTGTCGCCGCATCCAGTGCCAACATGTACGCATCGTTCGTCGAGACGAGGATCATGTCCTCCCAGATTGCGATCGTCCGTGCACGCCCACGCCCGCCCGACATTCCGTCTGGGAACGATCTGCGGTACTCCCACAAAAGGGTGCCAGTCGTAGCATCCAGCGCCTGGATCGTATTGCCCCAGTTGGGCAAGAACATCACCCCATCGCGCACGAGAGGCGCGGGCTGGCTCCGGGTCCCGTCTTCCATCCCCCAGACCCATGCGAGCTCGAGACGATCCACGTTTTCTGTGTTGATCTGGTCGAGTGGGCTGTATCCCCAACCGCCGAGATTCCCTCTCGGGCTGAGCCAATCACCCGGGGCAGGATCGCGCAATTCGGCGTCCGAGACCGGGTTGAAGTTGTCGATCGGTCGAAACGTGCGGGTAGCTCCAGTTGGAGTCTCCGAGAGGGCGCCAAAGTCAGGTAGAGAGTTCACGCCCTCGGGTGAGGGCCCAGTTCCAACCTGTCCGGGAACCGGCGGGATGATTTCGCCAGGTTCGATCCCGGCCACAGCGCCACCCCCTAGAACCAGGGCTCCTTGAGTGGCGAGGCCGAAAGGCGTCGCCCCTACAGCGACACCGTTTTCACGCATGATGTAGGCCGTCAGTGCCGTGTATTCCTCCTCGGTAAGCGACCCTTCCTGACCGGGGGGCATCGTGGCGCGGAGATCTCTGAACAGCTCCACCGCAGGGTCGTTTCCTCGGAACGTGCGAAAGTCGGTCCCCGCAAGCTGAGGTGCTTCCCCAGTTCCCTGCATATTCGCCAAATGACAGACCGCGCAAGCAGTCTCGTAGACCGCGGCTCCTTCGTCTGCTTGTGCCGCGGTAAACGAGGCCTGTTGGGCCGAGGCAGCCAAAGGAACCGCCCCTGCGGCGATGATGCAGGTCAACGCGGCTCCTGCGCCACGGGTTACCTCCGACCTCCGATGGGTGATTCTCATCCCGAATCCTTCAGCAGACTGTGATTTCAGACGGGTCTGGGGCCGAAAGGCCTTCAGCCGCGCATCGGTAGAGGAAGATGCGCCGCGCTGTTATGGGGAGCAAGCGCGCTTTCTGGCAAACCAGAAGCGCCAGCTGCCCGGCTCACGGATCTGGCATGAGGAACCCCCTCGGCGGGGCCGAAGAGGCCGTAGGATGCACCCCACATCAATAGGCCTGGGTAGACTGGAACTATGCGCGGGGCACGCGCTCGCCGCCGAGTACAGTCTCGCTCGGGAAGAGTCTTTGGCGGCCGGTCCGCGTGTTCCCGTAGTTGTCGACGAATTCGAACGTGCCTTCTCGCAGTTCGAGCACCGCCACGTCGGCCGGCGCGCCCACGTTGAGCGTGCCACGATCATGGAAGAGTGGGAAGATGCGCGAAGCATTGATGGTCGCGAAGGCGACGACCTGATCCAACGTCATCCCAAAGTTCAGGAACTTTGACAGAACGTTGGGGAAATCGATGACGCTTTCTGCGGTCCCGCTCGTCGTGTTCCCATCGGTGGAGATCGTATCTGGCCAAAAACCCGCCTGAATGATGCGATCGAAGGTGTCCCACCGCAGGTGCCCTGACCGTCCGTTGGCAACGTCGAACCACACGCCACGGCGGCGCGCGGCCAGCACCTCCGGCAGGATGTGTCCGTCGTCGTCGATGATGCTGTTCGGCGGCGGTGCAAACATGTGGGTGACGATGTCGCCACGTTTGAGCTGGCTGAGCAGCATGGGAAGTGGCGAGGCCGTTTGGCCCATGTGGATCATCACTGGCAGATCGAAGGACGTGGCGACCTCCTGCGCACGGCGTAACACCTCGACGTCGTCGGCGGCGACCCCTCTCGTCAGTCGCGCCTTGACGCCCACGACGACATCACGGTTGCGCGCAACGGCCTCCTTGGCCGCACCGACATCGGCGAGGCGCAGGTCCATCGTGTCGCCACCGGGCAGGATACCGGCACGCCCGATGTTGATAAGCACGCGCCCCGGCTGCGGCGCCGACCTCGCAATGGCGACCATGTCGTCGATCTGATCCGCGCCTCCTGATCCGGCATCGACCCATCCGGTCACACCGCCGGCCAAGCCCACTAAGGGGCCTTCCGCGTCTCGGGCATAGTGCGTATGGAGGTCGAGCAGTCCTGGCACCACGACGTTCCCCGTCGCATCGATGACCTCCGCGGCATCAGCCGCGATGTCGGTCTCGATCGCCGCGATCCGGCCGGCCGTGATTGCCACGTCGCGGATTGCGTTGACCCGCAGTGAGGGATCAATGACGCGCCCGCCCCTGATGATCAGGTCATAGTCGGCCGCGAGCAGCTTTGAACCACGGGCGAATGTCACAACGCCTGCGGCGGCCGCGAAAGCGAACTGGCGCCGGTTCATCATTGTCTGAAGCCTCGTGGGGCTACGCATAGCTCGCGCTCGTTGGCGTACCGGCCTTCTAGGGCTGTATTCAAGAAGGTTTTGGGATCGGGTACGAGCGCCTCAAGGCCGTGCGAGAGTGGCCGTCATGATAGGACATATAACGAGATTCGCATCATGGCTCTCAAAAGCGATAGGACCGCAAGGAAAACGAAGGGACTACCGAGCCTATGGAAAAGTGGAGAGCGAATCGCTGTCTTACCGGATGGGCCTGGGTAGACTCGAACTACCGACCTCACGCTTATCAGGCGTGACACAGATGATGTGATTCACGGCAAGAATCATGATGGATCTGATAAGTTACTGTGGTACAACAATATACATATGCTATCTCTTTGGTTGTCCCCTTTTCATACCCATTTTTAGGAACTGGATTCCAAACGACCCTAGCGGACCTTGGCGGACACGTCGGCCACCCGATTGCCATCTTTGACGACTACGTACCCACCCGCTGGAGCCGAAGATCAAGCACTTGCGCTCGGTGTCGTCCACCACAGTAAAGCGCGGCTCCAATGAGATCCGTGATCTGCGCGATCACCTCGCCCACGCAAACTACTATGCCGAGACCCCCGCGGCCGCTCGTCAGGTCTGCCAGGTGGTCAGGAAGATTCGCCGCATCCAAGCGGACCTGCTTACAGGGATCGAAGATCAATAGCTCCCCTCAAGGAGAGCCGCCGTGGAGACCTCATCGGCGGGAGGAGGTTGACGAAGGCCCTAATCTGCTATAATCACACCACGGTCTCAGCACATAAGTATCACGGAAGGGAGAGCTATGCCGCAGACATCCTCGAGGGACATTGATGAGAGTGCTCTAACGAAGGGCCACCTCCGCAAGCTGAACGCACTTCGCAAGTCCGTCGGCGAAGATATCGGCGAGCGGGCGTTCGCCGAGTGGCTCTCCCGGCCAGCAACCGCAAGGGCGAGCGACCGGAACGCCGAGTTGATCGCCGAAAGTCTTTGGTCCCTTGTTGAGCAAGGCAAGCTTGCGATTCGTTCTGGCGGCTATGTGGTCAAACGCGGGCGCGGGCGAATCATCGTCGAGCCAGCGAAAAAGACGTAGACGCCCAGCGCCAGCCGCTTCCCCGATCGAGGCATCCCCAAAGGGGGGTCGCTCCCTTCTACGGCCGAAAGCTCCGGAGCGGCGTCGCCGCTCCGGCGGCCGTGCCGCAACTGCAAGACAGGCAGCCACATAAGGGAGTGGGCCACCCGGGCCATCATGTCCTTCAGGCCGCTGTCGGGCTTGAACCAGCCGATGCCCCGGCAGAACTCCCTGGACAGGGGATGGCGGTTGAGCGTCGGCGGGCCGGCGATCAGTGCGCGTAGCAGCGTCATTTCCCCAGCGGTGAAGTCAATTGCGGCACTCGATCCGACCGGAAATGCCGACGCCATGAGGTCGCGTCTGCGCTCCTCGCCCATCGACCATGGCAACCCGTGCGACAGGTCGTCGGGCGATCGGACGCCGTTGTGCCCGGACGCCGTAGGGCCAGCGCGGGACGTCAATACCACGGCACGACCGAACAGTTACACCTACCCAACCTCACTGAGCGCCATGTCACCCCCATTGGCGTCGGCAGTCGGGCGAGTCCGCATTCCGCCGATGTCGACGCGAATTGGGGAACTGCCGCGGAGGCGGCGAAGGAGCGAGCCTTGCGGGAGGGCAGTTTGTCGATGGCCCCTGTCCTCTCTGATTGCGGACTATATAGATGGTTAGTGTTTCAGATCACTTCGCGGTGCCACGGCTCGCGGCGATCTGGTCTCGGATCCACGCATCCACTTCGGACTCGATCCAGCCGACGGCGCGCGCGCCTAGCCGGATCGGTTGGGGAAAGCTCCCGTCGGCCACCCGCACGTAGATCGTGCTCCGCGCCAGCCCCGTGCGGGCCTGCACTCGAGGTAACCGCAGGACGCGCGCGGGCGCGTCCATGCTCTGTTCCATTGCTCTCGTCATCGGTCTGCCTCCGTTCTGTTCGGTGAAGAATTCCGGGGCGCGTTGCCCCGGGAGGGAACAGGGGCCACATGGGCCCGGCTGCAGGCTTCGATGAACACGGGGACCTGGCAGGCCATCGCCAGTCTCGGGGATCGGCCAGGACGGAGCTGACGCACCGGGTTGAGATAGCCCACCGCCTGCAGGCCGAACGTCGACGGCTTCAGGCCCGTGCGCTCGAGGGATGCACCCACTCGCGATTCGAAGTGCTTCGTCAGCGTCTCCATGGCGCCTACCGGTCGAGACGCGGCCTGCGAAGATCCGCACGCCGACGGCGGCGTCCGGCCGAGCACGACCCGATATTGTCCCGGAGGGTGCTTCCAGGTGACTCGAAGGTCGGCCGGGGAGTCGCGGGGCGCGGCTACAGCGCGGCGCATCACGTCGATGTGAGCAGGGGCGGCCACCTCAGGGCACCGGGACGAAAGCCGACGCCACGGAGGAGCCGAGAGTGTCGGACCGCACGAGTGGAGGATGCCGCGTTCCAGATGCCGGACGGCCATCAAGGCAGCAGGCGAACCGATGCGGGATTCTGTTCCGGACGCGACCGCGAGCGTCACCTCGGTGGCCCTCGGTGAAGTCGTCGTCCGTGAAGTTGATGGCGGTGTTGCGCCGGTGGTTACCGAATGCTGCGACTGCAGCCTGGGATAATGTCGCTGTCTAGGGATTCTCCCGGGCGCCAGGGTGGCAATCAGGATCTTGAGCTCGGCCTGGTCGAGGGCCGACTCGGCGAAGGCGAGCCCGCCGCCGGCCACGAGCGCCGGGACGGGGGCCACGCGCACGAACCCCGCCATACCGCAGACGCCAGCACGGACGCACTCCTCCGGCGCGGTGTTCCCGGAGTCGCCGTCCCGGAAGGCTGCGAGCGCGGCCGCCCGGGTCAGTAGCGCGTTCACTTCGGAGAGCGCCGGCCGCTAGAACCTGAGCTCCTCCCGGAGGAGCATCGCGTCCTGGGGCCCAAGGTCCACACTCTTCCTTCGCCCGAACTCGAGGCCGACGCCCATCGTCCGGCCCGAGCTGAGCTTCAGGCCGAGCCTCGTTTGGCCGGAATCGTCGGCGACGAAGTAGGGATACCAGAGCGTTCCGCTCCCGATCCCGTAGCCGACCTCTGCGTCGAAACGTTGCGCGAAGGGCATGCCGCCCCCGCGCACGAGGCCGCTCGCGTTCTCCAGCGCCCACAGGTTCTGGATGCCGCTCGCCGCCGCCCCGGCGCTCGATCCGACCCGCATCTGGAGACCCAGGCCGTCGGTGCCCGGCTCGTAGACGAGCGAGCCGCTGTAGCCCCACTCCTCGTAGGACTCGTCAGCGTGGGCGACGAGCATCCTCCCGCTCAACTGAAGCGTCAGCGATCCCCGAGCCCAGTCGAGTCCGCCGCCCACCTCGAATCCCCGTCCGGTCTCCGCGTCCCCGCCGTCGTAGCGCACACCGCCCTCGACCTTGGGACGCACGACGCCTCCGAGCCCTTGGATCTGGCCCGCGCCCTCGAGCATCAGGCGCCCGCGGCTCGCCGTGCCCACCGCCTCCGCCAGCGCGGCGGTCCCGTCCGAGGCCGTCTCCGTCCATAGCAGGTCGGAACGCAGCGCGATCTCGAGCCCACCGGCACCCATGAGCACCGCCCGGGCACCGAGCGCCCCCATCCTGTTCGTGAGATCCGCCTCGAGCATGGCCCCGCTCCCCGGCGTGATCTCGAGTCCGCCACGGCCCCAGCCCGCCGCGCCCCACAGCTCTGCCCTCTCCCCGAGCCGGACCTGCATGTACGGATGCACACTCGTGAGCGTGCTCGCGATCGTCGCCCCACGCCGCCCACGTGCCGCCGCCCACGTCCTGCTGCGCTCCGCGCTCGACGTAGAATGAGGTGCCCAGGAGTGCTTCCTCCGCGCCCGGCAGCCGGAACCCGAAGTCGGGTAGAACGGCACGGCGCAGCGTCTGCCCGGCATCTGCGGAAGACTCCCGGTCCAACGCGCCCGGAGCCCCACCCCATGTGCCGGCACGCAGGCCAGGGGTGCCGGGATCCGCGTCCACGCCGCCGAACGGCGCGTCCGACGCCGTCCGCCCGAACCGCGCCAGCCACGCCTTGGGCAGCTCGGATTCGCGAACGATCGTGCCCGTCGCCACCCCGTCGTCGATCACCGAGCTCACGGCATTCGACAGCCTCAGGGTGAGCGTCCGTTCGCCCGCCAGGTGCAGCGCAGGAAGCACCGGCACCTCCACCGTGCCCTCCCTCCCGCCGGCCGCGATCACGAGCGTGCCCGAGACCGGTGTGTAGTCCTCTCCCGCGCGCGCCGAGCCGTCCTCCGTGGCGTAGTCCACCCGCACCGCAACGTCCCGCGTGCGGTCAAGGCTCACCGTGAACGCCAGCACCGAGCTCTTGCCCTGCACCCGGGCATCGGCCACCGACAGCCCGGCGTCCCCCTCCGTCACCGGAACAACCAGTGTCGGCGTGACGAGTTCATAGGGCCGCCTTACGCCGTCGACCTCCAGTTCCGCGGAATCGAGCGTCGCCGTGAGCACCCGGTCCTGCCGACGCTCGCCGTCGAAGGCCACCGTGACCGTCACTGTCGCCTCGGCCGCGCCCGCCGCGAACTCCAGCCGGTGGCGGCCGAGCCCGTCGTCGCGCCCCTCTTCCGTCGCGGTCACTTCCGGGACCGCGCTGTCCGTCACGCCGATGTAGGCGTGGGCCGGAAACGCGAGCCCCCCGCTCCGGCGCACCCCGATCACGAGCGCCTCCCCTTCCGCCGCCGCCGAGCTGAACAGCTCCGCCTCGAGCCGAACCGGCGTGGCCGTCGTCATGGCCGCCGCCCCGGGCCCCGCACTGTTCAGCGCCCGCACCTCGAAACCGTAGGGCGTCTCGTTCTCCAGCCCCGTGACCGTCGTCGAGAGCTCCGTACCCGCGTCCTGCCAGAGGGTCCCGTCCGGCACCCCGTCGTCCGCCGCATAGCGGTACTCGTAGCCGGTGACGGGCGAGCCGCCGTCGTCCGCCGGCGCCGTCCACTCCAGGAAGACCTCGCCGTCGCCCGCAGTCGCAGTGAGCGACTCGGGCACACTCGGCATGCCGAGCGGCGTGGCCACCGCCCTCGCCGCCGCCCCGAGGCCCGCACCGTTCAGCGCCCGCACCTCGAACACGTACGGCTGGCCGTTCGTCAGTCCGGCAACCGTCCGCTCGAGGCTCAGCCCGGCGGACTGCCACGGCGTGTCTTCGGGCACCCCGTCGCCCGCCGCATGGCGGTAATCGTAGCCGGTGACGGGCGAGTCGCCGTCGTCTGCTGGCGCCGTCCACTCCAGGAAGACCTCGCCGTCGCCCGCTGTGGCCACCAGTGACTCCGGCACACTCGGCACGCCGAGCGGCGTGGCCACCGTCGTCGCCGCCGCGCCGGGGCCCGCACCGTTCACCGCCCGCACCTCGAACGCGTACTGCTGGCCGTTGGTCAGTCCGGCAACCGTCCGCTCGAGGCCCAGCCCGGCGGACTGCCACGGCGTGTCTTCTGGCACCCCGTCGCCCGCCGCATGGCGGTACTCGTAGCCGGTGACGGGCGAGCCTCCGCCGCCCGGGGGGACGGAGGCGCCGGTCGTCCCGGTCCCCGAAAACGACCAGTCGCCATCGCCCTCGGCGTTGGTGGCGCGCACCTGCACCTCATACGACGTGTTCGGCGTCAGGCTCCCGATGGAGGCGCTGGTGCCGGTCACGTTCTGCGGGCCGGTGGTGAAGTTCCCGCTGGTGCCCTGCCGGTATTGCAGGTCGTAGGGGTAATTCTGCACTTGACACAATCCCGTAGGGTGTGTTACTATTCATGTATGGATTTCGTAACGCCTTTCCTGCCAGCGGTTTCGGCCACCCGGTCTAGCTCTTTTTTCAGCCGTTTGCCGAATATCTTTTCAGCAAGCTTTACATCGTTGACATTCACATTCGGAAGCCTCGGCTTCCGTCTTTTCCCACGGGGTTGAGTCATGAACCTAATCTCCCTTCTAGACCGTTTCGAGACTGAGGAAAAGTGCCGGAAGCACTTGGAGGCGATCCGTTGGCCGTCCGGCGTTGCCTGCACTCGCTGTGGTGATATGGACGTCAGCTCCATCAAGGGGCGCGGCCAGTGGCACTGCATCGGATGTGGCTACCATTTCAGCGTCAAGTCCGGCACGATCATGCATGACTCGCACCTGCCGCTCCGCAAGTGGTTTGCTGCTATCTATCTGCTCTGCCAGTCCAAGAAGGGCATGAGCGCCCATCAACTCCACCGAACCATCGGCGTAGCCTACAGGACCGCCTGGTATCTTGGTCACCGCATCCGCGAGGCGATGGGTAACGACCCGCTCTCCGGCCCCACGCTCGTGGGAATCATCGAGGTTGACGAAACGATGGTCGGCGGGAAGTCGAGCGGGCCGAACTGGCGGGACAACAAGCACTGGGTGGCCGGGGCCATCGAGCGAGGTGGGCGCGTCCGTATGGAGCGTATCCCGAACGTTCGGCGTGACACGCTTCACGCCTTCATCGACCGGAACGTGAAGGACGAAGCCGAAGCCATCTACACAGACGACCTCAAGAGCTACATCGGGATCGGAGACGACGACACGCGCCACGAGACGGTCAACCACTCCGCGGAGGAATGGGTCATCGGCGACGTCCACACCAATTCGATAGAGGGCGTATGGAGCCTGTTCAAGCGCTCCATCGTCGGCACGTTCCACAAAATGAGCGCGAAGCACATGGACCGCTACCTGGAAGAGCTGGAATGGCGGTTCAACAACCGCGACAACCCGCACATCTTCCGCGACACCCTGGCCCAGATCGTCAACACCGATCCGTTGCAATACAAGACACTGGTTGCTTGACCGAGTTGCATTTAACGCAATCCGGGCATATGGTGACGTGTCGCCAAGTCGAGGGACCCTGAAGTAGTCGGGTCGCTCGCCGAATACAACAGTCCGGTGATCCCGACGACGTTCTACGCGGGTAGCTCCCGCTGCTCTGAGGGGGAGGACAAATAGGCGGGACCTCGCACGATTTCCTCGTGTCTTGGCGACAACGGCCCGGAACCTCCGGGTCGAGTCGCCATTGCACAAGGAAGATCCCATGCATAAGCTGGATTCCTGGAGCCGGATTGCGAATGTTGTCACTGCGGTTTGTGCGATAATTATCTCCGTCGCCATCATGGTTTCATGGAATGAGATAAATTCTACAGTCGAGGCCATAAACCAATCTTTCACCGAACTAGGCGATATGTTCGTCCCCTAGCTGACGTGCCTTCTTGAGCAACCCGTGAGCAGCGTGGTTGGCAATAGTCTCCAGGAAAGACTCCCAAGTCTCGATATCGCTGTCCGGCGACGAGATGCCGAGTTCGTTGAGATGGAAGCCAATCGCCCGAACTTCATGATCGTGATGAGGGTTCGTAGTGAGTCTGGCGAGCCGGTAGAGATCAGGGGCCAGTGACCGGAACCGGCGCACCTCACGCAGTCGCCAATTGTGAATCCACGCCCAGTTGATCCCGACGATGCCCCCGGTGAACAGAGTGATGAGAGCAGCGTATTCCGGAGCACCGAGTTCGAGGTTCATAGTCAAACCCGCGGGCTGTAGCCACCGTACAATGGCATACACATCGCCGCTGAAAAACAGCAGGCTCCAGATAAAACGAACCTTCCCCATGCGCTCATGCTACTGGATCCCATGGATTGTGTCAACTGCATAATTACCCATCACGTTGTCGTAATAGGGTGGGTCCATGACCACCGCGTCGATGCTGCCGTCCGCGATATGGTCGAGGCTGTCGCCCGGCTTGCAGGTGATGGTGACGGGTGGCGGCGTATCTTCTGCCGCACCTCCGCCGTTGAACATGTCCACGGAGCCACCATTCGCTTCTGGGCGGACCAGCGCCACGAGTTCGCGGATGCATTTCGCAGTCTGTCCGATGGCCCAATCGTAACCCAGACCCACGACCAAGGGGGCCATCTCCGCGTAGGACCACTTGAACGAGAAATCGTGGCGATCAAAAGTATTGACCATGACCTCACGGTTGACGTGCCAACGGGTCATACGGGAGTTGTAGTCGCGTAGCTTGTCCAGCGATAACGCCAGGTATCCGTACGCTGCCTTGCGGACTTCGGTCAGCTTGCCGGTAGCTCGATCGGCATCGAGCATTTCGCGAAAGACCTCGACACTCGTCCCGTGGCAAAGAAGTTGGCGTGGCGAGAATAGGTCGCGCCATAGAGGCATGCCGTACTGGATCGGTCGACTATCATTGCTAACTTCTGGAAACTTCTCGCTCGGCACCATGTCGAGCGCTTCCCACTCAGGTAGCTTCTCGGCAAGCTTCGCCTGGATCTCGGCACCGTTGTCGTCCTCGGGACGCGGAGCCCGGTAGTGGCGGACCCATTTGTCCTTGCCGCGCTTTCCGGATTTCAACTTCGTTATGACGCGTTCCTTGTAGACAACCGTGAACAGCTGCTCACCCATCCCACCAGCCTGGGCCTGGGCCTTGACCTCGCCGCCGTCGATCACACGCCCGCAATCGGAATAGGGACAGGTGCCGGCACCCTTCGCCACCGTGCCGTTCGACTGTTCCTTCGCGGATTTGACGATCTCAAATGAGCAAATCCGGCCTTCCGTCCCGGGACCCGAGGCAAGGTGGGGCTTGAGCCTGACCCCGGTTTCGTCCGGCGCGAGACGCCAGTTCGGCGATAGTGGCACCACACCGTCGCAATAAGGACACGTGATCGTGCGCGCCCAGAGATAGTTAGTTGATATGGCATCTGGAGCTTCTTCATCCGGAAAATATGACGCGAGACGTTCTTCTCTTGTTTGAACGAAACGCTCCGATAGATGTTCGAATTCTGACTTGATGTTGTCCCAGTGTTGTGATGGCCATTCCACCGTCGCGCGCATTATAAGAGTGGACACTGGGTTGAGATCGTTCGCGATGGCTTCGGCTCCAAGCCGTGTCACTTCAAATGGAATACTTCCTCCTCCAGCGGTTGGATCGAGGACTGCAAGGCTATCCAAGGAGTTAGCGAGCTCGGTCTTCAACCAATTCTTGTCATCTGGATTTGGCATGTGACCAAATGCCCGGGGGTAGCTGTAAGCTTTGCCCTCAAAGCGTATTCCTCGACGACGGGCAGCATCGATCTTTCGCCGTGTATCCACCGGATCCCCATGAATGCCGAGCACATGCAGAAACCTCTCCCGATCAGCATCGGCTGGAAGCAGCGATGCCAGCACGGCCGCCCGCGACGCTACCAACGGACGCCGCGCCCACCAGACGTGGAGGCGGTTCGGAGCGGGAAACGGTGTCATGGGTGTACGCTCTCGCGTGCTCTCAACTCCGAGAGCCGCGATCGGTAGCCAGCGTTCGATTAGGCGCGTGTCGGGCATGTCCCTCGTTCCGCCGGTCGCCATCATCGCCTCACTGTCGAGTGATCTTTGGACCGGCATACACGATGAATACTGGATCGCCCGCCTTCCCGGACCACCAATAGTGCAGGCGGAGTGTCATGTGGCGAGTGACGTCATAAATCGTTCGACTTTCGGACCGGATCAGGAGGTCGTCGAGGGGATAGTCACCCCATGATCCGCCTGCATCATCCAGACCTTCTATATCTTCATTTTCGCTATCGATCGCTCTTTCGGATTCGTTAGTTTCCATCGCGTAGTCACTCCGTGTCGTTCGTAGGCCGACCCGTACGCTCATCGCTTTGGCTCCGTCAGAAGAGACCGCAACGCCATCAGCACGCGGCGCGGGTGCTTGCGGTGCATTGCCATGCCAAGCCAGTACGCGGCCTCCTCACGGCCCATGGCCTCGATGCCTTCGGCCACTGCCCGCATGTTATCGCGGCTACGCATTGGCGCGAGCGTACGGAACAGCAGCCCGAGCGTGAGCGCTAGGTCTTCGTCGAGCGCATAGCCGCGTTTTCTGGTGTCTGAGTTCCGTCCCGGCTTGACACCAGATTGCAAGAGCCGCTTCAGCACCCGGTGCTCGACCATCTCGAGGTTGCGGCCTCGAAGCCCCGCGACACGCAGTGCCGATGTCACCTGCGGTGTGGCTGTCGCGGGCATCTGCCAGATCTCATACTCGGTGCCGACCGGCCCATGGCGGCGCACCCGCAACTCGTACCGAGGTGCGGATTCCGGCGTCTCGATCTGGGCTATTCTCTCCAGGCGGGCCATCTACCCTTGCACCTCCGCTGTCGCCGACACATAGGCTGCTCCGCTCGCGAACCGGGCGAGGCGTTCGGTGAGCTTCTCCGCCGCGTCGCCATGCATCGATAGACCCTCCGCAAAGGTCAACTCGAAACCCGCTTCCAGGTTCTTGGAGCTGGCGTCGCGCAGCTGCGGCTCAAGGAACTCCTTGACCGGCTGCGCATCCGGCACTGGACCCCGGAAGTCCAACTCGAACGATCCGCCCTCTCGAGTTTCATAGCCGCCCGCAATGGTGACGATCTTCTGCGCTCCGGACACCGCGCCCACCGCACCAAGAAGCCTGAAGGCGTCACCCGCCTCGAACATGCGGACGATGAGGACGCCTATCGCCTCGACCTCCTTGGCTCGCGCCTGTTCCCACAACTCGAACAGCGCCTCCTTGAGAACGCCCTCGGCGGTAAACGATCCGGGCATCGTCCCCGGGGGATGGCTTCCGGGCGGCTTCTCGCTGGGGTCGGAGGCTGGCTTGTCACCGGGCATTCCACCCGGCCGGCCGGTATCTTCCCCGCCACCAAGATCGGGCGTCGTCTCACCTGGCTTTGGACGCGGCCATATGCCCGTATTCTTCGCATAGGCCATGGTGAAGACCACGGACTGCTCGTCGATCATGATGCTGGCCGAAGGGTCGCCGGGACCGAACAACAGATCGCCGCGCCGGTACACGTACTCGCCCTGCTCAATGCCGCGCCGCACACCGCGAATGAAGATGTCTTCACCGATCAGGATCGGTAGCGCGGGATCACGCCGGAACTCGTCGCGCAGCACTAAGGTGGTGATCTGGCCCTTCTTGAGGGGCGTGCGGTCGCGCACATAGGCCGGCGAGTCCGGCTCGTCCTCGGATAGTCGCAGTTTCCTCAAGTCGCGCAGTACCCGCACGATCTGCCGCTGACCGGCGCCCGGCTGATCCGAGGTGGAATAGGTGTCGATAGCTGAGTGCGCCAGATCCGCATCGCTTGCGCCGACGCGGTCGCGAGACGGATAGAAGATGTGCCGGTAGCACTGCTGAATTGCGATCGCAAGCTCCTGCTCGGATCGCGCTTCCAGCTCGCGCACCTTGTCCTGCTGGTACTCGGCCAGATCGATGAGACGCTCGGGCTTCTTCAGCTCCCGCAAGGCCACACGGTGATATGTCTTGCGCCGCATCTCATCTTTGCGGGCATCGTCGGCGACCGCGAACACCAGATTGTTGCGCAACACTCTTAGAGCGGAGCCTTCGGAGCCTTTACGCGCATAGATGCGCTCGATCAGTTCAGGAACGCCCTCGACGGATCCGCCGACGGTCACGCCGTCATAGGCCAAGACAACGAGCTTCGGTCGACCGTCGCCGACCTCGTCTGGGACATCGAACGGCCCGCCGGGGAAGCACACCGTGTCGAAGGTTTTGCCGCCGAAGATCTGCCGGATGCGGTCGTTGAGTTCGGCGCGGGCTTCGCCCGCATCGACGTGCCGTTCCTCGCGCTGGATGAACTGACTCAGATTGGCCTCGGCACGAAAGCGCATCGGCGCGCCGGGCCGGTCATCGAGATAGGCGGATTCGGCGATGAACCTCTTGCGCGCTTCCTCGATGAAGGAGATGTCCATCGCGGGGCCAAGCACCGAATAACGCAACTGCCTGGGCCAGAGTCCTTTGAGCGGATCGTTGAAGGCCAGCGTGTGCAGGAAGATGGTGCGGGCAACGTAGACTGCGTAGGGCGGCAGGCCGACGTGATACTCGGTGTCGATTTCCTGGGCCAAGGCCTTTTTTCCGATCCCGCTGCCGGCGACATCGTTGGTGATCGCCGGCACATAGGCGGACTGTCCAAGGCGGGTGACGATCTCCTGGCGGATCGGCTCATGGCCCGGATCGATATGGTGGAGGTGGATCGCGGCTGCGTCTCCGGGCTTCTCTTCCCACAGATGCGCGATCGTGCGTGCCAGGAGACGCAGCATGCCGCGCACCCGCTGGAAGTTGCCGAGCGTCGCCGTCTTGCCGGTCAGGGTCTCCAGCACCTCGGGATGCAGCGGATAGCTCGACCGGAAGGCTTCGACGGTCTCGGAGCGGGCCGCGGCGGTGGCAAGCGAGTCACCGTTGGCCGCCCATAGCTCCCGGTAAGCCTCGACGGCCGGTGCGATTCGTGCCCCGTCGATGGATTCGAACAGCCGGCGAAGGAGCACCTGGACCGTCTCATCCTCCTCGGTGGGGTTAAGAAGCGTCGCCTTGCGCGCGGACACGCTCTCCGCCTCCATCATGCTGTCGGCGATGAATTGGTTCTCTGCGCTGTAGGCGTCGGTCGCTCGCCCGTCCTTGCCGATAGCCAGCGTATAGATCAGGGCGGCGTTCGGTGCACCTTCGACGGCCTTGAACAGTGAGGTCAGAAACGCGGTCAGTTGATCGCGGGCGTCCTCGAGATTGCTCACCTTGCGGAGGTAAACCGATAGCTCATCGAGCAGGATCAGTGTCGGATCGCCGCCGAATAGCTCGCGCAGCGTCCCGGCACCAGGTGCGATGCGGCTCTCGTCGCTCTTGCGGACCCGCTCATATCCGTCCTTGCCCGCAAGCGCATAAGCGATCTCGCCCCAGGGCGTATGCGCCAGCACCCCGTCCCCCATGGCCCGGCCATTGGCCGGATCGGCGTTCTCGCCATCGAAGGCGGCAACACGGACACGGTCATTCGGCAACAGGGAAGGGTCGACGAACTCCGGGACATTCGACACGCCCTTCATACCGCCCGCAGCGTGGGCCAATGCGATCAGACCGTGAGTCTTGCCGCCGCCGTAGGACGTGTCGAGACGGAAGATCGCCGCGACCTCGCCGCCCGCGCCCGTCAGCCGCCGACACACATTGGCCAGCAGGCTCTTGAGGCCTCGCGTGGGATAGGTGTTGGCGAAAAAACGCGACGGGTCCAGATATTCCTCGCTTCCCTTCCCGGCGATGACCTGGGCGAGGTCCGCCGCGAAGTCGGCCTCGGAGATCCTACCATCCAGAACATCGCGGCGTGGCCGGCAAGTCTCGTATATCGTTGGAATCATCATCTCTTGCGTTTCGTCTCTTTCTGCAGCTCGGCTGCCCCCAAGTCTGCTAGCACCTTGGAACGTGAGTTCAACCGCCTCATTCTGCCTGGGGTGAACCCTGAAGAACAGGGGCAAGTGAGTAGCTTCGTATCAGGATGGATCGGTCGTGTCCTGATCCTGTAGTTCTTTCTGCCTCGATCATCCGGAAGCTCCAAGTGCTGTGGCTCGATTGTGGCAATGACCGCTGGGTTGCGATGCCGATCGCCAAAGATGTCGTTAGCCCGGATCCGTCACTAGGGGTGCTGAGAGTGCGGGATCTCGCCTTGCGGAAGAGCGGTGGGGCGAGGTCAGGGTCCAGTGCGTCCTCGGGGAAGGTGGGAAGCAGCGAATTGGGTGCTGTGCGGGGCGATGTATCCGTGGAGCGTGCGTGAACCGGGAGTGCAGCGGACGCCGAGCCACCGCCCCTGAGTGAACCCATCCGAGGCGCAAGGGGGGCGAGGCTCGGAGGCGTTACGCGGGTGCTGGGTGTAGCTGCTCGGCGGCTGCTGGGAGGTTGCGAGCGACCCGTTTGAAGAGTTCGCGCCACGGGTAGACCGAGGAGAGCAAGACCCAGATCTTTCGCGTCGTTACCCTGACGGATCCGGCGATTTTCAGCAGCCGAGTGCGGATGGTCCCGGCCTGAGCCCTCGCCAGCCTGGTGGCTTTCAGCCCGAACATGCGGATGATTTGGATCACAACACCCGCGAAGGCCGACAAGTACGCCCGCAGCTGGTTGGCTCGCATCGTGTGGGCCGACGTACGGTCGGCGAACAGATCGAGTTGCTGCTCCTTGATCCGGTTCTCCATATTGACCTGCCCCCAAGAGCGGTACCAGATCCTATGTTAGTCCCAGCACCTGTGGAGGGCCGTGAAGGACGGGCATCCGAAGGAACCAAGGCGACGGCTTAATCGCCTCAGGGGCCGGGGGAAAGCCGCCGCAGGCGCTGTGGGGTCGGACGGTATTGTACTGGCGCCTCCATTGCTCGACCAGCACGGCCGCCTGCGCCAACGAGCAGAAGATCTCCCCGTTCAACAGCTCGTCCCTGAGCTTGCCGTTGAAGCTCTCGTTGTAGCCGTTCTCCCACGGGCTGCCCGGCTCGATAAAGAGCATCTCGACGCCCACGCGCCCCAACCACCGCCGCACGAGCTTCGCGGTGAACTCCGGTCCGTTGTCCGACCTCAGATACTCGGGAGGCCCGTGTCGGACGAACAGATCGGCCAGCACCTCGAGCACGTCGTGCTAGCGGATCTTGCGAGCCACCACGATCGCCAGGCACTCCCTCGTGTGCTCGTCCAGCACTGTCAGCAGCTTCAGCGCACGCCCGTCGTGCGTCCTCGAGGCTCCCGGCTGATCAGCTTCACGTATTTGCCGCGGGCCAGACCGACCTCTGCCTCCCGCAGTGCAGTGATGATCTGCTCCGGAGTGTGTCGCTTCCTTCCCATCCTGACCTCCTCGCTGAAAAACTTCAGACCAGGTCGATCCTAACATCCGCCCTGGTCTCGTTTCAGGGGGTCAGGTCAGTCGGCGACCTGTATCCGGAGGGTGGGGCGCGGCGCGATGCCGGCTTCTCGGTCTTCTATATGGGGATCAACATCGGCGCCGTCCTGGGACCCACGATCTGCTCGTTCCTGGGCGAGGGCTACAACTGGCATCTGGGGTTCGGTGCAGCCGGCGTCGGCATGACCTTCGGGGTCATTCAGTACGTCCTCGGTAAGGACTACCTGCTCGGCTGCGGCGAGCTGCCGGAAGTGGCTCGGCCCCCGGAGGTCCGTGCGACGTCGGTGCGACAGTTCCTCACCGGGGTGGGCCTGGTGGTGGCGCTGATCGTCGCCATCGTGCTGTTGAACGCCGGCGGCGTGATCGCGCTCACCCTGGTGGGATTCGCGCAGGTCACCGGAGTGCTCATCACGATGGTATCGATAGCCTACTTCGCTGGCGTTATCGGCTTTGTGTGCCGCGACGTGACCGAGCGCAAGCACGTCTTCGCCATCTTCCTGCTGTTCATCGGCGCGGCGATGTTCTGGTCGGGGTTCGAGCAGGCAGGCTCGTCGCTGAACCTCTTCGCGCGCGACTTCACCGATCGGGTGATCTTCGGCTGGGAAGTGCCGGCGTCGATGCTGCAGAACATCAACCCGACGTTCATCATCTTGCTGGCGCCGGTGGTGGGTGGGCTCTGGGTACGCCTCGGCTCACGCAATCCGTCGATCCCGATCAAGTTCGGCCTCGGTCTGGTGTTGCTGGGCGTGGGATTCCTGGTGCTGACCTGGGGCGCGCAGTTCGTGACCGAGGGCCAGGTGAGTCCCATGTGGTTGGTGACGACCTACTTCTTCCACACCGTCGGCGAGCTCTGCCTGAGTCCGGTGGGCCTGAGCTCCACCACCAAGCTCTCGCCTCAGCGGCTGCAGGGTCAGATGATGGGCGTGTGGTTCATGGGCACGGCCCTGGGCAACCTGATTGCCGGCCTCGCTGCCGGCTATATCGACACCCTGCCGGTGGCGGAGCTGT
The DNA here is from genome assembly GCA_965215925.1 of Longimicrobiales bacterium. Lineage (GTDB taxonomy): Bacteria > Gemmatimonadota > Gemmatimonadetes > Longimicrobiales > Gaopeijiaceae > JAAXGI01. The sequence goes on along the minus strand of CBDCEQ010000003.1, from coordinate 1,747,484 downwards.
TCTTCACGGTCGCGATGATCGTGATCGCCACGGGGGCGTTGTTCTTCATGTTCGCGATCCCGATCCGCAAGCTGACCGTGGGCGTGACCTAGCCCCGGGACGCAGTGGGATCGTCGGCCAGCCTGCGCAAGTAGCGCGCCAGCCCAAGCGTGAAGAGCGCCTTCCCCAACTGGAAGACGGAGAACGGGGCTGAGCCTCGACGGACGACGAGCGGACCGACTCCTGAAGAAGGTGGACTATCGGATCCACGAGGTTATCTCCTCCCTTCGTGGGAAAGTTGCTGGCCTGGCACGCAACTGTTCACCCGCCTCGATCGGCGCGTACAACTGAACGGACCACGTTGCGGAGATCAGCTACACCAACATGTGGAAGACGCCAGCGCCAAACAGCGTGAGGAAGGGAAGCTCGGGGCACTGACTGCGAGCCAATATATGTGCTCCGCATATATATGCAAGACGCATATATCCAGGATTAGCCCAAGTCCGCTTAGGAGATCAATTACCTGTGGCGACTTCTGCGACCCGGGGTCCAGCGGAGTGCCAGTTTGAGCTGAACCGCTTCTCACCCAATAGCGATCCGGCGTTCCAGGGCTAAATCCAGCATCCCACCGCAAGACTCTGGCTCTCACGGCTTGTGATGGGATTCCCTGGTCCGATGTGCCGGTGAGTTCAGAGGGGGCGGGAGATAGCCAGGTTGCTAAGGGGTACCCCTCCAAGCCCCCTCGTCCGTCCTAGCGGCGTTAGCCAGCACTAGCCACCCATCTCCGCCACGATACGGTCGATCTCGGCTCTGAAGGGGGGGCTCACAGGCACTGAAACGGGCTCCCGTCTGCTAGCCCGGCGCAAGAGGCCATCGCTGACTCGCTCCCGCTTGCGCTGCAGAGCGACCCTCCGTCAGTTGGAAGTTCCGAGCACACAGCGATTCACGCCAATCCTGGGGGCAGTATAATGGCCCGGCTCACGAGTCTTCTCGTTGGATTGGTCCTCGTCGTAGCCCTCATATCGTGGGCTGGAACCTCGACTCCCCAGACCCTCGGCGGGGAGCGGACCCTCACCGCAGGAGGAGATGTTCAGCTCCAGGTCGAGACGGTCCTGGGGGATCTCGACACCGTTTGGGACATGATCTGGGCACCCGACGGCTCGATGTGGTTCTCCGAGCGTGGGGGCCGCATCTCTCGCCTGGACATTTCGTCGCGGACACGCACGGTGTTGGGCGAGGTCCCGAACGTACGGGAAAGCGGCGAAGCGGGACTAATGGGGATCGCTCTCCATCCGGACTTCCCGGACAACCCGATGGTGTACGCCGCGCACTCGTACGACATGGGAGGGGGCATAGGGAACCGCCTAGTTCGCATGCGCTTCGAGGGCGGATTGCTAGGCCCGACGGAGGTTCTGCTCGATGGGTTGGCCGGGCGGCGGAACCATGATGGCTCGCGGATCGTGTTCGGGCCTGACGGACTCCTCTACATGACGATGGGGGACGCCGGAAACCGGCCTTTCTCGCAGGACCTCAGCTCCCTCAACGGGAAGATCCTCAGACTGACCGCAGACGGAGGCCCTGCCCCAGGCAATCCGTTGGGCGACCCCATCTGGAGCCTAGGGCACCGGAACCCTCAGGGCCTCGTCTTCCATCCGAACGGGATGCTCTACTCCGCCGAGCACGGCTCGGGGGACGAGGACGAACTCAACCTGATCGAGGCGGGTCGAAACTACGGATGGCCTACGCTGGAGGGTTTCTGCAATACGCGCCAAGAGGAGGCCTACTGCGCAGCGAACGACGTAGTGGAGCCTTTGCACAGCTGGTCCCCAACCGTGGGGATCGCGGGCGTGGACGTGTACGTCGGGGATGCGGTCGAGGGATGGGATGGAGACCTCCTGGCTGTCTCCCTGCGCGGGGAATCCCTATATCACGTACGTCTTTCTGAAGATGGCCGTAGCGCGACCTCATCTGAGACGGTGGTCCAAGGTGACTACGGACGGCTTCGAGACGTGTTGGTGGGTCCGGATGGAGAGATCTACCTCGCGACTAGCAATCGGGATGGCCGGGGTAGCCCGGCTTTGGACGACGACCGCATCCTGAGGCTCACTGCACCCAGGTGACGATATGAAGATTTCGCGTCGAGAGATGCTCAAGATCACCGGGGGGGCCGGAGCCGGCCTCCTTTTGGGTGATTTGCCGTCTTTCGCCCAAGACCAACCGCTCCTCATGCGTGCCATCCCCTCCTCAGGGGAAGAGATCCCGGCTGTGGGGCTGGGCAGCGCACGCACGTTCAGTGTCGGCTCGTCGGCCCGGGAGAGGGCTCCCCTGAGAGAGGTACTACGGCTCTTCCACGAAATAGGAGGCCGCTTCTTCGACACGGCTCCGTCCTACGGAAGCTCGGAGAGGGTCGCCGGTGAGCTGGTCCAGGGGCTTGGAATCCAAGATGACCTCTTCCTCGCCACGAAGATCTCAACGGGTGGGGGACGGCAGGCCGGAATCGATCAGCAGGAGGGGTCCCTTCGGAGCTGGGGCCGGGACACCATCGACCTGAACCAGGTACACAACCTGCGGGGTGTAGAAGTGCACCTTAGGACGATCCAGCAGGCGAAGGCGGAAGGTCGGACCCGGTATGTTGGCGTGACCACTTCCTTTGGTCGTCAGTACGATCAGATGGAGCGGGTTCTTCAAAGCGAAGAACTCGACTTCGTACAGCTCAACTACTCGCTCGGAGAGCGCCAAGCCGCCGAGCGCCTCCTCCCCTTGGCGCAGGATCGAGGACTCGCGGTGGTGGTGAACGAGCCGTTCAACGTCGGCCGGTTATTTGGCGCGGTGAGCGGCCGCGAGCTTCCGGACTGGGTAACCGAGTTCGATTGCCGAAGCTGGGGTCAGTTCTTCCTCAAATACATCTTGGCCCATCCGGCGGTGACCGCCGTCATTCCGGCCACCTCGGATCCGGAGCATCTCATCGATAACATGGGGGCGGGCGCGGGACGGTTGCCCAGCGAGCCGATGCGAAGGCGTATGGAGGAACTATTCGACGGTCTCGCCTGACTAGTACTTCCGGCCAGTCCTAGATGCCACTAATCGCCGGACGGGCTATCGACACTCGAGGTCTCAGTCCGGCACCACCTGCCTCAACTCCTCGAAGAAGTTCTGGACGAGGATGTCGTCGGTGGCCCCGCCAACGGAGTTGATCCGTATCGCCAAGAGACGCTCATCGTCCGGCGAAAGGTCAAAGTCTGGGGTTACCTGCCCCGGACGATACGGAGCCCAGTCAAGAAGCATCGCGCGGGATTCCACCGCGAAATCCGGATCTGTCCTGACCTCGGCCACCGATAGAAAACCCTTCCGTCCGTCTGGATTCCCGGCTCGAAAGTTGGGAGAGGTTCGGTCGTGGACTCGCAGCCAAAAGTTGCGAGGGAGACCGCAGCGATGAGGAGGGGCCCGCCGGGTCCGCAAGACATCCCGATGCTCCTGTCGAGAGACATTGCCTGACTACGAAGTAGGTACCCCCAGGTGCTACAAGGGGCCGGAGGTACTCACTCAAACACGAGCTGGAACTCGTTCGAAACCCGATGCTCCAGGGGAATCTGGCCTCCGAAGGGAAGCCGGTCCTGGAACGAGGACAGTGCGTCGGTCCAAACGATCCTGTAGGTGCCGGACGGGTCTGGTCGGTCGAACTGCGGGTGGTAGTTCGACCCAAACTCTCCTGCCGAAACCTTTAGCGTGTATGGACGGCTTTCCCCAGCTTCGATAACGATGGGTGCTCCGAGGCAGGCAAGAAGTACCGGACTCCACACTGCCTTCCAAGTCTCCTGCTCCCACCTCTCGAGTTGGACTCCAAACGCCCCTCGACAGTTCACGATATAGACAGGTGCTCCGGTCCGGTTGGTGAACGTATACGGGATCTCCACGCTTCGATACTCATACTCACCGGAGAAGTGGAAGCTGGCTCCCTCGGTTTGAATACCGGGCAGTCGATCAATCTTGGGGCCTGTTACGGCATCACACCCGACGACTCCGAGGAGGGCCACGACGATGACGAGGGACCTGCGGTCTGCGGATCATAGGTACTGTCCGTTCTGGAGAGGATACTCCATACCCCCCATCGCCCGGTCGAGTGCGTCTCCTCGCCTCAGGCCGCCCTTCGCGGATGACCTGATCGCAGCTGCGTGAGTAGCCACACTTGGGACGCACCTGTCTCGACGGCGTTCGACGCTCCCCGTCTCTCTCCTCCTTTCACGCTACAGGTGCTCCGTAAGCAGGAGGTCGCAGGGTCCGTAATCCGCCGTTCGTGGGTCGAGAAACCCCTGTGAATGCTGCGTTTCGGCTGAGTAGGTAGTCGGAGGCGTAGGGTAGCCCCTCCATTTCTCTTCATGTTCAGCCTTGTTTTCGTACGGAGGGTTGGCGAGGATCTGCAGAATCCAGCCGGACACACGGTGATCTCACCGCAAGACTTTGGCTCTCACGGCTCAGATATGCTTCCCTGGAGCTAGGTGCTGCAGAGGATCCAAGCCGGCGGGAGTCCCCTAGAGAGGGGTGCGCCGTGCGCGCTCGTAGAGCCCCTCCCGAATACGGTCAACGTTGGCCTCAAACTAGGCTTTGCAAGCAGGAGGTCGCCGGTTCGAGCCCGGCTGGATCCACTGATGTAAGTATCAGTCAGACTTAGACCTACATACGTTTGTCACGCTCAATGGTGTTGACCGCAAGCTCATTTCGTGGAGTGAACTGACCCCCTAAAACGAGACCAAGTCCAGTTTTAGGATTCTGGACGAGTCGAGACACGGAAAGGGAGGTCAGAATGGCAGCCCCAAAGAACCTGAGTGCGGGACAAATCATCAACCAGCTGCGCAAGGCGGAGGTGGCCCTGGCGAACGGAAAGAGTGTCAAGCAAGTGTGCCGGGAGCTGGGGGTGAGTGAGCAGACGTACTACCGGTGGCGCAAGGAATACGGGGGAATGAGGGTGAGCCAGGCGAAGCGGCTCAAGGAGCTCGAGAAGCAGAACCAACGTCTGAAGCAGGCGGTGGCAGATCTGACGGTGGACAACATGATTTTGAAGGAGGCGTCCAAGGGAAACTTCTGAGCCCCGAGCGGCGCAGGCGCTGCGTGGTGCAGGTGCGGCAGCGGCTTGGGGTGAGCGAAAGGAAGGCGTGCCGGGTGTTGGGTCAGGCACGCTCGACGCAGCGTCGGATCCCAAAGCGCAGGGAGGACGAGGAGGCGCTGAGGCAGGACGTGGCGAAGGTGGCTCGCAGGTTCGGACGCTACGGGTACCGGATGGTGACGGGGATGCTGAGAACGGAGGGCTGGGCAGTGAACCACAAGCGGGTGGAGCGGATCTGGAGGCAGGAGGGGCTTAGGGTGCCGAGTAAACAGCCGAAACGGGGCCGCCTATGGTTGACCGACGGCTCTTGTATCCGACTACGGCCCTTGTACCGGCATCACGTATGGGCGTATGACTTCGTGTCCGACCGGACCCACGACGGACGCACACTGAAGATGCTGACGGTCCTGGACGAGTATAGCCGGGAGTGTCTGGCGATCGTGGTAGCCCGCAGGCTTCAGTCGGACGATGTCCTGCAGACGCTGAGCGAGCTGTTCGTCGAACATGGTCCACCGGCGAATCTGCGTTCGGACAACGGTCCGGAGTTCACGGCCCGAGTCGTTCGGCAGTGGCTTGGAGGGTTGGGTGTGAAGACGCTGTTCATCGCACCCGGCAGCCCCTGGGAGAACGGGTACAATGAGAGCTTCAACGGAACGTTCAGGCAGGAGCTGTTGAGGCGCGAGATCTTCTATTCACTGGAGGAGGCTAAGGTGCTGATCGAGCAGTGGCGGCGCGAATACAACACCGTTCGACCCCACAGCTCTCTGGGCTATCTACCGCCCGCTCCTGAAGCCATTCAGCCCGACCCGAAGTTGCTCAACCTGCCCTTGTTACTCGGACCTCACCCCAGGCAAAATGAGGCGGTAGACTAACACTCTAGGTGGTACCACTCTTGGGGGCAGGTCAACACCGAACCCTTCATGGCCGTCTACACCTTCCGCTCTGTCCTCCCCGACAGCTCTCGTGTCAGCCAAACGGTCTCTGTTCGATGTAATTGGATCGCGCTGGTACGGCCCCCCGACCCCGCACCCGGTTCTCTTGGGAACAGCCCCACAGAAAACCCATGACCGACTGCACCAATCAAACTCTGTAGCCCCCCCAACAATCTGAGCAGTGCCGCACCCAGGACCGTTCCCTTACACTGTCCCTCAGGTCGTCGTCCAAACACTCGCCCAGGGGACCCCAATGGACCAGCCCAGCAAACTGAACGAGCGCCGGCAATCTCTCTGTGGTCGTCCGCATCATCTTTCTTGGCGTCGAGATGAGGCAGAACACCCAGGTGATTCAGGCACAGACGCGGGATTCGATTACTGAGAAACAGATGGGGCCCGGTGGCAGGTGATGGGGTTGGTCGGATCCTTCGGCGACGGAAACAGCGGCGTGTCGCCGATCCCCGCGGCCCCTCCCGTGCAACAAAAGCTGATCCCTGTCGGTCAAGGAGGAGAGACGAGTTTTCACACTCGGTCGAAGAGATGAGATGAGCTTACAGACCTTCCTCCGCGCGTTCGCCATTCTCCTGGTGTGTTCCACGGGACTCCATGGCCAGCAGAATCCCCCTGGGGTCGCGATCGCGGAAGAGGGGGCCGTGACCGAACCGATGTCAATCGAGATCCCTGGCCCGCCTCCACCCGTGCACCCGGCCGTCGTGAATCAGGCCGGGGAGGCGGGTGTGACCGTGCGCGCGGTCCGAGTGACTGAGCCCATGGAAACAGATGGAGTCCTCGACGAGACCTTCTACAGCGAGACCGAGGCGATCAGCGAGTTCATCCAGAGCATTCCAGACGCAGGAGCGGAGCCCAGCGAGCGCACTGAGGTGTGGCTGGGATTCGACGACGACAACGTCTACGTGGGCGCCAGGATCTGGGACTCGGAGGGCCCTGATGCTCCCATCGCGAATGAGATGCGGCGCGACTCTCGCCAGATTCGCAACAACGACACCTTCGGAGTCTTCTTCGACACCTTCTTCGATCGTCGCAATGGCATCGGCTTCTACACGAACCGGCTGGGTGCGCTGACCGACTATCAGATCCGCGGCGAGGGGGGGCCCAACCGTGATTGGAACCCGGTCTACGAGGTCCGGACGGGGAGCTTCGAACAAGGTTGGACGGTGGAGATGGCCATTCCCTTCCGGTCCCTACGTTACCGTCCGGGGCGTGAGCAAGTGTGGGGAATCCAGCTGCGCCGCACCGTATTGAGAAGGAACGAGTGGAATCACCTCACGTGGCTCCCGATCTCCGTAGGCCGAATGGGTGGTCCATCCTCAGTCAGGGTCTCGTTGTACGGGACGCTGGTCGGGATCGAGGCTCCACCCCCCAGCCGAGCGCTCGAGGTCAAGCCGTTCGCGATCTCGGGCTTGCGGACCGACCTCGGGGCAGATCCGGTCATCCATAACGACGGTCATGCGGATGCCGGCCTGGACGTCAAGTGGGGCGTGACCGAAAACCTGGTGGCAGACTTTACGTACAACACCGACTTCGCCCAGGTGGAGGTGGACGAACAGCAGGTGAACCTCACCCGCTTCAGCCTCTTTTTCCCCGAGAAGCGCGAGTTCTTTCTCGAGAGTCGCGGGATCTTCGATTTCGGTACCGGGGGTGGGGGAGGCGGCCCACCTGGGGGTGGTGGCGGGGGTGGTGGCGGCGGGGGTGGGGGTGGCGGGGGTGGCGGCGGCGGCGCGCCCACGATGTTCTATAGCCGCAGAATCGGGCTGCAGGACGGGCACCAGGTTCCGATCCTCGGTGGCGGCCGGCTGACAGGAAAGGTGGGCTCCTTCGACGTCGGCATGGTGAATATCCAGACCGACGACGATCCCGGCATCGGCGCGGAGTCTACGAATTTTACAGTTCTTCGCCTAGCCAGGGACGTCTTTTCACGAAGCAGCGTTGGGGTGATCTACCAGAACCGCTCTGAGTCCGTCGTAGCTGAGGGATCGAACCAAGCTTGGGGGGTGGACGGCGTCTTTGGCTTCAGCGAGGTGACAACACTCCAGACGTATTACGCCAAGACCCGCACCCAGGGCCTCGACGGGCTCGACGCCAGTTATCGGGCCGCGTTTCGGCACAATGCGGACGAGTGGGGGCTGCAGCTCGACCATCTCGTGATCGGTGACGACTTCAATCCGGAGATCGGCTTCCTGCGAAGAAGGGGCTTTCGGCAGTCATCCATGGGCATACGTGTCAGCCCCCGGACGGAATCCATCTCGTGGATCCGTCAGATCACGTTCCAGCCGGACCTCCGCTACTTCGAGAACGAGAAGGCGGGCTTCTTGGAGAGCCGGCAGAGCGGTGGTGATTTTCGCATCGAGTTCGAGAGCAGCGACCAATTCAGCCTGAGGTTCACGGACTCCTACGAGCGACTGGTCGAGGACGAACAGATCTCCGGCGCCATCATCGGAGCGGGTCGTTACTCCTTTAGGGATGTCCAGGCGAGCTACTTCATGGGGCCCAACCGCCCGGTCCTAGGCAGGGTGTCGATGCGACGGGGAAGCTACTACGACGGGGACATCACTTCCTTGGGATTCAGCCAAGGGTGGATCACCATCACCCCACAGGTCTCGCTGGAGCCGAGCGTCTCGTTCAATTGGATCGACCTCCCGCAGGAGCGGCTGGGGCGGCACGTTGCACTTACACGGATCACCTACACGATGACGCCTCGGGCCTTCTTGAGCGGTCTCGTTCAGTACAACTCAGGGAGCGACACGTTCAGCACCAACGTCCGGTTACGCTGGGAGTGGGCACCCGGTAGCGAGCTGTTCATCGTCTACACCGAGGATCGAGATACTGACGTTTTGGGTCGTCGAACCCAGCTTGCCAGCCGAGGACTCGTCATCAAATTGACCCGGCTCTTCCAGCTGTAGCAGGCAACCGGACAAGGATAGATTCTGGATGCGATGCGCTGTCAGCAGCCAAAGAACAGGGGGGGAACGCTCGTACGTCCCGTGCGGGCGCGACTGAGTTCGACCGCGATCGACCTGAAGCGCTACTCACCCAGCAGGCTCCATCGCTAGATCGACCATCTCACCGCAAGACTAGTGGCTCTCACGGCTGAGATACGCTTCGTGTAGCACATGTAATTGGACCGTGACTTCATGGATACTCAAGGACCAGTCTCGCGGACGCGTTGATCTGAGGGGTCGGTGGGTCTCGAGGAACGCAGGTCTACATGTTCGCCTTCGCTAAACCGGCGTAAATGGTGTGCAAGAATCGCTATTTCAGCGACAGATTCCGCAGAACTACGCGAAAACAGCGAAAATCAGGGGGTATTCGGTAGGCTTTGCAAGCAGGAGGGTCGCCGGTACGAGCCCGGCTGGCTCCACTTTGTAACTAATAGTCAGACTTAGGCTTACAGAGGATCCCTCGGCACCCACTCGGAACCACCGCAAACTCATAAGATCTTTGCGATTAGGGCGCAGGGCTGTCGGTGAGGCTCCCATCGGTCTACATGTTTCTCTCCATGTTCAGCCAGAAACTTGGCGATTCTCCGCCTCTGTAAATCGGGAAGTCTTGAATCATGGGGATCCTTCAGATTGCATTGATCTCATCCACGTTTCTTTGTTCCCTGGTGGCTGGCTTCCTGTTTGCTTTTGCCGTAGTAGCGATGCCGGGCATCGGGACTCTTAACGACCGGGAGTTTATCCGCGCTTTTCAGGAAATGGATCGCATCATCCAGAACAATCAGCCGATCTTCATGATCGTCTGGGTTGGTTCGGTTGTGGCCTTGGTGACCTCGGCTGTGCTTGGCATCGGACAGTTGGACGGAGATGGGCGTCTGCTCATAATCCTCGCCGCACTCGTTTATCTTCTCGGCGTCCAGCTGCCGACCTTCACCATCAACATACCGTTGAATAACAAGCTACAGGCTCTTGAGGTCGACGCCGTGAGCGAAACGACTCGTGAGGCGGCTCGTAGAGACTTTGAACCGCGTTGGAACCTCTGGAACTCAATCAGGGCGACTCTTGCGAGCGTCACTTCCGCCCTGTTGATGATTCTCCTATTCATACTTTGAAGGGTGCCAGTGGGATAGGATTTGGTATTGCGACTAGATGGCCCGCTTCAACAGCGGGGTCAGTGCCCCCACGTGGCCGACAAGGCGGTGATACTCGCTCGAAGGATGCGCCCGATCAAACTGGCACGTTCGCCGTCACCCACGATCGCCTTCCTGATCCATCGTGCTGCGAGCGTTCACCGGTTAAACGGCTGCTCCTGAATCCAACGGAATCCGCGATTCTGTAGAAGGAACATACTCTCGTCGAAACGACGCAGTCGGACTTCCAAGGAGTCGCCGTTCCAAACCCCAGTCGTCTGTAGGGTCTCGGAATCGAGCCACTCGTAGGATAGTGACAAGGTCTCCTCGTCCACATCCCTACCCAGAGTGAGTACTCGTGCAATGGTGTCGGCCTCGAAGGAGAAGCCGAGCGACCCCGGAATCTTCTCTTAGGCTATCCGGAGTCCCGGCCCCCGCTGGGGGTTCAGGATCACCGGCGATCATCATCGCAATCATGGTCGCGGGCGCCATCATCCTCCTCATCACGTCGCTCACTTCCCGGCCCGATTCAGCTCTTGCTGACTGAGGGACGCCGAACACACTCATTCTTACAAGACCGACTTTCCTTGCCGCCCAACTAACCCGCGGACATCTTTGACAGGCCCCATTTGCGCGCAGTTGCCGTTCCTCCCAGCAGTGGGACTATGAGCGACCCTTCCGACCGATCTCCATTCCGATGGCGACCGGCTCATCGTATCGCAGAACGCCACCGGCACGTTTTCGGAAGGCGATGCTGCCGAGCCAGAGCGACTCATCCTCGTCCAGAACTTCTTCGAGGAGTTGAGGCAGGTGGTGCCGGACACATGACCGACTGATTTCTCCGAGCAGATTCTGATGGACCGACCGAAAAAAGATCCACAGGGTCCCAGTGCCCCCGATTGATACTGTCATTTGCTGCCCCATGGGCTCGGGTGACCCGGCCTTCTGAACAAGAGGAGTACCTATGGACACGAAGCGATTCATGGCGGGAACGGTTGTCGGTGGCATCGCAATGTATGTGCTTGGCGTCCTCATCTTTGACCTGGCGTTTGGGAATTTCTACGCCGCGAACGCGGGCTCAGCTAGTGGCGTGGCTCGCGACGCTCCTTTGGTGTGGGCCATCGTGTTGGGGACGTTCGCGCTGGCCGCGCTCGTCACCTTCGTGATCGGGCTTGCAGGCGCCTCCGGGGTCGCGGACGGATTCAAGGTAGGCGCAATAGTGGGTGTCTTGGTTTGGTTCGGCACTGATTTCATTCACTTTGGAAACACGAACGTGTGGAATCCCACGTTGACGATCGTAGACCCAATGCTTGAGATCGTTCGCACCGGAATCGGGGGCATCGTGATTGCCCTCGTACTGACGAGGATCGGTGGGGAGGGCAGCCAATCGGCTCCGCTCATGTGAAGGGTCGCCAACATTCGCGACGGCGTCGTCAACAACTTCCACGAGGGCGACTCTGACGGAGAATCCGCCAAGGGCTGGACCAAGGGTATCTCAGGTCCCTGAGGAGGTCATTGTCGACACCTCCAGAGATGTGATGCTGCGATGACGAGCGACCCCAACCCGCCTGAACGCCGCGGTTATGTCCCAGTGAATAGACTGTTCCGAGTTAGAAACCTGTCATCCAGTAGGATGGGAATGCCCTCGCCATCCAAGATGCCTGTCGGTGAACCGCCCCTCGCCGCATGCATGTGTAAATGGGGCTGACTCGTACTTCCGGAGTTTCCAACAAACCCGATGACTTGACCTTCGCTGACTGGGTCGTCGGTTTGCACCGTCAGACTCCCTTGCATCATGTGCGCGATGCCTACTTTGACCCCTTGGCATGAGATCACAACATGGTTGCCAGCCGGGCTGGCGTCGTCTCTCTGAGGAGGGATTTGATCCGGCACGCCATCCTCAGCGATCCTTATCCTGCCCGCACACGGGCTATAAACAGGATCGCCATATATTGCGTAGGCGGTCAGCTCACTCGGCGCCAATCCGTTAGCCCGATTGCCCAGCACATTCAGGCGGACGATGTCCAGCGCAAAATCATTGGCCGACGTACTATCCGCGCGATGGGCATTGAGCCACATGGAGCTCCCGCCGCCGCCCACGTAGTAGAGCCCAGTCCTCACAGGGGACGCCAAGCGAACGGCATCACCTGAATAGAAGTGACCGCGTAGCGCGGCTGCGTTGAACCAGGTCGCGCCAAGTAACAGTGCTCCATTGAGGGCCAGTCCAGTCCATCTGCGAAACCGGGGGGGGAGAGGTTGAAGCTGGCGTGATCTGCCCGTAGGCGCTGTAACTGAGGATCAAAAAAAGAGGGACCGGAAGAATCCGGAGATAGTAACTGAACCAGTCCCAGCGAGCGGTTGCGAAGCTAAACAGGAGTATTGAACCGAGTACCAGAATACTGAGCAACCACTCCGACCTACTTCTGAACCGACTGCGCCATAGAACCCCTAGAAGGCCAGTCGGAATGAGAATCTGCAAGATGAGCTGTGAAATCATCTTCTCGTGACCGCTACATGCATCATATCCCGCCGACCCCATCACGGGCGCGGGTTCACGAAGGAGGCGCGAAACGACCTGCACAACCGCTCAGCTACGGATAGGAACTTCAAAAGGCCTTGCTTGGCAATGGCATATATCGGACACATGGGACAAGAACCACAGGGGAACTATGATGTCTGGCGACAGCCCGCCGATGGGACGGGAGCTCCAGAGCTCCTGCTTGACCACACTCGGGGCGTTTATCAGGTCCAATGGAGTCCAAGCGGCGAGTGGATGGTAGTCCGCACACTCGCGAACGCGCCGGATATGGGGGAGAGAGATGTCTTGGGTTTTCGGCCGGCTATGGACAGCGTCGCAACACAGCTCGTTGCCCATACTGAATTCGCGGAGCAAGACCCGGCGATTTCCTCTGATAGTCACTGGCTCGCATACACCTCTGACGAAACAGGACAGGCGGAGGTCTTCGTCCGACCCTTCCCCAACATTGGGGGAGAAAAGGTCCAAGTCTCGATCGGTGGCGGCTCTGGCCCCCTGTGGGCCAATGACATCGGCGAGTTGTTCTATGTGGACGCCGGTCGCAGACTGATCGCGGCGGAGTTTGAGACGGACCCAGGCTTCCGAGTAGTCCAACGGGAAACACTCTTCACCGCGGGTCCAGAGTACAGACTGGGAGGGCTAACCGGCGGTAGCGACTTCTACGACATTGCGCCAGACGATCAGAGGTTCCTCATGGGGCGGTTTGCAGGTACCGCGGCGCTGAGCGGCGACAGTCAGTCGATCATCCTCGTCCAGAACTTCTTCGAGGAGTTGAGGCAGGTCGTGCCGGACTGATTGGCTGTTTCTCCAGTCGCGTCCTACGTCTGCCGCAGACTCCAGTCGATCTTGACCGGAAGCTATGACTCGACACACCTGGCAACTTGCTCTGGCCGCCGTTGTCACGGCTTGCGGAGGCGGCGACTCGGAAGGCTCGCTTGAGGGGCTTCCCGAATTCTGCCAGGAGGTCATTCCTAAGGTTGACGCCTACCTCAGCCAATTCGATCAGCCGATCGGAGAGCGCTTCGGTGGGACCGCGGTGGTAGGGACGGTCGGAGAGATGCCGCAGGGGATGAACGCGTTGGTTTCCGCGGACTATGACGGAAACCAACACCAGACGTTCGCAAGCATGATGACGCTGATTCGATTTGACGCCGACTTTCAGCCACGTCCGTATCTAGCCGAGTCCTGGGAGTTCGATGAGGGAGAGGGGGAACTCACTTTTCGACTCCGAGACGACGTCTACTGGCGACTTCATGGACAATCTGTTCTTCCCCGACATGCTCGACGGCCTAAAGAGCGGCACATACGCGATCGCGTTACCCGCTGACCTCCTACTCCAGCAGATCGCTACCGAGGACATCGGCGCGTTTGCCACACACGTCCTCGCCAACGCGGAGCAATTTGCCGGTGAGAGGATCGACATAGCGGGCGACGAGCTCTCTTCTCAGACGTCCGCCGACCTGCTGGCCGGTATCCTGGGCAAGCCGATCTCGGTCGTTGAGGTGCCGATCGAGGGGATTCGGTCGTTCAGCGAAGACCTGGCCCTCATGTACGAGTGGTTCGTCAACACCGGATACGTTGCCGATATCGACCGACTCCGCTCGTCCTATCCTGAGGTGAGCTGGACGCGCTTCGCTGAGTGGGCGGAGCGGGTACCGCACTTCGCATCTTGGACGAACGCCCACGATCAGACGGAGGTTCGAGCATGAGTGGTGCCACAGTTGTGTTTCCAACGGACAAGGTCGAGACCATTCAGGGCGCCGGGGACGAGTACAGATACCTCGCCACGGGAGAAGAAACCTCGGGAGCCTACTTCATGATGGAAGCGGTCGTGCCCCCTGGCGCAGGGCCACCACCACACATACAGAGCCGAGAGGACGAGGGTTTTTACGTCCTTGAAGGTACCCCAACTTTCTGGGTCGGAGGCAGGGAGGTGCAGGCGCGGGCCGGCACGTATCTGAACGTGCCGCGCGGAGTGGTCCACAACTTCCTGAACCAATCCCAGGAAGTTGTACGGATGCTCATCCTCTTCGCTCCCGCCGGAATAGAGAAAATGTTTTCGGAGATGGCCCGTGAGCCGGATCGCTATGTAGAGATCGGCGGCAACTACGGAGTGGAGTTTCCTAGCTGAATTGGTAAGAAAGGGAGAGATGAATCATGGCAAAATGGTATTCGAACCCGGGCATACGGGGGCGGAGTTTAAGGCACGTCATATGATGGTCACCGAGGTGCGTGGGATGTTCAAGAATGTCGAAGGTTCTCTGAGTTTCGACCCCCACAACCCGCAACAATCGTCCGCGGAAGTGGCGATTGACGCTAGCGAAATCTGGACCGGCGAACCTGAGCGTGACGCTCATCTCCGCGGAACAGACTTTCTTGATGTGGAGAGCCATCCACAGATAACATTCTGTGGTGACGAAGTAGAGCTCATCGGCGATCACGACTATGTCGTGTCCGGTGACCTCACAATTCGCGGCACCTCAAGGCGGGTCTCACTCGACGTCAAGTACCTCGGTCAATGGCAGACACCGTGGTGGGAAGAGGAGAACGGTGAATGGGTAGATAAAGGCCCGAAGTCGCGTGCCGGCTTTGTTGCGACCACACAAATCAATCGGCACGACTTCGGAGTCAGCTGGAACGATGTGATCGACAGGGGCGGGTTAGTCGTTGGAGACATGGTCAATATCACGATCGACGCCGAGGCAGTCTGGGAGGAGGACTGAACGGCTTGAGGCGGGTGGGCCACGATGGAAGCCGGAGACAAGCAGGCGCTGCCCGTACGGCCTAGCTCTCGGCCCGAGGCGGCCGGTGAAAATGCCCATCGAAGTCAAACGCACTCATCAAGAAGGGGACGCACATAACAGCGAGCGTCAAGACCTGTAGCACTTCACGCAATGGCCAGAAACTGGGTTTGGTTTGTTTCGCCGGGCTCCCCATCGTGGCCTCCCTTTGGGTCTTCGGGATATCTCACGGATCACGCGTAGTTGAGCGTACGCGTAATACGGCCCTCTGCCCGTACGTACCGCTACGTAGATCGAACGACTTACGATCTGGCCGATACCAGTATCTAGGGAGAGGCGGCATGAAACCCCTTTGCAACGCAGCCAGCATGCTCGTATTTGGAATGACGCTTGCCTCGTGCATCGGCGGTGGCGGAGGCCGCGCGGGCGCGGATTGGGTACCACTAGGGCAAAGGCAGGTTACGGATCGACTGGACCGGGACCGCATCGCGGTAACGGGACAACGCGGCGACTTCCGGCGCATCAAGCTCACCGTCCAGCGTGCGTCCGTCGATTTTCGCCGCGTGATAGTGCATTATGCCAACGGGTCAGACCAAGATGTGGCTCTGCGATCCAGCGTTAGGGCCGGGGGCGAGACCCGTGCGATCGACCTCGCTGGAGGAGACCGAGTGATTCGCAGCGTGGAGTTCTTGTACGACGCGAACACGATACGTGGGCGCTCGGCCGTTGTAAGACTGTTCGGCTCGCGCTGAGCAGCTTGAACGAGCGATGACGGGGCGATACTGTTACACGAGTCATTACTTCGCGGTGTTTTCACCTTGGAAGGAGTAGTTCGATGAGATCCTCTGTCCGGTTTCCTATTCTGGTTGCCGCGCTAGCGATAGCTGCGCCGAGCGCCTCCGCCCGCTTTGCGCCTGCGACTGCCACACCCCACTTCAGGCTGTTGGAACCCGCCTCGTGGATCGTCGAGAACGACCGCGGAGACCCGCAGAAAGCTGGGCCGTGCGGCGGCTCAAATTCCGATTGGGGCGAAGAGACATACGTCATTAACGAGGCGGTAGGTGGGTCGATGCTTCACCTCGCGCTCGAGGAGACCATTTACCACCCGGGCCACTACCGAGTTGCGTTGGCGGTAAACTCACCCACCGAATTGCCCCCGGACCCGGAAACCACCACGCGCGACAGCGACAGGGGACCCTGGTCCGTGTCGGCTGTCATTCAGGACCCAGTGGAGATTCCTGTGCTGGCTGACGGCCTGTTCGTCCACGACACCCGGCCGGAGGAACCCCAAACGTTTGAAGGGGACATTCGACTCCCGAATATCAACTGCGAGAAGTGCATCCTGCAGGTCGTGCAGTGGATGGCCGACCACGCCTTTAACAATCCCGGTGGATACTCCTACCACCACTGCGCGAACGTGAAGATTACGGCGAACCCGTCGATGCCGCTCGACACGGGGTGGCCTGCGGAGCGTTAAACCGGACCAACGCCTCGAGGTGGGGAAATGAAAACGCACTATGCGACTGTTGTCTTGGGGGCCATCTGTGTGACCCTGGCTCAGGGCGTCATGTCGCCCGTGGCCGCTCAATCTCCAGCGAGCAATGCAGGCGCGCGGGAAATACCGAGGACACCTGACGGCCATCCCGACATTCAAGGGAACTGGACGAACATGTGGCTCACGCCGTTCGAACGGGAAGAGGGGAAGGGTCCCGTGTACACGTCGGAAGAAGTCGACGAGATGGAGCGGCAATCAGGAGATTGCCCCGCCAACCCAGGGACAGTCGAATGCGGAAGGGTGGATAACCAGGCGGATGCGTCTCAGAGTAATGAGAGTCGATTGAGCGGCGCGGAATACAACGAGGTCTATTGGGATCGGGGCTCACGAGTAGCTGTCGTGCACGGCGAACCCAGAACTTCTTTTGTCACCCGTCCGTCGAATGGGCGCCGCCCCCCTCTGACACCAGAGGGCGAGCGGCGCATGCAGGAAAACAGCGACCTCAGGAGCTATTTCGGCGCGTACGACCATCCTGAGCTGAGACCCCTCGGGGAGCGCTGCGTCATCAACGGCTCAACGTCCGGACCTGTCGGGCCTCCCATGGTCCCGAAGACCTCGTACAATGGCAACTACACGATCGTGCAGACCGCCGATCACGTGATGATCATGACTGAGATGATCCACGACGTACGGATTATCAGCATCGGCGATGGTCCCAGGCTGCCTCCTCACATCCGGCCTTGGTTCGGCGACTCGTGGGGCCACTGGGAGGGTGACGCACTCGTGGTAGAGACCACGAATCTCCACCCGGAACAGTCTCTCCAGGGGGTCCTCCCTTCGGAGCAAATGAAGGTGATCGAGCGCTTCACTCGGGTCGACCAGGAGACGATTCTCTACGAGTTCACTGTAGAGGATCCGACGATGTACACCGAAGCGTGGGGGGGAGAGATCCCAATCAAGAAATTTGACGACCTGCTCTATGAGTACGCCTGCCACGAGGGCAACTACAGTATGGCCGGCGTGCTGGGCGGCGCACGCTATCAGGAGGAACTGCAAGCCCAGGGATCGAGTGCTTCCAGCCGTGATTGAGGCGGCGTAAGAGGGGCTCGCCCCAAAATGAGACCCATGACCGTGGGGTGGGCGATCGCGCTCATCGCCTTCTTCTGGATACCAGGTCTCGGCGTGGCCCAGTCCAGCTCGGCTGCGACGGCCGCGTTGCCAGTGACGATTCCGATCTTTCCCCTCCAGGATGTCGTGCTGTTTCCAAACAGCACGGCGCCGCTGCACATCTTCGAGCCGCGTTACCGGGCGATGGTCGCCGACGCCCTCGAGGGGGACAGCATCATCGGCATGGTATTGCTGCAACCGGGCAACGAAGCTGATTACGAAGGACGTCCGCCGGTTTTCGCAGTCGGCTGCGCGGGGGTCATCATCTCATCCGAAGAACTTCCGGACGGCCGCTACAACATCGTCTTGGACGGGCTCGTGAAGTTTCGGGTCCTGAGTGAAGATGAGAGCCGTCCCTACAGACTCGCGGAGGTAGAGGCGCTCTCGGAGGAGGTGAGTGATGGCCCGCTACTCGCCCAGAGACGCCGACAACTCGAGGAAGCCCTCCTCTCCGTCTCGCCCGATATGCCGTTGCCGCCAGCGGATTTTTCGGATGAGGAGGTCGTCGACGGTTTCTCGCTCATCCTCCCGCTCGAGCCAGCGGAACGACAGGAGCTACTCGAGGCGGACGGTCCGGCCGAACGGGCGCTGAGGCTCATCAGGCGTCTCAGCGAGAGATTCCAGGCTGCTATTTAAACGGCTGATGCTCGCCCAATTATTCTGACCGGAGCGCGCTCAGAACTGGAGGGCTGTGGGGCAGGTGGTGCCCCTATTCTCCCCTCGGACCCAGGCGGCCAACTCCTGCCATTCCGGATCGTCCTTGGACTCCCATCGTTTCCCCCCACCATGCATGGGGGTTCCCCCTCCATCGGGATGAAGGGGATTGTGTAGAAAGTGGCTCTGCTCAGGGTAGCCCGGCTTAACGAACCGCATTACGACCGAGAAATTCCGACGCGATTCCGCTTCATTCCAGTACGTGCGCCCTCCGGGAATGGGCGGAGCAAACGCATTCGACCCTCCAGTATGGCACGTGGCACACGCGACAGCACCTGGGCGCGGGTTCAGAAATATCCGCTGCACGCAACTTTCGAAGAAGTCGAAATCCACTTCCGGTGGGGGCGGGATGGAGGCTGCCGGAGCGGCCGATGCTGAAGCCACCCATTCTTCTAGGATCTGCCATTCCGGATCGTCCTGGGACTCCCAAAACTTGCCGCCTACGTGGTATTCTGTGCCTCCCGCTTCCGTCGCGAGCGGCTTCCGAAGGAGAACGCTGTTCTGGGGAAACCCGGGGCTGACCAAATTCGAAACCACCTCGAAGTTGTGCCGAGATCGCGCCTCGGTCCAATACGGCTCACCACCTTCGTCGTCCTGTAGTGGCTGGAGCTTGAAGGCAGTCGAGGCCTGCCACGAGTGACACATGACGCACGCGCCCGGTACGAGCCCGCTCTCTCCATGCCCTGTCACGAAAATCGGTTCAACGTTTTCTCGATAGAACTCGAAGTCGAGCGGATCCTGCGCATTCGCGGCGGAAGCCCAGGATCCTCCGACCGCAGCCTCCGCGGGCTCTGGACCCACGGCCTCACTCTCAAGCACGAAAGCGCCGAGAGACACGGCGGCGCCTGCCACGAGGAAGGTCGCCAGAACCCTCCAAGGCCACTGCGCCCCAGGCGTCTTCTTTCCCACGGTTATCTGCCGCCCGCGCGTTCCGTCATCCGAATCACGTCCGCCGGGACGTAGAAGGTCCGCATCCTCTTCGGCGAGTCCCCGACCTTAATCCGGTCGACGACAGTTAGTGTTTCCAGGTCGACGACGGCTGTCTCGTCGCGCCCGGTCGAAGCGACATACAGGTATCGGCTGTCCGGCGTGGATGTAAGCCACGATGAAACCCCGACATCCACGTCACCAATCCAATCGAGCTCCGGAAGAGTCCATCCAGCAACCCTGCCAGACACGCGAGAAACGACCCACACGGCTGACTGGTCAGCGAGCACCTCCACGCCGTGTGCGAGAGAGTTCCGGACCCCAATGAGGCTGTACTTCGACAGGGGGGCACGTGGTGCCTCGATCCGGTCCACAACCTCCCTCTTCTCAAAATCCACAACCAGGAAGCCCTCGAGACTGGATATGTTCACGAAGATCCGCCGGGTCGAGCCGTCCGGATTCGTCTCGAAGCCCATGGGTCGGACCCCCTCAGTCATAACATCCGGGCCGAGCGACCACGCGATTTCGTCTGTGCTCGTATCAATCACCGAAAGCGTCCGCGCCCCGATCATCCCAGCTGTGATGTACCGGCCGTCGGGCGTAGCGAACGTGTTGTGTACGCCCCCCGCTGTGGTGATGTCCTTCACAACCTCATCGGTGTCCATGTCGATGACCTGGACCATTGGGGCTGCAGTAATCGCGGCATATACCTTACGGGCCGAGCTGCTGGAGGCGATGTTGTTGGGCCGGGCAGCCAGGGGGATTCGCTTGATAACTTGAAGCGTGTGGGCGTCGACGACATCCACGCTGATGTCGTGCTCATTCGTCACGTAGTACTTGGTGCCCTCGGGGTTGACCGTAATCCCATGTGGCAGGCCCAGGCCCTCGATGATACCGATGACCTTGTTAGATACCGGGTCGATGAGGTGAGTGTCGGAGCCACCCGAGCTCGTCTGGGCGATAACGACAGCCGTCCCATTTTGGCCCGCCAGCGGCGAAGTCTGAATCTGGGCTAACAGCGGCGCCGCGAGGAACATGACTCCCGCGGTAAGTAGCCAAGCTCCGACGTGATTGTAGTATGCTTTCGACATTCGAACCTCCATGGCGAGTTGGCACTGCTGACACGACTGTTGGAAAATCCGAACGATCTCATTCGAAAACGTGGGAGGGTCAGCGGAGAGTCCGTGGCCAGGCACGGGCAGAATCCCAGCCAATCCGACCGAGGCAGCCCCCATAACGGCGTACCGCCACATCCGGCCCTCCAAGCGTGGTCCCGTGCACTCTCGGTGGCTTCTCATCGAAGATGATCCTCCGGTTATGGGGTCACCGTGACCATAACGTATCCGTTGGTCCAGCAACAGAAAAACTCGAAGTCAGAAATGATGTTATATGCGACCACACGAAGAACGTAGTCTCCCGGCTCGGTGAAGATCGCCTCAGTCAGTGCCCTGCCATCACCGTCGACCTCGACCTGGTGTTCTAACGGGAAAAAGGTCACTTCTCCCGGACCCTGGTGCTTGAACCACCGGAGGTTGATGGGCCTCGCGTCGACCCGATGGGGATTGTCTCTGGATGTCCATGTCGTGACTGGGAGGCGATCCCCGACGCGGACCTCGGCGGGCGGGGCCGTGATCCCGCCTTGTGCCATCCCCTCTGGCCCTTGGGCGTCGAACCTGAGCACGGGGGCCGCCGTGTTCCTTCCGGGCTGGTCCCAAGCCTCGAGTTCGTAAGCGGCATGGGTCAGTCGGCGCGGGACGGAGAAGGTCCGTCCGTCCTTCAGCAAGGTCCACACAACGTCTCGATCTCCAAAATCCTCGGGCACCGTCACGGTGAAAACCCCCCAGAACCTACGATCCCCATCGGGGACCGGGAGGAAGTGGGTCGGCTGCACGCCATCGCATTCGACCGGTTCGATGAAGTTCTCTCGACCGAGAGGGATATCGATCACTTCTTCGGTATTCACGTTCCAATAGCCGAAAGTGAGTTCGTACGTCCCCTCTGGATTCTGATACCAGCCTTCGAAGAAGGGGATGACCGGCCCACCCGCGGGCCGTAGCAATTGGCTGGTGAATTGGTGTCCCCCGGGGCCGGCGACGCGCTGCTGGGCCGAGACCGGATGCCCTGCCATGGCGGCGAGAGTAGCGAGTAGGCATCCTGCCATTGTGATGTGCCCTCTCATGGTCCCTTCCTCGGCGCCAAGGCTCATTCCAACACGAGGTTACGTTCCCCACTGGGTCGCCGCCAGTCTATCTCGGGCGACCACTGCCGTCACTGCCGCGGAGTCCCACGGTCCGTGGGGGGGCGAGTCACGCGCGGAATCGCCCTCAGTCACTCTGAAGCGAACTACCCCGTCCTCTTGTTGTGCCAGAGGAGAGCGACTTGTTGTGCCAGAGGAGAGCGACCGGGAGTGCAAACGCCAAACTACCAATGAGCGATAGCAGCACGAACCAGGACCAGTGCATCCGCAGGACGCCCCACTTCGTCAGTAGGTAGGCGAGTACGATCAAGAGGAGCAGCGCCTCCACGACGAAAGCAAGCGAAACGGGATTCGAGAGAGCGCCGGCAAGTACTTCTGGCCGAATCACACCGTAGAGGAACGCCCCGTTTACTCCAACGAAGCCCAGAACCGCCAAGCACGAAAGCCAGAACCGTTCGCCAGAGCTGTACTCGGTCGATGTTACCATCTTTGCTCCCTCGCGGTGGAGGTGAACGGCGATCCGCTAACCTTGCGCTGTCGCCGCACCGGGTGCAACGGTGGGAGTGGGTTCGCCGAGGCACCAGACCTCTGGAGCAGGTCGGCGGACCCACCCTCCCTGTGAAGATTGAGAGAAGGAGCTGAACGATTATGAAGAGAAGAGATTTCAACACAATGCTTGGCGCCTTGGCCGTCGCCCCGGTTCTGCGACCGCCGATCGATCCCATACGCAACAGGCTTGGGCGGCGATGGTCGCTGACAGCGGATCTCTCCGAGTGTTGCAGCTGTGAGATCCCGTGTCCATGCAACTTCGGGAGACCCTTCGATCCGTGTCACGGGACCCGACTCATTCAGCTTACAGGGGGAGATTTCGAGGGCATAGACCTCTCAGACATCGCGTTTGCAGTCACCTTCTTCAGGACCCGCTGGACTCGCATCTACATCGATGACGGGCTCAGCGACGTGCAAACGGACGTCCTTGACCGGCTACTGCCTCAGGCCTTCGGCGGCTTCGTCAGACTGGCCCGAAACATTGAGAGTGTTCCTCTCGCTGTCGATCGAACTGCGAGTGAGCTTCGGTTCTCGATACCGGAGTCGACGGTCGAGATGAGGCTTCTGCCAGGCCTGGACGGCGACCCAATCGCGATTACCGGTCTGCCCTCGAACGCGTATCACGACTACCTCCAATATGAATCCATCATCCATAGGCATAGCAGTGTAGACGGCGAGTGGTCTTATTCGGGAACAAACGGGTTTACCTCGGAAATGCGCGTAAGCGGCTAGTCTCCCCTGCGCCCCGGTCTACGACTCCCTTTCTTTGCCAACCGCCACTTGAGAAGGTGATCACATGATCAAGAGACTCAGTGCTGCCCTCAGCATTAGCCTCGCGCTGTTGCCTCTTGCCGGCACAGCCGTGCTTGCACAGGAAGCACACCTCGAGATCCTCCGCGGCAAGTTCCAAACGCAGCTCGAGGAGATTGTCGGGTCCTACGAAGGCGTCGCCGGCATCCACATACTGGATCTTACCACCGGTGATCGATTGCCACCGCCGATGAACTCGTCTTCCCTCAGGCGAGCGCTATCAAGATCCCGATCTTGCTGGAGCTCTTTCGGCGCGCGGACACTGATGCCGCGATCCTCTCCAAGCGGGTCGAAATGAATAACGACGTTCGCACGGGCGGGAGTGGGGTTCTGCATCACCTTTCTGACGGTGGGTCGGCGCTCTCCCTGGAGGACTACGCGATCTACATGATCGTCTATTCCGACAACACGGCCACCAACGTCCTGATCGATGAGCTAGGCATGGAGGCGATCAACGCCCTATCGATGTCCCTGGGCGCGTCGAACACGAAGCTTCAGCGCAAGATGATTCAGCCTGAAGAGTCTGTTCGCGGAAACGAAAACCTTTCAACCCCGCTCGACGCGGCCCGAATAATGGAACGGATCGCGAGTTGCGATCTGCCCATGAGTGAGAGTTCTTGCGCCCGCGTCCGCGAAATCCTGGAGATTTACAAAGGTGGGCCGGTACGCACGCCGATCCCCCGCGCAATCCCGGTGGCCTTCAAGCCTGGGGGGATCACCGGCGTGGCCACGGTCTGGGCGTTGATCGACCTGCCTGATCGACCGTACGTCCTTTCCGTCATGTCCAACTACGGAGGCAATGGCGGTGCGGTAATCGAAGCGGCGTCGGATGCCGCGTACCAGTATTTCTCGAGACTCAGTGGTGTGACAGAATACGGGACACGAGTGCCCCTGGAGGTCAAGCTACGAGTGGGTGGTCGTCGCCCCGCGGCCGCGCCGAGGCCCTAGCCGTGTTCGTGCATGAACTCGAACAGTCTGTTCAGGGCTGATCGGTCTCCCCAGCCCATAGACACGAACTCCATCCCAAGGAGAAGACCCCCGTCAGTCTTCTTAGTCCAAACAACTTCCGCCACGGCGTTGAATTCCTTGAATTCGAGGTGAACCCCAGCCCCTGGCTCTGCCGTCACGAAGGCGCGGATAAGCACGCCAGTGCCAGAGATATTCTGCGAGACGCCTGAGCCGTAGTTCCGCAGGCCTCGAACTTCAGACCGACCACGAGATAAATATCGAACCGCGGCGCAGGTTTCTCCATCTATCGTCCCTTCTCGGGAGCAGAACAGGCCGGTTCGTTCACCGCGACTGACACTGCCCCCGGCCATAGGAGCAAATCACGCAGCACTCGCCCTCTCGCGGGCGTAGGACGGCATGGCAGCCTTCGCACTCGTACTCGAGAATGAGTCCATCATCTGGGACGAATTCCGGCTCCTCATGCCCGCATTTGGGACAGCGGATGACGGTGTCAACGGGCATTGAAAGCCTTCCGTACGCAGCCCACTTGTGCTAAGCGGCGGCTGAGCGACATTGTCATCGAATGAACCAGGCTGCCCGTGGGGTAAAAAAGGAAGGCAGGTGGCACCCGATTCGGGTGGCGGCAGCCCGGGCCGGACTCACGCCTCACCGGATCCGGCAGTGGGAGCGCCGCTACGAGCTGGTGTCGCCCAATAGGGATGGCTCTGGACATCGGCTCTACTCGCATGAAGACATTGTGCGACTCCGGCTCTTAGGCAGAGCGGTAGAGGCCGGGCGACGGATTTCTGACGTAGTTTCGCTGAATAACGCCGAACTGAACCGCATGGTTCAGGCGGACGCCAAGGAATCTGGACGTTCGCTGGCCTGTCACCACTGTCAATCGTGAAGCAACCCACACACCTTACTTAGTAGCTCTTTCTTCCCTGCTCCGCATACGACCCCCAGCGAGGTGAGTGATGCAGGCCCTGGAGACATTCCTTAGCCAGTTCGATGCGCTCGACGGCATTGCCGCCGATCCGCGTTTTCAGGCAGTCGTCGTCGTCATCCTGAGCATTCTGATCGCCAAAATCGCGGATTGGATAATCACCAGGTTGATCACTCGCTGGGCGAGTAGAACAGCGACCGACCTCGATGATCGTATCGTCGAAATGTTGCATCGCCCCCTATTCCTGTTCGTTCTCTTCGGGGGTCTGGCACTGGCTGCAGATCTATTGTCACTCGAGGGCGGCCTGCGAACGGTCACTTTCGGGGTCCTCGGCACCATGGCGGTGTTCGTCGGCTCTGGCCTTGCAATGCGTGTGAGTCGACTGGCTCTCGAGACCTTGGGTCGGTCCGAACACCGCTTTCTGTTCGTCGACCAGCGCACGTTGCCCCTCTTTCGCAACCTGTCGAACGTCCTCCTGCTAGGGGCAGCAGCATATTTCATTTTCCTCGTCTGGAGGCTGGACGTTACCGCCTGGTTGGCTTCGGCTGGAATCGTTGGTATCGCGGTCGGTTTCGGCGCCAAGGACACTGTCGCCAATTTCTTCGCAGGTGTTTTCATCCTGGCCGACGCGCCTTATCGGATTGATGATTTTATCATTCTGGACTCCGGAGAGCGCGGCCGGGTTACCCATATCGGACTACGCAGCACCCGCATCCTGACTCGGGATGACATCGAGGTGACTGTGCCCAACGCGGTCATGGGCAACACTAAGATCATCAATGAGACAGGTGGACCTCACGAGAAGGAGCGCGTCCGTATCAAGGTCGCATGCGCGTACGGATCGGACATAGATCACGTCAAACAGGAGCTTCTCGACGTCGCGGTTAGACACGGCGGTGTCTGTTCCGACCCAGAGCCACGTGTGCGGTTTCGCTCCTTCGGCGCTTCCGGCCTCGAGCTGGAACTCCTTGGCTGGATTGACGAGCCAGTACTGCGCGGCCGTATCATCGATGCCCTCAATACCGAGGTGTACCGCCGTTTCAACGAGGAGAATA
Organism: Longimicrobiales bacterium; assembly: GCA_965215925.1. Taxonomy (GTDB): domain Bacteria; phylum Gemmatimonadota; class Gemmatimonadetes; order Longimicrobiales; family Gaopeijiaceae; genus JAAXGI01. The sequence goes on along the minus strand of CBDCEQ010000003.1, from coordinate 1,721,300 downwards.
TCGAGATCCCCTATGCGAAACAGGACGTGTACGTGAAGGAAATGCCACGCTAGAAACGCTCGCCTCGCATCGTATCGCCGTTGAGACACTCGGGGCGCGGTGGCGCCGGAGACGCGTGGAGAGCAGATTGACGATCTGCAGACACGTGTCCTTTTCCCGGAGGGGCGCATGAAGATTCAGGAAATCCTTCACAGCAAGGGCTATGACGTAGTAACCATCGCAGAACACCGAACCGTCGTGGAGGCTGTCAAGATCTTGGTGCAGCACGACATAGGCGGGGTCGTGGTCGTCGATCACGATCGTCTCGTTGGGATTCTGACGGAGCGAGATGTCTTGCGGCTTGCTGCGACTACCGAGGGGAAGCTCGGGTCCATGACCGTGGGCTCAGTCATGACGCGGGACGTGGTCACCGCGACTCTGGAAGACGAATTACCAGGCGCTATGGGTATCATGACGGATCGGAAGATTCGTCATCTTCCCGTGCTGGAGGGCGACCGACTCGCCGGTATCGTCTCGATCGGCGACCTCCTCAGCGCATGCCGCACTGTCGCGGAGCAGGAGAACGCACTTCTGCGTGACTATATCCAAGGGGCTGTCCGGTAGACACTCACCGCCCCGGCCCGCTGTCGAATGAACAGATCGAGGCCTTCTATGGAAACGGATTCGTTGTCATCGACGGCCTATTCTCGAGGGACGAGGTCGCCGTCATGCGGGCGGCCTTCGATCGACTTGCGGCGACTGCCGCCGGCTTCGATCGGACCGTCATGAATGACGGCTCACAGTTTGTCGTCGACCGGGGGCCAGCCGGTGTGCGCATCCAAAGGGTCGTTTGGTGCGGCGCTGCCGAACCCGACTTGTCCGACCTTGGGGGTGATTCTCGTCTCGTCACGATTGCAGCGCAGATCTTGGGAAGCGATACGGTTGAACAGCTGATTAACCAGGCCCATTTCAAATATCCCGGAGATGGGGTTCGGTTTGCCTGGCATCAGGACAGCGTCCATCGTCGATATGGAACGCCAGACTGGCAGGACGTCAACGGACGCGGAAGCTTCGTTGAGATTGCGACTGCGGTGGACCCGATGACCGAAGAAAACGGCCCTCTGAGCTTCATCGATGGAATGGGAGCCATCGGTCATATCGAAATCGATCCCGCAACCGGCGAGCTTCCCGACGGGTCATTCGATGCTGATGCGGCGGTGGCTCTGGCACTCGAACCTGGCAGCGCAGTTGTGTTTGGCCCCTACGCCATTCATGGGAGTGAGCCGAACCGCGGCCCCGAGGCTCGCCGCCTATTCCTGAACGGGTTCGCCTTTCCGGGCGCCAACGAGCGCGTATATCCGGGCAATGGTGCGGGCCGCACACTCGGTGTTTCGAGATGACCGGATCCGTGGAGAGGAAACCGATCCCCCCGTTTCGCACCGGTGTCGGCGCTCTCCTGATCGGGGCACTTCTTTCGGGGGCGTCCGAGATCCACGCCCAGGCCCGCTTCGACGTCATGAATACCACCGGGATGTCCTGGTACCGAGGAAACACGCATAGCCACACTTCCGAGAGCGATGGTGATTCCCCGCCCGAGCAGGTGACTCGGTGGTATCGAGACCACGACTACAACTTTCTCGTGCTCTCCGACCACAACGTATTCACCGATCCGGATCACCTTTCCCATCTAACCGACTCAGGCTTCATTCTCATCCTGCGATGAGTTAATCGAGCAGCCTGGAGGGCCTCATGCGACCTGATCGAGATACCGACCAACCGGGTGGAGACACCCCGACCCTGACCCGCCGTGGTCTATTGAAGGGCGCCGTAGCTGCCGGGGGGATCGTGGGGATTGCCGGAAGCTCACCTCTCCTCGGCTGGGCTCGGCAGGCTCAGCCCGCGGACGGAACGTCGACTCAGTCGTCCCAGGGAGCACTGACACTGGCCCGCGTCCTCAATCGCCCGACATTTGAAGACCTGCCACCGTTAGCGGTCGAGCATGCCAAGATGATTCTCGCGAGTACTTTGGCCAGCGCGGCTGCCGGTTCGGTCATCGGGTCGGCCCGAATCGTCCGAGAACTCGCCGTCGAGCACGCCGGCCGCCCGGAAGCCACAGTCTGGTTCGATGGCGCGAGGTTACCGGCCCATGAGGTCGCTCGGGTCAACGCGATTCTCAGCGACGCGGCCGCGTCGGATGACAGCGACATCCGCAATGTGGCGCACTGTGGTACCATCCTCGCTTCCGTCGGCCTTTCCATCGCTGAGCGCATAGGAGCCACGGGTCGGGATCTTCTCCTGGCGATGGCGATCGGCTATGAGGCGGCAGGCCGGATTGGCGAGGCGCGCGTTGGGGGGAGGGGTGGGGTCCATGCCTCCCAGATCGTCGCCTTCGGCGGTGTCGTCGCAGCCGCCAAACTCCTAGGGCATTCGGATGAGCAGATGGCGCACTCGATCGGGATTGCTGCGATCACACAGGGAGGCATTTCGATCGGGACGAACAGTTGGGCACGCGAATACATGTCCGCCAATGCTGCACTCTGCGGAGTGAACGCCGCGCTGGCAGCCGGCCGCGGCTTTACCGTCAACGAGAACATTCTCGACCCACCGGGCGGCTGGGTGGGCGTGTACGGTGGGGGCGAGATCGACCGGCTCGCGGGGGAAATCGAAGAGTGGGATATCATCAGATATCTGGCGATCAAGCTGTGGCCGGGTGCTCATCCGTTTTCAAGCACAGTGGAAGCGGCCGTCGATGCGGCGCGTCAGTCGGACGTGCGGCCGGAGGATGTGGCCCAAATCCTCGTTTCTGGCCGAAACCGGACGAGCGTGGGCGGAAGCCGACGACCGCGAGACCTGATCGAGGCGATCCACAGCTTGCCCTACTTCGTCGCGTCCGCGGTGGCAGACAAGGACTTTTCGTGGGTCCACGCCACGCCGGCGAAGATCGACAACCCGGTGACCGCCGCGCTCATGGATGTTGTCGACCTCGATCCGTCCCCGCCGCCTGTCAACTACGAGTGGGGTTGGGGAGGGACGGTGACGATAGTCACCAACTCCGGTGCGAGATACAGCAGCACCGTCGATGCCCCGCGAGGGTCCGGGCCCCGGGGTATCGAGTGGAGCGATGTAGATGCCAAATACCGCGCCCTAATGCCGGATTCCGGCCTAGGCCCGAACCGTGTCGCGGACGTCCTGGATGTAATCCACGAGTTCGAGGCGGTCCAGGATGTTTCGGAGCTAACGATCCTGCTTAGCTGATCAAAACACGGCGATCGGGTTTGCCGGCGAGCCGGTACCCCCGGGGATTGCAAGCGGAGCGACCATCAGGAGGAACTCCCACCGGTTTCGCTCGGCTGCCGCTGCGCCCAGCGCCTCCAGGTCGCAGTTATCGACCATGTGAATGCCCAGGTACAATATGGAGAAATCGTGGACGGCTCCACGTAGGTTTGACGGTGCGACGTAGGTTGGATGGTCGCTTCCGAGCAGCGCGATGTCCCGTTCCTTCAACCACGGAATTACGGACGGATGAAGACCGGCCGATCGACCTCCCTCCGCTCGGCCGCGCAGCCACGGTCCTTCCGCCTCGCGTCGCGCCCAGACGCCTGTGCGAATGAACAGCGCATCACCTGCAGAGATCCGAACACCCGTTTGCTCTTCCCATTCCTCAAGATCTTCTACGAATATCGGGGTGCCCGGCTCGAGATATGGGAGGCCCCTGAGTCTTGGAAGGTCGATCAGAACACCACGGGTGAGGACCCCGTTCTTCAGGTTGTGGATCGAGCTCCTCTCGTGTCCGCGTTCGAGCGTGGCTTCCGCGTCGGGCGTGTACCCGTTGAAGAAAGTCCCGGAGTCGTTTGTATGAGCCAGCGCGTCTATATGCGTGTGAGAGATGCCATGATAGCGGACGCCTAGGCGGTCGGAGCCCACGTTGAGCATTTCGTGTTCATAGGGGAACGGATTGTCGACGGCCTGAACGGTATTGGCGTCCCCGGAAAGCGACACGGAAAACCCCTCCTGAACCAGGGCCACAGCCTCCAAGCGCTTCGCGGGAGTGATCAAGTTCAGAGCCCCTAGCTCGTCGTCTTCCCCCCAACGTCCCCAGTTGGACAGCTCTACCTTCCACCTCTCATACTCGGCGGGGGTCACCTCCCTGTCGGAAACGCCGTCCAGAGATTGGCCCGAGATGGGTTGGGGCAACGCGACCACCGAGATCAGCGGTACGAGGAAGAATCTGCCGATCATCTTTTTCATAGGTCCTCCGCTAGTATGGCGGGACTCTCGACGAGAGTAACTCCGCGTGACGAAGCGAGAAAGTTGAGGAAGGGAAGGGTGATCACCGTTGGTCCCCGCATCTATGTCGCCCTAGCCGCGCTGCTTTTCTCGACCGGCGGTGCCGCGATCAAGCTGTCCTCAATGTCGAGTTGGCAGATCGCCGGGCTGAGATCGGGAATCGCAGCGGTCGTTCTGATCGTACTCATCCCCGCGTGGCGCAGATTCGATCTGAAGGCGCTGGTCGTCGGCGTTGCATTTGCTGCGACCATGATCCTGTTCGTCACCGCCAATACTCTCACGACCGCCGCGAGCGCGATCTTCCTTCAGACCACGGCGCCAGTCTATGTATTGTTGCTCGGGCCCCTAGTACTACACGAGCGGCTACGCCGAACCGACGTGCCCGCGGCACTACTGTTGGGCGCTGGAGCCGTGCTCTTCTTCGTGGGATTCGAGCGTCCACTCGTTACGGCCCCGCGCCCTGGCACAGGCAACCTCTTCGCGGCAGCGAGCGGAGTGACGTGGGCGCTGACCGTGGTAGGACTCCGTTGGCTGGGACGATCTTCGCGCACACCCGGGGGAAGGGAAGGTGGAGCTTGGGGTGGGTCTGGAGATCGGGACCGAGCTGGCGCTGCGGTGGTCCTCGGGAGCTGCCTGGCGTTCCTGTTCTGCCTTCCGTTCGCCGAACCCCTGGTTGGGGTAACGGCCGGCGATTGGGCGATCATCGGATACCTGGGTGTATGCCAGATCGGACTCGCGTACGTGTGCCTGGTGCGGGGCGTACGCGGAACCCGGGCGTTCGAGGTGGCGTTGCTACTCGTGCTCGAGCCGGTCTTCAGCACGATCCTGGCATGGGCCGTCCACGGTGAGGTTCCTGGCAGGTGGGCCACAGCCGGCTCCCTCATCATCTTGCTCGGTCTTCTGCTTCATGCCCGCTGGGTCGAGGAGCCGTCCTAGCCTGTGTCTGTCACGAGTCGTCGGCTCGAAACCTCTTCCCCTTGTCTCGACTCGCACATGTCCTAAGACTGAACCCGGTTCTCGAGCCGCGCAGAACTGCGGGCCTATCCGAGGGGGGAAACGATGAATGCGAGGTTGATGACATCGGCAGTCATTCTTGTAGCGCTAGCCACCCTAGGGCTCAATCAGGGTGGGGATACGCCTGATATCCAGGACACCCGGGCGCCGCGCAACCTGGAGGAATTCGATGCCATGTTCCGTGAGCTGTCGAATTGGGGGCGCTGGGGACCGGACGACGAGCGCGGGACGCTTAACTTGATTACACCGGCGAAAAGCCGTGCGGCAGCCGAGCTGGTCCGAAGTGGGATCAGCGTCTCGCTTTCGCACAATCCGATGCCTGAGGAGGCCCCCGACAACCCATCTACTGCCTTCGAACACGTTATGGGTCAGAGTCTTCGAAGCGACACCTACACTTTCACTTATCACGGCTACGGCGTCAGCCACATCGATGCACTGTGCCACTTCGCGCACGACGGCCGCCTTTACAATGACACACCCATATCGGCGAGCACGGCTGAGGGGTGCGGTAGGCTCGGTATTCAGAACCTCAAGAGTGGCATCGTCACCCGCGGCATCCTACTGGATTTTCCTCGTCTCAAGGGCGTGCCCTACCTCGAACCGATGACCCCAATCTACATCGAAGACATCGAGGCCTGGGAGCGGCAGGCCGGTGTGACCGTGTCGGCCGGTGATGTGATTTTCGTGCGGACAGGGCGCTGGGCGCGGCGGGAAGCCCTCGGGCCTTGGCAGGTGTCCGGAAATAGCGCCGGGTTGCACGCTTCCGTCCTTCCGTGGATCAAGGAGCGCGACGTCGCGTTCGTGGGGAGCGATGCGGCGACTGATGTGATGCCCTCAATGGTCGAAGGCGTAACACAGCCTTTACACACCTTGCTGATTGCTGGACTCGGCTCGAACATCTTCGACAACATGGACCTCGAGGCGCTCGCAGAGAGAGCGGCCCAGGAGAACCGCTGGGAATTCATGCTGACCGCGGGGCCGATTCCGGTCACAGGAGGTACCGGGTCCCCCCTTAACCCAATCGCTATTTTCTGAACGAGGGTTTTTCAGAACTAGAATACCGACGCGGGTAGCTGGATGTCCGCGCTCGACCACTCTTCCGAGAGTTTGACCTCCACGGCCTGCGCCTCCTGATGTTGCCCCTGCGCCGACAAAGCGTCGGCGAGCCCCCTGAGCGCAAATCCGTTTCCGTCCCACTGAAGGAGGTCATCCAAGAACACTGCTTCTGCTTCTTCCGCCTTTCCAGATTCCAGCAGGACGTCGCCCAGATAGTGGCGTACAGGGATCGTCCAATCCGGAGGCTCGTTGTAGGTAAGCTGGGTCTCGACCAGGAGCGCCGCGCGCAGCTCGGCCTCAGCCGACATAGGATCACCGCCGACGGAGGCGATTCGGCCTGCCAGAATCCGCTCGGCGATCTCGAGGAGCGAGGAGGCCGGGTTGAACTCCCAGATGTCCACGCTTGCAATCGCCGGATCCGCCGCTCTCGCTCTCAGCAACTCCAGCTCCTCGCGGGCTTCACTCACCCGATGCGTCGACGCGAACGCCATCCCTCGCGCGAAGTGCCACGTCCCGGTGGGGTAGGGCAGATCGGGAGGAGGCTGAGGTTCCTCCAGAATCTCTTCCCACAATCCAAAGCGGACCATGACCCGGAGAGGCGAGACCAGATAGTGCTGGAGTGCGCCCAGACCCGGCTCCCGAAGCATCGTGCCGTCGACGACATCCGCCGTCCCATGCGCTCCTTCCAGAGCTTCGGCGCTCCGTCCGGCCATCGCAGCCGCAAAGCTCAGCATGTCGTAGTTATGGGGATAATAGGCAAGGGGATAGGTGCCGCTTGGGCCCTCATCGTGCACGTAAGTTTCGTCGACGTGGGTCGCATCGTGGTTGTGGTCCACAGCTTCTGCCCAACGGCCCACACGAATGTAGATGTGCGACGGCATGTGGACGATGTGACCAGCACCGGGCATAAGCCCAGCAAGCCGGTCCGCACATGGCTCCGCGCGCTCAGGTTCAGCCGCCTCGACCGCGTGAATGTAGTAGTGACACGCGCCGGCATGATCCGGCTCGGTTTCGAGGACAGCCTCGAGCTCTGAAAGGAGTGCGGTCGTCCCCGGACGGGGTAGCCTCTCCCCCGTCCAGTAGTTCCAAGGACTCAGGTTCATCAGGGAAGCGGCGTAGAGAACCCGGGCATCGGGATCGCCAGGGTATTGGCTCGCTACGGATTCCATACCCCGAGAGTACGCCGAGTCGCGTTGCGCGCGGTTGGCCAGGCCCTCCGCTCCGTATCGCGGCGCTAGTGCTTCGATATAGGCGCTCTCCTTTGCACTGCCACCCGTACTCAGCTCTTGGGCTCTCAGAATTGCCTCGTAGGCGATCACCTCGCCTTCGGCTTCCAGCGCAGCGTTGATGTTCGGACCCCACGCCAGCGCCAACCCCCAATAACACATGGCGCAATTGGGGTCATAACGAATCGCCTCTTCGAACGAGCGGATGGCTTCGGCGTGGTTGAAGCCGTACACGAGACGAAGGCCTTGGTCGAAGTACACCTGAGCCATCTCATTCTCGACCGTGATCCCATGATGATGATCACCCAACCCCTCCAAGATCGGCACCTCGTTAGTATCGATCGGTGAAGTACAGGTTGTGACAGCCAGGAGGAGGGCAAGAACCACGAGTCTCAGGCGCATGCTAAGTCTCCTCCCGGTCTCGGGTGTCCTCGGTAGCTCGTCTCGCCCCACCCCTGGTCGTCGGCCGTAACGAGGACGATGTTCGGATGTGAGCTGGCTTGTGCGCCGATCTTGGGTTCGCCCGCGCGCCCGCCGACTTGAACCAACAAGACCGTGCACGCGCTGCGACCGGCGCTCCTGCCTTTCGCACCCGAAGAAGCGTCAGCCATTTCGTTCAGATCCGATTCTCTGTTCAGCGAACGTCCTGAAAGGACAAGTTCCGGCGAGTACCAAGCGATTGCAATGGCTCTTCCAGCGTGAGGCCCACAGAAGAGGTCCGAAAGGCTTTGCGAGCCAGCGGACTCGTATCGAGCTTGGATGGCGTTCGGTTCGAGGCGCTCACCGGGGGAGTATCGTCGGAGATTTGGAGAGTCGACCTCGGGGAACGAGTCGTGTGCGTCAAGCGTGCGTTGGCCAAGCTACGCGTGGAGGCCGATTGGCAAGCTCCGGTCGAGCGCAGTCGCTACGAGCTAGCCTGGTATGAGCTGGCCAACGACATCATGGCGGGTTTGGCGCCCCGGGTTTTTCCCGGCGACGAGGGTGCGAGAGTCATCGTCATGGAGTACCTGGATGCCGGGTCCCACAAGCTGTGGAAGGACGAACTTCGAGCCGGCCGGGCGAACTCCTCCGACGCCGCGCAGATCGGTCGTCGTATCGCACGTGTCCACGCCGGTACTGCTGGCGTGGACGCGGTCTCTCAGCGATTCCCGCCGAACGATATCTTCCGCGCAATCCGGCTCGAGCCCTATCTGGGGGCAGTCGCAGAGATCCATGTGGACCTACGCGACACACTCTTGGCGCTCAGCCACAGGACCGCAAATACGCGCCTCGCGATGGTCCACGGCGATGTAAGTCCCAAGAACATCTTGATCGGACCGCACGGTCCCGTCTTTCTCGACGCAGAATGCGCCTGTATCGGAGATCCGGCGTTCGATCTCGCCTTTTGTCTCAACCACCTTCTTCTGAAGTGTTTATGGGTCCCCCAGGCACAAGCCGATCTTTTTGCCTGTTTCGGGGCGATGTGTCGGGCCTATCTGGAGGGTGTCGAATGGGAGGCACCCGACGCCGTCGAGGCACGTGCGGCGAGTCTCTTGCCGGGCTTGCTGCTCGCGCGCGTAGATGGCAAATCCCCCGTGGAATACGTTGACACAGAGCGCGATCGGGACCGCGTGCGCCGCTGCGCGCGACGTCTACTGCTCTTTCCGCCGCTCCGACTGACGGATGTGCTGGCGGAATGGCAGTCCGAGCTGCTCGCGTGAAGACTCGGATCGGGAACATCAGAGGCCGACGAGTCTGGGATTCGCGGGGGCGACCCACAGTCGAAGTGGAGGTCCACTTGGAGGGCGGCGCCATGGCACGTGCCATCGCACCGGCGGGGGCATCCATCGGCAGTGCCGAGGCCGTCGATAGAAGGGACGGCGGCGACGCCTTCGGGGGCTATGGGGTCGACGCTGCGGTTGCCTCGGTGGCAGAGATCTCGGGCGCGCTCCAAGGCTGTGATGTGACCGACCAGCAAGCTGTCGACAAGATTCTGATCGATCTGGATGGGACCAAGGACAAGCATCGCCTTGGGGCCAACGCGACGGTGGCCGTCTCGATGGCCGTGGCGCATGCCGCCGCCGTGGCTCATGCGGTCCCCCTATGGCGGTACCTGGCTGCCGGTCGTGAGGAGATCGTCTTACCCCTGCCGGAGATCCAAATCATCGGGGGCGGCGCCCACGCCGCGCGAGAGGTCGACGTACAGGATTTCATGGTCGTCCCTATCGGGGCGGGCAGCTACGGAGAGGCCTTGGACTGGGCGGCCGAAATTTACAGATCCGCCGGCGAAGCGCTCGAGCACGCCGGCCTACTGCGTGGCGTGGCGGATGAGGGCGGCTATTGGCCGGCCTTCAACACAAACGAAGAGGTTCTCGAATTCCTCTTGCGAACCATCGAACGCGTCGACCTGAGACCGGGCGAAGACATCGCCCTTTCCCTAGATGTCGCGGCGTCGGAGTTCGGCGAGGGCGGACGCTATCGCCTTGGCCGTAATGATCTCGAGTGCGACGCCGGCGCTCTATCCGAGATGCTCCTCGAGTGGCTCGGGCGGTATCCGATCGTTGCGATCGAGGATCCCCTGGGGGAGGACGATGAGGAGAGTTGGGTCCGGTTCACCGAAGCGGCGGGGGATAACGTGCAGGTCATAGCGGATGACTTCATCTGTACTAGTGAGGCCAAAATCGAACGTGCCGCTGCCCAGGGGGCAGCCAACACTGCACTCCTGAAGCCCAATCAGGTGGGAACCCTCACCGAAACCAAGGCGGCCCTAGACGCTGCGCGGGGTGCGGACTGGGATTCCATTGTCTCGGCTCGCTCGGGAGAGACAGAGGACGTCACGATCGTTCACCTCGCTGTGGGTTGGGGGGTTAAGCAGCTGAAGGTGGGCTCATTCGCACGAACGGAACGCATGGCGAAATGGAATGAAGGCCTTCGTATTGGGGAGTCGCTCGGCCACGTCGGGGGTGGATTGCCGTCCCGATCTAGCTTCCCCTGGGGAGGTCGGTGATGAGGGTCGTGTTCCATCACGATGCGGGGGAGTGGCTTCGTGGGCGATTGGACGAGCTGGGCGATCAGGGCATCGAAGTTGAGATCGTCCCTCCGACCAACCGACCCTCGTTCCTGCGGGCCCTGGGAGACTGCGAGGTTTTGTGGCACGTCCTGGAGCCGGTAACCGCTGACTTCATCGTGGCGGCCCCGAACCTGAGACTGATCCAAAAGATCGGCGTCGGCGTCAACACCATCGACCTGGACGCGGCAAGGGAAAAGAGCGTCGCGGTGTGCAACATGCCGGGGACAAATACTCGTGCGGTGGCGGAGATGACCCTGATGCTGATGCTGTCCGCCTTGCGGCGAGCCTCGATGCTCGACGCAGCAACTCGCCGCGGAGAGGGATGGTCCATGAGTCCCGAGATGCAGGGCCATTTCGGGGAGATCGCTGGCAAGAGCGTTGGCCTCGTGGGATATGGCGCGATTCCGCGACTCCTTGCCCCGGTACTGGAATCCATGGACGCGCGCGTCTTGTACACGGCGACAGGCTCCAAATCCGATGCGATTGGGGAGTGGCGGACGCTGCCGGACTTGGTACGCGACGCCCACATCATTTCGGTTCACGTCCCGCTCACGCCCCAGACCGAGAACCTGATTGACAGAGCCTGCATCGCCTCCTTCAGGGCAGGAGCGGTATTGGTCAACACGTCCCGCGGGGAAGTTGTAGATCAGGGAGCGCTCGTGGATGCGTTGGAAGACGGCCGGATCAAGGCCGCCGGGCTGGACGTCTTTTCCACCGAGCCCGTCTCTCGAGAGGATCCGATATTGAACCTGGGCAATGTGGTCCTTGCCCCTCATGTCGCGTGGCTGACCCGCGAGACGCTGGAGCGAAGTATCGAGGTGGCGGTTGACAACTGCATCCGGTTGGCGAAAGGGGACGTGCTAAGACACCAGGTTGTCTGACCGCTACGCTACAATTCCTTGAGCGACGCTAGTCGGGCCAGTCGTCAAGGGAGGGTGAAGACGACCAGTGAGCCCGGGAAGTCGCTCTGAGCGACCTGCACGAGCAGATACTGTTTGTCTTCGTGCAGATAGGTCATCATGCCGTACTGGCCGGGCACCGGAAGATCGATGCTGCCGAGCGTCTCCCCAGTGCGTTTGTCTGCTGCGTGGAGAACGGGCGCGCCGTTCGGGCCGATCTCGGGCGTACCCCTCAGGCCTTCGGTAGTGTGCAAGAGAAGGTCGCCCATCACCATCATGATTGCCTCCCCCCCTTGTGACTGAAAACCGCCAGCGCCCCAGGTCGTTAGGTCCACGTCCTGTAGCGCGGGATGGTTCTGGACATCCTCCGGAGGCAGCCCTCCAATCGGGATCCACCAGGCTCGTTCTCCAGCATTCATGTCGTAGGCAGAGAGTCGGTTGTAGGGAGGCTTGAAGATCGGAAGACCTTGCACTCTGGGTAGGGAGAGACCCGGTCCAGCGACCCACGGAGCGATGGTGGTGCCCGTTGTGAAGAGGTCGTTGGGTTCATCCACTTCGGCGCCGGGGATCACGTAGCCCCCACCACAGTTGGGCTTATGCGATGCATACATCATCCCGGTCGTCGGGTCGAAGACAGCCGGATGAAATATGTTCACCATGGCGCTGCACCCGATGTTTGGCGGCCCTTGGTGGTCCGGGTGCATTCGAGGCATGAAAGGACCTCCGACGCGGAAGCCCTCCAAAATCTCCATCGCCTCCGCCCTGATCTCTGGGGTCCAGTCGACGATGCGGTCCTCCGGAATGTCGATCGCCTCCAAAAATTCGGGTTTGGTGGGGAAGGGTTGGGTGGGTGCAGTCCAGTTTCCGGGCACCTGGGTCTGGACGACCGGTCGCTCTTCGAAGGGCCAGATTGGCTCACCCGTGACTCGATTGAACGCCCAAATGAAGCCAGGCCTCGCGTTTTGGATGAGCGCTGGGATCTCCTCTCCGTCTACGGTGAGCTCGGCCAAGATGGGCGGGTTGGGCACGTCGTAGTTCCACTGATCACTATGGACAAATTGAAAATGCCACGCCCGCTCACCCGTATCAGCGTGGAGCGCGATGAGGCTCGTCGAGAAGAGATTCTCCCCCGGGCTGTGACCGCTAAAGTAGTCAACGGTGACCGTATTTGTCGGGATGTAGACCAAGCCTCGCTCGAGGTCGGCAGACATCGGGGCCCAAGACGAGACGTCGCCCGTCCACTCCCATGCGTCGTTCTCCCATGTCTCATGGCCCACCTCCCCAGGCCTGGGGATCACATGGAACTTCCACTTGTACTGACCGGTTGCCGCGTCGTACCCCATGATGTCACCCGGTACGTTCTCGACACGTGTTTGGGTGTAACCCTGCTCCGCAGAGTTGCTTACGACGACGGTGCCGTTGACCACGATGGGGGGAGACGAGCTGGTGATGTAACCCAGCTCCCGCGGGATCCCGTAGTCGGGATCGTACGCCTCTTCCCACTCCAGCCAGGGACCCCAATCCGCTACAAGGTCCGGAACCAGATCCACCACTCCTGATTGCGGAAAGTCAGGGATTCGCACGGCCCCCCCCCAATTCTCGAGGGGTCGCCCGGTCTTCGCATCCAGCGCCCACAGGAAGAAAGCCGGGGTCGTGATGTAGATCACACCACGACCGTTCACCTCCCCGTAGGCCACTCCCTTCCCGTAGCTCGCCCTCATCGAACGCTCCCACCGCATCGTGTCCGGCTCCCTGAAGGTCCACAGCGTCTCTCCCGTCGCCGGATCGATTGCCACGACCTGGCGACGAGAGCCGGCCACTGTGTAGAGCATTCCGTCCACATAAATCGGTGTAGAGCGGTTGATGTAGTCGATTTGCGGCCCGAAATTGTCGCCCCGCCAGAACCAAACTTGCTCGAGATCCTCGAAGTTGCCTGCATTGATTTGGTCGAGCGGGGAGTAGCGCGTGTTCCACGCGTCCGTGCCCAAATAGCGTGACTCGCCGTACGGGTTGCCGCGATCCTGAGCTAGGGCCTCGGACGCAGGGACGGCGAAGACCGCCACGGCAATGAGTGCCTCGGGAGCTCTTCCCACCTTCGATCTGAGCAACCGTCGGATTCTTCTCGCCGTCTCCATAATGTTCCCCGTCGATCGAAGGATTCGTTTCTGCGAGCCGCGAAGGGATCCGCCAGCCCCTTTGGCGAATGTTGGCAAGCGTAGGACTACACCCAAGCACCGTCAAGCTGTCTTGCGACCGGTCACTCGGCTGTGCCGCGAGCTGCTCGCGCCTCGCGAATCGCCTCCGCGGCCTCGGGGTTCTCGAGCGAGGAGACATCGCCGAAATCTTCACCCATCCACGCGGCACGGACAACGCGTCGCATGACCTTGCCGCTGCGCGTCTTAGGCAACTGCGGAACCAGAACCACCCTTTTCGGTCGCAGTGGTTTCCCAAGGGCGGTGCCGACGCGCTCTCGGAGCCCAGCTGCCAGCGCGTCGCGATCCGGGACCGGTGGAATGGGCACGCAAAAACCTATCATGGCCGTCCCCGAACTCTCATCAGGGACCTCGACCACGGCAGCTTCCAGGATCCCCCCGTCCGAGACCAGCGCGGACTCGATTTCTGCTGGACCGATACGGCGTCCTCCGACATTAAGGGTGTCGTCGCTTCGACCGGGGATGAACCAGTGGCCGTCCTCGTCGATCCGAGACCAATCGCCGTGGACCCACACGCCCGGCCAGCGTGACCAATAGGTTTCCAAGTACTCTTCCGGGTCACGCCAGAATCCGCGGGCCATTCCGATCCATGGCTGTCGGATCACAAGCTCGCCGACCCCCTCGCTGACTGTATTTCCGTTCTCGTCCATGATGTCGGCGTCGATCCCAGGGCAGGGAGCGGGAAATGAGCACGGCTTCATCGGCAGGAGAGGGTTCCCCATGAGTATGCCCCCCGCGATCTCTGTGCCCCCGGAATAGTTGACGATAGGAAGGCGTTTTCGGCCAATCCGCTCGAAGAGCCAGCGCCAGGGCCTTTCAGTCCAGGGCTCTCCCGTTGAGGCCAGGATCCGAAGAGAGCTCGGAGCAGGAGGTCGCGGCTCCGCGAGTTCGCCATGCGCCATTAGGGCCCGCACCAGAGTGGGCGATACGCCCAATACTTCCACGTTATGACGCTCGCACAGCGACCAGAGGCGGTTTGGCTTTGGATAGTCCGGGGCCCCATCGTAGAGAACGATCGTGCCTCCCAACAGGAGCCCGCCGTAGATCAGCCAAGGGCCCATCATCCAGCCGATATCGGTGATCCATAGGATCCGTGTCCCCTCACCGACATCGGTACCGAACGCCATGTCCTGGGCGGCCTTGATAGGAAAACTACAGTGAGTATGGACGATTCCCTTCGGCTTTCCAGACGTTCCAGAGCTGTAGATAACGGTGAGAGGTTCGTCCGCACCCATCGGCTCGGCGAGACGAAGGGAGGCATCCGCATCGCGTCCCCTTGTGAGCAGCTCGTCCCAGCTGAGATCCCGGCCGTGATCCATCCCATCGCCGGAGCCCTCACGTGTCACGACGATGATATGCCGAAGATCCGGAAGACTCGAGCAGGCTCGGTCGGCCACTGGCTTGCCCGCCACCGGTTTGCCCCTCCGTGGGAACAGGTCGAAGGTGACGAGGGCCGCGGCACCGACGTCCCGGAGCCGGGTTTCGATCGCGTCGGCACCGAACCCTGAGAACAGTGGAGCGACGATCCCACCGATCCGAGCGATAGCCAGAAGCGCCACGGCTGTCTCCGGGACCATCGGAAGGTGGAGCCCGATCGCTGTCCCTTTTCCCAGGCCCAGGGTACGAAGGCCTGCGGCGCACTCTTCGATCGCCTCAGCCAGTGCGCCGTATGTAAGGGTCTGGGTTTCTCCGCCTTCTCCCTCCCAGATAACAGCTGGTTCGGAGGCGCGACTCTCGCGGTGGCGGTCGACGCACATTCGGCTGATGTTGAGCCCACCGCCGACACACCAGCGAGGCCACTCAGGACCAAGGGAGCGGTCGAGAATCTGCTGGTACGGTGGATCGAAGTCTATCCGAAGGAATCGTAGAACCTGCTCGGTGAACCAGGCGACGTCATCGACGGAGCGCTGACGGAGGGATTCGAAAGTCTCGAGTTCGCACTGGTCCAGAAAGGCAGTAAGGCGCGCCTTTGCGCGCACCTGGGGGCCCGGTCGCCAGACGAAAGGGTCCTGATTCACCTGCCCCCGGTTACTCCAAAGGCCTCTATGAGGCCTTGCCTCTGGACTCTCTCTCCATAACACAAGCCACTGAGAGGATATGAATCTGGCGGGACATGTCCTCGACCTCGTCCTTCACGAGCGTGTCGGCTGTCGGACCTGACCAAGAGCCTCGGTTCTTTCGCCGGTAGTCTCCAATAAGTCGCGCGGCTCTCCCCGCGATACCGACCTCTTTGTTTGTCAGCCCGAGTCGTTTGATGACGTCGTGGGAGCTCTCTAATATTTCCAAAGCGTGATCCTTGTGATCCAAACGGCCATCAGCGCAGTTTCGACACTACTACCTCTCGTGTACTACGAACGATTGAGTACAGGGTGCCTGACTCGCTCGGATCCCATGCGATGCCCTGACCCTCTGCAGTCACCGGCAGGGTCTGATCCAACTCGAGGACCGACCCCGCATCGGGAAGCGACAGCACGAATACCGCGCCATCATCATGACCCGTAGCGTATAGACGTCCGTCCTCTCCCCAAGTGCCGCCAGAATTGCTCATCTCCTCGAATTGCTCAACGACCTCGTTCGGATAGACATATCCCGCTACGCGGCGCCAGCTCCCGTCGAACTTCACGAGATTTGTCCAATCGGGTCCTTGATCCGATACGCCGCCACGGCCAGCGTAGTGTCCAAATGCAACCCACCAATACCCGTCGGCCTGGTCGACCCAGGTCGCCGAACCCCCCAAAATGCCGAAGCTATGGGACTCCACGTGTTCAAGAGTTTCCGCGTTGAATACCTCGATCGAGCTCACCATTGGCACACCTGGGTAGTTCGAGTGAGCACAATAGTAGGAGCCCATCGCGTACGATACCGCTGTCCAGATGTATGATTGGCCCGTCCCGCGGCCCTTCCCAGGCTCCGACCTTTTCCCCGGTGCGCTTGTCGTACTTCCCGATGCGTTGATTCGAGATTGCGTAAAAGTGTCTCGCGTCCACAGCCACGCCCTGGGTGGCTTCCTCGGTGTCGAAACGCCGGATCTCCTCGAAGCTCGATGAGTCCTCTTGGGCAACGGCCGATGAGCCCGCGAACAGACTGAAGGCGATCAGACTCGAGACAAGTGGAGAACGTCTGTAGGACGCTCTGCCGGTGTCAAGAAACCCACGCGGGGGCATGAACTCCTCCTGTACCTTATCAACCAATCGCATCTTCAGGGTCGGGCGGGCCGTGTAGACCGCCAGGGCTCGGCAACCTACCAGGGCATCTTTCGGTTGGTATAGCGGCGGCCTATGTCCGCGGTGGCGGCGCCGGGGTTCGCCCCGATTCTAACTCCCTCGTCGATCATCGCCTCAACGGTTTCCTCGGTGACCTGGTTGAGGAACGGGATACCAGCAGCCTTCGTGGCAGCCAGGACACGCGCTCTGGCATCGACCAGAACCTGAGGCATATCCGAACCCTGCACGTTGAACGACATGCTCATGTCCCCGGGTCCCCACTCAGCGAACCCGACCCCAGGCACCGCCGTGCTAACCTCTGCGTTCTGGAGTGCGTGGCGATCTGCGATTTTCAGCCCGATCAAGAGCTCGCCGTCAGGATTCAACGGCCACGGGTCAGCGAGCCTCTGGTACTCGGCCTGAGAGACGCCCCAGATTTGGGCAGCGAAGCCTTGCCCACCGTTCCCACGCAACCCCTCGGCAATCCCGTCGGCTTTTGGTGCATGGGGGTATCTCGCGGCCTGCACCAGGATCTCGACCACTTCGGGCGAGCGAGCATGGGCAAGGAGCACCCCGTGCACACCTGATCCCAACACCTGCTCCACCATCCAATAGTTGGACCACATGACGGTCTGGTTGATCCCACCGAGCGGAAGGACGGCAACGACCGTGGGTGTGCGATGCCCGCTCCTCGTGGGGCCTCCATCGACGAGACCCCGCATGAATGCTCTGAGATCGTCTACGTTGAACGGGCTGTGCTCCATGTTATACGTGATATAGTCAGCCCAGGTTTGTGCTAGCTCCTTACCCTGGTCGTACCCCCCGCCGTCGACCTGCGTGTAGTAGATCGGCTGGTCCCTCTCCAAAAGCTCCACCGCCTTGCTGATCCGGGTCGGCTGATACGATTCCTGCTGAGCCTCGGGTGGCTGGGCGCAAGAAAGAGTCGGCACCATCAATCCTAGGAACACGCACCTCTTCGTCATTTCTCCTACCTGGGTCGTAAACCCGTCAATGCGGAAGGACGAACCTCATCAGCTTCATGCCAGCGTTCTCTCCCGCGTACATGTTACCGTCAGCATCCACCGCTACGGTCTCCGCCACCCTTGTTAGATCTGCCCCGGGTCGAACATGGGCGGACACCGACCCATCTCTTGCACTTCCGATCCGGATACCCTCCGACAGGTCGGCCACATACAGGATGTCGTCGGGGCTGATGAACAACCCGCTCGGCGACCCGAACTGAGTCCACGCGTCGATGAATTCTCCATCCTGGTCGAAGATCTGGATTCGCTGATTGCCCCGGTCGGCCACGAACAATCGTCCCCGAGAATCGAAGGCGAGACCGTGAGCGCCATTTAGATCGCCGGGGGCGGATCCCATCTTCCCCCATTCCTTTATGAACGTGCCATCGCTCGAGAACTTCACGATCCGCATGTTCGTTTCCATCCCGCTGTGTCCATCGGCCACGAAGATGTCCCCGTTCTCGGCGACCGCAACATCAGACGGCTGGTTGAACGTGCCGCGTGTCTCGCCTGGAATACCTGGCTGGCCCAGGGTCAACAGGAGTTCCCCACCTGGGCTGAACTTGAATACCTGGTGGCCTTTCCCCTCCACACCGCGACCGTCGGTCACGTAGACGTTGCCTTGGTGGTCGACGGCAAAACCGTGCGGAAAGACGAACATCCCGGCCCCGAAGCTTTGGAGCAGCGTGCCGGAGGCATCGAACTTCAGAATGGCCGGGAGGTCCGACTCGGCACACCCAGGCCCGTTGTAGTCACCGCATCGTTCCAGGACCCAAAGGCTTTCTCTGTCGGGGTCCATCTCGACGCCGGCCGGCGCGCCCCAAGTCCGGCCGGCGGGAAGCGCTGCCCAGTCATCGACGCCTTGATACGGATGGATTACAGGATTCGACTGGGCTTGGACTTCGCCCGGCGCGGTCCATACGGACAGCGCAAGAGCAAGGAAGATCGCAATCCCAGTAATGTTGTTCGCTTGATGGGCGGGGTGCATCGTAGGGTCTCCCTGAAAGAGAGTGTGGGCCACTCGATGGGGATTCTAAGAATACAAGACAAGCAAGTGTACCTTACAAGAGTAAGGGAAGGGTTGATCCTGTGCTTCGCAAGCAGGCGGTCCTCGAAATCATCCAAAGTCCGACCCCGAGGAGGTCATGGTGAGGCGAGTGCGTGCGATGAGCCTTCTCTTGGCGACCGTAGTCGCGGCGTCCGCCTGCGGCCTCGGGCTCGCTCAGGACTTCGAGCCACCGCACAATCTCCTGCCAGTCCCCCGCAGCGTTCGGGAAGGCGGAAGGCCGTACGTCCTCGATGCCTCGAGCACGATCGCCCTCACCGATGCGAGCGATACGAATGCCCGAGACGTCGTGGCCCTCTGGACCGATCGAGTCCGGGCATCCACGAATCTCCCGCTGGCAGTCACCGAAGATGGTGAGATCCGTGTTGGGGTGGACGGAAGCGGCGATCCAGAGAGCTATCGGCTCTCCGTTGAGCAATCCGGCGTCTCGGTGATCGGCGCGGATCATGCCGGGCTCTTCTACGGGCTGCAGACGCTGTCGCAACTCCTCCCGCCTGGCGTCGGAGACGGAGCCGTGGCCACAGCTGGCCCGCTCCTGGTGCAGGCCCTGCGCATCGAGGACGCCCCTCGGTTCAGCTACCGAGGCATGCATCTCGACGTGGGGCGGCACTTCTTCGGTCCGGAATTCGTAAAGCGCTACATCGACATGCTCGCCCGTTACAAGATCAACCGATTCCACTGGCATCTGACGGAAGACCAGGGCTGGCGAATCCAGATCGACGCCTATCCCCGACTTACCGAGGTTAGCGCGTACCGCGCTCAGACTCATGTCGGGAGTCAATCCCAAAGTTAGTTGAAACTGGAGCGACCCCCTCGTCAGGCGACGGCATGTGAACTGCTCTCGGGAAGGGTGATCCCGAGCTCCTTCTGTATCGCGGCCCTGAGGAGCGGGAGGTGCCGGTAGCCGAGCAACCTCCGGAGCCGGGGCTCGATCTCGAGTAACACGGTCGCGAACCATCGGTGCTTCTGGCTCGAGGTCTTCCAGTGATCCACTCGTCCGCAGCGTTGCTCGGCCATGGCGTTGACGGATTCGAGTACGTTAGTGGTCTTCAGCGACCGGCCGACCAGAGGGAAGACCCCGAGCCGGTGGAGGGTCAAGGTCTCCTCGAACCCCTCGTTTAGACTGGCCACGGCAGACTGGTTCACCTCGCCGAGCTCGTGCTTGAGGGTTTTCAACGCCTGGGCGGCCTCCTTGTACGTGGGCCGTTGATACGCACGTTGGAGTCGCCGGCGCCAGTTCTTCTGCTCCGCCCTCGGCAGGTGCGAGATCACGTTCTCCCGTTTGTGCCACTGGCACCGTTGGATCAGCACCTGGTCCTTGAAGGCCGCGAGCACGCCGCTCCGGAGCCCCTTGGCCCCGTCGATCACCACGAGCGCTCCGGCCGACAGATCGAGACCTCGGTCCTTCAGGCCCCTGAGGAAGGACCGGATCACCACCGCGTTCTCCGTGTCGGTCTGGACGAAGCCGAGGAACACCTTGTCCCCCTCAAGCGTCACGCCGAGCGCCACCACCATCTCGTCCTCGGCGAAGCTCTTCCCGTCCAGGACGAGCGCCACCACGTCATAGACCGAGAGGTCCCGCTCCTGAAACTCCTTCAGCCTCGCGGCGGTGGCCTTCTTGAACTCCCGCGAGACCCTCGACTTCGACAGCCCGATCGCTCCGGGCACCGCCTCGACCGCCGCCTCGTAGTCTCGGCATGAGATCCCGAGCAGCACCTTCCGAAAGAGCCCCTCGTCCACCTCTCCGGCCGAGCCGTGGAGTCGCTCGTACGATGCGAGCCTCACCTCTCCGGCCCGGCCCCGCACCCGAGGTACTCGCACCGGATGCCGCTGGCCGCCCAACCTCACCGACCCGGGGTTGTGCCCGTGCCGGTATCCGCTCTCGTCGTCCCCCTTTCGGGCGTGCCGCCGCCCGGCCAGCTCCTCTACCTCTTCCTCGAGCATCCGGCTCACCTCCGCCAGTCCAAGCGGAATCAGCTGCCGGATCAGCTCCACTCGCGGGTCCAGCTCCAGCGCCTGGATCTCCTCCCAACTCATCTCGCTCGGTTCCCCAAGCCGCCGGTCCTTCTTGCCCCGCTCAACCAGCCTCGGCATCCTTCCCATCGGTGGCCTCCTTCCTCTTTTGTTGGTCCCGTGGCGTGCTCGCACACCCACGTTACCTGAGGTCGGAGGCCGCTTCAATTTCAACTAAAGATGGGACTCACTCCATGTCGGGCACGGGCGGGAAGACTTCAACGGTGACGGTCAGCGATACGGCGGCCTCTACACCAAAGACGAGATTCGCGATATCGTGTCGTACGCGGAGGCGCGCTATGTGACGATCGTCCCGGAGATCGAGATGCCGGGACATTCTCTTGCGGCCCTCGCCGCCTACCCGGAACTCGCGTGCACTGAGGGCCCGTTTGAAGTGGGAATGACATGGGGTGTCTTCGATGACATCTACTGCCCCTCGGACGAGACTTTCGAATTTCTCGAGAACGTGCTTAGCGAGGTCATTGAGTTGTTCCCGGGTGAGTTGATCCATGTGGGCGGTGACGAGGCTCCAAAGCTGCGCTGGGAGGAGAGCGAGTTCGTGCAGCAGCTAATGGAGCGCGAACGGCTCTCGGACGAGCACGCGGTCCAGAGCTGGTTCATCCAGCGCATCGAACGTTTCCTGAACTCGAATGGCCGTCGTCTGATCGGGTGGGATGAGATCCTCGAAGGCGGGCTGGCACCCAACGCCACGGTCATGTCCTGGAGAGGAACGGAAGGAGGTATCGCGGCCGCCCGTCAGGGGCACGACGTCGTCATGACCCCATACAGCCACGTCTACTTCGACTACTACCAGACTGAGGATCGGGACAACGAGCCTCTAGCGATCGGCGGATTTCTGCCGATTGATAGTGTCTATCTTTACGAGCCGGTTCCGGAAGAGCTGACCTCGGCGGAGGCTCAACATATTCTTGGTGTCCAAGCGAACGTATGGACGGAGTACATGAAGACCGCCGACCACGTGGAATACATGCTCTTTCCCCGTATGTTCGCGCTCTCGGAAGTCGCATGGTCAGCGCGGGAGCGGAAAGATCTGGACGCCTTCATCGATCGCTTGGACTGGCACTTGGATCGACTCGAAGCGCTCGGAGTCAACTATCGTGGACCGGACCGTTAGGACGTTTGTCGGACTTCAGCGATGCGATCCAAGATCCACGGCATGAGCTCAGATACCGTCGGATGGACCAGCACGACCTGACGATAGTGCTTGCACGGGATACCGCTATGCATGATCGCTGCGAACATGTTGATGATCTCGTCGCCACCTGGGCCCAGAATCGACGCCCCTAGGATGAGATCGGTTTCCCCGTCCACCAGAAGCTTGGCGAAGCCGTGCGTCTCACTCATCTCCTTCGCCCGGTTGATGAGGTTCATGGGGCGTGTGGCCTTTAGCACCGCCCGACCCGACGCGAGCGCCTCCTTCTCTGTCATCCCGACCCGTCCGAGCGGAGGATCGCAGAAAAGCGCATAGATCGGAATTCGCGAAGACAGTCGTCTCGGTCCCCCGAACAGGTGGTCGAGCACGATCTCGGCGTCATTCACCGAAGTATGCGTGCACGCTCCCCGGCCGTTTACGTCGCCAACAGCGAAAACCCCGTCGGCCCCTGTCCGGCAAAAGTCGTCCACTTGAATGAATCCACGGGCGTCGGTCTCAATCGACGTAGCTTCGATATTCAAACGATCCGCGTTGGACCGCCGCCCAGCTGCGACAAGTAGGTGTGAACCGCCGATCTCAAGCGTGCCCCCGTCCCTGACTGCCGCAATCTGGATCCCGGATTGCGTCCGGGTGACCCTGCTAACTCTCGCTCCCATGATCACGCGGACACCCTCCTTCTCTAGTAGTTCTAGGACGGAGGCGGCTACGTCTTCGTCCTCTCGCGTCATGAGCTGGTCGCCGTTCTGAACAATCGTGACCTCCGACCCAAACCGGCGGAAAATCTGCCCGAATTCGACCGCTATGTATCCGCCGCCCACGATGACCAGGTGGTGAGGGGGCACCTCCAGATCGAGTAGTCTCGCGCTGTCTAGCCACGGCACCGTGTCCAGCCCGTCGATGGGGGGCGCGTGGGGACGGCCGCCTACGTTGATATAGACGTTCTCTCCCTCGATCAGTGAGTCACCGACCTCCAGAATCCGGTCGCTCTTGAACGCCCCCCAATCTCGTAGGAGCGTTACGTTCTCAGTCGTTTCCATCCATCGAGTGAGCCCGTTGCTTGCATCGTTTCGAATGGCATCCATCCGCTCACGAACACGACCGTACTCAACCTTGATCGCTCCGGTGGAGAACCCGAATTCCTCGCCGCGCCCAGCGATGTGGACCGCACGCGCGCTCGCAACGAGCGTCTTGGTCGGTGTGCACCCGTAGTTCACACAGCTTCCCCCGACCTTCCCACCTTCGATGACGGCGATCGAATCTCCCGTCGGGATCAACCGACCGAGGAGAGTGCCGGTTGCCTGCCCCGAGCCAACGATGATGTGATCGAAGTTCTTCATTCAGACTCTCCCTTCAAAGAACGATCGCGCGTCGATCGGTGTATCCCCAGACTCCTGAAACCTCAACCTAGGTCCCAGGGGTTTCTAGATGGCGCCCGTGAAAGCTGTACGAGCGCGACGACTTCCTCTGCCCCGAAGTGAGCTGACCATGTCGGACTCGCAAATTCATTTTCCCTTCGCTACCACGCTGGATCTGAGCCCGTTGGTCGATTTTTGGCGTGACCACGCGGCCGATTCCAACAGCCGCTGGCGGGCACTCGCGCATCAGATTCTCGACGAAGTCGAGGGTATTCCTGAGCTGACAGGTCCGCTGAACGACCCAGCGAGACTCGAACCCCACAAGCGCAGCGTAGAAGCCCTGATGTCTGCCTTCGCTTCCCCGTTGGCCGACCGGCGGTTCATCGCGGCGATGGTGCCGTGGAGTATGAAGCCTGCCTACGCCTCTCCAATGGCGCGCGAGGCGGACCTCACCGCCCGAATGAACGAACATTTCAAAAAAACGTACGAGCCTGACGAGATGTTCGTCGGGATGGCGATGAAGGCGTACGGCTTCATACTAGAGGGAATCTACGGCATCCGGCTCGGGTTCGAACTGCCCTTTTCGTGGGTGAGCTTTCGTGACGTCGAGAGCACTGTGCCGATCCGGTGCCCAGTGTCCAACATCACACGCCGATTCTCAATTGACTTTGACAGCCGGTTCTTGAAGGTAGAGGTGGTCGGGGACCGACCGGAGGTCAGCCCCGAGCAGATCGCCCCGCTGGCGGGGGACCGGAGCGCTCTGACCACACTCATGGAGCTTCTGCCCCCCGAGAACTTCGCTTTTCGGGGAGTCACGATGCTGGTCGCGGAAGACGTCACAGCGGAGGCCGCGCTCACAGCCATCCGCGACGACCTGTTATTGAAGGATGCGCTCACGTCCACATCTGGGATCGAACATATTCAGGAACACGTCCGAGCCTTCATGGGTCGGGCCGACCTCGAGCTCGGGCTCATCGGCCTCGAAAACGGCGAGACCGTTGAATCCATCGTGGGCGGGCGGTCAGTAGGGCGCAGCCTCCTCCTGTCGGATGGGGAAGCGCCTGAATGTCCGGCGCGAGCCAGGTCGTTCTATGCCCGTGCGCTCGAGGGGCGCGAGGTGGTCGTTGTCGACGACCTCGAAACGGTGAAGAAAAAAACCGGATTCGAGTATCACCTGACCGCGCAGGGTCTTCGCAGCCTGCTGGTCCTCCCACTCGAGGCGGGGGATTCGGTGGTCGGCCTTCTCGAGATGGCTTCTAAAACTCCGGGGGGGCTAGGCGCCGTAAACGTGTTCAAGCTCGAAAAGATCAAGGGCCTGTTCGCGCTCGGCCTTAAGCGCAGTCTGGAGGACCAGGAGGATCGCATCCAGGCGATCATTAAGCGGGATTACACAGCTATCCACCCCGTAGTGGAGTGGCGGTTCGGCGAGGCCGCAAGGAACCGGCTCCATGGCGAACTCAAGGGAGAGCCGGAGGGGGCAGAGGACATCGTCTTCCGAGATCTCGTCCCGCTCTACGGGCTGAGCGACATCCGAAGCTCCTCCTCGCTACGGAACTCAGCTATCGTCTCGGATTTGCTAGCTCAGCTGGAGCTTGCAAAGACAGTGATTGCGGCGGCGCAGTCGGCGCGGCCTCAGCCGGCGCTCGGCGAACTCGGCTTTCGCTTGACTCAATACCTGGAGTCGCTCCATCCCGGAATGGCTACTGAAGACGAGTCGTCCCTCATCGACTATCTCCAGCGAGAGATTGAGCCCCTCTTCGATGACCTGGCGGCGCTGGATCCTGCCGTTGCCGAGCGAGTCGATGCATACCGGGCTGCGATTGATCCTGAGCCGGGCGTCCTCTACGATCAACGGAAGAGTTTTGAGGAAGGGGTTGATCGGCTGAATGAGATCGTCGCGTCTGTCCTACACGATCAGGAGGGACACGCCCAGGCACTCGCTCCACATTTCTTCGAGCTCTTCAAGACGGATGGCGTTGACTACAACATCTACGTGGGCGCCGGACTACATAGGGACCGCGCGCATGACCCGCTGGACTTAGCAAATCTCCGCCTTTGGCAGTTGATGACGATGTGCCGCATCGAATGGGAGCTGCAGCGACGAAGCGATGAGCTTCCATTGCCGCTCCGTGCAACCCACCTGATCCTTGTTCAGAGCGCGCCTCTCACCGTTCGCTTCCGTCGAGACGAGAAACGCTTCGATGTGGACGGCGCCTATAACGTTCGTTACGAGATCGTGAAGAAGCGCATCGACAAGGCTGTCATTCGAGGGACCGGCGAGCGGTTGACCCAACCTGGGATGATCGCCGTAGCGTACTCCCAAGAACGTGAGGCTGCCGAATACCGAAGGTACCTCGACTACCTTGGGTCGGCCGGATTCGTCGACGGTGAACTGGAAGAGCTCGAGCTCGAAGACATGCAGGGCGTATTCGGGCTAAGAGCCCTTCGCGTCCCAGTCGGGCCCTTGGAGCGAAGCGCTGAGGATTCGGACCTTCGGGAGGAGATCGAGTCCGTGGCGAAGAGGCTTACGATTCCCTCGGGTTGACCAAATGACTGCGCTTTCGAGGGCGACGCGGTTCGCCGTCCTCCTCCTTCTGACGGCGTGTAGGTTCGGGCCACCTGCACCTCCACCTCCCCCGGGCCCGTACGCCGAGATCCCCGACGGTCCTGAGTTCGACGTTCTTGTCCTGGGAGACTGGGGCACCGGGGACGAAGGTCAACGCGCACTGGCGCAGGTGATGTCCAGGGTCCACGCCGCGTCTCCTCCCGGGCTGGTGCTGACCGTTGGGGACAACTTCTACCCCCGGGGCGTGTCCGGTCTCCTAGATCCCCAGTGGGAAACGACCTTCGGCGATGTCTATCAGGGCGGGTTCTGGGACGCGGTCACGTTCCGGCCGACATTCGGGAACCACGACCACCTCGGCAATGCCTACGCGCAAATTCAGTACTCGCGTCTCGAGCCGCGCTGGCAAATGCCGGACTCAGCTTATGCGTTCTCCGAGAATCTTCCCGACGGTGGGGAAGTGCTCTTCATCGCGCTGGACACTGAGGCCCTGAGCGATGAGGCTGAGCGTCGGCGACGGGCCGCGTGGCTCGATTCCATTGCGGGTGAGGGAAGAGCACGGGGCGTGGACTGGATCGTCGCATACGGGCACCACCCCATTGAAACAGTAGGCAGGCACGGGCGCTCTGACTCCGCAAGGTCAGCCATCCTACCGCCCATGCGGGCGTACGGCCTGTTGTACCTTGCTGGGCACAATCACTCTCTCGAGCTGATCGAGGTCGAGCCCGGCCTTTTCACGGGCGTGTGCGGAGGTGGTGCGGGGGACGACAACGACTACGGAGTCGGGGGTAGCGAGAACCTGGTCGCTGCGTTTACCGGCGGAGGGTGGTGCTTCCTTCGGATCTGGAGGGAGGCCCTCGCGATCGACTATTACGACGTCGAGGGCAACATGAGATACAGAGAGGTGCTCAGGCCGGAAGACAACCCGGCGCGTCGGTAGATGCCTTCCGCTCAATAGGCGAAGCCCACCCCTGCGTGGAAACCTGTCCGGCCCTCACTCTCAGCAATGGAGATCCGCACCGTAGTCGAACGATTCAGGGGAGCGAGCCAGATCCCGGCGCCACGCCCCCTATGCCACTCGCTAGAAGCTTCTCCGCCCAAGTAGACTCGGCCGATGTCGCCTAGGACGAAGACGCCCATGTCGATCGGCAAGATGAAGGTGAGTCTCGCGAGGAACGCTCTCAGCTCGACACTGCCATAGATTGCGGCGTCGCCCGCGAAGCGCTCCTCCTGCAGCCCGCGCAGGGTTTCCGCTCCACCGAGGAAAGCGGCTTCATAGTACGGAAACTCGCCCCAGAGTTTCTTCCCACCCGCTCGGACAGCGAGCGTTGGGTTACCCCCGCCGGGCGAAAGATAAGTGGTCATTTCGCCCTGTACGAACCCGAAGGACTCCTCTAGGTCCACGACGCCAGGGAAGTAGCCGGCGCCTCCCTCGAATAGGTAACCCGCCGTCGGAGCACCCGCGAGATTTCGCTCGTCCCACGCGGCCTCGAACCTGAGTCCCACCTGTGAGACTGTTCCCGTCCCTGGGGGATTCGCCTCGCGGAGGAACGTTCGAGCGCCGGTCGTGTCGGAAACGGTCCGCTTGAACACCGGGCCGAAGCTCAGCTCTCGCCGCTCGCCGTCCCCGAAGCTCAGGCTCGCTCCGAGCACCAACTGTTCTTGGTCGACCTTATAGAAGTTCCTCGGGGAGTCGTCGGCCGTCTCGTTCCCGAGCCCGAAGAAATTCACGACTTCGATTCCCGAGAAGAGAGCGTCTAACGTGAGATCGCCTCCCCCGAGTGCACTCCGAGTCCGTTGTTCGAACTCGATGAAGGGTGTGGAGTGCGCGAAAGCCCACCCGGCCCTGATCGCATATCGTGAACTGTACGGAAGTTTTTCAAAGCCGTAGCGCGTGTACCGAAGCCTGACGATCGGTAAGAAGCCCCGGTCCGAGTCGTAACTCATGCTCGGGAGGGAGCGCGTCTCGCTCCCCCAGTCGAGATCGTATGACTCCTCGAACCAGGAGTAGGGGCGAGACGGAGATCGGTCGACGCGTCTTGTGCCCATGCCCTCGACGATCGTCTGGTCCCCTGAGTGAGTCCCATCTTTAGTTGAAATTGAAGCGGCCTCCGACCTCAGGTAACGTGGGTGTGCGAGCACGCCACGGGACCAACAAAAGAGGAAGGAGGCCACCGATGGGAAGGATGCCGAGGCTGGTTGAGCGGGGCAAGAAGGACCGGCGGCTTGGGGAACCGAGCGAGATGAGTTGGGAGGAGATCCAGGCGCTGGAGCTGGACCCGCGAGTGGAGCTGATCCGGCAGCTGATTCCGCTTGGACTGGCGGAGGTGAGCCGGATGCTCGAGGAAGAGGTAGAGGAGCTGGCCGGGCGGCGGCACGCCCGAAAGGGGGACGACGAGAGCGGATACCGGCACGGGCACAACCCCGGGTCGGTGAGGTTGGGCGGCCAGCGGCATCCGGTGCGAGTACCTCGGGTGCGGGGCCGGGCCGGAGAGGTGAGGCTCGCATCGTACGAGCGACTCCACGGCTCGGCCGGAGAGGTGGACGAGGGGCTCTTTCGGAAGGTGCTGCTCGGGATCTCATGCCGAGACTACGAGGCGGCGGTCGAGGCGGTGCCCGGAGCGATCGGGCTGTCGAAGTCGAGGGTCTCGCGGGAGTTCAAGAAGGCCACCGCCGCGAGGCTGAAGGAGTTTCAGGAGCGGGACCTCTCGGTCTATGACGTGGTGGCGCTCGTCCTGGACGGGAAGAGCTTCGCCGAGGACGAGATGGTGGTGGCGCTCGGCGTGACGCTTGAGGGGGACAAGGTGTTCCTCGGCTTCGTCCAGACCGACACGGAGAACGCGGTGGTGATCCGGTCCTTCCTCAGGGGCCTGAAGGACCGAGGTCTCGATCTGTCGGCCGGAGCGCTCGTGGTGATCGACGGGGCCAAGGGGCTCCGGAGCGGCGTGCTCGCGGCCTTCAAGGACCAGGTGCTGATCCAACGGTGCCAGTGGCACAAACGGGAGAACGTGATCTCGCACCTGCCGAGGGCGGAGCAGAAGAACTGGCGCCGGCGACTCCAACGTGCGTATCAACGGCCCACGTACAAGGAGGCCGCCCAGGCGTTGAAAACCCTCAAGCACGAGCTCGGCGAGGTGAACCAGTCTGCCGTGGCCAGTCTAAACGAGGGGTTCGAGGAGACCTTGACCCTCCACCGGCTCGGGGTCTTCCCTCTGGTCGGCCGGTCGCTGAAGACCACTAACGTACTCGAATCCGTCAACGCCATGGCCGAGCAACGCTGCGGACGAGTGGATCACTGGAAGACCTCGAGCCAGAAGCACCGATGGTTCGCGACCGTGTTACTCGAGATCGAGCCCCGGCTCCGGAGGTTGCTCGGCTACCGGCACCTCCCGCTCCTCAGGGCCGCGATACAGAAGGAGCTCGGGATCACCCTTCCCGAGAGCAGTTCACATGCCGTCGCCTGACGAGGGGGTCGCTCCAGTTTCAACTAACTTTGGGATTGACTCGGTCCCCTCCATCGTAGAAGGTGACGGCGTCCCCGTTGGAGTTGAGTATCTCGTCTGCGCCACCCCCTCCCACGATCCGCCGCGTGATCGGCGAATCGGGCGCACCCTGGATCAGGACACGGTCGTCCCCACCATGCAGGTAGATCCGGATTTCGCGGGTCTCCTCGGGCAAGAAGGTTCTGTCAAAGAAGGGCGTGCCCTCGGGCTCGAGGGAATCGCCACGCCGGGTTAGCGTTAGGCGAACCGCCCCATCCTCCAGACTCTCCAGTAGTGCTACCTCGTCTACATCTGTGCCGTGAATGTCGGCGTAGCGGAAGACGATCTCATAGAACTCCTCGGCAACGGTCGGTAGATCGTCCCTTCGTTGCCGGAGTGTCGCCTCCATCTCCGCACCCGCTAGGAGCTGATGCTCGGGTGGCAACTGGGCGACGGCGTCGCGGATCACTTCGTCCGTGATGGCGGAAGTGACCTCGCGGACCGTCGCCTGCCAGCTGGCTCGATCCATACCGACGAGGAAGTTACGGTCGATGTCCCAAGCATTCCTGGTCACCGCGTGGGTACTCGCGTACTCGCTTCGGAACGGAACAAGTCGGGCTTCATACCGGCGGGCCAGAGCCTTGAGAAACCCGTCGAACTGAACGAAGGATTGGTCCCGGTCTCGGGGGACCGGACGCCACAGGTAACCGTCTCCGTCTTCGAATCGAGCCCAGAGGTGGTTGTTCACACTCCGGTCGCGGTCCCCGGCGAGGATGTCCACAAGCCGACCTCTGAGTAGCTCGCGCAGTTCGATGCGGTTGGCCGGATCGTCCTCCAGCTCCTCGAATAGATCGTCGGTCTGGATGATCCGCGTGGAGCCAGCGAACCCTGCCGCTCCCTCAGGCAGATCGTCCGGCCGCTCCTCGAAAAGAACCAGCATGCCGGCAAATTGCTCCCGGAACTCCCCCAACCGGGCGTCATCCGGAACGACCATGAGCTCGGGGTCCGGGTGGAGAAGGTCCGCAGCGTCCAGAAGCCTCGCCATCACCATTGCCCCGGACGGGTGGAAAGAACTCATCTGATCCTGGATGATGGCTTCGGCCACAGTGCCCTCGAGATCCTCGGTCAGCTCTCGAGGGGTCTTGTCCACGGAACGAAACACGTATCGGCGCCCGTCGGTCCCTCTCAGATGCAAAGTCTGAGTCGTGGTTCCTCCCCCGAGTTCAATCGGGGTCAGGCCGCCGCCCCCTAGGCTCCCCATGTCCGCGACAGGCACGCGGATGGCAGTCGTCCACAGCTCCCGATATCCGCTTCCCATCAAGGTCCGGTACAGCGCGCCCGCCTCGTAGACGGCTCCAGGGACGACGGTAACCGAATCCGTCGTTGGTGGCGGGGGAGGGACCACCTGAGCTCCAGAGCTTGAGACGGTCAGGCAGCAACCCACGAATGCACCGATCAGGACCAGCGCGGAACTCACCGCGTAGTGCCGAGTGGGTCGCGTGTGAGCACCGCACGATCCGTGAGGGCGCTTCATGGCGTGAACGGAGGGGGGGGGCCATCACACCGATGGCCAAAACGATCACGAACAACGTCACGCCTAGGCTGATGCCCACCATGAAGATGTTATAGGCCGTGCGAATCAGCCTGTACTTCTTCTGCAGGACACC
Organism: Longimicrobiales bacterium; assembly: GCA_965215925.1. GTDB lineage: Bacteria > Gemmatimonadota > Gemmatimonadetes > Longimicrobiales > Gaopeijiaceae > JAAXGI01. The sequence goes on along the minus strand of CBDCEQ010000003.1, from coordinate 1,690,032 downwards.
TCCCAACGAATAGAGGTCGCGAGACATCGTCCCGTAGAGGTCATCCCTGCGTCCCATGAGGTCTTGTATGCCCTCTACAAACTCTGCCTCAGGCATGTTTACGAAATTCCCGAAGAACAGGATATTCCTCTTTCCTGAGCGAACCTGTTCGGAGTCCACGACCTCGCTGCTCACCCTCGGCCGGGCCGCCAGAATCGCAAAGACGAGTGACCCTAGGCAGGTCAGTAGGATCACCGCGGCGGGAAAGAGAAGCGAAGGGTTCTCGGCTACCGTATCCGACACAGACGCAAAAATAATCGAGATAATGATCCCATTGATCGAGATCATGATATTGGCCTTCATATCTGCCAGATTGCTCAGGTCGAGGTGTGTGCGGTAAGCCGTTCGGAACATCGTCTCGATGCCGCGGCCTGCCGTGTCAGCCTTCTTTTTTTTCTTCTTCGATCTTGTGGGTGTCGGCGGGGCGAGCTCGGTGGCTGCCTCGTCGATCGACCCTTCGGCTTGCTCTTTCGCGCTGGACTGGCCCGGTCAGGTGGAGGGAGGCCCGGACTCGGCCGGTACCGGCTCGGCTTGGGGGTTCGGCTCCTCAGATGTGGGAGGAGGTGAATCAGACTCTTCAGGGGAGCCTTCGTTGAGCGGAGCATCGTCGTGCGACAACGTCATCTGGCCCTCTCCCTCAGGAATCGGCACACGAATCTGCCGACACCGTTCGTTGGCGATACTACTGCCGCGCAGTAGGTGACGGAAGGACATACTTGCTGATCGTCGCTGCCTCCCCATCCCCTTCGTCCCCAATGAAGAGCTTCCCTTCCGGTCCGAACGTGATGCCCTCGGGTTGGCGGTGGAAGTCTGGGGAGAGCTCTCTGGAGCCGATCGGCCGGCCTTCACGAGTGAGCTCCAGGACGATCCCTTGCGCGCTGGCGACGATAAACCACCGTCCAGTGAGCGGGTTGATTTCGATCCCGGAAGGTTCGATGACTCGGTCCCCGCCCGCAGCGGGCTCACCGAACTGGCCGATTGGGACTCGCACCCTCTCCTCTTCCTCGAGGGCCATCTCCTCGAGGGAGAATGCGAAGACTACCAGGTGGTCTTCGAGACTTCGTCGGCGTGGGGTCTTACAGACCATGAGAAGGGCGTTGGTCGTCGCATCGAAGGCAAGTCCCTCAACCTCACATCGGTTTCTGAACCTCGTGCGGATTCTGCGGTACTCGACCTGTTCATCAGCCTCCCCGATCCCGAACTCGATGAGGGAGCCGTCGCTCTCTACCAGGAAGAATCGGTCCCCAGCGATCGCGATTCCCTCGAAGTCGCCGCGGAGGCCGTTGCGCCCGAGCCGGAACCTGAGGAGGGCCTGGCCTGACCTTGGGTCGATCTCGTATACGAAAGCGCGCTCGTCACCGTGGGCGAAAAGCCGTCCATCATCGGAAAGCGCGAGCCCCGATATCTCGACGAGCTCTGGAGGAAGCTCTTCGTGGAGGGTAGGCGGGCGTTCCAGCCTAAACTGGTCGATCGAGCGACCATCATCCTGTCCGGCTGCGCAGCCCGGTGAGGCGCCGATGACGAAGACGGTACCGACCGCGACCATCTTTAGTCGACCCAAGATCGATGGTTCGATCGATCCGTTGTCGCTCAACTGACGCTGCCTGAAGGCCGGACGCGCTGCAAGAGTGCATCGAAACGTGCTATTCCTTTGAGAGGCGCCCAATGCGGCCACAGCCCGAGGTAGAGCACTCCGGCGTTTCGCTGGTCTGCGGCTCTTTCGAGTCGATCAATGGCGAGCTCCAGTTCCCCAAGGCCAACATGTACATGCGCAAAATCAAGGTGTAGCGCCACCTCAGCCTGCTTCAGTTCTCGTTCTGCGAGAAGATCGAGCATGGAGCGAGCCTCCGCTTCCCTTCCCGCGAGCGCGTAGGCTAGACCACGGTTGCCCGCGTAGGCATACGAGCTCCCCGCTAGGCGCTGAAGCTCCTCAAACGTGTCGATCGCTTCCGCCCACTCGCCCTGCTGCAAACGGATCCAGCCGAGCCCCTCCTTCAGAGAGCGAAAACCGGGTTCGAGTTGCAGTCCGCTTTGGGCCAACGCCACGGCTTCGTCGCACCGTCCGGTGATACGATAGGCCGTCGCCAGCTCGGTCATGATCGGAAGCGAAAGGGGATCGAGGCTGTGAGCCGCCTCGAGCTCTTCCGCCGCCTCGTCAACGGCGCCGACGGCGAGCAAGTAGTAGGAGTACAGATGATGGACCTGAGCCGATCCCGGATTTAGGGTGATTGCCCGTTGAAACGAGCCGTAAGCGCCGTCAAAGTCCCAGTGGTAGAAAAGTTGGGCGCTTCCGATAATCGTGTGGGCTGCACCGAGGGCAGGGTCAATTTCGAGCGCCCGGCGGGCAGCGGCCTCCGCCTCGGGATAGACGTCCTTACCCGGCCTGTGGCCAACGGCGCCAAGGAAGATCAGTGCTCCTGCCTTCATGGCCAGTGGCGCGCCCCAGCCGCTGTCGAGTTCGAAGGCTCGCTCGAAGGATCCGATCGACGCTCGGGCGTCTTTCGGAGTCCATCGATTGAAGTGATGAAGGCCTCGGAGGTATTCAGTGTATGCCTCAGCGTCGCCGGACTCTCCGGATCCCCGAGGCCGCATGCGCTGTCCCAGCTGACCGAGGTGCACACGGAGTGCCTCTACGATGGCGCTCGAGATGTCGTCCTGGACCTGAAAGATATTCTCCAACGACCGGTCGTAAACATCGGAGAATAGGTGATACCCGGTACGCGTCTCGACGAGCTGCGCCGCCACGCGGACCCGACCGGCGGCCCTGCGCACGCTGCCCTCTAGAACTGTGCTCACACCCAGCTCTCGTCCAATCTGACGGACATCCTCATTTCGGCCTTTGAACGCGAAAGAAGACGTGCGGGCAGTGACCTTCAGTCCATCGATGCGGGTCAATACGTTGATCACGTCCTCTGTGATCCCGTCGCTGAAGAACTCGTTCTCCGGATCTGAACTCATGTTGACGAAGGGCAGAACGGCTACGCTCTTTCGCTGGCTCTCGGCTCGGCCTGGCATGTCTTCCAGGGCCGGAACCGTGAGCCCGTCTACGACAACTGCCAGGATCGAAAGGGGTTGCTTCACGTTCTTGAGGTCGAACTCCCCCAGGTGCCGAGCCTTGATTCGAGCGTGATTCTTTAGCTCGTCGTATACCTTCGCAGATACCAGCACGGATCCCGCGATACCGAGTCCTTGGATCCGCGCGGCCACGTTGACACCGTCCCCGTAAACCCCGTCGTCATCGTGGACGATGTCACCGGTGTGTATCCCGATTCGCAAGGGAATCGCAGGTTGAGTGGTGAGTTCTTTTTGGACCTCCACTGCAGCTTCTACAGCACTGACCGCGCTCGGGAACACGCTCAGTGTGCCGTCGCCGTAAAACTGGAGGATCCGGCCGCCGTGCGTACCCACCCATTGTCGAAGTACTTTCCTGTGGCGGTCGACGACGGATCTTGCCTCCTCTTCATCGTCTTGCATGAGCGAAGTGAAGCCGACGAGGTCGGTGAACATGATCGCTGTGAGTTGCCGCATAGCTAACCGCCTGGATGCGCCGCCCTGTCGTGATAGTTGCAATCTACGGCGGCTGCACAAGGATTCCCAAGTAGCGCGGATCTGACTCACTCCTCCGGGCAAAGGCCTTGCACGAACGGTTTGTCACCCAAGCCCCGGGGGCGGGCACTGTGAACATCACGCGAGCGTGCCAGGTATCTAACGAATGAATCCTCGCTTGAGTACGAAATTCATCGACCGTGAGCTGAGCTGGACGGCCTTCAACGAGCGAGTGCTCCAGGAGGCTGCGGACGAGCGGAATCCGCTCTTCGAGCGCCTCACATTCCTAGCCATCTTCTCGTCCAACTTGGACGAGTTCTTCAGGGTACGGGTCGCCTCGCTGCGGACGTTGCTTCGTCTCAAGAAGAAGAAGCTAGGGAGGCTCAACATCCAACCCCGACGCCTCCTTCGAGAAATCCTACAGTCGGTAGCCGCCCAACAAGAGCGGTTTGGGGAGATCTTCAGAGGTCAGATCCTCCCCGCACTCGAACGGAGCGGTGTGTTCCTCCTGAACGAGGGGGGTGTGACACCGCGCCAAGGGGAGTTCCTTCGGTCCTTCTTCCAGGACCATGTTGCTGATCATATCGAGCCCATCAAGCTGGAAATCGACGAGGGGCCGCCGTTTCTGGAAAACCAAAGCGTCTATCTCGTCGTCGAGCTCTGGCCGGAAGAGCCAATCGCCCTGTCGGTCGAGAAGCCCCGCTACGCTTTGGTAGACGTACCCACTCAACAGCTGTCGAGATTCGTCGTCCTGCCTGCCGAAGGAGACAGGCAAGTAGTCATGTTCCTTGACGATGTCATTCGATACAACCTCCCCTCGCTCTTTCCAGGTTGGGATGTCGGCGGGGCGTACGCGATAAAGCTCACTCGTGACGCTGAGCTGTATATCGAGGACGAGTTTGCAGGGGACTTAGTGGACGCGATCCGCTCAGCCGTGGCAAAGCGTGATCGAGGGGTCCCGAGTCGCTTCCTTTACGACCTTCAAGCGAGCTACGCGATGGTTTCGTTTCTGAAGGAGGTCTTCGGACTGGAAGACGAGGATCTGGTGCTCGGCGGGCGTTATCACAACCTACACGACCTGGCAGACTTCCCCAGGTTCGGGTTGGACGAACTCACGTTCGATCCCTGGTCACCGCTCCCGCATCCGGGGCTGGCAGAGTTCGACTCACTGATCGAGGCCACCCGCGCAAAAGACCGCCTCCTTCACTTTCCATACCAGTCGTATCAGCACGTCGTGCGTTTCCTAGTCGAGGCGGCGGAGGATCCTGACGTTGAGGAGATCTGGCTCACGGTCTATCGCGTCACCAGCGATTCCGAGGTACTCGCGACGCTTCTCAAGGCCGCCGAACAGGGAAAAAAAGTGCGTGTCTTCGTCGAAGTGAAAGCCCGTTTCGACGAAGCGACCAACTTGCGATGGGCTGAGAAGCTCGAAAAGGCTGGCATCCTCACGATCTATTCGATGCCGGGCCTCAAGGTCCACGCCAAGGCAGCTCTCGTTGTTCGCCGCGAAGGCAGCGAGCGCCAACTCTATGCCTACCTTGGCACGGGGAACTTCAACGAAAAGACGGCTCAAACGTACACCGACTGGGGTCTACTCACGGCCGATCCGCGACTGACGAACGACGTTCAATCGGTCTTTCAATACCTTGCCGGCGAGTTGGAGGAACCGACATTCGAGCATTGCCTGGTCGCCCCGTTTAGTCTACGTGGCCGCTTTTACGGACTCATCGACGACGAGATTCGAGCGGCGGAAGCCGGTCAGCCGGCTGGTATTATCGTGAAGATGAACGGGCTTCAGGACCCCGAGATGATCGAGAAGCTGTACGAGGCGGCTCGCGCTGGGGTCCCGATCGAGCTTGTGGTGAGGGGAATCTGTAGCCTCGTGCCAGGCATCCCGGAGCAAAGCGAAAGCATTAAGGTCCGAAGCATCCTAGACCGATATCTCGAGCACGGGCGAGCGTTCGTTTTCCACTCTGGCGGAGCAGAGCGTATCTATCTCGCCTCCGCAGACTGGATGAATCGCAACCTGTCGAGACGGGTGGAGATCGCCTTCCCCGTCTACGACGAAGACGTTCGAAACGAGATTCGGGAAGCACTCAGCATTCAGCTAGCGGATAACGTGAAAGCGAGGATCATTGATGCGGGCCAGTCCAATGCCTACGTGGCTCAGGAAGTCGGGCTCCCGGCGATCCGAACTCAAACCGAGACCCGCGCGATGGTTGAGCGACTCTGGCGGGAGGCTAGCGTGACGGTGTCCGTGCCAGCCTCGGGCGTCCATCGGGAGGAAGACCGCTGACGGTGGCGTTCAGACGGGGTGTCCCGGAGCCCGCGAGGAATCGCCACGCGGCTAATTGGCCCGAGGAGTCACCATGCATCGCATCGTCACACTATCCGCGGCAGCTGCAGTCGTCGCCTGTCAGCCGACATCTTCTGACTATTCCAGCGTCTTCAACGGGACTGGCGGTCGCTGGGTGGACCTGACCCACTCCTTTTCAGAGTCGACCATCTATTGGCCTACGGACACCGACGGCTTCTCATTGCAGGAGCAGGCGTACGGTCCGACGGAGGGAGGGTGGTTCTACGCCTCCTATGAGTTCAATTCCGCCGAGCATGGAGGAACCCACCTGGACGCCCCGATCCATTTTGCGGAGGGGGGGCTCACAACCGAGCAGATCCCGCTGTCGGGGTTGATCGGACCCGCGGCAGTCATCGATGTCTCGGACCGCGCGCACGAGGACTATCTAGTTACGGTCGATGATCTTACGTCGTGGGAAGCTGAATATGGTACGCTTCCTACCGGCGGGATCTTGCTCTTGAGGACGGGGTGGAGCTCCAGGTGGAACGACCGTGGTGCCTACCTGGGCACGGACCTCATCGGGCCCGACGCGGTGCCCCAGCTGCACTTTCCGGGTCTCGATCCGAACGCCGCTCGCTGGCTGGCCGACAACAGAGAACTCGCTGCTGTTGGAATCGATACGGCGAGTATCGATTACGGGCAGTCCCCCGACTTTCGGTCGCACGTAATTCTCTATTCCAAAGGCCTATCCGGCTTCGAGAATGTCATGAATCTGGATCTACTCCCCGCTCGAGGGAGCTTCGTAGTGGCGCTGCCGATGAAGATCGAAGGGGGCAGCGGCGGGCCGCTGCGAATCGTTGCCTTCGTGCCTGGTGGAGGTGGCTCCTGATCTTGTCCTTTTAGCGCCGGCCCACACGCTTGTCACATGTGCCCGTTGCTTGCGGCCGAACTGACCTCCGGGCATGTTCCCGAGAACGTTATGGGCTACTCGGTAGCTCTGGAGCTTGCGATTGCATCACGCGCTGATTGCTGGGGTGAGCCGGAGCGCGGACCGGACATCACCTTTCTAGCCCTAGGCCTAAGCAGCCAGGGCTGTCACTTCACGGACGCGGTGACCAACCAGTCGAGGAGGGGTTGTACTGCATGATGCTTCTCATCCGCATCGCGCTGGCCAGTCTTGTCTTGGCAACAGTTTCACCGGTGCTTCCGGCGAGCCAGGTGCGGGCCCAAGGGTTCGAGATTATGGAGGCCACGATTGACGGGATTCACGCCGCCTTCCTGGCTGGCGACTTGAGCTGCACCGAACTCGTTCGAGGCTATCATGCCCGAATAGAGATGTACGATCAGCAGGGTCCCTCCATCAACGCCGTTCAGACTCTCAACTTGGACGCTCTCAGCGATGCAGCCGAACTCGACGCAGTCTTTGACGCGTCCGGTCTCGACGGGCCGCTACACTGCATCCCGGTCCTGGTCAAAGACCAGGTCGAGGTGGCGGGTATGCCCACGACATTCGGTTCGGCGCTGTTCCAGGACTTCGTTCCCGAACGAGATGGGACGATCGTCACGAAGATGAAGGATGCCGGGGCGATCATCCTCGGCAAAACCACCATGGGTGAATTCGCCAGCGGCTATGCGGGCTCGGCGTTCGGGATTTGCCGCAATGTGTACGCGCTCGACCGAAATCCAAGCGGTTCCTCGTGCGGGAGTGGGATCGCAACGGCCGCCAACTTCGCCGCCGTCGCGATCGGTGAGGACACGGGCGGTTCGATTCGTGGGCCTGCAGCACATACGAGCACGGTCGGCTTGAGGCCTACGCTTCCTCTCATCAGCCGGTTCGGCACGTTCACAGGGAGCCCGACCCGGGACACGCTCGGTCCAATTACTCGCACAGTTCGCGATGCGGCTATCCTGACTGATGTTCTCGCCGGGTACGACCCGAAGGACCCGATGACGGCCTACAGCGTCGGCTTAATCCCCACGACCTATACGGCATTCCTGAAGGAGACGGCGCTCGAGGGCGCCCGACTCGGAGTGATTCGAACGCCCATGAACGATAGCACCGAGCCTGAATCCGCTGACTATTTGGCGGTGAAGACGGTCATCGACAGGGCGCTGGACGACATGGATTCCCTCGGTGCTGAGATCGTTGATCCCGTTGAGATTCCGAGTCTCGTCGACCTACTCGCTGAGGCTGGCTCCAACTATGAGAACGAAACCGCCATCAACGCTTACTTGGGTCAACTCTCCAACTCGCCAATCAGCTCGCTTCGGGAGATCGCCCTTTCCGATGTGGTCACTCCCAGCCGCCGGCACGACCACATTGACGCGCTGAATCGCTCACCTGACGATCTGGAACATCTACGTTCCGAAGCGGTGCGTGAGGAGCTCCGACAACAACTCCTCTACGTGATGGCCGACAACGAGCTCGACGCCCTGGTTTACGCGACCTTCGACCACTCTCCAGCGCTCATTCCCATTGACATATTGACCGATCCCGATGCCGAGGACGAGTATGCAAAGGGAAGCAATCGTAGCCTGAGCCCCGCGGTTGGGTTTCCCGCGCTCAGCGTGCCAGCCGGATTCACTCCCGGCGGGTTCCCTGTCGGAATCGAGTTCCTGGGCCGACCGTTTACAGAAGGGTTGCTCTTTGGACTCGGGTATGCGTACGAGCAGGGGACGTTGCGTCGCCGTCTGCCCGCAAGCACGCCGGCGCTGACACCCTGAGCCGTCATCCGGCAGACCCGTCGGTGCAGATTGCAAGCGTCTTGCGATTGATGGTTCCACCAGCTCAATTTTCGTTCGGCCGCATCGTGAGCGGTTCCTTTCCGGGGAGATTGCGATGAAAGTCGGAAATTTGTCGGCGGTTTCGGCAATCATACTGTTGATTTCGCCGTTCGCTCTGGACGCGCAGTCCCACGATGCAAGTGTCGCGAACCACGAGCTACATCTGTTGGCTGCTACGGACTTCGGTATCAATCCGCTCGATGTCACGTTTGCCCGTGACATCGCCCCGATTCTTCAGAGGAGTTGCCAGAACTGCCACCGAGTTGGCGGTGGGGCACCCATGCCGCTCACCACCTACCAGGAAGTGAGGCCATGGGCGCAGCTGATCAAATACCGCACGTCGATCCGGGACCGCATGGGTGCAATGCCCCCGTTCTTCGTAGAAAAGGACATTGGTATCCACGAATTCAAGGACGATCCGTCTCTTAGTGACGAAGAGCTTGCGAGGATTCAGGCGTGGGTCGACAACGATTCTCCGGAGGGAGATCCGAGTGACATGCCGGCGCCCCGGGACTTCGGTGAATTCGGCGTTTGGACGATCGGGGAACCGGACCTCGTGCTGCGGTCGAAGGACATGATGAAACCGGCGATCGGACCTGACTGGTGGGGAGATATCGGGCTCGTACCTACGGGTCTCACGGAGGATCGTTATGTACAGGCCGTTGAGGTCCGGGAGGTCAACGATATACCTGCGGATGCCGCGAATAGCACGGTAGGCGGACGTTACATGTGGCACCACATGACGTACTCCAGCGGCGTCTTGACCGAGGAGGGCACCGAGATCGTAGAGGACACGCGGCAAGGCTGGCCCATTCATGAAGTGGGGCGCAATGCCGATCTCTTCGCAGAGAGGGCCGGCCGGCTCCTACCGGCGAACTCAGCCCTGCATCTGCGGGCCGCGCATCTCCATTCCAATGGCCGCGAGACGACCGGGCATCTCGAATTCGGGTTCAAGTTCTTTCCTAAGGGATACGAGCCCGCCTACGCACGTGCGCCAGTGCGGCTCGGCAATGGCATCGATATCGACGTGAGGCCTAATCAGGCCGGACAGGAATTCCACTCCTATGATGTGCTTGAGCAGCACACGAAGATCGTTGCCTTCGAACCGCACCTCCACGCTCCGGGCGTGCGCATGTGCTTGGAGGCGATTTGGGGCATCAACCAATTCACACTCAACTGTGTCGGCTACGATCACAATTGGGTGAAGCAGTACGTGTACGAAGACGATGCGGCGCCGCTCCTGCCGAAGGGTACGATTCTGCACATCATCGGATTCGTGGACACGACTCCTGAGAACCCGAACCTCGCAGATACTCGGAACTGGGCTGGAGGGGGTCGACGATCTGTTTCCAACATGTTCATCGACCTCGGGTACGCCGTGACGCTCTCCGAGGAGCAGTTCCAGGTCGAAATGGCCGAACGGCGAGCGAGAATGAAGAGCAGGAACGAGTACGACATCGGCTGTCCACTGTGTTGGGCTCCTGAAATGGAAGAAGAGACGGTCGTCGATGGAGGCGCTCAATGACGCATGGTGGGATCCGGCAACGGGCTGGTTGCGGCCGACTGCTGCTTGCCCCTTTGACCGTGCTCCTACTGTTTCAGGCTGCTCAGGGGCAGACCCGATTCATGCACCTGACTGGCGAGACGGTGTCGCCGGCGTTCGAGGGGTGGTGGCCCAACGAGGACGGCTCCTTCACGCTGTTCTTCGGATATATGAATTCCAACTGGGAGCAGGAGTTCGACGTCCCCGTTGGCCCGGCCAACTACTTCGCGTTCGCCGCCGCAGGGGCCCTCGACGACATCGAACAGGAGGCGTTCGACGCGACGGTTGCCGACCAAGGTCAGCCGACCCACTTCTACCCTCGTCGAAACCCCTTTCTCTTCACCGTCGAGGTGCCTGAGGGGTTCCGATCGGAGCTGGTCTGGACTCTTGGGACAGGCGGCACCAGACAACGGGTGTTCGCGTCGCTGGCTCCAGACTATCGAATCGACCCCCAGGTGATTTCCACCGAGGTGGGAGGAAACTTCGGGAGTCTGGACGACCGGCTCCGGACCAACGTGCCACCAGAGCTCGTCGTAGAAGGGGAGGAACATCGGGTTATCGCAGTCGGGGAACCGCTAACCCTTATTGCCTTTGCCAACGATCCTGACGATACGCCCGCCAGGCGGGAAGACCGGGGTCAACCTCCCACGAATCTAGAGGAGCTCTACCGACCTCCCTCGTCGTCCGTGGTGCAAAGTGGACCTGGCCTACGCCTGTCATGGATCGTCTACCGCGGTCCCGCGCGCCACGTAACGTTTGAACCGGAGCAGATGAAATCGTGGATGGACTCACGCGTGTGGGGGAATTCCCCCTGGTCGCCACCATGGATCATTCCCGAGCCGCCTGAGGACGGCACCTGGGCCGTGGAGGCAACCTTTCGAGAGCCCGGGGACTATGTCCTCCGCGCCGTTGCCAGCGATGGGTCCCTGTTCTCCTACCAAAATCTCACCGTCACCGTGAACGAACCCTCTCTATGAACCCCGTAGCAGTTTCACTCGCTTACATGACGCGCCTACCGACGCTGCTGGCCTCCGCCTCTTTCGTAGTAACGGTCGCAACGGCGAATTCTGCTGTCGTGCAGACCCCATTCGAGGATCGGGCTGCTTGCCGCGCGCTTACCGGTATTCCGAATCTGACTGTCACGGCGGCTGACGTGGTCGAGAATGCGCAGGGCGGCCTGCCCTATTGCTATGTCCGGGGCATTCTGCCGCCTGCCATCGGGTTCCACGTACAATTGCCGCTGCCGGAGGATTGGAATGGCCGCTTTGTGCATTGGGGAGATGGAGGCAAGGACGGTGACCTCGACTTCGCCGATCACCGGGCGGCTGAGGGTTACGCTGTGGCCAACACCAACACCGGCCATGACAGCGGTGCCGAACCTGGATCGTCGTTCGCGTTCAACAACCGCCAAGCTGAAATCGATTTCGGACATCGGGCCGTCCACCTCACGGTTGTGGCAGCCAAGAGAATTGTCGATGCGTACTACGACGAGGCTCCAGAATACTCCTATTTCGAAGGATGCTCTACTGGAGGGCGCCAGGGCCTGATGGAAGCACAGCGGTACCCGTACGACTTCGACGGCATCGTGGCGGGGGCGCCGGCGCACTACTACCAGGAGATGAACGCTGCCCGGACCTGGCTGCTACAAAAGATGTACATGGACGACTTCGAAGGCTCCCTCTCCTTCGACACCGATGGAGATGGCTTACCGGATAGCCCGCGGAAGGTCGAGCAGCTAGCGAAGGTCGTCCTCGATAAGTGCGACAGGGTCGATGGCATCGTCGATGGGGTCATCGACAACCCACTCGCCTGCGACTTCGAACCCGATCGCGACCTGGCCGGCATGATGTGCAAGGACGACGTGAACGGGGACGACTGCTTCACTCGTCTGCAACTCCAGCACATCAAGGACTTCTACCGAGGCGCCTACGACAGCTCTGGCACAGTGATTTACCCCGGGCACGCGCTGGGATCTGAGACTGAGTGGCTCAGGCTGTACGTGCCGCATGAAGGCAACCGTTTCTCAGCCGGCGCCATGGGGGTCACAGCGGATCACCTCAATTATTTGTTCTACGAAGATGATCCCGGCGTTACCATGCCAACCGTAGCTGATCTCTCGGTGATGCCCGACGCTTCACGCAACCCGCCCGAATGGGCCTGGTGGCAGTTCGACATCGACGATGTCACTAGGGGGAGAGGCGACCTGATGAAGGGGATAACGGACGCGACCGATCCTGACTTGACTCGCTTTCTGGTGACCAACGAGGGGAAACTCATCCTCTACCACGGCTGGTCCGATTCGTTGATCGTCCCAGCCGGGACCCTGGAGTACTATGAGAGTGTGGTCGAGACCACTTTCGATGGGGACTTACCGGCGACCAAGGAGCATGCCCGGCTCTTCCTTATTCCAGGTATGGGCCACTGCGGCGGCGGACCCGGCCCGAATACCTGGGATCGGCTTGCTCCGCTCGTCGATTGGGTGGAGCGTGCGATCCCGCCCGATGCCCTCACCGCAACCCATAGCACGGACGGGGTCGTCGACAACGAGCGCCCGATCTACGCCTTCCCTGACGAAGCCGTCTACTCGGGACCTGCTGGCGTCGAGAACGAACCTGAGAACTGGGTGATCGGTAACTTCAGCCGTCGCTGATGGACGGGCGGGCGGGCTCCTCCTTCGCAGGGTCGCGTAGCGCCCTCAGGAACTCGGTCTCCTCGACGACGCGCTCCAAGACTCTTTCGATATCCGCAATTCTCTCCTCGAGCGCCTCCTCCCGAAGCTCTGCTCGCGGTAAGGCCTGCACGTCCTGAGGCTCCTGCTTGGTCTTCGCCCAGCTCTCGAAGAGCGGCTGAAGCGTGCGCCGGAGTGCGAAGGAAACGACGGGAACGACAAAGATCATCGCCCCGACGAGGATGCCGGTCATGGCGAGAACGAATTCCATCCAGCCCATAACACGCTCCTGGAACGATCGATTTGGGTGCGCTAAGGGTTCTCCCTACGTGCTCAACCGATGAAGCGATTCAATCGAGGTGACCGACCCAACCTCCGAGTACAGCAGACGGCTCGGCTAGTCGAGCATCGCCTCGTGCACGAGAGTCTTGACCTGTTGGCTCAGTCCCTCGGGATTGGAAGGAGAACTCTGCCACATCACGATGCCAACAAGCTTCGCATCCGGATCCACCCACATACTCGTACCGGCGCTGCCGCCCCGCTCGTATTGGCCCACGGACGCGGGATAACTGAGCCGGGATGGGTCCAGCGTGATGCTTACGTTCGCTAGCCCCCATCCAGATCCATCTGGCTTATTTGCGAGCACTTCTTCCGAGAGACCGTTGGATGTCATCATCTCAACCGTCTCTTCCTCCAGGAGCCGAACCCCGTCCAACTCGCCCCCGTTCAGCAGCATCTGGCTAAATCTCAGGTAGTCCGGGACCGTCGAGATTAGGCCTATCGCGCCCTCGAGGAGCGCCGGCTTCTCGGTAAAGGGGACCTGCTCGATCTGATAGGGACTCAGCCCCCCCGAGTCCGCTTGCCGATAGACCGTCGTCAACCGACTCTGCCGTTCCGGCTCGACCCAGAATCCGGTGTCCGTCATTCCCATTGGCTCAAAGATGCGGTCTCTGAGGAACTCGTCGAACGGTTGGCCGGACCAAACCTCGACCAAACCTCCGAGAACCGTCGGCGCGGCGCTGTATCTATATACGGTGCCCGGATCCTCCATCAGGGGAGCTGCCACGACGTTCTTGATGAACTGAGACATCGGGATCGACCGAGAGCGAACCTGACGCTCTCGATAGAGGTCGGAGGTTCGATGGCTTAGACCCGACGTATGAAGAAGAAGATCTCGGATCGTGGTCGGGCGCATAGGAGCTCGCGGCGTCGCGCCTGGCGCCTGCACGACCTTCACCTGGCTGAACTCGGGCAGATACTTCGATACGGGGTCGTCGAGCTGGAACCGCCCCTCCTCATGCAGCATCATCACAGCGACGGCGGTCACCGTCTTGCTCTGAGAGTAGATGCGGAAGAGTGAGGTCTCCGTCATCGGGGTCCTCTTCTCCAGGTTTTGATATCCTACCGCCTCGAGGAAGGCCAAGTGACCGTGACGCGCCACGGCGACGACGGCACCGGGTATTCTCTCATCTTCCACGAAGTGACTTAAGAGAGCCGTTACTTCGTCCAGACGCTCCGCTGACAGACCGACGGCGTCCGGCGAGACGGGAGAGAGCGCATCCTGCCCGGAGATTGCACCGCCCGGCGGGAGCAGAAGGCAGGTCATCGATACTGTATTCACGATCCTCGACATCTTGACCTCCGAGGTGGCGCGGACGACGCGAGACGATACTCACAGTGTTCCCCGTTGAAACTCTACGCAACCTACGAGCGTAGGGGGGGCGAGCGAAGTTCTCGATGCGCCTGGACCGAATTAACCGGGGGACCAAGATGAGTACCAAGTCGCGGATCCGATGGGTGATACTTCGTGATCTGCTGATCTTTCAAACGAAGCTTGCGATGGATGGGATGAAGGACATCGTACTTGCACCAGCTTCGTCCCTTGCGGCCCTGCTCGACGTCGCGTTCCCTGGCCGGGAAAGGGGTCACCGCTTCTACGCTGTCATGAGAATTGGTGAGCGTTTCGACCGATGGCTCTCGCTCTTCGCCGTCGCCGACAAGGCCAGCGCGCAAGAAGACGGGCTGTTTGGGGCTAGCCGCGCTGGAACGGCCTCCTTACTCGGAAAGCTGGAAGAGATCGTGATCGGATATGAGGAGTCCGCTCCCCCTGGATCTACCGGCCGGCCCCGTGAAACTGTCAGCGCGGCTGCGCACTAGCCCGCGTTGACGCCTGCGCCATCCGGGCGGCACGATTCTCCCGTCCGTTGCTCGGCGCTGAGACTCCATTCCACACAGAGTTGTGAAGGCAGCCCGGTGCCGCCTATGATTCACGGTTCATGGGCCGTGCATGGATGCGTGGGTAGGTCCACGCATCACTAGGCCGGACGTTCAGACTGGAGAAAAGAAGCAAGATGAGAAAATCGACCAGCGTACTCGCTGCGATAGCGTTGGCAACGTTCGTTTCCATTCCGTCTGCGCTCAGCGCACAGGACCCGCCGATGGGGTTCTTCATCACCAGTGTTGGACCAGGTGACGGAGCGAACCTTGGGGGCCTCGACGGAGCCGACCAGCACTGTGAGACCCTCGCACAAGCCGCGGGTGCGGGGAACCGCAACTGGAGAGCCTATCTCAGCACAGTCGCGGGCGGCGGCCAGACGGCGGTTAACGCTCGGGATCGGATTGGAGAGGGGCCCTGGTATAACGCGAACGGGCAAATCATTGCTCCGAACGTCGCCGACCTGCACGGAGACTTCGAGCGCGACAGGAACAACATCAGGAAGCCACTTGCAGTCGACGAGGACGGAGAGCTGGTAAATGGCGTAGGGGATCAGCCCAACCAGCATGACATTCTGACCGGCTCCGACTCGCATGGGCGCGCGATCCTGGGCGCCGCGAACACGACCACATGCGGAAACTGGACAAGCAACGGGGAGGGCAGGGCGATGGTCGGGCACCACGACCGGCTCGGCGGCCCGAACGCCTCATGGAACGCCGTGCATCTCAGCAGTGGCTGCAGCCAGGAGAACCTTGTTGCTACAGGAGGAAACGGGCTCTTCTACTGCTTCGCAGAGGATTGATCCGGGACGGTTCGTCGCCTGAATCCATGACTGAACCAGTCATTGCCGCCCGTTCCCCGATCGCGGCCGAGCTGGAAGAGGGGGACGAATACCTCTGGTGTGCGTGCGGACTGTCGCAGAACCAACCGTTCTGCGACGGTTCGCACCGGAGTACGCAGTTCACGCCCATTCGCTTTACCGCTCAGGAAACGGGCGAGGCGTGGCTGTGTCGATGCAAGAGGTCCGCGAACAAGCCCTACTGCGACGGCACCCACAAGCGCCTCGACGAGGCCGGCAAGGTCGAGGGCGTCGCCCACGAGCCTGGGAGACTCCCCGTCGCTGAACCGACGCCCGAGGAGCCCACAGTCGTTCGCATCCATGACCTCGCAAGACATGGACTTTCCCAGACAGGGCATCACGGTGAGATGGTGGCAATGGGTGTGCCGCGTCACGCGCTGCCCCATTGGGACGATATCCAATTGCTGGTGGCGCAGCTTGCTAACAAGCCGCTACCGGACGACTCCGATGTCGATACCGAGCTCATCGTGGGACCCAAGGCCCAGAAACCCCTTCGATTGGCGATGCCGGTCATCGTTTCGGATATGAGCTTCGGAGCGCTCTCTCAGGAAGCGAAGATCGCCCTGTCTCGAGGCGCCGAGCGAGCTGGCACTGGTATCTGCTCCGGTGAAGGGGGGATGCTCCCTGAGGAACAGGAAGAGAACACACGCTACTTTTACGAACTCGCGTCGGCCAAGTTCGGGTACACCGACGAGTTACTACAGAAAGTACAGGCCTTCCACTTCAAGGGTGGCCAAGGAGCCAAGACCGGAACCGGTGGTCACCTGCCCGGTGCAAAGGTCACCGCCAAGATCGCTGAGGTCCGTGGCCTGCCTGAAGGGCAGCCTGCCATCTCCCCGCCGACTTTCACGGATCTCCACTCCCCTGCGGACTTTCGGGACTTCGCCGATCGCGTCCGTGAGGTGTCCGGCGGTATCCCCGTCGGCTTCAAGCTTTCGGCAAACCATATCGAAGACGACATCGATTTCGCTCTAGAGGCAGGCGCCGACTATATCATTCTCGATGGTCGAGGCGGGGCGACCGGTGCGGCTCCGCGAATCTTCCGTGACCACATTTCTGTCCCCACCATCCCGGCGCTCGCTCGAGCCCGACGACACCTCGACAGCGCCGGTCAGGAGGGAGTGACTCTGTTCATCACCGGCGGGTTGCGGATGCCCGAGGACTTCGTGAAGGCCCTTTGTCTCGGGGCCGACGGAATCGCGATCGCCAACTCCGCCATCCAGGCCGTCGGGTGCGTCGCGGCGCGCATGTGCAACACGAACAACTGCCCTTCCGGAGTCGCCACGCAGAAACCTGAACTCCGCGCGAGGCTCAAGGTAGACGACGCCGCTGAGCGTCTAGAGCGCTTTCTCCGAGCGTCCAATGAGCTGATGAAAGTCTTGGCCCGGGCCTGCGGGCATGATCACGTAAGGAAGTTCGGCCGAGATGATCTTTCGACGTGGAAGAGGGAGATGGCCGAACTCAGTGGGGTACGCTATGGGGGCCTAGCCGTCGGATCGACTTAGGGCCCCTCGATTGCAACCCGTTCCGCAGGCGTTGAACCTGCGGCTCGCTTGACTGGATGGGGTGATTGACTAAACAGTAAAGTTGGTTTTCGTCCCTTCTCCCGGAGGTTCGCACAATCATGAGCGCAGCAGCGAAGGATCGGATACTGGGTGTGTTTTGGCTGAGACTCTCATGCGTCGTCACAGCGCTGGGTGTGTTGGCGACCGCTGCGCCGGCCCAGGCCCAAGAGGCAACCGGTGCGGAGGTGACGTTCACGGAAGATGTCGCCCCTATCTTTTACCAGAACTGCGTGTCCTGTCATCGGCCTGGTTCGATTGCGCCCATGTCGTTGCTGACGTACGAAGGAGCACGTCCGTACGCTCCGCTCATCAAGGAGATGGTCAGCAACCGTAAGATGCCTCCCTGGTTCGTCGACAAGACGGTCGGTTTGCAGAACTTCAAGGATGACCGATCCTTGAGCGATGAGGAGATTGCTACGATTGCGATGTGGGTGGACAGTGGCACTCCGCAGGGCAATCCGGCCGCGATGCCTCAGGTACCCACATTCGAGGATCGGGTCTACGATTGGACGCTCGAAGACGAGATGGGTCGTCCGCCGGACCACATCATCGCGATGCCGGAGCCTTTTACCATTCCCGGGAACAGTGGGAATTTGTTCCCGCGACACATTAGCGAGTCGGGTCTCACGGAGGACCGCTGGATCATGGCGTACGAGACCAAGCCGTCGGTTGATGGCTTCGCAGTCGTGCATCACAACGGGACCACCTTCATCTATCCAGACGGGACTACCGAAGAGTTCGGCGAATACGCCCTCGGAAAGACCGGCGACATCTTTCCAGAAAACACCGGCCGGTTCCTTCCCGCGGGAACTCAGGTCCGCTGGAGCTCTCATTACTCGGGAAGCCGCGACGGCGAGGACCACACAGATCAGTCCCGGCTTGCACTGTGGTTCTATCCGGAGGGTGTCGAGCCGGAGCATCGAATCAACCGGGATCGTTGGGGAGCTATCTCAGATTTGGATATCCCTCCGCACACGGAGAGCGTGAGGTCTGATGGCTTCACGATCCTACATGAAAATGTGCGTCTCACGGCGTATCAGCCGCATATGCACAATCTCGGCTCACGGCAGTGCCTGGAGGTCATCTATCCAGACCAGCGCCGGCAGACGCTGAATTGCATGGGGTGGGATTTTGGTTGGCATATCACCTACAACTATGCCGACGACGAACAGCCGCTCATCCCGAAGGGGTCAGTCATTCATCTAACCAATTGGCATAACAATTCGGAAAGCAATCCATGGGCGGGAGATCCCGACAACTGGGTGGGATACGGACAGCGTTCCACAGACGATATGGCATTCGCTCACATGAGCAACTACTACCTTTCGGACGAGGAGTTCGAGGAGCACGTCAATGAGCGCCTTATGCTTCTGGAGGAGAAGAGGCAGAGGGCGGAGGAGAGCGGTGGTGGTGGTTGAAGAGCGGGCGCACGACAGAATGAGATCCATTTTCTCTGCATTGGCACTAACGGGATTGTCCCTGGCCACGGCTCCGCAGGGGACGCAGAGCCAGGTCATGTATCTGAGCGGACAGGCCGTACAGCCTACCTACGAAGGATACGATCGTAATCCGGACGGTAGTCACACCATGTTTTTCGGCTACCTGAACCGGAACCACGAGGAACAGCCGCACATCCCTATAGGGCCTGACAACTTCTTCTCTGTGCTGAATGCAGGAGAGACACTGGGCAGCCAGGATGGATGGCAAGCCTCACCCGTGAATGACCGGGAGCAACCGACCCACTTCTATGCGCGGCGGCAGAAGTTCGTCTTCGGGGTTACGGTTCCTGAGGACTTTGGCGAACGGGCGCTCGTCTGGACCCTGAGGCGTGGCGGCGAGACGCACACTGCCCTGGGGAAGCTCGAGCCCGACTGGGTGTGGCTTCTGAACCCGGACATATGGAATGGCATCGTTGATCCGGAATCCCCGAACCAGCCTCCAACGATCGAAGTCGTCGGGGCGGAGAGGGTGACTGTCGCGGTGGGAGAACCGGTCGTTCTGACGGTTTCGGTGGAAGACGACGGACTTCCCGAACCGGCAGCGGCTGGCCCTAGAGGGCTGAGGAGCGGGGGGAACCGATCAGATGATGGGCCGATTACTAACGGGCTCCCCTTCATCCGCGGCTCAGCGGGTGAGCCTGGTCGTCAAGCCGTGCTGTCGCCAGCTGTGGCACGGGAAGTGGGGATGGCGGTTACGTGGCTCAACTATCGGGGCCCGGGTGAGGCGGACTTCGCGCCAATGGTGTCACCCCTTAACAATGCGGGGGGCACAGCCGCTACGACCGCCCGCTTCCGCGAGCCCGGCACGTATGAGGTCCGCGCGTACGCGGACGACGGACTCTACACCGGTGTGAGGTTTTCGGGGGTCACCGTGATCGTAACCGAGGGGTCGCGGGGAGGTCGTTGAGACGATCGAAATCCAGGCCAGATAGAGCACCTTTGAACTCCAACCGAACACTCGCCCCACACAGCTCGCAACGATCAACGAGACGGCGACGCAGGCAGGGTGGGAGATACGGATCTGCCGAAGCTATGGTTTAGCCTCCGAGCAGATCGAGCAGTTGCATAGAGAGCGTAGGAAGTCATAGGGGTAGTAGCCGGTACTGTGGTCGTCGCTCCAGAAAAACTGTAGAGCATATCTCCCGACGTATTCGATGGCGGTGGGGTATACCCCCCTCTCAACCATCTCCTCTGTGAGGATACGACGGCCCGTACGCTCGTCCACACACCCCGCGCAGGGGCACGCCATCCTAAGGTCGCGGGGACGATACTCCGACTCGTGGCCATCTTCCCACTCGATTCGCAGAAGGGAGCCGTCGTCGGTGGGACCGATGCTGGCCGGAGTCGTTCGGGGGTTCGTCATCGAGTGACGATCCCGGTCGAGAGGTTCTTAGGACCCGGAAGGACGCTAGTATTCTAGCGGTACCACAACCGGAGTATGAAATGGCCCATCAGACTGACGACATTCTATTTGGGCTCGGACAGATCGTACAACACGTTCGATACGGCTATCGCGGTGTGGTGGTTGGTTACGATCCAACGTGCCAAGCCGACGATGACTGGTACGCATTCCAGATCCAGGGAAAAGGGTACGAGCCGGCCAAGGATCAGCCCTGGTACCACGTCTTGGTTGATGGCTCTGCGGGGCAAACGTACGTCGCGCAGCAAAATCTCGAGCGGGGCGACGCCAGTCGCCCCATCGACCACCCATTGCTTCACCGGTTTTTTTCCAGGTTTGATAGCGGGCGCTATCACGAACCCAACTGGAACTAGCCCTGCATCTTCTGGAATGCCCTCCCAGCGGGGTCATCTTCCCGCGCACGCATAGCCACGTGCTCACTCGCGTTGGGTGTTTCGTCTTCATCTGGGCTGCTGCTGCGACCCCTGGCAGTGGACAACTGACCTCTGCCAGAGAGGGTGAACTCCCGTACGTCGTGTCTCGCGTGGAGACTCCGATCGTCCTAGATGGGAGGGCGGATGAGCTAGAGTGGGCAGGCATCGAGCCCCTTCCGCCCACCATGCATCTACCAACGTTCGGCGCTGTACCGTCCGAGCGGACGGAGTTCAAAATCGCCTACGACGACGACTACTTCTACTTCTCTTGCCAAGCGTTTGATTCGGATCCGGCGGGGATCCGGATGTTCTCGCTCGAACGAGACGAGACATCGTTCCGGAGCGACTTTTGCTCTCTCTACCTCGACACGCTCAACGACGAGGAGAATTCGCTGCAGTTCAAAACGGGGCCGGCAGGGAATCGCAGCGACTCTCAACGCACGAACGACGCGCAGCGCTCGGACAATAGCTGGGACGCTTTCTGGGATGCGGCCGTTTCCAGAGACGAACGTGGATGGTTCGGGGAAATCCGTATTCCCTTTTCCAGCATACTCTTTCAGTTGGTCGACGGGCGGGTCGTCATGGGCGTATCCATGCTCAGGAATATCTCACGAAAAAACGAGCGTCATGTCTATCCGGCCATCTCCCCCGATCTGGGCACGTCAGCCTACGCCAGACCGTCCCAAATGCGGAAGATCATTCTTGAGGGGGTCGAGCCGCGGGGAAGGCAGGTCTACTTCACACCGTATGCTCTCGGTGGGAGTGGCTACACCCACTCATTGGACAGCTTGGGCACGAGGTACGACCGAGGAACCGATCAGGTCAGCGAGACCGGACTCGACGTTCGCTACGGCCTGACTTCAAATCTCTTCTTGCACCTTACGGCGAACACCGATTTCGCCCAAGTCGAAGCTGACGACCAACAGGTGAACCTGACCCGGTTTTCCCTGTTCTTTCCGGAGAGGCGCCGCTTTTTTCAGGAGAGAGCATCGAATTTCGAGTACTCGCTTGGTGGGCAAGATCGAATCTTCCACTCCCGAACCGTTGGCTTGGCTGAGGGAAGACCTGTGCGGATCTACGGGGGGGGGCGGATCGTAGGCCGTGTCGGTGAGTGGGACGTCGGTATGATGAACCTTCAAACGGCGGAGTCCGAGAGCCTTCCATCAGAGAATCTGGGCGTAGTTCGGCTCAGGAGACGCGTGCTGAATCCAAACTCCTACCTGGGTGGGATGGTCACAAGCCGGGTGGGTGTGGGAGGACAGCACAACATCGTATACGGAGCTGATGCGATCCTTCGTCTGGCGGGCAACGACTATTTGGTCCTCAACTGGGCTCAGAGCTTCGACGATCAGGACCAACCCTCCCGGGGCGAGTCCATCACCGCCTTCGACCGTGGCGTCGTACGGTTAAACTGGGAACGAAGGGGTGCGGACGGACTCACATATGCGCTCGACCTCGCCCGGGTCGGAGCGGTTTTCAATCCGGAGATGGGATTTCTCCGACGGAGCGACTATACGAGAGGCCAGGCCAACCTCGGATACGGATGGCGACCTGGTCCTGGGGCGCTCCTGTTCACCTACGCCCTCCAATTCGACGGGGCGGCTTTTCGCCGCAACAATGACGGAACCGTCGAGACAGTAGAAGTAGGATCTCGGCTAGTGCTAGATACCTGGGGCCGACACCAATTGACCTTTTCCGCCCCGTTCCGCTATGAAAACCTGGAATCGGCGTTCCCGCTCCCAGGGAAGACGTCGGTTCCCGCCGGAATCCATCGTTTCGCGACGGCTCGCCTTCAGTACAATGGACCGCCGGGCGATCCGCTTCGAACCACAGCCTCCGTCGAAGGAGGCCAGTTCTTCGATGGGCGGCAGGTGTCCGTGTCCGTGGGGCCAGTCTGGGATCCGTCGGCGCATCTAAACCTCATGGCAAGCTACGGCGTGGACCACGTCGACTTCCCGGATCGCAACGAGAGCTTCACCGCGCACTTGGTTCGTCTGAGGGCCCAAGTGAATGTCTCAACCAAGACTTCTGCCGTCGCATTCGTCCAGTACAACAACAGCGAGAATGCGCTCGTGACCAACCTCCGTTTCCGCTTCAACCCCCGAGAAGGGATCGACCTCTACATCGTTTGGAACGAGGGTCTCGTCACCGATCGCAAGTTCTTTGATCCGGTGCGGCCATTCAGCGACGAGCGAACAATCCTGGTGAAATACTCCCATACTCTCCAGTTTGGGATCTGACGATCATCGAGTTCCCAGGAGGCCGAGCGGTATGAGCGAATTATCCGGTTTCCAAGCGTTCGTCGGAACGCTTAAGCGTCGTCGCGTGGTCCGCGTGGCGCTCGTCTATGGAGCCGTGGCCTACGCTGTGCTCGAAGCTGCCGACCTAGTAATTCCGACTCTCCAGCTCCCAGATTGGCTGCTCAGCGCCCTCGTGATTACCGCCCTGGTCGGATTCCCCATCGCCGTCACCCTTTCGTGGTTCTTTGACATCACCCCGCATGGGATCGTCAGGACCCGGTCGGGGGCTTCTGAGCCGGGCCGGTCAATCGCTTGGTTCAGCACCGGCTCGATCGTGATTCTTGGCGGAGCTGCGATCGCGCTGGCTGCAGGTTGGTGGCTCAGCGGTGCCACGCGAGCCACCGGCGGTGAGGGTGGCGCGGAGGCGATTCGGTCCGTCGCCGTCTTGCCATTTACAAACGTCGGGCCGAACGCCGAGGACGACTACTTTGCCGATGGCCTAAGCGATGAACTCCGTGCGCTTCTGACGCGGGTAAGCGGACTCGACGTGGCCGCAAGCGCTTCATCCCGCCGTTTCAGGGCCCCCGACACGGACCTCGCCACGATCACGGAAGGACTCGGAGTGGCGGCCGTTCTGAAGGGATCGATTGAGAAGGACACAGATCAGGTGCGCGTCTCCACAGAGCTTGTCTCGGCGGCCCAAGGAGGGGCGCAGCTCTGGAGCGCCGAATACGAGCGTCTGATCGACGACATCTTCGACGTGCAGTCCGAAATCGCGCATTCGATCATCGACGCGCTGGAGATGCGTCTGCCACAAGACCAGGCGAGCCCGATGGACGAAGTCGTCACGACCAACTCGATGGCGTATGACAAGTACCTCTGGGGCCTTTTCAATCACAATCGAGGGACCGACGCCGGCGCCCGCGACGCGATCGACAATTTCCGAATGTCGATCGGATTCGACTCCACCTACGCGCCGGCGTGGACGGGGCTTGCAGAAGCTTTCGCGCAGTCCCTGGACGTGTCGCCGGGAGCCGATCGGATGACGACGGTCGCTGACGGGCTGACTGCCGCGCGGTCGGCTGTTGAGTTGGCACCTGCGTCGGCCGAAGCGCACACTGCTTTCGCGTTCTTCCTTCACCGGTCCGAGAACCTGCCAGCAGCCGAAGAGGAATTGGAGCAGGCGCTCGAAGCAGATCCGACCTCGTCCCTGGCGCACATCCGATACGCCGAGCTGTTGATTGCGGGCCAGGATACAGCGCAGGCAGTTGCGGAGGTGCGGGCGGCCGTGCGGGTCGACGGCCTCTCGGTGGCGGTCCGTTTAGCGAGCTCACGGATCCTTGTCGCCGCGGGCCGCATCGAGGAAGCCATCGCCGAGGCGCAGCAAGCCCTTCAACTTGAGCCCGATGACGTAGACGCCTGGAGCGAAATGGGCTTTACATTCCTCGCCGCCGACCGGTTCGAGGACGCTCGAAACGCATTCGACCGTGTAGCCGAGCTGACTGGCCGCGATCCCAGCGTCTTCGGAGCCTTTGTGGACGGTGTGGAAGCTTACTATACGAATGGAATACTCTCAGAGATCCCCTCGGCCCTCGAGCAATCGGTGGGGAGAGGGCCGTTGCCGCTCTCGAGGTATCTCGCAGCGCTTGGCCGGACGAATCCGTAGAAGCTATTTCGGCTACTGAGCCAGGCGAACGAGTAGATCCTGAGCGAGCTGATTGAAGACGGCACTCAGTTGGGAGGCGTCTGGAGCAAAGTAGTACTTCCCGGAGGGTTGACCCGGGTTCGTCGCCCCGTCGACGTTCGCCAACTCTTGCATGAAGGCGTGATTCGGAGTGAACGCAGGGTCCGCTCCGGGATCTCCGAGTCCGATCGTATAGACGTAGACGCCCTCGTTACGAATGTCGTTCGCTCGATCCCGACCGTTCTGGTGAGCGATCTGGTCTCCCGACACCGCATGGATCGGGGGGGTCGGCTGTTCGGTCCACGTCGCGCAATTGACGACTCCCTGACAACCGGAATACGAGGGCGACGAATCCGATGGGAGGTTGTCGGGATCGTCGTAGTATCCTCCTAGCCGATTCACAGGGCTCGTCTGTCGGATCGACATGACTCTATCCTGGCCGCCAATTTGCCCACGGAACGCGGTGGGCCGGCCATCGGTGAAGAACACGACGACCTTGGTCGACCGTGCTCTTACCGCACCGCTGGTGATCTGGTTGTAAGCGAGCCTCAGGCCTTCTCCGTAGTTGGTCCACCCGACGGAGGTCATGGCGGTGATGTCGTTCTGGATGGAGAGCGTGAAATTGTTCGAGATCTGGTGTCGCTCGGTCCCCCTCACGTTGAACGACACGAGGCCCATCTGGTCGATCGAATCGTCGAAGTGATCGACGAATTCAACGGCGGCATCTTGAAGATCATCCCAAGCGCCCACACTGCCGAGCGATCCGGACTGGTCGATGACGAGAACCAGATCCACGGGCGGAACGGCCGCCGTGGCGGTTGAGCCCACGTTCAGCTGATTCATCCCCACCGCCCGGATGAAAATCGTAGGCATCGGGCGAGTCGCCGTCATCGAAACCGTGTTCTCGCCGTCCGCGTTCTGGCCAAAACCCACGTTGACCGATGCACCCCCGCTTGCCGACACGCCGTTCGTCTCTGCCAGGGCCAGAGCTTGTGCTTCCGCGACAGCCGTGCCGTTTCGCAGGTTCCGAGCCCCTGCTAGAACTCCTGCGTCTACCGCACGTGACAGCTGGGCCTTGGACAGATATCCGAGGCCCATGTCGATCACCGCTCCCGTGAGCGCGAGGATGACGATCGAGAGAATGGCGACGAGGGCCAGAACAGTCCCCTTCTGGTCGGACCGCAACCGCACGAGGGTCGAAATAACACCTCTCCGAATTCTATGGCTTTCAGATGGCATCACAGTTTCCCGTTCTAGAAGACGGCCCGGTCGTACATGACGGTCGGAATTGATCCAGAGAAGAAGCTCGTTAGCGGAGTCACTGTCGGCCGTTGGTAGAAGACCTCCACGACGTAGACATTGGCGCCGTCTGCCAAGGTGAGACCGGCCATGACGGGGTCGCCCGGGTTCCCTACTCGGCTCGCCGACGCGTACCCGGCGCTCGCAACCTGTCCGTCGATCTTAGCGACGGCGCCCTCGACCAGGACCTTGCTGACGATCGCCCCTCCACGGGTGTCCAACTCGATGTCGGCGCCGTTCCGCATGGTGACCGCAAGAACCGTGTCTATCGGCGTTCCTCGCGATGCGATGCTCGCCCCCTCTCTCGTCAGGTAGGACATCGACTGCTGCGAATCGAGGATGCCCCCAAATTCGACGATCCCAAAGACGACCAGGAGGAGGAGCGGCGTGACGATCGTCATCTCGACGATATCCTGCCCTGACTCGTTCCTGGCCAATCGACAGGCCACGGCACGAGCGGATCGGACCACGTCGCGGACGCGCCGGCCCCAAGGGGCAGAACCGACGCGCGACCGCATTCGTGGGGCACGAGGACTAGTCAATGGGTTCTCACTGGAAGAATGGCTCGTTACGGACCGCGGTCGACACGGAGAAATCAAGAATTCCAGTGCCGAATACGCTTTCCATGACCGGGATCACGACCTGGTAGTCGTAGTCGAGGCTCACGGTGACGATGTCGTCTGGTCCCCCGCCATCGGCGGGCGACAGGGAGATGTCGCTCGCGGCAACGCCGAATTGCGCGACCTCGTTGAGGATCGTGGTTCGAATGGACACTGCTCGCGGTAGCGGATCACCGGTTATCGGATCGTTGAGCTGGTTCCCCGTAACCGCAAACCGAGCGCCCTGCGCGACAGCGGTTCGGATTCTTAGTCGAGTGGAGTAGTATCGACTGAACTCGTAGATCCCGAAGAAGAGGGTCATGAACACCGGAATCACGAGGAGTAACTCCACTAGTCCCTGACCGCCCATGTTTCGGGCGAGTCCTACAGCTCCGCGGCTGGAGAGACGACTCGCGGGGTCTTCCCGTTTCATATGAACCTCAGCGCTTTCGACTCCCCGATTGGGCGTGGTGTAGCCCAAATCCCCATCAGCTTTGGAGTCCCGTGCAGTGCCTGACGAGGTGTTAGGAGGGGCAAAGCGCATGCCACCTGGTGCAGTATGTACGGCGACGCTGTGACCGTCTGGCCGAGAACTCAACAAGACCACCGTGGCTACTGGCGCGGTTGGCCCAGCCGTCGCTCGGACTGAAAAGAGTTGTTACAGGCCGTGCAATGCGGTTTGTAACTATACCCTGTGGGGTGAGCGCAACATGTCGTCGGCCCCAGCCAGAGTCATCCTCTACCTAAGCCAGGGGCAGTTACTCGGGGCGACCTTGCCCGGCACCCGACGCACCGCTATTCCTCGGGTACACGCGCGTGGGCTGTCACGGAAGCCGGTGAGAGACCGGCGCGGCCCCGCCACTGTGAGAGGACCGAGACGAATCTCGGAACGCTCGTTCGGACATCCACTGGAGCTCCGGTTCTGGGAAGGAGAACGAGTGGCCTCGAGTCAGGAGACGTGGCCCACGCGCCCTCTGTTCCATGACCTCTGGGTTGAGGTAGCGGCGAGCGATCCCGGACATGACCCGGTTTCGAGTCTCGCTTGTTGCTGCCGTGGAGTCTGAGGTCTTCGGGTCCCGCGCGGGCGGGATGGGAGGCTCGTCATGTGGCGTTCGTCGTTCCGCTACTCTGTGCTGCACCTCTCGGCTGTACTTCTCGCAGTTTCAGTCAGCCCGGCTAAGTCGCTCCCCGCTCAGGACAACACACCCGAGCTACCTGACTCGGCCCTCGTGCTCGAGGGGTTCGTCGTGACCGCTACGCCGGTACCCGTACTCGAAGGTACGCTCGGAAACCACATCTCAGTGGTCGGGGGAGCGGACTTGCGCGCACAGGGCGTGACCCAAGTCGTTGACGCCCTCAGAGCGGTGAGTGGCCTTACCATCGTCCAGAGTGGCTCCTTCGGTGCACGGTCGTCCGTCTTCCTTCGAGGAGGCGAGAGCGATCACGTCCTCGTGTTGCTAGACGGCGTACAGCTAAACCAACCTGGCGGGTCGATGGATCTGTCTGGTCTCACAACTGAGAGCATTGAGCGAATCGAGATCGTGCGAGGTCCTGCCAGCGGGCTCTATGGCTCGGACGCAGTGGCCGGTGTAATCCAGATCATTACCCGGCGGGGCTACCGGGGCCTTGCCGGTTCCGCGACAATGCGCGTCGGCAGTTTCGGCACGACCGACAGCGTTCTGGAGCTCCGCGGTGGGAGCGGTACCGGCAGCTTCGGAGTCTCGCTAGCCCGATATGATACGGATGGGATCCTCGAGTTCAACAACGGCCACCGGAACACCGTCCTCTCTGGGCACACCGAGCTTGAAATCGACGATGCGTCGACCGCTCGAGTAACGGCACGCCTTCTGGATCGAGTCTATCAGTTTCCCACAGACAACGCTGGGGCGGTCGTAGACATCAACCAGTCCAGCTTCTCAGAGGAGGCGACCCTCGGGATCGAAGTGGATCGGCGCTTCCAGGACGCCTTCGACCTGCGCGCGATGCTCACGCTCAACGATGTCGACAGCGGCACGGACGACGCCCCCGACGGGCCAGATGATAGCACTGGTTTCTATGGGTTTCAGAGCCTGGATGCGATGCGTCGGGTAACCGGAGACGTGCGGGGGAACTGGCACCTTTCTGGTTCTACAGTCCTGACCGGGGGGGCTGAGCTCGAGCAACAAAGGGTACGATCATTCAGCGAGAGTCTCTCCGAGTTCGGCCCTAGCACGGGGCGTTCCGAACACTCGCGATCGAACGTAGCCGGATACGCGCACGGGCTTACCTCGGTCGGCCGTTTCTCAGCCAACGCTGGCATCCGTATCGAGGACAACGAGCAGTTCGGGAATTTCGTCAGCTATCAGGTCGGCTCCGCCATCGTTGTACGGCACGGCACCGCCGTTCGCCTTGCTGCTGGGAGAGGCATCAAGGAGCCGACCTTTACGGAGGCGTTCGCCACCGGGTTCGCGAGGGGCAATCCGGAACTCGAACCGGAACGCTCCACGTCATGGGAGGTGGGGATCCAACAAGAACTCGCTGACGGCTTCCGAGTGGCTGGAACCTGGTTCAGTCAGTCTTTCGAGGACCTGATCCAGTTCACCTTCTCGCCCCCTGGGCCAACAGACCCAAACTATTTCAACGTCGCCGCGGCCGATTCGAGAGGGTTGGAGTTTGAGGTCGATGCGGAGTTCTCCCGGGCCGGGTTCACGGCCGGATGGACCTGGCTCGACACGGAGGTGATCGATTCTGGGTTCGACGAGGGCCGGTCGGCGACGTTCGTCGAAGGCGAGCCACTGATTCGGCGTCCAAGAAACCAGGCAACCCTCGGCGCACGGGGTGCCATCGGGACCCGCATCGGATGGCGCACCGACGTTAGGTGGATGGCGGATCGGTCGGACCGTAATTTCAGCGTCTTTCCCGCCGAGCGAGTGAGGTTAGGCAGCTACACAATGATCAACCTGGGGCTCGATGCGACGATCGTTCGCGCTCGCAGGGGACAGCCCGGCTTCGACCTCATTCTGAGAGGCGAGAATCTCGGCAATGCCGAGTACCAGGAGGCATTTGGGTTCGATGCACCAGGGAGGGCCCTGTACATCGGAGGACGGATCCGCTGGCAGGATCGGTAACACTTACTGCCGTAAGGCGAACACCCAGACGACACCGCCTTGGGGCACGAACGTTTCTGTGCCGCGGTCCGCATCGATGCGGCGTGTCATCGATGCTGCGTCCACCCCCCATCCAGATTGGACCGTGACGTATTGGACCCCCTCCACGGCGAATGTGGCAGGAACGCCGATCACGCCCGAGTTGGTGCGGTGTTCCCACAGAACCTCGCCCGTGTCGGCGTCGAAAGCTCGGAAGTACCGATCGTTGGTTCCCCCTGCGAAGACGAGTCCGCCAGCGGTTGTGAGCACGGGGCCCCAGTTATGTGACTCGAACTCATGGGTCCAGACACGCTCGCCACTGTCGAGGTCCCAGGCCTGAAGCTCGCCGATGTGATCGGCACCGGGGCGCACAGTGAACTCGGAGGAAGCGCCCGTAAATGAGCGGCCGGGGACGTAAACGGGCTCGGTACCCGTGATTGCCCCACAGTGGTTGTTATTTGCAGGAATGTAGAGAAGGCGAGTCATCGGATTGTACGCTGCGGGGGGCCAGTCCTTCCCGCCCCAGAGCGATGGGCAGAACTCGGCGCGTCTACCCGTTCCTGGCTTACGGGCCTCATCGTAGGTCGGACGACCCGTCTCCGGATCGATGCTCGTAAAGACGTTCTGATTCACGAACGGTTGTGCGTCCACGAACCCGATCGCGTTCGCCTGCCGTTCAAGAATCCACAGGTAACCGTTCCGGCCGGGATGTACCAGCGCAGGAATCACCCGGCCGTCTCGCTCCACCTCGATCAACAAGGGAGTCGAGACCTCGTCCCAATCCCACGACCCGTTCCAATGGTATTGGTGATGGCCTACGAGTTCTCCCGTATCCGCGTCGAGTGCGATCACCGAATTCGTGTAGAGGTTGTCGCCCGGGCGTTGGTCGCCGATCCATGGGCCGGGGTTGCCGGTCCCCCAGTAGGTCAGTCCCAAGACCGGATCGTAATGCCCTGTTAGCCATACAGAGGCACCGCCGGTGCGCCACGTTTCCCCCGGCCAGCTATCGTTGCCGGGCTCGCCGGGGCCGGGGATCGTGTGGGTTCTCCAAACCTCCTCGCCCGTCTCCGCATCGAGCGCCACTACGAAGCCACGGATCCCCAGCTCACCGCCCGAGGCGCCGACCATGATCTTTCCGCGGGCCGCCAGCGGCGCGAGCGTCATGTAGTAGCCCGACGCATTCTCTGCCACCGGAGTGTCCCACACGACCGCTCCGGATACCGCGTCAAGCGCGATCACGCGGGCGTCCAAAGTGGCCATATACACCTTGTCGCCGAACAACGCCGCCCCTCGGTTGGTGTTGTGGAAGGCGACCAAATCCTCCGGGAGTTCATGCTCGTAGCGCCAGAGCAGGTCGCCCGTATGTGCTTCGAGTGCGAACAGCTGATTGCCCGGCGTGGTCACGAACATCCGTCCATCGTTGATCACCGGCGGCGCTTCGTGGCCGCTCCCCACGCCCGTGGAGAAGGACCACACCGGGACCAGATTCTGAACGTTCGTGTCGTCGATCTGATCCAATCCGCTGTAACCCCATCCACTATAGTTCCCTCTGAAAGACAGCCAGTTCTCCAGTTCTGGGTCCTCAAGACGCGCATCGGTCACCGGTCGATAGGTCTGAGCGACAGCGGCAGCTGGTGAGAGGATGACCACAGCCACTACGGCCGTCAGACTCGACGCAGCGCGACCTCGGATCCGGATCATGTTCAACTCCCACGATGTGGGTTTCGGACTGGTCTTTCCGCGGGATACTCCCCGCTGGCGTATGTGGAACGGGAACGTAGAAGGGAAGGATCCCCGTCGAAAGTGTGCCGGCGTCCCCATTGGACCCTGCGTGGACACACAGCGCTCGGGGCGCTCCCACCCATCGCCATTCGCGCGCACCAGCTCAAGTTGATTCTCGAGGCGTTTGTGAAAACGCGAACACCGTTTGCGACCGATACTCATCACCGGGACGAAGGATGGTCGACGGGAAGTCCGGCTGATTCGGAGAGTCGGGGAAATGCTGCGTCTCGAGGCAGAATCCGTATCGGCGAGCGTACGGGCGACCGGACTTACCAGTAACGCTCCCGTCCAAACCGTTGGCTGTGTAGAGCTGGAGGCCAGGCTCGGTGGTGAATACATCCAGAACCCGACCTGTGGTGGGCTCCTCCACCCGAGCGGCGTGC
The DNA here is from genome assembly GCA_965215925.1 of Longimicrobiales bacterium. Taxonomy (GTDB): domain Bacteria; phylum Gemmatimonadota; class Gemmatimonadetes; order Longimicrobiales; family Gaopeijiaceae; genus JAAXGI01. The sequence goes on along the minus strand of CBDCEQ010000003.1, from coordinate 1,658,073 downwards.
ACAGGTCCCGAGTCCGTCGCGTTCAATACGAAGTTGTGATCGTAGCCGCCGCCAATCCTCAGTTGCGGGTCATCATCATCGATCCGCGCCCCGATGGTAGCGGGCTCCAGGAAGTCGAACGGAGTCCCCTCCACCGGGGTGAGCGCTCCAGTGGGAATGAGCGATTCGTCGACCGGGGTGAACTGATCGGCATTGATCATGAGCAAGTGACCAAGCACGTTCGCAGCGCCGGCACCTGCCAGATTGAAGTACGTGTGCTGTGATAGGTTGATGGGTGTGGCCCGATCGGTGGTGGCCTGGTAGTCGACGATCAATTCGTCGTCCGGCGTCAGCGTATACGTTACGCGAACCGCAAGCGTCCCCGGGTATCCCTCATGACCATCTGCGCTCGTGTGTGAGAACGTCACTCCAACTCCAACGTCGTTCTGCACCGGCTCCCCCTCCCACACCATCTTGTCGAATCCCTGGACACCACCATGGATATGGTTCGGTCCATTGTTGCGCGCGAGCGTGTAGGTCTCGCCGTCGAGGACGAACTGGCCCCCGGCGATTCGGTTGGCATAGCGGCCGACGACTGTGCCGAATTGCGGGTGGCCCTGCAGGTAGTTGTCGAGATCGTCGAATCCCAGGACCACGTCGGCCAACCGACCGTCGCGGTCTGGGACGAGGATGGACACGATAATGGCTCCGTAGGTCATAGCCCGTATCTCCACGCCGCTCGGATTCGCGAGCGTGAAGATCTCTATGGTCCTTCCATCGGGCATCTCTCCGAAGGGAGCTTGGTCGACGGTACCAGTATTGACCGGCGATTCTCCGTCAGCTGCGCATCCTGTTGCTAACCCAGCCGAAGCAAGGAGGAGGGGCGCCCACCACCACTCATCGGTCCACATTCGACTCAGAGCTCCGCTGAACGAATGACCGTCATCTTCTCGACCTGCATGTCCGCCATCGTGTAGGGGATCCCGCCAACGCCAAGGCCCGAGCGTTTCAGTCCCGCGAACGGCATCCAGTCCACTCGAAAGGCCGTGTGATCGTTGACCATGACGGCGGCGGCGTCGAGGCGACGAGCGGCCCGAAGGGACGTATCGATGTCCCTGGTGAAGACAGAAGCTTGGAACGCGAGCGGAATCCCATTGGCGTCTTCGATCGCCTCGTCGATGTGATCGTAGGGGTAGACGCAAACGATTGGACCGAAGATTTCCAGCGTACTCACTCGGGCGCCAGGTGGTGGATCGAAGAGCACAGTAGGCTGATAGCAAGTGTCTGAGTCCCGCTCACCCCCGCAGAGGAGCTCCGCTCCCCCGTCGACCGCCTCGAGGACCCACTCCTCAACCCGGTCTACTTCTTCGGGCCGGATCAGGGGGCCGATCTCTGTCTCGTCGAGCGTTGGATCGCCCACGACCATAGCGCGCGCGAGCTCAGCCAGCTTTTCCGCCAGACCGCGGGCGACCGCGCGATCGACGTAGATCCTTTGCACGGAAACGCAAACCTGACCCGCGTGATAGAATCCTCCCTTCGCCAAGAGGGGCAGCGCTTCGTCCAGATCGGCGTCGGCCGCAACGATCACCGGGGCCGCGCCTCCGTGCTCCAGCGCGCAACGAGTACCCGGAGCCAGCTTCGACCGAAGCATCCACCCGACCCGGTCGCTGCCAATGAAGCTGAAAAACCCCACGCGATCATCGCTGAGGAGCTTGCCGCTAACCTCGTGATCCGTTGTTTGGACGGCCTGACACCATCCCTCGGGAAGCCCCGACTGCCTCAGGATCGAGACTAAGCGCATGCAGGATAACGGCGTCGCTTCAGCCGGCTTGACGATCACGGGGCACCCCGATGCGACAGCGGGTCCGACCTGATGGGCGATCAGGTTGAGCGGATGGTTGAACGCGCTGAAAGCGACCACCACGCCGATGGGCTCATGGTGGGTGATTGCCATCCGTCCTACTGACGCGGCGTTGAGTCCCATAGGGATCTCTGTTCCGCCTTGGGTGCGGACGTATTCTGCGCATAGCGCGATCGAGTCCACAGCCCGATCGACCTCAATGAGCGAGTCGACCATTGGCTTTCCGCCTTCACGCGCTGCCGCGATCGCAAGTGACTCACGGCGTTCACTGATCAACGATGCTGCGCGATGGAGAATCGCAACCCGCTCGCCCGCGGTAAGCCGCCCGTCCCGATCGCGATAGAGTGCCCACGCGGTGGAAAGCGCCGTCTCCACACCAACAGCTCCAGTACGGTCGATACTGGCGATCGGCGAGAGGTCCCACGGCGCGACCACGATTGCCGGGTCCCCGTCTGGCTGAGCTCCTGGAGCCATCAGCGAGAAGTGCTCGAGTCCACTCGGCTTGATCGCCGCTCTCGTCATACGGTTCGTCCTGGGTTCGGCGTGTTTATCGCCTGGCTCCGGCCCGAGTGCCGTCATTTCGTCCAAGCCTGTAACGTGGGGTCCTGGATCGAGCGGGGCCAGCCACACGCTTGCGAAGCGCGAATACCCCCGGGAAGTTGCACGTGATGCCAGCACCCAGACCGGAGAAAACCCCAATGATCCAAAGCCGAAGAGACTTCTTAAAGAGCACCGGTGTGGTCAGCATCGCGGCCATCACAGGCAGTCCCTCTGGGGCCCTGCCCATCCGAGAGATGGGGTCGCGCCAGAACCCTAGGAGCGTGCGGACTTCGGTGCTCGATATCGGATACGAAGAGAGCGGCAGAGCGGATGGCTTCCCGATCATACTGCTTCACGGCTTCCCCTACGATGTGCGGGCATGGGATGGGGCTGTACCAACCCTGGCGGACGCCGGCTATCGCGTTCTCGTTCCCTACCTGCGCGGCTACGGACCCACCCGCTTCATCGACCCGGCATCCCCGCGCATGGCCGAGCAGGCCGCGATCGGCCAGGACGTAGTCGACCTTGCGGATGCATTGGGACTGGGGGAGTTTGCCCTCGCCGGCTTCGACTGGGGGAATCGGGCGGCATGCATCACGTCGATCCTTCACCCCGAGCGAGTACGGGCTCAAGTCGCTATTGGTGGGTACTCCGTGCAGAATACCGTGACTCCATCAGCTCCAGGGTCCGCGGCAGGAGAGGCGCGGCTCTGGTATCAGTGGTACTTCAACACGGCGCGAGGGGTTAGGGGGCTCGAGGCGAACCGATACGATATCTGCCGGTTCCTATGGGAGACCTGGTCCCCGGAATGGCAATTCAGCGACGAAATCTACGACCGGTCGGCGTCGTCGTTCGACAACCCGGATTTCGTTGACGTAGTGATCCACTCCTACCGGCACCGTCATGGGAATGCGCCCGGAGAGGAACGGTTCCTCGAAGTGGAGCAGCAGCTGGCAGAGCGACCACCGATCGACGTTCCTACGATCGTTCTGCGGGGGGCGGACAACGGGCTGGGTCGTCCCTCACCCAATCCGGCAGGCGACCAAGAAAGGTTCACCACGATGGTAGCGCGCCGGATCGTGGACGGAGCCGGACACGATCTGCCGGCCCAAAGACCAGACGCAGTCTCATCTGCGCTTCTCGAGCTGTTGGGATAAGTCATGAGCGCGCAGGTACCGACTCGACGCGAGTTCTTGGCAGGCTCCCTCGGTGTGCTCACTTACGCCGCCGCGCGCCCTGAGGAAGCGACCAGCTGGCAGCTCGCACCGACCGGCTATCTATGGGACTCGGCATACCTGGAGCATGATACCGGAGACGGGCATCCGGAGAGACCCGAGAGGCTCCTTGCAATCGACGATGCATTGAGGGGCGCAGACTGGTATGAGTCGCTCTTACGATTGGAGCCGGACGTGGCCGACCTCGCCTCCATCCAGCTGGTGCATGATCCCACCTACGTTGCGTTGGTACGGCGCGAGGTTGAGGCGGGGCGGCGTGAGCTGTCGACAGGCGATACCAGGATTTCCGCGGCGAGCTACGAGGTGGCACTGAAGGCGGTGGGCGGCGTACTCGGCGCAGTGGATGCGGTGATGCGGGGGCGTGCGCGCAACGCTTTCTGTGCGATTCGGCCTCCGGGGCACCACGCGAGCAGGAGTCGAGGCATGGGTTTCTGCGTCTTCAATACGGTTGCGATCGGGGCCCGGTATGCGCAGGAGGAATACGGTGCTGAGCGAGTGCTCATCGTGGACTGGGACGTTCACCACGGAAACGGCACCCAGGATCTGTTCTACTCCGACGGGACCGTTTTCTACATGAGCACCCACCAGGCGCCGTTTTATCCAGGAACCGGGACGGCCACTGAGACGGGCGACGGATCCGGATCCGGCCGAAATATGAATCGTCCGTTTCGCGCTGGAGCGGGAGACGCAGAGATCGTAGGAGCATTCCGAGCAGACTTTCTACCGGCGGCGCGGGAGTTCCGGCCGGACTTGGTGATGATCTCAGCGGGCTTCGACTCTCGCGTCGACGACTTGCTCGGCGGCTTCCGTGTGACTGATGACGGGTACCGCGAAATGACGCGAATCATGCTCGAGATCGCGGAGGTCGCAGGAAACGGCCGCCTGGTTTCGGTGCTCGAGGGGGGCTACAACCTCCGTGGGCTTGCGTCAGGCACCCGCGCCCATCTGGACGAGCTCGTGACCGCCTGACCGTAGTGCTCGCGTCAGTTAGATGCGTACTAGTGGCGTTTCCTTGCGGGGCAGCGAGCCACTGCCGCAGGTTGAGTCGATCCGCCAGGGGTCGAACGCAAATTGCTAAGGAATGACAGGTGAAAAATGGCTGACTACACGCGTCGCCGATTCCTCCAGACCGTACTTGTGGGGACCGCCGCCGGGACCCAGGCCGGTCCCCTCCTCGCCTGGCAGGGTCAGGTCCGAACGATCGCGGGAACAGGAGTTCCGGGTTACGAGCCAGAGGGCGAGGCGGGGCTTCCGGGCTCACGAACTCCAGTCAACAATCCGTACGGTATCGTCGTCGGGCCGGACGGTGCACTGTACTTCTGCGAAGTCGATACCGGCAGGACTCGGAGGATGGATCTGAACACCGGGCGGCTGACGACCATCGCGGGCGACGGTGAGAAGGTTTATCGAGGGGACGGTGAACCGGCGCCGGTCGCGTCCTTCTCAGCGCCGCACGAGATCCGATTCGATCAAGAAGACAATCTCTTCGTCGTAGAACGGGATGCCCATGTGGTGCGCCGCATCGATGCCCGAACGCGGGTCGTATCTACCGTGGCTGGCACGGGCGAGGAGGGCTTTTCAGGGGACGGTGGTCCCGCTTCTGAAGCGCAGCTTCGACAGCCACACAGCATCGCGTTCGACTCCGATGGCAACCTTCTCGTCTGTGATATCGGCAATAGTCGAGTTCGACACGTGAACATGGGAACCGGCTTTATCTCGACGCTCTCCGGAACTGGCGACCGAGAGGGCACTCCGGACGAAGGTCCACTGGAAGGCACGCCTCTGAGAGGGCCGCGCTCAATCGACACCGATGACGAAGGCAACGCGTATCTGGTACTGAGGGAGGGGAACGCGGTGTTTCGGCTCGACTTGGGCGCTGGCCGACTCCAGCGGATCGCCGGCACAGGTGAGACGGGTTTCACCGGCGACGGTGGCCCGGCGTTAGCCGCGACCTTCAACGGGCCGAAGGGCATAGCCTATTCTCGCACAGATCAGCGTCTATATATCGTTGACACTGAGAACCATGTGATCCGTCGCATGAGTTTGGCGACGGGCGTGATCGAAACGGTTCTCGGTACGGGTGAGCGGGGCGATGGCCCGGACGGTGACCCCCGCGGATGCCGGCTCAATCGGCCGCATGGCGTGTTCGTTTACGAGCGCGTGGTTTACGTGACGGATAGTGAGAGTCATCGGGTCCGGGCTCTGGAGGGAGTGCTCTAGGATGCCGATCGGCCGCCGCCTAATGGTTGGTGCACTCGCCATTCTGTGGCTCGCCCTCGCGTCCAGCGTGCACGCTCAACAGGGGGGAAGGGTGACCGTCGAGGAAACGGGCGGAATCCGGCGCACGCAGTTTCCCACCCGTTTGGTACTTGAGCTTCCAGCGGGTCGGCTCGAATCGACGGAATCGATCCGATTGGTGGCCGATGACATCTCGGTGCCAGTGCAGGGGACGGCCATTGATCGGTGGGGGGACCGCTCGATCCGGACGCTAGAAGTCGACTTCAATGTGAGTATCCAGCCGTTCGGAAGGAGGGTATTCGAGCTCCTTTACGGCCCCGATGTCATCGCGGCATCCCCGACCCCGCGCGGCCTCATGGTCACGGAAGACATCGAAACGGTCCAGGCGGGCAACATCCGGTTCAATAAGCGGGGCTGGCCTCTTCTCCTATCGGTGGGCTATCGGGGCGAGATGATCACGGACGGGAGGAACGGCCTCGCGCTTATCGACGACACGGGCATGCGGCACGACTCGTCCGCCATCGAATGGGAAAGCGTAGAACTTCTCAAGCGGGGTCCGCTCGTCGTGCTACTACGCTACGAAGGCACCGTCGGGCTTGGTGGTGGCGGCCGGGCGGGGGTCCTCCTAGACGTGGAGATGCCGAACAGCAAATCGTGGGTAAGGCTCTCTGCGACAATCGGTGATCCCGAAAGACGGGTGCGAGCGGTCGCGATCGAGATGCCCGTGGGGTTCGGGGCATACCCGTGGACGTGGGATTTCGGGACCGAGAATGGGACGTATGGGGCGTTCCGCGATGAGGGTGGTTCGGTCATTTTCGAGCAGGTGATCTTAGGAAGCGATGCGGGCTCCTGGAGGATCGTTGCCGGTCCTGCTGGGGACGAACAACCTTATGAAGAGAGCGCGGCTGGACGACGATCGTTTACGCGCATGTGGACGCATTTTCAGAACGAAGTCGAGGCGGTCGCCTTCGCGATACAAGGGGCAGACGAGGTCCCCGGGACTTTCACGGCAGCCCTGAGTGGAGCGGGACAGACGTCGTTCGGCTTTGCGCCTGACGCGCCAGTCGGGGAACATGTACTTACCGTCTATGCGCACTTCGTTTCGACGCCAGTGCCGATCGGAGCGGCTACGAGTCCCGCCTCCATCCTGAGTCCGCTCCGAGCGCGAGTGGAGCCTCTGGCCGACGGTTTCTGATCCCTCTCTTGGGAAGGCAACCATTTAACGAACAGCTGAGTCACGACGTCTGAAGCGCCAGATGAGGTCGAACCTTCGAATGGAGCGAATCATGAACTCGAAGCCCTATCTGGCCGCCGGCTCCGTGCTCGCCGTCCTCGCGCTGGCCTCTTGCAGCGAGGCAGGCACCGAACCGGATCCCTTTCGGGCGCAGGCGGCAGCCGCCGTCGCGGCCGTTTCTGCCGATGCCCTCCTTGAGGACTTGAACGCGATGGACGATGCCACGCCGGGCATCGGGGGTCTCCCCGAACACGTTGTCCGTGAACGCGTCGTGACATTCTATGATGAGAACGGCCAAGAGCAGGAGGAGCACGACCCGGTCACGACGGCTTCGATCCACGCCATCGTGACCATCGAGGGGGAGATCGCTAGAGACAACATCTCCGGCTCGGTCGAGCGACATCGGGACACATGGGTAACCGGCCTGCTCGGCGAGGAAGAGACTCGAACCTTCAACGGGGAAGGATCGGGCGAGCACGAGCACGTGCGGATCAGCGACGAGTTCGGCGAGCAGATTCGATCCGTCGAGTCGAGTTCGGTCACGGATGATGTGGTCCGCTCGGTCGACCGTGAGAATCAGCCCTGGCCTTTGTCCGGCACGATCACGCGGCACGTTGAGGTGACGATCACGAATGGTCCCAACGGTGACGCTACCCGCGAGCGGACGTCGGTGATTGTGTTTGACGGGACTCAATTTGCCACGATGACCGTTGGCGATCAGGTGCATGAGGTCGATCTAGCGGCCCGGGAGGGCCACAATCCGCTACGCCCCCGAAGGCCATAGCCGGGACGAAACGGATCGGCGCCCGGGTAGTGGACGAAAAGCGGTCCGCTACCCGGGTTTGTTGTTCAACTCGGGTTTCGCTGCTGCGGACGCCAGCTTGTCCTTGAAGAGCTTGTATTCCACACTGTCCACGAGGGCCAGCCAGCTCGCCTCAATGATGTTCTCGCTTACGCCGACCGTACTCCAGACCTCCCCATCATCGGCGCTATCGATTACCACCCTCACGCGTGCAGCAGTGCCCTCGGTCGAGTTGATCACGCGTACCTTGTAGTCCACCAAATGCATCGCGGCCAAGCTGGGGTATGCCGAGCCCAATGCGCTCCTAAGCGCCGTGTCCAGAGCGTTCACAGGTCCGTCGCCCTCTCCGACGACATGCTGGATCTGGCCGCGGACTTTCAGCTTTATCGTTGCCTCCGTAGACGGGTCACCGCCCTCGCCGGTAACTACACTGACTCGATAGTGAAGGCGCTCAAAGGCCGGCTCATACGTCCCGGCCACCTTCCGTATAAGGAGGTCGAACGAGGCCTCCGCCGCATCGAATTGATACCCTTCGTTCTCTAGATTCTGGACTTGCTCCAAGATCTCCGCCATCAGCTCTTCATCCTTTTCGAGCCGATGCCGGGTGGCCTTGGCGACGATGTTCGATCGTCCCGATAGCTCACTTACTAGAATCCGCCTCTTGTTTCCGACCGCGTCTGGCTCGATGTGTTCGTAGCTCTCGGCCAGACGGTTGACTGCGTGAACGTGCATCCCACCCTTATGCGCGAACGCGCTCGATCCGACGAACGGCTGGCTGGGCCGGAAGTTCATATTCGCGATCTCGTACACATACCGAGAGAGCTCCGCCAACCGTTCGATCCCGCCCCTTTGTAAGACTTCGTACGCCCCCTGTTTGAGTGCTAGATTTGCTGCAATGCTGATCAGGTCGGCGTTCCCGCACCGCTCGCCGAGACCGTTGATGGTCCCTTGCACCTGAGACGCGCCTTCCCCAACTGCCGCAAGCGAATTGGCAACGCCAACCTCACAGTCGTTGTGGCAGTGGATCCCAACGGAAACCTCGAGCGCTTCTCGAGCTGCGGTCACACCCTCGATGATTCGCTGGGGTAGGCTCCCTCCGTTCGTGTCGCAGAGCACCACCGTATCGGCCCCCGCCAAAGCCGCGGCGTCCAGGGTCCCAAGGGCGAAGTCGCGGTTGTCTTTGAGCCCGTCGAAGTAGTGCTCGGCATCGTAGATCACGTGGCGGCCTTCCGCCTTCAAGAATGAGACCGAGTCGCGGATCATGGCGAGATTCTCCTCCTCATCCACTTGAAGAATCTCGGTGACGTGCAAGTCCCAGCTCTTTCCTACGATAGTGACTACGGGGGCCTTTGAGTCCCGCAGTGCTTTCATCCCTACGTCGTCCTCCGCAGCGGTGTCGCGCCGACGAGTCATGCCGAAGGCGGTGATTCTAGAGTGCCGCCAATCCTTGTCCGCTGCTTGGCGGAAGAACTCAGAGTCCTTCGGATTCGAGAGGGGATAGCCTCCCTCGATATACTCGAAGCCGAGATCATCCAACTTCTCGGCGATCTGTAGTTTGTCGCGCAGGGAGAAATTGACCCCCTCGCCTTGGCTCCCGTCTCGAAGGGTCGTGTCGTACATCTCGATCCGACTCATGCGCTCCGGTCCCCGGTCCAGAGTAGGAAGGATGCAGATGAGATGGGCCGAACTAGTCCAATAAGTCAAGCGGATCAGCCGTTCCACGTTTGGTGGGAGACAGAGTCTGACCGGTTGCATGCAGCTAAGTCGTCTATGACTACGCAAGTGTACGTATGCCTCTACGCCACTCCCTCCGCTGATCATTCGTCTGGCGTACAAGCAGCGGGATGCCTGAGCCAGGTCAAACATGCAGGGGGTGGAGCGATGCTCTCAAGACAGAATCCGAGATTCCTAGTCGGGTCAGCCCGTTCTCATGCGGCCGCTGTGACCCTGACGCTGGCTACGCTGATGTCAGCCGGCCGGGTTAGTGCCCAAGAAGCACAGGTTCAGATTCAGCTCGCACCTCCCGAGCAGGTCCAAGAGCTGATCCTCACCGACGGCTCCGTTCTCTACGGGCGGGTTGTCCAAGAGGGCGATCCGTTTCGATTCGTGCTCGTTTCGGGAGTGGAGAACGTGTTTCCCCTCCGGAGCGTGCGCTCGCTCCGGCAGGCGCAGGGCCAAATCGAAGGCGGGGAGTTCTGGCCAGAGGATCCTAATCGGACCCGCCTGCTCTTTGGTCCCACCGCCCGGTCGCTCCCGCGAGGAAAGGGATATTTGTCGGTATATCAGCTCTTCATCCCTTTCCTGGCGTTCGGAATCTCTGACAGTTTTCTCGTTGCTGGCGGAACACCGCTCATCTTCGGTAAGGGCGATAGTCGTCCGTTCTGGCTGGCACCGAAGCTTCGAGTCTTCCAAGGAGAGAGTACCGCTGTAGCTGTCGGAGCCCTGGCCGTTACCGTGGAGGATGAGGACGCCGGCATGCTGTACGGAGTCGTAACCCGGGGTAGCCCGACAGGCTCGGTCACCGTGGGCCTCGGATATGGCTACGCGAACGGGGACCTCGCTGACAACCCCGCGGTCATGCTCGGCGGAGAAATCCGTCTCAGCCGGGGGACAAAACTGATCACGGAGAATTACCTGTTCCCAGAGGGAGGGGGAGGGGGAGTCGTCTCGCTCGGGACCCGTTTCTTGGGGCGGCGCCTCTCCGCAGACGTGGGACTCGGGATTCCCGTTGGAGGCACGGACACTTTTGTCTTCCCCCTCGTCAATTTCGTGTGGAACTTCTAAGGTTCTTCTCCATAGAGACGAGGTGGCGAAAAAACACCCAGTCCGATAAGAAAAGCCGAGGCGAGCAAGGAGGCGTGATGAGCGGAAGAATCGTTTCAGCGATCGTGGCCACGGCGCTGACCCCGGTCCTGCTGAGTGCCCAGACACCGGACGCGGCGACAGATGTTCCGTGGTCTGAGATCGAAGCCGTGCTGAACAGTCCGGAAGGTGGCGTCGACCGGCAGGTAAGGGTTGTTGATATCGGTCCGAGCAACGTGGCGGTTGGGATCCTGCATCGCGACGGACTGGAAGCCGTCCAGGGGCCCCCGCGGGGTATCGCCCATACCGAAGTCACCGAAGTGTACTACATCGTTTCCGGAGCGGGGACGCTCGTGACTGGTGGTCGGATCGTGGATCAGTCTGAAATTACCGACGGACCAATTGTGGACGTGCTCGTCGGCCCCTCGGTCACGGGGTCATCCGAAGGTGGCCAGGTCCGGATGGTGTCTGAGGGCGATGTCGTCGTGATTCCGGCCGGCGTATTCCACGGGTGGAGCGAGATCCCAGATCACGTCACTTATTTGAGCGTACGGCCAGATCCTTACAAGCTACTGCCAGCAGGGTATGTCAATCCGGTGATTCCGTGACGATCTTAACCGCCCTCAGTCGGCTTTCGTGTACTCCACAAAGAACTTGTTATTGAATAGGTCGTGCTCTCGGCTGACCTCGAATCCCGCGCTCGACATCCAGTCCGCGACTTGTTCTGGACCAATCAACATCTCCGGCTCGTCCTGGTGACCGACGCCTGGCGCGTTCATGTCGTAGTCTACCACCACGATCCGGCTCCCCGGAGCCATATAGGCGGCGAGGGCCTGGATGTACGCCTCCCGTTCCTGAATATGATGCAGAGCGTCGTGGATGAACGCCACGTCCACATCTCGCCGAGGCAGCTTTGGGTCTTCAAATTGCCCTAGGACGGGGTGAACATTCGGAACGCCGAATTGCTCCGCGTTTTCAGCGATGATCGGCAGGAACCCCGCATCTACTTCCTGAGCCAAGACAACCCCGATCGGCCCTACCGCCCGCGCCATCGGCGCCGAGAAGATCCCCGTTCCCGCCCCGATGTCCGCCACTATGTCGCCTGTCTGCAGTTCGATCGTAGCGACGACCTCCTCGATGGCGAGACGGTCCAGACGCCGTCCGCTTTCTAGGGTGATTGCCCAGTCCTCGGCGGGACGACCCCCAAGTTGTAGTGCCGATAGCGGGTGGGCAGTCATCACAACAAGCATCACGGTCAGTGGAGCCAGGAAACGGAATTTCACCAATGGGCACATCAGTATTACCTCCTACCAGGTTCCTTTCGTGACACGAGGGCAGCGAAAATGAGCCCGCCCAGGAGGACCGTCAATAAAGACAAGAATGACTCGACCGGGCGGCCCTGGAATGCCCAATACATCATCCAGACCGATACCGCGAGGAACAGAAGGGGACTCAACGGATAGCCCCAGGCGCGAAACGGTCGCTTCAACTCAGGCCTCCGCACGCGCAGCACGATGACACATGAAACGGCAAGACTCGCAAACAGGGTCAGGGTAAAGCCGGCGTATTGCTGAATCTGGTCGACGCGTCCCGAGAGGATGATGATCGAAGTGACAATCCCCTGGGTTACCAGGGCCACGGCGGGCGCCCCGGATCCCCGCGTACGTGAAAGAAGTGCAAACGGGGTGAAGTCTTTTCCGAGAGCGTAGTACACCCTCGGGCCTGCCAGGGTCATGGCTGACGCCGACGCAAGGATCGACGCACAAAGGACGATCGTCACGAGGTTCACGCCCGAGTCACCAAAGAGGGTTCTCGACGAGACGAGCCCGACTTCGACCTGGCCGGCCAGCTGATCGACGCTCGCACCGTAGAAGTAGACCGCGTTGAGACCGAGATACAGAATGAGTACGGTCGCAGTGCCCATGAGAAGGGACCGAGGCAGATCCCTTTGCGGGTGCTCCATTTCGCTCGCGACGTAGGCAGCAGCATTCCACCCCGAGAAGCAAAACATCACGAATATCAGAGAAGTGCCGAAGGCCGCGAGCGTATCCGTAGGGCTGAGCTCCTGGAAAGACGGCGAGACCGTGACCAGGTTCGCCACGTCACCCCTTCCTATAGAGGCGGCGGCAAGCAGGATCGCTACGATGCCCGCGACCTTGAAGACCGTCATGAAGTCGTTGAAGCCGGTTCCCTTCCGGACCGCGCGCAAGTGTATTCCGATCAGTAACCAGGTCACTGTGACAGCAACTAGGTCGACCAGGGCAAGGCCTCCCCCCAAGCTTGGATCCGCGGCGAGGACCGGGAAAAACTGACCGAGGTAGATTACGAAGCTCTTAGTCGCTGCTGCGATCGCGGCGGAGAAGCCCGCTACGAGGGAAACGAAAGCGCTCATAAACCCGATCGCCGGGCCGTAAGTGTCGCGGAGATAGACGTATTCTCCGCCTGCATGGGGCATCATCGCGCCCAGCTCCGCGTAGCAAAGAGCCCCAAGTAGGGCGAGGATACCGCCGATTACCCACAGCACGAAGATGATCAGCGGGTGCCCCAGATCAGCGGCCTGGAATCCCGTGGTCGTGAAGATCCCTGCGCCGATCATATTCGCGATCACGAGAGCCGTGGCGGATCGCAGGCGCATGTGGCGCGTTAGGGTGCTCTGGCCCTCTCTGGTGGCTTCGATACGGTCTCCTAGCCTACGGTTCCGGCAATGCAAGGTTGGTCCCCGCGCGGCCCCAACTCTAGCAGCGGAGGGCTCGATCCGTCCACCAACTGTCTACTCGAACCGCGTCGCCAAGGTCAGGCGCTCGTGTTGATCCGCTCATCTTCGAATCTGGTCGGTCTCATTCACCAGCCCGGCTACCCGATTTCGCTCGACCAATAAAACGACAGTTATTGACGTAATTAGGGGTATTCCCGAGGCTTGAAGAAATCAGGGAGCGCCTGATTTCATACTCTACATCGAGCTCTCGGATCTACCCAGGACAGGAGGTCGCACGATGCTCCCCGCGCTTATTCACCACATTCCGGAAATGGAGGAATGGGAAGACTTCTCCCGCCAGGATATCGAGGACGCCGAGACCATCTTTGGGGCTCTCACTCCCGGGGTTCGGGCAAGCTACCTGAATCACTTGAAGCGCTTTCTTCGGGAGGGATATCAACTCAACGGGAGATCCTTGGTCCAGTGGATCCATGACTCCCGGAAGAGGGGACTCGCTCCAGGGACGATCAAGGTTCAGACGGCAGCGATCAGGAAATATTGCGCGGCTTCGGGACGGGAGATCTCGGGGCTCGAGAACGAATTGATCAAGGCCGCTCTCAAGCGGGCGAGTCGGGCTAATCGGGGCTTTGGGAGAGGATCTGTGGACGGGGCGAATTGGGAAGACGCAGATAGGGCCGCGACCAAGGCCGTTCTATTCGGAGATCATACAGGAGTGAGGGATTCGGCAATCATCCGAATTACCTCCGACGGACTCCTTAGAACCGCTGAAGTCTCGGCATTGGATGTTTCGGATATAGAAATGGACGAGACAGGAACCGGACAGATTCATATTCGATCCTCAAAGACCGATCAAGAGGGAGAGGGGTTTCTGTTCTTTATCGGACCGGCCACGGTGAAAGCGATCCTCTCATGGCTGGATGTTTCGGGGATCATTGAAGGCGCTCTATTCCCTTCCACGAGGGGACGCGGCACAGGGAAGCGGATGAGTCCGTCAGCGATCAGATACGCAATTTCTAAGCGACTCAAGGCTATTGGAATGGAGGGGCGGCTCGCGGGTCATTCCCTCCGTAGGGGAGCGGCAGCTTCCCTGGTCCTTGCTGGGGCGTCTATTCCCGAGATTCAGGAAGCGGGGCGCTGGAAGGACCCGAGGCTGGTCTATCGCTATGTAGCGGGGGAGCTGGCAGAGCACGGAATAGTCGCGAAATATCGTTATGGGAATGGGATTAAACCACAGTGATTGCCCCGAGAAAGCGATACCCCTTATCTTTCGTCCAGAAGAGGAATCTCCCTTGAGGTCAGGGTATGAGTCGTCGGGTGATCCCCGCGGGCGACTCACTAAAAGATTTCCATGGATGGGCGGGGAGCCTGGACCGAATCGATGTGGGCTACAACATCGACCCTAGACGCGCTCGGCGGACTCATGACATCCCGCTTTGCAGGGAGAGTCACTCACGAGAGCTTCACTGTTCTCCGGAGGGGACCTCCCTGCACCCGACACCCTCATAACCATATCAAGAATTAAAGAATTTCCTGGATTCCTGGATTCTGAGAATCTTGAGGATTCTGTGGATTTTCTTGGATTCTATATTACTACATCACCTGTAGTCGGATTCCTGGGGGAATGACCAAGAAGAAGACTATCCTCTGTCCGCTCTGCAAAGGGCTCCCCCGACGTTTCGTTCCTGTTCCTTTTCATGCTATCGGATTGACTGGATCCGAACTAGCTACCTACGTCAGCATCCGCTCATTCAGGAATTCCTCGACCAAGAAGTGTTATCCCTCCATGCAGACCATCGCGAAGCGCGCTTCGCTCTCCATCAAGACCGTTCAGGCGGCGAAACGCGCTCTCCGGGATCATGGACTTATCGAGTGGGAACTACTGGGCAGGAAGCACGTGTATTGGTTCCCCGATCCCGAGGATCCTTTCACAAATTAGTTAAAAAGGGGGCAAAATTCGACCCCCTTAACTAATTATGTAAAACTTACCCTTATTTTTCCCAAGGGAACACCTCCTCGACCTCTTCGGGCTCCTTGGGCTCCTCGATGATATCCAGAAGCGTTGGCCCACCGGGCTCCTCGGGCTTCTTGGGCTCCTTGATCTCATCCAGAATCGTTGTCGTCGGGCGCATCCCGTCTTTCCTCCATTTTTGGTACTCCGCTTCCTTCCGTTCCCGCTTTCTTTCGCGATTCCCCTCTCGCGCTAGAATATCCTCCCGATCGTCCATGGAGAGTGACGCCAGGTACTTCTCTTTTCGCACGGCTTCCTCCGCTTGCTCCCTGGCTTCCCGCGCTTCCTTCCGTTCCCGCTCCCTCTCCTGCTTCTCGCGCTCTGCTTTTCTCTCGGCCTTCCTTTGATCCGCGACTGGCTGTAACTCCTCCGGCAATTTCAAATTGCTGGTTAGTTCGCACCATGTCAGCAGATCTTCATTGTCTCCGATCCATTGAAGGACCTTTTCTTGATCATTCTTCCGATAAATTCCCCATTCCATCACAGTCTCGTCCCATAGGACTATGAGCTTTTTCGATCCGTAGATCTCTCTTTCCGACGCAGGTCCCTTTAGTCGTTTTGTCATGACCACAAGCTAATCCCTTTTCTTGCACCACTTGAATAACCCCACCTACGAGTCGGTAGAATCAGGGGATGAGGTGTCTTGGGGGATGCGGGACCATTCTCCAACACCCGTGGGCAAAGAGATGCTCCAAGTGCAAGTGCAAGCGGGCTCATATCGGGGAGAAGGAGAAGGCGAATCCTATGGGAGATCAGGAAGGATGGGTGAAGGCCACTATTCCGGATGGAGAACATCCTTTCGACTACCTGTTCGAGGGTCATCAGTACCTCATGGCAGGTTGCTTGCTCCTGGAGGAGATCGACTCACCCCTGGATGCGGAAGAGCTTGAGCAGATCAAGAAACTCCTGGATCCATACGCTGAACGCATCGAAGAGTTCTACGAGAGCGTTCTACCTCCGGAGGAAGAGAAATGATCGATTCAGAGAGGGGCACGGAGCGAATCCGTGTCCCGGTAAGGGGTAAGGGGATTACCTCGCTTCCAGGGCATCCTCTGCGCTTCCTTCGGGTGCTTTATGAGGGCGGTAGGGCTTACCCGAGAGAGGATTTCGATTGGAATGTCTACCTAACGGGTCTGATTGCACCGGGGAGGTTGAAAGAAGCTCCAGGGCACCGGAGGGGGACCCTTCCCGATAAAAGACACCCCGTTTTGACCCATGAAACACCGAACAAGAACCCATAAAACACCGAACAAGAACGATGATTCTCCGTCCGTTTCAACGCACTTTCATCAAGAAAGCGATGGATCCTGAGGTCCTCACGGCGGCTCTTTGCCTGCCGAGAGGGAATGGAAAGAGTTGGCTCAGCGGGTATCTCGCATCCCGGATCTTGGATCCCGAGAGTCCCTACTTCCGGGCGGGTACAGAGTCGGTACTCATGGCGGCATCGCTGGAGCAGGGGAGGATCGTCTTCCGATTCGCTAGGGAACTACTCGACGATGACCCCGCTTACAAATTCTCCGACAGCTATGTCCGGTCAGCAATCACGCATATCGAGACCCGGACATCGATACGGCTGATCTCCAGCAACGCAAAGGGAGCGATGGGTCTCGTCCGATGTCCATATGTCCTGGCGGATGAACCGGGATCATGGGAGGTAACCGGGGGGACCCTCATGCATGATGCCATCCAAACGGCGATGGGGAAGCCTGGAAGCCCTCTTAAAGCGATCTACACCGGGACCCTGGCACCTAGTACAGGGGGATGGTGGCACTCCTTGGTGGAGGAAGGTTCTGGAGAGGGAGTCTATGTCCAATCCCTCCAGGGGGATATCCGGCGCTGGGATCAGTGGTCCGAGATCCGGAAGGCGAACCCCTTGACCGGCATCTCCGCCGACTTCAGGAAGCAACTTCTCAGGGAGAGGAATGCCGCACGGAGAGACTCCCGCCTCAAGGCTCGGTTCCTCTCTTTCAGACTCAATGTTCCGACGGCCGATGAGAGCCAGATTCTGTTGACTGTCGAGGATTGGAAGTTCGCTTTGGCGAGGAAGGTTCCCGAGAGAGAAGGGAAACCGATTGTCGGGATCGATCTCGGAGGGGGAAGGGCTTGGAGCGCTGCTGCTGCTGTCTGGCAGAATGGGAGGTGTGAATCGCTGGCTGTCGCTCCGGGGATCCCCTCCCTGACCGAGCAGGAAAAGAGGGACAAGGTATCGCGGGGCACTTATCAACGGATCCGTAACCTGGGGATCGCAGAAGGGAAACGGGTCCCTCCAGTGGGATTGCTGGTACGCGAGATCTACGAACGATGGGGAAGGCTAGCGCGGATCATTTGTGATCGGTTCAGGCTCGCTGAACTCCAAGATGAGATCGGGAGAGCAGGTCCTTTCATCGAGCCGAGGCAAACCCGATGGAGCGAGGCCAGTGAGGATATCCGCGCTCTCAGGAAGATGACCAAGGATGGTCCCCTGGCGGTCGACCCGGAGTCGAGATCCATCCTGCAAGCTTCCCTCTCGGTCGCGTATATCAAAAATGACGATCAGGGATCCTTCCGTCTGGTCAAGAAGAGTGTTGATAACTCCGCGAGGGATGACGCCGCTGCTGCGCTTCTTCTCGCTGCCGGGGGATGGGATCGGGCCAGCAGGAAAAGCGGAACTACGACTCCCGCTTTCGAATCATCGATCGTCGGATGAAGAGGCGTCCGGATCTCTCGGGGGATCGCTGGGAGAGGATCCGGCGGAGGATCCTGGAACGGGATCGGTGGCGATGCACCGATTGCGGCAGGGCAGGGAGGCTTGAGATCCATCATGAGATCTCCCCCTTGGAGAATCCCGCTCTCGCTCATGAGGGGGGAAACCTGCGAACGCTTTGCGTCGACTGTCATCTCAATCTGCATGGACGGAAGGCTCCCGATCCGGAAGTGCTTGAGTGGCAGGAGTTTGTACGGACTTCCGAACCACCAGATAGGTCCGGTAATATTATCATGAGGAAGAAGACACGCGTGGCGTCCTAGTTAAGAATCTCAAAGGATTGGAACATGTTGCGAAGTCAGAAATTGGAGATTAAGTCCGTCGAGATCCGAGGTAGATTATCGGAGCTTGCCGGTCTGGATTCGCTGGAAGAGGATCAGCGCACTGAACTCAAGGAGAAGACATTAGAGCTTCGGCAGGTGGAGGAGCAGCGGGTAGCCGCCCTTGAGGTCGAAGCCCTAGAGGAGAGGAAGCCCAGCACGAACGGGACCGGCCCCCTGGATCCCGAGGAGAGGGAGCGGAGGGAGGTGCTCGGGAAGGCTCGGCTCGGGAATGCGATCCGGGCTGTGATCGATGGGAGGCCGCTCCAGGGAGCCGAGGCGGAGGTGAGAAGCGCGTTCGGCCTCCTCGGGGATCATGAGATTCCACATGAATTATTCGAGCCCAGAGCCGCCACTCCCGCTCCCACCACCACTCCCATCAATGAGCAGCCCGTCCAGCCCTATCTCTACAAGGAGACAGTCGCCGGATATCTCGGGATCGATATGCACCAGGCCGGATCAGGGACTCCCTCCTTCCCGGTGCTCTCGACAGGGACTCCCGCCGGGATGAAGGCGAAGGGAGCCGCAGCCGATGAGACGGCAGGGGCCTTCACGGTTGTCTCCAGCACTCCGAAGAGGATCACCGGGGCCTTCCGGGTCAGGGTCGAGGATATGGCAGTCTTCCCGCAGCTTGAGGATTCGCTTCGGAGGGACATCCCCCAGAGCCTCGCCAATGCGGTCGAGGAGCAGCTTCTCAATGGGGATGGCTCGGCCCCGAACATCAAGGGGATCCTGAAGCGCCTTGCCGATCCGGATGCCCAGGCCGCCAAGAATACGGCAGCCACCTATGTGAGCACGATTGTCGGGGCTCTGGATGGAATCCATGGCTCCACCCTGAAGGATCTCCGCGCTCTCGCAGGGAAGGCCACCTACCAAGCGATGGCAGGGGCATTCTTCGACAAGACGGCAGTCTCGGCAGCCTCATATCTCGACTCGAATACGGGCGGGGTGAGGATGACTGATCGGCTCGCCGCTCCTGCTGCAAATGTCCAAGCCGGGATCGTCCGAGTCGGGATGCGTCCTTGGTGTGCTGTCTCCGCTCTCTGGGGAGGGGTTTCCCTGATCCGGGATATCTACTCTGGAGCAGGGAAAGGGGAGATAGTGGTCACGGCTCTCCAGTTGATTTCCGATGTCCATGTCCTTCGGGATGAGGCATTCGCCGAAGTCAGTTTTTATCCATAACCTTGAACGAACGATCCGGCCTCTTGAATTGAGGGCGGAGGGAAGACGCCTGGAGGGCACCATCCTCAAGTATGGGGAGATCTCTCCTAATCACCAGGAGAGGTTCCTTCCGGGGGCTTTCTCCCTGGATCCGGGAACTACCCGATGGCTGGATTATCGGCATGATCGAACTCGGGTCCTGGCTCATACCGAGGGAGGAGGACTCATCCTTCGGGATTCTCCCGAGGCTTTGCTCCTGGAGGCTGAACTACCAACCCTACCCCTGAGTACCCGAGCGCTGGATGAAATCGCTTCTGGCGCCCTCTCAGGGCTCTCAATCGAGTTTAATTCGACACAGGAATCCAGGGATGGTGGAGATGCGGGTGGTCGAGAAGGCGGATCTCGCTGGAATCGGGCTCGTTGCATCCCCTTCCTATCCGAACTCACGAGTCGAGACCAGAGCGGCAGGAACTCTTTCATCCAGTATTCCTTGGAACCACTCCTTGGCATGCGAGTGCTATGGCCGAGGGCAATCCGGAGAAACCGGAAAAGGAATGACCGCTACAGTCGAGTTCGAGGAAGGGTCGTTGGAGTTGCCGGATGATCTCGTAGCGATTTGGAAGAGCTTTGCCGCACCTCTGGCCTCCACACGGAAAGGTACACTCCGGATTGGATCTGGAGCGGACGGATTGGACATCGAGTTGGATATTCCTTCAACTAGTTGGGGTGAGGATATCGTAGCGGCTTCCGCCGGAGTGGAGATCTACGTTCGACCCCTATTCGATGCTTCTGAAATCGATGCTACCGAGATCGTCAGGAATGGGGAGACTATCGCACGATTGAGTCGAGTTCCTGTGAGAGCAATTCTCGTAGGACCCACTCCGAATTCCAGGGGCTGGCCAGAGGTCGATATAACTCCTTCCGAGGATCGTCAAATCCCCTTCTCTCTCCGGGAGCGATTCGCGTGGCTTTGAGTCCCTGGCCGAATCGGGCATCCATGCCTGTAGCTTGGCCCGCAGCCATCCGACAACTGGCCGCCTCTCTGAATCAATCCGTTCCTGAAACCGGATCATTGGATGCTGACTCCACATCGATTCGACTCGATCAACTTGCAGGATGGATCTCGGCCCGAGTGGAGAAGGAAGCTCCGGGAGCGCCTCAGAGTGCAAGGAATGAAGCGGTCGTAAGGGGAGTCGGTTATTTGTTGCAAGCGGGATCGGGAGCGATCCGGTCGAAGAAGGTCGATGTTCTGGAAGTCGAGTATACGTCGAATCTCCGTTGGTGGTTCAATTGCGGGGCCTCTTCTGTTCTCGCTCCCTGGTATGCTCCGCGAGGCGGAATCATCGGATGAAGTGGAAGTTTTGGGAGAAGCGAAGCGGCTATACCGATACGATTATCAACGCGCTCATCCAGGCGGCTGAGGGATCGGCGAGGAATGCCCACGCAACAGCCGCCCTCGAGTCTGCGGCAGGGCTCTATCAGGCGGCTTTCTCCGCGGCTAAGGTCGAGCCCGAGCAGGAAGTTCTCGGCCCCTCTTTCCTCGGGGAAGCGGCAAGGAGGCTGATCCGGTTCGGACAGGCCGTCTATCTAATTGAAGTCGAGGACGGGAAGATCCGCCTCCGCGATGTCGCATCCTGGAATATCGGGGGAGGTACCCACGAGGAGGACTGGACCTACGAGTGCGAGATGGCAGGGCCGACGAAATCTGAGACGATCAAGCGTCCTTCCTCCGGAGTCATTCACTTCCGGTATGCTGTGGATCCCCTCCGCCCTTGGGAGGGGCTAGGACCGATGCAGAGCGCCTCTGCCACCGGAACCCTTGCAGGAGCGCTTGAGCAGCGCCTGGGCGAGGAATCCGCGGCTCCTAGCGCGCTTCTCCTCCCGATCCCTGCCGATGGCGGCGATGGTGGAGATAGTGATCCCCTGGCGAACCTCAAAACCGATATCGCGAAGGCCAAGGGAAGACCGATCACAGTCAAGACAACAGCGGGCGGATTCGGAGAGGGTCCGGGGAGTGCTCCCCAACGGGATTGGCAGCAATCGAGGATCGGTGCGGACCCTCCCGATGTCTTGGTCAATCTCAGGAAGGAATCTACCCTCTCGGTCATGAGCGCGTGTCAGGTCCCGATCTCCTTGATCACCGACGCAGATGGAACGAGCCAGCGGGAAGCATGGCGTCGATTCGTCATGGGGGCTGTCGAGCCGCTTTCCCAACGGATGGCTGAGGAGCTAACCCGCAAGCTTGATCTCCCGAGTCTCGACTTCAAGTTCAGAAGTCTGTGGGCATCCGATCTGATCGGAAGGACCCAAGCATTCCAACGGCTAGTGCAGGGCGGAATGGGGATCCAGGAAGCGGTATCCGCTGCCGGGATCATGGCTGAATGAGCAGGATCCTACGCCCCGGATTCAAGAGCGGAAGGACCAAGCTCATGGAAGCGCTCCAGAAAGAGCGGAAGGATCGCAAGAAGGAGCGGAAAAGCCGGAGAGAGGCTGAGGCTCAGGTGAGGATCCTGTCGGCCAAGATAGGCGCTCTGGAAGCTGAGAAAGAGGCGCTGGAGGCCAAGGTCGGCGCTCTGGTCATGGAGGCTGAGAGGCCCACAGTGAGGTTCCAGAAGATCAGGATATAGCCGGATCGAGTAAGGGGAGAGGCCGCCCCGTACCCAACCTTGCCATTCTCTCAACCCTGTCTTTCTGCTTCCAAGCTCACTTCCAAGAAACTTCTAGGTGTCTCGTCAAGCGCATAGATGCGTCTTGTTGCCTGACGGAGGGACTCTCTATTGATCGCGGAAAGCAATATTTCGTGAGGATTACGATTCATTAGTTCATATCGAGCATCGGGCGTTTTGAATCCCAAGACCGCCTTCCAGGGACTGAGAGGTAGCGCAACAACTACGTTTGGATCCTCTAGTCCATTCGTCCGAATGATCGGAAAGTCAGACAGGAGTAAATGGTTCCTTTCACCTGTAAAGTCCAATAATGCAAAAGATTTCAGCTCCTTTCGCAAAATATTTGCTTGGCTTGATATGTGTAGACCTAAGTTCTTTAGAGGCAGATTACTGACTATCTCCGGGTGTTTCTCTACAATTTCGAGAAGCTGTCTAGCTAACTCAGACCCGTCGTCGATTTCATCGGCTATCACCGAGTATGCTATCTTCTCTACGCTCTCAATGCGGTCGGGACGACGTAGCTCTAGAGACGCCATGATAGTAAGCAACCAGTACACGTTTTTGTTATCGATCTCGGAAAAGCCAGATTCGAGTATCTTGTTGATAGCCTTTGCGCCAAGGTCATCAATTGGCTTAAGGACCTTCTCTTCTACGAGATCGATATCCGCCTCGGCAACCCCCTGAAATGAATATATTCCCCTCTCAAACCCTGTATACTTTGGACTGTGACGGGAGTAACGCAATCCGGGAATATCCTTTCGGAACGAGCCGACCTTGTCGTCAGATCCCATCCACTTGCGAAGAAGGAACTCAGGGACATAGTGTTGCCTTTGTCCTTTCCTCTCATTCATCCAACGATTCTCCTCCCTACTGCTGTGTCCAGATTTCCGGGTAATGTAGCACATCATCGCAACAGAGGACCCTCCGGAGTGATTTCGTAGGAGGGCTTCTCCTTTCGATGGTAATCGCCCTGATCGCCCTTCTCCAGCCCGTGAGAGCTCTCGGGTGGGTCCTCGGTACGGGGTAGGCAGTAAGAAGGCTCTCTAGCCGAAGCCGGATACCCAACAAACAAAGGATGCTCCATGGTCTGTCCAGTCTGCGAGAAGCCCGCGAAGCGCGAACCCACTAAGGGCGACAGAGCCCTCATTCCATGTGAGGACTGCGGTACATACGAAATTTCCGGTACGACGCTGAAATTATTGGAGAATGGAACGCTGGGGAGGCCAGATCCAAAGAAATTCAAGGCGACTAGTGGAGAAGAAGAGGGAAGAAGATTATTGGATCACCGAGGCAGACATTAAGTCACTTCCCTAGAGAAAAAGGCTCCCCAGCCGAAGCCAGGGAGCCTCTCTCCTTCCAGGGGGGAATCGGGGCTTAGTCGCCCTGCAACTCGGCCAGAAGCTCCTTACCCTTCTTGGTCGGCTTCCCCTTCTCGTTCAGATGCTCCGATGTAGTCAGCCTTCGGATGTAGGTTCCTATCGAGCCGAATCCTCCCGATCCCCGATAATCCGGCCAGCGGATCGTCACTGCCTTCCAGATCGCGTATGGGTCGATTCCGGAGAGGATCCCCGTCCGGATGAAAGCTGCTGGGGATTTACTTTCCGGCCCATCCCATGGCTCGGTCTCCGCTATGATCCTTAGCCCTGATTTCAGCCTTGGTCGGCTTCTTCCAATCCTTGGTCATCTTGTCCGCCTCTTTCTGATCGGCCTTGACCTGCTTCCGGATCCTATCGATGAGATCCGTTTTCTTGATCCTTGAGGGAACCCCCAACCCGAGCCGCTTCCCCTCCGCCTGTAGCTCCTTGATAGTCATCTGTTCTAGTTCTTTCCGCTCCATGATCCGGCCTCCTGTCTTGATCCTCTCCGCGTGGCTAAAATAGTCACGCACTTCCATGAGGATACGGACGTGAGCCGGTGTAACGAAAGGCGGTGTAGTCATTTAGGGGGAATCCTCTTGATTAATTAGGGGTCCGTTTTTTGCACCCAAGTCATAGGTCTGGATCTTTTCCCTGATCGCCCAGCGAACGAACGCGGAGAGGGGTATATCTTCCAGCTCACAGACCTGAGCAAGTTGATCCCTCATTCGGATGGTCATGTGAACAAATATCGGTTTCCCAGCATAGAAGGTCATTGCTCTACTCCAGAGTCCAGGGAAGGAGGTCCGGATCGGATCCTCTTTCCTTGAGAGTATGAAGTAGATCCCTCGTCGATTTTATGGAGTCCCTAGGTTCCTTTTTGGGGTTATCTATCTAGGGCCTTGATTTTTACATTACATATTGACGGAATAGGTTCCCAGGGAGAATCCGGAAACGGTGCGCTGTACAAGTAACAACAGGTGTTGTGGTAGAGAGCACTCTGCACCGACTCCTTGCGGCGGTACTTCTCAAGAGCGTAAACTGGATGTGGAATCCATCGTAAATAGCGTGAAACTATCCGGTAGCGTACTTCTGTTCCAGCCCCGATGAATCTCCCTGCCCCACGTTTCGACATCGAGTTGCCCGTCGAGTTGTTTCATGGCGAATCCGACAAGCCCTTTCTCGGCGTCTCCGTGAACCTCTCCGAGACTGGGATGCTGATCGTGGCAGAGGAAACGAGACCACGTGGCACGCTGCTCCGCTTCGGTTTTCATCAGTTCGGCGGCTCGGCGGAAGTCATTTGGATCCGGGAAGACGAGGAAGGTGAGACGCTCCTCGGCGTCAAATTCCTCGCTCTCAAGCGTGGAGCCCGTAAGACACTCAAGAGGATTCTCGAAGCACCCCCTACCCTGTCGAGCGCCTAGATACCGAAGCGCCGCGTCTTGCGCTGCGCATCCAGATTTCCGTCGGTTGCCGGCTTTGCAGATGGGCTGGGGATCGAGCTATGTTGCACCACGTCGGAGGGTATCGCGCTGCGTAGTGTTCCGCGACACACCCTCAGCCGCGGTCCACATGGTGGTCGGTTCAGAAAAGGAAGGGAGGTAAGATGACATCGGTTCCAAGGAGATTCCCAGGCAGGCATGCGAAGGTTTTGACCACGCTCGCCGCGTCTTTGCTTACCGCCACCTCGTGCCAGGTCAGCGAGACCGGCATGACGTTGGACGGAGACGACATCGCAGGTGTGGTCACCGGATCCGCCGGACCCGAAGCAGGAGTGTGGGTCATTGCTGAAACGGAAGATCTGCCGACGACGTTTGCTCGGATCGTCGTCACCGATGACCAAGGCCGATATCTACTCCCCGATCTTCCGGAGGCGAGCTACAGCCTCTGGGTTCGTGGCTACGGACTCATCGACTCACCCAAGACCGAGGCCACTCCCGGCGGGACCCATGATCTGGTTGCCGTCGCCGCACCGGATCCCATATCGGCGGCGCACTATTACCCTGCCGGTCATTGGCTCTCGCTGATCCAGGTGCCCGAGCGAAGCGAGTTCCCGGGGACAGGCCCCGAGGGCAACGGGATCTCCCCAAACATGCGAACTCAGGCCGATTGGGTGAGGCGTATGAAATCAGGGACCTGCACGGCGTGTCACCAGCTCGGAAGCATCGGAACCCGCACCCTTCCGGCTACTCTCGGAGAATTCGATTCGTCGGTTGCGGCGTGGGAGCGGAGGGTGCTCTCGGGGCAGGCGGGTGCCGGAATGGGCGGCGGTCTTGGTCAGATGGGCCGCGATCGAGCGCTCACGATGTTTGCTGACTGGACCGACCGCATCGCAGCCGGTGAGGTTCCTCCCGCGCCTGCCCGCCCGCAGGGTATCGAGCGCAACGTCGTAGTCACGGTCTGGGACTGGGCGGATCCCACCGCCTACCTGCATGATCTTGCATCGACCGACCGACGCGACCCAACGGTGAATGCGAATGGTCCGCTTTACGGGGCCCTCGAATTGAGCGCGGATTATCTTCCGGTGTTGAACCCGGAAACCCATGTGGCGTCAGAGGTTCCACTCACGGTTCGAGATCCCGCGACCCCTATAGCGGCCGCGGCTTCAATGGTCGAGCCGTCGCCTTATTTCGGTGATGAGATCATTTGGGATAGCAAGAACAACGTCCACAATCCCATGCTCGATGCAGAGGGGCGGGTTTGGCTGACCTCGACGGTCCGTCCGCGTTCGAATCCGGACTTCTGCCGTGAGGGGTCTGACCATCCGTCGGCCCAGCGCTTCCCGACCGAGAACGCGGGTCGTCATCTCGCGATGTATGACCCTAGGACCGAAGAGCTCACACACGTTGGCACCTGCTTCAGTACGCATCATCTCATGTTCGCCGAAGACGATGACAACACCCTGTGGACCAGTGGCGGGGGACAAGTTGTCGGATGGCTGAACACCAGGCTGTTCGACGAGACTGGAGACGAGGAGGCGTCCCAGGGCTGGACTCCGCTCATTCTCGACACGAACGGGAACGGTGTCCGAGATGACTATGTAGCAGCCGACGACCCGATAGATCCTACGATGGACAAGCGGATCGTCGCTGGATTCTATGCGGTTTCGCCTGCGCCGGACGGGTCGGTATGGGCCTCCTCGCTTGGTTATCCCGGTGCTGTCGTTCGGCTGGACCCGGGGTCGAAGCCAGAGGAGACGGCTCTTGCGGAGTACTATGAACTTCCGCTCGATGCGAACGGTGAGCCTATCGAAGGCTGGTCGCCACGGGGCATGGACATCGATCGCAATGGGGTCGCATGGGTCGCGCTCGCGAGCGGGCACATGGGCCGCTTCGACCGTCGACAATGCACAGCCCCGCTCAACGGCCCGGAGGCAACCGGACAACACTGCCCGGAGGGATGGACCTTTTACACCGAACCGCTGCCGCAGCTTCGGGGCGTGGGCGGTTCGGGAAGCGCAGAGGCCAGCTACTACACATGGGTGGATCAGTTCGGTGTGTTAGGGCTCGGAGAGAATACTCCGATCAACACGGGCAACGCGTCCGAGGCGCTGCTAGCGTTGGTCGATGGAGAATGGGTCGTCATGCGCGTTCCCTATCCGTTGGGATTCTACACGAAGTGGATGGATGGACGGATCGACGACCCGAACACCGGGTGGAAGGGGAGGGGAATATGGACGACCGTGAGCACGCGGGCGCCCTTCCACATGGAAGGGGGTCAGGGGAATACGAGTAAAGTCATGAAGTTTCAGCTCCGGCCCGATCCGCTGGCGAACTAGCGGAGCACGACTACGGGGCCCGAGCACGCTCTCGCGCCGGGACCCGCTATGTGTGGCAGATACGGACTCACGATCGACCAGGAGGCGCTCTCGATCGCCTATGGCGTCGACCGTCTCCTGATCGAGCATCTGCCGCGTTTCAATATCGCCCCCTCCCAGGAGGTGCCCGTCCTCTTGGATGACGGAGATGGGCGTCGGGTCGAGGGGTTCCGTTGGGGCTTGGTGCCCGCTTCTGCAAGGGGTCCGAGGATTGGCTACCAGACCATCAACGCCCGCTCAGAAACCGCTTCCGTGAGGCCTGCATTCCGAAACGCCTGGCGGGAGCGGCGCCGCTGCTTGGTGTTGGCTGATGGTTTCTTCGAGTGGGCGGCTCGCCCGTCCGGTGCGGGTCCGAAGATACCACACTGGATCCACATGAAGGACGGACGCCCCTTTGGGTTTGCGGGACTATGGGAGTCGTGGGACGGAGACGGCAGTCCACGCTGTAGTTGCACGATCCTGACCACCGAGCCCAACGCCCTCGTTGAGCCCATCCACGACCGAATGCCCGCAATCCTGGGCAACGAGTCTGTCTGGAAAGCGTGGCTCGACCGGCGAGTGGCATCAGACGACCTGCAGGAAATCCTTGAGCCGTACCCGCACGAAGAGATGCAAGCCTACCCGACGACGACCTACGCAAACCACATAGCAAACGAGGGACCCGACTGTCTAGAACCTGCCTCGGAGAACCTCGACATCGTGCTACGATTGGACCTGTGAAGGGCTTGGCCCGACCGGCATCTCGTGGACTTCTGGAAGGCGGCTATGTGCCGCCCATCCAGAGGTGCATCGTGTTCACGTCCTTACCCTGCAGCTTCAGGTAGTAGAAGAGCTGACCTTTGTGCTGAGCGAGGTGCCAAATCATCTCGTGAAGATGCTGAAACAACGTACGCTCGGGTCCACCCCACGGCGGCGCACTGCGCTCCCCCGCGAGCCGCTCCTCGCTCACTCCCGAGAAGAGCTCCAGCGTGGCCACTTTATCCTCGTTAAGCAGGCGAATCGCCTCTTCGATGCTCTCGACACTGGGCATCGACTCGGCTGAGGGCATCATTTCATCTGGCGGGATATCGCCCGGATCCATACCCTCGGGCATGCCCCAGTCGCCGGTGACGAAACCCTTGACGGTCATCCCGCATGCGCTAGTACAGTGCATCAATAGTTGGCCAAGGCTCATCCAGTTTTTTCCGGTCGATGGCTTCCAATCGAGGCTGCTCTCATCGGCAAGCCGGATGAGACCCTCGGTGGCGCGGTACACGCCTTCAGCGTCCTCTGTCAGGATTTCGTTCAGTGTCATCAAAGGTCTCCCAAATATGAAGTCTCACGAGGTAGTTCGCCGCAAGATGACCTCGAGAGTGCGGGAGAACAACCGGCCCGGAGCCGACCCATTTTGCGGAGGCCGGGGTATATTCCGGGCCGGACAGGTGTAGCTATGGCCGAACGTTGAGTGACGCACTAATTTCGCACCGGTATGTTCTCGTGGTTGGAGCCGTCTGACTGGCCCTGTCGCACGTTTGAGTCGCGATTCGGGGTCTTGCTTAGCGAAGCTCCTTCCTAAGTTCACAGCTCTGCCCAGCGAGGGAAAAATGTTTGCATCTCTTCGTGGCATCTCGAGCCCGCCGCGATGGTTCGCCCTGATCTTGGCGGCCGCGTTGATAGCACCCCCCATCGCTCAAGCGCAGAGTGCTCAGGATCGTCGCAACCCCGATGGGGAATGGCGATATCAGAGTGCAGATGCTTGGGGCACGCGCTACTCGCCAGCGAACCAGATCGATGCATCGAACTTCGATGATCTCGAGGAAGCCTGGATCTGGAGGGCCGACAACTTTGGCCCTGAAGAGGAGCTCCAGTTCAAGGCGACCCCACAATACATAAATGGGACGCTATACACGATCGCAGGTCACCGCCGCACCGTGGTCGCGATCGATCCAGCGACTGGTGAGACCCTCTGGACGTACCGTGAGCCAAACACGGAACGGTGGGAGCGGTCGATGCGTCAGAACTACGGGAAGGGCGTTGCCTATGCAGAGATCGACGGGAGGGAGGTGATCTACTTCTCATCCCCGGGTTTCTTCCTACACGCTTTGGATGCAAAGACTGGACGCCCCCTTGAGGGATTTGGAGATCCGGTGCCGCTCGAGGGCTTTTCCCAGAGCGGCGTGGTCGACATGCTTCCCCCGCTTTTGGATGGATGGGGACCCTGGGAGGATTGGGATCAGCCATACGACCCGAACTACGGAATCCCTCGGGAGCTTGGCTTCATCACGACCTCCTCACCCCCGATCGTCGTAAACGGAGTGGTCGTCGTAGGGAATTCCGCAGAGCAAGGCTACCTGCAGACCCGAGTCGAGAACGTCCCGGGAGACATCCAGGCGTTCGACGCGAGGACGGGAGAGCACCTCTGGAAGTTCCACATCATCCCACGGCCGGGAGAGTTCGGACACGAGACGTGGGAGAACGACGCTTGGCAATGGACAGGCGATGTCTCCTCCTGGGCTCCGATGTCCGCCGACTACGAACGCGGAATCGTCTACTTTCCGACGAATCCTCCGACCGTCGACTATTTCGGTGGTTTCCGTCCAGGCGCGAACCTCTTCGGTACCAGCACGATCGCACTCGATGTACGGACCGGTGAACGGGTGTGGCACTTCCAGACCGTCCATCACGACGACTGGAATTACGACCTGCCCAACGTCCCGATGCTTGCCAATCTTCAGGTTGACGGCGAAGTGGTCCCCGCGGCGATCCAGACCACGAAACAGGGATTGATCTTCACATACAATCGGGAGACAGGTGAGCCCGTCTGGCCGATCGAAGAGCGCCCTGTACCGCAGACCGAGATTCCAGGGAACTGGTCAAACCCGACCCAGCCCATCCCGACGCGGCCGGAGCCGATGGAGCCCCAGGGATTGGCCGAAGACCGAGTGATCGACTGGACACCCGAGCTGCGAGCGCAGGCGCTGGAGATCATGAGTCAGTACCGAATCGGTGGCTCTTATATGCCGTGGGTGCAGGTCGGTTCCGAGTCCGAGTTCCTTGGAAACATCCGCTGTGATGGGGGACTGAACATCACGAATCCAGCGACGATGGATCCTACGACCAACATTATGTATGTGCCCTCGGGGGCACGCTGTGGCGGCGGTTTCGTCATGTCTGGAGCGGAGTCCGATCAGCCAGACGATCCGGCGACAACCGGGACGACGATTTCCGAGTGGGTTGCTGGGCCGAGCATGGGGCTTCCCAGGGTCGATGGCCTGCCGATCTTCAAGCCTCCGTACCGACGGCTCTCCGCGTATGACATGAATACAGGGGACCGCATCTGGTGGGTGCCGATCGGCGAGGTAGAGGATGACATCAAGAATCATCCTGCAATGCAGGGCGTGGACACCTCTGAGTTCGGCGGTGGGGGGAACTCCATTCAGATCGTTGCGGGCGACCTTCTGATGGCAGAGTGGAATACGGCCGACGGCCCCGCACTCCATGCCTATAACAAGATGACCGGTGAAATGGTGGGCAGGGTTCTGCTCCCAGGCCCCGGCGAATACGGAATGATGACCTACATGCACGAGGGAGCACAGTATGTGGCCGTCCAAACCGGAGCGCCGGCGAGGCTCGTGACTCTGCGTCTTCCGTAGCACGTGATCGCGGGGGGAGCTGATGTCTTCTCGCGTTCATTGCAAAAGAAGCCCCCCGACGTCTTCAGCCGTCGGGGGGCTTCGCGTATCCCGCTTTCCATGCGGTTTCGTTCGGACTTCATTTGTTTCCGCGTTCGCCTTACACTACTGTCGGGGTGGGGAGCTGGCGAACAGACCCCCATCAGATCGTTGCGTGAGCGTCGAGACCGATGAGATTATTCAACCTGACGATAAGCCAAGTGACTCCGTAGTCCGAGCCCCCCTCACACCCGGCTTTGCACATGAGAGCAGCGGAAGTTATCGGCCTCGCGGTCCTCTACGGACTCACTTCCCTCCTCCCCTCTGAAGTCGCGGCTGTGCCAGCTTCGACATCGCAGCTCGCTCCCATCGGATCGATCACACGTCCGGAGCCCTTGGCACGGTCCTCAATAGAGGCTGTGGACGTTGATCTCGCCGTCGATTTCACTGACGAGCAGCTCGTCTACTACCATGTGCAGACGCGCCTCGACCGTGACTTCGAGGCTATGGAGATATACCGGCCAGGCTACTCCTTTTGGCAACACATCTTCACGATTCCCGACGGTTCGGTCGCGTTCGGAAGTGCAGAGGATGGACGGCTTCTCGCGGTCTTCCCTAGCCGCGGGGATTGGGCTCGTAACGGACGCTGGATAGAGGAGTCGCTTGCGCCGACGCTCGTCGGAGCTCGGTTGGAGAGCCGGCTGACCCGGCGACGGGATCAGGTCGAAGTGCTGCTGGAGCCCATAGTTGGCGCGGTCGTGCACAATGAGACCCGGGGCGAATTCCTACGACCCAAGGCCGAGCGATACGGTGGCTTTCTTCGCGAATGGGGGTCGATCTACGAGCGCTTCGGCGTCCCCGCTGAGATCGGCCTCGCGCAGGCCGCGATCGAATCGGGATTGGACGGTAGGGTCCGTTCGGAGGCTCGGGCGCTGGGGTTCTGCCAATGGCTCGAGCGAAACTGGAACCGAATGAAGAGGCTGGCCCCGGACGTCATCGAGGGATACAACCAGACCACGCAGGCCCCGTACTGCGCGGCTTACCTAACAGTGCTCGCAGCGAAGTACGGCACGTTCATTCCTGCTTTGTCCGAGCATCACGCTGGGGGCACAAACGTCGGACGGAGAGTGATCAACGGAGAGTGGTTGGGCGGCGAGAACACGCGGGAGCAATATCTGCTCGGTTCAAGATTCGCGCTCGACCTCCGGGATATCTCCACCCGGAAGTACCGCGACGTAGTCCGGACCTACGGTCCTCGGTCCTATCGATACGCAGAAATGGTCTTCGGGAACATCGAGACCGTTCGGGACATCATGCGCAGAGTGGAGCAGCGCGAAATCTATGCGATGCGGGCGACGCGGTCGATTTCTCTCGACGAAGTCACTCGCAGTACGGGCCTCTCTCGTGACGAAGTCCGGCGGTACAATCCCGCCCTCGTTAGGCGGGTCCCCAGAGGAGCCAATCTATACCTTCCGTTTCTGGTCGAGGACTTCGGCCCGGACGTTTCGTTTTGGCATCGACCGCCCGGCCTCGACTATTCCGCCGTGTTGAATGAATTCGTTCGTATCGACCGGTCACCCGAGGAGTGGGATGACCGTGCCTTCGAGCCCGTTCTTACACAGTTTCAACGAAAATTCGAAGAGACGGGGACCGAAGAGGGTGCAGTGATGGCTGTTGTGCTGGAGTACTTCATGGATGAAGCCTATCGCAGCCGCCGTTCTGCGATTCTCGCGGATTTTCGGACAAGTGCTCGCATCCAGACCCTCTTCGAGCAGGGACTACGCGAGCGGGATGCTGCGAAGAACACGACCCTCGCCCGCTGATCATTTGTGGGCTGTTGTCTGTCGTTTCCCAACAGATGACTTTCATCACAGTGCGGAGGAAACCCGTGCGTAGAATGAACCGCTACCCAAGTCAACGTTCGATTCTGATCATCGCTGCATCCTGCGTGCTCACAGCCTGTGGGCAGGAGGGGGAAGCGCCGCCGATGTCTGGTGACGGCGCATCTCCGCCCGCAGGTTCCTCCACCGGAATTCAACTTCCCCCCTCGATTATCGGCGAGGCAGGGCCGCTCATGGGAATGGATCTCACCTACGTCCCGGGGGATGACGTCTCGACTGGCTACCTTGCAGTGCCTGACGGGACGGGTCCCTTCCCAGCCTTGGTCATCGTCCATGAGTGGAATGGGCTCGTTCACCGGGTTCGTGAGGTCGCAGACGATCTCGCGGCGGAAGGGTACCTCACACTCGCGGTGGATCTCTATGACGGCCGGATCGGCACCAATCCTGATGAGAATATGGTGCTCGTACGAGAGGTGCAGGCCGATCAGGAGAAGATGCTCGCCAACATGAACGCGGCTGTCGCGTACCTGAAAGCACGCCCGGATGTGACAGGCCGTGTTGGTGCGATGGGATGGTGCTTCGGGGGCGGGATCGCGATGACCTATGGGCTCGACGGAGACAGTCACGACGCCACCGCGATATTTTACGGGGCATTGGTAGACGATCCCGCCCGACTGGCGGCACTTGATCACGAGGTCTACGGGACTTTTGCCCGTCTCGATCAGGGACCTTCTCCGGAGTCAGTGGAGTCGTTCGAGGCTGCGCTCCGAACTGCTGGAATCGAAAACGATCTACACATCTACGATGAAGTCAACCACGGGTTCTGGCTCCATGTCGATCAGGCGCCGGACCTCCGCCGAGAGCCCGCGAGGGATGCGTGGCAGCGTTTGATGGGCTATCTGGACCGGACCCTGCGCCAGGGAGCGTAGGTCGGCGACCATCGATCGGTGGATTGGATCTCCGCTCCCGAAGCATGGATCGCTCTAGCAACGCTCACCGTGCTAGAGATCGTCTTGGGAATCGACAATATCGTCTTCATCACGATTCTCGCGGACCGGCTGCCGGAAAAGCGTCAGAGCGCTGCGCGTCGACTTGGTTTGGCTCTCGCGATGGGGACGCGAATCCTTCTTCTGTTGTCGCTTGTGTGGATCATGGGGCTCACTCAACCCCTGTTCCGCTTACTCGATCGGGGATTCTCCGGCCGTGACCTGATCCTGCTCGGCGGCGGTCTGTTCCTCCTGTGGAAGGCTACGCGGGAGATTCACGAGAAGCTGGAAGGTGAGCAGGAAGGAAGGGAAGGAGGGGAAGAGACCGTCACCTTCGCTGGAGTCATCACGCAGATTGCCCTACTCGATATTGTGTTCTCGCTCGATTCCGTGATTACTGCGGTCGGGATGGCCGACGACATTGCGGTAATGGTTATCGCGGTGGTGTTGGCGGTCCTCGTCATGATGGTTTCAGCCGACGCGATTGGCGACTTCGTGAATCGGCATCCCACGGTAAAGATGCTCGCTCTCTCGTTCCTACTCTTGATCGGAGTCTCGCTGGTTGCCGACGGAATGGGGTTACACATCCCGAAGGGGTACATCTATTTCGCGATGGGATTCTCGATGTTTGTCGTGACGCTCAATCTTCGTGTCCGTCAGTCACGGAGACCCACCTAGCCCCTTCGTTCTATTTCGAACAGCGCTCGAGGTTTTTCCAGAGCCTCACACCATCCTAAGTCAAGGTTGCAGAGTCGAGCCTTCGACTATAGTACACCTTATGGTAAACTATCCGAATCCACCCATCTCCGTTGCGTCAATGGATGCAATCTTTGCGGCGCTTTCCGACCCGACTCGGAGATCGATGATCGTCCGCCTCTCCCAGGGTCCCGCAACCGTCGGTGAACTCGGAGGTCCCTTTCCGATCACCAAACCAGCGGTGACCAAGCATGTGAAGTTGCTCGAACGGGCGGGATTCGTGCGGCGCCATCGTGCGGGCCGCAAACATCGGCTGACGCTTCGGCGGGAGCCAATGGAGCAGGCGGTACATTGGATCGACCGGCACCGAAGATTCTGGGAGGCCAGCCTGGACTCTCTTGCGGAATACGTAGACGAGATCAACCGACCTAGCGGAGAAGAGAAATGACCAGTGAGACGGGAATTGCGCTACGGATGCAACGGGACCTAGCCGCGTCGCCCGACACGGTGTTCACGGCTCTGACCTCGAGAGAGGCAATCGGACGGTGGTTCGGGCCCAGCGATGACTTCGACGTCACGATTCACCAATGGGATTGTGAGGTTGGTGGACACTATCGGGTGGAGTTCAAGACCCCGACCGGAGAGTCCCATATCGTCGTGGGCGAATTCACCATCATCAAGCCGAACCAAACCGTTGCCTACACGTGGGACTGGGAGGGTCAGCCGGCCATGGACACTCTGGTCACGTTCCAGGTCGAGAGGGCAGGGGATCGAACCCAGCTACTCTTTTCCCACGAAGGATTCCCATCGAAGGATGTTCGCGAACACCACGAGGCGGGTTGGACAGGGACCCTGGTCCGCTTGGAGAGGGACGTGAACGGCTGATACTCAGCCTATTGAGACGGGCTCAGGTCTTGCCACTCTCCGTCGCCGCCTCTTGGCTACCCAGCTCGGGATGCGGGTGACCAACAGGGCCGCCAAGATCGTTCCAAACAAGAGCGGTAGCCGGGTGTCCGCTTTGACTTGCCAGTAGAAGTGAACGACCCCTAGCGTCGCGGCGACGTACACTAGCCTATGCAGGATCGTCCACCGGCGGCCCAGCCGTCTAATCCATCCCTTGGTCGATGTTATCGTCAACGGGATGAGGAGCACAAAGCCTGTAAAGCCAACCGTGATGTACGGGCGTTCCATGATGTCTTCCGAGATCCAGGACAGCTGAAATCCCAGATCGAGGGCCATCCAGACCGAAAAATGCAGTAAGGCGTAGAAGAATCCGAATAGACCGAGGGGCCGGCGAAGCTGAATCAACCAACTCCAGTGCGTAAGCCGGCGGGCGGGAGTCACCCCGAGTGTCACGAGCAGAAGGATGAGGGCCGTCAGCCCGGTGACGTGAGTGACTTTCTCAATCGGGTTGACCCCGAGCCAACCGAGAAAAGCGCCTGCTGCTATCCATGCGGCCGGCGCGAGTGCGCACATCCAAAGAAGGACCTTTAGCCGACGAACGC
Source organism: Longimicrobiales bacterium (assembly GCA_965215925.1). Classification (GTDB taxonomy): domain Bacteria; phylum Gemmatimonadota; class Gemmatimonadetes; order Longimicrobiales; family Gaopeijiaceae; genus JAAXGI01. Next base: position 1,621,918 of record CBDCEQ010000003.1, on the reverse strand, counting down.
TGGTACGGGCGGTCATTATCGGAGAAAACCAGGACCTCAGATCCAGCGGGTGAGGTCGAGTCCGGAATACATACTGCCCACTTCCTCGGCATAACCGTTGAACATTAGCGTCTCTCGGCGCCGCAGCTCTCCGATCCGCCGCTCTCGTGCCTGGCTCCACCTGGGGTGATCCACTTCGGGGTTCACATTCGCGTAGAAGCCGTATTCCCGAGGATTCGTGTCCCACCAGGTGTTCCTCGGCATCTCCTCTACGAAACGGATCCTTACGATCGACTTGATTCCCTTGAAGCCGTATTTCCACGGCACTACGAGACGCAGAGGAGCACCGTTTTGGTTCGGTAGATCGTCTCCGTACACTCCCGTAATGAGCATCGTGAGGGGATGCATCGCCTCATCGAGACGCAGCCCCTCGATATAGGGCCATTCGAGGATGCGCGTGGTCTGGCCGGGCATCTCGTTGGCCCGCACGATCGTTGTGAACTCGATAAAGTTCGCGCCTGGGGTCGGGTCTGCACGCCGAACTAGGTCTGCCAGTGGGAATCCACGCCATGGAATCACCATTGACCACGCCTCGACACAGCGCATGCGGTAGACCCGATCCTCGATCCGGTGTGGGGCAAGAAACTCATTGAGCTCGAATTGTCCGGGGTTATTCACGAGCCCCTCTACCGCAACTGTCCATGGAAGCGGGTTGAAGGAGCCCGAATTCCTGGAGGGATCCTCTTTATCGGCCCCGAATTCGTAGAAGTTGTTATAGGTCGTAATGTCGTTCCACGAGTTGACGGGCTCACCCAGCTCGGATTCCAGATCGGCGAAATTGGGATCCTGGCGTCGGGTTGTCGGGGTGAGCGCGGATATCGCCGACGGCGCCGCTGCCAGGGCGGCAGTCCCCGCCGCGGCGTGCCTAATGAAGTTGCGCCGATTTATGAATACGGCTTCCGGCGTGATTTCAGATGACGGAATATCGGGTGGGCGGCGAATGATCATGCTCACTCCAAGGGTTGAGTGCGTGGCAGTACCGCCCCTTCTTAACCCGCCCTCAACGGATGGGGTTCCGAGGCCGTGCTCCTAAGGCGGTGCGGCTGCAGTCTCGGGACCACCCTCTCGAGTTGTCTTTTTCTGACAACCGACGCTAGCCATCGACAACCGCCACGATAGAGCTTCCTTGCTTCAGGGTGTTGGAGGCGATGCACCCTCGCTCCGCGATCGTCACGAGCTTCTCGAGGAGCTCCGGATCGTCGTGCTCGGCCGAAACCTTGATCTCGAAGTTGGCGAAGCGGGGAGGGGTGCCTTCTGGCTGGGATGAGACCGTTAGTTCTACGTCTGACACTGGCGCCTCTCTCTCTCGAATCGCGGCGAGAAGGTTACTAAGGAAACAGCCCCCAAGTCCAAGGAGGATGAGTTCACCTCCCATTGGTCCCCGGTCCTCGCCCCCCTTTGACTTCGGTCGGTCGACAAAAAGGGAGTGATCCCTCACGAACCCTTCTCCCGTCGACGCGCCGACCTGTCGCAGGGTCACGCTCGGTCCGTCGTTCATGTCACCTCCGCTAGGTTGGCGCCGCATCAGCGCATCTCACCATCTGTACGTGTAGACGAATTTGGCGGCTCCGCGTCGATCCTGCGTCAAGAAGCGATTCTCGACGAGATCGTCTAGCCAGTTCTGAGTATAGACAACGTAGACATCATTCCCCGGCTGGATCGCCCATCGAAAACGGATCTGCCAGCCAAGCCTGTCGCTCACCGAGTCATATTGCAGGTTGTTGACCACGAAGATCCAGGGATTGAACTGGTTGTCGAGGGTCAGGCGGTAAAGGCGAGTCTCGAACTCCCCCTCTGGCAGATCTACTCGATTCCACTCCGTCGCGAGGTTGGCGACCATTCCGACGAATGGACGGATCGCCATGTTCACGATCACTTCTTTTCGGTGACCTGAAAAGAATTCACCGAACTCGAAGCTGGAGTTGGTCGCAAGGAGCCGCCGGTTCGCGGTGCCTACATCGAAGCGGTAGCGGGCGAACATGTAGTCTGCACCTTCAGGCAACAGAACGCCGGGGTGAATCTCGAAGTCCTCTTCGAGCCGCTCGTAGCTGGGAAGGATGTGGAACCCGAAGCTATCGGTTGTCTGGAGCTGGACCTGGAAAGGTGTGAAGCTGATTTCGCGAGTCACCAGCTGATTCGCCATGTCTGTGGTAATCCCTGCACCAGCGGCGATGGTGAGTTGACGAAGCCAGGGATGGTCCTGAGGGCGTGGGCCGAAACCGACCTGGGTGGCGTATCGCCTGAAACCGGTTCTCGGTGTGAAACCGATTGCAGGCTCATGGTTCGGCTGTACCTCGTTGAACCCGACGCTCCCGAACCATCGGTCATTCGGATACTCGACAGCAACTCCGTACGAGAGGTTCTCTCCCCGATCCTCCGGTTCGGTAGTCCAAAGGAAGTATCCATCCATGGAGAGGTTATCGGATCCCCTGAAGGCTGACGTCGCAAGACGCACATCGAGTCCCGCGGTATAGAGTTCGCCGAGTCCTTCACTACTTCGAGCATCGCGGCGGCTGAAGAACGATCCAATGAACGATTGGGTCAGAACCCTCCGTTTCAGCCGCATGACCGTGAAATCCTCTCCGAGAACCGGCTCTCCTGCCGTGCTGCGGTCGTGGCCGGTGCGCACGTGAAGGAAACCGATGTCCTGGGCGCCGGCTTGTCCGGTCAGTTTCCCGCCACCCTCTACAGCTTGGGGCAGCCCATCGGTTCCAAGCCCAATCCGCCGACTGAAGAACGGCTCCACCGCTCGGGGCGCCCCTCCAGGTCCGAGGCCGCCCCGCCGCGTCAGAAACGGCTCAACAGAGGACGCAGCGAAATCGAAGAACGGCGCTCCGTCCAAGAAGAAGTCACGCTTTTCGGGGAACCGGAGTGGAAATCTAGTCAGGTTGACCAGCCGCTGGTCCACCTCCGTCTGCGCGAAGTCCGTGTTGACGGTGAGGTTCGCCCGGAGACTCGGCGTGAGGTTATAGAAGAGGTCCAGCCCGACGTCGTTTTCTGTTTTCCGCGGCGTTGGATCGGCGCTTCCCGGGGCTTCGAAAGTCGAGCTTGCGACGAACGGTTTTGCGTCGAGCCCGTGGCCTTGGGTCACCTCCGAAATGCCAAATAGCAGCCCCGCATTCGCCATGCTGCGAAGACCCTGGTTCCGCTCGTGGCCGGTCCACAGCATCTCTTCGTTCTTTCTACGTACCGTTCGTTGAAAATTGACTCCCCACGCGGGTGCGTTGGGGTCGAAGTTCAAAGTGCGAAAAAGAATCTCGATCTCCAGTGTCCAGCCGGCCTCATCTCGGCGTGCGTACGCATTCCATATTCCGTCCCATGCGCGCTCGCTGCCCCCTCCAGGACGCAAAAGCGCATCGGCCATGAGCCCGGACGGGTTCATCTCGAAGAAGTACCCCGTTTGCTGGTCGAGGAAGGTGTCCATCGTCCACATGAACCGGTCATCGGCACGGAGGAATTCGTCCCGCTTCATCGTGTTACCGAATAGCTGGTCGGGCTCGGAGTCGAAAGCAGACACGCCCATATACAGACTTTCGCTCGTGAAGACGATCCTCACCTCAGTGCGCTCCGTCGGTGTGCCTCCGAAATCAGGGTCCTGTTGGATGAAGTCCGTGGCCGGTGCCGCGCGGTCCCAGCCAGCTTCGTCGAGGATCCCATCCAACTGGATCTCCTCACCGTCGAATAGTCGCTCAGCGGTCATCGCCCGACGGCCCTGTGGGACCTGTGACAATCCGTCTTGGAGCTGCCCGGCCACGGGAACTGCAACGAGCGTAAGCAGTGCCCCCACAATCGCTCTGTGGAGCAATCGATGACGGCGCGGGGGTTCATGGCAGGCTTGGCCCAGAGGCTGAAGGCAGTATGGGCACTGAGTCGGCTCCGGGTTAGATCAAGGTGACATCGGCAGGGCGGAAGCCCTTCCCGATGGGAGTGTCGAAAGGCTGGAGTTCTGTTGTGAAGGAGGGGGCGCGGTGCCCGAGAAACGAGGTGCAAATCGTACGAATGCAGAAACCTATATCGGTTTCGTTCCCCCCGACAAGTCCAGGGCAGGTTCTCGGCATCCTAGTGCCGCTGGGCCTGATTTCACCGATGCCACGTGCGACGCGTAACTAACGAGAAGCCTCTCTTCAGCGTCATCTCGATAGAAGCGAGTCCCGGAACGGCGGCTCGATGTATCGACCCCGAGGAGTAGAGATCCCATGAAAAGACTCAACGAAAACCGCGTCCGACGAGCGTTCCACCTACTCCTGGGCATGGCGCTGTTGACCGTTGCCGTGCCTGTTCTCTCACGGGCGCAGGCTCCTGCTCCCCCTCCGTCCACGCCCAACTCCCTGACAGCTGGAGCGGACGCTGAGCTAGCGGGCGACCGGGCCAGAGTCATACACATGCTTCAACGAGCCACCTTCGGTGTTCGTCCGGCGGACATCGAGGAGGCCATGGAACTCGGTGTCGAGGGGTGGATCGACCGCCAACTCGAGCCACGGGCGATCACCGATACCAAGGTGGAGCGGTTGATCGATGAGCGTTTTGTGGCCGCGACGATGGGGGCCTCCGAGCTATTGGAGCTGTATCCCCCTAACCAAGTCGTCCGGGCACTGAGGAGCGTGGCACAAGATTCCGTGGCGAGCGACGCGGAACGCGACGAAGCCCGTCAGATGCTTCGCCAGCGGAACCCGGGCCGAATCGTTCAGGATCTAACGGGCGCCCGGCTTACACGAGCCGCACACTCCGAGCGACAACTCGAGGAGATGATGACGGAGTTTTGGTTCGACCACTTCAACGTCGACTTCCGCAAGAACCAGCTTCGCTGGCTTGTAGCAGACTACGAATCGAGCGCGATCCGACCGAACGTGTTCGGATCCTTTTCCGATCTTCTATTGGCCACGGCCATGCATCCGGCCATGCTACTGTACCTGGACAATGCACAGAGCGTTGCCCCGCAACCGAACCGGCGCCAACCGATCCAGGGTCTACGCGGGCGGCAGGAACTGCGGGCCGGCCAGCCGATGCGCCCTGGACTCCGCGATGTCGCGAGGCGTAGAACAGCTGAGCGCCAACGACCCAGAGCATCCGAACGCGGACTGAACGAAAACTATGCCCGGGAGCTTCTCGAGCTCCATACTCTCGGGGTTGATGGCGGATATACTCAGGCCGACGTCCTCGAGGTCGCGCGGGCGTTCACCGGCTGGGGAATCTCTCGCCCCCCCTTCCGTCGGGGCGATCTCCAACGTATGTCCGGCTCTGCCCCGGCCTCGGTCGACGCTGTGGTCCAACTCCTTGACAACGCGTCGTACGATGGTGCCCTAGAGTTCCTTTTCAGGAAGCAGATGCATGATCCTGGGGATAAGGTCGTGCTCGGAGATCAGTTCCCCGGAAGCAGCGGGATGGATGACGCCCTGGCAGTCCTGGAAATGCTCGCTACCCATCCTTCCACCACGCGCCACGTCGCCACGCAGCTCGTCACGCGCTTCGTTTCGGACGACCCATCACAGCAGATGGTCGATCAACTCGCGTCGGTCTTCGTCGAGACAGACGGGGACCTGGCCGCGGTGACCAGGGCTCTCTTCACCTCTCCCGGTTTCTACTCACCCGAAGCGAGGGGCTCGAAGGTGAAGTCGCCCTTCCTGCTCATAGCGAGTGCGGTTCGCGCGACCGAGACGGAGGTGGTGAACGTCCGAGCGCTGGGCGAAGTGCTGACGTCGCTGGGGGAGAGACCCTACTTGGCGGAGGCGCCTACAGGATATCCGGAGACAAGCTCCGGTTGGGTCAGTGGTGGGGCCATGATCAATCGCATGGACTTCGCGGAGTCGTTTGCGGCAGGCGAAATCAGGGGACTCAGGTTTGAAGTTGGATCTGGGCTGCTAAGGGGCGTCGACCCCGCGAAGGATGGTGTGGAGCTGCTCGCTGATCGTCTGCTTCCCGGGGAGGGGACTCAGATGGTCGCAGGTGCGGTGCGTGACGTGATAGAGGGAGAGGGATCGCTCGCGAGTCCTCGCGACCAGGTGACCCGTGCCCTTGGACTGCTCATTGGATCGCCCGCGTTCCAGCGGCACTAGGTGTCAACCGATTTCGGAGAGCGCACACCTGCAACTGACCGGACGCGAGGCTGAGAGGATCTAAAGCGAGGAGGCGAAATGTCGATCGGTCGTAGAGTGTTCGTGAAGAAGGGCGCGATGGCCCTGATGGCGATGGGGCTTCCCCCGGAGTTTCTGCTCCGGTCCCTCGTCGGGGGTACTCGGGGAGGTGAACGCGGAAAGACCCTGATCTGTATCTTCCAACGAGGTGCGGTCGATGGACTGAGCATGGTCGTCCCCTTTGGCGATCCTGCCTATGCGAGGGCCCGGCGGACTACCCTTATCCCTTCCCCGTCGCGGCAGGTTGGCACTTCCGGCGCGGCAGCGATCGATCTTGACGGGTTTTTTGGGCTCCACCCTGCGATGGCAGAGCTGGGAGACCTCTTCTTCCGAAATGAGATGGCTGTGGTCCATGCGGTCGGCTCACCGCACCCGACCCGGTCCCACTTCGACGCTCAGGATTTCATGGAGACTGCGACTCCGGGCGAAAAGAACACACAGGACGGATGGCTGAATCGGGTGTTGCAACAGACCGCGTGCTCGGGATGCCAAGGTCGCATACTCGCCGATGGCGAGCTTCATACCGCGGACCACGCAGCGGGTCAGTTGGGGATGGCTGCAACGGTGCCCACACTCCGCGGACTCGCGCTCGGGTCCTCGCTCCCCAAGTCGTTGGAGGGAGGCCATCCCGCGCTGGCAATCTCGGATCTCGCGCGGTTCTCGGCAGGAGAGAGTGGGTCGAGTCGTGGGGCATTTGAGCGTCTCTACCGAACCGACGAGGGCGATCAGATCACGTCCGCGGCTGACGAAGGGTTCGAGGCGGCGCGGGTCCTGGAGCGTGTAGACCCTCAGGGATACCGAGCAGAGCATGGAGCCACCTACCCTGACGGAGTGTTCGGAAGGTCGCTTCGGCAGATTGCTCAATTAATCAAGGCGGAAGTAGGTGTTGAGATTGCTTTTGCGGACCTGGGTGGTTGGGACACACATGCGAACCAGGGCGCCGTCCAGGGAGTGCTGGCACGCCGACTCGGTGAATTCTCTACCGGAATTGCCGCACTCTACGCTGATCTCGGAGACCGCATGGAAGACGTGGTGATCCTGACCATGTCTGAATTTGGGCGGACCGTAAGCGAGAATGGAACGGGAGGGACGGACCACGGTCACGGGAACTGCATGCTGGCGCTCGGTGGCAGGGTGAACGGAGGCATCATACTAGGAGACTGGCCGGGCCTGGAGCCTGAGCAGCTTCATGAACGAAGAGACCTTGCGTTGACCACAGACTTCCGGGACGTATTCGGCGAGATCGTTCAGGACCACCTTGGGGCGACGCGGCTGGAGCGAATCTTTCCGAACTATGAAGTGCGTGCAGACCGATTCCGAGGCGTATTGACGACGGCCTAGGGGAGCCTCTCGATGATGAGGAGAGCAGAATAGTCTTCGACGGCGGGCGCTGAGTCGGAAACCGGGTAGGGGAGGAGGTCCCGAAGACCGAATTCGTATGGGGGGAGTCGGGCGGCCTGAGCTGAGGGAGAAGGGTCTGCGGTTCCTCCTGGGATGGTAAGGGCGATTGAACTTGCCGGATCGGATTGGATCAATACCTCGATCGAGATTCGTCCCCTGCCCTCCCAGACGCAGACTACATCTGTGGGGCACCGCGAATCCTCCGTGAGCTCCGTGAATAGAACCCGGAGATTCGCATTGTCCAGAACCGCCATCTCTCCATAATCCAGCCAAAATGGCTGCCCCAACGCGGCGGAGACGGATGCCTGGTTCTGCTCCAGATTTTCCGGCGCCGCTGTGCCTAGCCGGCAGGCCGAGACCAGCCCGGTGATCAGACAGAAAGCAAGCGCAGTTTTCGACATTGAGCTTCGTCTTCAGCCAGCGGTCAGGGGGTTTGGCCCGGTCCCGTCGTGAACATCAAGAGGGCTCACTCATTTGGGGAGAACGAGTGGGCGTTATCTTTTGTGACCACAGTGCCCTTTCAAACCTCGCAAATCCAAGAGCCGATGGTACAGAGCAACGCCGCGACCGTTTCAGGATACCTGGCCGAACTTCCTGAGGACCGGCGGGCGGTGGTCGCCGCGGTGCGGGCAGTGATCCTCCAGAACCTTCCTGAGGGATACGTCGAGTCGATGACGTGGGGAATGATCACCTATGAGATTCCGCTAGAAAGATATCCGAGTACATACAATGGAAAACCGTTGGCATACGCGGCGCTCGCGGCGCAGAAGAACCACTACGCCGTTTATCTCATGGGTGTTTACTCAGATTCGGTACAGGAGCGCAGCTTGCGAAAGGATTACCAGCTGGCCGGTAAGAAGCTGGACATGGGGAAGTCCTGCATTCGATTCAAGAGGCTCGATCAGGTCCCGCTCGACGTTATTGGCCGGGCGATCGGAGCCACTCCGGTAGAGGCGTATATCGAGAACTATGAGCGGGTGCGAGGGAAACGGTAGACCGCTCGTCCCGAACGCGCCTCAATACGCCATCGCGTAAGCGATGATATTGAAGGCAAAGCTGAACGCGAAGTTGGATCTATCGTATGGGTAGCTCGGTTGTTCAGCCCACTCCCAGGCGTCACCGAGGTCGCTGTTGTGCGCGATGATGACCATAAGGCGACCGTCATCGTCGAAGATGCCTCGGATCGTCGGTGTGCACAGGCCCCCTCGGTAGCACTCGCCGTAGTAGGCTGGGTTACCTGTCGATCCCGCGTTTTGATTCGGTACTTGAAGGATCTCCTCGATCGGGTAAATGATCCGGAAAATAAGGTGATCCAGCGGGATGTCCTCAATCTTGTGGCCGGGGAGAACTTGGCCGATCTCCCGCTCAAAATTGGCCCATCCGTTTGTGTCCCAAAAATCGTCGATGAGCAGGAAACCGCCAGCGAGCAGGTAATTTCGGAGTCCCTCGACCTCGGGTGGCGTGAGGGCCATCCTGCCAACCTCGAGCATGTAGAGGAAGGGGAAGCGTCGGAGGTCCGGGTTGTCGAGGGTTATCGGGTTTTCGCAGGCAAAGACATCCCACCCCAGCGTCCGCTCCATCACGTAGAGGAACTGCCGGTCGGCTTTCGGAAAGTCAACCGACCAGCTTCCCCAACCCCAGCCCCTCATCCCACTGCTGTATGCGCCCCTCGTGAAATAGAAATTTCGGTGTGGGTTGGGCTCCGGTCGGTTGATATAGCCTCGGGGACAGTCTTGTCGTAGCGCCAACGCGGAATAATTCGATGCGTTAGCGGGAGCCATTAAGAGGGCTTCCTCGGCACCTCCACGAACAGGATGTTCGCCCGAGGTCGAAAAAAAGACGCCCGTGACGACCGCCAAGGTCAGTGCGGATGCCCCGATAAGGATTCTCACTGGAGCCAAGTCACCTCTTGCCGCCGGACAGGAGAACCCTCGTATATGCTATCCATACGCACGCTCTTTGGTCGCCCTACTCTTGAGGCCCTCGCACCAAGGGCGGCACACTTCACTCGAGCGCTCGTAGGGGATACCAAAGTACGACAGATACTCAGCGAGGGCCCAGCGGAGGTTCCAGCCCTTCTTTCGTTATATATCGGGGTTGTCGGGGGGGCACAAGGGCGAGTGCCCCCCGGCCCTTGCCTGATCTGAGTCCCTCCCGTACCGTCCTTCCGGCGCAATGGCGCGGCGATTGGCCTGGGCTCGTCCCGTCTCGGCGGGGTCTCGCAAGACATGCCCGGGCTTTTTTTCAACCTCGAAATTCTCACAGCTCAAGTGTCCATACCTACAGAGACCGCAGGATTCCAGCTCCTAAGGGGCGTGGAAGAGTCCGTACACCGTAGAGTGGTAGGCCAAGACGCGACGATTCAGGGGCTTCTGGTCGCGCTCCTAACGGGAGGTCACGTCCTCTTGGAGGGACTTCCCGGTCTGGCCAAGACCCTGCTCGTGCGGTCTCTTGCCGGCGCCCTGCACACCTCGTTCCGCCGGATTCAGTTCACGCCAGATCTACTTCCCGGTGATGTTGTTGGAACTCCGGTCTATGATCAAGGCACGGGGGAATTCCGTGTCTACAAGGGACCGGTGTTCACCAATGTTCTGTTGGCCGACGAAGTTAACCGCGCGCCGCCAAAGGTGCAGTCCGCCCTATTAGAGGCGATGGAAGAGGAGCAGGTCACGATCGACGGGACGACCTACCCCCTTCCGAATCCCTTTATCGTGCTCGCCACACAGAACCCTATCGAGCAGCAGGGGACCTATCCGCTCGCCGAGGCCCAACTCGATCGCTTCATGCTGAAGCTGCGTATCGAGTACCCAACCCGGGACGAGGAGCGAGAAATCGTCGAGCGTGTTGGACTGCGCCACATCGCTCCGGACGGCGTTTCACCAGACCGTCTGCCGCCTCCCGCGGATCCTGTCGCAGAGCGCGGTGAATGGGCTGCCAGCGCCCCAGAAATCCTAGAGGCGCGGACCGAACTCAACGGTGTGAATGTCGACCAGAAGATCCAGGACTACGCTGTTGATCTGGTCATCGCCACCCGTGAACCGGCCGAAGCCGGATTGGCCGAGTTCGAGAAGCTTCTCGAATTTGGAACTTCACCTCGCGCAAGTATCTTTCTGACCAGAGCTGCCCGGGCCTTCGCATACCTCAACGGCCGGGATTTCGTTCTTCCCGACGACATAAAAGCCATGGCCTACCCCGTGCTCCGTCACCGCTTGCGGACCACATACGAGGCGGATGCCCGAGGAATCGACCCTGACGAGCTAGTGGATCGGCTCCTCGCCGCGGTGCCTGCTCCCTAGAGGACGCTCCGCGCATGGTGAGAAGCCTGTGGAGGCGCGCTCTTCGGTTGATCGTACGTACTGCCGAGGATCTTCCGTCCACTGACACACTTCGTGAGGTGCGGCGGCTCGAGTTTCGCACACGTGGCCTAGTCGACTCACTCTTCTGCGGTGAGTACTCGTCGGTGTTTCACGGACGAGGTCTGGAGTTTTCCCACGTTCGAAGCTATCAGGTCGGCGACGACGTGCGGGCGATTGACTGGAAGGTCACCGCTCGCCGGGGCACACCCTACGTGCGCCAGTTCGTCGAAGATCGGGACCTCCTAGTCGTTCTTCTCGTCGACGTCTCCGGGTCGGGTCGCTTTGGTCCCGGGGAACGGAGCGCGGGAGAGGTCGCCGCGGAGATCACCGCGGCGCTAGCTTTTGCCGCCAGCCGCAACAACGATAGGATCGCTCTACTGCTTGTCAGTGACCACGTAGAACATTTTGTTCCCCCAGGATCTGGGCGAAAGCATGTGGTCGGTCTGCTTGCCGATCTGGTTTCCCACGAGCCCCGTGCGCGGGGAACCGACCTGAGCGCGGGGTTGGACCGTCTGGGCCGGACCCTCGCCGGCCGCGCGACCGTCTTCGTCATCAGTGATTTCATTCAGAGTGGGCCGGCATCCCCGTTTCGAGATGCCTTGTTGAGGTTGGCTGGCGCCCACGACCTGATCGCAATCCGACTCGTCACCGCTGCTACGCTTGATCTGCCAGACCTCGGGTGGGTCGAGATGACGGACCCCGAGACGGGCCGGCGGGTCACGCTCAACACCGGACGCAAGAAGGTACGTGAGCACTACCGTCACAGCGTACTCCGGGCTCAGGCGGAGACGGCGGCCCTTCTGGGCGAGGTGGGAGCTGAGCTCGTCGATGTGAACACCGCCACAGATCCGCTCGGTGTTCTTTCCGCCTTCTTTCGGATGCGGCGGGGAGCACCCCGATGATCGTGAGGTTTGCGAGGTGCGTGATTTTCCTTGCCCTCTTGCTCGCTGCTGGAGGATGGTACTGGCCGCGCGAACCTGTTCAAGAACCTCCGCCTGACGCCCGTCTGGTCGCGTTTACACTGGACCCCCAGGCGCCGGAGTTTGGCCAAGTGTTTCAACTGGAACTTACTGTCAGGATCGCGCCAGGGCTGGTTACGTTTGTCCCGGATACACTTCTTCCCGCCGCGGCATCGGTCTCGGCTCGATCGGGAGATTGGAGCGAGACCCCGGGCCCCGCGGACTCGATCGACGTCCGGGCGCGATATCCAGTCATGGGGTTCTTGAATGGGCGAGTCGATCTTCCGTCATTGGAGCTTCTGACTCGTCCGGCGCTAGACGATGAGGCAAGTGGACCGCGGAGTGTCAGCGTTCTGGATGAAGCGGGACCGGCATCGAGGTTCGGACTGCGACGACTCGAGATTCTGGTAGGTGCCACTCAAATCGCTCCGCTCTCAGCATTGGCCGAGGCAGGTGACAATCTCAGTCCACGACCACCGGCGGATGTACTCGGTGGCCAGTGGAGCATCTGGTTCCTCTCTGCCGTCGGTCTCTCGATCATCGCAGGCGCCCTAGTCCTATGGTTTGTTATTTCCCGTTCACGCGTGGCGAGCGCTGCTGCTCACGACGGTCAGACGTTACGCCGATCTCCGCGACGGGAGGCGCTCGACGAACTTGATAGAATAAGGGCTCTCGGCTGGCATAGAGAGGGCCGGTTCATCGCGTTTTACGAGGGTTCGACCGGAGCACTGAGGCGGTTCTCGGAGCAGGACTCACCGAAGTGGGGTACCGCTCTGACGAGTACCGAGTTGCTTAGCAGGATCAGGGCCCGCTGGGGTCCCGAGCCAGTTCAGGACCTCGCCTCGAGCGTCTCAATTGCCGAGTGGGTGAAATTCGGAGAGCATCGCCCAGACATAGAGACCGCAGAGGGCCACTGGATGACGATCCGCAACTGGATTGAGGGCATGCCTGAGGTTTGATACCGATCGAGTTTTCTCGCCCTGAAGTCCTCTCTCTCTTCGCTGTTCTGCCTATCTGGGGACTGCTCGTTTGGCCGAGGGCGGGCCGCGGTGTTCTGTACACCCAGGGGGATCCTCGGGCCGGTCGACCGCGGTGGTCCGGGGTGAAGTCGGCCATCACTCTTACTGCCCCGAAGTTGCTGAGAGCATTCGCGCTCGGGAGCCTGATCGTCGCACTAGCGGGACCGGGTCGCATCGAAACGATCGAAGAGATTGCGACCGAGGGAAAGGGCATGGGGCTGGTGGTCGACCTCTCCAGCTCGATGTTGGCAGAGGATATGGGCGAAAGGACGAGCCGGATCTCGGTGGCTCGAGAAGCGGCGGTGCGCTTCGCCCGCAGGCGGCCTTACGACGAGCTGAGCCTCATAGGCTTCGGCGGAGAAGCCCTCACCCGAGTCCCACCGACCAACGATCCCGAGTTGATCGCTCAAGGCGTCGAGTCCCTCGAGATTCAGCTTGTTCGTGACGGAACCGACATTTCTGGTGCCGTGCTAACCTCCATCGCGAGACTCCTCGAGTCGGAGCGTGAACCGAGGGTCGTGGTGCTCCTGACGGATGGGGCGCACAACGGAGTCGAACTACCTCCCCTTGCGACGGCGCGAGCCGCTGCCGCGCTGGACGTTCGGATCCACGCGATTAGTGTTCTCTCTCCTGAGGAATCGTCTCTCGGTCCGCGGGCTTCGATTGGGAGACGGCGGCTTGCAGCGGAGCGAGAAACCGTGCTGCAGGGTCTGGCGGGCCTCACCGGCGGACAGTATTTCCGCGCTTCTAGTCCCGCGACGTTGGACTCGATCTACGGAGAGATCGATCGCATCGAAACCCCAATTCAGCGGCTCGTGGAGTGGGAGCTCCGGCACTCGGATCGCGCATGGTTTTTCCTCCTGGGTCTGGGCTTGTTGGGCGCTGAGCTATTGCTCCGAGGATCTCGATGGGGGTTGGTCCCATGATGCTGCTGGATCCCACTTTGCTACAGCTTGGCGTGGCTCTAACCGTGCTCGTGTTGGTTGGGCTGTGGAGTCATGCGGGACGCCGCCGCCGGCTCGCAAAGTTTCTTGGTGGCGAGAGGGCAGTCGGCAGGCTATCGCGGTCTAACTTGTACCGACTCAGGATCGAGCGGACCCTGCTCCTGGGAGTAAGCGGGCTGGCGCTCGCGCTCGCAGCTGCGGAACCGCGTTGGTCCGAAGCACCAGAGCCCGGCGAGCCGGTCAAGAGAGTTATCCTTGCCATAGATGTCTCCGCTTCGATGCAGGCTGCCGATGTCTCCCCGACAAGGGTAGCGCGGGCTGGGGCCGTGGCTGTTCAACTCCTGGAAGCGCTGGAGGACCACCGGGTAGGGCTTCTGCTCTTTGCCGGTACAGGATACCCCCTTGCCCCGCCCACTCACGACCACGATGCCCTCCGCTTCTTGCTCGCTGGAGTGACACCGACGATCGCGAGCGCGCTGGACCCGGGCACGCTCCTTTCGGTCGGAATCGAAGAAGGAGTCGCGCTCCTAGAGCGTGAGACTACCGCCGATACGGCCGATGCATCCGGGCAAATCTTCGGGGACCTTGGACCAGCTCCGGAGGCGATGGGCGAACGGCTAATCGTGCTGATCGCCGACGGCGACACCGGCGAGAACGAGGAGGGTGTGGCCGCCGCTATCGAATTGGCCCGAGACGCGAGGATTGGGATTCACACGGTCGGAGTCGGAACCGCCTCGGGGGCGGGCATGATCATGCCCGCCGGCACCTATCAGCTGGGAGGTCCCGTGGTGGATGCCAGTGGCGCGCGCGGCATGACCCGGCTTCGTGAACCCTTGCTTCGTGAGGTAGCGGCGACCGGGGGTGGGCAGTACGCGAGCGCCGATAGCGAGAGCGACCTGCAGGCGCTTCGGGGAGAGCTACAGGAACCCAGTTTGATCGCCGAACTAAACCCCGGCGTCGACGCTCCGATCTGGGCTCGGTACGACGTCTCCTTTCTCTTGGGCGGATGGGCGCTCATCTTTATCGTGATAGAGAGTCTGCTCGATATGACCCTCCCGCGGCGTTGGTCCACGCGTACCAGGAAGCTGGCATGATGAACGAGGTTCCAAAGAAAGCCGGTTGGGCCTCCGATGGCCGCACGACCGTGGCTGCCCTCGTGGCCGCGGCCCTTCTGGTGCCTCTCTTTCTATGGGAGGACCGTCAGAGCCTCGAGCACGGCAACCGGCTCTACCGAGCGGGCGATCCTACCGCGGCGGCGGAAATCTATCGCGACACCGAAGAAGAGGGCGATGGCGTTGTAGGGGCTGAGTACAATCTCGGTACTGCGCTTCTCGGGAGTGATCCCGATTCCGCGGAGGCTCATCTCCGCGCCGCGACCGAAGGCACGAATCCAAATGCCGCTCAGCGAGGGTTCTATAACCTCGGGTATCGGTTCCTCACCGCAGTCCAGGGTCCGTTGGAACCCCAAGTTGCTGCCGGCACCTTGGCCGGGGCGGTTGAGAACAACAGGGCTGCCCTCCGCCTCGATCCAAGCGATGAGAGTGCTCGTTGGAATCTGGCTCTCGCGCAACGGAGACTCGACGCGCTTCTTCCGCCCAGCGAGCAGGCGGAGAGGGAAAGTGGAGGGGAAGGTACGGACGAGGTGGCGATCGATGATCAGGCTCTCGCTCGATCCGAGACCGCTGATGCGGTATCTGGCCTCGAGCCGGAGGACCCAAGGCCAGCCAACAACACAGGGGAGAGACAGGGCTCGAGGGAGGGAGCTCGGGAGGCCTGGGCCAGTCAGGATCCAGGACCCCTCACGAGGGCTGCAGCAATCGGCCTACTCGATAGGGTGGCTGACGAACCTGAATCCCTGATCCGCGGGATTCTTTGGTCTCATCGCCCCGACATCGCTTGGTGGGAATCTCAGCCGTACCCAGGGGGTGGGTGGTAGAACGGCAGCGGAAGGTTACGGGGAGACACTCACTTCTACGTACCCGTTTGTCCAACAGCACTGGTCGCCCGGTGAACTATCCACTGCGCCGTGGTTGTCGACCGTCACCCGTAGGAGATACTGCCCGGGCCGGTCGAAGGTAGCCGTAAAGTTCGCCGCTCCGTCTGACTCGAGTGGAACCAGCACGCTGTTCGGCCGGTCTGTTTCCCTGCCTCGACCTCCCACGCCCTCCGCGTCTTCCGCAACTTCAGGCTGCTCGGCGACTACTGCAGGTAGCGAAGGTCCTTGGTGTCCCCACATTGCGACTCGCACTGCGACCTCTTCCCTGGTGTCGGGAGCCAACTGATCCCTGGCCCAGACGGTCAACTCTAGGGGTTCCCCAACTCTCGCGGTTCGTGGCTCTCCCCAGACAGGGTCAATGATTCCAAACCCCTCTTCTCCATCCGCATCCATCTTCAGGAAGGGGCGATGGCTTCCCATGGCTGCATAGTTGGTCGTAAGCTCCATCGCCTCGGTCCGCCAGGATCCGGGCACGGAGTACAGCTGCCCTCCGCTTCGGAAGCTCCAAATCACTTCCCGGTCGAGGGGCCAGTCGGGTGGGAGATGGACTACGAACACGCCTCTCTCTCTCCGGATCGGAAACCACTCTGGTTGTAGACCACCGAACTCCGCTGGCTCGAGGAAGTTGTCTTCACCGAGCGGGATGTAGACGGCATTGTCCCCCAGGTTTCTGTTGAAGTATCCAAATGAGAGAACCTTCGATCCGTTCGGGAGCGTGTACCAACCCTCGAAAAAGGGGTGGATGTTCTCGCCGGAGTTCACCCTGGGCGCGAGTGGGTAGCGCTGCGCCTCGACGGGTACCCAACCCAGGAGGATGGTCAGGAGTGTGAGGCTAAAGGCGGCTAGGTGTCTTTGCATTGGACCTCCTCTAAGGGGTCCGAGGTCTCTTGCTGGGAAGGGATCGCACAAAAAATGGGGGCCGGAAGGCAGAACCGCTAGCCCTCCGACCCCCCCACCTACCGTGTGTCAGTGATCGTCTAACCGCTAACCTCCCGCGGTGTTGCGAAGCTCTTCCAACGCCTCCCGCTCGGCGACGAGCTCATCGAAGCTCTCTGCATCCAGATGGGTTAGGGCGATCCAATCGTGCGACATCTCGTCGGTGGTACGACTGCCCCGCCCGACGTAGATAGTAGGATCGGGGTTGCTCCTGTTGTCCTCGGTGTTGTCGTACCAGTGGGTCAACACCAGGACTGAGCCGGCGGGAACGAGGGGAGCTACGTGATTCTCATATACGTGGCTCAAGTGCCAGTATGCAGTCCAGTTGCTGACCATCGAAACCAGCTCCCGCTCACCCGTCTGGGGGTGGAAGATCTCGAGCGAGGCCGCGGCGAGGCGGAAGTGCCCGTGTGGCTGCCAGCTGTCGACCCGGACCGGATGGTCGAACGAGTGAAATCCCTGCGTCATCGCAGTGCCGTGTGGAGCCAGGTCAATATCGCCCTCGCCCGGGTAGGACTTGAGGTCCTGTTCATACTCCGCCACATAGGTCTCGGGGTAGAGCCAGATCCCAACCTCGACCTGGTCGCCCACGACCGCTTCCCCCATCGGGTAATAATGAATATCCCAACGAACGTTGGAGTTCACCGGCGCCTTCCGGCAAGCTCCCTCAGGGATGATCTCGCCTAGCTTCCCTAGGGCGTACTCAGAGAGCCGCGCATAGGACTCCCATTCCCCGTTCTCGTCCTGAACCATGAATTGAGAATTCGCGTGATGTGTCGAGGGACGTCCCGGCACTGATGGCTTGGTCTCGATCGCCCTAATGCACCGCTCCTCAGTGATCCCCGTCTCGACCTGAGGACGCCACCAAGAGTCACCGCCATTCGCGGGAATCGTATATGGATCGGATGCGATCACGAGATCGGGCTGGCCGAACCGATCGGCCATACGCCACTCCGCGGCATCCGGCCATTCCACTGGCGGTGGCATATCCGCCGGGTCGCCGAGAGGAGCTCCGGAGTCTACCCATGCTACGATGGTCGCGATCTCATCGGCAGTGAGCCGCGCGTCGGACTTCAGCTCCTGGAGGCCCACATTTGTGTCGTAGTGATACGGCGGCATTTCCTGAGTGACGACTTTTTCCTTGATGATAGGCGCCCACGGACGGACTTCGTCATAGCTCATGAACGACATCGGTCCAATCGCGCCAGGCTGATGACAAACCTGACAGTTCTCTTGGAGAATGACCGCAATGTCTGCGGTGAAGGTCACGTCCTGGGCGACCACCGGCCCCGAGAGGGCAAGCAGGAGACCTATAGCCGCAAAGGCACTCCGGCAGGTCCAACGTTGAAGGTTCGTCGATACCATGATGTTATTCCCCCAAGAAAACGTGGGTGCTAGCCCACTGTTCTTTCATCTGACGCACCGCCCTAAAGATTTCATGCGAATCCATGGTGTGTCAAGTATGACTTCTATCAAGGAAACAGGGGGGAAAGCCGCCGACTTGGCTACGCGGCGCGGGCTTGTCTACGGGGTGACTGTCACCCGTACATACGCGTTTGACCAACAACACTGATAATCGAACCCGCTGTCAGGAGCTCGGAAGTTGTCGGCCCGCACCCGAAGTATGTACTCGCCCGGCTGGCGGAAGGTGACGACCGTGCGAGATTCGCCCCATCCTGCCGAGTCGACCATTTCGGTCACGACATCAAATTCGATTCGCCCTGGTCCCTGATGCTTCTGCCAACTGACGTTAACCGGAACACGCCGGTCATTCTCACGCTCCCCTCGGTCCTGTACCCAGACGCTCAGCGGCAACGCCACCGCCATGGCCACCGTCGCCGGGTCTCGGTATACGCCCTCTCGGCCTGTCGAGGTTCGGCTGTCGTCCCCAAAACGGATTGCCGGAGGCAAAGACCCTGACCCGGCGGGAGTGAAGCCAAGCTCGTAGGCGGGCGAAGTCACACGTCCTGGAACGGAGTAAGTGTGCCCGGCGTGGCTCAGCGTCCAAACGACGTCTCGGCCCCGGAAGTCCGCCGGGACTCGCACGGCAAAGGCTCCGCGCTCGCGGCGCCCGCTAAAGCCGCCACGGAAAGCGGTGGGGAAATGGGTGGGCTGCAGGCCATCGAACTCCGCCGGCTCAATGAAGTTGCTCGCGCCAAGCGGGATATCAACGAGCTCTTCCGTATTCCGATTCATGAATCCGAAGGAGAGGGTGTAGGTCCCATCGGGGTTCGTGTAGAAGCCATCGAAGAAGGGCGCAACGAGATCACCTGCCGGCCGAAGCGGCGCCAGAGGAAATCCCGGAAGCTGACCTTCGGAGGGGGCAGGGAACGCCGCTCCGACGGTCCCGGCCGCAAGAACCCCCAGCAACGCAGAGCATCGATACCTCGTTTGGACGAACAACGGGCTAGGCAAGCGGAACTATCGTGCGCCGCTCAAGCCGGCACGCCGGTTACCCCGCATCGCCTGCCTCTCCGCAACAAGGCGCTCATATCCTTCCTGGTCGAGGTGGGTCACAGCCAGCCACGCATGTGACATTTCGTCGGCCGTGCGTTGACCCGTACCCACCCATTGGTCGGGATCCGGATTGTGGGGGTTGTCGGCCGTATTGTCGTACCATCCCGTCAAGACGAGCACCGCGCCGGCCGGCACGAGCGGAGCAACGTCATCCTCATAGAGGTGACTCAAGTGCCATCCGGGATTCCAGTTGGAAATCATGCTTACCATGTCGCGTCGACCCGTTTCAGGGTAAAAGATCTCAAACGACATCGCGGTTAGGCGCAGATGTCCATGTGGCTGGAAGCTGTCGACGCGCACTGGATGATCAAACGAGTGAAAGCCCTGGGTCATCAGGGTTCCGTGTGGTGGAATGTCGTAGTCGCCACCTTCGAGGTAGTAGAGCGTGAGGTTCTGATTGAACGAGGCCTCCGCGTCGAAATCCTCATCATGGAACCATAGCCCGATCTCGACCTGGTCACCCGCCACAGCCGTGCCCGAGGGGTAGTAGTGAATGTCCCACGCCACGTATGAATTCGCTGGAGCCGTGCGGCAGGCATCTGAGGGCACGATCTCGCCGAGCTTTCCCAGCGCGTACTCAGACAGTCTGCCCACCGGTCTCATGTCCCCATTTCGCGCTCCGACCCGGAAGGTTGAGTTCGCATGGTGTGTGATGGCACGACCTGCGACCGACGGCTTGGTCTCGATTGCCTTGATGCACCGCTCCTCGGTGATCCCAGTGGGGACGACCGGCTGCCAATAGATATCCTGACCCACTGCGGGCAGGTCGTAAGGAGCGGAGGGAATCACGAGGTCGGGCGGACCCAATTGGTCGGCCAACCGCCAAGCTCCGGCCTCCGGCCACTCGACCGGTGGGGGCATATCCGCAGGATCACCGAGTGGTGCCCCCGCATCTACCCACGTCACGATCGTCTGGATCTCTTCCTTTGAAAGGCGTTTGTCCTCCTTGAGCCTCTGGATCCCGACGTCGGTGTCATAGTGATAGGGGGGCATCTCTCTGGTGATAACCTGCTCCCTGATCATTGGGCCCCACGGCCGAACCTCTTCATACGTCATTAAGGACATAGGCCCGATCGCACCCGGCTGATGACAGACCTGGCAGTTGTCCTGCAGGATCACCGCGACATCTCCCGCGAACGTCACCTCTTCCAGGTCGCCGGGTTGCTGGGCCGACGCCGATCCCGGGAATGCGAAGAGGGCGACGGCCACGAGAGCCGTCACGACCGCCTCGATCCTCTGCCCGGTCGAATCTGAACGTGCCCTCATGCCGTGCTCTCCTCCCGATGGAATCAACCGCGCACACGCGACCGCCGAAGCCAGCTCCCGAACGCGGCGTGTATCTAATCGAGTGTGAACGAGAACGCAATTCACGGAGTCATCATCGACCCCTGCTCCTGCGGATGTCAAGCGTAGTACGGCTTTGAGGCTATCCGCCATTCCTGGTCAAATCGACAACCGGAATGACTTCCACGTCCTCGAGTTCCACCATTGAGAGAAGCTCGACTGCACCCTGATCCAAGGCTCGATCGAACTCACTGATGTCGTCTGGTTCTGGGGTGCCCGCATAGTTCTCGTAGTCCTGAATGAGAAGGCCACCCACTTCTCTCCGATTGACCGCACGGCGAAACCTCGCTCCACCTCCGTCCCTAGAATACCTATACGCGAAGTAGTCGAGCGTTGCCGTGTCTCCATGGATCCAGAAAACGAAACGAGTGTCCCAGTCGACACCTCCTCCCTCCCTCTCGAAGGTGACCTCGATCTTGTGATACCGCTCTCCCGAGACCACAGCGTCTCCCAGATCCAAAAGGATCACGGCCGAGTCGTCGAGTCGAAACGGAAGGAACCCAAAGTACACAACCGAGTTCACTGCCGTTTCCAGCTCATAGATTTGATCCGGACTCAGCTCTACACGGGTTCCCCGGATCTCAGCCCAGCTGCCCTCATTCTCCATGACCTCGGTAACGGTCCCCCCCACTGAGTCGGTGAGGACTCGTTGATACCGATAGCGTCCGCCATCCTGCACGACCTCAAAGGGGGCTCCCCGGAAATCGAATCGAATCCGGCTCTCTTTGAACAGGTCTCCCCCATAGAGCTCGATCGATCTAGCGACGATACTGGACGGTGTCTCTTCGCCGACTTGGCACGCGCAAACAGCAAGGAGCGCCAGGCCGGACAAGGCGTTCGGGACTCGTCGGTGTCTTAGGGAGGTCATGCCAGTCACTCCAGATCGCATTGCGCACGATTGCCTTCAGGGACCCAGTCGCAGAAGACAGATCCACGGGGTCGTCACTTGTCCTCTGCGTAACTGTCAACCTATGCTTTGGAGGCAGTAAACAACCAGGGGGTCCGACGCCGTTCCCGGGGGTTTTCGTTTCTCGACACTTGATAGGCAGCTTGGCGAATTAACCTGATGGGCGAGTCCTCCTCTACCCCCCGATTCCGGATTCGCCTGGAAGACGGTGCCGAACTGCCGATCAGCTCCGTAGAGGCGCTCGCGCGGCGAGTGGCGAGGGGAGACCTAGAGCCGGAGACACCGCTGTATGACGGGAGCACCGGCGCATGGATAGAGTCCTCTAAGGCTTCTGTAGTCCAGTTCATCCTCGACGAGATGCGGCGTGACGGCGTGGAGCTTCCTCCAGGTTGGGATACTCCACCTGAGGTCGAGAGCCCGATGGGTGTGCCCGGTGAGGTCTCACCAAATATCTCTTTGGCGTCGGAAAAGAGTGGGGGTCCCGAATCAGCGGAGTCCGCCGACGCAGGAAGTGTTGGATCCCCACCAGACGGAGAGCCCGATCCACTCGAACTCGGACTCACCCTCACGCCCCCAGGCGAGGTGGCGCTCGTCGACGAGGAAGTCGGCGCCGCCAAGCGCACGGTACCCGATCGCAAACCCGATCAAAGCCGAGTCACCGCGAACGATCCGCCGGTCGTGGAGGACTCGCCTGCTGTAAAGGACTGGATGACCCCTCGGTCCGCCGGAGGTCTTTTTACCCCAACGGTTGGCGAGGAAGAGGTTGGAGTAGGGGGGGGGAAGCGGTTCGCGTCAACACCTGAGCCCTGTCGGCGCAAGGCGGCATTGGGCGATCCGGCGGGCGCCAAAGGAGTGGCAGTGGTTAGCCGCACTGCTACTGCTCGGTATTGCATTGGTTGGAGCTGGCATACTTCTGGGTGATGGTCAACGCGGCGAGCAGGGCGCCACGGAGATCGATGGATCGGGGGATGACGCAGGCGCTCAGCTAGCGGCGGCGTTCGGCGCGTCGTCGCTTCCAATACCAATTGGGCTAGAGGGAGCTGCCCAAAGGAGTGCGGAGCTTGTCGTCCAGCGGTATCAGCAGCCGCGGACTCGATACGGGCTGATCAGGCTCTTTCTAGGGCCCCTCCTGGTCCCTGGTTGAGCGGCTTCTACATGGCAAACGCTGCCGAGTTTGACGAGGTGCCGGAATACTGGAATGCGTACGCGCGCCTTGTGGAGGGATTGCGCCTCTTGGATCGAGCGCTGTTCCTCGATGTCCTTTCGCGAGACCTTGGTCCCTCGGTCGTGCCACCCGAGCAGCTGCAGGATCTGGAGGTCTATCTGCGCGATCGTTATGCTGCCACGCTCGGCGCTCGACAAGAACTCTACGACCAACTCGGCTCCGTCGCCGACGCTGCGTTGGGCCTTCACGGATTCCTTGTTGAACGGAGTGCCGACATCCAATACACACCCGCGCTTGGGACCCCTGCTGTAGCCAGGGATCCGGTGCTGGAGATCGGCACTGAGGATCCCGGGGTTCGAAGCCAATTGGAGGGACGTTTGGACGACCTCTTCCAGGCTCTGGACCGATCTAGGGGCGGGGGGGCTCCGTCCCTATCAGGCCTTCGGGCAGAGCTGTTCGGAGGGTTTGCTCCCTTCTAGGCGTTATAACCCTAAATCGAAACTCAATCAGATCGGATCGGCTTTCTCGACGACGAAGAGATGGTGTCGATGTCCGACCACGTTGAGCCGTTCGGAAAGAATCAGGTTTGAGCCCGCGTCCCTGAACGTTGCCTTCCAATCCTCGACTGTCCGAAAGCCTAGAGGCTCGGCCGCCGACGTGTTCCCGGTGAAGCCACGAAGGCGATTGGCGCAGCGGTCAGCCAGCTCGAGCAGTCTGCATTCCCACTGCCACCGATACGTGGACTCGGTTATCACGACCCTCTTTCGGGTGACCCGAAGCGCTTCCCGGATGACCTGCTCTGGATCCCGAGCGTGATGGAGAACCAGTGAGACCAGCACCGAATCCACAGAGCGGTCTCTTACGGGAATGTGCAGCCCGTCGTAAACCACTCGGGGGTTCCGGACTCTGAAGAAGGGGCCGACGTCCACCAGAATGCATCGGCGATCTCGACCCGTCAGCGCGGTAGCTACGTACCCTTCCCCAGCCCCGAGATCCAACACGAGGGTCCCGGTCAGATGGGTGGATACCTGTCGAGCCTTCCGACGGCCAGCGATTCTGAGGAGCCGATCTCGGATCTGCGCTTCAAACTCTCTCCCAAAAAAGAAGCCCACGCCGCCCCAGAACGCCGCGGTTGGGAGGCTGTGAGGGAGCCCTACGTATACGAAATAAGTTAGGAACGCGGCCCAGGATGCCCACATCCATGCGCCCCGAAGGAACGAAGTGAACGGGACCAGGGCTAGACCCCATGAGAGGTACCAGGGGTGCACTGTCGTCGCGGTCAGGAGATAGAGTCCGAGCACGGCCAGGCTCGCCCTGAAGAAATCCTCATCCTCGCGCATCGGCCAGCGGATCCACATGAGAGCGGTCCCGCCGAGGAACCCGGCGCCGAGGATTGGGCCGATCGTCTTACCCCAGTCCGTTCCCGTGACCCAGAGTGCGATCTCTTTGAGGGCGAAATACAGACCCGCGTTGAACTCGAAGAGTCGAACGTAGAGATCTGCGGAAGACGCGAGCGCGGAGATGATGCCAGGGTAATAAAAAGGCGCGAAAAGGAAGAGTCCCAGGACCACGCCGGGAGTCATCGCACTCAGTAAATGCCGTGGAGGGGCTTCCCGCAACTGCGTTCGAAGAAGGAATGGTGCGAGGAGAAGAGGGACTCCCTTCGCTGCAGTCGCGAGGACAAGGCCCACCCAGGCGAGCGCTTTCCTCCTCCGCGTTAGGCCGTACGCCATCAACCCAAGCCCGAAGACCATTCCACTCTCGGAATGCCCCCCTGCAGTGAGGGTGACGAGAATGAGTGGGTTCAGCGCGTAGAGCGCCATCGCGTGAGGGCGAAGTCCGCTTGCTCGAATGGCAGCCGCGAGAAGTGCTAGGCCCGACATCTCGAGCAACAAGAAGACTGCCTTGACTGCAAAGGCGGCGGCTGGCCAACCGACCAAGACGTAAGTCAGGCCTCCCGCCAGGAAGACAACTTGTGACAGGGGCGGATATATGGAGTGAAAATCCGGTGAGTTGATCTCGCCGAACAAATCCGAAGCCTGAAACTCCGCTAGCTCGGTCGCGGACGGCAAGAACCGAAACGGGTTGACCCCAGATACGCTCAGCCACCCGTCCCAGACGTACCGATAGAGGTCGTCCGACAAATCGGGAAGAGTGGGGAAGAGGGTGAGCCGGAGTAGAAGGGCTCCTCCGAGCAGTACTCGGGGATCGTCCAGGAATTCCGAGTGTCCGCGCCAAAGAAGAAGAAGCGCCGCGAAGCCGGTCGTATAGGCGATCAGAGACGGAAAGAGGAGCTCGCGCGTCGGGCCCAGAAGGGCCAGCGCGAGCACCGAAAGCCAGAGGACCGCGGCAACTGGGATCGTCGAGGGTCGAAGACCGACCAAAGCGCCGGTGCTACGTGGGTCGGGCGATTTCAAGTCTATGCCCCTGGCGGAGCTGGGTGGATGCTGCTGACTGCCTTTACACTGGCCCGCAGTCTACCGAAGGAGGCACTTGTCCGTTCCTTCGACCGCGTCGGGCCCGACCATTGGCCCACTGGTAGGCTTCTTGCAAAAGATGGGGGGCGTCACAGTCGCATGGGCTGTTCAGGGCGAATTCGAAGTCGAACCGAAGGACACTGTGAGGGTCCGGAGAAAAACATGAGCATGAAAAAAAGCCGTACAAAAGCAGGCTCGGCTACGTACCTGAGCCATACGCTTGACGTCTTCGGAGCCGCGGGGCGCCCCTCGGGCGCAGTTCGGCATTTCTTTCCGAACCGTCGCCAGCGCGGCTTTCTTGGAGGAGGAGACTCGTGACCACCGCTTTTTGGACCCATAAGGAGGCCGCGACAGTACCCTTCCGGGCGCTTCTGTTGTCCGTTCTGGCGTTCTCGGTTCCCGTCATGGGCGTGACTCTAGCTCCTGATTGGGCAACCGAGGAGCAGGGGACTCTCTTGTGGCTCTCCGCACTGCTTCCCCCATTCCTCCTCACGTACTACCGCGGATGGGGGGGAGCATCGATCGGGCTTGCGGCCGGAATGGCCGCGCTTGTGACGACTCATCTGGGCATACTCCTACTCGGCGCAGGTACCCCCAACTACGAGTCGCTTCTCTGGATTGTCGCGACCTACATCGTCGTCTGCGTTGGTGCCGGCCTCTTGGGAGAAGTCCTGAAGCAGCAACGGAGGGTTGCCGAGGAGATGGCTCTTACGGATCCTCTGACCGGACTTCCCAACCATCGGCACGCTGCGGTGTTCCTGGACGCCGCATTTTCTGGGGCAGCCCGTGGCCAACCGGTATCGGTCGTTTTCTTCAGTCTAGACGATTTTGATACCATCAACGAACGCTTCGGCCGACAGACTGGCGAGCAGGTCCTCCGGAGGTTCGGAGCGATCCTAACCGAGCTTACTCGTAGGATGGACCTCTCGGCGCGCTGGAACGGCAGGGATTTCGTCTCCATTCTCTCACGCTGTAAGGCCGGAGGTGCGGCTGCCTTCACGTCCCGCGTTCAGGACGAGCTGCGAGCCGACATCTTCCCCTGGGGTAAGGTCAGCGCTTCTGCGGGAATTGCCGAGTTCGATCCCGGAATGGGCTCACTCGAGTTGCTCCTGGCGGCTGCGGATCGAGCCGCTTTTGTTGCGAGAGAAGGCGGGGGTGATCGATACGAAATCGCCGGCATACGTTCCCAGTCTTTCGAGGGGCGCGAAGAGCCTCGGAACCCATCGACCCAGCGAGGCAGCCTCCGTCTTGAGAGCAGTCCCAGTAGAGGCTTTCAATTGGTTCCCGCTCCCAGGGAGGAGAGGAGCGGGACCGACTTGGGGGGTGTGGCACCGGGGAACGGGAGAGTTTCTCTTCCCACGGGGAAGGAACGGGTGCTGGTCGTCAATGACGATTCTGCGGAGCGTGCCAGCATCGGGAAGACGATGAAAGGGCTGGGTTACAGCGTGGTCGAGGCCTCGGATGGAGAGGCGGCTCTCGGCAAGGCGCGGTCATTTGCTGGGGCAGATCTCCTGATCGCCGACCTGATCATGCCCGGGATGAGCGGATTCACCCTCGTCGAACGATTCGAAAGAGAGTTTGGGCCGCAGCGAGTGCTATACCTGTCAGGGTACATACAAGGAGAAGTCTCCTGGCCCGGGGCCCCGGGGGCCGTTGTGGCCTTCGTTTCGAAGACAGTGACCGATGGCGAGCTGGCTGCCACTTCCAGAGCATTGTTGGACCGCTCGCTAGTCCCGCCAGAACCCGATCTCGCCTCGGCTCTGGTGTAGTCACTCCGGCTCCAGCGGGGCCGCCCCCTCTCGATCGGTTACCCAACGTGCTGCCATCCCCGAGCCGGGTTGGTTATCATTCAGGTAAGGCCTCCCAGGCCTGTTAGGCCTGCTGAGGCTTGATCGTCGTTCCATGCGAGGCTCGACTCCGGACCTCTAGTGGGGGCACGAACCAAACCAGACATGAAGGCCCTTCTCAACAACGAGACCAACAGGGCGGGTCGATCCCGTCTGGGCTCCCTCTTCCTGTTGAGTCTGGGGCTTGCAACGGCGCTTGTCGGTGGTGCGGCGATCTGGGAGATGCGGACTTCGACCCTTCAGTCTCGCTGGTTCAGCTCTCTGGCGGCCGAGATCTCCTGGCAGGTCCGTCCGGGTCCGTCCCCCGAAATCTCTTTTCCGACCGGTCCCTACGATCAGCGGGTCGGATACTCACGCCTTCCGAATATGATCGAGAGCGCCTCGGTTAGAGGCTTCGATCTGGTTGAACAGGCCAGGGCCTCTTATCGGTACCGTTCGCTGGTGGGGGAATGGAGCCTCTTTCCCATATACCGCGAGAAGTCTCAAACCGGGCTCTCGATTATCGATCGTCAGGGCGAGTCGCTATTTGAGGCCCGCTTTCCGGTGCGGGCCTATTCCTCGTTCGAGTCGATTCCCAGAGTGGTTTGGGAGACCCTTCTCTTTGTTGAAAACCGAACCCTACTGGATCCGGATCGGCCTCTCAAGAATCCAGCGGTCGAATGGCCGCGGCTCCTTCGAAGCAGCGCCGAACTAGGACTCCGTGCCCTCGGCCGAGAAGGGAGTATCGCGGGAGCGAGTACGCTCGCCACCCAAATCGAGAAATTCCGACACTCGCCCGATGGTCTTACATCGTCACCGAAGGACAAGCTCGCCCAGATGGCCTCCGCTTCACTTAGGGCTTATCTCGGTGGGCCCCAGACCCTTACCGCGAGGCGCCAGATCGTACTCGACTATCTGAACTCTGTTCCACTAGCTGCCCAGCGGGGCGAAGGCGAAATCACCGGTCTGGGGGATGGTCTCTGGGCATGGTACGGTCGCGAACTTGATGAAGTGAACCGTGTCCTAGCCATGGGCTCCTCAAGCCATGCCTCTGAACTCTCTCGAGGAACGTTCGCGTCGCCCGCCCACTCGGAAGCATTGCCCGGAAGCAAAGGGACGGTTTATCGAGAGGTCCTCAGCCTCATGCTCTCTCAGCGCAGGCCTACGTACTACCGGAATTGCACTTCGCCGTAGGGACCCCATTTGACAGCCGGATGGTCCGCAAAGGAAGCACCCCGTTCATTCTTCGCGCAGTTCCCTCTTCTACCACGCTGATCATTGCCTCGCGGAGCACGTGAGCGACCTCGGCCGGCATGACTCGCTCCCTAAGGTGCTCCGTGGGCCAGATGGTCAACCGCTCAAGGTCGGGGGCAAGACCGGAACGGGAGATAATCGGTATCGCACCTTCGGGCCGGGTGGGACCTTGGTCGAATCCCGAAGCGTGAACCGGACCTCGACCCTCGTCTTCTTCGTAGAGGACCGATTGTATGGGGTCGTGACCGCATATGTGCCCGGGGCGGCAGCGGATGACTATTGGTTCACGAGCGCGCTGCCCGCGCAGATTCTGCGCGAGCTTGCGCCGGTTTTGCAAGGACTGCTCGGAGAGGACCCAATGACCGGACTAGAGGTCCCCGTCCTGAGCGACTCCCTGAGTCGTGAGGAGGGAGGGGCTTCCGACCTTCCCACGGGAGCCGAGGTTGAAGATGGCTCCAGCACCGAATCGACTGGGCTCCCTTAACGGCGAAGAACCGTCATAGACCAAGACCTGGCTCTCGCCAATGACCTCTGCTCGATCGCCGCGGACGACTAACGCCGTTCCCTCATCAAGGCCGATCCCGAGCAGTTCCGAACGAAGCGACAAAACACCCCAGAGATCTTGTTCCCGCTCGCGCGCAAGAAGGTGTTGATCCACCGCGACCTGCTCGAGAAAGCCGAAGCCCTCAGGATAGTCCGGAGAGTACACGACCCGGTTCGTCTCGCGGTCTCCCCGAATCAAGAATGAGGCTTGGATCGAGGCGCCAGCCGAAGTCCCTCCTATGACTCCTCCCCGATCGAGCAGAGCGAAAAGTTGCTCATGAACCAGGGTGTGCAGATAGGCATCTACGAGACGCCATGGACGACCACCGGGGAGCCAGACCCCAGTTGCCTCTCGAAGTGGTTCCACAAATGCTTCAACATCGGCTTGAAGCGGATCCCTCGTATGCAGGATGAACAGGTCGCTTGAACTCGCGGCCCGAAGGGCGTCAAAACCTCGCCAGCCATCAGGAAGGTCCTCGTCCGGGGCGGCGGTCGGAATCACAACTATCTTGGCCTCGTCTCCACCCGCCAATCGCACGAACGTCTCCCAGATCTCCGGACCCAAGGCCCCGCCCCCGGCCACGAGTAACGTTCCTCGTTCCGGTCCTACGGCGGCCCCTGCCAAGGCGTTTGGGGTCCCCTGCGAGTGCAGCGGTCCCGAGAGGAACGCTCCCAGAGAAAGAGCCAGGGCGAAGCACATGGAACACTGCCGCCACAGCAGGATGAGCTGAAGCTGGCTCGATCGCCCAGTTAGGTTGGAGGGCACGCCGCGAGAACTATCGGTCGAGACGGGTATCACTGACTGAAGTATGGGTTCGCACCGGCCGTGTGGTCAGTGACATCGTGGATCTCGGTCACCTCCGGGATGTGTTCCCGAATCATACGCTCCACACCCTGACGCAATGTCATCCTAGACATCGCACAGCCCTGGCAGCCTCCGGTCATTTCCATGAATACGTCAGTGCCTTTGACCTCGACGAGATTGATCTGTCCGCCGTGGGAGGCGATGGCCGGGTTCACCTGCTCGTCCAGAATCAGCTGTACTTTGCTTGCCAGCTTACCCTTCGGAACGCCGTCGGAGGGCGGCGCGGCCACCGTGGAAGAGGCGGGAATGATCTCGAAGCCAGACCCATTCACTCGATTCACGAAGTCGACCGTCGCTCCGTCCAGTTTCTGCGCGCTGTCCGGATCGACGACGACTACGAACTCCCCGGCATCTATCTCCAGATCCTGCTCCACGCGATCGGAGTCCTCCACCAGGGTGAGCTCAAAAGACGGAGCGACCGGGCTGCCCCCAGTAACTTGGATCCGGAGGGCCCGAAGATCCTCACCACCCTGGTCCATGAAGGTCAGAACCATCTCGCGAGCTCTATCGGTAAACGTCATCATTCTATGACCCCTTTGACAGTCTTCCACTTGTTGCCAGCGTTCGTCCTACCCGGCGTCGGCGCCCGAGTTCGAATCAACCGTTTACTCGTCAACGCTGGTTGCTGCACGTGAAGACCGCTCCTATCATTCTGGCCCTATCCGGGTCCCGGATGCCTCGTAGGTCGCTGATGGAATCAATTGGGGCCCGTTTTGCATGTCGACCCCTTCACTCCTGACGCCCCATGTCCGAGCACGACGTAATGGAGAAGCTGGTGTCGCTCGGAAAGCGTCGCGGCTTCATCTTCCAGTCCTCTGAAATCTACGGGGGCACAGGATCTGTTTGGGATTACGGGCCTCTCGGTATAGAGCTGAAGCGAAACGTGAAGGAGAGCTGGTGGAGCCGCATGGTCCATCAGCGAGACGATGTCGAGGGTCTGGACGCATCGATCCTAATGCACCCCCGGGTCTGGGAGGCATCAGGGCACGTCGAGGGTTTCACCGACCCGCTGATCGAGTGCAAGACGTGCAAGCTTCGTTTTCGGGAGGATCAGGTCGGAAGTAGTGCGTGTGGGCGTAAGCCCTCTGTGACTCCAGGAGGCCATGACGCGTGTGACCTCGGCGAGGCGCGTCTCTTCAACCTAATGTTCCGAACCTTCATGGGACCGGTGGAGAGCGAGGGGTCAGTCGTGTATCTCAGGCCCGAGACCGCCCAGGGTTCGTATGTGAACTTTCTCAATGTCCAGACCACATCCCGACAGCGGATTCCATTCGGGATCGCCCAGATCGGGAAGGCGTTCCGGAACGAAATCACGCCCGGGAATTTCATCTTTCGGACGCGTGAATTCGAGCAGGCCGAAATGCAATTCTTTGTCGAACCGGGCACAGATGAAGAGTGGTTCGAGACGTGGCTCGACGAGCGGCAAGCCTGGCATCGCTCATTGGGGGTCAAGAGTAGCAACCTCCGCTTGCACGAACACGGTCCCGATGAGCTTGCCCACTACGCGAAGAAAGCTGTGGACATTCAATACGATTTCCCATTCGGGTGGAAAGAGCTTGAGGGAATCCACAATAGGACGGATTTTGACCTTCGGCGCCACGAGGAGTACTCCGGGAAACGGCTCGAATATATCGACTCAGGTGGAGGGATGAGGTTCCTTCCTTACGTTGTCGAAACGGCAGTTGGAGTGGACCGCACGGTGCTGATGCTCTTGTGCGATGCCTACCGCGAAGACGAGGTCGCTGGAGAGTCGAGGGTCGTGCTGGGCCTCCATCCGCGGATGGCTCCGGTGAAGGCAGCCGTCTTTCCCCTGGTGAAGAAGGATGGTCTTCCGGAGCTGGCGAGAAAGATCGTGAAGGATCTCCGTCAGGCTGCTCTTCCCGCCTTCTATGACGAGGCGGGTTCGATCGGTCGACGGTACCGACGCCAGGATGAGGCTGGAACGCCGTGGTGCATTACGGTTGATGGTCAGACGAGCGCGGACGCGACAGTTACACTCCGAGATCGTGACAGCCTCGAGCAAACCCGAGTCGATGCGTCGAAGGTCCTCGAGTGGATCCGGGACCGTCTGGACGGACTTGATTGATCGGCTGGACCGGCGCCCCCCCGTGAGAGGCGATCCCGTCGATCCCGGCCTTCGTAGGCAGCCCATGCTTCTGGGAAGGTGACGATGCGCGGCTCGAGCGTATTTACGTCACGCTGGGGGATGTTGCTGGCCATGATGGGGATGGCCGTCGGCACGGGGAATATCTGGCGTTTCCCGCGGATCGCCGCGACACAAGGTGGGGGCTCATTCCTGGTCGCGTGGCTGGTCTTCCTCTTCTTGTGGTCCATACCGCTCTTGATCCTAGAGTTCGGCTTGGGCAAGGGTGCGCGAGCCGGCCCGATCGGAGCCTTCGTCCGCACCGTGGGTCCCAAATTCGGATGGATGGGGGCCTGGGTCGCATGGACCGCGACTGCAATCATGTTCTACTATTCAGTCGTGATGGGCTGGACCATTCGCTTCTTCATCGCTTCGGCGATGGGATCTGTTCCGGCGGATCCACCAGGGGCATTCTGGGAGGGATATGCGGCCTCGCCGGAGGCGGTTCTCACGCATGCAGTCGCGATGGCCTCTGGGGTCTTCGTTGTCTCCCGTGGGGTCCGAGGGATTGAGACAGCGGCCCGCTTCCTGATCCCTTCGCTCGTGATTCTGGTCGTGGTCTTGGCACTACGTGCCGTGACCCTCCCAGGCGCAATGGACGGCCTCGCCTTCCTCTTCACACCGCAATGGTCGGATCTGACCGAACCCGGAATCTGGCTGCAGGCTCTAACCCAGAATGCGTGGGACACGGGGGCCGGGTGGGGCCTCGTTCTTTGCTACGCGATCTACATGCGTAGCCGCGAGGATACGGCCCTGAATGCTTTCGTGATAGGTTTCGGCAACAACAGCATGTCACTTCTCGCCGGAATCATGGTCTTGTGCACCGTGTTCTCGGTCATGCCGGACGCCGCTGCAGAGATTGTCGGCGCAGGGAACGAAGGATTGACGTTCATTTGGGTCCCTCAGCTCTTCGCGACGATCCCGCTCGGAAGGTTCTTCCTCACTCTCTTCTTCCTCGCTCTTGTTTTCGCAGCGTGGAGTTCTCTGATCGCGATGATTGAGCTGGCCAGTCGGGTGTTGATGGATGTGGGGCTTCCACGGAAGCGAGCGATCGGAATCGTGGGCGTCGCAGGTCTACTCATGGGCGTGCCATCGGCCCTATCGATGGATGTGTTCGCCAACCAGGACTTCGTTTGGGGGGTCGGACTGATTCTATCCGGATTCTTCTTTGCGTTCGCTGTTCTCCGCTTCGGCGTGACGCGGTGGAGGCAAGAGTTCATAAACACGGGCGATTCCGACATCCACGTGGGGGCATGGTGGGATTGGGCGATCCGACTCGTCGTCGTCCAATCGATCGCCCTGATCGGATGGTGGCTGTGGCAGGCCCGTGGCGACGGCTTTGCGGCAAGTTGGAGTCCGTTCTCCGCTTTCAACATCGGCACTGTCGTTGTTCAGTGGGGTGTGGTGCTCGCAGTGCTGATCTTTGCGAATCGCCTATTGACGACCTACGCCGCCGGGGGTGCCGCGAAGAACTCGGGTGACGACCCTCAGGCGTAGCAGCTCGCCGCAAGCGAGTCTCAGATGACGTATGAGGAGTTTCAAGCGAAGGCTCACCGGATGTGGGAGCGGGTCCCTGCCGAATATAGGGAAGGAGTCGATGGGA
Source organism: Longimicrobiales bacterium (assembly GCA_965215925.1). Lineage (GTDB taxonomy): Bacteria > Gemmatimonadota > Gemmatimonadetes > Longimicrobiales > Gaopeijiaceae > JAAXGI01. The sequence continues at coordinate 1,588,493 of CBDCEQ010000003.1, read as the reverse complement.
TTGTTGTGCACCGCCGGGCTGAAACTCACTCCGAGCACGACGATTTCCTCACCATGGGGATGTGCTTTTCTGAACCCTATCCGTCCGGATACGGTAGCCCGGATTCGAGCCGCTCGATCCTAGCCCTTTACCACGGTTCCTTCTCAAAGCTCTCAGAGACTGATCCGGACTTCTCCTGGGAGGAGGAACTCTGGGAGACCATAACGCACGAACTCAGACATCATCTGGAGTTCCAGGTCGAGGGCGACGCGCTCGAGAGAGAAGATTACGCAGCGGAACAATCTCACCGCCGTAGCGAAGGCCTCGCGTTCGACCCCTGGTATTTCCAGTCTGGAACGACGGTTGCTCCCGATGTCTATCGGGTGGACCGCGAGTTCTACATCGAGCAAGTCATGGGCTCACATCCGTCCCTCCCCGGTGATTCACTGGCGTTCGATTGGGACGGGCGACGGTGGGTCACCCCGCTACCGGAAGATCCCGGGGACGTCCACTACATCGCGATTCCCAGGCTGGCTGCTCGAGGTTTCACGGTGCAACTCGTCCTCGTCCGCGAGCTTTCGCTATGGCAGCGAATCAAGAGGCTATGGTTGCGTACGCCGCTGGTGCCGACCGAGTCCGAGGGCCAGGCTCAAGCAATGGGTAAGGCCCCGTCGAAGGGTCCGGGCACCGCTGGAGAGAGGGCGTGAGTCCGGGTGACGCGTCGGCCCGACTTACCCCCTACGAAATCGGGATCCCCGGCCGCGTGTTTGCGGAGCGGGCGTTCGGCCAAATCCGTGAGGAGGCGGAAACGAGGAGCTCGGATCTCACCGATCCGGGGTCCTTCATACTCCTTGGCGAAGTTGGTCGGCTAATCCGCGAGATCCAGGGCGAAGACCGTGGCGGTGAAGCGATCCACCGGTTCGGAGCGTTTCTGTTTCAGGCGTTTCATTTTCATGCGTGTGGTGAGGCTATCTACCTTCTCGAGAGGGACGTTGCGCAGCATCTCGTACAACGGTCGTTCGACGCGTCTCCCTGGGAGGGGCGAGTCCCTGCTACTGCCGGGTACCTGCAGCTTCCACGCCATCTGTTTTGGTCGGTTCCGGAAAAAGCAGGTCACGCGGAGCCGTTGGACGGGGTCTTCTGGACACGCTCTTCTGGCGAGACGCTGTCGCTCCTGGTCGCTCTCGGGATCCGTACCGGCCGGCCCGGAATGTCGGTGACCGAGTTGCCTCCCGTGGCTCTCGAAGACGCGGCTGGCTGGCCGACGGAGCAGGTGCGCTTGAAGGGTCATGATTTTTCGACCAGCCTTCCCGGCGGTGATCTGGATGGCCTCTACTCGGTGGGCAGCCTTGGAGAGGTCTTAAAGCTGATTGCCCGACTGTTTGCGTACCTAGTAGAGGTGCCCGAAGCGCTGGGCCAACTAGAGACTGCGGCTCGTGCGAGGAAGGCTGAGCCTCCCGACACCGAGCCGGGACGCGACCAAGTGATCAATCCCCCGAGCCGGCTGCCGTTCAGGCGAATCAGGCTCGTTCTTGCGAGTTCGTCTGAGCTTGCGGAAGGAGAGGTCGGCTCTTGAGTCGGGTGTCGAAGAGTAAGCGGGCGGACCGCGCACACGAGATCTATGGTCTGCTTCAGGAGGAATATCCCGATGCCCGCTGTGCCCTGAACCACCGAAACCCATACGAGCTTACTGTGGCGACCATTCTGTCGGCCCAATGTACGGACCGACGTGTGAACATGGTCACCCCACGGCTCTTCGCCCGCTTTCCCGATGCGAAGTCTCTCTCGGAGGCCCCTCAGGAAGAAGTGGAAGAAGTCATCCGGTCCACGGGTTTCTTCCGGAACAAGGCGAAGAATCTGATTGGCATGGCGGTCGAGGTTGTGGAGCGCCACCAAGGGGAGATCCCCAGCAGTATGGAAGCGCTCGTAGAGCTTCCAGGTGTCGGACGGAAGACCGCGAATGTGGTGCTCGGCAACGCGTTCGACATCGCAGAAGGGGTGGTTGTCGACACCCACGTGAGTCGACTCTCGCAACGCATGGGCTTTTCACAGGAGAGAGCGCCTGGGAAAATAGAACAGGATCTCGTCCGAATCTTCCCGCAAGAGAACTGGACCCTACTGTCTCATCTCCTCATCTTTCATGGGCGAGCTGTATGCGCCGCACGGACGCCCCGGTGCGAGGCATGCGCCATGTCGTTCTTGTGTCCTTCATCCCTAGTCTGAAGCCAACCACGCCCGACCGGAGTGACGCGCTCGCGCTACTGGATGAGTGGGTGGAAAACCCGAGCTTGAAGAACCACATGCTTGCAGTCGAAGCAGCGGTACGTCATTACGCGCGGATCCGGGAAGCAGACGAGGAGCTCTGGGGACTGGCGGGGCTCCTGCACGACCTAGATTGGGAGCGAAATCCGGAAGAGCATCCCTTGCCGGCGGTGGAACTGTTACGAGATCGGGGCTACCCCGAGCAGGTCACACAGGCGATCCTCGCCCATCGCTCAGACTTCACCGGTGTCAAACCGGAAGCGGAATTGGATTGCGTGCTTGTCGCCTGTGACGAGTTGGCAGGCCTCATCGTGGCGTGCTGCTTGGTGCGGCCAAACGGGATCGACGACCTGAGCCCGAAATCGGTAGTGAAGAAACTGAAGGACCGATCGTTCGCAGCCGGTGTGAGCCGGCGGGAGGTTGTGCGGGGAATCGAACTGGTCGGCCTCGAGCGAAGCGAACACATCCAGAACGTGATATCCGCCCTCCGTGCATCCGGAGCGGAACTGCGGATCCGAGGTGAGGACCTGCGGTAATAGCTGTCATGCCAACCCCTCGAGTCCCTCGAATGTCGGTACGTGGGTTCCGAACTCTTCCACTTCTGTTCGGGCTGCTCTGCGGGGGAGCCCTCAACGGGCAAGATGTCGAGCTATTGGGCGAGGTTCACGGAACTCGGCCGCCAGCGGGATACTTCCGACAGCTCCGAACCGAACCTGAGTCATTCCAGTTCGGCCGAGAGGGGCTCGAGCGCCTAGATCATCTTCGCCAGGGAATGAGCACTGGAGCGCGGCTGGGGGCCTTTCGGGCGCGGGCTCCGACCCTTGCGATCGGCCCCCGGGAGGATCCGGTCGTCGGCACCTTCCTCTTTCCGCTCGTGCTCGGCCAGTTCTCGGATGGGCCTGAGATCCCCCCCTTTGGGCGCGAAGAGATTCAGACCGAGTTCTTTGACGGGCCGAACTCTTACGACCAGACGATCTCCGAGTTTTATACCGAGATGTCCGGGGGGCTAGTTGCGCTCGAGGGCACGACGTACGACTGGACGCAGACGGGGTTGTTTCGCGCACAGGTCTCGTTGGGCGAGAGCGGACTGATCGCGACCCTCTCGCAAGGGGTCGGGGCATTCATCGAAGCGATTCTTCAGTCGCTGGATGGCACCGGAATGGACTGGAGCCAGTTCGATCAGTCCGGGGACGGATACGTCGACGTGTTGGCGGTCTTTCACACCGACGCTGGCGCCGAGTGCAACCAGGCAGCGAACCGGGTCTGGTCGCATCGTTGGAGTTTGAGTGCGGTCACCGCCGGAAGGCTACCCGACGGCTTCGAGACATCGACGCCGCGGCCCGGCGGTGGGGGAAATATCCGTATAGACGACTATATCATCCAACCCCTGCTCGCCTGTGATGGAGAGGACATCAGCGAGATCGGCACATTTGCTCACGAGATGGGCCACGCATTCGGGCTCCCCGACCTTTATCGCACGGGGGAGGGCGCCTTCTTCTCCGGAGCCGGGAACTGGGACCTCATGGGAACAGGGGGCTGGGGGTGCCGAGGCGGTGCTCCCGAGCAGCCGTGCCACATGGGTGCCTGGAGCAAGTCCGCGCTGGGTTGGCTCACCGTAGAGGATGTGGCGGCGGATGTCGATGAGATCGTCACCCTCGAGCCCGTTCACACCAGCCGGCGAGTGCTACGGGTCCCGGCAAGAGACGGATCCAACGAGTACATCCTTCTGGAGAACCGGCAGCGTCTGGGGTCGGATACGTCACTTCCTGAGCCGGGTCTTCTGATTTGGCACATCGACGATGACGTTCTTGCCGCAAACTGGCCACCAAACTCGGTGAATAGGGATCCGAGCCGGATGGGTGTTTGGCTCAGGCAGGCCGATGGGCGGGATGACCTAACGACTGCTGGGGGCGGAAGGGGTGATCCGGGTGATTCTTTCCCGGGTTGCATCAAACCTTCCCCGTTCGACTACGGGGACCCCTCCATCCCATGCGGCACAAACCCCGAATTTCATGCGGGGAAGCCGCCGAAAGCCGTGTCGCACCAGGGCGGAGGCCTGGGGGCCACACTTACGGGCATCGAAGTCCTTGGCGCCGCCCCGCACGACGTCAGGTTCAGGCTGAACACCCAGCTCCCCATGGTCACGCTGGAAGCTGAGCAGAGCGGAGCGGCAATCAACCTTCCAGGGTTCGAAGTGGACGGCGCGACATACTCCGGTACCCCAATCACCTTTCCCTCGGCCCCCTTTCAGAGTCACGAAGTCACCGCAGCAGCGGGGATCCCATTGGGACCAGACATACGCATCTCTTTTCATGAGTGGTTAGACGGTGCACCTCGCAGCAGAGTGATCACCACCCAGTTCTCCGACCATACCCATGTCGCCAAATATCAAGACGAAGAAATTAGACTAACGGTGCTCTCGAACGATCCTGCCCAGGGGATTCCCCCGGGGAGTTTCATTGCGGACCCAGGCGGTGTGGAGCCTGAGGGCGATGATTTCTGGTTTCCACAAGGCACCCCTGTATCTGTCCTGGCAGCGCCGCGCACCGGGTTCACCTTTCGAGATTGGGTCGGGCTGGCCAGCCCTCTCGACAACCCGACACTGATCATACTTGACGAATCAGTTGAGCTTCATGCGAATTTCGATCTCGTCTATGGCCTCACACCGGTCCCAGGCAGCGTAGATATCGAGGCCGCGGCGCCGCAGCAGATCGCGCTCGAGGTCAGCCAAGGGAATGACCCTGTAACGTGGAGCATCGAATCAGGGCTCCTTCCGCCCGGGCTCGAACTCATGACTGGGACGGGCGTGATCAGTGGGTTGGCCACGCAGCTTGGTCAGTTCGAGGTAGATGTCCTCGCGACAGATGGGATCGGCCTGGAGGCGAGGGCGTCACTCGTTTTCCGGGTACTCCGCCCGAATCTGAGCGTGGCGGACCTGATCAGCCCATTCGTGAGCTTGGAGAGCGAATTGACCGCGGCTCAGAGTGGTTTCTTGGACTCGGCAGGGAACTCGGATGGCGGCTACGATATCGGAGATTTCCGTGCATTCCTGCTGGAGAATCCGGACCTCCCTCAGACAGTGGTCGAACCACAACAGAACCGGTCTGTCATTCGGTTAACGGACTTTTCCGAGTCACGGGTCGAGCCGGAAAATGAATAGGACAAGACTCGCGATGGCCCTCGTGACTCTTGGTATCGTAGCGGTTTCGTCGTGCGACTCTGGGCCATCCGGACCCGGGCCCTACGCCGGGTCCGTCGAGACCGTGGGAGGATCCCCCGGTTCCGTCCTGCTGCTGGTCACCGGTGACGGACTTATCCGAGTGGAGGGGACGGGTGGAACGCTGGGCTGGTCGGGACCCGTGTCCGGAGATCCGGGGGAGATGAGGGTACTCCTGGTCGACCCAGATCCTTCTGGGGCACTGACCTTCCGCCTATTTGTCGACGACGTCTCCGCGCCCACCCCTGCGTTTTCGGTCCTCCAGCTCGCCGACCGCCAGAACGAGCGTTTCATTACCGAAGACATTCAGATCAGGCTCGAGCGGTGACGACGGGAGCTTGGATCACGATGATCGGGACCATGACGTTGGTCTGGGGGGGGTTCGGCCTCGTTCTTTTGGCGGCCGTGCGTAAGGAGCTTGAGAAGCGCCGGTAGGCCCTGGCGAATCATTGTGTCGCCTCCTCTTCTTTGCTCGCTCCCTTTTTTCTACGTTTCCTCCGCTCTCTGACCGTCGCCGACCGCTGCGACTCATGGCTCCGGTCGATAACCATGCTCCTCGTCCGAGCGGATTCTGAATCCGGGATAACTCTTCGTGCCAAGACGTGACGATCTCGAAACGATCCTGATACTGGGTTCCGGCCCTATCGTCATTGGTCAGGCGTGCGAGTTCGATTACTCCGGGACACAGGCGGTGCGAGCCCTTAAGGAGGAGGGCTATCGCGTGGTTCTGGTGAATTCGAATCCCGCCACGATCATGACCGATCCGGGACTCGCCGATCGGACCTACATCGAACCGCTCACGAGCGAATGGGTCACTCGGATCGTCGAAAAAGAGAAGCCCGACGCGATCCTGCCGACGATGGGCGGGCAAACGGCACTGACCCTCGCGATGGAACTACACGAACAAGGGGTGCTGGCCGAGCACGACGTAGAATTGATTGGAGCGAATGAGCGGTCGATTCGAATGGCTGAGGACCGGGAGGAATTTGCGGACGCAATGACCAGAATCGGCCTTGCGGTTCCCCACGGTGGCTTTGCCCGGTCGTTGGACGACGCTTTTTCGATCGTGGAAGAAACGCGGTATCCCGCGATCATACGTCCGTCCTTCACTCTGGGAGGTACGGGAGGGGGCATCGCGTACAACAGTCGGGAATTGGAAGCTGCCATCCGGCGGGGTCTCGATGCGTCGCCAATCGGTGAGGTCCTGGTCGATCGTTCGGTAATCGGTTGGAAAGAGTTCGAGCTTGAGGTGGTCCGGGACGGTGAGGACAACGTGATCATCGTTTGCTCGATCGAGAATATCGATCCGATGGGGGTGCACACAGGAGACTCCATCACGGTGGCACCGGCTCAGACGTTGAGCGATGTGGAGTATCAGCGCATGAGGGACGCAGCCATCGCCATCATTCGTGAAATCGGCGTCGAGGCGGGAGGTTGTAACATCCAATTCGCCGTTCATCCAGGTACCGGCGAACTCCTCGTGATCGAGATGAATCCCCGTGTCTCTCGATCGTCTGCCCTGGCTTCAAAGGCCACCGGATTTCCGATCGCGAGGGTCGGCGCGAAGCTCTCTGTCGGCTATCGACTTCACGAGCTTCCGAACGACATTACGAAGACAACGCCTGCCTCGTTCGAGCCCGCCCTGGATTACGTGGTCGTAAAGTTTCCCAGATTCGCGTTCGAGAAGTTCCGCGAGGTGAATCCAGTCCTGGGGGTCCAGATGAAGGCCGTCGGCGAGACGATGGCGATCGGCCGCACGTTCAAGTCCGCGTGGCAAAAAGGGCTCAGAGGGCTTGAAATCGGGCGGCCGGGTTGGGTGGAAGGGGACCAGGCAGAGGACGACGGGCTGGCAACCGACGACGATGATGTCCTCGTCGCGGCACTCCGACGGCCGACGGCCGATCGGCCCTTCCAACTAAAGCGGGCTCTCCAGGCGGTATCGCGTGCGAGACCCGCCAAAGGCGAATCTGCCGCGGGACCGATGGCCACTGACCCCGGGCGGGCGGTCGACTCGATCGAAAGCGGTCAAGATGAAGTCGCCCGTTCGAGCGAGCGAACCTCAGTGTCGATTACCGTGGATGACATTCACGAGGCCACTGCGATAGATCCGTGGTTTCTAGATCAACTGCTCGGGCTTGTCGAAATGGAGGACTGGTATCGCGGCCTTCCAGAAGTTGATCGGGGAACGATGTTGAGCATGAAGCGAAGCGGATTCTCGGATGCCCAACTAGCGAGGCTCCGCGGTCAGACTGAGGCCGAGGTGCGGACGCTTAGATGGGAGTGGGAACTCCGCCCAGTCTTTAACGTGGTCGATACGTGTGCGGGCGAATTCCCGGCGGAGACGCCGTACTACTACTCCTCCTACGAGACCGAGGACGAGATCAGGGAGTCCGATCGGGAGAAGGTGATCATTCTCGGCAGCGGTCCGAACCGGATCGGGCAGGGAATCGAATTCGACTACTGTTGCGTACAGGCGGTGCTGGCGTTGAAGGAAGCCGGTTTCGAAACGATCATGGTGAATTCGAATCCAGAGACCGTTTCGACAGACTTCGACGTCTCCGACCGACTCTATTTCGAGCCACTGACGCTCGAGGACGTTCTAGAGATCGTCGATCGTGAAAAACCAAAAGGTGTGATCGTTCAGCTAGGTGGGCAGACACCCCTCAATCTCGCCCAAGGGCTTGAGGCGGCCGGAGTCCCAATATTGGGGACATCCGTGGATGCGATTGACCGAGCAGAGGATCGGGGCCGCTTCGAACGAGTGTGCCGTGAAATCGGTGCTCTGGTGCCTCCGAACGGCGTCGCCCTCTCCCCCGCACAAGCGATCGAAGTGGCCAACCGAGTCGGCTATCCGGTACTCGTTCGACCGTCCTACGTTCTGGGTGGGCGGGGAATGGAGATCGTGTACGACGATCGCTCGATGGAGGGGTACTTCGAGCGAGCGATTCGGGCGTCGCCTGACCACCCCGTTCTTATCGACCGCTTCATCGAAGATGCGTTCGAGGCTGACGTGGACGCTCTTTCCGATGGGGAAGAGGTCGTGATTGGTGGTATCATGCAGCACATCGAAGACGCCGGAGTTCACTCTGGGGACTCGGCATGCGTAATCCCCCCCTATCGCCTAGGGCTGGAAGAGCTGGATAGGATTCGTGAGTTGACCCGGGCCTTCGCGCTCAAGCTAGGCGTTGTGGGCCTGTTGAACGTCCAGTACGCGATCCGTGACGGCCAGGTCTATGTGCTAGAGGTGAACCCTCGCGCTTCCCGCACGATCCCTTTCGTGAGCAAGGCGACCGGCGTGCCCTTGGCTCGTCTCGCCGCCCGAGTCATGGCGGGAGAGAGAATCCGCGATCTGGAAGTGTCGAGCGAGCCCGAGGTACGTGGAGTGGCAGTCAAGGAAGCCGTCCTCCCGTTCACCCGCTTCGACGTCGATATCCTGCTCGGGCCCGAGATGCGTTCGACAGGAGAGGTGATGGGCTTTGACGACTCCCTGGGCATGGCCTATGCGAAGGCACAGGCGGGAGCCATGAATCACCTGCCTGAGAAGGGAGGCACGGTGGTTGTTACCGTCAACGACAGGGACAAGGAAACGGTAACGCCCATCGCCCGCCGATTTCATGATCTCGGTTACGAAATCGTGGCAACAAAGGGGACCCACGAGTACATGACTCGCTTAGGAGTTCCCTCGCGCAAGATATTCAAGGTCGGAGAGGGGAGGCCGGACCTCGTCGATGCCATCGTCAGCGGAGAGGTCGACCTCCTCGTCAACACGCCTCTCGGAAAGCGCTCCCAATACGACGACTATGGCATGCGCCGAGCCGCCATAGCGCACGGCGTCCCCTATCTGACCACGATGTCGGCGACGAATGCGGCATGTGATGCGATTATCGCCCTCCGCTCGATGCCACTGACCGTGACGGCTCTTCAGGAACGGATCGGTTCCAGCGAGGAACGCGTTGCAGCTCGGACTGCCCTATAAGCTTCCCGAAATGTCTACAGCCCGAAAGCCCGCCACCGGTTTCTTCTTGCATCCGGCGGCACCGCTCCATGATCCAGGGTGGGGTCACCCGGAGCACCAGGGTCGGCTCCGCTCGATCGCCTCTGCTGTGGGGAGGCACCTTCCTGAGCTGCACGGCAAGGTTGAGCAGCTCGATTCGGGTGCGGCGACCCCTGACCAGCTGTCCCGAGTACATCCACGGTCCTATCTGAGCCAGCTCGAGGCCGCGAGTGTCCGTGCGGAGGGGGAAGGGGGGCAGGTTCTAGTGGGTCCGGAGACGCCTTTGTCTGGCGGGTCCTGGGAGGCAATCCTGGGAAGTGCGGGCGCGGCGATCGAAGCGGTCGAGAGGGTGGCACGGGAAGAGCTTCAGAACGCCTTCGTGGCCACGCGACCCCCGGGCCACCACGCCTCGGCCGCAGAGGCCATGGGGTTTTGCACGGTCAACCACGTGGCTGTCGGCGCGCGGCACCTCCAGGCCAAAGGCTTGGCGCGGAACGTGGCGGTTATCGACTGGGACGCTCATCACGGCAATGGAACTCAGAACATCTTCTACGAGGACCCGTCGGTATACTATGTGTCCCTGCACCAGAGCCCGCTCTTTCCGGGTACTGGTGCTCCGAACGAGAGGGGGCAAGGAGACGGTCAGGGTACGACTCTCAACGTGCCCTTGGCAGCCGGGACCGAACGAAGGGAGTACTTCCGGATTTTCTCCCAGGCGTTGGAGAGGGTGGAGCGTGAATTCCAGCCGGATTTCGTCCTTGTCTCCGCGGGCTACGATGCTCTGGCGCAAGACCCGCTGGCAGGCCTCCTACTCGAGCCGGAGGACTTTTTGGCGCTAACCCGCCGCGTGACCGACTGGGCGAACCGAACCTGTTCCGGCAGGATCGCACTATTCCTAGAGGGCGGATACCACCCCCAGCGCACCGGGTCGGCCGTGGTATCCACCCTTTCCGCGCTGTGCAGCACCTCGGTCGACTAAACGTCACCAGACGTCCTCGACTTGAGTCCCTCGGCTGCGACCGTCATCTTACTTGGGCAATCGTCAGCTCGTTTCCCGATTCCGGATCTTTCGAATGCCTGTCCGTGCGATCGGCTTCGCCCTCGTCCTGCTCGTCACTTCCTCCGGGCTCATGGCTCAGATTCCCGATGGGGTAGAGGGGTCGTTCCTGCCCCATCCCCAGGGTGAAGAGGCCATCTCTCGCCTTTTTTCTCCCTTTTGCCCCGGGTTCATGCTCAAGGTTTGCACAGCCTCGCAATCGGCAGCGCTTCGTGACTCGATTCATGCATTTGCCTATGAGGGGTGGACTTCAGATGAGCTCGTCGAGTGGATGATCGCAAACTACGGAGAGGAGTATCGTGCTGTCCCTGAGACGAGCGGTTGGGGGATTTTCGCATGGTTGCTCCCCCCGGCAGGCCTCCTGCTCGGCGTTGCGATGGTCGTGACGGCTCTCCGGCGGTTCGACCCGACACGCGGAGAGAGTGCCCGTGATCGAGGCAGCGAGGAACCGGTTGAAGAGGTAATCTCTTCCGAAGAGCAGGCTCGGCTACGCTCCGCGATTCGGGAGATCGAACTGAGCGAAGATCCGTCGTTCTGACATTCTCGTCATGAGCGTTGCTTCTCAGGGCTCCCGCCAACAGGGAGCCGTTCCCTCCATGTTGGATCTCGTGCGGCTGAGTCGGCGCCGCCTATTTCCACCGGGTGGACGTGATCTGTATCGACAGATTGCCATCCTAACCGGCATGGGGGAGGGCGATGAGGTTCTCGTAGCGGCGTGTGGCAGCGGGGTGACTCTCGAGTATTTTGTCCGCGAGTTCGGCATCCAGGGATCTGGCGTTGACGATGATGTGGTGTTGATAGAGGCTGCCGAGGCACGATCGCAGGAGAGCCGACTCCAGGACCGCATCCATTTCCAACATTCCAAGATGGACAGTCTCCCCTATCGCGATGGGGTATTCGACATCGTCGTTGCCGAGCTCGGCTTGATGAGCCAAGCGGACCCTTCGGAGACGATCCGAGAGCTGTCTCGTGTCCTGAAGCCCAAGGGCAGGATCGCGCTCGTTCAGCTCGTATGGAAGGCGCCAGTCGACGCCTCCAGACAGGCCGTCCTCTCTCGTCATCTCGGCGCCCGCCCACTCATGCTGGTCGAGCTGAAGCGGTTGCTCCGAGAAGTGGGAGTCGGGAGCCTCCATACGGAGGCCTGGTCCGACGAAGAGACGGCCTTTAGACGGACCGCGAAGAAACCCTTCCCCGATTTTTCGGAGCTTTTCAGCCTTCCGGAAAAGGCAGCGATCATGCGACGGGCTTGGGCACGATGGGGATGGCGTGGAGTTCGGAGCGCGATCATCCGCGAGCGGGAAGTCCATCGACTTCTGACCAAGGAACGAGTGCTTGGGCTGGACATGATAAAGGGAGCCAAAGAGGAGACGGCCACCTCTGAGCCACACACCGAAACGCAAGATCTCCCATTGTTCACTCGAGGCGAGGAGAGGTGACGGGGTCGCTCACACTTCTTACACCAGGCAGGCTCGAGGAGCTCTCCACCCTGCTGGCCGAGCGCAGTGCCGATGCCTGGCTTCTCTACGATTTCCACGACCGTAATCCGCTTGCACACCGCCTGTTGGACTTGGGCCGGACGACACGGCAAGCGTTCGTCCTCATCCCTCGTACAGGCCATCCGATCCTGTTGAGGCACGCAATCGAGGTCTCTTCATGGGGCGAATGGCAGTGGGAGTCACGGGAGTACCGTAACTGGCGAGAATTGGTTCAGGGACTGCGCGATCTTCTTTCAGGAATCAAGACAGTCGCGATGGAGGTGTCACCGGGGGGCGCGGTCCCGACGATCGATCGAGTTCCGTCTGGGGTCGTCGATCTGATCCGGGAGGAAGGAGGCGTTCAAGTGATCAGTTCGGCAGACCTCGTTACCGCCTTCCACGCTCGGTGGTCTCGGGAGGGTCTGGTGCTCCATAGGACGGCGGCGGAGCTCGTGAAAAAGATCGCGTTTCGAGCCTTCCACAGAGCGGCACAGGCGGCCGGCCGGACTCCGCTCCTTGACCTTCAGTTGATGGCGTGGATCCGCGCGGAGCTCCGCGCTGGGGGTCTAACCGATCAGGAGGACTGTATCGTGGCAGCCGGCGAGCGTGCCTCCGATCCCCACTACGAGCCAGCTGGACGCGGGGCGTTGCTGGAGGCAGAGTCCATCATTCTCATCGATCTCTGGGGCCGGCACCCAGAGGGAGGAATCCCAGCGGACCAGACGTGGATGGGTTTCCTCGGACCGCAGCCGACGGAGAGGGCCCTTCAGGTTTGGTCAGCCGTCCGCCGGGCTCGTGACGCGGCGCTCCAGTACTTATCAGATCGGGCCAAAGGAAAAGAGTCCGTCAGAGGCTGGGAGGTCGACCAGGTCGCTCGCGCCGTGCTCGCGGATGAAGGACTCGATTCGTATTTCATACATAGGCTAGGACATTCGATCGACGTGGATCTCCACGGGTCAGGTCCAAACCTGGACGACCTGGAGACTCGCGAGGAGCGCCGGCTACTTCATGGCGTGGGCTTTTCTGTAGAACCCGGTGTGTACATCCCTGGGGAGCTTGGCGTTCGCACTGAAGTGAATGTTCATTGGGGGGTGGACGGGCCAGAAGTGACCCCACACGAGATCCAACAAGCATTGCTCCTACCACTGGAACGTTGAGATGCACGTGCAGGTCGCACTTCCCATACCGATCCACCAAACCTTCACATATAGCATGGTCGGCAGGATACCAGCTCCCGGGACCCGCGTCCTCGTGCCCTTTCAAAGGAGCGAGCAGATCGGGTGGGTGCTGAAAGAGGGCGACCCGTCAGGTGTAAGGGGAATCCGGCCGGTTCTCGACGTGCTCGAGGGCACGCCCTCCCTTCCAAGCGAACTGCTCGATCTGGCTGCCTGGGCTTCCAAGTATTACATCGCGCCTCTTGGATTAACACTACGGTCCATGCTTCCCGCTGTCCTCTCCGACCGCTCGCGCGAGGTGCTCCGGCTCACGAGTGTCGGACAGCAGATGATTCTTGGTCGTGAGCCTCACTCGAAGCCGCTATCGACTCGCGAGGCGGAGATCCTCGAGAGCTTGAATATGGGTGGAGGGGAGGTGAGCCTAAATTCCCTTCGGAAGACGGTCGGAGGACGCTCCGGCAGTCGATCATTCTGGCCACAGATCCGGCGTCTTGCGGCGGACGGGTTCCTCGAACACAGGACGATCCCGCCGGGGGCACCCACTATCAAGACTCGCAAGGTGGTGCGCCTCAAGAAGTGGATCCCCGACCTCGCTTTCCGGCGAGAGCTCTTCGGTCGGTCCCCCCGCCAGCAGCAGTGCTTCGAATTTCTCGAGGCGGCTGGTGGAGCCTGTGAGCTGGCGAGGCTACATCGGGTGGAGGGTTTCTCTCGCGCCGTTATTTCCGGACTCGGCAAGAAGAACTTGGTTGCAATCCTGGATGAGGAGGTTCTGCGAGACCCGTTTGAGGGACGGAGACCCGAGGCGCCGGTCGACCACCCATTATCGGAGGACCAACGGAAAGCGGTCGAGGCACTGGTCTCGGCTGTCGAAGATCCCGCGACCCCGTTTCTTCTGCATGGCGTGACCGGGTCGGGCAAGACCCTGGTGTACATCCACCTCCTCCGTGAGGTAGTGCACCGGCGCGGCCAGGGCGCAATCGTGCTCGTGCCCGAAATCTCGCTCACTCCGCAAACCGTCAGCCGCTTTAGGGCTTGGTTCGGCGATCAGGTAGCTGTTCTGCATTCTGCTCTCTCAGGCGGGGAACGATACGATCAGTGGCGACAGATCCGGACAGGGGACAAGCGTGTGGTTGTGGGCGCTCGCTCGGCTCTGTTCGCTCCCGTGAAGGATCTCGGAGCGATCATCGTGGACGAGGAGCACGACGGCTCTTACAAGCAATCGGAGACCCCCCGTTACCACGCCAGGGACATGGCCGTGATGCGGGCTCGCCTGTCGGGAGCCCTTTGTGTCTTAGGAAGTGCCACGCCCTCCCTGGAAAGCTGGAGGAACGCGGAGCGGGGGAAATTTCGGCTCCTCTCTCTGCCGCAACGCGTCGGGGGAAGACCGATGCCGCCTGTTGCGGTGGTGGACCTTCGGGACATCCGTTCCCAAGGTGACTTCGCTGCTGAGGGGAGGGGCATCCTTTCTTCGCGGCTCGTAGGGGCAGTTCGAAGCCGTCTGGAAAAAGGTGAACAGGCGATCCTCCTCCTGAACCGTCGAGGCTACGCCTCCTTCGTCCAGTGCCTCGCGTGCGGCGAGGTCCGACTGTGTAACAACTGCTCTGTATCCCTCACCTTCCACCGCACACGCAACCGCTTGATCTGTCATCACTGTCGTCACGAGGAGGTCGTGCCCGACCAGTGTCAAAGCTGCGGCGATCCGAGCCTCTCGTTTCGCGGGCTTGGCACGGAACAGGTCGAGCGGGTTGTCTCCGAGACTTTCCCGGGTGCTAGGATCGCACGTATGGACGTTGATACGACATCGGGAAAGCGCGCACATCAGGAGATCTTGGATCGCGTTCAACGGGGGGAAGTCGATCTTCTACTAGGAACCCAGATGATCGCGAAGGGGCTCGACTTCCCGAGGGTCACCCTCGTTGGCGTCGTCAACGCCGACGTAGGAATCCATCTGCCCGATTTCCGAGCTAGTGAGCGCTCTTTTCAACTGCTCAGTCAGGTCGCAGGGCGAACGGGGCGAAGTGCCCTCGGAGGGGAGGTCATCATTCAGAGTTCCCTACCTGAGCACTATGCGATCCAAGCTGCGGTGAATCACGATTTCGTCGGGTTCGCTCGGAGGGAGCTGGACGAACGGCGGAGCCCTGCCTACCCACCACATGTTCGCCTCATAAACGTAGTTGTGAGTTCCCCTGACCCAGGGCTCGCAGCAGCCAGCGTCGAGGGGGCCGTGCACTGGATCCTCGCCGAGCTTGAAAAGGCGGAGGGCACGGCGCCCGAGCTCATGGGGCCAGCACCTTCGCCGATCGAGCGACTGCATGGTCGGTGGCGCTGGCACTTTTTCCTTCGTGGAGGAGGCGTGGCGAGGAATACGTGCCTACTGACTCGGTTCCTCAAGGAGTATAATCCGCCATCCGGGGATGTCAGGATTTCGGTCGATCGAGACCCTGTTGCCCTGCTTTGATCACTCGCCCTCGGGCTGATTAGACGAGACTGGACCCACCCCAAGTTGGTCCGTACATTCACCGGAATTGCTACGGACTCGGGCCGCACACGGTGGGCCGCCGGCGTCCGGCCTGAGCGGTCCTACGTCCTCCTCCTGAGCAGCGTTGCCATGGGGTGCCTGGCCCTAAACGCTTCATTCGAGCCCCTCACCTTGGTCCCGGCTAGAAGGGCTGTTCGGTTGGTCTTGGATCAGAAGGCTGAGATTCTCGCGGTGGACAACGCGAGGCGTTTTCGGTCTGAGCGAGACAGCCTTCCCTGTCCAACCGTTATCCGACTGGTCAGGTTCGTGCACGTCCCGAGGCGATTTCGGAGGCAGGTTACCAATACGTTTCTGTTCGCTCGCGACGACTACACGTGTCAGTATTGTGGAAAGCATCGGCACGAGCTTCGCGGGCGACAGTTCTTGACCCGAGATCACGTGATGCCTGTGTCCCAGGGAGGAGGAAACGGCTGGGGGAACGTGGTTACGGCGTGTTCTCCGTGTAACAATCGAAAAGGGAACCACAGTCCAGCCCAGGCAGGGATGCCCCTCAGATCGGTGCCGGGCGAGCCGAACTACGTTCATCTCGTTTGGGCGGTCCGGCGGGTCACTCCGGCTCAGGCGCATTGGATAGGGATGTTTTACGGGGACGACGCGCTGGCGTTGCTCAGCGGTCAGGACTTACGGCTTGGTGTCGAGACGGTCGCGCAGAGTCATTCCTCGAGCCAAGCGTACGGGCGCTCGTAGAACTGACCGGCGCCACGAACGGTCCCTGACTCAGAATACTCTTTCCAACGAATGACCCAGCCCCGGACGGAGTCCTGATCCATCTCAAAGGTGAAGCCCGGCGAATCTCTTCGCTCCGCCAGAAAACGGTCGAGCGCAACGGGGAGATTCGAGGGCACGGTACCCGCACGTTCGCCCTGTGAGGCCAACAATTCTCGATGGATCTCTGATTCACAGTACTGCGCAGCCCGGATCGCGTCCTCGATCTTTGCGATCACCTGGCTAACCCCCTCCTCAAGATCTCCGGTTGTATCCGAGCGCAATCGCTTGAGCAGGGACTTGGTCATCGGGGCGTCGACCTCGTCGATGATCCGCTGCAAGAGACCCAACGCCCGCTCCTGCTGCCTAAGGAGCTGAGAGAACGCTCTTGCTTGCTCCGGGGCTGATTCTGGCTCGGTCATGGCGGCCCATCGGACGGGTTCGATGCGAAAGTGACGCAAAAGGACTAATGTCCAAGCTTAAGCCAACAATCTGGTGTGAATGGGCCTCAAAGACCACAGATGCTCAGTTCGCTGGCCTAGAGATCGCAGCCTAGCATCTCCCACTCTCACGCACGGTCGGATAGCTCATGCTCACTGGAGAAGCCATCGGGGGGGCGATCTGTGAAAGAGGAAACAGCTCAGCCAAATCAGAGCGTGGCGGACGTTAAGCCGGCGGGTGGAATGCCAACACCCGGTAGGGTTATGATGGGGGCTTCCGAGTCGCCTCCGCCATCGGACTCTGACGAATCACTCGGAGCGATCGAAATAGAAGGCGACCGATGGATCGCGTTGGTGCTTGGGTCGACTCGATCGGGGACAATGCGCGATCGAGGTGCACCTCTGCTTCTTATCGGATTTGCGCGCGCCGAGCAGCCCGATGTCTGCCTGCGCGAGGCCCTCGGCGTTGCTGAGACTGTAGCGGAGCTGGGCAGCCACGAGCTTGCCGATCTCTTCGCCCGCTCGAGACCTTACCGACCCGTAGATACGGGACACGACGATCCGGTTCCGACGAAGGCCGGAGGCTCAGCCCCCAGTCCGAGTCGTCCGGACTGATCTCCTTCGTGTCGTTTCGACACTCGACGTGTCGTCAGCTTGACACGTTCTAGGGCGCAGGCAGCCCGCGATCCCCCCTGCTTCGCTCGGTTTTCAGCCCCTCCTCCCGGTCCGCCTGGTGGCACGGAAGCTGCCCATTGACGAGTGCGGGTCCGAGTCACTGACACAAGTCTGCCCAATGCGGGCACACGAACCGCGAGAATCCAATGGATGATATCGCCTCGCCTCGCTGGCCCGCCGACTCTCCGGTGCACGAGAAGGCAGAGGCGCTTGGAATCGTGATCGCCGATGGTGGACTCGGCGCGCGCACTGGATCGAAGGCACCGGTTGTTCATGCATTCGTCTATGGGGAGGAGTCATCGGCCCCGCCTACACTTCCCTTCGGCCGATGGAAAGAGGCATCCTAGCCTCAAAAAAAGCTCAGGCCTCCCTGAACTGAAACGCGGGAACATTCCTCTATACTCCTCGTAGGTTCATTTCAGCGCTCTATTTTCAACAGGGACGGTCGGCCCGGTGTCATAGAGGTCAGCCATGGGTGAACTCTCGGTCTTGGACGACGCATCTTTGGTAGCCCTGGCTGCCGAGGGAGGAGAAGCCGCGTTCGGCGAACTCGTCCGACGTTACGGTCGGCCGGCGTTCGCGCTCGCGCTCTCGGTGACCGGGCATCGCGCAAACGCGGAGGACGCTGCGCAGGAGTCCTTTATCGTCGCCCTGGAGCGGCGGGACGAGTGTCGGGAACCCGCCAGGTTCGGAGGTTGGTTGCTGGCGATCGTGAGGAATCGCTCACGGAACCTCGTTCGGAGGGAGATGCTTCGAGCATGCGAAGACCTCCCCTTTGGCGTGGTGTCCAGCGAGCCGGGTCCAGACCGGGTTACCGAACAGGGTGAGTTGAGGGCCCGGCTCATTTGGGCTCTGGAAAAGTTGAACGAGGTGCAACGAGAAATCGTGCTCCTTCACGATCTCGAGGGCTGGAAGCACCGGGAGATCGCCGAGAAACTGGAGCTTCCCTCGGGCACAGTGCGGTCTCACCTTCACTACGCGCGAAGGCGCTTGCGGGAGTGCCTCGATCTAGGAGGTCCTCTTGCTGGCAAGGAAAGGGTCGGATGAGCCAAACGGAAAAGTGGGCGCCCCTCGAGATTCTGGATCCAGGGCACGGGGATCCTAGCTATTGGCGAGGTTTCCAGGATCGGGTGATGAGTCGGGTCCGCCCCAACCTCGCGCGCCGCCGCGGTACACCCGGCGTGAGAGGCGAGGAGATCACCTTGGGGAGCGTCATGCTCTCTTGGAGCCGATTGATTTTGCCGACGACTGCGGTGGCGGTGGCGGTCGTGTTTCTTCTTTTCGAGCCATCGGTCCCCGTTTCCGAGGAGGTTTCCGGAGTCGAAGAAGCTCTTGTTCTTCCCCGGGAAGGAGAAGAGCCGTTTCCCACCTTCCTCTATTCGGATGAGGCAGTGGATCGCGACGTAGTCCTCTTTGCGGTAGAAGGCTTTTAGGCAGCCCGGATGGACTTCAGCCGAGATGCTGCGGTGCGCCTTGGGGCGGCGATGCTCCTAGCGGTTGTGTTTGGCGGGGGAGCTGCTCTCGGCTTCGCGATTGATCGAGACAATGGCTCTGAGATTCGTGAATCACCCTCGATCCCGGATGTCCCACGGCCCGACCGCTCTCAACGGCCCAGCGAATGGATCATCGACCGGCTGGATCTTTCGACCGAGCAGCGAAGCCGAGTAGACTCGGTCGTCGATCATTTCGGCGCTCGAATGCGTGAACTCCAAAAGGAGTACCGGCCGCAATACCGCGTAATTGTAGACTCCACCGATCGAGCCCTCCGCGTGCTGTTGAGCGAGGAGCAGCAGGTCCGATACGATTCGCTGGATGCAGCCGCCGAGCGGTGGAGGGCCCGTAATCGCTCCCGAGAACGGGGCCGCTAACTCGTTCGACCAACACGCGATCAGTATCTGCACGGTCTCTCGTGGCTCCGTTGGCAACCGGGCCTGCTTAACGCCGATTGCCCCGCACGCGTCTAGAGGTCCTAAACGACAGCTGCACTTTCTTCGACCTGCGATCAGCCACGAAAAAGGCGCGGAGCAGCCCACATGATGACGTCGACGCTACCGCTGTGCTCCCAAGCCCCGTCACCCAGGACACTTGCCCTCGCGACTGCGCTTATCGTACTGGGCTGCCTCCCGACGGCTGTCGAGGGGCAGCAGACGCTGTCGTTGGACGAGGCCATCAGCCTTGCGGTTGCCAGAAGTCCAACCTACGCGCAGACCGAGGCCTCTCTTGATAACGCTCGGGGTACCCGGAGGGCTGCTATCGGAGCCTTTCTCCCAGCGTTGAGCCTCAATAGTGGAGTCTCGGTGCGTCCGGGGTCCGTATTCGACCCGACGACCCAGAGCCAGGTGAATGCAACGAACCGCAGCTTCACAGGAGGTCTTAGCGTTGGCATGGACCTTTTCGCCGGGGGCCGAAACCGAGCCGAGCTGAACCGGGCGGGCGTTGAGATCGAGGCTGCTGACGCGACCCTTGAGGGGCAACGATTTCAACTGGTCCTTCAGACGAAGCAGCTTTTCTTCTCGGCTCTAGAGCAAGCCGACCTACTCGAGGTAGCCGAGGCGAGAGTCCAACGGGCCGAGGAGAGCCTCGGCCTGGTGAGGCGGCGAGTGACGGCTGGCGCCGCGACAGCATCGGATTTCCTCAGGGCACGACTCGAGTTCGCGAATGCACAGCAAGCCGCCCTTCAGTCCGAAGCGCAGCTCCGAGCCGCCCGGGTGTCGCTCGGAAGACAGGTTGGGTTCGCCGGCCCCGTGGAGGCAGCGCCGCCCTCGGACCTTGATCCGTCGCCCTTACCCCTCACGGAGGAGGAGATCTACCTGGTGGCCGAGTTCAACTCGCCCGAGGTGCGCGTGTCAGAGCTCGTCACGCTGGCCGACGAGTCCTCCTTGACCGCCGCCAGGGCGGCCTACCTTCCGACGGCGAGAATCTCTTCGGGATATAACTGGTCAAATACAGATTGGGGCTTCGGGGGAGGGGAGGGGACGTGGGGCGGACTGTCGCTATCCTTGAGCTATCCTATCTTCGATGGGTTCAACCGTGGGTCAAGCGTCGCGAGGGCGGAGAATCAGGTCCGTGTTTCTCGCCTGGAACGAGAGGACACCCGTCTGCAGGCTCGGGAGCAGGCGGACGCAGCACTCTTCGCGATTCGGACCGCAGAGCGAGCCGTCGAAATCGCCGAGGAGGCTGGACGTGTCGCGCAAGAGGATCTCCGCGTGGTGCTCGAGAGGTTCCAGGTCGGCGTGGCTACTGTGTTCGAGGTTGTGACGAGCCAAGTGGCGCTTGACGAGGCCGACGCGGGTAGGGTAACGACTCGTTACGACTACCTGATTGCTCGAGCCGAATTGGAATCCATATTGGGCCAAGAGTTGTGAGCCTTGATGAGAGTAGGGAGGCAGGGGGAGCTATGATTGCGGAAGACTCACGGGTGCCTGTAGTGATTGAGACCCGAGGGCTCCGAAAGGACTACGTACTGGGTGCCGAGACAATACGTGCCCTACGTGGCGTAGACCTGACCGTACGACAGGGCGAAATTACCGCGATTATGGGTCCGTCGGGTTCAGGCAAATCCACCTTCATGAACCTGCTCGGATGCTTGGACACTCCGACTGACGGCGAGTACTGGCTCAGCGGAGAGGACGTCAGCAAGCTCTCCGAGAGACAGCTCGCTCGGATAAGGAACAGTCGAATCGGGTTCGTCTTCCAAACGTTCAATCTTCTACCCAGGGCGACGGCACTCCACAACGTGGAACTCCCACTCATCTACGCCGGGCAGCCGACGGGTGAACGGCGACGGCGAGCACAAGAGTCTCTCGATCTGGTGGGCCTTGGGGACCGTATGTCCCACAAGCCTCCCGAGTTGTCCGGTGGGCAAAGGCAGCGTGTGGCCGTAGCCAGGGCCCTCGTCAACAACCCGGCGATTCTTCTTGCTGATGAACCGACTGGGAACCTGGACTCCTCGACAAGTGCGGAGATCATGGAAGTACTGGTCCGACTGAACGACGAGGGGCAGACCATCTTGATCGTCACGCACGAGCGGGACGTCGCGGCGCACGCCTCTCGACAGATGCACCTGCGCGACGGTGTGATCGAGCAGGACTTATTGAACGAACCCCCCCCGCGTTCGCTTCGCTACGAGTGACAGACGCAGTTCCCGAAGACAATCGCCGGATCCCAGGACCAGGCGCAGCGATCGTCCTCCTTCTGATAGTCGCCGCGCTGTTCCTGATCGGAGGGCTTCCGCTCCAGCTTCTCTTGGGAGAGGTAGGCTTGCTCCTGGCTCAGGTCGTGTTCCTCTTGCTTCCGGTGGTCGTCTTCATACGGAGAGGTCACTTCGATCCGCGACGCACGCTCTCTCTTCGACTTCCCTCCAGCTCCCAACTCCTGGGCGGCGTCGTTTTCCTCGCCGGGGGTCTCCAACTCGCGCTGGTCCTTGCGTGGCTCCAAGGCCTCGTGATGCCGGTTCCGGTCGAGTACCTCGAGGCCATGTCGGGAATGCTAGAAGCGGATTCGGTCCGTCGCTACCTTTGGCTCCTCATCCTGGCGGCGGTTCTCCCGGCCGTCGTGGAAGAAGCCCTTTTCCGCGGCGTCTTGCTATCGGCGTTCCGTGAGCGGCTCCCCACCGCGTGGGCAGTCATCGGCGTCGGCGTTGTATTCGGGTTATTCCACCTCACGCCAGAGACGGCATTCCGGTTCGGACCCACCGCGTGGTTGGGGATCGTACTCGCGTGGGTTGTAGTCGCCTCGGGATCGCTCCCGTTGGCGATGCTCCTTCATTTCCTCAATAACGCGGTCGTGCTCACGATTACCGCCATTCCAGGCACCAGCGACCGGGCGCTGCCACCCGTGGAGCAAGGGCCACCGCTCCTCCTGCTGTTAGGAGGCACCCTCCTGTTCATCCTTGGGCTGAGGCTCCTCGGACGGGAGAGTACCGACCACGGGGAGGCTTGATGGAAGGAGCCTGGCTCATTCTTCTGTCCGTGCTGGCGATCACGTGCGGGTTCTTCGCGCGCCGCAGAATCCAAAGGATTGTGAGGGAGCGGGATCCTTTGGTAACGGATGAAGTTCTGCGCAGCCTTCTCGAGGAAGGGACGGTCGAATACGACGATCCTGATGAACCGCTGGACGAGGGGGAGATTCGTGAGGCGGAAGACGACTTCTGGAGTGACGAATGGGACGATCCCGGGCCCTGGGCTGGATAGACCGGCCCCGCCCCAAGCGGCGTGGCCCGCGGGGTTAGGTCAGGGATCCCAGCCGTATCGATAGTACACACCGGGTATCGGGACCAGTCTGGGGCTAGGGGGCGTGTCGTCTTCTGGGTCGAGTCGATCCACCGCCAACGCTCGGTTGAGTCCGACCTCCATCCCGAGCGCATGTTCACCTTGGAACCGCCAGTCGATCGCGACAGGTGCCCGAAGAATGAAAACCGACCCACTTCCGTCGTCGGTCCATGCAGTGAGACTCCAGAATCCAAGTCCAACCACCGGGCGGAGATTTCCACCAGAAAAATAGCGTTTTCCTGCGATCGCTACGGCGACCTCACGGAAGCTGATGGTACCTAGAGTAAGTTCTGCCGACCAATCGCCCCGCTGATACTCCGAGACCAGCCCGAGAAAGCCAGTGCCGCCGAGGGAGATCCCGATCCTGACGCGGTCGTTTCGTAGCGTGCGTGGCGTGATTTCCTGAGCGAGAACAGGAAACTCAGATGCCATGACAATAAGAAGGAGAGTGATGGATCCGAGGAGCTTGACGCGGCTCGCTAGCATGGGCGGGAAGGTAACACCAATGGATCATTGGCATACACATAGGTGTCCTACCCGGCTCCATGAACGCAAGAAACAAGTACGTATGGACCTGGCCATCGACGAGAGCGGGGGTACTCCTCGTCCTCGCTTTGGTCGGCTGCGAGCCACCGGATCACCCGCCCGCCGCATCTGGGAACCTTCCTCCTGATGCTGTCAGCTATTTGGAGCCGGAGAGGGTCTCGACCTTCCAGATAGAGGAGGGGGTTGTTTACCGGTTCGTGCGCAGCGCGTCTCAGCCTTGGAGTGTCCACCTCATCGAGGTTGACGCGCTCAGATGCGAGCTGGGGTTCCGAGTCGTGCGAGCAGGCGGAGCCGAAGGGCGCATCGAGGTAACCGAGATGGCTCGGAGAAGCGAGCCAGGTGTCATCGCGGCGATTAACGGTGACTTCTTCACTCCCGAGGACCTGCCCCTCGGCGTCGAGGTTTCCGAAGGTCAACTGCGCGGTCGAACATCTCGGCCGGTATTTGCGTGGCGGCCTGGCGTGCTTCCTTGGGTCGGCCCGGTCGAATGGGGAGAAGACTCTCTGCGACTGGGCAGCTGGACCGTGACGGAGAGGGGCCCCAATCACGGGGCGCAGGTGGTCGCCGGGTTCCCGTCGCTCCTCGAGGGAGGTATGCCTGTTGGTGATCTAGAGCTAAGGGAGCGGCCGGAGTTCTCTGCCTCACGCCATCCACGGACGGCGGTAGGCTTCGACGCGGAAAGAGCCGTCCTCTGGCTCGTCGTGGCCGACGGCCGACAGGAAGGCGTTTCTGAGGGAATGACCCTGCCTGAGCTTGCGGCGCTGTTTCGTTCCCTTGGCGCGCTTGATGCGATTAACCTGGACGGCGGCGGTTCGTCTGTGATGGTGATCCGCGGGGAGGCGGTGAGCCGTCCGTCCGGTCCCGCTGGCGAACGCCCTGTGGTTAATGGTTTGATTCTCAGGAAGGATGAGGCCTACTGCGGTGCCCAAAGGCAGGGAACCTCAGGTCTGTTGCGGGACCAGCAATAGTATGGGTCACACGTCGTGACGGTAGACGAGTTCCCGCAGGAAGTTTTTCTTGAGCGCAGGCGTCGTGTGTTGAATGCGTTGGGAGACGGAGCCATGGTTCTACCTGCGGCGCCGGTCCTCTTCAAAGCGGGAGATTCGGCATTGCGCTATCGCGCCGACTCCGAGCTCTTCTACCTCACCGGCTTCACGGAACCCGAGTGCCTCCTCGTGCTCCGCGGGTTTGCGGATGAAGGGCGAACGGTCCTCTTTGTTCGACCGCGCGATCCCAAGGCCGAACGGTGGTCCGGGCCGAGGATTGGACCCGATCAGGCACGCACGCTGATCGGTGTGGATGAGGCTCACACCGTCGAGCGGCTCGAAGACGAGCTTGCCCAACTTCTGGAAGGCGCCGACCGCGTCCACTTCCGATTGGGCACGCATGCTCGGGCCGAGTGCGCAGTCCTAGAGGCCCTACGGACCGCGCGGACCAAGGGGATCCGACGAGGAACGGGGCCACGCGGAGTCATTGATCCGGGCGTGATCCTCGACGAGCTCCGCCTGCGTAAGGATGCCTCCGAGATCGAAGCGATCCGAGAAGCGGCGAGGATCACGGTCCACGGCTTCCTTTCGGCGTTCGCGCAGCTCGAGCCCGAGATGGGGGAATGGGAGTTGGAGGCGGAGCTGGAAGCGACGTTCCGTCGATTGGGGGCCGATGGCCCTGCTTTTCCGAGTATTGTTGGGTCGGGCGAGAATGGCTGCGTTCTTCACTACGTTCAAAACTCGCAACGCATGCAGGCAGGTGATCTAGTTCTCGTCGATGCTGGGGCCGAATTGAGGATGTATTCCGGTGACGTAAGCCGAACCGTTCCAGTTTCCGGAAAGTTTTCGGCAGAGCAGCGGGACATCTATCAGCTAGTGGAGCGTGCACGGGAGGAGGCTGTCGCGGAGATCCGACCAGGCGTTCAGGTATCGGACGTACATGCGGGCGCCGTGAGGCTCCTCGTTCGTGGTCTACGAGACTTGGGGGTGATCGCCGGGAGCGAGGACGATCTGATCGAGCGTGGAGCCCACGAACCATTCTTTCCGCACCGGACATCTCATTGGCTGGGTCTAGAGACACACGACGCCGGGGACTACGCGCGGAACGGAAAGCCCAGACTTCTCGAAACCGGAATGGTTCTTACGATCGAGCCTGGTCTGTACTTCCCCCCAACGGGTGAATCCGGCCACTTCGACGGGATCGGAGTTCGCATCGAGGATGATGTCCTCGTCACCGAGAATGGCGCAGAGATCTTGAACGCCGGTCTCCCGAGTGGGCCCGATGAAGTGGCAGGGCTCGTGGGGGGGGGTGGGGGTTGACGGACCTCGGCGAGGCGGATCGGGAGGGGGGGCCGTCTCTTTGGGCTGGCCAACGGTTTTATCGAGGGCATGGACTCGGTAACGACTACATCGTTTTCGAGGCGGTGGAGCCACAGAGCGAGGGTTGGGCCGTTTCGTCTGCCTCGATAGGGCGAGTCTGCAGACGGGGCACAGGGATCGGGTCCGACGGCTTGATGGTCCTCCTCCAGCGGACCCCTATTCGGGGAGCGTTTCCAGTCCGAGGATTCAACCCGGATGGGACAGAGTTCGAGCGTAGCGGGAACGGACTCCGCGTCCTTGCCTCGTATCTTTTCCGTGAGGGTTTGGTTGGTGACGAGACGTTCTCAGTGAGTAGCGGCGGCAGCAGCCTGGCGATGACCGTACACGCTGAGCGGCCGCACGGTGTCCATGACATCTCGGTCGAGATGGGCCGGGCGAATGTGGGCCTGAAAGGGGTACAGGGAGATCCGCAGAAGCTGGACGGAGAGGGCCGGGCAGTGCATCCTACCCGGGGTCCGATCCCCTTCGTGCCGATCTCGGTGGGGAACCCGCACGCTGTTGTATTTTCCGGAACCGCGTCCGAAAGTGAGTTGGAGGAGGTTGGGCCATTCTTGGCTCGTCATCCTGCGTTTGTTCGTGGCGCGAACGTTCAGCTTGCCGACGTTATTGCTCCGAATCGTGTTCGCATCGCGATCTGGGAACGGGGGGTTGGTCAGACGAGTGCTTCGGGAACGAGCTCGTGTGCCTCCGTAGCTGCAGCGGTATCGGTTGGACGGCTTGCGCCGGGACACGTAACAGTCGAGATGGAAGGTGGGACGCTCTTGGTTTCGATCACCGAAAACCTAGAGCTGACGCTCCGAGGGCCAGTCCACCAAGTCGCCGCGGGCAGGCTGACCGATGGGTTCACGCGGGGACTCTCCGCGTCGACCTGAAGCCTCCTTCAGCTAGGTCCTGACTCGCTTCAGGAGGACTAAGCCCGCCGCACAGAAGACGATGTTCGGCAGCCAAGCCGCGAGGCGGGGATCCAACGTACCCGCGTACCCCAGGTTCTGGGAAAGTCGTAGGATGGCCATATACGCGATTGTCGTGGCCAGTGACAATCCCACCCCGAACGCGGCTCCACCGCGTCTGGACGACGTGGCGAGCGGAGCGCCGAAGAGCATAATCACAAGTGTAGCCGCAGGGATGGCAAGCCGCTCCTCCATCAGCGTGAACGTCCGTCCCACGTCACCGCCGGATCTCAATAGCCGGTCTCCAAAACTTCGTAGCTCCCCATACGTCATCTCGTCTTCGTCTCTGGGAACCTCAAGTAGATCTTCAGGGCGTTCGGTCATCGTTCGAACGAGTACGAGTTCGAACCCGACGGTGGAATCGCGATCGTCCGGGAAGATCTGCCGGCTGAATCCGTTGTGAAACATCCACCCCTGGCCCTCCGCCCAGCGGGCTTGTTCGGCTTGGATGTAGCGGACCGGGGCATCAGAATCTCGGGGTAGCTGATAGAGCGACACATCCACCATCGTTCCGTTATCGACGGTCAATCTTCGAGCGCTTAGAGACTCTCCGGTGTCGGTTACGTAGACGAAATCGCTTCGCCAGTCCTGGCCTGGTCGCCGGTCCCCCCTCAAGTCGCCAGCGATCCTCGTCGCACGCGGGGCGGTCTCGGCCAAAACCAAGCCTGCACCTACTAGTGCGACTCCCATCACGAGGAGTGGTGCAACTAGACGGTGAAAGGAAATCCCACCGGCCTTCGCCGCCATGATCTCACGGTGTGACGTCATCGGGTGGATCGTGAACACAGTGGCAAGCAGCCCAGCGATGGGAAAGGACCAAAAGAAGAACTTTGGGTATTCGTAAACGTAGGAAAGGGCCGCGTTCTGAAAGCTCACCCCCTGCGCCAAATAGCGATCCAGGTTCTCGGTTGCGTCCCCCAAGATGAACAGAAGTGGTGCCCCAAAGAGGAAAATCAGAAACAGCCTGAGGAAGCTAGAGAGTAGAAGGCGGTCTAGGATGCGCATTCCTACCCCGTACCCGCGGCCGTCTCAGGTCCAGATCGGCCTGGCCCGCGAACGAAAGCCCCCTTCACCCTTCCCACGAACTCGCCCAAGGCACTCCCGCGGTTGGTTGAGATTCGATCTCCCACGTTCCAAAGGCAGAGGAGTGCGGAAGACAGCAGGATGAGGTTCGAGGCCCACATGGCAAGAACCGGATTCACCCGGCCGTCATCTGCGAAACGCTCGCCACCGATCAATCCCATCCAGTATAGAAAGAAGATTCCCACCGAGGCTGCGATGACCATACCGACGCCACCCTGCGGGAATCGGATGGCTAGAGGTGGACCTAGCAAGACAAAAATGATACACGCGAATGCGATCGCGTACTTCTTTTGGATCTCCACGATGTGATGTGCCGACGAAAGACGGTGCACGTCCCACCGAGCTCGGCTGATTCGATGGACTCTCGCAACGTCTCTCACGAGGGTTGCGGAGGCGATATCCTCCGCGCCCGCCCCCGGTAGCGTTGCCGTGGCCGTTCCCACTGAGTCATCTGCCGTCGGTGCGACGGTCACCGGCAGCCCGGGAGCGAAGTCCGACCTTACACCTAAGGCCAGTTCAACGGCCTTCTTGGAGGCGGCGGAACTCTCCTGCGCGACAGTTCGTTGTTGAGTCAGGCTGTTGTCGACCTCGTTGCGGAGCATCCGGACCGTCATCTCTCGATCGCTTCGGCTCCCCCCAGTTTGGCGCTCCAATTCCCGGGCGACGCCGTAGAGTGGGAGGACCTGCGTGTCATAGTTGAGCCGCTGAAACGTTCCCGGTTGGGCGTCGGACACCTCGAGCACGATGCCGTCCTCCAACGTGAGAACCAGGTCGCGAAGGTCTGAAGTAAATGCCATCCGGCCATGCTCCGCAGTGATCGCGCGGGATTCTCCGGCCCGGCTCAGGTCGAAGATAGTCACGTCCTCGAGCTCGTTCGTTAGGGGGTCGATGGAACCGGCCCTAAGGAAATACCGCGTGTCGTCCCCTGTGTGGATCTCGTTGACGATTTCCTCCCTGAGTTCGAACGTCGGGCTCTTGCTTCCTATATCGGACAGCAGGGAACTTAAGCGGTGGTTCGCCTCGGGGAGGATCTGATCGTTGAAGTAGTAGACAGTCCCAGCAAGCCCGAGGCCCACCACGACCAGCGGTGTGATCAAGCGGCTAGGGTGAAGCCCGCCCGCCGCCATCGCCATTATCTCGTTGTTTCCGGTTAGTTCGGAAAAGGCGTAGAGAGTAGCTACGAGGATCGACATCGGCAGAGTTAGAGCGATCACGTGGGGAAGTGAAAGCACGAAGAATTCCCCAATGACGGGCAAACCGAGCCCTCTCCCAACGAGGCGGCCCAACTGCTGCGCGACAGCATTGAGAAAGATGAGAGCCGTGAGCGCAGTAAACCCGAAGAGGAAGGGCCCGATGTGGGCCTTGATCACGTAGCGGGTGAGGATCCTCATGGGCGTTATGACCTCGGGGCGAAATGCCTTCCTCCGTCTGCCACCGGATCGGACGGGTGTCCTACCCTTCGTGCACGCTCACGGTCCAGCATCTGGGCGGGCACCGGAGCGACCAGGGGTCATCCGCTTGCTTCTATGCTTCATCTCAATACTTCCGGCAGGACATACACTCGCTGCTCAGATACCGATCCCCGACAATCGGCCCTCTCCGCTGTCCGACCTGGCTGTTCGATTCGGAGCGAGAGGTGAATTCGGTGGAGACTGGTCGATCTTTCGACCGTGCGATGCTTCATTCCAGTTGACCTGCAGGCCCGGGCTCATTCCACAGCTACAACCCCAGATACAGTTCGGCCTGGAAGCAGCCGGCTCGATCGCCGATCGATTGTTCGTGGATCTGGACTATGACCAGACCCGTGAGTTTGCTGGAGCAAACCGCTTTCAGCTGTTCTATCAGGGTCAAGAGGGTGAATTCCTCCAACGCTTAGAGGTCGGGGACGTGACCTTCGCGCTCCCCGAGACACGCTTTCTGACGCGGGGAATCCCTGTCGGGAACTTCGGAGTCCTCGTCGGGGGTGAGGTCGGGGGTGTCCAGCTCCAGACTGTTTTTGCACAGCAGCAGGGGGCTCGTCGAACCCGTGAGTTCCGGTTAGGGGGAGGCGGAACCAGTGCGGGAGTGATCTATCGGGACACCCTCGTGCTGGATGACGCGGACTACGTTCAGGGTCAGTTCTTTTTTCTCCTGGATCCGGACGCGATCGAAGGCACGCCGCACCTCGAAGTTCTGTCATTGCGACCCGAAGACGCCCCTCTCGGTCTGGCGCCGGGAAGCGCACCCATCCAGCTGTACCGGATGGAGCGGGATCCGGTCCTACGCCAGCAGGTCGAGGGCTACATCCAAGCCGACGCAACTCTGGAGCGGGATGGAACCGTCGTCCGAGAGTCTGGCTGGTTCCGGTACCTTCGTCCGGGAGAGGATTACTACGTTCACTCTTCGGGACTCTGGGTAGCGCTCCAGTCCCCCCTTCGACCCGGCGATGCACTTGCAGTGACCTACATCGCCCAGAACGGGCAGCGCATCGGCGACTACGACCCGGAGGTCGTCCACAACCGTGGGGAAACTCCCACGCTTCGGCTGATCCGCTCGACTCAACCTCAGCATCAACCGGACCGCCCGACCTGGGATCTTGAGATGAAGCACGTGTACCGCGTTTCTGGCTCGAGAGACGTCGACCAATACTCGCTCGACCTATCGATATCGCTCGGCGAGGAGAGTGGTGGACGTGTCTTCCGCACCGCACCAGGCGGTGCACCGATCTCATTCCTGCGTCTCTTTGGGCTCGATGAGCAGTCTCCGGGAGAGCGGGTCGATTTTGAAGCCGTATTCCAACCCGGCGACGAGGTGCTGGAAGAGGCCGGTCTGCAGGGGACTTTCCTCGTTTTTCCAACGCTCCGGCCTTTCCTTCAACCTCCCCCGGTCCCTTCAGCGGGTCTATCCGCGTCGGATGCTTCGGATTTGCTCGGCGCTGATGTGAATCGTCGGATCTATGATGCGCTGGACCCCTTCGAGCGCAGCGCGAGCGGCCTATACCGATTGAATCTGACGGCTGAAGTCCGGAGCTCGGGAGTTACTTCCGTCTTCTCGCTCGGGGCATTTGGTCTCCGCGAAGGCAGCGAACGGATCTACCTTGGGGAGCAAGTCTTGAGACCGTTTGTGGACTACGTGATAGACCCCCAGGCGGGAGTGGTAACCCTGCTTCAGCCAGAGGCCCTCCTCGCCCGTGGTACGTCCGATGTCTTGCGAATCAGTTGGGAAGAGCCCGGGCTATTCCAGGTCGCACCGACCTCGATATTTGGCTTGAGCGCCCATGTGCCCGTGTCCGACTGGGGGGCCGTGGATCTGATCGGCCTCTATCAGCTTCAGCAGGAGCAGGTGAATCGGCCTCGCTTCGGTGCTGAGCCACCAGCCTTGGGCATGGTGGGTATCCGATCGACCTTGGGAACCGACCTGCCCTCGGTGGATCGAGTATTGACTTCTCTCTTCGGATCCCAAGCAGGTACAGGATCTCGCCTATCGGTGGAGGGTGAAGTCGCCCTCGCGCTTCCCGACCCTAACCGTTCCGGCGACGCCTTTCTCGACGATTTCGATGCCGGAGAGGAGAGGACCGTCTCGTTGCTGTCGAACGCATGGCTGCTGGGAAGTGCCACGAGTTTCCGGGACGGTGTCGAGGACCGGCTGCCCCCAATTCTAGACGCAGCTTCGGCAACTTCCCTCGTGTGGCAACATACATATATCCAGCGCAACTTCGTCGGAGACTCGCTCGGCACCTTTGACGGCTTCGTCCCACAAGAGATCGATCGCCAGATCAACGTGGCCGGCACTCAAACTCGTGAGGCAGGCCTTAGCGTGACTTTCGGTGCTCCCAGGGGAGACATCTTCGGGGAAAGCCGATGGCGGTCACTCACCACTCTCCTGTCCCCAACCGGCACGGACCTGACCTATACCGAATTCCTGGATTTTTATGTAGCGGGCGGCGACTCCCTCACCCTCATCGTTGATTTAGGCGCGGTGTCGGAAGATGCGCTCTTTATCGACTCATCGGGGATGACGAGCGGAAGCCATCCCACGACCGGAGATCCGTGGGGACTTGGGCTGCTCGACCAAGAGGCAGATCCGCTAAGGGGGGAGATCTGGGATCCGATGGCAGATGGAAGGGGGGTCTGGGTGGAAAACTGCCTTGGCGAACCCGGGCAGGTCTATGACCTTGGCCACCCTGGAGCCAACTGTACCAGGGGAAACGGGCGGAGAGAGACGGAAGATCTCAATGGAAATCAGGTGTTGGACACCGCCGAGCGCACGGTCCGGTACGTTGTAACGCTCGACGGAAGTTCTCCCTATCTCGCCCGCGACCGTGGTGCCACGGGGACTGGGTTCCGCCTCTACCGGATTCCTCTGCGAGGGCCGCTCGGGCTGGCGCCGGCCGGGCAGTTCACGGCCGCGGACTGGCGCGCGGTTCAGTTCATGCGCGTGACCGTTTCCGGTGGCCGAGCATCCGAGCTGACCCTCGCGAGGATGCGCCTCGTCGGTTCTCGGTGGCTGAAGCGAGGCGTAGAAGGGGTGCTGACAGGAGTCGGAGGTGACACCCTAGCCGTCGGTGGCCAACTCGAGGTCACTCCCGTAAGTGTCCTTACAGAAGGCGATGCCTATCGGGCGCCCCCGTTCGTGCTGGAGGAACTAGACGACCCGACGTCCGCAGTATCGGGCCGGGGCGTCGAGTTCAACGAAAAATCCCTTGCCCTTCGGTATAGGGATCTCGGGTCAGGAGATCGCGCGGAGGTCTACAACCGGTTCCTTCAGAGGCCTCGCAACTTTCTTTCCTATGGAGAACTGCGGCTTTGGGTCGTTGCACGTGACGGTAGCTGGGGGACGGAGACGCCGACTGATTTCTTCGTCAAGATCGGGAGCGATCCGGACAACTTCTACCTCTACCGCTCACGGCTGCAGCCAGCCTCCAATCCTGGGGCGGTCAGCGCTCAGGACTGGCTTCCAGAACGCGTGCTGAGGTTCGACGAGTGGACCTCACTCCGCCGTCAAGCTGAACAGGAACTCCTCGCACAGGAGCGGCCACCCGGCGCCCCACCGGTGGTCGTCTGGAGCGCCGATTCCACCTACGCTGTCGTTCTTCGGGACCGCGCCCGTGCGCCGAACCTCGCAGCGGTGCGAGAGATTTCGATGGGGGTATGGAACCGTGGTCAATTCCCAGTTGACGGCGAGGTATGGATAAACGAGCTGAGGTTGGGCAGCGGTCTGAGGACCCAGGGGACCGCCAGCTATCTGAACGTAGCGATCGATGGTGGAGAGTTCTTTCAGGCGCGACTGGACTATACCGGTCAGGGGCCCCGTTTTCGGCAGCTCGAAGAGGATCCAACCTATCAGGCGGACAACGCCGTCACCCTTTCGAGCACCTTCAACTTGGGCACCGCCGTACCCAGGGAATGGGGATGGGACCTGCCGCTATCGGTCGCATATCGGTGGTCGGACCGGGACCCGTTTTTCCTGGAAGGGACGGACCTGAGAACGGAGGGGCTGCCCGGTCTGCGCACGACGGGCTCGAGAGAGACACGAGTCTCCTTCTCTTTTCAGTCCCTTGGGTCTACGGGGAACGCGATCGTGGACGCGGGCCTTGGCGGGTTGGATGCGCGCGTAACGGTCATCCGGTCTTCGGGCACGAATCTAACAACCGAGAATCGGACGTCCGGTGTCACAGGAGCGATCGGGTATTCGTGGCGCCCGGAACCCCGAACAGTCGACGTTCTTCCAGGCTTCCTTGAGTCGTTTGCCCGGATCCTGCTTCCCGGCGTGCTCTTCCAGCGACTTCAAGAGACTGAGTTCCGCTGGAGCCCGGAAGAGATCGAATTTCACAGCGGAATCGATCGACAAACGCTCACGGTAGACCGGTTCGCAAACATCTTGATCGATCCTGAAACAGGGCCAGCGGGCACACTTGCGGCGCCCGAATCATGGCTTGACAGTACCGCGCGCCTGGCCCTCAGGCCCTTTCAGGGACTCGGCCTATCGCTGGACATGTCGACGAGACGGGATCTACTCGATCCAGCGGAGGGTGTTCGAGATCCGCGAGTACGAGCAGTGGTCGAGAGCCAGCGCGGACAGCTGTTCGGGCAGGACACCGGATGGGAGACCCGCAGAGCTGTGGTGGGGAGGTTCACCTTTCAGCCGAGTCTCCCTCAGTGGGTACGAGTGGACTTCGGCGTGCAGACGCGATACACGGGACAGCGGGACCCCGGACTCGTGGAATTTGGAGAGGGCACGGACTCGATCCCCGCACTCCTCCAGAACTCGGGCGGGCAGAGAGATATGACAGGGAGTTTCACCCTCGACCCGTCCGCATTGTCTGACGAATTTCTCGGAGCTAGTGCGGATCGCGGCGCCGGCCTTGTACGAGCGCTCGGAGCCCTCGGAGGTGTCATCAGTCCGCTCACCGTCGGTGTTCAGGACGGAGTGAGTTCCCGGTTCTATCGAGAACCGATCAATCCTGGAGCTCGGTACCAGCTTGGCCTCGGGCCCGGAGACGAGTTCGGTGAAATCGATGAGGCTAGCGCGACGACTCTAGTAGACCGTCGCGGCGTGTCCTCCGGTTCTGGGATCCAGCTCCCCGGCACCCTGTTCCTCAACGTCAATTTTCAGAGGGTTCGCGCGCGGGCCCTCGATCGCCGGTCCGATCGAAACTCCCACTCTAGGACCTGGCCTGACTTTCGAACGGGTGTCACCGAGCTCCCCCTCCCCCTCCCTGCTTCTCTGAGGCGACGGTTTCCACGGATCTCCATGAGCGTCGGGGTCCAGGAGGTCCTGCAAGACATCAAGTTTGGAAGCGGGGCAGCACAGCGGAGGGTTCGTGTCGATCGACGGGCCCCGATTGAGATTGCGGCGCAGTGGGCGTCCGGGCTGATCGCGCGCTATCGCGGGCTGTTTGGTCGAGGCAAGGGCGACGATCCGACCGGCGTCACCGAGCGCGACCTCATCGAGCACGGGTTTTCCATTGAGACACGACTAGCGCCTGACGGTGGCCTGGCGGAGCGCATCGGAGGTCCGCTACGACTCTCCCTGATTCTCGAATACTCACAGAATACGGAATGCAGGGTGGCCAGCGGCCAGGATGCCTGCGTTGACTTTATTGATCAGATCAATCGTGGGGCCAGTCTCGCGCTCGACACAGAACTGTCCGGCGTGGAGGTCGGGGCCCAGGTGAGTATTGTGGATCGAGAATCCTTCACTGCCCTTCGCGCCGGTTTCACTCAATTTCAACTTGGGGTGTGGGGCCGGATGGTATTCGAGTCCGGCCCGGTCGAACAGCTCCAGAGGGTTCCCGATTTGTTCTAGGCCAAGCCAGCCCGCGGTCGTATTGTCAGGCCCCTAGTTGTTCCCATGTTTCTCACTACGATGTCCGACGAGGAACGCCGAACGGTCGTGCTAACGACCTCCATCCTTCTGATAGCGAGTCTGTTGCGATTCGGGTGGGAGGCACGTCCATTGCCTCCGATTCTCCCGCCCCAGGAGGTTCCGGAAGCATTGCTCCGGGAGACACGCCTAGCGGTGGAGCAACAGCAGCGGACGGACACGCCCCTCGCCCCGGGCGAATCGATCGATCCCAACCGGGCTCCAGATTTCGAACTGGCGCGACTCCCCGGAGTCGGTCCAGCCCTAGCAGGGCGCCTCATCGCGCATCGAGAGGACGACGGTCCGTTTCAGCAACCTTCGGACCTCCTTCGCGTGTCTGGGATCGGACCTGCGACACTCGAGCGAATGCGACGGCATCTGGACCTGTCAGATCCCCCGCGTGTCGGAGCACCGACCGACCCCGCGCGACCGGCGCGCGACGTACGACTCGACCTGAATCGTGCCAGGGCCAGCGAGCTGGAGACCCTCCCTGGTGTCGGGCCTGCGTTGTCAGACCGAATCATCCAGTACCGCTCACAGGAGGGTGGCTTCAGGGCTATCGAAGATCTAAACAAGATCTCTGGGATCGGATCGGCGAGCGTCGATAGACTTCGCCCATTCGTTCGGGTGGGTCCGTGACGACTGCTCGGCTTGACCCATCAACAGGGGGTTCTACCTTTCTTGCAGGATTTCGCGTCACTCCGGCTCCACCGAGACCCACCCCTCCGGGGCATCAGAAGGAAGCGCGAGTTCACAAAATGGCCACAGACGTTGCACAAGACCGTCTAGGCGATCTTTTCGTAAGCGAAGGACTCGTTTCGGCGGATCAGCTTAAGGAAGCCCTCTCCGACGCTAAGGAGTCGGGTACTCGACTGGGCCACGCGCTGGTAAAGCTCGGATTCGTCGCGGAAATAGATCTCACCACCATGCTGGCGAAGCAGTATCGAGTACCGGCGGTCGACCTTGACCGGGTGAAGGTCGACGAAAAGATTCTACGCTTGATCCCCGATGATTTGGCCTTCAAACACCTGGTTCTCCCACTTCGGAGGGTAGGTAGGACGCTCACAGTGGCGATGGCGAATCCCACTGACATGGGCGCCATCGATGACATCAAGTTCATCACTCGCCACGAAATCGAGCCGGTCGTCGTCGGAGAATTCACGCTTCGCGCGCACCTGGAATCGTATTACGAGACGGCCGACGACCGGATGTCCGACCTCCTCACCGACTTCATTGAAGAGGAGGACATGGAGTTCATGGAGGAGGATCGGGAAGAGATCTCGATCGCCGCCCTCCAGGAGCAGGTCGACGCTGCGCCCGTAGTGAAGTTCATCAACGGACTCCTCACCGACGCCGTCGCCAAGGGCGTCTCAGACATACACATCGAGCCGTATGAGAAGGAGGTTAGGGTCCGCTATCGGATTGACGGGACGCTTCGAGAGGTCATGACTCCACCTATGAAAATGCGTGCCGCGTTGACATCTCGGATCAAGATCCTTGCGGACTTGAACATCGCAGAACGGCGGGTCCCCCAGGATGGACGCATCAAGCTGAGGATGAGGAAGCGAGTCGTCGATTTCCGGGTCTCCACCCTTCCCGTGATTTTCGGTGAAAAGATCGTCCTAAGGATTCTGGACAAGGGGAATCTTACCTTTGAACTGAGTTCATTTGGGTTCGAGCAAAAGGCCGAGAAGGACTTCATGGAGGCGATCGCGAAGCCTTACGGGATGGTCATGGTGACGGGCCCAACGGGGTCCGGGAAGACGACGACCCTGTACTCAGCACTGGCGAAAGTGAACACC
This sequence comes from Longimicrobiales bacterium, assembly GCA_965215925.1. Classification (GTDB taxonomy): domain Bacteria; phylum Gemmatimonadota; class Gemmatimonadetes; order Longimicrobiales; family Gaopeijiaceae; genus JAAXGI01. The sequence continues at coordinate 1,551,614 of CBDCEQ010000003.1, read as the reverse complement.
GCTGAAGTCAATATCATGACCGCCGAGGATCCCGTAGAGTACAACCTGCAGGGGATCAATCAAGTCCTTGTGCGCACTCAGATTGGAATGACCTTCGCGGCCGCACTTCGCGCGTTCTTGAGGCAGGACCCCAATATCATCATGGTGGGCGAGATTCGAGATCTGGAGACCGGTGGGATTGCCATCAAGGCCGCCCTGACGGGTCACCTCGTACTCTCGACGCTTCACACGAACGACGCACCTTCCACGGTTACGCGACTTCTGGACATGGGGCTCGAGCCGTTCAATGTGGCGTCTGCCCTTAGTGTGATCTCCGCACAGCGTCTACTCAGACGAATCTGCGAGCAGTGTAAGGCCGAAGTGACCTATCCCGACGAGTACTTTGAGTCAGCGAGGATCCTGCCAGACTTCGTCAAGCGGACGACTTTCTTCAGAGGGGAGGGCTGTGAGGCGTGCAATGGGACAGGATACAGTGGTCGCCAAGGGATTTTCGAGGTCATGTCGATGTCGGCTGGACTCAGGAAACTCATCATGCAGGGTTCCAGCACCGATGAAATCCGCGATCTAGCCATTCAAGAAGGGATGCTCGCCCTCCGTAGCGATGGACTCAAGAAAGTGGAACTAGGAATTACCACAATGGAGGAGGTTGTTAAGGAAACCGCTGCGGTCGGGTAGCTACGCCGCCGATCGAGCCGCTCCCGCCTCACTGCCACAACGAGGGGTACACAAAGTGGAGTCTAATGCGAGGCCCGCCAGTGAGAGCGGCCTGAACGTTCGCACCCTCCTTGACGAGATGATCAAGAGAGGGGCCTCCGATCTTCACATCACGGTCGGCGAGCCGCCGCGGCTAAGAATCGATGGAGAACTCGCTAACTCCGCCGAACAGCAGGTCTTAGCCCCACGCGACACGCTTACGCTGGCATACTCCATCTTGACCGAACAGCAAAAGAAGCGCTTTGAGACTGACGATGAGCTCGATTTCTCGTTCGGCGTCCAAAACCTCTCGCGTTTTAGGGGAAACCTTTACAAGCAGCGAGGTTGTGTTGGAATGGCTCTTCGGCAGATCCCCTACGAGATCCTGAGTCTGGATCAGCTGGGTCAACCCCCGGCGCTCAAGAAGTTGGCGGACAGGCCCAGGGGGCTCGTTCTCGTTACGGGGCCCACCGGTTCTGGGAAATCCACCACTCTGGCAGCGATGGTGGACAAGATCAATAGCGAACGGACCTGCCACATCCTCACAGTCGAAGACCCTATCGAGTTCATCCATGGGCATAAGAGCGCAACCGTAAACCAACGCGAGGTCGGGGCCGACACGAGTAGCTTCGCTCAGGCCTTGAAATACCGCACTCCGTCAGGATCCTGATGTGATCCTGGTTGGAGAGATGCGGGACTTGGAGACCATCGGGGCTGCACTGACGATTGCAGAAACGGGACATCTCGTCCTCGCCACGCTTCACACGAACTCGGCGGCCGAGTCGGTCAACCGGATCATCGACGCCTTTCCGTCTCACCAGCAGCCTCAGGTCCGAGCGCAGCTCTCATTCGTTCTCGAGGGAGTGGTCACGCAGACCCTGTTGCCGAAGCCGTCTGGAAAGGGACGGGTCTGCGCCCAGGAGGTGATGATCTGCACACCTGCCATTCGCGCGCTCATCAGAGACCAGAAGATTCACCAGATCTACTCACTGATGCAGGCGGGGAAGAAGCATGGTATGCAAACGATGAACGATTCTCTGCAGCAGCTCTACTTGCAGAATGCGGTCACCTTAGAGGAAGCCCTCAAGCGCTCCTCCGATCAGGATGAGCTCCTTCGTGCGGTGGGAGAGCTAGCCCCCACCGGGTAGCGTCGCGATAACCGCTTTTTGGGGTTCTGAGAACTCATGCCGACCTTCACCTATAGCGCTAGACCTGCCTCGGGAGGAGACCTTCGCACCGGCGAAGTCGAGCTTCGAACGAAAGACGAGGTTGTTTCTTACCTGCGGAGGCAGCGCCTAGTCCCAGTCGTGGTCCGGGAAAAGCAAAAGGAGTTTTCCTTTTCCTTTGGGACTGGGGTGAAGACACGGGACATCGTCATCTTTACCCGACAGTTTGCGACGATGATCAACGCCGGGCTTCCACTCGTGCAAAGCCTAGACATCCTCGCTGAACAAACCGAGAACGAGAACCTTGGTAAGGTGATTCGGGAGGTCCTGCACGATGTCGAGTCCGGGAATACGCTTGCGGATTCGCTGGATCGACACACCGAGATTTACTCAAAGCTATACGTGAATATGGTAGCGGCTGGGGAGGCCGGGGGAATTCTAGACACCATTCTCCTTCGACTCGCCACCTTCTTGGAGAAAACCGATGCGTTGATCCGGAAAATCAAGGGCGCAATGATCTACCCGGCGGTGATCGTAGGTGTGGCGGTTACGGCGATCATCGTACTTCTCATTTTCGTGATTCCGACGTTCCAGGAGATGTTCGCGGCTTCAGGCGTGCCTCTCCCGCTTCCGACTCAGATCGTGATCTCGCTATCCGAAGGGCTCCAGCAATACTGGTGGGTTTTGCTCGCGGGGGCGGTGGGATCGGCGGTTTTCCTGCGTCAGTACTACAAGACCGACGCCGGAGAACTCGCTGTCGATCGGATCATCCTGGCCCTCCCGATCCTCGGGAACGTCCAGCGCAAAGCTGCGGTTGCGCGGTTCACCCGCACGTTGGGGACGCTTGTATCGGCCGGTGTCTCCATCCTCGAGGGTTTGGAGATTACGGCGAAGACGGCTGGGAACAGAGTGATCCACGATGCGGTCATGGGTTCCCGTTCTTCGATCGCAGGGGGTGAGACAATCTCCGGACCGTTGAAGGCGTCAGGGGTCTTCCCTCCGATGGTCGTCCAGATGATCAACGTCGGGGAGCAGACGGGTGGGCTGGACGAGATGCTGACCAAAATCGCGGACTTCTACGACGACGAGGTTGATGCTGCGGTCAACGCACTGCTGGCTGCGCTCGAACCGCTGATGATCGTCGTCCTCGGAGTCGTCGTTGGCGGTATGATCGTGGCGATGTATCTGCCGATCTTCGACATGATAGGAACGGTGCAGTAGCGAAAAACCTGGCGGAGCAGACTTCGGGAGTATACGCTCAGCCCCGACAGGTCCTCGCGGAGCCCCTCGGATAGGCAGGTCCGCCGCTCCCGTTCTAGCGCCAGGGCTCGCCGACGGAATCTCCCGCCCTCGGAGGCTGGCCATGCATCAGCGGAGCGTCTTGGTTCTCGCACTACTGAGTATTTTGACTGTCCCCCTTCAAGCCCAGCAGCCGACGTTGAGCCCGGCGACGAACTCCGGCCGATCGACCGTCTACGCCCCAAATGCTATCATCGCGACGAGCCAGCCGCTCGCTACGAGCGCGGGACTCGAAATCATGCGCACAGGTGGGAACGCGATTGATGCGGCGGTAGCCGCGGCGGCGGTACTGAACCTGACCGAGCCTCATATGACGGGGATTGGCGGCGATATGTTCGCCCTGCTTTGGTCAGACCAGGAGCAACGGTTGATCGGACTCAATTCGGCCGGATCCTCGGGGTCGCGGATGACTCGAGCTGAGCTCCTCCGGAGAGGGCATGACGAAGTCCCCGGGAGCGGACCCGAATCTGTTACGGTCCCCGGGGCCCTCGCAGGTTGGGCCGCACTCATCGATCGATTCGGGAAGCTGACCCTCCGCGAGGTGCTTCAACCCGCGATTCGACTCGCTGAAGAGGGGTTCCCCGTCTCACCGATCATCGCCAGTAACTGGTCGGGCAGCGTTGAGAAGCTCTCCCGAAATGCCGGTGCCACCGCGACCTTCTTGATCGAGGGCCGGAGGGCACCCGTGGCGGGCGAGTGGTTTCGGAACCCCGAGCTCGCCTCGACCTTTCGGCAGATCGCCGACGGCGGGCCGTCCGTGTTCTACGAGGGGCCACTCGGGCGGCAAGTGGTGGATGGCCTAGCCGACCTCGGCGGCTTTCTGACGTACTCCGATCTGCAGGAGGTGAGAGTCGAATGGGTGGAACCGGTAGGGGTCGAATACCAAGGGTATAAGCTCTATGAGCTCCCTCCCCCCGGGCAGGGTGTCGCCGCGCTGCAAATGCTTCGATTGCTCGACGGCGTCGATCTGAAATCAATGGGCCATAACTCGGCGGACTATCTGCATCATTTGATCGAGGCCAAGAAAATCACCTACGCCGATCTTGCAGGGCATATCGGAGACCCCGACTACATGCGCGTCCGGGTTGAGGATCTCCTGACAGAGGAATACATCAACCCTCGCCGGCAGTTGCTCGACCCCAACGTAGCAGCAGAGCGAGTCGAGCCGGGTGATGCGTTCACCCAGAGCGAGACAATATACCTTTCGGCGGCCGACGCCGATGGCAATATGATCTCGTTCATCAATAGCCTGTTTGGCTCCTTCGGCTCGGGTGTGGCCGTCCCAGGCACGGGGTTCGCCCTGCAGAATCGAGGCGCAGGGTTCACGCTCGAGGAGGAGCATCCGAACACGGTCGGGCCAGGCAAGAGACCCTTCCATACATTGGTGCCAGCTTTTGCCACCAGAATGACTGCTGGGGGTGAGGAGCCATGGATGGCGTTTGGAGTCATGGGTGGTGCCATGCAGCCTCAGGGGCACGTACAGGTTCTCTTGAACCAGATCCTCTTCGGAATGGATCCTCAGGAGGCGAATGACGCCGCTCGATTCCAGCACGGTAGTGCGAGACGAGTGTCCTTCGAGGCCCCGATTTCTGCGAATGTTCTGGAGCAACTGAGTGCCAAGGGGCACGAGGTGGCCACGGATCGGAGATTCGCGTTCGGTGGATCGCAGATGGTAGTGAGACTTCCGAGGGGTTGGGCTGCCTCATCCGACGTCCGCAAGGATGGACACGCTGCCGGATTCTAAGGGCACTCACTGAGCTTGCCCCCACAGTCGAGGGCGATCGGCTTTGGTTCACAGCGCTAGGGGCCATCGGACGCCCCTCCTCGGCCATGCTGAACCAGATTCTCCAAATCCTCGCCGACCTGCCGCCGCTCCTGACCTACGTCGTGCTCGGGATCGGGGCCGCGCTCGAGAACGTGGTGCCTCCCATTCCGGCGGACACGTTTGTCATTCTCGGAGGATTCCTCGCGGCTCACGGCAGGGCAGAACCCTTCATCGTGTTTATTGCGACCTGGGGTGCAAACCTGGCATCGGCTCTTGCCGTGTATGCAGCGGGCACCCGGTATGGCCCTCGCTTCTTTCGGGGTCGGTGGGGGCGGCGACTTCTCGAACCCAACCAGCTAGAGCGCCTCGGGGCGTTCTACGCCAGGTGGGGTCATTGGGCGATCTTTCTTACCCGATTCCTGCCGGGCTTCCGAGCCATCGTGCCTGTGTTCGCCGGCGTGACTCATCAGCGCTTCCTTCCGGTTGCGCTACCGCTGGCGGCAGCTTCCGCAATCTGGTACGGCTTCCTCACCTGGTTGGGCGTCGAGGCCGGACAAAACATCGAGACGATCGTGGGCTGGGTAGCCGACCTGAACCGCGTCTTGTTGGGTCTCGCTCTTATTCTTGCGGCGGGAGTGCTTTACTGGTGGGCCCGGAGCAGAGGAGCTGACCGTTCATAGAACGCTCCCGATCTTGAACCAACCGCTATTCGGGCGGCTGCCTTCGTTCTGCGCGCTCCTCAATCGCTCTCTCTAGGACCGCACGTCGATCGAAGGTCCCTGTATAGCTTCGGGGTCGTTCGGCCTCGACCGCTATCTCCAAGAAGCGGCGAGGAGGCAGTTCGGGGGCTGCGAAGTGAGGACAAAGCCAACCCGAACAACGGAATCCGTAGTCGAGGCAGGACACCGGCTCACCGGGCTCGGACAATGACGAGGAGTGAGCTCGGGAACTCCGGTGGCGAAATAGGATCGGGACGTTTCGATCATTTGCCGGACAGAACATCTGGTCGAGCCGAATCGATTCATCTTTTTCCATCCGAGTCCCCCAAAAACTCCAGATGAGCACGACGCGAAGGCCCTGCCCGCGCAGGCGGGGCCCGACGGAGGCCTATCGACCCAATCTACGGGACGCCTGAAGCCGTTGAAAGGGCGAAATCATCGGGCTTGAGCTGAAGAAACGCTTCCGGACGGGCTCGCGAGCGTACGATGAGCGCATCCGAGCTGGCCGCCAGGCCGACGATCTCGATCGCGCCCAGCTCCGCCCGCAATCTCGTGCCACCCGAGAGCTGGAGGTCGAGCTCTCCGAGCAAGGCACGGCCCCATGCCAGGGCCTCGCCGGTTGATATCGAGACCCTCCGCCGGGCGTAGTTCGGTAACCCGATCCTCAGGAGCCAGGCGGTCACTCGGGCGAGCCGGTCATCGGTCTCGATCGAAAACTGAAGATCGGGAAAAGTGATCTGCTCCGCGTTCAAGACGGGGGTGCCTGTCAAACGGATTCCAGCCTGTAACTCGCCCCCAACCTCGAGCTCCGCCGTAATCTGGCCCTGCGTGGATCCCGAGAGCTCTACGGAGCGAATCTCCATCGTTCGGCCCGCGAAGCGGAAGGTCTGACCGGTGACAGCCGCTGACACGAGCTCCGAAAGCACCAGGTACTCGGCACGGCCATCGATCAATACCCACGGATCTCCGCCACTCGTAACGGGACCGAGCGGCGGCAGAGGCCGAGAGGGGTTTTCCGGCCGACGACCGAGGATCACCTGTGGCTGGGCGGCGACCTCTAGGTGGCCACGAAGCTGTTGGCTCCCGGGGCCAGGCTCCGGATCAACCCGGTATCCGAGCCCAAGCGGCGTTAACGATAACCACGTGTCGGGAGCGAGCCGGATTGGCTCTTGGGCTAAAGACCATGGCTCCTCCAGCGAGCGCCGTAGTTCAACGGTCGCTAAGACCGAGTCGATGCGTGTGGCCTCGAACTCGAGTCGGCGTCGGACCTCCGCCATGATCGGTTCGGTCGCATCGAGCTCGAACTGGAAGACCGACAAGACACATCGATCGTCTGGCGCCACGGGCTCGACGCGGTCGACGGTCACATTCGATCGGAGGGTCCATTGTTCTTCAATCTGTATGGGGGAGGAGAAGCCCACGACCGCCCTTAGCCCGCCCATTCCCGTGGTCCGCTCGGAGATCCCGCATGATGCCGTGAGCTCGACACCAAAGGGCGTCGAGTACCAAACCTGACCCCCATATCGGACGATCGTAGTGAGGCGCACTGTGTCGCCTCGGATCTCGACGTCGAACGGTTCGCGCTCGGCTTCGAAGGCATATTGGAGGAGTGGGTCTGATGGATACTGCTGACGGTCGGCAAGCCCTCCCAGTAGAAGAGGGATCTGGCGTTCGAGCTGTTCGAATAGTTGGTCAGGGGAGTAGAGGACGGGGACCGCGATGGTTGAGACAGGCAAGGCGCCCAACCTGGGGGTGATCACACTGCCGTCGTCCTCGGACTCTCGCCGGGATAGAAACACGAGCCCGACTCCGAAAACGATCCCTGCGCCCACGAGGAGCGAGGTACGGAGCCAAGGACCCGACAGAGGCTTAGAAGTCGGCTGAGGCATAGCCCTCCATCAGGCCCACTGACCAGGAATCTCCTCTCCCGATCCCTCTGTCGCCGTTCCCGTCAACCCTCCGTCACGGGCTCCAGCCGAATAATTGGGGTGGGTCCTCCGTCATCGTCTTCGACGGCCACGTACACATAACCATCCGGGCCCTGCCGGACGTCGCGCATTCGGAATCCCTGCAGCAGTGTCTCCGCAGTTACGATCTCCTGCCCGTCCAACTCAAGCCGGACAAGTGCCTCACCTCGGAGGCCGCCCACGAAGATGTCTCCATCCCACTCCGGGAATCGCTCACCGCGGTATATCATGAGGCCTGAGGTCGCGATGGAGGGGACCCAGAAGTGTCGGGGCTGCTCCATCCCCTCTTTCTGCTGGGTCTCATGGATCGGGATTCCGGGCCCGTAATTCACACCGTATCCGACCACCGGCCATCCGTAGTTCTGGCCCCCCAAAATCAAATTCAGCTCGTCTCCACCTTGGGGTCCGTGCTCCCCTTGCCAGATGTCTCCCGTCTCAGGATCGATGGCGAATCCTTGGGGGCTCCGGTGCCCATAGCTCCAGATCTCTGGTAAGGCTTCAGCCTCGCCTACGAACGGATTGTCGGCTGGTACGGTCCCGTCGTCGTTCAGTCGAATCATCGAACCCCGGTGATTCGACAGATCCTGCGCCGGGTGTGCTGCAAGGTCTCCGCTGGATGGCGCCTGGCGGTCCCCGACGGTGACGAAGAGATGGCCGTCGCGATCGAAGGCGAGGCGGGATCCGTAGTGTCCATTCCTTTCCCCCCACGCCTCCGCCTCGAAAATCTCCTCGACGTTCGAGAGTCTCTCGCCGTCGAACCGGGCACGCGAGACGGCCGTCGTCGATTCGCTCCCGTCCGAATTCGACTTCGAGTAACTAAGGTAGATGAGTTGGTTCGACTCGAACTCAGGGTGCAATGCCACGTCCAGAAGCCCGCCCTGCCCCTGGGCGCGTACCTCAGGTATGCCGGGGATCGAGCTTGATTGGAGAACGCCATCTCGAACGAGTCTGAGCCGACCTGGGCGCTCTGTAACGAGCATGTCACCGTTCGGAAGCCAGGTCATCGACCACGGTGTTTCCAGACCCTCGACGACTGTCACAACGCGAAAGTCGGCCTCACGCGAATGTGTAACGTGCGATTGAGCACGAATTGAAGACGGGTTCGCCAGAATGAGAGCGATGAGGCATCCGCCGAGGGGAATGGGAATCCGAAACATAGAGGGACGCTCCATCGAGGTTGCCCCAGTCATGGTGATGTGCCGGAGAAATACCCGTGGGCGTTCAAACGGTGCCGGAACCGCACCCGTATGGGGTCAGGATTCGACCTCGAGTCTGCGTCGAACAGCGACGGGAAGATCTTCGGGCCGATTCCAGCTCCTGAGCTGAGCTTGCTCGGCGGCGTTCATCTGAACTGAGTTCATCACTCCCTCAGCTACCAGCTGCGACACAAGCGCCGACGGGGCACGTCTTTCGCCAGCGAGAACGGCTTCCGCCTTTGAAAGAGTGTGTGGGGGATAGATCGTGCAGAGGGGTTCCCACTGCCCGGATACCCGAGGCGCGGCTCCGCTGGTTCCGGATGTACAGGTGAGCAGCGACCGAAGCAGTGGCGCATCAACGAAGGCCAGATCCACCGCGAGTACCAAAAGGTGGCGGTCTGGCGCCAGCCTCATCGCCTCGACGATTCCCCCCATCGGTCCCAAGCCCTCGGTTGCGTCGTGGACGACCGTCGGTCGGGGATCCGCACAGGTCATGTCTCTCCTGATCGAGACGAGGATCTCGCTCAGTCCAAGCTCATGCAGTAGCTCGATCTGACGCGGGAGAAGGCTCTCCGGCCCGCGCTCCCGTACGGGGAGGAAGGCCTTCTCGCGTCCCATTCGGGATGATCGGCCGCCCGCGAGTACGAGCCCGTTGGTTCGGTGTGGCTCGGCCGCACTGCGATCGGTGCCCCTCCCTTGGTCCACCGTCTACGCGTCGCCGACCCCGAGCATTCCGTCGGACAGTATTCTGGCACGGAGTCCCCCTCTGCCCTCCAGAAGCGCGGCGCACCCCGATCCGAACGCGACATCCATCCAGTAACAGGGCGAACACTCGGCCACGCCATGGAAACGGATGCCCTGAATCTCGAAGTCGCGCCCGATGTATTGGTTTAGGTCATCTCCAGCCGTGACAGCGTTTCGGCGAAACACCCCGGGATGTTTGTCCCAGATGTCGAGCGAGCGACAGAGGTCTTCATAGACCTCGAATGAGAAGAAGCTGATCTGCCCGGAATACGCCTGTTGGTAGTCGAAGAAGCGATCTCCCTCAATCCCGCGACCGGCCCGGCAACGGACCTCTCTGACGCTCGAAGTCGGATGCGTCCCAGCCGGCTCTCCATGGCGCCCAAAAAAGTTGTGGCCGTGGGAGACGTACAGCCCCATGATCGAAAGAACTCCACTACCAGAGTGGGGTTGTTGCCGCGCGATTGGCGCTCGGGAGCTACTCGGGTGACTCATTCGGCGCTCGTGACCGATCCCTCGGCGGCGGGCTCAACACCAAACCACTGGAGCTCCTCATGAAGTGAGGCGACCGGCCCAACGACGATGACCGCCGGCGGTTCCAGGTGTCCTGACTCCGTAGCGATCGTTCGTAACTTCCCGGTCACGGTCAGCTGACCTTCAGCAGTCCCAGACTGAATAACCGCGACGGCCGTATCGGCCTTCTTCCCCGCTTCGATCAGCCGCAGCGCAATTTCTGCCAGATTCCTGAGTCCCATGAGGATGACGAGCGTTGGCGAAGCGGCTAGGGCCTTCCAATCATGCGGATCACTATCCCCGTGGAGGTGGCCGCTGATCACGGTGAAGGCGGTCGCCACATGCCGGTGGGTAACCGGGATCCCGGCATACGCGGGCACTGAGATCGCGCTCGAGACACCGGGGACGACCTCGAAGGTGATGCCCGCCTCTGCAAGCTCGAGGCACTCCTCGCCGCCTCTTCCGAAGACGAAGGGATCCCCACCCTTGAGCCGCACCACCTGATTTCCGGCCCGGGCATAGCGGACCATCGTTTCGTTGATCTCGCTCTGAGTTATCGACGCCCTACCGCAACGCTTCCCCACGAAGATTCGAATCGTATCCGGGCTCGTCAACTCGATGAGCTCGGGATGAACCAGGCGGTCGTATAACACGACGTCCGCAAGCCCCAGCAGACGTGCACCCCTGACCGTGATCAGATCTGGCTCGCCTGGACCAGCGCCAACGAGGTATACTCTTCCGAGAGGCGGGACGTCGATCATCGTGACTTCCCTGTGGAGTCGACCTTCCAGTTTAGGGCATTCGCTTCCTCTATGTATAGCAATATGCCGGTCTGGCTCCCGGGGGGCACCCTGTGTTCAGGGATCAGAAAGCGTTCGAGCACTGACGAACCATTTAACGACCGTCGGTGTTCAATCATCAGAGAACATCCGGGGCTACGCGTTGGGGGGCCTGCGCCGGAGTGTGATTTCAGCGCAACGTTAGCGGCGACGCCTAGTGCCTTGGAGGCCCTGTGATGCATTCTTCTGTGCGTGTTCCAATCTTGTTGGTCATCCTCGCGATGGGCCTGCCGTCTTCTGCCGCAGCTCAATACTTCGGAAGGAATAAGGTCCAATACGAGACTCTGGATTTTCACGTCCTTCCGACCCCGCACTACCAGATTCACTTCTATCCTGAGGCCGCTGTCCCGGTAGAGGACGGCGCCCGGATGGCCGAGCGCTGGTACGAGAGAATCGCACGGATCTTTCAGCATGAGATCGCAGAGCCACGACCTCTCATTCTCTATGCGGACCACCCCGACTTCCAGCAGACGAATATCCTCTCAGGCGGAGTCGGAGAGGGTACCGGCGGTGTGACCGAGGGGATGCAAGATCGCATCATCTTGCCTCTCGGGACCTCTTACGCTGACACAGATCACGTCCTCGGGCACGAGATCGTGCACTCCTTCCAGTTCGACATCGCTAGCGCGGGGGAGGGAGCGGGCCTTCGGAGCCTCATGCAGGTTCCCCTTTGGTTCATCGAGGGGATGGCCGAGTACATCTCAATTGGCCAGGTGTACCCTCTGACCGCCATGTGGATTCGCGATGCTCTTCTTCATGGCGTGTTCCCGACCTTGGATGACCTATCAGGCGATCCGCAACGGTACTTCCCGTACCGTTTTGGGCACGCGTTCTGGGCATACGTCGCCGGAGAATATGGCGATCCGGCCGTCACTACGATGATGCGGCAAGCAGCCCGCTACGGAGCTCAGTCGGCGGTGACCGGCGTGTTGGGGGTGTCACCCGACACACTGGCAGCGGAGTGGAGACAGGAGATGGAAGCTCGCTATTCTCCGCTCATGCAAGGGCGTACGTCCCCAGAAGAGGCCGGGACCCTACTGCTGTCGCCCGCCACCGGTGCGGGGAGCATGAATCTAGCCCCATCGTTGAGCCCTGATGGGCGGTACGTCGCCTATCTCTCCGAGCAGGCCCTTTTCACCATCGAACTCTATCTGGCCGATGCACGAACTGGAGAGGTGATTCGGTCCATCACGAGCTCCACCAGAGACGCTCACTTCGACGCCCTCAGGTTTCTCGACACGTCGGGAGCGTGGACACCAGACGGATCGGCGATTGCAGTCGTCGTCTACGCAGAGGGTCGGAACCGAATCCAACTCTACAGTGTGGAGGACGGTTCCCGAGACCGAGTGATAGAGGTCCCGGCGGCGATCGGGGAGATCCGAAACCCGTCGTTCTCACCGGACGGCACACAGATCGTGTTCTCTGGTCAGGCCGGGGGTGTGACGGACCTCTTCATGATCGACCTGGAGGGCGGAGAGCCTGTGCAGCTCACGGACGATCGGTACGCCCAGCTTCAGCCCACCTTCTCTCCGGACGGAGGGCGGTTGGCGTTCGTCACGGACCAGGGACCGGGGACGGACCTGGATCAGCTGACGTACGGGCCGATGGCCATCGCCTTCTTCGACCTCTCCACGGGAACGGTCGAGCGTCTCTCGCCGCTAGGAGAGACCGCTCACTGGAACCCGCAGTTCACGCCAGATGGCGAAGGTCTGTACTTCCTCGCCGACCGCGATGGATTTCGGGATATCTACCGAGTTGGGCTGGACGATGGCCAAGTTTGGCAAGTCACCCAGATCGTGACAGGGGTTAGCGGTATTACCGAGGCTACGCCCGCGTTGAGCGTGGCCCGCGAGACGGGTACCGTGGCGTTCTCTGTGTTCGACGACGCAGAGTACCACGTGTACGCACTTACCGCCGTGGAGTCGGAGGGGTCTCCCCTGTCCTCTGAGCAGATTGTAGCGGAATCGGGCTCTCGTCTCGCCTCGGCTCCGGCCGGGGGCGCCGATCAGGTAGCGCCTCTATTGACCAATGCTTCGATCGGGCTGGTTCCAACCGGCACTTACTCCGCGATGGACGCGGAGCCGTTCGATGGGGGGCTGCGGCTCGTAGCCCTGGGTCAACCAGCGGTCGGCGTGGGCAACGACTATTTCGGGACCTATGTGGGGGGGTCTGTGTCGGCACTCTTCTCCGACATCCTCGGAGATCGGAACCTGTACACGGCCGTCCAAGCCCAGGGGGAACTGAAGGATATTGGTGGCCAGGTGTTCTACCAAAACATCGGTAGCCGCTGGAATTGGGGAGGGGGCGTCTCCCATATCCCGTACAGATACCTCTTCCAGTCGTTCGCCGAGCCAACGGGCGGGGCAGCCAGCGCCCTCGAGTTGATCGACTACCGGATCTTCATCAGTCGGGCCGATGCACAGATCTCGTATCCGTTCTCCCAGATCCGCCGCGCCGAGCTGGGGGTGGGCTACACCCGCTACGGCTTCGACACCGAGATCGAAACCTACTCCTACAACTCGTTTGGAGAACTCGTCGACATTCAGCAGCGTGCCGGGGAAACAGCTTCGGGGCTAAACCTTGCCGAAGTCCGGCTCGCTCTCGTGGAAGACAACAGCTTCTCGGGTTTCACTGGACCGATCCGAGGGTGGAGGACGCGACTGCAAGTAGGACAGACGACGGGTAGCGAGAGCTTCACTTCGGTGCTGACAGACATCCGACGATACTACTCACCGCTTCAGGAGCTCACCTTTGCCGTCCGCGGCCTTCATTTCGGTCGCTACGGCGCGCAGTCCAACCAGAGCCTGATTCTTGGGGACCTCTACGTCGGCGACGAGTACATGATGAGGGGGTACACGGCCGGCTCATTCGATATAGGCGAGTGCACGCCGAACGCGAACGACACCTGCGTCGAATACGATCGACTTCTGGGCCAGCGGATCGGTGTAGTCAACCTCGAGCTCAGAGTCCCCGTGCTCGGGACGGAGCGGTACGGACTCATTCCGTTCCCCTACCTACCCACCGACCTGGTGGCGTTCTTCGATGCGGGCGTGGCGTGGAATGAGGGTGATGGCCCTGCCTTGAATTGGAGCCGAACGTCGACCGACCGCATCCCGGTGTTCAGCACGGGATTAAGCGCGAGGATGAACCTCTTTGGGGCTCTGGTCGTCGAGGCATACTACGCGATCCCGTTCCAACGACCGCAGAACAAGGGGCACTGGGGCTTTTCCTTCGTCCCCGGCTGGTAGCCCGCGAACGTAGCTCCTCTATGGCGGATCTCTTGAGGGCCGGCCAGCCTTAAGCGCGGATGAATCGAAGGACTCAAAACCGAAGAGGGTCGTTATGAGCCGTGCTTTTGGACGACGGGAGCCACTTCTGTGGTCACTCGTATTGTTTGTCGCGACGGCATGCCGACCGATAGCTGTCCCACCTGTGGCTGAGACTGATTCTGCGGAGGGTTCCTCGATGTCCGCTTCTCCATTCGCTCTTACATCTCCCGCTTTCGTCGAGAACGGTGTCATCCCTATCCGATACTCAGGCGACGGTGCGAACGTCTCACCTCCGCTCGAGTGGGGTGGGGCGCCGGGGGGCACTCAAGGCTTCGTACTCACCCTGGTCGACCCGGATGTCCCGTTCGGTGAAGAGGTGCCCGTGTACGGGATGATGCCACCGCCAGGGACGGTGCCGGGCGACTTGTTCATTCATTGGATCGCCATCGACCTTCCGGCTGACATGGTGTCGCTCGGGGATGGAGCCAGCCCTGGCGGTATGCCCGCTGGGATCAGAGAGCTTCAAAGCAGCTTTGCTCTGTTCGGAGGGCCGGCAAACCAATACGGGGGCCCCGCGCCACCTCCGCAACTCAAGGCCCACGCATACAAGTTCACCCTGTATGCCCTCGACGTTGCCACGCTGGATGGCCTCTCGATGGAGAGCGACCACACGGCACTCACCGAAGCCATGGCCGGGCATGTACTCGCCGCGGCGACCCTAACCGGGTTCTTCGGGCACTGACCGTTGGCTAAGGGGAGCCGAGCCGAAGCAGAATCGGCCGGCCCTGTCGAACGCAAGGCCGGTCCCGGGCCGGTAGCGATAGTCACTGGGGCCTCCAGTGGCATTGGCGAGGCGACAGCACTTGGGTTGGCTGCCGCCGGGTATCGCGTGGCGCTCACCGCTCGCCGTGCCGATCGACTGCATGCGCTCGCCACCCGTCTCAAGGTCCACGCCGAGGGTCAGGCACCGCCCGAAAACGCACTTGTGCTGCCGGCGGATATCACCGATCGGACGGCGGTCGAGCGGGTTGCAGCGGCCTGTCTCGAGCGATGGGGGCGGATCGACCTTCTCGTGAACAACGCGGGGGTCATGCCTCTTTCGCCCATGGAAAAAGTCCGCATCGATGACTGGATCCGGACGGTCGACGTGAACGTGAAGGGCGCTCTTCTAGCGATCGGAGCGGTTCTGCCGACGCTACTCCGCCAGCGTTCCGGTCACATCGTCAACATATCGTCGCTAGCCGGCCGGAGGCCGTTTCCGAATGGGGCGGTCTATAGCGCAACGAAGTTTGCGGTTCGGGCAATCTCCCAGGGCCTCCGACTGGAGCTGTCCGCTTCGACTGGCATCCGGATTACCGATATTGCCCCAGGAGTCGTCGATACCGAGCTCGCCGGTCAAATCGACGACAACGACGCTCGCGACCTCTTCGAATCCGTGTGGAGGGATTCCCGGTCCCTTGACGCGGCGGACGTTGCGGACGCGGTTCTCTACGCTGTGCAGACACCTCCACACGTAAATGTAAACGAGATTCTCCTGCGACCCACAGACCAAAGAACTTAGGAAGTCCGCCCGCTCTACGCCTCCGTTCGTGCGAGTTGCTTGACCCAGAAGGGTTTGTAGTATCTATTAATCCGGATAAACGGATTAATAGAATGACTCTCCCAATCGTACAGCCGCTCGAAGCGGATTCGCCGGTGCTTGACCTTCTGCACTCGCTGGCCGATGAGACTCGGACGCGGGTCCTTTCCCTGCTCGAGGAGGGAGAGTTCACGGTCGGAGAGATCTGTCAGGTCTGCCAGCTGCCCCAATCGACGATCAGCCGGCATCTCAGGATTCTCACGCAGGAGGGTTGGTTGACGGCCCGAGCTGAAGGGACGAGCCGCCACTACCGCCTCTCGCCTCAATTGAGTCCCCCCGCGAAGCAGCTATGGGCAGCCGTACGCGACGAGCTTTCCGCCACAACTACGGTCAGTGAGGATCGGCTCCGGGCCGGAAGCGTGCTTGAGGCAAGAGCCGAGCAATCTCTCGCATTTTTCTCGTCCGAGGCGGGCCGATGGGATCAGCTGCGGCAGGAGCTATTCGGCGACAGGGTCGACCTGAAGCTCCTGCCGGGTCTCCTTCACGGAACTGAGATCGTCGGAGATCTGGGCTGCGGAACAGGTCATCTCACCCAGATTCTGGCTCCATTTGCGCGTCGAGTCGTCGCGGTCGATCGGTCCCCTGCGATGCTCGAGGTCGCCCGTAGTCGGCTGAAGGACTGTGAGAACGTCGAGGTCCGACAGGGAGATCTCGGTGACCTTCCAGTCGAGGCGGGAAGGTTGAATCTGGCGATCCTCTCTCTGGTTCTGCCGTACGTAGTGGATCTCGATAGGGCCCTGTCCGAAGTGCACCGGGCGCTCCGACCAGGTGGGCGGATCCTGATTCTCGACATGCAGAAACACGACCGGACCAGCTTCCGCGAGAAGATGGGCCACGTTTGGCTGGGTTTCGCACCGGAGACGCTGGGGACACTGCTCGAGGACGTGGGCTTCGGTTCCGTTCGGATAGCGCCGCTGCCCGCGGATCCTGGAGCGCTCGGCCCGAGGCTATTTGCGCTCAGGGCGATACGAACAGATAGAGGCAGACGCCTCCGGAGACCGGCCGGCGGCACCATGAGGATGTTGGAGCTCTGAGCTCGAAGCTCAGATACCTCCAGGCAAAGAACCGGCACAGGGGATATTAGGATGCTGACCGCGACGGACACGAACTCGCCGCTCATCGAAGGCGCGCCAGAAACTTCTCACGACTTCAAGGTGAAGGACCTAGGCCTATGGAGGTTGGGACGGGAAGAGATCAGGCTTGCCGAGCAGGAAATGCCCGGCTTGATGGCGCTACGCGAGGAGTATGGAGGGTCCCGTCCATTGGATGGGGCGCGGATCACAGGGTCGCTCCACATGACGGTGCAGACCGCCGTGCTCATAGAGACTCTGACCGACCTCGGTGCAAGGGTACGATGGGCGTCATGCAATATCTTCTCGACTCAGGATCATGCCGCGGCGGCCGCGGTCGTAGGAAGGGAGGGGACCCCCGCCGATCCTCGGGGCGTTCCGGTCTTCGCCTGGAAGGGTGAGACGCTGGAGGAGTATTGGTGGTGCACAGACCAAGCGCTCAAGTGGCCCGATGGCAGCTCCCCGAACCTCATCCTCGACGATGGAGGAGACGCGACTCTCCTCATCCATCGGGGCGCCGAGTTCGAGCACGCCGGCCACATCCCGGACTTCGACCCTGAGGGTGAGCCTGAGGAGTGGGGCGTGATTCTCGACCTCCTTAGGAAAATTCAGCGGGCCGACGGGAAGAGGTGGACGAGGGCGGCCGAGGAGATACGTGGCGTCTCGGAGGAAACGACGACTGGCGTCCATCGCCTCTATGACATGATGAGGGAGGGCACGCTCCTCTTCCCTGCAATCAACGTCAACGATTCCGTGACCAAATCCAAGTTCGACAACCTCTATGGATGCCGACATTCACTTACGGATGGGATCTTGCGTGCGACCGACGTCATGCTCGCCGCGAAGGTCTGTGTTGTACTTGGATATGGCGACGTGGGAAAGGGCTGCGCTCAGGCGCTTCGCGGGCAGGGCGCACGAGTGGTAATCACCGAAATAGACCCAATCTGTGCGCTGCAGGCGGCAATGGAGGGCTACGAGGTTGCGCGTCTCGAGGATGTGGTTGAGACCGCAGACGTTTTCGTCACGGCCACCGGGAACCGAGATGTCATCACCGTCGGTGACATGGCTCAGATGAAGGACAAGGCGATCGTCGGCAACATCGGTCACTTCGACAACGAGATCGATATGGCCGGCCTAAAGAAGCAGGGGATCGAGCGAAACAACATCAAGCCGCAGTTCGACGAGTTCATCTTTCCAGACGGGCACAGCGTTCTAATCCTGGCTGAGGGCAGACTGTTGAACCTTGGGTGCGCGACCGGGCATCCGAGCTTCGTGATGTCTGCGTCATTCACGAACCAGGTTATGGCTCAGATCGAACTGCACCGGAACAACGGGGAGTACGAGCGCGCGGTCTACACGCTGCCGAAGCACCTCGACGAGAAGGTGGCTCGACTGCATCTCGACAAATTGGGGGTGCGGTTGACGGAGCTCTCGAAGAGTCAGGCGGAATATATCGGGGTCCCGGAGGAGGGGCCGTATAAGCCTGAGCACTACCGGTACTAGCGAGCACGACTAGTACTGGATGGACCTCCATCAATCCTGTTCGGGCCGTGCGGGGGGTGTTCCGCTCCCGGTCACTCTGCGAAGGGGCATCAACATAATTCCGCGGAGAGTCCGCCAGTCCAGGTCCTCGATTCCCAGTCCGAGTTGGATCTCCTTTGGATCACCCCGCAAGCGGAAGCTGCGAAAGATTCGGTCCCAGACGGAGAAGACGCTCGAGTAATTTGAATCGGTTTCAGGCTGCCAGTCCGAATGGTGGACCCAGTGCATCCAAGGGGTGACGATCAGAGTCCTCAGCCACCGGTCCAATCTCTCCGGCACCCGGATGTTGCTGTGGTGAAAGAGGATGATCGGAAGCAGGATCGTCTCGTAGATCAGAACATGTCCGATCGTGAGTCCCAAGAAGGGAAGAACCGCCAGCCTCGCCATAGATGAGAGGGCGATCTCTCCCGTGTGGAAACGGAGCGCAGCGCTCGCGTCCAGTTCGGCATCCGAGTGGTGGACCGCATGAAATCGCCAAAGGAACGGGACACGATGGTTTAGGCGGTGCCAAAGGTATTGCCAGGCGTCGAACAAGAGAACGGCTACGATCACGGTTGCCCAAGGGGGCAGGTCAATCTGTCTGAGGAGTCCGAAGTCGCGCTGGCCAGCCCAAGCCGTGACGGCCAGTGTGGCCGTTCCGAAGAGCACCCCGGCGAGCAGGGCATTGAACGCTCCGAGTGCGATGTTGGTCGCGTCGTGACCGAGGCGGCGGTCACGATCCTCGAACATCGGAATCGAGCCCTCCAGGCCCCACAGCAACGCGAGACATGTCGCAGCGATCAGGGGCTTCGTCATTTCCTCAGACATCGACCTCGTCGGCCGTCACGCATCGGATCGTTAGATCATACACCTCCGCCCAACAGCAGCAGCAGATACGCAAACATCAGGAGCCGGACGAGATCATACCCTGAGTTGATCGCGAAAAGCTTGAACGATGACCGCTCCCAGGCGATTCGACTCAGTTGAACGGGCACGAAGAACCCAAGCCATGTCCATGCTGCACCGTTCAGGGCGTAAACGGAGATCGAGCTGTCCTGGATTCCCGGAACGCCAAAGTGATCCGCCCAAAGTGACGGCAAGTAGACGTGCAAACCGTGCCAAAACACAAATACCATGAATACGTTTCCTAGTGCGAAGAGGGCGAGGGACTTCCCCATCTGTCCACCCTCCATACCCTCCGAGGCGTCCATACCCATCTCTTTCGCCCACACGTTTCCAAAGACCGGCCCAAACCAAAGAAACCCTACAAACATCGCCGCTACGATCGAGATCACCATCCCCAGGATATCTCCGCCGTCGAGGTAGTTGAAGAGATTGATGTCAGGGGTCATCGGACATTCTCCGTTTACCGTGAGCCATAGAGCGGTTCTCTCACATTACGCGTCGATAACTGGGTGCGCGAACCGGAGTCCGGCCTGGCGATACGCTAAGACGATCCACATAATCCATGGGAATCCACTACGACTCGAACGGGAGTTTCCTCGATGCTGAGCATCACCGGATCTCGAATCGGTGTTGGCGGCCGCGCAGCGATCGCCGCTCTTCTCGTTACGGCGATCTTACCCCTCTTTGTCCAGGCGCAGGGTGACGATATCCCCAGGACTGCTTCAGGAAGACCTGATCTGAACGGGATCTGGCAGGCACTCGGAAATGCGTATTGGGACATCGAGCCACACCAGGCGCGCGCCGGGCTCGAGACGGAGCCCGGTCCGCTTGGGCCCGTACCCGCCAGGGATATGGTGGCGATGGGGGCGCTCGGGTCCGTGCCTTCGGGCTGGGGAGTCGTCGAGGGTGGCGAGATCCCCTACCAACCCCAGGCCCTCTCTATGAGAGAGGAAAACCAGGAAAACTACCTTGAGCGTGATCCCGCCATAAAGTGCTACATGCCCGGCGTTCCGCGTGCCACGTACATGCCCTTTCCATTCCAGATTTTCCAGAGCGAGAGCGGGTTCTTCATCGCCTACGAGTTCGCCGGAGCTGTTCGCAATGTCTATCTAGAGGACCCAGGGCCACCCCAGGTTGACTCCTGGATGGGCCAATCCGTCGGGCACTGGGAGGGCGACACGTTCGTCGTGGAGGTCAACGGATTCAACGGGCAGCAGTGGTTCGACCGCGCCGGCAACCACCACAGTTACCAGATGCAGGTGGAGGAGCGCTACACGATGAGGGGCCCCGACCATATTCTCTACGAGGCCACGATGGAGGACCCGAGCACCTTCACTCGCCCCTGGACGATCCGTATGCCTCTCTATCGTCACATCGACCCCAACGCTCGGCTCGGCCAGATGAAATGTGTGCCCTTCGTAGAGGAGCTCCTCTACGGCGATCTGCGAAAGACTCCCATCGGTTCCGAGGACGCAAGATGACCTGGGCTCCGACCCCGTCCCTTCTCGCGCGTTGTGCGGTGGGCATCGGAGTTCTCCTCTGGACGACCGTGGGGGCCTCGGTTTCAGCGGTGGCCCAGACCCCAGCCTCCCAGGCCGGAAGCTGGGAGATGCCCTTCACGCCTTGGGGTCACCCTGACCTACAGGGCAACTGGAGTAACGCG
Source organism: Longimicrobiales bacterium (assembly GCA_965215925.1). GTDB lineage: Bacteria > Gemmatimonadota > Gemmatimonadetes > Longimicrobiales > Gaopeijiaceae > JAAXGI01. The sequence continues at coordinate 1,530,648 of CBDCEQ010000003.1, read as the reverse complement.
ACGCTCACCCGCTTCGAGCGGCAAGAGGGCCAGGAGCCGGTGCTGACGCCCGCGGAAGTCGCCGAAATCGAGCAGGGGCAAGCCGATGTCGTAGTCGCGGCGATCCTGGCGCCTAGCAACCCGGATCGCCCGCCCCCCCCGGTGGGGATGACCCAGTATGCATCGACGCGGCGACGACTTGTTACAACGAGGTCTACCGGGATCCTGGGGATCGGGTCGCCAGAGTGAACGGAGAGCCAAGGAGCTCACTGGTTACGAACCCGCCCGACGGCCGGGTGCCCGAGCTGACCCCTGAGTGGCGGCAGCGGATCGAGGGAAACGCGTCGCTCCGGAGCAAGTTTGGCGAGTACGACCACCCTGAGCTTCGACCCCTGGCGGAGCGTTGCATCGTCTCCTTCGCGTCCAGCGCGGGGCCACCCATGCGCCCCAACTATTGGTATAACAACAACTACACACTCGTCCAGAACCGGGATCATGTCATGATTCTGGCAGAGATGGTCCATGACGTCCGGATCATTCGGCTGGGTGAGCCGGAACCCTTGCCAAAGGACATCCGTCCCTGGTTTGGTGACTCATGGGGTCGCTGGGAAGGGAATACGCTCGTGGTGGAGACCACGAATATCCATCCGGATCAGATGTTCCAGGGGGTCCCCCCGTCAGAAGACCGGAGAGTGATCGAGCGTTTCACGAGAGTCGACCAGGAAACGATCCTCTACGAGTTCACGATCGACGATCCTGTGGCCTACACTGGCGCATGGGGAGGAGAGATTCCCTTCAAGCCCTTGGGTGACCAGGTGCACGAATATGCCTGTCACGAAGGCAACTACTCTCTCACGAACGTGCTGAGTGGCGCTCGTTACCAGGAGAGCATGCATGCAGAGGAGCCCGCTGAATCCAGCCGGGAGTGAGAGGCGTTGTCCTAGCGAGGTCCAAACTCGACAAGGCTGAGAAAATGAAACCGCGCTACCGGATTTTTCTTGTCGTGGTTCTCTTTGCGATCGCGGCTCAAGGGGTCCCGTCGACGGCTGCAGCGCAATCTTCTGCGCGCGATGCCGTTGCGTGGGAGGTTCCACGCACGTCCCACGGTCACCCGAACCTGCAAGGAAACTGGACGAACGTGACGCTCACTCCTTTCGAGCGGGAAGAGGGTAGAGAACCCGTGTTTACTTGGGAGGAGGTCGAGGAGATTGAGCGGGTAACTGAAGATTGTCCTGCTAGTCCGGGGACAGTCGAGTGCGGAAGGACGGACAACCAAGGCGATGACTCTCTGAGCAACGAGCGTCGACTGAGCGGCGCGGAATACAACGAGGTCTATTGGGATCGTGGCTCGACGATAGCGATCGTCGATGGTGAACCCCGAACGTCGCTGGTTACTCGTCCGTCAGACGGGCGCCGACCGGCCCTGACGCCCGAGGGGGACCGAAGGGTCAAGGCGTATGAGGCGCTTCGCGAAACATTCGGCCCGTACGACCACCCGGAGCTGCGACCTCTCGGAGAGCGGTGCGTGGTTTCGTTCGGCTCTAGTTCCGGACCCCCGATGATGCCCAACACGGCCTACAACAACAATTACTCGATCGTGCAGACTGCCGATCACGTGATGATCCTGGCTGAGATGGTCCACGACGTGCGGATTATCCCTCTCGGCGACCCCGGACCCATGGATCTTAATGCCCGTCCGTGGTTCGGAGAGTCGTGGGGTCGGTGGGAAGGGAATACACTGGTCGTTGAGACCACGAACATTCATCCCGATCAAACGTTCAGGGGGATCCCCCCGACAGAGCACATGAAGGTGATCGAGCGGTTCACGCGGGTCGACGAAGAAACAATCCTGTACGACTTCACGATCGAGGACCCGACGACCTACACGGAACCGTGGGGAGGGGAGATCCCTTTCAAGAGGTTCGGGGACCTGCTCTATGAGTATGCTTGTCACGAGGGCAACTATTCTCTCTACGGGGTTCTGAGCGGGGCGCGCTATCAGGAGAGAGTGGATGAGGAGGCGGCTGAATCAGGCCGCGAGTGAGAGGGTGCGCGCTTAGCTCCAGACTCCAGAGGGCAGAGAAATGAAACCGCTCGACTCCACCTTTCTTCCTTTGATTCTCTCTGTGATCCTGGCACAGGGTTCAGTTTCGACCGCGGAGGGGCAAGCTCCTACGCAAGCTCCGAGTACGGAAACTGGAGCGAGGGAAATCCCCCGAACCCCTGACGGACATCCTGACCTTCAAGGGAATTGGACCAACGAGACGGCGACTCCCTTTGAGCGCGAAGAGGGCCGGGAACCGGTCTTCACCCGAGAGGAGGTCGCCCAGATCGAGCAGGGGGAGGAAGTCCGGTTTCTCGAAGGCCAGCAGGCGAGCGATCCGGATCGCGCCCCACCTGTGGCCGGCGGCGATGTGGGCAACTACAACAACGTCTGGTTCGCTCGAGGTGATCGTGTGGCCATCGTGAATGGCGAACCCAGAACTTCGCTCATCACCCGTCCGCCGGATGGACGCAGGCCGACCCTGACCTCCGAAGGCGAACGTCGGGCCCGGGAGTACCGTGAGTTCCGGGGCCAGTTCGACCAGCACGACCACCCCGAGCTTCTGTCGCTTGGCGTGCGGTGCGTCATCTCGTTCGGTTCCAGTGCGGGACCACCGATGATCCCAAACCGGGCGTACAACAACAACTACTCGATCGTACAAACCCCAGATCACGTGCTGATCATGACGGAGATGGTCCACGACGTGAGGGTTATCCGGCTTGGCGACCCGAAGCCCCTCCCGGATCATGTCCGGCCGTGGTTTGGCGATTCCTGGGGTAGATGGGAAGGCGACGCGCTCGTCGTTGAGACCTCGAACTTCAATCCTGATCAGGTATTCCGCGGAGTGCCTCCCTCCGAGGCTCTCAAGGTGATCGAGCGTTTTACTCGGGTGGACGACGAGACAATGCTGTACGAGTTCACGATCGATGACCCCACGACATATACGAGCGCCTGGGGAGGCGAGGTTCCCTTCAAGAGGTTGAACGATCAGGTCTACGAATATGCCTGTCATGAAGGCAACTACTCCCTCTCAGGGATCCTGAGCGGTGCCCGCTATCAGGAGAGAGAGCAGGCCCAGGAGCCGCGTTGAGCTCAGTGCGAAAGATGGGGGACCGCTGCTCCCTCTTGGGGCTCGCAGTTCTCCTTGCAAGTGCGGCGCTTGGGGTGGCTCCGACCGCTGCGTCGCAGGTGCCGCCCACGGGCCAAGGAGCCTGGGAAGTCCCTAGGACACCCGCTGGTCACCCCGACCTCCAGGGGAATTGGACCAACGTGACGCTCACTCCGTTCGAGCGTGAGGAAGGACGGGAGCCAGTTCTGACGCGAGCGGAAGTGGAAGAAATTGAGGGAAGGGAGGGAGGGAGGGTCCTGGAAGGTTCTCAGCCGAGCGACCCGGACCGCCCCGCTCCCCCGGCTGACGGTGACATCGGAACCTACAACGAGGTCTATTGGGATCGAGGGTCGAGAGTGGCCATCGTCAACAATCAAGCTCGGTCGTCGCTCCTCACTACCCCCCCGGATGGGCGCAACCCCCCCTTTACGAGACGGGGCCAGCGACGGGTTGATGAATACCGAGAGTTCAGAAGCCGGTTCGGTGAGTACGACCACCCCGAGCTTCGACCTCTCGGAGAACGGTGCATCGTTTCGTTCGGCTCCAGTGCCGGTCCGCCGATGATCCCAAACAAGGCCTACAACAACAACTACACCATCATACAGACGGACGACCACGTCGTAATCATTTCGGAGACGGTGCACGACGTGCGGATCATCCGGCTGGGTGAGCCCCAGCGGTTACCTGAGGCGGTCCGACCCTGGTTCGGCGACTCCTGGGGCCGATGGGAAGGAAATACGCTGGTTGTGGAAACCACCAACATCCACCCAGACCAAACCTTCCTAGGGGTTCCTCCATCGGAGCAGCTGAGCGTAACCGAGCGCTTCACGCCCGTCGACGACGAGACGCTCCTCTATGCTTTTACGATCGACGATCCGGCGACCTACACCGAACCGTGGGGAGGTGACGTTCCGTTCAAGAGGCTAGACGACCGACTCTACGAGTACGCCTGTCACGAGGGCAACTATTCGCTCTACGGTGTGTTGAGCGGTGCGCGCTATCAGGAGACAGGGGATTCGAAGGGCTCTGATGGTCGTTGAACGCCTCATACGGGTCGACGCGGAGACGGTCTCTCACGAGGTTGCCATTGACGACAGCACCACCTGCACCCGATCATGGGGAAGGGAAGAGCGTGCAACTAAAGGACCAGACTGAGCCGAGGTGACTACCATGCGATCTCGAATCATCTATGGAACTCTGGGGATGACCGTCCTGGCTCTCCTGGCGTACGCGGTGCCCTTGGTCGCGCACCACGCCTTCGGCGCTGAATTCGACGCGGAGGCGCCGATTCGACTCGAGGGCACGGTCGTCAGAGTCGAGTGGGTGAATCCGCACTCGTGGATTCACCTCGAGGTCGACGAGGGGAGCGGGCCTGAGGTTTGGATGGTCGAGGGTGGGACGCCCAACGTTCTCCTACGTCGAGGACTTCGCCGAGAGTGCTTGCAGATCGGTACTGAGCTCGTCGTCGACGGCTATCAGGCGAAGGACCACTCACTGACCCGAGCAAATGGGCGGGATGTCACGTTCCCTGACGGTCGGAAGTTCTTCTTGGGCTCGTCAGGAACTGGTGCTCCTGGGGACGGTGCCGAGCAGGCGTCCCTTGCGCAGGGTGGGGGGCGATGCTGAGGACGGCCTAGAACGAATCCCTTCCGGAACCGCCGGAAGAAGCTGCACAGCGGGTCCTGCGCTCCGGCGCGGGGCCCGCTGTGTTTCCACTAAAATATCAGAAGGCCCGTCACAACCATCACAACGGCGCCGCCTCGCGTCCACGGCAACATTCGCCCTGTGAACTCGGACACGGGAACGCTCCGGAAGGTCACGCCCACCAGACGGAGGTCCATCATCACGGCCGTCCCCACGAACAGAGTGATTCCCAAACGTGAGTCGACTCCAAAAGCGGCCACACGTAAAAGGACTCGAGGAGCCTGATACTCCACGGTGTGTTTCCGAGCCGCTCGAGAAAACCGTGCAGGGAGCCCGGGGGGCTAGTTGGGCCGATCGGCCGGGTTGAGAGTCTGAAGGGCGTACGCACGGTGGCAGTTCGTGCAGGCAAAATACACCTCGGCGCCGACATCGAAGACGGCCTGCTCGTTCCTGGCCTCTGCGGCTTCGATCGCCAGCTGACCCACATCGATCATCGATCGCGCCATGCCCATCCATGCTCCGTCGTCCTCGGCGCGACCGTCCATCATCAACAGGTTCCCGGATTCAGTGATCACGAACGCGGCGTTTCGCACTGCGTCCCATTCCTCATCGGAGCTGGGCCGGATCTCGGTGGTGCCACTGGCGTCGACGATCCAACCCACTGCGTCCCAATAGACCTCCGCGGCAGGATCGAGTATCGACGCCATCAATTGCTGCGTGCTGGCTACCGTGTTGAACGGCAACGTCGCGCCTTCGGGGGCTTCAGCCCCGCACGCCGCCAAAGGGATCAGCAGCAGGGCCAGCGAGCATCTGCGTGTGGGTCGCATGGCCGAGAACCTAGCCAGGGGAGCGCTCAAGCGCACTACTTACAGAGGAGTTTCACGGTCGCGTTGGGTAGCCCGGTCGATAGTGCCCATGGCAGGTAACGCAGGACTGATAGAGCTGCTCGTTGAGCCCGACGAGCGCTTCAACGTCTCTTTCTATTGCCGCCCGAAAGGCGGCTTCGCCGGCGTCACGCATCAGGCGGGCATCCCTCATCCATTGGTCGTCATCCCAGGCACGCTCAGGCGTCATCAGTAGGTTCCCCGACTCGGCCAACATCAGGGCCATCCCCTCGAGTTCTCCCCACTCCTCACTGTCCGTCGGGGTTCGAGTTTCGATGTAAAAGATGGCGTCGGAAGCGGGATATATGACCCGGACCATCAATTCGCTCATCGTCCCAGCCGGTTCCCTCGCCGGAACGGGCTCGGGCACGGGCTCGCGTTGAGCCAGGAGGGCCTTCGGCAGTACTACCATCAGTACCAAGATTGCCACGATGCGCATGGGTATTCCTGAGCTCCGGCTACGGCTCGACTGCAATGGCGTCTCTCAGCTCCCGGAGCTTCGCCTGAATCCGTCGAGTATTCTCGGGACCCATGCGAATCAGATGCTTTTCGACGGGTGAGCGCATCTCGATGTTGACCGTCCGGAACTCATAGATTGCCTCATTGGGCTGGAGCTCGAGGGGCCCCTCAGCGACCTCCGCAGAGAGCAGGTTACCCATCGCGAGCGCCATCGCGTCGCCAAAACTCCCATCCGGAATTCCAAGCTCCGTGTATGCCTCCTCGAAGAGAGGGTACAATTGTTGATACAGCCGCGCCATGCCTTGGGTCTGTAGCGACACGAAGGTCTCCGTAAGCAGCGCGTAGCGGCTGTATCCTTCCGGATCTAGAACCATCCTTTCACCCACGTCCCGTACGGGGAACTCGTCATCGGGGACCAAAAAATCCAACCGGGACCGTGGGCTTAGCCCTCCTGCCAGGTCTACGACTACGCCAACGAAACGACGAACGAGGTCGTCTGTGACCAGCCAGGACGCGAGCTGTGGATGGGCCGAGAGCGCGGTCACTAGATCGCGAATGAAAGCGTCGCTCGCGTCCAGCGCGGGCAGATCGAGGAGTTCCTCGGTGGGGCCCAAGGTAGCAGGCTCTTGGTTCACGAGGGCTGCCGGAACGGATGGGACCGCGGGTTCTCCGCGCGACCGGAGCCACCACCACCCCGCGCCCGAGACCAACAGGACAACCGCGATCACGATGAGGATCGCCCTTGCCGGCCCCTCGGATCGGCGCTGACGTCTGATCATGGGAGACACCGTTTCATTTATCTCCTGAGCCAACGTGGTGCGACAGGACTGCACGACTCTCGCCCGCCGCTAGACAGATGCCCTTTTTGGTAGGATCATCTCACGAGATCGTTCCAACCGCTCCCTCGAGAACCTCCAGAGTTCCAGCCGCAGCGTCCAGTTCTGCGAGTGCTCCCACGGGCAACGTACAGTTGTGTTGCACATGCCCGAAGGGAAGGTCGGCCACCGCCGGCACCCCATGTCGTTGCGCGAAGTCGTCGAGAACCGTGAGGAGCGTTTTCTCTTCTCCCTCTGATACGTCCGTGAATCGCCCCATCGCGATTCCCGCGACCCCTTCGAGCACATGCGCTCGTTCGAGCTGCATGAGCATTCGATCCACCCGGTATGAAGGCTCGCCAACGTCCTCGATGAACAGGATTCGACCCTTGGCCGATAGCTGACTCGAGGAGCCGCAAAGCGACGCCAGAATCGTCAGATTCCCTCCCCATAGGGGCCCCCTCGCTGTCCCCCCCAAGAGCGTTCGGGGCTCTGGCTCAGTAGTGTGCCGAGGCAGCACACCGGCCGGAGACGCAGAGAACAGCACCCTCCGAAGCATCTCCTCGGTCTCTGGGGGAAAATCCCCACCTGGATGGGGCCCATGAAACGACACGACCCCCTGAGCGGCGTGCTCCACATGAATCGTTGTGTTGTCGCTGAAGCCGATAAAGGGAATCGGATCGCGGCGTTGCCGTTCGAGGCTCAACCTGTCCAGGATCCTTAATGTCCCATATCCGCCTCTAAGGGCCCAGACGCCATCGATGGAAGGGTCATCAAACGCTGCCTGAATGTCGGCGAGTCGGGTGTCATCGGGTCCCGCGAGAAACCCCTCCCGAGCGGCCGCCGTATGGGACACTACGGGCTCCAGGCCTAGGCGCCTGCAGCGATCTTGGGAGAGAACCATCCGATCTGGATCAACCGGGCCCGCCGGTGCAACGAGCGCGACCCGCGCGCCCTCGAATAGCGGACGCGGGCGAGCGGCTGGGGTGCGATCAGCCAATGGGCCCCTCAGTCGATGGCTACGGGAGTCTGAGAGCGGCGAGCGAGCCCGGAATCTGCTCGCCGTCGCGTCCCTCCCCTGCGATCGACACAACCACGTACTGAACGCCCTCGTGCAGGTAGGTCATCGGGGCCGTGCTGGCCGGGGCAGGGAGCTCCACGGCGCCCACCCGTTCCCCGGTCTGCTTATCCGCGGCGTACCAAACCGGCCGTCCACCCCGGCCCTCCGCGAACATGAGGAGACTTCGAGTGACCAAGACCGTTGCGTTTCCCTGGAATCCTGTGTTCGGCACATCCACGCCTTCTAAGAGTGGGTGGTTCGCGATGTTTTCAGGGGTGTCTCCGTTCGGAATCCACCAGAGGTGCTCGCCCGTATTCATGTCGATCGCCGTGATCCGTCCGTAGGGCGGTTTGAAGATGGGGAGCCCGTCGATCGCCGCGAACCCACCTCCGGGCGCTGAAGCGTAGTCCACCACAGTTCGGCCAGGCTGGAACGGGCCGGGCTGAGCAATGTCCCTAGTCCCGTCGTCACGATCGGAGCCCGGCCCAAGGACCCCACCGCCACATGCTTTCCTCGACTGGATGTAGAGGATCCCAGTCTCCGGGTCTATGACGGGCCCACCTGGGATATTGGTGCCGCCGGTGGCGCTCGGGCACTGAGCCGCGGCCCTCCAATCCGGGTTGTCCGTGTGGACGTACGGAGTGAAGATCGGCCCGAGCTTGATGTCGCTGACAGCCTCGAGCGCCATCTCGCGGAGCTCCGGCGTGAAATCCATCAGATCGTCTTCGGTAAGGCCCTGGAGCTCGTAGCCAGCTGGTCGGCTGGGAAATGGCTGGGTGGGCGAATACCACTCGCCGGGCACGTCACCGGTGGGCACGGGGCGCTCCTCAATGGGCCAAATCGGTTCTCCAGTCTCGCGATTGAAGGCATAAACGAATGACTGTTTGGATGTCTGCACCGCAGCGGGGATCTCGACCCCATCGACGGTGACATCGATAAGTTGGGCGGAAACCGGAAGGTCCCAATCCCAGATGTCGTGATGGATCATCTGGAAGTGCCAGCGTCGCTCGCCAGTCCGAATATCCACAGCCACCAAGCTGCTGCTGAAGAGGTTGTCTCCAGGGCGGAAGCCACCGTAATAGTCGTTGGTTGGAGCATCGGTGGGCAGGTACACGAGCCCCGCCTCAGGATCGGCCGAGAGCGGCGCCCACACGTTCGTGTTTCCAGTCCATTCCCACGCGTCATTCTCCCAAGTGTCATTTCCGAACTCGCCCGCTTGGGGGATCGTGTGGAAGGTCCAAAGATGCTCCCCGGTCCGTGCGTCGAATGCTTGAACATCTCCAGGGATATTCTCGAGTCTCGTGTAGCCCCCCCCCATGTGACCGGAGTTTCCGACGATAATCACACCGTTAACCACGAGGGGGGGAGAGGACGTGGTGATCGCGCCCACCTCAGGATCAATCCCGGAGAATACATCGTATGGATGGCGCAAAGAGGCCATCATGTCGACGGTCCCTGTCTCCGGGAAACCTTCGATCGGGATCTGCCCCCCGAATCCTTGAAGCGGCTCACCGGTCTTCGCATCTAGAGCGTGCATGAAAAACCCGGGCGTCACCACGTAGATCACACCCCGTCCGTCGATCTCATAGTAAGCCACACCGCGACCGTAATTCTTTCGTGGCGACCCCTCCCATCGCTCGGTATACGGCTCGCGGAAGGTCCAGAGCGTCTCGCCCGTAGCGGGATCGATGGCTGCCACGGTGCGGCGTGTTCCAGCTACGGTATAGACGATTCCATCCGCGTAGATCGGGGTGGACCGGTTGATGTAGTCGGGGGCCGGGCTGAAGTTGTCTCCCCTCCAGACCCACGTGACCTCGAGGTCTTCGAAATTGTCCGCATTGATCTGGTCTACCGGCGAGAATCGAGTGCTCGACATGTCTCCCCAGATGTAGCGCCACTCCCCGTACGGGTTCTCGCCACCCTGCGCGCTGGCGCCGGGTGCGAGGCTCGCGAGGAAGAGCAGCGACATCACGAGGCTCGAGGCGAGCAGCCTCGGGATTCTGGGCGGACAACGCGGGTTTCTAGGCATCTTCAGCCTCTCAAGAGGGGTACTCGGACCGACAATCCGGTGATAGTAGGCGGCCCATCCGATATCCGTCAACGACGGGAGAAAGGGGCTAGATTCCCTGTATGTCCTCTCGTGCCAGTCCTCCTGGGGCCGGCCGGGCCCCGGGAGAGGCCCGCCACATCCACTGGCCAAGCTCTTGGTCTTACTCTCCGGGCACCGAAGCGGTCCTCGGTGAGCGAGGCATGGTCGCGACCACCGACCGGTACGCTTCGGAGGTCGGGGTGGAGTTACTCAGGCGTGGCGGAAATGCGGTAGACGCGGCGGTCGGTGTGTCTTTCGCCTTGTCCGTGGTGAATCCCGAGGCAGGAAATATCGGAGGCGGTGGCTTTCTGCTCTATCGGCATCCGGATGGGGCTGCGGTCACACTCGACTATCGATCGAAGGCGCCGGGCGCCGCGACTCAGAAAATGTTCGCTGACTCAAGCGGGGGAATTGGGGATCGGTCCGTTCTCGGACATCTGAGTTCCGCCGTCCCCGGCGCGGTTGCTGGGCTTCACGAGGCACACTCAAGATTTGGGTCCCTCGCGTGGCCGGACTTGATCGAGCCGGCAGTGTCTCTAGCGCGAGGGTTTGAGGTCCGCCAAAGGTTTGCCGCATCGTTCCCTCCGCACATCATCGACGGTCTACGGGTGTTCCCTCAGTCGGCGAGAGTCTTCCTTCCCAGAGAAGAGGACGGCGTTCCGATGCCCCCTGAGATCGGAGACATCTTCGCCCAGCCTGAGCTCGCTCACACGCTCGAACGAATTCGAGATCGGGGCGCCGCCGGGTTCTATGCCGGAGAGACCGCGGATCTTATCGTAGGTGAAATGGAGGAGGGCGGAGGGATCGTTACCCACGTGGACCTCGCGGAATACGAGCCCGTATGGCGAGAGCCGGTGCGATTCTCCTACCGCGGTCACACCATCCTGTCGATGCCTCCACCCTCATCAGGCGGAACGACACTCGCCGAGACGTGCCAGATCCTCGGCACGTTATGCCTTGGGGAACTCGAGTGGCACGAACCACAACAGCTCCATCTGATGGCCGAAGCCTGGCGGAGGGCATACGCCGACCGAAATTACTACCTAGGGGACCCTGACTTTGCAGCGATTCCTGTTGAGACGCTCATTTCGCCCGAGTACGGCGCAGACTGGGCCCGGACGATCTCGGCGGACGAAACCACGCCGTCGTCCACGGTCCACCCAGGCGACGTTTCCACAGGCAGGACCGAGGGAGATCACACCACGCATGCCTCGATCGTGGACCCAATGGGTGGGGCCGTCTCACTAACGACGACACTCAACACGTGGTACGGGAGCAAGCTTGTGGTGGACGGCGCTGGTTTCCTTCTGAACAACGAGATGGACGACTTCACCGTTGCCCCCGGGGTCCCGAACTTCTTCGGGTTGGTACAGGGAGAGGTCAACCTGATCGCGCCGCACAAGCGCATGCTATCGGCCATGACACCTACCCTGGTGCTCACAAGAGCAGGCGACCTATATCTCGTCCTTGGTACTCCGGGGGGAGCCACGATCATCACGACCGTGTTCCAGGTCCTCTCAAACCTGGCCGACCACGGGATGACCCTTGCCGAGGCTGTGTGCGCGCCACGGGTCCACCATCAGCATCTCCCCGATCGTTTGGCCTACGAGCCGGGGGCGCTGTCCGAAGCCGTGGTCGCGGGGCTGGCGGCCCTGGGGCATGAAACACGTGAGGAGAAGGAGGAATGGGGGGACATGCAGGCGATTCTCCTCAACTCAGATCAATCCCTACTCGGCGTGTCCGATCCCCGTCGGGGGGGTGTATCGGTCGGGTTCTGAAGAGCGATCGCACCAATGAAACGGGACTCGGGAATGCCCTAACGGCAATCGGGTTCAGCCACAGTCCCTACCCTCTTCGCGGGCGGCCCACAGGAGCAGCGCGTTCCGCTTCACGGCGCGGCGTGCTTGCATGAGAGACCAATTCCAGCTCCGCCAATCGACCGATTGGCGGGGACCCCACGCTTGGAGGAGCCGTCGTGAGACAAGACATCGCGCTTCGGACGGCAGCCCATCGAGGCCTTGCAATAGCTCCGGAACCGCATCGCTGCTGAGCGAACCCAAATAGACGGCGTCGATCGAGGTGGGGCCGACCGATTCGGCAGGGCCGGCTGGGATCGCGGCTGGAGTTTCGCTTGCACGGCGCAAGTTGGTCCGGGCAATTGCGGCATCTGGATTCACGACGTGGAGCCCTCCGACCAAGGCGAACGCTGAGACCAGTGCTCCGAAGGCAAACGGTCCGCGTTTCCCCCGTAGGACAGTGGCAGCGAACCAGAGCATCACGACGGTCAGCCAGATGAGGAAGGCGGTCACAAAAAAGCGGAGTTCGGTCAGGCCGTAGACAGCCTGATAGACGCGCATCCGCTCGAGCGCGGAAGCAACGATGACCAGGAGAAGCGAGAGCTGGGTGGCTCCTAGAACTGCGAAGATCAGCCTCCCTCTCCCTGTCTCGCCCCGAAGGAGCCAATCGGCGGCAAGCAGCCACGGAAGGACCAGAGCCGTCGCGGCCACGAGTTGGAAGAATCCCTGCCGTGCATACTCAGCATAGGTGAGCCCCGGCGTCACCTCGACTAGCGTCGCCCCTCCAAACAGGTAGCGTAGCTGGACGACTACAAATCCGAGGAAGAGCAGGTCGAGGAGCGCGAGTGCCGTTGCTACCTCGACGATCCCGAGCGCCGGGCCGGGAGTGTCCGAGCCTCCGGGCACCCGGATCCGAGTGCCTGTCAGGAAGCCACCGAGGTAGCCCGCGGTAAGCCAGGCGACCGCCGTAATGCCGATCAGATGCGAAATGAGAGCATCGAGATCGATTCTCACAACGTCCGTGACGATTGTCGAGAACACCCGGTCCGCCGACATGAACAGGCCACCGAAGACCACGATTAGGGGCGCCGCGAGGAAAGCTCCGCGCAGCACTTTCCCCGCCAGGGCCCTACCAGGTCCTGACGCGATTCTAGGGTCCGCCGCCTCCCACTTTCTATCGCCGAAGAGCCGAATGGTCCCGAAAGCGGAATGGATTGCCGACCCGCCAACAGCCTCGAGTACGTCAGTGATTTCACTCCCTCGAAGCCAGCGCCCGCCTGCCTGGAGGGCAGGAAGGGAGAACGCCGTGGCCGCGCTGAGAAACGAGAGACCGCGCAGAACGGGCGATCCCCGCCAAACCAATCCGATCGCGAAAATCACGCCCAAGACGATGCAAATGATCCCCTCTATGTCGACCCGAGTGTTCGCTACGCTCGTAACAAACCAGATCGAGGCCGAAAGAGCTACGAACAAGAGCAGAACGTTGACGCCCGGTCCCGAGGGTGCACGGAGGAGGAGGTCCCCTAGAAGACCCATCGCAAGCCCGGTCAGCAGAATTGAACGGACGGGCATTGTAACGGCGTTCACGGTAGGACCCTTAGGTGAGAATCTGTAGCTGAACCGCCCACTGCGTTCCCACTCAAGCCACCGTAGCGTCTATCCCGAAGAAAGAAGTCTTGAACCGCGGATTCAAATTCTCCTGCGGTAAAGTCTGGCCAGAGGCATGGGGTAAACACGAGCTCCGCGTATGCGGACTCCCACAGCAGGAAATCGCTGAGGCGCTTCTCCCCGCCGGTCCGAATCAGCAGGTCGACGTCAGGTGTCCCCACCGGGCAATGGGTCGCCTTCGCGATCGCCTGTCCGAACGCTTCCCGTGAGAGGCGTTGCGGACCGCGCCAATACCCGGCGGCCTTCACAAGCGCTTCCCTCGATGAGTAGTCGACGGCGAGACGAAGGTGGAGGGCCCGCCCTGAGCGGGTCAAAGACTCGGTGTCCTCGATCTGAGTCTGCAGTTCTTGGGGTAATCGGTCGCGACGGCCGATCACGCTGAGTCGCACCCCGGAAGCGATGCACTCCTCCGTCTCGGTGCGGAGATGAACCCGGAGCAGTCGCATGAGGTGACCTACCTCGCTCGGGGGGCGGCTCCAATTGTCGGCCGAAAAAGCGTAAAGAGTGAGAGTCGACACTCCCAGGCCCGGCGCTGCCTCAACTGCTCGACGCACAGCCTCGGCCCCAGCACGGTGGCCCTCTTGGCGCGGGCGGCCCCTGCGCTTCGCCCAGCGGCCATTCCCATCCATGATGATGGCTACGTGGAGCCCCTGTTCATCCCCGCACGAGTCTCGACCAGCAGGAGACTCTGCTATGCGTGGCGCTAGCTCAGCCGTAGGGAGAAATGCTGGTACGCTCTTGATTAAAGTACTTCTGTTCATAAAGTCTTCCTCGCAAAAAAATATGGGAGAAGCCCCGATCAGGTTGCGCGCACCCGTTCGATCAGGGCTTCCATGTGGCTCAAATAACGCTCCAAGGCCCTCCGACCGGGAGCCGCCAGACGAAACTCGGTCCGAGGAAGACGACCCTCGAAGGACTTCTTGCACTTTATGTATCCGGCGTCCTCCAACCTTCTGGCATGGACGCTGAGGTTTCCGTCAGAAGTTTCCAAACGCTCTTTTAGCTCGTTGAACGTGAGTGAGTCAATCACTGCGAGAGCGCTGACGATTCCCAGCCGCACCCGGCCGTGAATCAATCGGTCCAGTTCGACTGGGTTCGCTTGCTGAAGCTGAGAAGTCACCTGGGATTTGGATCCCTTCGTGCGGGGACGAGAAGGGCGCTCGTCCCGTGAGAGTGCGGCCTCAGCCACCGTATTTTCTCGCTATTGCGAAGCCGAATAGGATATGCAAGCCGCCAAAGCCGGCGGCCATGAGCTGATTCCCCCACCCGGGGTTGAGGAAGAGAGCGAGCACGCCGAGGAACATGAAGCAGACCCCCATGACGGGAACGACTTCAACCGAGAAGGGAGTGAGTCCCATCTTTAGTTGAAATTGAAGCGGCCTCCGACCTCAGGTAACGTGGGTGTGCGAGCACGCCACGGGACCAACAAAAGAGGAAGGAGGCCACCGATGGGAAGGATGCCGAGGCTGGTTGAGCGGGGCAAGAAGGACCGGCGGCTTGGGGAACCGAGCGAGATGAGTTGGGAGGAGATCCAGGCGCTGGAGCTGGACCCGCGAGTGGAGCTGATCCGGCAGCTGATTCCGCTTGGACTGGCGGAGGTGAGCCGGATGCTCGAGGAAGAGGTAGAGGAGCTGGCCGGGCGGCGGCACGCCCGAAAGGGGGACGACGAGAGCGGATACCGGCACGGGCACAACCCCGGGTCGGTGAGGTTGGGCGGCCAGCGGCATCCGGTGCGAGTACCTCGGGTGCGGGGCCGGGCCGGAGAGGTGAGGCTCGCATCGTACGAGCGACTCCACGGCTCGGCCGGAGAGGTGGACGAGGGGCTCTTTCGGAAGGTGCTGCTCGGGATCTCATGCCGAGACTACGAGGCGGCGGTCGAGGCGGTGCCCGGAGCGATCGGGCTGTCGAAGTCGAGGGTCTCGCGGGAGTTCAAGAAGGCCACCGCCGCGAGGCTGAAGGAGTTTCAGGAGCGGGACCTCTCGGTCTATGACGTGGTGGCGCTCGTCCTGGACGGGAAGAGCTTCGCCGAGGACGAGATGGTGGTGGCGCTCGGCGTGACGCTTGAGGGGGACAAGGTGTTCCTCGGCTTCGTCCAGACCGACACGGAGAACGCGGTGGTGATCCGGTCCTTCCTCAGGGGCCTGAAGGACCGAGGTCTCGATCTGTCGGCCGGAGCGCTCGTGGTGATCGACGGGGCCAAGGGGCTCCGGAGCGGCGTGCTCGCGGCCTTCAAGGACCAGGTGCTGATCCAACGGTGCCAGTGGCACAAACGGGAGAACGTGATCTCGCACCTGCCGAGGGCGGAGCAGAAGAACTGGCGCCGGCGACTCCAACGTGCGTATCAACGGCCCACGTACAAGGAGGCCGCCCAGGCGTTGAAAACCCTCAAGCACGA
Source organism: Longimicrobiales bacterium (assembly GCA_965215925.1). Lineage (GTDB taxonomy): Bacteria > Gemmatimonadota > Gemmatimonadetes > Longimicrobiales > Gaopeijiaceae > JAAXGI01. The sequence goes on along the minus strand of CBDCEQ010000003.1, from coordinate 1,514,707 downwards.
GCTCGGCGAGGTGAACCAGTCTGCCGTGGCCAGTCTAAACGAGGGGTTCGAGGAGACCTTGACCCTCCACCGGCTCGGGGTCTTCCCTCTGGTCGGCCGGTCGCTGAAGACCACTAACGTACTCGAATCCGTCAACGCCATGGCCGAGCAACGCTGCGGACGAGTGGATCACTGGAAGACCTCGAGCCAGAAGCACCGATGGTTCGCGACCGTGTTACTCGAGATCGAGCCCCGGCTCCGGAGGTTGCTCGGCTACCGGCACCTCCCGCTCCTCAGGGCCGCGATACAGAAGGAGCTCGGGATCACCCTTCCCGAGAGCAGTTCACATGCCGTCGCCTGACGAGGGGGTCGCTCCAGTTTCAACTAACTTTGGGATTGACTCCAAGAAGGTGCCAGCTGTTACGACGCCGGCGCCGTAGAGGAGCAGCCAAACACCCGGGAGCAGCGATCCGGCCTCCGCCTGCATCAGGGCCACGGTTAGAGCTGCACCCGCGAGGGCAGGGGGTAGGAAGCTGAGCAGAAACTTTCGGCCCGCCCCCGAAAATACAGGCAGGCCCGCTCGGGCCGCTTTTCGCGAAATGGCCCATGCGCCGATTCCCACTGCCACGACGGCCTCGGCGAGCCAAATCAAAATCCAGGCCTCCGCATTAGGGGCGCTGGCGGCCACGGTAGCGGCCGCCAGTGCGGATATTCCCATTCCCACGCCGCCCCATCCAGGTACAGCCGTGAAGGCGGTTCCGGTCTCCATTGTGCGGCGGATGAAGCGGAGGTCGTCCGCAGCCCGATCGCCAAGGGCAATCGGCTCTGAACCGCTATCGGAGACAGATGGTTGGGGCATCGTGGCGGAAATCTGTCCACGGTTTCTCGTATTGTCAAGTACTTTGAAAAACCAAGTATACTCGTCTAGGGAGTCTCGGAGCGCCCGCGGTTGAGCGCTCTTTCCTGATCTTCGAGTGGCGACTAACATCCGTCCCGACTTTCCCCACGCCACTCTTGAGGAGGCCTCCCATGTTGTTCCTTCGTCCGTTCCCGATCCTCATCTCGGGGCTCATCGCCGTTCTGATAGCGTCCTGCGGCGGAGGCGATGACGGAGGGCCGATGCAGCAGGTTCAGGTGGCCTCGGTCGACGTCACGCCTGGGCAAGCCACGATCGGCGCCGGTTCCACCCAACAGTTCAGCGTCGTCACGAGGGACGCCAGCGGGGCTGCCTTGAGCGGACGAACAGTGAGTTGGAGCTCTAGCAGCAACGCCATCGCCACGGTGACGAATGGCGGCCTCGCGACAGGAGTTGGGGAAGGAACAGCAACAATTACCGCGACCTCCGAAGGAGTGAGTGGGACCGCCCAGCTGACCGTGGAGCTGGGTGCGTTCAGCCCCACCGCGAACACGAGCCTCTCCGGGAATCAAGTTTTCACCGAGGTAAACATCCCGGATGGGGTGACAGTGACGGCGACCGGCCCACTCAACCTGACCGTGGAGGGACCGATCACGATCGACGGGGATCTAACAGGGGAGTGCGTCGAGATCTCCTTGGAGGGGGAAGGGAGCATCGATCTCTCTGGGGACATTGACAACGACTGTACAGCCCCCTAAGCCGATCTCGGGCCCCCGCTGACGATCGTTGGCAACGGTGAGCTCAACATCGACGGGACGTCGATTTCGAGCTCGGGAGACATCGAAATCGCGAACAGCCCAGATCTACCACCGATCGAAGCGCCCTTTGCCGCCCTGGCGGGGAATGGTCCGGCCCGGCAGCTCTTGCCCGGCCCGTACCCTTGCACGATTCAGAATTTCACCATCACGGCTTTCGATGGTGCGTCGGGGACGGACCAGCCAATGGCCACGAACGGGGCCAACGGCTACGGACTGATTTTCGCCTGTAACGGAGACCTGTCGTTCAAGGGCAACGTTCAGATCGAGTCTCAGAGCGGCGGAGACGGTGGGAATGGCCTTGGGGCGTTCACCACGGTTGGTGGCAGCGGCGGCAACGGCGGAATCCTCGTGATCCGAGCGTTCGGCGACATGAACTTCACCGATGAAGGACCCGGCCTGATCCCGAACCAGTTTTTTTCAGGATCTGGCGGTGCGGGAGGGGAGGGTCTCCCCGATTCCCCCGCTCAGGATCCCTTGGTGGACCCCGCCCCGGGGAATTCCGGCACCGCGGGCACCGGGGGCGACGGCGGATCTCTGAGAATGGAGGTTCTGAATGAGCTCAACATCGCCCCGAATTCCTTCTTTGCTCAAGCCGGGAGCGGAGGGTTCGGAGGAAACGCATTCGCGTCCGGTGCAGACGGGGTCCATGGGGCCGACCGAGCGGGGCCTCCACAGATGGGGGGGTCGGGAACCGCGGTCGCAGGCAATGGCGGCGGTGCGATAGGCTTCTCATTTGTCGTGGTGTCTGGCGTGATCAACGGCGATGAAAACCTCGTCTTTGGTGACATGTCCAACGCAGGGGACGGCGGAATGGCAGATGCCTCAGGGGGCAACGGTGGAAACGGCGAATCCGACGGGGATCCTGAAAACAACGCACTCAAACATGGCGAAAAGGGTGGCCCCGTGACTGCGATGGGTGGGAACGGTGGAGTGGCTGGCTTCCTGGGATTCGCGGGAACCGGCAGGGCGGGCAACGGCGGAAACGCCACCTTTCGGCGCTCGAGAGGTGGAGACGGTTGGGTCGATTGCAGACTGCCGCTCGACCTTAGTGGGGGGAACGGTGGCATGGGTGGAGTGGTGGCGGGCGGTCATGGGTCAAAGGGATCGGGGGGGCTGGGACCTGGGGTGGATGGGAATGTCTTCACCCAGGATGTATCCAATGGCGGGGACGGAGGGGATGGCAATGGCGTGGGTGCTGCCGGAATGGGTGGAGATCCTACTCCGATTGGCGGTGGCGCTGCGCCAAACTCGGGCAGAACTCCTAGCCGAACCCATGGCCTCCGGACGGAGATTGGCACGGAGAGCTTCAAGGATGGGCAAGAAGGGAATCCGTGCAAGACCGGCCTCTATGAGATTTTCTTCTCGCTCCTGGAGGACCTGGATAACCACGCACAATTCCTTGGACTTCCCACGTCAGGGGACTTTGATATCGAGGCAATTCCACCAGAGGAGGGTGAACAGTTCGGAGAAATCACGATCATCGGTCCGCCGCCGTGGCCCGTCATGTTCGGACAGTGGGATCCGGAGGCGCAGGAGATTTGGTTGCTCGGGCTTGGAACGGTTGGCAGCGGGTCATATCCCGATGTGGCGTTCGAGATTCACGGGCACTTGACCTGTGACAACGTAATCTTCGGCGACGTGACCTTGACCGACTTCCCATTCCCCTTCTTGAACCCGATTATTTTCGCTTTCTCTGGGTTCATGGCCACTTCGTCTCCAGCGGCTCCAAGAGGGCTTGAAGGGCTGGCGGGAATCCCCGCGGAGTGCCTAACCCCTCCGTAGTAAGTCGGCTGAGCTGGGGCCGCTTGAGAAACAGGGGCGTGGTCTCCGAGGTTTGGAGATCACGCCCCTTTGGCGTCGGACATCCCCCCCAACCGCTCCAGCAACTTCTCGTGGATTCCTCCGAATCCACCGTTGGATAGGATCAAGACCACGTCGCCGGGCTCTGCTTCGCCGACGAGCGTCTCGACGATCCGATCGACCTCGGGAATGTGATCGGCTAGCACACCAACGCCACCTACGCTCGCAACCAACTCTTCAGGGTCCATGCCGCTCTCATCGTCGTACCGCTCGGGATGAAAGAGGCCACCGAGGATCACCCGGTCGGCGCTACCCAGCGCGGCGACGTACGCATTCTGAAACTCCCGCCTCTGGGCCGTATAGCTACGCGGTTCGAACACCGCGACGATTCTCCGGCCGGGGAAGCGGTCGCGAGCCGCTGCAATGACTCCACGCACGGAGGTCGGATGGTGGGCGAAGTCATCGATCACCGTGACCCCCCCAGCCTCGCCCCGAATCTCCATCCGCCGCAGGACGCTGCGAAACGCCGGTACGGCAGCCCGAATCCGCTCCAAGTCCGCACCCACGGTGTATGCGGCAGCGATGGCGGCCAGGCAATTCTCTACGTTGTATGTGCCAAACAGAGGGGAACGAATCTGGCCGAGCGGTTGATCGTCCTGTACGAGTTCGAAGGTGGTACCTTCGGGACCGTGTTCAATGTCCTCTGCCCGCCAACGGGGGTTTGCGCCGTCATCGTTTAGTCCTCCTACCTGAAAGGCCTCAACCGGAGCGGGCGATCCCCCGCAGAGCTCCCGTGCGATCGGAGACGCCCACCCAGCCACGAGCGTCCCGTTCCCAGGGATCAGGTTAATGAAGCGCTCGAACGCGAATCGGTAGGACTCAGCGTCCCGGTAGATATCGGCATGATCAAACTCGATGTTTGTGACAACGGCCGTCTGGGGTAGGTAGTGCCACATCTTCGGTCCCTTGTCGAAGTAGGCCGTGTCATACTCGTCCGCCTCAATCACGAAATACTCGGAGTCGGTCAGTCGAAACGAAGTCCCGAAGTTCTCGCAGACCCCTCCAATCAAAAACGAAGGATCGAGCCCGGCCGAATCCAGAATCCATGCCAGGAGGGCGGATGTTGTCGTCTTTCCATGCGTGCCCGCGACCGCCAAGACATGTCGGCCACGGAGAAACTCCTCCCTCAAGACGCTCGCGGAAGAGGTATAGGGCAGCCGCCGGTCGAGGACTGCCTCGAGTTCAGGATTTCCCCTGCTGATCGCATTGCCCACGATGACCATGTCGGGGATGGGCTCGAGGTTCGTCGGATCGAACGCGCTGGCGTAGGCGACTCCCATTCTGTCCAGTTGGTCAGACATGGGTGGGTAGACGCCCTCGTCTGACCCGCTCACCCGGTGCCCCCGCTCCGTAAGGAGACCCGCGAGGGAGCCCATCGCAGTCCCAGCAATCCCAATCAAATGGTAGTGCATGGTGGCTAGGATATATCCGCCCGACTGGAAACTCCACTGCTTCGCTCGGTCGGACGATCACCTCGAAGACAGATCCGGGAAAAATCGGAGGCTACCCTCCTATTATTACCGGATCATCGTCGCCCGTCGGTCCACTAGGGACCTTAATCCAATCACCCAGAAAACGGTTGTTTACCTTGACCAATCCCCCAACAGGGGCATTCGAGGCACGCGGATTGCACTTCCTACTCTGCGGAGAAGCAGTGAATTCTTGGGATAGCGAGCCCCGGAGGGTGTCATGCAGACGAGTCTCAAATCACACCCGCAAACAGCAACCGACGAGCTGAGGCTCTCGATCCTATCCGATTGGCTCGGGGCCCGGTCGCTCGCATTGGTTGCCCCCGGAGAGACCGTCATGATCGCGGAGATCGCTCAGGGCCGCACCCATGCGAGATACGCGCAGGCGGGCCTCAAACGGGGTGCGGTGGTCCGGTGTGAGGGGAACGACGGTGGCACAGTGACCGTCAGGCTCCCCTCCGGTGAGGCTCTCCCGCTAGAGCCTGACCATTCGTGGTTCGTTTCGGTTACCGCGCCTCCTCGCTTCGACCGGGGACGCTGACCAGCGAGCCCGCGCACAAATCTCCTCCCAACGGCGGCGGGCGGTCCCCCGCCTCCTATGCGAACAGCAGCCTTACCGTCCAAACCGCTATCAGCATGGCCGCGAAATCGGCGGTGAGCCCAGCTGGGACCGCATGCCGCGTCTTCTTGATATTCACCGCCCCAAAATAGACTGCCACCACGTAGAAAGTCGTCTCGGTTGAGCCGAACATGGTTGCGGCCATCTTGACGAAAAGTGAATCCTCCCCGTACTCGTTGATCATATCGGCGACGAGCCCCGCGGATCCCGAGCCTGTCAGCGGGCGAATGATCGCCATGGGAAGCACCTCACCGGGGAACCCAACGAACGCCAGCAACGGGTTGAGGCTCGTGACGAGGAAGTCCATGGCGCCACTAGCCCGAAACATCCCGATCGCGAACAGAATCGCGACAAGGTAAGGAATGATCCGGACCGCGACGTTGAATCCTTCCTTGGCCCCCTCGACGAAGCTCTCGTAGACCGGGACCCGCTTAAAGAGTCCGTACAGGGGAAACCCGACGACGATCACCGGGATCACGAAATACGCGAGTAGACCGATCAGGCTGCGGATGGTTTCCATCGTATCAGACCTCCCCTTCGCCGTGAGACGACGGGACTCCGCTCAACTGCTCTGGTTGGGGGCGTCGGTTGGGATCCGAGGCCCGCGATCGTGGCAGCTTCCCATAGAGTTTGGCTGCGGTGATCGCAATGACCAGGGAAAGGCCGGTCGTGATGATAATTGCGAAGATCAATTGATTGATTTGCAGGCCCATGAGTGCCAGGAGGAGGACCGGCGGGACCAGCTGAATGCTCGCGGTGTTGATAGCGAGGAGCATGACCATGGAATTCGTCGCCGTGTCCTCGGTCGGGTTGAGCGTCTGAAGTTCCTCCATAGCCTTGATGCCGAAGGGGGTAGCTGCATTGCCCAGACCGAACACGTTTGCGGTAAGGTTCAGCGCGATTAAGCCAAGAGCCGGATGATCTTCTGGCACTTCGGGAAAAAGGGGTCGAAGGACCGGCCGCACTACGCGGACGAGTGCGCGGACGACCCCCGCCTCTTCGGCGATTCTCAGTAGCCCCAGAAACAGTGCAAGCACCCCGATGAGTCCAAGCGCGATTTCGGCGGCGGTGGCCGCGAAGTCCAAGGCGGCAGCCCCAATCGCGTTCATTCGAACGAAGCGGACCTGCTCGAACAGCAGCGAGGTCTGGACCGTCGGGAGTCCCTCTGGAGGCTGACCCGGAGCCACCCCGGCGAGTTGGGGTGGAACGAAGGACACAAGCGCACCTTGTAGCTCGCCGTCGTTCGATCGAGACACACCTTGGATCGTAGCGAGTGGTTCCGGAAGGTCAGTCTCAACCGCGAAACGAAGCTGACGACCATCGTCGGTCTGAACGAGTGTCCCGGGGGATGTCATTGGGGGAGCTTGGAGCGTGCCGTAAAACGCCGCGAATTCGTCCGAGTCGATTCGGATCTCTACGCGAAGCTGGCGAGCGCTGTCTTCATACCCGACCGGAAAGGCGATTTCCACGGGAAGAGGATCCCCGTTCCGGTACGTGTCCCGAGCTAGATCACGGGCGTCGTAGCCGGCCGCAAAAACGAAGCTCGATATGATCAGGCCTGCCCAGATATAGTTGAGCAACGTCAGCGCGGGTTAGGGTTCGCTGTCTGGCGCTTACGACGTACCTGCTAGCGTCTTCCTATCTCCCCGTACACGGGGTACCCACTCCGTCGGATGACCAACCACCCCAACAGAGCTCCGGCACTCCCGATAAGGGGGTCCGTGACGTCAAGCAGTCGTCCGGCCACAAGAACCTGACCTAGCTCGAGGAGAAAGACCAGCGCCACCGCGGGCAGGGCACCTGCAAAGAGGCCTGCTTTCCTGACGGGCCAGACTGCCAAGAGTGCCCCAAGGGGCAAAAGCAGGACAAACTGACGAGCCACATCCACAACGCTGAAGAGATCCACCCTCTGCCCAAGCGAGACCAAAGGAACGATCGCCTCGACCGTGAATTTTTCTGCCATCGCCTGCAACGACGTTTCGGCTCGGAACGGGCGCCAGGCCCATGCCACTAGGAGAGCAGTCCAAACCGCGTAAACCGCTCGGACTCTTCTCTCTTTCCGCAGATACGAGGAAAGAGGGGGAATCGCCTTAGCCCCAATCAGCGCACCTATCCCCACCGCGAGCGACTGCCCTAGGATCGCCCCTGCAGAAATCGTTTCCCCCGCGCACCCCCGCATCATTTGGATACCAAACGCCAAGACAACACCGGCCAGCGACACCCGAACCGACGCCAACCGGTAGCTCGCGCCCCGCTCTACAAGGGCCGCGACACAAAAGGCGCCAGCCGGAGCAACCAGAAGTAGCTCACTGATGGATACGTCGGCGACCGATCCCCAGTCGAAATACGAGAGGGCCTGGCCCAACCGATCGAGCGGTCCTCCCTGTGAGTCTGGGACCCGGTCCTGAGGGAAGAGCGGGATAAATGCCTCGAATGCTGCTCCCATCGCATAGGCCCCCGCGACCAGGAATCCGGGGATCCCCAGAAACGAGCGCCGTCCAGCCTTGCCCTGGACGGTCCAAATGGCAAGGAGCATCGCGACTGCTCCGACGAGACCTCCAATCGTATTGGTTCCTACATCCAGGATGCTCGTCGTCCGTTGCGAAGATGCAAGCTGCGCCAGCTCCACGGCAACACTCAAGAGGACGCTCGTCGTGACGGCCCCCCCCCACCCGAGCTGGTAACCGATTCCCGGGGCCGGTGGCGATCCAAACCAACCCCCAGCCCGCGAATAGGAGCACGTTTCGGAGGCCGTCGACCACATCCCGGCCGGAAGTTTCTAGGTTGAACGCATCCGAAAGGCGGGTCGCCAGTTGATGTGCTGACACGCTCGTGTCGACACCGCTCACGGTCGCGAGGAGGATCACGCCGAGGTAAGCGAGTCGAGCCGCGATCGCCCATGACCGCGGGTTGCCGTTGGAAGAAAGGCTCATCCTAGAGCATAACGCCTCGCTATGACCGGTCCCACGCTGGCCGGCGCAAACTGGGGCACCGGATGTGCAAGTTTCCGCAGGCAGCGCGTCGTTAGGAAGTGAAAGAGGGCAAGGCGATCTCGCGGCCCTCAGGGCAGCGAACGATTCACGGAGGATCAGATGCGCGTATTCCCGAGGTTGTGGCTCTCACTCTCGATCTTGGCAGCCAATGTCACCGTACCCGGTCTCGTACAGGCGCAAGGTTGGATTCAGCCTGACCAACCGTTTCGCGGCTTTGCGGTGGAGCGGGTTCGCTCTCACGTCCAGATTCGAGTCGTTGACCGGATCGCCCATGTGGAGGTCGAGGAATGGTTCCACAACGGGGGTGGTCGAGTGGAGGAGGGGATCTACCTCTATCCACTTCCAGGGGAGACGGTTTTTCAGAACTATTCCCTTTTCCAAGGCGACCTCGAGCTCACCGGTGAGACGATGGATGCAGACGAGGCGCGCGCGATCTATGAGGAGATCGTGAGGCGGAAGAAGGACCCCGCATTGATTGAGCTCGTTGGCCACGGACTCGTCCGAGCGCGAGTCTTCCCCATTGCGGCCGGCGAGACACGCAGAATCACTCTTCGCTATACCCAGATCCTTGAGCGGGCGGGTGAGGTCCTCGAGCTCCGGTATGCGGCTGGTGGACCCGGTAGAGCCGGAGTGAGTGCGGCTGCACGTCCTCCTTCAGGCCGACAGTCCACACCTCTTACGTTCGCGGTGACCGTCGAAGAGGAGGATCGCTTTCTCGATCCGTTTTCCCCGACCCATGAACTCACGATCGATCGCCGCGATGGCGAGATGAGGATCGTCCCGTCTCAGGAGCTCGCCGGCGGATTCCTTCTCTTCCTTCCCCCCTCGGGAGAGGCGGTGAGGCTCGCCCTTTCGGCTCACCGTCCCTCCTCAGAAGATGGCTACTTCATGCTGAACCTCTCCCCTGGCGAGGTCGGGGAGTCGGCCATGGAGCGGGACGTGACGATGGTTGTGGACGTATCCGGTTCGATGTCCGGCGAGAAACTGGACCAGACTCGCCGTGCGCTCGGTCAGCTTCTCGGCAGCCTGAGAGCGTCCGACCGATTCCGATTGATCCGGTTTAGCAGTGGCGTCAGTTCATACGCTCGTGGCTGGACAACCGCGACAAGCCCCGAAACAGACCGAGCACGCGCGTGGGTAAATGGTCTTAGGGCTGATGGCGGCACCAACATTTCAGGCGCGCTCGACGAGGCGTTCAGCGAGACCTCCCCGGAGGGTCGACTCCCGGTACTCATCTTCTTGACCGACGGTCTTCCGACCGCTGGAGAGACCAGTCCCGAACAGATTGCCGATCTGGCGGATCGCCTCCGCGGCCCGACACGAGTCTTCGCGTTTGGTGTCGGGTATGACGTGGACACCTATCTCCTCGACCGGTTGACCATGGTCGGGCGTGGTGGCGTCCAGTACGTCGGACCTGGAGAAGATGTCGAGCGCGCACTTGGGCTGCTGGCCATGAAGATCCAGCATCCCGTCTTGGCGGACCTGACGCTAGGAGGCACGCCCGTCCGGATCGAGGATGTCTTTCCCAGAGAGTTGCCCGATCTTTTCGTAGGCGAGGAGCTGACGGTCTTTGGAAGGTACGTCGACTCAGGCAGAGGCGAGATTTCCATCAGCGGTGAACGTGAGGGTCGGACCGCGAGCTTTTCGGCCGATGTCGTGTTCCCGGGGCACGAGCCTGAGAACGACTTCATTCCCAGGCTCTGGGCCGCCCGCAAGATCGGGGAGCTAACGCGGGACGTTCGAGTGAATGGGCCAGATCCTGAGTTGATCGATGAGATTCGCCAGACAGCTCTGAGGTACGGCATCCTGACCGAGTACACTTCGTACCTCGTGCTCGAGCCGGATATGGTAGCGGGAGAGGGGTCCGTCCGGGCCCCCGAGGTGCGGCAGGAAGCGCCTAGGGCCGGTCGGAACGCGGTGCTCGGTTCAGCCGCCGCGAGCAGGGCCCGCGAGGCCAATCGAGCCGATGACCTCGATGAAATGGAACGGATGGCGCTGGATGCAGCTCAGGTGCTGAGCGGACCGAGCGCAGGGATGGGTGCAGTAGCGGGTCAGCAGCCCGGCACTGTGGCTCCAGAGCTGAAAGTCGTGTCCGGAAGAGCCTTCGTCCTTAGAGACGGAGTTTGGGTGGACCGAACTCACGCTCCTGATGCGCGTACGGCGGATGTGAAGGCTTTCAGCCCCGCCTATTTCGAGTTACTGAGAGTGCTCCCCGGACTGGAGGTATGGCTCAGCCAGTTCTCGAATGTTGTTGTGGCCGGCGAGAAGCTCAGTCTTCGGATCACCGAGGATGGAGATGCCACGCTCTCGGCTCGCCAGATTCAAAGAATCGCACGTGATTTTAGGGGCGTCTAACCGGTGACTCGGGACGGGATGAGGACGGATTGGAGCGAGGTGTACCGAGCCACCTTCCCTGAGGTGGTTCGTTACATCTACCGCAAACTCTGGGATCGAGAACGGGCACACGAATTGGCTCAGGACGCGTTCGTGCACGCACTCGATCACGATCCGGACGATGCCCGCGCATGGCTGTTCACGATCGCTGGTAACCTGGTGCGAGATGAGGTGCGAAAGACGACGCGCCGCGGTCGTCATCTGACCTTGATCAAAGGGGAGTCCGAAGCAACAGATCCGAGACCTGACCCCCTCGAGGAGATGGAGAGGCGTGAGCGTTCAGAGGGCGCTCGAAACGCCTTGGAGTCGCTGTCCGAGAGAGATCAGGAAGTGCTCCTGCTCTGGGACGCGGGTCTGAGTTACGGAGAGATCGCGGAACGCACGAACCTGGCCCCGGGCGGCATGGGCACGACCCTGGCCAGAGCTCGCCAGCGGCTGAACCGAGCATTTGACTCGTCGGAGGGCACTCATGTCGCACGTGGATGAAGGTGGGCTGCACGCGTACCTGGATGGAGCTCTGCCAGGAGGCGCCGATGCTAGGAGAGAGGTGGAGGATCATCTGCACGTTTGCGCGGATTGCCGCGCATTACTCGATGCGGCCCGAACGGATCGCGCAGGCGCCGGGGAGATCCTGGATTCTCTGCGACCGGGCAGTATTGAAACGCCTCCTTTCTCGGAGCTGCTGGAAAGGCGGAGCCCCGGAACTCCCACGCCGGGTCGTCGTTTGGGGATTCGTGGGCCGTTCCCCCGAGCCAATGCGCTCGCATGGGCGGCGACGATCCTTATCGCGATCGGCAGTGGTTGGGTTGCGAGAGGGCTCCTAATGGGCCCCGCGACCGAAGGCCGATTGCAAGGTGAAGTCGCGTCGGCACCTGAGGCCGAGGACCAAGGGCAGCAGGAGGTTCAGCGCGGGTTTTCACCCGACGCTGCATCGTCTGTCGCCGCGCCAGCCGTTGCGTCCGCACCGAACGCAGAGAGCGTTCCAGGCGATGAGACTGTGTCCGGCGCACCTGTCGAGAACGGGATCGTTGCCGAGGCGGTCGTGGCACAGGCAACGGTGGCCCAGCCAATGCCGGCGGAGGTCGCTGACTTGGATGCCCCCGCCACGTCTTCCCCCGCGGTCCAGGATGCTGCCGGCCCGAGGGCGCGTGTGGCACTAGATGCGGTCGGAGTGCGATCCACGACGGGCGGTAGGATAGACGCCGCGCCCCGGCGAGCGGATGGGGCAGATCTCATCGGCTTCTCGGATGATCAAGATTCTGCCGAGGAGCTGGAGCTCGAAATGCTTCTTTCGACCCGAGAGGAGAACGCAGGCCGGATCGGGGAGTGGACCGAAACCTCACCTGCGGAGGCAGCGCGTAGGCTGGGCAGAATCCCCTTTCAATTGGATGGACTCCCTTGGGAGCGAATGGAAATCGCGGAGTTGGCCGGCGACGTCCTTATTCGGACGGTTCATCCGGTCGAAGGTCGGGGTCAGGTCCAGCTCGTCCAGAGCCGCCTAGGGTCGGATGATACGAACCGTCTCGCGGGCGAAGAGATCCGCCAGCAGGCCCTCGAGCGAGACGCATCCCAGGTCCCGAGCCTGGATATTGAGCGCGAGGGGATTGCCCTCATGCTTCGCGGTTTAGAGAATCGTGAGGCACTGGAGTCATTGTTGTCGCTGCTCCGCTGAGCGCGCGATCGGCTCGTCAGGTGCAGGACGTGACCGAATCATTCGTGGCCACATGTCTGGACGCGCTCTCCGCCGTGGGGTCGGTGCGTGCCCGAGCGATGTTCGGAGGCCACGGCATCTACAGCCGAGACGTCATGTTCGCGCTGGTTGCGGACGACGTGCTGTACATGAAGGTGGATGACCAGACTCGCGGCGCCTTTGAAAACGCAGGGTCGGTCCCGTTCATCTACTACGCGAAGAAGGGAAGCCCGGCGACCATGTCATACTGGGAAATGCCTCCCGAGGGCTTCGAGTCCTCGGACCGCGCTAGGCACTGGGCGCGACTCGCGCTGGAAGCGGCCTCACGGACGAAGCGATGACCGCCCCTCGACGAGTCCTCTTGCCGGCGTTGTTCTGGGTGGCTGGCTTGGTTCTTGGACTCGCCGTCCCAGCGGTTCCCGCACAAGGACAGGATCCGGTGCCGGAAACGGAGGCAGAAGCGGAACTTCAGGACCCGATTCCCGCTGTGCCCCGTGGGGTCCCCCGGGTCTTCTTCGACTGCCGAGGGCCCCGGTGTGACAGTCGGTATTACCGAACGGAGATCGGTTGGGTCGCATGGGTCCGGGACCGCCAAGACGCGCACGTCCACGTGATCATGACCAGCCAAGGGACGGGAGTCGGAGGACGTGAGTTCATCCTGGATTTCATTGGCAATGGGCGTTATCAGAACTATGAGACACGTAGCCTCTATCAGTCGCTGCCCACCGACACACAACGTGAACAACTCGATGGGGTCACGCTCACCCTAGGCCTTGGGCTGGCACAGTTTGCCACCGGATCTGGCTTTCGAGACATCGTCGAGCTTTCGGGGATTGCGCCCGTCGGCGAAGTCAACGCTAACCTTGACGTGCCTCCGGGGGGGATACTCTCGCCAGATGAGGTGCAGGACCCATGGGACCTCTGGGTCTTCCGCATCAACGCGAATGGGCGTTTCGACAGCGAGTCCACGCAGCAAGAGTTCCGGGGGCGGACTGGGTTCCGGGCCTCACGCGTGACGCCGACATGGCTCCAACGCTACAACTTCAACCTGAGCTACAGGGAGCAGGAATTCGAACTGAGCGATGGCTCCCGATTCACCGACGAGCGATACGACTGGAGTGTCTCGTCCCGCGTCGTATACTCGGTCGCAGAACATTGGTCGATGGGGTTCAGCTCCAACGTGGGTCGCAACACGAGCAGAAACCAACAGGTCTGGGGCCAATTCAACCCCGCGGTGGAGTACAGTTTCTTCTCCTATGATGAGGCTACCCGCCGCGCCCTAACAGCATTCTTCGAGATCGGCCCCGTGTATCGGGACTATTTCGATGAAACGATCTTCAACGAAACAGAGGAGCTCCGCTTCGAGCAAGCACTCACTCTCGAGTTTTCGCAACGCCAGCCCTGGGGCAATGCTTCCATACAGCTTCGGGGGTCGATGTATCTACACGACCCGTCGGCAAACAACATTTCTCTCGACGGCTTCCTGAGATTCAGGGTTGTGAGGGGACTGGACTTGAACGTGGGTGCATCGTACTCGAGAGTCCAGGACCAGCTCTATCTTTCGGGGGAAGGCCTGACCGATGAGGAGCGGCTGTTGGAGCTTTCGCAGCAGCAGACCGATTATGAAGCATCGGTGAACTTCGGACTCACCTTTCAGTTCGGCTCCATCTTCAACAACGTCGTAAACAACCGGTTCCCGGGTGGCGGAGGCGGTTTTAACTGAGCCCGACCCTCGCTCCTGAGCCCCGGCATACCCGTTAGCGCACGGGAATCGATACCGACAGCTGACTCGTGAGCACCCAGGCATCTTGTAGGGTTAGAGGTGCCTCCGGTGCCAGAAGGAAATCGTTCCGGGCGGCATCGAGCACGGCTGCTTGGACTGGGCTCCATGCTACCCCCGGCCGTCCGGTCCCCGTCGTCACCCGACCCACATATCTTACCTCGAAATCCGATACGCCCATGTGTAGGCCCCAGCTAGGCGTCCACTCCATCCAGCTCTCCCTTTGATTCCGGCGCTCCTCGGCGATGTTGTCGAACTGCTCCAGGTCGTATCGGATCGAATGAAGTTCTAGACCGAGCCCGAAGCCGCCCCACGTGTAGTCCTGGCCCACACCCATTCTGATCGTCGCATTCGAGAAGAAAAACTCATTCTCGACAGTCTTTTCACCCACCAGTACGCTGCCGCCACTGGCGGTTACCGTGTCAGCCCCGGCCTCGGCCCAGGTATCGCTCCATATCGGCTCGAACACGAGGTCAATCCCGTAGGTGGCTCCCTCTCCAGTCCTAGAGAGCCCGACCCCGAAGTCATACGCCCAAGAGTTGCCTGGGTCTCTAGGGATGTTCTGGATCGCGTAGTTGGGGATTTTTGGATGGGATTTCTTATTCACCGTCGCGATCGTACCGAACTGCCATCCGCTCCTGGTGAGTGGCAGGGTGTACCCCAGGTGGACGCCCGTGGTCTCGGTCTTATCCTGATTCGTCTCTACCCGCGTTACCCATTCCCAGAATATCTGGTCATCGTTCCACACGTTGTCCAAGTAGCTGACGTCATGTGTCATGTCGAAATTACTGTGCACGACAACGGCCTCGAACATGCTCCCATTCTCCTTCCGTCCGACAAGGCCCAACCTCAGGTCCACGCTCGATCCGGTCTGGTCGATTCGCTGACTCAACGCGTAGAGATGCTCTACGCCGTCTACGGCGCCGAGACCAGCCCAGGCCGCGCTTGCCGCAACTGAAAGCCCTGTTTCGCCTAGGGTCCGACCGACGTACCCGTGGAGGTAGAGGTTCGTGGCCGATTGTTCGCGCAGGGTCTGGTCGACTTGGGGTCCCCACCAAATCCCGAAGATCCGGTCACGATCTGCAGCCCGTAGCTCTTGGAGAGCGAAGCTCCCACCACCGAACCACGTGTCAGATCCCGCAAGGATTGAAATAGGAAGTGTCCGACCTGAGCCATTCTGGTCCGAGATCGAATAGAAGGTGGGCGAGCTTATGAGTTCCGCTTCTCGGATACGAGACCCTTTCGCCGGGTTCATGAATGGGTCCAGGAGGTGATCGTCGAGAGCGATGTGAGTTCCGCCTAACGCGAGATTGTTCGATGGGTAGAGAAGGAACTGATCACCATCTGCGACTGGCACCGATTTGATCGGGATCAGCTGCGCTTCGACCGGAACGCCGAGGAAAAGACACCCAAATACGAAGGTGGCGGCGAACGTGCCCAGCACCGTATTCTGCACCGACGCGTGATTTGTCATTCCCCTCTGTCTCCTTGGTTCTGATTTGCGCGTTCGATGAGGCGGGTAGAGCGTCCCGCCTCCGCACAAGAACGACCCGGAGAGAGACTCTGTGACATCCACGCCCGTCACGGCCCCATCAGTCGTCCACGAATCCCGCTGCCGCCCCGGAGGTGATGACAGTGTCGGCGAATCGATCCGCATGCCGTGCTCTGCCAGTTCTGATGTTGCTGTGGTTGCCACTAGCGGGCGCAGCTCAGTCCTCGAGTGAGGATGACGCGACCAGGGTCGTGAGTGTCGATCACTACGTGCCGGTTGTATCGATGGCGCCCCCGATCGCCGGGCAAACGGCGCAGATCTATGTACGGGAGCGGGTGTTGACCGGGACAGCGCTTCGGGCTCGGAGCCTCGAGGACCGAGTGGTCATTTTTGTGCACGGCGCGGGGACCCCGGCGGAGGTCGCTTTCGATGTTCCACACGAGGGGTACAGTTGGATGGCCTTCCTCGCCGAGGCCGGTTTCGACGTGTTCTCGATGGATATGACCGGCTACGGCCGCTCAACTCGGCCCGAGTTCATGAACGACCCCTGCAATCTCGCCGAGGCGCAGCAAGCGGAGTTCGTTCCGGGGTTGATTGCAGCACCCTGCTCTCCCAGTTACGGCTACGCTGCGACCACGATCGAATCGGATTGGCACGACCTAGACGCGGTGGTCCAATACGTTTCGGAGCTGAGAGGTGTGGACCGAGTCAGTCTGGTCGGATGGTCTCTCGGCGGCCCAAGAGCGGGCGGGTACGCCGCTCGGCACCCTGAGCGAGTCCGAAGCGTCGTCCTGGTAGCTCCTGCATACAGCCGAGATCGTGCGGATGGGCCCCCGCAGGACCTTCCCGTCGCCGGTGCCGCGATGACCAAGCAATCGGAAAGCGACTTCACGGCGAATTGGGATCGACAGGTAGGGTGTGAACAGCAATACGACCCGGAAGTGCACGATGCGGTGTGGTCAGCGATGCTCGACTCCGACCCAATTGGCGCGACTTGGGGGACCGGTGTTAGGCGGACACCTCGGACAACGACCTGGGGCTGGGGTCCGAAACAGGTCGAAGCGACGACGACGCCAATGCTCCTGGTTTCGCCTGTCCACGACGGACAAGTGTCTCCTGAGCGAGTGATCGAACTATATGAGGACCTGGCCTCCCCCAAGAAGGTCCTGATCGACCTCGCATGCGCGTCGCACAATGCGATGTGGGAGCGCAATCGCATGCTCCTCTACGACGCTTCACTCCAGTGGCTCCGGGACGGCAAAGTGAAGGGGATCGAATCCGGTGAGATCCGGCTGGGCTATTGAGAATGCCGCTGCTGGGGCCCTGAGGTCGCATCCCCCGGTAGCAAACCGACGGGGGCGGCCTTGCTCCCTCAATCGAGCGTCCATAGCGTTGGGGCGGCGTCGGAACTAAAGCTTCTACTGGCCCCCAACTTCTACTACGAGACCAACGAATGATGATTGAAGGGGGCGCACGGGCATCGGTCGTGTTGTTTCTGGCTGCGATGATCACTCTCGGTGGGTGCGCATCCACGCGGACAACCGGCGGTCAGGGCGTGACTGGCATGGCCCTCGAGTCGAGCACGATCGACGGCAGCCCCACTTTTTACGCGGAGGCCCTGCCGATCTTCGAGAAGAATTGTGTCGCTTGTCACCAGCCCAATGGGCCGGATGTGGGCGGAATCAGCGCTCCGATGTCGTTGATGACATATGAGGAGGCGAGCCCCTGGGCGCCCCGGATCAAGGAGGCGCTGCGGACCGGGTACATGCCGCCATGGGGTGCGCACGAACAGCACCAAGGCACGTTCAAGGGTGAGCGCTATATAGACGCTGCCGAAAAGAAGACGCTGATCGCATGGGTCGATGGGGGTGCACAAGCAGGGAGCCCTGACAACCAACACCCGAGGGACGATCTTGGAGAGAGAGAGTCGGCCAACTCGGCGGGAACCACGTTGCCGCCTTCAGGCTGGTGGATCGGCGATCCGGACCTTGTCGTCCAGTTCGAGGAAGCCGTGCACGTAGATGAGAGCGTCAAGGATTGGCAACCAACGGTCCAGATGCCGGTGCCCGAAGGAGCACACACCGAACCGAGATGGGTGTCGAAAGCCGAGCTTCGCCCCGGAGGCCCCTGGGTGCACCACATCGTTTCGAGTCACATGGGGGTGGGCGTGCCGGGCCGAGGGCCGTTCACCTACCCGGAGGGCTGGGGAGTTCTCCTGCCGGAGGATCCCTTCATCACGCTCAACATCCACTATCACAAGGAACCGGGGCCGGGAACCGCGGTCGAAGACCTGACCCGAGCCGCATTCGATTTCTACGAAGCAGGGGATGTTATCGACTACGTCGTCCAGACCAACTTGCTTCCCCATCGCGAGTGGACGATTCCGGCCGGTCACTCGAACTACGAGGTGTCGAACAAGCATCTTATCGAGGAAGACATCTACCTACTTTCCATGGGGCCCCACATGCACTATCGGGGCAAGGCCATGAGATATGAGCTCGAGTACCCGAACGGCGAGCTCGAGACCCTGCTTTGGGTACCGGACTACGACTTCAATTGGCAATTCCTATACGAGTACGAGGAGCCGAAATTTATTCCAGCCGGCTCGACTCTCCACATGAGTTGGTGGTTCGACAATTCGGTCGATAATCCTCACAACCCCGATCCGACAGCAGACGTGGAGTACGGTCCTGCGACGACGGATGAGATGTCGAATGCCAGGATCTACTACGCCCCTGCGACCCCACTGGGCATCGTGGTGGGTGAAGAGATTCCTGAAGAGATCTTGCAGAAGGCTCGCGATGCTGAGGCCGAGCGTAGAGCGCGACTGCGGGTCGATATTGCGCTGCCCCCGGCAGCCGACGATCTGGATTGGCTCGATGGGGATGGCCAACCCGACGACGGACCGGACCGCTAAGGAGAGCGCCTTAAATGAAATCGCGAGGAGAGGCTCTTAGGGACTACGTGATTCGACGAATCCTCCTGATGGTCCCGACGTTTCTCGGTATCACCTTCGTGACCTTTGCGCTATGTCAGTTCGTTCCAGGTGGGCAGATCGACCAGATGCGAATGGCGTTGGCGGGAGGTGGGGCGGGAGGTGAGGTAGGGGGAGGAGGAGGCAACGTACAGCTCGACATACCAGACGAGCAACTGGAACTCCTCAGGGAATACTACGGATTCGACGAACCGCTCCCGGTGGCCTATACGACCTGGCTCTGGGACGTGATACGCCTCGATTTCGGAGATTCCTTCCGGTACAACGAACCGGTTCTCCGTGTCATCGCCGACCGCCTCCCGGTCTCGATCTATTACGGACTTGTGACCGCGTTCTTTACCTATGGAATCTGCATTCCTCTCGGGATCCTAAAGGCAATCAAGCATCGAACCACCGTAGACAACCTTTCCTCGATCTTGATTTTCTTGGGCTATGCGATTCCGGGCTTCGCGCTAGGTGCGGTACTGAGCAATATTTTCGCGGTAAGGTACGAGATCTTCCCGCTTGGCGGGTTTCAGTCGCCCGGGGGCGAGGAGCTTTCGATGGTCTCGCAGGCTCTAGACGTAGTGTGGCATTCCATCCTCCCGCTAATCGCGTATCTTGCCGGCGCATTTGCGATTATGACCATGCTCATGAAGAACAGCCTCATCGAAAACATGAGTGCGGACTACGTGAAGACAGCGTTGGCGAAGGGGTTGAGTTGGCGGAGGACCATGTTCGTCCACGCATTGAGGAACTCGCTGATCCCGATGGCCACAAGCATCGGGACCCTGCTCGGAATCTTCCTAACAGGCAGCTTTCTTATCGAGCGCGTATTCAATATCCAGGGGGTCGGACTCCTCTCGTTCGAGGCGATCCAGACTCGCGATTTTCCGGTGGTGCTCGGCTTCCTGGTGATCTCCAGCGCTTTGCTCATGGTCGGGAACCTGGTATCGGACCTCGCCGTAGCTTTCGTGGACCCCCGGGTGCGGTTCGAGTAGGCTGGCCGGGTCCCGATGACTTGGATCAAACTGGACCCGATAACACGTAAGCGAATCGAGCGTTTTCGGCGCATCAAGCGCGGATACTACTCCTTCATAACACTTGTTCTGGCTGTTGGCCTGTCAGTCTTTGCTCCGTACCTCGCAGAGAGCCGCGCTCTTCTCGTCTGGTATGAAGGGCGCCTTTACTTCCCGACCTTCGAATACCTCCCCATGGAGATCTTCGACCAAGAGCCACCGCCTGCTTGGTCAATGGGGGATATCGAGACGGAGTACCTTCGCCTCAAACGGGAGTGGGACCTTGAGCGCCAGCTGCACGACCGTGAGCTGACGGCGCTCGAGGATAGCCCGGCGGCTCGCGCAGTATCGGAAATACGATATCCGAATCGAGGAAACTTCGTTTTGATGCCTCTGGTCCCATGGGATCCCTACCAAAACGATTTTTGGTATAACGAGATCTTGAATGAGATTCAGGTTCTCCTCGACCGAGGCGAGGACATGGAGGCGGCGCGGCTGGCGCGACGCGACCGTCTCGTAGAGCTAGCAAACGCGATCGAGGGCGGTCGGATCGGGGCGATGATGGCTGATCCAGACCTTTCACCTACCGGTGACCTTGGCGGTCTAGCCCGAGCCGGAGCAATGCCATCCTTGATCGGCCTCGGAGCGCTTCCTCCGACTCCGCCCGAGTTTAGCCGGCGGCACTACCTAGGTACTGATTCCCAGGGAAGGGACGTGGCCTCACGTCTTATCTACGGGTTCCGAATTTCGGTCTTTTTCGCGCTGTTCCTTGTAGTGATCGGGCAAGCAATTGGGACCATTGTAGGAAGCCTCCAGGGTTACCTGGGAGGCCGCTTCGACATCCTGAGCCAGCGAGTAATCGAGGTTCTGCTCGCTGTCCCCTTCCTTTACGTCGTGATCGTGATGGCAGCACTCATCGCACCTACTTTTTGGATGCTACTCGGGCTCATGGCGATCTTCCAGTGGATCAGCATCACGTTCTTCATGAGAACAGAGATGTATCGGGAAAAGACCCGGGAATATTGCTTGGCTGCCCGCTCATATGGTGCTTCTCATGCGAGGATCATGTTCCGACACCTGCTCCCAAACTGTTTGACACCGCTCGTGACATTCACGCCCTTTGCGGTGGTGGCCGCGATCTTCGCTCTGACAGCTTTGGACTATCTAGGGTATGGTCTACCAGCGCCGACGCCCAGCTGGGGAGAGCTCATCGATCAGGCCCTTCAGCTCGAAAACCGGGACAAGCTGTGGTTGATCCTTTCTCCTTTCGGAGCCCTCACGGCCACCCTGGTCCTGGTTGTGTTTGTAGGTGAATCTATCAGGGAGGCGTTCGACCCGAAGCAGTATGCGAAGTATGAGTAGGCTCAACGGAGGCCGACCGAAAGAGAGGAGGGTAGGATGAGAGGAACGCGTTGGGTCATTTATGCGGTTGCCGCAGGGATCCTAGGTCCCTCTGGGATTCTCGCCCAAGCGGAGGGCGCCAACGAGACAAACGGGCTACCCGAAAACATCGTTTGGGAGACGAACAACGACGATCCTCTAATCGGTTCCCCAGAAGCGATTCGCGGAGGGACATTCAACACTTGGATCGGCTCTTATCCGCTTACGTTCCGCCTGATGGGACCAAACTCCAACAATGCCTTCGCAGCGTGGAACTGGGCCTTTACGTTGGCCTTCGTTCTTGTAGGGCGACACCCGGTCACGGACGACTTCTTTCCGCTCATGGCTACTCACTGGTCGGTCCAAGAGGATCAGAGGACGATTTACTTCAGGTTGGACCCGGATGCCCGTTTCAGTGATGGTGAGCCCATAACTTCCGATGACTACGTCTTCACGTGGGAGATGATGCGATCCGAGCACATCGTCGACCCTTATTGGAACAGTTACGCTGACCAGTTCTATGAGTTGGTCGAGGCCATCGATGACCACACCCTCCGGATCGTGGGAACCCGTCCGAGTTGGCGCCCGCTGCCCGACTATGGGGGCCTTTGGCCAACACCTTCCCATGCCATCGCGCTCGATGAGGAATGGGTCGATCGGACCACAAACGATTTCCAGATTGCAGTCGGCCCCTATGTCGTCTCCGAGGTGCAACGCGGTGAGTCAGTGACCTTCGAGCGAATCGAAGACTGGTGGGGTGATGGAAAGCGCTACTTCATCGGTCAGTTCAACTTTGATCGGGTTCATCTTCGTGTGATACCCGTTGAGCGCACGCTGGACTACCTGCGGCGGGGCGAACTCGATCTCGATATGGAAAACACCGCCAGGACTTGGAATGAGGAGTACACCTTTGAGGCCGTCCGGAACGGGTGGGTGCGTAGGGGTCGGGTTTTCCTGGATACACCGTCCGGAGTCTACGGTCTCGCCATGAACCTCGAGGCCCCGGTCTTTCAGAACGAAGACTTCCGGAAGGCGATGCACCATCTCTTCAACTTCGAGCGCCTGAACGACAATCTCATGTTTGGGGAGTATTTCCGTCAGACCTCCTTCTTTCAGGGCACGGAGTTCGCCAATCCGGAGGTGAGACCCCGTCCGTTCGACCCAGTACTCGCACGAGAGTACTTGGAGCGCGCGGGGTATCGAAGGCCGAGCAATGTCAGAAGCGGGAGCCTCTTCGCCGGCGTCCGGAACGCTCTCCGGGGCCTGATTTTTACTCGCTCTGATGATGCGGACGTGCTCGTGAACGAGAGGGGGGAGAAGGCCCGTTTCACTCTCCTCTACGGTTCGGCCGGTCTCACGCGACATCTCACTGTTGTTCAGCAGGAGTTCCGCCGCGCGGGAGTCGATATGCGGCTGCAACTCCTCGAACCCGGCACGGCCTTCGAACGGGGCTTAGAGCGCAAGTATGAGATGACACTGATTTCCAGATCCACGAGCTACTATCCAGGCGTCCGGCAGTATCTTCACAGCGAGTTCAAGGAGACCACCAACAACAACAACATATGGGGGTTTGGAACCGAAGAAGTGGACGAACTCATCGCGACCTATGAGGAGAGCCTCGATCCCGAGGCCCGCATCGCCGCGATGCATCGGATCGACGAGATCGTGCACGAGGAGGCCTTCTATATCCCATTTTGGGATGCGCCCTACACTCGCTTGGTTTATTGGGACTACGTGCAATTTCCCGAATTCTACCTCCCCAGAAGAAACCAGACGCTGAATATTACCGACTGGATGGTCTACTGGATTGATCCAGAGCGGAAGGCCCGTCTGGAGGAGGCGATGGCAAGGGGCGAGGCTTTCCCTGTTGATGAAGATCTCGACAAGGATTATTGGGGCATACGGGATCGCTTCCGGTGACCCCGTCTGAAGAACACGGGCAGTCCACGGGCCAAGAGGCCGCAACCTGGCTCGCAGATTCTCCCCTCCTACAAGTCGAAGACCTCCAGGTCGCATTCGAGACTGAAGAAGGCCTCCTCCATGCCGTCGATGGCGTGTCCTTCCAAATCAGCGCAGGTCGGACTCTAGGAATCGTTGGCGAATCCGGCTGTGGGAAGAGCGTAACGGCGTCGTCGATACTTCGGCTCGTTCCGAGCCCCCCCGGTAGGATCCTGGGTGGAGAGATCCGCTTCGCGGGGAGCGACATTCTGAACATGTCCCCCGCCGAGCTGACCGGAATTCGGGGGAACGAGATCTCGATGATCTTTCAGGATCCGATGACGTCGCTCAACCCCGTGTTCACGGTGGAGCGACAGATGGGAGAGGTCCTGAAACTTCGCTTCGGGTTAGGGAGGCCAGAGGCGCGCGCGCGTGTGGCCGAGATGCTCCGAACCGTTGGGATCGCGGACCCGGAATCGCGCCTCATTGCCTATCCGCACGAACTCTCCGGAGGGATGAAGCAACGGGTCATGATCGCAATGGCACTGTTGTGCGAGCCCAAACTCCTCATCGCCGATGAGCCGACGACTGCCCTGGACGTGACGATCCAAGCCCAGATCCTCCGCCTGATAAAGGACCTGCAGGCGAACACCGGAGCGGCCGTCCTCCTCATCACGCACGACATGGGGGTCGTTGCAGGAACCTGTGATGAGGTGGCGGTCATGTATGCGGGGCAAGTGGTTGAGCAGGGTTCCATCATCGAGATCTTCGAGCGGAGCCGGCACCCGTACACGCGAGGTCTGCTAGAGAGCGTTCCCAAGAAGGGAGTGCCAAAGAAATCCGAGTTGCCGACGATCGAAGGGCTCGTCCCCTCACTACTCCGGCCCCCGAAGGGTTGCCGCTTTGCTCCACGCTGCTGGAAACGACGAGGACTCGGGGACGACGACCAGCGTCGGTGCCTCGAGGGAAATCCGACGCTTCGGCCGTCGGGGGAAGGACGTGTCGCGTGCCATTTCCCGCTCGGGGAGGACGACCGGATGCCTCTTCAGCCTGCCGTGTCCTCCTCAGAGGCAGTGCGTGAATACTGAAGCCGAGCCCATCCTCTCGGTGGAGGGGCTGAAGAAGCATTACGCCGTACGGGGGGGTGTGTTTGGGGGGCGGGTCGGCGAAGTCCGAGCCGTGGACGGGGTCTCGTTCTCGGTCCAAAGAGGAGACACGCTCGGTTTGGTCGGTGAGTCCGGCTGCGGAAAATCGACTCTTGGCCGAGCCTTGAACCGTCTGGAGGAGCCGACTGCGGGAACCGTCCTATTCGAAGGAAAGGATCTCGCTCAGGCAAAGGGTCGGGCCCTACTTCAACTCCGTAGGGACATTCAGATGATCTTTCAGGACCCCTACTCCTCACTCAACCCGAGAATGACGATCGGTGAGATCGTGCGGGAACCCCTGCTCGTGCACCGCGTGGGAACGAAAGCCGAGCAGATGGAGGCGGTGCGCGAGCTACTCGAAATCGTGGGTTTGGCTGAGGACACGTTGGGGCGCTACCCCCACGAATTCTCGGGAGGTCAACGGCAGAGGGTTGGGCTCGCTCGGGCGCTCACGCTTGAGCCCAAGCTCGTAATCGCCGACGAGCCTGTCTCAGCGTTGGACGTATCGGTGCAAAGCCAGGTCCTGAACCTGATGGTCCGCCTGCAACGAGAGCGAAATCTTACGTATGTCTTCATCAGCCATGACCTGTCCGTCGTGGAGCATATCAGCGACACGATCGCGATCATGTATTTGGGAAGGATCGTCGAGACGGGGCCGGCCGACACAATCTTCGACCGTCCCGCTCACCCGTATACGCGCGCCCTCATCGAGGCTATTCCAGTTCCTGATCCTCGCGCGAGACACGAGGCGGTACCCCTCGAGGGAGAGGCGCCGAGCCCCGTGTCTCCCCCTCCGGGATGCCCGTTCCACCCCCGTTGTTCCTTCGCGATTCCCGAGTGCAGTGCGACCCTTCCTGTCCTCGAGCCGGTCGGAGCCTCGGGCGAGGACATCGGACGTGAGCACTTGGCAGCGTGCATCCGAAAGAGCGAGATCTAGACCGATGGGCGAGACCTAGTCAGGCTTCGACGCGAGCGCGTAAATCCCCGGCATTTGTATCGTCGTCACGCGCGCTTCCGCTAGCTGCTGATTGCAGCGAGACCGGACACGGCTGGCGGTTTCATCGTCCATCTCCAGCATGGTCCGCCGCATACCACTCCCCATCACGGCCAGCCACCAGTCATCCGGGGTTGGGATGGGCACTTCTCTCGGCTCCAGTTTGACGGCGGAGGCTGTCACCCCTCCACTCGCGAGGAGGCCTCGCACCGCGTCGGGATCCTCGGTGCGCTCCCAGGAGAAGGTCAGCGAAGTCCCGGGTTTCTCGGCACGTACGGCTTCCTTCCAAAGGCCGAGCGCAGGCTGGAATGCGCCCTCTCCTAGGGTTGTGATCGCGAGCTGACCGCCCGGTTTCAGGATTCGCCAAAGAGTGGCGACCAGGGCCGGCATGTCTGGGACGAAGAAAGCCCCGAGAACGGAAATGACCGCGTCGAAATTCTCCGGGGAAAAGTCCAGCTGTGCCATGTCTCCAAGACGGACTTCCACGTTCTCGAGCCCGTTCGTCGCCGCTCGCTCGCTCGCCATGCGTAGCATCTGATCAGAGCTATCGAGGGCGATCACCCGACCCTCCGAGCCGACGGATTTCGCGGCGGCCACGGTCGACGCCCCGGGTCCACATGCTACATCGAGTACGCGGCCACCCCGATGCAGCTCCATCTGATCGACTGTACGGAGAGAGAGGAACCCCCAAAACCGTTCTGAGGCTTCTCTATACTCGAGCGCTGCGGCGTCGTACGCCGGCGGCGGTGAGTTCCTCCAGAGACCTGGGGCTTGGTCACTCATCGGCCGAGGACCGGCAGAGTCCAAACAACAGCAGGTCTACTCGATGCCCTCGGCGGCCGTCATGAGGCCCAAGTGCCTTTCCGCCTGTTCGATGCCACCTTCGCCGTCGCCCCAGCCGATCGTTCCATCGCCGTTCCCGTCCACGCCGGATAGGAGCTGGTTGGCCAGGGTCTGGATACGCATGGTCAGACCCTCTGCCGTCGTGTAGTCACTGGCCGCCGCCACTTGGGCCGCGAGCTCCGCGATTTCTGCCGCACGTTCAGCGACAGAGGTTGAAGCGGTCGCGATGTGGTTCGCATGGGTCTGAACTGCGTCGGACGCTCCATCGGATCCCGCTGCGAGCCCGATGTGCTGAGCAGCTCCTTCGGCGGCGGCGATGACTCCGAAGCCGAGGCCTGGACCTTCGCCCGCCTGGCTAGGATCCACAGCGTGTAGAACGTGGGCAGCATGCGTCTGCATCCACTCCAGGTTCGACACGTCCCTGGCCGCAAACGCTATGTGCTGAACCACGGTTTCTGCCTCCGCTCGTGCGGTGGGCAGGAGCCCCGCGCCGTCCGGCGCCCGACCGAATCCCGTCGCGACGTGCCCAATGTGTGTGTGGGCGGGATTGTCCTGAACAGCCGCGGCCGGCTCGGCCGAGAGGGCGATTGCCAGGCCAATTGTGAGCAGTTGGACTGCCCGTGAGTTGGAACGCATCAAGAACCTCCTATTGGGTAAGACGCGAGCAAGTGCAAGTTTCTGAAAAATGGACTCCAAAGGTGATGCCACGGCCCATGGCCCGGCAAGGCTATATTCGTTGATGCATCCGATCGCCACAGATCCACAGACATTTCTGGCAGTGAACCCGATCGGGGCAGCCACCGCCCTGTTTCTTCTCCGACGGTCCGCGCTCTCGACGGTCTTCGGGGCAGTGCTTCTTGGCGGATGCGGGGGAGGACCGACCGAGGGTAGCGGTCTCGAGTCTCCCGAGATCCTCGAGCCGGGAGACCATGAGTTTGCCCTGACCTTCGACAGCAGAAGCCGCTACTTCTTGGTGCATGTGCCCCCTCAGGCCATGGCTGGGGAGCCTCTTCCTGTGGTCTTGGCGCTTCACGGCGGCGGTGGCAACCCCGAACAGTTCAAGTCGGAGAACGGGGTTGATGAGGTGGCCGACGCCGCAGGATTCATCGCGGTCTATCCGGCCGGCACCGGCGGCCTTCCTCGCACGCTCCTGACCTGGAACACGGGCACGGATTGTTGCGGGTTCGCTTTGGAACAGGACGTGGATGACGTCGGATTCCTCGTGGCGGTGGTGGACGATCTGGATTCGCGGACCGAGGTGGACTCACGTCGTGTCTACTTCACGGGGCATTCAAACGGAGGCATCATGGCGTACCGGATTGCGGCCGAAGCCGCCGAGCGGGTGGCAGCCATAGCCCCAGTTGCCGGAGCCATGATGCAGAACGAGTTTTCGCCGAGCCGAGCTGTTCCACTCCTCCACATCCATAGTGTAGACGACCCCGGGGGCCCTATATGAAGGGGGGCTTGGACCACCCTTTCCGATCGGTGGTGGGCAGGTTCTCCATCAGCCCGCGATGGACGGGATTTTGGCATGGGTGGCTCGAAACGGATGTGCGGTCCAGCCTCAGATCGGGGAGGAGCGAGAGGGGGGAGCGGAACGCCAAACGAAGGACACCGAGCGGAGAGGCTGACGTGGGATCCATGCGAGACCGGGGCGCCAGTGATTCACTGGCGATTGCATGGGGTAGGCCATGGGTGGCCGGGAGTTCTCCTCTCTCCAGCGCGTGAGGAGTTGGTCGGAACGTCTACAACACTGCTCTCTGCCGCCGCCGAAGCCTGGATGTTCTTCGAAAATCACGCACTTCCCTAAGCCCTCGTACGGTGGGCGTAGGGGCGCTATAGAGGTTTCACCTGGATTCTCTCAGTGGTATGTTGGCCGGATGTGCGAACTCGGATGACGGAGCCTGAAATGACCTGGTCCATACCTTCCGATGCCCGATGGGGCGTCACCTACATAGCAGTCGCAGGAGTTTTTTGGACCCTGGTGGGGTGTGGGGCTCCCGATCCTGAAGGCGATGCCCTCGGTGGAGAGCTCCCGGCTGATGCTGAGGCTATCTGGACTGGTTCGACGCCGGCAGGGGAATGGACGGGCGCCGAAACCGTGGACCCCTTTCCCGGTGAAGACAGCTTTTCAGCGCTGAGCCAGCTTACCCACGGTGGCACGAACGCAGAAGCGTATTTTTCGGCAGACGGAGGACGGCTGATCTTCCAGTCGACTTGGCCTGGTGTGAGCGAGTGCGACCAAATGTATACCATGAATCTGGACGGCTCAGATCTCCAGCTTGTCTCGACGGGGGAAGGCCGAACCACCTGCGGATACCACTTCCCTGGTCGAGATCTCATCCTCTTCAGCTCCACTCATTTGGTGAGCGAGCAATGTCCGCCGGCGCCTGATCGAAGCCAAGGCTATGTCTGGGGTCTCTTCGATTACGAGGTATTCACCCGAGATCTGACGACTGGGGAGGTCTCCCAGCTTACCGACGCAGCTGGGTACGACGCCGAGGCCACCATCTCTCCTGACGGAGGCACGATTGTCTTCACTTCGATGCGAAGCGGAGATCTGGAGATTTGGGCAATGGACGCGGATGGATCCAACCCGCGACAGCTCACGGACGACCTGGGATACGAGGGCGGTGCGTTCTTCTCGGGGGACGGCACACAGATCGTCTACCGAGCGTTTCTTCCAAGAAATGACGAAGAGCTTTCCGACTACGAGACCCTCTTGAGTCAGAACCTTGTCCGAGGCGGAAGGCTCGAAGTCTTCGTGATGGACGCCGATGGATCTAACAAGCGCCAAGTCACCGACAATGGGTCGTCGAACTTTGCGCCGTTCTTTCACCCCAACGGGAGGCAAATCGTCTTTAGCTCGAACACCGGTGACCCGTCGGGGCGGTCCTTCGATCTCTACGCGATCAACGTTGATGGGACCGGGCTTCGGCAGATAACCGCGAGCGGGGGATTCAACAGTTTCCCGATGTTCAGCCCAGACGGGAGGCTCTTTGCCTTTGCGTCGGACAGAGGCGCTCCGGGGCCGGGAGAGATCAATGTCTTCCTGGCCGAGTGGAGCGAGACAACCTCGCAATGATGATGAGGATGCGATCTGGGTCCCCACCCAAGCACCTGCCCACGGGGCTCGCGACGACAGGGGTGTTGACGCTCTGCCTTGCGGCCCAAGTGAGCGCCCAGCAGGCCCCCGTCTGTCCCGATCCCTCGCCGATCGTACGCGATCTAGTCCACCCCGCTGCGGCCGTCCGATACCTCGCGGACGATGCTTTGGAGGGTCGGTTATCCGGGAGCATGGGAGAACGCTGTGCAACTCGGTACATCGCTGAAGAGTTCGAAAGAATCGGGCTGATGCCGGGAGGTGACCGCGGGAGCTACCTCCAATCCATCGAGCTGCAGAGCGCGGTGAACGCTCACGCACCTGCAGGCACAGGAACGAATGTAGTTGGGATCCTTGAGGGTTCGGACCCCAACCTTCGCGCGGAGGCGGTGGTGCTGGGTGCGCATCACGACCACCTCGGGCACGGTGAGATCTTTGGCTCTCTAGCCGGGCCGGAAGATGGCGATGACGACATCCACAATGGGGCCGATGACAATGCCTCGGGCGTTGGCGCTCTGCTTGCGGTCGCAGAGGCAATGGCGGTATCACCGCCGGCACGGTCGGTGGTTTTCGTCACGTTCTCCGGAGAAGAATTCGGTTTGCTGGGCTCGGCGCGTTACGCCCAAGAGCCAGCGCTCCCCCTGGACCGCACGGTTGCCATGCTGAACGTGGACATGATCGGGAGACTGGGGAGTGACCCGCTCATCGTAAATGGGACGGGGACGGCCGAGGAGTGGGACCCGATCCTCGATTCGTTGGAGGCGTCGTTAGGGATCGCCTTGGCTCGCTCGCCTGACGGGTTTGGCCCCAGTGATCACACTTCGTTCTACGCACGGGAAGTGCCTGTTCTGCACTTCTTCACGAATGTTCATGGCGAGTACCATCGCCCCTCGGATGAGTGGGAACTCCTGGATCAAGAAGGGCTTGATCGTGTGACGGGGCTTGTCGCCGGGGTGCTACAAATCGTCGCGAACGGCGCTGTGGCTCCGACCTACGTTGCCGGTGCCGGTACGCCACCCGAAGAGCAGACCGGAGGCTACGGGGCCTATCTTGGCACGGTGCCCGACTTCGCCCCTGTAGATTTTGGTGTGCGCTTGAGCGGTGTGTCTGGTGGGTCTCCCGCAGAGGAGGCTGGACTGCAGGCCGGAGACATCCTGATCCGGCTCGGTTCCTTCGAGATCGCAGACCTGTACGTTCTCACCGACGCCCTCCAGGCTCTCGAACCAGGAACCGAGGTTCAGGCGACTCTCCTCCGCGATGGACAGGAGATCGGGGTCCAAGTCACGTTGAGAGAGAGGGGTCGCTAGGGCAGTCCGGACGGCCGAAGCAACGTTCGCCACTCAGCAGTGGCGCGGACCTACTCCCCGATCTGGAACCCGGCAAGATTCTCGAGCGCTTTCGCCAGTCCATGATTCCCCTCTCTTCCCAATCCCGCCTTTTGAAGCGTCCGGTACAGCTGAAACACGGTACCGGTGCCGAGCAGCGGCACGCCCATTTCGTCCGCAGCCTCGAGCGCGAGCCGTAGATCCTTTTGTTGGAGGTCGATCATGAACCCAGGTCTCCAGTCCCTCGCTACCACCTGCGGGCCTCGGTTCGCAAGCATCCAACTTCCTGCGGCACCGCCCGTGATCGCATCCAAGGTTTTCTCCAAATCGACCCCGGCTGCCTGCGCAAAGAGCAGGCCTTCGGCCGCAGCGAGCATATTCACAACCACGACGATTTGATTCACCAGCTTCACTGTCTGACCTGCACCGATGGGACCGACGTGAGTGATGGTCTTCCCCATGGCCTCAAACGCGGGCATGGCTCGCGCAACGTGTTCGGGAGCGCCCCCGACCATGATGCTTAGCGTTCCCTTGGCGGCACCCTCGCTTCCGCCGCTGATCGGCGCGTCCAACATCTGAACGTCGGAGTCGAGAAGCTGCGCCGCGATGTCTCGGGTCACGCTCGGGCTGATCGTACTCATGTCGACAACGAGCGATCCAGGGTCCGATCCGGCCAAGACACCCCGATCACCTAGGATGACTGCCTCCACGTCAGGTGTGTCGCTCACACACGTGATAGCGATGTCTGTTTGAGCAGCCACATCCGCAGGATCCGATCCCGCTTCGGCCCCGGCGTTGACGAGTCCGGTCATTCTCTCGGCGGTCCGGTTCCAAACCCTGACGCGGAACCCGGCTTCGAGAAGATTCTGAACCATGCCTCGGCCCATGATCCCTAGGCCGATGAAGCCAATCGATTCGTGCGGTGAAGTCATCGAGACTCCTATCTGGCTGAACGCCCTCTCAGATATCGAAGGCTCAACATGCGCAGAGGAGCCATTTGCGCAACCTCGCGCTTGGCTACGAACTTTTCTGGTCGCGCTAGTCCCCCTCTACCACGCCTGGGTCCAGGTGGCCCCCCAGGGTGAGGCGGAAATCACGTCCCCCATGGGCGCTCGCGTCATGGTAGCGCCGGGTCATCCGATCGAGCACTTCCCGGATCGACTTGGCGAACTCTCCCTCCTCGTCGGGCGACCGAAACCGGATATGGGCCTCGAGGCTAAGAGTTGGAAGACGTTCCGCCACACCCTGGTCCGGTTCTAGGAGTTCGGCCAAGTCACTCAGGGTTCGATTCGCTGCTGCGACCAAGTCCTCAGTGGAGTATGAGAGTCTTGACTCTCCGGTGTCCGGCGCCCTTGACTCGGAATCACTTAGGATCGACGGATCGATGACGTACCGGCCGGCGGTAGCCCGAACGACTCTCTCGACGCAGTTGCCCTTACGCCGATCCTCTACATGCCGCAGGAGTTCCTGACTCTCCAGTTCACGCACATGGTAGTTAACCCGTTGGCGCGGGAGAGAGAGTGCGTCTGCAACCGTGCTCGCTGAGCCAGGGTCCTTCAACTGATGCAGAATCTCTCTTCGAAGCGGGTCGAGCAGGGAGCGCGCCTGTTCTCGGTGTCGAACAAAGGCAACTGGCGCCAAGTGTGGGGTTGGTTCCGAGATCGAGGTTGCCATCGTGGGAGAATAGTGAAGACATTTATTTCTGTCAAAAAATATTATACAACTAAAGACCTATCTATTCATATATGACAGAATAAGTTGTCGAGTTCGAGGCCGCTGCGGCTCGGAACCCCTTATGCTCCGAAGATATCTCTTGTGAGGGGGTGTGGTCGCGCATCCTCTGCCGTTTCAGGTCTGGTCAATTCATGGGCTCGGAACGTATGTTTCCTATGACCACGAGGCTGCTGCACACTAAGCGGGATTCGCCCCGACCATGACAGAGGCCAGATACGCATCGGAACTTCAGCTCGTCCTGCTTTGTGCAGCAGGTGAATGGGCTGACGATCGTATTCGCCGGCTATCACGAAGGGAGCTTCGATGGCCTTGGGTAGTCGCGCTGGCCGGCAGGGAGCAAGCGACGTCGGTTCTTGTCCGCCGGCTCAAGTCGCTTGGTGTGGACACCGTCCCGCCTGAACACCTGGAGGCGCTCGAGAGAATTGGTCTGGTGGAGGAATTCCGGATGTCCACGCTTGAGGAGCGCTTGGACTCGCTCATTGACCTTTTGCAAGACCAGGGCATCCAGATCGTCCTCTTGAAGGGTGCAGGGATTGCCCTGCAGACGCTCGGAAGCCTTCGCGAACGTCCGATGAGCGACCTGGACCTTCTCGTGCGCGACGATCAAGCCGCAACGGCTTTCTCCCTGGCTGTCGGCCTGGATTGGGTCGAACGTGGCGAGGGCTTCGAGCCCGGGATGTACATCGACATGCAGCATCTCCTCCCCCTAAAGGCGGGGGACGGACTAGGCTTTGGTCTCGAGATCCACACAGACCTTTTCCCGCGCTGGAACCCCTTCGCCTTTTCGGCGAAGGACGTGTGGAGGCAGGCGGTACCTCTCAGTTCGGGCTCCGGAGTCCTGGTACCGACACCGGAGCACCAACTCCTCCACACGTGTCTGCACTTCGCGTGGTCCCACAGCTTCCGGATGGGCACCTGGAGGATGGTTCGAGACTTGGATGCACTTCTCGCCCATCCCGAGCTCGACGAACGGAGGTTTGCAGAGCTGGCTCATGAAGCAAGGGGTACGACATGTGTTTATTGGACCCTCTCTCTTCTCAATGGGCTGACGCGACGCTCACTGCCCGAGCGGCTGATGACTCACCTCAACCGATCTTCTGGGCCCCTTCCCGGACGCTCCCTCCTCAGGCGCCCCCTTCTTAGTCATCTGACGTCGGAGGCTCTCTCAAGGCGGGAGTTTCCCGGGACACGCGGCCTGAGGCGGTTCCTATGGTCGGTTGCGATTGGCCCTGGGGCGAGCGGTCACGGGGCAGGACGGCCATGGACGGGGGCTGAGCGATGGCCAACCGGAGAACACACGCGACCGCTCGCCGCGGGCTCATCGACGAGGGAGAGCTGGGCTACTCGGCTACAGGGGCTTCTCGCGTACTCACGACAGATTCTAGCATTGTGGTGGGTGGGAGCCTGAAGCGCGCGCGTGAGCCCGTTCCCCGGGGGCCGAGCACGGGCCGATCCCCTGTCCTATACCGGTCAGGGCACCCCGTGCCAGTCGAGGATCTCTGCCGCTGCGCGCTCGAGCCGATCGGTCGCACGGTGAATTAGAAGCATTTGTACCGACACGGACTGAGCGAGCGAGGCGGAGCGATCGAGGAGGGTCGCTGCCTCGCCGGGCCCCAACATGGCTCCAATCTTTGCGTGCCCGACGACTGAAACCGTCGCGCGGGCGTCGCCAACCTCCCCTCGCTCAAGGATTACCCCCGAGACGCCAGACTGCGCTGGCTGTAGCAGATAGATCGCGGCCAGCCGCGCGGGGCTCCTGGCCGATGAGCTCGCTGGAAGCAAAGGCGTCGTCAGCTTTCCATCGCGGCCCACCGCCCCGGGGTCGAGGCCAAGCAGCTTCGCGGTACCGGGCTCCAGTCTCGGGCTCTGAACCCCCGGAAAAACTGAGCACGTAGACCCCATCGCCACAGCCAGAGTATCGTCCGTCACAAACCGCGCTCCTGCGGACGTCAGGGCCAGGGCGAGAGTTGATTTTCCAGCCCCCTTGGGTCCAAGGAAAGCGATGACCCCGTCCTTAGTCAGAACGGCGCTTCCGTGTAGGACGAGCATGCCAGAGAAGTGCATCACGGTGGAGAGGACCCGACCCAGGAGATGCCCTCGGCCGAAGTCCCACCATGGCGGAGCGTTTGGGGCCCATCGGATTTGATCGCGTTCGGCAGTTACGTCGTAGACGCCCGTGTCGTCGACTTCGATCCGATGGCCGGACGGGTGCCGGTACAGGCGCGCGGATACCTCCCCGTAAAGAGACTCCTCGCCCAAGAATACACCCCCGGACGACACTTCCTCGCGCGACATCAGGTTGAAGATCCAACGAGGAGATTGTGGATCCATCGTCCTCAGTTCTGGAAAGGGAATCTCGGATGCAAGGCAATGTCCGAAAACCTGATAGTGGAGGAGGGGTGGATCCAACACTCCTTCCGAGCTGGGGTCCACTCCGGTGCCAGGAGACTCGGGGTCCATCTCGCCTCGGTTCAATACTGGGGAGGCAGGCCGGAGATCGAGAGTTTTTCGAGCGGGGTGAAGCTCCGGATATGCAGTAGGTCCTCCCCGATGACCTAGTTCCCGCACTCGACCCACGCATGGGACTCAAAGGTGCCTTCGCGGTGTCTCACTCCAAAGCGTACACGACTACCTGAGACTCCATGAAAGCTGAGCATCCGTTGGAGTGCGATCGACCGCACGAGACATTCAGGCCGGGTGAGGCCGTACCGACACACTCGCCGCACCACCGACGCAAAGTGATTGGCTTGAGTTGTTAGGTTGGTTGGACCCGGCGGCTCTCTGGTTACCGGTGGGGCTACGGAGACGAGGCGTCCCCTAGCAGCCCGTGGAAAAACTCCTACCCGCAGCGTCGATAAGAAGTGATTTAGATTACAGGCGAACCGGGGTCTCAGCCATGGAGGGCGGGGATGGCGATAGGCAAGCGGGGCAAGGGGCGGCAACAGGAGTTGTTCGTGGCGGCGAGCGAGATTCGCGCGCTGGGCAACCCCTTCTACCGTGCACTGAACAGGCTGCTTGAGGAGGAGGGTTTCGACGAGTTCGCGGAGGAGACGTGCCGCGAGTTCTATGCGGAGAAGCGGGGTCGGCCGGGCATACCGCCCGGGGTGTATTTTCGGATGCTGCTGGTGGGGTATCTGGAAGGGATCGGCTCGGAGCGGGGGATTGCGTGGCGGTGTGGGGACTCGATTTCACTGCGTGAGTTTCTCGGATACGGGCTGGAGAGGAACCCGCCGGAGCATTCGGGCCTGTCGAAGACGAGGAAGCGGCTGAGCGTGGAAGCGCACGCGGCGGTGTTCAGCCGGGTGCTGGAGGTGGTGCAGGCGTCGGGTCTTCTGAGCGGCAAGACGCTGGGCGTGGACTCGACGACGCTGGAGGCGAACGCGGCGATGCGCTCGATCGTGCGGCGCGACGACGGGAAGGGCTACGAGGAGTGGCTGGAGGAGGTGGCGCGGGCGTCCGGGATCGAGACGCCGACGCGGCAAGACCTCGCGAAGCTGGACCGGAAGCGTCCGAAGAAGGGCTCGAACCGGGAGTGGGCGCATCCGCACGACCCGGAGGCGCGGATCACGAAGATGAAGGACGGCAGGACCGGCCTGGCGCACAAGTTCGAGCAGGCGGTCGACATGGAGACCGGCGCGGTCGTGGCCGTGACGGTGCAGACGATGGAGGGGGGAGACACCGCCTCGCTGCCGAACACGCTGGACGAGGCGCAGCGGCAACTGGCGGAGATAGAGGTGGAGCCGAGGGAAGTGGTGGCCGACAAGGGCTACCACTCGAACCAGACGATGACGGGTGTGCAGGACCGCGGGCTGCGGAGCTACGTGAGCGAGCCCAACCGCGGCCGCCGGAAGTGGAAGCGGAACCGGGACGCGCAGAAGCCGACCTATGACAACCGCCGGCGGATCCAGGGCAACCGGGGGAAAGAGCTGCTGCGCCAGCGGGGCGAGAAGGTGGAGCGGGGGTTCGCGCACCTGCTCGTGACCGGAGGGCTGCGCCGCGTCCACGTCCGCGGGCGGGAGGAGATTCGAAAACGGATCCTGATTCAGGCCGCCGCCTTCAACCTCGGGCTTCTCATGCGCAAGCGGTACGGCTTTGGCACCCCGCGCGGTCTGCAGGGCCTCGCCACGGCGCAAGCGGCGCTCGCATGCCACGTCAGCACCGCCGTCCTGCACATGATTCGCCTCTCTTGCCGTCCGTTTGGCCTTCTTGGCCCCATTGTCGCCTCTTCAGGCCGCAACACCCGCCGTAGCCACAAGGTCAGCCCCGCCTCCGTGCTGATCCCCCTCACCCACCCGGCGGCCTGCAACCCCCTTTCTTCCACGGTCTGCTAGGCAGGAGAGCAACCAGGAGCTGCGCCCAAAGCACCCACAGCTGCGCTTCCAGCAATTCGACCCAACCGCGCGGTCCCACCCTGAGAAGCGCGCGCCAGTGCTCGGTCTTCAGGACTCGACCAGGCCGCTTTCCGCCAAGCTCTCGATGAACTCGACTGCATCGGCTCGTACAGTATCCAGATCCGCTGTTGGAAACCGAGTGTTGATGGTCGCCACCAAGTCGTCGAGTGAATGCAACGTCGGCGGCAGGGACTCCCAAATCGCGACACCAAGTTCGTTCAGACCGAAGTAAACTTCGCTCTCACTGCAATACAGCACCGCCCCGTCGGGTAGCTGTTTGAAAATTACCGACGGATTGGGTGCCGGAAGCCGCATGGTGGTGAGCCTGCTGTGTGAGAGCCCCGCCGCAACCGGCGGGACCTGTGGAACTCACGGCCTTCAGGCTGGTGATGCCCTACGAACACTATGAAAGAGAGGGACCACCGCCGCCTTCCTGAATGAGAAACTGATCGTTCTGCGAGAACGCCCAGAGTCCGTCGCCAGCCCTCGATTCGAAACCTAGCCGCGTCAGCGCGCGGAGATCCCCAAAACGTTCCAACTTGGGTTTCGAGTACATTTGTCGGTGCCCTCCAAAGTGTAATGAATCATACCACGCCCAGATTCCTACCTCAACCACTTGCAAGCCACTACAGTGCAGGTTCCATGCCCACCGAGCCGATTTCCCAGCATGCTTCTAGACAACCGCGGCTATGTAACCACGGTTGGTCCGACGGCCGCTATCCTCTGACGTACCACACGCTTGGGTAGATTCTCTTCTACCTTGTCCTGCTCCTGAAGCCAGAGTTCCGTCTGCAGAGTGAGGTAGATGCCCAACCCTGATGGTGAGTCCGAAGATTGCAAGTAGCTCTGCGCTGCCCTAGCGAACTCGGTCGACTCGACGATTCCAAGTTCGGACAACCGCATCGAAGGACCCATGCCATCCAGCGCCCGCCGCAGGCCGGCCCTCATCCCGCGATCAAAGAACGCCAGTGTGAGTCCGGTTTTTCTTGGCCTCGGCGCGAGCACGTTCTCTGGCAGAAGCCCCTTCATGGATTCTCTGAGGAGACGCTTGGTCTCCAGCCCTTTCGATCGCTCGTGCGACGGACGTGTCGCTGCGAACTGTACGACCCGCTTGTCCAAAAGCGGTGATCGGAGGTCCAGGCCCCCATCGAGCGCGAATCCTCTGACGGCTGATGACACCCTGGCCGAGTACGCGGTGGTGAAATAGAACTCCATCTCCGAAAACGCGGCCCTTCCTGGACTGGACCAACGCCGCTCGTCGCGTTGCCTCTCCATCAGGTCTGCTTCGAGAACGAACGAATCGTTGAACCACGACGGAAGAGACCGATCGAGGTAGTGATGAAGTCGGCGCCCGAGTCGAGCCGCTGTCGCCAGGTCGTAAGCGTAGCGCGGCAGGCCCGGCAATACCCCGGCGCGAACGAAGTTCCTAAAGCCACTCCCGTGGCGTTCCTTCCACTCGCGCCGAAGCGTGCTCCACCGTCCCGTCCAGAACAAGTCTGAGAACTGCCCGAAGGGCCCGGAAAACAGCTGGTCTCCACCGTTGCCACAAAGAGCGGCGGTCGCGGCGACTCCGCTCGAGGCACTCGCGAGTGCGCGGTTCCAGTGCTCAAACGGATGTGACCACGGTTCGTCGCGTGGTCCAGCCCCACTCCGTGCGTCTGCCAACACGGGTATCTCATCCGCACGCACCCATCGGGGCGTAACTTTCCAGAAGTCCGCCACCTCGGAGATCCATTCGTCCTCGCGGCCGGGATCGCCCTCGGGATAGCTCATGGATACTGGACGGAGCCGATCCGGAGCGCCCGCGCCGGATCGTCGCAACCATTCCTGGCCCGCCCCGAAGACTGCCGTGGAGTCCCAACCTCCGCTCATCCAAACAACTGTCGGCTGGTCGACGCACATCCGCTCACCGACCGCGTCAACCAGGAGGTCGCGGAGGATCCGAGCTCCGTCTTCGAACGAGGGTTTGGGACGGGCTGTTGCGTTCGGCAATCGCCAGTGGGCCCACACCCTAGGTCCGGCGTTCTGCCTCCAAGCTAACGAATGGCCAGGTAAGAGCCGTCGAACTCCCACGTAGCAAGTTTCATCACCTCCGGCCCAAAACCCAGCCGCGATCTCTCCGATGTGGGCCAGGTTCAGCCGTCTGCCAACGCCCGGGTGAGCGGAAACGGCCCGGTGGGACGTCGCCAAGGCGAGACACTCGCCCGCCTGAGCGAAGAACAGGGTGCGTGCGGCGGCGAAATCGGCGGCGGCGAAGCCTGTCTGGTCTGCCTCGTTCCAGACGAGAAACGCGAAGTCTCCCTCTAGCTGCTCGGGACAGTCCTCACCCCAGGCCTCGTACGCCATCAGGATGAGATCCGCGTCGGACGGTGCCGAGTTGGGGGGCCGAATCCCGTTTGTCGCCAACCGCGCCAAGAGGTCTTTGCGGTAGTAGATGATGGCGTCGGCGACGACCAAAAGCTCTCCTCTGACCGCGATCTGCCCGAGCCCGACCCCCATTTGAGCTGGGGGGTCCAGCCGTAGCAGCAGTTCCTCAGAATCGAAGGGTGGAGCCAGCATCCCCCATGCTCCGGCGCGAAACCCGCGCAGCTCGTCCTGTTTCCGAAAAGGGCCGGAGGTGAATATGAGGATCGGCGTGCTTGGCCTGATGGTGGGGAGCTCCCTCAGCCGTGCGCAGAGATCGATGCCAGTGATATCCGACAGACGTAGGCCGACGAGGAGCATGTCCGGCTGGACCTTCGACGCAAGTGAGACCGCCTGCCTTCCGCTGTACGCCATCAGCACTGCATAGCCCTTCGGCTTGAGGATGCTCGCCAAAGACCGTGTCGTCCACTCGTCATCGTTGATCAACACGACAAGCGGAGTGCCTGCGCTGTTCGCGGTGTCACTCATGGGGTGGTAGCCCGGTTCGAAAGAGTGCAAAAGAGTACATTGGCCGTGGCAGGTGAGGTTATTGCCCAGACTGTGGATTGATTCCCCCGGGCGGGACCTGCGCAGTTGATCATTGTTGGGGCGGAAACATGCATGAAACGTGCTGAGGAGGAGCCTATTCAACGCACAGGCAGGACAAGGGACAAGTGCTGGTGTCGTCACTGGCCACCGTCCGTAACGACCCCAACTAACTGCTACGGGAGTATCTTTGGAGGCACCCTATTACTGATGCGCTGAAGCAAAGGATCGTCGCATCCTTGCCACACTACATTTCAGACATTCTCCAGCATCCCTCGTTCCTTGGTGGGCTCGGAACTCAACCTACACCGAACGGTAGACTATGACTATGATCAAGGCCCTCTCGCTAGCCGCGACGCTACTTGCTTGTTTCGTCCTCCCCATTCATGGTCAGCCCCCTGACGTCTGGAATCCTCAAGGACTGACGATGGAGCGTGCCGAGCTAGAGCGGCTTCTGGATGATCTTGGACAAATAGCGAATTCTGGCGGATACAGTGGTCGGATCCGGGATGGTGCCGAGAGGGACGCCGAACTGATCCAAGGACGGCTGAACGAAGGCGATTTCCGCCTCGGAGACCAGATCAGACTCACCGTAACAGGCGAATCGGGAATCCCTCCTACGCTTCCAGTCGAGCCTGGGCCGAGGATCACGCTCCCCACGATTGGGGCCATACCTCTTAACGGTGTGTTACGCTCGGAGCTTGAGTTGCATCTCACCCGTGAACTGTCCCGATTCATCCAGGCTCCAATGGTGCAGGCAACTTCTGAAATCCGCGTGTCTATCCAGGGCGCGGTCGGGGCGCCAGGTTTCTACACGGCGCCTGCGGATATGTTGATTAGCGAGGCCTTGATGCTCGCTGGGGGGCCGGGTCAGACCGCAGCTCTGGAGGAGATCCGCATCGAGCGGGCGGGAGACGTTCTTTGGGACGGTAGCGAGGTCAGGGATTTGTTGACTGAGGGCCGGACCCTCGACCAGTTGAATCTGAGGGGTGGTGATCAGATCTTCTTGCCCCCGCAGACCGGAAACTTCTGGAATTCTACTGGGGTAACGTTGCTCGGTGGACCCTCGCCGGTGTCTCGACCGCCGTGTTCGGTTACCGGATCTTCCGGAATTGATGCTCAGGCGTTGCCCGCATCGCGTTTGGTCCCTTTCTTCCCGCACTGCTATTCCGCTCGCCGGTCTGCCCGGTCCCGGTCACTTTTCATACGGCCTGGGGAGTCAAGGCCCTCGCGCGAGGGCCTTGACGGCCCCGACCACGGCGCATACCGTCTTCTACCTTGATCACTGCTGCTGACGAGTTCTCGGGATGCTGAAGACTGTCCTTTCGCCTAGGTACATGTGCCGTTGTCGTATGACGACTTTCCCATTGAGGGAAGGTGAAACGGGGACGCTCGTGTCCGGAGGGAACCAGCAGTAGCGGGAGGATTTCACGAGCCGAACGAGCCCCGGCCTTCCCAAGGGAGGTCAGGGCTCTTTTCATTTCGGTGCCTGAATCGCTTTGGGAAACAAGGAGCCCGGAGGGCCGGCCTGTCTTTAGACAAGCGCCAGGAAGAGCGAGCATGGCCCGGAGGGGAACAGTAGATGAATAAAGTTACAGGCCAGCCGAGGGTGTCAGCGAGCCTGGATGCGCTCAGGTGCCGGATCTGCCAAACGGTGGCCGAGGCAGGTCCAAATCATGTCTGCGAGGAGTGCTTCGGTCCCCTCGAGGTTGTCTATGAGCTTGAGGGCCTCCGGGGTGAGTTGACAGCCGAAAAGATCGCAGAACGCCCGACCGACCTATGGCGATATCGCGAGTTGCTTCCCGTCGCTGAAGAGCCCAGTCGTGGCAAGGGAGTCGGGTGGACCCCGCTCCTTCCCGCCCCGAGGCTAGGGGATGCACTCGGAATTCAGGATCTGTGGCTAAAGGTGGATTCTTCGAACCACCCAACTCAGTCCTTCAAGGATCGGGTTGTCGCGACCGCCTTGCAGAGCGCAAAGGAGTTTGGGATCGAGGTCGTCGGTTGTGCATCGACAGGGAATCTGGCGAACTCGGTGGCGGCCCAGGCGGCTACAGCGGGGCTCTGCGCATGGATCTTCATTCCTGAGGACCTCGAAGCTGAGAAAATTGTTGCGACCGGCGTACACGGTGTCAGGTTGGTTCGCATCCGAGGTGTGTACGACGACGTGAACCGACTGTGTGCAGAGG
This sequence comes from Longimicrobiales bacterium, assembly GCA_965215925.1. GTDB lineage: Bacteria > Gemmatimonadota > Gemmatimonadetes > Longimicrobiales > Gaopeijiaceae > JAAXGI01. Next base: position 1,472,776 of record CBDCEQ010000003.1, on the reverse strand, counting down.
TTGCGGACCGATTCGCGTGGGGAATCGTGAATGTGAACCTGAGAGCCTACTACAGCGAAGGTTCCAAGACGATGGGATTCGAAATCGCTGAGCAGCTAGGTTGGACAGTCCCTGCGAACGTCGTGGCGCCAATGGCCGGAGGATCGCTGATAACCAAACTCCGTAAGTCGTTCAAAGAGCTGAGAGAGGTAGGACTGGTCGATGGTGGAGAAGAGCCCCGATTCTTCGGTGCGCAAGCGGCGGGGTGCGGTCCCATCATTTCGGCGCTGGAGGGTGGCCAAGAACGAATCATGCCGATTAGGGAGCCCGCGACCATCGCGAGATCCCTGGCGATCGGAAACCCTGCTGACGGCGTTTTTGCTCTGGCTACGATGCGGGAAACGGGAGGTTGGGGCGCCGCGGCCTCTGACCCTGAGATCGTAGAGGGCATCAGGCTTCTCGCCACGCTCGAAGGCGTGTTCACGGAGACCGCTGGTGGAGTCGCAGTCGCTGCGGCAGCCAAGATGGCAAAGGGCCGGAGAATGAGGGACGACGGACCGACGATTCTCTGTATCACAGGAAACGGACTCAAGACGGCTGAAGCGGCTCGCTCCACCTTCGAACTCGGTGAGCCGATCGAGCCTAGGTTATCGGAGGTAGAGCGTCTCGCGGAGACCGAATAGGGCTTGACGAATGAACCCTTGGGCCGCTCGGGCGCGGCCCGATCTAGCCCATCAAAGGCGAGAAGGAGGGTCGAAGAAAAATGAGCGCAACAGTTCGAATTCCCAGCGCGCTGCGTAAGCTTACGAATGGCCAGGCCGAGCTTGTCGCCGAAGGCGATACCGTCCGAGAACTCCTCGGTAGCCTTGGCAAAGACAACCCAGCGTTGCTCGCTCGAATCACCGGTGACGACGGCGACATTCGACAGTTCCTGAACGTCTTTGTGAACGGGTCAGATATTCGCTTTGAGAGTGATCTGGATACCAAGATCGAATCGGGTGACGAGGTCTCGATCGTTCCGTCCATCGCCGGGGGCATCGTAGCGGAGCCGTGAACGGGCGGGGAGCCCCGTCGGAGCTGCGATTTCCACAACAGCTCACTGGTCCGTTGATTTCGGAAGCCCAGACGGCGGCGCCGGATGAGGCCTGTGGTTTGCTCGTCGGCCGCAGGGACTCGGATCGGGTCTTGGTAACCAGAACCGTCCAGTGCGAGAACATCGCTCCGCGGGGCACCCGGACGACACGTTTCTCGATCGATCCTCGACGGTTGATAGAAGAGGAGCGGGCGATTCGAGGTTCGAAGGAGGAGGTGGTTGGATTCTACCATTCCCATCCGGCCAGCGATCCTGTACCCTCTTTGCTGGACCAGACGTATATGGCGCTTTGGCCGGATGCCGTCTGGGTGATCGTGGGGGCTGAAAGCGGCCGAGCGGGCCCCGCGGTGCGAGCATGGAATCTCGATTCCGATGTACAAGAATTGCCGACGGAGATCCCGGTCGTCTAAGCCGATTCGTGCAGAAAGGGCCGTACTGGAAGCGGCCGAGTCAAGACGAGAAAAATAAAAAAGAACGAGAGGGACTATGACATATATCATCGCCGAGCCGTGCCTGGAGACCAAAGATGCTAGCTGTGTTGACGTCTGCCCCGTCGACTGCATTTATGAGGCGGACGATATGTTCTACATTCACCCAGAGGAGTGTATCGATTGTGGAGCGTGTGAGCCGGAGTGCCCGGTGCAGGCTATTTTTCCGGATACGGATGTACCCGACGAATGGACGAGCTATATAGAGAAGAACTACAAGCACTTCGGCCTTTCCCCCTGACTGAGGCCGCAGTTCTCCTTATCGGTCACGGCTCTCATTTGAGCCCTGACTCCTCCCGCCCAATCCACGATCTAGTACTTCGCCTTCGGGAACTCGGCCATTTCCGTGAAGTTTGGCCAGCCTTCTGGAAGGAGGAGCCCCAACTGCACCACGCGTTTGATTTGGTGGAGAGTTCGGAGGTGTTCGTCGTACCGATATTCATGTGCGAGGGATACTTCACGGATCGTGTTCTGCCTCGGGAGCTAGGATTGGACGGACAGCTCACGATCCGGGACGGGTTGAGGATCCACTACTGCCCTCCGGTCGGGCGCAGTCGCCGCATGGCTCAGCTCGTGTTGGATCGTGCCGAAGAAGCTGTCTCTCTTTCACGGGAAACGCAGGCCGAGACGACCCTCGTAGTCGTCGGGCACGGGACGGACCGGCACCCTCGCTCGGCTGACACGACGCGTTCGGTTGTAGGAGAGCTGCGGGAGAAGGGACCCTATGTGCGCGTGGTTCCCGCGTTCCTGGACCAGGAGCCGACCTTGGCTCGTGTGCTTAGAGAGGATCCAGGTCCGAACACGATCGCCGTCCCATTCTTTGTTTCGGAGGGGTGGCATGTAGGCACGACGATCCGACACGACTTTGTGCTCGAAGGGCGCGCCGCCGATACGACCCAGCGACGTACTTGGTATGCGAAGCCAGTCGGGACTCATGCCCGCATGGTTGAGGTAGTCCTGGATTTGGTGGCGCGGGGGGCCGAGGCCGACTCCCCGAAGCAAGACGGACCCGGAGAACACAACGCACTCGCTGCCCGTGGGATCGAGGGAAACCCAGTGGCCTCGGAGGCAAAGCGTTGGTTCTTCGGTCGGATCCGTTCGGCTCCCACTACGCATTGCCTGTTCCTTCAGACGGCCGTGTGGGAGTCGGAGCCAGGCGTGTTCGAGATCCGGCACGAGAGGGACCGTGACGCCGGGCCAGGGAAGCTAAAGACGATCCGTGATCCCAGTGAGGCCTTCCAGATCGCGCAGGTGACGGCCCACGGAAGCCACCGGCGGTTGAGCACAGCCCCTGACTTGGGGGGCGGATGGCGCCTTACTGGGTTGACCGAAGAGGAGGTCTGGGAAGCATATGCTGCCCTCTATCCGGCGGCGCTGGTGCACTCTTATCTGGACGAACTCGGGCAATTCTCCGTGGTCTCCTTTCCTGAGACCGCAGACCGCCACACGGGGATCTACTCAAAGCTGACCCAGCTCAGCGAGGCGCAGGTTGGGTGCCTCGCCGACTCGTGCTGTGTGTCCGATCGATGCCTCCGATCACCGACTTGGCTGGTTCGGAGCGATCCAGGCGAATCCGAGACGACCGGCCCGGGCGGGGCCGAGCTTCTCGGCACGGCTGCCTCAGTCGAAGCGAACCCGGACGAATGCGAGCTCCGAGTCCCCTGCTCGGAGCCCTGTTCAGTCTTCCTTTCGCAGGCAGCTGCTCGGGCACTTGACCCTCCTGTGGGGTCTCAGTAGACTCAGCGTTGGTGCGGAACCGCACCATTAGGTGTGGCATTAGAGTGAAGGTGTGTGATGATGAAGGTTGCCGCGATGTGTTGCGCGATGTGTTGTAGCCTGGCCACCCTGCGGAGGGGTGGGCCCGGGAGACGCCGCGTGTAAACAGGATATCGCGCTGAGCTCTTCGGCCCCGACCTCCCAATGAGGTCGGGGCCGTTTTCGTAACTAGAAATCGTGGTGTCCGCACTAACGACCGAGGAATGACTTGATGGGAAAGGGAATCCCAACCCGAGCGAAAACCCGATGAGCGTCACCTCCGAGTCCGTTTCTCCAACAACGGTGCTCTCTCAGTCCGAGGCGGCTGAACTGAACGCACGGTTCGAAGCTGCCTACCCCACGGAGATCTTGCGTTGGGCGGAGGGTGCCATCGCCGAAGGTCGGCTTGCCGTCTCTTCGACATTTGGGGTGGGCGGGATGATGCTGATCCACCTTCTTGCCGAGGAGGGAATTCGTCTGCCCGTCCTTTTCGTCGATACGCTCTATCACTTCCCGGAGACGATCGAGCACGCAGATCGAGTTGCCGATCGCTACGGACTGGATCTTCGTACCTACCGGCCGGCCGAGTCACGCAAGGCGTTCGAGGCCCTGCACGGCAGCCGACTGTGGGAAAAGGACGAAGAACTATTCCACAGGCTTACGAAGGTGGATCCCATGCATGAGGCGCTCCAAGGCATTGAGGGCTGGGTTACTGGGCGAAGACGGGATCAATCCGCCACCCGGGCCGCCCTCCCTCACGTTGAGCTCGCGAATTGGGTCAAGATCAACCCGCTCGCGTCCTGGAGCCTCGAGGATGTGTGGGGTTTCGTACGCGCCCACAACGTTCCGTATCACCCATTGCACGATCTAGGATATACCAGCATCGGAGACGCACCTCTCACCACGCCGATCAAGCCGGGCGAACATGAACGCGCAGGGCGGTGGCGGGGTAGTGTGCGGCTCGAGTGTGGTCTCCACGGAATCTGAAATGAAAACCCTGATCGGGACACAACCATGAGTGCCGACAGCCGCACGTGGAAAGAGGTCCTCGCAGATCGTATCCCTCCGACGATGGCCGAGGAGATCGACGTCTACGAGAACCAGATGGAGTTGCGGAAGCAAGAGAAGCTCGAGGAGAAGGTTTTTGCCGAGCTTCGGCTACGGCGAGGTGCGTATGGCCAGCGCTACGACAACGGCCAGCGCTACGATGGGACCAAGACCCAAGACATCCCTTTCCCGCGGAGGGGGCTGACGAAGGGCCCAGAGACCGAGTTCGATGCGCCGGGAATGCAGCGGATCAAGATCCCTTTTGGGAAGCTCTCCGCTGAGCAGGTGGAGGTCCTGGCGGATTGCGCCGAGGAGTACTCCAACGCAGTGCTCCATATCACGACCCGTCAGGACATCCAGCTGCACTTCATCGATATCGAGGACACGCCGGACATGCACCGACGGTTGGCTTCCGTGGGGATTACGACGCGCGAGGCCTGCGGGAATTCTGTACGCAATGTGACAGGGTGTCCGAAGGCAGGCATCTGCCAGGACGAGCAATTCGATATCTCGCCCTACGCCAAGGCAGAGACCTGGTTTCTCCTGGGACACAGGGATGTCCAGGACTTCGGCCGGAAGTTCAAGATCGCCTATTCCGGGTGTGGCCAGGAAGGCTGCGCACGGGTGATGATGCACGACTTGGGATTCGTCGCGGCTGTCCGAAGTGTGAATGGTGCCGAGGAACGCGGTTTTCGAGTCGTGGTCGGTGGGGGTCTGGGTCCCGTCCCCCATGTTGCGAAAGAGCTCTACGCGTTCATGCCCGAGCAGCAGATGTTGCCTGTGTCGCAGGCGATCGCACGCGTCTACGCTCGGCTCGGGGAAAAGCGGAACCGAAACAAGGCCCGCATCAAATTCCTGGTGGCCAAACTGGGAATCGAGGAGTTCCGGAAGCTGGTGGATGAAGAGCTCCAGAGTATGGAAGAAGACCCCCAGTGGTCCGACTGGCTTGACGAGGCTCACCTACCGGTGATCGAGGGTCTGTCCGCCCCCGCGACCGCCGGCACCGCTCTGCCCGAGCCAGGGTTTGAAGACTGGGCGAAAACGAACGTCTACGACCAGCGGCAAGTGGGGTTCGTTGCCGTCACAGTCAACCTTCCGCTCGGCGACATCACCTCGCGTCAGGCTAGAAAGTTGGCGGACATCATGCGCGAGTACGCCCCTGACGCCATGCGCACGACGGTCGACCAGAACTTCTTCTTGCGCTGGATTCATCAAGAGGATCTCGTCGCTCTATATAATGATCTCTACGCGGCGAAACTGGTCCTGGCTGGCGCCGGGACGATTGCAGATGTGACGGCCTGTCCTGGGACCGATACGTGTAAACTCGGAATCGCCAGCGCCAGGGGGTTGGGCGCTGAACTCAGAGACAGGTTCGAGGATCGGGGACTCCACTTCGATCCTGTCCTCAAGGATGTGCACGTAAAGGTCAGCGGGTGCCCAAACTCTTGTGGTATGCACCACATTGCAGACATCGGTTTCTACGGCTCGAGTCGTAACGTCGGCGGCTTTAAGGTGCCGCACTTTCAGCTCTTGCTCGGTGGATCACTTGAAGAAAATGCTGGAAACTACGGCCTAGCTGTCGGGGCCGTGCCTTCCAAGCGAGTTCCCGAAACGGTAGACAGGCTCCTGGCCCTCTTCACCGAGGAACACGAGACGGGGGAGACTTTTCGTGGATGGGTGACCCGCGTTGGAAAGAAGCCGATCAAGGAGCGCCTCAAGGACCTCCTGGAGGTGCCGTCCTACGAGACGGACCCCGGATACTACGTAGATTGGCACGACGCACGCGAGTATTCTATCGGCGATATCGGCGTCGGAGAGTGTGCAGGCGAGGTCGTGACTCTCACACAGTTCAGTCTCGCCAATGCGGAGAGTCGAGTCTTTGACGCCTCAGTGATCGTTGATGACCTGACTTCGGACGACATCGCCGTGGCGAAGGCTGCCGGAATGGCCTACGAAGCGATGATGTCAGCCGCTCAAGGTCTGTTAAAGATCGAGGACCCTGACGTAGAATCGAATCCAGCGAAGATATTCTCTCGGTTCCAGCAGGCCTTCATCGACACCGAGCTCTTTTTCGAGCGCTTCATCGGGGCGAAGGAATGGGGCTACTACCAGGCGGCCCACGAAACTGGAGGGACCGCGCATGATCGCGACGAAGCCCGCCGGCGAGTTGAGGAGTCGCAGCTCTTCATTGAGGCTGCCCACGCCTGCTACACCCGTCTTCTCGAGGCTCAGGCGACCGGGAGTGGCGAAGGGGTCAAGGTGGCGCGGTGAGCGAGGGGCGTGTTGACGATTTCTATCGAGTATGCGTGAAGATCTATGCATCAGAGCATGCGATCGAAGATGACGCCGCGCTCTTCGTACCCATATTTCACGAGTGGATCCGCGATAGGGCCCTCGATCTCGTCGCGCTCGATGTGGCGGACTATGCGCACGCCCCCGAGAGCCCTGGTATCATGCTCGTCTGCCACGAGGTCAGTTTTTCCTTGGATCGAGCAGACGGGACGTTCGGGCTGCTCGCCCAGCGACGAACTCCGATTGCGGGCACGGCGGTCGATGCGATCGCCACGACGATCCGGCAGGCGCTTGGAATAGGTGCGCGTCTCGAGGGTGATCCCAGGGTTGCAGGTAAGCTAAAGTTCGATCCATCGACCCTTCGGATCGAGGCAAACGATCGTCTGCTGATCCCCAACAGCGACGCGGGTTACACGCGATTCGGGCATCTCGTTCGGGAGGCCGTGGGCTCGGTACTCGGAGGAGAGGACGCGACTGTCGTACGGGTCGCCAATGACCCGCGCGATCGCCTCGCAGTCGACGTATCTGTGCACGGGACCTCTTCCGACATTCGAGAGCTCTCGTCTGCCTTGACGCTTGTGGGACCCGTGGGTAGCATCTGACGATGCCTACCGAGACGACCTGGCTCTCAGAGCCAATGCGAATGCGTAGAGAATCGATGCCGGATCTCATGATGTTGCGGGGCCGGGCCGGGAATCGTCGTGTTCAAATGAAGTAGGAACCCCCCAAGATTGACACGATAGTCCCTGAGCCCCGGACTCCGCGCAGGAGCCGGGGTCCTTTAGTTGGGTGGGTCGGGTAGCTTGAAGATGGAAGATCGGATGGCCGCGAACGCTGCGGACCGTCATACGGAGAGGGATCATGAACGAGAATGAGAACGGATCCCAGCGTCATGAAGGCCAAGAGGGGACACCCTCCTGGGCGATCTCGGCCGCGGCCCTTCCAGAACTGAGTCGAGAGGAGATCGAACGCTATTCCAGACACCTCATCATGCCTGAGGTTGGTATGGTGGGGCAGCGAAAAATGAAGAGGGCCAGCGTGCTTTTGATCGGGGCCGGGGGGCTCGGATCTCCACTCGGACTCTATCTGGCCGCAGCCGGAGTTGGGAAGATCGGGATCGTAGACTTCGACGTGGTGGACCACTCGAACCTACAGCGACAGGTTCTGCACGGGACCAGGGACATCGGGCGCTCGAAACTCGAGTCTGCGAAGGATCGCATTCATGACGTCAATCCAAATATCGAGGTCGAAACGCATCAGCTTCGACTGACCAGTGAGAACGCCATGGAGGTCATCGAGCCCTACGATATCGTGGTCGATGGCACGGACAACTTCCCGACCCGGTACCTGACGAACGATGCGTGCGTCTTACTCGGAAAGCCGAACGTCTACGGCTCAATCTTCCGCTTCGAGGGTCAGGTCTCCGTATTTGATGCGAAGAACGGGCCCTGCTACCGATGTCTCTTTAGGGAACCTCCGCCTCCCGGGATGGTGCCCAGCTGCGCAGAAGGAGGCGTGCTCGGCGTACTTCCCGGGATTATCGGGACGCTTCAGGCGTTGGAGACGATCAAGCTGATCATCGGCGAGGGCGAACCGCTCATTGGGCGACTCCTTCTGTTCGACGCGTTGGACATGCAGTGGAGAACATTGAAACTCCGTAAAGACCCGAATTGCCCTGTGTGTGGTGAGAACCCCACCGTTACAGGACTCATCGACTACCTCGAGTTCTGCGGAGTCTCCGCCTACGAAGAGGGAGCCGAGGAGCATGATGCTCAGGGCGTGCCCACGATCTCGGCAGGAGAGCTCAATACCCGACTCGAAAGGGGCGATGAGATTCGTTTGGTGGACGTCCGACAGGAGCACGAGTGGGAGATCGTGAACCTCGGGCCACAGGGCGCGGAGCTCATTCCCCTGGACACGCTCCTCGAACGGCTTCCCGAGCTCGATTCAGCGGAGGAGATCGTCTTGCACTGCCAGGGCGGAAGTCGGAGCGCAAAGGCACTGCGCCAGCTGCAGGACGCAGGATTCCGCAAGGTCTGGAACCTGAGGGGAGGGATTCTGGCTTGGCAGAAGGAAGTGGACCCAAGCCTTCCGCGATACTAGGCGGGACGCTAATGGAGCCTGCTCTCCCTCCTGTGGTTAACGCTTTTGCGTGGGGCAGGATGCCCTCCAGTGGCGTGATGCAGAGGAGCTTCCATGCAAGCGGGTGAAGGTGATGCGGTCGATTCTTCACCACGCCAAGCGCTGGGTGTGGAGCGCGTTGGTCCTCAGCACGATGCAGTATTGGCGGTATTGTTTGAGCAGGCATGGGGGCAGCAAGGGTCCGCGGAATCCATCAGTGCGTGGAGAAAGAGGGAAGCTAGGGACAACCCGATCTCGGACGGAGATGAACCCCCCAAGTGGGTATTCCTGAAGGACGGGGTAGCCATCGGATACTTGGGTTCGATCCCAGCGAAGATGCGCGTGCAGGCAGTTGAGTTCCCGGCACATTGGCTAAAGGGCCTATGGGTTGCCCCGGAGTTCCGTGCCGGTCCGGTTGGGTCAATGTTGCTTGAGCGGGCATTGGAAGATGTGGGTCCCGCCGCTGCCTCGGTCGTATCACTGCCGGCCCGTAGACTGTTCCATTCGCTGGGGGTTACGGACCGAGGGCTCTTTTTTAACCGACTCAGAATAATTGACCCTGGGCGATTGCTATCGAGACTCGATCTGTCCAAGCTCGACCTGGAGAATATATCCGGATCTGCTATCCGCGGGCTTCGGCTCCTGCAATGGACTGGCACCGCTTCGATTGTGGGCCTTGCGCTTGCCATCGGGTTCTTCTTGGTGAGGCGCGTCTACGGGCGCCCGTCGCCAGGGGTCCGACTGACGAGAGGCTGGAACAGTGTAGACGTCTCGGATCTGGACCGGATTTGGGAATCGGCCAAGAACACCGTTTCGGCAGCATCTCTTCGTGACGGCAAGAGGATCTTGTGGCGTTACTCCGGGGAGCCGTACGAGATCGTCGTGGCGTGGAGGGAGGAGACGCCGCTGGCGTGGGCGATTCTCAGACAGCCCAAGGAAAGTCCGGATGCGCGTCTCGCCGGTCTGTCTGTTGCGTCGCTCTCCGACCTCCTTTTTCCGGTGGATCAGCCCAAGCTGGGGCTGTCGCTCTTGGCGGCGGTCGAAGAGCTCGCACGTGATCTGTCCGCGGACGCGATCCTATGCTCCGGAACCCATGCGAGCCTAGAGAACCTTCTGGCGCGCAGTGCTTACGTGAGCGTCCCCGGGAATCTTCACATGATGGCACGGGATCATGATCAAGGGCAGTTCAAGCCACCGCTCCACGAGTGGTGGCTGACCCGTGGCGACGCTCGCTCCGACGACGTATTCTGACCGCCCTGGTTCCCGAAAGATCCATCGTCTAATGGCAAGATACGAGTTCCCACGCGGCTGTAGATTCGCGTTTTCCGTGTACGACGACTCGGATGTAGCCACCTGTGACAACGTGAGGCCGATATACGAACTCCTAGCTGAATTGGGGATGAGAACGACCAAGACAGCATGGCCGTTCGCGCTTGAGACTGGGGACTCGAACTTTGTTTCGTCTCAGACATTAGAAGATGAGGACTACCTCAGCTTTGTACGGTCACTCAAAGAAGCTGGGTTTGAAATCGCGTGGCATGGCGCATCGATGGAAACGAGCGAGCGAGCGAGGACACTTGCCGGTTTCAAGCGGTTTCAGGATTTGATCGGACATACGCCCCGATTGCACGCGAATCACGCATACAATCGGGAGAATCTTTACTGGGGGCCGGATAGGTTCGACCTGGGCGCGCTTCGGTTGCTGTCCCGATTGGCTGGTGGCTTTCGTAGGGGGGATTCGCTGGGGCACGTACAGGACTCGGACTACTGGTGGGGAGACCTCAGCCTGCGTCATATCGAATATGCTCGGAACCTCACGTTCAACCGGATCAATATCTCCTCCGTTAACCCTACGCTTCCCTATCACGACCCGAGGCGGCCTTTGGTTCCATTCTGGTTCTCATCATCCGATGCTGAGAGTGTCACCGAATTCAACCAACTAACGACGAGCAGGAATCAGGATCGCCTCGAACGCGAAGGGGGAGTCTGTATCGTCGCCACCCACTTCGGGAAAGGGTTCGTCAATGACGGAACGGTGGATTCGGTCACTCGCCGAAACCTGGTTGAGTTGGCTTCACGGCCGGGCTGGTTTCCGCCGGTTGGGGAGCTGTGAGATTGGCTGCGCGCCCAGGGTGGGGCCTTGGAACTCTCAAGGTTCGAGTGGACGCGCATGCAACTGCAGTGGGCATGGGACCTCGCTGCCCGCAAGGTTCGCTCGCGGCGATCCTTAAAGAGTCGTTGACAGAACGATTCCTGAGCGAGGGACCGGAATGCAGGATATTCGCCAGAAACTAGCCGAGGTCTTCCAGGTCGTGTTCGATTTGTCTCCCGACGTGGATCCCATACTTGTCTCCCAGAAGTCGCTCGATGCCTGGGATTCTCTTGGGCATGTCACGCTTGTTACTGCTATGGAGAGCGAGTTCGAGATTGAGATTACTGCCGTTGACTCGATCGAACTGACCTCGTTTGGATCGGCGGAGACCCTTGTGATTGAGCGCCTGGGCAATAGCGGGGGCCAATCGGTGACGTAGTAGACTCGATGCCATGAAGTTTCTCGAAGCGAAACGGATCCTTTCCGAGTTCCAGGACGGAGTTGCGCTCTCGTTCCTCCTAGGGATGTCGGCAGAGTCCAAGAACCTCGAGGTGTTTGTGCGAGCAGCCGCGGCAGCGAGGGGCTATTCGGCTCACATCGGGGCGCTTCCGTTCAACACCTTGGCGCAGCATATCCGGGCGCCTTCCCAGGGAGAACGGGAAGTCTTCCTGCTCTTTCCGTGGGATCTGGCTCCCGAAGCTGATTGGCGATCCGGATTCCCCAAAACTCAGCTCCAGCTCACCGAGCTACGGGATCATGCTCGACGCGCCGGGTCCCGCTTCTCAGAACGGCCCAACTCGTCGTTACTGTTCGTCGCGGCGCAGACTCCTCCCATCTTGGCAAGTAGTCACGAAGCCGCGGCGCTCGGGGATGTCTTGGTGGGAGTTGTCCGGTCATTGGGTGGCGAGGTAGTGCCCTCTACAGCGTTCTCCTTGGAGAGCTACTTGAACCATGGAGATCCCCTTGCCAGCGCAGCTCTTGCGGATGTCGCAGGTCGAATCGTCGACCGGGCGCTTGATGACCAGAGGCAGGGCGGCTGCAAGGTGCTGGTTTCAGATTTCGATAACGTCCTTTGGCAAGGAATAGTGGGGGAGGACGGTGTGGATGGCGTCAGCTTCGGCCCTCAGGGCCTCGGGTATCGGCACTTCCTATATCAAACCTTCTTGAGGAATCTGAAAGGAATCGGCGTTCTCCTGGCTGGAGTTACGCGAAATGACCGGGAGCTAGCGCTCGGTCCGCTCTCGAAGCCCGAGTCCGTCCTCGAGCCCGATGACTTTGTGTCGATTGCCGCGAGCTACCACGCCAAGTCCGCCCAGATCGAGATGCTGGCAGAGCACCTGAATTTGGGACTCGGGGAGTTCGTATTCGTTGACGACAATCCGGTTGAGCTCGCCGAAGTAGCCGCAGCGCTGCCGTCTGTGCGGGGAGTTCCTTTTCCCACCGATTCGAAAGGGATGATCGAGTTTTTTTACGTTCTGTCTCGTCTCTTCCATCGGGAGGGAGTGACTGGGGAGGACAGAGAGCGCACAGAGATGTACCGCCGACAGCTCCAATCACTGGTCCCAAGAGAGTCGGAGGGAGCAGATCTTCAGTCGTTTCTGCAGGATTTGGAGATGTCCTTGACCATCCACGACCGGACGTCTGGCGATCGGACACGAGCCCTCAACTGACCAACCAATTCAACTTGAACGGGGAGCGGGTGTCGGACCAAGAGGTAAGGGAGGTCCTTGAATCGGGAGGGAAAAGTCGTGCTTGAGGGTTTTCAACGCCTGGGCGGATCGGAGGCACCGTTGGATCAGCACCTGGTCCTTGCAGACGCCGCTCCGGAGCCCCTTGGCGAGCGTTTCCTTCAACTTACCACCATCAACAACACGACCCAACCAACCAACCAATTCAACTTGAACGGGGAGCGGGTGTCGGACCAAGAGGTAAGGGAGGTCCTTGAATCGGGAGGTCGTCTGTACACTGCTTCGATGGCGGATCGAAACGGAGAGCATGGAAAGATAGTCGCTTGCCTCATTGATCCCGACGGAGTCGTTCAGTCGTTTGTCATGTCCTGCCGCGTATTCCAGCGTCGCGTGGAATTCGCTTTCTTGCTATGGCTCGGTAGGACCCACCCGAGCCCATTGGAGTTCATGTTTCGTAGCACCGATCGAAACGAACCTCTCCGTACATTCCTAGAGGACGTGGCTTTTTCTGATTCTGGCCCTCGGGTAGGGTTCGACGTTCGTAGATTCGAAGCCTCTCATTCAAGCGTGCTTGAGCTGTTCCGGATCATCGAGTCCGAACCGGGAGGGTCAGAAAAGGGGTCCCAAGTCCCTGAAGGCTAGCTGTCGCCGCGTAGCAGCTTGTACCTTGATCGGTCTCTCGAAGAGGACGGTGCCAGACGGGCTTGGCCCTGGGGTTAGTTCTATTCGGGTGCAGTCCCATCCACGGAGTTTCAAAATGTCTCTCGAAAGCACGCCAGTGATTCAACGGACGGCCTTGAGGATCGGGATCGGCCGTTGGGAGCCTCCAGGTGAGCGCACACGCACGCGAATGACGATGCCGCTAGAGGACACCTAGATGAACGAATTCGCTCGGAAGTTCGCGAACGTAAGACGGGAAGAGGTGCCATCCATTGTGGCGGCGGGTGCCTTCTTCTTTTGCGTTCTCACGGCGCTCATGGTCGTTCGCCCGGCCCGCGATGCGCTCGGGATGCAACGGGGGATCGAGGAAGTGCGCTGGCTCTTCCAAGGAACACTTGTCGTTACGCTTCTGGTTAACCCGGTCTTTGGCCTCCTGGTGAGCCGTTTCCGCCGTATGGTCTTCATTTCCACTACCTATTTGTTCTTTGCGATAAGCCTTGTTGGATTCTTCTTGGTCCTCGTCATGGCACCTCAGGCCGTGGGGGACCGAACCGGTCAGGTATTCTATGTATGGTTTAGCGTCTTCAATCTTTTTTCGACGGCGGTATTCTGGGCGCTGATGGCCGATCGATTCTCGTTGGAGCAAAGTAAGCGTTTCTTCGCCGTCATTGCTGTGGGTGGAACGTTGGGTGCGATCTTCGGTCCGTGGCTCGCAGGGACTCTGGCTGAGCCCCTCGGCACTCCGAGCCTGCTACTTGTCTCAGCCGGTTTCTTGGTGCTGGCGCTCGCCGCCGCCGCCGCGGTCGCGCGGTTACAGCCGGCGCCTACAAAGCTTGCGGGGTCTGGGGATCTTGTAGCCGAGCCTGCCTCCGTCGGAACGGGCGTCATAGGCGGGAGCGCCTGGGACGGTCTTCGCTCGATCTTCCGTTCTCGCTACTTGCTGGGAATATCGGGTTTTGCGCTCATTGTCGCCGTCATGGCGACCTTTCTCTATTTCACCCGATTGCAAATGGTCGCTGAGCTGGAAGCCAGCCTCGATACTCGCACGGCCCTGTTCGCGAACATCGACCTAATCACTCAGGTCACGACACTCATTACGCAACTCATCGTAACCGGCCATCTCATGAAGCGAGTCGGCGTGCCGATCACGCTTGCGTTCCTCCCCATCACTGCGGCGTTTGGCTTCATTGGCCTGGCGGTTTCCGGTTCGCTCGCGGCGCTGATCGTTTTCGAAGCCGCTTTCCGAGCCGTGCAGAGGGGGATAATGAGACCGGCGCGCGAGACGCTCTTCACGATCGTCCGCCGGGAGGAAAAATACAAATCGAAAGCTTTCATCGACACGGCGGTGTACAGGGGCGGCGATTCGGTCACGGCCTGGATGGAGGGGGCGATCGGTCGGCTGGGAATGGGGCTGATGGGACTGGCGGCTTTCGCGGTTCCCCTAGCCGTCGTCTGGGCAGCGCTGGGAATCTGGCTCGGTCGGCAACAGCGCCAGGGGACCGCGCAACCTCAAGGAACAGAAACGGTCGTCGTGTAGCCTGTCGTCGGAGATTTCTCGAGGGATGTGAGCGAATCGGGCGACCCGTCACCTCATATCCTCACCGGTCGGGGAGAACCAAAGAGAACAATAAGCTCACAAGTGAGATGAGGATGCTTCCCCACAGGGCCGCCCAGAATCCGCTCACCGTGAACGAACCGGTGAGGGCTGCGGTGAGCATGAGCATTAGCGCGTTGATCACCAGAGTGAAAAGCCCCAGAGTGAGAATCACGAACGGGAGGGAGAGGATTAAAACGAGCGGTTTGATCAACGCGTTGACGAGCCCGAATACCGCTGCCACCAGCAGCACGGGTCCAAACTCCCCAGAAAGCTCGATCCCACTCACGAGGCGTGCCGCCACCCAGAGAGCTACCGCATTTACGAACAAGCGGATAATCAGGTTTCGCATCGAATCCTCTAGCCATTGCCCTCGCCCATCGAAGCGGTCTCTTTCGCACCAAACTTGCTCCGAGATGGGCTGCGCATGGAATCTAGTTGGACCGCGCCGCCGTGAAAGTCGCGGCTGCGGTTGCTGATGGTTTGAACCCTCTCCCTGCCGCCTCTCGACCGCCAGCCCCTGAACAGCTGGAGTTGCGGATGGAAGAGGGAGGAGGCCCGGTCGAGCGCAGGTTCCTGGGTTGGGATGCTCCCATCCTGGTCTCCGTGGCGCAAGAACTCGTCGGCGCAGCCGCCGGATCAGCTCTGTTCGACCTCTCGAACGAACTGATCGTAGTCTCAGGGGCCAGGGCCAGCCGGAGACTTGGAGAACTCCTGCTCGACGCCGCACTGGCGGATGGGCGACCCCTGAGACCGCCTGAGTTCACAACGGTTGGCCGTCTTCCGGAGAAGCTCTATGAGCCTGAATTCTCCGAGCCGGACTCCATTCACAATCAGCTGGCATGGCGAAAAGCACTGACAGGCTTCGATGCTTCGAGTCTAGCCGACATCGTTCAGCTGCCAGAGGACGATCGGGGTCTCTCGCGAGATATCGTGTCGACCCTTGCCGGCGTGCTGGACGCTCTTCATGAGCAGGTCTCCGCCACCGGTTTGGGATTTAGCGAAGTAGCGGATTCGTGTCGCTCGGCCGCCCCGGTCAGAGACCTGAAGCGTTGGGACACTCTGGCTCGTGTGCAGGCTCGCTACCGGGAGATCCTCCTCGAACACGGACTCATGGATGCCGCCATGGCTAGGCAAAAGGCCCTCGCCGAAGACCGAGTCACGTCCTCACGCCGGATCTGGATGGCCGCGGCCCCAGATTTACCGGGCGTGGTTCGCGCGTTCTTGAGCGCTGTTCGGACCCCGTACCCATTGAACATCCTTGTCGGGGCTCCCACGAGCCTTGCGCAAGGCTTCGATTCGCTAGGGTGTGTGATCCCAGAGACTTGGATGGAGGTGCGTGCTGAGCTGCCGGATGACTCTATCCGGGTCGTCGCTGGCCCCGGCGCACAGGCAGATGCCGTGATCCAGAAGCTGCTCGACGCGAACGGGACCGTCCCCGCAGAACAAATCACCGTTGGAGTTCCTGACCCTGAAGTGGTGCCCTACTTGACCGAACGCCTAGCCGAGCACGGGGTCAAGGCCCGATACGCGGCCGGTGTACCCCTCGAGCGAACAACCGCATTCCGCGTTTGTGTGCAGCTCGCGAGGTACCTGGAGTACGGGGATTTCATCACATTCGGCAGCCTCATTCGATTCCCTATGATAGAGGGAGTTCTGATGGAAAGAATGAGGATTTCTCTCAACGGACTGAGCCAACAGTTCGACGAGTACCAAACACTTCATCTGCAGGGGCGGGTTGATCGTGGGGGTCTCCCAGACTCAGGAGAGCGCACGTCCGATCCGGTTCAACCCGTGGTTCAGCAGGCACGCGACGCTCTCTCGAGTATTCTCGCCCCCTTGGCTGGACGAGATCGCCCGCTCTCCGATTGGGGTGAGGTGCTGGCCCCAGTCCTCCTCGACCTTCTCGGATCGGAGGTTCCAGCCTCCGAGGCCTCGCCGAAGGGGACTCGAGAGCTTCACGTATTCGCCGAGGCGGCAGGTGCGGCGCTTCACACGTTCAGGAGACTGCCCTCCGAGCTCGATCCGACACTCCCGGCCCATAGGGCCTTGAGGATTCTACTTGAGGATCTAGCCTCGACCCGCGTCCCACCGGACGCGGAAGACGAAGCAATCGAGCTGTTGGGGTGGCTGGAGCTTCCCATGGACGACGCGAGCACGATGGTGGTGACTGGGTTCAACGAACCAAACGTGCCTCAGTCGGTGACCTCCCACCCATTTCTCCCTCACAGCGTAAGGGCGGCAATAGGACTCCTGGACAACACCGGCCGATGGGCTCGGGATCTGCTCTACCTTCGGACCATCCGGGAGACTCGACCTGACGTGACGTTCGTAACAGGCCGGTGGGACAGGCTAGGAAACCCGGTTCTTCCATCTCGCCTCCTCTTCGCTGAGGCTCCCGAGACAGTGGCCGCGAGGGTGCGATCATGTTTCAAGGACGGTGAGGCCAGGTACCCTATGGAAGCGCCCGGGTCATCGGGGCAGTCGGCAGGGTTCAGCCTACCTCCGGAGCCGGTTATCTCAGCTGATGCGCCTCCGGATCGAGTTCCGGTGACTTCGTTCCGGCACCTGCTTTCGGATCCTTACCGATACGCACTGGAGCGTGTACTCGCACTTCGCCGGGCTGACGATGCCTCAAGGGAGCTCGATGGACGCGGGTTCGGGACGCTCGCCCACTGTGTGTTGGAGCAGTTCGGCCGTGATTCGTCGGCGCGTGGACTCGATGCCTCGACGATGCGGCGAGCGTTAGTCGGAATCCTCGACCAGGAGGTGGTCAGCAGGTTTGGGGCGAACCCGCTCCCGAGTGTCAGTCTGCAGGCAAATCAGCTGCGTGCTCGCTTGTGTGCTTTCGCTGAGTGGCAAGCCCGGTGGGTGGCCGATGGGTGGGTGATCAGGGCTGTCGAGGCTTCCCCGCCGAAGGGTGGAGCTGAGTTTGTGGTTGACGACAGACCGATTCTGTTGAGTGGCAAGCTCGATCGGGTAGATCAGAACGAGCGAACCGGCCAGTGGTGCATCCTGGACTACAAGACGGGAGAGCGAGCTGCAGACCCGGAAACGATCCATCGAAGCGGCCGGGAGAAGAAGTGGGTGGACCTTCAGTTGCCCCTCTACCGTCTACTTGCCGCAGCCCTCGAGGATGACGCCGGCCAGCCTCTGATATTACCGAACGAAGTGGATTCGGTCCTCCTGGGCTACGTCTCGCTTCCGCGGAACGCCGAAGTCAAGGAGAGGCTGGCCGACTGGACGCTTGCCGACCTCGCCGCGGCCGATGAGACGGCGCGGGCCGCGGTTCGTGTTCTTCGGACAAACCACTTCGTTTTTGACAAGAGTTCCACGACGATCCGGCCCAACGACGACCTAACAGCTGTGGTTGGGCGTGGAGTCTTGCGGCAGGATATACATGTCGGCCGTCGGGATGACTGACAGGTCGGTCGGGCACAGATCCCTGGAGCTACTCCTTGCTTCGGCCGGTTCCGGGAAGACCTTCCGCCTTTCTTCACGCCTGATCAGCCTCCTCGCATCCGAAGAAGCACCTCAGGATATTCTCGCTGCGACGTTCACGCGAAAAGCAGCTCGGGAGATCATCGATCGGGTGCTCGTCCGACTCGCGGAGGGAGCTGAGGATCCGAACAAGGCTCAGGAATTAGCTGATTCGTTGGCTGAGGGGGGTTCCTCGGATCGACTCACACCCCAGGTGTGCTCGGAGATCCTCTCCGAGACAATAGGCTATCTCCATCGACTCCAGATTCTCACGCTGGATGCCTACTTCCACGGGATCGCTCGGGCTTTCGGGCTTGAGGTCGGGCTCCCGCGTGGTTGGGAGATCGCGGAGGATCTGGACCGTCGTCGACTCCGGGCGAAGGCCGTAGAGGCCGCCCTAACCAAGGTTACGCCCGGACTCCGTGCGGAACTCGCGAGAGACATCGGGATCGGTACGGCGGACCGAGCTGTTCTCAGCTCGCTCATGTCGGGAGTCACCCAGCTCCACGACGTATTCAGGGAGCTGGACCCCCAAGCCACCGATCCATGGGGGTGGCCAGGAGACGCCGGCTTGAAGCCGGAGACCGAGCCAGAAGAAATTGCCCCATTGATCGGTCGGCTCGCGAGGATCGAAATCCCCAAGACGGCAAAGGGAGATGCAGACCGAGTCTGGGCGAACGCACGAAATCAGGCGACCCTGGCCCTGCGAGAACGCGACTGGATACGGTTCCTAACCGTCGGGCTGGCCAAGACGATCATCGCGGGTGAGGACACGTACGCCGGCCGTCCAATCTCTGACTCGTTTCGAGAGGCGTATGTGCCCCTGATTCGAGTCGCAAGGGACGCTCTCATCGTCGGGCACCGGAGACGTATTAGGGCCTTCGGTCGCTTCCTTCCAGAATACGACCGAGAACTCGCGCGTATCGAACGGGAGGATAGGCTCTACCACTTCGACGACATCACTCACTTGGTTTCACGACTTTCCCGCGTCACGCAGCCCGCCGCTGTCGCATACCGGCTCGACGGACGCCCCCGGCACGTTCTCCTGGACGAATTCCAGGATACCTCTACCGTCCAGTGGGCAGCCTTGTCTCGCCTCGCCGATGTCCGTCCAGACAGAGACGGCGTGCTGTTCATCGTCGCCGATCCGAAGCAGTCGATCTACGGGGGGAGAGGGGGCGAGCCGCGAATCCTCGACGACATTCAAGACGATCTGGAACTAAGGCCCGAGTGGATGTCGAAGAGCTGGCGTTCGTCTTCGGTGGTTCTGAACACTGTGAACCGAGTCTTCGAGGGAATCGCCAGCAATGAGATCCTCGCAGGGGAGGAGGATGCTGTACGGAAGTGGGGGCGGACCTTCGAGTCGCACGACGCTGCTCGGAATCTGCTCGGATACGTCCGCCTTCAGGCGGGCGTGGCTGATGAAGGCGGCACTCGCGCCGCTTTCCGGCCGAACCTTCTCTCGTATGCAGCAGCCGAGGTTGCTCAACTCCACCTGGCGGCCCCCGGCGCAACGATTGGAATTCTCACGCGGACGAACCGAAGTGCCGCGCACATCTTCGAGAGCTTGAAGCAGCTACAAATCGATGCAAGCGAAGAAGGCGGAGTCCCTGTGGCTGATTCTGCGCCAGTGGTTTGCGTTCTGGCTCTCCTCAGGATGGTAGACCATCCCGGCGACACGGTCGCTCGCCATATCGTCGAGAAGACCGCCATAGGTTCACTCTTGGGAATGACGGCTGAGGACCGGTCGAGCGAGGAAGAACGGATCGATCGGATCCGATACCTTCGGAAGCGACTCCTGAGCGACGGGTACGGGCGGGTAATCTCCGGCTGGGCCCGCGAGCTAGCAGTGCACGTGTCGGACCGCGACAGACGGAGGCTTCGGCAGCTCTCCGAGCTCGCCTTTCGCTGGGGCGACCGCGCGACCAGTCGTCCGTCCGATTTCGTCGCTGCGGCTGAGGCCGCGCGAGCCGAGGACCCCGCCAGTGCAGCGGTACGTGTCATGACCATCCACCGGGCGAAGGGCCTGGAGTTCGATGCCGTGGTTCTGCCAGACCTGGACGGGCTGTCGTTTTCTGAGGATCGAACCGCGCCCTATGTAGTGTTGAGGCAGGGTGGGGTAGGGTCTGTCCAACGCGTCCTCCCTCGAATCAAGCAGGAACTCCTTCCCCTCTTCCCCGAGCTGACGGAGGCCGTCGCTCAAGAAAGAGAATCCGAGCTTCGGGACGGCCTCAGCACTCTCTACGTTGGGCTGACCCGGGCCCGACACGCGGTCTACGTCTACGTGACCCCTGATCGATCCGGGAAATCGATGCCGCGGACTGGCGCTAGGGTCTTACGCAGTGCGCTCGCTCCGGGCGTCAAAGCCGAACCCGGCAGCGTGCTCTTCGATGAAGGCCATCAAGACTGGTGGAGTGCTCCTGCGACCGAGGGGAAATTCACGACTATCGAGCCCACCCCGACGACGCCGTCCGATGCAAGGCCTGGAAGACTTTCGCTGGAGGCCTCTCCAGGACACAGGATGGTGCCACACCGTGCCCCCTCGGACTTCCAAAGGCAGAGCCGGGCCCAGTTCAAGAGCCTGCTCGACCCTGCGGCCTGGCTGTCCAAGGATCGTGGGATCGTGATCCATGAGTGGCTTGCCGCAATCCACTGGTTCGAGAGCGGACTCCCGACCGACCAGGAGCTTCTCTCGATGGCCCGGGAGCGCGTCCCTCATATGAGCCACGCACCTGATCTCCTGACATCATTCCACGAATGGGTCCGATCCGTCGAGATCCGCCGACTGCTCGCCAGCGAGGCGTTTCCGCCTGGCACGAGGGTCGAACGGGAATTGCCGTTCATGAGTCGCGACGGTGACGGAATCGTCGAGGGAAGAGTGGACCGTGTCCTGTACATTCCCGACCAAGCTGGGGTCAAGATCGTCATCGTGGACTGGAAGACTGATGCCCTCGATTCCGCCGATCCTGACGGGTTGGCAAGGGCGACAGAGCGGTACCGGCCGCAGCTCGAGGCCTACTTGCGGGCCTTCGCTAGCATGGAGGGCACCCGACCAGATCAGGTGGAAGGACTTCTGGCATTCGTGCCGGCCGGCGTCGTCCAACCTATCTCACTCACCTCCTGAGATCCTTCGCCGTACTTCCGCCAGGCCAGGCGCATTCCATTTCGGCCGTGAATCGGAGTTCGCGATTTCCATCGCGGTGTACGCCAAAAGACGAGCCACCCGCGATGCTTTCTCAGAGTCGACGAAGCTGAGATCGTCACAAGGGCGGTGATAGCACCTATGGAGTCCAGCAAAGAGGAAAAGAGAAGGGATCTCTTCCCGCATGAAGTTGAACTGGTCGGACCGGAAGAAGAGGCCTTCTTCCGGCCAAAGGTCTGAGACGGTGGATAGTCGTAGCTCCGGCCGGTCTCGGCTAATACCAAAGATCACCCCCCCAAGCGAGGAGTACTCGTTCCCGAGGACCGCGATCGTGTCGCGGTGGGTATCGCCCCCTATCATGTCCGTGTTGGATGGTCGACCCACCACTCCGAGCCAAGGAGCCCCTTCTCCTCGCCGCTAACATGTGCGAAGAGGATGGTTCGACGAGGTCGTTCCGCCTCTGGGAGACTCGAAAGTACGCGAGCTACCTCCAGGAGCGCTGAGGTCCCCGAGCCATTGTCGTCGGCTCCATTGTAGATCGAATCTCCCCCCACGGGCCGGCCGACCCCGACGTGATCGAAATGAGCGCTAAGGACGATGTATTCGCCTTTCAGCTGCGGGTCGCGGCCTGGGATCTCCGCTAGAACGTTCGGCGGTGTGGCGTCACGCACGACGTTGAAGGAGAGGGTTGCTTGGAGGGTAGATCCAGAGATCGGTTGCTGGGTGGTCGATGTCGGCGGCGAGCTGGAAGCAGCCCAGGGAACGGCTCCTCGAGGCATCGCCTCTTCCATTGCTCGACCCCGCACGAAAATCCGGGGGAGCGACGCGTCACCTCCAAGCCTCCATGTGGGTTGTGAAAGCGATGAGCCAAGTTGAGCGATCGCAGAAGCCTCGAACTCCGAATCGAGTACGTGTACGATCGCGATCGCGCCGGATGCACGGGCGAAACCGGCCTGCTCCAGGGACGTCAACCACATGCTTTGTCCCCAATCACCTGGAAGAGAAAATACTGCAACCTCTCCCTCCATTGAGCCGGGAATGGGCGTCGGCGTACTCGCAAGTCTCACGAAGGTGAGCGGGGCGTCCAGCGGCGAGTCGGAACCGCCATCTACGAAGGCGTCCCGCCCGATCCGTACCCCAGCCCGACCCGCCGGCCCAACGAAGGTCACCTCGGCATTGTCAGGATCAGGCCCCATGAGGCCGAAGGGGTATCTCTGAAAGAAAGTGTCACCCTGGCCCGCGGGGTCGAGTCCATAGCTCCGGTGCTTGTCTGCAAGGTATGTCGCCGCGGTCTCGAGACCCTCACTGGGGGTGTCCCTGCCTTCGAGCTCATCCGACGCCAGCACTCCGAGGTGCCCAAGCATCGTTTCGCCGGTAATCGATTCAACGGCTACCTGCAGTGAGCTGGAGGGCAACTGTGCCCGCACCGCTGCAGGAGACGCCCAAACGAGGAGGATCGAAAGGGACAGTAGAATGGCAGGAGCGCGTGGGGACCGCCGCATGGTGACCTCTCCTCTGATTCGGGCAGGACCGCCTCGGCGAATCCCTGATAGTCACGTACACTCCCAGAGACTCGAGGCTCCACCCGAAGTGGGATGGCCGGGACCCTTACCCGGCGATCGGGGGTTCACCGCTTTCCAGAGTCTCCCGGAACGTGAGGTCCAGATGTCCGTCGATGTCAGACCCCAATTAAGGACGAGATCGTGAAGACCGAACGGATCAAAGTTCAGGGCATGAGCTGCCAGCATTGCGTTGCCCGGGTACGTGAGGCCCTCCTGGAACAGGCGGGCGTTGGAATCGAGTCTGTGGAGATCGGTGAAGTTGTGGTCTCACTCGAGCCCGGTGAGGGAGCTCGAGACACAGCGCTTGCGGCGATCCGTTCGGCAGGCTACACCGCAGACTAGTCCGAAGAGGCGACAGACCCGCTTGTTTTCTCCTGCAGGAGGTGGACCCGGTCCTGGCGTGCCTCCGCTGTGGCGGGCGCTCCTTCCCCTGCTTCGTATTCTCCCCCAACGGCTCCTCTCGCGGTTTTGGGGGCGGGTTTCTCGCTTGCAGTTTCCTTCGATCATCCAATCCAGAATCAACTGCGGGTTTGCCACGGTATTCCACGTGGACCTGACCGAGGCCGAGAGTCCACCGGAAGACTATCCATCCCTGTCCGCGTTTTTTGTCCGCCGGCATCGGGAGGGTGTGCGGGACTGGCCCGGGGATCGCCGAGTTCTGGCGAGCCCTGCCGATGGGGTGCTGGGCACGTTCGGCCAACTGGACCAAGGCACAGCTCTTCAAGCGAAAGGGATCTCGTACAGGGTTCGTGATCTACTAGACGACGATACCGAAGCTGAGCCGTTTCGAAGTGGGCTGTTTCTGACGATTTACCTCAGTCCACGGCACTATCATAGAGTGCATGCGCCGTGTGCCGCAGGGCTCCATGCATCCCGAGTGGTGCCCGGACGGCTTCTTCCGGTGAACCCTTCTGCCCTGCGTTTGCTGCCGGGCTTACTCTCGGCGAACGAGCGGATGGTCACCCTATTGCAGGCGGATCTAGTGGATCTGGCTGTTGTTGCAGTCGGCGCATACAACGTCGGCAGCATCTCATCAGATTTTGATCCTGACCGGGACGCCGGCGTTTACCAGGGCGTGACCAATCTCCGCACGCCCCGCGAACCTGCGACTCAGTTTTACGATCCGCCGCTATCACTCGAGCCGGGCGACCCGCTCATGACGTTCCACCTTGGCTCGACCGTCATCCTACTTGTGAGTCCCAGGGATGGCTCGGTGCTCACGCTCCATCCTTCGTTGCAGTCAGGATCGGAGATTCGCATCGGGACTCCCCTTCTCGGAGCGCGGATCCTTCGCCCTCCTCCAGGACCTGGGCGTGCATAGGTCCCCCGGAACGCGCCGGACCCAGGTCAGTTCGCGGGGCAGGTTGAGCGTTCAGGCAAAAGATTCATGCAGGCGATACTTTCGGCCATCCCCGAAGTGTTTCCGCCGCAAGCGCTCTGATGAGCCGCAGCCAGCGCCTCGACTTCTGAGGCGCCGCGACCCAGACGACAGGTCTCCTCCCCTTCGAAGACGAGACACACCTCGCACTCCACTTCAGTGCCCTGGAGGGTACTCCACACGACAGCCCCCATGAACGCCATAGCGGCGACTGCCACGATTCCGATCATTGACGGTTTCATCTTGGAACTCCATTGCCTCCGGGTGTGTCCCGATCATCCGGTGCGTTTTCGTGAAGGGTTGCGCTTCATTACCTTGTTATGCTACCAGGATACGCTATCAGGTTCCGGGTAGCGGATGTACTGAGTCCAAAACGCCACGAATGGCGAGGAGACGTGTGTGGCGAACGACGCCATTGAAGTCGAGGGGACTGTCGCTGAAGTTCTTCCCAATGCCAACTTTCGAGTGGAGTTGGAGAACGGTCATAGGATCCTGGCCTATCTGTCAGGGAAGATGAGGAAGTTCTACATCCGCGTCCTCGAAGGAGACCGCGTCAAGGTCGAGATGTCACCCTACGACCTAAGTCGTGGTCGGATTACCTATCGCTACAAGTAGTAACGCGCCCCCACCCGAATTCGGAAGGTTTCCCCTGTTCAGGAGGTCGATACGTGTCTCTTGAGGCCCAGGCCACTGGCCACACTGATGGAGTTGGGCACGATGATGAGCCCCACAGTGATATCGTGTACCCTGAGGCGATTCCCTTTGCGCTGATTCACCTTGCCGCGTTCGGAGTCCTCTGGACTGGGTTCACGACCGCCACTGTTATCATGTGTGTCTCGCTCTATTTCATAAGGATGGGGGCGCTGACATCGGGGTTTCATCGCTACTTTTCCCACCGTTCGTATAAGACCAGCCGCGCCTTCCAGTTCGTGCTGGCGTTCATGGGCCAGACGTGCGCGCAGCGCGGCGTGCTTTGGTGGGCCGCAATCCATCGACGTCACCACCTTCATTCGGATACCCCTCTCGACGTCCACTCGCCAAGACATACCGGCTTCTTTTTTTCGCACGTCGGGTGGGTCTTTTCCAAGAAAAAGTCGAAGGTGGATTACTCAACGATCCAAGACTTCGCCAAATACCCTGAGCTTCGCTGGCTCAATCGTCACCCCTATTTTCCTGCTTTTCTGCTGGGGGTCGGCTGTTTCATAGCCGCCGGGTGGACCGGGCTGTTCGTTGGCTTCTTCCTGAGTACTGTGATCCTCTACCATGGCACCTTCTCCATCAATTCGGTTGCACACGTCGTAGGCAACCAACGCTATGTCACCGCCGACGACTCGAAGAACAATTGGTGGCTCGCGCTGATCACTCTGGGAGAAGGGTGGCACAACAACCACCACCATTACCAGAGTTCCACGCGTCAGGGCTTCTTCTGGTGGGAGATCGACATCGCGTATTACCTCCTCAAGGCCCTTTCCTGGACGGGCCTCGTCTGGGATCTTCGCGCGCCACCCGCGTCCGTAGTCGCGGGGGAGCGCCGCTTGCGCCGGAAGGTCATCGAGCAGGCCGCAAGGGAGCTGGCTGACACGTTCCCGGCAGACGCCCTTGCTCGAGACCTGACCGCCGTATGGAACCAGCGGCCCGGTTTGGCTGAGCTGTCCGCAAAGCTACAGACGACGCGGGAGACTGCCACCGCTCAGCTCCACAAGCGAAGTGAGGAGGTCTGGGATCACATTAGGGAGCTACATCTCCCTGAACTTCCCTCCATAGACGAGCTTCGCGGTCGGATCGCAGAACAGTATCGGGATTCGCCGTCCTTGGATGAGATCGCGGAGAGGGCGCGGGAGATCATCCTAGACAAGGTCTTCCTCCAGTTGGGACCGGAGTTGCGTCTGGGCGTAGTGTAGGAACCGTACAGCCCCGTGGGAATAGACCTCCCGGGGCGCGCAGGTTGGCACCGGCCAGGCGGCCGCCCTCTCGCAAGATGGAGGCGGCCGCTTACGCACCACCCACCGACAAGACACGGGGCACGTAATGGAGCTCATTCAGAGGATCGTAGACATCCTGGAATACGGGGTGTTCGAGTTTGGAATCCCGGTCGGCGACGAGACCGTTCCACTGGTGATCCTCATCCTGACCGGAGCCGGAGCCTACTTCACTCTTCGCCTGGGCTTCGTACAACTGAAACGCTTCGGGCACGGCTTGGCCGTTGCTACGGGGAGGTACGACGATCCCAATGAGCCGGGCGATGTCTCCCACTTCCAGGCTCTCTCGACGGCCCTCTCGGCGACCGTGGGTGTGGGGAATATCGCAGGCGTAGCGGTCGCGCTTCACTGGGGGGGGCCTGGGGCACTCTTCTGGATGTGGGTCACGGGCTTCCTCGGGATGGCGACGAAATACGTTGAGGTCACGGCTTCAATGGAATACCGGGACGTGACGGAAAGGCACCCAGACGACCCGGCATGGAAGGGCACCGTGTCCGGCGGACCCATGTACTACATCGAGCACGGACTTGGAAAGCGCTGGAAGCCGATGGCGATCTTCTTCGCCGTCTGTCTCGGATTTAGCTCATTCCTTGCCGGAAATGGAGTCCAGGCGAACACGATCGCAGATGTGCTGCAGGCACAGATGAGCATTCCGACCTGGGTAAGTGGCTTGGTCGCCGCCCTGATCGTAGGGGCGGTCATCATCGGTGGAATTTCCCGTATCGGCAGGGTTACGGGCGTACTCGCGCCTGCCATGGCGGCGCTCTACGTGGCTGGCGGGCTCACGATCATATTGCTGAACATAGACCAGCTCATCCCGTCCCTTTCTCTCATCGTGACGGAAGCCTTTAATCCGACTGCCGGGATTGCTGGAACGGGGGTCGGTGTTTTCTTGGTCACCGCAGTGTGGGGAATACGGAGAGGTCTCTTTTCCAACGAGGCTGGCCTGGGCTCTGCCCCAATCGCACACGCTGCGGCACAAACGGACGAGCCCGTTTCGGAGGGAGTCGTTGCACTCCTGGGCCCCTTCATCGATACGATTGTGATCTGTACGATCACGGCGTTGGTCATAATCATGACGTCTTCTTGGGTCGATCGGTTTCCGACTGAGATCGACCTGGCGAGCGGAGACATGGGGTTCGTGGAGGAGGCTCTGGATGGCGGCACGGCCGTCTCCTTTGGATCACCTGAGACGATTCGAATCGAGAACGGTGTGCCCGTTGATTCCGGCGCCGGCGTCCCGCGTCTCGCGTGGCATCAGGTCGCGGTGGATACGTTCTACACTGACCCGGCCCAGACCCTAGCGTTTACAGGCGCGATTTACCCTGACGAGAGCCAAGCGGTCGCGGATGATGGCGCGGCCTACGCCGCGCTCTTCGGGAACGCAGTGCAGAACGGGGCGCCGCTTACGATGATGGCGTTCCAGCGGGGGCTCCCCGGGGAGTGGGGGCACTACATCGTGATATTGACGGTTCTGCTTTTTGCGGTCTCCACCGCCATTGCCTGGAGTTACTACGGAGATCGCTGCGCTGTCTATCTCTTTGGGGAACGCGCCGTCCTGCCCTACAAGTTCGTTTTCGTTTGCATGCACTTCCTCGGGGCCGTCGCACCACTCGCGGTCGCCTGGGTGCTGGCGGACGTCGTCCTTTTCGTGGCCATCATTCCCAACCTTATCGCCGTTGTGATCCTGACGCCCAAGGTAAAGGAGATGACGGAGTCGTACTTTGCTCGTCGACCGTGGGTCGAGAATGCAGAAGTACATCGCCGTATCATCGAGGAGCGGCGCTCAGGAGAGGGGTCTTAGCAAATACCGGGTGGAGGAGTTCGTGAGGGATTCGTTGGAACGGTCGATCCAATGGGGGGTCTGCGAGAGGTGCCTCGATGGTGAGAAGCGACCTGCAATCCAATCCAAGCCCGATGGAGAATAAGATCGATGGCCTACCCTCATGTTCTTCCTGAATTAGGGTACTCCTATGACGCCCTCGAACCCCATATCGACGGGCGTACGATGGAGATCCACCACTCCAAGCACCACAATGCCTATACCACGAACCTTAACAAGGCTCTCGAAGATCACCGGGATCTCCATCAGCACTCGGCCGAGCAGCTTCTTCGAGGGCTGACCGCCCTTCCGTCGGCAGTGCGGACGGCCGTTCGAAACAATGGCGGCGGTTTCTACAATCATTCAATGTTTTGGAACATCCTTTCTCCGGGTGGGAGTTCAAGCCCTAGCGGTACCCTCGCTGATGGGCTCAACCAGACCTTCGGCTCCTTCGAGGCGTTCCAGCAGGCGCTCAACAGTGCCGCCGCCAGTCGCTTCGGATCAGGATGGGGTTGGCTTTCAGTGGATCCCTCCGGCAACCTTGCGGTGACCTCGACGGCGAACCAGGACTCACCGCTAACGGAGGGGTCGACTCCGATCCTTGGCGTGGATGTCTGGGAGCACGCCTACTACTTGAACTATCAGAACCGGAGGCCGGACTATCTGGCCGCGTTTTGGAACGTCGTGAACTGGGACGTGGTCGGGGAAGGCTACGCGGCGGCGGGGGGCTAGATTTCTCGCACCGAGCTCGGGTCGCGCTGAACAAAACCTGGATCGCCTTGACCGGTTCTAGCCACTTTTGTTATTTGTTCGGGTGGTGTTCCGCGAGGCTAGGTGGCGTTAGCCCCCGCCTCCCCTAGGTCCTATCGCGAGAATCGGATGGGGAATCGACCACGGCCTTGGCGGTTCTTGACCCACTACCGCACGCCCACTTCGATGCGGCGCGCCGTTGCGGCGATCTCAGCGTCGTTCGTGGCGAGCACGTTGTTTCTTGGAACTCCCGGGTTCGGTCAATCTTTGGGGGGTTCTGCCTCATCGCTCGACCGCCAAAACGCGCAAGCCCGTGCTCATGGGTTCACCTATCTGGAGACGCCAACGCGGGTTCACAGCTTCGTTGACGACGGATACCTGGTATCTGTTCGCCCAAATAGGGACTTTGAGCTGCACCAGGTTTCGTTCCCATACACACGTCCGGAGATTCGGGTTTTTGTCGAGCGACTGGCCCGTCAATACCGTTCCGCATGCGGCGAGAAGCTGGTCATTACGAGCCTGACCCGTCCGCTCTCCGACCAGCCCAGGAATGCCTCAGACCGATCAGTTCACCCTACTGGCATGGCGGTTGATCTCCGCCGTAGTAATCGAAGCGTCTGTCGGACATGGCTCGAAGCGACCTTACTTTCTCTCGAGGGCAAAGGTGTCCTCGAGGCGACTCGCGAACGCAGACCGCCTCACTACCATCTGGCCGTGTATCCGGAAGTGTATGGGCGTTATCTAGCCGTGCTGATCGGGGCTCCGGACGCGGTGACGGCACAGATTGAAGAGCCACCCGCGGAGATACCCACGGTCCGCACTCCGCCCGAGGTGGCCGAACCCTTGTTGCGCGCCGGCGCTGAGGTCGAGGGTTCTGATTCGGGGTCCTCGCCCTCGATCGAAACCGCGACACACACCGTTTCAAGAGGTGAGTCTCTCTGGACGATCGCCCGCCTATATGGGGTCGATGAAGTATCGCTCCGACGATTCAATCGTCTGTCGGGTGATCGGATCCTCCCCGGGCAGGAGTTGATCGTTTCAAATTACGGCGGTGCAGCGCCGGTGAAGTCATTCGAGCACACCGTATCGCGCGGGGAATCGCTCTGGACGATCGCGCGAGCGTATCGCGTCAGCGAGAATGCGATCCGTGCAGTAAACGGGATTCGCGGAAGTCGAATCCTTGAGGGCCAGGTTCTCACGGTGCCCACGCAGGGGGGGAAAGGGATCTTGCAGCACACCGTTTCGCGCGGGGAGTCACTTTGGACGATTGCCAACGCTCACGGAACGACGGTGGAGGCTCTCAGAAGCACGAATGGGATTCAGACGAGCCGTATATATACGGGTCAGGTCTTGAACGTGCCACTCACATTCTAGGAGCCCCTCCTTCCGGTATGGACTCGGCACGACGCGCGGGTCTGACTGGATCACCCGCAGACCTCTTCCAAGGTCCGCACCGGAGGCCTCACACGTTGCGGTGCTCCGGTGAAACGGTCGGCCCGTAACGTGATCATGAGACCCAAGAAGGTAGAGAATCAGCCGGTGTCGCCGGGCGTCGTACCGGGCTTCTCACGGGCTGATCTCCTCCAGTGGCTCTATCTCGGCCGCATGATCGTGGTAGCGGGTATCCTGCTTGCGGCGCTCCTGGTTTGGGAGCAGGCGGACCCGGGTGAGACCCGCCTCGCAACCACGATGTTCGTTCTGGCACTGCTCGTCACAGTCGCTGCGTTCTGGCACTCACACATCCAAGAAGCACCATCTAGCCCTGGATTCCTGACAAGTCAGGTGCTCTTCGACGTTCTTCTCGTCACTGGAGTCGTCCATCTAACGGGAGGCGGCGCTAGCCAGTTTGCTTGGCTGTACATCCTAGTGATTAGCGAGGGGGCTCTTCTGCTCCCACTCCCTGGCGGGATACTTATTGGACCCTTGGCCGCGGTCCTCTACTTCGCGGATCTTACCTGGGGATCTCCGAATCACTCTCGGGAAGCGTCTTGCTACAGACCGGAGTCTTTGCGGTCGTTGCGTTCGTAACCGGGATCCTGGGCGACCGCCTACGGCGGGCAGGTATCGAACTCGGCGCGGCGCAATCTGAGCTGCAGCGCCTCAGGATGGATACGGCTGACATTCTCGAGACGATCACCACGGGTATCGTGACCGTCGAGGCTCCCGGCCGATTGATCTACCTGAATCCTGCCGCCGAGAAACTGCTGGGCATGAACAGCCGCAGCTGGAGGGGAGCGAAGGCGTCAGAAGTATTGGGATCTGTCGCGCCCGGTCTCCTGGCCCTCCTCCACCGAGCCCTGGACGAAGGCGCGACGGTCGGTCGAAGTGAGGTGACGGCGCTGCGTGACGACGAGCGGATCACGCTGGGTGTCAGTACTACGATTCGTTCAGAGCCCGGACACCCGACGGTCGTGATGGCGATCTTCCAGGACATCACCGGTCTCAAGAAACTGGCAATGCTGAACCGACGGAATGAACGACTCGAGGCAGTGGCCGAACTGTCAGCGGCGATGGCGCACGAGATCAAGAATCCCCTTGCATCGATCCGAAGTGCGGTCGAGCAGTTCTCGCGGCCTTCGCTTGCTCGCGAGGATGGAAAGACCTTGACGAGAATGATTGTGCGGGAGTCAGAGCGCTTGAGTCGACTTCTTTCCGATTTCCTGGATTTCTCGAGGGTGCCGCGGATCGGCCAGTCGGACTCTGTTCGCCTCGATGAGTTGCTCGCCGACTGTGTAGCGGTGATCGAACGGCATCCGGAGGCGCAGGAGCGAGGGGTTAGGGTCGAGCTGACACCGAGCTCGAGCGCGATGCGTATTCCTGCGGACGGAGATCTCCTCCACCGCGCGATCTTCAACCTGATTCTCAATGCGGTTCAGTTCTCGCCTGACGGTGGGACGGTTGAGGTCCGTGTGGCCGATCTGCGCGAGACCCACGCGCCCAATATCGAGGTGATCAACCCAATCCAGATCCGTGTTCGCGATTCGGGTCCGGGAGTACCCGAGGATCAGGCCGCCCGAATTTTCGATCCCTTCTTTACGACGCGGGAGGGAGGCAGTGGGCTTGGACTTTCGGTCGTCTACAGAGCGGCGGAAGCGCACAGCGGACTCGTCCTGGTTGAACGGTGGGCGGAGGGAGCAGAATTCAACCTGTATCTGCCGGGTGAGGAGCTCACTGAGAGAGTAGGGGTGCATGACTGAGAAGATGACTAAACTGTTGCTCGTCGACGACGAAGCAGGGATCCTTGAATCGCTGCAGATCCTGTTCAAGGGGGAGGGATATGACGTAACCACGGCGCTCGGCGGGAATGCGGGAGTGGCAGCCGTGGAATCGGCGCGGCCAGATATCGTTGTCTCCGATATCAGAATGCCCGGCGCGACCGGCCTGGATCTCTTGGCACGAGCGAGAGAGGTGGATCCAGAGATAGCGGTGATACTCATGACCGCACAGGCGTCCCTTCAATCTGCAATGCGCGCGGTCAACGAGGGTGCCTACTACTACATCCAAAAACCATTTTCGAATGACGAGCTCCTGGCGATCTGTCGTCGGGCGGCTGAGGCACGCGCCCTCCGTGCCGAGAACCGAGAGCTGAAGCAGGAGATCCAGCGGCGGGGGCCGGGACTGGGAGAGCGCCCTATAGGTCAGAGCCGTTCCTTCGTTGAGGCACTAGAGCTGGTCGAAACAGTCGCA
The DNA here is from genome assembly GCA_965215925.1 of Longimicrobiales bacterium. Lineage (GTDB taxonomy): Bacteria > Gemmatimonadota > Gemmatimonadetes > Longimicrobiales > Gaopeijiaceae > JAAXGI01. The sequence continues at coordinate 1,440,167 of CBDCEQ010000003.1, read as the reverse complement.
CCGACGGACTCCACGATCTTGATCACAGGGGAGAGCGGCACAGGGAAGGAGGTCGTCGCTCGATACATCCACGCACGGTCATCTAGGAGTCACGGCCCGTTCCTCTCCATTAATTGTGGCGCTCTTCCGGAGAGCCTCCTTGAAAGTGAGCTGTTCGGGCACATCAAGGGGTCGTTCACCGGCGCGGTCAAGGATAAGGCGGGGCTCTTGGTTGCGGCGGCTGGCGGCACCTTCTTCCTAGATGAGATCGCCGAAACTGCACCTACGACGCAGGTGAAACTGTTGAGGGCGATTCAGGAGCGGGAGGTCATCCCGGTGGGCGCCACCGAGGCGGTCCCCGTAGATGTTCGGATCATAGCCGCGACCAATCGCAACCTCGATGAACAGATCCGTATTGGGGAGTTCCGAAGCGATCTCTACTACCGCTTGAATGTGATCGCCCTGGAGCTGCCAGCGCTCCGGAATCGTGGAGACGATATTCCAGTGCTCGCGCGCCATTTCTTGGGCCGAATGGCAGAAAGAGGAGGAGACGAGCTCGAACTTTCGCCAGAAGCCGAAGATCTGCTAGAGGGATACGAGTGGCCCGGTAACGTGCGTGAACTCGAGAACGCGCTGGAGCGGGCAGCCGTCCTCACCGAGGGGTCAACTATTGACATTGGGGCCCTGCCCGAGCGGCTGCGTGAGCCCCCCGCTCTCAGGGTGGTGGACGAGTCTCCCCCGTCGAATCCTACTATGGAAGTGGTGGAACGTGCGTATATCCAATGGGTCCTCGAGGCGGAGGACGGGAATAAGACTCGGGCCGCGGAGGTTCTCGGGATCGATCCCTCAACGCTTTACCGGAAGATCAGCCGGTACGGACTGGGAGAGTCCTAGGAGTTCGAGATCCAGGCGTGAGGGACGAGCCCCAGATACGTCGGGGCGAGGTGTGCCTGTCGGTGGTGATCCCCGCATATGACGAGTCATCAACCTTGCGAGAGGTGGTCGAACGAGTTCACAAGATTCCGCTTCGTGTGGAAGTGATCGTGGTAGATGACGGATCGACCGACGGGACCTCCGAAGTCCTGCTACGACTCGAAGAGGAAGGTCTCGTGGATCGTCTCGTCTTCCACGTCCAGAATCGGGGAAAAGGCGCCGCGTTGCGCGCGGGGTTTCGCGAGGCAACCGGTGACGTAGTGGTCGTGCAGGATGCAGATCTGGAGTACGATCCTGGCGAGTTGCCATTGCTCATCGCTCCGATCATGGAGGGCTGGGCGGACGCAGTGTACGGCTCGAGGTTCCTCGGCGGGCCGCACCGCGCGCATTTGTTCTGGCATGCGGTTGGAAATCGGACCGTCACTCTATTGTCCAACGTCCTCACCGATCTGAACCTCACCGACATGGAAACGTGCTATAAGATGATCCGACGGGATTTGCTTACGACGCTCCCGCTGACAAGAGACCGATTCGGGATAGAGCCGGAGATCACCGCCCGATTGGCTCAGGCCGGAGCCCGCGTATACGAGGTGCCGATTTCTTACCGGGGTCGCTCGTATTCCGAAGGGAAGAAGATTCGATGGCATGATGGCCTGGCGGCGCTTTGGCACATTTTCCGCTCAAACATCTTGCCCCCACGAGCGCGACCTTGGGTGCGGCCGCAGCGAGACCCATGGAGTGAAGCCTAGGCTCATACGGATCCGTCAGTCTTTCATCCTGCAAGATAATCGCAGAATCCAACGACTTCTATCCCTCTTCCAGTGATGAAATCCTGAATTCATGTATAGCATAAGATGTTGTACAGCAACGAAATGTATGGTCTTCTCGGTCTGTGGTTCGCCGATTGCATAGAGGGCATTCGGCCGTGACGAATGAGTCTGTCATTCCCGTCCTAAGCCATATTCAACCGAGGGAGACTGAAAATGAACAAAAAGGGCTTCACGCTGATCGAGCTCCTGATCGTGGTCGTGATCATCGGGATCCTGGCTGCCATCGCTATTCCGCGCTTCGGCGAGACACGCGATCGGGCCTTCATCTCCGCGATGCAGTCTGACCTGAACCAGGTCCGCACGGCTCAGGAGATGTTCTACCAGGACAACGCGTTCGTGTACGCTGACGACATCACCGACCTTACGGGTGCGAACCTCTATACGGGGACGACCGGCGTAACGATGGTCATCAACGCCGGCACTGCCACGACCTGGGATGCTTCGGCGACCCATGGATCGACTGCGGTCGCATGCGACTACGACGCCGCGGTAGGTACGATCGTCTGCGCGTAACGTCGGACGGAGACCAGCGAAGCCCGAATACCTCGCGGGATTCAGGGCAAGACCAAGGGAGGGCGGGGTGCCGACGACAGCGCCCCGCCCTTTTTTCTGACGAGGGCATAGGGACAGAAGACCGCCCTACAACAGGTTTTCGGCCGTAGAGGATCTTGCCAGGCGTTGACGACTCGTTACGTTCGCCTCGGATCGGGTTCGGCTGATAGGAGGGGTAGGATGAGGGAGAAAATCGCTCTCAGTCGACATCGTAGAAAACCGACCCGGCATCTAGTCGGCTTCACCCTCATCGAACTGATGGTTGTCACCGTGATCATGGGCATTCTCGCAGCACTCGCGCTGCCTCGATTCGATTCATTCCGTGAAAGAGCGCACTACGCAACCATAGGACAGGACTTCGGGAACCTCGCCGCAGCCCAGGAGAGGCACTATCAGCTTAACCTGGAATATGCGGTGAACCTCGTCGACCTCGACTTCACTACATCGACCGGGGTGCAAATTGCGGTGACCGAAGCCTCTGTTCAGGGGTGGGCGGCCACCGGGACACATCAATCCCTGGAAAACACGCAAGGATGCGGAATCTACATGGGCAACGCTGCCGCTCCGAACCTCCCGAACGGCCAACCGCTCACTGTGGGTCCCGGCGCGACGGAGTGCTCCCAGTGAGCTTGATGGGCGGGGCCGGTGCGTTCGCCGCCCTGCCTTGACTCCGGTGGATCGCGTGCGCAGCTCTGCCCGTCAGGAACTCCTTGTTTCTACGGCAATACTCTTCTTGGGCGGTATCCTGGTGGCTGTTGCCGCGGTGGCGGTGACCCGGCCCCTGCTCACCTCTCCTATTCAAGCGGTCGCCTTCATCGGCGGGATCGTGGTTGCCGATCTCGCGATCATCGTGCTGTTCCTCAGGTCGTTGCTGCGGCGCTCGATCTTCGGACCCCTGGAGCGCATCGGAGAGCACGCGGAAAACATCGCTGGCGGCGCCTACGATCATCGCATCCCAGCAGAGGACGGAGAGGAGTTGGACCGCTTGATACGCGGACTCAACACGATGGCGGAGAAGTTCGTCTCTGATCAGCACAAGCTTGCCGACAATGTCAAATCCCTGGACCGAACGAATCAGGAGTTGGTGCAGACGACGGAGGAGCTCGTTCGTGCCGCCCGAATGGCGTCCGTCGGAACGCTAGCGTCTGGCGTTGCGCATGAGGTCGGTAACCCGCTCGGCGCTCTGATGGGGTGTCTCGATGTGGCAAAACGGAGAGCCGACGCAGGCGGAGATCTGGAGTCACCGCTTCAGTCCGCGCTGGAGGAGGCTCGTCGGATCGATCGAATCGTGCAAAGCATTCTCGATTTCGCTCGCCCGAGTGAAGAAGGGGACTTGCATGAAGCGGTGTCGCTGCCGAGGGCTATCGAACGGGCACTCGACCTTCTCGAGGGTCGCGGTGTCCTGAAGGGTGTGTCGGCGGATCAGACGGTGACACCGGGTTTGCACCGGGTTCACGCACGAGCTCAGCATCTCGAACAGATACTTCTCAACCTGTTGGTAAACGCGATATGGGCGGTACAGGATCAGGACCATCCCGAGATCCAGATCCATGTAAATAGCGAGCCGGCCCAAGAAAGGGGCGCCAATAGCCGAAGGGCGGGAGACCCCCCCGGGGTTGACTACTTGCACAGAAGAAGAATCCCGCTCTTGATTGGGCGTGGCTCCGCCCGTGCGGCAACGAAACGTGGCACCGCCGAGCGGGAAGTCGTCGTCCGAATCGAGGACAATGGGCCAGGCATACCCAATGAGCGGGTGCCTCAGCTCTTCGACCCGTTCTACACCACGAAGGATCCGGGCGAAGGGACTGGATTAGGGTTGGCGATCACCGCCCGGATCGTACAGGAATTGGGGGGTACCGTGGATGCCGAGAATCGAGGCGAAGGTGGCGCCCGTTTCACCGTTCGTTTGCCTGAGGCCACGGAGGAGAAGACATGAAGGTGTTGGTGGTTGACGATGATGCGGGGCTTCGGAAGTCGCTCAGCCTGATACTGGAGGACGCTAAGTATCAAGTCGTCGTCGCGAACGACGCCGAGGAGGGGCTCAGAAAGGCGCGCGAAACGGCGCCCGATTTGATCCTTGTCGACGTCCGCATGCCTGGTATGGATGGACTCGGGTTCGTGCAGAGCTACAAGGACGATGAGGGCAAGGCTCCCGTGGTGGTGATGACCGCCTACGGGGGCATCGACACCGCTGTAGAGGCCATCAAGAAGGGCGCGTCCGATTTCCTTGCTAAGCCGTTCGGGGGGGAGGAGGTCCTACTGACGCTGAAGAAGGTCGAGGAGCGTGAACGCCTACATAAGGAGGTCGGCCGGCTGAGGAGTGAGGTTCGGACGGAGCGGCGGTTCGGGGAGATTGTTGCTCGATCGCCCGAAATGGTTCGCGCGCTGGAGATGGCCACGAAGGTGGCCCCACATCCGACCTCCATTCTGCTTCTGGGCGCGACGGGCACGGGAAAGGAGTTGCTGGCGCGCCTGATACACAGCGAGAGCAATCGGTCGTCTGGGCCCTTCGTCGCGGTCAACTGCGGCGCGATTCCCGAGGGTCTCCTTGAATCTCAGTTCTTCGGGTACGTGAAGGGCGCGTTCTCGGGCGCCGATGCCGACCGCGAAGGGCTCTTCGAAGCAGCACATACCGGAACACTCTTTCTCGACGAAATAGGCGAGCTGCCCGAACCCCTGCAGGTAAAGCTCCTCAGGGTGCTGCAAGAGGGTGAGATTAGAAGGGTAGGGGCGACAGACACGCGACGGATCGACGCGCGAATCGTGGCCGCAGCGAGTCGTTCGCTCGGGCTCGACGTGGAGGAAGGCCGCTTCCGCGGGGATCTGTACTACCGAGTCGCGGTCGTGACCGTGGAGCTACCACCATTGCGTGAGCGAGCCGAAGACCTTCCACACCTGATCCAGCACCTCCTGTCCCTTCACCAGGAACGACTAGGGGTCGAGATCGAAGGGGTCGAGAGATCGGCGATGAACGCGCTCCTCGGGTACGCATGGCCGGGGAACGTCCGGGAACTCGAAAACGTTCTGGAACGCGCTCTGGTCCTGGCGGAGGGGCCGAGAGTGTGTGCGGCGGACCTGCCGAATCACCTTCGGGATGGGTCGGCGTCGAACGGGCTCGGGCCAGCTGGGGATCCAACGGGAGAAGAAGATCTCTCAGTAAAGCGCAGAGGGGCGGAATTGGAGAGTTACCTGATTCGTAAGGCTCTCCTCCGGACTGGGGGTCACCGAGGAAAAGCCGCCGAGATTCTGGATCTCAGCGATCGCGCTCTTCGGTACAAGATTCAGGAGTATGGACTGGACGAGGATGGCTAGGCTCTAAGCCAGACGAATCCGCCTGCTACCGCTATCCCTCCGCCCCGAAGCCAGCTCCAGCTTCGAGGTATGAATTCCAGCGGCCTTACTCTTCCTGAGCTCATACTGTGCCTGCTTCTCGTAGGGACCGCGACCCAGACTTTCATCGGTCCGATTCGTCTGCAGGCGGACGCCCTGGCACTGCGCGGGATCCGCGAAGAGGTCGTGGCTCTTGTTCATCGAGCCCGGATGGAGGCGAGGGGTCATGGCGACGCCGCTGTCGTCATCGAAGAGGGTGCGGATCCGCTCCTGCTTGTCAGCGGTGGGCGGCCCCCGGCGCGTGTCCCGCTCGCTAGTCGGGGGGTCAGGCTCGAGGTAACCGGCGCCCGCTCCTCACTCACCCTGCGGTTCGGGCCTCTCGGCGTCGCACGGTTCGGCTCTGCCTCAGTTGTCCTGACCAAGGGTGGCGCACAAGCGCGTCTAGTGGTTTCGAGCTACGGTCGTATTCGGCGATGAAGGCGCCGGAGCCAGGTGCCGGAAGGGTCCGAGGCGTATCGATCGCAGAGGTCCTGGTCTCGTTGGTGCTACTCGCGTTGGGCGCAACCCTTTCTCTCCGTGTCCTGGCAAGCGCGAGTAGGACTGTCGAGGAAGCTGAGCTAGGCCTACGCGCAGCGATTTTCCTAAGTGAGATCGCGCCAGTTCCAGACGCTGGAGCGGACACGATCGCTCCTCGGGCATCCGGTCCGGGATGGCTGATCCCTGAGGTGGAACCGCCCGAGGCTCTTACGATTCGGTACGAGCCGCCCGATGCGCGCGATCGCTCTGGTTACAATCCGGTTGGACCCCAGGGCTTCCTGGCCGAACAAAGTTGGGATTTTTCTTGGGCAAGGTGAGTCCGAGCGCTCGTCGGAGCGGCTGGCTGCTAGTCGAGATGGTATTGGCCCTCACGATGGCCGCAGTAGTGATCGGCTCCCTCGCCACCCTCATTTCGGGTGGTGTCCGCTGGACTCGATCTCTTTCCGATCAGACCGAAGCTCTGGAGGTCGCCCGAACGGTGTGGGTGGTCGTAGAAGATGAAGTCCGGACCGCCAGAGCGGGTCGCGATTGGCGGGTAGACGAGACCGGGGCACTCGCGCTCCGTGCCTTCCGGGGGATCGCTCGGATTTGCGCGGTCGAGAGTGTTCCAGAGGAATGGACGGTGGCGTTCCGCGGACGCCGGTCCCCCGATCCTCTCCGAGACTCGATCCTAGTCCTCGAAGACGACGGCGTCTGGCGAAGCTTCGCGCTAGAATCCTCCGTCTCATCGGAAGGCTGCCAGCCACTGCGGGGAGAGTCAGTCCTTCGCTGGGTCTCGAATCATCGGACCGGACGCTCGCCTGTGCTCGCGCGGACCTTCGAGCGAGGGAGCTACCACCTTGCAGATGGCGCCTTCAGGTACAGGCGGGGAGCAGGGGGGCGGCAGCCTCTCACTACCGAAAGGCTACTCGGCACCAGTGGATTCCGGCGTGTAGGGAACGCTCTCGAGGTAACTCTGGTCCTCACCGATCCTGAAGGGGGAGGAGCCTCTCGGTCGTTCCTTTGGCTGACTAGGGCTGCGGGGTCGAGGTGAAGGGTGCTTCCTCGTGTACGTTAGCCCAGCCCGGATCTGGGGGATTCCAAGCGCAGACCCGTTTCGATGGACACCCAGATCGCCGCAGAGGGATTCTCCTCCCGGTGGTCTTGCTCCTAGTCTTGGCACTCGCTGCTGCATCGACCTCCATTCTCGTCTTGGTCTCGACCGAGAGACTCGTTGCGCGAGGAGAGCTCCGATTCCTCGAAGAGAGGATTCATGCCGAGAAGCTCTTGAATGACGCCGCTCAACTCGCGTTGATCCCTGGGTTCGACCGGGCAGAAACCGATCTTACGGGAGATTTCATTCTCGTCGAAGTGACCCCGCCGACCCATGGGCCTTCCTACTTTTCCGTTCAATGGGTATTCAATCCAGAATCCATCGCAGCTGGGCTCCCGGGTGCGGTCGAGGCGACCGGGCCCCCACCGGAGTCAGGCGTACAGAGGCTTCCTGGCTGCCCGTCTGCGGACACTCGACCTCTCATCGTTTCCCCTGCGCAGAGTCTGAGTGACCCTACAGACCCCGACGGGGCTGGCCGCCCGCACCTAGGCATCCTGGGCATAACCGAGCTTTGGAACCTTACCGAGACGGAACTCCCCGGTGTGGCAGTTCTACCTGGTGCCGTCCCACCCGCGGTGAGGCGTGCAGTAGATGGCACTGTGATAAGGAGTGGGAGAGGCTCAGGAGTGCTTGTTGCTGCGGGTGACCTTCTTCTCGAGGGTTCAGCCCAGTTTTCCGGCCTCCTCGTCGTCGAGGGGGAGCTCACGCTTCGTGGCTCGGCTCGGGTTGAGGGCGTTGCTCTCGTCGGGGGATCTCTACGGATCTCGGGTGGCGCGGGCATCTTTGGGTGCCCGGACTCGGCACTATCTGGGCTAGAGCTCCCGCCGCTCAACAAAGGGCACGCGGTGCCCACCGGATCGCTACTGGGACGCTACTGAGCGTTCCCGAACCCTCGCCGGAAATCATTTCCGGGATCGTAGGTTGATCCGGAATAAGATCCGATACAACGCCTCCTCAGCACACTCTAAGTGACTCATTGACAATAGGTTTCAGGTGGCACGGAACTGGCACATCAGGGAATCTGGTAAGGGTTATTGGTGCCTATTCCGGGTCCTCTCGATCCAAGCCATGGACGTTTCTTGATCGCGAGATTGGGGAGAAGTCATGAAGGTGCGGTGGGCACTGGCCGTTTTGGCGGCGATAATGGCGTTGGCAGTTTCCGCGGTGCCCGTCGCGGTCTTAGGGAGAAACCTGGCCGAAGCTAAACGGGGAATCGCCGTTAGGTCAGCTCAATCGAGATTTCTCTCGCTTCATCATCTCAGTCGGTCACTCGCAGTTGAGCGCGGGGTGTACACAGGCTTCGTTGCCGACCCCGAGACCCAAATCGTGACTGTGCGGGAGGGTTGCACTGGAGAGGGACGGATCCTCGCGTCTCGGGACTTCAACCTCAGCTATAGGGTTGATCTACTCACAGGGGGAAGGAAGCTGGAGATGTGCATGACCCCTCGCGGTTACGCCGACCTAGAGTCGAATTCCTTCAATGAACAGGAGAGGGTCACGTTTCTAAGAGGGGAGCACACCGCCTCAGTACTTCTGTTTCCGCTCGGCCAAGCGGTCGAGCCATGAGGGGCTCAGTAGTGAGCACCGAGTACCAAGGTGGCTTGGAGCTGGGACGAGAGGGACTGACTCCTGTAGAGGTCATGGCGGCCATTCTGGTCCTCACCTTGGGGCTCCTTTCGCTTTCGGCAGGCAGCGGCTGGATGATCAGATCGGCTCATGCTACGCAACACGAGCATCAACGGATATTTGCGCTTCAGGCGATGGTCGAGGAAGTGAGTGCCGTGCCGTTCGAAAAGCTTCAGTCAGGGCGGACTTCCTGGGGTGATTTCGACATCTCATGGACGCTGTTGGACCAGGAGGTCAATTCGGCCCTCGTCGAGTTCGTTGCAGTGGGTCCCCGTGGGTTAAGCCGGGGCGCTGGCGGCACCACCCCCTTTCGTGTGCCTGCCGACACTCTGCAATACCGAAGTGCCCGCCGATGATCGATGACGCCGGTATTCGGGGCGTTAGGCTGCCCATCCGAGTGAGTCCCATCTTTAGTTGAAATTGAAGCGGCCTCCGACCTCAGGTAACGTGGGTGTGCGAGCACGCCACGGGACCAACAAAAGAGGAAGGAGGCCACCGATGGGAAGGATGCCGAGGCTGGTTGAGCGGGGCAAGAAGGACCGGCGGCTTGGGGAACCGAGCGAGATGAGTTGGGAGGAGATCCAGGCGCTGGAGCTGGACCCGCGAGTGGAGCTGATCCGGCAGCTGATTCCGCTTGGACTGGCGGAGGTGAGCCGGATGCTCGAGGAAGAGGTAGAGGAGCTGGCCGGGCGGCGGCACGCCCGAAAGGGGGACGACGAGAGCGGATACCGGCACGGGCACAACCCCGGGTCGGTGAGGTTGGGCGGCCAGCGGCATCCGGTGCGAGTACCTCGGGTGCGGGGCCGGGCCGGAGAGGTGAGGCTCGCATCGTACGAGCGACTCCACGGCTCGGCCGGAGAGGTGGACGAGGGGCTCTTTCGGAAGGTGCTGCTCGGGATCTCATGCCGAGACTACGAGGCGGCGGTCGAGGCGGTGCCCGGAGCGATCGGGCTGTCGAAGTCGAGGGTCTCGCGGGAGTTCAAGAAGGCCACCGCCGCGAGGCTGAAGGAGTTTCAGGAGCGGGACCTCTCGGTCTATGACGTGGTGGCGCTCGTCCTGGACGGGAAGAGCTTCGCCGAGGACGAGATGGTGGTGGCGCTCGGCGTGACGCTTGAGGGGGACAAGGTGTTCCTCGGCTTCGTCCAGACCGACACGGAGAACGCGGTGGTGATCCGGTCCTTCCTCAGGGGCCTGAAGGACCGAGGTCTCGATCTGTCGGCCGGAGCGCTCGTGGTGATCGACGGGGCCAAGGGGCTCCGGAGCGGCGTGCTCGCGGCCTTCAAGGACCAGGTGCTGATCCAACGGTGCCAGTGGCACAAACGGGAGAACGTGATCTCGCACCTGCCGAGGGCGGAGCAGAAGAACTGGCGCCGGCGACTCCAACGTGCGTATCAACGGCCCACGTACAAGGAGGCCGCCCAGGCGTTGAAAACCCTCAAGCACGAGCTCGGCGAGGTGAACCAGTCTGCCGTGGCCAGTCTAAACGAGGGGTTCGAGGAGACCTTGACCCTCCACCGGCTCGGGGTCTTCCCTCTGGTCGGCCGGTCGCTGAAGACCACTAACGTACTCGAATCCGTCAACGCCATGGCCGAGCAACGCTGCGGACGAGTGGATCACTGGAAGACCTCGAGCCAGAAGCACCGATGGTTCGCGACCGTGTTACTCGAGATCGAGCCCCGGCTCCGGAGGTTGCTCGGCTACCGGCACCTCCCGCTCCTCAGGGCCGCGATACAGAAGGAGCTCGGGATCACCCTTCCCGAGAGCAGTTCACATGCCGTCGCCTGACGAGGGGGTCGCTCCAGTTTCAACTAACTTTGGGATTGACTCGCCCATCCTCTTCACCGGGGTGGCGCTGGCGGGCGTGTTGGCAGCGGCGATCTATCAGGTCTTGGCTACGACTCAACGCATTTCGGCCGTGCAAAGCGAGCGGTTGTACGATCAGCAAGCACTGCACGAGGGGGTCGACCTGATGGCGCGGGAGCTTCAAGAGGTGAGCGCCGCGGGAGGAGATCTGACATTGGTCGCGGATCAAATGGTGGCATTCAGGGCGTTGAGGTCGTTCGGGGTCACGTGCGACGTGCAGCTCGGAGGCACCTCGGACGGTGCAATGACCGTGACCGTGGCCAACCACGGCCCGCGTTTCAGGGACGGAGATGAGCTATACATGTTGGTGGATGGGGACCCCACTACCTCAGAGGATGACCAGTGGCGAGAGCTGCAAGTGGCCGATGCGAGAGATGGAGAGACCTGCGGGGAGGATGAGATCGATGCCCAGGAGCTCATTCTCTCCGGTGCGAACCTGACGGCCCTCCCGGGCAACGTTGGGCGTGGGGCCGTTCTGCGAAGCTGGGAGGAAGTGCGGTACGAGGCGGACACCACCGGAGGCCACGTCTTCCTCATGCGGGAGCACGACGGTCATCGAACCCCCCTCGTCGGGCCCCTATCCAGGACCGGTGGTCTGGAGCTCCGCTTCATGGATGTCGGCGGCAACCGAACGACGGCGGTGAAGGAGGTGGTCACAGCGAGGATAACTCTCCGTACCGAGGGCCAGAGCGGCGGAGGCGATGCTTTGGCCGGCGACAGCCTAAAGACTTCCGTCTTCTTACGGAATTAGATGACTATCTCTCCGGATCTCGGCTTTAGAGAGCGACCAATTGGGTCGATGGGGAAGGGGCGGACCGGAGGGTTCGCCCTTCCCATCGCGATACTCGCACTTGTGGCCGTTGGCTTGGTGACTACCGGTGCGATCCAACTGGCTCTACGGAAGCACCAGGGTTCCTCATCGACCCGTGAGACGACGCAAGCCTTTTACGTTGCGGAAAGTGGCATGAATTCAGTCCTCGCGAACTGGAGCCCTGGGCGGAGTGGACTACGGGTATGGGGACCGCCGGACATCAAAAGGGGCGCTACCGCACAGGGAGTGTGGGAGGTCGAGGTCCGTCGCGTGGGCGATACACTGTTTTTTCTCCGGTCAGTTGGCCGGGTCGACAGTGATGCAGACCGACCGCCGGCTCAACAGGCGGTGGGGGTTGCAGCAAGGGCCCACCGAGCTAGCCTCGTGATCCCAGGCGCCCTGCGGACCCTCGGACCTGTTCACATATCAGGTCTGTCCCGCATCCTGGGCGAGGACGAAATCCCTCCTCACTGGGACCTGCAGATTTGTCCCGAGGCTCGTCAGAATCTGCCGGCCGTCGTGACTCCCGACGGAATCTTGGTCGAGGGACTTGCGCGCGCCTCGTCAGGGACACAAGCTCCGGGCGCGCATCTGCGAGACTCAGCGCTTTCGGTGGCCGCATTCGACCAATTTGGGGGCATGACCTGGGAGGATCTGACCTCACTGGCGGCAGTCGATCTTCCAGGAGGAGTCATCGACCGGACAGGCCCGAGCGTCTCTGGAAATCAATGCGACCACACCGATCCAATGAATTGGGGAGATCCTGAAAACCCGAGCGCTCCTTGTGGGGATTACTTCCCTATCATACACCTCCGGGGAGATGCCACGATTCGTTCCAAAGGACAGGGACAAGGAATTCTTCTCGCTGACGGAAATCTGGACTTGAGAGGCGACTTTCGCTTCTTCGGGTTGGTCATTGCACAGGGATCAATTGGTCTCCTCGGCGAAGGCGCAACCGGGCCTTCAGTGTTCGGGGCGATAGGTGCAAGAAACCAGAAACTGGCGGCTCAACAGTTCTCGGGTGCCGCCCTATTACAGTACTCGCGGTGCGCAGTTCGACGGGCTATTGGAAGCAACGAACCGCTTGCGCGAATCCGGCCGCTGGGAGAGCGGAGTTGGGTGCGTCTCACCGACGCGTCGTAATGAAGTGGGGCCCTTGGGCATGTAGACAGGGGTCGTTGAGTAGATCGATAGAGCAGGTGGCGCACGGGGAAGGAAGGCGCCACTGGCCGTCAACCTGTCTCCTTCCCATTCGATAGGGGATTGTCATGGCCTTATTTGGCCAGAAGAAGAGTTCCGTTGGCCTCGATATCGGAAGCGGGTTCGTCAAGTTGATCGAGGTGGACCACTCGGGAGACCAACCCGAAGTCACCCGCATTGCGACCCGACCGCTCTTGCCGGACGCTATCGTCGAGGGAGAGGTGATGGACCCGGCGTTGGTATCCGATACCGTTCGAGATCTCATCGCCGAAGTTGGTGTCAAGGGTGACAATCTTGTCACCGCAGTTGGCGGGCATGACGTAATTATCAAGAAGATCGAGATGGACCGAATGAGTGAGAATGACGCCAAGGAAGTGATTCGCTGGGAGGCCGAGCAGCATGTCCCATTTGACATTCGTAGCGTCGAACTCGACTTCCAAATCTTGGATCCATTAGCTGACGGCCCGCAGATGCAAGTCCTCCTGGTTGCAGCAAAGAGGGAGTTGGTGGAGAATAAGGTGTCGCTGCTCATGGACGCGGGTCTTCAACCGGCTGCCATCGACGTAGATGCTTTCGCCCTCCACAATGCCTTCGAGCACAACTACCCAGAGGGTATGGAGGGGATCGTCGCTCTTGTGAACATCGGACACGACATAACGAATGTGAACATCCTCGAGGATGGTGTCCCCATTCTTACTAGGGACATTCCGTTCGGATCTCGGAAAATCCGCGAAGACCTTCAGAGGGAAAGAAACATTACCGCGGAGGAGGCGGAGGAGGTTGTGCAGGGTAGGACCGCGTTGGATACGCTCTCTACTTTCGTTGACACGGGGGCCGAGGAGATTGCGGTTGGGGTGGAGAGGGCGTCAGCATTCTTGATGACGCAACAGGCAGGGGCCGGTCTGGGCCGGGTCTACCTGTCCGGGGGTGGCTCGCGCGTGCCAGGCATGCCTGAGGCACTAGGGAGGCGGATGGGGGTGGAGACCCAGATCGTCAATCCGTTCGAACGGATTCCGATTCGTCCGGACGCGCCCTTGAACATGCTTCTCGACGAAGCGGGGCCCATGCTTCTCCTCCCCTTGGGGCTTGCGCTGCGAGCTCCCTGAGTGAGGTCCACCGAAGGAACGTGACTTGATCGAAGTCAACCTCCTTCCCGGAGGAGGAAAGAAAGCATCCCGGCGTGCGAGGCTGTCGATCCCGATCCCTAAGCTTCGCGCTGGCCTCCCAGCGGTCGATCGGTGGTCGGCCGGTGCGGGAGTAGCAGTCATCGTCGCGCTCGTAGGATCCAGTTGGCTCTTCTTCTCGGTTTCGGGACAAGCGGAGGAGTTAGAGGTCCAGACTGAGGTTGCCGTGCGTGACTCGATCCGCTTCGCAGACGTCATAGCTCAGTCGGGAATGTTACAGGCCCGTGCGGATTCGATCGCGGAGCGGGTCGCCGTCATTCAGGAGATTGACCAGGGACGATATGCCTGGCCCCATCTCATGGACGAAGTGGCTCGAGCGATGCCGGATTATGTCTGGCTCACGCGACTGTTCCAAGTCAGCGTTGAGCAGGCACCGGTGTTCCAGGTTGAGGGGCGAGCTGGCACCTATTTCGGATTGACCACCCTCATGGAGAATCTCGAGGCCTCGCCCTACCTCCGCGACGTGCAGCTGATCGCCTCTGAGCAAGTGGCGCTTTCAGGCCAAGACGGAGGTGGAGATAGGCTGTTATATGAGTTCGTTCTTGAGGCATCCGGTCGGGCTCCTCCTCCTGAGATCGTCGAGACGGTGCCCCTCTTTGGTCCATCCGTTTCACCTCCGGAAGCCCAGGGAGGGGACTGATCCATGGCGCTGTTGCCCCAGGAGCAGTCCAAGCAGATCGCCCTCTTGATTGGGGTCATGGCCCTCGTCGCCCTGTACGTGGTTCATACGTATTGGTATACCCCACAGGTGGAGGAAATCGATCTCCTTCAGTCCCGCCTTTCACAGCTTGAGTCACGAAACCTTCAGGCCCAGGTCATGGCTGCTCGAGGTGGGAGCGGGCTGGAAGAACGCCTCATCGTCTACGAACGGCATGTGGACCGACTTGAGCAGTTGATCCCCGAGAGTGAGGAAGTTCCGGCTCTCATGAACTCCATTACGATGGAGGCGCAAAGAGCTGGGATTGATCTGACTGGGTTGAACCCCGAAGCTTCCGACCCCGGTGATCTATACGTATTGCAGAGTTACCAAATCTCGGTCGTGGGGGACTACCATGCGGTCGGACGGTTCCTGACGTCGGTTGCGTCTCTTCCGAGGATCATCACTCCGGTAGACCTCGAACTAGAGGTGTTTGAGGGGGGGAGCGTGCGGACCGAAATGACTGCCCCAGTCTCGGCTCGGTTCAGAGTCCAGACCTACGTTCTTCCGGGTGTAGGCTCTATGGGTGTGGGCGCCTCAGGCGGAGGCGAGGTCTGAGATGAGAGCACGTGGATGGGCTCTATGGGTGTGGGCAGCCGTTGCCGTCCTGCTGTCAGCGGCCGCACTGTTCACCGGGAGACTGCAACCGCAACAGCCCGAGTCGACGGACGGGGGATCGGCCGCTCAAACCGACGAATCGCCGTCCGACAGCATCCAGTTGGTGTTCGAGCGCGAGGTATTCACCTATCCAGGGTTTGAGCGGAGAAACCCGTTCCGGCCCCTGACTGGAGAGGAGGCTACGGGCCCACGTTTTCAGGACATGGTCCTGTTGGGGGTGGTTCTCTCGCCCCGGACGGATGGGTCCATAGCGGTGCTCGGCGCGCGACCTCCCGGTGCCACGAGCGACCAGCCAGCGACGCGTGTGTTCCGCCTCCGATCGGGCGAATCTGTCGGCAACGTGAGGGTCATCGAAATTCGACGGCGCGAGGTGCTGTTCGCGGTCGAGGATTTTGGGACCAGTGAAACTAGAATCCTTGAGATGCGGCGGAGCGAACGTCATTCTTGAGGTAACACCGCATCTGACGGCCGGGAATTTGATTCGGATGCAGATTCGCGCCGAGCGCTCGGGGATACAGCTCCTGGACTCCGATCTCGGCGTGAATTTCAACGTCCAAGAGGCCGAAACGAGCATGCTGATCGAGGACGGGGAAACCGCAGTAATCGGGGGACTCACGGTCACTGAGATTACTGAGACGAGCGCGGGGATCCCTCTTCTCCAGGATCTTCCTCTTCTTGGCCGCTTCTTCCGTGTTACCCGTCAAGACGTGAATCAACGGGACCTCATGATCCTGGTCACACCCCAGATCCAGCGTTAACTAGGGATCTAAGGAGCAGATCTGGGAACGATGTCCACGATACGGTGGGGGGGCGCGAAGAGGGGGGCACTGGTTACCGCGGCCCTGGCCTCCCTCGTGGTCTGGGGTTGTGAGGGGACTCACCTGTTCGTGCCAATTACGGTCGGGCCACAGATCATCGACCTGAGTATCCCGGCTTCCGTGCAGTCGGGGGACTCGATGTCGGTGGCTGTGAGCGCACTCGGGTTGGTACGAGTGGATTCCATCGTGGCTACCGTGAGAATCGGTTCGTTCGAACAGACGCAAGTTGCCAGACAGGCCGGAATCCTCTCCGGCTTTTCCGCGGCCTTTGACTTTCCCATTCCCACTGCTGTTTCCGACACACTTGGGACCGTCGAAGCCTACGCCGTCGATGCACAGCACAACGTTGGACCCCTATCAAGCATAACCCTCCGGACCGTTGACACCGCACCGCCTGCGGTGGCGATCTCAATAGATAGTCCAACGATCGGTGTAGGCACCCAGATCGAGGTCACGATTGCCGCTCAAGACAATATCGGACTGAGTGAGGTCGGCTTCCAAATTCTTGATTTGCAAGGAGATACGATCGCCGAGGTGCGAGTTCCCGAGACCGGAAGCGACATCGTGACCTCACTCCTCTATACCGTGCCCTTCGATCTTGAACTTGGTCAGGCCGTGGTCGTCGGCATTGCCGTGGACCACGCTGGCCTTGTCACAATGTCACTGCCCGTCCCAATTGCGCTCACGGATGTGGACATTCCGGAGGTAGAGGTCCTCACGCCTGATACAGGGGCACTGGAGCCGGCCCAGGAGCCGGTGTTCGCACAGATACGGATCCATGACAACGATGCCGTCGATAGTGTTCGGATCGACGGGGTGGCACACCGTGGTAGCCCGACCCTCGGCACGGATACGGTCGTCGTGCGGTTCTTGCCAACCGTCGTGGCCTTCGGGACTCCGATTTCGGACACGATCCTGCAGCGAAACCTCGCTCCCTCGGCAGACAGCACGAAGGAGACAGCGTACATCCGTGCAGTGGCCTACGATCGGCACGGGAACGTCTCTCGAGATTCCGTCGAGATCTCGCTTCTCATCGATGATGTACCGCCATTTGTGGAGATCCGAAGCCCAATCCCGGGCTCTATCAAGGGCATTGGAGACTCGATTCTGGTCGAGTCGTTCTTCTGGGAACTCACAGCGCCGATCATGTCAGGCGTTCGAACCCTGGAGCTCGAGGGTCTGGCATTCCGCGGGGATCCAGAACTCGGGACGTTCAACACGGTCCCCCGGTTCAACAAGCGGACGATCACGTTCGATCCGCCCGATGTATCCCCGAACGGCCTCCTGGTTCGTAGGTTCCTAACCGCGACCTCAGATGCGACGAGTGAGCCGGTACACATCATCGCCACGGCCACCGACGCGTGGGGAAATGCGAGGGCCGATACCGTCCAGATTCGCGTCGTACACGACACGATCCCCCCGACGATCATCATCGAGGCGCCCGTGGCAGGTTCCGGTCAAACTGTGGGGGACTCGACTTTCATCCGCGCCACCGCGTTCGAGCCGGAAGGGCCGGACCAAAGCGGTGTCGCTAGCATCTCGTTCGATGGGGTTTCGTATCGGTTTAACCCCGGCTTCGCGAGGTTCGACCAGTTCCTAAAATACACCGCTCGCACGTTCAACTTCTTCCCATCGCCGACGCTTGTGGGGCAGGGTGCCTGGCTGCAACCGACCGGGGACACCACGCTGGAGACCGTCTGGCTCAGGGTGATTGCGCGGGACCAACTCGGGAACACGAGTATCGACTCTGTGAATGTCATGCTCACCCCGTGAGGGCCCACGAGGGGGTCTGACCTCGATCTCCCGAGTACCAGGTGGCACTGGACAGAGGCTATGGTCGCTGGCACCTTTTTTCTGTAAGAGGTCTGACGCGGGGACCGCGAAGATCTCTGGGGACTCGCACCCGGCCCGCGCCGGGTTTTTTCATTCCTTGGCTGGAGTGCCCCAATGCCGCCCATCTCTTTCCGAACTGCCGGTGAGTCGCACGGCCGGGGCCTGACTGCGCTCCTAGAGGGGATCCCGTCCGGGCTCTCGCTCGAGATGGAGCGGGACGTAGATCCCCACCTCGCGAGGCGTCAGGGCGGCTATGGCCGGGGCCGGCGAATGGAGATTGAGTCTGATCGAGCGGAGATCCTCTCGGGGGTTCGATTGGGAGAAACGCTTGGGTCGCCCATCAGCATGCTCATCTGGAACCGGGACTGGGAGAACTGGACTGTCGCAATGAGCCCGCTCCCCCCCCACGAAGGCGAAAACCCAAAGGCGTTGCGTGCGATGTATCTGCCGAGGCCCGGCCACGCTGACCTCGTCGGCGTGCTCAAATACGATCGCCGAGATACTCGGGACATCCTCGAACGGGCGAGCGCGCGAGAAACCGCCGCCCGAGTAGCGTGCGCTGCAGTGGCACGCCGCCTGCTTTCAGAGTTCGGGATCGCGGTAGGGAGTCACGTCCGTTCGATCGGTGACGTCGAAGCTCCGCCCCCGAAGTCTCTGCCCGACGATCTTAACACGGCCGCGGACGCTTCCCCGGTGCGGACGTTGGATGTGGAGGCCGGTGCGCGCATGATGGAAGCGATCGACCAGGCAAAGGAAGAAGGCGATACCTTGGGCGGCGTGTTTGAAGTCGTTGTAAGCGGGGTCCCAGTAGGTTTGGGAAGCCATGTTTCGTGGGATCGGAAGCTGGATGGCCGACTCGCGGGCGCCGTCATGTCGATTCAAGCCATCAAGGGAGTTGAGATCGGCCTCGGCTTCGAGGGGGCCCATCGGAGAGGGTCACGCGTCCACGATCCCATCGTCCTCGAAGAAGCGGCCGACCGGTCCGGGGGCTTCTCGCGCTCGTCCAACGGGGCGGGTGGCGTGGAGGGCGGAATGACGACCGGAGAGCCGCTCGTGGTCAGGGGCGCCATGAAACCGATCTCGACGCTCATGAAGCACAGGCTTCCTTCCGTAGACCTACGGGACGGGAGTGCACAGTCCGCGGCAACCGAACGAAGCGATGTCTGCGCCGTGCCTGCTGCCGCGGTGGTTGGGGAAGCCATGGTTGCGCTCACCGTTGCGGATGCCTTTCTGGAGAAATTCGGAGGGGACTCGCTAAGCGAACTCCGCCGGAACTTCGAGGGATACCTCGCGTACCTCTCCGAGCGTGGATGGGGCGAACGCTGACCGGTTCCGACGGCATCGAGGGAGGTTCGCGCCGGGGCTCGTCCGGCTGGCCGATTCAGCGGGTCCTTCTTGTAGGTTTTATGGGTAGCGGGAAGACCACGGTTGGCCGGCTACTTGCGGCCGAAATGGGATGGAGGTTCGTCGACCTCGACGAGGCCATAGAGTTGGCCGACGGAAGGACCATCCCGCGGATCTTCTCGGAGGACGGTGAGGAGGCGTTCCGCGAAGTCGAACACGCTTTGGCAGATGAGATCCTGGCCGAAGACGGAGTGGTGCTCGCCTCGGGTGGGGGCTGGCCATGCCGAGATAGTCGGCTAGAGGGAGTCACTTTCGGAACTCTCTCGATATGGCTAAAGGTTTCTTCCGAGAAGGCGCTGGATCGAGTCAGCGAGAGCAAGACACGAAGGCCGCTTCTGGACGTGCCCGACCCATTGGCTCGGATTCGGGAACTCATAGCGGTCCGAGAGCCGTACTATCGCAAGGCCGGTTGGTGGGTGGACACGGACCTCCACCTTCCCCGGGACGTCGTTCAACGGGTCATTGACCGTCTCCGGACGGATCCTGAGCGGCCTCTCCAAGCATGAGGGCGGAGGCCGCTCTTCACTTTGCCGCTAGGATTTAATGCCGAAGGGAAACGGGAATAGTCGTCGTCATCTGGTAGTGGTGGAGTCACCCGCCAAGGCCAGGACGATCGGTCGCTATCTGGGCCGCGGCTTTGACGTCGCGGCGTCCGTCGGGCACGTGCGGGATCTGCCAAAGAAAGAATTGGGCGTGGACGTCGAAAAGGGGTTTGAGCCCCGATATGTCACGATCCGCGGAAAAGCCAAGGTACTGAGTGAGCTGAAGCGACGGGCCCGAGACGTTGACACCGTGATTCTCGCTACGGACCCCGATCGAGAAGGCGAGGCGATCGCCTTTCACGTTGCGGATCACCTCGGCCTCGGCAAGCAGCCTGAGCGCTTCCAGCGGGTCGAGTTCAGGGAGATCACGAAGTCTGCAATCTCTAACGCGCTGGAGGCTCCAGGTTCGCTGGACATGAGGAAGGTCGAGGCACAACAAGCCCGCCGAATCCTAGATCGACTCGTTGGATACCAGGTCTCACCGTTCTTGTGGAAGCCCATCCGTCCAGGCCTCTCCGCAGGCCGCGTCCAGACCGTTGCTCTCCGACTCGTCTGCGAGCGGGAGGACGAGATCGGTCGTTTTCAATCCAGAGAATACTGGTCGGTCACCGCCCAGCTTAAGAAGGACGACCAGCCATTCGAAGCGAAACTGCACACAATCGCGGGGAAGGCGTTCACACTTTCGACGGAATCGGAGACTGCTGGAGTCCTGAGCGACGTCGAGGGACGGCCGTTCAAAGCGACTGAAGTCAAGCGGCGAGAACGGCGGAAGAACCCTCCTCCGCCTTTTACTACATCGACTTTACAGCAAGAGGCCGCGAAGCGCTTACGGTTCTCTGCGCGTCGGACGATGGGGTCCGCTCAGCGTCTATATGAGGGAGTGGAGATGGGCACCCGAGGGGCAGTCGGTCTCATCACGTATATGAGAACCGATTCGACGAGGGTGTCAGCCGAAGCCGCTGCGGGAGCACGTGTCTGGGTCGAATCGGAATTCGGAAGCGAGTACGTGCCATCCTCACCTCGACTTTGGACTGGCAAACAGCAAAGGGGCGCGCAGGAGGCGCACGAGGCGATCCGACCGACGGACCCCTCTTTGCATCCCGTCGAAGCGAAGGGGTACTTAGAGGGTCCTGAAGCCGCACTGTACGAGCTCATTTGGCTCAGGTTCGTCGCAGGACAGATGCTGCCAACGATCTATGACACCACCACTGCCGATTTTGACATACTCGGCAGGGATGGGAAGGCGTATCGCTTTCGGGCCACCGGCTCTGTCGTGAAATTCGACGGCTTCACCCGACTATACCAGGAAGCAACAGAGACGGGCGATCACCGGACCCTAGGCGATCTGGAGCCTTTGCCAAATCTTTCGACTGGTGATCTCGCCGAGCTCGACAGGATCGAACCCAAGCAGCACTTCACTCAACCGCCCGCTCGGTTCTCGGAAGCCAGCTTGGTTCGTGAACTGGAGAAACGAGGGATCGGCCGGCCGTCTACCTATGCGCAGATTCTCTCGACGATCAGGGATCGTGGGTACGTGGAAATGGAGGAGCGGAGATTCGCCCCCACACCGCTCGGAGATACCGTGGCAAAGCTCCTTGTCAGGGCCTTCCCCGACGTGTTCGATCCAGCTTTCACCTCTCGAATGGAGGGGGAACTGGACCGAGTCGAGTTGGGAGAAGTGGATTGGCGAGAGGTGCTCGCCGGTTTCTATCCCCAGTTCCAAGAGAGGCTCGAAAGAGGCAAAGCCACCTCGGAAGAAATGGTCAAGGAGATCCTGGCGGCTGAAGGTGAAGTCTGCGAGAAATGTGGGAGCCCGATGCTCGTCAAATGGAACCGGTTCGGCCGGTTCCTCGGTTGCTCCGCCTACCCCGCGTGTCAGAACACCCGCTCCCTCGACAATTCCGAGGGTCGGCCCGAGGATTTGCTCTTGGGCGAGGATCCCGACACACAAGCTGCTGTGTACTTGAAGGATGGGCCGTACGGGCCGTACGTGCAGCTCGGCGAAAAGGGGGAAGACCCCAAGAACCGGCCGCCGCGAATGAGCCTGCCGAAAGGGTGCGAGCCAGCGTCGGTCGACCTCGACTATGCTCTCAAGCTCCTCTCTCTTCCACGGACGGTTGGGACGGATCCAGTCACTGGCGAGCCCGTAATGGCCGGGCTGGGCCGGTACGGCCCCTACGTCGAGAGGAACCGTACCTATCGGAGCCTGAAGGACGCCGATCAGCTCTTCACGGTCACGCTTGAAGAAGCGCTGGAACTCCTAGCGAAGAAGGCTGGCCAGACGGTCCTCAAAGAGCTTGGAAACCACCCCGCATCGGCTGCTCCGCTGAGGATCATCGATGGGCGCTACGGGCCTTACGTTACGGATGGCAGCGTGAACGCGAGCCTACCGAAGGACGCCGATCCTGAGTCCATAACCATAGAGGAAGGCGTTCGGATGTTGGCCGATGCGGCTGCGCGGAAGGGTCGAAAGAAAGGGGGACAAAAGTCGGGGAAGGGATCATCCCGAAAGAAAGGTCCTCCCAGGGGGAAGAAATCCGAAAGCGACGGAAGTGGTTGATTCTGAGATAGTCGTCGTCGGAGGCGGTCTCGCCGGGTGCGAAGCGGCTCTACAGCTGGCTGGGCGTGGACGGAGCATCCGGCTCGTTGAGATGCGCCCCTCACGAGCGACTCCCGCCCACCGATCAGCTGCGCTCGGCGAGTTGGTTTGCACAAACTCCTTCAAGAGTGAGGATCCGTGCAACGCCCACGGGCAGCTGAAGAGAGAGATGGCCGCGCTCGGTTCCCTTCTCTTGCGGTCCGCTCTCGAGGCACGTGTCCCTGCGGGCGCCGCTCTCGCCGTGGACCGAAAGCTTTTCTCCGCCGAGATGACACGTCGGGTAGAGAGCGAGCCCCGGATCCGCATCCAACGGTCGGAGGTCACCGAGATCCCGAAAGGGCCGGCGATCATTGCCACGGGCCCACTGACGTCAGATTCCCTATCGGCGGCGATACGGGATGAGCTAGGGGATCAAGGGCTCGCGTTCTTCGACGCCATCGCTCCGATCGTCGACGTCGAGTCCCTCGATCGGAGCGTCGTGTTTGCCCAGGGCAGATGGGAGCAGGATCCGGACTATCTGAACTGCCCTTTCTCGAGGGGCGAGTATGAGCGATTCGTCGGGGCCGTGGTGGAGGCCGACATTCATGAGGGTAAACACGACTGGGATCAGGTTCCCTATTTTGAGGGGTGCCTCCCGATTGAAGTGATGGCCGCCCGCGGGCCGGAGACGCTCAGGTTTGGGCCGATGAGGCCATTGGGTCTACAGGATCCGCGGACCGGCAGTCGCCCGCACGCGGTTGCCCAGCTCAGGCGCGAGGATCGTGCGGGGCAAATGTGGAACCTGGTGGGGTTCCAAACACGATTGCGTCTTGGAGAGCAAGAGCGGGTGTTCAGGATGATTCCGGGCTTGGAGGAGGCTGAATTCCTCCGTCTCGGGTCCATTCATCGAAATTCCTATTTGAATTTCCCCGGACGATTGACCGGGCACGGATCCCTGGAGGGTCGTCCCGACGTGATCTTCGCGGGCCAGCTCACGGGCGTTGAAGGTTATACCGAGTCCGCCGCGTCCGGAATCATGGCAGGTCTAAACCTCGACCGAATCCTTCGGGGTCAGGACCCTGTACTCCCGCCGACCACCACAATGTTGGGGGGTCTCTTTAGATATCTCTCGGAGAGTAAGCCTGAGCATTTTCAGCCTATGAACTCCAACTGGGGTCTTGTTGACCCGCTCACCGATCGGGTGCGGGACAAACGGGCGAAGCGCGAGCGTCTGGCGCGCCGGGCCGCCCAAGACTTCGGCAAATGGCTGGATGCGATCGGAGAGGTGCCCGCGAAGCGGATGAGTCCAGCCGATCATGAAACCCCTTGGCACGGAGCCCTCGACGAGGCTGGAGGCACCGCTCGCGCGGTCATGCCGGAGGGCGGTCTCGTATGAGAGAGGAGATCCGCGTTTTCTTGCGGCACCTGTCGCACGAGCGGCAACTATCTCCCAACACTATCGCCGCGTACGAGCGAGACCTCGGAAATTTCGAGACCTTCACTACCGGGTACCTCGGTACGCCGACATGGGGGTGGGCCGGGGTCGATCGGTTGACGCTCCGGAGTTTCCTAGGCTCCTGCCACGACGAGGGCCTCTCAAAGCGCACGATCGCCCGCAAGCTCTCAGCCCTAAGGACCTTCTTCCGCTTCCTGCATCATGATGAGCGGATCTCGGTCAACCCGGCTCGCGGAATTCGGTCTCCCCGTGGCGACAGGCGCCTACCTGGGCATTTGGCACGTCGCGCGACTGAACAGCTGTTCTCCGTGGCCGAGCAGAGAGCGGAAGAGGATACGCTCACCGGCGCCCGGACGCTTCTTGTTCTCGAACTTCTGTACGGGAGCGGGATCCGACTGTCAGAGCTTCACGGGATGAACCTCGACGAGATTGATCAGGCTGGGGGACAGGTGCGTGTGCGTGGAAAGGGACGCAAGGAACGGATTGTCCCTCTAACGGCCTCAGCTCTCCGGGCCTTGCGAGGATATGCTCCTCGACGAAACGACATCGTGGGCTCTTCTATGCAGGGTCCCCTACTCGTGAACCAACGAGGCGGGCGACTCTCACGCCGGTCGATCCAACGGTGCGTGCGCAGCCTGATCCGAGAAGTGGGTGGTGAGGATCGAGTCTCGGTCCATTCCCTTCGCCACTCGTTTGCTACGCATCTATTGGATGCCGGTGCTGACCTCATGGCCGTCAAGGAACTCCTCGGACACGCGTCGTTGTCCACGACTCAGATCTACACCCACACTTCGAAGGAGCGTCTGAGTCGAGTCTACCAGGCCGCACATCCGCGTGCCTGATACCCATTGCTGATGTGCCGACAGCGTCCCAGAGAACAACGACCATGACCCGTACTGAAGTCCGTGCGACAACCGTATTGGCCGTTCGACGTGGTGATGCTGTAGCGATGGGTGCCGATGGCCAAGTGACCATGGCCGACACTGTGGTGAAGGCGAGTGCCACGAAAGTCCGAACACTAAGGGATGGTCGAATCTTGGCGGGGTTCGCGGGCGGCGTAGCGGACGCCTTTACCCTCTTCGAGAAACTGGAGGAGAAGCTCGAGCGGTATCCCGGAAATCTTACGCGGGCGTGCGTTGAGCTCGCCAAAGACTGGCGGACGGACCGCTACCTTAGACGACTGGATGCCCTTCTTCTCGTTGCGGACAGCGCGCACCTGTTCATGGTCAGTGGAGACGGCAACGTTCTGGAGCCAGAGGCATCCGTTGCTGCCATCGGCTCAGGGGGATCGTACGCTCTAGCCGCTGCCCGTGCTCTCCGCTCGAGAACCGAGCTTGCCCCTAAGGAAATCGTAACCGATGCTCTCGAGATCGCAGCTGAAATCTGCATCTACACCAATCGGCAGATCACAGTGATGGAGCTCGGCGAAGCGAGCGAGACCAAGGCCCAGCTCCCCGAGGATGGGGCGGAATCGTGACGACCGAGCTGGCTGCCACGGGCGCCGCCGCCCCCGCTGAAGCCCCGGAGGCGGGGTGGATGGATGAGCTTACCCCTCGGCAGATCGTGGTGGAATTGGACAAGTTCATCATTGGTCAGGGAGATGCCAAGAAGGCAGTCGCGATTGCTCTCCGGAACCGATGGCGAAGGCAGCGCGTTCCCGATGAGCTGCGGGAGGAGATACTTCCGAACAACCTCATCCTGATCGGTCCTACGGGCGTCGGTAAGACAGAGATTGCGCGGCGGCTGGCCCGCCTGGCAGGCGCACCGTTCGTGAAGGTAGAGGCATCAAAGTTCACGGAGGTGGGATATGTGGGTCGTGACGTCGAGTCCATGATCCGCGATCTCGTGGACACGGCCGTCAACCTGGTTCGTGCAGAGCGGGAAGACGAAGTAGAGGAGTTGGCCGAATCCGCGGCAGAAGAAAGGCTGCTAGACCTTTTGCTTCCACCGGTGAAGCAGGAAAACGGCGTAAGGGTCGAGACGGTCTCCAGGACCCAGACGGATCCCACACCACAATCCGATTCGGCGACGCCCGAATCTGCGGATCCAGTCTTCGTCGCAGGGCCTTCAGGCGTCCGAAATAAGGCTACCGACGCAGAGGTGCAGCCGATCGACGGCACCTTCTCCTTGGAAGACCGCCGAGATCGCACCCGAGAAAAGCTTCGGGCTCTTCTCCTTGCGGGCAAACTCGACGACCGAGTGGTCGACGTCGACGTTCAGCAAACGGCTAGCCTCGAGGGAATGATGGTTCCGATGGGTGGAGAGGGGATGGATCACAACCTCACGGAAATGCTCCAAGAGATGCTGCCGAAGCGATCCAAGAGGCGATCGGTCAAGGTGTCAGAGGCTCGACGCATCCTCGTTCAGGAGGAACTGGACCGGCTGGTCGATATGGATGAGGTCGTGAACGAGGCCCTCGAAAGGACCGAGGAAACCGGCATCGTCTTCCTGGATGAGATCGACAAGGTGGCAGGTGAGCGGGGGGGGGCAGGCCCCGATGTGAGCAGAGAGGGGGTCCAGCGAGATCTTCTCCCCGTTGTCGAAGGATCGAACGTCCAGACGAAATATGGGCTCGTCAGAACGGATCACATCCTCTTCATAGCGGCGGGCGCCTTTCACGTTTCCAAACCGTCAGATCTAGTCCCAGAACTCCAGGGCCGATTCCCGATCCGCGTGGAACTGAAGCCGCTCGAGGAAGCGGACTTCGTGCGTATCCTCACCGAGCCTCAAAACGCTCTGGTCCATCAATATGGCGCGCTCGTTGAAGCAGACGGAGCGAAGATCCAGTTCTCCGAAGATGGGGTAAAGGAGATCGCCCGGATTGCATTCGAGTTGAATGAGCGGATGGAGAACATTGGAGCCCGTCGACTACAGACCGTAATGACGACCCTTCTCGAAACATTGTTGTTTGAGCTACCCAATAACGCCGACTGCACCGATCTCCTCGTGGACCGGGAGTTCGTACGGCGGAATCTCGCCTCGATCGTCGAGGATGAAGATCTTCGAAAATACATCCTCTAGGCTTTAAGGAAGCGCTCATTGTCGAAGATCCGTCACTTCCTTACGCTCCGAGACTTATCAGCGAAGGAGATCCAGGATCTGCTCGAGCAGGCGTCGAGGCTGAAGGGCGAGGAGGGACCGGATAGTGCCCTTCGTGGAAAGACCCTGGGGATGATCTTCCAAAAGCACTCGACTCGCACGCGGGTCTCCTTCGAGGCGGGAATGTTTCAGCTTGGAGGACACGCGATCTTCCTCCCCGCCGACAAGACCCACCTCGGGCGGGGGAAGCACGCAGAAAGCATCCCCGACACGGCCCGCGTACTATCTCGGTATCTCGACGGGATAATGATCCGGACCTTCGCTCAAAGGGAGGTCGAGGAGCTGGCCCGGTACTCCTCCGTTCCGGTGATCAACGGGCTCACAGACCTAGTTCACCCGTGTCAGCTCATCGCGGATCTGCTCACCCTGTGGGAGGAATTTGGGTCGGATCTAGAGGATCTGACCATTGCCTGGATCGGCGATGGGAATAACATGGCCAACTCATGGATCAACGCGGCGAGGAGTCTCGGCTTCGAATTGAGATTGGCCGTGCCCGATGGTCATGAACCGGATGCGACCATTCTCGAAGAGGCCCAATCAGAAGCGAGGGTGTCGTTGACTCGCGATCCGATTGAGGCAGTACGAGGAGCTCATGCGGTGTGCACCGACACATGGGCCTCGATGGGCCAGGAGGGTGCTTCGGAGAGTCGGGCGAGGGAGTTCGCCTCGTATCAGGTCACCGCTTCGCTGATGGCCAAGGCGCGGCCAGGGGCGGTTTTTCTCCATTGTCTCCCTGCCCATCGAGGGGAGGAAGTGACGGCTGACGTGATTGAGGGTCCCCAGTCCCGGGTGTTTGAAGAGGCGGAGAATCGCCTCCATGCGCAAAAGGCCCTCTTGCTCTTGTTGATGGCTTAACGCCAGAAAGACGATTGGCCGCCCGCTGTTTTCCCTCAATCCATCAAATCCTAGGATGACCCACGGACTCCGAAAAACTCCGTTGTACGAAGAACACCAGCGCCTTGGGGGGAGGATGGTGGAGTTCGCCAGGTTCAGTTTGCCCGTGCAGTACCCCGCGGGGATCCGAGCTGAGCACCGTGCTGTGAGGGAGGCGGCTGGGCTCTTCGACGTGAGCCATATGGGCGAATTTCAGATTTCGGGCCCGGACGCGCTCGAGTTCGTCCAGGACCTTACCGTGAACGACGCTGCGCATTTAGAAGTTGGACAAGCGCAGTACTCGTTGATCTGTGCTGAAAACGGCGGCATTATCGACGACCTAGTCGTTTACCGCATGGACGAGTCGGAGTATCTGCTGGTGGTCAATGCTGCCACCCGCGAGAGGGATCTTCGGTGGATTCGATCGCACCAAGCGAACTTCGACGTGAGCGTCGACGATCTGTCGGGTTACTACGCCCTATTGGCCCTTCAGGGGCCAGAAGCCGTTGCTATTTTGCGTCGGCTGGTCGCGGTGGGCCTTGAAGGGCTGAAGCCCTTCCACTTCCTACGAGCTCAGATTTCGGGTGTAGACGTCATCGTGTCCCGAACGGGATACACCGGCGAGGATGGCTTCGAGCTCTACCTTGAATGGGGGAGGGCTCGAGAACTATGGGTGGACTTGCTCGACGCGGGGTCGGATCGCGGCCTGATATCCGCTGGCCTAGGCGCGCGAGATATTCTTCGTCTCGAGATGGGCTACCCGTTGTCGGGCGCGGATCTCGATGAGGAACATTCGGCCCTTGAAGCAGGGCTCGGATGGGTCGTCAAGTTAGGAAAGCGCCGTTTCCTGGGCCGCTCGGCACTCGCGAAGGAGCGTAAGGCTGGACTCTCGAAAAAACTCGTCGGGATCCAAATGTCAGAAAGGGGGTTCCCGCGCCCCGGTTACCGTGTGATCTCGGACGACGAGGTGGTTGGATCCCTGACCTCGGGAACGGTGAGTCTTTCCTTGGATGCCGGGGTCGCATTGGCCTACCTACCCATGCACTTGGTGGAATCGGGCGCGCAGGTTGGTATTCGGATTCGGAAAAAGGACCTTCAGGGGAAGGTGGTTCAGCTTCCCTTTTATAGAGACGGGTCGCGCAAACGGTGAACGTTCCTGTGCAGTCAACGTTGCGGGTGGGGGTACTTACGGTGAGCGACCGACTGGCGGTCGGTGAGGGAGACGACAAGAGCGGCGCGATCATCGTCGATTGGTGCAACGAACTCGGATACGATGTGGCTCGCAGAGGAGTCGTCGCTGACGGTACCTCGAACGTCGTTCCGGTCCTCCTCGAATGGGCTGACTCCGGCGACGTGGATTTGTTGCTCACGACCGGTGGGACTGGTTTTACCGAGCGCGACCGTACGCCGGAATCCACGAGAGCGGCGATGGATCGGGCGGTGGTGGGGATGGCTGAGTTGCTCCGAAGGAAGGGAGAAGTGTCGACTCCTTTTTCAGTCCTCTCACGAGGCGAGGTGGGCCTTCGGGGCGAGTGTCTTATCGTGAACCTCCCGGGCAGCCCCGGCGGAGTAAAAGACGGGCTGGCGGCGCTGCAGCCTTTGATCGCCCATGGGACCGCCCTTCTTTGTGGGCGTCGCGACCCGCACCCTCCGCATTCCAGCGAATGACCGACTTTCGGCATCACTCTCAGACGCTGCCGAATCCATGATGGGAACCATTCTTATCAGCACCCATCGACTCCCGCTAGCGGGTCGCCTGCGTGAGGCGTTTGTTCGGGGGGGCTACGAAGTTGACTTGGTCCCCGATCCGGCAGAGCTGGAATCGCAGGATGAGCCGCTCCTGCTAGTGCTTACGGGTGACGCTGACGCTGAGCACTGGGCTCGTCGGGCGAATGAGGATTTCGAGATTCCTGTCTTTACGGCCTTTCCTGGCGAAGACGGGGGGATCCGAGGGCACGAGCTCGGTGCAGAGGAGACGTTCGGAGCAGATCCCGACCCCGACGCACTTGTGCTTCTCGCACGCAGAAATGTGGAACGACGGAAGCTCCAGCGCTTGACTGGGGTTGTCGGCGAGTCAGAAGCGATGCGGGAGGTGCTCGAGCGTGTCGTTCAGATAGCGCCCGTGCCGTCCACGGTCCTTATAACAGGCGAATCCGGAACCGGTAAGGAATTGGTGGCTCGGGGTATTCACGCTCTGTCTCCCCGTCGCCACCAGGCCTTTCTAGCTGTGAACGTGGCGGCCCTCTCCGAGACCCTCCTGGAATCTGAGCTATTTGGGCACGAAAAGGGGGCATTCACTGGCGCAATCGACTCTCGCAAAGGCTTCTTTGAGCTGGCGGACAAGGGGACTCTCTTTCTGGATGAGATCGGTGAGATGGCTCCCTCGACCCAGACGAAGCTCCTTCGAGTTCTCGAGCAGCGCGAGTTCCTCCGCGTCGGAGGACAGCAGCCGATCCACGTTGACGTTCGCATCATTGCAGCCACGAACCAGGACCTCCGTGCTTCGGTTCCGGCGGGGCGATTTCGACGGGACCTCTTCTATCGACTGAATGTTCTTGGGATCGAACTCCCACCGCTCCGGAAGAGGCGGGAGGACGTGCCTCGACTGACGAGCCACTTCGTACGCGAGTTGACCGAACGCCTCGATCGCCCCTTTCCGGGAATCTCGGAGGAGGCGATGGAGCTGCTTGTCGGATACGACTGGCCGGGCAATGTGAGGGAGCTACGCAACCTCATCGAGAGTATGGTCGTACTCACTCCCCGGGATCCGATCGGGCCTCAGGATATTCCCCCGGAGATTCGATTCCCGGACCGACAGAGCCGGCTCTTACCGGTTCCGATCACTTCCTCCGACGACGGCCTATTCGGCGAGGGCCGGGAAACTGGCGCCGACGGACGTCGGGTTCGGCCGGAACTCGAGTTCATCTTCCGGACGCTGGTAGAACTACGTGTCGACATGGATCAGCTTCGACGAGAGTTCGAAGTTTACCGAGAGGAGACGGACGGTCGACTCGACGGACCGGCCAGCGTACCCCTCGCCATTCGCGGGTTCTCCAGCGGTGATGTGGAATTGGGCGTCCGGCCGGCGGGCAAGCAGGGGCGAGAGGGTTCGGACCCTGTAGTCGTCGATATAGGACAGTTGGGCGAGGCGACCCCGACCCCCGCCCTTGAGCCGGACAGGGAAACCGCCGTCTTTCGTGTAGGAATGACGATGGACGAGATGGAGGAGGAGGCCATTCGCGCTGTACTCCGCGAGTTCAACGGGAATCGCAGAAAAGCTGCGGAAAGCCTTGGAATCGGAGAACGGACCCTCTATCGGAAAATCCAGAAATACGGGATCGACCGGTAGCGGCAGATTAAAAGGTGCCCGTGCGGCCACGCAGACGTGCCCGTTCGCGTTGAATCAACGGAAGAACATCCTGCCACGCACGACTCCGGATCTCTTGGTACTCGACCTCCATCTCCAACTCCAGGTTGAGATCATGTGGAAACGCGTAGACCGCCATCAGAGCGCGTCGAGGAGTGAGGAGCCGGGAGTCCCAACCTGGGGTCACGGCCCGGATCTCAGTGGGCCGATACCTTAACCCTCGGTTGACCAATGTCAGAGCTTCGGGTTCAAAAGCGACTTCGGTCGACTCGGAAAACAGTGAAACGAGAAAGAGTTGCAATGGCACAGCGGTTCCGGTCTGCTCCGCGAAGATTTCCTGGTGACCCCGGCCCAGAGCAGCCAAGCGCTCGTAGGTATCGGGGGCCGTAACTCGGATCACGGATTCGCCGAGAGGTGTCACGCGGATTTGCAGTTCACCCCGCCGTAGGGTCACCGAGACCTCGTTTTGCCGAAGCGTGCCACGGCCGGCAGGGAGATCGTCGACCCGCTCTCCCTCGAGCGTGGCCTGAGCGAGTTCTGGGTTCGCAGGCGCCCTGTCCGGGTTGGCGGGAAAGAGAAGACCACATCCAACGAGAGCGAATGAAACGGACGCGGCGCCAACCCCCATCCTGTAGGTCATCATGATCGGTTCTGATTCGACACCGGAATCCGTTGCACGCTGAGCAGATCTGCCAATGCGCCCACGAGTTCGAGGCGTCCTTCCCCCGTTTTGGAGGAAAACGGAATGATCTGCTCGGGATCCAGCCCCATCGATTGGATCAGCCCTGGCAGCGCCTTCGTTCGTTTTTCCCAAGACAGCTTGTCGATTTTTGTAACCGCGACAAGGGCGGGGAGCTGAAGCACGGCCAGGTACCCAAGCATTCTCTGGTCGTCTTTGGACAGGGATCGTCGGGAATCAACGAGATGAACAACCGCGCGAGGCCCGTCCACACGTGCCAAGTAACCCTCTACAAGCGGTTTCCAGCCCTGGCGAACGTGGTCTGGCACCCTGGCGAATCCGAACCCGGGGAGGTCGACCAAGAAGAAGTCTTCGTTGACCCGAAAGAAGTTGAGGCCTTGAGTCTTCCCCGGGGTTCCCGACACGTGGGCGATCCGTTTCCTTGTACGGCCCAGGATCGTGTTGATGAGCGACGACTTACCCACGTTCGAGCGACCCGAGAATGCGATTTGCGGGAGATCTCCCGGTAGCTCAGAGCCGGGATCCATAAGGGTCCCCGCGAACTCAACGGTCCTGATCTTGATCACAAGACGCGGGTTCCGGAGTCCAGCGGCCCGAGACTCCGCTCTTTCGCGAAAGAATCGGCCGTTGAGACCAATCCTGGCGGTACGGACAGGGCAAAGTCGAGGACCTGCTCCATACGCTCGACCGGTTGGAAAGAAATCTGGTCCCGGACCTCACGAGGGAGGAGCTCCAGTTCGTCAGCGTTTCCAGCCGGAAGAATGACGGTCCGAACACCGCTTCGCATGGCCGCCACGGCTTTCTCTTGGATCCCACCTACGGGGAGGACCCGGCCGCGAAGTGTGATTTCGCCGGTCATGGCCACCTGGCGCCGAGTCGGTGTGCCGATGAGCGCCGATATCAATGCCGCTGCGATCGTAATCCCGGCGGACGGTCCATCCTTAGGCGTGGCGCCTTCAGGAATGTGAATGTGGAGGTCCAGGTCCTGATGAAAGCGAGTCCTTAGCCCGAGTTCCCGAGCTCGAGCTCGGGAGAACGTGACCGCGGCTATAGCCGATTCCTTCATCACGTCGCCCAGCGTGCCGGTCAATTGGATGGCTCCGCTCCCGGGAACTGCGGACACCTCGACCTCGAGAACCTCACCACCTGCGACCGTCCATGCGAGTCCAGTCGCCATGCCGACACGATCGAGACCCTCCTCCGGGGAGGTGTGATAGTGTCTCCGGGGTCCAAGAAACTTGCCAAGGTCTTCCGCGCGCAAGTCCACTCGAGCGCGCTCGTCTGGGCCTTCTTCGGCCACCCGGCGCGCCATCTTTCGAGCCACACGCGCGAGCATGCGATCTAGCTCGCGGACGCCCGCCTCACGTGTGTAGTACGCGATGATCTCGTCGATTGCATTCGGGGGGATCCGGACTTCTTTGGCTGACAGCCCGTGCCGCCCGAGCTGCTCCGGGATCAGAAAGTCTGTAGCGATTGCCCGTTTCTCGGTATCGAGATAGCCTGGTATCCGGATAACCTCCATGCGGTCACGGAGAGGGTCGGGGATTCCAGATAACGTGTTCGCGGTAGCCACGAACAGCACATCCGAAAGGTCGAATTCCAGCTCTAAGTAGTGATCTTGGAACGTTCGGTTTTGCTCTGGATCCAGAACCTCCAACAGGGCTGCGGATGGATCGCCGAGTCCGTCCTTCGCGAGCTTGTCCACTTCATCGAGAAGGAAGACGGGGTTTCGCGATCCGGCCCGACGCATGCCTTGTAAGATCCGACCAGGGAGGCTCCCGACATACGTTCGTCGATGCCCGCGGATCTCAGCCTCGTCCCGCACACCTCCCAACGCTACCCGTACGAATCGGCGGTCCAGTGCTCGGGCGATGCTCTGGCCGAGCGACGTTTTTCCTACCCCGGGGGGTCCAACCAGGCAGAGGATCGGACCCTTGAGTTGTCCAACCAGCGAAAGCACAGCGATGTGATCCAGGATTCGGTCTTTGACCTCCTCGAGCCCGAAGTGTGCTCCCTCGAGCACCGCCTTGGCATGAGGGATCGCAGAATTGTCGTCCGTTCTCTCAGACCAAGGGAGTGCGGCGATACAGTCGAGGTACCCGCGAATCACTCCGGCCTCGGGCGCGATCGGGCTCATGTGTTTCAGCCTCTCGAGCTCTTTGTCGGCTCTCTCCCTCGCTGCCGTCGGCAGTGATAGAGCCTTGAGCTGCGCCTCGAGATCTCCCCACTCCGTGGGGCCATCACCGAGTTCTCGCTGTATCGCCTTGAGGTGCTCTTGCAGGTAATGCTTTCGCCGGTCGTCGTCGATCTTTTCTCGCATTCCACGATCGAGGTCGTCCTCGATTTGGAGAATCTCGAGCTCTCGATCGAGGATCTCCAGCAAGTCCCTGAATGCGGCCTCTAAAGTGGGTGCTTCGAGCTGGGCCTGCTTTTCTGCCGCGCCGATGAGAAGATGACCCGCTATCCAATGCGCGATGCGGTCCGGCGACTCAATCTCCGGTAGCCCAGCAGCTAGATCCGGCGGCAGGTCCGGATGGATATGTACGTAGTCACGAAAGCTCCGCTGTGCCCTGCGAACCACCGCCGTAACCTCTGGGCCGGCGCGGTCGTCGCTTGGATCCGGGTAGCTGAGAGGAACGACGTCCGTTCGAAAGGGACCCGGTCCGGGAAGAAAGCGTTGAACTCGGACGCGTTCAATCCCCTCGAACACCACGCGAAATGTCTCGTCCTCCAATCGTGTCGATTTGACCACTCGTGCGACAGTACCAACGCGATGCAGATCCCCGGCGGACGGCTCATCCGAGCCACCGTCACGCTGGGCGAGCAGGAGAATGCGGCCGTCGGCGCCTCCTGCAGTCGCTTCTTCCAGGGCCGCCACCGAACGGGCGCGGCCCAAGATGAGTGGGAGGACCATAGCAGGAAAAAACACGAGGTCGCGGAGGCCTACAGTGGGAAAGCGGTCCGGGGCCACAAGGGGGGTGGGAGAGGATTTCACGTCCTCCATGCATGCCTCCACAGGGGGAAAAAGACTACGCCTCCTTTTTTCTGACCTCGTTGTGGAACACCAGGAGGGGGTCCACCCCCTGCTCCACGGCTTCAGGTGTAACCACCACCTCCCGGATATCGCTGCGAGAGGGGATGTCGAACATGACGTCGCGCATGACACCCTCGATGACCGCCCGAAGGCCGCGTGCCCCTGTGCCTCGGGCGAGGGCCTTCTGAGCGATCGCACGAATGGCGTCGGGATCAAAGGTCAGTCCGATGCCCTCTAACTCGAGCATTTTCGTGTATTGCTTCACCAAAGCGTTCCTGGGCTCCTGAAGGATCCGGACCAACGCCGTTTCGTCCAGCTCTTCCAGCGTGACGAGAACGGGGAGTCTGCCGACGAGCTCAGGAATGAGGCCGAATCGCTGCAGATCTTCGGGCTCCGCACCGGAGAGCAGCTGAGTGCGAGCGACATCGTCATCATCGAGTTCCTCATCGCCAAATCCAATCCGCCGTTGGCCGAGCCGCGATTCGACGATCTTCTCCAGCCCGTCGAAGGCCCCCCCGCAAATGAACAGGATGTTGCGGGTGTCGATCTGTATGTATTCCTGCTGGGGGTGTTTTCGGCCTCCTTGCGGAGGCACCGAGGCAATCGTTCCCTCGAGAATCTTGAGCAGAGCTTGTTGGACCCCCTCTCCGGATACGTCCCTGGTGATCGACGGGTTTTCGGACTTGCGCGAGATCTTGTCCAGCTCATCGACGTAGATGATACCCCGCTGGCATTCAGTAACATTGTAGTCCGCGGACTGAAGAAGACGGACGAGGATGTTCTCGACATCCTCGCCCACGTATCCGGCCTCAGTAAGGGTTGTCGCGTCCGCGATCGTGAAAGGGACATTCAATAGACGCGCCAACGTTTGGGCGAGGAGCGTCTTCCCAACACCTGTCGAACCCATCAACAAGATATTGGCCTTCTCCACCTCTACTTCGTCCAGGACGCCCTGATGGGTAACCCGCTTGTAGTGGTTATACACGGCGACGGCTAAGGCTTTCTTGGCCTCTTCCTGCCCGATGACGTACTGGTCCAGAATTTCCTTGATTTCATGCGGAGTGAGCGAGGGGACAGAGGATTCTGGACGAGAACGGTCCTCGTCCTCTGCAAGAATCTCGTTACAGAGCGCGACGCACTCATTGCAGATGTAGACGCTCGGACCAGAGATGAACTTCCGAACGGAATCCTTAGATTTTCCGCAGAAGCTGCACCGCAGGTGCTTGTCAGTCGACATCGTTCACACCCCGTGGCCTTGGGCACTCGTGGATCGAGACCCGTTCATGCTGACTCACCCGTGTCCTCCGAGTCCTTCGGTTTCTCCACTGCGTCACGATCCGAGAGGACTCGATCGATCAGTCCGTACGCCTCGGCGTCTTCCGGGCTCATGAAGTAGTCGCGATCCACATCGTCCGCGACCTTCGTCTCGGGCTGGCCTGTGTGTTTCGCTAGAATGCTGTTGAGGCGCTCCCTGATGCCCAACACCTCCTTGGCCGCGATTTCGATGTCCGCTGCGGTGCCCTGATATCCGGAGGAGGGCTGATGAATTAGAATCCGCGAGTTAGGCAACGCGCTCCGTTTTCCTTCTCCGCCGCCCGCCAAGAGGACTGCGCCCATCGATGCGGCCATCCCCACGCAGAATGTGGACACCGGTGCCCGCAGATGCTGCATCGTGTCGTAGATCGCCAGCCCCGCGTATACATTGCCGCCCGGCGAGTTGATGTACAGGTAGATATCTCGCTCTGGATCATCGGCGTCCAAGAAAAGCAGTTGCGCCACGATAATGTTTGCTACCGTGTCATCGATCGCGCTCCCGAGGAAGATGATGCGATCCATGAGGAGGCGAGAGAAGATGTCGTAACTCCGCTCCCCGCGGCTTGTGCGCTCGATAACATACGGAGGGTAGATAGGCATTGCGTTCGATCCGGGTTTCTAATTCGGGTGCGGGCCGGCGTTCTATGCCGGCTCCATGATTTCAGACTGCTCTTGTAGGAACTCGAAGACCTTCCGTTCCGTGATCTCCCTTTCAAGGTGGTCGAGCTGTCCGGACTTCTGCAGGCGCGAGTAAACCTCGGAGAGCGTCGCATCCGTCCTTTCAGCGATCTCTTCGATGCGGGCGTCCACCTCTTCGCTCGAGGCAGCGAGCTCTTGATCCTCCGCTACGCGGTTGATGACGATGTGACGCTTGACAGTGTGGGTTGCCCTCGGCCGCAACTGCTCCTTTGCCTCGGCGAACTGCTCATCCGGGAGGTCATTCGGGTCGCCTAGAGCCGAGCGGACATACTGATCCACCATCGACTCCGGTATCTCGAATGGGTTCGCCGAGAGGATTTGTTCCATAAGCGCTCCCCGAATCTCTGTCTCCGATTCACGCTCGGCTTCCTTGGAGAGATCCTCTCGGACCTTTTCCACCAGCTCATCGAGAGTCTCGAAATCCCCGGCGGCTGAGGCAAGCGCATCGTCGAGCTCAGGGAGCTCGAGACGCTTACGACCTTCGAGAGTAATCTTCAATTCTTGCTCCACTTCCCTAGGCTGATCCCCCTCCGCCGCCTCGGGGAATTGAACCGTGAACTCTCCAGAACCTCCGACATCGAGTGTGCGGATGGAGTTCTCCACATCCGGGATCGCCTGGTCTCTCCCAAGGACGAACTCATAGGGTCGGGGTTCGCCCTCCTCCTCTTCGAGCCTTTGGATTCGGACGGAGACTAGATCCCCGTCGTCGGGGCTTCCCGTCTCCACCGGCATCCAAGTTCCCTCATGTTCTCGGATGCGGGTGAGCACGGCTTCGACCTGCTCTTCCGAGACCTCAACCGCTGGGCGCTTCACCTGGAAGCCGCCAATCCTGGCAAGCTCTACCTGGGGAGCGACGTCGAACGAGATCTCGAATCTTAGGTCAGATTCTGGCTGGTAGTTGATCTCACCGATTTCACCCTCGCTAATCGGGCGGAGGGAGCTTTCTTCCAACGCACCTCGATATGCTTCCCCGATCACCTGGTCGAGAACCTCTTTCTCCACGGCGGGGCCGAACCGTTTCTCGACCATTGCCGGGGGGATCTTCCCGGTCCGAAAACCGGGCAGCTTCAGTCTTGACGAGAGTTTCTTCACGGCCGCTTTTCGCTCGGCCTGAACGAGATCCGACGGGACTGTGATCTTGAGAGTACGACGCCACCGTTCCCCTTCCGCGACCGAGACGTCGAGCATGGAGATGTCTAAGGGCATCGGAAGGCCGTTGAGGGGGTTCAGCGGACGACGCTAGTTAGTGCGAAAGGGGGGACTCGAACCCCCACGGCCATGGGCCACGAGATCCTAAGTCTCGCGCGTCTACCAATTCCGCCACTTTCGCGGCTCGATCCACGCGGTGTGAATACCAGAAAAAAAACATAACCGTGGCCGGAAGGGGTATCAACAAGTACTTTGCTGGCTATTCCGGCCCAAAACGAAGGGCCCGAAGCCGCAATATCGCGCGTGCTCCAGGCCCTCAGGTCGAACTCTATCGCGCCCTTTTTCAGCGGCGCGGATCCCTCACGCACCAGGGCCCAACTAGTTACTGTGGAACGCGGAGGTTCACGATGTTCGAACCCCCGTTGGCTGACCCCAGCTGAAGGGACACGATATCCCCAGGCTGGAGGTCTCCCAAGAGTTCTTCGACGTCTTGCACAGTCTCAACCGGCTCGCGATTGACATCTAGGAGCTTCTGCCCTCGTCCGACCCTGGCCCTGGATGCCGGCCCGCCGGGAGTTACCCCGCCGATCACCACCCCGCCCGGTGCGTCATACCCAAGTTGTTCCGCGGTGGCTTCGTCGAGGGGCATCACATCGATTCCGATCAGTGACTGCGAGCTCACCGTCGGCGCCGCCGCCTCAACGGTTTGAGGTCCGAGCGGAGCCGTACCAAGCTGGACATCGACCTCTCGACGCTCCCCGTCACGGAAGAAACCGACCGCCACATCCTCTCCGGGTCGACGTTGCGCGATCAAGAGCTGTAGCTGACTGGGGCGTTCGATGTCCACTCCGTCGATCCCGACGATCACGTCTTCTTGTTGTAAGCCGGCCGCCGCGGCTGGACTTCCGCCGACCGTGCTCTGAACGAGAGCTCCCATCGTACGGGGTAGTCCGTAGAGCTCGGCATCCACGGTCGAGACTTCCTGCATCGAGACTCCGAGGTATGCCCGCCGAACTTCGCCGAGCTCCACAAGATCCTCCATGATCCGTTTTGCCAGATCGATGGGGATAGCGAAGCCGTATCCTTGGTAGTATCCCGTGCGGGATGCGATCGCTGAGTTGATCCCTACCACCTGGCCCCGAAGGTCCACCATCGGACCTCCCGAGTTCCCCGGGTTAATCACCGCGTCCGTCTGGATGAAGTCCTCGATCGCAAACGGGGCTCGCTCTCTTGATTCCTCATCCCGCCGTAACTCGTTCTGAATAAGGGTGAGAGACCTACCGATCGCACTGACGATCCCCGACGTAACCGTGTAGTCGAGTCTTGATCCACCCCCTAGACCCGGGTTCCCAACGGCAAGAATCCACTCCCCGACCCTGAGGTCGTTGGACGAGCCCAGACTAAGAATCGGGAGGTTGGCATCCTCGATTTTGATGACTGCGACGTCCGTCGTGGGATCCGTCCCTACGAGCTCAGCGGTATATTCTCTCCGGTCGGAGAGGTACACCCGAATACGCGTCGCATCCCCGACGACGTGATCGTTCGTGAGGATGTAGCCGTCAGAACTGACGATGAAGCCGCTGCCTCCCGCTGTTTGGGGAGGAGGTTCTCCTTGGGGCGCCTGATTTGGGTTGTCGAAGAACTGTCGAAACTCTTCCGGTATTTGGCTCGGAGGTTGGTTCCGTGAGGCCAGCCTCCCAGGGCGCTCCGCCTCGATCCGCACGACAGCTGGGGTAACGGCCTCTGAGATGTTCACGAACGCGTCGCTCAAATCCAACGCGGGTTGAATCGCTGCATCGGATATCTGAGGTGCCTGCGTAATCGCGGGCATCGCCGTCAGAGACGTCCATCCCAGCGCCGATGCCCCGCCGATCCCCAGTACGAAGGCCATGACTGTGTAGATCACTATTCGGGTCTTGGACCGTAGCGGATCGAACATGTTTGCGACTCCCATAGTCATTCGTGGCGAGCATTCAAGGTCAGAGTTCCCTATCGGAACTCCTAGCCCCATTTCCCGGGCTGTAGTACACGGGGTCCCGGCCCTGGGTCCGCGCCCGACAGTCCCCCAAGCGGTCAGGCTTTCTCGTCCTCCACGATCTCGAAGTCCGCCTCAACCACGTCCTCTTCCTCCTCTTCTCCATTTGACGCCGGCTCTTCGTCTACGGTTGCACCTGCGCTCTCAGCGTCCGCCGCCTGGGCCTGGTATACCTGCTGGCCAGCTGCGCTAAAGGCTTGCATCAGCTCGTCCCTGGCTTCGTTCATCTTGGCCGGGTCATCGGACTTGAGCGCCTCTTTCCCAGCTTCGACCGCATTCTCGAGGCGACCCTTTTCGGCTTCTCCTACCTTGTCCCCCCACTCGTCGGAGTCCTTTTCGACCTGGTAGACCAGAGAGTCCAGCGTGTTACGAGCCTCGACGTTCTTCTTACGCTCGTCATCGTCGGCCGCGTGAGCTTCGGCATCCCGTACCATTCGATCGATTTCCGTGTCGGAGAGACCCGACGAAGCCTCGATCCGGATCTTTTGCTCCTTTCCTGTCGCACGATCCTTGGCCGAGACGTTGAGGATCCCATTCGCATCGATGTCGAATGTGACCTCGATCTGAGGCAAACCGCGGGGCGCCGGCGGAATTCCGGTTAGCTGGAACTTCCCAATCGTCTTGTTGTCCAGGGCCATTTTGCGTTCGCCCTGGAGCACATGAATCTCGACGGTCGTTTGGTTGTCTTCGGCCGTGGAGAAGACCTCCGCCTTTTTCGTCGGGATGGTCGTGTTCCTGTCGATCAGCGGCGTCATCACTCCGCCAAGGGTCTCGATTCCCAGCGAGAGGGGGATAACATCGAGAAGCAAGACGTCCTTGACATCGCCAGCCAGCACGCCGCCTTGAATCGCAGCTCCGATCCCGACGACCTCGTCGGGGTTGACTCCCCTGTGAGGATCCTTCCCGAAGAACTCCTTTACGATTTCCTGGATCTTGGGAATCCGAGTAGACCCTCCGACCAGGATCACTTCGTCAACTGCAGATGGGTCGAGTGCCGCATCTTCGAGCGCCGCCTTCATCGGAGGAATCGTCCGTTCGATGAGATCTCCGACGAGTTGCTCGAACTTCGCCCTCGACAGCGTCATGTTCAGATGCTTGGGACCCTCCTGCGTTGCCGTGATGAAGGGAAGGTTGATGTCGGTCTGCATCGTCGATGAGAGCTCCATCTTCGCTTTCTCCGCAGCCTCTTTGAGCCGCTGCAGGGCCATCGCGTCCTGAGCGAGATCGATCCCTTGATCCTTTATGAATTCCTCGACGAGCCAGTCGATGACCCGCTGGTCGAAATCGTCACCCCCCAAATGGGTGTCACCATTTGTCGCTTTCACCTCGAAGACGCCGTCCCCGAGCTCGAGGACCGAGATGTCGTAGGTCCCACCCCCAAGGTCAAAAACCGCGATCTTCTCGTCCTTCTTCTTGTCCAGACCGTAGGCGAGGGCTGCGGCCGTAGGTTCGTTGATGATCCTGAGTACGTCGAGTCCCGCGATCTTCCCAGCGTCTTTGGTCGCTTGGCGCTGTGAGTCGTTGAAATAGGCGGGCACGGTGATCACCGCCTGGTCGACTTTCTGCCCGAGGTAGTCCTCAGCGGTCTGCCGCATCTTCTGAAGGATGATGGCCGAGATCTCGGGGGGCTTGAATGGCTTGTCGGCGTTTGGGATCTTGATCTGAACCCGATCCTCCGAATCGCGAACGATCTCGTACGGAACCAGTTTTCGCTCCGCCTCGACCTCGGTGTAACCTCGGCCCATGAACCTCTTAACCGAGAAGACCGTGTTCGTTGGATTCGTAATCGCCTGGCGGCGTGCGACTTGGCCTACGAGCCGCTCCCCGTCTTTTGCGAAACCGACAACGGATGGAGTCGTTCGACCGCCCTCGGCGTTTGGAATAACGACGGGTTCTCCACCCTCCATGACGGCGACGACAGAGTTCGTGGTCCCCAAATCGATGCCGATGACCTTTCCCATTTGTACTCCTTGATCTCTCGTCCGAGTTGTCTCCCCGGGTAAGGGCATAGCAATCTCTATGCCCTCAGTCGGCCCCTAAAACACAGCCAAATCGGCGGTCCAGTGGGCCTATTCTGCCATATCGGCAGGGTCCGACGCTCTTCCGATATCAGGTCTCGCGGTTTGCGGGTCGGAGCGCGGTCACAGCCTCGTATCGGGGGTGCCAACCGGCCCATGCCCCGAACCGAGGTCCGGGGCGCTAGAGATCGCATCGACAACGAAGGCCACCCCCGCCTTCACCGCCGAGACCAGAGGATCACCGAGAGAGAGACGGGCCGTGATCGCTGCGGACAGCGTGCAGCCCGTTCCATGGGAGTTTCTCGTCTCGATCCTTGGATGCCGCAGGAGGTGCTCGTCCTTTCCGTCCCAAAGAACGTCCACAATCTCGGCGCCCGACCCGTGGCCCCCCGTCACCAAGGCTGCGGCAGCGCCCATCTTCACCAGCTCGTACGCTGCTCTACGTTGGCCCTGCTCGCTCGATACGGA
This sequence comes from Longimicrobiales bacterium, assembly GCA_965215925.1. Classification (GTDB taxonomy): domain Bacteria; phylum Gemmatimonadota; class Gemmatimonadetes; order Longimicrobiales; family Gaopeijiaceae; genus JAAXGI01. The sequence goes on along the minus strand of CBDCEQ010000003.1, from coordinate 1,397,527 downwards.
GAGAGAGGTAAGAAACCCGGCCTCGTCGATGTTGGGGGTCACCAGGGTCGCCAGCGGGAGCAGTCGATCGACCACAATGGCCAGCGCCCCGTCGTCCAAGAGCTGAGCTCCACTAGACGCCGCCATCACCGGGTCTAGGACGTAGGGTCCGAGGGCGTGTTCCGCGATCCTGTCGGCGACCGTCGCGGCGAGCTCCCCGGTGGCCAGCATCCCCGACTTCATCGCAGCCGGCGAGAGATCCTCGGCGATTGCATCGATTTGTGACGCGACTACGTCAGGCGGGACCGGATGCACGACCTTCACGCCGAGGGTATTTTGAGCGGTGACCGCCGTGACCGCGCTTGTGCCGAACACCCCAAAACTATGGAATGTCTTGATGTCCGCCTGGATGCCCGCCCCGCCCCCGCTGTCGCTCCCGGCGATGGTGAGAGCGATTGGCGGGCGTGAAAAGGACATGGAACCAAGCCTGATACGGGGAAGCCGAGCGACGACCGATGGTGCCAAGATAGGTGCGGACCAACCGGGGATACACCCATCGTGACACTGAGCCGGTCACGGCAGCGCCTCCTCAGACGGATCTGTGCACGGAAAGGAAGAGAGGCAGAGGGGGCGGTGTTGTTAGAGGGTCCGAGGGTGTTGGCGACGGCGGCCGAGAGCGGGGCGGAGATCCTGTTCGTCCTTCGTGAGAGTGGGGCCTCCACTCTCTCGTCATTGACCGATCGGTTGTTCCGCTCTGGAACTGAGGTGACCGACGTCTCCCCGGAGGCGATCAAGGAATTCGCCGAGACGGATAATCCCCAGGGGATCCTGGGAGTGGCGCGCGAGCCGTGCGCCGACCTTCCAGTGGCCAGAAACAGCGCCCCCACGCCGACTCGCCTCTTGGTTCTTGATGGCGTTCAAGACCCAGGAAATGCGGGGACCCTTGTGCGGGCCGCGGCTGGACTCGGTGTAGATAGAGTCTTCGCCTTGGATGGAACTGTGGATCTGTGGAGCCCGAAAGCCGTTCGGGCCTCCGCAGGATTCGTCTTCAGCATACCCATTCATCAGGTGGACTGGACTGCGGCTCGGACCTGGCTCGGGAACGCTGAGGTCCCATTGCTCGTCGCGGACGCAGGCGGTGACGACATTCGCAAATGGAACGCGTGTCCAGAGAATCGAAGGTCCGACCATTGGGCGTTGCTTCTCGGAAACGAGACTGCGGGACCCAGGGAGGAAGTGCTTTCTGTCGCGGCCGGACGGCTAGCGATTCCGTTGTGGCCGGGGGTCGATTCGTTGAACGTAGCGGTGGCGGGCGCGATTCTCATCTGGGCGCTGGGTCCCGCCGAAGAACTCGCTCATGAGCAGCTCCAATGACCGAACCGTGGCTTGCATCCGGGCTGGCTGGGCTCCTCGGCCTGATGTTGGGTTCGTTCCTGAACGTATGCTCGTTGCGGTGGCCGAATCACGAGTCGGTGATCCGCCCTCCGTCCCGCTGCGCCGAATGCGGCGAGCGGGTGCGTTCGTACGACAATATCCCAGTACTGAGCTGGATTGTTCTCGGAGGCCGCTGCCGCAATTGCTCGATCCGAATCTCCGTTCAGTACCCTCTCGTCGAGTTGGGAACCGCACTCATCTGGGGCGGGATGGTTTGGAACCACGGGCTAGAAGCAGAAGCTCTCCGTGGTGCCCTGTTCCTGAGTATCCTGCTCGGAATCGCAGTTAGCGACGCGCGATTCTACATCATCCCGGACCAGTTTTCACTTGGGGGTGTGGCGGTGGGCCTCGGACTCGCCCTAGCGACTCAGACGTTTGGGATTGCCGAGTCTCTTCTCGGAGGCCTAGTGGGATTCACGCTCCTTTGGTTTGTCGCCTGGGTAGGTGAAAAAGCCTTCAAGAAGGAGGCGATGGGTGGGGGAGACATCAAGATGATGGCCATGATCGGCACATTCCTGGGGATCCAGGGAGTGTTTCTGTCTCTATTCCTCGGCTCTCTTCTCGGCGCGGTCATCTTTGGGCCGATCTCCTACAAGACAGGGAAGCTCGTGCCCTTCGGGATCTTCCTCGCAGTCGGGGCAGGGGCGACCTATCTGTCCGGGGAGAGATGGGTCGATTGGTACCTGAGGTGGGCTTTCGGAGGTTAGCGGACTCGCATCACGGATCCGAACAATCCCTTTGATAGCCGCAGCAAAGGCAGAGCAGCTTGCAATGCCGTTCCTGCATCGGGACGCCGCAGAGGTCGCAGAGGAATCCCCGCTCCAGGTCGATCGGAATGGGACTCTTGGCACCGCCCGCCCGAAGTGAGCGGTCTCCACTCCGATACCCGGTTCGCTCATCTCCCAAGACCGATCCTCCGTTCGGACTCATCTGGTTCGGGCGCTGGGGCATTGGCTTCGTCTTACCCGTTCTGCCGTCCTTCATCCAGGTACTGCCTCGAGAGGGCCGTGTAGTGCTGCCAGCTACGAGTGAGCCAGTCCGGGGGTGCCCCCTCATAGGTTCGTCGAACGGTGCCAGGTACGCCCGCGACCAGGCTTCGATCCGGGATCTGATCTCGCTCGAGGACCACGGCGCCTGCGGCAACGAGACACTCCTTCCCCACGACCGCCTCCGGTAAGACAACAGCGCGCATGCCGATCAGCGATCCGTGGCCGATCGCGCACGACTCCATGGTGGCTCCATGGCCCACGGTTACTCTGGCTCCGATGATCGTTGGTCCCCATCCACCAACGTGGATGATCGCTCCATCCTGCACGTTGGCCTCAGGACCGACCACGATCGGGTGTGTCGGATCATCCCCGCGAAGCACCGCTCCAAACCAAACGCTTGCGCCGGCCTCAACGCGCACATCGCCTATCAAAACGGCTGTTGGAGCAAGGAAAACATCCTTCGCCACCCGGGGAGTCTTTCCGTTGAACGGGATGAGAATCCCCACGCTAGGTGTCTTCCGTCGCAGCCGGATGGGTCCTCGTCAGCCGAGCCCGCATCACCTGCGTGTCTGTCGCGTCGAGGACTTCGATCTCGAGTCCAGGCAGCTCGATCCTCTCACCTTCCTCGGGGACTCGCCCAAGCTCCTCGAGAATGAAGCCGTTGAGCGAGCGATGGTCGAGGTTCGGAAGCGAAACGTTGAAGGCGTAGTTGACCTCGCGCAGCTCCACCGCACCCTCCACCTCCAGCTCGTCTCTCGATATACGATGGATGGATTCCTCGGCGATGTCCGTTTCGTCTTCGATCTCGCCAACCAGCTCCTCGATCACATCCTCGAGCGTGACGAGACCATCGGTGCCGCCGAACTCGTCCGCGACGATTCCCATATGGATCCTTCTCCCCTGGAAATCGCGAAGGAGATGAGGGAGCGAAAGGGAGCTCGGAACGAAAAAAGGATCACGGGAAAGCTGTGAAAGAGGTAGCTTGGGGTGGCCGTGTACGTATGCATCGTACGCTTCCCGTACGTAGAGAATCCCGGTGATGTCATCGATACTGTCCCCGTAGACGGGGACCCGCGAGTAGGGGACGCTCTGCAGCTGGGGCATGATCTCTTCGAGCGTCAGTGAACCCTGCCAGGCAAAGATGTCGACTCGAGGGGTCATTATGTCCCAAGCCGAGAGTTCGTCCATTCTGAACGCTCGCTCTACGAGCTGATGTTCGTCCTCTTCGAGCACGCCCTCGCGCCTTCCTAGCTCGGTCAGTTCTCGGAGTTCGCGCTCTTCAGCGGCGCCGTCTTCGTCTCCGTTTCGGCTCACGATCCGTTCTAGCCGGTTAAACGGGGTTAGGAGTGGTCGTATCCCGCGTTCGAGCAGCAAAAGGAACGGGGCAGAGATGAGAGCCATCCGTATTGACTGTCGGGAGGCAACCAGTCTCGGTACGCCTCGGGAAATCAGGAGGACTCCGACGGCCACGCCGGGAACGACTATCGGAACCGCAGCCACACCCCACGTTTGCAATGCTACCGCCACGAGGAGCCCGACGGATGAAAGGTCCAAGATGGAGTTTACGACCGACACGGCGGCCCTGATCGACGGACTTCTCTGCCTAAGCCGGTTCAGGCGGTCCGCGCCACGAAAACCCTCTTCCACGAGTGTTCGGACTCGCGACGGACTTAGGGAGTCTGCCGCCGACTCGGCAGCCGATAGGGTCGCGGAAAAGAATAGAATCAGCCCGACCACTGAGAGCAGGACACCCGTCATCAGGTCCTCCTGCCTCGGTTGAATCGGCTTCTACTCGGAGGGTGATCCTCGTCTGCCGAGGCGGCCTGACTCAGCCCCATGTCCGACTCTCCTGGAGGAGCTCGTCGATGATCTGCGTTGCGTTCACGCCGTCCGCCTCGGCCTCAAAGTTGGGGAGCACCCGGTGTGCCAGGACAGCATGGGCTACAGCCCGTACATCTTCTAGGTTTGGCACCGGCTCTCCTCTGAGTGCGGCTCCTGCCTTTGCGCCCAGGACGAGGTATTGAGAAGCTCGCGGGCCGGCTCCCCAACCCACGTATTTTCGAACTACGGCCGGGGCTTCGTTTCCATCAGGTCTAGTAGCCCGGGCGAGTTGGACAGCGAATGAGGCTACAGACGGAGCCACGGGGACCCGCCGGACCAACTGTTGAAGTGCTAGGAGCTGGTCGGCCGTGACGACCGAGCTGATCTCGGGAACCGACTCGCCGGTGGTCTGCAACGCAACGGCCTGCTCTTCATCCCGCGAGGGATACGTAATCCGGAGCTCGAACATGAACCGATCGAGCTGAGCTTCGGGCAGGGGGTAGGTTCCCTCCTGTTCGATGGGATTTTGTGTTGCGAGGACGAAGAAGGGAGCCGGTAGCGAATGCGTTTCGCCGGCAGCCGTGACCATCCGCTCTTGCATCGCTTGAAGGAGCGCCGCCTGAGTCTTAGGCGGCGTACGATTGATCTCGTCCGCTAAAACGATGTTTGCGAAGACCGGTCCACGTATGAACCGGAAGACTCGCCGTCCCGTGGTTCGGTCCTCTTCGATAACCTCGGTGCCCGTGATATCGGTTGGCATGAGGTCAGGCGTGAATTGGATCCGGCTGAACTCCAGGTCCAGGGCCTCCGCCAAAGTTGAGATGAGGAGGGTCTTCGCAAGCCCTGGGACACCCACCAAGAGGACATGACCGTTTGCAAGAAGGGCGAGCAACAGCCCGTCGATCACTTCATGCTGTCCGACAACACGCTTGCCTACCTGCGAGCGTAATTCCATCGTGACCCTTGCCGCCTCGTCGAGGAGCTCGAGGTCCTTATCTCTGACTGCCACTCCTTCGGTCAACTCTCCTCCCGTGCACATCGAGCCTGCCTCGGCCTCGGGCGACCAGAAGGGCTACACAGCTCCCCCGAGCGAGGTCCCACCCACCGCTCACAACATCAGTGTCCAGGTGCATCGATTGGGCCGCAGCCGCTGATCAATCGGCCCAGATCATAGGAGGAAGGATACGCCCACATCCCTCGCGTCGCCAAGGGGTGAGGCCAGGGCCAAACCCCCCGCGAAGACCGCTTGAGAAATTTTTCACAAGCACTATATTTTCGTGGCTTCGGGCCACCCTGATTGGAGTTCCAGCCGATGCCTAGGTCAGGAAATCCGAACGGAGGCAGGGGACGCGAAGTGGTTCGCGCGTCCTCCCGGCACCTTGGGCACGGCATGGCCATGGCGGCGTCGGTCGCGCTTTTTGGATGGATGGGATCGGAGATCGGGGCGCGAGTCGGATCGCGGGCAGTGCTTACGCTTCTGGGCATTTTCGTAGGTGCGGCGGCCGGATTCTACAGCATCTACGTGCAGTTGGTGATTCGGCCTCGAAAGGAGACTGACTCCGAGCGGAGCGAGGATTGAGCGCCCTGGGTCGTTACGCGGTCGTGGCACTTCTCGTGGTAGGCATTGGGGTCGGCGGGCTCTGCTTGTTCTTGGATGAGGCGGGACGAAGAGGGATCCTCCTGGGGGGGCTGACGGCATATCCGGTCCAGGTGATGGCATTCGGGCTGCTTCTCCGAGCGAGAGGCGAGGCTGCCCGCTTTTTCGTGTGGTGGGGAACAGGAATCGCAGTAAGGGTTGCGGTACTCGTGGCCGCGGGGTTCGCGTCCATGCGCATGGAGTCGGTCGAGCCTTCTGCTCTTCTGCTATCGCTAGTCGGTTTCTTCTTTGTCCTGGTGCTAATGGAACCGGTTTTTCTCAGCGTCGACCGTAAGGACGGACGGACAACGGCATGAGCCTCATCGGATCATCGCAGGAGCCCGGCGCTCCAGCAGGAGAAGAGCCTGGTCATGGCGCCGAGGCAGCAGAGAGTCTCTCGATGGAGGGACTGCCTGAATGGATCTCGCACCATATTGGGGACTCGAAGGACATCGAATTCGCCGGTGGACACTTCAGTCTCGAGCCGCTGAGTGTGCAGCCCATCCAACTCGGGTCCGTAGCGATCGACCTGTCCCCGACCCGACACCTCGTCGCGATGCTGGTCGTGGCGATCCTGCTACCACTGATCTTCATCCCGATAGCACGGATCATTCGATCGAAAGGAGTGGACAAGGCGCCGCGCGGATTCGCCAATACCATGGAAGCGTTGATCATCTACTTCCGCGACGAAGTCGTACGGCCGAACATCGGACATGGAGCAGACGCCTATGCCCCTTTCATACTCACGATCTTCTTCTTCATCCTCGGCATGAACCTGATGGGGCTTACTCCCCTCGGAATCACGCCAACGGCAAACCTGTCCGTGACCGCGGCTCTGGCTGCAATCAGCTTCCTCGTGACAGAGGTCTCAGGGTTCCGGTCATTGGGCCCGGCAGGATACGCAAAGACGATCTTCTTTCTGCCCGCCGGGATTCCGACCTTCATGAAGCCGATCATGTTGGCCATCCTGACTCCGGTGGAATTCCTGGGAAAGCTTGCCAAGCCGTTCGCCCTGGCCGTGCGTCTGCTGGCGAACATGACGGCCGGTCATATGCTCATCCTGTCGATCGTGGGCATGATCTTCGTGGTCCAGACCTACCTAATGGGTGCTGCGTCTGTGACGATGGCCAGCGTCCTCATGATCCTAGAATTGTTCGTGGCCTTTCTACAGGCCTACATCTTCGCGATGCTCACGTCCGTCTTCATCGGACTCGTTCGTCACGCTCACTAACCCGAGACAACAGACAAAGGACTAACGATGCTCTTGCCTACCGCTCTTCAGGAAGCTGCGGGTGGAGGAGGTACCGGCCTCATCGGTGCAGGATTGGCCATCGGGGGTGCCGTGATTGGTGCCGGACTGGGGATAGGACCGATTGGCTCAGCGGCGGCGTCGGGTATCGCCCGCCAGCCCGAGGCCACGGCTCAGATACAGACGGCAGCGATCATCTTTGCGGCTCTCGTGGAGGGCACCGCGCTCTTCGGATTGGGGCTCGTATTTCTGTTGTTTGCCGGCAATTGACCGCGCCTAGACCTATGCGTTCGCGAGCGGACGGTTTTGGGACGCCCGGGCACTCTGGAGTGGGCGGTCGGATCAGTAGCGAGGAGGGGCGATGTTCGATCTAAACCTCGGACTCACGGTCTGGACGACGTTGATCTTCTTGGCTCTGCTTGGCATCCTGTGGAAATTTGCCTGGGGGCCCGTCCTTGCGGCCGTCGAGGCGCGGGAACGTGGGATTCAGGACACCCTTGATCGAGCGGCGGACGAGAGGAAAGAGGCCGCGAAGCTCCTCGAGGAGCACCGGCGGCAGATGGTTGATGCCCGCCGACGGACTCAGGAGTTGATCTCCGAAGGTAGGGAGGCCGGGGAGAAGGTCCGGCAGGATATTGAAGAGAAGGCGAGAGCAGAGGGGCAGGCCCTCATCGAACGTGCCCGAGAGTCGATCGAGCGCGAGAAGGATGCCGCCCTCGAGGCGCTACGGCGAGAGTCCGTTGATCTGGCCCTTGCCGCTGCGTCCAAACTGATGCAGGAGACCCTCGACAATTCCAGGAATCGCGGGCTGATCATCGGCTATATCGATGAGCTGAGCGAACGGGATGAGGGGGCCCAAGCGTGAGAGATGAGACGGTCGCTCGCAGCTACGCCGAAACCCTCCTCGAGGTTGCGGATCGCCACGAAGGGCCGGAAGCATTTGGCGACGGTATCGAAATGGTCGCGCGACTTCTCGACGAGAATGCGAGCTTTCGCGTCTTCCTAGACACTCCGAGGGTGGCACCAGAGCTAAAGAAAGGACTGATCCGGAGAGTTTTCGGAGAGACGCTGCCCGCAACTCTGATCAACTTCTTGTTCGTGACCCTCGACAAAAGAAGGCAGCGTCTTCTGCGCGGGATTGCGGAGGAGTATCACACCCTCCTGGACGAACGCTTGGATCGCGAACGAGTCGAGGTCACACTCGCCCGCGAGGTAGATTCGACAGCAATGGACGAGCTTCAAAAGCGACTGACGACACTCATCGGCCGCGAAGCGATTCCCCGCGTACGTGTGAAGCCCAGCATTCTGGGTGGCGTCGTGGTTCGAGCCGGGGACACGATTTACGATGGGTCACTGCGGCGAAGGCTGCTGGGAATGCGCCGGAGGTTATTGACCACCGACTTTCCAGGAGATGACCGGTCGTGAGGGTGACAGCGGGACCGGCCAGAACCGGCGTTCAACATGGAATCACAGGAATAGGCCGTGGCTAACGATTCGGGACTCCGAGCAAGTGAAATCAAGGGCGTTCTCCTCAACGCCATCGAGCACTATCAGGAGGATCTTCACGCCGACGAGGTGGGCGAACTCCTGGAGGTGAAGGATGGCATCGCCCGCATTTATGGTCTGACCAATGCGATGGCCAGCGAGATGCTGGAAATCACACCCGCCGAAGGTGGATCGACGGTCACGGCGCTGGCCCTGAACCTCGAGGAAGACAATATCGGTGCGGTCGTCCTTGGTGATTGGACGGCCCTCCACGAGGGCGACGAGGTACGTTGCACCGGCCGAGTCCTCGAGGTCCCGGTGGGGGAGGGATACCTGGGGCGAGTCGTCGATGCGCTCGGTGGCCCGGTGGATGGCAAGGGTGTGGTCGATCCCATCGAGGGATCTCGAATGATCGACGTCGTGGCGCCTGGGATCGTGCTCAGGCAGCCGGTTGAGGAGCCACTCCAGACGGGGATCAAGGCGATCGACTCGATGATTCCAATCGGGCGTGGCCAACGGGAGCTGATCATCGGGGATCGGTCGACCGGCAAGACCGCGATCACGATCGACACGATCATCAATCAGCGAGACTCGGACGTCATCTGCGTCTACTGCGCGATCGGTCAGCGAGCGGGGAAGGTAGCTGGTGTAGTGGAGACACTGCGAGAAGAGGGAGCCCTCGATTACACGATCGTTGTTTCCGCCAGCGCTTCGGACCCGGCCCCGATGCAGTATATCGCGCCGTATACCGCAACTGCGCTGGCGGAGCACTTCATGTGGCAAGGCAAGCACACGCTGGTGATCTATGACGACCTCTCGAAGCAGGCCCAGGCGTACCGGCAGCTCTCGCTGGTGCTTCGTCGTCCACCCGGCAGGGAGGCTTACCCCGGCGACGTCTTCTACCTGCACTCCAGACTACTAGAGAGGGCCGCGAAGCTGTCCGAGGAGCAGGGAGGCGGATCGCTCACGGCTCTACCCATTATCGAGACGCAAGCCGGTGACGTAACTGCCTACATCCCCACGAACGTGATCTCGATCACGGACGGTCAGATCTTTCTCGAGCCGGACCTCTTCTACGCTGGCGTCCGCCCGGCCGTAAACGTAGGGATTTCCGTCTCGAGAGTTGGGGGCGCGGCTCAGGTGAAGGCGATGAAGAAGGTTGCAGGGCGGTTGCGGCTGGATCTGGCGCAGTACCGTGAGATGGAGGCCTTCGCCCAATTCAGTTCGGACCTGGACGCCGCGACGCAGAGGCAGTTGGCGAGAGGTCAGCGGACGGTGGAGATCCTGAAACAGCCCCAGTACGACCCGATGCCGGTCGCGCGACAGGTGGTCACAATCTACTCCGTTACGAACGGATACCTCGACGACTTTCCGATCGAAAGGGTGCGACAGTGGGAGCGGGAGTTCCTGGACTTCTTAACGACTCAAAAGCCAGATCTCCTCGACGGACTGTCCTCTGAGAATGTTCTAACGGATGATCTCGAGGCCGACCTGAAGAACGCACTCGAGGACTTCAACGCCCGTTTCAAGGCGGAGCTAGAGGAGGCGGTGCCCGTCTGACGCGCGAGTCACTAGGACTCGAGCGGGACGACGAGAGCACGGGGAGAGAGCAGCCGCAACGTGTCGAAGACGAGAGAGGTCAAGCGGCGGATCCGTTCGGTCGAAAATACCCGACAGATCACCCGCACAATGGAAATGGTCGCAACCTCCAAGCTTAAGAGGGCAGCCGACCGTGTGCATGCCTCACGTCCTTATGGCGACGCCCTCGAGGATCTCGTGGCCGGCCTTCACAGCACCGATCTGGCAGACCGGTTTCCGCTTCTACGGGTGCCGGAAGAGACCGCAAGTGCCGCGATCCTCCTCCTGACGGCGAATCGAGGGCTGGCAGGGGCTTTCAACGTCAACCTAATTCGCAGCGCGCGAGCGCTTCTCGAAGAATTCAGGGTCAAGGGGGTGAAGACCGAGCTTCATGTGGTGGGGAAGAAAGGAATTGCCTTCTTCAGGTTTCAGGGTGAGGAGCTTTCGCATACTTGGACCGACATCAGCGACTACCCCTCTCCGGAGGACGCCGGTCGCCTCGTCGAGGACCTTCAAGCGCGGTTCGAGAGCGGGGGGCTCGATACCGTCTGGCTGGTAGCCTCGCAGTATCGATCCGCCCTCTCCACGCCCGTGGTTGCGAGGCCGGTCCTTCCGATACAGACGGATAGCGAAGGAACGTCCCCGGACACCTTTATTCTCTCCCCCTCCGCCGACGACATACTGAATGACCTCTTGCCGCTCTACGTGCGAAATGTGGTGTACCGTGCCCTGGTAGAAAATGCCGCCGCGGAGCAGGGCGCCCGACGGACCGCGATGAAGAATGCGACGGACAGCGCATCCGACATGTTGGAGACTCTCAAGCGAACGTATAACCGGGTCCGACAGGGCCAAATAACTCAGGAGATCGCCGAGATCGTGGGAGGCGCCGCCGCCTTCGACTGATGCGGAAGAAATGCCATGACTGACAAGAACATCGGGACTGTGGTGCAGGTGATCGGACCCGTTGTGGACGTCGCTTTCGACCCCGAGAGCCTGCCCGATATCTACAACGCGCTACGGATCGAGGGAGACAAATCTGCGGGCCAAGAAGTGAGCGTGGTAGCTGAAGTCCAGCAACACATTGGTCGAGGGCAGGTTCGAGCCGTTGCCATGTCACCCACCGACGGGCTTGTGCGGGGAATGGATGCGGAAGACACCGGGCAGGCCATTGCCGTGCCCGTCGGCGAGCATGCGCTGGGCCGCATCTTAAATGTGCTGGGGGATCCGGTCGATGCTCAGGGCCCCGTGGGCGGGGATGCTGCTGCGGGTGTGGAACGGTGGCCCATCCATCGTGAGGCACCAAGATTCCAGGACCTTGAGCCGAAGACGGAGATCTTCGAGACGGGGATCAAGGTGATCGACCTTCTCGCTCCGTATGTAAAAGGGGGAAAAACCGGTCTGTTCGGCGGTGCCGGGGTCGGAAAGACGGTCATCATCCAAGAGCTCATCAACAACATCGCAACCGAGCACGGCGGTCGTTCTGTCTTCTGTGGCGTGGGAGAACGCACCCGTGAGGGGAACGACCTCTGGCTTGAAATGAAGGACGCCGGCGTTCTTGAGGCAACATCTCTCGTCTTCGGCCAGATGAACGAGCCGCCAGGCGCGAGGATGCGGGTGGGGCTCTCGGGGCTGACGATTGCCGAATATTTTCGGGATGTCGAGCAACAGGATGTTCTGCTCTTCATCGACAACATATTCCGATTCACACAGGCCGGATCCGAAGTGTCCGCGCTCTTGGGCCGTATGCCCTCCGCCGTCGGGTACCAGCCGACGCTCGGCACAGAAATGGGCGAGCTCCAAGAGCGGATCACGTCGACACGAGCCGGCTCGATCACGTCCGTTCAGGCGATCTACGTTCCGGCCGATGACCTCACGGACCCAGCGCCAGCCGCGGCATTCGCGCACTTGGATGCGATGACGGTGCTCTCAAGGGGAATCGCCGAGCTTGGGATTTACCCGGCAGTGGATCCCCTCGACTCGACTTCGCGGATTCTGGATCCGCAGTTCCTGGGTCAGGAACACTACGACGTCGCCCGCCGCGTACAGCAGATCCTTCAACGCTATCGAGAACTTCAGGATATCATTGCCATCCTGGGAATGGACGAGTTGAGCGAAGAGGACAAGATCGTCGTGAATCGGGCTCGTCGGATTCAGCGCTTCCTCTCGCAGCCTTTCGCAGTGGCGGAGCAGTTCACGGGGCGCGCAGGTGTCTACGTGAAACTCGAGGATACGATCGAGTCATTCGGTCGGGTTTCTTCGGGCGAGTTCGATCACCTTCCGGAGCAGGCCTTCTATATGCAAGGGGGGATCGAGGGGGTCATCGAAGAGGCCGGGCAGTTGGAGAAGGAGGGCGGCTGAAGTGCCTGCGGGAAGGCTAGACCTCCGGGTCGTGTCGCCGGGCGAGACTGTCTTCGAAGGGGAGGCAGCCTCGCTCGTACTTCCTGCCTGGGATGGGAGGGTCGGTATCCTACCAGGGCACGCCCCGTTCATCGCGTTGCTTGGCGCGGGAATGTTGAACGTGGATTTGGTCGGCGGTGGTAGCGAAAGCCACTTCGTTCGGGGCGGTGTGGTGAAAGTCGTTTCGGATCGCGTTACCGTTCTCTCGGAGTATGCTGCCCCTGAGGCCCCCGATGACTTTTCCCCCGGGGACGCGTGGTTAGCAGCCGGCGAAATCGGCTGAGGGCCGGTCGTACCGGGGTCTTCCCTCTGATCTGGTCCTAATGGATCTTGACCTACACGTTCATTCAAACGTGTCCGATGGGACGCTAGATCCCAGCTCGATCGTGGCCGCGGCGGCTGCAGCAAACCTCGACGTGATTGCCCTCGCAGATCACGATACGGTCCTGGGAGTTGCCGAGGCGGCCGAGGCCGCGCGGAGGCATCGGGTCGAAATTGTTCCTGCGATCGAGGTTAGTACGACAATGGCCGAAGTGGAGCTCCACATACTTGGCTATTTTGTGGATCCATCGAATGCAGAGCTGCTGGCCCACGTCGATGACGCGGCCACGCGGCGGCAGACCCGACTCCAGCAGATGGTGGAACGCCTTTCAGAGCAAGACGTCGACGTTTCTTTCGAGGCGATACGGACCGCGTCACCCGGTCAGACCACCCTGGGTAGGCCACACCTGGCACGCGCAATGGTCGAGGCAGGATATGTGAACACGACCTCCGAAGCATTCGATCTTTACATTGGGAACTCCCACGCGGCCTATATTCCGACGGGGCTGCTCGATCCTAGCGAGGCGATTGAGCTGATCGAGGGAGCGGGTGGCATCCCGGTATGGGCACATCCGCCGATTCGTTACATCGGCGAGTTCCTTCCGGGCCTTCTAGCGTCCGGTCTCCGAGGTCTCGAAGTCTATCGCCCTAGGACCCAGCGAAACCGGGTGCTTGAACTCGAGCGAACTGCCAAGGAGGCGGGCCTGCTCCTATCCGGTGGTTCCGATTGGCACGGTCCAGATCAGGGGCCCCTCGGCGAGTTTCGGGTCGATGCGTCTGAGGTCTCCGACTTGCTCGCGGAGGGGGGGATCTGAATCTCAGTCACACCCCTCGGCTTAACCATTCCGAGTCGGTCATTTAGAGCTAGTGGGCGGCGTTGACGAAGCCTGCCGCCGCGCTTAGATTCACCGGCTTCGTAGGACGGCTCGCACCCCTCTGAGAGCAGTAGCAGGGGTCTGGTGCGGACCTGCTTTTTGAAAGAACTCCATGGAGCAAATGTGACCCTGGCCAACCTGCTGGGGGTTCTGTGGAGATGGGTGAAGTGGGAGAGAGTGCACCGAAGGTGGAACGCTGAATGAATGGTGTTCCGGCTTTTGGGAACGTGTACTGAACGAGATCAGTGCGAAGCTTTGCGAACTGGCGAAGTGGCTGCTGGTCAAGCGATAAAGTGCACGCGGTGGATGCCTAGGCACAGGCCGGCGACGAAGGACGTGGCAAGCTGCGAAAAGCTTCGGGGAGCTGCAAGCAAGCTTAGATCCGGAGATATCCGAATGGGGCAACCCGGCGGGAGCGATCCCGTCATCTCTTTACGGAGAGGCGAACCCGGGGAACTGAAACATCTAAGTACCCGGAGGAAGAGAAATCAAACCAGAGATTCCCTAAGTAGCGGCGAGCGAACGGGGAAGAGCCCAAACCGCGGGGTCTTGCGACGCTGCGGGGTTGTGGGACCCGACAGGACCAACGAAAAAGGATAGCCAAACGCGCCCGGAATGGCGGACCAAAGAGGGTGACAGTCCCGTAGGCGAAATCCGAGTATCTGAGGGGTCGGGCACCCGAGTAGGCCGGGACACGGGAAATCCCGGTTGAATCTGGGGGGACCATCCTCCAAGGCTAAAGACGAGCCTGTGACCGATAGCGAATAGTACCGTGAGGGAACGGTGAAAAGAACGCCTGACGGCGAGTGAAATAGAACCTGAAACCGCGTGCATACAAGCGGTAGGAGCCTGTCGCTGGACTTCGGTCCGGCGGGGGGTGACTGCGTGCCTTTTGCATTATGATCCGGCGAGTTGCTCTTCACGCGCGAGGTTAAGGCCTTCCGGGCCGGAGCCGGAGCGAAAGCGAGTCTGAAATGGGCGATTTAGTGCGTGGAGGCAGACCCGAAACCGACGCGATCTATCCATGGCCAGGGTGAAGCCGGGGTAACACCTGGTGGAGGCCCGAACCGTTGTGGGTTGAAAACTGCTCGGATGAGCTGTGGATAGGGGTGAAAGGCCAATCAAGCTCGGAGATAGCTGGTTCTCCCCGAAATATATTTAGGTATAGCCTTGAGAATTATCTGCAGGGGGTAGAGCACTGCATGGGCTAGGGGCCTTACCCGGTTACCAACCCCAAGCAAACTCCGAATACCTGACAGATGGACCTCGGGAGTCAGTGGGCGAGCGATAATGTCCGTCCGCGAAAGGGGAACAGCCCAGACCGTCAGCTAAGGCCCCCAAGTGTGGGCTAAGTGAGAAAGGATGTGAATTTGCTGAGACAACTAGGAGGTTGGCTTAGAAGCAGCCATTCCTTTAAAGAGTGCGTAACAGCTCACTAGTCAAGTGGATTTGCGCCGATAATGGTCGGGACTCAAGCCCGCCGCCGAAGCTACGGATGGAGAGGATCTTCGGATCCGAACATGGTAGGGGAGCGTTCCCTGGGTTATGAAGCCTCCTCGTAAGAGCAGGGGTGGAGCGCAGGGAAGTGAGTATGCCGGAATGAGTACACGATAAACAGGGTGAGAATCCCTGTCACCGAAAGCCTAAGGGTTCCGGAGCCAGGTTCATCCGCTCCGGGTCAGTCGGTCCCTAAGACGAGGCCGAAGGGCGTAGTCGATGGGAAACAGGTGAATATTCCTGTACCAAGGAGCGAGCGTTTGACCCCGAGGGGGGACGCGGGAGTGACCGGACCGTCGGGTGGTGGAATATCCGATGTAAGGTGGTAGGCGATGCTGGGGAGGCAAATCCCCCTGGTTAGCCGAGCGCCGATGCCGAAGGGGCCTTCGGGCCCCGCCAAGGGTCTATAATCCGACCGCCAAGAAAAGCCTCGCGGGGGAGCTCCGCTCTTTGACCGTACCGCAAACCGACACAGGTAGGCGAGGCGAGAAGCCTAAGGTGCTCGAGTGATCCGCGGAGAAGGAACTCGGCAAATTGTCCCCGTAACTTCGGGAGAAGGGGAGCCCGTGTTAGGTGAACCACGACGCGTGGCGAGCCGAAGCGGGCCGCAGAGAATCGGCCCAAGCGACTGTTTATCAAAAACACAGGTGTCTGCGAAGTCGTCCAAGACGACGTATAGGCACTGACGCCTGCCCGGTGCCGGAAGGTTAAAGGGAGGGGTTAGGGTCTTCGGATCCGAAGCTCCGAACTGAAGCCCCGGTAAACGGCGGCCGTAACTATAACGGTCCTAAGGTAGCGAAATTCCTTGTCGGGTAAGTTCCGACCTGCACGAATGGCGTAACGACTTGGGCGCTGTCTCCTCCGCGAGCTCGGTGAAATTGGAGTATCGGTGAGGATACCGATTACCCGCGACAGGACAAAAAGACCCCGTGCACCTTTACTATAACCTGCCATTGGGTCTGGGCTTTGCATGTGTAGCATAGGTGGGAGGCGATGAACCATCCTCGCCAGGGGGTGGGGAGCCACCGGTGAAATACCACCCTTACAGTGTCGAGGCTCTAACCCAGGGGAGTGAATCCTCCTCGGGGACCGTGGCAGGCGGGTAGTTTGACTGGGGCGGTCGCCTCCCAAAGAGTAACGGAGGCGCGCAAAGGTTCCCTCAGCGCGGTCGGCAATCGCGCGAAGAGCGTAAAGGCAAAAGGGAGCTTGACTGCGAGACGGACACGTCGAGCAGGTACGAAAGTAGGCCTTAGTGATCCGGCGGTTCCGAATGGAAGGGCCGTCGCTCAACGGATAAAAGGTACGCCGGGGATAACAGGCTTATCGCCCCCGAGAGTTCACATCGACGGGGCGGTTTGGCACCTCGATGTCGGCTTATCGCATCCTGGGGCTGGAGAAGGTCCCAAGGGTCGGGCTGTTCGCCCGTTAAAGCGGTACATGAGCTGGGTTCAGAACGTCGTGAGACAGTTCGGTCTGTATCCGTCGTGGGCGTTGGAGTGTTGAGGGGAGCCGTCCCTAGTACGAGAGGACCGGGACGGACCGACCGCTCGTGTACCGGTTGTCGCGCCAGCGGCATCGCCGGGTAGCGACGTCGGGACGGGATAACCGCTGAAAGCATCTAAGTGGGAAGCCCACCCCAAGATGAACACTCCCGGGCCTTAGGGCCCCGGAAGGGGCGTGAGAGACCATCACGTTGATAGGCGGCAGGTGCACGCGTGGCGACACGTTTAGCCGAGCCGTACTAATCCCCCGAGAGGCTTGACCGGCGCCTTCGCCGGTTTCGTTCAGAATATGTACCAAGGTAGGCACCACAACACACGAATGGCTGGAACACCGACCTGACGTGCGCTCTCTCCAGTAGTGACTTCGCCCAGATATTGGCAGCCGGCTCCGGTAGGTTCCGGGGCACCGGTTGCGATGGCGATGGTCGGTGGCTGTAGCGTGGGGGACACACCCGTTCCCATCCCGAACACGGCCGTTAAGCCCCACAGCGCGGATGGTACTGCCGGGGAGACCCGGTGGGAGAGTACGTCGTCGCCGACCTTTTTTTTACGACAGCGGCCCCTCAGTACGCGTAGCGCGAACTGAGGGGCCGTGCCAGTATGTACGTTCCCTCCCGAATAGCGATCCGCTCTGCCCAGGATTCAACTGAATATGAACGGACACCCGATGACGAGGTTCCCATCCCGCTTCACGGCAATTGTAGTCATGCTCCTTGGGCTCGCAGTTGGGTGCAAGGGCGGTGGGAGTGGTGGGGACGGAGGTACCCAGCCGAGCGGAACGATCACCATCAACATTTCCCCTGGGTCCCTCGTGCTTACCCAGGGCGAGGACGGATCGATTACTGTTACGCTCACCCGAGCAGGTGGGTTTTCGGGGAGCGTAACGCTGAGCGCTCAGAATTTACCTTCGGGCGTCACGATAGCGGGAGCGAACATCGCTGCCGGGGCGACATCGGCTCAACTCAGCGTCAACGCGTCGAGCTCCGCGACGGTTGGGACCACAATCGTCACCATGAGGGCGACCGGTTCGGGAGTCGCGGCGGCGACCGCGACGTTCAGTCTCGCGATTCAGATCTCCGTCGAGAACGGGTTCGATCCGAGCATCTCGATCTCCTCGGTAGACATCGAGTAGGGCGCATCTCAGGCCATTACGATCGACGTGAATAGGGCTGGCGGATTTACGGGAGCGGTGACGTTCTCGGCTAACGCGCCCAACGGTTTGACGGCCTTGTTTGACCCGATGGTCGTGACGGGAACTGAAACGACGCTCACAGTGGAGGTAGACGCCGGTCTCGCCGCTGGGGACTACACGATCACCATCGGTGCTGAAGCGGATGATGCCGCCGCCGCGGCCCAAGAGGGGCCAGCCGGGCAGGCTGCAGTTGTGACCAAGAGCTTCACGTTGGTGGTGAGCGTGACTCTTCCGGGCGGGGGTGGTGGTGGCGGGGGTGGAAACGTGAGCCTGCTCTTCTGCGCCCAGTCCGGCGTTCCGCTCTGGGTTGCTGTGAAGGACGGGCAGGGCAGCGCCTGGACCAGGCTCATGGGTACCCCGGCCGCAAACGGCACGAGCTACTCGTTCAACGTCGGCTCGATGGGTGGCATCGCGTGGGTCACCGAGGACGAAAGCGGTCATACGAACCTGAACATGTGGTTCGGCGATGCGACGTTTCTTCAAGCGTTCGGATCGGACCTTTGCGTAGGGAACGGGCTCACGAAGGAAGTAATGGGATCGGTCGCGGGAACGAGCCTGGGCGACCAGGTGACGATCAGTATGGGGGGCACGAGTGCGTTGGCTGGCCCCACAGGACCCATCTTCACTCTCCCGAAGGTGAACCATGGCTTGGCTGTCGACCTGCTCGCTGCCCTGGCGACCTTTACCGGTACAGGCTTTCTAACCAGCAAGCTGATCCTTCGGAGGGGTTTGAATCCGCTTCCGGGTTCTACTCTCCTCCCACTCGATTTTGGCGCTCCTGAGGCCTTCGCGCCGCTGACGGGGGCTGTGACGGTCAACAACTTCGGGACTGATTTTGTAACGGCTAAGAGCTCCTTCTTCTCAAATCGTGGACCGGTAGGTCTCCTCTCGACGGTATTGGGGGGCGGAGGAGGGCCTCTGGCCTTCGCCGGTATTCCCCAGCCCCAACGGATGCCCGACGATCTTCACTTGGTAACCGGCAGCGGTGCGTCGCTAGGGATTCCGATCTCGAGCCGTACCGCCTTGGTCTATGTGGAAGACCCGACAGTCGCTCAGATCGTGAATCTTCGTTCCCCGTTGACTACGGTCACAGTTAGCGTCGTTCAGACGGCTCCCGATGTGTTACTGCGCGCGCAGGTCATGCGGCAGGCCGATTACCCTGACAATGTCAGCTTTAGCGCCGTCCAGAATGGGGGCGGTGCGGGTCGAGGGTTCTTTGCAGTGATGCAGAGTTCCTACGCGGGCACCACCCAGGTGGACTTCACGGTGCCCGACTTCAGCGGTGTAGACGGGTGGAACTCGAATTGGGGGCTGGTGTCAGGTCCGGACGTGATCTGGGCCTTCGCCGCATTCGGGCATGAGTGGGGCGGCGGTATATTCGCTCAGCCTCAGGACGGCGATAGGAGCTGGACTGCGCTTCAAGGCGGGGAGATTCCCGAGTGAGAGCGTCGGCCTAGAGGCCGCTGTCGTAGGGCGGCGGACCGAGCTGAGTGAGGAACTGACGCACCGCATCACCGGGATCCTGCGCGGACATGACGGCGCTGATCACTGCCGCGCCCGCAGCTCGGGTCGAGGGCAGCAGCCGGGCTCTCGCCACCGACACCCCACCGATCGCGACCACCGGGATCGAGACAGCCTCGACGACCCTGGCGAGTCTTGCGACCCCGATCACCTCACTCGTGTCTTTCTTCGAGGAAGTGGCCCAAACGGCGCCACACCCGACGTAGTCGGCCCCCTCCTTCTCCGCTGCCCGTGCCACATCGGGGTGGTCGGCCGAGAACCCGATGAGAAAACCGTCGGGGACGACTTGGCGCACGGCGGATACGGGTAGGTCGTCGGGACCGAGATGCACGCCGTCCGCCCCGACCGCCAGCGCGAGATCAAGCCGGTCGTTGACGAAAAAGAGGGCGTCATGTTCCTGTGTGAGAGCGCGAAGGCGCCTGGCAACTGGGACTAGCTCTCGGACAGTCCGGCGTTTCTCCCGCAACTGGATCGACGGTGCCCCCGCCAGTAGCGCTTCGGTAACCACGGCTTCCAGCTTGCGGGGTGCCACGAGATCCCCGTCAGTGATGACGATCAAACGAACGCGATCGGGGGAGAATGATGGCACGGAACCGCTAGCCTCCGTCCTGGCCCCTCCGCTCCAAGGCGTCCCACTCTCTCCGAGCGTCGATGCGCGCCCGGTTATGCTGTTGGAGGCTACGCGTGAAGATGTGTGATCCATCCGGACGGGCCACGAAATAGAGGTACTCCACCTCAGCCGGATCGAGGGCCGCTACGAGCGCTGCTTCCCCCGGTGCGCCGATCGGCCCCGGAGGGAGTCCGGGCTGGCTGTAGGTGTTGTATGGGTGCTCCGCCACGGACTCGATGTCTGAAAAAAGCAGACGCTCACGACGGGCGCCGAGGGCGTACTGGACGGTTGGATCGGCCTGGAGCAAGTATCCTATCTCCAAGCGATTGTGGAACACTCCGGAGATGGTGCGCATCTCTTCGGTACGTCGGGCTTCGCCTTGGACGATCGAGGCTAGCGTCGCTACATCCTTCTCAGAGAAGCCGATCGTCTCTGCCCTCGACCTCCGCGCCTGCGTCCAGAAGCTGCGGTATCGGTCGATCATCTCCTGGATGACGGAGTCCAGTGAGACGCCTGGCGCGAACCGGTAGGTGTCCGGAAACAGGTAACCTTCCAGCGTGGGCCCTGGGACCTCCCACTCCGCTGCCGCATCAGGCTCCTTCAGGCGTGCTTCGACCTGCTGGAGCGGGATTCCCGTTAGCTCCGCTAACCTCGGCGCGATCTGGAGAAGCGTGAAGCCCTCGGGGATCGTCATGGGTACGGTGACGACCCTTCCCTCTACAAGGTGGTCGAGCAGCGGTAACCATCCAACGTCTCCCGGCACTCGGTACCCGCCTGCCCGTAGCCTCCGGTCGTCGCCGCGAATCCGTGCGAGCGCCTTGAAGCCGACGGGGAACGTGACGAGGTCACGTGCGACCAGAGTGTCGATCACTTGATCGAAGGAGGCGCCGCTCGGTATCATGAACTCAACCGGTGCGGCACTTGGCGTGCCTGGCGAACAGGCGCCGATCCCTACCAAGCCGAACAGGCTCAGCCGACCGACGCGGGAGTAACGTTCCCAACGAAGAGCCCGCGTCACGTACCAACGCTCCTCTGATCCAACCAGCTTTGCAGGATGATCGCCGCGGCCGCAGAGTCGACACGTGCCTTTTCTTCCCTCTTCCTGAGAGGCAGTCCGATCCTGCGTACCGCTCGTCTAGCTTTCACCGAGCTCATCCGCTCATCGACGAGATGGACAGGTAGGTCCAACCGCTCCCCGAGCTCCCGACCAACCTCCCTCACCTCCTGGCTCCAGCCAGACTCCCCACCCGCCAGATCCAGCGGTAGACCGATGACGATCGCCTCGACGTCATGCCCCAGCGCTATCTCCTCTATCTGCATAAGGGGGGGCCGCTTCCCCCGTCTGCGACGGAGGGTAGTCAATGGGGAGGCGAGAGTGCCCGTCTCATCTGAGACGGCTAGACCCACGCGGAGCTCGCCGAAGTCCACTCCCAGCGCTCTCATCGCGCGGCTAGGGCGACGACCGAATACGGGCTCAGAGCTCACCAAGCGCAGTGTCAAGGCGGTCATTCTCGAGCAGAAGGGCCTTGAGTCGGTTAACCCCGTCTTCGGATCCGAATGCGAAGGAGCAGTCGTGATCCCCGCGGGTGCAGCAGGAGACCTCAACGACGTCGATCCGCGAGCCGGCGAACCTCGAGAAGAGATGAGAAAGCATGCCGGTCGTGAAGGCACAGCACGGCTCCTCCGCTTGACCTTCCGGGTCGCTCTCTCCCCACCGTTCGGCCTGCACAAGCCCAAGACCCGAATGGACCCGATCGTGGCGAAGCTCTCCCCAACCGTGTTCCGCCATGAACTCAGTCAGCTCTCTCCAGAACTCACCCGCGGGAAGGACTGAGGGATCACCATTGAGGTTTTCGGTGAAATCGTCGAATAGCGACTGTCCTGCGGCGACCCCTGTATCATAAAGCAGGCGTGCAGCGTTCGAACGGTCTCCATCGTCGCTGAGGGCCTTCCGGAGATGGGAGAATGTGGAACGCGGCAATGCAACCATCCGGCCCGTATCGGTGCTCGTCATTCACTCGCCTTCATCATGGGACGTTTCTACCAAATATATGCGCTTCGCGCTAGGGCCACACCTATAGGCGATCGGGTCCCGAATCAGGGCGAAAGTGATCAGGGCCCGGGGCCTAGTGCCACCGTCGGCGGGGACCTTCTTGGCCTCCCCTGTGGTATCCGCCGCAGGGAAGGAGTGGCCAGCACGCCGTTCCATCGCTAAACACCTAGACTCTTTCTTGGGAAAGCCGAACAGATCAGTTCGGGGGAGAACGAAACGATGGAATACGACGACGACGCACGCCTCTTCGATTTCCTCGCGGGTCTGGTCTGTGGAGCGGCAATCGGTGCGGGGGTTGCCTTGGTGCTCGCCCCAGACTCGGGAAGGAAGACGAGGAGGCGGCTCCACAAAGTCGCGGGCGACTTACGGGAAACGGCGGCTGACCGGTGGGACGAAATTGCCGACGACGTGAGGGGCCGAGTGGAAGAGGCCCTTCACGGCGCGCGAGGCCGATTCTCTTAGCCGAGCCAACCGCGAAAGGCGGGAGTGGTTCTCGGCGAGACCGGTCCTACCAAGGCCACCGTAGAATCGATCGCCCGGGGGCGGTATCATCGCATTCCTCAGTAGGCTCGGTCCCGGGCAGGTAGTACTCGATGTAGCGGCGCTCAGCGGGGCACCACGGAGACGCTAGGAGCCCTGTCTCGCTGTCCACTGCTAGACTTACCAGTCCGTCCATTGGCCATGGTTGAGGGATGGGAAGGATCGGCACGGGCACCGGGGGTCCGCCTTCGAATGAGAACTCGCCTTCCATCTGTTCGGACGTGCCCTCCATCGAAGAGCCCTCGTCGACCAGCTCGCCGATGTAGACCAATCGCATGAACTCGCCCCAAACAGGTGTGGCTTCGCCGCTCGTAGCTCCCGCGTAGAGCGGTTGCGGCTGGTCCATCCCAAACCAGACCGTGGCCTGGAGATTCGGTGTGAAGCCGTTGAACCACAGGTCGGTGGACTCGTTCGTGGTGCCCGTTTTTCCGGCCGCAGGGATGTCATACGGAAGGCCGACGCGGCCTCGGATCGCGGCACCAGTCCCTCGGTTAACGACGTCTTCCATGAGGCTCACGGTGAGTCGGGCGGCAGCCGGGTTCATGACCGCCACGCGCTCGGGCTCAGGCTCCCAAATGACTTCGCCTTCAGCGGTCTCAACTCGAAGGATGGGGAAAGGCCGAGCCTTCGTTCCGAGGGTCGCAAACGCAGAGTAAGCTTCAACCATCTGGATTGGCAGAACCTCGGCCGAGCCGATCGCTATGGATGGAACGCGCGGAATCGGGGTCCTGATTCCCAATCGCCGGGCGGTTTGTGCGACCGTCTCGATCCCCACCTCCTCAAACGCCAGCCGGATCGCCACAGTGTTCACCGAGTTCCGAAGGGCCTGCCGCAACGTCATGTCTCCTTCGAATTCCCTTGAGAAATTCTCTGGTGTCCAAAGTTCCCCGCTGACTTGCTCCTGCACGAAAGCCCGATCGGCAATGATCCGGGACGCCGAGATGCCGCTGGCGAGCGCCGATGCGTAGACAAAGGGCTTGAACGACGATCCTGGCTGCCGCATCGCTTGCAGAGCACGGTTGAATTTGGACTGGCTGAAGTCCCTCCCCCCGATGAGAGCCCTCACCCCCCCGGTGAGCGGATCCATCGCGACAAACATGCCCTGGACATAAGGGGTCTCGACGTCCACGAGAGGCTGTCCATCAGCTTGTTCTACGAACTCATCGTATGTGACATGAGGGAATCCAGGTCGGCTCTCGATCCGCTCGAATCCACGGGCCATCGCCGCCTCGGCAGCCCGCTGCATATCGACATCGAGGGTCGTGACGATTTGGAAGCCACCTGTGTAGAGTTGGGTGCCGAACCGCTCCTGCACCAACTGCCGCACCCATTCCACGAAATAGGGAGCCGATCCTTCCGAAGCCAGAGCTCGCGAGGACGGGAGAGGGAACTGCTTCCACCATTCGGCGTCATCTTCGGATAGATAACCCTCGATTGTCATTCGATCGAGAACCAGGTTCCGGCGGGAGCGCGCTCGGTCAGGGCTTCCAAACGGGGAGTAGAATCCGGCGTTGTTGCCCACCGCGGCGAGCAGCGCTGCTTCCGCCGTGTTGAGTTCAATCGCCTCCTTACCGAAGTAGTTTCGAGAGGCCGTCTGAACGCCGTACCACCCCGGACCCAGGTAAATCTCATTCATGTACGCTTCGAGGATCTCATCCTTGGAGTAGGCCCGCTCCAGCTCGAAGGCCACTTGGAGTTCCTTGAGTTTCCGTTCCAGGCTCACCTCGAAGCCAATCGCATCGAACATGTTCCTGGCGAGCTGCTGCGTGATCGTGCTCGCTCCTCCCTGACGGAGGGACGTTCCGAGGAAGAGCCGAAAGACCGGGGCCGGAATCAGACGTGCCACGACCGCGCGGGTGAGTCCCCTGGGATCAAATCCCCCGTGCCTGTAGAACCTTCGGTCCTCGATGGCGATGAACGCTTGAGGCACGTGAGGGGGGAGAGTCTGGATCGAAACGTGCGTGCGCCGTTCGATCCCTAGCTCATCGAGCAACTGCCCATCGTGGCTCAACACCTTCGACGTTTGCTGGGGCTCCCAGGTCCGAATCTGAGCGATAGAGGGGCAGTCTGCGCACAGATTCTGCCAGGCTCCCAGCCCTACACCGAGCCCTGCGGCAATCAGGAAAAGCAGGGGAACCCAGACGGAGGTCCTACCCAAGAACTCCGGAGCGCGATTTAGGGCCGTACGAGTAGCCCTCAACGCCCTGTCGACTCGTTCGTCCACCTGGTTCCCCGTTTGACGCCCACGGCCGGACGTGTGCGCACTCGATTACACTTTGGCAGAGCCACCGGGTCCGCTTGAACGGGCGAAGGTTGCTGAGCGGCGTCTCTGATGTCGCCACGGCCCCCAGAATACGAGGCCCTATCCGGTTGACAAGGATAACACGATTCCCTGATACTATCGGCCATAATCTGGGGGCCGCCCTGTTTTTCATGCACAGGGCGATCGGCAGTCAGTAGGAGGGTTCCCCTTGGCGACTCGTTTATGAACGATGCTGCGGCCGTTGTCGCTACCCTCGGTCAGCGACGTGTCGCTCTGCTCCATCGCGCTCCACCTCTACCCTCCCCTCGCACGATCTCCGCTCTCTCTGGCACCTCGATTTTTAGGCTGCCTCTGCTTCGAACCGCCCCGAGTGCGGAAGGTGAGGCGGATGCCTAAGTGGCGTGCGGCGCTCATCGGCGCGCTGACGTTCTCCGCGTGTGCCGGTGTGGATCTCGGTGCTCAGCAGCCAGGCGTCGTGACCGGCAGGGTGACCGATGCCTCGGGGTCACAGCCCATAGAGTCGGCTGACGTGTTCGTGGTGGGGACCCAATTGATCTCGGTCACCGATGCCGACGGCGTGTACAGTCTCCCTCAGGTGCCTTCGGGAACCGTCGCGATCCGAGTGGAGCGGTTGGGGTATCTTGCGCAAAACCGGTCGATCGACGTTTCGGTCGGAGCCACGGCGACAGAGGACTTCAGCCTCGAGGTGTCGGCAGTTGCCCTCGACGCGGTTGTCGTGACTGCTACTGGACCCCAGAGACGCCGTGAAATCGGCAATTCTGCCGCGACGCTGCAGGCCGCTCGGGAACTTGAGACTTCGACTCCCGCCACTGTGACTGGCTTGCTCCAGGGGCGGGCCCCTGGGGTTCAGGTGGTCCAATCGTCTGGGACCGTTGGGACATCATCCACTATCAAGATTCGAGGAAACAGCTCGATCAGCCTGGACAACACTCCTCTGATCTACGTCGACGGATCCCGTATCTCGAACAATATCCAATCCGGACCAGGCGTTGGCGGACAGAACGCGAGCAGGTTGAACGACCTAAATCCGAGCGATATCTAAACGATCGAAATCGTTAAGGGTCCTTCGGCGGCAACCCTATATGGGACGGAAGCCGCGGCTGGAGTCATTCGGATCACCACGAGGCGGGGTCGAGCGGGCGTAAACGAGTGGACATACCGAGCATCTCTGGGGGCCAATTGGGATGCGACCGATTGGCCCGACAATGCTGTGAACTTGAGATCCCCGTTTCTTATCGGCACAGCGGCGCGAGACACGGTCTATACGACGAACCTTCTCGAAGGTGTGGGCACGGATCAGGACCCATGGCGAACAGGTGTCGAGCAGTCATACGGCCTTTCGTTGCGGGGCGGCGTGGACAGGGTCACCTACTTCCTCTCCGGGGAACTCGGAGATCGTGAAGGAAACCTGCCCAATAATGAGTCAAAGAGTCGGACCCTCCGAGCCAATCTCAACCTCGCCGCCTCTGACAACGTCGACGTTTCGGTTTCGACCGGATTCGGTAGCACCGATTTGTCGCTGCCCAACAACGACAACACGACCCTGGGCTTCTTAGGGGTGGCGCTGAATGGGTCTCCGTGGCAGTTGCCACTGGTTCGCACCGATCCCGTTACAGGGCAACCCGATGTCGACACTTGCCCTATCGACTACGAGGCTGCGATCGCTTTCGATGTACCGCTTGGGTTTGTTGGCTGCTCGGGTGACGCCTTCTTTTCCGGGCGGACGTTCGAGGATGTGGCGACGATCTCCAACACTCAAAAAATCGAACGGTTCACCGGAAGTGTGGCGCTCGACTACCGTCCTACAGAATCACTCACTGCCCGAGGCACCGTCGGCTACGATCAGTTCTCGGATCAGACCGGGACTTTCATCCCGGTCGATCCGACTTTGGTTTTTGAAAGCTTCTCACTTGGGCTTCGCCAAGTCCAGCACTTCGTTAGCCGAAATCTAACCGTGGAGGGCAGCCTGGCGGGGTCGTTCTACCTGTCTCCGTCGGTCATGTCGACCACCACGGTCGGGGGGCAGTTCTTTGCGGAGAAGCTCGAATCCGCGAGCGCGATCGGCCGGTCCCTTCCCGCGGGAACGAGTACGGTTTCGAACGCGGTGAGCACCGAGGGCTTCGAGGCGATAACCGAAACAAGAACCCTCGGAATCTTCGTAGAGGAACAACTGGCGTTTGCCGACCGGTTTTTCCTTACGCCGGCGGTCAGGTTGGATGAGAACAGCGCTTTCGGAGCGAACCTGAATCGGCAGGCTTACCCCCGGGTCATGGCTTCCTACGTGATGAGCGAGGAATCCTGGTTTCCGAACAATTGGCTTCGCTCGCTGCGTTTCAGGGCGGCGTGGGGGCAGTCCGGAAAGCAGCCCACGAGCTTCGCTGCCCTCCAGCTCCTGAGCGCTGAACGGGTGGCATTCCGAGGCCAAGATGTTTCTGGCGTTGCGGTCCAGCGTCCGGGCAACCCTGATCTGCAACCAGAGCGAGGTGAGGAGCTCGAACTCGGGTTCGAGGCCGACCTGTTCAACGGTCGGGTCGCAGTGGATTTCACTTGGTACGATCAGGTAACGAGAGACGCGATCGTAGCTCGCCGTCTCGCGTCGTCGACCGGTTTCCCGGGTGCTCGGTTCGAGAACATCGGCGCGGTTGAGAATTCGGGCATCGAGGTCGGTATCACTGCGATCGCAGTGAACCGCCCCGAACTCTTCTGGACCTGGCAGCTCGTCGGCGCCACGAGCAACGGGACGGTAACGGAGCTTGATGATCCCATCATCTACGGGCTGAACGGAAATAGTCAGCGGCACCAGGAAGGGTATCCGTTCGGCGCCTACTTTAGTCGAGAATACACGCTCGCAGATGATGGTCAGGTTGTTTCCACCGCTGAGCCCGTCTTTCTTGGACACGCGACGCCCGAATGGGAGGGCTCGCTCTCAACCACGGTGCGGCTCTTCAATCGCGTCACACTCTATGCGAATCTGGGCTTCGCCGGGGGTCATCAGCAGTTCAATAGCACCGAAGAGTTCAGATGTGGACTGCTCGGAGGGGGGACGAACGGGGGAACATGTCCCGCCATCTACGAGCTGGATTCGGAGGGTCGGCTTACCGACGAAGCCCGAATCAAGGCCGCGGCTTCCGCAGAGAATCAGTATTCGCCCTGGATCGAGGACGCTGACTTTGCGCGGCTCAGAGTCGTCGGCGCGAAGTTCGACCTTCCTGGTGACTGGGCTGCTCAGCTGGGAGCAAACCGTGCGGATTTCACCGTGACAGCAGAGAATCTGGCGCTTTGGACCGGCTATTCGGGGCTCGACCCAGAGATCAACTTCGCCGGTGCAGATCCCAGCGCGCGTGCGGAATTCCTGACGCTTCCGCCCGCCCGACGTGTGACCGGACGGATCTCGATCACCTTTTGACTCTTCGAGGTTGGACCCGTGCGCATGGAGACTCGCTGACATGAGGGGCGTGACGGTGACGAGCAGCCGGGTGAGCGCAAGCGTTGTGCTCATCAGTACCTTGGGCCTACAGGGATGTGATGCCGGGATTCTCGACGTGGATGACTCCGCGATCATCGTCCCGCAAGACCTCGATGCGGCAGGACCCGCTGCGATCCCGACACTCGTAAATGGGGTGGTTGGCGCGTATCACGAGGCGGTAGATGGAGCCGTACGATACAGCGCGATGCTCACCGATGAGATGATCTTCGCGGGGACGTTCCCGACGAGATTCCAGGTGGAGGCACGTCGCATCCAGGCGAGCAACAGCGACCTCGCTGACGAGATGTACACTCCGCTACATCGGGCCAGGCTGCAGGCGGACACAACGGCATTCCTTCTTGAGCAGAGGCTGGCCGATCCGGTGTTCGCCGAATTCGAGGGGCTCCTGCTGCAAGGGATCGCCATTGCCAAGCTGTATGCGGGCTATACCCGACTCTGGCTGGGAGAGCTGTACTGCTGGCGCATCCTCACTGGAATGCTACCGGAGGATTCGCCGGTGTTGCCGGACGATCGTATAGCTGAAGCCCTCGGGGTGCTTCAAGAAGCAGGGGCGAGGGCGGGTGCACTCGGCCTATTCCCAGTTCAGTTCGCGGCGATGGTCGGCCAGGCGCGGGCCCATTTGTGGCTCGGACAGTATCTGGAAGCTGCGGCGGTGTCAGCTCAAGTGCCTCCCGGCTTCGTCTACCGCGCCGAGTACTCCGCCAACAACCAGGACCAGTACAACGGGATGTATGCATTCACCTGGGGAGATACCGAGTCGATCCGGTGGACTGTTGGAGATGGAACGGCAGGGTTCAGTGCAGGAGAGAGGTGGGAGCACCTCGAGCTATTCGTCGCCCTGAACCTACTCAGGAACCGGCCCTTCGGGTTTGCTGCGCTCTCCGGCGCCGTACCGGTCGTTCTTCAGACGCTCTATAACGAGCGTGGAAGCGACATGCTAATGGCATCTTGGATCGAGGCTGTTCTCATTCGAGCCGAAGTGGCCGTCCGGAATGGTGAGACCGCTTTGGCCGAGGATCTACTCAACGGTCTTCGCTCGGACTACAGTGTGAGGGCAACCCTCGAATGGGGAGTAGATCCTCCAGAGGGCGGGAACTTGCTGCTCGATATCGAACTCTCGGGCGATGTCGCCACCGACCTCAAGGCGGTGGTCGATGAACGGGCAAGGGAGCTGTGGCTGACCGGAGATCGACAAGTAACGTCCAGGAGGTTACGGAGGGATCCACAAGTGGATCTCGACCTCTTTCCGTCCAAAGTGTCGATCGGGGGTGGGGACGACATAGCCTTTCCCATTGTGCAGATCGAGCTGGACAACAATCCGAGCTTGAGTGCCGGTGACGCATGTCCCTCTGGCCAGACGTCGGGGTCGTGGAGCTGATGAGACTGTCCCCGCCCTGACTCCGATTCCGGATTGTCTGGAGACGCCGGCCCACCTGCTTTCCCCTCTGGAGTGCTCCCCTGACGAGCGGTACCTTTCCCGGCATGTCGGGCGAACCCGTAGGATCAGACACATCACCGAGGGAAGTAGGAGGCCGCCTTGGGACGCCGGAGCACTTGGCCATGCGTGAAAGAGACGCGGCGGAGGACGAGGTGCTCGCACCTGGCCGGGTCAAGAAGCCCTGGGGGGACGAGTTGGTCTGCGCTCACACTGACGAATATGCCGGAAAGGTGTTGTATCTAAGGGCCGGGGAGACGCTCTCTTTACAATTCCACGAGGAGAGAGACAAGACGCTATTTCTGCTCCGCGGCAGCATCGTCCTCGAGATTGGCGCCGGGGTCAACTCGCTTGAGTCCATTCCACTGAGCGAAGGGCAGGGGTTCAGGATCAGCGCGGGAATCCTGCATGGAGTTGTGGCCGTGACGGAGGCGGACATACTCGAAATATCCACGCCCGAGCTAGATGATATCGTGCAGGTTCACGACGGTCACGATCAGCCGGACGCGACGAGTGAGGGTTCGCGGTGATCTCTCTAGATCCTCCCGAGGTGGCTCCAGAGGGGATGGAAACTTCTTTCATTCTTGCGTTGGGATCCAACCTCGGCGACCGAAAAGCCCACTTGGCTGAGGGACTCGACTTCCTTGGGCGTGCTATCACGGTCGATTCGGTATCACGACTCGTGGAATCGACCGCATGGGGCCCGCTCGCGTCCCAGCCAGATTTTCTAAACCTCGTAATGCGAGGGAGAACCGATGCCGACGAATACGGTCTGCTTAGGCTGGCACAGGAGGCCGAAACGAATGCCGGCCGAGTCCGCACGGTTCCGAAAGGCCCTCGGACGCTCGATGTCGACCTGATCTTCTATGGCGCGTTACAGGTTCGCTCCACCGTCTTGTCACTCCCCCATCCACATTGGGCTGAACGCCCCTTTGTGTCCCGATTGATCCCTGAGGTGGCCGGGGCCATGGTCGACCCCGACACTGGGCGCGAACTCCGCGAGCTCTCGTGGGGGGAGCCTCTTCCTGACGGCCTCCGCTTCGTGTCTCCACCTCTCCGCAGCGGCGTGGTTGGGGGCGCCGGCCGCTGATGGATGGGATTGGCGCCTTCAAGGCTGAATTGAGGCAACCGTCTGGTGGGTGGGAGGTACCGGTCACAACCTCTACCGGGTCGGTGTACCCGGTCAGAGTTGGCCGAGGGATCCTGGATCAGCTCGTTCCGCTTCTTTCCCGCCTGAGCCCGGCGCACAACTACGCGGTGATTGCGGATGAGCATGTCTTCGACTTACACGGGGATCGCCTCCTAGACCTCTGTTCTGCGCTACCCCGTGCGGTGAGCGTCCACACCTTCCCGCAGGGTGAATCGAGCAAGAAGACAAATGAATGGGTCAAGCTCACCGACGCGCTTCTGACCGAGGGTGTGGGTCGGGATGGGTGCGTCATCGCTATGGGTGGTGGTGTCGCGGGTGACCTCGCGGGCTTCGTCGCGGCGACCTATATGCGAGGCATCCCGGCGGTACAGATCCCGACCTCGCTCGTCGCGATGGTGGACGCCTCTGTCGGAGGAAAAACCGGAGTCAACATGCCTATGGGCAAGAATCTCGTTGGCGCATTTCATCCACCGCGATTCGTGCTTGCTGACCCCGATCTATGCTCCACCCTTCCCAGGCGGGAGCGAAGCCAAGGCTTGGCCGAGGCGGTGAAACATGGGGCCATCCTCGATGCGGACTACTTTGAATGGATCGACGGGCAGGCAGACTCCCTCCTCGATGGTCAACCTGAACGCACCGCGGCGTTGGTCGCCCGCTCGGTTCAACTCAAGGCCCGAGTCGTCAGCGAAGACGAAAAAGAGGGAGGGGTACGACAGATCCTAAATTTCGGCCATACACTGGGGCATGCACTGGAAGCTGAATCCAACTTCCGACTCTCGCATGGAAGCGCGGTTGCGATAGGCATGGTTCTGGAAGCCCGTCTGGGGACGCGATTAGGAATCACGCCAACGGGCGTGGCGGACCGACTCGATGTCACACTTGGGAAGCTAGAACTCGAGACGAGCCCACCAAACTGGCCTCACCCGGAGGACTTGATTCCGCTGGCTTCGGTAGACAAGAAAGCCCGCGGGGGTGCGTCGCGTTATGTCTTTCTCTCGGACCTTGGAGAAGTCGGTCGCCGAGGGGAATGGAGTGTTGAAGTGGACGAATCCCGAGTCCTCGAGTTTCTGACGGAAGAGCGCTCCAAGTCTGGCTAACGGCGGACCTGCGAAGCGATATTTCGATCACACAAGCAGATATCCTCATTGGCCTGAGGGGGCAGGTGCGTTTGGTGGGCCCGGCCGAAGGAGTTATCATTCGACCTGGTTCGAACGTCTATCCACGGGACAGACGAGGACCGGCTGTATGGTTGCGTGTGAATTCGTATCGGTCGATGCTGACCGACTACGAGGCCCGAACGCGGCAGCTTTCCTCCATGCATTCCCGATGACAAGAACCGGAAGGGTTCGGCGAGTGGAACTGGTTCGCCTGATGTATGGGGCCTGCCGCATCTCGTCGATTTGAAGCTCCGGGAGACTTCCCCCGACCCGTCCCCCGCTCGCCTCTGTTCCGTAGAATGGAAGAGGTGGGGGGGCAGGTGGGGAGGTTTCGCGGCAACACTATTCCATGCTGCGAGAGTTAAGCCAATCACATGAGTATTCCGTTTTCAAAGGCTCCCCACATTGAGGGGGCCAACGCCACTGCACCATCTCCCAACGCTGCCCTCCTCGTCGATTTTGACAATGTCACGATGGGGATGCGGAGCGACCTCTCGAAGGAGCTGAAGACGCTGCTCAGCTCCGATGTGATCAGGGGTAAGGTGACCGTGCAAAGAGCCTACGCGGACTGGAGGCGGTATCCGCAGTATATCGTACCGCTCTCCGAAGCGTCTATCGATCTCATCTTTGCCCCTGCGTACGGAAGTAACAAAAAAAATGCGACCGATATCCGTATGGCCATCGATGGTATCGAGCTCGTATTCACGAGGCCGGAAATCGGAACCTACATCCTTCTCACTGGTGACTCCGACTTTTCGTCGCTGGTTCTGAAACTGAAGGAGTACGGGAAATACGTCATCGGCGTTGGGATCCAGGAATCCTCATCGGATATCCTCGTGCAGAATTGCGATGAGTACTATTCGTACACCGCCCTTTCCGGGCTTAGAAAGGCGGACGATGAGTCTTCGAGCCCCGCCGATCCTTGGAGTTTGGTCGCACGTGCCTCCGAGCAAATGGGCAGGCGGGGGGACGTGATGCGGTCCGATCGCCTGAAGCAGGTGATGCTGGAAGTCGATCCGGCATTCGACGAGAAGAGCTTCGGCTTCAACAAGTTCTCCCGCTTCGTTTCTGAGGCCGCGCGAAGGGGGCTCATCGGGACGAGGAGGATGGAGAACGGACAGTACGAAATACTTCAGATAGATGGAGCCGAGTCGGACAGCGGGACCGGATCGGCAGTGCCCCGAGGTCAGAGAAAACCGGAGCGCAGCGCGAGAAGCTCCGGACAGGACCGACCCGATGCGCTGGCGGACTCAGACGTCGGTGAGGGGCACCCAGGGGCGAGCGTTCTGCGCGAGACAGAGAGCGGACTTGTGCCGGCGTATGCGCTTCTGAAAGAAGCTGTTTCGCTCTTGCAGAAGTCGACTGGGTCCGACACGGTGCGTGATTCTGACGTCAAGCGTCGCATGCTTGTGTTGAAGAAGGGATTCGACGAGACCGATCTCGGATTCCCAAAGTTTTCCCGCTTTCTTCAACAGGCGCATGACGACGGCGTGGTCGGCCTCCAAAGGTCGGAAGCCGGGAACTACCAGGTGACACTCGCGCCGACGGGTTCGCGTCCAAGCGAAGGCACAGACTCGCTTCCTTCTCAGAGGTCATCTCTCAACACGGGCCTGCGGTCGCAGTTAGAGGAGACGCAGCCGAGCGGAGCGGGCCTCGAGGCTACAAATGTTGACCTCGCACGACTGCGACTGCCGACCGATCGAGACAGCGTCGTAAAGTATTTGAGTAACTCGTACGGGGGGGTGGGGGAGAGGACTGCAGAGACGCTTGTCGATGCGTTGGGTGACCAGCTATTCCCCGTCCTGCACGGCGACCCCGCGAGAGTCAAGGATCTCCTTCCGCCCGCGAGGGCGGAAAGGGTATTGGTTGGCTGGCAAGCTGACTATCGACGCCGTAGTGAGCGACACGGAAGGGAAACCACGGGAACTGAGGTTGCCCCGTCATCGGCGTCGGCCGGTCTCTCGACGAGCGACTTGCCCGAGGTGGAGTCGCGCCTTCGGCGCGGACGGAGGACGCGTGGCGGTGTCACCGCCGACGGCTAGCCGTCACGCCGTGCCAAGGCCCGAGCCGCTGAAACCAATGTCGGAAACGAGCTCCATGCCCCAGGAGGCATGGAGCTCGCTTGTTTCTGGAGGCAAAGCTATTGGTTCGGGGGAGTTGGTTACGAACGCTGAGGAGGCGGCTCAGGACCTTCTTGGGTATTACCTGATCTCTACCGTCGGAGGTCGGGTTACGGGCGGGAGGATCGTCGAAACCGAGGCCTACATGGGCCGACAGGACCCTGCTTCCCATGCCGCGGAGCGCATCGGCCGCACCGCACGGAACGCCATGATGTTCGGGGAATCGGGGAGGGCCTACGTCTACTTCGTCTACGGGATGCATTGGTGCGTAAACGTCGTGACTGGACGAGAGGGAGACCCTCAGGCAGTGCTGGTGCGGGCCATCGAGCCACAGTTTGGTTCTGCCCCGATGCGTCAGCGCCGTGGGCGGGACAGTGACCTCACGAATGGACCCGCCCGTCTGTGCCAGGCATTGGGGATCGATGGAAGGCTGAACGGACACCCGCTGGGAACGGCTCCACTCTTCTTGATTGCAGGTAAGCGACCCAGCGGCATGAAGATCGGCGTTTCAGGGAGGGTCGGTGTCCGGATGGCGGACGATTGGCCGCTGAGGTTCTTCCTCGAAGGGCACGCCGCAGTATCTCGTTCGAAGGCATCTGAGCCGGCGCCGCGATCGGTATTGCCGTGACTGAGCCGACGTGGGTTTCCATACTGCCTCCAGTTGTTGCGATCGTACTGGCCATGTGGACTCGGCAGGTATACCTGTCGCTTGCTGCCGGGATCTGGATGGGATGGACGATCCTCGCAGGATGGAATCCGATCATTGGCTTGGGCCGATCGATCGACGCCTCTATCGATGTTCTCTCCGACCCTGGTAACGCTAGCGTCATCCTCTTCACGCTTGTCATCGGGTCGTTGATTGCCACGCTACAAAGCTCCGGTGGAGTCCTTGGATTCGTCCGATACGTTGAGGAGCGGAAGTGGGTAGATACTGGGCGAAAAGCACAGGCGCTGGCTTGGGTGATCGGGGTCGTCATTTTTATCGAGTCAAGCATCACCGTCCTGGTCGCCGGGGCCGTTGCACGGCCGTTATTCGATCGCTACCGCGTTTCGCGTGAAAAACTCGCGTACATCATCGATTCGACCTCCGCAGCCGTCTGCATCATGATTCCGCTGAACGCATGGGGCGCCTACAACCTGGGTATCCTCCAAAACCTTGGGGTGCCGGATCCCCTCGGCGTGTTCATCCGGGCGATCCCACTCAACCTCTATGCGCTCGCTGCGATAGGCCTTTCGGCCGCTACCGTCCTGTGGACGGTGGACATCGGCCCGATGAAACGGGCAGAGCTACGAACCCAACAGGGTCAACGCTCTTGGCCCTTGGCTCGCCCCATGATGGATGAGGAGATCCTGTCATCGGCACCGAACGACCGGATCCCGCCTCGGGCGTCAAACATGATTGTACCGATCGTTCTCATGGTTGCGATGATGCCTCTGGGGCTCTGGATCACGGGTAAAGGGGACTTTTCGAGCGGGGTCGGATCGACATCCGTACTCTGGGCGGTGCTCACGGCCTTGGGTAGTGCGTGGATTCTACTGCTCTTGCAGAACGGCGCGTCGCTCGACGGGCTGACCAGAACGGCGTTGAAGGGGGCTGGGGGGCTGGTCCCACTCGCCTTGATTCTCCTGCTCGCGCTCGCGCTCGGCAACGTCGCGAACGCGCTTGGCGCTGGGATCTATGTGGCCCAGAGAACGTCTGGCGTTCTTCCGCCACCCGTATTCCTGCCCGTCATCTTCATGGTGTCGGCAGGAATTTCATTTGCGACCGGGACGAGTTGGGGCACCTTCGCAATCATGCTTCCTGTTGTCGTACCTGCCGCGATGACAATGGAGCTTCCGCTGTCTCCGTTCGTTGCCGCCGCACTCTCTGGAGGGATTTTTGGCGATCATGCCTCACCGATATCGGACACGTCGATCATTTCGTCGATGGCAGCGGCGACTGACCATATCGACCATGTCAGGACCCAGCTTCCCTATGCCTTGCTTGCCGCCGCGGCCGCCGGACTGGGTTTTGTAACCCTCGGGCTCACCATGTAGGGATGCGGTCTCCCTCTCCAGGGCGCCTCCACCGCGGCTAGGGACGGCCCCCAAGGTATGCCACAGGATCGACCTGCCTTCCGTTCTTCCATACTTCAAAATGAAGGTGGGGTCCTGTAACGGTTCCCGTGCTCCCACTGACACCGACAAGCTCGCCGTCTTCGATCGACCGACCCACCAGAACATCGATATCGGATAGGTGTGCGTAGACAGAGATCACCGCTCCAGGGTGGTCAATCCAAACAACGTTGCCATATCCGTTCATCCACCCGGCGAAGCGGACGCGCCCGGACGCCATGGTCCGTACGGGCGTTCCCTCAGACGCTCGGATGTCGACGCCCAGGTGAAGATCAGGAAGGAGACCATCCCACCTCATCCCAAAGGGGGAAGTCATCCCGGCTTGGATTGGCCAACGTGGGACGGAGCAACCTGTCAGGGTCGCAGTCACGAGTGCAGCAAGGAGACCGATACGAGCCATTCCGTCTGCCCTCATAGGCCCCGTGTCCATCCAGCAAGCGGCAGAAGCAGTACGTCGACCAGATCGCCCTTCTCGAGAGTCGCGACACCTGCAGGGACGATGGCCAGCCCGTCTGCCGAGGCCATGCTCCGTATCGCCCCCGATCCTTGGGACGACGAGAGTCGGCACCCACGCTCGCCGGAGGCTCCGCGGTCGAGCTGTACACGAAAGAATCGGGTGAGCTTCGCCGGACCACCAAGCGTTTCACGAGTCGTGACCCGTATTCTAGGTAGAAAAATACACGCATGTCCGCCCAACACCCGGATAGCGGGCAACCCGAGAGTGAGGAACGTTACAAGCGCCGAGACAGGATTCCCAGGGAGCCCAAGAACCGGCACTCGGTCTTGACCCTCTTGCCCCCGGAGATGACCCAGGCTCACAGGACTACCCGGTCGCATCTGGACCCGCCAGAAGTCTAGCTCGAAATCCATTCCAGCGAGCACGGTCTTGACGAGGTCGGCGTCTCCCATGGAGGCGCCCCCAGTCGTGAGGATGATGTCCGCCTCGTTTGCGGCGTCCCTCAAGGCAGCCTCGAGGGCGCCACGATCATCGGCCACCCGCCTCGGTTCGAGAGGCCTTCCGCCGCAATGCCGGATGAGCGGGGGAAGGGATGGGGAAAGGATGTCAGCGCGACGGATTCCACCAGCGAGGGAGTCGGGGTTGCCGGCGGGAACGAGTTCATCTCCTGTGACCAACACCGCGACAACAGGAGCCCGATTCACCGGAACGGTGGGCTCTCCGGTTGCTGCGAGGAGCGAAAGCAGTCCCGGGGTGACGGTCTCACCCGGTCCCGCGAGCCGCTCTCCCTTCTTGAGTTCTTCACCGGCATCGCGCACGTGATGCCCGACGCGGAATGGCTGCTCTCCGCGCGCAGGGTCGTTCGAGATGCGCACGGAACCAGGCAAATCCTTCTCGCGGTCGGTCCTTTCAACGGGGACGACGGTGTCTGCGCCCGTTGGCAACAGTGCACCCGTCATGATGCGGATCGCGCTGCCAGACGGGAGTGCCTCTGGCCACGGCTGCCCAGGCCGGCTGACCCCCACTACGCGCACGGGCTCGGAGAGCCCATGATCGTCTGGTGCAGAGATATCCCCCCAGCGGAGAGCGTAGCCGTCCATGTGAGAAGTGGGTCCGGGGGGGAGAGTGAGGCCGCTTACGACTTCTTCGGTGATCGCGAGCCCCAACGCGTCGTCGAGCTGTACGCGATCCCCGGACGGAAGGCGTGAGATTGACTGTACTCTCCGAAGCGCGTCGTGAAACGAAAGCCAATCCGGTTCCCGCGTCTCGAATCCAGTCATCACTTGGAGGTTAAAAGCGGTACGAGGCCCCGAAGCCGACGACGCCCACCCCTATCCACTCGTCATTGGTGAATTGGTCAACTTGCTCCTGCACCTGGGAGAAACCCGATGGCGTTGAGAGCTTCCACAAGTTGAAAGACGTCTCTACCCTGAGTGCAAAGCGATCGCCGGGTATCCAGCGGGTTCCGGCACCCATGATTCCGAGAAACGAAGGTCCGAAACTGAGGCGGTCTCCCGCGAACAAGTTGGAATCCAAGGGAGACATGCGGGCGATGTCGCCCACCACTCCTCCTCCGGCCATCAGAAATGGCGCCAGCCCATGCCAGGTCCGGGCTCCCGTCAACGTGAAGCGAAGACGGGCGTC
This sequence comes from Longimicrobiales bacterium, assembly GCA_965215925.1. GTDB lineage: Bacteria > Gemmatimonadota > Gemmatimonadetes > Longimicrobiales > Gaopeijiaceae > JAAXGI01. The sequence continues at coordinate 1,358,999 of CBDCEQ010000003.1, read as the reverse complement.
GAGTGCGGCCACCCGTGCATCCGTTTCCCCGAGGGGTATGAGCCCCACATTAGGACTTACGTCGTATACGACTCGATCGGTGGATATGAGGAAGCCCGTGATCTCAGCTGAGAGTGCCCCGCGGAGTCGGATCGCATAGCGCCCGCCGACGAGAGGACCACCTCCTGGACCGATTCCTAGCGCGCCACGATTCTCCCTAGCAACTCCGAAGATCACGCCGGACTCTTGCGACCGTTCGACGAACCGGTACGGTGAGGGCACAGTCTGGGCTCGTGCACCCGACGTACAAAAAAGGAGGTCTGTCAAAACCGCTACCGCTAAGAGCGTGGGGCCTCGAGAACGCAAAGTCCGCATGCCACCCTATTTCGTTGGTCGTAAAGCGTTGCCGAGATCACCGTCCGATCACACTTCCTACCCGCCTGTGAGCCAGAACGGTCGGAAGCTACCGGCAGTCCCGGGAACGCAGCAACCCGTGTAGCCCCCGCCTTTGCCGAGCCAGATACAGCCTGTAGGTTTTGACCGGATGAGGCGGTCTAGGTCGGGCAGATGAATCTTCTCAGGCCAGCGGTCGTAGGGGCCAGGTAGACGTGTGATCGCCGTTCACTCAACTCATTCCGAGGATCCGCAGCGATGTTCTGTTGGTCATGCGGTGAAGAGCTGAGTCAGGGTAATGAGCGCTGCTCAGCGTGTGGCGTCCCGGCTGCCGCCGTCCTCATGGGTCATGCAAGGACACGGGTGGCGCCGAGGGTTGCGGTCAGCATCTGCCCCGGATGCGGGTATCTGGGGGAGGGGATGCCCTACTTCCGGCGGTCCTCACACGCCGTCCTACTGGTGGGCACGACGGTGCTCACCTATGGGATTGGCGGGCTCCTCTATTGGTTGGTGAAGCGGGACGCATCGGTGTGTCCGTCTTGCGGACTCTCGTGGGATCGAGCGCGGCGGTTGGACAACGTCTCTCCCCCCGACGCGGGCGAGGTCGGCATCCCGCCAGCCCTCGTCCCTTTAGACTCGGAGCAGCTTCCGCGAGGAGGTTTGGTTCGCCGGATCCTTGGGGTCACACTTGGGATTCTGGCCGTTTTTCTACTGGGAACAGGGGTGGTACAGGCGAGCGCAGAGACTGTCGTTGCGAGCATCTCTGTCGGCCTCGTGGGCGGCTCTTCCTTTGCTTGGGGGTGGCGTGCGCTGCAGCATAGGCGTGAGGGGCTGCTCCGGTCGCTACAGACCAAGGTGCTACGAGTGGCTGCCGCCCATCGGGGACGGCTGACTGCAACAGACGTCGCTGCTGAGCTCGATGTTACGCTGCCTGCCGCCGAACGCGTTCTCTTTTCCCTCGATGATGGTTTCAGAGTACGCTCCGACGTCACCGACGAGGGGCTCCTCGTGTTCGACTTTCCAGAGATTCGTATGCGGAACCTACCGGGGGCTAGAGAGGCACCACAGTCCGTACAGCTCCCTGAACCAACGGAGTCTTGATGTCGAAACCCGATCGACCCGAACAGGCACAAGGTCTCGCGCGTGAATTCCGAGATGAAGACGGGGAAGTCTGGATCGCAGGTGTCAGGGCCCGGCCCGGAAAGGACTTCAAGGGCCGGTTCCTATTTGTCGTGCACCCTAAGGACGAGGGTCTTTCCAAAGAGGTGTGGTTGGAAGAGGTACGTTGGAACAGCGAGGACACCGCGCGTCGAACGCTGCGCACGATGTCGGCGGTAGAGCTACGCAGGCGCCTACGAGCGGCGCGGGGAAGATGTGTCGCGAAGCGCTGATATCAATCGCCGACTATCGCCTGCGGCCGGGCGAAGGAAGCGAGTTCGATGCCGATTCCATCCTCGATCCGCTTCGCCCGCCACGAGGAGGGCACGTTGTTGGAGAGAATGCTGAACAATATCGGTTCTCCATCCGCGGTCCGAACGATTCCAGAGAGAGCGGATACGCGGTTGATGGTGCCGGTCTTTGCCTTGAGGTTGCCGGCTGCCGGGGTCTGATACATTCGACGGAGCTCTCTCCGGTTTCCGGCCTCCGGGAGCGAAGCCCAAAACGGTTCCGCATAGTCTGACGTCGCCACGTGGGACAGCAGGCGAACGAAGGCGGAAGGCGTCGCCCTGTTCAGGCTCGAGAGCCCCGAGCCGTCTTCGATGCGAATCTCTTCTCCTGGAATACCGACAACTCCCGTCAGGTAGTTGGTGAGTGCCTCGCTTCCCCCGCGGAAGGAGGCATCGCCGTGGGTAATTCTTCCCAGTGTGAACAATAGGATTTCGCCGTAGAGGTTGTGGCTCTCCTTGTTCAGGATCTGGATCAACTCTCGGAGAGGAGGCGAGTGATGGACTGCGAGCGTCCGAAGTCTCGGGGTGGCCGCGTCTCTGAATGCCGGTGCGACGATGTCGTTGCGAGTCACGGGCGAGATATCTCCAGCCCGAATCTGGGAGGTCGAACCCGTCACGTCGATTCCCTCGGCTTCGAGCACCGAGCGAAACACTGACGCTGCGTAGTTAGACGGATCGGAGACTGTCAAAACTCTCGACAGCTCCCCTGCGCCGGTTCCAATCTGGCCCTGGATTTCTATCGCGCTATCCGGGTTGTCCCGCACCATGAACAAGGATCGCCGGGCGTCCCCTGGGACTGTGCGACTCGTGTTGATCAGCGGAAGTTCCGCTCCCTCCGGCATCAGCCGGATTTGCGCGGGGGCTCCCGGCGCGCCTCCTCGGATAAAGAGAGTGATGACATTTTCAGCGAAGGTGAGGGCGGACACGGGAGCAGCGTACCAGTCGTCTAGATACCTTGAGCTCCACGACGGGCTTCGGCTGGGGCCCTTGAATAGACTCGCGTCGCCGATGACGTCCCCCGAGACCGTATGTACGCCGGCCTCTCGTAGTGTTCTCGCGAAATCCTCCCAAACCGCGGTATTCGACTCCAACAACTGGTCAGAGATGGCGGGGTCGCCGGTGCCATACAGAATCAAGTCGCCTTCGAGGACCCCCCCGTGGGTCTCGCCGTCCGTGAGCAAGAAAGTCGAGAAGCGATACTCGGAGCCGAGGTGGTGCAACGCGGCCGCGCTCGTGAACAACTTCTGATTGGAGGCAGGAGCGAGGGGTTGGTCCGGATCGAGCGCAAGCAGTGTATCCCCTCTCTCGAGCGACACGGCCAACACCCCCCACTCACTATTCGTCCAGCCTGGGCCATCGATCAGCCTGAGGACTTCCGTTCTCAGGGAAGCCAGATCGGGGGCAAGCGTCGCGGGACCGGGCAAGTCGATCGCTCCGTCCACGCCGAAACGCGGCACTCTGTACGCGGAACTGGCTTCGACCTCCGAGCTGGACACCCACAGGGTCGCTGTCAGTACGCAGACTCTCAGTGCCCTCGGGAATTGGTGCAAACCGATCCTCCCACGTGGTTGTCCCGTCGTGTTCAGTACCTAAACAATGGATAGGAACCCGTGGAGGTTGCAAGGTCCGAGACCCAAGATCACCCTCCATGGATCCCGCCGATACTCATACAAATTGCGGCCGAGCACGTGGGCAAAAGCCTTCGAGGGGGTCCTGCCCTGCCCGTGCGATGATGACCCCGGGATTGAGGATCGCCTTAGGGTCGAGCGTCCGTTTTACGAGTCTAAACCCTTCCATCAAATCAGTAGGCCAGATCCTCGGCAAAAGTGGGGTCCGCAGCCGGCCATCCCCATGCTCCCCAGTTAACGTACCTCCGAGACTGGCGACGAGATTTGTTACTTCGTCCAATGCCCGCCGAACCTGGAGCTCATAGGCCGGGTCTCCAACCTCCACCAAGGGGTTCACGTGCACATTTCCGTCACCCGCGTGGCCGAAGACCACGGAATCAAGCCCTTCTTCTTCGAGGATGTCGTCGAGCCCACGAAGGTACTTTCCAAGGGTGGGCGGGGGTACAACTGAATCCTCGATGAATTGCGTTGAGACCCGGCCTCGGCCGGATTCTCGGGCGATAGTGGGGCTCGTAGCGTGACGGATAGACCAAAAACGATCGACGGCGTCCGGGTCTCGACTCACTAGGGCCGATGGGTCCGCCTGCTGCAGAGCGTGCAACCTGTGCTGAACCTCGTCGGGCGACCCCGTCACCTCCAGGATCGCAAGGGCGAACGCTCCTTTAGACAACTCCCTGATCTCGATATCCAGGTTCGAAGCCGCGAGTTCGAGAAATCGGCTGCCGAGGAACTCGCAGGCCGTGAGACCGAGCTCCTGCGACTCCAATGCTAGCTCCGCTAGTGCCTCAGGAGATTCCGCCCTGAGAAGTGCAAGGCCCCGGTCCTCAGGAAGAGGGGCGAAACGTAGATCTGCGGAGGTTATGAAGGCTAAGCTTCCCTCGCTGCCCACCAAGAGTTGGGCCGGGTTGCCGGTTCTGAGGAATCTGTCTAGCGCGTATCCAGACGAGTTCTTTCGAACTGCGGGCCAGCCCACAGGAACGCCATCGGCGGACGTGCTGAGTTCGGTTTCGAGCGAGGCGCGGAGGTTCCCGAAGACCTCGGGTAACGGTTCGCCTTCGCCGACCCGAAAGGGCTCACCCCACGCGTAGAACCCCTCGACTGCCTCCACCGACGCCGAGATGGCTCCGTGGCGAAAGCTCCGAGCTCCCGCCGCGTTGTTCGCGACCATGCCTCCGACACGACACCAACGTCCGGCTGAGGGGAGGAAGGGGAGGAATCCTCCACGCTGGCGAGCAACCCGGTCCACTTTCTCTCCGATTTCTCCCGCGCCCGCCCGAATCCGGCTCGACGAGTCTTCGAGCACCTTAACGCCTCGGAACGCATCCCCGATCTCTACGACGATCTCTGGCCCTAAGTTGCCACCAGGCATCCCTGTGCCAGCCGCTCTCGGGATCAGCGAGACCCCTTCGTCCCACGCCCATCGAAGTAGCCGCCCCAAGCTGTCCTTGTTGCTGGGGATCAGATATGCGGGTGGCGACGCCTTGAAGGGCCCAGACACGGAGGATGCCCGGAGAGCCGCTTCAGCTCCACGGAAGGTCGAGCCGTCGAAGTCTGGGAGAAGAATCGGGTTTCGTTACTTTAGGGATGCGTGAGATTGGCTCTAGTAACTCTCAGTGAGCGGGTCTGTACAATCCTCACAATATCCGGTCAGCTCGAGTCGGTATCCCGTTACCTGAAACCCATCGATACGCTTGCCGAGCTCGACCGCCTCGCCCGACGAGACGTTTGTCGGAAGGTCAAACAGGCGCGAGCAGCCCAGACAGCGAGCGTGATGGTGGTGGTCCGTCCGTCCATCGTACCGGGCGGACCCGTCTGAGAAACCGAGCTTAACGGCTAGGCCGCAGCCGACCAGGGTCTCCAGACTCTTGTACACGGTCGCCAGTGAAATGACGGGCACTTGGGGCCGAACACCCCGGAACACCTCGCCGGCGGTCGGGTGCTTGTCCGTGGAGGATAGATAACGGTACACAGCCGCTCGTTGGTCGGTGAAGCGTTGACCGTTTGCCTCGAGGGCCTCGCGGAGCAAGTCGTCCGGTGGCCGTTCATACACTGGCATCGTAAGAAGTCCAGTCTTCGAAGTGATGGAATCGAACCCAGTGTCAAAAGTTAAGGCGTCGCGAAAAAGTGTGTCAACGTCCTGAGCCTCTGAGCCAGACTCGTCCATGCCCTTCGCTAGACTCAGGCGGCATGCACAGATGAGCGCGCCCGAGGGAAAGGCTGACCTCCTCACCCTAGAGCCGCTTCTGGAAGCGGTAAGGACCGGCGTCGAAGACGCGGGATGGGTTCTTTCCGGCCTCCAAAAGACGACGAGTCACGAATTCGAGGGCAAATGGGCCGGAGAATCGACACGCAGCGCATACCTATTCTTCCACCGGTCGGACCTTCCGGAGAGCGTCGCCATGGAAGCGTTTCTCGACGAGACCTCGAACGGCCTGCGTGGGAATCTGGCCCTGGTTCTCGACGGCCCCAGTCTGGGCAGCCTCGGTGCGGTGCCGGAAGTCTTGGAAAGAGTCGCACGGGCGTCCGGGGAGACACTTCCAGAGGGGTATCGCACGCCTGTATCACTGCGCGTATCGGTCCCTGGCCCAGATGCCTCCGCGAGCAGGGCCGATGTTCAGTTCCGGATCAAGCTGACGATCCCCGGAAGGGCGATTTGTGCCGGCGCCTCGGCTGTTTCAGCTCTCTCCTCGTCGGCCGTGTCGGCGTTCGAGGCGCTGCTGGAGCGGCCAGAGGTGGCAGAGATGCTTCCGCCGGTCATCGATTGACCTCACTCTATTCTAGCAACTCGGACCCAGCGATAGGAGCAAGTGAATGAGTCTTTCTGACGGAACGTTGGACGATCTCCTTCAAGAAGAACGAAGATTCCCGCCGGCCGAGGATTTTTCTCGCGAGGCACACGTATCGGATAACGATATTCGGGAGTCGGCCGACGACGATCCGGAGGCATATTGGGCGGATTGGGCCGAGGAACTGCATTGGTTCCGCAAGTGGGACACAGTACTGACCTGGGATCCCCCGTACGCCAAGTGGTTTGAGGGTGGCCAGATTAACGCGTCTTACAACTGCCTAGACCGCCACCTGGGTGGTCCCCGTCGGGAGAAGACCGCCTTGATTTGGGAGGGCGAGCCCGGGGACGTGAGGCGTTACACATACGAGGAACTCCACGCCGAGGTCGCGCAGTTCGGACAAGCCCTGAAGGATCTTGGCGTCAGGCGAGGAGATAGGGTTGCGATCTACCTACCGATGGTTCCTGAGGCCGCTGTTGCCATGCTTGCCTGTGCCCGAATCGGAGCTCCGCACTCCGTCGTTTTTGGAGGCTTTTCTCCGGAGTCCCTGGCTGACCGGATCAACGATGCCCAGGCCAAGATCCTCATCACCGCAGACGGAGGGTATCGTCGCGGGAACGTGGTTCGACTGAAAGAGAATGCAGACGCGGCGGTAGCACGATGTTCGACGATCGAGCATGTGGTCGTCGTCGCCCGTGGAGGAGAGCTTTCAGAGGGCGTTTCCGCGCAGATGACTCCCGGACGAGACCTCTGGTACCACGACCTTGTGGCTGCGGTCCAGGACGGATGTGAAGCGGAGATCATGGAGTCCGAGGACGTACTATTCATCCTCTATACTTCCGGAACGACCGGGAAGCCCAAGGGAGTGGTCCATACCACTGGGGGTTACCTCACGCAGACCTACGCAACTACCCGTTGGGTGTTCGACCTGAAAGAGAACGATGTCTATTGGTGCACGGCCGACGTGGGATGGATTACAGGGCATTCCTACATCGTGTATGGCCCACTCGCGAACGGAGCCACGATGCTGATGTATGAGGGCGCCCCTGATTCTCCTGACCGCGGTAGGTTCTGGGAGTTGTGCGAGAAGTACGGTGTTTCGGTTTTTTATACAGCACCTACGGCTATTCGAGCCTTCATGAAATGGGGAGACGACTGGCCGGCCAAGCACGATCTGTCGAAGCTGCGCCTGCTGGGAACGGTCGGAGAACCCATCAATCCGGAAGCCTGGATATGGTATCAAGGCCACATCGGGGGGGGGCGCTGTCCCATCGTCGACACATGGTGGCAGACGGAGACAGGGGCGATCATGATCACACCGCTGCCCGGTGTGACCGAAACGCGACCGGGGAGCGCGACGCTCGCCTTCCCCGGTATTCAAGCCACGATTCTGAACGACTCAGGCGAGGACGTCGATGCGGGATACTTGGCTTTGACCCGCCCATGGCCATCGATGTTACGAACCATCTACGGAGATGACGACAGGTACCGAGAGACGTACTGGTCGAAGTGGGATGGCGTGTACTTCCCTGGTGACGGAGCGAAACGAGGAGAAGACGGCTATTTCTGGGTGCTGGGCAGAGTCGATGATGTGCTAAACGTCGCGGGTCACCGGATCGGAACGATGGAGGTAGAGAGCGCGTTGGTGGATCATCCGTCGGTCGCTGAGGCGGCGGTGGTTGGGAAGGCCCACGATATCAAAGGCCAGGCCATCGCGGCGTTCGTCACGCTAAGGGAGGGCCACGAGCCGTCGGAACCGCTGGCCGCCGAACTCCGAGCGCATGTCGCACAGAAGATCGGTGCCATTGCCCGTCCGGAGGACATCCTATTCTCGGTTGACCTTCCGAAGACCCGGTCGGGGAAGATCATGCGACGGCTCCTACGCGACATCGCAGATGGGAAGGCGCTGGGCGACACAACTACACTTGCTGACCCCGACGTGGTGCGCCGGCTCAAGGATAGGTACCAGGCGAGCGAAGGCTGAGGAGCTGGCATCGGGCGCTGCGAAATCTGAGATCCGTCAATCCGCCAGTGGGTCGCTCCCCGATGCGCGCCGGTCAATACTCAGGTCCTTCTTCTTTACCGGTTTTGCGGGAATCCCAACGTACACATGGTGTGGCTGGGTGTCCCGGGTCGCGACAGCCATTGCGCCGACCATGGAGTCGTTTGCGACATGCACCCCCGCGAGAACGGTGGCATGATAGGTGATGCGGACTCCGTCGCCGATCACGGTTGTGGGAGTATCGATGACTGCAGGCTCTTGAAGGTCGTGAGTGTGGGAGTAGATGTTCGCCCAATCGGTAATGCTCACCCCGTTTCCGAGGCGAATTCCTCCCCTGTCGTCCAGCAAGACGTGGCGATGCACAACCACCGAGTCCCCCACTTCGAGGTTGTATCCGAAGGACAATTTTACGAAGTGGAACGCCTTGAAGTCCTTCCCACAGGCCTTGAAGATTCGCTTCGCGAGCAGCCGCCTGAAGCGCACTCCCAGATCCACGTTCTCACCAAGTATGCTCTTATCGAACATCTCCCATAGCCAGATGAGTGGTTTCACCTCGGCGTATTTTTCTTGGTCGATCTCGTGGTAGTACTCGGGCTCAAGCGTGATATTTCTAGGGTCCATCTGAAGAAGCCCAAGGCGTGTCGACTGACTGAGGGTCGCGGCGTCAGACCCAACCAGCCCCGGGTAGAAAAGGTCGGTCAAAATCGTCCGACACAGCTCATTTCGATCGCACTCGGGGCGATTCAGCTCCCCGTCCACGGCCTCCAGCCAATCCTCATAGGCCTCACGCGCAGGGGCAGGAAGCTCGACTCGCCGTAAGGGGTAATAGGGCATGGAGTGCCTGATCGATTTCGAGTGTGACGGATTGGACCTCGCTCTGGAGGTCGCCGTAGGCCCCGGGACGGATGGCTACCCCGGGCTTCGGCAGAGGGATCCAGGTAGCTGTTGTCTAGGTCGACGAGCGAGGGCCGTCTCCGAACCTAATACAGGGGTAGACGATGCATGAAGCGTTGCGACGTCGGATTCTGCGGAGCTTGGAAACGCTCCCTGAGCCGAAGCTCTATCAGGTATTGGACTACATCGAATTTCTAGAGTCGCGCTACGGCGAAGGTACGGCTGAGCAGGCCTCAGGCCTTCAGAAATTCGCCGAACGCCTTGAGGACGGGCTGAGAAACCGAACACTGAGCCCGTCGAGACTCCGGGAGGCATTTCAGCTAATCTCAGCTGCCGATCGGGCGTTCAGTTCGGTGTCGGAGGTCGGGCGAGAAATACTGTCCGACCTTCAGGCTTTGGCGGATGTAGAGCAGCAGCCGGGGACGCACTCGGGCGATCGTGAGGAAGGCGAGCTGCCGTCTCAGGCCGGAGCCGTGGCGGACTTGGAAGGCCAGAGCTCGCGGGGTTGACACCTCCGTCGCCCGTCGAATAAGCTGTCCCATGGTACGAGCCGCTAGAGGCTGTTTGCGCCCGCTGGTCGCCGCCCGCTCGCCCGGGTTTGCTCCGGCGGGCGCGTGACTTTCCCCCCTTCTTCACCTAGAGAAGCCCCTATGTCGGATGCGCGCCGGCCCGAGGATTCGATCGTTGAAGGCCTGACGTTCGACGACGTTTTGCTCTACCCAGGTCGCTCTAAGGTCCACCCGCGGGATACACGCGTAGATACTCTGCTCACGCGTGAGATTCGCCTCTCTATGCCCCTTGTTAGCGCTGCGATGGACACCGTCACCGAGTCGGGGCTGGCAATCGCGATGGCGAGGGAAGGCGGCTTGGGGATCGTCCACAAGAACATGTCAGTCGAGCGGCAAGCCGAAGAGGTCGATCGAGTAAAACGGTCCGAGAGCGGAATGATTCTCAACCCGATCACCTTGCGACCCGGTGCGACCCTCCACGACGCACACGACCTCATGTCCCGCTTCTCCATCTCTGGCGTGCCAATCGTTGAGACCGACGGCAGACTGATCGGAATCGTGACGAACCGGGATCTTCAATTTGAAACCGATCTGGATCGGTTGGTGAGGGAGGTGATGACCTCCGAGGCTTTGGTGACGACTCCAGTGGGGACGACGTTGGAGGAGGCTGAGGTGATACTGCATCAGCATCGGATCGAAAAGCTGCCAGTCGTTGACGAGAGCGGGAAGTTGGCCGGACTGATCACGGTTAAGGATATCGTCAAGCGCAGGCAGTTCCCCAAGGCATGCAAGGATCAGAGGGGCCGGCTAAGGGTGGGCGCGGCCATTGGCGCCGCTGTCGCCGATCTGGATCGCGCTCGAGCCCTCGTGGACGCGGGAGTGGACGTGATCGTGATTGACACCGCCCATGGACACTCCGAAGGAGTCCTTGATGCGGTGACACGGACCCGCTTCGAGTTTCCTGATATCCAGTTGATTGCGGGAAACGTTGCCACCATAGAAGGCGCGAGGGATCTAGCAGAAAGAGGTGTTGATGGGGTGAAGGTCGGGGTCGGACCCGGGTCCATCTGCACCACACGGATCGTGACTGGGGTCGGGGTTCCACAGCTGACGGCGATTATGGAAGCCGTAGAGGGAGTCCAGGGACTGGTGCCCATCATTGCCGATGGGGGGATCAGATTCTCAGGAGATCTGGTGAAGGCACTGGCAGCTGGGGCGAGTACAGTCATGATGGGCTCAATGTTTGCCGGAACCGAGGAGGCGCCGGGACAGAGCTTCCTCCTCGAAGGTCGCCGCTATAAGCTGATTCGGGGCATGGGGTCCCTTTCTGCCATGGAAGAGGGGTCGGCCGATCGGTACTTTCAGGAGGACCGATCGGAGGCTAGAAAGCTGGTTCCCGAGGGGATCGAGGCTCGGGTCCCCTACAAGGGCCCAATCTCTGATACGGTGTTTCAGCTCGTGGGGGGTCTTCAGAGTGGGATGGGATACTGCGGTGCGGCCTCCCTTCCCGAACTCGCCGAAAACGCAAGGTTTTGTCGGGTCAGCCCCGTCGGACTACGAGAGTCCCACCCGCACGACGTCACGATTACGAGAGAGGCGCCAAACTACCGAATGTAGCCTCTGCTAGCGGTCGCACTGGCAGGCCGTTTCGTGACTTGCCCGAAGCCAATCTAGGCATACGTTGGTTCACGATGCACGGACGGACGCCTGAGCTCCCGGTCATGGTTCCGGTGGTCGGTATCCGGCACCAAGCTACCGCGCTGAAGAATAGGAGCTCGACCATCGATATGGCCGCGCCGTCGCCAAGTATCTCCGTTTCCTCGCTCCCCCCGCGACTCCTCTTGGGGCCGGGACCCTCTCCGGTGTCGTCCAGAGTCATGACGGCCCTCGCACAGAACACTTTGGGACACCTAGACCCGCAATTCCTTGAGTTGTTGGACGATGTAAGCTCGCGCCTGCGGCTCGTCTTCGGGACGCAAAACGAGACAACATTTGCCATTTCAGGTACTGGGTCAGCTGGCATGCAGGCGGCGCTCGCAAACGTGTTGGAGCCAGGGGACACTGCGATCATCGGTATCCACGGGTTCTTCGGAGTCCGGATGGCCGAGATGGCTCGACGACTTGGTGCAAACGTGATTGAAGTCGAGGAAACGTGGGGCGCCGCCTTGGATCCCGAACAGCTGATCGATGCCCACAGGTCTCATCCGGATGCGCGGGTGGTTTCCGTTGTCCATGGCGAGACGTCCACGGGCGCACATCAGCCCCTGACGGAGCTAGGCGCGTACCTTCGCGAAACTGAAACTCTCCTCGTCGTCGACGCTGTGACCTCACTTGGCGGGGTTCCCGTAGACTTGGACGCGATCGGGGTGGATGTGTGCTACTCGGCGACCCAGAAGTGTCTCGGGGCACCTCCCGGTTTGGCTCCGATCACGTTTTCGGCCGGCGCCGTGGAGCGAGTTCAGAATCGGAAAACACCGGTCGTTAGCTGGTATCTCGACCTAACCCTGCTCATGAGTTATCTAGGTCCCGAGCGGCGCTACCATCACACGGTGCCCTCGAATCTCTTCTATGCGCTCCACGAGGCCCTGGCGGAGCTTCAAGAGGAAGGACTAGAGGAGCGTTTAGAGCGGCACCGACGAATCGGGACCTTGCTGCAGCAAGAGCTGGCTCAACGAGGATTCGGGTCGTTCACAGATCCCTCGTGCCGCCTGCCTCAATTGACCGCCGCGCGACTTCCAAATGGTAGCGATGAGGCTCCGCTTCGGGCGATGCTCTTGGAACGCCATGGAATAGAGGTGGGAGGGGGCCTCGGCCCCGCGAAGGGGAGTGTTTGGAGGATTGGGCTCATGGGGAACGGGGCGCGGGAGGAACGGGTGGAGCAGTTGCTGGAGGCCGTCGACGATCTGAGGATCGGCGAGCGTTGAGCCACCGAGGAATTGCAGGGCGGTGGCCCATGTTCGTCTTTTCGTTGGCCGCGCTCACCCTCCCCGCTTGCCAGCGGGTCGGGTCCCTCGAAACCGCCTCAAGAGTGCCCCCAGCTCCCAGGCGTTCGGACGTTACGCTACCGTGGCCTTCGGGTCAGCGAAGCGTTGTCGGCCCGACCGGTCCCACCGCCCTGGCAACCATCGATGTCGTGGGGATCGACGAGATTCTTCACTCCCCGGTGTCAGCAGATCCGATCCTCCAGACTGCCGTAAGTATCTGGTTGACCGAGTGGACCACCGGGGAGGCTGAGGTCTTCGAGCGACACCTGGCACAAATGAACAGCTACGATCTCGTCGTCGGGCGCGAGCTCGATGCGCGTGCACTTCCTGCGAGTCTGAGATATCTGCCCCTCGTCGAAAGCGGCTATTCGCCCCGAGCCGTAAGCCGAGCAGGAGCCACAGGCTTGTGGCAGCTCATGGGTCCCACGGCGAGGGGACTTGGGCTAATGGTAAACTCGGTAGTAGACGATCGGCGCGATCCTGAGGCATCCACCGCGGCGGCGCTCGACTACCTGGAAGGTCTCCATAATGAATTCGGGTCGTGGCTTCTGGCGCTCTCAGCCTACAACGGAGGCCCTGGTCGACTCCGTCGCGCGTTACGACGCTATGGGTCTGGCATGGCTCGAACAGGTGATGAACAGTTTCTCGAGATCCGACCTCACCTCCCCGCAGAGACCAGACAGTTCGTCCCGCGATTTCTAGCGGCAGCAAGGCTGGCCGGAGATCCAGGCGCCTACGGACTGGTGGTGCGTGGACGACCGCCCCTTGCCTATGATGAAGTGCAGGTGCCCGACGCCACTTCGCTGAACGTCGTCGCAACCGTCGCGCGAGTCTCCGAGGAGAGCATTAGTCGGCTAAATCCCCAGTATTCTAGAGGATACACCTCGGTCGGGGAGTCTCGAACGCTTCGGGTCCCTCTCGGTTCCGGCGTGACGTTCGAGAGATTTTTTCCTTCGATAGCGCCGGGAGACCGGCTCGGCCTCGTCGAACACGTGGTCGCCGAGGGAGAGACTTTCACGCACATCGCTCGGAGATACGGCGTGGCCGTGTCGGAGCTCGAAGATACGAATCGTCACGTTGAACCCCGAAGGCTCCAAATCGGCATGCGCGTCGTTGTTCCTCTCGGGAGTGCGTCGTTAGGGACCGATTTTGGTGTGGGAGGCGGGTAAGACACGGAAGCGGTACCCGCCGGTGAGAGCTACTTATTCTGATCCCGCTCGCTCGCCTTCCAAACACCGCTCCGGCCGCCGGCCTTCTCGGTTAGCCTTATCTCCTGGATCGTCATCCCCCGGTCAATTGCCTTCCCCATGTCATAGAGGGTTAGCAAGGCCACAGCCACTGCCGTCAGCGCTTCCATTTCAACCCCGGTCGAGCCCTGCACCTGTGCGACGGCCCGTGCCCTCAGCCCTGGAAGCTCCGGATCCGGCGTAACCTCCACACCGACGGATACCGCTGGAAGGAAATGGCAGAGCGGAACGATCTCTCCCGTACGTTTGGCCGCCTGAATCCCACCTAACTCGGCAACCCGTAACGCATCCCCCTTCGGCCCACTCTGAGTCAGTTTCTTGAGCGTGCCCTGGCCCATGCGGATCGAGCCCTCCGCTGCTGCCCAGCGCGTTGTAGCCGCCTTCTCGGAAACATCGACCATCTTGGGTCGGCCGTCCGGACCCACGTGTGTAAGAGAGCGAGTGTCTTCGGATTCAGCTGTCATGACACCTCGTCTGTAGCCAAGACACTCGACTCAGCCAGCTCCTCTCGCAATCTGTCGAGCATCAGGTTCAGAATGAGTTGGGGATTGACATTTGCCGCGGCGAGGCGACGGGAGTCCTCGACGTGCTTTATGCAGAGGGCCACTCGAAGGGGTTCGATCGAAAGATCGGCCACGGTCTTCGAGAGCCAATCACTCGCATCTTGGTTCAGGAGCGCGGCATCCCGGGTGGAAGCCAAGGCTGCGAGATCTCTGAGCCATGTCTCGAGCGAGGAGAACAGTTCGTGTAGCCCCCGAGCGCCCGCTGGCGAATACGAAAGCGCCCGAGCGAATCGGTCTGCCGGTCGAGGGCTGAGGGCCGCACGTAGGAGTTGGAATGCCTCTTTCCGGATCCGCTCCAATGGGCCTGTCTCCCGATCCAACGTGAGAAAACCAAGAGCCCTACCAATCGATCCGCCCGCGAGATCTGTCGCCTTTCCGATTTCATCTCCTGCCGCCCCACCATGCCTCTCGAGAAAGCCAGACACTCGAGCATTTGAGAGCGGAGGCACATGAATGGCGGTGGTGCGAGATCGAAGAGTCGGAAGGAGCCGGCCTGGCTCGGACGAAGTCAGAACGAACCAGCAGTTCGGTGGGGGCTCTTCCAGAAGCTTCAAGAGTGCGTTCGCGGCCTCCGGACTGGCCTCTTGAGATACGAGCTCCTGCGCCTCCCCTAGCACGAACAGACGTCGAGGAGCCATGCCGGAACCCCGCATGGCCTCTTTCTTCAGGTTCCTGACCGTGCCCAAATGAAGGCCCAAGGGCTCCGCCGAGTATGAGGGACGCACAGACTTTTCGCGTGCTTGCTCGAGGAGCTCCCGGCGCGCGTCTTCCAGAGATTGCTGGTCCCGCTCGCGAGACCCCTTGGAGGGTGGCCGTTTGACGGGGAAATACCAGAGCAGGTCAGGGTGCTCCAGGCGAAGTGCCAGCCGACATCCGCGGCATTCTCCACACGGTTCCGGCCCAGCTGAGCCCTCACAGAGCAGGCGCTGTCCGGTCCAAAGGGCCAGCCGTTGTTTCCCGACACCCTTTACCCCGTGAAGGAGCAGCACTGTGGGAAGCTCGGAAGCCTCGAAGGCCCGAGAAATGGCGGTCCTCAATCTTCCGTGGCCCTCGATCGCGTGGAGCGTCACCGTTCTGTCGCACGTCCTCGGAGCCACGGAAGTGGGTCGACTGCCTGAGGAGAATCCCCGTCGATCGGGATCCGAATTTGGAATTCGACCCGGGGGCCTTCCGGTGTCTCTCCTCCACCCACGGTTCCCACAACCTGACCAGCTTCGATCGTCCGGCCCACTACGACCCCAATATCCTCCAAGTACAGATAGAGCGTATAGAATCCGTTCCCGTGGCTCACTATCACGGATGGGCCGTATCCTTCGAAGGGGCCGGCGAGCGCAACGGTGCCCCCACGAACTGCCTGAACCGGCGTCCCCACGGGGGCGCCGATCCCGATCCCGTTCCAGCGAAGGACCGTCCCGTTGGGCCGCTGCTCTATTCCGAAATCGTAGACGAGTTCGCCAGTGACGGGCCAATCGAGGCTGCCGATATCGCTATTCGAGAGACTCGACGGCTCGGGAGGCAGAAGATTTCCGACCGCACGCCGACTCTCCTCCTCCAAGCGCCGTCGCTCGAGGAGAGCGACCATGCTCGTGAGCTGAGCTTCGGCCTCCTCAATTAGGTCGAGCCGGGTGTTGGTCTCCCTCTCTTGGCTTCTAAACTCTTCGAGAGTGCGCTGACGCTCCTCCTCTACTTGTCGGAGTTCCGTGACCTCTCCCAGCTTCGAGTCACGAAGCCGGCCTAGTTCCCCGAGACTCTCTTCGAGCTCCACGTTCTGGGTCATGAGCTCCGTCTCGAGTCCGCGCACCGTGTTCAGCAACGCGCGATCGTAAGCGGCGATGAGATGGAGATAGTGATATCTGTTCAAGAGGTTGGAGAAGGACTCCGCACCCAGGAGAACCCGAGCTGTGTGAAGGGGACCTTGTTTGTAGATAGCTCGCAACCGACGGTTTAGGGTCGATTGCCGATCATTGAGTTGTTCGCGGGTTTGGGTCAGGTCAGAGCTGGTCAGCCGGACCCGTTCGGTCGTGGCGTTCACCTGGAAATCGATTTCCGCCAGAACCGATCGTGATGCGTTGAGTTGGCGCTCGATGTTCTGCAGTTCCCCCGACATGTCCTGGACTCTCGAACGCAGCGTCCCCATCGCTCTCTGTAGGCGAGCCCGTTCCTCACGGATCTCTTCCAGTCGTCGCTGGCTGTTCTGGATCTCTCGCCGAAGATCCTCGGGCTGCTGCTGCGCTAACACCGATGTGGGCAACCATACCAGCCACGCTGCCGCGACGAGCCCAAGGAGCTGCGACGTCCACGGTCTCAGCACGGAGGACTCTCCCTTGAGCCGGAAGGTCCCAACGAGGGCGAAAAGACGCGTCGCCGCGGAATGGTTCGCGAATAGGCACTCACACGTCTCTCAGGTATCTCCTTATTGCAAAGGCACTTGCAAGAATTCCAAAAAACCCCCCAGCGAGCATGCCACCCATTGCCCAGCTCACTGGGATCCACTGGAGCGGAAAAATGAGCCGGTAACTGGCAACGAAGGCAGAATACGTCAACCCGATCGCAACGACGCCCCCAACCGCTCCCGTGAAGAACCCCTCGAGGAGGAAAGGCCGCCGAATAAAACCGTTCGTAGCTCCCACCAAACGCATGATTCGGATCTCATCTCCCCGGGCAAAGATTGCAATCCGTACAGCGGTCGCAATGATGAGCGCAGCCACTACCGCAAAGGCCAGCCCGAGAATCGTCGTGGCGACGGCACTAACGTTTCGTAGAAGGTAGAGTCGGTTGACCCACTCCTGACCGTACGCGACCTCTTCGAAGGCGTCGTAGAGCGAAGCGACCTCCGCCACTCGAGCCACGGATTCAGGCGTTCGGAAGCCTGGGTTGAGTTCCACTTCCAGAGACGCTGGTAGAGGATTCACCTCAAGCCCCCTGAACATCTCTTGGAACTCTGGCAGGTCGTCCTGCGCGAGGCGCAGGGCTTCGTCCTTTGAAACGTGCCTCACCGCACGCACCTCCTCGAGGTCTAGGAGGCCCTCCTGGGCCGCAACAACTTCTTCCGGCCGAACGTCTTCTCGGATGTATCCGACTACTTCCACACGCTCTTCAACGCGAGCGAGTGCTTCGTGCATGTTGTAGGTCGCAAGACCGAAGAGGCCGACCACGAACAGAGCGAGCGCGACCATCGCGGCGGACAGTGCGGTCAGGATCGGCGCGCGGCGAATCGCCGCAAACGCTTCTCGCACAGCGTACACTAGGCCTTTCCAGCGACCGTTGCGGAGTCGTACGCCAGTACCCCTTCGTTCAACTCAAGGACACGTACCTCCGGATAACGGCGGATCAGGTCCAGGTCATGAGTAGCCATTAAAAGGGTCATCCCCTGGGAATTCAATTCACGAAACAGCTCCATGATCCCTCTCGACGCACGTTCGTCGAGGTTGCCGGTTGGCTCGTCCGCGAGCAAGACCAATGGCTCGTTTGCGAGGGCCCGCGCGATCCCGACCCTCTGCTGCTCACCGCCTGAAATCTCGTGTACCATCGCTCCTGATTTTGCCGAGAGGCCAACCTTCGCAAGCAGCCGATTGGCGCGAGGAAAAATCGCGTCGCGATGCATTCCAGTGACCTCGAGCGCGAACGCCACATTGGCGACAGCCGTCCGTCCGGGCAGAAGCCCGAAATTCTGGAATATGAACCCAACCCGTCGCCGGAGCTTCCAGATTTCGCGTTGGGAAACCAGCTCGGACGAGAATCCACTCACTCTGACCTCGCCCTCCGTAGGGCGTTCCGACATGTGGATCAGCCGTAGCGCCGTAGACTTTCCAGAGCCCGAGTGGCCTGTCAAGAATGCGAACTCGCCCTTCGATATGTGAAAGGAGACCTCGCTGAGAGCCAGTCCCCTCGGCGGGTACTCCTTGGAGATCTTCGTGAGCTTAATCACGACCTAAGCCAGGTCTTAGGGAGGTGGACACCGCCGAGAGTGGAGCGACGGGAAACATATTCGGCGCGGGAGCGGCGTGTCAAAGCACACCCTAGCGCCTAGAGGACGAAAGCCTTGCGGCAAGCCGTATGGCTTCGAGAAAAGACGTGGGTTCTGCAGTTCCGGTTCCCACCCGGTCGAAGGCCGTACCGTGATCCGGGGAGGTTCGGGGAAACGGCAGGCCGAGCGTAACGTTTACCCCGCGACCGAATGTCAGCGTCTTGAATACGGCCATCCCGACGTCGTGGTACGGAGCGACCACGGCATCGGTGAGTCCTTCCACCATTCTCAGGAAAACCGTGTCCGCGGGAAGGGGGTCGGTAACGTCCATCCCCGACGCTCTCAGCTCCCGAACGACCGGCATCAGGATTGTGGCCTCTTCATCACCGAAGAGACCTCCGTCCGAGGCGTGGGGGTTCAGTGCGCAGAGCGCGATTCTTGGGTTCTCCATCCCCCAGTGTGTGTGGAGGCTGCGCCAAAGGAGAGAGATCTGCTGATTGAACCTCTCGCCTGTCACGTACGACGGCACCTCCCTAAGGCGAAGGTGCCGGGTGGCCAGTAGGACGCGGACGGCGCCGCCCAAGCGTGAGGACTCGGCATGCATCAGCATCCCCACGCTCCCTGCCTCCGTCAGCTCCTTGAGCAGCTCGGTTTGGCCTGGATGTTGAACCCCAGCCGCCCGCAGGGCCGGTTTGTGGACCGGTCCTGTCACCAATGCCTTCACCTCACCCAGGAGTGCCATTCGAACACCCTCTTCGATGGCACGAAGGGAGGTGTGGCCCGCGCTTTCGAGCGATCCATCGAAGATCCCCACCGAGTGCCTGAGGAGGCCTGAGGGGGTCTTCGAGAGGTTTTCTTCATCCCCCAAGACTACGATTTCGATCCTGGGATCGTCCTGCAGGAAGTTTTGGACAGCCGCCGGAAAAACCTCTGGCCCAACACCCCTCGGGTCTCCGAGGGTGATGGCGAGTCGATCAACCTGGCGGGAGGTACTAGCGCACAATATGGACCCGAGGCGTTCTCACCAACGAAGCTCTACATGAGATCGAGAACGGAGCCGCTCCAACAGCTGCTGCTGGAACTGCTCATCCTGGAGAATCTCTCGGACCTGAGGGCGGACATCCTCATAGGTGAGTTCCCCGGCATCCCTGAGCTCGACAATCTGAGCCACGGCGAAGGCGGGCTGCCCGGGCTGGGGTTCGAGTTCGATCGGGGCGATAACGGCTCCTTGGTCCGCCTCACCTAGTGCTTCGGCGAGGGCTGAGGGGAGCTGGCCCAGCTGGTCGAGCGGTATGGTCATCGGGTTTGGAAGACCTGTCTCTTCGCCTTCGTCATAGAAATCGGAGAGTAGAGCACCGTTGGTGACCTCTTCCCCAATTTCACGGGCGCGTTCCCTCGCAGCTTCGACATCATCGTCGGTCGGGTCTGCCCCAACTAGGATATGGCGCAGCATTCGCTCGGGGCCCCGAATGCGTTCTACCTGGATGATGTGAGCACCGAATTGTGTTTCGACGATGTCGCTCGTTTCGCCTCTGTCCAGACCAAAGGCGGCTGCTTCGAACTCTTCCACCATCATCCCCAGTCGCACCCAGCCGAGTTCCCCGCCTCGCGATGCGGAACCGGGATCGTCGGAGGCACTGCGTGCCAGCTCGGCGAAGTCTTCTCCATCGTCAAGAAGCTCAAGCAGACCGGCTGCTTCCTCTCTGGCCAGCGCTTTCACGGAGTCAGAGGGCTCGGGGGCCAGGAGTACCTGTGAGAACGTCACACTGGCCGGTCTTTCCCCGAGCGTCGCTCGCTCTCGCTCATAGAACTCCCGGATCTCCGTCTCTTCGATCGGAACCAGCCGATTCTCCCTCCGCTGCGCCTGGATATAGTTTTCCATAAGCAATGACTTCCGGATCTCTTCGCGCTGGTTCAATCGGTGTTGCGTCGGTGTGACACCCATCGCTTCCAGGCCCTGCAGGAGTGCCGCTTCAGTCCCAAATCGCTGAACGGTATCTTCCCAAGCCAACTCGGCTTCTTCGTCTAACCGTTCATCCTGAACCGTGAGGAGGGTGTCTTGGATCGCGGCGTTCAAGACCAGCAGCTGATCCACCATCTCATCGAGGGCCCCTCTCTCGACGTCTCGTATCCCTGCAGGATCTTCCGGCATCGGCATCCCCGAGGCCCGAAGCCGAAGCACTTGCTCTTGAATCTGCGAGTAGAAAATGGCTGAGTCGCCAACGATGGCGACCACCCGATCCACTAGGCGGCCCTCAACTGGGGACTCGGCCGTTTCGGAGGACACTGACGCTTGGGCTAAAACCGACTCCGCGCCCAAGCATGGCAGCAGAATCAAGAGTAGCAGGAGATGGATTCCTGCCGCAAAACCTGCAGGCGATAGCCGCATCTGGGTCTCCACGAGGGTGTACTAGGAATCCTAACCTGGAAGTAGAGGCGGGTTCCGCGCCCCCAGAACCTCGCAGGCCCGGCTAGGGCTGCCCAGCAGGTTCAGTTCCGGGCGTCCCGGGCGTGCCCGGATCCGGTTCGAGCTCCCCACTCTGAGGAACGGCCCTCGCGCCCTCGTTCCGTAGCTCCTCCACTCGGGCCACGATCCGCTCCACTGCTTCTTCCCCGACTCGCTGCCTATAGCGAGCCCGAAGCGGAGGCGCGAGGGGCCCGAGAGGAACGATATCCTGCTCGTTTGCAACGAGACGGTTCATGAGGTCTAGAATCTCCTGATCTACGCGATCCACAAGCGAAGCTCCTTCTTCGACCTCAAGCGAATCCAGTCCAAGGAAATTGGCCGCGAGAAGATACTGACTGAGGATATCAGTCGTGATGGTCTCCTCATCCTCTGCCGTCAATTCGATTCCCCTGCGTCCTGCTTCGGCCATCAGGATCCGATCCCTCGAAAGATCGCGAAGCATGGTTTCCAGCTGGTCGTCCTGCGCAAGGGAAATCTGTCGCTGGACCGCCCCGGGCTGCGCAGTCAAGAATTCGAGGTAGTCTGCGGCGGGCAACTCGCCGCCCTCCCAAATAGTGAGAGCAGTCGACGCATCACCCCCTGAAAGGCTCTCACTCGGCGCATCCGTAATCTGTCGGACAAGCTCCACCGCGTCATCGCCCAGTCTCACATTGGCAGGGCCCTCAATCTGGGCGAGATACGTCGACTCGGCCACCATTGTTCGTTCCGCCTGCATCTGCACCCGGAACTCGGCGGCGATCTCCTCGAGCGAGGGACCCCGACGCTCTTCCAGGCGAATCACGTGCAGCCCGAAATCGCTCTGTATCACATCGCTAGTCTCGCCAGGCCGAAGCGCAAATGCCCCCTCCTCAAAAGGGGCCACCATCGCTCCGCGGCCGAAAAAGCCGAGGTCGCCACCCTGCGCCGCGGAACCTGGGTCCTGCGAGTATTCCGCAGCCATACCGCCGAAGTCCTCGCCCGCTCGGACGCGATCTCGAAGGTCTTCCGCCAGGGCCCGTAAGGAATCTTGCTGTGGCCCGGTCGCCCCGGGGGGGATCGAGAGGAGGATGTGGCGAGCGCGGACTTCTTCGCCGGGCCGCTGCTCATCAAATGCCGACTGCATCTCCTCGTCCGTTATTGCTGTATCCACTTGGATCACTTCGTCACGCAGCTGGACCACGAGCAATCGGGTGGACTCTTGTTCCAAGATCGCCGAAATGTCGAGCTCCTCGAGCGCGCCGTCTTGGTTCACCGCCCAGGCGAGGAGAGCGTAGTCGATCCAGAAATCAAGGGTCGTCTCCGCGACGCCTGGTTCGTTCGGCAGCGCAGAGATGGGCGCCAGGATCTGCGCGGCATCCTCTACACTAAGTTGGAATTCCGCGGCTTCAGCGGCAGTGTCCACAGGCAGACCCCGATCACAGCTCGCAAGAACAGCCAGTACGACGAGCGCGAAGAGGATCCGGTTACTCTTGAGACCGCTCATATTGCTTCCTTATCAGTAGCATCAGTTCCCGCCAGTGGATGACACGGCTCCCTGCCAAAATGACCTCATGCCGCTTTGGACGTCTGGGCCACCAACGCATCCAGTGCTCGAACCAAAGTGCGGGTGAGCGCCTCAGGCCCAGCCTGCGTCAGGGAGAGGGAGAGTGGGGCGGTCCGCCCAACAGTCACCTCCACTTGGCGGTCCTTGAACGGGTCTTCCAGCGCGGCCAGCCTCGGGTTTGCGGCTGTCCGGAAGGTAATTCTTCCCTCGCCGCCTTTTACCAGGATTCTCTCGATTCCGAGTTGTTTACCTAGGAGCCGAAGCAGGCGCGCATCCAGAAGTCGCTCAACTTCGTCGGGTACTGGCCCGAAACGATCTCGCATTTCTTCTTGAAGTCGGACTACGTCGGACCGGTGCTCAAGCTTCGAAAGTCGTCGGTAAAGATGCAATTTTTGCCCGGAATCCGAAACGTAGTCGTCCGGAATGTACGCGGACCCCTGAATCGAGACGTCGGGCTCGGCGAACTCACGCGGACCATTTGCGCTTTGCCTGACCCTGCGTACAGCCCCCTCGAGTAGACGGAGATAGGTATCCATCCCCACGGCGTGGGCGAAGCCGGATTGGTCCGCACCAAGCAGGTTTCCCGCACCCCGGAGCTCAAGGTCTCTCAGCGCGACTTGGTATCCGCTCCCGAGTTCGGTGTGCCACTCCAGCAGCTGTATCCGTCTCATCGCGTCTTCCGTGGGGTTCTCCGGGACGATCAGGTAGCAGTACGCCCGCCGAGTCGACCGGCCGACTCTGCCTCGTATCTGATAGAGCTGAGCGAGTCCGAAACGGTCTGCCCGATCAACGATGAGCGTGTTCGCATTTGGCACGTCGAGCCCGTTTTCGATGATCGATGAGCAGACCAACACGTCAACTCCGCCGTCGATGAAGGCCTTCATGACGTCATCCAAGGCCCCCGGGGTCATTTGGCCGTGGGCCACCTCAACCCGAGCATCTGGGGCAAGCCGCCGGACTCGTTCAGCAACCGTTCGGATCGTTTCCACCCGGTTGTGCAAGAAAAAAGTCTGGCCTCCGCGGTCCAGTTCCTGAACGATGATCTCCGACATGAACGCATCGTTCCAGGGGATTGCCTGAGTACTCACCGCAAGCCGATCCCTAGGAGGGCTCCGGATCAGAGACAGACTCCTCACGCCCGCAAGAGACAGCTGAAGCGTCCGGGGGATCGGGGTCGCCGAGAGGGCGAGCACATCGACGCTGGCTCGGAGACGCTTCAGAGCCTCCTTGTGCTTCACTCCGAAGCGCTGCTCTTCGTCGACGATAAGCATGCCCAGTTGCCTAAAAAGCACATCGCCGGATAGCAGACGGTGCGTGCCAACAATCACGTCGACCTCCCCACGTTCGAGCGCGAGAAGAATCTCGCGTTGTTCCCGAGGCGAACGGAATCGCGAAAGTGAGGCCACACGGACCGGGAACTCTGCTAACCGCTCCTCGAACGTGCGCCGATGCTGCTCCACGAGAATCGTAGTGGGCGCCAGCACGGCCACCTGTGTTCCATCCTGAATGGCCTTGAAGGCTGCGCGGATCGCGACCTCTGTCTTCCCGAATCCTACGTCACCACAAACGAGTCGATCCATCGGCCGGGGCGATTCCATGTCTCTCTTGACTTCGCGTGTAACTCTTCGTTGATCGGGTGTGTCCTCGTAAAGGAATGCGGCCTCCATCTCCGTCTGCCATTTTGAGTCCGGCGAGAATGCGAATCCCTTGGCGACTTCTCGCTCCGCGTACAGCTCGAGAAGTTCGTGGGTCATCTTTTCGATCGCTGCCTCGGTTCTTTGCCTAAGGGTCTTCCACCGTCGCCCCCCGATGCGATGAACCGCCGGCGGCTCCGACTCATCGGTTGCCCCGATCCATCGCTCGACAAGGTCGAGCCGGTAGACCGGCACTCGAAGTGTCTCGCCGTCCGCATAGCGGATCGCCAGGACCTCCAAGTTTTCCCCCCCTACGTCGATCCGTTCTAGTCCCCGGAATTGCCCGATTCCGTGGTCCATGTGCACGACGTAATCACCCATGGAAAGCTGAGCGATGCTCTCCAACGCCATCGTTCCGCGAAATCGCCGCCCGGAGCGTACTCGCCTTCTTCGGCGGAAGATTTGGTGGTCAGTGAGGACGTTTAGGGGTGGCGAAGAAGGGAGCCGGAAACCCGCGTCGATCGTTCCTAAGCCCACTTGTACGCCGGGAATCCGCTTGCCCGATTCTAAGAGGATCTCTTCGAGTCGCTCGATCTGCCCCTCGTTGTCGCAAAGAATGAGGGTATTTGCACCGCTAGCCGCCTCTTCTCTAAGGAAAGCGGTAAGTCGGTCCATCCTCCGCTCGATCTCAGGCGGCAGGGTCGCATCTAGAGATTGAGGGTGCCCCTCCTCGATCGTAAGGCGGATGACCGGTAGCCTCTCTAGCATTGCGGACGCCTCATTCGGTGGAACGAGGATGTTCGAAGGGTCTGGAGGATCCGTCCCCCGAGCGGCCAAGTCAGAACGGATCGCTTCGGCCTGGGACCAGTTCCTGAGGAACTCATCCTCCCAGCGCGCACCTTTGATTCCCACCAATAGCGTGTCGGTAGGCAAAACCTCGAGGAAGCTCCGCAGCGATCGACTGGCGTCGCCCCGCGCCGGTTGGAAGGCCGCGGGGAGCAATCGCGCGGATGCCATTTCTCCTATAGAACGTTGGTCCGCGACCTCAAACGATCGAATCGAAGAGATCTCGTCGCCCCAGAACTCGATGCGAATGGGATCCGAAAGACCAAGGGAGAAAATGTCCACGAGTCCGCCTCGGATCGCAAATTGGCCGACTTCTTCAACCAACGACACGCGATCGTATCCCATGGCCTCGAGCTCTTCAGCCAGAAGGGACAGCCCGATCTCCTCTCCCACCTCCAGGTGCAGATGGAGTTGAGCCAGCCGATCCGGCATCGACATGCGCTCTTGAAGGGCGCGGGGTGTCGCGACGAATATTCGGCCGTGTCCGCCGAGAAGTGCCTCTACTGCCTCAACTCGAAGGGCGTCAATGCGCGGGTCATGAGCCTCGTCCGAGTAGGGGCGGGTCTCGTATTGAGGGTATAGGTGAGGCACGCCGGCTCCGAGGAGTGACTCGAGGTCGGCGCCAAGCCGGGTCGCTTCCTCCGGGTCCGGGCACACAACCACTAGAATCCGTCTCGAATGCATCTCGTGGAATGAGGCTGCCAAGGCCGAGCCGGCCGCTCCAACGACACCCCCGATGGTGAGTCGGTCGCCAGCCTTGGGCAGTCCCTCTCGAAAGGCACCGGCAAGCGGTGTGAGGCCTATCGCCTCGACGATTGCATGGACTCTATTCGACACCGGCCGCGTCTCGGTGGAATGGTGCGGATAGCTGCGCCGGCCGACTCATTCGTCGACCGAAGTCTCCGCTATTCCCGCCCCAACATTGGTCCGGCCATCCTGAAGCTTCTCGGACTGCTCGGTATTGCGTGGGTCTACTGAAGCCAGCCAGCTCTCGGCCACCAGCAGTAGAAGCAGGGCGACGAGTAGTGAGCGCGCCACTTCCCTGCCTCGGCGGTCGCGTAGGACGGACTGCGGCCAAGGCTCCCCGACCCTTGCCTCTTCCCACTGCTCGCTAATCCGGGATACGGCGTCCGCCGCGGATAGACCCATCGCCGACGAGGGAGACATCGGGTTCACCGCGACCAGCGTTAGGATCTGTTCATCCGAGTCGAGAACCTCGTACACGCCAGCCAATTCCGTCTCACGGAAGGATGCTAGCCCAGCTACGTACCGCGCGGTTCCATCGGGCCGTCTGACGGTGGCTGATCCGGTGGGGAGAGGGAAGGGTTCTCCGGCTCGTTGTTGCGACTCGGGCATCCGATCGGCCGCGCGAGTGGCCAGTAGCTCAATGAGCGGGAGCATAGCGGCTGAGCCGGGAAGATCTGACGCCTCAACCGTCAGTGGGGACGCCATTACGATGACCGATCCCGACGACGTCTCCGTCTCAACGATCCACGGTTCCCCATTTGAGAGGTTAAGGAGCTGCGCCCTCTCGTCCTCAGGTCCCTCCGTACGGATCCGATATGCGTGACGGACGTTCGGAGGCGAGGGGAGAAACTCGAAAAGCAATCCGCCATCCACTGTAAGCTCGGAACCCGTCGCGATGGGCTGTGCCTCCAGGGCCCAACCTGGTAGGAGTCGGGCCAATTCTTGGTTGAGCGAGGGGAGCAGCGCGGCTTCATCCGGGGGAACGAGAATGACCGTGCCCCGAGGGGCCGGTTCCCCGAGCGTGGCAGCTCCCATCACCTGAACCAGGGCATCTCCATCCGCCACCAGTTCAATCCGTCCGGCTTCATCGAGTACCGAAAGAGCCTCCTCGAGGAAGGGTGCGATCGAGCCTCGTACTCGTACGGTAGGCGGCGGAAAGGCTTGAAAAGTGAAGTACATCGCATCGTCGCCGCGGAGACCATCGGGCTCCACCTCGACTCGGCCTCTGACCCATCCGGCCGCGAGCCGAGGAAGGGGGACGACCGCCGTCCCGTCCGAGCTCACACCGACCGTGCCTACCAAACGTCCATCCAAGTACCCTCGGACGGTCGCTCCGGCGACGTCGGTTCCGACGACAGTCACCTCGACTTCCGCTAGGTCGCCGGCCCGCGGGATCAAGCCCCCTGATACGAGGAATTCGCCAATTCCACGATTCGCGGGCGATGAACGGGGCGGCGGTGCGACAACCACCCTATCCGACCGCGGGATGGCTCCGGGCTCCGGCGGAGGGAGAGCGTTTTGCATGAGGTCGGACACGACGACGGTTTCGTGCAGCTCCGGCGCGGCGGCATCCAGCAAGCTTCCTGCGCGAACGAGGGCGGCGGACAGGTTGGGTGTGACGTGAGTCGGGGTCAAAGCTCGGAGGGAGATCCGGGCCGCCTCAGGGGAAAGCGGCACCGAGGGCTGCAGGGGTGTCCCCGTCGGGATGACCCACACCTGGTCCCTCGTCCCTGCCTGGTCAAGCGCCTGGAGAGCTCTGACCACGAGCGAATCGAGGACTCGACTGCCCCCGACCACGGCTCCAGAAGTAAGCCCGTTGTCGAGGATGATCGCGAGTCCAGCGGGAGGGTTATCGTTGCCTCCGAGAGGCAACACCAAGCGGGCACCCGCCAGCGCGATGAGGAGAATCGCGGCGAGGCGAAGGGCCAAGAGCAAGAGCTGCCGCAAACGGATGATTCGAGCGTGCTCTCGCGTCGTCTGCTTGAGGTACCTGAGTGCAGGGAATACCAGGGTCCTCCGTTCGCGTCGCCGCAGCAGATGGAGGAGGATTGGTATCGCCAGTGCAGCCAAACCAGCCAAGAAAAGGGGCGTTAGGACCGTCATTCACTCTATCCGAGTCTCTCTCTCTTTCTCACGAATGCGCGGAGGACGGCGGCCAGAGGCGCCGAAGTGTCCACGAGCACGTAGTCGATCCCTGCGGGGCGAAGGGCCCTGCGCCACTGGTCCAAGGCTCTCTCAACTGCATCGCGATAGTCCTGCTTTACCTCCGAAACGTCCACGAGCATCTCCTCGTTCGTCTCGGGGTCGCGAAAGCGCGCGTCACCGGACCCAGACAAATCTCGCTCGCCCGGGTCAAGAAGGTGGAACACGATCACCTGGTGATCCCTATGGACGAGGTAGCGGAGGGCACGAACAGTTTCCTCAGGATCGATCAGAAGGTCAGACACCAGCACGACGAGCCCCCGCCTGTGTAAGCGGAGCGCTACCTCGCGGATCGCAGTGGACGCGTCGGTAGATCCTTCGGCCTCTATCCCATCGAGGCTCCGAACGAACTCCACCCAGTGCCGACGGCCTCCGCGAGCTGAGACCCAGCGGCGGATCCGATCGTCAAACATAGCGAGCCCCGCTCGATCGCCCTGCCGAAGGAGTATCAGAGCAACAGCGGCTATAACCGTACTCCCATACCAAAGTTTGGTCGGAAGAACCGTCGGGCGGGAACTCCATCCCATGGATGCGCTGACATCGAGAAGCAGATGGGCGCGTAGGTTCGTCTCTTCTTCGAACTGCTTTACGTAGAAGCGATCTGAGCGTGCGTACATCCGCCAGTCGATGTGGCGCAGATCGTCCCCGGGTCTGTAGCCTCTGAGCTCGGCGAACTCAGCCGAAAAACCGCGGTGGGGTGAACGATGCAGGCCCATGAAGAACCCCTCGACAACCGCGCGAGCGCGAATTTCGAGGCCACCCAGTGCGGCTAGGTGCTCCGGAGGAAGGAGTTCCGCCCGAGGTGCTTCAGTTATTGAGTTCGCCGGTGGGTTCATCTGCGAGCCGAAGCTACCCTGGGAACGTTTTCGTTGCAATCGGCTACACTCTTTAGGGATGGGCTGTCGAGTTTTCCTGACGAAGCCATCAGAAGGGAGCCACTACCGTACCCGGAAGGATGCGGGGGGTTGTCCTTAATAGGGGACGCAACCATAGAAAGATCTGGTTGCGTTTCAAAGCGAATACCCAGTGGGCCCTGAACAGCGGCAGGAGCCGTGGTCTGCTGCGTTGCCGGCACAATACCTGCACTACGCGCTGCACGAACGCAGAGTCTCATGTCCCTTTGAAGTGTCGATCTATGAAAACCACCTTGCTCACCGCGCTGAGCGCTATGGCGCTAATCATGTCGGGTCCGGTGAATGGATGCACCCAGGAAGTCATCGGCAGCTCAGATCAGCCGGTCGAAACACGAATTTGGCTCGACCGGGGTGTGGACCCGGTGCTCCAGCCAGGGGATCAGGCGAGAGTCTATTACCGGGCATCCGTTGATGCCTATCTGCTTCTCTTCCACATCAATACAGATGGGGTGCTGCGGCTCTTGTTTCCTGGAGGTACGGAGGAGGTCCACCTGGCCCAGGGTGGTCGGGACTATCGGTTGCTGTTCCCGGAGTCCGATGAGTGGCTCGTCAATGAGGATCCCGGAGTGGGGTACTTCTTCGTTCTCGCATCTGAAGAGCCCTTTTCGTTTGAGCGTCTCAGTCGAGTCGCAGGCGGGTGGGATTCATCACCCGAGCACAATCGGATCCAAAGTGACCCCTATGTCACGGTGGATGACTTCCGGAGGGTTCTCCTGCCTAGGGGAGGAGAGCGGAGCTACGCCATCGATTTCACTGCCTACCACGTAGGTCAGTCCTACTCATTTCCCAGGTTCCTCTGCTATCAGTGTCACGTCGAACTACCGGTCGAACAGTGGAATCCGTATCACCAGACGTGCCTCGACGTCCGAGTGGTGATTTATAACGACCCCTACTACTACCCAGCGACCCGGTACCAGGGCGAAAGGGTCGTCTACGCGCGCCCGCCCGAGCCTGGGCTGCCACAGTTCGCATTCAGGCAGAGACGCATAGGCGAAATGGGAACTCCGCTCGTCGAGAGTCGGATCACCGCGCTGAGGGCAAGCCCGTCACAACCGTCGCTCAGTGGAGGCGTTTGGACGGGTGGATCCGAGTTAGTGCGCAGCGTAGATCAGACCGGGACGCCTGGACGGACTATGGTGCGGAATCCCCTTCTTCAGGGTTCGCCAACTGACCCGGTACCGGGCGTCTCGGCCAGGCCCCGGCGGTCGGGCTTCCTCTCGACGGTCTTCCCGACTGCACCCGAGCGCGAGCGTAGCGCGAGTCAGCCGATCCTGAGGCGCCGCAACACAGACGACAGAGTGCCGCTGCCCAGGTAGAGGGGTCGCGGCTCCCTACCGTGTGCCAAACCCCACTTTCAGTGTGACAACCGGGTAGTCCTCGAACGTGTATTGACCAGCCACGTTCATAATGAGCAACTGAAGTCTAGCTCCGATCCCGAAGGCCGAATCCGACTCGAGCTCTTCCGAAAAACGGATGGAAGTTCGGTCGTCAGGCAGGGCGGGGTTGGCGTTGCCCGGATTATTCACCTGATAAGAGATCTCTGCGGTTCCACTGCGGAGTAGGCCGGAAACAAACAGAGAGAGAGGCCCGAGCTGACGACTCGCCATCAGGCCGTACTGCGTCGACGACGAGTCCAAGTAGGTCCCTACATCGATGCTTTGGATGGCCAGGAGGATTGAAACGTCAACGGGGGAAGCGAACCAGTTTGTCAGCGCGTGTCGAACCGCAAAACCGATTCCCTTGACGCGGCCGATCTCTTCGTCCACTTCAAATTCAGGGATGAAGCGGAGGCTCATCTCGGTGCCGAGACCCACTCCGAGGGATGCATGGAGCACGGGGTAGGGGACCGCTGGAACCGCGTGCCCTCGAGGGAGGGCAAGCGTGAAGTTTGACGGGTCCTCCCCCGAGGCGAGGATTGCACTGCGAAACTCCCCGTCCGGCTCGAGAACGATCCCAGCTCCTTCCCCGACGAGCGTTGGAGTCTCTCGATCTCCACCAGCGGGCCTGAGCGGGTCCTCGAACGTTCCACCGAACTGCGGATCGCCCCAAGTGATGCTCTCGGGAAGCACCGCCTCAAAGGTTGTTGCTTGTGAGGGTGGCAGCGCGCCAGAGACCCTAGCGCCGAGATCGAAGCCCAGCGCCTTCAGGGGGGTGGCCGTGTCGAAAAGGCCTCCTTCCATGGCAAGTATGAGCCCTCTGGCCAGCGGCTCTACATAAGGCTGGGCATTTCCCTTGTCGAGACCCTCAAGTTCCGAGAGGATTCCGCCCTGCGCCACCGCCTGATCTGGAATGCCTAGAAGGAGACCTGCCCAGAGCACCGGAAACCCGGTCAGATAGCGGTGACCCATGTTCGCTTCCTAACCGGCGCTCGCCGTGCCGGCGGGCCGCACCGGACCCTTGGTATGGGGAGCCAACGTGGCAACGAACTGTGCGGAACGGAAACGGTAGTCCGGACGGGCAGGATACGCCAGCGTACATGCCCGTTGGACAGATTCGGGCCGAGCACGCCTTCAAGCGAAGCCACCTCAGGTACAGCGAAATCTGGCGAAGTTTCGATTGATCCCCCCATGACCGTCGGTTAACTTTTCCCCTCCGTCAACCTGATCCCGGCGCCCCCGCGTGCGCATCTCGAACATTCGAAATTTCTGTATCGTGGCGCACATCGACCACGGTAAATCGACCCTCGCTGATCGTCTTCTCGAGGTCACTCGAACGCTTGACGCGAGGGCTATGCGTGCCCAGGTGCTTGACTCGAATGAACTTGAGCGAGAGCGGGGGATCACGATCAAGCTTCACGCGGTCCGCATGGACTACGTCGCATCCGACGGCAATTCATACGCGTTGAATCTCATCGATACGCCCGGTCATGTGGACTTCAGCTACGAGGTGTCGAGATCGCTTGCTGCGTGTGAGGGTGCCCTCCTGGTAGTCGATGCAAGCCAAGGGATCCAGGCGCAGACCCTTTCGAATCTCTTCCTCGCCCTAGATGCCGGGCTTGAGATTGTTCCGGTATTGAACAAGATCGACCTTCCAAGCGCAGAACCTGAGCGACGCCGCAGCGAGCTCGGAGATCTTCTTGGAGTCGACCCTGAGACGATCCTAGTTGTCTCGGCAAAGGAGGGAATCGGAATCGCGCCGGTTCTAGATGCAGTGGTCCAGCGGATCCCGCATCCGGAGGGCAGCCTGGAAGCTCCCCTCCGGGCCCTGATCTTCGACTCCTACTACGATCAATATCTGGGAGCCGTGCCTTCGATCCGCGTCGTAGATGGCACCCTCGAGCCGGGGATGGTGGTGGCGTTCGGTTCCCACGAAGAGACCTACGAGGTGACCGAGGTTGGTGTGCAGCAGCTAAAGCGGGTCTCGAAGCCAAGGCTTGGTCCAGGCGACGTCGGGTACCTCGTCGCTGCGATAAAGGAGGTCTCGCACACCCCGGTGGGAGATACGATCCTCGACGCCGAGCGCCCTGCTGCCGACCTCCTGCCCGGCTACAAGAGGGTACGACCGATGGTGTTTGCCGGCCTTTATCCGACAAACTCGGATGACTACGAGGAGCTAAGGGATGCTCTCGCCCGCCTCAAACTGAATGATGCTGCGCTTCAGTTTGATCCCGAAACGTCCACCGCGTTGGGGTTTGGATTTCGCTGCGGATTCCTCGGGCTGCTCCACATGGAGATCATTCAGGAGCGGCTGGACCGGGAATTCGGAGTTGAGTTAATCACGACTGTCCCAAATGTGGAGTACCACGTACGCCTGACGAACGGCAGCATTGTTCGTGTCGAGACTCCGACCAAACTTCCGGACCGAGCAGGGGTGGACCGTATCGAAGAGCCGATCGTGAGTTCCAAGATCCTTTGCCCAGCGGAATACATCGGGAATATCCAGAAGCTGGCCCACGATCGCCGAGGGGTCTTCAAGGGGATGCAGTACCTGGACGGCGAACGCGTCGAAATCGAGTATGAGTTGCCACTCGCCGAGATCGTCCTCGACTTCTATGACCGACTGAAGGGTGGGACTCGTGGATACGCGGCCTTCGACTACGACTTCCTGGAATATCGGAAGGGCGACCTGGTCCGGCTCGACATTCTCGTGAACGGTGATCCGGTGGATGCCTTCTCCGTGATTATTCACCGCGAAAAGGCTGAGTCGTACGGGAGGGACCTGGTCAGCCGGCTGAAGGAGTTGATTCCTCGTCAGCAGTACGAGGTCGCGCTTCAGGCGGCGATCGGAGGCCGCGTCGTAGCGCGCCAAAGCATCCGGCCAGTGAGAAAGAACGTCACCGCGAAGTGCTACGGAGGAGATATCACACGCAAGAGGAAGCTCTTGGAGAAGCAAAAGGAAGGGAAGAAACGAATGAAGCTGGTGGGCGCTGTCGAGATCCCTCAGGAAGCGTTTCTGGCGGTTCTTTCGCTGGATGATTGAAGAGCGACTGCGGTCGGGGCAGATTCGCACGCTCGGAGTTGTGGGAACCCTCGTGTGGGACACGATCCTCCACCGAGATGGGCGAACGGAGCCACTGACCGAATGGGGCGGCATCGGTTATGCACTCGAGGCACTGACGGTTGCGTTGCCGACGAACTGGGAGGTGCTTCCTCTGATCAAGGTGGGCCGAGACCTGTCGGAAGACGCTTTTCGCTTCCTCCGATCCCTTCCTGGCGTTCGCTCCGAACCTGGCGTTAGGGTCGTGCCCGAGCCAAACAACCGTGTGGAGATGCGCTATGTGGGTCAGGAAAGGCAAGCCGAGCGGCTGACGGGCGGGGTTCCGCCGTGGCAGTGGCACGAGTTGCGCCCACTCGCAGGACTGTGCGACGCCCTCTATGTCAACTTCATCTCTGGATTTGAGATGGAGCTCGAAACGGCGCAGACCCTCCGTTCGGGATTCGCCGGCCCTATCTACGCGGATCTTCACTCGCTTTTTCTGGGACTTGGCCGGCAGGGTGATCGAATCCCACGAGCTCTCCCACACTGGGCGGAATGGATCACGTCCTTCGATGCCGTCCAAATGAACGAGCAGGAGTTCGGCCTTCTCGGTCGGGCGCGCGGCGATCCCTGGCAACTTGCCGCAGACGTCGTAGGGACTGACTTGAAGCTCATAACGGTCACGCTCGGCTCCCGAGGGGCAGCCTACGTTGCCAGCCCGTCCTTCAGGCCAGACCCTTCGAGCTGGCACGGACTTCGCGATCGTCTCGCGGACCCAGGGCCCGTGCGGAGCGCGAAGCTCGCCGCCGAGGAGCTGCCTGGCCGTAATGGGGACCCGACCGGCTGCGGTGATGTGTGGGGCGCGTCGTGCTTCGGGCGCCTTCTCGCAGGTGCATCGCTGGAAGAAGCGATGCTGAACGCGAACCGTCTGGCTGCCCGTAACGTCGGGCATCGGGGAGCACGGGGCCTAGGGCTTCACCTCGCTGGGCGGGTCGACCCAAATCCGGATTCACCGTGAGGGTGATTTCTGTCCCGAACTCGCTGGACTACCAAACCGTCGACCAGCTCCTGGAGGGTGCCCTCGGCGCGGGTGACTCTCTAACGCTCGGCACCGGTGACTCTCGTTCGCTGTTCGATGCTCGCCATCTTCGCTGGGTAGACCCGGTGGGGATGATTGGGCTGTTAGCGGCGGGAAAGGTTGTGGGTGATCGCAGTGGCTCCCGTCCCGCCCTGCAACTGCCAGACAGGGGCGACGTACTTGCCTACATTGCACGGATGGGTTTCGGGGAAGCTGCTCGAGATGTTTTTGGAGAGGGCCTTGGGCTGGAACGGCGGGCGGGCGGGTCATCCGATGTGCTGCTTGAATTGACTCAAATCCAACAAAATCAGGACGTGCACGAGGTCGTCGAGAGAGTGCAGGATCGCGCCGGTGCGATCCTCTCTCGCACACTTCGGTATCCACCGACCGCCGTAGTTCAATTCTCGGTGATTCTGTCAGAAGTGTGTCAGAACATCCTAGAACACGCGGAGGCGCCGGGCTGGGTGGCAGCTCAGTCATACACCTGGAAGAAACGGCTCGGGCGAGAGGTGCTGATTATCGGTGTGGGCGATGTTGGAAGGGGCTTCCGGGGGTCGCTAGAGGGTGAGTTCTCGGGACGGTTCGCAGATAGATGGGGGGATGCGACCGCACTAGAGGCCGCATTCGTACACGGGCTGACACGATTTTCTGACCAGGGCCGTGGCCAAGGCATTCAGCAGATCCGCAAACAGGTACGGCGCTGGGACGGCGCGATTTCGATCCGGAGTGGGAGCGCGCGAATCGCCGACGTGCCCGATTGGGAAGAGCTGCCCCCTCTTGAGGATGGACTCCCGCTCTTCCCGGGGGCGCAGATCACGATCATCCTGCCTGCAAGGCTCGAGGAACCACGGCGATGATCGAGCGGCAGGCTCCTGAGCTGGACGCCTTTGCGGTCGACGTTCGGGCGGTTTTGGAGCGGAGTGTCGCGAACCTCTACTCTCATCTGGTAACGCGGCCGACGGGTC
This sequence comes from Longimicrobiales bacterium, assembly GCA_965215925.1. Lineage (GTDB taxonomy): Bacteria > Gemmatimonadota > Gemmatimonadetes > Longimicrobiales > Gaopeijiaceae > JAAXGI01. The sequence continues at coordinate 1,323,808 of CBDCEQ010000003.1, read as the reverse complement.
GGGCGGTGCGCATGGCTATCGAGAGCCAGCTCGTTGAGCTGGGGACTCCGGCCCTTTCGCTGATCGATTTGTCTTCGGTGGCGATTCTCGACTACTCCTGCGCCGATGAAGTTGTGGCCAAGCTGTTGTTGCGTAGCGGTGAAGCGGCTTCTGGGACATTCTTCGTCCTTCGGGGAGTCAAAGCCCACCATCGAGATCCGATTGAAGCGGTCCTTGATAGGAATGACCTGGCGGTGGTTGCGGAGACGGCGTCAGAGCACTTCGAGCTGATGGGCTCCGGATCCAAGGAAGAACGGGAACTGTGGACGAGAATCGAGGAGTTGGGTCTCGTTAGGCAAAATGACGTTGCGGCGCTTCTCGACGAGTCGGGGGGACAACGGTGTTTGGATCTGTTGATCGAGCGACGACTCCTCTTCAGACACTCGAGCCATGGGGATCTGCACGCGCTTAGCACCTTGATCCGGGAGCCAGCCTGAGTTGGTCGCTCACCGCTCGGTGGAACCGATCCCTTGCCAGGGGGGTTTGAGCGCAGGTAGCGGAATGCCTCAGTCGAAGCCCGCGTCACTTGACCCGTTGTCGGAGTACAGGGAGCGCCCATGTCCAAGGAGCATCGGATCATAGAAGTTCTCGATCAGATCCGTCCTGCGCTCCATGCAGACGGAGGCGACGTCGAGTTTCTCGGTTTCAACGAGGTAGAGGGGATCGTGCAGCTACGGCTCATGGGTGCGTGCGAATCCTGCCCGATCTCGATGCTCACGTTGAAGGAAGGAATCGAAAGACGGATCCGCAGCTCGGTCCCCGAAGTAACGGAGGTCACCGCGGTCTGAATGGCGCCCTGCTAATCGGCCAGGAGTAGACTCCCCGCTCCGGCGCCCGCCAGAGCGGCGCTTCTTCGCCAGGAGCGGCGCTTTTTTTTTCGAAGAGGACAACACGATGCCGGTAGCCCCACTGAAGGATTCCGTCACGACGGCGTTGACCGGGATCGTGCACCCAGACACTGGCCAGGACATCGTCACTGGGGGCCAGGTCCAGGAGCTCGCCGTTGACGAAGAGGGAAGCGTCCGCTTCTCCTTCCTGCTCGGGGCCGAGGACCCAAGTGGCTTGGTAAAGGCTGCACGCACGGCGGTGGAAACCCTGGAAGGCGTGACATCGGTGAGAGTCAACGTACAGCTTCCTCAATCGGCAACGAATCAGGATTCTCAGCCGGCGGGACGTGGGCCGAGTGGGCGCGCACTTCAACCTGGCTCCGTCCCCGCACCGACCCCGAAACCGGGGCTGCTCTCCAACGTGGATCACGTCATTGCGGTGTCCTCCGGGAAAGGCGGAGTCGGCAAATCCATGGTCTCGACGAACTTGGCCGCGGCCTTGGCCGGAGAGGGCCTAAGGGTCGGACTGCTCGATGCCGACATCTATGGGCCGAATATCCCGAGAATGTTCGGAGAGACGCGGCGTCCTCAAGTGACCGGCGAGAAGGGAAGCGAGATGATCGAGCCGCTTGAGGCGCACGGCGTCCGATTGATGAGTCTCGGGTTCCTCCTCGAGGAGGAGCAGCCTGCGATCATGCGGGGGCCGTTGATTGCGGGAATTCTGAAACAATTCCTCGAACAGGTCGCTTGGGGCCCGCTCGACCTGATGGTCGTCGATATGCCGCCTGGAACCGGGGACGCGCAACTCTCTCTCGTACAGACCATCGACATAGATGGTGCTGTGATGGTTACCACCCCTCAGGCCGTGGCCGTTGGGGACGTCCGCCGAGGCGTGAAAATGTTCGAGCGCGTGAATACCCGGATCCTAGGGATTATCGAGAATATGGGTGGGTTCAACTGTCCTCACTGCGAGGAACCCATCGACGTTTTTGGTAGCGGGGGTGGCGAACGTCTCGCGGTTGAAATGGGTCTTCCGTTCCTCGGTAGTGTGCCATTGGACCCGTCCGTCCGTCAGGCGGGGGATGCCGGAATCCCGACAGTGTCTTCAACGCCTGATTCACCTGCCGGGACAGCGCTGCGGGAGCTGGCGAGCCATGTGCTCCGATCAGTCAGACTTCACGTGAATGAAGAGGCGACGTGAGGATGTCGTTCAACCCACCGCTTTCGCTGGATGAACTCCGCGTGACCCCGCTCCACGTCATTGTCCGAGACTTTCCAGAGACTCTTCAGGAGTTTCGGGTGTGTGGTGTGTCGCTTGAGCAGCTAGGGGATCGTGCGTTCGGCGAGCTAGACGACCCAGGCCGACTACGGGACGCACTAGAGGCATCGACGGCGTGGCGACAACGGGAGGCATCTTCCTAGCAGGGAACGAATGGCACGTATTACGCTTCTCACCGACTTCGGAACTCGCGATGGCTATGTCGGTGCGTTGAAGGCCGTTATGGCGTCGATCTTCCCCGGCGTGATCGTTGATGACGTCAGCCACTCGATCGAGTTCGGAAACGTGGACGCGGCAGGACTCGCGCTGTCACGGTACTGGAATCGCTACCCACCCGGGACGACTCACCTTGCCGTAGTCGATCCCGGAGTAGGAACCGAGCGCCGTGCACTCGCTGTCGAGGCCGACCGCCGGTTTGTCGTCGCTCCAGACAACGGAGTGCTCAGCAGGGTTTTGGACGCCTCGATCGAGCCGAAAATCGTGAGCATCGAAAACACGGATTTCACGCTCCCCGAGCCAAGTGCCACGTTTCATGGCCGCGATGTATTCGCTCCGGCTGCCGCTTACCTTGCTCGCGGCGTACACCTATCTCGCCTCGGGCCGCTTGTGAACGATCCCGTGCGAGTCGACGAGCCAGCGGTCTTGCTAGAGGGAGAATCGATCGTTGGTGAAGTGGTGTCCTTGGACCGGTTTGGAAACCTCGTCACCAATCTCCCTGGCGCGGTCTTTGACGAGGGAGCCGGCGTTGAGATAGAGGGTCAACGGATTCCGGTGGCCCGAACGTACGGCGATGTTCCGCCCAACTCTCTCGTGGCGCTCATAAACTCTGACGGTCGTGTGGAGGTCGCGGCCCGGGATCGGTCCGCGGCTGACCTACTCAATGCTGCAGTTGGAACTCGGGTCAGGATTGCCAGGCTGTAACTCTTGTCCTGAGAGACGTCCTACTTCCGGCCCTCGAGCCAGGCCCGATCAGCCGCTGAGAGACGGCTACTCGATTTCCTGCGATCGAAGATCTTCAGGATTATCCAGCCGACGAGAACGATCGGAGCGACCTTGAACAAGAGGAAGCCGGCCAGACCCATTGTGAGTGAAAACACTACCCCCAGGACCGAAAGAACGACACCAACTACCAGAATGGTGACTAGACCTGCGGCGAAGAGTGTCAGAAGTGTACCGACCATGTTGCCCTCCGGTCTAGTGAACCCAACGCCGGCGACAGAGTTAGCCACCGGGTTTCGCCGTCATCCAACAGTACGTCGACCGGCCACGAAAGATTCAACTCGTTCCGTGCCTCGATCTCGAGCCTAAAAGGGGACGGATCGAATCGATCATCAGTCACTTCGTAGGACGGAGACCTTCCCGAAGGCCGCCTGAACAACGATGGTGACCCGTACGCTGCTCGCGTCCCAATTCGATGAGAAGTATGCATCACCACGCCGCTGTAACTCGGGCGCCTCCAGGGACGTAAGAAAGGATTGTCGCGTGAGCCGGATCCCAGCATGGCTCGGGATCCGGATCTCCAGATTCCCGACACCGATCTCGGCTTGAATCCGCGTCTCCTCCCTCCGGAGTCCAGCAAAGTCTAGGCGAACATCCCCGACGCCAGCTTCAAGAGTGAGTTCTTCCGCATTCAGGCGTCCCAGCTCCCGCGCATGCAGTGAGGCTGCTCCCACAGCGAGGCGAACCGACCGCATCGGTTCCGGGTTCGCTGACGACACTCTCAGTTCGGCCTCGGACGCTCCAGTGGACAATTCGAGGACGCGTAGCCTGAGGCCACCGAGGTCCAGATCGGCCCGAACAGCGCCAAACTCGAGTTGGAGGTCCATCGGGATCTGATCGGAAAGTGTCAGGTCGAGCCCGCTCTCAGAGAAGCCGCGGCGGAATGCCGACCGACCTCCATTCCCGTCGATGCCGACAACGAGGCGCCCGTCCTCGAAATCGTGCACAGGCCGAAAGACGTCTTCGTCGTATCGGAGGTGCACTTGATACAGCCGAGGAGCCTCAGCGGCCGAAAGCGTGAAAGTGCCAGCCCCGTATCTCACATTCACGTCCAACGCCGTCTCATCTCCTAGTTGGCGTGAGGCTCTCATGACACTCGGGTCTTGGCCGAGCAGCGGCGGGACGGCCGACACCAGGCTCAGGAGCACAATCGCTGTGACGGATGGAGCTTGGTTCATGCCCCGACGCCAGGTGCGGTGTGTGACGCAGCGGCCTACCCAGCGATCACCCACTGGCCGATTCCGTCGCGCCAGCATCATCGGCCTCGGCAGTGCGCCAGGCGCGACTCGCCAGGTCGGCGTCCCGTCCTGCGCGGGAGAGAATCACCGAGCCCAGTCCCACGCATACGGCGATCATAGTCCCTGCGATGGCCGCGAAGAGGAGGAGTCCTTCGAATATGCCGAATATTGGTCCGCCCATTTCAAACACGTTCGACAGCGCGAAAGCGGCCAACAAAGCGACGAGTCCGGCTCCGATCTGGACCGCGGGCCGGGTCGCATCAAGCCCTTCGAACCCACGCAGTTCCCTATTCGAGAACCACTCTCCAAGGTTGCGCGCGACACCGATGTACCCCAATGCGATGGCCACGGCCAAGACCACCGGGAACGCCGGTATCCAGACGAGAAGCAACGGGATCCCGATGATCGAAATTGCCAATAAGACAATCCCAATGATCCAGAACGGGAGTGCCAGCACCAGTCCAGCCAGGCCGACCAAGAACGCCCGTCCCCTAGCACCGCTCGCCGTCTGGGACACGACTTCAAGATGCCGTGGAAAGAAGTAGAGGACTGCCAAGCCCGCTCCGAACATGATGCCGAAGGTGATCAGCGTTTGAAAGAGTCCAGCGATTCCGCGACCCAGCCATCGGAAGGGCGAGCTGAACGAGCGGTTGCGTGATCCGCGCCGAGCATCCGCCGTGGCCTCCTCAACCGCCTCTCGAATAGCCGCGCCCTGAATCGTCTCCTGGACGTTCTGAAGCGCTACCGCGGCGCTCTCCTCGACGTCCGTGATACCCCCCGCGATTCCGTCGCGGTCCCCCGAGACCTCAACGTCTACCGTCCTGAGGGCTCCTGTGATTCGGCTGTTCGAACCGAGGTCCACACTTCCCCCGAGGAGGATCACGTCACCCTCGACGCTCCCGTCGAGCCGAAGATCTCCATCGACCAAAAGGAGGGATCCTTCTATGGTTTCTTCTTCTCCAACCTCGAAGGTCTCTCCGACACGAATCGTCAACTCATCGGTATCGATGTCCTCCATTGCCGTCGCGAGTCCCCGTAGCCGATCGGATCGTTGGACAAGTGCTTCAAGTGTGGTTTGAGCTTCAGAGCTCGCATCGGGCAGCCCCCGAGCCGTGCGCCCGGCTCCAAGTGAGGCGTCGAGGGCCCCAATGAGTCGCGCGTGAAGCTGCTGGGCCGCCGTCCGTTCGCCGTCTCGAAGGTCTTCCGGAAGTGTCCACTCTTGAAGAAGCGCTGGGAGTTCTCCAGGATCGAGCGTTACCGCCTGGCTGAGCAGGGAGCGCCAGGAAGCTTCCAGGGCATCCCCGGCAGCGTATTCGCCTACAGTCTCTCCATTCAACGAGACCTCACCGTCTGACATCGTCGCGGAGATCTCATCCCCGCCGTCGAGTTCCAGCCGAAGGCTGGCCTCATCGCCGGAAACGGTGACCTGGCTAAAGAGAACCTGAGGCTCTTGAGACGCCCCCGAGCTGGGAAGTAGCAGCCAACTGACGGCCAACAGGCCCAAGCGTACCGGGACGATCCGACGAGAAATCCTAACCATGATTGCTCGCTATTGAAGGGGGTGCGACGACGTTCCGATAAAAGATCCAGCCAGCTGCGGCCAGGGTAGTCCAAACCCCGATGGCTCCAGCCAGGGTGACCCCAGGAGAGGACAGAAGAGTCTGGACCAGGGTCAAACCCTGAAATAGAAGGGGGCTTTCCGTAATCTGTTGGATTGTCCAAGCGAATCCGACCTGAGCGAGGTCGGTCACGCGCCACGTGACGAATGCGAATAGATCCGCAACCGTCAGAAGTGGATGAAAGAACACCATACCGAGGACTCCGACTACGGCCAGCGAGGGGGCAGCGGCAAAAGCACTTGCAACTGTCCACGCCCTCCGAGTCGATGGTAGCATGTGACGGGTCGCGGCGAGCACTTGAGATATCACGGACGGAGCCGTCCGATGAATAGTGGCGATCTCCAGCTGCTGCAGGACCGAATACGCGAATCCGGTCGAAGGGTGCAGCCGCCCAAGCCCATCGAGCGATCGGCAGAGCCGCTCCCATAGAGCGAATTCTTGGGTGCAACGCTCGCAGCTCGTTAGGTGAGCCTGCAGAAGAGGTGTGCGACGGCCAGCCACGCCATCGAGTAGATCTTGGATGACCTCCGGCGTCAGGTGCCACGAGGCTCCTCGATGCCGTAGGCCGAACGCGCTACGGACCCTATTCCAGATCGGTAGCGCGCGCGGGGCGGGCCCGGGAAGTTCCGCGAGCACACGGCTGCGGAATTCCGCTGACGGCTCCAGGACCGGGAGTTGTCCCAGCTCCTCTAGAAGCAGGCGCCAAGCATCCAACTGAGCCATGCAGCCGGCACAGCTCGCAAGATGGGCCTCGAGATCGGTCCGGACGCTAGGGGCCAGGTCGCCCTCCAGGTAAGACTGGAAGGCGCGGTCTTCAGGATGCTGTGATCGGTTGCTCACATCGACCTCCAGGGAGTGTCACTCCCGACCCTACGGAGGATCCCGGGAGTTGGTTTCGCCAATGTCATGTGGCGACTCCCGCCAGCGCCGTCTTCAACTGGGCCCGGCCCCTGTGTATATATGTCTTGGCGGTCCCTAAAGGGACGTCCATGATCTGAGCGACCTCGTCGTACCCGTAACCCTCGACGTGCCGCAGCAGAACCGCGGTTCTATACTCTGGGCGAAGTCCAGCGATCGCCTCCTCGATTTGGCCGCCCAACTCCCGATTCTCGGTGAACTCTTCGGGGGTCTCACCTCGGGACTCCAGGGTTATCTGACTTTGCTGTTCTGCTTCGAGGGTCTGCGCATGCGGTGACCCGTGGATGGAGATTGTGTCCAGTTTCCGCCGTCGCAGATGGTCGATCGTGAGATTGTTTGCAACCTTGAATAGCCAGCTAGAGAATTTGTAGGAGGGGTCGTAGGTATGGATCGCCTGGAAGGAGCGTACGAAGGCCTCTTGCGCGAGGTCTTCAGCCGTGGCTCGATCACGGACCATACGATAGATCAGCGAGAAGACAGGCCTCTCGTAGCGGTCCAAGAGCTCACGATAGGCTCGCTCTCGCTCTCGCCCTTCGCACGCCTCGGCCGCGAGCTCGTGATCTGAAAACGTGCCCAGATCCAACAGTGGATCGCCTCCCGTCGGTTGGAGCGTCCCACTTCCATACGGAGACTGCTACGATGAGGTTTCACCGACCTCGTCGGAGTACTGTAACCTGAGCTGTCCTTCCATGCCGAATAGACGTGAAACGGTCCCGGGCCAGCGTGAGACGATGGGCCGCCAGGTTCGCAGAATCTTCTCGGAGATCGCTCCCCGATACGATCTCTTGAACCACGTCTTGAGTCTTAACGTCGATCGACGTTGGCGCCGACAGTTGGTGGACGCGATAACGAGATTCGACGGGGAGGCCGAGCACACGGTGCTGGATTCCTGCGCTGGGACGTACGATCTGAGCCTGGAGCTTGCGGCGCGCGCCGGTTTTCAGGGTCGTATAATTGCGCTGGACTTTGCGCGTCCGATGCTCAAGGAAGGGCGTAAAAAGCTCGTGGGCCATCCCGTTTTCCCGGTGTGCGCTGACAGCCTCCGGCTCCCATTCCGGGACAGGGCCTTTCAATCGGCGATGGTGGCCTTCGGTGTCCGGAACCTATCAAACCTCGACGACGGATTCGTAGAGTTTCGACGAGTCCTTAGGCCCGGCGGCGAGCTTGCGATTCTCGAGTTTACGACACCTCCGAACCCACTGCTGCGCCCGCTCTATCTCGCGTACTTCCACAGAGTTCTTCCTCTGATTGGACGAGTCGTCTCGGGCCACCCGTGGGCCTACTCGTACTTGCCGGAATCCGTGCGAGGTTTCCCCGACCCGGATGCCTTGGCTGAGAAACTGCGCGGCGCCGGCTTCGAGCAAGTGGAGTGGTCGTATCTCACCGTGGGGATCGCGGCGATCCACTTGGCGCATCGGGCGGACTGACCCAGGGTTCGTATGTACCGTCGGGCAACAATTCGTACACTGGCCCGAAGGCATCGAGGCCGGGGTCGAACCGAAGAGGATCGCCGACTAAAAGGATCGTCAAACGACTTGGGTTCACGTGTTCTGCGACCACGTCTTCGACGTCTCGGGGCGTGACCTCCTGTAGTCCTTCCACGTAGCGCGAGAGCCACCGATCGGGCAGTCCCTCTGCGGCGGCGAGCATCTGTCGCGAGACGATTCGCGAAGGGGATTCGAACGCAAACACGTACCCGTTGGTGATCTCCTCGATCGAGTTCCGTACCTCGGTTGCTGACGGGGGTGAGTCCCTCAGGTCTTGAAGAACCGAAATGAGTAGCTCGGTTGCCTCCAGAGTCGTCTCCGCGGCTGTGGCCGTCAGTGCTCCAACGAGCCCGTCGTACGGGACCGGTGTTGTCCAGATAGAAGACGCGCCGTAGGCGAGCCCTTCTTCAGTACGGATACTCGAGAGAATTCTCGAGGTGAACCCGCCTGCGCCCAGCACATGGTTCGCTATTTGTGCGGAGAAATATTCGGATGAGTCCTCCTGACGGACGCCGGCAGGTTCCGCCATGATCACTGTACTCTGGTCGATCTCCTTCTGGAGAATGAAGAGGCCGGCGTCTTGCCGAATCGTGGGTGTGGGCGGCTCTGACAGCTCGCGATCACATTCCGGCCATGGCCCGAGGAAACGGCGAATGAGCAGCTCTGCCTCTTCCCAAGACAGATCTCCGGACACGCCGAGGATCAGCCGGTCCCTGCAGAACAGCGCTTCATGCACGGTCCGAAGTCGATCGACGGACAAACGATCGAGACTCAGGTCCTCTTCTGTCATGACCCATCCGACTGGATGGTCTCCGTACATCAACCGATTGAATTCCGAGAAGGCCAGGTTCGTGGGGTTATCCCCCCTGCGTCGAATCCGGTCCGAGGCCTGTCCTCGCCAGACTTCCAAGGCATCGGAATCGAATCCGGGCTCCACCAAGATGTCTCGAAGTAACTCGAGGGCGGGCTCCAATTTCTGAGTCAACGAGTTCATACTGATCGAAGTGGCTTGGCCACTCCCGGAAAAGGACAGCTCGAGAGCAAGCAAATCGACCCGACGGTTGATTGAATCAGGCGACAGGTCACGCGTGCCACCCGTACGCAGAATCGAGGGCAGCGCCGATACGACCGCCAGCTCCTCACGTGAGAAGTTGGAGACCCCTCCGGCGATCCGGAGCTGGACGTCCGCCAGAGGGAGCGTCGGGTCGTGGAGGTGGAACACGCTCACGCCCTCGACTTCGTACTCATCCGCCTCGGGTGGGTCAAACGCAAGTGGTGGGAACTCAAGCGATTCCACGACATCCCGTCCCACTCTCCCAGATGTCCCGAGTGGGTCCTGCCAGGGCGCGGACCTGTCGCTTCCGAGCGCGACCGTCAGGAGCAAGAGGGCGGTCAACTAGGACCCCTGGGCTCGGCGAAGAACTGCGACCGTGCGTGTGTCCGCGCGGAAGTACCGATTCAGGACATCAACGACATCCTCCGGGCTTACCTCCTGCATGCGCTCCTGGAAACGGAAAGTCTCTCTCCAATCTCCCCACTGCGCGTATGAAGAAACGAGCTGGACCGCGAGGCCCTCGCTCGAGCGTAGCCGTCGCACGGTCTCGGCCTCAAGACCAGTTTTCACGCGAGCAATCTCGTCGCTCGTTGGGGGTTCGAGGCGAAGTCGGTCGAGTTCATCGTATATGGCCGCCTCCACCTCTTCGGCCGTATTCGGTGCGAGTGGGGTTGCCTGTATCGTGAATAGGCCGGGATAGAGGCTGCCTGGGCCTGTTCCGGCAAAAACCGAGCTGGCGATGCGGTCGTTGCGTACCAACCGTCGATGGAGCCTCGCGTCGGTCCCGCCCACGAGGACGCTCGCAAGTATTGCCAAAGCCGGAGCACTCGGATCGAGAGCGGACGGAATCTTCCATCCGATCCGAATCTGAGGCTCGGCGTCTAAGCGAACGTCGACGCGGCGTTCACCGACCTGCTCCGGTTCACGGACGAGCACGGGAGGAACTCGACCACCCGCTTGTAGTGGACTGAAATAGCGCTCGGCCCAGGCGATCGCAGAGTCGGGATCAAATTGGCCCACAATTGCGACGGTGGTCCTCTCGGGCCCGTAGTAGCGTTCGTGGTACTCTTCGACTTCGCCACGCGAAGCGGTAAGAATGTCTTCCACATGGCCAACTGGCGGCACGCCATATGGATGAACTTGGAAGGCGGTTGCGAGGTGGGCGGCGTAGAGTAGGCCGGAAGGGGAGCTATCCGTCCGCGTCCGCCGCTCCTCCATGACCACGTCCCTTTCCGCGAAAAACTCACGGAAGACTGGGTTCCGCATCCTGTCGGCCTCCGTTACGAACCAGAGCTTGATCCGGTTCGAAGGAAGCGAAACGAAATACTGAGTCGCCTCATAGCTGGTCGAAGCGTTTAGACCGCGCGCTCCATTCAGCGCGAGGATTCGGTCGAATTCGTTCGGATCGACGTAGGCGCGAGCGGAGTCCTCAGCTACGGCGATCCGGGCCTCGAGTCTTCCGATATCGCGTTCGTCGAGTCCCCACCCCGTTCCTCTCGCCTGTGTCAGGGAGTCGTGGGCCGCATCCATTCTCTCGAAGAGCGCCCGCTCCGCTTCCAGATTGCGAGTGCCGATCGTCGTTGTGCCCTTGAAAAGCAAGTGCTCGAGGATGTGACTCGTTCCAGTGTTGCCCAGCGATTCGTTCACGCTGCCCACGGGCACATGCGTTACGAAGGACACCGTAGGCGCTGCCGCCCTTGGAAGAAGCAGGAAACGCATCCCGTTTTCGAGCACGTGCTCCCGCACTGGAAGATCCCGACCATCCACGATCCGAAGCGTCGGATCGTCAGCCCCAGGAGACTGGGCGGTAATGCCGGTGGCTGTTCCGAGGGCTTCCACCCCGAACGCGACGGACACAAGCGTGGCAAACCTGAGGCCGCAAAGCCACATCCACATGATCGGGCTAATACGAAACGGAGGATTCACGCACGGACCCCAGTCGGTGGCTGACAATTGCGGCAGAAGAACGCCGAGCGACCGCCGAAGATGAGCCGCTCGATCGGGTGGCCGCACTGTGTGCAGGGGCTGCCTGCTCTACCGTATACCCGTAGCTCGGGGGCGTAGCTCCCTTTCGACCCCGCCGCGGTCCGATAGTCCCTGAGAGTCGTACCCTTTGCGATTACGGCAGCCCGAAGCACGCTACGAACGGCCCGATGGAGCCGCAGCGCTTCGTCGCGTCTCACCTCGGCGGATGGTTTCTGCGGGTGAATTCCGGCTCGCGAGAGCGCCTCGTTTGCGTAGATGTTACCGATTCCAGCGATGCGCTTCTGATCCATGAGCCACGTGCGAATCGGAGTCCTGGAAACAGCTAAGGCCTCAGAGAAACTTGAGCCCGTAAATCCGCGTGAAAGCGGTTCCGGGCCCAGAGTTCTTGACCAAGCCAGGTAGGCAGTGGGTGACTTGAGCACAAGACGCCCGAATCGACGCACATCGTGGTAGACCAACAGGGAGTCATCGTCGAGATGAAAACGGATTCCGGGATGAGAGGGAGGAGCTGAACGGTCGGCGGCCCGCCGATGTAGCAACCGCCCCGACATTCCGAGGTTGATCACCAGGAGGACCTGATCGTGTCGGGGTCCGGCTCCCGGCCCTATCGTGAGGACGAGGTTTTTCCCTCGTCGGGAGATATCAAGGACGGCCGCCCTCTCGAGAGCTGCAGAGAATTCAGCGGGGGACGCCTCGAGGAGATCCGGTCGGAGTACCTCGATACGCGAGAACCATCGGCCGATGACGGGACCGCGCAGCCCCGCTGCGATCGTCTCAGCTTCCGGTAGCTCGGGCACGCGAAGCCAAGGCTCGCCAGCCGATATCTCGGCGCAAAGTCTTTCCCTCAAACTCGATCTCGTCGGCCCCGTCCAGACTGCGGTCGCGGGCTTGTTCGAGGTCTTCGCCGAGTCCAACGACGGACAACACTCTCCCACCGCTCGTCACGAGTCGACCGTCATCCTCACGCGTCCCGGCGTGGAAAATCATGAGCCCCTCTCGACGAGACACTTCAGAGGGAATCGAAACCTCCATCCCCACTTCGTAACCCTCTGGATATCCGCCCGACGCAAGGACCGTGTTCAGCGCACACCCATCGTGCCATTCACAGGTGGCGCCCTCGATGCTGCCACCACGCGCCACTGGGAGCATGAGATCAAGGAGCGAACTCGCCATCAGTGGGATGACGGCCTGAGTCTCCGGGTCGCCGAATCGACAGTTGAATTCGATCACCCGTGGCCCAGTTTCCGTCATCATCAACCCAGCGTATAGGACACCGCGGAATGGAGTTGCTGCAAGCTCCAATCCATCGAGTATGGGGAGAAAGATCAGGTCCCGCACCTCGTCGATGACTTCAGGCGTCACTAAAGGTACCGGTGCGTATGCTCCCATACCACCGGTATTTAGGCCTGTATCACCCTCACCGATTCGTTTGTGGTCCTGGGAGCCCAGTAGAAGGACTACGTGGCGTCCGTCGGTGATCCCGAACACCGACAGCTCTTCACCCTCCATCATTGATTCGACGACAACTTCGGCTCCTGCTTCCCCAAAGGAGTCGGCTGTTAACATTCCTTTGGCGGCCTCGAGCGCTTCCTCCGTAGAGGAGCAGACGATCGCGCCCTTCCCACCGGCAAGTCCTGACGCCTTTACGACCAGGGGTCCGCCCTGGTCCGAGATGTAGGACTCCGCCGCCTGCCAGCGAGTGAAGCTCCGGTGCCCGGCCGTCGGGACTCCCACCTTTACCATGAGCTCTTTCGCGAACGCCTTGGACGATTCGATACGCGCCGCTGCCGCCGAGGGCCCGAACACGGGAAGGCTTCGTTTACGAAGGGCATCAGCGAGACCCGCAGCAAGCGGTGCTTCCGGACCGATCACCGTCAAGGTCGGGTCGTTGTGCTCAGCCCACGTGGTCAGACCATCGACGTCATCGGGTGCCAGATCGACAGGCGCCACCATAGGGGCCATCCCTGGATTGGGTCGCGTCGCAAAGAACTCAGCCGAGGGCGCGTCGTGCCTCAGCTTCCAGAGGAGGGCGTGTTCCCTCGCGCCGTTCCCAACAATCAGGATTTTCATGGGGCCAATCGTATTCAGGGATAGGGGCGAAGTCAAAGTAACTCGAGCCGATCCGTCGTCTGGCCAGCCGGGGGGAGTTTCGCGGTCCTTCTCGGTGCGTCGCTAACGAGGGACCATCGACCTGAGCAACGTCACGAGCAGGACTACGGCGAACGGCGCACCGGCCAAGACCCCCACTCCAAGCGCCAGCCCATTTGCCTAACTGTGCGGCGCAGTCGCCGGAACATTCCGAAGGCATCGAAACATCCCGGATACGAACGTACAGAGAAAAAGCGCTCCAGCGCCCAAGAGGGAGCGTGCTCACGACCGCCCTTGGGAAAGCCCCTAGCATTGGGCGCTCAGCCCAATCTCCTGCTCACGGGACCAGGCTGTTGTAAACCGTCGTGACAAACTCCTCCGCGTCACCCGGACCGAAGCCCTCGGTCGGGCTGGACTGGAGTACTTGTGGGAGCGAGCGTCCGCGGTCGATCTCGGATTGTATCCGATCCCGGATCGTTCGAAGCATGACTCCGTATTCCACGACGTCCTGCCGCGTAGCCACCGCGCCATGCCCAGGGATGACGGCCGTGTCTGTGTCGATCAGATGTGCCACCGCATCCACGAATCGGATCATTCCGTTGATGGTGCCCCCGTTTCCGGGGTCAATGAAGGGCAGGCCATACCGGACGAACACATCACCCGTGTGGATCACGTTGGCCTCTCGAAAAAACACGACGGCGTCACCATCGGTATGGGCGGTACCGAGGTGAAAGATGTCTATGGTTTGGCCGTTGAAATGGACCCGGATAGACTGATCGAAGGTGATCTCTGGAAGGGCGTCGGCCGGGTAGGCAGGCTGAGGCCGGGTGCGGACGTATTGGTCCGACAGCATCCGGACGCGGCTGTTCTCGTGTGCCACGATCGCGGCCCCGAGGCGCCCGAAGTTTTCATTGCCATCGGTGTGATCGTAGTGGAAGTGTGTGTTCACCACGTAGTCGACCGGCTCATCGGTCAGTTCGGCGATCGCGGCCACAATCTTCTGGGTCAGGGGAGCGCATTGATCATCTACGATCAGCGTCCCATCCTCGCCAATTAAGACGCCAATATTGCCCCCGCTTCCCTGAAGCATGTAGATGGAGGAGGCGACCTGCGTCGTAGAGATCTGGACATCGTCAAAGTCCTGGCCCAGCACCGCTGCCGGAAGGGCCAGCAACGAAGCTAGGGCGAAGTGTGTGAGTCTCATTTTGCGGATCTCCAAGCACGTTGAAATATGAAACTGGCGTATGAATCAGATCCTATCGGAAGAACTTCGCCGCCAGCCGTCTGACGGTGTTCATGTTTCTCATGGTGTGGTCCACTTGTCCCAGGGACCGCGCGATTTCGTTCGGCTGAAATGCGGACTCCAGCAGGGAGCCGCGGCGGAGCCAGTAGAGCTCGCGACCTTCGAGCCGAAGGCGGTCGTGAGCGGTCTCGAGCTCGGCCAGCCGTGGCTTCACCGTTCTCGACGGAGGCTCCCGAAGGAACATCACATGCACGCTGACCTTCGGCCGGTCCGTGGCCCCGGGGAATGGCTCAAGTCCGGTGATGACCTTCAATTCCCGTGCGGATCGTATGAACGTGGCCACGTCGTACGAGTCAATCCCAAAGTTAGTTGAAACTGGAGCGACCCCCTCGTCAGGCGACGGCATGTGAACTGCTCTCGGGAAGGGTGATCCCGAGCTCCTTCTGTATCGCGGCCCTGAGGAGCGGGAGGTGCCGGTAGCCGAGCAACCTCCGGAGCCGGGGCTCGATCTCGAGTAACACGGTCGCGAACCATCGGTGCTTCTGGCTCGAGGTCTTCCAGTGATCCACTCGTCCGCAGCGTTGCTCGGCCATGGCGTTGACGGATTCGAGTACGTTAGTGGTCTTCAGCGACCGGCCGACCAGAGGGAAGACCCCGAGCCGGTGGAGGGTCAAGGTCTCCTCGAACCCCTCGTTTAGACTGGCCACGGCAGACTGGTTCACCTCGCCGAGCTCGTGCTTGAGGGTTTTCAACGCCTGGGCGGCCTCCTTGTACGTGGGCCGTTGATACGCACGTTGGAGTCGCCGGCGCCAGTTCTTCTGCTCCGCCCTCGGCAGGTGCGAGATCACGTTCTCCCGTTTGTGCCACTGGCACCGTTGGATCAGCACCTGGTCCTTGAAGGCCGCGAGCACGCCGCTCCGGAGCCCCTTGGCCCCGTCGATCACCACGAGCGCTCCGGCCGACAGATCGAGACCTCGGTCCTTCAGGCCCCTGAGGAAGGACCGGATCACCACCGCGTTCTCCGTGTCGGTCTGGACGAAGCCGAGGAACACCTTGTCCCCCTCAAGCGTCACGCCGAGCGCCACCACCATCTCGTCCTCGGCGAAGCTCTTCCCGTCCAGGACGAGCGCCACCACGTCATAGACCGAGAGGTCCCGCTCCTGAAACTCCTTCAGCCTCGCGGCGGTGGCCTTCTTGAACTCCCGCGAGACCCTCGACTTCGACAGCCCGATCGCTCCGGGCACCGCCTCGACCGCCGCCTCGTAGTCTCGGCATGAGATCCCGAGCAGCACCTTCCGAAAGAGCCCCTCGTCCACCTCTCCGGCCGAGCCGTGGAGTCGCTCGTACGATGCGAGCCTCACCTCTCCGGCCCGGCCCCGCACCCGAGGTACTCGCACCGGATGCCGCTGGCCGCCCAACCTCACCGACCCGGGGTTGTGCCCGTGCCGGTATCCGCTCTCGTCGTCCCCCTTTCGGGCGTGCCGCCGCCCGGCCAGCTCCTCTACCTCTTCCTCGAGCATCCGGCTCACCTCCGCCAGTCCAAGCGGAATCAGCTGCCGGATCAGCTCCACTCGCGGGTCCAGCTCCAGCGCCTGGATCTCCTCCCAACTCATCTCGCTCGGTTCCCCAAGCCGCCGGTCCTTCTTGCCCCGCTCAACCAGCCTCGGCATCCTTCCCATCGGTGGCCTCCTTCCTCTTTTGTTGGTCCCGTGGCGTGCTCGCACACCCACGTTACCTGAGGTCGGAGGCCGCTTCAATTTCAACTAAAGATGGGACTCACTCCGTCGTACCCAAGACCGGTCCGCAGCCGCTGCTCGATCTGAGCCTCTAGGACCAATGGAGCTTCCGAAGTGCTGAAGATCATGTTTCCGCTTGCGATGAATGTCGAAACATCGACGAGGTCCAGTCCTTCGAGAAGGCTCCGCAGGCGATCCATTTTTACCCGGTGCCCCCCGACATTGATGCCTCGAAGAAAGGCGACATACTGAGAAGTCACCACCCCTCCTAACTAGAGGGACCGAAGGCTTCTTGCATGGCTCACCATGGAGCGATCTCGGTGAAAGCCGCCATCGAGATCAATGCAGATTTCACCGGTCATGTACTGGCGTACGCGCCCGGCGATCGTGACCCGGTTGCCTCTATCTTCGCAGAAAATCTCGCCGCCCCGAGCTGAGATCTGTCGGGCGTGTAGCACACGTTTCTCTAGGCGTTGGCTCCAATATGGAATCAGCGTGCAATGGGCAGATCCGGTGACGGGATCCTCGGGGATCCCAGCGCTCGGCGCGAAGAAGCGCGAAACGAAGTCGCAATCGGCACCTGGGGCCGATGCAATCACGGCATAGGTAGCGAGGGCGCTCATCGCCAAGAAGTTCGGTCTGAGTTGCTCGATCTGATACTGTTCGTCGAATACCGCAAGGAGATTTGTGGATCTGTGCAGTTGGGTGGGGGCCGACCCCAGCGCACTCGTGACTTGCGGGTCTTCCTCGATGCGCTTTGCTGGCAACGCCGGAAAATCCATAGCCAGCATGTCGTCTTTCATCTCCACAGACAGGAGGCCTCCGTCATACCGGAACACAACTTCCGAGTCCGCCACGTATCCATGTTCGAAGAGGACATGGGCTGCGGCTAGTGTCGCGTGCCCGCACAGCTCGACCTCAACCGTGGGGCTGAACCACCGAATGTCGAAGCGCTCTGCGCGCGAAACGACAAAGGCAGTCTCTGAGAGGTTGTTTTCACTAGCGATAGACTGGAGCAGGCGGTCCGCAAGCCATTCGTCCAAGAGGACCACAGCCGCCGGGTTTCCTCCGAACAAGTGGTCTGTGAACGCGTCAACCTGGAAGATCGGGAGCTTCATGATTCCGTTAGCATGTGAGTAACCGCCCACCAGATGTTGCCGCTGCTGTCCCGGACCCCACCGTATCGGTCGCCGTGCGGGTAGTCGGCGGGGGCAAGAACCGAAGTTGCACCGGCTGCCAAGGCCCGGGAATAGGTTTCGTCGCAGTCGGCAACGTAGACATATAGTGCGCTGGGCATCGAGTCACCGCCTTCGATCGGCTCACCCAGCACAATTACCGAGTCCTCGATTCGGAGCTCTGCGTGCATGATCCCACCCTGCTCTCCGTACTTCGGCTCACCCCTTAGCTCGGCTCCGAAGACTTCACGGGCGAACGAAACCACACCTGCGACGTCACGAACGACCAAGTATGGAGTCACCGCGTGAAGTCCGAACGGGTTGCTCATATGTCGACCCTCCGGCCAGGGGACGGACCCTCCCGAGGAATGCTCGTAGAAAATCTGTCGGCCCCGGCCAAGCCACGCGAACTTGACAAGTTCCTCACCACCTCGGCACCTTACCGAAGAAACACCGAATTAATCCCCAAGAAACGAGG
This sequence comes from Longimicrobiales bacterium, assembly GCA_965215925.1. Taxonomy (GTDB): domain Bacteria; phylum Gemmatimonadota; class Gemmatimonadetes; order Longimicrobiales; family Gaopeijiaceae; genus JAAXGI01. The sequence continues at coordinate 1,305,642 of CBDCEQ010000003.1, read as the reverse complement.
CCTGAATGCCCGCGTCGACATCGTTGGTCAGAGAGCTGGAAAGCACGCTGAAGTTCTTTGGGACGACCGCCTCGATTTTCGAGCCGGGGGATGCAGCATTTGCACCGGATCCCGAGCTCTATACCGTCGCTGGACACATCGCCCATGCCGCCGACTCCGTGGACTGGTTCGTCGAAGGCGCGTTCGGGGCGGGCTGGGACATGGACTTCGAGGGCCTCGTCGCTCGTGCCAAGGCGATCACTTCCCTCGAAGAGGCCACCGCCTGGATCGACCGGGCGTTCTCAAACGCAATCTCGGTCGTTGGGGCGGCATCGGATCCAGCACTTTCCGAATCGATTCCGGACAAGCGGATTATGGAGGGGGCGCCGAGGAGCAGCATCGTCGGGGCGATCACGGATCATACCGCGCATCATCGAGGTGCCTTGGCCGTGTACGCCCGTCTAATCGGAAGGGTGCCGTTGATGCCGTATTCGTGACCATCGGATATCGACTCAATCCCGTCTGAACATTCCCCATGTCTCGAGGTCCGACTCGACCCGCGCGTCTGCAACGATTTCGTAGCCGAAATGTTGGTATAGACACACATTTTCATGGGCTTCTGTCGTGAGGGAGACGCCTTCGGAGAAAGGGATCTCCCGCGACAGCGAATGGACGGCCTCCAACAACGAGCGGCCCAGGCCACGTTTCTGCTGGGTACCGAGTACACCGATCATGTTCAGGTGGAGCGGTCTGAGTCCGTCGAAGAAGGGGCGGCAAGCGCTCGAGAACGCGTCATATCGCGCGCGGGCCGCCCGACCAAGATTATTCCATAGGTCGTTTCGGAGCTCACTGAGCGCATCGCTGTACGCAGGCCGGTGCGGAAAGGATACGAGTGCGGCCGCGGCGAGCGTATCACCCTGAAACACGCCGAGGATCGGCTCGCTGCGATACGCTCGCGCCGTCACGAAGAAGCTTATCAGTGCATGTAAGTGGAGTTTGTAACGGTCGCCGCTGTCTTTTAGGACAAATCGCATGACCGGGTAGTCGAAGAAGGCGTCGCAGAGGACCTCCGTCACCTCACCCACGTCGTCAGCCCCTAATTTGGCCACTGCGTGCGGCATCAGGTCCTCCGAAGCAGGCCGCGAAGACGCTTCTCCACGGTAGGCCACTCAGATTCAATGACGCTGAAGTACACGGTGTCCCGCACGAACCCGTCCCAGTTTCTCCGCTGTCTGCGTAGCGTCCCCTCTCTCTTTGCACCGATTCGTGAGATTGCTGCCTGGGCGGCCTTATTTCGTCTGTCGGTCTTCAGCTGCACGCGACTCACCCCCATGGTTTCGAACGCGTATGAGAGTAGAAGCCACTTGCACTCTGTGTTGACGGCCGTCCGCTGCGTCTCGGTCGCGATCCACGTCCACCCGATCTCGATCGCGCTATTCTGGGGTTGCAAGTCGAGGAATCGCGTAGAGCCGACCGGCGCGCCAGATCCAATGGAGAAGATCGCGAAAGGGATTTCGAGGCCGTCCCTCGCTCGGTCGATCGCCAGTTGAATCCACCCTGTCGTTTCATCGAGCGACGTTGGCTGCGCGATCGGCAAGTATCTCCAGATTCGTTCGTTTCTGCCTGCGATGTGAAGGAGTTCCGCATGCCGGAGAGCGAGTGGCTCCAGCCGGACATGTTCCCCCTCGAGCACGATCGGGCGAGGGCCAAGGTCCATTAGAAGGGATCCCTGACGTATTCCGAGTTAGAGGGAAGCTGGGCGCGAATCCAGTCTGAAAGATCGGCGACCTTCTGCGCGCTCGGGACCGCCCGCTTTGGGAGAAAGTACGCTCGTCTTCGGCTGTAGTGAATGAGGAAGAGATCATCGGATTCGCGTACACGAGGGACCCCCGTCCACCGAAGCTCGGCGTCGACGGTATGCATCGAGATCTGCAGTCCCGAGTCGGCAAATCGGAACGTGATCGGATGGGATGTATTCGGGTCAGTGCGCCCGACCTGCCACGCTTGAAGCGAGCCGGTAATCCGGGAAAAGGCGAGGGTTAGGAAGCCGACCGTGACTGCAAGCGGGAGAAGGGGAATCACCATCTCGCTGTCACCCGCCACGATCCCGGCGACGGCTATGACACAGGAAACAATAGCGACGAACAGGATCGCAACTCTAAGAAGCCGGAACGGACCGCTGCCAAACCGCTCTTTCATCAGGAGCTCGGTCACCCGGGCGTGCTCCTTTCTTCTCCATTCGAAGGTGTACACTCGGTCCTGAGGGATGCCTGCACTGTCGCTTGGGTTGGTCAGGTCGCTCATATCGAGATCTCACGCGGACTGCCGTCGTCGCAGCCCGCCCCATCATGCTCCAATCGAGGCTTTAGGTCAGCTGACTAATCTCAAGTAAGTGCCCATCTGGGTCTCTGAAGAAGCATCGGATCTCGCCCCCACGGTCCACCGGTGGTGTCAGAAAGTCCGCACCCCGGGACGACAATACTTCGTAGGCGCCACGGCAATCTGGGACCCGTATCGTCAACTGATGACTCACTCGATTAGGATCGTCTGGTGGTGAGAAGGCCACTTCCGGCTTTCCAGGAGTCGGCCCGCCTCCTGTTACGAGCAGGATCCAGGTCCCTTGGAATTCTATGACTGCCGATGTCCCTCCATATTCCCGGAACAAGCTCGCGCCGAGCACGTCGACATAGAACGCTACGGCTCGCTCAACGTCTGCGACGACCAGAATTAGTGTCAGCTCGACTCCGTCAACTGGGAAGTCAGTCGCTGCTTCGTCTCGTCCCGATGTCGCCGGCTCAGCCATACCGCTGACGAGCTCGTTCTCGCGCTTTCTCTGCCTCGGACACGCGGTCGCGGGGGAGGGCGTTGGTTACGAGAGAACGAATCAGCTCCCTGGTGATGTCGGTGACCCGATCGACCGCTCTATCGAAGGCCATCTCGTTCGCTTGGGATGGCTTGGTGTAGCCGCTCACTTTTCGCACGTACTGAATCGCCGAAGCACGGATTTCACTCTCCGTTGTAGCCGGCTCGTAGTTGAAAAGGGGACGTATGTTTCTGCACATGATATCTCCCTAGCGTGCGAGTTCTGCTTCGCTCGACCGACACTCCTGCTCGAGAAGTTCGATGAGCCGCTCGATATGCGCCTCCGTCGTACGGAAGTTGACCGCGCAGCCCCTGAACCATGTGCGCCCTTTTAGCCGCGTAGTGCCGATCCAGAACTCACCCCCTCGCTCGATTCGCTCCACGACGCGATGGTGAATCGCATCCACCTCGTCCCGGTCGAGCGCACGCTCGGGTAGGTAGCGGATGCAGGCTGCACTCATCGGCGGAAAGACGGCCGACTCAAAACAGGGACTGGCCACCGCGAGCTCATGCAGCCTACGGGCGTGTCTCACGTTCGCGTCTACCCAGCGACCGATTTCATCCGCGCCGTATCGCTTGAAGCTCATCCAAACCTTGAGTGCCCTGAAGCGGCGGCTTTGCTCTAGCCCGTGTACGTAGTACTGGTATCGTTCACCAGCTTCGTCAAACTCATCGGTCAGATAAGAGGGCTTCAATCCGAACGACTGCTGGAGATGGCGCTCGTCTTTCACGAGTACTGCACCGGCATCTATGGGAGCGAAAAACCACTTGTGTGGATCGACTGTCACAGAATCTGCCAGATCGATCCCCTCCAAGGCATGCGACTCCGAGTGAGAGAGGAGCATGCCACCACCGTAGGCCGCGTCGGCATGGAGCCACATCCCGTGGGCGTCGGCTATCGTGCGCAGAGCGCCGAGATCGTCTATGGCCCCCGTGTTGGTGGACCCCGCCATCGCGACGATGCACGCCGGCCGGATTCCTGCGCGGGTGTCCGATGCGATCGCTTGGCCCAGCACATCGAGCCGGATCCGAAATCGGTCGTCAGTCACGATCGGACGGACGTTCTCTCGCCCCAGACCGACGGTGTCAATTACCTTGTCGATCGAGACATGCCTCTCTTCGCTGGTGTATACGGCGAAGCGATCGTGGAGACCGCTTGCCTGGGCCGCTTGGTCGCTTGCGTGATCCCGCGCCAGCTTGAGGGCGATGAGATTGGCGACCATCCCGCCGCTGGTCAGATTTCCTCCTGCACCTCCTCCATACCCAACGAGATCGCACAACCAACGGACCGTTTGCCGCTCGATGGCGACTGCGCTCGGACCGATCGAATACGTGCCGAGATTCTGATTGATGGCGGATGCGATCAGGTCGCCAATGACCCCAATCGGGAGTGGGCTCGCGGTAATCAGCCCCAGGTAACCGCCGTGCCCGGTATGAACGCAGTACGGAAGAAGCTTTTCATCGACCGCCGCGAGGACCTCATCTGCCGAGGCCGGAGTCCTTGGCAAAGGCTCATCGAAAAGCGCCTCGAGCCTTTCGGGCTCTACGTCAGGGAAGACCGGCTTGTCTTCGATCGAATCGAAATAGACTGCCAACTGATCGATCACGCGGTGTCCGACGCGTCGGAACTCATCTGTGTCCATCGCGGATCCGATTGAAGGTTACCACCCACGGGCGATCGCGAGCCCAGTCCAAACTGCGAGCAAGCCGAGCCCTACCGGTGCCAGCACATTTCCCGATGCTCGCCAGAAATCCACGTCGCGGGCAAGCAAGAGCGTCTCATGGGCGGGCGAGAGTCCGCCAGACCTCCCAGCACTCCCATCAAGAAACAGCCCGAAATGTTCACAACCAATGTCCCATACGGGAAGGTCGGGGACCTCATGAGCCCATGGACAACGCCACCGAGGCTGTAACACGAAGTGCGGACCCGAAGAACCCCCTGACGCCCACCCAGAGGGCGTTGGACAACCAGGACATAGCGGTTCAGTCCGGCGACCTTGCCCCACCTGCTCCCTTCAAATGCTCGAACAAACTGTCTTTCATCTTTCTCGCAGCCGAAGCAAGATCGTCAACAAAGTCCGTTGCGTCCTCTCGATAAGAGGCTGCCGCCGCGGAAAGATCCTCGAGGTACGCCGGGGCTGGGTCCTCCCTTCGGGGGTATTCCCCCCGCAAGATCCGGTCGTACTCACCGCTCTCGATCCAGCCCCGGAGCTCCGAGACGCGCAGTACGTAGAAGGGATGAGTCGTCCCGAGAAGGTTCAGAACCTTGAATACCGACTCGGCAATGTCCTCGCTCTCGCGGTAGGCTTCAGCCTGCTCCAAGAACGCCGTCAGGCTCGTTTCGGGAGGGCCCTCTCCCCCCGCCATTTTCAACATCGCTCCAAAAACGATCCTTGGATCCTGCACTCCGAGGAGTCCGGCGCGGTCAGACGAAAGCTCGCTTTTCCGGTACCATTCGAGGAGTGCGACGAGAACCACACGGGCGGCTAAGCCTACGATCGGGAAGCCCCGATCCGCCAACTGGATCAGAATCACCAGCATCGTGCGGTAGAGCACATGACCGCTCAGGATATGCCCGACCTCGTGGGCCATTACATACTGAAGCTCATCATCGTCCAGGAGCTGGAGAGTCCCCGAGTTCAAGATCACGAACGGCTTGTTCATCCCGTATGCGCCCGCGTTCACGAGCGGGGTCTGGGACACGAAGAGCGGATATTCCTCCGCATCGAGAGTTTTGAGGACCTCTCGGTAGAGCGCGTGGACGCGGCCGAACTGCCGCTCCGAAACCCTGACGGCGTTCGCTTGGAACGCGAGACGAATGGGTTTCTCTCCGAAGAACCCGAACAACTTTCTAAGGACCTCGTCGAATATCGGAATGGCCCGGAGCCCCTGTAGGGCGGCGCGGTCGGCTGCGTGCTCCCAGGCTCGGGGCGAGATATCGGAGAGGACCCTCCGTGTCCTGGCACGAGAGTCGCTCTGTGGGGCTTCGTCGTCAGGTGTGAAGCCGTCTGGCGTCATCGGCGAGGACTCCGGCTGGGTTCGTGGCGGGCGGGCGGCACCTACCGAGCATCTGTGCGCTCCGGCTACCCTACGTGCGTGCGGGGTAGAAGTTTCAATCGAAGTCGGTGGATGAACCACCGTAGGCTCTTCCCTCGTTTCTTGCTCCCGGGATTCGATCTCAGTACCGTCACGCTAGAGTAGCCGCTCTGCCCCGTCGCTCGGCTTGCTTCTGCTCCCAGAGGAGGATCGAATGGTGCATCCGGCCGCATTCCCAACGGCTCTGAGGACTCGAGGCCTTCTTGGCGCTGTTCTCACGCTGATCATCGCGATCTCCGCTTGCTCCCCGGCCGACGCTTCATCTGGCGCTCTCCAGGATACCTATTTCCCCGGGCCGGGGAATTCCTGGGAGCGGCGTGCCCCTGAAGACGTAGGAATGAATCCGGAAACCCTCCAAGAGGCGATCGAGTTCGCGATCGCTAGCGAATCGGATGCGCCTCGGGACCTGCTGGAGAATCACATCGGTGGCTTCGGGCGCGAGCCGTTTGGCGAGGCTACAGGCCCGTTCAGGGAACGCGGTCCAGCGACGGGCGTTGTCGTTCGCCACGGCTACATCGTTGCGGAGTGGGGCGAGCCGGATCGCGTTGAGCCCACTTTCAGCGTGAGCAAGAGCTTTCTCTCGACAACGGTCGGCTTGGCGTACGACCGGGGTCTCATTCGGGATGTCGATGACAAAGTCCGCGAGTACTTCCCGCCGGTCGTGGCGCTCAAGGGTCCTCCTGGGAACGGGATGTTCGGCGGCGGTGAGGTGGAGGCGGGCCGGGCCTACGATGCGTTCGAAGTGCTCATGCCCTTCGAGTCCGAGCACAATCGGAAGATCACCTGGGACCATCTACTTAGGCAGACCAGCGATTGGCAAGGCACACTGTTCGGTAAGCATGATTGGGCCGACCGTCCGCAGGGCGACGTCGATGAGTGGCGAGCGCGGGATCGCCACGAGCCCGGGACGTACTGGATGTACAATGACGTCCGCGTCAACCTCCTGGCGCTTGCTGCTCTGAACGTGTGGAGGCGGCCACTTCCCGAAGTCCTCAAGGAACACGTCATGGACCCGATTGGGGCGACTGCCTGGCGATGGCTTGGCTATGACGATTCCTGGGTCGTTATGGATGGTCGCCTGGTGCAGTCCGTCGCGGGGGGGGCTCACTGGGGTGGGGGTATGTGGATTAGCGCGAGAGAGCAAGCCCGATTCGGCTACTTCACGCTCCATCGAGGCCAATGGGCGGGTGAGCAGCTTCTGTCAGAGGAATGGGTCGACATGGCGCTTACTCCAACACCCGTACGTGAAGACTACGGGTTCATGAACTGGTACCTATATGGTGAGCCGGAGGTTTGCACAGTCGCGTGTGGCGAGTCGGCCTTCTATCACAGTGGGGCTGGGCCAAACAGGATCTACGTAGATCCTGCCAACGATCTGATCGTGGTCACTCGCTGGATCGGGAACTGGAACGAGGTAATCGGTCGAGTGCTGGCCGCGATCGAGTAGGGCTCAGAGACCGGACAGCGCCTGCTCGAGGTCGCCGAGGAGATCCGCTTCGTCCTCGATCCCGACGGACAGGCGAACGAGTCCATCCGTTATCCCCATCTCGTTCCGGCGGTCGACGGGAACGGAAGCGTGCGTCATAAGAGCAGGGAGACCAATCAGCGACTCTACACCGCCGAGTGACTCGGCGAGGGCGAACAACCGAGTCCCCTCGACGAATTGCTTAGCACGCTCCCCGCTTCCCATCTCTATCGCGACCATCCCCCCGAATCCGTCCATCTGACGGGCCGCCAGCTCATGTTGTGGATGAGACTCGAGCCCCGGGTAATGGGTTTCCTTGACGGCGGGATGGGTGCAGAGGAATCGAGCCACTGCAAGACCGTTGCTATTATGGGCATGCATACGAAGATGGAGGGTCTTCGTCCCTCGAAGCACGAGCCATGCGTCCATCGGGCCTGGCACACCACCCGTTGTTCTCCGAATGAAATGAATCTCCTCCGCCAAAACGTCGTCATTCACGATGACCGCTCCGCCGATCACGTCCGAGTGGCCGTTCAAATACTTCGTCGTTGAGTGCACCACGATGTCCGCCTCGTACTCGAGAGGCCGCTGGTTGAAGGGCGTGGCGAACGTGTTGTCTACCATGAGAAGCGCGTCCTGTGCATGCGCGATTTCGGCCATTGAGCGCAGGTCACATAGACGCATCATCGGATTCGTAGGCGGCTCAACCAGGAGGAGCTTCGTGTCGGGTCGACACGCAGCCTGTACGTCCCCCGGCCTTCGGCTGTCCACGTAACTAAAACTGATGCCCATCCGTGAAAACACCTGAGTGAGCATGCGGGTCGTGCCACCGTAGGTGTTCTCCTCACTGACCACATGATCGCCGGTCGACAACGTCTTGATCACAGACTCGATGGCCGCAAGACCGCTCGCAAACGCGATTCCGTGCTTGCCTCCCTCGAGGGAGGCAAGGTTCCTCTCCAACGCCTCGCGTGTGGGGTTTTGCACGCGGGCGTATTCGTAGCCTAGATGCTGGCCGAGCGCCGGTTGGACATATGTCGAAGTTTGGTAAATCGGGGGCATAATCGCCCCAGTCTCGGTGTCCGGCGTCTGGCCGCCATGGACGGCCCGTGTCCCGAAGAGGTCACGATGGGTTGGTCTATTCATGGAGTAGCGTTTTGAGTTCGTGTCATTCCCGTCGCGGGACTTCTATAGGCGGAGTGCGGAACCTATTCGCATAGCGCGGCGCGGCGCCACAGGTCGCGAAGTTGACATGCATCTCAGCTCCCGTGAAGCTTGAATCGGCCTACCAACTGCCCCGGCCGGTCGGATCGGACCGGCGCGTTCCGTCCCAAGAGGTTCAGTCCCATGCCCGTCACAATTCCGGGCGACTTGATGGTGAGCGTCTCCGGATTCAGGGGGAAGGTGGGCTCCTGCCTGACGCCCGAGTTGATCACCTCGCTCGCCGGCGCGTTTGGGGGCTTTCTGCGGGCAGAGGGTGCCCGCGGCCCGGTCTATTTGGGCCGTGACTCGAGGACCTCAGGGCAGATATTCTCGGATGGGGCTCGCGCCGGCCTTCTATCGGTCGGCTGCGACGTAGTGGATCTCGGGGTCGTGCCTACGCCGACGATCCTTTTGGCGGCCGAGGAGGCGGGGGCGGCCGGAGCCCTCGCGGTTACCGCGAGCCACAACCCCGCGGAATGGAACGCGCTCAAGTTCGTGGGCAATGACGGGATCTTCCTCGATTCGGACCGTATGGGCCGATTCCGGAACTTTCTGCAAGAGGGGGCGGTCCCTCGGGCGGAGTGGAATGGCTTAGGTTCTCTGCGCAAGGACGAGGAGGCCATCGAGCGTCACATCGGCAGGATCATGGGACTTCCTCTGCTCGAGATCGGTCGGCTCCGTGACCGTCGATTTCGGGTCGCCTTGGACTGCGTCCGCGGAGCCGGGGGGTTGATGATCCCCGGGCTGTTGGAGGCCCTCGGCTGTACTGTTTCTGGGATGGATCTCGAACCAGATGGGCACTTTCCGCGGGATCCAGAGCCTACCGCGGCGAACCTCGGCCGTCTGGGAGCGCTGGTACGGGAATCCGGGAGTGAGGTCGGGTTTGCGGTGGATCCCGATGTAGATCGGCTCTCCTTGGTCGACGAGCAAGGGAAAGCCCTCGGTGAAGATCTCACTTTAGCCCTGTGTGCAGCCGCCGTGCTCAGGCGCCGAACGGGTCCGGTCGTTGCCAATCTTTCGACCTCCAGAGTCGTCGAGGATGTAACGCTTGAGGTTGGGGGCTCGTTTATCCGAGCTCCAGTGGGTGAGGTGAACGTTTCCAGCCGTATGGCGGAAGTGGATGCCGTGTTCGGGGGTGAGGGAAACGGAGGGATAATCCTCCCCGACCTGCACCTGACGCGTGATGCGCCTCTCGGATGCGCCCTGATCCTTCAGCACCTGGTGGATGAAGGGTTGGGCCTACGGGAGGCGGCAGACCGGTGGCCCAGCTACGCGATCGTGAAGGAAAAGGCCAGTTTTCCACGGGAGAGGATCGAAGACGCGTATTTGGCGCTCGCTGAAGGCCTGCCTCCGGCAGAAACCAACATGGAGGACGGACTTCGCCTGGATTGGGCTCCCCGCGGCGAGTGGTTGCACGTGCGCCCATCCGGAACTGAGCCGGTCGTCCGCTTGATCGCAGAGGCCGGCAGTAGGGCCCGCGCGAGCGAAATCACTGCGCAGGCACGGGAATTGCTGCCAATTCACGGAGTAGCCTGACCCACTTGGGGGCCAACTGACAGCGACGGGAGCAGCGTCAATTATGTGCGGGATCGTAGGATACGTCGGGTCGCAGCCAGTCGTCCCTGTGCTCTTGGAAGGGTTACAAAGGCTCGAGTACCGAGGCTATGACTCCGCTGGCGTGTCCGTCGTGGGCGCCGATGGGATTCTCCGGACCGTCAAGGCACGGGGGAAGTTGAGCGAGCTCAAAGAGGCGATGGGTTCGCACCCCCCAGAGGGCAGTTGCGGGATCGGGCACACCCGCTGGGCGACGCACGGATCTCCAAATCATTCGAACGCGCATCCGCACACCTCGAACGACGGAACCATTTCGGTGGTCCATAACGGGATCATCGAGAATGCGGACGTGCTACGAACTCGCCTCGAAGCGGAGGGCGTCGAGTTCCTCAGTGAGACGGATACCGAGGTTGTCGTCCATCTCATCGACCGAATGTGGCCGAAAGGGGGGAGGCTGGAAGAGGCGGTCGCGGCCGCTCTTGAGCAGGTCATCGGCGCCTATGGACTCGCCGTTGTGAGCTCGCGGGATCCGAACAAGATCGTCGCCGCACGGTATGGCTCACCGCTCCTTCTGGGCGTAGGGAAGGAGGGAGAGATGATGGTGGCGTCCGACGCAGCCGCGGTCATCAGCCAGACTCGAAGCATCGTCTACCTGGATGAAGGAGATCACGTGGTCGTCACGCCCGACGAATACCGGGCGCGGCAAGCGAACCTCGGCACTGTGCAACGTCTTGTCCATGAAGTGGAGTGGGATCTGGGTGCGATCGAGAAGGGTGGCTACGAGCACTTCATGTTGAAGGAGATATTCGAGCAGCCCGAGACGATCAGAGATGCGACCCGCGGCCGACTCCTGGACGAGGAAGGGGATGCCAAGCTGGGCGGCATCACCATCTCGGACGAGGAGCTTCTAAGCGTTGAGCGAATCGTCATCACCGCATGCGGGACGTCATGGCACGCTGCACAGATCGGCGAATACTTTCTTGAGGAACTCGCGCAGATTCCCACCAAAGTCGAATACGCGTCCGAGTTCCGATACAAGAACCCCGTTATTGACGGCAACACTCTCGTCATCGTCCTCAGCCAATCGGGTGAAACCGCAGACGCGTTGGCTGCTCTCCGCGAGGCGAAACGGCGAGGCGCTACGGTAATGGGGATGGTGAACGTGGTCGGGTCGTCGATCGCAAGGGAGACCGATTTCGGAATGTATCTTCACGCAGGTCCCGAGATCGGCGTCGCTTCAACCAAGGCGTTCACGAGCCAAGTTGTGGCTCTCATGCTGTTTACGCTCTACATGGCGCGTCGCAGAAAGCTTCCCATCCTCGAAGGTCGGAAGCTGGTCAGCGCGCTCAAAGAACTTCCATGCAAGGTCAACGAGATCCTCAAGCTAAACGACGAGATCCGAACCCTTGCCGAAGAGTACATGGACGCGCCGAACTTCCTCTATCTCGGAAGAGGCGTTCAGTTCCCTGTAGCTCTCGAGGGAGCTCTGAAGCTCAAAGAGGTAAGTTACATTCATGCAGAGGGATATCCGGCCGCAGAAATGAAGCATGGCCCGATCGCACTCATTGACGATCAGATGCCGGTGGTATTCCTTGCGCCCCGAGATCCGGTGTACAACAAAGTCGTCTCGAATATCGAAGAGGTGAAAGCCCGGTCCGGCCGTGTTATTGCCGTCGTGAACAACGGGGCCGCCGAACTCGTGGGCAAGGTTGACCACACCATTTTGGTGCCTCAGACCCACCCCGCACTTCTTCCGATTCTAACGGTGGTCCCGCTTCAGCTTCTCGCCTACCATATCGCCGTGCTCAGAGAGTGCGACGTCGATCAGCCCAGAAACCTCGCAAAGTCCGTCACCGTGGAATGAAGGTTGTTCTCCAACGCGTCTCCGGAGCCTCGGTGACGGTGGAGGGTCGGACCGTGGCCTCCATCGGGCGCGGTCTGCTTCTTCTGGTTGGGTTTGCACATGGGGATGGGGACATCGAGCTGGAGTGGATGGCAAGAAAGGTCTACGGCCTAAGGATCTTCAACGACCTGAACGGAAAGATGAACCGGTCGCTGGAAGAGGTAAGGGGGGAGGCTCTCATAGTGAGTCAATTCACGCTCTACGGCGATACCCGAAAGGGTCGCCGGCCGTCCTTCGTCGCCGCGGCCCTCCCAGCGGTTGCCGAACCGTTGTACAATCGTTTCGTGAGTCTGCTTCGGGCTTCGTCTTCCGCATCTGTCCAGGAGGGGGAGTTTGGGGCGACGATGGACGTGTCCCTCGTGAATGACGGCCCGGTGACGCTCGTGTTGGAACGCGGCCCGGTAGGTGTGGGGCCGATTGAGACGCCCCCGGCGCCGGAGGCAGAGGACGTGTGATTCTAGCGTCGGCTTCTCCCCGGCGAGCCGCGATCCTAGAGTGCCTCGGCATTCCCTACATTGTCCGCCCGGCAGGAATCGAAGAGTCGGCCGTCGGAGGAGAATCCCCGGAAGAGCAGGCGCTGAGGCTAGCGGTAGAGAAGGCCATGGCAGTTGCCTCGCTCCATTCCGATCAATGGGTTCTAGCGGGAGATACCCTCGTGACGATCGAGGGGGCGGTCCTTGGGAAACCTACGAATCTGCAGAACTCTGTGGACATGCTCCTGCGCCTTCAAGGCCGGACGCACCACGTCGTTTCCGCGCTCGCTCTCGTACCGCCAGGAGGCTCTCTCTCTGAGGTCGAGGTCCTGAAAGGTGTTCGAGTGACAGCGGTCAGTTTCAGGCCGTTCGAGAGAAAGATGGCGGTCGCCTACGCAAGAACTGGCGAGGCGAGGGACAAGGCGGGAGCGTACGCGATCCAAGCTCGCGGCGCGGCTCTAGTAGATCGTGTCGAGGGGGACTACACGGGGGTCGTGGGACTTCCGGTCTCGCTCCTCCTTGAGCTATTGGAGCAGGCGGGCAAGCCTTACCGGTTCCCCGACTGAGCGGACCTGGCCCGCGCATACCTGAGCACTGGAGCCTCCATGCCAACGAGAGCGATCCTAGCCCTTGACCAGGGGACCACTGGAAGCACCGCTCTCATCATCTCGCAGGATGGAGGAATATTAGGGCAGGGGTACTCCGAGTTCACCCAATACTTTCCTCAACCTGGATGGGTCGAGCACGACGCTGAGGAAATCCGGGACGTGACCATCGCGGTGGCGAGGGAAGCAATGGCCGCGGCCGATGCGAGATCCGGGGAGGGTGTCCGCATCGAAGCGGTCGGCATCACGAACCAACGGGAAACCGTGGTCCTCTGGGACCGAGAGACCGGGAAGCCCCTCCACCGTGCGATTGTATGGCAGGATCGTCGAACTTCCGACTTCTGCTCCCGACTGAAGGACCAGGGTCACGAGCGAATGGTTCGCGCCCGGACCGGTCTCGTGCTCGACCCCTATTTCTCCGGCACCAAGATCTCCTGGCTCCTCGACGAACGTCCGGAGCTTAGGGCTCGGGCCGAGGCTGGAGACCTCGCCTGTGGTACCATCGACACGTGGATCGTTCACTCTCTGACCGGGGGCGCGACCCACGCAACCGATCCCACCAATGCATCTCGTACCCTTCTCTACGATCTGGAAACCGGCGGATGGGCCGGGGATCTCCTCGACCTTTTCGGGGTTCCGGCGAGCCTACTGCCTGAGGTTCGACCCAGCTCAGGGGAGTTCGGGACGACAGATGGGAATCTCTTGGGAGTCGAGGTCCCCATCGCCGGAGTAGCTGGCGACCAGCAGGCGGCACTCTTTGGACAGGGGTGTTGGGCTCCGGGCCTAGCGAAGAACACCTACGGAACTGGCGCATTCCTCCTCCTCAACACCGGTACGGAGATTGCGCGCTCGGAACACGGTCTGCTTACGACTGTCGCCTGTGGCCCGAATGGCGAGCGAGCGTTCGCCTTGGAGGGGTCCATCTTCATTGCGGGTGCGGCGATCCAGTGGCTCCGCGACGGGCTCGGCCTACTCGCATCAGCTTCTGAGTCCGAGGAAATGGCTCGCTCGGTTTCGGGCAACGACGGTGTGTATTTCGTGCCAGCGCTCGTGGGTCTGGGCGCTCCACATTGGGACCCAAATGTCAGAGGCTCGATCTTCGGCCTCACCCGTGGAACAGCGAAGGCACACATCGTCCGCGCGGCGTTGGAAGCCATGGCGTACGGCACAGCCGAGGTTATCGAGGCGATGGAGGCTGATTCCGGGATCGCAACCTCAGAACTTCGTGTCGATGGCGGGGCGGCCGAAAACGACTGGCTGATGTCCTTCCAAGCGGACATCCTGGATGTGACCGTTAGACGTCCGGCGCTCGTCCAGACTACGGCCCTCGGGGCCGCTGGTCTTGCGGGACTGCAGGTCGGGTTGTGGGCCACTGGCGACGACTTCCTGTCTGTGCAGGGCGATGCCAGGATCTTTCAGCCTAAAATGGGGAATAACGAAAGGTCGGCGCTCAGATCCGGATGGACGCGAGCGCTAGAGGCGGCTCGACGCTTTACGGGATGAGAGCCCCCGGCCTCGGCGGCCCACCGATTCAGCTTGAGTGCCGGCGGCCCTTGACGTATGTTCAAATCCTGAAACCGATGGCGCTCGGAACTTTCCCTGGAGTCTCCCATGCGTAGAGATCGACGATTTTTCGCCGGGCTGGTGGGTGTGGCCGCGGTAGTGAGTTACCTGATCTACACTGGGATATCGGACACGATGGTCTACTATCTCACTCCGACCGAGCTACTCGCTCGAGTCGAAGCGAGTCCGGAGACCATCGATCAGGGGGTGAAGGTCAGCGGAATGCTGGTCCCTGGGAGCCACGGACACTCCACGTCCGAGCTTCTCCACACCTTCGTCGTGGAGGATCCGGACGACGCGTCAGTGCGGATGAACGTAGAGTTCCGGCATCCCCTTCCCGATACCTTCAATGACTCCGGCGAGGTTGACGTCGAGGTGGTCATGCAGGGGCGGTACCGTGCGGACGGCGTCTTCTTGGCCACTGAAGTCTTGACCAAGTGTGGCAGTCGGTACGAGGCCATGCCCGAGATGCCGCAGCAGGCTGAGGAGCCGGCAGGAGATGGAGGGATGATCGGGTGATCCCCGCGCTGGGCGAGTTCGCGCTTTGGATCGCCCTGCCCATTTCGATCTGGGGATGCGTGCTGGCGTTTCTTGGCGGAAGATGGGCGCGGGGCGACCTCATCCTCTCTGCGGAACGAAGCACTTACGCGATCACGATCCTATTGATCGTCGCCGCAGTCGGAATCGTTGCCGCTTTCATGGGCGACCAGTTCCAATATTGGTACGTCTACAATTACTCTAGCACCAACCTCCACCCGTTCTTCAAGTTCTCCGGCCTGTGGGCAGGGCAGCGAGGGTCGCTTCTTTTCTGGGGGCTGAATCTAAGCGCGTTCTCGACGCTCGCGATCTGGCTGAATCGGTCTCGGAATCGCGACCTCATGCCGTACGTCAATGGTGTGCTCCTCGCCTTCCTTGCTTTTTTCATTTCGATCTCACTCTTCGTCACCCCGCCGTTCGAGCAGCTGGGCTTCGCTCCGATAGAGGGAAGGGGGCTCAATCCTCAGCTCCAGAACTATTGGATGACGATCCACCCACCGACGATGTACCTCGGGTTCACCTCATTCAACGTGCCGTTTGCGTTCGCCATAAGCGCGCTGATGGTTGGACGCTTGGATGCGCGGTGGATTCAGGCCACGCGGAAGTGGATTCTCACCAGCTGGTTCTTCCTAACCCTCGCGATCATCTTCGGGATGCGGTGGGCCTATGAGGAGCTCGGGTGGGGCGGATTCTGGTTTTGGGACCCCGTCGAGAACGCGTCACTTCTGCCCTGGCTCGTAGCAACGGCTTTCCTACACTCGGTCATGATTCAAGAGAGCCGCGGAATGCTGAAGGTATGGAACATGGGGCTCGTGCTCCTCACGTTCGTCATGACGATTTTCGCGACCTTCCTGACCCGGTCGGGGCTGATCGCGTCGGTCCACTCGTTCGCTGAGGATCTGACTATCGGGTTGATCTTCCTCGGGTGCATGGCCGTCACGTCTGGAGTCGCGCTGGTCCTCATCATTTGGCGTTACCCGCTCCTCTCGAGCGAGCGACAGTTCGAGTCGATGCTCTCGCGTGAATCGGCGTTCCTCCTGAACAACCTCATTCTTCTGGGTATCACCTTCGCCGTGATCTGGGGCACGATGTTCCCTCTTTTGACCGAGGGCCTCACGGGGTCGAAGGTTTCGGTCGGCCCACCCTTCTTCAACCAGGTAAATATCCCGATCGGCCTTATGCTGCTGGCAATGATGGGGATAGGGCCGGTGATCGCCTGGCGGAAGGCGAGCGCGCGAAACCTCAAGCGGAATTTCGTCTTTCCCGGCGCCGTGTTCGTCTCCATAGCGGCCGTCCTTCTTTCGGCAGGCGTCCGACACCCGTATGCCCTCCTTACCTTCTCGCTCGGGGCATTCGTGTTGACGATCATTGTGATCGAGTTCTGGAAGGGGACCCGCGCGAGGGCACGCATCGAAGAGGAGAACCCCTTTACGGCGTTCGTGCATCTAGTGCGGAGGAATCGACGGCGGTGGGGTGGGTACGTCGTGCACGTGGGCGTCGTGATCATGTTCATGGGCTTCGCCGGGACGGCTTTCAACCGGGAAGTTCGGCAGAGCATGACCCCAGGCGAATCGGTCTCGATCGAATCTCCGTTCGGGCATGAGTATACCCTCACCTACGAGGGCCTCTCGACGACTCTGGTCCCGAGTATGAGACAGGTCATCGCTCTGTTCTCGGTCGAGAAAGACGGAATCCCAATTGAGCCAATCACCACGCAGCGGCAGTTGAACTTGGCAGTGAATCCGCCTCAGCCGATCAGCGAGGTAGGAATTCAGTCGACCTTGGTCGAGGACCTGTATGTGATCCTCGCGACCGTCGACGACGAGATGCTGCTTGGCAGCAACGAGCCCCAGTTCCAGCAGGCTACATTCCAGGTTCTCGTAAACCCGTTGGTTCCATGGATCTGGTATGGAGGGTTGATCATTGCCGCCGGCGCATTGATCGGCCTATGGCCCGGGGCTGGTGTCCCAACACGCAGTCGTCAGATGGGCTCCGGTAGTTCGACTCGATCAACGGCGAGCGCTGGAGCCAGTGGAAGGAAGAGCGAAGCCTCTACTCAGGACTCGTCGAGCGCTCCAGCAACGATCGGATGAGCGCTCTCGTCCCTGGTGTTCTCCTCGCCCTTGCGGCGGTCTTCTTCGTATTGTATCCCATCGTCGGGGGCCGTGAGGCGCCCATGGACTGGGACGAAGAAGAGCTTACCGAATCCCAGCATCGAAGGAACGTTGCTCTCCTGGCCCTTCGCGACGTCGAGTATGACTTCCACGCTGGAAAACTGGACGAAACTGATTACCGAGCCCTGAAGCAGGAGATCTCTGCCGAAGCCCTCGACGCGATCGACGAGGAAGAGGCTGAGTGGGTCGCGAGGCAAGCCGTAACGGATGTGGACGCAGGAAAGGTTGGGCCAGAAGGCGCTCCCGACGACATCGAGGCAGAAATCGCGGCCCTCCGCGCTTCGATTCGCGACGGAATTGTCTGTCCTCAGTGCGGCCATCCGAACCCTCAGGGGAGCCGATTCTGCGGGGACTGCGGATCGGCGCTTCCCACCCTGAAGAGCGCCGCTGGAGGATCGTAGAGGTTGGCGCCAGTCCTGGAAGCACGGGACCTGGTCAGGCGTTACGGTCCTATCCGCGCCGTTGACGGGATTTCTTTCGCGCTGAATGAGGGGGACCTGCTCACGGTCCTAGGGCCCAACGGCGCGGGAAAGAGTACGCTTCTGGGGCTCCTCGGAGGTGCGCTTCGCCCCCAGGCCGGCGAGATCCGGTTTAGGGGAGAGCTGCGGGACCCGGCAGCGACCGATTGGCGGCGCGAGATCGGTGTGCTCTCGCATCGGACGTTCCTCTATGGGGCGCTTTCAGCTTCCGAGAACCTCACCTTCTACGGCTCGCTCTACGACCTCCCTGATCTTGCTGAACGGGTAAAGGTCTCCCTCTCCGAGGTGGGTCTGACCAAGGCTGCTGCGCGGCGCGTCCGTGGGTTCTCTCGCGGCATGCGTCAGCGCCTGGCGCTCGCTCGTACTCTCTTGCACGAACCCTCGCTGGTTTTTCTCGACGAGCCCTTTACTGGGCTAGACGTTCACGCTTCTGCGCTCCTGAGGGACGTACTCGTACGGCTGAAGGACGGACAGAGAACGGTCATCTTAGTCACCCACAATCTGTCGGAGGGGTTGGCTCTGGCCGATCGGATCGCGATTCAGGCGCAGGGGCGCTTCGTATTCTTGGGCGTGCCGGATCAGATCCCCGAAGGGACTGAGGAGAGGTTCTATCGCGAGCGTGTCGAGGGGGTGTCTGGACACGTATGAGCCGCTATCTGAGGCAAGTCTGGACACTCGCCGCGAAGGATCTGCGGGTGGAGTTCCGGACCCGCGAGCGGTTTGCCGCGATGGGTGCGTTCGTAGTTCTCACGGCAATCCTCTTCAACTACGCTGTAGACCGCACGGTCGTCCATCCGCGCGAAATCGCGTCGGGACTGATTTGGATGATCATCATTCTCGGTGGCTTGCTGGGTCTGGGGCGAACCTTCGAGCTGGAGAAAGAGGACGGAGCACTGGAAGGGCTTCTCGTAGCTCCCGTTCCTCGCGATGCGCTCTTCCTTGGGAAGGTACTCTCAAACTTCGTTCTCCTTGCGGTGGTGATCATGCTGACGGTCCTGGTGGTCGCGCTATTTTTTCAGGTTGATGCCACTGTGAATTGGCTCGCGCTTGCGGGAGTCCTGGCGCTCGGAACGATCGGATTCGTCGCCCTTGGCACTCTGTTCAGTGGGATCACCGCAGGCACGAGGATGGGAGAGACTCTACTCCCGGTCCTTCTCTTTCCGCTGCTAGTGCCCCTCGTCGTGTTCGGCGTTTCGGCAACCGCGACGTTGCTTGCGGGGTTCCCTCCGGCGGGCGTGTATGGCAACTTGAGGCTTCTAGCGGCGTTCTCCCTCGTAGCTTTGGTCGCGGGATTCGTGCTGTTTCGATTCATTGTGGAGGAGTAATGTCCCTAAAGGCGATCCGATGGGGGGCGCTGGCGCTGGGCGTCCTAGGCATCGGACTTACGGTGGTGTTCCACTGGATGGTTTTCTTCTGGGTGTCGACTGAAGCGACGCTCGGGATTGTTCAGCGGATCTTCTACATCCATGTCCCGTCAGCCTGGGTGGCCTTCCTGGCCTTCGGAATCGTTGCCCTATGCAGCGCGGTTTATCTCTGGCTAGGCGAGGAGAAGCTCGATCAGGTCGCGAAGTCTGCGGCTGAAGGTGGGATCGTCTTTACAGCGATTGTCCTCATAACCGGCCCCCTCTGGGCGCGGCTTTCTTGGGGGACGTGGTGGACTTGGGAACCTCGGCTTACGCTCACGTTGCTCCTCTTCTTCATATATCTCGGCTACTTCATGGTCCGAAGCTCCACAGAAAACCCGGAGCAGGGAAAGAGGTTTTCGGCGGTGGTGGGGATCGTGGGCGCTCTCAACATCCCGCTCATTCACGTCAGTGTGCTTTGGTTCCGGTCCCTCCATCCTCAGCCCGTCGTGGCGCGCACCGACGGGCCGAGTCTTCCTGGTGACATGCTTGGCACCCTAATGACCGCTCTCCTCGCCTGGACACTTCTCTTCTTTTCGCTCTTCCTTCTCAGGTACGGAACGGCGCGCCTGGAAAGCAGGGTGGAGTCCCTGGCCGGATCTGACCTGGCTGATCGGGGAGTTGTCGCTTGATGTCAAACGATACGCTTCGATTACGGCGCGTGAAGGGTGTCGCCTTCGCGGCGATCGTCATTGGACTTCTCATTCTCTGCACCGGGACGACCGATCTCTGGGCGCAGACTGCCGCGGACGCAGCCGCAAGGGAAATGCGCCACTTTTGGCACGTCTTCGTGGCGTACGCGACCGCTTGGGTCCTGATCTTGGGGTGGGTCTGGTCGATCGTGCGCCGGCTGCGACGGGTCGAAGAGAAGCTGGACTAGGCTCGCCGCAGAAAGCCGATTCCGTACTCGGGAACGATCAATCCCGGTCGGTGGGAGGCGCGGGCTTGAGAGGACCCCCCGGCGTGTGCGCGTAGCGCTCCAGGATCCGATTCGTCGCATCCAGAACGGCCAGCACTCCCCCCCGAGCGACCTCGTTGTCAGAGGCAGCGCAGCAACCGAGTAAGTCGTAACGGCGCCCCGCTGCTCGGCCCCTTACCGCAACAACGACCACGAGAGAATCGAACGCCCGCACCGACTTGGCTCCTCGGAACTCGAACTTCATCTTCTCCTGGGTCACCCTCCCTATAGCGTCCAGCGTCGCCAACGCCCCCGCGATGAGCATGCCTTGCCGGGTGGCGTTCCCGCTCCCTACACCCTCGACACACGTGCCCGCGGCCCACTCTACTTCGACCCGAACTCTGCACTGGGAATCGGGTGTCGTTTCCGCTTGAACGGAGCGGCAGCGAACTCGCTGGCGCGGTGAACTCCATTGGGAGTGATTCATCGTTTCAGCTCCCGTGCTCGGTTGGCCAGCCGTCGGCAGGATCTGACTCGGGCGTCTGGTGACTTCGGAACTCGTCGGGTAGATCCTCGGCACGGTCCACGTCTGCGAGCGCCGAGAGCGATCGCACCGTCAACCCGAATTGGTGCGCCCGCTTCACACTCTCTAGCAGCACTCGGTCGGTGCTCCAGGGAATCCCCGCCAAGAGGCCCGGTGCGGGTTGCCGAAGTCCGAGGAGGTAATATCCGCCGTCCAACGCGGGCCCAAAAACTGCGTCTGGGCCCCCAGGCTCAGATAGCAAGGAGAAAGCCTCCTCAACCCTGCTCCGATCAAGTTCCGGGATGTCGGTACCGACGACGCAGACGAGGTCGCCCTCGCCGAACCCCCATTCGAAGGCGTGGGCGAGCTTGTCGCCCAAGTCTCCGGGGTTCTGAGGAAGATACTCCTCCGCGTTATCCCCCAACCATGCGCGTATGACATGCTCAGAGTCAGGCGGGTCATAGTAGATCACGGTGCGGTAGGCGCCCCCGCGTAGCTGCTCCGTAACCTGCCGGCCGAGCCTGCGGTAAATCTTGGTGGCGTCGAGTGCCCCCACGTCGGTTGCGAGTCGAGTCTTGACCAGCCCAGGGATCGGCGCCTTCGCGAAGACGAGTAGAACACGCCGAGAAATCACGGTCTGTGAGTTCGATACCAACGAGAAAGGAAATGCGGTGAGGCACCGAGGGAGTAGAGTGAGATCAGAAGGAGGTTCCGCACGCAGGCCCGGATGGGTCCTTCGTTCGTGTAGCGTCGGGCGCTTGTGATCACGGGGGCGTCGATGCGGTCCAATCCCCCGTTGCGGCGAAGTCGGCGCACCATCTCGACATCCTCCATCACAGGGAGCTCCGGGATCCCGTTCACTTCGTCATACACGGAGCGGGAGAGAAGGAGACCCTGGTCCCCGTAGGTGAGTCCCGTCAGCCGCTCTCGGACGCGCTGGCCCCGTTCGACCAACGTCCACCAAAGGCCCTCCCTATCGAGTCGGAATGAGAAGTGGGCGGCCCCACATCGTGGGGGAGTTGCGAGCCATAACCTGAGTGCTTCCCGTGTTTGCGCGGGCAGTCGGGAGTCAGCATGGAGGAAAAGGATCCAGGGAGCGTCAACCGCACGAGCCCCTGCGTTCATCTGGATCGCGCGGCCTGCTAGTGTCTGGATCGCCTTTGCACCCCCGGCGACCGCGGCGCTAACCGTGCCGTCCTCGGATCCACCGTCAGCCACAACGATCTCGACCGGGAATTGAAGTGCCTTGAGGTCGCTCAGAAGCAGCGGAAGGGTCCCCTCCTCCTCAAGCGTCGGGATCACGATTCCGAGTTTCGGGCCGCTGAGAGGCGGGTTCGTCACCGGGTTATATCGTTCAGGGTCCAATCGTAGTCGAGGAAGATCACTTGGGTATCGCCAGACAGCACCAGACGTTGGCGTTCCCCCTCGAGGTATGCCGACAAGAAATCCCTAAGTCCGGGGATGCCTCCGAAATCATCGCGATACCAGTCCAGAACCATGTTCAAACGCAGGGTCGGAGGCTCACCCCCCTCCAAACTGAATTGAGACTCCGTGTCGATAAAGCTCCTGACCGCCGCGTCCAGCTGTGCATCGAGGCGGTCTGCTCGGTATGCCTCTGGTCGGAGGACCGGACAGCTACGGGCGGCGCAATTAACTGCAAAGTGAATCCGGGGCTCACTGAATCTCGGTCGGATAACGGTGTGTTCGATTTCATCCTGCGAGCGCGCTTCGCCTGCCACTTCACAGTGCTCGCGTGTGAA
Organism: Longimicrobiales bacterium; assembly: GCA_965215925.1. Lineage (GTDB taxonomy): Bacteria > Gemmatimonadota > Gemmatimonadetes > Longimicrobiales > Gaopeijiaceae > JAAXGI01. The sequence goes on along the minus strand of CBDCEQ010000003.1, from coordinate 1,283,165 downwards.
GACGTCGCGGATCTGCCAGACCGAGTCGGCTGGGTAGCCAGCCAGTCGGTTCCTGATTCGCCCAAGGAACCCAGTGCCACCCGGCTCAATGGGGTAGTGGTCGGCAACGATCTTTAGCATGCATGCGTTGTACGCATTTATCCAAAAGGCGAGCTGTTCACCAGTCGATGCGGAGCTCAGTGTTCCCGGGTCGGTCGCTCCCAGCGATTCGATGTACCGATTCAGCGAACCGCGGGCGTCCACGAGAGCGCTGTAGTCCACGAATGGGGGATGGACGATCTGCTCAAGGACATGGTCGAATCCCTCTGGGTCTGGCAGGCTTTGACCGACCAGGGGTCCGGAGGTCCATAGGACGAGCGTTGTGACGATGGTACGTGTCGCCCCGGGGAGTGAGATTCTCATCCTTCTAAGCACGACCGGTATGAGGGCCAGCGCTGCCAGCAGTGCGCCCGCGACGAGAGCGCGAACGAACGCTTCACGAGATGCTTCCTGTGATCCCTGCAGAAGTGCGTCGGCGAATAGGGTGTACACGGCCGTGCCTGGTAGGATTCCGATGAGCGTTGCACCGGCATATGCGCGCCAGCTCATTGCGGTCAGGCCAGGTCCGAAATTGAGGACATTGAAGGGAACTGCGGGGACAAGACGAAGCACGAGGAGACCTCTGAACCCGTGCCTCGTTGAAATCTCGTCTAGACGACTCAGGTGCCTCTGGAAACTCTCGCCGCGCAGCAGGTGCCGGATACCGCTCCGGCCCAGAGCCCGGGAAAGCCAGAAAGCCAGGTTGGCTCCGAGATTCGCGCCGATCGAGTTGAGGAACAGCCCTCCCCAAAAACCGAAGACTGCGCCCCCGGTCAGCGTGAGAATCGTCCCTGGCAGCGCCAGAGCAACCGCCCCCGTATATAGGATCACAAACAGGACAGGTGCCCACGGGGAGGACCTCAGATACATGACGAAATCGAGTGCGCCTTGTCGAGAGAGGATTTCCCCCGCTGGGGTCAGCCGCAGCAGTAGGAACCCGCCCAAGAGGAGAAGGCCCAGTACCAGGAGCCGCGTTCCTGCTTGAGCCCGGCTCATGCCAGCCATTGCACAACCTTTCGGAGGATGGCTCCGGCAGGTCCATCGAGCCGGGTCCGCTGATACGCATCCGCGGCCCGTTTGACGCCCTCGACCATGGTCGGGTAAGGAAAAATCGTGCCCGATATGTCCGCCAACGAGAGTCTGTGACTTCGAGCCAATACGACCGGCATCATCAGCTCACCCGCACCCTTTCCGACAATCGTAGCCGCGAGGATTCGTCCCCTCCGATCAGAGGTGATCTTTGTGAATCCGGTCGTTGACTCGTCCGTAATCGCCCGGTCTAGATCGGCAAAATCGTGTCTATACGTCGTCCCCCCGCGCTCCTGAGCCTCCGTGTGCGAGAGACCCACATGGGCCAATTCCGGGTCGGTGTAGGTGACCCGTGGAACGTTCGAGAAATCCACTCTGGAAGAGAAAGGTAGGAGAGCGTTCCGCACGACGACCTTCGCCATGACGTCGGCTGCGTGTGTGAATTGCGGACCGCCGGTAACGTCGCCCGCAGCCCAGACTCCACGGGCGGTGGTGTTAAGGCGCCCGTCTACCTTGACCGCCGAGCGATCCACCTGGACGCCTGCACGATCCAAATGGAGTTGTTCGCTGTTCGGTTGCCGCCCTGTAGCCACGAATAGCAGTTCCGCGGAGAACCGTTGGCCATCGTCGGCGACGACGATCCGTTTTGCTCCGTCGACCTCCACAGAGGATGCCTTCGTGCCGAGCATGAACTTGACCCCCTCTGCCTCGAGTGAGGCGCGTAGGACCTCGGCGGCTTCGTCGTCCTCTTGAGGTAGGATCCTTGGGAGCAATTCGAGAACTGTGACGGAAGCCCCGATACGGGCGTAAATCTGAGCGAACTCCAACCCAACCGGGCCGGCGCCAAGCATCAGAACTGACTCGGGCAGCTCGTTCAGCTCAAACGCACCTTCATGTGTGAGATACCCGGCGTCTTCCAGTCCCGGGATGGGAGGCGCTACCGGTCGAGCTCCCGTCGCGATGACAATCCGTTTTGCCCGCAGGGTGCCGACCCCTTCCACGTCGAGCTCTCTCGGTCCTACGAAGTGGGCTGATCCAAAATGAACATCGATGCCCCGGGCACGAATCCGATCGGGGTCGTCATGAACCGCGACGCGGGCCCGAGCCGCGCGGACCCGCTCCATCACGGCGCGAAAGTGGGGTACTACCTCGACCACGGGGAGTCCGAGCTTCGTCGCGTCACGCATACGCTGTGCCGTATGGGCAGCGGCGAGCATCGCTTTAGAGGGCACGCACCCAGTCCACAGGCAGTCGCCCCCGAGCGCGCTCTCCTCGACGAGGGCAACTCTTGCCCCTAGGTAAGCACCGCCGGACGCGGACACGAGTCCGGCGGTTCCACCCCCAACAGCAATTAGATCGTATTCCTTAGACGGCATGGCCCCTCGTCATCCCTTTCCCAGCGCCGGTAACTTGGTCATCAGAGTTCGACAACCCACCCAACCCGACGGCTCGGGCAGAGGTTCCGTGGCAGTCCAGTTCGGGCGTCGGGCCAGGGTCCCTCCCAGCCATTTCGGTGACCCTCTCCGCCGTCTAGAATTGGGGCCCCGAGACTGGACCCCTTTCGCTTTATCTTCGGGTTTGGTACTTTCGGTCCGGAACGGGGTGGTACCCACTCATTCGAGGCGATCCTCTGGAAGCGACGACGGGCCGGACCACAGCTAGGGCCGGCGAACAGGGCGGTAGCCCGCCCGACGGGGAGAGACATGGCGATGGCCACCGTGCAGTTGACCGAACATAAGAACGACCAGAAGCCTAACGAGCACAAGCGCAGCGAACAAAAGCAGAAAGATCTGACGACTGCGCTCAATCAGATCGAACGGTCGTATGGGAAGGGAGCGATCATGCGAATGGGCGTGGACGGCGCTCGGGTGCAGATCGAAACGATCCCTACGGGGGCGATAAACTTGGATGCGGCGATTGGGATCGGAGGAATCCCCAGGGGCCGCATCGCAGAAGTCTACGGCCCGGAGTCATCTGGTAAGACAACGCTCTGCCTCCATGTGATCGCGAATGCTCAAAGAACGGGTGGGGTTGCGGCGTTCATCGATGCCGAGCACGCCCTCGACATCCTGTACGCCCGGAAGCTCGGGGTCGACGTAGATAACCTTCTCGTCTCGCAGCCTGACACGGGCGAGCAGGCGCTCGAGATCGCGGAGGTGTTGATCCGATCGAACGCCGTCGACGTGGTTGTCATCGACTCGGTAGCTGCGCTAGTCCCCCGAGCCGAGATCGAAGGTGAGATGGGCGACACCCATGTCGGGCTACAAGCTCGTCTGATGAGTCAGGCGCTGAGGAAGCTCACCGGAGCTGTAAACCGGTCTCACACCTCAGTGATTTTCACGAATCAGATTCGAGAGAAGGTCGGAGTGATGTTCGGCAATCCTGAAACAACGTCCGGGGGCCGAGCACTAAAGTTCTATGCTTCTCTTCGTCTGGACATTCGGAGAATCGGTGCGATCAAGGACGGGCAAGACATCGTTGGTAATCGGACGCGCGTAAAGGTCGTCAAAAACAAGTGTGCACCGCCCTTCAAGCAGGCGGAGTTCGACATCATGTATAACGAAGGGATCTCCCACAGTGCTCTGCTGATTGATCTCGGCTCAGAGCTCGACCTCGTGCAAAAGTCCGGTGCTTGGTATTCCTACGGAGAACTACGTCTTGGGCAGGGGAAAGAGAATGCGCGCCAATTCCTCATCGAGAACCCAGACGTGATGCAGGAGATCGAGAAGCGACTTCGCGACAGCCTCGGTGTCTCGGACGAGCCTCAGCCTGAGGGGGAAGAGGCGCCGAAGGTGGAGAGCTTGGCCAACTAGGTCGCGGCCATCGAAGTCCCGGAGTCTCCCGGCTCCGTGTTCGGTTGAGGTGTTTCCAGAGGCCGAGTTATACTCCTCAACAGCACTACCCAGTGCATCCCAGGAAGCGATCCCTTCTCAGAGAGCTCCGCCACGGTGGGAGGGGATCGTCCGGTGGGTGCTGCTCCCGGACGCGGAAAACTATGAAAGCTTCCGAAATCCGACGCCGGTTTCTGGAGTACTTCCGTGCACACGAGCATGAGGCTGTTCCCAGCGGATCGCTGGTTCCCATTGATGATCCAACTCTCCTGTTTACGAACGCAGGGATGGTGCAGTTCAAGAAGGCGTTCCTCGGAGTTGAGGCGCTCCCCTTCAAGAGGGCGGTTACCGCGCAGAAGTGTGTCAGGGCGGGGGGTAAGCACAACGACCTGGAGCAGGTCGGTGTTACAGCCCGACATCAGACTTTCTTTGAAATGTTGGGCAACTTCTCCTTTGGCGACTATTTCAAGGCGGATGCGATCCAGTTCGCGTGGGAGTTCTTGACGGCTGAGCTCGGACTAGAACCGGACCGACTCTTCGTCAGTGTACACCAGACCGACGACGGGGCCTACGAGCTTTGGCAGGAAATTGCGGGTCTCGACCACAATCGAATCTTCAAGCTGGGCGACGAGGAAAACTTCTGGCAGATGGCAGACACAGGTCCGTGTGGGCCATGCTCGGAACTTCACTACGACAATCGTCCGGAGGGCCAACGAGTCTCGCTGCCGACCCTCGACGAGTTCAAGGCACTCGGAGACGAAGGCCAGCTCGTAGAGCTCTGGAACCTGGTCTTCATGCAATTCGAGAGGGATACGGAGGGTGTCCTGAGCCCGCTTCCGGCTCCGTCAATCGACACGGGGGCCGGTCTAGAACGGCTGACGGCAGTACTTCAGCGCGTGGATTCCAACTATCACACCGATCTGTTCCACCCGCTTCTCGAGCGGATTGGCCGGATCGTTGGACAAGAATATGAGGCTGCGGGAGAAGGGAAGGTTAGCTATCGGGTCTTGGCGGACCATGCTCGCGCGGTTGCGTTTCTCCTCGCGGATGGCGTGATCCCTTCGAACGAGGGTCGGGGCTATGTGCTTAGGCGGATCCTCCGGCGCGGGGTTCGGCACGCCTGGTTGTTGGGCTTGCGGGAGCCGAGTCTCGTGCAAGTCGTGCCCGAGGTTGTTTCGCATATGTCGGATCAATACCCCGAGTTGGCTGATCGAGAAGGCCACATCTTGGATGCCACGCGCCGAGAGGAGGAGCGTTTCCTCGTAACCATCGAAGACGGGATGGCGCGAATGGATCAGATTGCCCCTGTTCGTGCGGGCACGGCGGCCTCCGGAGGGGACAGGGTGCAGGAAAATGAGGAAGAGGGGAAGGACCCTCGAGAGATTCCAGGCCAAGAGGCGTTCAAGCTGTACGACACGTTCGGATTTCCGCTCGATCTGACCCAGGTCATAGCACGTGAGCGAGGATATGGCGTCGATGTTGACGGTTTCGGGCGAGCTCTCGATATGCAGAGAGCCCGGAGCCGAGCAGATCGCGCGGATGCCCACACGCCGTCGATTCAGGCGGACCTGGAGGACTGGACCGAGACCGCTCCCGGTTTGGAGCAGCGCTGGGTTGGGTGGGATGAGACGCGGGTAGATACGGTCATCCTAGCGACCGTCCGTCAGGATGATCGGGTCGGAATGATCCTGCGGGACAATCCCTTCTATCTCGAGGCGGGCGGTCAAGTGTCGGATACCGGGGCCGTGGAAGGGGCTGGGTGGAGGGTGGTCGTCGATGAAGTCAGGAAGGTATCGGGTCGGACCGCCGTCATTGGGGCGCTCGAGGGTGAGCTTCCCGATACGACTCCGATTGATGATGGGCGGGCCGTGATCGAGGCGATCGCCGCTGTGGATGCAAGCTCCCGCCACGACACGGAACGGAACCATACAGCCACCCACCTTCTTCACGCCGCCTTGCGAAGGATTTTGGGGGAGCATGTTACCCAGCGAGGGTCCTTGGTCGCATCCGACCGCCTGCGCTTTGATTTCTCCCATCCCCGCCCTCTCACGGGCGATGAGATACTGGCTGTTGAGCGTGATGTGAATAGCGCGATATGGGCCGACCACCGGGTGCAGTGGGAGATCACTTCCAAAGATGATGCGATCTCACGGGGGGCGATGGCTCTCTTCGGGGAAAAATATGGATCGGAGGTAAGGCTCGTTGAGATTCTTGAAACGAGTTTGGAGCTTTGCGGGGGGAACCATCTTCGACATACAGGGGAGGCAGGGCTCTTCGTGTTGTCACGCGAGAGTGGCGTAGCGGCCGGGGTCCGACGCATCGAAGCCGTGACCGGACGAACGGCGTTCGCATATCTTAAAGACTCTGACAATACACTTGAGTCAATAGCTACTAAGATTAAAACTTCCAAGGACTTAGTCGAAAAGCGTATCGACGATCTCCTTCGCGAAGGAGCTACGATGGAGCGGCTCCTGGCCGATCTCCGACGCGGGGATAGGGGCGGGGAGACCGGAATCTACGAAGCTGACGTCTCGTTGGCCCGGGGGGGAGCCGTGCGGTACCGAGCGGTTCGGATGAAGGTGAAGGATGCGGATGACGCTCGGGCCTTCGGCGATGCCTTCCGGGAGCGAGAATCAGGGGCTGTTGCCACGCTTGTGACAGAAGCAGCGGACGGAAAACTGAGCCTATTCGTCTTCGTGACCGACGACCTCGTTAGCCGAGGGGTGAAGGCAGGTGCCTTGGTAGGGGAGATCGCCGCCGTCGTGGGGGGACGGGGTGGGGGCAGACCCCACATGGCCCAGGGAGGCGTCGAAGACCCAAGCCGTCTGGATGAAGCACTCCATGCGGGTGAAGCTGCGCTTCGTGAGGCCCTCCGGCCCGAGACGATATGACTCCGAAACAACCCTCGCTCGACGCCATTCCCCCAGAGTTGGTGGAGTGGATGGAGCGCTATCGCCGCTCGGGCGGCGCTGAACCCGAGGATCTCGTCGAAGCCGCGCTCCGAGCCCTCGATGCATCATTGGCCCGGCCCGGACGAAATCGAGAAGCCGCCTTCGCGCTCCTCGCCGCTGACGGGTTGATGACGTCTGCGCTGGAGCAGCTCGCGAGCTCGGAGAATCCCGAGATGGAAATGAGGACCTTGATTCGATCGATTGCCTCCGGCCCTACCGGAGTGCGGGAGTGACCTCCAACGCGATCGGCCGCTCCATCGTTGATCTACATTCCCATCTCGTCCCCGGAGTGGATGACGGCTCAACGTCGCTTACGGAAGCCCTCGAGGGGATGGGTCGAATGGTCGAGAGAGGGATTCGGAGTATCATTACCACACCCCACTTGGATGGGGGCCTGACGCGAGATCCCGCTGCGCTCGAGGCGCGGCTGGCCGCGGTCGACGACGCGTTTGAGCAACTGCGCCAGGCCTCGGCAGTGCGGTATCCACAGGTTTCATTGCGGCGTGGGCACGAGGTGAAGCTGGACGTGCCGGACCCCGTTCTCACCGATCCTCGAGTTCGCCTTGGGGGTACCGACTTCGTACTGATCGAGTGGCCGCGTCTCTTGATCCCCCCCGAGACACCGACGGTCCTCGGCAACCTGCGCTCGCAGGGGATCCGTCTATTGATCGCGCATCCCGAGCGCTATCGAGGCTACGATCGCAGCATGGCGTTGGTGGAGAGGTGGCGCCAGCAAGGTGCGTTTCTCCAAGTGAATTTCGGGTCCCTGGTGAATCGATACGGCCGCGACGCTAGATCAATGGCGTTTCGTTTGCTCCAGCGCGGCTGGGTTGACTGTCTCGCGAGTGACTTTCATGGGCGCCCGCATCTACGCCTCTATCTGGACGCTGCACGAGAGACGTTTGAGCGGCTCGGTGCCCATGGCTCGTGGGAGGCGCTGACCCAGGTCAACCCGGAGAGGATCTCTCGGGGCGAGGACCCCTTACCCGTCCCCCCGATCGAAGGAAGCCGACGGTTGGCTGATCGAATTCGTTCGCTCTTCGGCGCATGATCAAGCCCGAGGTACCACCTGCGGTTCGCTGGATCGTGCGGACACTAGAGGACGCTGGGTTCGAGACGTGGGCCGTCGGCGGTGGAGTGCGCGACGCGTTCCTCGGGATCCGTTCAGGGGACTGGGACCTCACGACCCGCGCTACTCCCAATCGCGTGCAGCATCTGTTTAATCGCACGATTCCCGTCGGCATTGACCACGGTACTGTAGGAGTGTTATCGCGGGATGGTGTGCTGTACGAGGTGACGACTTTTAGACGCGACATCGAAACAACCGGGCGCCATGCGCTCGTCGAATTCTCGGACACTCTCGATGAGGACCTCTCCCGCCGCGACTTCACCATCAATGCGGTAGCCTGGCACCCGCTCAAGGAAGCGCTTCACGATCCATACGGCGGGCAGATGGACTTGGAACGAGGCCTTCTCCGGACCGTGGGCAACCCGAAGCAGCGCTTTGCGGAGGACTACCTGAGAATCCTCAGAGCTCTCCGCTTTGCCGGTACCTACTCTCTCACCATCGAGACAGAGACGTGGCGTGCGCTGACTTCGAACGTAGCCCGCACCGACAGCCTCTCACCCGAGCGGATCCGCGATGAGCTGGCGCGAGTTCTCTCGGGTGGAGCGCCCCCATCCAGGGCGTTAGCCTTGTACGCCGCCTCGGGAGTTCTCGGTATTCTCTACCCAGAGTTGGATGCATTGGTCGGTTGCCCACGCGACCCCGCCGGCGATTGGTTCGCTCATTCACTCCGGGCGATCGACTTCCTTTCGCCCCGTCGCCCGGCACTGCGTTGGGCCGCGCTCCTTCAGGGAATCGGTGAGCCTGCTGCTTCCGTGGGAACGGGAGGGAGGGGAGGCGGTCCGGATGAGCGGGCCCGGGTTCGCGCCGCTGCGCTCCTTGAGCGGCTGCGGTCATCGAACGCCAAGGTCCGGGAGGTTTCAGAGCTATCGGCAAGGATCGCTCGGCCGCCATCGGTCGAAGCGGACGACGAAGCACTTCGGCGGTGGTCCTCAGCCACAGGTCGCGCCGCACTCCCCTCGCTGCTCCGGGTTTGGGCCGCCTGTGTCCGAGCTGACGAGGCATTTGGGGGGAGTCGGACTCGACCCCAGCTCATCAAGCTCTCACAGCGGCTCCGGGCGATATCCCGACCTGGCACGCCGCTCACGGTGGCCGAACTCGCCCTCTCCGGCCGTGATCTCATTCGGATGGGCTATGCTCCCGGTCCTCACTTCGGTGAGGTTCTCAATCATCTTCTCGATCGGACGCTCGAAGAACCCGAGCTGAACGATAAGCCGATGCTCGAGGCGGAGGCCCGGCGATGGATCCAGCAATGGGAGCGCTCCCGCGAAGCTGGCGGGGCGGGGCAAGTCGGCGATCTGAACCCCCCTTCCGGGCCGGCCTCATCTACGTGACCGACGATCTCGAGCTCTTCGGTCAGAAGGAGAGTCAAGAGTCCACCGGACACCTGCCCCTCGCGGCCCGGATGCGGCCGCGCAACGTTTCAGAGTTTCGGGGCCAGGAGCAGCTACTTGCGCCAGGGAAACCCTTGAGAAACATGCTCGATGGGGGGACGCTATCGAGCTGCATTCTTTGGGGGCCACCGGGAAGTGGGAAGACCACGTTGGCACAGCTCTTGGCGGAGAGATCAGATGCCACGTTCGTCTCTTTCTCTGCCGTCACCGAGGGCGTTTCCCGCGTCAGAGAGGTGATCGCGGAGGCGAAGACACGCCTCGCCGCCACGGGTCGACGCACGATTCTCTTTTGCGACGAAATCCATCGATTCAACAAGGGCCAGCAGGATGCCTTTCTTCCTCATGTCGAGGATGGCACGATCATCCTCGTGGGAGCCACGACCGAGAATCCATCGTTTGAAATAAACCGGCCACTCCTCTCCCGTGCCCCCGTATTCATCCTAGAACCGCTCTCTGAGGAGGTTCTCAAGGGAATCATATCAGATGCCCTTGGGGATGAGAGCCGTGGTCTTGGAGGTGCGGGTGCCGAGCTCGCAGATGATGCGCTCTCGCTTCTTGCTCGCGGTGCCGACGGAGATGCACGGAGGGCCTTAGGCGCGATCGAAGTAGCGATCGACCTGGCTGGGAATACCGCAGTCGTGGACCGTGCACTCGCCGCGGAAGCGCTACAGCACCGGTTCGCAGTCTACGACAAGTCTGGCGAGGAACACTTCAACCTGATTTCGGCGCTCCACAAGTCGATCCGGGGCAGTGACCCGCAGGGCGCTCTCTACTGGCTAGCCCGGATGATACGAGGCGGTGAGGATCCACTGTACTTGGCGCGCCGTCTCATCCGTATGGCTTCGGAGGACATCGGGCTAGCGGATCCAAGCGCGCTGGCGACGACGGTTGCGGCCTGGCAATCGTGCCACTTTCTCGGTTCCCCGGAGGGCGAGCTCGCGCTCGCCGAAGCCGCCGTGTTCCTCGCGACCGCCCCGAAATCAAACCGAGTCTACAGGGGCTGGAAGCGAGCGCTTGAGGCCGCAGCGGAATCTGCGTCGGAGCCGGTGCCTCTGCACATCCGCAATGCACCGACTCGCGAAATGAAGGAATGGGGGTACGGAATGGGCTACCGCTACGATCCGGATGAACCCGACGGCGTTGCCGCCCAGCCGTACCTACCTGGGTCGCTTCTTGATGCCCGCTTCTACGAACCAAGCGACTCCGGCTTCGAAAAGAGGATCGCCGAGCGGCTCGACTGGTGGGATCGCAAGCGCGCCGCGGCCGCTAGCCAAGCCGAGGACGACCCACCACCCGGACACGAACGGCCGGAATCGGGGTAAGTCCCTCCGTTCCGCGCGTTCGCCGTGATCGGAGGAGGATAGACGCCATACCGACTCAGCTCTTGGACAATCGGAATCCCGTCGAGCGGACGGTTCTGGTGGGTGCGCCTCGGCGAAGCCAGGACGAGTGGATCGTAGACGAGCACATGGCGGAACTCCGTCGCCTGACTGCGACCGCGGGGGGTGAAGTCGTCGGGACCATGATCCAACGGCTGGAGGCCCCGACGTCCAAGACGTACATCGGGAGTGGCAAGGTCGAGGAGCTCAGGGAACTGGCCCTCGAAAGGGAAGCAGACCTCGTAATTTTCGATGAGGAGCTGAAACCCGACCAAGCCCAGAACCTCGAAACCTCGCTGGACTTGCGCGTGATGGATCGCTCAGAGTTAATCCTGGATATCTTTGCGTCTAGGGCCCGCACGCGTGAAGCGAAGGTGCAAGTGGAGCTTGCCCAGCTCGAATACCTCCTTCCGAGATTGGCGCGAATGTGGACTCACCTTTCACGCATTCGAGGAGGGATCGGGCTGCGAGGCCCCGGTGAGGCCCAGATCGAGACCGACCGCCGCCTCATCAATCGTCGTATCGCAGAACTTCGCAAAAAATTGGCGCGGGTTGCGGAAACTCGAGCCACTCAGAGAAGGGGCCGAGAGGGCCAGTATCGAGTTGCCCTAGTGGGGTACACCAACGCGGGAAAATCGTCGGTTCTCAGGGTTCTCTCTGGCGACGACATATTCGTCGAGGATCGACTCTTCGCAACCCTCGATTCGGCCACCCGCCAGATTGCCCTCGGCGCAGGATATGATGCGTTGGTGACGGACACCGTCGGGTTCATCCGCAAGCTCCCACACCACCTCGTGGCGTCCTTTCGCTCGACACTCGAGGATGCCAGAGAGGCTGACTTGCTCATTCACGTTGTCGACGTATCCCACCCCGATTGGGAGGAGCAGAAACAGGTAGTCGAGGAGGTGCTCGAAAACCTCGATCTGGCGGCTCGACCGCAGGTCCTGCTCTTCAACAAAGTGGACCGGGTCACCCATGACGAAGAGGAAGTGGTGCGCGACCGCGTTCGAGCATTGGACGAGACGCCCGCGGTCTTCGGGTCCGCGCTCGTTGACGGCGGCCTTGAATCCCTGATTGAGGCGTTGCGGGCCCGCGTGAGGGGCCGACGCCCCCGTGTCAGCATAGACATCCCCGCGGGAGATGGTGCCCTGTTGGCCGCAGTGCACCGAGAGGGTGAGGTCTTGGAGCAAACCGAAAACGGGACTTGTATTCGCCTTACGGCGCGGCTCCCGGAGTCTCTGTTGGGCCGGTTGCGGCGAGAACCCCAAGTACGCCTCACCGAGCTCTAGCTGCTCCTGATCCGTGGAACGCCTCGTCTTCATTGGCCCCGGTCGGGTGGGGCTGGCCCTAGGGCACGCCCTTTCCCGTTCAGGGAGCGACGTGTCACTCACCTACCATGGCCGCCGTCCGGAGCCTCCTGCGCATCCGCTGTTCACTGAAGGGCGTGCGGCCTACCGCTATGGGCTGGAGGTTCCAGTCCATCCTAGCACCGCGGTCATCCTGACCGTCGCAGATTCGGCCCTCCCAGAAGTTGCGGTTGGCCTCGCGGGGAGAGGCGATCCGCCAGGGGGGTGTAGTGCCCTACATTGCTCTGGCGCTCTTGGCTCAGACGCCTTGGCGCCCTTGCACCACAGTGGGTACTCGGTGGGGTCGGTCCATCCGCTTCAGGCTATTCCCAGCGCGCTCGCGGGGCCGGATCGGTTCTCCAACTCTTTCTTCGCGATTTCCGGGGAGCCCGAGGCACTCTCGGCAGCTCGGAGGATCACAGCCCTATTGGGTGCCGCCCCGATGGCAGTGCCTGCGAGCGGACGCCCCCTGTATCATGCCGCTGCGGTGATGGCCTCCAACTATCTGGTAACCCTAATGGACGCTGCGGCTAGGTTGCTGCATCAAGCCGGTGCGTCACCGGGCGACGCGGAGGCCGCGCTCGTTGCGCTGGCACGTGGAACGGTGGAAAACGTACAACACTTGGGTACGGAGCAAGCTCTAACGGGTCCCTTGATGCGTGGCGACACGGAGACGGTGGAGCTCCATCTGAGGGCTATGGATCCTGGCGATGCCGCACTGTACGCCGCTTTGGGGCGTGCGACTCTCAAGTTCGTTCAAGGGCGTCTCGACCCAGAGAGGGCGGCCGAGTTGGACAGACTCTTCCAGAGGTACTCATGAGACTCTATGTCAACGTGGACCACGTCGCGACGGTTCGTGAAGCGCGCGGTACCAACGAACCCGATCCCGTCCATGCGGCCTTCGCAGCTGAGCTCGGGGGAGCGGATGGCATTACGGTTCACCTCCGTGAGGATAGGCGGCATATCGGGGATCGAGACGTACGCCTTCTGGTTGAGACCGTGCGGACCGGAGTGAACCTCGAGTTGGCTGCTGCGGACGATGTCGTATCCATTGCATGCGAGCTGGCGCCCATGCAGGCCACAGTGGTGCCGGAGCGAAGAGAGGAGGTCACGACCGAAGGCGGTCTAAATCTTGGACCCGGCGAGGCGAGGCGAGCGGTGGAGCACGCGGTCAGCCGATTGAAGAAAGCTGAGATTCGAGTCGCACTATTCGTCGACCCCACGGAGGAGTCCGTGAAGGAGTCTAAGGCGCTCGGTGCGGAGGCTGTGGAACTACACACCGGGGAATACGCGAATGCGCGAAACGACCGCGACCATGAGCGAGAGCTGGGAAGGATTCGAGCCGCTGCGGAAATGGCTCGCGGGCTTGGGCTCTCTGTGCATGCTGGGCATGGTCTGACCTACGCTAACGTGACACCGTTGGCGGCTCTTGATGCCATCGAAGAAGTGAACATCGGACACTCCATCGTGGCCCGCGCGCTCACCGTGGGAATGACAGGCGCCGTTCAGGAGATGCGACGCCTGGTTCTCGAGGCGCCTTCCCGGGTTGGGGAACCTGGAGTGTGGACTCCGCCCATCGGATACTGACAAGGTGAAATGGGATTGGAAGGCCATCCTCGGCGTCGCCATCAGCATCTTTCTGATCTGGTGGGTCCTCCGAGATGTCGATGCCAGAGAGGTTTGGCGTGAGGTCCGTGGGGTCAATTGGTGGCTACTCACTGCCGCGGTTGCCGTGGCAACGTCGGGGTTTCTGACAAGGTCGCTCCGCTGGAAGGTCTTTCTTCACCCGATCAGCCCTACAACCAGTCTCTCCAATCGATTTGCCGCGGTAAACATAGGGTTTGCGGCGAACAATCTGCTTCCGGCTCGGGTGGGAGAATTCGCTCGGGCATGGTCGATCTCTCGACTTGAGCCGGTAACGATCAGCGGGGCCGTCGGCTCACTGGTGGTCGAACGCCTATTCGATGCGGTCGCCATCCTTCTGCTTTTTTTCGTCGCCCTTCTGCACCCCCTGTTTCCATCGGACGCAAGGCTTGGCGGCCAGCCCATCCAGGCGACACTCGTCGGTGTGCTGGTGGCTCTGGCTATCCTCGTAACCGGTCTGATTCTCCTCATCGGCTTCCCGAGGACGTTCCTCCGGTGGACTGATCGCGTCCTGGGTCTCGCTCCCAGCCGGATTCACCGATTCCTAGGCGACATGGCAGAGTCCTTCCTCCAAGGCCTGGGTTCCCTCCGTAGCCTGAAGCTACTGGTGGTTGGGCTGATCGCATCATTGGGTATTTGGGCCTGGAATGGCGTTTCGTTCTGGCTGGCTTTCATGGCCTTCGGAATCGACCAAGGCTACGCTACCGCCCTGTTCGTTCAAGCCGTGATCGCGATGGGCGTCTCCATTCCCTCAGCCCCCGGGTACTTTGGCACCTGGCACGCGGCTGCCCTCCTCGCGCTGCACGAGGTCTACGCAGTAGGGGAGGGTGCGACCCTCGCGTTTGCCTTCGGCTATCATCTCGCCGGCTTCTTCCCCGTGACCCTCTTGGGGCTCTGGTACGCGGGTCGGCTGGGCCTTTCCCTCTCGGAGCTAGGCAACGCCGGCGACGGGACCGATCCGGAACTCGAGCCGCAGGTCTGCGAGGCTCCTTGAGCAGACTGGCAGACTGGCGTGGAAAGGCCCCGGCGAAGGTGAACCTTCGTCTCGCCGTTCTGGCCCGCGAGCCGTCTGGCTACCACCGGGTCGAGACGGTCCTCCAGGCCCTGAAGCTTTCGGACAGAATCGAGCTCAAATTCAGGGATGATCAGGCGATCGGGCTAGACCTGGAAATCGCTCATCCAGACGCCCTGGGACCCGCGGAGCAGAACCTAGCTGTACGCGCGGCCCGCGCATTCCGGCACCGGCTGGAAGGGGTCGGATCCACATGCCCAGGGGTCCAGATCGCGCTGGAGAAGGACGTGCCTCACGGCGCTGGTCTTGGAGGTGGTTCCTCCGATGCGGCCGCGGTGCTTCGGGGGCTGAACGAACTTCTCGGCGAGCCTCTCTCAGGCGACGAGTTGATGCAAGTCGGAGCCACGCTCGGGGCCGACGTTCCATTCTTCGTGTCCGGCGCAGCTCGGGCGCTCGCGCGGGGTCGAGGCGATGGGATCTACCCAGTCGAGCCCCTCCCGGAGAGAGATGTGCTGGTTGTCGTTCCGTCGAAGCCGGTTTCGACCCGGTGGGCGTACGAGACGCTCGCAGCACAAAGGGAGACCGAGGGAGCCCGCCTGGGGCACGATCAAACCCGGGGGTTCGGGGCGGGGAGAGCGTGGCCCTCAGCCGAAGCCGAGTGGGGTGAGGTCGAAGCACATGCTCGAAACGACTTTGAGGAGGTGCTTTTTCCGTTGCGACCTGAGTTGGCCGGGATAAAGGAAATCTTGCAAGTGGCCGGCGCGCGACCGGCGCTGCTATCGGGCAGTGGCTCGGCCCTCTTCGGCGTCTTCGGGACAGGGGAGGCAGCGGGAACCGCAGAGGCCGCGATCCGGACCGAAGCCCCAGGGGTGCGTACGATCTTGACCCACACGCTCAGCTGAATGCGTGCATGGTGTCCGAAGGGTGTCCGGACTCGCCTCTAGGGGAGAGCGAAGACGAAGAGGCCGTTTCCGTTGTCGGGGCGCCGTTTCTCAGGTGCCAGTGTTAGCGGGATCGTTGACCAACTCCCGCCTCCGGCCGTTCCGGTCGAGATGGCCACGTACTGCCTTCCGTCCACCGCGTAGGTGATAGGGAATCCATGTACCGAAGTTGGCAGCCGGGTCTCCCACAGGGATTCTCCCGATGCCACGTCGTACGCATGGACGAATCGATCCCAGTCTCCCACAAATGCCAAACCACCCGCAGTCGTAAGCGCGGCCGAGTTGAAGGGGGTACGTTTGCGATGCGACCAGAGGATCTCACCACTCACGTGCATCGCCACGAACTCACCCAGATTCCCATCGCTGGCAGGGTGGTGCAGGTTTTCACGTCTCCCGAGACCCCCGCCCCCCCCTCCCTCTCGTCGGTCGACGGGAATGTAGACCGACCTCTGGCAGTTAAGCGTCAAGGGTATGTAGAACGCTTCGGTCTCAGGACTATATGCCATCGCGCGCCAACTCTTCATGCCGGAGTGGCTCGGGCAGAACTCGAGTTCCACCCCGAGTTCTGGCAGGACGCCGGCCCGGTAGGACACACGTCCAGTCCCAGGGTCTAAATCGAGAAGATTCTGATAACCGAGGTCGGTGGCGCGAACGAATTCGCCGGTTTCCCGATCGAGCTGCCACAAGATGCCGAGCTTCCCCATGGTGAAGACGGAGGGTCGCCCAGCGACGTCGACAAGAACACGTTCGAACACTTCGTCCATATCGTGTGTCTCGCCAGGTAAATGCTGATAGTACCAGACGATTTCCCCCGTGTTGGGGTCGAGCGCCAAAGTGGAGCTCGTGTACAGCGCGTCTCCGCCCGTCTCGCGGCTTGCCTGCGCCCATGGCTTCGCTTGGGCTACGCCCCAGTACGTAAGTCCCATCTCAGCGTCGTACGTTCCAGTGATCCATGCATCGCCACCGCCCCGAAGCCACATCGGAAGGTCGCCCCAAGTGTCCCCTCCCGGTTCGCCCGGACGGGCCACCGTGGAAGTGCGCCAAATTTCCTGTCCGGTCTCAGGATCGTGCCCAGTGATGAAGCAACCGTCGTCCCAAAACCACTGGCACCCGGTCATTCCCGAGACGACCTTGCCGTTCGCGATAACCGAGCCGCTACTGAACGTGAAACCCTTCTCCGCATCGGCGACCTCGGTTTCCCAGACGACATCACCCGTGTTGGCGTCCAGCGCTACGAGGTGAGCATCCGTCGTGTTCAGGAACACCTTGTTGCCGTACAACGAGATACTGCGGTTCTCACTCCGAGTCCCGGCCTCAGTGGGGAACTCGCGGCGATACTCCCACAGGAGCTCACCGGTTGCCGCTTCCAGAGCATGAACCGTGTTCCCCGGACTCGCGAGGTACATGACCCCGTCGTGAACAAGCGGCGTCGTCTGCTGGAGGCCCGGTTCCATGGCCCAGGACCATACCAACCGCAACTGTCCCACGTTCTCCCGGCTGATCTGGTCGAGCGGGCTATAACCCCACCCGTCGGACGTTCGCCGCCAGTTGAGCCAAGCCTCAGGGGGTGGATCTGCAATCATGGCTGCGGTGACCGGAGACACGTCCGCGGTCTGCGCAGTGGTCGGGGCCGGCACTCCGAGGAAGGCTAGGCCAACGAAGGTGCTGAACACGAACCGACGTGTCATCGCGTTACTCCAGGTAGCAGGGACGACGACACTCATCATGAACTGCCCGTTCCGATCGAACAACATCCGACCCCTACAGCTCGATCGGGCTCTTCTTGCGCGCAGTAATGAAAGGCGGGAGACCCACCCCTCGATGCGGGTCAGTACGCGGATCTTGCTGTCCCGATGGGGTACATCCACCTTTTCGACAAGGAAGCCGACAGGACTACTAACCCACTGGCCCGTCGTCTAATGGCAGGACACCGGTCTTTGGAACCGGCGGTGGTGGTTCGAATCCACCCGGGCCAACTCTCTAGATGGCAATGAGTTTCGCGGTTTTTCATATCCTCAAAACCTACCCTGATACGGGGGTGTTGTTCGGGGTGTTGTTCGCTGTACCGAGGCCGAGTGAAGTACTCACGGCTTCGAAGAATCCCGCCACGTCGGAATAGTTCGGGTGGAACCGAGCGTACTTCATCGTCATTTCGATGTGCTCGTGGCCGAGCTGTTGCTGGACGAGGTTGAGGGGCATCCCGACCCGAGCTAGGTGCACCGCGCACGTGTGCCGGTGGTCGTGGATCGTGTAGCTATGAAGACCAGCCAGCTTGCAGGCCCGGTTGTGCTCCTTCTGGACTTCCCTCCGCTGAATCGTGAAGAGCAGGTCCGTACCTTGGAGATTGTGCTCTTCGATGTATGCCGTGAGCGCCTCGGCCACCCATTGTGGCAAGAACACGGTACGCACACCGTTGGTCGTCTTCGCTTGCTCAACCATGGCGTGGGAAGTTCCGTCGGTGAGTTGTACGTCACAGACGCGGAGATTCTCGGACTCCCCAAGACGCATCCCGGTTCCCACTAGCAGCATCTGTTGCGTTCGAAACCGCCGTCTGAGTGCGGCCATGTACGTCGCGAGTTGATCCTTTTCCAACCACCGAATCCTGGCTGCGTGCTTGAAGCGTTTGACCCGTGGTCGTTCGCTGATCCAGCCCTGTGATAGTGAGTAAGTGGCGACGATACTCACCGCGCTGACGTCGTTGTTCACCGTCTGCTGGGCTGCTCCTGCGTCTAACCGAGCCCCCTTAAACCTCTGCATGACGCCTTTCGTCAGAGCATCCCGTGCCAGTGTCTTCGCGTCGGCAAAGTCCAGGAAGTGGGCAATTCCTTGGCTGTACCGCTCCAATGTCGAGCCGCTGATGTCAGGTGCTTTGTCCCGAAGAGCCTCTGTGCAGGCTTCACCGAGTGTTACATCTCGGCGCCCGCTACTCTCTCGGCGCTGTGTGACCAGCTCCGGTAGCCGGCCGGTGCAGGGTTTCGGCACGGTGAGGAAGCTGCGGTGGCTGTGGGGGTGAGCGCAGGTCAGTGGACCCCGCTTGCGAAGGGCTGGGCGGCTCTTGCCCTCATCTTTGCTCTGGGCTTCGGATGGTCGCTCCTTCGGCCCGAGCCGCCGCAGCCAGTCTCCCGACAGGTTCTGAGCCCTCGCCCCCAGCTTCAGAGCCGAGATCGATGCCATCGTGGCGGAGGTGGGTGGCTGAGGCGGTTAGCGGGCCTATGAGAGGCGAGGAGCTTTGAGGGGTGTCACGATACCCGAATATAACCCGAAGACTGTCAGGGAGCCGTCTAGGCCCTGCTGAGGCGTTTCCCGCCCGGTGCGACTGTTGTTGAGCGTCGATTTTCCTTGCTCCCCACCTAACCCACCAGCATCTTCACGCAGCATCACTCTGGCCTCGATTCCCGTCATTCCTCCAGCAGCGGGACTATGAGCGACCCCTCCGATCCCGCTGGATCTCTTTACGGGTCAGGCATCACGATCAATCTCGCGCAAAGCCCTCGAAGGCCGCTACCGCGCCGAGCGTGAGAAGGGGAGATCGGCTCTGGAGCACGGTGAAGGTGGGATGGCTACGGCTTGTGAGCCGGAACCCCTAGCAACGGTTGGGGCGGAATGACCACCAGATTGCGTCTGTACCTTCGCGGGCTAATCCTCGCACTCCCCTGTCTCACGACGTGCGGTGGCGGTTCCCCGTCCGGGCCCTCTCAGAACATGCGCCCAGCGAATGTCTCGGTCTCGCCGACGTCGTGGCAGCCCGTGTCTTTGGGCGAAACCCAGCAGTTCACGGCGTCGGTCACCGATGCGGCCGGACGGACGATTTCCGGCGCGAACGTAACGTGGAGCTCGTCACACGCCGAAGTCGCCACCGTTTCCAGCACCGGCCTCGCGACCGCAGTCGCTGACGGAACGGCGACGATTGCCGCCGCGCTCAGTCAGATCGCTGGCAAGGCCGACGTGACGGTTCTCGTCCCGCCAATGCCGGACGATCCACCCGACGATCCCCCGGATGACCCTCCGGACGATCCGCTGCCTCCTCCTCCCACGCCTGATGGTGAGCCGTTTTTTTTCGACTCGTTCGAGGCTCCACGTCCTGGCGAACCGACGAAGAGTCTTCCAACTGATGCTAATGGTTTCATCTGGGGAGACAGTCGTGGAAACGTAGGGTTCAACAACCAGAACCCACACAGCGGCAATTTCGCTATGAATCTCCGCCACGGTGTAGACCAAGGAAACGGCGAAACCTGGGCTGAGAAGCGGTTCCTTATGGGCCGTAGTCTCCAAGAAGTGTGGATCGAATATTATCTCTGGATCCCAGGTAATCGGAGTCAATCCCAAAGTTAGTTGAAACTGGAGCGACCCCCTCGTCAGGCGACGGCATGTGAACTGCTCTCGGGAAGGGTGATCCCGAGCTCCTTCTGTATCGCGGCCCTGAGGAGCGGGAGGTGCCGGTAGCCGAGCAACCTCCGGAGCCGGGGCTCGATCTCGAGTAACACGGTCGCGAACCATCGGTGCTTCTGGCTCGAGGTCTTCCAGTGATCCACTCGTCCGCAGCGTTGCTCGGCCATGGCGTTGACGGATTCGAGTACGTTAGTGGTCTTCAGCGACCGGCCGACCAGAGGGAAGACCCCGAGCCGGTGGAGGGTCAAGGTCTCCTCGAACCCCTCGTTTAGACTGGCCACGGCAGACTGGTTCACCTCGCCGAGCTCGTGCTTGAGGGTTTTCAACGCCTGGGCGGCCTCCTTGTACGTGGGCCGTTGATACGCACGTTGGAGTCGCCGGCGCCAGTTCTTCTGCTCCGCCCTCGGCAGGTGCGAGATCACGTTCTCCCGTTTGTGCCACTGGCACCGTTGGATCAGCACCTGGTCCTTGAAGGCCGCGAGCACGCCGCTCCGGAGCCCCTTGGCCCCGTCGATCACCACGAGCGCTCCGGCCGACAGATCGAGACCTCGGTCCTTCAGGCCCCTGAGGAAGGACCGGATCACCACCGCGTTCTCCGTGTCGGTCTGGACGAAGCCGAGGAACACCTTGTCCCCCTCAAGCGTCACGCCGAGCGCCACCACCATCTCGTCCTCGGCGAAGCTCTTCCCGTCCAGGACGAGCGCCACCACGTCATAGACCGAGAGGTCCCGCTCCTGAAACTCCTTCAGCCTCGCGGCGGTGGCCTTCTTGAACTCCCGCGAGACCCTCGACTTCGACAGCCCGATCGCTCCGGGCACCGCCTCGACCGCCGCCTCGTAGTCTCGGCATGAGATCCCGAGCAGCACCTTCCGAAAGAGCCCCTCGTCCACCTCTCCGGCCGAGCCGTGGAGTCGCTCGTACGATGCGAGCCTCACCTCTCCGGCCCGGCCCCGCACCCGAGGTACTCGCACCGGATGCCGCTGGCCGCCCAACCTCACCGACCCGGGGTTGTGCCCGTGCCGGTATCCGCTCTCGTCGTCCCCCTTTCGGGCGTGCCGCCGCCCGGCCAGCTCCTCTACCTCTTCCTCGAGCATCCGGCTCACCTCCGCCAGTCCAAGCGGAATCAGCTGCCGGATCAGCTCCACTCGCGGGTCCAGCTCCAGCGCCTGGATCTCCTCCCAACTCATCTCGCTCGGTTCCCCAAGCCGCCGGTCCTTCTTGCCCCGCTCAACCAGCCTCGGCATCCTTCCCATCGGTGGCCTCCTTCCTCTTTTGTTGGTCCCGTGGCGTGCTCGCACACCCACGTTACCTGAGGTCGGAGGCCGCTTCAATTTCAACTAAAGATGGGACTCACTCATAGGCGGTTACCACGCCATACAGCCGATCCTCCACGAAGAAGACGAAGGTCGAGGTCCGATTCACGCTCCGTGACTCGATCAGCCTTCCCCCCGGCCCGAAGCTGCGGTAGCGATTGTCTCCTGTGCCGGTCTTGCCGCCTACGATCAGCGGCTGTCCGTCCGGCCCCCGAAGCACACCGTTCATTCGCCGGCCCGTTCCCTCCCGTACGACACCCGTCATCGCCCCGCGGAGCACTCGCGCAACTTCGGCCCGCATCACCTGCTCCCCCCCGCCCCCTCGGCGAGCCATACGGGTTTCGAACGGGGTCCCCTCGGCGAAACGCAATTCCTCCACTCGATAGGTGGGAAGGCGCACGCCATCATTCAGGATGATGCCCATGAGCTCCCCCAAGGCGGCCGGCCGGTCCCCGGAGCTGCCGATCGCGGTACCCAGGGAGGGCACGATGTTCGCGAACGGGTATCCGAAGGTACGCCATTCTTCGAGGATCTCTGTAAATGCCTCGACTTCCAGAAGGAACCGAATCCTTCGGTCCTGTGCACTCTGACGACTCGTTCGGAACAGCCAGCGATAGACATCTTGTCTCGCTTGGGCACTTGCCCTCACCACATTTCGGCGGGTGGCCTCGGGGTTTTCGACGAGATAGCGGCCAAGCCAGAGTTCGAGCGGATGGACCGAGGCTAGGTACCCCGGGTCTGCCAGGCCCCAACTCGCAGGATCCGCGCGCGCGAAGAGCTCCCGTAGCGTCTGATCGGTAAGGTCCAGATCGGGTTGGCTCGTCCGCAGCACGACCTCGAATTCCGCGAGAGAGGGATTCGGGGCAACACTTCTGTAGACCCATGCAGTGCGCTGGGGGCTCAGCCTCCGATCCAAGATCAGCGCCTGAAGAATCTCATCTCGACCTCTCTCTCTGAATTTTGGGAGGAATTGGTCGATGAACTGGACCCCTTCTCGATCCGCAAAGCGCTGGAGGTACTCGGTGCGCAGGGGCGAGTCCGTCTCCTCCAGCACGTGTGCTGCCGACCCCGGCTCCCGGTAGATGTAGTGATTTACGATGTCCCGTATCACCCTCACGAAGACCAGGTTGACCGAATGCCGAAACGCCTCGGATACGGTGATGTTCTGCTGATCGTAGGTGCCATCGAAGTTTGAAAAGGTCTGAACTCCGCCGCCCGTCACGAACCGTTCGGAAGGATTCGCCGAGTACGTGCGTTCCAGGGAGCCCCTAAGGAGCTCCTTCAGGGGGATCGCCGGATAGATCAGGATCTGTCCACGTACCCACCGCGCCAGCCGATCATTCTGGGAGAGACGGAGTGCCCTGAGCGAACTGGGCTCCAGCTCGGAGAACGTCGCGTAGATCTCGGCCACAGCCTCCAAATAACTCGCCAGTGTTCTCAGCTTCGCTGTGGATCCCAGCTCGAGTCGCGAAGACTCGTTCAGATTGAATGGGGCGTCGAGATTGTCCGTCTGGACCCGGACCAGATTCCCGCGATCCGTGCGCTCGTGTACTACGACGGAGTAGACGACCCCCGACGGGTCGCCCCGGTCTAGCAGCCGGTAGCCGTCCAGACCTCGAGCCTGAATGAATTCAGGGTCCGTGAGATGCTGGATGAAGTCCGTCGCCAACCTCTGAGCCGCGGCGTCAATCGTCGTGACGGCGGTCAGATCCAGTCGGTCCAGATCATAGAGTCCGGGCACTCCCAGCAGTCCGATCAGTTGACTGCGAACCGCGTTCACCGCCTTTCGCTCGACGAAGGAGAATTGCGGACGGGCAGGGGCGAGTGAACGAGGCTTCGAGGACGCTTCGCGAGCGGCGCGAGCGAGCGACGGAGAGATTACTTCTGCTGCCTGCAGAAGTCCGAGATGCCGATCCGTTAGAGCCTGGAGTGCCTCTCGTCCCTCTGACCTGGTCAGGTAGTAGGTGGGCCTGCGCTGAGAGAGCATGAGGCTCAGGACTTCGCGATAGATCGCTCCCTGTTCCAATGCGAGAGCCTGGGACGAACCGTCCGCCTCTTCAGTAGCCGGATGATCGAGTGGCTCGGCGCGTTTCATGGAGGCCGAAGCCAGGATCCGATTCGCCTCCTCGAACTCCCGGCCATACCACGCCCAAAGCCCATCCGCGAGCCCCGTGACCTCCCCCTCCCCCCGTTGTGCTGCCAATGGAACGGAATTCAGGTAGTCCAGCACGATCCGGCGCCTGGTCGGAAGCGTCTGCTCTCCGTCTAGATAGGCACGGAGGGAGGCCGAAGCCATCTGGGCCAGTTTGTCCCTTGGTGACGCCGTAAGACCGTCGGGAGAGTGCCGAAACTTCTCCATCTGGGTCGCAAGCGTACTCGCACCGGCAATGCTCCCCTCCCACCCGAGAGCGCTGAGCCCGAGTTCGGCTGTGCTCCGAAGGAGACGGGGCCACTCGACCGCAGGGTTCTTGAGCGGCTGATCCGGATCCAGCAGGCTCCGGTTCTCGACGAAAAGAAGAGTCCGCCATACTACCGGCGGAATCGACTCGAAGCTGGAGTAAGCCCGGGTCGGGAACTGGATCGCGAAAAGCGGCTCACCCTCCTGATCGGCTATCGAGAGCCCCGCGCGGGCCTTGTCCCGATAGATGGGATACAAGCCCCATTCGCGGACGAGCTCCTGGTATCGGGAGGAGACGCGGGCCTGCTCGACCACGTCGAAGCCCCGACCCGAGGCGCGCTCAATGATCTCGGGAAGCCGGGAGTATCCGAGGCGATGATCGTACGGGGCCTGTCCCGGAAACAGGATTTCGGGCGACGGTCCCTGCGAGACCTGCCAGGAAACCTCGCTGGCAAGAGAACTGAGCCAGCGAGACTGGAGGGTGGAGGTACTCATCTCCCAAAGCAGCGCGCCACCAACGACTGAGCTGAGAAGCCCCAGACTCAGGACCAAGAGGAGCCCCAGGCGCGCTCGGCCCGCCGTCTCGGTCCCGTTCCGGAAAAGCGGCTTCATATGTGGCTCGGTTCGGCGCCCCTATTTGAGGTTCGAGTCGAACCTCACGAGGCTGACAGTTGCTGCGAAACCATGTCGGACTCCGCCGCACTTGACCAGCGGGAATCAAAAGAGCCTAATCCGACTTTGGATCGGATGCCGACGCGGCGATCACCCAGGGCCTGTAAGGCACCCATCCTGCGGCAGTGAGCCAGCTCTTGCTCCAAAGATGCGATCCTGAGGCGCGCACCCAGCGCCATTGCCATGCCGAGGCTTCCGATCAGACAGCCGACTATAGCGATGATCCAGAGCATGACCCTATCCCCCAAAGAGAAGAAGGGCTTACCCTCCTTGTACCCCAAAGGGGACCCAAGGGACCCTCATGGCTCTGAATTGGGATCTATTGGGTCGGGTTCACGGTGAAACCCCGGTGAAAACCCTGATGCACCGAACCCAGCGCTTCTAGGACGACTGAGGCCTTTGCTCAGACCCACCTCGACGCTGCGATTCACGCCTGCCCGAAGGACGGGAGATTCTGGGTCCCGCGGGAACGCCACACATCCCTCCTCTCAAGAAGCTCGTCCGCGAGATCCACGTCCGTAGGTGTTTGTGGCAGATGCTGGAGATCTAGGTGGCGGTCCGAAGAAAGCCTGTCGGTGCCACGAGCGCCTCGCCGGGACCTCCCAGCGTCCGTCGCGCGGGGCTCACTTCCAGAAATCTGTACGCGAGGTGAGGGAGCTGCTCACCGTTCTCGGCGAACAAACTCCATTGCCCTAGGGGAGGACACATAACCCCATCGATTGAAGCACAAAGGGGACGGCTCGGGACGCTCCGAGAGGAGCTGAGCAACATTCACTCCACCGCTCCGGCCGCTTCTCTTCTCCTCCGCGACCTGCGGTCGCTTCGGACTCCCCAGCCTTCGAGAGCATTGTCTATCCCCCTTCTCTCTGGACCGTCTTCCTGCCAATCTACTGTCCAGTGAAATCGGGGGCGCTAAACTGGGATCTACTTGCATGGGTCCGCGCCAGAGGGCAACGTGCGGCTGTCGGCTAGAGGTGACACGAGGCGGATACCCCATCGGAGGTGGCTATGAGCGGAATGGACGTACCCCGCGACATCTTCACCTCCATCGAGCACGAGATCTCCAGCGAGACGAGCCCTGTGGGGATTGACGCGAAAAAGACCCACATCATCATCCTGCACAAACTGCAGGAAATCGACCAGCGCCTGAGGCGGATCGAGGCCAGGCTGGGCGAATAGCTATCTCAGCGCCATGACCGACCCCATCACCCGCCTGAACGCAGCCCTAGAAGGCCGCTACCTCGTGTTGTGAAGGACGTACAGCTACTCCGGCTGGATCCGGCAATTGAAGAGTCGCTTGTGGCCGATCCGGCGTTTCTGGAAGCCATGGTGCAGGAGAACTGGTCCGAAGTTGCCAGTCTGGTACACGGTGTGACCGGACGAACGCTGACGGCTGCCCCCATTAGCATCGACAAGCTGGAATGGGGTGGATACTTCGTTGTGGACAGTCATACGCGGGAGGTCGTGGGCTCCTGCGCGTTCAAAGGTCCGCCAACCGCAGACGGGACCGTCGAGATCGCCTACTTCACGTATCCCGACTTTGAGGGGCACGGATATGCGACTTCGATGGCGCAAAAGCTGATCTCGCTGGCGTCAGATGATGGGACGGTCAAGAGGGTCATCGCCCACACTCTGCCGGAGACAAACGCCTCCGCGCGAGTCTTAGAGAAAGTCTCGGTGACCTTCGTGGGCGAAGTGATTGATCCCGAGGACGGTCGGGTCTGGCAGTGGGAGAAGCGAGTCGAGGAGAGCCCGCCAGAGACTCCGCCATGACCGACCCCATCACCCGCCTGAACGCTGCCCTAGAGGGCCGATACCGCATAGAGCGTGAGATCGGTGAGGGTGGGATGGCTACGGTCTATCTGGCCGAGGATCTCCGGCACGAGCGGAAACCCCATGGAGAGTAACCGAGAATGATCACCGCCATGAACAGGATCTATGTGGTGCCGGAGTATGCCGAGCAGTTCGAGCAGCGCTTCCAGACACGAGCGAAGCTGGTGGATGGGATGCCCGGGTTTATCTGGAACAAGGTGCTGCGCCCAGTCAATCCTGGAGCCCCATACATTGTCTTGACGCTGTGGGAATCCCGGGCCGCATTCGATGCGTGGGTAAAGTCGGACGAGTTCGTGAAAGTGACCTGCCCCCAAGAGTGGTACCACCTAGAGTGTTAGTCTAACCGCCTCATTTCCCCGGGGTGAGGTCCGAGTAGCAAGGGCAGGTTGAGCAACTTCGGGTCGGGCCGAATGGCTTCAGGAGCGGGTGGTAGATAGCCCAGAGAGCTGTGGGGTCGAACGGTGTTGTATTCGCGCCGCCACTGCTCGATCAGCACCTGCGCCTCCTCCAGTGAATAGAAGATCTCTCGCTTCAACAGCTCCTGCCTGAACGTTGCGTTGAAGCTCTCATTGTAGCCGTTCTCCCAGGGGCTGCCGGGTGCGATGAACAGCGTCTTCACACCCAACCCTCCAAGCCACTGCCGAACGACTCGGGCCGTGAACTCCGGACCGTTGTCCGAACGCAGATTCGCCGGTGGACCGTGCTCAACGAACAGCTCGCTCAGCGTCTGCAGGACATCGTCCGATTGAAGCCTACGGGCCACCACGATCGCCAGACACTCCCGGCTGTACTCGTCCAGGACCGTCAGCATCTTGAGTGGCCGTCCGTTATGCGTCCGATCGGACACAAAGTCATACGCCCATACGTGATGCCGGTACAAGGGCCGTAGTCGGATACAAGAGCCGTCGGTCAACCATAGGCGGCCCCGTTTCGGCTGCTTACTCGGCACCCTAAGCCCCTCCTGCCTCCAGATCCGCTCCACCCGCTTGTGGTTCACTGCCCAGCCCTGCGTCCTCAGCATCCCCGTCACCATCCGGTACCCGTAGCGTCCGAACCGTCGAGCCACCTTCACCACATCCTGTCTCAGCGCCTCCTCGTCCTCCCTTCGCTTTGGGATCCGACGCTGCGTCGAGCGTGCCTGACCCAGCACTCGGCACGCCTTCCTTTCGCTCACCCCAAGCCGCTGCCGCACCTGCACCACGCAACGCCTGCGCCGCTCGGGGCTCAGAAGTTTCCCTTGGACGCCTCCTTCAAAATCATGTTGTCCACCGTCAGATCTGCCACCGCCTGCTTCAGGCGTTGGTTCTGCTTCTCGAGCTCCTTCAGCCGCTTCGCCTGGCTCACCTTCATTCCCCCGTATTCCTTACGCCACCGGTAGTACGTCTGCTCGCTCACCCCTAGCTCCCGGCACACTTGTTTGACCCTCTTCCCGTTCGCCAGGGCCACCTCCGCCCTACGCAGCTGGTTGATGATCTGTCCCGCGCTCAGGTTCTTTGGCGCTGCCATTCTGACCTCCCTTTCCGTGTCTCGACCCGTCCAGAATCCTAAAACTGGACTTGGTCTCGTTTTAGGGGGTCAGATCAGTTCGCTATGGTCTGTGCTCCATAAGTCGGCTCGTCACGATCGAGCTCAGAGTGGAACACCTAGCAATGACTGTGCCCGCGCGATGCTAAGGTCACACTCTGCGGCGTATATCATTGTGATAAGCGAAGATAGGACTCCCCCCACTCCACCGATGGGCTTGGCGCGATCAGTACTTTTCGGTACGCGCATCCTCCGTGGCTGTGGGGTGCGACCGACAACTGATGAGGCCCAAGGCGACCCTGCTGGAATTGGCAGCCGCTAGACGGGGCCAGGATCGGAATGAGACCCGCGTCGTTCAGAAGAGTCGGAGGTTCTTTCCTCCGGGAGGAATGGCTTGAGCTACCCGATTGGCAGCACCTCCACGCCGCAGGCCCAAGGAATCCTTGCAGATGCACGTGGAAGGCTGGTACCCAATTGGGAGGCGGCGTCCAGTCGCGAACCGCACCCTTGAGGCAGACGGACGCTGGATTCACGCCGTGGTGAATTGGGCGTTCAGGTACAAGCACAAGGGCGGGGCAGGGCACCTACTTCTATGGAGGGCTCAGCCCAATCGGGATCGGGGTCTGGACGTTCTCCGCTGGTGTCGGCGTTGGTTGTCGTCCATGGCGTGCCCATGTGGTTCGCGGTGAGGACGCCGCGAGATACCGTATCGGCGCGGTCACCGACCCCCGCGCCAGAGGTCTCGGACGGCTAGCGCCCGCTCAACCGCAGCCACCAGCTTCGCCCGGTCGAGTGGCTTGGTGAGCGTAGCCATGGCTCCGGCCTCCTTCGCCCTGTGGAGCTGCTCGGGAGCCTTCCCTGAGATCGCGATGATCTTCGCGTCAGGGTCAAGCGTCCTGATGTGCTCGATTAGGAGGACCCCGTGCAACCCGGGCATGACTAGGTCCGTGATGACCAAGTCTGGATCAGTCTTCTCGCCACCGGCCGCCGGATTCGCGGCCGATTCGTCCAAGAACGTATTCGGCTCGTAGGCATCCCTCTCGTCGCCGTCGATCGCCTTGTGCGTTTGACAACCGACTTTCCGGCCCATATCTAAACTGATGTGCATATCCATGCATATCATTGACCCATCATTGTTTCCAAGGGGGATTCCATGGGAAGATACGTCGTCCGAACGGTTGCCGTACTCGCGGCCATCGGCACGTTGGCCGCCTGCGAGGGCGACGCCGGACCAGTAGGGCCGGCAGGGCCGGAAGGGCCGCCTGGCGCAGGGGGGCCACAAGGGCCGGCCGGGCCGTCGGGAATCGAGAACTTCACCGCGTCCATGAACGGGGCGAATGTGGTAGGTGGGACCGGGAGCGCTGCGACTGGCACCGCGAGCTTCTCGGTCGTGGGGCAGACCCTTCTGTACAACATCGACGTCACGGGCATCGTCGCGGGCCTCAATGAGGTGACCACGGTCCACATTCACGGCCCCGCATCCGTGGGCGTCAACACAGGCGTCATTCAAGGCCTCTGCAACTCCGACGATGGACCGGCCTGCAGAACCGGCACGATCGACGGGGTCCTCGTCGCGGGCGCCGCCACGCGCTCGCGTATTCCGATCGATTCACTCGTTGTACTGCTGCGGAACGGGAACGCCTACGTCAACGTGCACACCACCGCGTTCCCTGGGGGAGAGATCCGCGGTCAGGTCGGGCCTACGTAAGCCTGGACCCGGCGAGGGTGAGGTGGCGCGAGTACTGCCCCTCGCCCTTGCCGGTCGCTCGGCCTTCATCGAGATCGGCACGTGATGAGAATCGCGTTGGCTCCGGCCGTTGTCGTCGTGCTTCTCGGCATCGGGTGCGCCGGCAGTAACGACCCCATGGAGCCTCAATTGACCCTTGAGGCGACGGAGCTCGTGAAGGGCGGTGGGGACCAGCAGTCCTGGTACTTCAACAATCCGCTGCCCGCTCCGTACCGAGTCACGGCCCAAGATGCCAACGGAGAGCCGGTTTCGGGTGTGCTGGTGACCTGGTCAGTCGTTTCGGGTGCCGGCACGGTGGATCCGCAGCAGGTGGCGACCGACGCGGACGGCGTCGCCTCGGCCACACACACGCTCGGCCCGGCGGAGGCGTCCCAATCGGTTATGGCGAGCGTCCCGGGCCTGCCGCCGGCCGATTTCATGGCGACGGCGATGAGCCCGCCCCCGTCGGGTTCAGTGACGGTGGGAGACAACTTCTTCGCTCCCCAGGGCCTGATTGTCCGGGTCGGCGGGCCGGTCACCTGGACGTGGAGCCCCGGGGAGACCTTCCACAACGTCACCCACACGAACGGCCCCACGCCCCGCCCGGAGAGCTCGCCTACCCAAGACGTCGGCATGCATGCCAACGCGTTCGCGACGACCGGCACATACGTATACGTCTGTACCATCCACGCCGGGATGGAGGGAACGGTAACCGTCGTGGAGTAAGGCATGAATCTGCGCCACACCATCACGCGTCGTCGGGCACAGTTTGAGATATGACCGATCACCAGACCTCTCGAGATACACTCTGTAATAGAAGGACTTCGGGGCGTGGCGCAGCTCGGTAGCGCGAGTGGGAGAATTCCTTCTATCAATTTCAGAGAGGTCTCTTTACAGACGAAGAGTTCGAGGCTCGCAGAGAGCGTCGGCGCTTCATTGTGACCGAGGGCACTTCAGCCGTGGCCCGCCGAACCTTCTGGGCAGACGTTCGGCTTCGATTCGCCCCGAGCTTCCGAGCCGAGATCGACCGCATCGTGGCGGAGGTGGCTGGCTAGATGGCGTCTTCCGAGGTGTGTCCAATTTGTGTCCCCGAACGCGGCGAAACTCGGCGGAGACACAGCTGAAAGCGGCGGAACTCGGCCCGACAACGGCTTAACTAGGCGGAATCCGCCGCATACGTCGCTGTCAATCACTCCCACGTCGAGCGAGCCCTGTACGTCGGGGATACTCGAGTTCGGTCAGCGGAATCATCTTGGACGATGTTTGCCTCATCACCTGGGTTGCCCTCTAAGATCCCGTCAGCCAGCACCGGGGTCATACTCTCCGCGATGCCCCAGAATACGTAAACTGCGAAGGCTGGGAATACGATGTATTGCGGGATCGCGATCGCGGCCACGGCGCCAGCAGCGAACAAGATCGACGCTGCGCGTGAGCCCCGGCGAAATGACACCCGTGGAGCAACGGGATAGGAAATGGGGCCCACCATCAGAATGAAGAGACAAATCACGAGCCCACCGGCTTCCTGTGCGCTCGGGAGACCCCCCACCAATGGCGCTACTGCCTCCGCATTGAAGAATGGGTAGATCGTAACGAGAAGGGCGCCGGCCGCCGATGCGGGAAGCCCCTGAATGGCCGGTCTAGAGCGACGGTCCGGCTCCAGTCTCTATTTGGCGATGCCCGTGGTTGCCCCGATCGCGTATAGCACAGCGAGCGCCCAACCCCAGGGCTCCGACCGCAGAAAGACTTGATGGGCGACAACCGCGGGGCCCAAGCCGAAGCACAGTGCGTTCACCTCGATTGTCAATCGCCGTCCGGACCCCACGGCCTGGAGGCCAGGTCGAAAACGCGGTGCATCGACGAGGTCGATCACCGCGGCCAATACCATCGCCCAACCTGCCCACTCGAACTCGCCTCGGGCGGCTGCGCTCATGGCGGCGACCGCGAGTACCAGCTTGAGGGACAGTGATGCAACCAGCGCCATTTCAGTTGCCGACTCGGGTTTGGTGACCAAATCCCTATTCCTCGCAGGCGTCCCTTACTTGGATCCCTTAATCTGCCACGATCATGCCGTCGCGGGAACAGTTGTTTCTACTCCTGGCTCCAAGAACCCGATTCGGGTGGGACTCGCCCGGATCCGGAGAAGGACCCTATACTGCACGGATTCCCTCCAGGATAACGTATCCGGCCCTGCTCGCCGGTGTTTTTTCTTTGGAGGTCCCTTGAAGGAGGCATTTTACTTTGCAGGCATCAGACCGCCCGGTCGTACCTGAGGTGGGCGTCGACACGAGCGCCCTCGAAGCGTATTGGCGAAGAACACTCCGGCTTACCGTCAGGCTCCTTGCCATCTGGTTCCTGGTTGGCTATGTGCTGGCGATCGTACTGGCTCCGGTCCTGAGCCGGGTCAGCTTTCTGGGAGGACCCCTAGGCTTCTGGGTGGCCCAAAACGGGGCGATCTATGTGTTCTGGTTGCTTGTCTTCATCTATGCACGGGAAATGACCAAGCTCGATAGAGAATTCGACGTCGACGACGACGGGGATTGAGATGGAAGTCCAGGTTGACATTGCCGCCGCGATCGGGCTGACGTTCCTGCTGTACATTTCTATCGCGATCTGGTCGCGCGTATCGAGCACGAAGGGTTTCTACGTCGCGGGACAAGGTGTGCATCCCGTGCTAAACGGCATGGCCACAGCTGCCGATTGGATGAGCGCGGCGTCCTTCATCTCAATGGCTGGACTGATTGCGTTCCTCGGTTTCGACGGTGCGATCTACCTTCTGGGATGGACCGGCGGGTATGTGCTCCTGGCGCTACTCCTCGCCCCTTTTCTGAGAAAATTCGGAAAGTTCACCGTACCGGCGTTCATCGGCGCACGCTACTACTCTGGAACAGCGCGCGTCGTCGCGGCCTTCTGCGCGGTCATCATTTCGATGACCTACGTCGCGGGTCAGATGCGAGGTGCCGGAATCGTCTTCTCTCGCTTCCTCGAGATCCCCATCGGCGCAGGCGTAATCGTGGGAATGGCGGTTGTAGCGTTCTACGCTATCCTCGGGGGAATGAAGGGCATCACCTACACTCAGGTCGCGCAGTACCTCGTCTTGATCACGGCCTTCCTGATTCCCGCGGTTGGCATAGGGATGTCGTTGACTGGGATCCCGATTCCGCAGATCGCATTTCCGGAGGTGGCGTCGAGCCTGGACGGCGTCATGACGGACCTCGGGTTTGAAGCGTACACGGCCCCCTTTACCAGCCTTTCCGCTCTGAACGTCTTCTTGATAACCATGGCCCTAATGTGTGGGACAGCGGGGCTTCCTCACGTAATCATCCGGTTCTACACGACGCGGACCGTCAGCGGAGCCCGCTGGACGGGGGTGTTCGCGCTTCTCTTCATTGGGCTTCTTTACACCACGGCTCCCGCCGTCGCCGCTTTTGCCAGGTTCAACCTGGTCGACACGGTGGTCGGACGGCCGTATGCGGAACGGCCGGAGTGGTTTCGATCCTGGGAGGAGACGGACCTCATCCGCTTCTCGGACAAGGATGCCGACGGAATCATCGACTACGGGCCGGGTGACCTTGCAGACCCTGGAAGCGCCAACGAGCTCGGAATCGACCCGGACATAATGGTCCTCGCGAACCCGGAGATCGCGGGGCTTCCCAGCTGGGTTATGGCCATCGTTGTCGCGGGAGGCCTTGCGGCTGCACTCTCGACGGCATCCGGTCTGTTGCTTGTGATCGCCTCGTCCTTCTCACACGACATTTACAAGCAATTCCTCAGGAAGCGCGCTACCGAGCGCGAAGAACTACTGGTAGCGCGGGGGTCGATGCTCGTCGCTGTGCTCTTCGCAGGACTGCTTGGGATCTATCCTCCCGCGTTTGTGGCGGAAGTGGTTGCCTTCGCGTTCGGGTTGGCGGCGGCTTCTTTTTTCCCCGCGATCGTGCTTGGAATCTTTGACCCGCGAACCACCAAAGAGGGTGCGATCGCAGGTATGGCAGCGGGCCTCACATTCACCGCCTGCTACATCGTAACCGTGGCGCCCGGGTTCGGGATCGGGTTGGAGCCATGGCTGTTCGGCATCTCACCGCAGGGGATCGGAACCCTCGGAATGGTTCTGGGTTTCGCGGTCACATGGGGGATCTCGCGGGTGACGGACCCGCCGCCCGAGGAGGTGCGGCAGCTAGTGGAGGAGATTCGGTACCCTCGCGCCGCCCGCTGAGGGGCCAACTACTCCAACGTGGAAGGCAGCCTAACAAGAGCTGCTGCAGCGCACTCCCAGGCGACCTCGAGGTAGTTGGCGGCTGCCTGGGGACCGATCACGAAGGGATGCGGGTCGCCCTCTTCGCGGTCTGGATCCGCCAGCGTTAGCATCTTCCTGTGCGCGTTGTCGTATCTTCCGTGATTCGAGAGAATGACGTCGACTTCCGCCTCTCGTACCGCCTCCTCGAATTTACGAGCTGAAGCTGCGTATTCCTGATACACGGCGAGATTCTCGCGCATGGACGTCCCCCCCCAGATGGCGACCATGTGGCTGACATCGCCTTCCCTCACGGGGAAGATCGTCGATAGGGTCCCAGCCGTATGACCTGGCGTCAAGGTGAACTCGAAAGCGGTATCGCCGATGGTGACTGCTTCGCCGTCCTCCACTACCACATCACGCGCAGGCTTCGGCTGTCCTCCCCCCCCTTCAAGCATTAGATCCCAATCCGCTGCGGAGAGAAGGACCTGCGCTCCGTACTCTCGCTGCAGCTGTAGCGCCCCGCCGTAGTGATCTCCGTGCCCATGGCTCACGATCACGTGTGTAATGTCCGCCGGATCCAACCCCAGCTGTTCAAGCCCTCTCACGATGGCCAGATCGACGTTGTCGGCGAACATGGGGTCGATGATGACGATTCCCTCAGAAGTCGTGACTGCATAGGAGTTGAGGGATCTTGTGCCGAGGAAGTAGAGGTTGTCGAAGATTCGAGCCGGTTCGGCGTACCACTCTGGCATCCCCCTACGAGCTACCGGTCCGTCCAGATCCTGATCTAGGCCAGGTATCTCGCATAACGAGTAGAGGAGACCGGTGTGCTCTTCGCCAGCCGCGGCCCGGGCCGCCTCGACATGCCGTTCCACCTCGGCCAAACCGGCCTGAGCAGAGAGCGTAAGCCTGGTGTCGATCCCGGGAGATTCGAGCCGGTTCGGCGTACCACTCTGGCATCCCCCTACGAGCTACCGGTCCGTCCAGATCCTGATCTAGGCCAGGTATCTCGCATAACGAGTAGAGGAGACCGGTGTGCTCTTCGCCAGCCGCGGCCCGGGCCGCCTCGACATGCCGTTCCACCTCGGCCAAACCGGCCTGAGCAGAGAGCGTAAGCCTGGTGTCGATCCCGGGAAGCAGGGAAACCATCGCAACCGAGAACACAAGGGCCTGAGCTAACGAGGATCTGCCAGGAATCGAGTGCATTTTGGGGGTCGGCTCCGGTTGTTCCCCGTGCGTCGGTATCTGTCTCAGGGATTGGGACGACATGGCTGCGATCTTGACGGTAGGAACCGGATACCTCAAGGGCAAGGAGGCTCGGACTCTCCCTTGACGCCCAGACGCCAGGGGCATTACATATTTCTCGCTTTGAGCATGAGAATCGTTCTCATCTACTGGGACATGGGATCGGGTAGGGGCCGTGTCGAGACTCAGAATTGGCAAATGGGGGGCGGGCAGGCCCTCAGTTTCCGCGCCCCTGGTACTACTTGGTATCGTTGTCGGATTTGGCCCAAGTATCACTGCGACCGACACCCTGCCCCCGCCGCGAGCGGAGCACAAAGGTGTTTGGGTTGAGAGAGCGCGCTCTCTC
The DNA here is from genome assembly GCA_965215925.1 of Longimicrobiales bacterium. GTDB lineage: Bacteria > Gemmatimonadota > Gemmatimonadetes > Longimicrobiales > Gaopeijiaceae > JAAXGI01. The sequence continues at coordinate 1,247,757 of CBDCEQ010000003.1, read as the reverse complement.
ATGGGCACCCGGCTGCACTTGCGAGTTCGATCCACCGACCGACGCGCCGGCATCTGGGCAATCGACGCCGCAATCGCCGCTGCCCAAAGGCATGAAACACTGCTCAGTAGCTGGACCCAAGACTCCGAGATTTCCGCTATTAACCGGGCGAAGGTGACATCCGTCGTGGGTCTTTCCGACGATCTCAATCAACTCCTCGCAGAAGCCGTCCATTGGTCCGAAGAGACCGGGGGGGCCTTCCAACCGATCGTGGGCGCCCTCGTGGATAGTTGGGGGACTAGGAGCTCGGGAAGGATCCCGAGGGGGTCCGAGCTGAGCGCCGCGCTCTCGGCCGTGGGGGCTCAGGCGATCGATCTTGATCTTGCGTCGGCCACTGCGATGAGGAGGGATCGAGACGCCTGGATCGATACCGGGGGCTTTGGTAAGGGCGCCGCGCTACGAGGAGCGGTGCAGGCGCTGGTCGCGGCAGGGGTGGAAGACGCGATGTTGGACTTTGGAGGTCAACTCATCGCGCTCGGCTCCGAGGGCGGGACCGAAACTGGGTGGTTGGTCTCGGTTGCACACCCGGACAGGCGCTTCGAGCCGGCGGTACAACTCCGCCTGTCCGGCGTCTCGGTAGCGACGAGTGGGGCCTCCGAGCGAAACCATGTCGTGGACGGAAGGCAACTTTCTCACATCATCGATCCGCGGGAGGGGTTACCCGTAGTTCCCTGGGGAAGCGTGACCGTCGTTTCCGAAGATGCTTTCGCTGCGGATGCGGTAGCGACGGCCCTTTTCGTGCTCGGCCCGGAAGCTGGGATGTCTTGGGCCGAGGAGCGTACCGATCTCGGTATCCTCTTCCTCGTGAAAGGAGGCGACGGGAAGCTCAAGAAAATGGAAAATCAAAAGATGGCCCAGTGGCTCGAGAGCCCGAAGCGGCTGCGTGGGTCGCGCTCCTTGGTTAGCCGACAGAATGACAGCTGATCGATCCGAACCTGGCGGACGAGTACCAGCGATCGTATTGCACATTCTAGTCGGGCTCATCACGGTCCATACGACAACGGTACGCGTCCATGCTCAGGACGCCTCTGTAGACAGTCTGGATCTCAGAGAGATCGAGCGGCGCATCGAGGCGCTTACGCTCGAGCTCGAGGAGCTTAGGCTGGGGAGCGACGTCGCTGTACCGGCCGACACGAGTGTCCTCGGTTTTGGACCTGCTGCTTCGAGGGTCTATGGGGTGCAACAGGGCGTGTCCATTGGTGGTTACGGGGAGTTCATATACGAGAATTTTGTGGGTTCGCGTCAGGACGGGAGCCCCTCGGCGAAGACCGACCAGGTGGATGCGCTTCGTGGCATCATCTACGTGGGCTACAAGTTCGACGATCGCTTCCTCCTAAACACCGAGATCGAGTTCGAGCATGGGTCGACCGATCGCACGGGATCCGCCTCATTGGAGTTCGCGTACTTGGACTATCGGCTTCGTCCGGGGCTCGGGCTCCGGGCCGGGCTCCTGCTCAGCCCGATGGGATTCGTCAATGAGCTCCATGAACCTCCAGTTTTCCTTGGAGCGCATCGACCGGTCACCGAGAGCCGGATCATCCCGACCACCTGGAGGGAGATCGGATTCGGAGTCTTCGGCCAGATCTCGTCCTTCGACTACCGGCTCTACTTAATGAACTCTCTCGACGGCGTTGGAGGTGGCTCCTCCGAGGCCTCGGGTTTCAGCGCCACGGGGCTCCGCGGTGGGCGGCAGAACGGATCCAAGGCGATCGCGGAGGACTTCTCGGCCGTTGGAAGGGTGGACTGGAGGGGAGTGTTGGGTCTGACGGCCGGAACCTCTCTTTACCTTGGGAACTCGGGACATGGCCGTAGGCTCGAGAATGGGGCGACAGTCGAGGCTCTCACTCTGATCTGGGAGGGCCACCTCGACTATCGAGCGCGGGGGTTCGACCTCAGGGCTCTCGTTGCGCTCGCCGATGTCAGTGACGTCGCCGATCTCAACGCGCTCAAGGGTCTCACCGGTGCTGCCTCGGTCGGCGAGAGTCTAGGAGGGGGCTACCTCCAGGTGGGTTACGATCTGTTCACGAGTACCGCCGCGGCCCAACAGTTGATTCCTTACCTGCGCTACGAGGTCGTCGATACACAGACCAGTGTGCCCGAGGGCTTCGCGGCGAATCCAGCTAACGACCTGACAATTCTTACACTCGGACTCTCTTGGAAGCCACTTCCGCAGATCGTTGGCAAGATGGACTACCAGCTGCAGCAGAACGATGCCGAAACTGGTGTCGATCAATTCAATGTCGCCCTCGGCTATCTCTTCTGAGCGCACTAGCCATGCGACACGCGGTATGACCCCACGGCGATGTACGGCACTCCTTCAGCGGTTTTGGCAGTGTGCCAGGTATGCGGCTGTTGGGGTCACGGCGTTCCCGGCCATCGCTTCTGCGCAGGTGTTTCTTTCACAGGCCGAAGCGCTCGAGCTGGCGTTTCCCCGATCTGCTGTGGTGGAGCGTGAGACGGCGTTCCTGGACGAGGACCAGCTTCAGATGGCTAGAGGGTTGGCGGGTGCGGACATCCGCATGGACCAGCGGGTGGTCACGTACTATGTCGGCCGAAGCGGCGGGCGACCACTGGGCGTCGCCTATTTCGACGCGCACCGTGTGCGCACGGTGCGCGAGGTTGCAATGGTCCTCGTCGCTCCGAGCGGGACTATTGATCGGGTGGAAGTGCTCAGCTTCATGGAGCCTCCTGAGTACATGGCCTCGAATACGTGGATCGAGCAGCTACGAGGTATGGAACTGACCGATCAACTCGCCGTGAATAGGGGCGTTATCAACATGACGGGCGCGACACTGACGGCAGGTGCCCTGACCCGGGCTGCTCGTCGCGTACTCGCTCTACACCAGGTCGTCGACCCACTCGAGAACGGGTTCGGAGGGTGAACGAATTCGAGAAGTGGTCAATCTGGGTTGCTTCTGCACTTACAGGGATTACGGGCATTGCCTACTTCTGTACCAAGTATCTAATGGAGAACCCGGACACGTTCTCAGTGATAAACCATCCCCTCGAGCCGTGGTTCTTGAAAGCGCACATCTTGATATCTCCGCTCTTACTCATTGCGCTGGGGTTGATTCTCGTGCGCCATGTTTGGAAGCATTACAGGCTGGCGGTTGTCCTGGGCCGAAGGAGCGGCTTGACCTTAGCATTTGTGTTCCTGCCAATGGCGGTCTCGGGTTACTTCATTCAGTCGGTCACCCATCCTGGCACGCTGAAGGCGTTCGCCCTTTCGCACATCGGACTCAGCGGACTGTATCTCGGGGGCCTAGCGGTCCACCAGTTCGTTGTTCACCGGCGTCAGAAGCAGCGGGGGGTCCCCTTCATCGGTGAAGTTTGATCCTCGCCACGTAGGCCGGGGCACTGCCGGAGCGGGAAGAGTTCCCTCGCGTCCGGAAAGATCTCCCGTGACAGAGCACGCTGGTGGGTACCTCTAGCCTCCGGGAGTCAATCCCAAAGTTAGTTGAAACTGGAGCGACCCCCTCGTCAGGCGACGGCATGTGAACTGCTCTCGGGAAGGGTGATCCCGAGCTCCTTCTGTATCGCGGCCCTGAGGAGCGGGAGGTGCCGGTAGCCGAGCAACCTCCGGAGCCGGGGCTCGATCTCGAGTAACACGGTCGCGAACCATCGGTGCTTCTGGCTCGAGGTCTTCCAGTGATCCACTCGTCCGCAGCGTTGCTCGGCCATGGCGTTGACGGATTCGAGTACGTTAGTGGTCTTCAGCGACCGGCCGACCAGAGGGAAGACCCCGAGCCGGTGGAGGGTCAAGGTCTCCTCGAACCCCTCGTTTAGACTGGCCACGGCAGACTGGTTCACCTCGCCGAGCTCGTGCTTGAGGGTTTTCAACGCCTGGGCGGCCTCCTTGTACGTGGGCCGTTGATACGCACGTTGGAGTCGCCGGCGCCAGTTCTTCTGCTCCGCCCTCGGCAGGTGCGAGATCACGTTCTCCCGTTTGTGCCACTGGCACCGTTGGATCAGCACCTGGTCCTTGAAGGCCGCGAGCACGCCGCTCCGGAGCCCCTTGGCCCCGTCGATCACCACGAGCGCTCCGGCCGACAGATCGAGACCTCGGTCCTTCAGGCCCCTGAGGAAGGACCGGATCACCACCGCGTTCTCCGTGTCGGTCTGGACGAAGCCGAGGAACACCTTGTCCCCCTCAAGCGTCACGCCGAGCGCCACCACCATCTCGTCCTCGGCGAAGCTCTTCCCGTCCAGGACGAGCGCCACCACGTCATAGACCGAGAGGTCCCGCTCCTGAAACTCCTTCAGCCTCGCGGCGGTGGCCTTCTTGAACTCCCGCGAGACCCTCGACTTCGACAGCCCGATCGCTCCGGGCACCGCCTCGACCGCCGCCTCGTAGTCTCGGCATGAGATCCCGAGCAGCACCTTCCGAAAGAGCCCCTCGTCCACCTCTCCGGCCGAGCCGTGGAGTCGCTCGTACGATGCGAGCCTCACCTCTCCGGCCCGGCCCCGCACCCGAGGTACTCGCACCGGATGCCGCTGGCCGCCCAACCTCACCGACCCGGGGTTGTGCCCGTGCCGGTATCCGCTCTCGTCGTCCCCCTTTCGGGCGTGCCGCCGCCCGGCCAGCTCCTCTACCTCTTCCTCGAGCATCCGGCTCACCTCCGCCAGTCCAAGCGGAATCAGCTGCCGGATCAGCTCCACTCGCGGGTCCAGCTCCAGCGCCTGGATCTCCTCCCAACTCATCTCGCTCGGTTCCCCAAGCCGCCGGTCCTTCTTGCCCCGCTCAACCAGCCTCGGCATCCTTCCCATCGGTGGCCTCCTTCCTCTTTTGTTGGTCCCGTGGCGTGCTCGCACACCCACGTTACCTGAGGTCGGAGGCCGCTTCAATTTCAACTAAAGATGGGACTCACTCGCCTCCGGCAAGAGCTCGCGCTAACTTGGCGCGGTTGAGCTGGTTATCGTGGTTCAACCCGACTGTGGCACCCCATTTGCCTTTCTGGCAGGGGACAAACGCGACCCAACTCCGAACGATGAGGCGAAACAGAATGTGGACATCGAGAATCAAACGATCGACTGGCACTGGTATTCGCGCTGCGGTCGTCGCGAGCCTTTTTCTTGTTGCTATCGGATGCGCCCATGTGAATGAGGAGCAGTTCGCTACGGAGCTGGATCAGCTCAGGCAGGAGATGGAGGCTCAGATGCAGGCTCAGGACGTGGCTGTCGAGGACCGTCTGGGCGACCGAATGGACGAAATGGACGATGAGATGGACCGCCGACTTGCAGCCTTGGAGTCGGACCTCAGCGAGCTTCGCGGCGACTTCGAAGTCACTGTCGAGCGCTTCGAGTCCGCGATTCGCTTGAGCGCCCCCGTCCACTTCGCCTTCGACGACGCTTCCATCCGAACGGAGGATGAAGCCATTCTGAATCGCTTTGCTGAGGTGGTCAGCGGGTACTACCAGCAAGCGATCATCACCGTCGAGGGTTTCGCCGATCCCTCGGGCAGCGAGGCGTACAACCTCAGGCTTGGTCAAGAGCGCGCCGAAGCAGTTTCTGAGTACCTTGAAGGCGAGGGTGTGCCCGCCGATAGGATGCGGGCGGTGAGCTACGGAGAGGCACCGGAACGGCAGATCGTTTCGGATTCGCAAGGTCCTGGCGAGACTGGATGGCAGAACCGCCGCGTCTCGATGGTGATCGATTTCGGAGAATCCAACGGTCGTCCGGCGTTGGCGCTCTCGTCCCCGCGGACCCTGCAAGGACTCAGGGGGTGCAAGAGGTTGGTGAGCACCGGGTCGAGCACCGGAGGCGCCGCATATTCTAAGCTCGAAGCGATCGACCTGAACTCGAAGCGATCGACTGATGAGGATCACCACGCGAGTCTCGATAGGTCTCCTCATCATGGCCGGCCTGCTTTTCGCGACCGTCGCGTACCAGCTTTCCCAGGTCGAGCGTTTGCAGCGAATCAATCGAGAGGTCTCTCTAATCACGATGGAGGGCTCTCGGATCTCGATAAGACTCCTGCAATCTCTCGATGGGGTCCAGGAATTCGCCCAAAAATTCGCAGTGCTTCCTGATCCTGACTACCAAACACAGTGGCGGGAGTGGGAGGCAGCCGTAGAGGAGGATCTTCAGGTTCTCTCGGAGGTTGGTTTCGCCGACCGCGAGGAGGACGTGAGGATCCGGATCGAGGAGGGGTGGGCGGAGTACCGCAGTGTCGCACCGTCTCTGATCCCCGGTTCCGTCACCGTGCTCCCCTTCCAGCTTTTGAGCCAGATCCAAGCCCTCCTGGGCGACCTCCGCATCGAGGCTGAGGAGCTGATTGCGGTGAACGAGGCAGTCATCGCGGAGCAAGCGGAATCGTCTACCCAGGCGAGTGAGCGGGCTCGATTCGTCGCGTGGATCTCCGCAGGCTCTGCGCTCTCCCTGGCGGCTCTCCTCAGCTTCCTCCTTTATCGCTCTATCTCTGGCCCTCTCAAGAGGCTCACTCGGGGAACGAGAGAGATCGCAAGGGGTCGCTTCCAGCATCGCCTTCGAGTTCACGGGCCCAGAGAGCTGTCGAGCCTGGCGAAGGATTTCGATCGGATGGCCGCGCGATTGGATGAACTGGAAACCCTGAAGCGAGACTTCGTCTCACATGTTTCTCACGAGCTCAAGACCCCACTCGCCGCCATCCAGGAGACGATCGAAGTGCTTCTGGAAGAGCTTCCCGGGCCGCTAACATCAAAACAAGCCCACCTGCTCGAGCTTTCGAGATCGAGTTCCGGTCGCTTGTCGGGCATGATCTCAGATCTACTTGAGACGTCCAGGATGGAAGCAGGGACACGTGGATTCGTCCCGGCGGTCCACGACGCTTCGGACTTGATTGTGTCGGTTCTCGACGAGATGCAACCGGTTGCCGAAGAGAGAGGGTTGCAGACTTCGTTGACCTTGGATGTCGGGCACACCGAACTCCTTTGCGATCGGAACCGCATGCGTGAGGTTGTGGCCAATCTTGTCGGCAACGCCATAAAGTTCTCGCCGACAGGCGGGCGGATTCGCCTGTTTCTTTCGGAGTTGGACGCACCCCCCGCCGCGTGTCCTCAAGGGCAGACGCTTGCCCAGTCAGAGGAAGGGCCCTTCCTCCTTCTTTCTGTTCGAGATAAGGGGCCGGGGGTGCCCGATCGTCACAAGAATGGGATCTTCGAAAAATTCCATCAGGTCAGGCGTGGCGAACGGCTGAGGGGTCAGGGGGTCGGCCTGGGTCTAGCAATCGCGTCTCGGATCGTTCTCGGCCATGGAGGAGCCATCTGGGTCGAAGATGGAATCGACAGGGGATCGATCTTCCAGGTTCTCGTTCCTAAGGTTCCCGCCCAGTGGCGAGGCGAAATAGAGCTCGCGACCGTTGAACCCGCGACGGTGAAACCAGAGACGGCTGCCCCCACTTCGGCACGGAGGCGAAACCGGACCGGAAAAGTCGCATTGAGTTTGGTCATACTGGGAGCCGTGTCCGGTTGCGCCGCGTCGATGCCGGAAGCGGCGACCATCGCAATGCCGATTCCAGACCCGGCTCCGGAGCCGGTTTCGGTCCTCGCGGGAGCCCAAGCACCAACGGAGGTCAGCTTCTCACCTGCGGAAATCAGGCTCGTCACCGGATGGTCATTCCTTGCTGAAGCCGAACACGTCGCGGCCTACGAGCAGTTCTTGAGCGTGATGAGAGACGAAGATTCGGCACAGCATACGGGCGAAGCCGTCTGGGCGATGGCGCTGCTTCACCTCTTCCCGTCGAGTCCGTTCCAGGATTTGGAATGGGCAGCGACCCTCTTGGACTACCTTCGCGTGCGGTTTCCAAACGATGGCCTCGGGATTCAAGCGGCCTGGGTCCAGGCGCTACTGGGAGACCTGGACGCTGTACAAGTCATGATAGACCAGCAGGAACAGGCGCTGCAGCGACTGACGGAGACCGTGGACCAGCTAAAGAGCATTGACCTGAACCGTGCTCCTGCTGGCGCGCCGGACACGAGGAGAGACGCGCCGTTTGCCGCGACGCCTGACCGCTGATCGCCCGCCCGAGCTCACTCAGCGGTCAATCCCGTAGGACTTCAGCTTGTTTCGGATCGTTTTCTCATTGAGTCCAAGTCGGCGCGCGGCCGCCGCCTTGTTGTCTCCCGTTTCATCCAGGGTTTGAAGGATAAGGCGCTTCTCCAGCTCAGCTGCGGTCAGCCCAGATGGGATCACGAGGGCTTCCGTTGCGTCGAGCGCAGGGTCTCGAATGTAGGGGGGGAGGTTCGAAGGCTCGATCCACTCGCCCGTCGCGAGGATCACTGCCCGCTCCATCACATTCTTGAGCTCACGGACATTGCCGGGCCAGCGGTACCGCTCCATAAGCTCAAGCGTCGTGTCTCTGATTGCCCGGGCACGAGCTCCGTGTTTCTCACGTAGCACATCTACGAAGTGTTGAGCCGTGAGCGCGATGTCTCCCTCTCTCTCTCTCAGCGAGGGAAGACGGATCGTGAAGACGTTGAGGCGATAGTACAGATCCTCTCGGAGGATGCCTTCCCGAACCGCGTGACGCGGGTCCTTGTTGGTTGCGGATACAGTTCTTACATCAACCGAAACTTCGTTTTTCCCGCCCACTCTCCGGAAACGAGCCTCATCCAGGACCCTTAGCAGCTTCGGCTGAAGCTCAATCGGCATCTCGGCGATTTCATCGAGGAGGAGGGTCCCTTTGTCTGCGAGCTCGAAGCAACCCATGCGGTCAGCACTCGCTCCGGTGAAGGCGCCCTTTTCGTGGCCAAAGAGCTCGCTTTCCACGAGCTCTCACGGGATCGCGGCGGCATTCAGAGCCACAAAAGGCTGCCCCCGGCGCTTGCTCAGCTCATGGATCGTTCTTGCGGCCAGTTCCTTCCCCGTACCGCTCTCGCCGGTGATCAGCACAGAAGCATCACTCTTGGCTAGATCCTGAATCAGCTCGTAGACCGCCTTCATCGGCGGACTCGTACCACTGAAGGGACCAAACCCCTGTTCCCGGGCCAAGGCGACTTTTGCCCTGCGGGATCGGGCGAGAACCTCCTGGTCACGCAGGGCCTCATCAAGAACTGCCTTCAGATTGGCGTAGTTGATAGGCTTTGTGAGGAAGTCAAGCGCCCCCTCCTTGATAGCGTCCACGGCCATCTCTACCGTACCGTGCGCCGTAAGGAGGATCACCGGGCGATCAGGATCTTCTCCCTTGAGTTTCCGGAGTAGTTCGAGGCCGGACGTCTCGGGCATCACCACATCGGATAGAACCAAGTCGGGATTTTCCCTGAGAACCAAAGCCTCCGCAGCCCCTGCGTCAGCCGCCAATAGCACCTCGAACCCCCACTGCTGGAGGCGCATCTCGAGCACGTCCCGCATTGTGGCCTCATCATCAACGACCAAGATCTTGAGGGGCCCATCGACGGCGGTCGTGTCATCAGTCATACCGTTCGGCACCGCCTCCTCGTTGAGAACCGGTCGGCCACCTCAGCTGTGCGGCCATCCGTGTGCGACGTCACAATCTCAAAGTACCCAGGATCCGCTCGCGGGGGGATGGGTAGGACGGCCCACCATGCCTTGCGCCACCATCCACCTCCTCCTTGCGGACCGCGTTCTCGACAACTGGCGCCGTGACCCGGCATCGGCTCCCCTCGATGTTGCGCAACCGGAGATCAAGAGCGCATTCATCCACGGTGCCTTGGCGCCGGACATGGGGTTTATCCCCGGCGTAGATCGATTCATCTCGCAGCTTGCACACTACGTTCGTCCCGCGGCACTGGCACGCGCGCTGAAGGACCTTGCCCAGACCTCGGCGGACGAAGCGTTTGCGTGGGGTTGGGCCACCCATATCCTCGGGGATGTCGAGATTCACCCGATGATAGGACGGGCGGTAGGGGAACGGCTCTACGGGGACAAACGACGACGTATCGACGCGGAAGAGGATGTCGCTACTCATGTGAGTACCGAAGTAGGGCTCGACATCGCTTTTTTTTCGCGACACCGTGGAGTCTCGAGGCCACCGGGCCGGCCCCACTTCGATCCGAACAGAATCGGCCACCTGACCGATGCCCTCGCCCAGGCCTACGGCGTCGAGTGGGTGCGTAGCAAGCTCCTGCGTTCGCATCGACGTGCCGTTCGCCTCAGTCGTTTTTGGCCACTGGGCTTGCAGTGTATCGCGCGGGGAAGGCCGACATTCAGCCCGAAAGCTCACACCGGATCAGGCGGTTGGCTCCCGACGGCGTCCCTGAACACGATCGCCCGATTTACAGGAGAACGCACGCCCGCTCGAGGATTCTTCGCCGCCGATCCTCCTCCTGGATGGTTGGTCAGGGAGGTTGAGCGGGCGATCGTGGAATTCCCGGCACAATGCCGTCGTATCGTCAGACACGGGTTCGAGGCGATCCCGAACCGGAACCTGGAGACCGGCGGTCCTGCGGGTGACGGCCTGGGGCATCCCGCCTCTGACGCCGCTGCGCAGCGACTCGACGAGGTGCTTCGCTCAAACAGCTCCAGCACGTGACATTGGCCGAGTCTGCCTCGAGCACCGACAACTAGCGGTCCTCATACCGGTGGCGCAGGTCCAGGATCCCGTGGGGTTCGCCGAGAAATGTTACGCGATCCCCCTCCTCGATCAGGGTGCTACCATGAGGCACGACGAACTCGGAGCCACGGCGGATCATGGCAACGAGTGTGCTCTCCGGAAGAGATAGATCGCGGATCAGGTTGCCGATCAGGCCGTCGCTGGCATGAGCTGAGCGGACGTCAAGCACGAACATCCGTTCGTCACGGAGCATGACTTCCTTCACCTCTTGCTCGTCGCCTGCCTCGAGCCACTCCTCCAGGAACGTCTCATCGTCCACACGGCCCGCGATCTGGGCAAGTATTCGTAGGTGACGTCCGGGCTCGGACTCCGGGCTGGCCAGGAAGAACGCCGCCTGAATCGGTTTATCGTGAGGATTGCCCGAAACCCCGACGTTTACATCGAGCCCAATCCCGCTCTGGGCTCGTACCAGGACCATCGCCGGCTCCGGCAGCGTGGAGAGCCGAAGGTGTGGAAGAACGACGCCGTGAGACGCCGGTATGATTCCAGCTGATGCACCGTCTAGAAAGCCCCGGGCGAGGTCTCCCGCTGGAATCCCGAACTGCACCGAAAGAGCTTCAGAGACCTCATGCACGATCTGGGAGAATGTGGTGCGTGTGGCAATATCTACCACGAGTGAGTCAGTGATCAGTGCCTCGAATGGGTCGGCGGGTCGAAGTCCCTTCTCCTTGAGGATCTCCCTCAGCTCTCGCTCCAGGCCCTCATCTCTTTGACGCCCCAGCCGCTCGAAGACGTGGTAGATTGCCCCCTCCCGGGTCACCCTATCCCGAGCGTAGTACGTGTACCACACGACACCTACGGTGATAAACCCGATACTGAGTAAGGTGGCCAGCCACCCCATTTCGACGATGATGGGGAAGGGAAGCACGATGCCGAGGATCTGGATCCAAGGATAAAACGGGGACCGGAATCCAGGATCGTACGAGGCGATGCCGCTCTCACGCATGACCACGACAGCGAGGCAACTCAGCGCGAACATGATTAGAAGGAATGCACCCGCCAACTCGGCGATACGCGTCGGATCGAGGATGGTCAGGGCCAATACGATCAGACCGACGGTCGCGAAAATCGCGACGTGAGGGGTCCCCCATCGGCTGATCCTGCGAAGCCCAGCCGGAAGAACGTGGTCTCGACTCATTGCAAGCGGATATCGACTCGCAGATAGCACGCCTGCGTTACCCACGGAGGCAAAGGCCAGCACGGCCGCGACCGTCATCACGGCGGCGCCGATCGGGCCGGATAGAACCCCCGCAAGGGTCGCCGCAGGGGTCAGGTCGCCCCCGTCTCCCGCGAGTGCGTCAACGCCTACGACCGCCACCATGATCCAGGTGCCCACGACATACACAACGAGTGCGGTGAGGAAACCAAGCGCCATCCCCATGGGGAGGTTCCGCTCTGGGTTCCTTACCTCCTCCGAGATTGAGGCGACGTTGGTAAGCCCCATGTACGAAACGATGACCAAACCCACGGTAGCGACGAACGAGTCTGCGTCGAGAGAAATGAAGCTACTGAAATCAACCGGGCTGACTTCGCTGATTCCCAAACCCAGAAACCAACCGAGTACGGCCAACAGCGTGCCCGTGAGAATCAGCTGAAACGAACCGACTCTCTTGACGCCCACGAGGTTCAGGACCCCGAAGCCGAGGGCAAAGGACACGGCGATGGGCCACTCAGGGGCGCCTGGAAAGTAGAGGCGTACGTAGGCCCCAAGGCCGACAAGCGCGAAGGCCGATTTTAGTACGAGCGTGGTCCAGGTTCCGAAGCCGCCCACCGTTCCGACTAGAGGCCCCATGCTGCGATCGAGGAAGTAGTAGATTCCCCCGGCCCTCGGCATTGCGGTCGCGAGCTCCATCATGCTCAACAACCCTGGGAACAAGCAGATACCGGCCACGAGGTAGGCCAGCGGGATCGCACCTCCACCCTGAACGGCCGCCAGACCGGGTAGAAGGAAGAATCCCGAGCTCAGGGTCGCCCCGGTCGCGACAGCGTACACGTCCAAGAGACCAAGCTCTTTCTTGAGGCTGCGGGCTGCCATGCAGATTCACCTTCCCTTCCGAAGCCGGGTCCACGTCTAGGGGGAACTGCGTTCATGGCCCAAAGGGCCACAACGGTGGATGGAATAGCTGGTGCGGTGATAGGGACGACAGCTACGCCCAACCCCTGTTCGCGCCTGGGGTTCCGAGTCCCTACGCCCTGCGATGATCCAGCCGGTAGCCTCGCTCCTGACCATGGTGGTATCTTACGGCCCCTTGTCCGAATGCCTTGGGTATCAAGGGACTTCGCCCGGGTGACCGGGACAATCCACGGGAGCGGGATGGAGGAGCAAATGGGTGGGAGCGGGGCCGGTTCGAAAAAAAATAGTTTGTCGGTAACGGACAATCGGACGGGGACGGAATATGAGATCGAGATCCTCGACGGGAACATCATCCGAGCCATGGACCTGCGTCAGATCCGTGTGGATCCAGATGAATTCGGGATGATGTCTTATGATCCCGCTTTCACGAACACCGCGTCCACGCGTAGTACCGTGACCGAGATCGATGGAGAGAAGGGGATCCTACGCTACAGAGGATATCCGATTGAGCAACTTGCAGAAAAGAGTTCGTTCTTGGAGGTCGCTTATCTGATCCTGAGAGGCGAGCTGCCCAAAGGAGACGAGTTGGACCGCTTCGTTGGCGACGTGACCTCCCATACCTACATCCACCAAAACCTCACGAAGCTCCTGAGCGGCTTTCGGTACGACGCGCATACGATGGGCATGATGATCTCTGCCGTGGCAGGGCTCTCAACCTTCTACCCCGGGGCGAAGGACATCGACGACGAGGAGAAACGCTGGAATCAAACGATTCGACTGGTAGCCAAGCTGCCCACGCTGGCTGCCTTCTGCTACCGCCACCACCGGGGGCTACCGTACGTGTACCCCGAGAATGAGCTGTCCTACACCGCCAATTTCTTGAGCATGTTGTTCAGGGTCGGCGAGAAATATCGTCCGAGCCCGGCATTGGAACGTGCGCTCGACATCCTATTCATCCTGCATGCGGATCATGAACAGAACTGTTCGACCACGGCCATGCGAGTCATTGGAAGCTCTCGCTCAGACCCGTATTCGGCTCTTGCTGGCGCAATGGCGGCACTCTACGGGCCTCTCCACGGTGGGGCAAATGAGGCCGTGCTTCGAATGCTGAGGGAAATCGGTGACCAGGGGAACATTCCTGGTTTCATGGAGAGCGTGAAGGCCGGGGAACGGCGTCTAATGGGTTTCGGGCACCGGGTCTACAAGGCCTATGACCCCCGGGCCAGCATCATCAAGGAAGCGGCGCACGACGTGTTCGCGGTAACGGGGAAGAGCCCGCTACTGGATATCGCCCTTGAGCTGGAGAGGATCGCTCTGAACGAGGAATATTTCGTCTCGCGCAATCTCTATCCGAACGTCGACTTCTACTCCGGGCTCATCTATCAAGCGATGGGCTTCCCGGTCGCGATGTTCCCCGTCCTGTTCGCTATCCCTAGGACCGTCGGCTGGCTCGCGCAATGGGAAGAGATGCTCCGCGACAAAGAACAGAGGATCGCACGACCCAGACAGGTCTACGAGGGGAGCGGGGAGAGGGATTACGTACCGATCGAAAGCCGAGGCTGAGCGTACCCCCTTGGATAGATACATCGAAGGCGGGGAGGCCCGCGTTTGACTCAGATCGGCGTGTACGGGTGGGGGATCGTAGCGCCTCGTTCCTCCAACATCGAAGCATTCGTCCAGAATCTGCAACGTTCCGAAAGCTGGCTGGATTCCTTCGATGGGTTCGGGCCCAATACGTTCCTCGTAGGCAACCCGGACTTCGACTTCGCAGACTACCGGGAGTGGATCGACGCCCGCTTTCCACCGAGTCGGTTTTCCCAGCTCATGTCAAAGATGGACCCGTTCGCGCTCTACGCCGTAGGCGCGTTCATCCAGTCCCTGGGTCAGAACCCTGGGATTGAAGAGGTACTCCGTGAGCTTGGGCCCGAGGCTCACGTCTACCTGGGGACGGGACTCGGGGCTTTCGCCGCGGTGCACGATGCCTCACTGAGGCTCGATCGGGCCCAGCGCGTCTGGGACCGATTCTGGGCTCAACCGGAGCGTTGCTCTCCCCTCCGCAACCAGCTGGCGGAGCACCGTCCGTCGGGGGAGGCTGAGCCCGAATCTGACGACGATGATCCCGTGCCGGCATCGCCTGATGGGTTTGACGGCGAAGACGAACGGGAGGACGCGAGCCGGACCTGGAATGCATATTGGGCCGCCCGCTCTTCGGACCTTCAGGAATACCTGGCCGAGTTCGCGGAGATTGAAGAGATCTCTGTCGGAGGGGAGGTCGAAGTCGGTAAGCTGAGTTTGCTTCGGGAAAAGGAGCGTCGTCGGGCAAGACTGAAGGAACGCTGGGGCGCGCCCGATGCTCCGTGGACGCAGGTATCGGCCAACGTTTTATGGAATATCCCGAACATTCCGGCCTCGCAAGTATCGATGATCGGCGGAATCACTGGCTTCACATTCGCACCGGTGGGGGCTTGTGCCACATTCGGAGTATGTCTCAAGCTTGCGATCGACGCGATTCGGCGGGGAGAAGCTCGGGCTGTGGTGGTTGGCGCCTCCGACCCGCCGCCGCACCCGCTGACGGTAGGCTCCTTTTACAACGCCCGTGTCGTTGCCGCTGGCGGAAGAATCTCGAAGCCCCTCACTGGACTGCGAGGGACGCATGTCTCGGGTGGCGCGATCGTGTGGATCGTAGGTGAGAGAAGCTACATGGAGGCGAAGGGCTTTCGGCCCCTAGGCATGGAGCCGGTGGCGGTCGGGGTCTCTGCGGATGCAGACCATATTATCACCCCGTCGAAACCAGGACCGTTGACCGCGATCCAGAGGGCACTTCACGCGGGGGGTGTCGACCCTGACAGGGTAGTGAGCTGGGATCTACATGCGACGGCAACGCCGGGTGACTTTCTGGAGGTCGAGAACATGAGAAACGTCCTTCCGGAGCACGTACTCGTTACCGCGCGCAAGGGGACCTTCGGGCACGGAATGAGCGCCGGAGGAGGGTGGGAGCTCACGGCTCAATACCTTGGCGCAGAGCAGGGTATCGTCTTTCCGACGCCGCTTGCCCATAACGAGCTCAATACTGAGATCGCGTCGGTTCACGATGCCTTCGTATACGACTCGGGTTGCGAGCTGCCGGACGGGATCACTGGAAAGCTCTCGATGGGGGTCGGCGGGGTGAACGCGGCCGTGGTTTCGCGGCCCCTTTCGGACATAGAGTTGACCGAGGACTAGCAGCCCGTGGAAAAACTCCTACCCGCAGCGTCGATAAGAAGTGATTTAGATTACAGGCGAACCGGGGTCTCAGCCATGGAGGGCGGGGATGGCGATAGGCAAGCGGGGCAAGGGGCGGCAACAGGAGTTGTTCGTGGCGGCGAGCGAGATTCGCGCGCTGGGCAACCCCTTCTACCGTGCACTGAACAGGCTGCTTGAGGAGGAGGGTTTCGACGAGTTCGCGGAGGAGACGTGCCGCGAGTTCTATGCGGAGAAGCGGGGTCGGCCGGGCATACCGCCCGGGGTGTATTTTCGGATGCTGCTGGTGGGGTATCTGGAAGGGATCGGCTCGGAGCGGGGGATTGCGTGGCGGTGTGGGGACTCGATTTCACTGCGTGAGTTTCTCGGATACGGGCTGGAGAGGAACCCGCCGGAGCATTCGGGCCTGTCGAAGACGAGGAAGCGGCTGAGCGTGGAAGCGCACGCGGCGGTGTTCAGCCGGGTGCTGGAGGTGGTGCAGGCGTCGGGTCTTCTGAGCGGCAAGACGCTGGGCGTGGACTCGACGACGCTGGAGGCGAACGCGGCGATGCGCTCGATCGTGCGGCGCGACGACGGGAAGGGCTACGAGGAGTGGCTGGAGGAGGTGGCGCGGGCGTCCGGGATCGAGACGCCGACGCGGCAAGACCTCGCGAAGCTGGACCGGAAGCGTCCGAAGAAGGGCTCGAACCGGGAGTGGGCGCATCCGCACGACCCGGAGGCGCGGATCACGAAGATGAAGGACGGCAGGACCGGCCTGGCGCACAAGTTCGAGCAGGCGGTCGACATGGAGACCGGCGCGGTCGTGGCCGTGACGGTGCAGACGATGGAGGGGGGAGACACCGCCTCGCTGCCGAACACGCTGGACGAGGCGCAGCGGCAACTGGCGGAGATAGAGGTGGAGCCGAGGGAAGTGGTGGCCGACAAGGGCTACCACTCGAACCAGACGATGACGGGTGTGCAGGACCGCGGGCTGCGGAGCTAGCTACGTGAGCGAGCCCAACCGCGGCCGCCGGAAGTGGAAGCGGAACCGGGACGCGCAGAAGCCGACCTATGACAACCGCCGGCGGATCCAGGGCAACCGGGGGAAAGAGCTGCTGCGCCAGCGGGGCGAGAAGGTGGAGCGGGGGTTCGCGCACCTGCTCGTGACCGGAGGGCTGCGCCGCGTCCACGTCCGCGGGCGGGAGGAGATTCGAAAACGGATCCTGATTCAGGCCGCCGCCTTCAACCTCGGGCTTCTCATGCGCAAGCGGTACGGCTTTGGCACCCCGCGCGGTCTGCAGGGCCTCGCCACGGCGCAAGCGGCGCTCGCATGCCACGTCAGCACCGCCGTCCTGCACATGATTCGCCTCTCTTGCCGTCCGTTTGGCCTTCTTGGCCCCATTGTCGCCTCTTCAGGCCGCAACACCCGCCGTAGCCACAAGGTCAGCCCCGCCTCCGTGCTGATCCCCCTCACCCACCCGGCGGCCTGCAACCCCCTTTCTTCCACGGTCTGCTAGCCCGCTTGCCGCCTCAGACCCCTCGCGATGGCTGCGTCGCTCGGGCGAGGACGACGGCGATCGCAACGTTCGTTGGAATCGCAATAGCCAATACCTCAGCGTTGCCTTGCTGAATGACCGACGTAATCTGCAGCAGCCCGGCCACGACCGAAAGTCCGGCGATCAGCAAGGCAAGCATGGCGGCCGTCCGACCCAGCCCCCCAAACATCCAACGAATTCGCATGAATGCGAGACCGGTGAGTGCTGCGAGGGGGAGCGCCAATGGATTCATCTGGAGAATGTTCACGTTCCACTGGATGAAGTCGTGATCCGTGAACCAGACGGATACCAGAATGCCTCCCAGCACGCCAGAGAATCCTCCCCAGACGACGATCACCGCGGCCAAGGCAGACCGGGCTACAAGGTGCCTCTTTCGTGCGCCGGCACCCAGCATAAGGAACAGTGCGGCAGCTCCTAGTCCAGGCAGGAGCCAAACGGGAGAGAAGGCGCGCGGTGCCTGCGCCGCCGTCGGCCGGCTCGTCTGCACCAATACCTGCCTAGGGCCTAACAATGGCGTGGTTCCGCCGGCGCCGTCGGGCCGCTCGAACCCCTCGAGCAACCGCATCATTTCCATGGGGATGAACATCGCCTCCCATTCTGTCCCCGGGGTGTCGCCCTTCGTTCCGAGCAGAAAGGAAAGACCCTGGTCGATCCAGCCGGTCTCTTGCACGAGCCGACGCGTGTGCCAGCGGTAGCTCATCGCCGTCGTCGCATCTGCGAATCTCTCCTTGAGGATGCCCCGAAGGGTCGCGTCCAGAGCATCTCGCACACGCGTAGAGCAATTGTCTAGGAAGTAGTGATAGACGTACTCTCGGTTCTCGGGCTCGAAGTTTCTGAGGATCAAGTCGTTGAGGTATTCGGACTCACCTTGCGTCAAATGGATCTGGTTCGCGTAGACAGTTCGCTCCACAACCCGATATGCATCTAGGAAGGACTCGAGTGGGGCGGGGGCCATCGTGTAGCGCATGGTGCCCCGCAGGAACCGGCTCAGAAAGCCCGGGTCCGCGAAATTGTAGAGCCCCCAGTTCCAGGCGAGATCACGGTCTGTCGTCCGGTCACGAATCAGAATCGCGTTGTGCCCGAAACGCTCCCAGACGTCATCGCCCTGTTCGATCGTGAGCAGAAACACCTCGTAGCGTTCTTCGGAGACCGGGGCGACAGGTGAGCCCTGTTGACGCGTTATCGGAAGCATGGACGGCGAGGCTTCGACCGGGGACGCGAGGCCGATAAGGAGGCTGAGAAGGAGGGTGTATCCGTGCAACGCAGTCCCTTCCAGGCGGGGGTAGCGTGCGCCATTCCGGGCAGTGGAACGAGGTGACGCGACGCTTGATCCTCGGGCTCCCGGGTTTACCGGTCAAGCGCCCATTGGGACTATGTTCTCAGGATGCGTGGTGGTCGTGACCCATCACCTGTACTTTCCGGGCCAGACTACCTGACGAGTCGAACAATCCGAGGTTGCGGCGAGAGCCCCTACTCGAGCGCTCAGCCAGAAGAAAATGAAATACAATACCGACGATACCCGCATCACCGGAATGGAGGAGGTCGATGCGCCCGAGATCCTGATTCGGGACATGGCGGTGTCCGATGCGGCGTCTGAATTCGTCTTCAACTCGAGGGCCACCTTAAGCGACGTGATTCACGGCCGGGACGACCGACTGCTCGTTGTCATTGGGCCGTGTTCAATACACGATCCGGACGCCGCCCTCGAGTATGGGGAGCGGGTGCGCCATCAGGCGGAACGATTGAAGGACGACCTTGTCGTGGCAATGAGGGTGTATTTCGAGAAACCTCGCACGACCGTCGGTTGGAAGGGACTGATCAACGATCCTCACCTGAACGATTCGTTTGCGATCAACGAGGGTCTTCGTATTGCTCGCGGTCTCCTCAGAGATCTGGCTGACATGGGTCTCCCGACGGGGACCGAGTACCTGGATCCCATCACACCTCAGTACGTTGCCGACTTGGTCTCGTGGGGCGCGATCGGAGCTAGAACCACCGAGAGCCAGGTCCATCGGCAGCTTGCCTCGGGGCTGTCCTGCCCAATCGGCTTCAAGAACAGCACGCTCGGATCGATTCAAGTGGCAGTGGACGCGGTCGGCTCGGCACGGAGCTCGCACATCTTCCTTTCGGTCACAAAGCAGGGTCACTCGGCGATCTTTTCCACAGACGGAAACGAAGATTGCCATATCATCCTTCGAGGGGGTGAGGGCGGCCCGAACTACGACAGTCAATCGATCAAATCAGCCGCTGCGCTCCTCGAACGAGCCGGACTTCCACCCAACGTGATGGTCGACATGAGTCATGCGAATAGTGGGAAGGAGTTCAAGGGGCAACTCGAAGTGTGCGCGAGTGTCTGCCATCAGCTACGAAGGGGAGAGCGAGGGATTACCGGAGTCATGGTTGAGAGCAACCTAGTCGAAGGCAAACAGAAGCTAGGAAAGGGGGAAGACCTGGTGTACGGCCAGAGCATCACCGACTCATGCTTAGGGTGGGACGATTCCGTGACGGTCCTCGAGGATTTGGCAGTGGCGGTCGAGGCTCGCAGAGAAGCCCTGACGGCTGGTGCAGCCCCCGGCAGGTGAGTGACCGACAGACGGCTCCTTCCCTCTTGCTAAGTGCGAGAGAGCGGACGCTCGCGGCCGTGGTCTACGGGGTTTCCGCGCTTGTCTGTCTCCTCATATTCCTCTTAGTGGTGTCCCCACAGGTATTCGAGATCGACGGTCTCGATGTCTCGGGCCTCCCGCTTCTACACGCTACGCTAAACGGGACGACGGCGGTCTTCTTGGTGCTCGGATACGTAATGATTCGCTCCGGGAAGGTCGGATGGCACCGCACGGCGATGGTGACGGCCTTCACCCTCTCATGTCTCTTTCTCGTCTCCTACCTCATCTACCACTCACAGGCCCCTGACTCGCACTATGGTGGGGAGGGATGGGTGCGAGCGGCGTACTTTTCGGTCCTGATCAGCCACATCGGTCTTGCTCCCGTGGTCCTACCGCTAGCGCTGTATACGGTCGTACGTGCGATCCGCGGAGAGTTCCCGCGTCACCGCCGAATCGCGCGATGGACGCTCCCCCTGTGGCTTTACGTCGCGGTGACGGGTGTCATCGTGTATACGATGATGGCGCCCTACTACTGCTCCTAGACCGAAAGGGACCGTCCTTCGACAGCAGGGCGCTAGGCTCCGCGCGAGCGCCGAAGCTCAACTCCCCGGCCACCCGTGATCAACCGTATCCCCCATTGATACGTTACGTAAGCCCATGTCCATTGAAGCATTACGATAAGTCGACTACGAAAACTGATTAGGTAAAAGATGTGAACGGACACCCAAATGAGCCAGGCGATCGGTCCGCTGAGATGGACTCTCCCGAGACGGGCGACGGCAGCGGCCCGGCCGATTGTTGCGAGGTCGCCTTTGTCCACGTATCGGAAGTCCGTCCGGGGGTGTCCGTGGAGGTCGCGTCGAATCATTTGCGCCGCATGACGGCCCATTTGAATCGCACCTTGGGCCACCCCTGGCACCGGCGATCCATCGGCCCGATCGAGGGTGGCGAGATCGCCCACGACAAAAGCGTTTCGGTGTCCGGGAACGGAGCAGTCTGCACTTATTCGAACTCGACCCGCATCATCGGTCTCTGCGCCAAGCTTGGCGCCGAGACCGGAAGCAGCCACTCCTGCAGCCCAGAAGACGTTGTCGGCGCCGACGTGCTCATCACCGATCATCACCCAATCCTTGCCGATGTCGGTCACGAGCGCGTTCGTCCGGACTACGACCCCGAGTTTCTCCAGCTGGAGCTGAGCCTTCCGGGACAGGTCCCGTGGATAGGTCGGAAGTACGCGGTCAACGCCCTCAAGTAGAAGGATCCTGCTTTCGGTGGTATCGATCGCGCGGAAATCCTTGGGCATCACCTTCCGTGCGATCTCCGCCATGGCTCCGGCGAGCTCAACGCCGGTTGGGCCCGCACCAACGATCACGAACGTCAGAAGACGCCTTCTGGCTTCCGAGTCCGCCTCCCGCTCCGCCGATTCGAATGCCAGGAGGAAGCGTCTCCGCATCTCGGTCGCATCATCTACCGTCTTCAGGCCCGGAGCCTCCTTGGCCCATTCGTCATGGCCGAAGTATGCATGCGTTGCCCCGGTCGCTAGGACCAGGTAGTCCCAGTGCACTCGGACTCCATCGCGTAGCTCAACAACCTGGTCGCCGGCGTCTACGCCGACCACCTCGCCCATCCAGACCTGGGCGTTTTCCTGTTTTCGGAGGACTGTCCGAATCGGACTCGCGACGTCCGCTGGAGAGAGAGAAGCTGTCGCGACCTGATACAGAAGCGGCTGAAACAGGTGGTAATTCCGTCGGTCGATGAGTGTGACGCGGACCGGGGCACGCCTGAGTGCGCGGGCGCAATTCAGCCCCCCGAATCCACCACCTACGATGACGACGTGCGGAAGCGCGACCTCTAGGCCCCTTCGATTTCCAGGTAGATCCACCAGTTCGACATGCGTTCGGGGTCGCCGGATCCCTCGTCCCCCGGGTGGTAGAGGCCGATCCAACTCGACGGATCACCCTCAAGAACCCGATGATAGCGCTCCAACTGGTCATTCTCGCTCAAGAAGTCGAGCTCCTCCCCCACGATTTCCACCTCCAGGTGATCGTCTACTTGGCCATCAAAGAGCGTCTTGTCGAGGTGCAGACGATTCCAGGCCGGGTTGTCAGACACTTTGTAGTGGCCATCCTCGGACGGAAGGACGTCTTTTGTTGGATCCCTCCTCGGTTCCGGCTCGAAACCGTAGCCGCAAACCGGAACTCTCCCTCGTCTTCCCAGACCGGCTCGAGATCGTCGTGGATCTGCACCATTTTTAGGATCACACGGATCCGTTCGCCGCTTCCATCCGCCATTGTGGCTCCTCTGTTCTCTTCATTTGAGTGTGGGATTGCTCCGAGGAATCCCTCCGACGACAGGCACCGGACGTCCGACGGTCACCGACTACCCTGTCCCGGGCGGTCTGGCGCGGGGCCATTATAGTAGCGCCGTGCTTTCATTGTCCAGGACCGCGGGGCCCCCTATGACCCCGTTGCCAGAACTGCGGCGTGGCCACCGGGTTCGCCTTGTTGGACGCCCCTGGCCCGAGCATTTTCACGAAGTGAATCATCCAGGCCCCTCTCCCATGCCGAGCCAAGACAGGCCGGAACGAGCGCGTGGTCGGGAGCCCGTGCTTACGCGAATCGTAACCGGTCTGGCCGGTTGGGCAGCCGCAATCTTCCAGCGCATCGAGGTCATAGGGGGACCGATCCCCGAGGGCCCGGTCATGGTTGTCGCAAACCACCAAAACGCCCTCCTCGATCCACTCGTCGTCTTTCGAGCGGCTGGAAGACCCATCCGTCCTCTCGCGAAGGCTCCCCTGTTCGATCAGCTTCTATTGGGGTGGGTCCTCCGCGGTCTGGGAGGCCTTCCAGTCTACCGAAGGCAAGATGATCCCAATCAAATGCATCGGAACGAGGGTACGTTTCGGGCGGCGATCGACGCGCTGCTAGCAGGAGATGCCCTGCAGATCTTTCCCGAAGGGCGTAGTCACTCCGAACCCTCGATCGAGCCTCTCAGGACGGGCGCGGCTCGGATTGCTCTTGAAGCCGAAGGGGAGCGGAAGGGAGGGCCTCCGCTGCACATCGTACCGATTGGACTGACGTGGGAGAGAAAGCACCTCTTCCGTGGCCGGGTCTTGGCAGAGATTGGGGAGCCATTCACGGTAGAGCGGTGGATGACCACCGGCGGCACCGACGCCGTCCGCTCGCTGACCGACGAGATTGCGTCGAGGCTCTCTCGATACACGCTGAATCTGGTTAGCGCTACCGATCTGGAGTTGCTCTCCGCTGCGGATAGAATCTACAGTAGGGAGAAGGCTCTGCATGGATACCGTGAGAGGGATCTGTTGGTCGACCGGGTACCCAGGCTCAGGCGATTTGCTACGGCGCTAGAGTGGCTTCGGGCCAAAGACTCTGAGAAGTATGGAACGCTCGCGGCAAAGGTGTATCGGATAGATGGAGTCAGCCGAGCTCTTGGGGCGGAAGAGGGCGCGGTCCCGCCGAGCTATCCCTTTCGGCCGGTTGCGCGCTACGCAATTCGGGAGGGCGTGGCACTCCTACTGGGGCTACCGATGGCCCTCGTCGGGAGCGTGATTTGGTATCCTTCCTGGCTTGCTTCCCGCTGCGTTGTCGCGCGGGTCGGTCCTGACCACGAGTCTGTCGCGACCTACAAACTAGCGACGGGCTTCTTCACCGTCCCCCTCACGATCCTGCTCGCTGCTGTTCTTGGATTTCTGGCAGCGGCGACGCTGGGGGCCTTGGTGGGTGCCGTAGCGATTCCGGCGCTGGGCCTGATCGCCCTCGCTTGGCGGGAGCGGTGGGGGCGGGTGAAAGAAGACATAAGGCTTTTCCTCCGCGTACTGACCCGACCTCGGATTAGGGGGAGGCTCAAGGAGCAGCGGGCCGAACTGACCGCCGAATTCGATGCGGTGCTCGAGAGGATGGCGGAGTGAGGTCGTAATGAAAAACGCGAAGACCCTCCTTTTGATCCGTCACGCAAAGTCGAGTTGGAACAGTGCGGGCCTCTCCGATCACGACCGGCCCTTGAATGGTCGCGGGACCAAAGACGCTCCTCGTATGGCACGTCGCCTCATGTCGCGAGGGGTGCGACCCGAGCAGATTGTCTCCAGCTCGGCGACCCGAGCGCTGACGACCGCGAAGGTCTTCGCATCCGAGTTGGGACTGGAGGCGGAGGGTCTGGTCGTGCGAAAGGAGCTGTACGGTGCCGGTCCCAAACGAGTATTGCGACTCATTCACGACCTGGACGATGGGTACGACTGCGCGGCGTTTTTCGGGCACAATCCGACCTTCTCAGAGCTTGCGGGCGAACTGTCTGGGGGTCGAGTCGGCCACATGCCCACATGCGCGATCGTGACCCTGGGGATCGATGGCGGGAGTTGGACCGACGTAGGCGTCGGTCCGACGCGGCTGCTCGACCTTGATTTCCCGAAAAAACAGGCTGGCTAGCGGCGAGCTAGATCTCGACCGCCAAGCCCTCGAAGGCTGCGGTGCAATGAATTCCGTGCAAGCCGAGGGTTTTTCTTGCTTTTTCCTCCATCAACTCGATCGCGCTGTCGGAGCGGCTAGGGTCGTGGTGAAAGAGCACCAAGTGGGCGACTCCTGCCGCGATCGCCAGTTCGCAGGCTTCGGTGACCGAACTGTGTCCCCATCCTCTTTTTTGTTCAATCTCGTCATCGTCGTACTGCGCGTCGTGACAGAGGACATTGGCAGAGCGAGCGAACTCGGTGCAGTCCCCCAGCCGTGCGCTGTCCCCAGAGCCGAGTTCATTGTCCGTCATATAGACCAAGCTCTTGGACTCCCGACTGACGCGAAAGCCAGTAGACCCTCCTGGATGTGCCAGGTCGAGGCACTCTAGCCCGAAGCCGCGTTCCCGAAGGAACTCGACTGAGTCCTCCACGATGTGCCAGGTTGCTGGGAGCTCCCTGCGGTGCCTTGGGAAATAGACGCCGTCGATGACCTCGAGCGGAGACCTGAACTCGCCCTCCGTCCGTACCGGCACGAGGTTCACGGTTCGGCCTTCTTCATACAGGGGTGCAAAGAAAGGGATTCCGATGACGTGGTCTAGGTGGAGGTGCGACGTTAGCAGCGTGATCTCGGCAGGGCTACCGACCAGGCTGTCACCGAGCGTCCTAATTCCAGTGCCGGCGTCGAGGACGAGCACCTGGTCGTCGGCCTCTACGCTGACACAGGCCGTGTTCCCCCCGATCTTGGAGGTGTCTGGTCCAGGCGCTGGGAACGACCCTCTGACTCCCCAGAATCGCATGATCATCCGAGCGCCCCACGGTCGTTCTCGGCGAGAAGTCGCTTGAATTCCTCAACCAGACCGACCGGCGTGGGGTCAACACCGCGAATCAACGCAGACGAGTACGAGATCCAGTCTGCGAGAGTGAGCGCGGCGAATACACGTTCAATGGCGTTAGAGCCGGGCATCTCCCATTCGGTGAAGCTCACATTCGGACCAGCCAAGGCCTCGCGAAGGACTTCGAACCGCTGGCGGATGCGGGGGTGACTCGTCGGATCGCCAAAATAGAGAATCGCGAACCTCTCACGGGGGGCGGAGAAGCCGATCATCTCGTTATGGTTCGCTTCAGGCAAGGCGTTGTAGAAAGCCGGGCGCTTCGCATTCTCATTGAACTTGATCTTGGCGATGCGGGCGATCGAGCGTGCGTGTCCCTCATCCGCGTAAAAGATCGGGATCCGGTCGCCGAGCGATCGGGCGAGCGCCTCTCCTTCGGCTTTTAGATCGAGTTTTCCAAGGAACGAGGCGAGCGCTTCGAATCGGTGGAAGGGTATGTCGCAATAGTTGGATGCCGCGAGGAGTCGTGCGAGATAAGTAACGATGTACCCGCTCGCACAACGTGGCTGAAAACCCTCCGGCTCTCGCCCCGCTGGGATGTGGGCCGTCGGAATTCCACGGTCTATACCTAGTTCCGCCAACTGGCCACCCGCGGTGATGATCGCGAGGTCTCCCCTGTCCGCGGGGAGGCTCCTCAGCGGCTCGACCACTTCCTCGGTGTTGCCGGAAAAGGAGCTGAACACCAGGAGTCTTCGGTCAGCGGTCGGCAAGGGAAGCTGGTAGTGCCGACACACCCGGATGGGGCGGGGGAGCCGGTCACCCAGGACGTCATTCAGGATGTCAACTGGCAGAGCCGAGCCACCCATTGCCACGACGACGACCTCTTCAATCCCCTCCGAACTGAGTTCGGGAAAGTCTGGATCGCGAAGGGCGAACTCCATTTGACCCCCCACGCCCTTTATGACTTGGGCCATATTGGAGCGGTCCCAGCGGGCAGCCAGCTTCCCGAAATCAGATAAATCAGTGGTGTCCTTCATCGGGTCCGAGGCGCGTTCAGCCGGCGCTCGACACGCTGATCTTGAAGCCGTCTGGGTCGGTGAGTGAGAACGCCATACCGCCCCAAGGGAGCTCCTCCGGCTCAGTATCCAGAGTGAGCCCAGCAGCTTTGGCCCGGCCGGCCAGCCCGCCGAGGTCTTGTGAAGTCGTAAGCCAAACTCGGAACCCCGCTCCCTTCACCCGGTCGCGTCCCTTTGCAAAGTCGTCCTGGCCAATACCCAAGTGGGCGCTTCCCCCCTTGAGCATCACGAAACGGAGCTGACCCTCCACCTCGTGTTTCTGGTGGATTTCGAAGCCCAACCCTTCGGTATAAAATCGCAGGCTTTCAGAGAGGTCGTTCACGGTGAAGTTGATCGCGAGGCCTACAGCATCCAGGGTGCCTTCGGCTGCGGGTTCGTTGGCAGACATCGAGTCCTCCGTGGGGTTGAGTGCGTGAGCGCGGTAAGGTAGGGAAAAAGCCCTTTCTCGGACATCCGGGGAAGGCAGCGGTGGGACATCATACGAGCGCGAATCCTCATGCCTCACGGATCAGGCGGGGCCGGATGAGTTCGCATTGCAACCAGGCCTTCCCCTGATGGTTTGGGTCCCCGCGAAGGAGCTCGTGCAGCATCTCGTGGCGAACGACGAAAGTATTCAGCTCATGTGCTTGAACGATGGTGATTTGGTGAGGTGGCTCCCAACGTCCAAGGAGCACCGTGCCCCGAGTCACGATCTCTAGGGCGCGATACCATTCCACCAGATCGAAGTCGCCAATTGTAGACGAGCACGCCTCGGTGGTCTCCCACCACGTCCGGTATTCTTCTGGCGGTTCAACGCGTGTGTGCCCGCTGAGCGAGAAGACCCACGCGTCCGTTGGTGAGAAATTGCATGCCGGAAACAGCAAGATCGCGCTTGCCAGAGTGATCAGGTGGATCTTATTGGTCGCCCGACGTCGAATGTTGGGGGTCCCCCCTACGGCCCAGCCGACCTTACTATTCCCCTCGGCGGAGCGTCTCTTTGGCCAGTTCCTCGTGCAGTACGTTCGCGATATCGGAATTGGGTCGCCAGCGGTCAAAGCAACTGAAGCGATATACGAAGGCTCCTTCCTTCTTCAAGCTGGCGGTTAGCGTGTCCGCTCTCGACTCCATCCCCGCGATCTTGAAAAGGTCTTCCGACCATCCATCGTACCCCTCGCGCGCGCCGAGCCACAGATTGAAGTTTGATACAAGATCATGATGCGTTAAGTCATGCCATACATCCCATTCTGCTCCCTCGATATTCGACTTGATGATATTGAATTGCTCGCCCCAGCCGACGGGAAGCTCCTGCTCCAAGTAGCCCGACAGCGGGGTGCAGGGCACTTCGACCTCGCGGCCCGCGATCACGTTTTCCTTTCCTCGATAGATGGACGAGCCCCGGAGGTTGCGGTTCAAGAAGAGCTTGCACGTCCCATGTTCGCATCCAACCGCAGCATTCACGACGCGAACGCTCCGATCCATCCAGAAACGCCAGCGGCATCGCCGAGCGACGCCGGGGTGCGCTTCGAATGCGTGGATCTCCCAGCTATCTACCAGCGGCTCGTCCTTTAGCAGCTTTCGCATTCGAGCGACCTCGCCGCCTCGGTGAGCGCCCAGGTCGAGATATCGGACGAACATTGAACTCAGGTGGCTCTATCGATGTATTCCATCTTGCCAACCTGAACGCCCGCTAGGGACCGTGCAATCGCAGCAGATTGTGCGGGATGCACAAAGGCCCTCTTTCGCAACTGGACACGTGAGAGGACCTATATCTACTGGGGCGGTAGGGCTCGAACCTACAACCTCCTGGTTAACAGCGCCGCATCGTTCGGCCGATTTTCATGAATCTCATGTAGTTACGAGGGATTCATCCTCGGATCTCGTGGGTGGGTTTCGGCCCATCCACGAGGTTTGAGGATCTCAACATGCGCACGAACATGCACACCGGAACCGCCAGCCCCCGACACTGACCGGACCCAGGGGGCGTACCCTGGACGTGGGTCGGCCTAGGCAACATTGTGACGCTCCAAGTTCGCACCGAGGGCCGGCGCTCAACGTCAGTGACGCGGAGCAGGAAGCCAACGCGGGAGTGTGTGCGGAGAGGGAGTCGGTAGCGCGCGGCCCGCACATACCGCAGTGGACCCGCGAGCGGGATGGGGCGGTAGGCTGTATTGTCAGCAGTCGTGTGGTCGGCATGACCACAGAGCCACCTTAGCACACACGGAGGCATCAGGTGCACCCAGTAAGCACGGGGCCCCGAGGGGTCGTGTCGGTAGCGCTCGCCGCGCTGGTCCTTGGGCATGGCACGGTCACCGCCCAGTCGCCGACATCCGGACGACTCCTCGTGTTGCTCCGAGACGCCAGCGCGCTGGCGATCGTCGATCCGGCCAGCGGGACAGAGCTGGGACGCGTGCCGACGGGCCGCGATCCGCACGAGGTCACCGCATCCGCCGACGGCCGGTGGGCGTTCGTGGCCAGCGAGGTCGATGGGATTTCAGTCATTGACCTCGCCGCGCAAACGGAAGTCCGCCGAGTCGACCCCGGCCCGGGCAGCCAGACGCACGATCTGCTCTTTGCCGACGGCAAGGTGTACTTCACCATCGAAGGCTACAAGTCGATCGGGCGCTACGATCTATCGACCGACGCGATTGAGTGGACGCTTGGGATTGGCCAGGACGGCACCCATCTGCTCGTCCTCGACCGCGACACCGACACCATGTTCATGGCGAACACTGGCTCGAATTCTGTAACCATGGTCGAGGGCATCTCGGCGGGTCCCGCCGCGTCGAGGCTAACCGTGATTCCAGTGCCGGGTGAGCGGCCCGAAGGCATCGATCTGTCACCGGATCGCCGAGAGATCTGGACCGCGACCCGGAACGACGGTGGAGTGTCGATCATCGATGTCGCCAGCCGAGCCGTGGTCGAGACGCTCGAGCTGGGGCTCGAAGACGCGAACCGCCTTAAGTTCACGCCGGACGGCCGGGTACTGATCATCGACGGAGAGGCGGCAACCCTCGTCGTCATGGACGCGGCGTCCCGCACGGAAATCACCCGAGTGCGCCTCGGCTCGGGCGACCTAGGGGACGGCGCCGTGTTAGTGGCCCCAGACGGCAGACATGCCTATCTGGGGCTGCGGGCCGAGGACCGGGTGGGAGTCAATCCCAAAGTTAGTTGAAACTGGAGCGACCCCCTCGTCAGGCGACGGCATGTGAACTGCTCTCGGGAAGGGTGATCCCGAGCTCCTTCTGTATCGCGGCCCTGAGGAGCGGGAGGTGCCGGTAGCCGAGCAACCTCCGGAGCCGGGGCTCGATCTCGAGTAACACGGTCGCGAACCATCGGTGCTTCTGGCTCGAGGTCTTCCAGTGATCCACTCGTCCGCAGCGTTGCTCGGCCATGGCGTTGACGGATTCGAGTACGTTAGTGGTCTTCAGCGACCGGCCGACCAGAGGGAAGACCCCGAGCCGGTGGAGGGTCAAGGTCTCCTCGAACCCCTCGTTTAGACTGGCCACGGCAGACTGGTTCACCTCGCCGAGCTCGTGCTTGAGGGTTTTCAACGCCTGGGCGGCCTCCTTGTACGTGGGCCGTTGATACGCACGTTGGAGTCGCCGGCGCCAGTTCTTCTGCTCCGCCCTCGGCAGGTGCGAGATCACGTTCTCCCGTTTGTGCCACTGGCACCGTTGGATCAGCACCTGGTCCTTGAAGGCCGCGAGCACGCCGCTCCGGAGCCCCTTGGCCCCGTCGATCACCACGAGCGCTCCGGCCGACAGATCGAGACCTCGGTCCTTCAGGCCCCTGAGGAAGGACCGGATCACCACCGCGTTCTCCGTGTCGGTCTGGACGAAGCCGAGGAACACCTTGTCCCCCTCAAGCGTCACGCCGAGCGCCACCACCATCTCGTCCTCGGCGAAGCTCTTCCCGTCCAGGACGAGCGCCACCACGTCATAGACCGAGAGGTCCCGCTCCTGAAACTCCTTCAGCCTCGCGGCGGTGGCCTTCTTGAACTCCCGCGAGACCCTCGACTTCGACAGCCCGATCGCTCCGGGCACCGCCTCGACCGCCGCCTCGTAGTCTCGGCATGAGATCCCGAGCAGCACCTTCCGAAAGAGCCCCTCGTCCACCTCTCCGGCCGAGCCGTGGAGTCGCTCGTACGATGCGAGCCTCACCTCTCCGGCCCGGCCCCGCACCCGAGGTACTCGCACCGGATGCCGCTGGCCGCCCAACCTCACCGACCCGGGGTTGTGCCCGTGCCGGTATCCGCTCTCGTCGTCCCCCTTTCGGGCGTGCCGCCGCCCGGCCAGCTCCTCTACCTCTTCCTCGAGCATCCGGCTCACCTCCGCCAGTCCAAGCGGAATCAGCTGCCGGATCAGCTCCACTCGCGGGTCCAGCTCCAGCGCCTGGATCTCCTCCCAACTCATCTCGCTCGGTTCCCCAAGCCGCCGGTCCTTCTTGCCCCGCTCAACCAGCCTCGGCATCCTTCCCATCGGTGGCCTCCTTCCTCTTTTGTTGGTCCCGTGGCGTGCTCGCACACCCACGTTACCTGAGGTCGGAGGCCGCTTCAATTTCAACTAAAGATGGGACTCACTCCCGGCCTCGACCCACGCGTGCACGGCCTGCACCTCTGTCGGAGTAAACGCCGAAAATGTGGGTAGTGACCGGGTGTTCCCCATGTCGAGTCGGTGCACTGCATTAGCGATTGACCTGCCCCCAAGAGTGGTACCACCTAGAGTGTTAGTCTAAGCGCCTCATTTTGCCTGGGGTGAGGTCCTAGTAGCAAGGGCAGGTTGAGCAGCTTCGGATTGGGCCGGATGGCTTCCGGGGCTGGAGGTCGATAAGCCAGAGAGCTGTGCGGTCGGACGGTGTTGTATTCGCGCCGCCACTGCTCGATTAGCACCTTCGCCTCCTCCAGCGAATAGAAGATCTCGCGCCTCAGCAGCTCCTGCCTGAGCGTGCCGTTGAAGCTCTCGTTGTAGCCGTTCTCCCAGGGGCTGCCCGGTGCGATGAACAGCGTCTTCACACCCAACCCTCCAAGCCACTGCCGAACCACCTGGGCGGGCTTTGGTAGCGATTGATCTGGCGGATAACAGGGTCGAAAAGAGGGTCAGTTTCGGTTGGGCCCCGCGCGGGATCGCGATCTACCCCAGGTGACCTCCTTAGGGCATGAATTGAGAGAAGCAAGCAGCTTCAGGACCTTGAGCGCGACTTTCCGCTCGTGCCGGAGGTCCTCGGCCAGGTAGACGACAGCCATCCCGCCCTCGCCCAGCTCGCGCTCGACGCGGTAGCGGCCTTCGAGGGCAGCGTTCAGGCGGGTGATGGGGTCGGTCATGGGGATTGGCAGCCCTCAGTGTCACGCAAGCCGGCGAATACTGAATGGGACCGACAACGAACATGGTTTGCCCTGAATGCAAGGCTATGCAAGACAGGACGATCGATCTGCCTATTCTGTGCCTTGCCCGCACTCCTGCGGATCGAGGGCCCCGAGGTCCTTGACGGTCTCCAAGGTGCCGCTCTTGACCTGGGCAATGTACATGTTCATTCGCACGTGATGCTGACCGGGCACCATCGCCGCGGGACCGCCGGGCCCCTCGGCGATCTTCGCGTGGTCCAGCGCCCTGATGACGTCGTCTCGATTCAACGAGCCGGCCTCTTTCACCGCGGCCTCCCAGAGCTTGATGCCCCGGTATAGGCCGGAGCACGCGCTGCCGCCGGTGAACATGGCGCCGCCTGGATAGAGCGCGTCGTACCTCTTGAGCAACTCCACACTGAACGGATCGCTGATGCTCTGGTAGTAGTCGAGGCAACTGTACAGACCCTCCGTGTGCTCGGGCGGCAGGAAACCCGCGAAGTTCTCTTCGAAGTACGTGCAGGCCACCTGTCCGCCTCCCTTCGTGAAGCCGGCGTCGTAGAGCTGCTCGAGGAACGACATGAGCCCGGGAGGAACCGTCGTATTGAATACCACCTCCACGCCGCTCGACATGATCTTCTCGACAGTCTTGCCATAGTCGGCATGATCGAGGGGAAAGTACTCCTCTCCGACGATCTCGCCGCCGTTGGCCGTGACGACTTGACGGACCTTCTTGTTCATCACGTGCGGCCAGACATAGTCCGCAGACGGCAAATAGAATCTCGTTGCCCCGGTCTCCTTCATCAGCCAGGGAACGAGAGAGTCAACCTGCTGCGCCGGCACCGGGCCGGTACAGAAGATCAGCGGGTGACACTCCTGTCCCTCATATTGCTCCGGGTAGATGTAAAGCTTCTTCCCCTTCACCACAGGTCCCGTGATGGCCTGCCTCGTGGAGCTGTAAATGCCGCCGAAGATCACATCGACTCGATCTTGCTCGATGAGCTTCGCGGCCTTGGCTTCCGCCACGCTGTCTGTGGTTTCGCCGTCCTCGATGTGCAGATCGATCTGCCGCCCCAGCAAACCGCCCTTTGCATTGATGTCGTCGACCACCATCCTGGCGACGTTTGCATTGGCGGTGCCCATCATTGAGAGCGCACCCGTGAGCTCCGCAATGACTCCGACCTTGATGGATGACTCGTTCATGGCATGGGTTCCTTTTGAAAACTTGTCATTAATGAACGCTTCGCTTAACGCAACCGCAAGGCGTCTACCGGGATGTAGCCGCTGCGGGCTGCGAGTCGCTGTCGGAGCTTCCAACCGATCCCTCCGCTCCCGATTTTGCAGTGGGTCCGCCCGTGGCGTCGATAGTTGGGAGCACTGCCCTTACGGGCGGTGCCGGCCTGAAACGGAGTTTCGCGTTTAACGCGCGGAAGCGGTCAGACGGGACGGTCATGGGCCGCTTTTCCGGAAACAACCGCAATACTTCGAACGTGTTTTCGGGGCGGATCACCTGTCTAACGATTGTGGGCGGCAACCAGGCGTGGTTCGCGGGTGTGATCGAGAATTCGAACTTCCCGGGACAAATCGACCAGGCGTTTGGCTGGCGTGCACAGGACGGACCGGACAAGGTGACCTTCGGTTTCTTCATCGGGAACCCGGCCGACGCCATCGGATTCTGCGACAGCATGCCGACCGACTCGCCGGTTCTGCGCGATAATGAGTCCGGGTCGATCAGGATTCGGGATTAGACGCTAGTGGTTCGTTGTCACCTGGATGGGCTGACCCCCGGCTACAGCGACCTTCCAGATGCCTGACTCCACGCTCGGCGAGTAGTAGATCGTGTCTCCTCCGGGAGTCCAGGTCCCTCCCGAGAACAACTGGGAGGGGGCGAGTTCCCTAGGCTGGCCGCCGGCGAGCGATATGACGGAGAGAGCCGTAGTGGTGGCGAATCCAAGGCGCGTGCCGTCAGGTGAGAAGAAGGGGCTTACGCCTCCCGCCGCCCCCGGAACCGGTTGGGCGGGATCCGGATCCTCGAGGTCGTCCAGGTAAATTCGCTGTCCGTCGGCGGCACCGACGTAGGCAAGCCAGCGACCGTCGGGTGACAACGCGAGAGTCCCGAACCTCTCGTTGTGAGTCAGCCCCACATCCGTAGGCGTGTCCAGGGACAGGTATACCGGCGCCGCGGCCGCGGGATCAGATGGACTCCGAACAGCAAGCGCGACGATCACTCCGGCGGCCACGCCCAAAGCAAGCCACGCAGTCCTCGGCCAGGTCGGGGTGGTGAGTCGCTGGGGTAGCAGTCCGCCCGTCGTAGCTTCATCCGCATGCCGGAACCCTGGATCGGCCAACGCCTTCCCGAAGACATTCGCGGCCTTGAAGCGGTCCGCAGGAAGCTTCTCGAGGGCCTTCCTGATCGCAGCATCCACGTTCGGTGGGATGGATGCTCGAGCCTTCGTCGGAGCCGGTGCGTCCTCGGTTAGGATCTTTGCCAGCACCGCTTGAGCGCTGGCACCAGGATAGGGTGGTTCACCCGTCAGCGTTTCGTACAGAACGCACGCAAGCGAGTAGACATCGCTCGCTGGGCTGGGGTCACGATCGGCTGATGCCTGCTCAGGACTCATGTAATAGGGAGTCCCCATAGACAGGCCCGTCTCCGTCAGCCTTCCCCCTCCCGCCGCGGTGACAGCGAGTGCGATACCGAAATCGGCCACTAGGGGGCGCCCACGGCTCAATAGAATGTTCGCAGGCTTGATGTCACGATGGACGACGCCCTGTTCATGTGCGGCTTGCAGAGCGTCGGCAACCTCGGTCGCTATACGAACCGCTTCATCGACCGGAAGCTGTCCCTCGCGGTCAATCCGGTCTCTGAGCGTCTCACCCTCCACGTAAGGCATCACGTAGTAGAGGAACGACTCCGCCTGACCCGAGTCGAACAGCGGAAGGATATGCGGGTGCTGCAGATTGGCCGTCGTCTTGATCTCAGCCAGGAACCGCTCGGCTCCGACTACAGCAGCTAACTCCGGTTTCAGGACCTTGAGGGCGACTTTCCGCTCATGGCGGAGGTCCTCGGCCAGATACACGACTGCCATGCCACCCTCGCCGATCTCACGCTCGATGCGGTAGCGACCTTCGAGGGCTGCGTTCAGGCGGGTGATGGGGTCGGTGGCGTCGCTCATAGTCGCGCTACTTCTGCGGTGAACCGTCGTTGGCTCGGAGGAGAGTCCAGATCCAGCCAACGAGAGTGGCCACGAAGATTGGATACGCGAAGAAAGGCAGTGGCGAGGATGTCGGCAGGATCTGAGCCCCCGCGAATATCTGGACTGCCGTGGCCGCGAAGAGTACTGCTGTAACAAGTCCAAGAACCCGAACGATCAAGGGGAACGTACCCGGAATACTGATCAGCGTTAATGCGACCGCCCACATGCCGGTCCCGGCTCCGAAAGATGGGACGCTATCCGCCAGGCTACTCGCCGCTCCGGAAACGATGACGGCCTGGCCGACCGCAAACACCATGAACCCCGCGGCCACTAGGTCGGCCCCCTTTCTTAGAAACAGCACCGTCAGCAGCGCGGCGGCCATGACGAGGGCAAGGCCATCGATACCCCACGCGAGACCACGGAGTGAGGCGGTTGGTGCAAACGTTCCGGCCAGCCCGAGCGCGCCTCCCAAAGCGAGGCCAACGGAGGCAAGTACTTTCAAATGCCTATCGTTCATAGCTAGTCCTCTCCTGTGCTAATCGCGGTCGTCCCTGAGGCGCGCACCGTGGCCATCCCACCTTCGCCGATCTCTCGCTCGATACGGTAGCGACCCTCTAGGGCAGCGTTCAGGCGGTGGGGGAGAAAGGGAGCCACCGGCACGTGCGCAGGCTCACGGGAAGTCTGGGCCTGAAGACCCGGGAACAGCGGGATCAGGACCAGTGCGAAGACCGAGCCTGCTAACCTCTGGGGAATCTCGATCGCTCCATGAGAAAGCCCCCGGCGATGCCGGGGGCGTTATAGGTCAGGAAGCACCTCGTTATGGGACGGAGGCGGAGGGGCTCAGCAGATGTCGAAAGGCGTCAGCGTCCCAACAGTTCTCCCATCAGTGAGTAGCAGAGCTGGAGCGCCTCCGGCCTCAGCGATTAGCGCCAGTCGCGTTCTGGTAGATCCAGGGGCGCGTGTTCCGATCCTCGCTCCTCAACTCCGTAGCACCCTCGCTGTGCTGAAGCATTTCATCCAGCTCATCCACCGAACCCGTCAGTAGCTTGTCGCGAATTCTGGCATCCATGCTGAAGGAAATGGGTTGCAAGCCGGGGGCCTCGATCACGTTTCTTTCCAGGTCGACCATCATTTCCACCCCGGGATTCGACACGGCCCAGTCCGTCATCCTTGCGATCACGTCTTCGTCGAGAGTCACCGCCAACAGGCCCATTCGAGCGGCGTTCAAGGAGAAGATCGGTCCGAAGCTGGGCGCAATAACCACTCGAATACCAAATGCCATGGGCAGGCTGACCCCACCCGACCGCGAGCTGCCGGTGCCGAAGTTCGCGCCGGCGAGCAGGATCGAAGCAGTGCGATAAGGCTCCTGATTGAGAACGAAATCCGGGTTTTCCGATCCGTCGGATAAGTACCGGATGGGTTCAAAAGCGCGTTCCCCGGGCGACAGACCGGCCATGTTTGGGTTAGGACTAAGCGGGGAGATGATATCGGTGTCTAGATTGCGGTGCGGAAGAGGCGCCGCTATGCCGATATGCCGCAAAAAGGGTGGCGGTGGCGGCCGCCGTTCACCTCGTGGCCTCCCCCCCGCAAAGCGCGACGTCTGTGGCGTCTGTAGGCTTGTCATACTGGTTCTCCTTGCATCAGGCGCCGTACGTCGACGATGCGACCCGCAATAGCTGCAGCGGCTGCCATGGGCGTGCTGGCAAGATGGGTGATGGAGTCTCTGCCCTGGCGGCCGATGAAATTGCGATTGGAGTTAGACACAGCGCGGTTACCTGGCGCAACATGGTCACCGTTCATTCCAATGCACTTGGAGCAGCTCGGCATACGCCATTCGAATCCCGCTTCCGTGAAGATGCGGTCGAGGCCCTCCGCTTCGGCCTGGCGCCTGATTGGCAATGACCCTGGAACGACCCACGCTATGACATTGGGCGCGACCTGGCGTCCCTCAACCACTTCGGCCGCAGCGCGAAGATCATCGATGCGACTCTCGGTGCAGGATCCGATGAACACTTCGTCAATGGGCGTTCCGGCGATAGGGTCGCCGGGTGTGAGACCGGTATAATTCAGGGCTGTCCGGTAAGTGCCCCGATGTCCTGCAGGGGCATTGTCGGGATCGGGAACGCGTTCGCTGACGCCCATGACATGTTCGGAGCTGATACCCCAGGTAACTTGCGGCTCCACCCCAGTCATATCGATCGTCTCTTCCCGATCGAACACCGCGTCGTCATCGGTGGGCAGGGTCCGCCAGAACGCTACCGCCTGATCCCAGTAGCGCTCCGAGGGGGCGAACTCCCGACCCGCCAGATATTCATAGGTAGTGTCGTCGGGAGCCACCATGCCCGTCGTGGCGGCCATTTCGATGGTCATATTACAGATAGTCAAGCGGCGATCTACGTTCATGGCGCGCACGACGGGACCGGCGTATTCCACCGCATAGCCGTTGCCTCCGGCGGCACCGAGTTGGCCGATGGTGTAAAGAATGACGTCTTTCGGCCTAACCCAGGGACCGAGCGTACCCTCGATGTTGATACGCATCTGTCTTAGGCGTTCCCGTATGACCGTCCCCGTGATGAGAACGTTCCGTCCTCCCGATCCTCCCCAGGAGATACAACCCATCGCCCCATGCGTGGCGCTGTGACTGTCACCGCCAGCGACCAGCATGCCCGGTTGAGTCAGCCCGGTTTCAGGGCCGATGACGTGTTGGATGCCGTGTCGGGGGTCGTCGATGCCAAAGGCCTGGATCCCCATCTCCCTCAGCTCCTCGGCATACGTCGTGTAGTCCTCAAAATTTCCTAGGTTGAGCGAGCGGTCCGTAGTAGTTCTGTTCGGTGAAGTGGAAACCAGATGGTCGTCCACGCTCCAGGCGAGCTCGGGGCTTTTGATCGTGAGGCCCTCCTCAAGGATACTATGCACAGTGGAGGGACCCCCACCGATAATCCGGTCGACGTAGAGCAGGTCCGTGTTGCCATCGAGGTTCTCCACCACGTGTGAATCCCAGATCTTGTCGTACAGGGTCCTGGCTTCCTGGGATTTGCGTGGCTCGAACAGATCGTAGGAGGCCGCGAAGGGAGTCGACACCGCGAACCCTGCCCCTACGGACGTCTTGATGAAGTCTCTTCTTTTCATGGCGTTCTTCCTCCGGAAGTCCGGATGGCTAGCCTTTCCCCGCCGTCGATCCCTCAGAGTCGGAAAACGGACTCAGCGGGCATCTACAGCTAACATGCAAAGCGTAATAGCTGCCGTCAAATTAGCAACTACGGCAGCGAGTTCGGCCTTCAGGACCTTCAGGGCAACGTTGCGATTGTGGCGCTCATCGTGGGCTAGATAGACCGTAGCCATCCCACCCTCGCCGATCTCACGCTCTATGGCGTAACGACCCTCGAGGGCAGCGTTCAGGCGGGTGATGGGGTCAGACACGGCGGGCTCTCACCACGTAATCCCCGCCTCTTCGAGTAACGCCTGGTAGCGGGGGTCGTCGCCCAGGAGGTCGGCCGTTCCCCAAGTTCCCCACACGTGGGAGTCAGCAAGCCCCCAATAGTCTCGTTGGCCCAACATGTCCCTAAGGATCTCCAAGGCTCTCTCACTTTGGCCGGTAGCGGCATAGGGATGGACCGCAAAAGCCGATACCCCAGTGTAATCCGACGGGAAGGAGAAGGATTGCGCCTCACCGCTCTCCTTGTAACGGGTCACGGCTTCGATGAACTCGCGTGCCACGACCGGGTCAGCGTCGCTCAACCGAGCCCAGGTCAAGTACGAGTCAAGGGCGTCATCGTACCTGCCTGCATCTAGCAAGGCGAAGGTGAGGTCTTCCCAAGGTCGCGGCCAGCTGGGATCGAGGTCCGTGGTGCGCTGCCACTGCTCGATGGCCTCGTCCAATCGCTTGGCTCCCCAGAGGGCTAGCCCGAATTCTCGATTAACTATGAGGGACACGGGATCGAGTTCTAGCGCCCTCTCGTTAACACCTATTGCCTCGTCAGCCCTACCGCTCATGGCGAGCAAGTCTCCGTACCACTGATGGGCCGTCGGGTACGCAGGATTCAGCTGGATTGCCCGTTGGTATTCCTGCTCCGCGTTCTCCCATTCGCCCAGCTTGTAATAGGCCATGGCGAGTGACGTATGAGTCACCCCGAGATCTGGAGCGAGATTCACGGCCTGTAGGGCCACTTCCAGACCGCTCTCTCTCACGACTCGGCGGTCCAGCACGACTGAGTAGATGTCCAGAAGGGAGTAAGAATCGGCCAATCCCGAGTAGGCTTCTGCATAATCAGGGTCCAGTTCAATCGCTCTCTCGAACTCTGGGATGGCGGTGCGGATGCTCTCACCTGTTCGCTGGCTCAAGAAATGACGGCCCCGCAGATAGGCCTCGTGCGCCTCAGGACTGTCCGTGGCCTGGGTACCGAGGTTCTGCTGTTGTCCCGCAGAAAGTGTTACCTGCAGCTGATCTGCAATCGCTGTAGCGATCTCTCGCTGAATTGCGAAGATGTCCTCTAGCTCCCGCTCAAAAGTGTCCGACCATAGGTGTGTGTCGGTCTGAGCTTCTACGAGCTGCGCCGTGATGAGAACCCGATCTTCATCTCGACGGACACTGCCCTCCAGTACGTGCGCCACATCAAGCGTGTCAGCTATCTGCCGGATCGTGATATTCTGGTCTTTGAAAGCGAACGACGAAGTGCGCCCCGGAACGCGGACTCCGGGTAGCTGGGCAAGTGCATTGAGTAGCTCCTCCGTAATCCCATCCGAAAAGTATTCGTTATCGGGATTGCCGCTCATGTTCACGAATGGAAGAACGGCCACGCTTGGCTGGATCAGGGCATCCGGGGCGCTGGGGGACTCAGCTACCTCGGTCAGCTCACCCTCGGTGCTCGAATCCCCACCTCCAAGGATCCTGAAGCCGATCCCGGAGACGACCAACAGCCCCGTAATGATCAGAAGCTCTGGCCCACTGACTCGCTGATGACCCTGTTCGCCGTGATACCAGGCGAGGACGAGGGTCACCACGAAGCCCACTGACACCAGAGCCAACAGGACCGGGAACAGAGCCTGAGGCCAGCCCATCCCTTGCTGCAGAGTGGAGAAAACCTCAAGCAGCACCCACGCTCCAGCCAGATAGCCGAGCGCCCACTGAACGAGCTTCCGCTCCCTCAGACGTTCGATGAGAGACTGATTGTCGGAGGGGTCGCTCATAGTCCCGTACTGCTGGAGGAACGGGAACTGCGCCCAGAGTGGAGCTGTGACGAAAATGCCCGCCGTACGAGCAGGCTGCAAGCGAACTGGCGGCTAACGGCTCACGCCGTCAACGACTGGCAGCGGCTACCGAGGCAGATCTGGGACAGGTGCTCGGTCTGAAAGGCTTGCCTTGTCTGCAGCGGAGAAGAGACACAGCCATCTATCGAATCGCTCGCCGCAGGCCAAGATCCAGTAGAAGCGGCGACCAGGCGCTTGGCCGGGAAAGACGAAATCAAATAGAGCCGCAAAAAGTGAGACGGGTGACAGTACAACGTCCTTCGTCCCGTCCATTGCCAGCTTGACCTGAAAGACGACGAGATCACGAAGAATCGCCCATCGTCCGGTTGTGCTCATCCTGGTCTCCTTGGATGGGGGTCGAACTCTCAACTAGATCCACCCTCGCCAAGTTCTCGCTCGATGCGGTAACGGCCTTCGAGGGGCGGCGTTCAGGCGGGTGATCGGGTCGGTCATTTAGGTCTCGGCACGGGCTCTTGTCGCTCAGGCGGCTCAACACCTTCAAAACGTGCTGAACGTGCCCCGATCCAGACGCTGGAGGAAGAATTCGATCCGGTCCCAGACGTCATCGATTTCTTCATCGGTAAGACCGATCTGAATGACTCCGTCGTCCTCTCGCACACCTCGCTGCGGACGCAGGTTCTCCGTAGGCTCAACTCGCACGAGCTCACCTTCTACGACCTCCCACTGCGCGAGGACAGCCAGCACGTCCTGAAGCTGTTCCTCGGTAATGCTCCGGATGCGCTCTACCGTGCTCTCGGGAAACCTGTTTACCAAAAGGCCTCTCCACCGGGTCCCGCGGTTGCTCTCTTCGCTGTGGAACGCGACACCGTTGTCTACCGAGAAGATCCGAGGATTCGAGCCAAGCGTGGAGATGAGCAGGTTCCCGGTGTTGGAGTCGCTGTGCCAGATGAAGTGAGTAAAGAGATTCGTGTTCGCCCAGTGCCGGGCATACGCCGGGTCCGTAGCGATCGGTCCAGATCGAATACGCCTTCCTCGGTTGTGAAGGATACGAAGGACTGGAGAACGACGAGCACCGAGGCGGCGTCGCGGAATGTCGGATCTACGCGGTCGTCCTGAGTCTGGTACCACTCAAAAGGAACCACACGCGGCACCGTTGGCGGAACCACAAATTCCGGCTCCTCCAAAAACAGCTTCTGCAGCTCATACGCGGCAACCTCGTACCGGGGAGAGTTGTTGAACTCGTCACTCATTCGAATCGCCCGTGGACGGCCGGGCCAGCCGCCACCCCGCGGGGCCGCTGCCCACTTCGCGAAGATCGTCGTCCCGTCCTGGAATGCGAGGTCAACGCGCTGCGTGCGGTCCTCTTCGAACCGTGTCCCCACCAGGGCATCCGGAAGCTCTAACGGTGCGTACGCCAACAGGTACTCGATCGAGTCGACCGGGAGGACGATGTTGAGGTCCTGCGCCGATAGCGCTGTTGAGGGCAGGGGAAGCGCCGCTATCGCCAGGAGGACGATCGGTCCCCGGCGGTGCATCTCGCGAATGAGCTTGCGCAGTGGATTTTCCGAAAGGTCGCCCATGGTCCCGCACCCAGAAGGTTGAAGGGAACTGCGGACCACGATGGAGCCAAGCCACAAAATGCTCTGTGGCTATTGGTGCAGCAAGGAAAAGGTCTGGCTCAGAAGGGTTCTGCGGCTAGGCGTGTGAACCCCTCAGTCTCCAAACACGGACTTGCCGGTAACACTGACTAGCTTCGCTGGACGCGGCTTCCTTGGCTGGGCGTGCTTCATTCCGCTCACTCCGGCACCACCTGCCTCAACTCCTCGAAGAAGTTCTGGACGAACGGCCTTCTCAGGAACAAGCTTCGTTTCTGCCACTCTTGCGCACCCATGTAACGGGCTCCATGCTTTCCATCTGTCCGGTGGTCTTGCTGGCCCAGCCGCCGTAGTAGACGCCCTCGTGGGACGTCCGCCCGACGACGAGACCGCTGAGGCAATCGACCTCGAGACTCAGTCCGCGGGGGGTACAGGAAACGCGTCTCGCCTGTGCTTCCCTCGAGGAGACCCGTCTGAACAATGAAGCGCTATCTTGTGGCAGAGCGGGAAGCGAAGTGTCGCCTTCGGCATGCGATCGCGATGAGCCTCGCCTGCGGAATCTTGCTGATGGTCACTAATATTATTGTTGGGGTGCAGGAGTCATCACAAGGAGGGGAGTCGTCATCATGAACGGCGTTCATCATCTGTGGGCTCGGTTTCGGATTCCAATACTCGTCGGCGTCATTGTAGGACCTACCGGGGCAACTTTGACTGCCCAGATGCCTCTGCGGGACGGCAACCTGATCAACAGGGAGCCTTATCTGTTCGCAGCGGAAGACTTCGGGATCGACCCTGACGAAGTCACGTTCACGAAGGATATCGCGCCCATTCTTCAACGGAGCTGCCAGACCTGCCACCGACCCGGCGGGGGGGCGCCGATGTCGCTGATTTCCTATGAAGAGGTGCAGCCTTGGGCCCCGATGATCAAGCAACGAACAGCCATTCGGGACCGGATGGGCGCGATGCCGCCCTGGTTCGTCGAGAAGAACATCGGGCTCCAAAGATTCAAGGACGACCCTTCCCTCAGCGACGAAGAGCTTGCCAAGATCCAGGCGTGGGTGGATAGCGGATCTCCTCAAGGTGATCCGGCCGACATGCCGCCTCCGCGTCAGTTCGCCGAGGTAGGGGAGTGGACGATCGGGGAGCCGGACCTGGTGCTGAGGTCGAGGGACGTGACCGTGCCTGCCGTGGGAGGCGACTGGTGGGGAGATATTGGCCTCGTTCCGACGGGGCTCACGGAAGACCGGTACGTCAAGGCCGTCGAGGTCCGGGAGATTAACGACCTGCCTCCGGACGCGGCGGGCGGGACGGTGGGCGGACGATATATATGGCACCACATGACGTATGGGGCTGGGGTTCTGAACGAGGATGGGACCGATATCCTTCGTGAAACGCGACAGGGCTTTCCCATTCACGAAGTCGGGCGCAACGCCGACGTCATGCAGGACGAGGCCGGCCTGCTTTTGGCTGCGAATTCGGCTCTGGATCTCGGGGCGGCCCATCTTCACCCAAATGGCGTCCGGGAGACCACGGGGCACCTTGAATTCGGCTTCCATTTCTTTCCAAGAGGATACGAGCCGGCCTATAGGCGAGCAGAAGGGGCGGGCGCCCGAAACAGCGTCGACGTTGACGCGATCCCGAATCGAGCCGGTCAGGAAATGCGCTCGTGGATTGTGATGGAAGAGCACACCATGATGGTCGCCTTTGAGCCGCATATGCACGCGCCGGGCGTGCGGATGTGCATAGAGGCGATCTGGGGCCAGACAAACTATACGATCAACTGTGTGGGCTACGATCACAATTGGGTGAAGCAATATCTGTACGAGGAGGGTCACGAGCCCTTGCTG
The DNA here is from genome assembly GCA_965215925.1 of Longimicrobiales bacterium. Lineage (GTDB taxonomy): Bacteria > Gemmatimonadota > Gemmatimonadetes > Longimicrobiales > Gaopeijiaceae > JAAXGI01. Next base: position 1,204,185 of record CBDCEQ010000003.1, on the reverse strand, counting down.
CCGAAGGGTACCATTGTACACCTCATCGGTTGGCTGGACACCACGCCTGCGAACCCGAACATCGCGGACACAAGAAACTTTTCCGGGAGCGGTCGGCGTTCGGTCGCCAACATGTTCAATGACCTCGGCTGGACAGTCAAACTGAGCGACGAGCAATTCCTGGCCGAGGTGGCCAAGCGACGGGAGAGGATGAAGGACAGGAATGAATTCGATGTCGGGTGTCTGCTTTGCTGGGGCGTATGGGAGGAGGATTTCGGCGACATGGAAAGCGTGCAGATCAGCGGCAGATGATGATTGCGGTAGCTCTCCGGTCAAGACACCTGTTGTCTGGCGGGGCTTTGTCTGTCCTGTTGCTGTTCCAGGCCGCCGCTGCCCAGGAGCAGAGACCCGAATTCATGTACATGATGGGCCAGAGGGTGTTTCCGACGTTCGAGGGATGGTGGCAGAACGAGGACGGGTCGTTCGAGTTGTTTTTCGGGTACATGAATTACAACTGGGAGCAGGAATTCGACGTCCCGATCGGTCCCGACAATTACGTCGCCTTCGCGGAGCCGGGAGGGCTCGACGACCTCGAGGAGAGCGCATACGATCCGGCAGTGGCCGATCAAGGGCAGCCGGCGCATTTCTACCCGAGACGTACCCCGTTCCAGTTCACGATCCGCGTGCCCGAAGAACTCGGCGATGTGGAGGTGGTCTGGACTCTCACGGCCAGTGGAAGAACAAGCCGGGCGTATGGCTCGCTCGCCGCCTCCTATTCGATTGACAAGCAGACGATCTCCACCGAAGTGGGAGGGGCCTTTGGTAGCCTCAACGACGCCCTCCGCACCAACATATCTCCAGAGCTTGAGGTCGATGGGGCAGAACATCGTGGGGTAAGGGTAGGAGAGCCGCTGACGCTGGTCGTGTTCGCCAGCGATCCCGACAACCTGCCAGCCAGACAAGACTATCGAAGACGACCAAAATCACTGGAAGAGCTGTTTCAGCCCATTCCTGGGACCAACGTTCATAGTGGACCGGGCTTACGGTTTTCGTGGATAGTCTACAGGGGTTCCGCACAGCATGTGAGCTTCGATCCCGTGCAGATGAAGACTTGGATGGACACGCGTCTGTACGCGAACTCACCGTGGTCGCCGCCCTTCGTCATTCCTGATCCGCCCCTGGACGGGAGGTGGGTGACTCAAGTGACCTTTGAGGAGCCGGGAGACTACGTGCTCCGTGCCGTGGCTAGCGACGGCTCCCTGTTCACCTACGAGAACCTGATGGTCACGGTGACGCGCTGAAGATTCGAGAGGTCGAAAGGCGGCTGGCTGCCGGAGGGACACACCGAAGTCTGCTGCCCTGGATCTTTCGACTCAGAGTATCTCCATGAGCATCGTGGCGATCCCGGGGAAGCTGAAGAAGCCCACGATGTCGGTAACCGTAGTCTGCTGTGCTCACTTGGCGCTGGTTCTGGAGTGAACCCCTAAAAGTAGACACATAGAGGGCGATGGATTGACCTTCCGTAATCACCCGGGAGGATCAATGACGGTTCGACGCCACAGGAGGTACAGCACAGAGTTCAAGATCCAGCTCGTCCAAGCCTATCTGGACGGAGAAGGCAGCGCGAGGTCGATTGCGACACGACACGAGGTCCCCCACTCCCTGCTGATGGTCTGGATCAAGAAGTACGAAGCAGGGGATCTCACAAGGGAGATCCACCTCCAGGAGGAGGTTGTCGAGTACGGGGCAAAGATTGCGGCGCTTGAGCGCAAGATCGGTCAGCTGACGATGGAGCTCGACGTCATGAAAAAAAGGGCGTTGATACGACCCTCGCAGCAAGGCGCGCGGCCGTCGATCATCTCCGGTCCAGGGGCGTCCCCATCCGACGGGGATGTAGCCTCATGAACATGGCGAGGAGCACCTTCTACAAGAGACCGCATGCGGGCCACCGGGCAGCCCGGGAGAAGGCCGATACGGATCTGCGCGTTCGGATCGAAGACATCCTGGCCGAGTTCCCCGCCTACGGATACCGACGGGTCACGCACGAGCTCCGGAGACGTGGCCTGGTGATTAATCACAAGCGAGTCGCGCGTGTCATGCGTGAGCATGCGCTCACGCCCCACCGGGTACGCGCATGGCTCGCTACGACGAACAGCGATCACAAGCAGCCCATCTACCCGAACCTGAGATCGTCGATCACTCCTGAGGGGCCCGACGAGCTCTGGGTGGCAGATCTCACCTACATCCGGCTCACCACCGGATTCGTCTTCCTCGCCGTCGTGCTCGACGCGTGGTCGCGCAGAGTCATCGGCTATGCCATCAGCCATCTCCTGGACACGCGTCTTTGCCTAGCCGCACTCGACGCCGCACTCGATCTTCGGCAGCCGCGGGCTGGCCTGGTTCACCACTCCGATCGCGGGGTCCAGTATGCGTCTCGAGCCTACCGCTCACGCCTCGCCGCCCACGGTATCCGAGGATCGATGTCCCGGCGGGGAAATCCCTATGACAACGCGCACGTCGAGAGCTTCTTCAAAACTCTGAAGCACGAGGAGATCTTCGCAAACGACTACAGCACGATTGATGACCTAGCCAACCGACTCCCCCACTTCCTTGAGGAGGTATACAATCGAAGACGCTTGCACTCCTCCCTCGGCTACAGGCCGCCTGAGGAATTCGAGAGTGTGTATGCAGCCTGAAACCCTCAACCGGTCAATCCAGCCAACCCCCACTGTCCACCCTCGGGGGTTCACTCCATTCACGGCGCGAAAAAAGGGGGCCCGCCAAGACCCGACAGGTTCAAATTAGGACACTACCCGTTAGCGGCCCCAGGAGCGAGAAGGGGGTTCTTGGGGCCTCCAGATACTCCTCGAGGGAACGGTCGTAGTTGAACGTGACGAAAGACACCTGGTCTTCTTTCATTCCACGACGGACAGCTTCCGCAATCTGATTCCAGACGCGCTTATACCACCGGTCTTCGCCCTCGATATGCAAGCTTTGAGGCATCTCGCCTTCGATGAGCAGGGCACCCATCGTACGCTTACCGATCTCCATGAACTCCGGGCGGTGCTCCAGAAAAAGGTCAACCGACGACAGCCCCGACTTCTGCACAGCCTGGGCAAACTCCATAAGCTTGAGGTGGGAGTGGCCCATCTCTATCAGTGTTCGGATAGGGTGGCTGAGTTGTGACTCACGAGGGTCCATGATTCTATGGATCAGCCGCCGGACAAGCCCAGGGCCAGTAGGGAATCCATAGGGTGCGCTTGCTCCGGCACCGAGGATGAAGACGGTGGGCGTGCTTGTCATTCGGCCCCTCTCTAGTTTGCCTGTCTCGGCCGTCCTCAGCGTGGCACCGCGTCTCGTTGGACGAGCTAGTGCTTGGCGGGCTACCGTCCCATCAAGCCCGCTACCGACTGGGACCGAATCCGCCGGGAGGCCCAATGCGAGACTTCCTTCAGGGTGTAGTGGCAATACTCGCGTTCATCGGGTTCTTCACTCTGGTCACCTTCCTGGAACGCAACTATACGCCAGCCGGCCTGTGGCTGACCGTGATTGGCTCGGTTCTGGGGTTTTATCTCTGGTATGCATATGTAGAGCAGCCCGAGAAGAGAGCCAAGGCGGCGAAGAGGAATCAGGAGCACAGCGATGCCTGGGCGGCCTTGGAGGCCCTTCCTGAAAATCTATCCTGCTAATTGGTGCGCACCTGCCCCCGCTTGGTCTCCACAATACGTCAGGATGTAGTAGTGGACGTTCTGCGGGCGAAGACCGGGGACAAACTCCCGCCTGAACAGGACGGCGAGGAGTGATCCCAAGCCGGGGCCGCGGCTTGGAATGAAGCGGTGGTTAGGGGCCAGGAAGAAATGGGTTGGCGGCCTGCATGTCGGTCACTTTCGGTTCAGGAAGGAGTCGGAGGAGCGCGTGCGGATAGACCCGAAGTGACCGGGCGGGCAGGACCTCACCGGGGAGGCGCTTAGAATCCATTGGGTTACGAGATCATTAGTGCTGCCCCGGAGGCCAAAGCCGCATCTGAGAGGGTTCTCGGTCTTGGTGTTTGGCCGGAGCAGGCCAGTTTGTTGGTGCTTCCCGATACCTGGCTGACCGGAGAAACCGGCGTAACGCTTTGGAAGGGACATCGCAAGCAGCAAGGTGGCAACGACGGCCCTTGGACGTTTGCCTACGACTGGGACTGTGCGGTGCTGATTGACGATAAGATCGGTGGGAGAGCCGAACGCTACCCGCTGATATTCTCATGGCTCATGGGGCATGAGCTCAGTCACGCTCTCACTGCCTATCACGACCCGGCCCTCTACACCGAGTCAATCCCAAAGTTAGTTGAAACTGGAGCGACCCCCTCGTCAGGCGACGGCATGTGAACTGCTCTCGGGAAGGGTGATCCCGAGCTCCTTCTGTATCGCGGCCCTGAGGAGCGGGAGGTGCCGGTAGCCGAGCAACCTCCGGAGCCGGGGCTCGATCTCGAGTAACACGGTCGCGAACCATCGGTGCTTCTGGCTCGAGGTCTTCCAGTGATCCACTCGTCCGCAGCGTTGCTCGGCCATGGCGTTGACGGATTCGAGTACGTTAGTGGTCTTCAGCGACCGGCCGACCAGAGGGAAGACCCCGAGCCGGTGGAGGGTCAAGGTCTCCTCGAACCCCTCGTTTAGACTGGCCACGGCAGACTGGTTCACCTCGCCGAGCTCGTGCTTGAGGGTTTTCAACGCCTGGGCGGCCTCCTTGTACGTGGGCCGTTGATACGCACGTTGGAGTCGCCGGCGCCAGTTCTTCTGCTCCGCCCTCGGCAGGTGCGAGATCACGTTCTCCCGTTTGTGCCACTGGCACCGTTGGATCAGCACCTGGTCCTTGAAGGCCGCGAGCACGCCGCTCCGGAGCCCCTTGGCCCCGTCGATCACCACGAGCGCTCCGGCCGACAGATCGAGACCTCGGTCCTTCAGGCCCCTGAGGAAGGACCGGATCACCACCGCGTTCTCCGTGTCGGTCTGGACGAAGCCGAGGAACACCTTGTCCCCCTCAAGCGTCACGCCGAGCGCCACCACCATCTCGTCCTCGGCGAAGCTCTTCCCGTCCAGGACGAGCGCCACCACGTCATAGACCGAGAGGTCCCGCTCCTGAAACTCCTTCAGCCTCGCGGCGGTGGCCTTCTTGAACTCCCGCGAGACCCTCGACTTCGACAGCCCGATCGCTCCGGGCACCGCCTCGACCGCCGCCTCGTAGTCTCGGCATGAGATCCCGAGCAGCACCTTCCGAAAGAGCCCCTCGTCCACCTCTCCGGCCGAGCCGTGGAGTCGCTCGTACGATGCGAGCCTCACCTCTCCGGCCCGGCCCCGCACCCGAGGTACTCGCACCGGATGCCGCTGGCCGCCCAACCTCACCGACCCGGGGTTGTGCCCGTGCCGGTATCCGCTCTCGTCGTCCCCCTTTCGGGCGTGCCGCCGCCCGGCCAGCTCCTCTACCTCTTCCTCGAGCATCCGGCTCACCTCCGCCAGTCCAAGCGGAATCAGCTGCCGGATCAGCTCCACTCGCGGGTCCAGCTCCAGCGCCTGGATCTCCTCCCAACTCATCTCGCTCGGTTCCCCAAGCCGCCGGTCCTTCTTGCCCCGCTCAACCAGCCTCGGCATCCTTCCCATCGGTGGCCTCCTTCCTCTTTTGTTGGTCCCGTGGCGTGCTCGCACACCCACGTTGCCTGAGGTCGGAGGCCGCTTCAATTTCAACTAAAGATGGGACTCACTCCTCTACACCGCCCAACTGTTTGTTATGTACAACATCAAGCAGGCCTCGGGCGGGGCCATTCAAGAAACGGTGGAGCTTCGCTTCGAAGAGACCTGCGATCGTTTTGGACTCGGGGTCTGCTTGGGATTTGGGACCCAGGATGACTTGCAAGAAGAGTTCAAGGGGGCGGCGACCGACGGAATTCGGGTGACTGATCGGGATCGAGTTGAACGACTGAAACGGCTGGAGCCTTTGTCGGAACTACCTGATCAAGAGGATAACCTGGGAGAACAGATTGAGCCGTACCATGATCAACTCAAGCGCATCCTAGAGCTGCAGATCGGGAAAGGGGATCCAGGTATGTTCGGTGATCAAGATACTCTCCAGCGGTTTTTTCGATGACGCTCAAGGACGCGGATTCGCCAATGCGGGAACCACTGACCCAAGACGGCGATCGGCTCGGGCAAGAAAGAAACCGTCAGATTCTCAGGCGCCTGGGGTTCGTGCGGCATGTCTTTTACCTTGCGAAGGCGCAGTGTCGAGAGCCGGAGCCAAACTGTTTCTCGCCCTGGCATGTGAGATGAAGGACGCGGGAAAAAAGAACATGGGATTTCTGGACTATTTTGACGCCTTCAAGACGGCCACCCAAAATGAGCTTACGCAGAGAAAGGGTTTGAGTCGACTCAACGATGCCAGAGTATCGATGAAGCACTATGGGACGTGGCCCAACAGGGACGTCCTTTCCGAGCTCGAAACGATAGCCACCCTCTTCTTTCGAGAGAAATTTCTGCGAGGCTATCGAGCGAGGTCCCCGAGAGTGTTCTCTGTTGACTTCGACTCGGTGAGCATGGTCGACTTCATCGAGTGTGCCGAAGCGCGGAGTAGCCTACGGGAGGCAGAGTCGCATTTGGGGGCGGGCAAATATCCCCTCGCATGTAGGTCGGCGGGCGTAGCCGTCGCCTACGCGAAGGAAGCCATCAAGGCCTCTGTCGCTGAACTCGGAGGCTCCTTCTGGCCGAACACCTCCAACCTCCAGCTGGATCAATCGGACCCATGGTTGCGGGAGATCGAAGGGTTCGCGCGGAACACCGAGAAGCGGATCAGTGATCTCCAGAAGGGTATGGCGGATTTGGCGACGGGAATCGATCGGAGAGACCCTGACTGGAGGCGATTCTCCATACTCACGCCCGCGGCCCGAATTGCCATGAGCGGAAAGCCCAGGACCTCCGTGACCAACCGGACCGAGGAGAACCCGACGAAAGAGGACGCGGTCTTCTGCCTCAACTTCGCTGTCGAGGTGTGTATGCGGCTTGAGCGGCGAGGGTGGGGATGAGGACCGTTCGCCTCGACGCGAGGGAGACAGTGACAGAAACAGTGACAAACCCCACTGACGCTAGTGGACGCATGACAACCAAAAGACAGTGTTTATTGGGATTTCTGACGCTGGCTGACGCTACTATCTTGCTTCCCAAGCTGAGGGTCGCCGGTGGTGACCTTCTGGTGACCCAAGTGGACGGAGCCTGCACCAAACACCAAGGTCCCATCCCGTAAATCCTTATGAGAGAGGGCCTTATCACACTGGGGCGGTAGGGCTCGAACCTACAACCTCCTGGTTAACAGCCAGAGAATCCAGCCCATCATGATTCCACATCGAATCGCGGCAAGCCTCACATTTGCTTGTCTGTAGCAGTATCACACCCCCATATTCTCCCCTGTGCACTGCGTGTGCACTACATCTACTGTGTGCACTATGCGTGCACTAGCCTCGAAAGGATACAGCCAAGGCGAAGGCATTGCCCCGGAAGTTGACCAAGCAGGTCGTGGATCAGGCGTCCTTCGACCCTGAGGGCACCAGCTTCCAATGGGTTGCCGACAGCGAGCTACGGGGGTTCGGCCTCCGCGTCCATCCGACCAAGAAGAGCTTCGCCCTCCGATATCGGACGAAGAGTGGGGTGCTTCGGTATCACACTCTCGGGACCTACCCTGGATTGACAATTGCCGAAGCTCGGACTCTTGCGAAAGAGAAGATCGGTCAAGTTGCGAGCGGACGGGACCCAGCCGCAGAACGGAGGAAGTCGAGGGAATCGACCCCTAGCAGCCTGACCGTCCGGGAATTCGGGAGGGCCTTCCTCAGCAGGATGAAAAAGCGTCTATCGGAGAGGACCTACGGCGAGTATGAGCGGCGCATCAGGACCCGCCTCATCCCCTCACTAGGTGGTGTCCGGCTCACCGATCTCAATCGGCGCGAGGTTGCCGACCTGCTGGATCGGATTCGTGATTCCTCAGGTCCCTATGAGAGTAATCGCACGCACGAGCTTATCCGAACCATGTACAACCGAGCCTCGGAATGGGGAGTGGTTCCCGAGGAGCTGGCAAACCCCGCTCGGGGGATCACCCGGCATAGAGAAAAGCCCAGGACGCGCTGGCTTAAGCCGATTGAGCTTGAGCGCCTGATGGTGGAGGTGGCTCTCTGTGAGGACCCCTATTTCCGAGCGTTCGTCCGGTTGCTCCTTTTGACGGGCCTCCGAAAGTCGGAGCTGCTCGGGGCTCGGTGGGACCACCTGGACCCGGAAAGGCGGGAGATCCTTCTGCCGAAAACGAAGAGCGGGCAGCCCCAGGTTCGCACCCTCTCCGAGCCTGCGCTGGAGATTTTTCACTCTCTGGCAAGGGAGGAAGGGAATCCACACGTCTTTCCAGGCAGGGATCGAGGCACACACAGGAGAGACTTCAAGTCTAGGTGGGGACTCGTCCGAAAGGAGGCCGGCCTGGAGGATGTGACGATGCACGACCTGCGCAGAACCGCTGGCTCCTACATGGCTCAAGCCGGAGTGCCGCTCCAAGTCATCGGTGAGGTACTTGGACATCAGAGCGAGGAAGTGACAAAGGTCTACGCCAGGCTGTCGGAGGACAATCGCCGGGATGCAGTTGAGACGTTAGGAAACGCTCTGGGAGGACTCTTGGACGGGGCCACGCTGTGACCAACGAGAAGGTGAGATTCCGTGTAGTGTCCCTAACTTCTCTTCACCCGTCTGACCTAGAGTCGAGGGGACGGGCGCTCGCCAGCGCAGTCGGTGAGAGAGCGGTGAAATCCATGGGGACCGGGACATGGCTCGATTGGCGAGAGCAAATGTCTGAGACCGGAGCCCATCCGACCAAGAGATACCTCGCGGCGTTCCTTCGTGGGTGGTCCGCACCCGTAGGTGGGTGGCTGCCGGACGGAATGGCTGACTATTTGGCCGACCGGCTCGACCCCGACGAACCCGAGCCCAAGAACCAGGGTGGGCGGCTTCCAAGGAGGGAGAGTGAGCGGAGTCGTGCACAGCACGCCGAGCGTCTGACCGGGATCTACATCGCCAGCGAAGTTCTGCGGCAGTGGGACGAGAACATGCGCTCGGGGATATCCTATCCTCAGGACGCAGCCATTCGCTCGGTTGCGGAACAGACTGGATCCCACGAGGCGGAGATCAAGCTCGCGTTCTCGGACTACAGGGAAGAGGCCGCCCACCTCACTGCCGAGGAAGACACTCCTACCGACGAGCCCAACTAGCAGTTCTCAGATTCGTGGTTCTCATGGAGTCAGCACGGGCACATCAGGTGGCCCTCACTGAATAGTCGCTCACTCGTCTGTCAACGAAATCGGACAGCAGCACGTCGCCCAGATCCGCCCTAGAAACCCTGTGGGAATAGGGATAATCGGTGCCCCGTGTCCAACCCCTGGGTGCTTTTTGCCGGGTTACGCGACACTGTCCTAATCTGCAAATTTTCTTCCCGAAGATACGAAGAGACACCCTGGAGACCCCCATGACGGACAACGTTGCAGTACGCGAAGAGCCTTCCACCCTTCTTCGACAAGAAGACGCGGCTGGGTTTCTCGACGTCAGCGTTCGCTTCCTCGAGAACCGCAGGTACATGGGCGGAGGTCCCCCTTTTGTGCGGCTGAGTTCAAAGGCTGTGCGCTACCGCCGCGAGGATCTCGACCAGTGGATCGCAGATCGAACGTTCACCAGCACCTCGCAGGAGTCCAGCCTGGATGAATGACGCGTGTTCGCTAAAGGCGAGTGGATGACGTGCACCGCCTCAAGCCCCTCGCTGGGGACCTCTACGTGCCATTTTGGCTTGTGCGCCCGGGTGGCGTCGAAGCCCTCTCGCGCATCCCGCGGGGCCTCCGGCTGTGGATGGTCATTCGTTCGAGCAATGGTGGGAGGCTACGCCCCTGCACCATGTCTCGGGGCTCACTTGGCGCGACCCTGGACGTCTCGGTACCGACAGTCACTAGGGCGCTGCAAGAGCTACGTATGATTGGACTTCGGGGGTTAGCATCGAGATGCCGCCATGGCGGTGCTCGGCATTGTACACCCCGAACCGTCCGGGAAACGAGGGATTGGGAAAACGCGACCGCCGAGGTCAGCGAGAAGTTGAGCGGTGCATTGGCTCGTCATTGGAGCTCTCCTGGAGCTGCCGTTTCCAGTGGATCGCCACTCAGGTAAGCACGTCCCGCCCGCCCGCTTCGCTGTGGACCCAATGCGTTGGTGGGGTGCAAGGGAACGCGATCAGATCGACGTTCGAGTCCCGGAGCTGGCTGAGGAGCGTGGCCTAGACTCAAGGTGGGTTCGCCGGGCTTTCAGGCGCATCAACTCCCACGGTCTTATGGTCGCCTCGATTGCGAGGTCTATCTCAAGAGACGTGGAGATCGTGTCGCCACGAATCATATCTGATCCACTATGGATGGGGGACGGGAAGGGGGGGGGGACAGCAGGCGAGAAGAGCCTGTGGGGAGACGAGAGAAAACGAGCAAACAAGAGTGCGGACATGAGAAGCGTCGTACGCGATTGGCTAACTGACGTCTTTGCAACGCCTTAACGTATCGGTGCGGGGTGGCTGGTCACATGCCTGTGGGGACGGAGCATGTTCGCAGGGAGGGAGGGTGCAGCTACGCGCCGGGCCAGCCGCCCACAACGGACTAGGGAGCACTGGGACAAGATGAGCCAAATCGATCCAGATTCCACGTTGAAGCCCTCCCAGATCAAAGCTCTTGAACAGCTGATCCAGGGAAGCTCGGCTACGACCGCGGCTGATGCAGCCGGAGTATCACGTTCGACATTGCAGCGGTGGCTGCGGACCGACTACGATTTCCTAGCTGCGTACAATGCGATTAGACAGAGCCTCCTGGACGATTGCGAGACCAGGCTGCTCGCTCTTGCAGACCGCTCGGTGGAAGTTGTTGCGAGTGCTTTGGAGGAGGGCGATGCTCGGATAGCGTTGAACATACTCAAGGGGATCGGTTTCATGGATGGGCAGCGACCCGAGGTGGGTCCGTCTGATCCAGTACTGCTTCGCCAGGCAGAGGAAAACAGAGATGCGGAGAGAGAGGTGCAGGAAGCACAGCGTATAAGAAGTCTGGAATTTGAGCGGTTGGTCGCTGGGATCTGAGAGTCACCCGTCTGTCACCAGCCGACCCTACCACGGACCGAACATAGGCTTGTCGCACTCGTCACACCGCACGGTGCCCCTCCTCCCATTGCTTGAGGAGCCTCCTCGCCTCAGCCCAGTTGGGCATCGTCTGTCCCAGCGTCCTCCAGAACGCGGGCGAGTGGTTCATGTGGCGTAGATGTGCCAGTTCGTGGGCCACGACATACTCCATCACCACCCTCGGTGCCTGTATCAAGCGCCAATTGACCCTGATGACACCGTCACTGCTGCACGATCCCCATCGCGTGCGGGCATTTGAGAGTCGGTAGGCCGTGGCCTCGATGCCGAGGTTCCCCTCATGGTGTCGCCCAAATCGCATCAGGTCCTTCTTCGCGCGGCCACGCAGCCAATCGTCGAACGCCGACCTGACCGCCTCCAGGCGCTTCATTCCCAGAAGCTCTTCCGGGACGACAACGTGGAACTTGCTACGGCAGGCTATCTCGACCTGCTCTACCTCCTCGCGCCTCACATCCAGCATCAACCACCGCCCCCGGTACTGGAGCTTGGCACCAGAGTCGTATCGCTGGGGCAGAAGCCTGCGGTGCTTCTGTTCGATCTCACGAACGGAGTTGAAGACCCAGCGCCGCTTAGCCTCTAGGAAGGAATGGAGGCCGTTTGATCCTTCCCATGGCGTCCCTTGTGGAGCCACTACCACCACACCATCTGGAGCGACAACGATGCGCTTGCGAACGGCTCTCGATGAGAACCGGACTTCGTAGGGGATGTCCGTACCGCCGACGGTCAAAACGGGTGTCACGGCTTGCTGTAGTGGATGACGGTGTAGTGCTCGACGGCCTGCGGGACTTCCTTTTGCCAGCCGTCGAGCCCCAAATCCTTCACCGACCGTCGGACCTGAGCCCGAAGGTCCTTCTTGAGTTGCGTCTTCTCCTGCCAATGAAGCGGCGCAGTGTCGTCGGAACCGTAGAGTCCGTCGATAGCCACGGCAGCCCGCTGGATGGCTGTCAGCCCTGACTCGCCGCCCCCCTGGCCACCCTGGGAGGATAAGTCAGGCCTGGGCGAAAGCGGAGCCTGGAAGCTCTCTAGGATGGCGTGAATGCCAAACGCCCGCTTATCAAGGCCCGTGCCTTCATGGGCCTTATCCTCGGCCCGTATTTCCTTTGCGAGCGCCTCGGTGGCATCCAGGGTCTCTTCAGCGTCCAACATCCCGGCGTTGAACCGCTTAATCAATTCCTTGACCCGGTCACTGAACTTCTCGTAACGGACCGGGTTCTCAGCGGCCCGCTCGGCAGTCTCTTTCTTGAGTTCGGACATCTTCCGCACGGCTGCGGTCTTGATGTCTTCGGGTGCGCCGAAGTCGGTCCAGAAACCGGGGTCGCTGAGGCTACGCAGCTTGCAGACGGTCTTGAGCCCTGTGACCTCAAGGTGCTCGTCCAGCATCGCTCGGACCTTCTCGCTGTACTTTTTCCAGTCCGTCTCCTCCACATTCTCGAAGTACAGCTTCCCATAGGGCATGACGGCGGCTACGAACTTCAGGTCCGCCCGGTAGGGCAACACTCTCGGGTCGGGTGACAGCGCCGCGTATGCCTTAATGAAGGCGTCGGCGTGGGCTCGGAAGACAAACCACTCGTCCTCACTCCCGAAGTGCGCGATGACGGCCTTCACATCCTGCTTCACATCGTCAGTGCGGCGCACGGCTCCGATGAGCGCCAGGACTGCACGCTGGGCTTTTCGGAGTTCGTCGGCCAACCCGTCCTGGTCTTGCATGGCCGACGCCACATCTTCCTTCCGGTAGGCAGCCAGGGCCTCGTCTAGCTTCTTGCTGACCCCTATGTAGTCCACGATGAGCCCGTGGTCCTTGAGAGTCCCAAAGCGTCGGTTCGTTCTCGCTATCGCTTGTAGCAGGTTGTGGTCGGTCAGCGGGTTGTCGAGGTACATCGCCTGCTCGATCGGCGCGTCGAAGCCGGTGAGCAGCTTATTGCAGACGATCACGAACCTCAGAGGGTCGTCTGGGTCGAGGAACTTCGGAACGATCTTGGGCGTCACGTCCTCGGCTGGGATCTGGTGTTCCACAAGCTCAGGGTATTGCTCGGAGTCGTGCTGACCGGGGCGAGTGAGTCCCATCTTTAGTTGAAATTGAAGCGGCCTCCGACCTCAGGTAACGTGGGTGTGCGAGCACGCCACGGGACCAACAAAAGAGGAAGGAGGCCACCGATGGGAAGGATGCCGAGGCTGGTTGAGCGGGGCAAGAAGGACCGGCGGCTTGGGGAACCGAGCGAGATGAGTTGGGAGGAGATCCAGGCGCTGGAGCTGGACCCGCGAGTGGAGCTGATCCGGCAGCTGATTCCGCTTGGACTGGCGGAGGTGAGCCGGATGCTCGAGGAAGAGGTAGAGGAGCTGGCCGGGCGGCGGCACGCCCGAAAGGGGGACGACGAGAGCGGATACCGGCACGGGCACAACCCCGGGTCGGTGAGGTTGGGCGGCCAGCGGCATCCGGTGCGAGTACCTCGGGTGCGGGGCCGGGCCGGAGAGGTGAGGCTCGCATCGTACGAGCGACTCCACGGCTCGGCCGGAGAGGTGGACGAGGGGCTCTTTCGGAAGGTGCTGCTCGGGATCTCATGCCGAGACTACGAGGCGGCGGTCGAGGCGGTGCCCGGAGCGATCGGGCTGTCGAAGTCGAGGGTCTCGCGGGAGTTCAAGAAGGCCACCGCCGCGAGGCTGAAGGAGTTTCAGGAGCGGGACCTCTCGGTCTATGACGTGGTGGCGCTCGTCCTGGACGGGAAGAGCTTCGCCGAGGACGAGATGGTGGTGGCGCTCGGCGTGACGCTTGAGGGGGACAAGGTGTTCCTCGGCTTCGTCCAGACCGACACGGAGAACGCGGTGGTGATCCGGTCCTTCCTCAGGGGCCTGAAGGACCGAGGTCTCGATCTGTCGGCCGGAGCGCTCGTGGTGATCGACGGGGCCAAGGGGCTCCGGAGCGGCGTGCTCGCGGCCTTCAAGGACCAGGTGCTGATCCAACGGTGCCAGTGGCACAAACGGGAGAACGTGATCTCGCACCTGCCGAGGGCGGAGCAGAAGAACTGGCGCCGGCGACTCCAACGTGCGTATCAACGGCCCACGTACAAGGAGGCCGCCCAGGCGTTGAAAACCCTCAAGCACGAGCTCGGCGAGGTGAACCAGTCTGCCGTGGCCAGTCTAAACGAGGGGTTCGAGGAGACCTTGACCCTCCACCGGCTCGGGGTCTTCCCTCTGGTCGGCCGGTCGCTGAAGACCACTAACGTACTCGAATCCGTCAACGCCATGGCCGAGCAACGCTGCGGACGAGTGGATCACTGGAAGACCTCGAGCCAGAAGCACCGATGGTTCGCGACCGTGTTACTCGAGATCGAGCCCCGGCTCCGGAGGTTGCTCGGCTACCGGCACCTCCCGCTCCTCAGGGCCGCGATACAGAAGGAGCTCGGGATCACCCTTCCCGAGAGCAGTTCACATGCCGTCGCCTGACGAGGGGGTCGCTCCAGTTTCAACTAACTTTGGGATTGACTCACCGGGGCTGTAGACGGAGACTGACATCTCCGCAGCGCGTTCCCTGGCCTCGGCTTCTCCAAGGCGCCCAGTCTTCATCAGACTCTCTGCAATCACTCTGTCCAGAGCGACCTTGTACGCCACACAGGCGCGACGGTCGATGGCACAAATCTGGGCCTTGAATCCGTCGGGCATGACGAAAGCCCGGTAGTGAGCCCAAATATCGACCGCGATCAGATCGATCCGTGGCTGGAAGCGGGCAAGGTCGCCTTTGGTGACACCTCTCTGCTTTAGTTCTTCGATCTTGTCTTGGGGCTCGTTGGCGAACCACTGGTCGAATAGGACATCGATCTCTTTGTCGTGCAGGTGCCACTCGGTCATGCGGCCCTGATAGTAGATCGGCACCGTCGCACCATCTGCTACGGCATCATCGATCCCGTACTTATCGAGGTACGCCTCGCCTGCGATCCCGAAGTTACGGAACGTGTCCTTGTCGCCCTTCTTGACCGGAGTGCCGGTGAAGCCGAAGCGCACGGCGTTCGGGAGGATGGCCCGCATATAGGCACCGAGGTCCTCCTCCTGAGTCCTGTGGGCCTCGTCCACCATCAGAATCCAGTTCTCAGAACCCTCCACAGCAAGCTCTCGCAGGGCCTCCACACGATGTGCCTGAACCTGCGAGTGTAGCCGAGGATCGTCCCAGTGGAACTTGAAGATGGTAGAGATGACCGTCCGGCCTGAGACGCCGGGCACGACGATCTTTCGTAGCTCGTTGATCGACTCGGCCTCGATCGGATTCGGCAGCCCGCAAGCCTCAAAGGTCTGGGCGATCTGGTTGTGTAGGTCGATGCGGTCAGTGAGGACCATCATGTTGGGGTTCTGTAACCGCTCGCTGCCAATACCCCGGTGGAATTTCAGCTTGAGCGCCGCGAACACCATCGTCAGGCTCTTGCCGGAGCCCTGGGTGTGCCAGATCAACCCAGCCCGGTGCTCACCGCCCAATACCCGCTGGACCATCTTGTTCACCGCCCGGAACTGCTGGTAACGGCACAGCCTCTTGGCCGTCACACCCTCGCGGGTCTCGAAGACGATGAAGTGGGCGAGGATGTCGAGTAACCGTGTGGGCTCTAGCAGCGCGTAGAGCCCCTTCTCCGTCTCGTCAGCGAACTCATCAGCGTGGCGTGGCCACGGGTCTCTCCAGCGACTCCATAACTCCGAGGGTGCCCCAGTCGCCCCATACATGAACGTGATGTCGTTCGTGGCGATGTTGAACAGGTTGGAGTGGAATAGCCGAGGCACTTCCCTCTCCGCAGAGCGCACCTGATCGATGGTGTCAAAGACGTTCTGGCTCCGGTTGGTCGGGCTCTTGGCTTCGATGACCACGAGTGGGATGCCGTTCACGTAGATCACCACATCAGGTTTACGGACGACCTCCCCCTGGACGCGAAGCTGGTTGGTGCACGCGAACTCGTTGTTCTCGATGTTGTCGAAGTCGATCAGCCGGATCGTCTGGTGGGTCTCCTCGCCTGGCACCCTTCTGGAGTAATCGCCACGCAGGACCTCGACCCATCTCTGGTTGTCAGCGATCCCCGCGAGGTCGTTGAATACCGCCTCGGCAGTGGCCTGGGAGATGCCATTGATGCGGACCAGGGCCTCGATCACCAGCGGCTCGAACAGCACCTCGTTCTCACGGGTGCGGAGGGTCGGGTGCTCGTTTGGGTGTATGTAGCGGTATTTCGGGGTCATCGCCCCAAGCGCGTCGATGATGGGCTTCTCGACCAGGGTGTACTCGGTGGGGGTCGTCACACCGACACCCGGACCGTGCCGGTCATGAGGTCTTGGAGGAGGCCGGATTTCACTGTCCGCAGTAGTCCTACATGGTCAAGCTGTGCCTCAACCTGGTCTGTGATTGCATCGAGGTGCCTCACGATTTCAGTTCGCTCACCATGTGGCGGGACCACGATAGGCATCCTTGCGAGTTTGGTGATGTAGATGTGCTTGATGGTCGATCCACCCGCGTCTGCAAGCATCCTCTCTTGCCACAGAGGAGCTTCAAGCACGTACGCCAGGAACCTCGATGACAATCGAGCGGGGCGGAGGACTGCAACGGACTGGTTGATACAGATTCCGGTCCGGTCCACGACCGCTACTCGACCCAGACTTCCGTCCTTGGTGACCAGTAGGTCACCGACAATCGGCTTGGACTTGTCGGTTAGGTCCTCGTCGTATGCCGTTTGACTCGTCTTTCGAGTCGAGGCGTAGTTGATAGTGCCATCTACGATGTTTGCCGCCGTCACTATCCAAGGGCCTTCGGACGTCGTTGGCATCGGGTTGGTGAACCCATAGGTGCAAAGCGACGTCACCTGTGAGGCTGCTCGGATCTCCCACGCCTCAGGAATCTCCCCGATCTCCGTCTGCTTGAACCGCGTGTGGCCGATGCCTTTGGTCAGCAGGTCTTGGAGCAGCCCTTCCTTCACCCGCCGGGTCTGTTCGATAACTGCCTGGGTCGCCTGGATGGCCTCGTCCACCGAGGAGAGGATGGCGGCGATCTTCCTCTGCTCGGGGAGCGGTGGGAGCCGGATGCGAATCTTCGACAGATCCTTCCAGTAGATCGCGGCCACGCTGGTGCTCCCCACCGCGAGCGACCGCATCAGCCTCTGTCCATCGGTGTTGTGGAGTTGACCCGCAACAATCTCGGGAACGACCTGGGAGTCGAATCGAAGTCTGAGGATGTTGTTGTCATGGGCGCTCGCGCCCTCCGCCCGCCACACGGCGCTCTTACCCACCAGGCTCGGGGTATTCCTCGTGTTGAAGAGGAGATCACCCAGACGGAGAAGATCGTCGTCGGTGACCCGACTGCGAGCGACAGGCTCGACATTGGTGAGGTCGAATCCGCCCCACGTCAGGTTTCCCATCTTCACAAGCGGAATACTTTGGCCCTCGTCCTCTCCTCGTTGTGTTGTTCCAAGACGGCCATCGCGCACTAAGTCCAAGAGGCGATCCTGTCGCCATCCGCTCGGAACCTCACTTGGCATAGCCAAGCTCCTCTAAGAACTCGACCATTCGGCCCTCAGCCACATCCCGCTCTGCCATCAACTCTCGGAGCTTCGCCACCTCCGCTTTCACGTCGATGGGTGGTGGCGGAGGGTCCGTCTGGACATAGCGGGTGATGTTGAGGTTGTGGTCGTTCTCCCTGACCTCATCCAGGCTGACGACCCGGCAGAACAACTCCTCGTCCTCGTAGCGATGGACCGCCCCCGCCAACCTTGCCACGTTTTCGTCGGAGAGGCGGTTCTGATTCTTGCCCTCTACGATGTCCTTGTCACCGTTGACAATCAGCACGTTGCCCTTGCGGTCAGCGGGCTTGTTCCGGTCGATGACCAGGATTGCTGCCGGAATGCCCGTCCCGTAGAACAGGTTTGGCCCAAGCCCAACCACGGCTTCTATCAGGTCGTCCTCCAACAAGCCCCTCCTGATCTTTCCTTCGGCCCCGCCCCGGAACAGGACACCATGAGGGCACACCACGGCCATGCGGCCCGAAGATTTCACTGAGGCGACCATGTGCTGAATGAACGCGAGGTCGCCATACGACTTAGGCGGGCATCCGTAGACGTCTCGCCCGTAAGGGTCACCCTTGGACCACACAGTGTGGCCCCACGACTTCAGGCTGAACGGCGGATTGGCTAAGACGAGGTCGAACCGCTTGAGGACCTTCTCGCCTGAGAGGTGCTTCGGGTCCAGCAGGGTGTCGCCTCGCTCCAGGAAAGCGTCATCGATGTCATGAAGGAAGAGGGCCATCTTGCAGATTGCCCAGGTGTTGAGGTTCTTCTCCTGGCCGTAGAGGGTGAGCGACCTCGGGTTGAGCCCGTTGCGCTCCATGAAGTGGGTGGCCTCCAGCAACATGCCGCCTGACCCGCAGGCGGGGTCGTAGACGGTCTGCCCTTCCTCTGGCTGGAGAATCTCAACTATGAGCTTCACAACCTGCTTGGGCGTGTAGAACTCACCACCCTTCTTGCCCGCATCGTCTGCGAACTTTGCGATCAGGTACTCGTATGCGTCCCCAAGCACAGTGGAATCCACGTCCGACGCACGCATCCGATGGATCTCGAAGTGCTGGAGCAGGCTGTCGAGCAGGTGGTCGGGGAACCGCTCCTTGTTGGCGAAGTCCACGTCTTGGAAGACGCCCTTCAACCTCGGATTGGCGTCTTCGATAGCACGGAATGAGGTGTTGAGAATCGTACCGATGTCCACCGACACCTTCCGCACATCCTCCCACGAACAGCCACTGGGAAGGTCGAAGCGGTGCTCCTCGGGGTCGGCGGCTAGTTCGGCATCATCGTACTCGGCCAACCGCGCTGCATACTCCTCCTCCCAGACATCGCAGAGCCGCTTGTAGAACAGCAGACCAAAGATGTAGTGCTTGAAGTCGCCGGAGTCGATCGAGCCGCGGAGGAGGTCGGCGGCACCCCAGAGGTGTCGTTCCAGATCGGGGAGGGTCAGTGGGCTCACGGTCGCTCTCGCGGCTGGTTGGCTCGAGTGGCACTTTGGCGGCTGGCGAGTTCGTCCCGTAACTCAGTCAGGATTCCTCACCGTCACCTTCGGCGTCTTCCTCAGTGGACTGTGGCGGATGACTGGTCGCATATATCACGACAGTGTCCGACTCTACTCCTGTCGCTGAAACGTTTGCAAGTGGGGCTGGCCACTCAAACGGATCGTCAGGACCCTTCCCAGTAATCGAGAACGGACCCCTAGCCGGGAGTGAGATCGCTGGCTCGCTCCTGGAACTCAGGAGTCTGATCTGGTGCTGGTCGATTGGGCTCTCAACCTTATGAAGCGCTTGCCGGATATGGCCGTACAACTCGGTAAGGTTCACCGTCTCGTAGTCGGAGGTTGCGAGGAAGAGGAACCACTCCTCAGCTTCGTCCGAGTACATCCAGAACGCCCTCGTAACTACGAAGTCATCGTCGTGTAGCTGTGCGAGAAGGGCTTTACCAGCGGCCCGATACTCGCCTACCAGTGGGCTCTTAGCCACTTGAGCACTCCATCGTTGGGATCAGTGACAGCCAAGATTAGGTCTCCGGCTTCTTTCCGAGAGACTGATGGTTCGTAGCGCTTGTGTTCGTTCCAACCCAATACGGTGGACCAGCAGTCCCTAAGCTGGTTCGAACCGTTCCTTAACTCGGCGGCAAGCCTGGCCTGCTTCATGAGCTTGCTGAGGTCATGGGTCCAGGCGTCCTGTACCCACTTCCGCGAAGGGAACTCAGATCGCCGCACTTCCTTCGCAAGACATGCCTTCAGACCGCACTCAATCGCGTAGCCCGCGAGGTAGTACGCACCGGCGTATTGCCGTGCCTCGTAGAGGATCTCAGCCTCTCTAATCCGCTTTTCGGCAACCTTCTTCAGCGCTGACCTCGTCGTGCCTGGCATCAGAGGTACTCTCCCGCGAGCAGGACCGCGTGGTTCCCGTTCAATCTGCCGACCCAGTGCGTCAAGTGCGAGGCGAAATCTGGGTCAGACATATGTGAGGGCTCATGCGGGAGTCCGGTCATCCTTCGATCGGCCTGATCGACACCACCTGTGGCTACGTCTTGGACGTGCGCAGGCCCTCCGACCTCATCAGGTCTTGGCGATGATGCGCCGCGCTGACACGGTGAGCAAGAAAGGGTTAGGGATAGAAGGTGCTTGCCGCGCCGTTGGTCGTGTCTCCTGGTACACGGAATCCAGAGCCGCATTTGTGCACTATGAGCGCACTGACCTCAAGGACACAACTCCTGACGACAAAAGCCCTCTCCCACAAATACATGTGGGAGAGGGCTTTGCAGCACTGGGGCGGTAGGGCTTGAACCTACAACCTCCTGGTTAACAGCCAGGCGCTCTGCCAGTTGAGCTACGCCCCATCGATCCTGCTTTTTCCCTTCGTTACGGACTTTCCGCACCTCAAGTAGTTTCGAGGTCCCCGAGGCTGTGTCAGTTTCTGTGTCAGTTGGGCGAAGTCTCATCGTTTCACCTGCCTCACCCTGGCCTCATGCAAAACGACACCCAAGGTAGTGTGTTCATCTGCCTGTGTGTAGACCTCTTCGACCATGCGAACGGTGGCCCAACCTCCAGCGAGGGCAACGTCCTGCGAGGGGAGGTCCTTTCGTGCTGTAGCCCACATCCTCCGGTACGGGTGCCATAGCCCGCCCTCCTGGGGCTCCAGGTCCGCCAGAGTCTCGGCTTGTCGGAGCCATTTGTCCGCAAGGTGTCGCGAGACCGGCTTACGCAGGTCGGCTGGGGCAGGGAAGAGGGGCGCGTTCCCGAGTGTGGGGCGCTCCTGGATGATGCGATCAACCGCGCCTCTGCCAAGCGAGTTGAGAGGGACCGTAGCCTCCTTGCCCGCCTTGTCAGTGGTCGCAGGCCAGCGGATGGCACCGTAGGGGGCCATGTCCGTGCGCGTCAGTCTCAGATCTGCGTAGGTGAGGCCACAGATTGCGGAGATTCGCCTTCCGGTAGCGACGAACTGGTGTACAACGAGCTTGGATCGTTGAAGATCTCCCCACGCGCCTTCTCCGAGAGAAACCGAGCGAAGAAGCTGGGCAGCGAACTGTTCCAGACGATCCACGCCACTGACGCCTCCGCCTTGGCGAGCTCCTCGTAGACCTCAAGCGCCACAACAGGGTTGAGCTCTAATCCGTCCAGTTCCCTCGGCAAAGCCAAGCGACCGAGTCTAGACTCGGCTACGTCCGGATCGTGTATTCACCTGGCGCCAAACCCTGTAACACGAAGCGACCGTCCTCGCCGGCGAGCGCGCCGGACAGCGCCTCCCCCGACTCGGCGTTCACGACCACCACGGTTGCGAAGCCGATCGGAAAGCCGTTGATGTCATCCACCGCGCGACCCGAGAGAACCGCGCCCTCCTGAGCCAAAGAGGCCGTCGGCAGGAGCAGGATGACGAGAAGCGTGCACAGTGACCTCTCCTTCGGACCCTGTGCCAAGCGCCACGACATGGCCAAGTGGGTAGCCGGCTAGAGGATTGAAAGAGACGTGGGGAGGATACCAGACATGCTCTCACGTTCAATTCAATCGGCCCCTGCCGTCAAGTAACGCTAAGTAAGGGTCTCGTAAGCGGGGGCTGGTGGAGGTGAGCCCAAGCCACTCGTGTTGCGTTGGGCGTCGGACCTCGCGGCTGGCCCTATATAACGCGGCCTTATCTGGGCGGAGAGGCGAAAACTTCTCCTTCGTGGAAGTAGAGCTCGACGGCACCGCATCACCCGCCTGAACGCTGCCCTCGAAGGCCGCTGCCGCGTCGAGCGCGAGACCGGCGAGGGTGGGATGGCCGTCGTCTACCTGATGGGTTAGGGGCCGTGATGGCATCCCCGGGGTTTCGCTCAGGAACGGCTCGGTACCATGTTGATCTAACTCTGACTTCGGACTTCATGTCTCGATACATCGCTACTCTCCTATTCCTTACGGGCTTCATGGAGCCGCTGTCCTCTCTCGGCTGCCCAGTGCGTATGGATCACTCTCTCGGAACGGATCATGAGACGAGGATCGAGGCCACCCAGTCGTCGCCTCACGGAGCCCCGTCAGATTGCGCGGTGCAGGTCGGTTGTAGTGCATCTCTCGGGACCGCTACGGTGTCGCTCCCAGAGGTTGCGCCTGCGTGGGACGCCCGGGCCTTAGGGCTCATTTCTTCCGGCGGCGTAGTCTACCTATTGTACGAACCCCCCCCTCCCCGACTTCCGGTTTGATCTGTTCGGGTCGTTGCTGACGCAGCACCCACGATCAACCCGGAGGAAGGTTTCATGCACAAGCGGATGGTGCGCGCGACCGTGTGTTGGGTAGCCGCTGTCGCCTTGGCCCACACACAGCTGATCGCCCAAAACCACGATGGGGCAGGCCGGAGCGAATCAGATATGCTCCCGATGACGGATCAGGACATGTGGAGCGTGGAGTTCGGTGATGGGTGGCGGCTGCTCGGAATGGCCCAGGCCTTTCCCATCGTCACGGTTGGCGCTCCGTCGGTCGAAGACAGCCCCCTTTCTGAAACGAGCTGGTACCTAACCCAGCCGATCATCATGACGAACCTAGAGGGACCAGATCAGAGGATCACTTTGCGTGCAACTCTGGATTTTGAGGGCATCACGCTTGAAGACGGTGAGCTGACTTTCGGGGGCTGGGGCGAAGGGTTCATCGACAAGCGCCATCCACATACGCTGCTCCACGAGCTTATGGTCAGCGCGAACGTATGGGACGCTAGCAGCGGAAGCCTCTCGATCTCGGCAGGAAAGGGTTTCGTCCCCTATGGTACAGATGATCCGATGGCCCGAGCTGGGCTGAAATTCCCAACAAATCATCATCTCTCTCAGATCCTCGAGCGATGGACTGTGAACGGCGTCTATCTTCGCGGCGGCTGGGGGGTGGAAGCTGCCGTGTTTGGGGGGACGGAGACAGAGGGGCCGTACGATTTTAGCAATATCGAGAGCTTCGGAGACTCCTGGTCGGTTCGTCTTTCAAGGCGATGGGGGAGGGGATCCGGGCCAACCGCGGAATGGGAGGTTTCAGCCTCTCACGCCTGGGTCGTCGAGACGCATCACGACTCTCAAGAGAAAACCAGACTTTGGAGCGGGGCGCTACGCCACGGGAGCGGGCCGGATTCCCGATTACGGGAGGCATTGTTAGAGATTTCAGTCAGTCAAAAGGACGACCACAATGACTTTTTTAGTATCCTGGGCGAGCTCTGGTTCGACCGCGGGGGGCATCAGCCATACGTCCGGCTTGAATACAGCTCTCGACCTGAATACGAGCGGAAGCAAGCGGGCGGGAACCTCGGATTCTTCCGATATGATGATACCTCCGATCCTGTCGGGTCTACGCGGTGGTTAACCAGCACCGTGGCGTACGCGCATGAGCTGACCGGGTATCCTTTGAGCTTCCGACCGTTCGTAGAGCTTCAGCATTTCAAGGTGTGGAAGGATCAGGGCGAGTTGGACCCCGTCACGCTCTTCGCAAGCGACTCATTTTGGGCAATCACGCTCGGCGCGAGGATATTTCTTGGAGGGAATCCCATGCGTATGGGAGCCTATGGAGTGCTGGATTCGATGACTTCGATGAATCGTATGGGGTCGATGGATGCTGAGATGTGACTCTAGGGTTTCAATGTTCCATTCAAGATCCGACTCATCCTCGTCCAAAACTTCTTCGAGGAGTTGAGGCAGGTGGTGCCGGAGTAGGCTGCGGGCTGGTCGCCCGACCCCGTAGACGCCTCTAGCTGCCGCAGGCGGCAATTCGGGTCTTTCGATCCCCTCTCGCCATAGGGCCGGACTGTACCACTAATGGGCCGCATCCCGCGTCGAGTTCCCGACGCCTCTGGGCTCCCCCGAACAACGCCAGTTTCCTTGCCGCCGACCTAACCCACCAGCATCTTCACCTAGCACCACTCTGGGCGCAGTTCCGTTGATTCCTCTTGGATGCGGGACGTATGGCCGACCCCTCCGATCCGATCAACAGACTCAAGGCAGCCCTAAAGGACCGCTACTCGATCGAGCGCGAGCTGGGCGAAGGTGGCATGGCCACTGTCTACCTCGCTCAGGATCTGCGTCATGAACGAGAGGTAGCACTAAAACTTCTCAAGCCTGACTTGGCTGCGGTGATCGGCGCAGAGCGGTTCCTAGCTGAGATCAAGACAACCGCGAACCTCCAACATCCTCACATCCTTCCGCTCTTCGACTCGGGCCAAGAGGACGGCTTTCTCTACTACGTAATGCCGTTTGTGGAGGGTGAGAGCCTTCGCGAGAAGCTGGACCGGGAACGCCAGCTCTCGGTAGATGAGGCGCTTCATATTACGAAGGCCGTGGCGAGTGCCCTCCAATACGCGCATGACCGGGACGTCATCCACCGCGACATCAAACCAGAGAACATCCTACTCCACGCAGGTCAGCCAGTGGTGGCTGACTTCGGGATCGCGCTTGCCCTGAGCGCTGCGGGTGGTGGGCGAATGACGGAGACGGGTCTCAGCCTGGGCACGCCTCATTACATGAGTCCTGAACAAGCGACAGCCGACCGCGATCTCAGCGCCCGCTCCGATGTCTACAGCCTAGCCTGCGGAGTCAATCCCAAAGTTAGTTGAAACTGGAGCGACCCCCTCGTCAGGCGACGGCATGTGAACTGCTCTCGGGAAGGGTGATCCCGAGCTCCTTCTGTATCGCGGCCCTGAGGAGCGGGAGGTGCCGGTAGCCGAGCAACCTCCGGAGCCGGGGCTCGATCTCGAGTAACACGGTCGCGAACCATCGGTGCTTCTGGCTCGAGGTCTTCCAGTGATCCACTCGTCCGCAGCGTTGCTCGGCCATGGCGTTGACGGATTCGAGTACGTTAGTGGTCTTCAGCGACCGGCCGACCAGAGGGAAGACCCCGAGCCGGTGGAGGGTCAAGGTCTCCTCGAACCCCTCGTTTAGACTGGCCACGGCAGACTGGTTCACCTCGCCGAGCTCGTGCTTGAGGGTTTTCAACGCCTGGGCGGCCTCCTTGTACGTGGGCCGTTGATACGCACGTTGGAGTCGCCGGCGCCAGTTCTTCTGCTCCGCCCTCGGCAGGTGCGAGATCACGTTCTCCCGTTTGTGCCACTGGCACCGTTGGATCAGCACCTGGTCCTTGAAGGCCGCGAGCACGCCGCTCCGGAGCCCCTTGGCCCCGTCGATCACCACGAGCGCTCCGGCCGACAGATCGAGACCTCGGTCCTTCAGGCCCCTGAGGAAGGACCGGATCACCACCGCGTTCTCCGTGTCGGTCTGGACGAAGCCGAGGAACACCTTGTCCCCCTCAAGCGTCACGCCGAGCGCCACCACCATCTCGTCCTCGGCGAAGCTCTTCCCGTCCAGGACGAGCGCCACCACGTCATAGACCGAGAGGTCCCGCTCCTGAAACTCCTTCAGCCTCGCGGCGGTGGCCTTCTTGAACTCCCGCGAGACCCTCGACTTCGACAGCCCGATCGCTCCGGGCACCGCCTCGACCGCCGCCTCGTAGTCTCGGCATGAGATCCCGAGCAGCACCTTCCGAAAGAGCCCCTCGTCCACCTCTCCGGCCGAGCCGTGGAGTCGCTCGTACGATGCGAGCCTCACCTCTCCGGCCCGGCCCCGCACCCGAGGTACTCGCACCGGATGCCGCTGGCCGCCCAACCTCACCGACCCGGGGTTGTGCCCGTGCCGGTATCCGCTCTCGTCGTCCCCCTTTCGGGCGTGCCGCCGCCCGGCCAGCTCCTCTACCTCTTCCTCGAGCATCCGGCTCACCTCCGCCAGTCCAAGCGGAATCAGCTGCCGGATCAGCTCCACTCGCGGGTCCAGCTCCAGCGCCTGGATCTCCTCCCAACTCATCTCGCTCGGTTCCCCAAGCCGCCGGTCCTTGCTTGCCCCGCTCAACCAGCCTCGGCATCCTTCCCATCGGTGGCCTCCTTCCTCTTTTGTTGGTCCCGTGGCGTGCTCGCACACCCACGTTACCTGAGGTCGGAGGCCGCTTCAATTTCAACTAAAGATGGGACTCACTCAGCCTGCGTGCTCTACGAGATGCTGGCAGGTGACCCGCCTCACACGGGTCCGACCGCACAGGCGATCCTGATGCGGATTCTCACTGAGGAGCCGCGCTCGGTCACGGATGTAAGGAAAGCAGTCCCTCCGAATGTGCAGGCAGTACTGGTCAAGGCATTAGAGAAGCTCCCTGCGGACCGCTTCGAGACGGCAGAACAATTTGCGGCGGCGCTGGAGAACGAGAGCTTCACCTATGCACGGCGTGCGCGAAAGGAGACCGTGGCCGAGCCCACGGCGGTGCTCCGATCGGAAGCGGCCGCTGGGATCGGCCGGAGGGCGGTCGCGGCGCTCGCGGTAGTAGCCGCTGTGGCCATCGGCCTGGCCGCCTGGGGTTGGCTACGACCCGACCCGGAGCCGGGCGTACCTACCCGGGCGGAGGTGACCGGCCTCGACCTTGCAGTCCTTGGCGGTTTGCGGCTCGCGATCTCTCCCGACGGACGCTGGATCCTGGCGGGACACGCGCAAGACGGATCAGGTCCATCCCTCTACATCCGTGCAGCGGAAGACACGGAGTGGCGACGGCTTCCAAACACTGAAGGAGCCACCAACCCGACTTTCTCGCCAGACGGCCAGTCGGTGGCCTTCAATGTGATTGGCACCGGGGGCGTGATCTCAAAGGTACCGATCACAGGCGGTCCGGCCCTGCCGGTCGCAGCCGGCAATTTCCCTCATTGGGGCCTCAACGACACGATTGTCTATGGCACCGAAGGGGACCTCTATCGAGTCGGCTCGGCAGGCGGAGACCCCGAGCTGTTGTTCAGCTCGGATACGTTACAGGTTGTGCAACCGCATCTTCTGCCGAACGGAAGGGCTGTGGTGTTCGGCACTGCGGGCGCAATGGCCTCGCGCCTAGCCCTCTTCGAGATCGAGGCGGGTGAGGTACGCGAGATTCTTCCTGCTGGCAACCATCCACGCTACGTATCCACGGGCCACCTGATCTATGGGCACGGAGCCGGGGCGCTCATGGGTGTGCCCTTCGATATTGAGACGCTTCAGACTACGGGCTCGCCCGTCACGCTCCTTCCCGAGTTGGCCGTCGGCGGTGGAGGTGCCTCGCAGTTCGCGGTGTCGGAAACCGACACATTGATCTACAACGCCCAGGCAAGCGAGACGGTCACAGGGCAGCGGACCCTTGTCGAAGTGAACCTGGAAGGTGTGGAAAGCCCGTTACCGCTCAATGCAGGATCGATGGATTCGCCGAGTTATTCACCCGACGGAAGCAGGATCGCATACGCTGAAAGACAGGCCGGCGAGCTTCGCGTTTACGATGTCGCCACGGGAGCCAACCCGCAGTTCGCCTCGGGCGGATACCCGGTATGGTCACGGAATGGCGAGTATCTCTATTTCAGCGGGCCCATTGGAGGCCCCGGAGTCTCTGATGGCTATCGCCGACCATCCGACGGACGGGAAGAGGTCAGCCAGCTCTGGAGCCGCCCAGGCGGGGAGACCGTACTCGATGTGAGCGTTGGCGACAGTATTGTCGTCGTCCGAGAAGACTCGCCGGACCGAGGTCGCAACCTACTCTTGATGCGGCAGAGAGCAGACAGCGTCGAATTCGAGGAGTTCCTTACGGCCGAGTGGAATGAGGCGAATGGGGAGATCTCACCCGACGCACGTTGGATCGCGTACCAATCCGACGAGAGCGGCGAGTACCGGGTCTATGTACATAGCTTCCCGGTGATCACGGGCCGGCACAGCATCTCACCGGGACTGGGCACGGGCCCCGTCTGGAGTCCAGATGGTCGGAAGCTCTACTACCGTAGTGGCTCGCGGTTCATGGCGGTTGAGGTTGCGGTGGAGCCTGACTTCAACGTGCTGTCCGCCCCCGAATTGCTCTTCGAAGCTCCCAGCTATACGCGATACCAAGGCCCCGGCGGGCAACGGACTTGGGACATTCATCCTGACGGTTCGCGCTTCGTCATGGTGAAGTCGGGCGACGAGTCTACGGCCTTCGCCGAGGTCTACTTGGTCACCAACTGGTTCGAGGAGCTTCGGCAACGGATGGGGAATTGACCTCCGACCCCATCACCCGCCTGAATGCCGCCCTAGAAAGCCGCTATTCGATCGAGCGTGAGATCGGTGAGTGGGCGCAAAGCAGGTTTCGCCGATTTTTGATCCCCGTTTCAGCCAGGAGAGGGCATGAGCAAACAGTTCATTAGTGCGACCGACGTTGACCGCCAGGAACTGGAAGGTATGGGTACTCTCGGGTTGATCAGCCCTCCGACCGGAAGTGAGACCGTGCTCTTCGGTGATCTCGTCTTTCAGCGGGGAGACGGGTTTCCCTTCCATTATCATCCAAACCAGGACGAGGCTCTCTACATAGTCTCCGGTTCGATCGAGGCTTGGATTGAAGAAGACAAGAGAACCATCGAAGCGGGTGATACGATGTGGCTTCCACGGGGCACCATCCACCAGTGCTTCAACCGCAGCGATTCCCCTGCGAAGATGTTTGTGCTATTGACGCCTCCGATTCCTGATGCCGAGGGCGGCTTCGAGCTAGTGGACGTGAGCGAGGAGGCTCCATGGAACGCGTTGAGTTAGCATTCCGTCCTCGTAGTCTAGGCAGCTGAACTGACCCCCTAAAACGAGACCAAGTCCAGTTTTAGGATTCTGGACGAGTCGAGACACGGAAAGGGAGGTCAGAATGGCAGCCCCAAAGAACCTGAGTGCGGGACAAATCATCAACCAGCTGCGCAAGGCGGAGGTGGCCCTGGCGAACGGAAAGAGTGTCAAGCAAGTGTGCCGGGAGCTGGGGGTGAGTGAGCAGACGTACTACCGGTGGCGCAAGGAATACGGGGGAATGAGGGTGAGCCAGGCGAAGCGGCTGAAGGAGCTCGAGAAGCAGAACCAACGTCTGAAGCAGGCGGTGGCGGATCTGACGGTGGACAACATGATTTTGAAGGAGGCGTCCAAGGGAAACTTCTGAGCCCCGAGCGGCGCAGGCGCTGCGTGGTGCAGGTGCGGCAGCGGCTTGGGGTGAGCGAAAGGAAGGCGTGCCGAGTGCTGGGTGGTCAAGTCCCGATTTGTGTGTAAAAGCGGAGGAAGCTCCTCGCCTTCGGCTAGGCTGCTTGGGCGACCTCCTGTTTCTGGAGGAGTGAGAGGTCGAGGTAACGCCGGTCGCCCCAGACGTGTGTGGTCCTGAGTGCGACGGCCGTGATGAGCCTGAGGGCGCTGGCCCGGTCCGGGAAGGCGCCGGCGGCCTTGATCCTGCGTTTGATCTCGCCGTGCAGCCGCTCGAGGCTGTTGGTGGTATGCAGCCGGGGCCAGTGCGCCTCGGGGAACGCGTAGAACTGCGTCGCTGCCCCGAAGCCCCGCTCCAGGACCTCCACGGCCTCGGGCAGCTCCTTCTTCCAGCGTGCGCCGAACTCGCCCAGGAGCTTCTTCGCCTCGGCGAGTCCGGATGTCTGGAAGATCACCGAGACCTCACGCGCCACGCGCTTGCGTAGGCGGTGGGGGACCCTCGCCCCCACATTACGCTGCAGATGGACCGTACACCTCTGACGGCGTGCCTCGGGCAGGAAGCGGCGGACCGCAGCTGCCAGGCCTGCGTGCTCATCGGCGATCACGAGCTCGACACCGCCGAGGCCGCGGTCCTGGAGTTGCTCGAGGAGCTCCGACCAGCTCTGCTGCGACTCCTCAGCGCCCAGCGTGACGGCCAGGAGCCGTCGGTGACCCTCAGGGCCCACTGCATACGCCACGAGCGCACTCACGTTCTCGACTTTGCGGGCCCAGCGGGCGTCCAAGAACGTGGCGTCCAGGTACAGATAGGGGTGAGGCCCCTCGATCGGCGCACGGCGCAGCCCTTCCACGGCCTCGTCGAGCCGTTTTGCCACACGACTCACCGTCGAGCGCCCAACACGCTCGCCCATCAGCGCCTCGGTGACGTCGCCCATCTTGCGCTGTGACA
Source organism: Longimicrobiales bacterium (assembly GCA_965215925.1). Taxonomy (GTDB): domain Bacteria; phylum Gemmatimonadota; class Gemmatimonadetes; order Longimicrobiales; family Gaopeijiaceae; genus JAAXGI01. The sequence goes on along the minus strand of CBDCEQ010000003.1, from coordinate 1,174,074 downwards.
CGCCGCTCACATACGCCTCGACCATCATCTCGTCGAGCTCGGGGCTCCTGCGCTGGTAGCGGCCGATCACGTCGGCCGGCGAACCGTTGTCCCGGCTCCGGGGCATGGCGACCTCGATCTGCCCCAGGCTCGTCAGCAGCCGCCTCAGGTATGTGCCGTTCCTATGGTCCTTCCGGCTTCCCACCCGCTCGAAGCGGCGTGCACCTACCATGGCCTTCAGCTCCTCTTCCAGCACCATCTCGAGCGTCAGCCGGATCGCGCCTTGAAACAGCTCGCGCAAATCATCGCGTAGCTCGTCTTGCGTGGCCCGACCGATCTCCACAATCTCTTGCATCGGAAGCTCCTCTCCGGTTCCGAGCCTGCTCTGCAGACCCGGACTCCCGGGTTCATGTGACAGTGAACAACAACAGAGGAGCTTCCGTTTTTCTTTCCCTCCTGTCCAGCTTATCCGCTTTTACACAAATCTAGGGACACTACCTGCTGGGTCAGGCACGCTCGACGCAGCGTCGGATCCCAAAGCGAAGGGAGGACGAGGAGGCGCTGAGACAGGACGTGGTGAAGGTGGCTCGACGGTTCGGACGCTACGGGTACCGGATGGTGACGGGGATGCTGAGAACGGAGGGCTGGGCAGTGAACCACAAGCGGGTGGAGCAGATCTGGAGGCAGGAGGGGCTTAGGGTGCCGAGTAAACAGCCGAAACGGGGCCGCCTATGGTTGACCGACGGCTCTTGTATCCGACTACGGCCCTTGTACCGGCATCACGTATGGGCGTATGACTTTGTGTCCGATCGGACGCATAACGGACGGCCACTCAAGATGCTGACGGTCCTGGACGAGTACAGCCGGGAGTGTCTGGCGATCGTGGTGGCCCGTAGGCTTCAGTCGGACGATGTCCTGCAGACGCTGAGCGAGCTGTTCGTTGAGCATGGTCCACCGGCGAATCTGCGTTCGGACAACGGTCCGGAGTTCACGGCCCGAGTCGTTCGGCAGTGGCTTGGAGGGTTGGGTGTGAAGACGCTGTTCATCGCACCCGGCAGCCCCTGGGAGAACGGGTACAATGAGAGCTTCAACGCAACGTTCAGGCAGGAGCTGTTGAGGCGCGAGATCTTCTATTCACTGGAGGAGGCTAAGGTGCTGATCGAGCAGTGGCGGCGCGAATACAACACCGTTCGACCCCACAGCTCTCTGGGCTATCTACCGCCCGCTCCTGAAGCCATTCAGCCCGACCCGAAGTTGCTCAACCTGCCCTTGTTACTCGGACCTCACCCCAGGCAAAATGAGGCGGTTAGACTAACACTCGAGGTGGTACCACTCTTGGGGGCAGGTCACCTCAGCTCTTCCTGGAGGTCTTCACGTTGACGCCCATCAAGACACGCCTAACCCTAGAGCTCTCGCACTTCGAACACTTTGGTTTGGCCGCTTCGTGCGCGGAGATGGACTCGATGACGCTGAACTCGTGACCGCACTCCTGACAACGGTAGTCGTAGGTCGGCACGTTCGCCTCCCTTGCGAAGGCGGGGATTTGGGAGTTGCCGCGTACACCCGACTCCATGTTGCCGACCACCCCCGAGGGGCGCAACTGGAATCACGCCTGTATTTTCTTGCTGCGCTTCTTAGCGCGTCTCATCTTTCCCGTGCCTTTCGCCGTTTAGCAGTCGGTCCTGCAAGGTCGAGCGCTGCGCCGTAAACTGTTGATCCAACCGGGTTCTCTTTGAGGGACCCATGACTGGAGGCAGCCACATGTCGACGCCTACGCTTGCATCAGGCAGGAAGCAGCAGGAAGGCCACGGAATTTCAATGACTTCGCTGCCCCTAGGGGTCCGTGGGGGGATTGCCGGACTTCTCGGGGCGACGGTCCTCGCACTCTGGTTCCTCATCGTCGACTCAGCTCAGGGGGATCCGTTCCGCGTGCCCGCCCTTCTCGCGAACGGCCTCTTCGCTGTCGAAGGTCTCGAAGCCAGCACCGGCCTGATCGTTCTTTACACTTTGATTCATTACGCAGCGTTCGTGGCAGTGGGGATCGCGGTAGCCTGGGCCTGCGCGTTCGTTGACTGGGCTCCCAGCACCCTGTTAGGGGTGGCCCTCGGATTCGCACTATTCGACGTCTTGGTCTTCTTGAGTGTTTCTATCACAGGGATCGACGTCATCCAAGAGCTGGGCTGGCTGGAGGTGTTATCGGGCAACGTGTTGGCTGGTCTGGCGGTGATGGGCTACCTGTACCTCAGCGGCACCGTCAAGCCCGTTCCCTGGTGGAAAGTCGTTGCAGACCAGACAATCGTCCGAGAGGGAGCCGTCGCGGGGTTGCTCGCGGCTCTGACGATTTCCGCGTGGTTCCTCGCCACTGACCTGATGCAGGGTCGACCATTCTTCACTCCTGCCGCCCTGGGCTCTGCCCTTTTCCTAGGCGCATCGGGGATCGCCCAGGTGGAGCTGACGTTGTGGACGGTGGTTGGGTACTCTCTCCTGCATTTCGGGGCCTTCGTGATTGTGGGGGTCGTAGCGTCGGCAATCGCAGGCCAGGTCGAGTCAATGCCACCCATCGTTCGAGGTGTGGTGCTTCTCCTAGTCATCTTTGAGGCCTTCTCACTCGGATTCTTCTCGGTCATCGCCGAATTCGCCCTGTCGTTCTGGTCCATCGGGGCCGGGAATCTGCTAGCGGTCATAGTATTGGCATACTACCTCTGGAAAAGGCACCCGGAACTCAGGAGGGCACTAGCCGAGGAACCGTTCGACTGAATGCACCGCGCGGGGAAAAGCCTCGTCCAGAACTTCTTCGAGGAGTTGAGGCAGGTGGTGCCGGACAACTGACCGACAGCGCGAATCAACCTCTGTAGCATCCCCGACAATCTGAGCTTGCTGGGGAGAGATCATACGGCGTACGATAGGGTTGTTCCCCACAATTGCCTGAGTTCAAGTGCCGGTGCTATAGGCTCGGTCCGAGTCAATCCCAAAGTTAGTTGAAACTGGAGCGACCCCCTCGTCAGGCGACGGCATGTGAACTGCTCTCGGGAAGGGTGATCCCGAGCTCCTTCTGTATCGCGGCCCTGAGGAGCGGGAGGTGCCGGTAGCCGAGCAACCTCCGGAGCCGGGGCTCGATCTCGAGTAACACGGTCGCGAACCATCGGTGCTTCTGGCTCGAGGTCTTCCAGTGATCCACTCGTCCGCAGCGTTGCTCGGCCATGGCGTTGACGGATTCGAGTACGTTAGTGGTCTTCAGCGACCGGCCGACCAGAGGGAAGACCCCGAGCCGGTGGAGGGTCAAGGTCTCCTCGAACCCCTCGTTTAGACTGGCCACGGCAGACTGGTTCACCTCGCCGAGCTCGTGCTTGAGGGTTTTCAACGCCTGGGCGGCCTCCTTGTACGTGGGCCGTTGATACGCACGTTGGAGTCGCCGGCGCCAGTTCTTCTGCTCCGCCCTCGGCAGGTGCGAGATCACGTTCTCCCGTTTGTGCCACTGGCACCGTTGGATCAGCACCTGGTCCTTGAAGGCCGCGAGCACGCCGCTCCGGAGCCCCTTGGCCCCGTCGATCACCACGAGCGCTCCGGCCGACAGATCGAGACCTCGGTCCTTCAGGCCCCTGAGGAAGGACCGGATCACCACCGCGTTCTCCGTGTCGGTCTGGACGAAGCCGAGGAACACCTTGTCCCCCTCAAGCGTCACGCCGAGCGCCACCACCATCTCGTCCTCGGCGAAGCTCTTCCCGTCCAGGACGAGCGCCACCACGTCATAGACCGAGAGGTCCCGCTCCTGAAACTCCTTCAGCCTCGCGGCGGTGGCCTTCTTGAACTCCCGCGAGACCCTCGACTTCGACAGCCCGATCGCTCCGGGCACCGCCTCGACCGCCGCCTCGTAGTCTCGGCATGAGATCCCGAGCAGCACCTTCCGAAAGAGCCCCTCGTCCACCTCTCCGGCCGAGCCGTGGAGTCGCTCGTACGATGCGAGCCTCACCTCTCCGGCCCGGCCCCGCACCCGAGGTACTCGCACCGGATGCCGCTGGCCGCCCAACCTCACCGACCCGGGGTTGTGCCCGTGCCGGTATCCGCTCTCGTCGTCCCCCTTTCGGGCGTGCCGCCGCCCGGCCAGCTCCTCTACCTCTTCCTCGAGCATCCGGCTCACCTCCGCCAGTCCAAGCGGAATCAGCTGCCGGATCAGCTCCACTCGCGGGTCCAGCTCCAGCGCCTGGATCTCCTCCCAACTCATCTCGCTCGGTTCCCCAAGCCGCCGGTCCTTCTTGCCCCGCTCAACCAGCCTCGGCATCCTTCCCATCGGTGGCCTCCTTCCTCTTTTGTTGGTCCCGTGGCGTGCTCGCACACCCACGTTACCTGAGGTCGGAGGCCGCTTCAATTTCAACTAAAGATGGGACTCACTCCTCGGTCCGGCGCTCGCGACTTTAGATGAGGTCCTGGTTGTGCTTACCTCGCAGTACTCCGAGGGAAGGCATGACGGAAGGCTGTAATGGGCGAGTGCTGTTTGGGAATCCCGCGCCTGAACGGGTGAATGTCCGCATTAAGCTTAGCGAAGGCGTGAGCGAACCCTCCCGGACTCACCTGATCTGGGCCGGGCAGATCTGTGGGAGGTGCGACGCCCCGCTCGGGGACCGCCCCGTGATCCGGGTACGGGGGTCGTACCTCGGCCTTTCATACCTCGGGACGGATCAGTGGGGGGGCGAAACAATCTGTCGCTCGTGCCACCAGGGACGAGACCCGATCGTGCGGCCCTGCGAGCACTGCAAGCGCCCAACCGGGTTCCTCACGGAGCATCGACACCGTCAGTTCTTCTGTTCCGATCAGTGTCGCTCCCGAGACGACGCCCGACGCCGTCGCGAGGAGCGGGAGCATTGAAATGATTCGGCGTGACGAACGTTTTCGTGAAGTGTGTTGGGCGTGGGGAAGACCTTCGCCTCCAGCTTCGGAGCAGAGGTTGGCGACATCACGGCGGAGGAGGGTGGTGGAGCCTGTAAAAGGCCCCGCGAGCTGGAGGAGGTTCTGCGGATGCGCCTACCCAGACAAACCGTGATCGCTGGGAAGCGCGGAAGCCAGATTGACGATCCGTATACAGCCGTGTCCGTTTCAAGGAGGCGTGCATGAAGATCCGGGATATCCTTCTCGGTAAGGGGCACAACGTTGTAACCATCGCGGGCGACCGGACGGTCTTGGACGCCGTTACGATCCTTACGAAGCTCAATATTGGCAGTGTGATGGTCGTGGATGGCGATCGTCCTATTGGGATTCTGACCGAGAGGGACGTCCTAAGGCTGACGGAGAGCTCTGGAGGACAACTTGGGTCGTTCATGGTCAGCTCAGTGATGACGCGGGAGTTGGTCACGGCAACACCCGACGATCGACTACATGAGGCGATCGAGGTCATGACTGAGCAGAGAGTGCGGCACCTTCCAGTGATCGAAGGCGAGCGATTGGTTGGGATTCTCTCAATAGGCGATCTCCTGAACGCATGCCGGACTGTAGCGGAGCAAGAGAACTCACTTCTACGCGGTTATATCCAGGGTACCGCCGGGTAGAAGTGCGGATGTCCGCGGCGCATCACGATGGGGAGAGGTAAGGGTCCAAGAAAGGAGGTTCCGATGTTTGAGAAGGTCCTGGTGGGAATGGCCCTTTCGCCTGCAACTGCGGCCCTGGTGTCCGCGCTTCCAGCTATGCGCGAATTCGGGACTCGAGAGCTCTGTCTCGTCCACGTGGCGAAGCCGCTTCATGATCCGGTTTCCCAATCACTGGAGCGAGTAGAGGAACTCCGCAGCCGTATGAGCGCTCTAGCGGACCGACTGAGCGGGGACGGATTCTCAGTGACAGTTGACGTCCCCATCGGAGCGCCTGCCCCGGCACTCGTGAAGGTGGCAGAAAAAAGAGATCCAGACGTGGTCCTGATCGGGTCTCGCAGTCGCACCCTGATCAAGGACGCTTTCATCGGGAGTGTGGCATGGGACATCGTGCGCGGAGTCGGGCGCCCCGTCCTTCTTCAGAGGATTGAGCCGAACCGCACAGACCCGGAGGCGGCGTTGGAGACTCGAGGATCAGGCCTGCCCACGCACGTGATATATCCCACGGATTTCTCAGCCACGGCTGCCCGGGCTCGCCCGTGGGTGTTGGGGCTGGCGAAGAACGGTGCACGGTCATTCACTCTCATCCATGTGATGCCCTCGGCTTCGGCAGAACAGCGGCGAGAAGCCGAAGGCCGCCTAGAGCCGCTCGCCCAAGAGCTTCATGAGCAAGGAGCCACTGAGGTGAAATGCCGCGTTCTTCTCGGCATGCCGTACGAACGGATCCTGACGCACGGTGCTACGTGGGTTGACGCATTGGTCGTGATGGGCACTCATGGGCGTGGGTGGCTTCCGGAGGTGGTGCTGGGAAGCGTGAGCCGACAGGTTCTTCGTCACGCCTCCGCTCGGGTTCTTCTCATTCCCCGCGATAAGGCAGCCTAGGGCCTGACGCATCCTTCTTGCCCTAAATCGGGGGGTAGAGCAGAGGAAAACACAAGCGCCCGGACCCACGGCCACGATGCGTCCGGTGAGTGACTTGAACCGCCGCCCACCAAAGAGAAACCCCGTCACCCCTGCGTCCTAGACTGTCCCCTAGGTCGTCGTCCATCCACTCGCCCAGGGGACCCCAATGGACAAGCCCAGCAAACTGAACGAGCGCCTGACGCTCATCGCCAATCTCTCTGTGGTCGTCGGCATCATCTTTCTCGCCGTCGAGCTAAGGCAGAACACGCAGGCGATTGAGGCGCAGACGCGGGATTCGCTGACGGAGAAGCAGATGCTCCTCACTGTAGTGGTTCAACAACCCCGAGAGCGCCGCACTAATAACGAAGGTTCAGAGCCTCGGAGTCGGCGAATTGGACGAGGTTGAGCTGAACTGGTGGACGATACTCGCGGGCGGGAACTTCCGAGAGTGGGAAAACTCCCACTACCAGTACGAGCGCGGTCTCTTCACTCGAGAGGACTTTGAGCCACGCGTGGAGCGTTGGCGGAGTGCTCTGGCCAACCCAGCTTGGCTATCTAGATGGGACCTCTTGCGGGAAGGCTTCGCCCCCAGCTTCCGAGCCGAGATCGAGCGCATCGTGGCGGAGGTGGGTGGCTAGGGGGGGATTATGGTAGGTTGAGCCTCAGTGAGAGCCTGTTGGGCGATCGGTTGGCTGATGCCCGCTGCCGGTTGACAGAGGACTTGGGGCCGATGACTCGACCACGCGCTAGCTGGTGCCCTGGCTGTCGGTACCCGCGTATCCAGAGCTGGGAAAACCACCACAGCCGAATAGCGCCGCTTCCCCCGTGTGTGAACCCGCTGTGTCCCAAGCGGCCGGAGTGTCCCAAGTGTGGCAGTACACAGGCCCACACGGTCGTGAGCGCCGTCCATCTGACGTGCGGAGCGTGCAGATTTACATTCAACACCTAGCGAGGTCAAAACTCAACGAGGCAGAGCAATGAAACCGCGCTACCCCATTTTTCTTGTTGTGGTTTTCTGTGCGACCGCGGCTCAGAGCGTGATCTCGACAGCAGCTGCGCAAGCTCCGATCAGCGACATCGAAGGGTGGGAGGTTCCTCGCACATCCGATGGTTATCCGGACCTGCAGGGAAACTGGACAAACGTGACGCTCACTCCGTTTGAGCGCGAAGAGGGTAGGGGGCCGGTGTTCACGTGGGAGGAAGTCGAGGAGCTCGAGCGGGGAACAGACGGGTGTCCCCCTAACCCAGGGAGCGTCGAGTGCGGAAGGGAGGACAACCGAGGGGATGAGTCTCTGAGTGATGAGCGTCGACTGAGCGGCGCTGCGTACAACGAGGTCTACTTCGATGGCGGCTCGACGGTAGCGATCGTCAATGGCCAACCCAGAACGTCTCTCGTGACGCGTCCGTCAGACGGCCGCCGACCGGCTCTGACCCCCGAGGGCGAGCGGCGCCTCGAGGAGTACGAGGCGCTCCGGGACCAGTTTGGCCAATACGACCACCCGGAGCTTCTATCACTGGTTGTGCGCTGCGTCGTTTGGAGCGGCGGACCCCCGATAATCCCAAACAGGGCCTATAACAACAACTACACAATCGTCCAGACCGTCGATCACGTGCTGATCATGACGGAGATGATTCACGACGTGAGGGTCATCCGGCTCGGCGAGCCCAGAGCGCTCCCGGACAACGTGCGTCCCTGGTTTGGGGATTCCTGGGGTCGGTGGGAGGGTGACGTACTCGTTGTAGAGACCACGAACATCCGTCCCGATCAGATATCCCGAGGAGTCCCTCCCTCGGAAGATCTCAAGGTGATCGAGCGCTTCAGCCGTGTGGATGAGGAGACGATCCTCTACGAGTTCACGATCGACGACCCAATGACCTACACGAGCGTCTGGGGGGGCGAGATTCCGTTCAAGCGGTTGAACGGCCAGGTCTACGAATACGCTTGCCACGAAGGCAACTACTCTCTCTCCAACATCCTGAGCGGTGCCCGATATCAGGAGAGGATGGAGGCGGATAGCCAGGGCCGCTGACCGCTAGAGTCCAATGACCGACCCCATCACACGCCTGAACGCTGCCCTCAAGGGCCTACAATCAGTTCTCGTAGGTTTGGTCCGTTGCCCCCAAGAGGGGAGGCGTCCGACGAAGAGGCTCGCGATCTGCGCGGTGGTCGGGCTTCTCGGCCTAACGGCCACTTCAAATCCTCTTTCAGCGCAGTTCGTGTTTCTTGGAGGCGGAGCGACGTTCCCGGTCAGCGACTTCGGGGATAATGCGGGCACTGGCTTTACGATCGAAGGCGGATTCGGTCACCCGGTTGGGGACACTGACCTCAGTGTTTTCGCGGAGGGATTCTTCGGTCGTAACACTCACTCAGACGTCGAGGGTGACAAGACCAGCCCGCACGGCCTCATGGCCGGGATGATTTATAGCTTCCCACGGGCAGACAGCGACTCGGCTTTCTACGTCTCTGGGCAGCTGGGTATCCTCTGGCTCTTATTCATGGCGTCTTCCAGCCCCCTAGCTGAGACAGAATCTTCAGCGGCTGGTGCATAAGGTCCGACGCGAACTTCCTCCTCAGCGAATGCCAGCCTCGCCCCCGCCTGGGCTCAAGTCTGGCGAGCTCCTCGGCCCGCTTCCGCCAGCTTCTTGCCAAGTGTCGACTGACCACTTTCGAGGCGTCCTTCGGGGCTGGTAGCACCGGGGCATCGCCGATCCCAGGGTTTTGAGCTCGTGCCTCCTCGAGGGCAGTGATCGCCTTTCTCGTCAGGGGGGTCGTGTGCTCGTAGCCGTTCTTTTCATGCTCAGCTCGCCACCGGACAGTGCCCTTCGCAAGGTCGACACCGGACCATAACAGGGCCCAGTCTTGATGTTGACCAGCCGTAGGGCCTCATCGCCGAAGACTGCGGTGAACGGCTCCCCCACTTGCTCATAGTTGTCGACTGTGGCTTCCCACCCCTCAATGGTCTGATCCACGCTGCGACTATCTGAACTGCCTATGCTGCCCCTCCAAACGTTGAGTGGCACCGACCGTGATCACGGTCGTGACGCTGGAAACTCCTCATGGTAGCGAGCGACACCGTGGGTGGTCCCACAGATGTAGAGCGCGTCGTTGGGCGAAAGTCGGAAGGAGGCCGGAAAGTCCATGACGACCCGCCCGTCCCGCTCCACCGCAACGACCGTGCAGCCTGTGCGCTCCCGAATCTGCTCAGCCACCGGGTTCTTCCCGGCGAGCCGCCCTGCAGCGACCCGCACAAGCTTGATACGGGGCTGCAGGGAGACGGTCTCCCCCAGCACGTGGTAGGCGAGGAGCTGGCCGGCGACTTGGCTCACGGAGAGGGCGTAATCCACGCCGGCGCGCTGGATACGCGCCACGTTCTCGACCAGGGACACGCTGGCAATGATCGGGAGGTCCGGAGCGTGGTCGCGGAGAACGGTAGCAGCCAGGACCGTCGCGCCGTCCGTGTCCAGAGCGAGCACGGCGACCCGGGCCCCGGCCATGGGTACCCGTTCGAGCACCGCCCGATCGGTAATGTCACCCACGACGTGGACACCCGGCCGTTCCACCGGATCGACGACGCACACATCCTCTTCAACGGCGACGAGAATCTCGGCGAGCTTCCGCCCGACGTCGCCGAAGCCGACCACCACGATCTGCCCCTCCCGGGTGATGGGCCGGGCCATCTCTCTGAGTCTCTCTATGCTCTCCGGAGTTCCCGCGGCGACCAGGATCGTGCCGGGGCGAATCGTCTCATCTGCGGCTGGGGGCGCATGCAGCGTTGTGTCCCGCCATTGTCCGACAATGTTGGACCCGGTCTCGGCGCGGATCCCGGCCTCAGCTAGCGTGGCATTGGCCAGCGGACTGCCTCCGTGGACCCGTAGCTCCGCCACCTCAAGGAGCCCCCGCAGGGGCTCGACTCCGGCGACCTGCGGGCCGATCCTGGCGCTGGCTCTGGAGCTCAGGACGGCGGCGAGCACGTGGGTAGGGGCGAAGCTGGCGTTGACCCCCGCCAGCATCATCGGGGCGCGCCGGCGTGGGTCCTCGACCATCGCGACGATAGGACCTTCGTATTCCACTTCGCGGGCGCCCAGTGCGAGCAGCGCGTTGGCATCGTCCCCACCATTCAGGACCAGGGCACGGGCACGGGCCAGCGGTCGGAGGTCCAGTTCTTGTTCCGTTAGCGTGGCGTGCACCACCTCTTGCCCGCGTCCGTGGAGGCGGCGCGCTACCGCTTCGTCCTCCTCGATGACCACGGAAGCGATGCCCCGCTGCCCGACCTCCTCCAGGAGAGACTCCACCTCCGGGCCGTATCCGTAGACCACCACTCCGCCGTCCATATTCGGCAGCTCGAAGGGCAGCCGCCCCTCGAACGGCTCAACGAACGGAGAAGCGATGAACTTGTCAGGAAGCAAGGCTCCGACGGTACCGGCCTGAAGACGCGCCACCCTGCCCTCGAGCAGCACCGAGCATCCCTTCAGCGCAAGCGGCGTGAACAGGTTAAGAATGAACGCGGTGAAGATCAGCACTGAGAAAGTAGACAGGTCAATGGCGCCCTGGGCCAGGGCCAGCGAGGCGAGGATCATCGCCAACTCGGCGCGCCCGCACATGCCCACACCCACGGTCAGCGCCTCCCGAGCCGGCAGTCCCAAGCGCAGCGCCATGCTTCCCGCGCTCACGATCTGACCGACGATCACGCCCCCGGTTAGGAGTCCTAGGAACGCCATGTCCGAGGGACCGATGTCGAAGGTGATGGAGAAGCCGAGCGACATGAAGAAGATCGGTCCGAGGAACGAGTACGCAATTCCGTAGGATCGATCCGCCACGACCCGGACCAAGTTCGGGTGCGCCACCTTCTCTTCAAAGAACAAGCCGGCCAGATAGGCCCCTAGGATCATGTGCAGCCCGATGGCCTCGGCGAAGAGACCTGCGGCGATGGCCACGAGTAGCACGAAGGTGAAGCCCTTTCCTCCTTCGGTTCTGAAGGGCAGCGTCAAGCGCGGGTACGCGAACCGCCCGAGCAGCACGGCCAGGCCAAAGAAAGCCACTACCTTCGCCAGTGTGACGGCGATGTTCGTGGGCTCGAACGCCCCGCCCGACAGCAGCCCGGCCATGAGGCCGAAGAACACGAGAGTCAGCAGGTCGTCTATGACGCAGCTCGCGACGATCATGCGGGCCACGCGCGTATCTGAGAGCCCCAGGTCCTTGAGGGTCTTCAATGTGACGACAACCGCGGTGGCGGTCATGGTAAGACCGACGAACACCGCACCGATCCGATCCATCCCGAATGCCGTAGCCACGCCGAAGCTGATCCCGAACGGCACGATCGCACCCACCAGGGCAACACCGAGAGAGCGCTTCAACGCGTCGAAGAACTCCAGGGGGCGGGTCTCCACTCCAGCGTGGAACATGAGGAAGAAGATCCCGAGCTCCGCCAGGAGCGTGATTGCCGCACTGGGTTCAACGAGCCCAAGAACGGCCGGGCCCACTAGCACCCCAACGATGAGTTCGCCCATGATCGTGGGCAGCCCCAGCGGGCGCAGGGTGACCGCGACCAGCCAGATACCGGATAGGAGAATCAGCAGGTCGAAGGCGACGTCATGCATGCGGAGGATCCAGAATGAGAGTGCTACCGGCTGCGGTCACTCGGCGTCTGCGAGTCCGGTAGCGCGCCTTCATAATCGCTCTGAGACGCAGCGAGTCTAGCTCGTGAGATGCCCAGGCCGGAGCGCCACGCGGGGTTAGGGCCACGACATAACCCCACTCGAACAACGAACAACCGACCTGGCCATGTCCAAACACCACTTCCACGGGATAACGGGAATCGACACCGTCCTCCTGTTCCGGTTCATCCTGCGGACGGCCGTTTACGTGTCCCGCGCGGGCAGATGCCAGACCGTCTCGAGGAGGTCAGACACCCTGCAATGACCTTCCAGCTACGGAGGAGCCGCTAAACTCCCTCGCTAAACTACCCGGTGGCCGCGTTCCGGCGCGAACCTGGTCTTTCGCTTTCAAAGCGGAGCGATGACCATTCTCCTGTGGGTCCTGGGACTCGCTCTCGGGATCTCCTTCCTCTGAGTCAGCTTGCGGACTCTGAATCTCTGAATCCGGCATCTCCATGACCGACCTCATCACCTGCCTGAACGCTGCTCTTGAGGGCCGCTACGCCATAGAGCGTGAGATCGGCGAGGGCGGGATGGCTACGGTGTATCTCGCGGAGGATCTCAGGCACGAGCGGAAGGTCGCGCTTCGCGCCGAAACTCTCGAACCTCGCCAGGGAGGATCACTGATGATACGGAAAGCAATGGACGCGCGGCTGGGGATCCTCGCGGCGGGTGCTGTGATGACACTGATTACTGCGGCTTGCGGGGGATCGGACTCTCCAAGTGCAACGGAACCCGATCCGGATCCCGACCCTCAGCCGCGAGACGTCGTCCAGTTGGCAGCTCGGACGTATGGAGATCTCCGGGTCTTCGGAAGCGGGAGGCTGAGGACCTGGGCCGAGACGGATGGAGCCGTACCTGTGGCGATCGGCATCTCGTTCACGGAGGAGTCGCTGGATGCGCTCACCTTCTTCAATATTGAAGAAGAGTTTCCAGAGTCCGGAACGCTCTGGGACCACCTCGGGCTTGATTGGAACCCTAACGGCCACCCGCCTCCCGCCGTTTACGATGTCCCTCACTTCGATGTGCATTTCTACATGATTGACCCTGCGACCCGTCGTGCCGTGCCGGGAGGCGTTGATCCCGTTGTGCCGGAAGGGCGCTACGTGCCTGACGGCTACCTACCGGACGCCATTTCCGTACCTGAGATGGGGGTGCACTGGTTCGACTCCGCCGCGCCGGAGTTCAACGACGGGGCATTCACCCATACGGTGATCTACGGATTCACTGCGGGCGAGATGGCGTTCCTCGAACCGATGATCACTCGCGCGTTTCTCGAAACAAGAACGAGCGTCTCTCAAGCGGAGGTGCAGGCGGAGGAGGTTCAGCGGTCGGGTTACTACCCGGGAGAGTTCTCGATCGTCTACGACTCTGCCAATCGGCAATACGACCTCTTTCTTTCGAGTTTCGTAATGCGGGAGGCGAGCTGACCCTCGCTCAATACCCAAGGTCGCACGACCGTGCAGCACTTTGGTGGCAACCAGTAATGAGTGAGTCGGGGGTTATGATTCGGAGACATCCTCGTCCAGAACTTCTTCGAGGAGTTGAGGCAGGTGGTGGGAGATTGACCCAAAGGAGGCGACGGTGGCTGGACCGAAGGGCTGCATCGGAATCCTGACCGGCGGTGGGGATGTGCCCGGGCTGAATCCGGCGATCCGCGCGATCACGATTCGGGCGCGCCGGGAAGGGTATCGGGTCGTCGGAATCCGCAGGGGTTGGGCGGGTCTGGTGGACCTTGTGCCGGAAACGGACTTCGACAACCAGAACAACGTCCTGGAGCTCACCGAGGAGACCGTCAACCGGGTGGGACGCACAGGGGGAACGTTCCTCCACACTTCTCGCACGCAGCCGAGCCGCCTGCCCAGGAGTGCGGTGCCGGAGCACCTCCGGCATCGCTACGACCAGGAGCTGAACGACGTGACGCCGGAGGTCCTTAGGGCTCTGGAGTTCCTTGGCGTCGACGTCCTCATCCCCATCGGCGGGGACGACACGCTGTCCTACGGCGTACGGCTCCACCAGGAAGGCGTGCGGGTGGTGGCAGTCCCCAAGACGATGGACAATGACGTTCCGGGCACCGACTACTGCATCGGCTTCAGCACCTGTGTGACGAGGATCATCGAGCTCACACACCGCCTGAGGACCTCGGCTGGCTCCCACGAGCGTTTTCTCGTCATCGAGGTGTTCGGCCGCTATGCCGGATTCACAGGGCTCCTGCCTACGATGGCGGGCGCAGCCGACCGCTGTGTGATCCCCGAGCACCCGTTCGATCTCGATCTTCTTGCTGAGTTGCTTTCCGACGACCGACGCCGCAACCCGTCTCGTTACTCCGTCACGTTGGTGTCAGAGGGCGCCACCGTGGCTCACAGCGACGAAATGACGTTCGAAGGGGAGGAGACGGATCAGTTCGGGCACAGAAAGCTCCGGGGCATCGGGGATAGGGTCGCGGACGCGCTAAGGAGCTCGTCACCGCGCTTTAACGACGGCCGAACGGTGAATGTGGTCAATCAGCGGCTAGGATACCTCGTCCGCTCGGGCGATCCAGACGCCTTGGACTCCATTGTTCCGATGGCCTTCGGGAACCTGGCTCTCGACCTCATCCTCGGCGGCGAATTCGGTCGTCTCGTCTGTGTCCGAAACGGGGTGTACGACAGCGTGCCCGTCGGACTCGTCAATGGGAGCAAGAAGTCAGTGGACGTCGAGCGGCATTACAACGTGGAGCGCCTGCGGCCTCGGTACACGACGTTCAAAGAGCAACCGCTCTTTCTCATGACGAGCGACCTCTAAGTCAGCCTGGGTACCACCGGCCTGTTGAGCAGTGAGATCATGACCATATCGCCCCTTTGCCGAGCGGATGCTCTTCTTTCCAGAGCCTCTCGGCGGGGCCGGCCAATCGGTCGGCGCCTTTGGCCTTCAGAGCCGAGATCGACCGCATCGTGGGGGAGGTGGGTGGCTAGGGGGAGATTATGGTAGGTTGTGCCTCAGTGAGAGCCTGTTGGGCGGTCGGTTGGCTGATGCCCGCTGCTGGTTGACAGAGGACTTGGGGCTGATGACTCGACCACGCGCTAGCTGGTGCCCTAGCTGTCGGTACCCGCGTATCCAGAGCGGGGAAAACCACCACAGCCGAATAGCGCCGCTTCCCCCGTGTGTGAACCCGCTGTGTCCCAAGCGACCGGAGTGTCCCAAGTGTGGCAGCACACAGGCCCACACGGTCGTGAGCGCCGTCCATCTGATGTGTGGAGCGTGCAGATTCACATTCAACCCGCGGGCGACGGTCAACCCGTAGGCTATCGCTAGCGAGGCTATCGAGCCCCATGCCAGCGGGCAGGAAACATCGAGTCTGGTTCCGACACCGAAGTCCAACAGGTTCGAAATGGGATGGTGGCTCCGGCTAGCGATTTGTATCCTTACAAGAAGAATGTGCGTCCTGTGCCCCAAGGCAAAGGGGAACTCATGAGAGTACCGATGCGCCTCCTCTTCACAGCTTGTCTAGCCTTGGCCGTCGCATCATGTGGTGCACCGATTGCTTCCAATGCTTTCTTCGCTCCGGGAGCTTTCTTCTCTCCAGACGTGGCAGGTGCCAGAGGGCTGACCTTCGCGTGGAACCAGGAGTCGGATCTGGTGATCGGTGATCCCCGCCTCCAGAACAATCCATTCTTCGAGGATCGTATACACGAGGCCGTCAAGTGGGAATTGTCCTTGAGGGGGATGCGCCGCGTGGATCCGCATCGGTCTTTAGCTCGGTGCACCCGTACGATCGGTTCTGGCTCAGGTTCGAGCGCCCTGATCACGTCGAGGTGGCTGCTAGCGACGCGTAGGTTGCCTCGTAGCCGTGGGCCATGGCAGTAGCCGAAAAACGTGTCTCGGCGTTCGCCCGGCACGCGGCGCGGTCGATGGTCTCCAGCCGGGCGATGGCCCGCACCGCGTCGTCGATCGAGTCGACGATGAAACCTGTTTCGCCGTCGCGGACGATCTCAGGCAGGGCTCCGAAACGCGTGGCGATCACCGGGGTCCCGGAGGCCTGGGCCTCGACCGCGACCAGCCCGAAAGGCTCGCACCAGTTGATCGGAAAGAGGACCGCCGCGGCTTTGCGGTAGTATGCGGCAAGCTCCCGCCGCGACAGCATCCCCAGGTACTCGACCCGCCTGCCGTCCAGATGCGGCCGGATCTTCTGTTCGAAGAAGCCACGGTACTGCGCCTCGACCGGCCCCGCGATGAGGAGTCGCCGGTCCGCCCGCCCTGCCACCTCGATCGCAACGTCTGGTCCCTTTTCGGGCGCGAGGCGCCCCGCGAACAGAAGTGAGCCGCCGTTGTCCGGCTCGAACGGGAAGTCGTCGATCCGGATCCCGTTGTGAACCGTCGCGACGTAATTGAGCTCGGGCAGAAGCGTTCGCTCGGCGTCGGAAAGTGAGACGAAGGGCATCTCGCGGTATGCCTTCAGGATCGGATGCGTCGCTCGCGACCAGGCCGAACCGTGAAGCGTGGTGACCAGCGGGCAGGGGATCAGCCGTGCGAAGACCAGGGCGTGGACGTGTAGGTGAGAATGGACCACGTCGAACTCGCCACTCCCGGCCCGCTCCATGCACGTGGCGATATGAAGCTGTTCGAGAACGCGAGCATCCGGCGGGCCCTCCAGGAGCCCGGAAGCGGGGATGAATTCCCGCGGCCGCCGCCGCTCTGCCTCTGGCCACGTCTCGAGCGCATACGGGACCGTCTCGACCACAGTGGCGCTGCTGGTCGTGCCGCCAGCAGCGAAGAGCGTCACCTCATGGCCGAACTCCACGAGCGCCTCGGTCAGGCTGTCGGCGACAAGCTCCCACGGACCGTACCCGACGGGCGGGAGCGGCCAGCTAATGGGAGCTAGCATCGCGATCTTCATTTGGTGCCGCCAAAGGTGATCAATGCCCAGGTTCGGCACGCTTCCGGCCCAGCTCGTACGCGGGTCGACCGGTCGCGGAGTCCATCGGAAACCTTCGGCACAACTCGGCCAGCACGTCCTCATGGCTCAAGGCGACATTCATGACGGTGTCGTTGCCGCCGTAGTATAAAAGGATCATCCCATGCTTCCGTCGAATCGCTCCGCACGTAAAGACCACGTTGGGCACATGCACGTAGTCCGTCTCCTCGACGCGGCAGTCCGCCGCGCTCGGCACCAGGATGGGGATCGCCGAGGCCTGGACCACCTCCGGTCGCTCGAGGTTGTGCAGGGCAACGCCCAGGCAGTACGGGTTGCCCGCCATCGTCGCCCGCACGCCGTGGAAGATGTCGAGCCACCCGTGGGGCGTGCGGAGCGGCGGTGCCCCCGGGCCGATCTTGTCAGAGAAGGCCGACGGCCCGCCCCCGGTCCGCAGAATCGGTTCGTCGGCGATCGTCCAGTCGTTCGACTCGATCTTCTCCGTGGTGCCGATCCGGATCTCGGCGAACCCGCCACCGAGCCCCGCCGGGTTGCAATCGTTGGGTCGGAAGAGCGCCACGGACCGATCGCAGATCGGTTCGGGGAAGATCACGACGTTGCGCATGTCGCGATCGAGGACGGGCCCGTAGCGAGTAAACGTCTCGAAGTCGGTCGTGGTCGCCAGCGACACCCGCACACGATCCTTAACGATGGCGTTGTAGGCGCTATAGGTGATGTAGTAGACCTGGCCGATCCTGGTGATTCTCGGGTCCTCGATCCCTCCCATCTCGTGTACGACGAGCTTGGCGCGGTCAACGCCTCCGGCAAAGACGTCGCCGACGCGGGCGGGGAGCATCGCCGGTTCATCCGCCACCCGCCAGCCTCGCAGGCCGTCGGCGCTTCGAGCCAGGCCCAGGACCGAAACACCCGACCGCAGGTGTGAGCGGAAGAGCATGACGACCTCGCCATCGTACTCTGCGATCCCCGCGTTGTGAACGGTAGTGACGGCAAGACCCGGGTCCTTCCACGCCACGTTCACGTCGTGCGCGGTCAAGATTGGGTTGCCGGCGAACCGCAGGACTGGGCAAGCGACGTCGAGCCGTCCGACCGCCTCAGCGTTCGGTGCTTCAAAGTCGTCTTCAGCCATCGCAGCGGTGCTCGCTCAGCAGCGCCAGCAGCTCGGACAACGACATGGTAGCGATCGCGATGCCGCGGTCGGAGAAACCGTATGGCAGCACGAGCTGGTCCTCGTGGACGAGGCTGCCGCAGGAGTACACCACGTTGGGGACGTAGCCATCACGCTCGTCCTCATCCGGCACCAAGATTGGCTCTGGCAGGTGCGCAACGATGCGCCGCGGGTCGTCGCGGTCGAGAAGCATCGCGCCGATGGAGTAGCGCCGCATGGGACCGACGCCGTGCGTAAGCACCAGCCAGCCGTCCACCGTCTCGATCGGGGATCCGCAGTTGCCCATCTGGATCAGCTCCCAGGGACGGGTGGGCGTGTAAAGCTTCTCGGACTGTTCCCAGAGCCGGACGTTATCGGAAGTCATCAGGTGGATGTTCTCGCTATCGTTTCGCGAGAGCATCGCGTACCGGCCGTTCACACGACGCGGGAAAAGGGCCATGCCCTTGTTCTGCGCACACGATCCGCCGAGGGTGGCGACGCGGAACGATAGGAAGTCGCTCGTAACGATACTCTGCGGGAGGATTCTCGCGCCGTCGAACGCGGTGTAGGTGGCGTAGTAGATCACCGATCCGTCGTCGTCGACGAACCGGACGAACCGCGCATCCTCTATGCCCTGGCTCTCGTTCGGTCCGGCCGGGAAGATCACCCGTTCGCTCATCTGCGAATCCGGAGGGAAGGTGACGATGTAGTTCGAGGAGGCCAGCCAGTGGATGAGGCGGACCGTTTCCGCGGCGCCGAGCGAAAGGTGATCCTCACGCTGGGCGATCGACTCCGCGAGCTGATCGTAGGTGAACCCGTCGGGCAGCGGATTCAGCGTCCGCGAGACGAGTGTCATTTCGCCGCCCATCTCCTCAAGCGTGTGGGAGAAGAAGTGCTTGTCGTAGAAGGGGGTCTCGCGGCGGCCCGTCATCGCGTAGGGGGTCAGCGGATAGAGCGTGACGCCGCCCGCAGCGTTCACCACACCGGTCCGGAACTCGATCGAGGAGAGGTGGCCCTCCCCCACCGCCCGGGCGCTCATGACGAACCGCAGCTCCCCGGGCTGGAGGCCCGACTGATCGGGCGCGGGCACGATGGAGGGGTTGAAGAACGCCGCGGCCTCGATGGAGAACTCGCGCGTGAAGTAGGCCCCGATTAGCAAACGCTGCTCCCGTGACAGCTTTAGCCCGTCGTCCAGATGATGGGCCACCTGCTCGAAGGAGCTCTCGAGCACGTGCTGGTAGTCGCGGTGGCGGCCTCCGAAGTCCTCAAGGAGGCCGGCGAGCAACGGCGTGGCCTCGGCTTCCGACAGGGCGAGGATGCTCTCGACGATGGGCCTGACCCGCGACCTGCCGTCGGGAAAGAGCTCCTCGCCGGGCAGGAACGGCTCGGCGATCACGCGCCGACCGTCGGGAAGAAGTCGGTGCGGCGTCCTCTTGACTGATAGCCGCTCTATTCTCATCGGGTATCGGCCAATCTACCCGCTGAGCTGAGAGGGATCTTGCTCAGCTCCTGTTCGGGTTCGGCTGGCCCGGCCAGATGAAACCGCCCTTCGACCCCGGAGCGGGATCGACCGCTCCCCGCTCTCCAGCCCAACGACATCCAGCATGGCGAGGAGCGAAAGGAGGAACGACAGACAGCTCTCCGCACCCTGGTTTTGGTTGACCTCATGCCACCCCAGGGCGTCGCAACACCCCGCCGTGGCGAAATCGTACAAGGGTAGGCGAAGCCGGTTCCTGCCTAGGAACCACTCGAACGACTGCCGCATCCGACGCAGGTAGCGATCATCGGACGTCGCCAGGTACGCCTCGCGGAACGCCTGGACGAACGCGGCCGTGTCGATCGGCTGCTCGTCGGATATCGACGGTGCCCCCCCCCCCCGCCGATGCCAGGCCTCGTTGCCGATCAGGTTTAGGTAGTCGTCGTTGAAGCAGATCTCCTCGAGGAAGTCCAGGGATTCCTGCCCCACCTCCAGGTATTCGGGTTCGCTCGTGATCCGGTGCGCCTTGAAAAGCGCCAGGGGCACGATCGCGTTGTCGTAGGTCAGGTCGGGCTCGAACCAGCGCCAGCCGTCGTCCGCCTCGGCTCGATAACGCCGGAGGAGGTGCACGGCCAGCTGGTCGACCAACTCGTGGGCCGAGACGTGTCCCGGCTCTGCCTCCAGGAACGCGTCGAGTCCGAGCATCACGAAGGCCTGGCCGCGGAGCCCGAAGGAGGACGGCAGTTCCATAGCCCGTTCGAACATCTCGCGGGCCAGCAGTCGGGTGCCCCTCTCCGGGGCCAGCCGGGTGCACTCCCCAAGCGCCCAGAGGGCCCGGCCAGCGCAGTCGTCTGACCCGCTGTGCAACTCGACCTGGCGCGTGTAGTCCATGAAGTTCCGGAAGTGGCCTTTCTCGGTCTGCGATAGCTGGAGGTAGCTCAGGTACGTCGTGATGAGGCTCGCCGTCTGCAGACTCTCGTTGACCCGGTGGGCGCGGAGCCCCACAATCAGGGCGCGGGCGTTGTCGTCGACGCAATACCCAGTTTGGCGGGCCGGCACGCTGTAGATCGCGTGCTGGATGATGCCCGTGTCGTCGGTCATCCGCAGCATGTGATCCAGACGCAGCTCGGGTAATGCAAGGCTCTTGGCAGTCGGCGGGTTGGAACGGGCGACCAGGGTGTTAGCGAGAACCCGATCCGCCAGATCCAAGTAGGCTTCTCCAACTCGGGGCCAGGTCATAGACCGAGTGAACTGCCACGCCGCGTCACGCACCTTCCGGAGCGCCCCGGCATCCGAGAAGAGGGCCTCGACGGCGTCCGCGAGGGCCTCCGAGTCGCCGAAGTCGAAGATCTGGCCACGGCCGTCGGCAAGAAACTCCTGGGCGTGCAAGTACGGGGTCGAGACGATCGCGGCCCCGGCTCCCATCGCATAGGACAGGGTGCCGCTGGTGCTCTGCTCTTCGTGAAGGTACGGGGTGATGTAGACATCGGTCGCCCGCAGGAAATCGGTCAGCTCCTCGGCGCTGACGAACTGATCGCGGAACACAACGTGATCGACCACGCCGAGCTTATCCGCTTCATCCTCGAGAGAGACGCGATACTCCTCTCCCGATTCACGCTTCACATTAGGATGCGTGACGCCGACTACGAAGTAGACCAGGTCCGGAAAGGACTCGATCAGCTGGGGCAAAGCCCGCAGCACGGTTTCGATCCCTTTGTTCGGGCTGAGCAGCCCGAACGTGAGCATCATGCGGCGCCCTGCAACGCCGAATCTCGTCTTAAACTGCTCCTGGTCGCCTCGGAGCATGTCGGGGATCCCGTGAGGGATCACCTGGACTTGTGAGCGAGAAAGGCCGTGCGACTCTACCAGCAGGTCGGAGGCAACACGGCTCATGACGACCAGGCGGTCGCAGTACTCGGCCATCTCGCGGACGATCGAGCGCTGGGAGTCCGACGGCGCGCGTTGCACTGTATGCAGGGTCGTCACAGCGGGCTTGCGAAGCTGGGATAGGAAGGCGAGAAAGTGAGTGCCATCGTCACCGCCATAGATCCCGAACTCATGCTGGATGCACACCAGCTGCACGTCGCTGTAGTTGATCTGGTCGGCAGCGCGGCTGTAGTCCTGTCTAACACCCTGCCGGATCTCGAATCGCACCGGTTCAACATAGTCGTATGGGCCGCCAGCGTCCGTCGTGGCCAGCACCCGAGCCGACACACCGCTCCGAGCGCCAGTGACGGCTTCGCAGAGCTCGCGGGTGAAGGTTGCGATGCCGCACCGGCGGGGTGGGTAGGTGCCGAGAAACGCCAGCTGCAGCTGGTCGAGGGCAGGGGGCCTGTTGGTTTGCGCCATCGTCATCCGAGATCACGAGATCGTGCTCCGCCCTCGATCCTGTCCGGTGATCCTATGCGACTGCTGGACCCCCGCGCGTGGGAACTTCTCCCCACTCCGGTCCATCGTGGGCAGGTGCAGTGAAGATGGTCGGTCCGATACCTATTTCCAAGGTGATGTATTGGGTTGAATACAAAGATTGGACGACCGCAGCCCCAGCCGGTGGCTGCCCATGAGCACCGGGCGCAACTTTCTAGCGCGTAGAAGCGAAGGCGATTCTTCTTGCCCTCTATCCAACCGCCGGGCATTTTCTTCGGCAGTAGCACCTCGGGCGCAGTATCCCGTCTCCTCTTGAAGCTGCGGGGCTATGAGCGACCCCACCGACTCCATCACCCGCCTGAACGCCGCCCTTGAGGGCCGCTACGCCTGCAGGCTGCCAGTCGCGATTTCGAGGGCGTCAACAATAACTTTGCGGGCTTTATCAGCTATGTGCCGGTCGCTCACTTGCCCGTCGTCCACGGACATCGGTCCTGAGAGTAGGAGCAGAACACGCAGCAGTCCCCCTGCTTGGGCCGGAGGACCTGCCCACAGCCCGGGCACTCCCAGGCAATCACACACACATCGTCCGGAATGACGTCTGGCGTCTCCCCGCCGCAGTGGGGGCAGCGGATGACGGTGTCGATCGGCACGATCCCTCCCTGGCCGCCTGCCTTGGCCTCACCGCCAGCTCTGGTAACCCGACACTCCGACGCTTCGGCGGAAGTATACCCGCCGCCGATTCGCAGTAGAGGAGTCGCTTCCCAGCCGGGGGAGCCTCAGCTCTTCCTGGAGGTCTTCACGTTGACGCCCATCAAGACACGCCTAACCCTAGAGTTCTCGCACTTCGAACACTTTGGTTTGGCCGCTTCGTGCGCGGAGATGGACTCGATGACGCTGAACTCGTGACCGCACTCCTGACAACGGTAGTCGTAGGTCGGCACGTTCGCCTCCCTTGCGAAGGCGGGGATTTGGGAGTTGCCGCGTACACCCGACTCCATGTTGCCGACCACCCCCGAGGGGCGCAACTGGAATCACGCCTGTATTTTCTTGCTGCGCTTCTTAGCGCGTCTCATCTTTCCCGTGCCTTTCGCCGTTGGGCGCAGTTCCCGTTCCTCTCGAAGTGCGGGACTATGAGCGACCCCTCCGACAATCCTCTCAAGAAGCTCGTCCGCGAGATCCACGTCCGTAGGTGTTTGTGGCAGATGCTGGAGATCTATGTGGCGGTCCGAAGAAAGCCTGTCGGTGCCACGAGCGTCTCGCCGGGACCTCCCAGCGTCCGTGGCGCAGCGCGCCTGTCGTCTGGATCGTGTTGTCGAACACAACGGTGTCCGGGCCTACTGCGCCCGCGTCGATCAACTGCTTGAACTCTTCCCGACTCCCGCACTCGATGGCTCCGCCCGAACCCCGAAACCATACCGATCCGTGGTCCGTGAACCGGACTCCGAGCTGTCTCTCCAGCTCGCGAATAAACCTCACGAGCGCGTCGATTGAGCATCCAGAAGCACCCGCAGCAGCCTCGTCAACGGCGACGAAGAGAAACTGGTTGAAGCGCCATTCACGAGCGGTGGCCAACGGCACGCGGTGAGCAGCCCAGCCGGCAAGGAACTCCTCGGTCGCTGCCAGCAACGGGACGGCCTCTTGATCGGTCAGGCGGCGCGATGCGGCGAAGGTCCACAGCCGCGCGCGGTCCGGTAGTTCTTCGAATGGTATCAGCGGCATGCGTCAGGTCCCCCTTGAGGCTCGCGAGAACGGAATCTACCAACTTGACTCACTCACCTATCGATCTCCCCGAGGACGATATCCAAACTCGCGTTCACGACGATCACATCGGCGAGCAGTCCGCCCTCAACGAGCTTCGGTATCACCGACAGGTTGATGAACGAAGGAGGCCTGATTCTCCATCGAACGGGCTTGGAGCCGCCGTCGCTGACCACGTACATCCCGAGTTCTCCCTTCGACCCCTCGACCGCGAAGTAGGACTCGCCGGGAGGCGCCTTGACGCCGTCCATCACGAGCTTGAAGTGATGGATCATCGACTCCATGTCGTTCATGCAGTCGGTTTTGGAAGGAAGCACGACTCGGGGATTGTCCACGTTGATCGGTCCATCGGGAAGCCTATCGAGCGTCTGATGAAGGAGCCGGCAGCTCTGGCGCATCTCCTCCATGCGCACCATGTAGCGGTCGTAGCAGTCCCCGTGCTCACCGATGGGGACATCGAAGTCGTAGCTCTCGTAGTCGTAGTACGGGCTGTCCTTCCTGAGGTCGTAGGGAACGCCTGAGGCTCTCAGATTCGGTCCCGAGAATCCCGAGTTGATCGCCTCGTCTCCCGAGATTACTCCCACCCCCTGAGTCCGGCCCAGATGAATGCCGTTCGTCGAAAGCAACGCCTCTATCTCATCCAGCGTGTTCGGCAGGGTGTTCGCAAAATCACGGATCCCTTCATCCCAGCCTTCGGGGATATCCGCCATCATGCCGCCCACTCGGGTGGCTGATGTCGTGATGCGAGCCCCAGTGAACGCCTCGTGAAGCTGATAAACCCGCTCTCGCTCCTGGAACGCATACAAGAATGGGGTGAATGCTCCCACGTCGATCGCCCAAGTCCCCAGCCACAGCAGGTGTGAGAAGATCCGATCCAGCTCCATGCAGATGACTCGTACTACTTTGCAGCGCTCGGTGACCTGCAGCCCCATCATCTTCTCGACCGCCATCACGTAGGCGCAGTTGTAGATCAGGGGGGCGAGATAGTCGATCCGGTCCGTAAGCGTGACGATCTGATTCCAGTCTCGGTACTCACCGAGCTTCTCGAACGAAGAGTGGAGATAGCCGATGTGCGGGATGCAGCGGACCACCGTTTCACCGTCGAGCTCTAGAACGAGGCGTAGGACACCATGGGTCGCCGGGTGTTGGGGGCCGATGTTGATCAGCATGTTGTCCGACCCGAGATCCGGCTCGGGCAGCTCCACAGACGACGTCAATCCCTGCCGGGGACGGAAGTCCATCCCCAGCTCGGGAGTGCGTGAGACCTCGAATTCCAACGTTCGCTTCGACATTAGTGATCCGTTGGAGCTTGGGACGGCTCCGGCCTCCCGCTCGTGGGGTGCGGCGCTCCAGGCGGGAGCGCCCGAGGTAGATCCGGTCTAGCGTCCCGGTCCGCCTATCTAGCTGGCGCGTGGTTCACACAGAGCTCGTCGAGATCGGCGATGTCGAGCGCCTCGTCGAGAAGGTCGCACCAGCAGCCGGAACCCTCATCCGCGTCGCGCCGATCGCAATCGAGATAGGTGCATTCATGGCAGGTGCCGAACGTGGGTCTACCGCGGGAACGGGCAAGATCAGCGAGTAGCCGCCTCAGAGTGTCGACGAATCGGGCTCGGGTGCCAGGTGCCAAGGTGCGGAGCGAGCCCAATACGTCGTTCAGCGGATCATCCGCAAGCGCCTTCCTTCCCGCATCGGTCAGGTCGAGCCGGTGGCTTCGGCCGTCGGTCCCGGAAGGGGTTTTTTCCAGAAATCCGCCGTCAACCAGATGTCTGACCGTCTGTGAAGCAGTACCCTTCGTCGTTGCGTGAAACTCAGCGAAGCTGGAGACCGTTCGCGAGAAACGATTGGCTCGCCCGAAGAACCTCAGCGCCGCCCATTGGGCGGCCGTGAGCCCATGTCGATGGCCAGCACCGGCCACGACGTACGCGAGCTGCCCTAGGAGGTCGCTCGGTTGATGTTCACTTTCGACGCTGCCCTTCATACCTGGTAACGGTAGCGACACGAAACTACCTTGACAAGCTGAAACGCTCCGCGGTAGTTTTGCATCGCTACTAAGTTGCCGCGATCAGGGATCTTCGTGAGTAGGCCGAGTGAAACTCGCCTATGACATACATTATCGCCGAGCCCTGCATCGGGACCAAGGACGCCTCGTGCGTCGACGTCTGCCCCGTGGATTGCATCTACGAAGGAGAGGATCAGTACTACATCCACCCCGAGGAGTGCATAGACTGCGGGGCGTGCGAGCCCGAGTGCCCCGTGCAGGCGATCTTTCTAGACGCCGATGTGCCCGAGGAATGGACGGCGTACATCGAGAAGAACTACAAGCACCTCGACGTACCCATGCCTGCTTGATGCGGCCTCGGCGGGGGAAGGACCCCGACTGATCAAGCACGAGTCCGTGTAGTTCAGTCGCCATTTGGGTTGTGTTTCGGACCCCTATCGAGAGGGAGTGCGGGAAATATGCGGATCCAGCTTACAGACACCGCCCTGACCAAGGTTCAGTCCTTCCTAGACGATCACGGTGCCGGGGAGGAAGCGGGACTTCGGGTGGCAGTCCTTCCCGGGGGTTGCTCGGGATTCCAATACGGTCTGAACATCGAGGACGCCCCCGAGGGTGAGGACGAGATTCTCGATCTATCGCCGCGGATTCGGGTCTTCGTGGACCCGTTTAGCGCCCAGTACTTGGAGGGCGTGGAGATCGACTACGTGACCAACATGATGGGCGCCGGGTTCGCTTTCAATAACCCCGCGGCTACCGGTGGCTGTGGGTGCGGCAGTTCGTTCACGGCTTGACTCCACGGCCACTCGGCTCAGATCGATTGCAGACCCTCGCGGTCCATCGGTTCACCATGAGCGGAGGAGCTGGAGTGTGAAGTCTACGAGCAGTGCCGGCACCGGTAACCTAGGGGACAACCATGCCACAGAACGAAGTAGTAGAGGATCTGGGACTAGATAAGTACAAATATCACTTCATTACAGAAGACGAGCCTGTCTTTCGTTCGGGTCGCGGACTGAACGAGAAGGTCGTCCGGGAAATCTCGGCGCAGAAGGATGAGCCCCTGTGGGTGCTCGAGTCCCGACTCAAGGCGCTCGACATATACAACGCCAAGCCGATGCCCACCTGGGGAGGCGATCTCTCGAACCTCGAAGAAGTCCTCGACCAGATCTACTTCTATGTCAGACCGCAGGAGAGGATGGAGCGATCGTGGGACGACGTGCCGGACAACATCAAGGACACCTTCGAAAAGCTTGGCATCCCTGAAGCCGAGCGGGAGATTCTGGCGGGTGTTGGCGCGCAGTACGAGTCCGAGATGGTCTACCACTCTCTCAAGGCGGAGTGGGACGCCAAGGGCGTGATTTTCGACTCGATCGAGGACGGGCTCAAGAACCACCCGGAGCTGTTTCGCGAGCACTTCGGCACGGTGATCCCATCCGCTGACAACAAGTTCTCGGCCATGAACTCCGCGGTCTGGTCAGGCGGCTCCTTCGTGTACATTCCGAAGGGTGTGGAGCTGGACACTCCGCTCCAAGCCTATTTCAGGATCAATCAGGAGCAGATGGGCCAGTTCGAGCGGACGCTGATCATCGCGGGCGAAGGCTCGAAGGCTCACTACATCGAAGGGTGCACGGCTCCCGTCTATTCGACTGAGTCGTTCCACTCGGGTGTGATCGAGATCGTAGTGAAGGCGGGGGCACACTTCCGCTATACGACGATCCAGAACTGGTCGAACAACATGTACAACCTCGTCACACAGAGAGCATTGGTGCACGAGGACGCCACCATGGAGTGGTTGGACGGAAACCTCGGGTCGAAGCTGACCATGAAGTACCCGTCGTGCTTCCTGGTGGGCGAGGGAGCCCATGGCTCGGTCCTTTCGATCGCCTACTCAGGTGACGGACAACACCAGGACACGGGTGGAAAAGTCATCCACGCGGCTCCGAACACCTCTTCTCAGATCGTCTCCAAGTCGATCTCAAAGGGGACGGGGCGATCCACCTACAGGGGGCTCTGCAAGGTCTACGAGGGATCCACCAACGCTCGGTCGAACGTTGAGTGCGATGCGCTCCTCATCAATCCGACGTCGCGAACGGATACCTACCCCTACATCGAGATCGAGGAGAAGCAGGCGAACGTGGGCCACGAGGCGTCGGTCTCGAAGGTCGGTGACGAGCAACTCTTCTACTTGATGAGTCGCGGAATGTCGGAGGAAGAGGCGATGGCGCTCATCGTACGTGGCTTCATCGAACCGATAGCGAAGCTCCTTCCCCTCGAATACGCGGTGGAATTGAACCGCCTCATCGAGCTGGAGATGGAGGGGTCCGTCGGCTAGCTCCGACTTCGCCCTTCCCCTGAATCAACCCCGCTCCGTTGCCGTTCGTGGTAGCGCTGGACCGCTCGACGCCAGTCGATAGGGATAACCGTCAAAGGAGTCTGCAGATGCTGACCTTCACCGATAAAGCCCGGGAGATGGTGCTAACCTTCATGGATCAGAGCGGCGAAGACCATAGCGCTCTCAGGATCCACGTGATTGGAGGCTCCCCCGTGGCTCCCTCTTTTGAGCTGACACTTATGGAGGACTCCGATCGCGCTGAGGAGGACGTCGAGGTCGATGCGGGAGGCTTCATGGTCGTCGTCGATCCGGGCAGTGCCGAGAAGCTGGAAGGCGCGACCGTGGACTTCGCGAATCGAGTTAATGGATCGGGCTTCGAGATCATCCCCGCCGCGGCGTCCCCGCCCACTGCTTCCCTTAGCAGCCTACAGAAAGGTGCACTGGCCGAAAAAGTCCAGTTGAT
This sequence comes from Longimicrobiales bacterium, assembly GCA_965215925.1. GTDB lineage: Bacteria > Gemmatimonadota > Gemmatimonadetes > Longimicrobiales > Gaopeijiaceae > JAAXGI01. The sequence goes on along the minus strand of CBDCEQ010000003.1, from coordinate 1,145,512 downwards.
CCTGGACGAACAGGTGAATCCGTCCATCGCGTCCCACGGCGGGCAGATCAACCTCGTGGACGTCAAGGGAACCGAGGTGTTCATGGAGATGACGGGAGGCTGCCAGGGCTGCGCAGCGTCGAGAATGACGCTCAGGCAGGGGGTGGAGCGCATGATCCGGCAACACGTCCCCGAGGTGACTGAGATCCACGACGTCACTGATCACGACGCTGGCGAGAACCCCTACTTCACCGATTGAGCTTCAGTCGTTGGGGTTGGAGAGCGCGGTCTATGACGGATCGACCAACTCCCACTCGAGGGTGGACATGAACGACCAACTGCGACCACAAGTTGAACAGCGACTCCAAGACCTCTTGGATCAGACCGAGAATCTGGCTCTGGAGTGTGCGTCGTCCGCGAGCCAAGATGTTCAAGTTACTGGTTCAAATCCGCGAACTTTCGGGAGAGGCGACGGACGACATCATCACCGTCGGGGCTCACTTCCAGAAATCTGTACGCGAGGTGAGGGAGCTGCTCACCGTTCTCGGCGAACAAACTCCATTGGCCCAGGGGAGGACACATAACCCCATCGATTGAAGCACAAAGGGGACGGCTCGGGCGAGATCTAGCGCTTTCGAATCCCACGGGCTAAACCAATCGTTCGTCTGATCACTCAACTGGAGGGCGACATGGCCACGAACAAGCTCCTATCCGCAACCCTCCCCGTTTATTCTCCTTGCCTTCCGCCAAGCCCACCAGCATCTTGCTAAAGGCCATCATATTAGGCGCAGCTCCCTAGTCGTGTAGACACGAGGGACCATGAGCGACTCCTCCCACAATCCTCCACCTAGGCTCCTCCGCGAGGGACGACAGCCCCCTGCGAGGCGAGCATCGGTCCTTGCGTTTCTGCTCGCTGGGGGGATCTGCATAGGTCTGGTGGGTTGTCTTAGGTCGACATTGCCCGGGCAGGTGCAGTCGGAAGTCATGACACCTGCGGTCTCTTTTGATTCTTCCGGTGATCATAGGGCAACTCTGGATCAGTACTGTGTTTCTTGTCATAACCAGGTGGCCTTGACCGCCGGGATTGCACCCGGAGGTCTCGCTTTCGACATGTTGGACGTCGAGACGCCCGGCACGAATCCTGAGGTGTGGGAGCGGGTGATCGATAAGGTTCGGACCGGGATGATGCCACCTGCGGGGATGCCGCGCCCGGATCCAGACACCTACGCCGCCCTGGCGAGCTGGCTGGAGTCGGAAATTGACCGGGCGGCGCCGGCGAATCTGAACCCCGGGCGGATCAGCGCCGTCCACCGCATGAATCGAATGGAATACACGAATGCCGTTCGGGATCTCTTAGCGCTCGACGTGGATGTGAGAGATCTTCTGCCGGGCGATGAGGTTTCGGATGGCAGTTTCGACAACCTCGCGGAAAGCCTCTCGCTCACGACGGCCCATGTGGAACGCTACATGTCTGTGGCCCGCATGGTCACCCGCCGTGCGGTCGGCCTTCCGCCGAGGAGTCCAGAGGGTCAGACGTTCGAGATTGATCGATACATGGAGCAAGACCGCCGGATGGGCGAGGAGCTGCCGCTCGGTTCTCGGGGTGGGATGGCCGTTCCCTACTACTTCCCAGTCGACGGCGAATATTCGATCGGAGTTGATTTTTGGCGGCAGTATGTGGACTACATCATCGGCATGGGGTGGCCGCAGACCCTCGAGTTCCGCATCGACGGCACCCTGGTGGGGCGGTCCACAGTAGGAGGCGCTCCCGGCCGGCCCGCTCCAACCGGCGGTTTTGCCGGCAGAGCCACCGGCTTCGGAGACCCGGATTGGGAAAACTACATGCACGACGCGGTCGATGATGTCGGGGCCCGCTTCTCAGTCGACGCGGGATCCCACCTCGTCAGCGTCTCGTTCGTTCGGGACCTCTGGGAATCGGAGCGTCTGCCTCAAATGCCCTTTAGGGGAAGGGGAATAAACAACGACGAGCGGTACATGGGCTACGCGCTGCTTCGTTCGATTGAAATTACCGGCCCTTACGAGGTTTCCGCGTCTGGTGAGGATATAGACACCCCCAGCCGACGACAGATCTTCGTCTGCCACCCGCGGCGTGGTGCGGAAGAAGAAGCGTGCGCGACTGAGATCCTCTCGAGGATGGCCCGTCGCGCCTACCGTCGCGCTCCTACCGAGGCAGAAGTAGAGACGCTGCTCGAGTTCTTCGATATGGGCCTAGAGGAGGGCGGAAGCTTTGATACGGGGATTCAGTTCGCGCTCGAGCGACTCCTCGTCACCCCGGCCTTCCTCCTTCGGATCTATGAGGACCCGGCCCAGGTGGAGCCGGGGGAAGTCTATCGCCTGAGCGATCTGGAACTGGCCTCGCGCTTGTCGTTCTTCTTGTGGAGCAGCATACCCGACGAGCGTTTGCTCGACCTAGCCGAGCGAGGACGGCTCACGGATCCGACGATACTAGAGCAGGAAGTCCGGCGAATGCTGGCCGACCCTCGCGCCACCGAGACGCTCGCCACCGATTTCGTTGCGCAGTGGCTCGAGTTGCGTCGCTTGGACGAAGTCGTAGTCGAGGACCGCCGATATCCGCATTTCGACCAGAACGTCGTGGAGGCGTTCCGGCAGGAAACGGAGCTGTTTGTAGCCAGTACGCTACGCGAGGACCGCAGCGTGCTGGACCTGCTGAGGGCGGACTATACGTATGTCAACGAGCGGTTGGCGCGGCACTACGGGATTCCCGACGTCTACGGTTCGCGGTTTCGGCGGATCAGCCTGCCGGACCCCGAGCAGCGTGGGGGGTTGCTCGGCCACGGATCCATATTGTCGATAACCTCGTATCCCGACCGAACATCGCCGGTGCTCCGGGGCAAGTACTTACTGACCAATTTTCTCGGGACGCCGCCAGCGGCGCCCCCTGACAACGTGGCAACCGACCTGGCCGTAGCGGGCGAATCTGTGCCTCCTTCGATACGCGAGCGTTTGGAAGAGCACCGCGAGAATCCCGCGTGTTTTAGTTGTCACGCGGTGATCGATCCGCCGGGCTTCGCGCTTGAGAACTTTGATGCGATCGGAGGGTGGCGAACGAGCGACGAATCGGGAAACCCAATCGATTTTGGTGGGGCCATGCCGAACGGCCGCGAGGTTCAGGGGTTGACGGGCCTGCGGGCGTACCTGCTCGACAATGCCGATTCGTTTGTTGGCATTGTGACCGAAAAGCTCATGGTCTATGCGTTGGGGCGCACGCTCGAGTACTACGACGGGCCGGCAGTGCGTAAGATTGTCCGGGATGCTGCAGCGGATGACTATAGGTGGTCGTCGATCGTCCACGGGGTCGTCCAGAGTCCCGCGTTCCTCATGAGGACAGCGCCTGAGGGAGCGTCGGCGGACTGAGACTTGCAGGTGCTAGCAGGGGACGTCGTGGATGTGGTAGGGCTGATGGTTCTGCGTGCACAACGCTCGCAGATAATCGAGACGCTGATGGTTCGAAAAAGGAGCAAGGGATGAGGATCCTCACCGGGAAATCGATGTCACGACGGACTCTCTTGAGGGGTCTTGGCGCCACCGTGGCGTTGCCGTTCCTGGACGCCATGATCCCAGCCGCAGGGAGGGGGCAGAGCCCGATCAAACGTCCGAATCGATTCCAGGCCGTGTACGTGCCGAACGGGATGGCAATGCAATACTGGACGCCGTCCGGGCAGGCGGGGAACTTCCAAGCCGACAAGTCGTTCGAAGAGCCCCTTCAGCTCATGCCTCTTCTCGAGCCGCTGGCACCGTTCCAGGATCGGGTCACGCAGCTCTCGGGCCTCTATTCTAGCTGGGTCAACGTGCATGCGGGCGCCTCGGGCTCGTGGCTTACCGGCACGGACCGCGGTGGCGAAACCGAGGTGGACATTTTCGCCGATGTGTCGATGGACCAGCTGCTGGCGAGGGAGTTGGGAAAGGAGACGCAACTGGCATCGCTCCAGGTATCTCTGGATGCCCCGGCCCTCGCAGGATCCTGTAGCATCGGCCAGAGCTGCGTATACACGCACACGATCTCGTGGGCTAGCCCCACGCAGGCGTTGCCCATGGAGTACAACCCGCGCTCTGTCTTTGAGCGGCTGTTTGGAGACGCCGGATCCACGGAACGGGGGGCACGGGAGGCGCGGCTGCGCCAGCAGAAGAGCATTCTGGATTCTGTGATGGACGATCTTGCCGCCGTAAACCGCGCGCTTGGTCCACAGGACAACGTTAGAATCGAACAGTTCGCCTCATCGATTCGTGACGTCGAACGCCGCATTCAGACCGCCGAGGAACAGATCGACATCGAGCTGCCGGTCATGGATCAACCTCAGGGCGCACCGTCCGACTTTGAAGAGCATGCGGAACTGATGATGGACATGCAGCTCTTGGCGTTGCAGACAGACCTGACGCGCGTTATCACCTTCATGATGGCCAAGGAACTGAGCGGCCGGCAGTACCCGCAAACGGGCGTGTCCGAGGCGCACCATCCGCTGTCACACCACAATAACACGCCGGAACTGGTCGAGAAGATGTCCAAGATCAACCTCTATCACATGCAGTTGTTCGCCGGATATCTAGCCAAGCTCGATGCGACGCCTGACATCGACGGCTCGCTCTTGGACAACATGACAATTCTGTACGGAGGGGGCATTTCCAACAGTAGCGGCCACGCCGGCGACAACTTGCCGATTCTCGTGGTCGGCGGTGGCGCTGGACGCCTCCGAGGCGGCCGGCATCTCACCTACCATGACCGACCCATCCTGCCGAACTTGCTCGTTTCGCTAATGGACAAGTTCGACATGCCGGTCGAACGGATCGGATCCAGCACGGGCAAGCTACCGATCGATACGCTCTCCGGGGTATAGACGGACGGGGGCCGTCGAGAAACGGTAGCAGGAAGGCGACTGAGTGAGCGGAGGGCAAATGATGAGGACAGCAGGTGCGCGAAGCTGGTTCGTATTGGGACTGGCCGTGGTCCTCAGCGCGGCGGATGTGCAGGATGTAGGGCTGGTCGATGCGGCCAAGGCAGCCGACTGGGATCTCGTGAGTGCTCTCCTGCAGGAAGAGGCGGACGTGAATGAAGTCCGCGGGGATGGCACGACACCGCTCATTTGGGCGAGTTACTGGGGTAATCCTGAAATCGTGGATGTACTAATCGGCGCTGGCGCCGATGCCAACGTGGCCAGCGATCTTGGCGTCACAGCGCTCTGGCCGGCTGCTGAGCATGGAAACGCGGGCATAGTCGAGAGGTTGCTTGATGCCGGCGCAGACCCGAACGCCGCGCTGCTGTCAGGCGAGACGCCAGTGATGACCGCCGCGCGGGCGGGCTACGTTGAGATCGTAGAGCTCCTGCTCGCCAGTGGTGCCGATCCGAACACGGCGGCAACCCGCGGGCACACGGCGCTCATGTGGGCGACGGCGCAGCGCCACCCCGAAGTGGTCGATGTCTTGCTCGCGCATGGGGCCGAGGTCGATGCCCGCTCGGGCGATTGGGCCCAATACTACCAAAAGGGTGGCGGTTCGGCTCCCCACCCGGACGACGAATTCTGGCTGCAGGAAGGGGGTTTCACACCCTTGCTGTTCGCGGCGCGCGCGGGAGATCTCGCATCGGCGAAGCTGCTCGTGGCTGCCGGAGCTGACGTAAACGACCAGACCGCGGGGGGCATGAGCGCCACGACGCTTGCCATCCATGCCGTCCGTCCGACCGCCGGGTACATCCCGCTTCCGGGAGACTTTCAGGGAGGGGGCGCTGTACTCCCGGCCGGCGCCGCATTCGCGTCGCCCAATGTGTTACCGCCCAACGATGCAGAGGACCTCGTGGAGTTCCTGCTCGAGCAAGGTGCGGAAGCGAACGGGGATGAATATGGCCACTCGGCCCTGCATGCGGCGGTTCTCAGACGGAGCGAGAGGGTCATCCGGGCCCTACTGGCTCACGGGGCGGATCCGAACGTCCAACTTCGGTCGGCCATGAACTATCAGCGCGATTCGTACGACTTCTACCTCGACCTTCCGTTGGAGGGAGCGACAGAGGGAGCGACGCCGTTTTGGCTCGCCGCGCATTTCGGCTTACCGAACATCATGCATTTGCTGGCAGAGTCTGGCGCCGATCCACTGTTCGCACTCTACGTCGAATACTGGGGCCGCGGAAACAGGACGGAAGGATGGACAGCCAGCACGGAGGGCACTACGACGGCACTGATGGCAGCCTTGGGGATGCCTAGGGGGATTTCAGGTTTCGCAGTGTCTGAGGATCTGCTTGAACGGGAAGCCTTGGCGCTCGAGGCCGTTAAGCTCACGGTGGAACTCGGGGTCGACGTGAATGTGACCAATGCCAATGGTAATACGGCCCTCGACGCCGCAAAGGCTCTTGAGTACGAGTCTGTGGTCGAGTTTCTAATCGAGAACGGCGCCGTCGACGGAGCGGGCGCGGATTCCCTAAGGGGCCGGCGATTCTTCCGCTAGAGTCATCCGCGTCGGGAACGTTCCCGAGGTGTTGAGACAGGCGCCTGGGTCTGTTCGGCGCAAGTATTGACGCTTGCCTTTTTCGGGAAGCGAAAAAAGTGTTAGATGCTTGGACGGTGTTCGCAAAAAGCTCCTTTTTTGCGTCTCGCCCAGAGTTTAGGTTACAATGCGGACGAACGCTCTCGCAGCCGCTCTGCGGCGCGAAGCGCGCGTATTGGACAACTTGAGTAAGGGAAAGAGGTAAGGCGATGCAGCGAGCCCGTCTGGTAGCGATGGTCGTCGTTCTAGGCGCCACGTTCGGCGACGCATCCTGGAATACACTGGAGGCGCAGGATCCGACGGAATGTCGGGACCCGCGCAACGTCTGCGAGGGTTTCGATCGTTTTAGGCTGACGCCTTCGAACACCCCGACTTGGTCGCCGCAGATGATCCGGGAGTCGGGTCGACCCATCGTGCCCGTCTTCGAGGGTTGGTATCAGAATGACGACGGTACGTACACGCTCTCCTTCGGCTACGCCAGCTTCAACCTCGAGGAGGCGCTTCACATCCCTCTGGGTGAGGACAACTTCATTGAACCCAGCGAGTACGACGGGGGCCAACCCACGTACTTCAAGGAGATCCACCGGTCCATTCGTCGCCCGTGGAACAATTTCCTGATCACGGTGCCCGCGGACATTGGGGAAGAACGCGTGGTCTGGACGCTACGAAACCGCGGAGAGACGTACGCGACCCCCGGTCACGTAACGTCTCCGTCCTACATAATAGAGAACCCAATAGCGCCGGCCAGATACTTGCAGGGGACTGCCAGCGGCTATGCGCCGCTAATGAGTTTCGACCCGGCCGGGCCCTTTGTGCAGGGCCTCACCGGCACACGCGCGGGTCCGCTAAGCGCTAGAGTCGGCCAGCCACTGGAGATCTCGGTCTGGGTGGATTCCGGCGAAACTCTCTACGAGGAGCCGGAGAGCTGGCTGTATTGGATGTTGTATTCGGGGCCTGGAGACGCGATTTTCAGTGAGGATGAGGTCGAGATTGCGTTGACTGAGGGTGCGGGAGTGGGTACCACGAATGTTACATTTAGCGAACCGGGGGAGTACGTTTTGCTCGTCAATTCGATCGAAACCCTCCGTAACAGCTTTGAATACCATTGTTGCTGGACCAACGGGTGGGTTGAGGTCGCCGTCACCAACTGACCGGAGAGTTCATATGAGTGGCATGAAAGGTCTTAAAAATGTCTGGCTGGCACTTGCTGGAATCGTGCTGGCTGGAACGATGGCGTGGCCACAGGCGGCCACCGCGCAGGAGGTTACCTACGCCGGTGACGTGGCGCACATCCTTCAGGAGAACTGTGTGAGGTGTCATCATCCAGGCACGGCCGCGCCAATGTCGCTCGAAACCTACGAGCAGGTGAGGCCGTGGGCGCCAGTCATCAAGGCGGCGGTGGAGAACAAGATGATGCCCCCGGGCTGGTATATAGACCGGACGGTGGGGATCCAGGACTTCAAGAACGATCCGTCGCTCTCAGATGAAGAGATCGAGACGATCGCCCGCTGGGTGGACTCGGGCACGCCGATGGGCGACCCGTCGCAGCTGCCCGAAGCGGTTGAGTGGAAGTCAGATCACGAGTATTGGGCCCTCGAAGATGAGCAGGGTTGGGGTCCACCGGACCTGATCGTCTCTTCGCCACCCTTCACGGTTCCTGCCAATAGTGGGGATCAGTGGTGGGAGCCGGACGCAGCCATCGCTGATGTAATCGACGGGGAGCTGCTCGAAGGCAGGTGGATCAGGGCGGTGGAGACGAGGCCCGCGGACCAGGAGAGCGGTTACGTCTTTCATCACGCCAACACGAGTCTCCGTCGGGCGGCAGATGACGGGGGCAGGGGAAACGGTGGGGGACTTTCCTCAGCCGCGGTCGGGAAGAGAACGGACATGTATCCGGAGGATGCCGGCAAACTGATCCTGCCCACCGACGACATCCACTTTTCTATGCACCTCTTTCCGATCGGAAGGGAAGTAGTCGACGCGCAGATCCAGGTCGGTGTTTGGCTCTATCCGGAGGGAACAGAGCCGAAGTACACCACGAACGACGAGACTTCATTCAATTCGGGCGAGAGTCGTGATTTGGGGCTGCCGCGATACACCGATCTGCTTATTCCGCCGAATGGATATCAGATGATGCGTGGCAACTTCGTGCTCGAACGGAACGCACGGGTGCACTCGATTCGCGGTCACATGCACCTTCGGGGCGGATACCAGATGATGGAGGCAATCTATCCAGATGGCCGCCGCGAGGTGATCAACAAGGTCGACTGGAACCATCTGTGGCACACCACGCACATCTATGAAGACGATGTGGCACCCCTGTTGCCGAAGGGGACGGTTATCATCGCCACCTCCTTGTTGGACAATACGGCCGACAACCCGTCCAACCCGGACCCCGATCAGTGGGTTGTTTACGGAAGACGGAGCGTGAGTGAGATGGCCCACATCCGTTTCGGGATCACATGGATTCCGGATGAGGACTTTGAACAGATGGTTGCTGAGCGGGAGCAGCAAAAGGCCCGGCTCGCGACCGACGGCGGATGAGCACATCGGAAGACTAGGTGACGTAGGTAAGCCTGTCTGAAGGGCAGGCACAGCAGCGGTTCCGGAGAGCTCGGCGCGGATTCACTCCCGCGTCGGGCTCTTTGGTTTCATTGGCTGCGCCAGCCGCTTGTTTTGTTGCTCGATTGCATCGCTTCGAACCCACTCCCAGTTTGAGAAAGCGTATCCTAGGCAACCCGCACAAAGGCTCCCCGAATAAGAGAGCGCGACTGTTATGAGAGGTTCAGGACTCATCGTGATCAGCGCGGTTTCGCTGCTAGCCGCGCCCACCGCGAAGGCGGCCGTCGCACAAAGTACGAATGCCGCGGACGCGTTCGTGCAGGTTTCCAACGGTTATGGCGTGACTCCAAACATCACGTATCTCAGAGCCGGGGGTAGTGACCTGAAACTAGACGTGTATCAGCCCAGAGGGTCGACAGTGCCGAACCCGACGCTCCTGTATTTCCACGGCGGCGGATGGACCAACGGAAGTAAGGAAGGCTCTGCTCTGACCTTCCTGCCTTATCTCGAAATGGGCTGGACGGTGGTGAATGTGGCCTACCGTCTAGCGGATATCGCGCATGCTCCGGCTGCCGTTGAGGACGCTCGCTGCGCGCTCCGCTGGATCTACCGTAACGCCGACCAGTATGGGTTTGACCTGGACAAGCTCGTCGTGACCGGTAACTCGGCGGGCGGACATCTCGCCCTCACGACAGGGATGTTGACTGAATCCGCGGGCTTGGATCGTCAGTGCCCGGGGGACAGGCGAAGAACGTGGTCCACTGGATCAACTTCGACGGGTGAGCTGAAGGTCGCAGCCATCATCAATTGGTACGGAATCACCGATGTGGTCGACCTCATCGATCGGACTCCGGGGCCGTCAGGCGCCTTCACAATCGCATGGCTCGGCAGCGCGAGCGATCGTCATGAGATTGCCGCGAGGGTGTCGCCGCTCACGTATGTGCGCGGTGAACTTCCCCCGATCCTTACCGTACATGGCGACAGCGATCCGATCGTTCCCTATACCCATGGTGTCCGGTTGCACGAGGCGCTTGATGAAGCCAACGTGCCGAACGAGCTCGTGAGCGTGCCCGGCGGGGGGCATGGTGGATTCAGCGACGAAGAGAGCGTACGGATCTACTCGGCTATTCGAGATTTCTTGCGAATGCACGAAGTGTGGCAATCGGAGTCCAACTAGAGTTGTCCCGACACGTGTGCAGCCGAGCCATCGTAGTACCTCCATGATGACGACGCAGATACCTGTGAACGAAGCCAGCATCATCTCGCCTCACGACCAGAAGGTCAGTTGGCGGGGGGCTGGCAGTGGTGGCCGCGGAAGGGAGAGAACATTTAGATACTGCATGACGAAGCCCACGGATTCAGGAGAGCACATGCGGAGAATCGTTACGGTTTGTGGCACGAGTCGACCTGGGAATTTCACGAGAAAAGCCCTTACCATCGTTGAGAAGGAACTCGGGCAGCATCCCCTGGAACTGAACACCTTCGACGCTGGCAATATGACGCTCGCATTCCCCGGTGCCGAGGGAACCGAGGATGCTCGACGGCTGAGAGACGCAGTCGGAACGGCATCCGGTATCGTGATCGCAACGCCGGAGTATCACGGCGGGTTTTCCGCCATGACGAAGCTGGTAATCGAGAACTTGGGGTTTCCCTCGGCGCTTCAGGGCAAGCCGGTGGCGCTCCTTGGCGTGGCGGCGGGACGAATCGGCGCGATCAAGTCACTCGAGCAGCTCAGGGGGGTTTGCGCACACACAGGGGCGATCGTCCTCCCATCATCCGTATCGATCGCGGGCGTGCAGAACGCCTTCGATGACGAGGGCAATTGCACGGATGATGGAGTCGAGGACGCGCTCCGTGGACTTGCCGCTGGACTGCTCGAGTTCATCAAGGACTACGTGTGTCCGAAGTATGCGCTCGAGGCGATGGTGCGCGGAGAAACCGAGCCTTGGACCGCAGAAGTGTGAGAGCAGGCGTCAGTCTGAGGTAGATGTCGGGCTTAGCCCGACGATCTCGAGGAGCAAGAGCGCATTTCGAGACGTTGCGGCTCCGGGCCTGAGTCGGTAGTCGAACTCGAGTTTGCGCTGGCCATCAATTTCGCGAACCTCCTCTCGGAAGTGCACGTTCACCGAACGTTTCTGCAGTTCATCGGTCTCTGCGAGCGTTAGGTCGTGAGTCGTGATCGCCCCAACGGAATCCGTTTTCAAGAGTTGCTGGAGCACGATCCGAGCGGCGGTTCGGCGTTCCGCCGAGTTCGTGCCTTGAAGGATCTCATCAAGGAGGTAGAGGGTCGGTCTCTCTTGGGCGGCCTCCACCACGCGTTTCAGCCGCTGCAGCTCGGCCAGGAAGTATGAGACGCCTCCCTCGAGGCTGTCCGTCACTCGCATCGCTGTCCACGGAAGAATCGGCCTGGTCTGAAACACCGTGGCTGCGACCGGGCCGCCCGCAAGAGCAAGGGTCTGGTTGACTCCGATGGACCGGAGCAGAGTCGTCTTGCCAGCCATATTCGAGCCGGTGACGAGAAGGAGTGTGCCAGCCGGCGGGAGCTCTGCATCGTTGTGGATGCAGCTGTTCGGATCGAGGAGGGGATGACCGAGGGCGGCCGCGCGAAGCCCGAGGTCCGGGTCTTCCAAGAACTCTGGGAAGGTCCATTTCGGATGATCATAGAGGAGCCCGCCAAACGCGCAGAGCACTTCGAGGTGGCCGAGGCTCCTTACCCACGATCCCACGGCTGACGCGTGCTTCGCATGCCATCGCTCGAGCCAATCCAGTACGTGAATATCCCAGGCGAAGAGAGCCACGAGGGGGAAGTGCGCCAAGGATGAGCGTCGAGCGCTGGCCGTATCGATAATTCGGACGAGTCTACCGATGGCCTTCGCTGCCCCCGGCGCTGGGGCTCGGAAACTCTCGCGCGATCTGGCGAGAAGGATGCTCCCTTCCGGCGTCTTCTCCGCAAGGCCAAGCAAAGCCGACCATGACACGAGGTCTCCTTCCCCCGCTTCAGCGGCCTCGAATCTCCTGGTCGAATGCGGGGCCACAGCGCGATGGAGACCGAGCGCTGCAAGAGCCCCGACCACTGGTAGGAACCCGGGCGTTAGTCCGAGCATCCAGGTGACGAGGGTCAGGGGAGTATAGAGCGCTAAAAGTCGGCCTGAGAGCAGGATCCCCTTGTGATCGTCCAACCACCTAGGCCTCCCCAGCCACTCCAGGAAGTCCGCGGTATCGTCCAGGGTTCCTCGCCTACCGATCTCACGCCCCAACAGTTCGAACTGCTCTCGAAACGCGGATTCTTCGGCCAGAATCCCTACGGCTTCCTGACGCTCGCGAAGCTCCTCAACCCAGCCCTGCCCCGGAGCCGTCGTGGGGCTCGAGGGTTCGGACCGAATTCGCTCGATTAGCTCGGATCCGATGGCCGGAAGCGCAGCGAAAGGGTCCAGAACGATCTGCCGCAGGAGTGCCCTTCCCGGTGCGGTGACAACCCGACCGACGAGGTGAGCCAACGAGGCTCTTCCCGCCAAATCGAGATCGCCTGCCGACGGATGATGGTCAGGCGCGGCGGCTAGAGGCGGTGGGGGCAGCGAATCCCAATTTCGACGAAGGCGAGCTCGTCCCTCCTGGTTTAGCGTCTCTCTCAGGCGAGCCCGCCGAAGGGCTCGCTTGAGCCGGCCATGCCTTCGAATCAGCGCGAGAAAGATTGCGAGCCCGACCAATCCCGAGCCGATCAGGAGCGGCCATAGGCCTCGCGGTGTGGTCTCGAGCAGTAGAAAGGGCCCCGCCATCCCAAAGAACGCGAAGGTTCTGAGCCGTGAAGTGCGAAGCGCTTGGCGTTCAAGCTGCCCAGCGGCAATACTCGCTGCGGCTTCGCCGGCCTGATAGTGCTCGTCGGGCGAATCTCCGGCCCTCATTTCCTTCCTCACCCTCCCCCCCGTTTCTCTTGGGCCGGCAGAGACCCCGATTCGCGCGCCGCCGTTGCAAAAGTGCGTACGATCTCGCCCGCAGGCCGAAGCTCAGTTACGCCCGAAACACTCTTCCCGGCTTGCCAGTACTCGGTCTCCCCCGCGTCGCCCGGGTTCAGCGAAGACCGTTTCAGTCTCCGAAGAGATCGGATCGCGAACCAGCTCCGAGTCCAGCCCTTGGTCCGCCGCCAGCGAAGGAGATGGCGAGTGATCGGGCCGATGCTTGTTCCCAATGCCTCAATGTAAGGCGTCCCGATCACTGCGAGCGGGATCCCAGTCAGACGCTCCGTCTGCACGATATCTGCAGATGTCGCTTCCAGAATTGCAGCCTTGTAGGCAGCCGACGCGCTACACTCCGAGGTCGCGATGAACCGGGTGCCCATTTGGACGCCATCGTATCCAAGCTTCAGCGCTCCGACGAAATCGGATTCCGTCCCCACGCCTCCCGCGCATATCACCGGAAGGTCGAAGCTCGACAGCTCGTTTAGAAGGTCTTCGGGGGTCCGATTTCCTGGATGCCCCCCGGCGCGGCGGTTCACCGCAATAAGCCCGTCAACCCCTGACTCGACACCCTTCTCCGCCCACTTTTTCTCGGTTACGTCGTGATAGACTTTACCATCAACCGCATGTACTTGCTCGACCACCCAGTCTGGTTTCCCGAGTGACGTGATGAAGAAGCGGATTCCTTCCTCCAGAGCGATGTCGATCCAGCGTTCCATCCGAGCGCGGTAGGCGCGAGAGGAAGCCTCGATCAAGGCGTTCATCCCTATCGCTTGGGAGGTCAGCGAGCGAACCAAGCGGATGCCCTCGCGGAAATCGTGCCCATGGACGTAGGTGAGGCTTATGGGCTGAATGATCCCGATGCCCCCAGCGTCGCTGACGGCCGCAACCAGCTCCGGGTTCGAACACGGGTACATGGCCCCGCAGATGAGCGGCACCGCGCAGCCGGCATCTCGTGTGAGATCCGTTTCCAGCGAAGCAGGCTTCAGCGGCTACGCCCTAGGCGCCAGAGAGCCCGCACATGCGCGACCTCATCACCCCCGCGATCGCTGATAGTTGCCTCCACCCAACATTCGCTCGCGAAGTTTGGTCCGGCGGTGGCATCGGAATCGAATGATGCTTCCGGTACCCATCGGGCTTCCGCGATCATTGTCCCGCGAGCTTTCTTCAGATACTCGGACTCGAGGCGCAGTACGATTCCACGAAGTCCGGGCGGGATTCCAGTCAGGGTGGCCAACCCTCCCGTCAACTCCCCGAGATTCGTCAGGGCAACCGCGTGGATCGAGCCCAAGTGGTTCCGTACACCGCGTCTGTCTCGAAGGCGCACGCGGGCGTGGCCTGCCCGCAGCTCCTCCACCCGAGCGCCCATCGATCCAGAGTAGGGGACTTGCCGACCAAGAATGATCGAGAACAGCGCCCTACCTCCGGGAATGCGGCTGAGCCGTTCCCACTGGTGCAGAAGCCGGGCTCCTGGCGCCGCTGCCGTGTCTGCCATCATGAAAAGATCCTCATGGCCGATTCCCCAGGCAAGCGGGTCCCCCTTGGCGATCCCACCGTACTACAACAGTTTGAAACTCCTCGTGAACTCCGAAGGAGAGGTGAAATGGTACGGGAGGAGAGGATCCCGGTAGGCGTCTTGGGCGCAACCGGAAGCGTGGGACAGCGGTTTATTCGATTGCTTGCCGACCACCCCTGGTTCAGGGTTGCGGCGGTCACGGCGTCTGAGCGATCGGCGGGCCGCTCGTACGGTGAGGCCGTGCGCTGGGCACAGGACGACCCGATTCCGGACGAAGTTGCGGTGCTCACCGTACTTCCAACAGAGGTCGGTCCCGACGTGCCTCTCGTTTTTTCGGCATTGGATGCGAGCGTCGCGGGGCCGGTGGAAACGGATTTTGCTTCTTCCGGTGTCATGGTCGTGACGAACGCGCGCAATCATCGCATGGATCCGGACGTACCCCTGCTAGTCCCCGAGGTCAATGCCGCTCACCTGGACCTGTTGAGGGAACAGTCTTTCCCGGAGGGGGGAGGAATCATCGCGAACCCGAACTGCTCGACGATCGGGCTGGTGATCCCTCTGCAGGCGCTTCACCGAGCCTTCGGTGTGCAACGGGTCAACGTGGTGACGCTTCAGGCGATCTCGGGCGCAGGAATCCCGGGTATTTCCTCTATGGAAATCATGGACAACGTCGTCCCGTTTATCGGGGGGGAGGAGGAGAAGCTCGAGCAGGAGACGCGCAAGATCCTGGGAGAATTGAACGGGTCGGGAATTCAGGAGGCGAAGGTCGAAGTGAGTGCTCAGTGCACCCGCGTACCGGTTCGAGACGGTCACCTCGAGATGGTGTCGCTTGCCCTCGAGGGTTCGCCTGGCCCAGCGCAGGTGCGGGAGGCTCTCTCCGCATTTCGTGGCGAACCACAGGATCTGGAGCTGCCGCTGGCGCCAAGATCGGCCATCCACGTCCTGGAGGAGGACGATCACCCGCAACCCCGGCTCCACCGGGACCTAGAGGGAGGGATGGCGGTGTCCGTGGGGCGGGTCCGGGACTGCTCTCTTCTCGGTATCAAGATGGCCGTGCTATCTCATAACACGGTTCGAGGTGCTGCGGGCGGGGCCATTCTCTGCGCTGAGCTGGCGGTTGCACAGGACCGCGTGCCCGGCCTTCAGATCACTCGCTAGAAAGGGAACGCCGATGACCGAAACGACACGGAGTTCCGACCAACCAATCGCGGTATTGGGGGCTGGCAACCTAGGGTCGGCGATCGCCCGTGGCATTGTCCGTTCGGGCTTTCGCCGCTCGGAGCAAGTGCATTTGACACACCTTCAGCCGAAGGAACTCGCTGATCTCGCTGCACAGGGGCACCCGACCGGTAGTGACAATGCTGCGGCAGCCAGGCAGGCCCAGGTGGTGATCGTTTCTGTGCAGCCTCAGGATATCGGTACGATCCTCGCCGAATTGGCCCCAGCGCTCGATCGTGAGCACCACATTCTCGTCTCGACCGCTGCGGGCGTCACACTCCAGGCGTTGCAAGAGAGCGTGGGTGCCGAAATCCCAGTGGTTCGGGCAATGCCCAACTTGGGGATTCAGACGCGGAACTCGATGACCTGTCTCGCTCTTGGAGCTAACTCGGAGCGGGGTCTTCCCGAAGTCGAGGCGCTCTTCCAGGGTCTGGGCGAGACCGTCCGAATCAAAGAAGAGAACATGGACGCAGGTACCGCCCTGTGTGCCTCAGGCATCGCCTTTTTTCTGCGGGCGATTCGCGCGGCAGCTCAAGGCGGAATAGAGATCGGATTCCACGCCGAGGAGGCGATTCAAATGGCGGCGCAGACCGCGAAGGGAGCCGCTGAGCTTCTCCTGGTCAATCGTAGCCACCCTGAGGTAGAGATCGACAAGGTCACAACGCCCAACGGTTGCACGATTGCGGGGCTCAACGAGATGGAGAACCGGGGCTTTACCTCAGCGCTCGTGCGAGGGATCGTCGTTTCAGCCGAGCGGGCAGCGTCTCTGTCACCCTCGAACTCGCTCGAGACCAGCGAAGAGTGAGTCAACGGTTCTTCAACGTCGCCGAGGCTCGGGCACTCGTTCCCAGCCTTGCGCAGGCGTTCGACGAGATCGATGCGTTGCGGACGGAGCTCGAGCTCCGGATGGACCGCATAAAGATATTGGACGCACTCTGGGGACCGGCGCTCCGAGAGTCGGGTAATCCGGACCGCGACGAGTTCCTGACCGAGCGCGCAGCCGTGCGCCGGAACATCCAAGGGATTGACCGTCTTGTCGAAGAGCGGATTCTCGTGCATGGGGTCCGATTTCCTCAGGGCGGCCTCGAGAACGGCTTGATCGACTTTCCGACTCGGTATCAGGACCGAACGGTGTACCTCTGCTGGAAGTGGGGTGAGAGTGAGATTGCGAACTGGCACGAAGTCGACGGAGGCTACGCAGGTCGACGCGCACTCACCGACGATCTCGCAGCGGAAATGGGCGGGGAGGTTTCGCCCCACTAGGTCGGACTTAACTCGGGTCGCACGGCTTGCCCTTCCCGTGGCAGGCGTCCAACTGGGGCTCATGGCCATGGGCCTCGTGGACACGATGATGGTGGGCCGCGTTTCCGCTGCCGATCTCGCCGCGGTGGCCTTGGGCAATCTCTTCTTCTTCGCAACCGGCGTATTTGGGCTGGGGGTACTCCTGTCGCTGGACCCGCTCGTGGCACAGGCGGTTGGGGCGGGTGACTCGGAGGCCGCCGCTCGGGGCGTCCAACGGGGCCTCCTCCTCGCCCTGGTGCTTGCTGGGCTTACGTCCCTCGCACTGCTTCCCGCGGGGCTGGTTTTTACGGCTGCTGGACAGCCCCCGGAAGTGATTCCGATAGCCGTCGGTTATGCGTTGGCGGCGATCCCGGGCACACCTCCGTTCTTTTTTTTCATCGTCTTTCGGCAGTCCCTTCAGGCGATGGGTCGAGTCGCACCTATCCTATGGACCGCCCTCGCGGCGAATCTAGTGAACCTCGGTCTCAACTGGGTCCTCATTTGGGGAAATCTTGGTGTGCCTCCGCTGGGCGCAGTCGGCTCTTCGTGGGCTACTTCCATCTCTCGGTGGTTCTTGGCGATGGCCCTGGTGGCTGTCGCGTGGCCGCTGCTCCGGCCAGTCGTTCGACCCTGGCGAAGCGGAGTCTGGCGGATTCGTCCGCTCGCCCGAATGCTCCTCCTCGGAATGCCGATCGGATTTCAGTTTCAGTTGGAGTGGGGTGCCTTTGCGGCGACCGGACTTCTCATGGGGCTACTCGGAACGGAGGAAATGGCCGGGCACCAGATCGCACTCAATTTGGCCGCGTTTGCATTCATGATCCCCGTTGGGATCGGGGCGGCCGCTTCGGTCCGCGTGGGTCAGGAGGTGGGTCGTTCGGATCCGGCGCGAGCCCGAAGAGCTGCGGGAGCTGCGCTGGGTATTGGCCTTGCCTTCATGCTGTGCACGGCCCTCATCTTCCTGCTCTTCCCAACGTTTCTCGGGCGATTGTTTACGAATGACCTGGCTGTGGTCGGGGTCGTGACCCTGTTGCTTCCGATCGCCGGCGTATTTCAGGTATTCGATGGGCTCCAGGCGGTCGCCGCGGGGGTCCTTCGAGGCGTTGGTGATACCCGGGCGCCGATGTGGGCAAATATCTTGGGGTTCTGGGCTCTCGGGTTGCCACTCTCGCTTCTACTCGGCTTTCGGCTCGGACTGGGTCCCGAGGGGTTGTGGTGGGGGCTTGCTGCAGGTCTGGCCGCAGTGGCAACACTCCTTCTATTGCGAGTCCGAATTCGGATGGGGAGAGAGCTTCGTCGTCTCGCGATTGATTAGGCGTTGGAGTCGCTACGACTTGGCGAAATCACCCACAAAAGTGATCTCAGGTATGAGCGCGTAGCCAGTCTTCGCCAGCACCGTCTCGCGCGCGAGATCGATCAGATGGCAGACCTCATCGCTCGTGGCGCCACCAAGGTTAACGATGATGTTCGCGTGTTCGCTGAAGATTCCCGCGCCCCCTCGGACGTGCCCCTTCAGCCCACACTCGTCGATGAGGCGGCCGGCACCGACGCCGTCGACTTTCTGGAAGACCGACCCGACGCACGGATATCGGGACAGGTCCGGGTGGCGCCTGGCCCTCCAGGCGAGGTTCTCCCGCATCACCTGCCGGAGTTCCGTCCCTGAGCCGGGCTCCAACCGGAATGTTGCCGAGAGGACGACGTCGTCTCGGTGGTGGAGGATGGAATCGTCATACCCGAACTGGAAGTAGTCCGCGCCAACTGTCTTGAACTCTCCCTCTTCCGTGAGAAGCTCGGCCGATTCCAGGACTTCGTCGATGAAGACGGTGCGCTCTCGAGCTGGCGCAGGGGAGAGAAAATGGAGGTTTTGCCACAGCGCACCACCCACCGTACTTGGGATTCCGACGAAGTGGTGTAGGCCGGACAGCCCCTGCGTGACGGTCGCCTGGATCAGATCGGGAAAGGTCTGGACCCCGGCGCCAGCTTTGACGCGGACATCGTCCGTAAAACGGATTCCCGACACGCAGGAGTGCACGACCAGCCCCCGGAACCCCCTGTCAGAAACGAGGATATTCGCCCCGCGTCCCAGCAAGAAATAGGGGATGCCAAGCTCGCGCGCGGCCGATACAGCGGAGGCGAGTTGAACCGGTGTCTCGGCGCGAACGAATAGGTCGGCGGACCCACCGATATGAAACGTGGTCAGCGGAGCCAGCGGGATATCGCGCTCGAGCGCAGCCCCCTCCAGCCGATCTTGCAGCGTGTCACTCGGATAGCTTCCAACGGTGTTCATGCGAACCCAAGGTACCGTGTGGAATCCACGGGGTACAAGCGACCGTGCGATCGCTTCGGCCGAGGCTCTTCAGAAACGGCGGCATCTTGTGAGTCAGCCTCACCCGTCCCAACCCGTTCTGATATTCGACGGCGACTGTGAGATGTGTCGCGGCTCGATAGAATGGATCCGGCGCAGGGACTCAAAGGGTTTGATCGAGACCTTGCCGTATCAGGATCCTTCGGTGCCCGAACGGTTCCCCGAGATCTCGCGGCAGGCGTTCGAGCACGAGATTCAGCTGGTACTGGGAGCTGGTGGCCGGTTAGGGGGTGCTCACGCGATCGAGAAGGTGCTCCGCCTTCTTCCAGGCACCCGACCCATGGCGTCCGTCTTCCGTATTCCCGGCGTCCGCTGGATGGCGCAGAGGGTCTATCGGATCGTAGCTCGGAACCGGAGACGCTTCGGTTGCGGCGAGCATTGTGGACTCCCCCCAGCAGCCCTAAGCGACTGACGGGGGCCGAGAGAGGACGGCCAATCGAGCGAGCCTCGGAGGGATCCTTGCGAGTCACCCTGCTCGGGCGGGAGGCTGCGCGCCACCACTGGATGGTGCTCTGACATCGTTGGTTCTGAAGCGCGCTACCGGCCGAGCCCCTGGCTCCACTAGATTGACACGTTAGAACACGGAACTCACATTTTGTGGCTCGACGGTTTCCGGCTCTTCCACCCTCAACACCCACGCCATGTTCAAGTCCCTTCGAGCGCGGATCGTTGTGATTCTCCTCGCGATCGTGGTTTGCGGGGTGTACCTATACCAAAACCAAGCGGAGACGGGAACTCCGGTTCGGCTGGGTCTCGATCTCCAGGGCGGGATGTATCTCGCCCTCGAGGTGGACGACCCCGAGGGCACGATGCCACTCGCCGCACGTGCCGATGCGATCGACAGAGCCGAGACGGTCATTCGAAATCGCGTGGATGAGCTGGGAGTCGAGGAGCCTCTGATCCAGAAGGTCGGACAGGACCGGTTGATCGTAGAGTTGGCCGGTATCGCTGACCAGGAGAGGGCGAAGGAGATTGTGGGTCAGACAGCGCTCCTGGAGTGGAAGCTCGTCCGGTCGACCGCCGAGGTGAATGCCGCGTTTCCGCGAATCGATCAGGTGATTGTCACAACCTTGGGCGAGGACTCGATCGTCGCACTTGGCCGACAGTCCGAGGTCGATGTTCAAACTGAGGGTGAGTCGGTTGAATCCCTCCTTTTTGGTCGTGGTGACGACGCTGAGGAAGCTGAGGGCGATTCCACCGCGCTGGAGGTGGACGGGCAAGAGGTCGAGGCGGACTCCGCCAGCCAAGAGCCTGAGCCAGACCCGGTTGATGACGACCTTCGGTACCGGCCCTTCACATCCCTCCTTCTTCAGGGTGCGGCGCCCGGCGAGTTTATGGTGGCGACGGAGGACGTCGAACTCATGCAGGGATTCCTGGATATGCCTGAAGTGAGGGCGGCCATCCCTAGGCAGCTTTCGCTCCAGTGGGGGTGGGTGCCCTTCGCCACCGGCGCCCGAACATTTCGTCAGCTTTACGTTCTCGAAAACGAGCCGTTTCTAACCGGTGACATGTTGGACGATGCGAGCGCGATGAGGGATCCACAGTTCAACCAAGCTGTCGTGCAATTCAATCTGTCGCGCGTTGGTGGACGTCGTTTCTCGGACCTCACTGGACGGAGTATCGGAGAGCGGATCGCGATCGTGCTCGACCGCGAGGTCGTCAGTGCGCCGGTTGTTCGGGCGCGGATCGGTGCGCGCGGCCAGATCGAACTCGGCGGATCTTCCATGGAGGAAGCCACCGATTTGGCGCTCGTACTTCGGGCCGGCGCGTTACCCGCTCCTCTTCGGATTATCGAGGAGCGAACTGTGGGTGCATCGCTGGGTCAGGATTCGATCGAGCAGGGAATGCTTGCCGGGATCATCGGGCTGATCTTCGTGGTGCTCATCATGATCTTATACTACCGGGTTTCCGGCCTTCTGGCCGTCATCGCGCTTTCGGTGTACGTGGTGCTGGTGCTCGGCGGGCTAGCCGCGCTCAATGCCAACCTTACGCTCCCCGGCATCGCCGGGCTCATCCTGTCGATCGGAATGGCGGTGGACGCCAACGTCCTCATCTTCGAGCGAATCCGTGAGGAGCTAGCTGAGGCTAGAGCGGCCCGAACCGCCGTGGACGAAGGGTTTGCCCATGCACTTTCCGCCATTGTCGACGCGAACATCACGACGCTCATCACGGCGCTCATTCTGTTTCAGTTCGGAACTGGGCCTGTACGTGGGTTCGCGGTGACGCTTTCCATCGGGATCATCGCCTCGTTTTTCTCGGCACTGTACGTAACCCGAACGCTATTCCTCCTTTACCTCAGGGGGAAGGCTGCCACCGATACTGTGAGTATCTGAGGTCGGACAATCATGCAGGTTTGGATATTCCGTAACGCGCGCTTCAGCTTCCTGGATTGGCGCAGGAAGGCCTATGTGATATCGAGCGCTGCTCTCTTGCTTGCGGTGGGGTCCATGATATCAAACGTCGTCGCCATCGGGAATTGGCAGAACTACGGGGTCGATTTTACGGGTGGGACGCGGTTGATCCTGCTCGGTTCGGAGGGGACGACGGTGGCCGACCTCCGTGAGGCGCTCGGGGGCGCCGAGGCTCCCCCGATCAGCGAATTCGGTGCCGAGAATGAATTCGTGGTGCGGGTCCCCCTTGTCGGAGGAGAAGAGCCCGAAGAGGTTGCGAACCAGGTGGCGGCGACGCTTGCCGCGAACACTGCGATCGGCGAGTTCGAAATCAGGGAGCGGGAGTTCGTCGGGCCTACGATTGGGGGCGAACTCCAGCGCCAGGCTCTCCTGGCGATTCTGGTGTCCTTTGTCGCCACACTCCTGTATCTGGCTATGCGGTTCGAGTTTCGGTTCGGGCTCGCCTCGGTGATCGCTACTGTGCACGACATACTTCTGACGCTGGGCTTCCTGGCGCTCTTCCGGATCGAGATCAATCTGCCCACCGTCGCAGCGATTCTCACCGTGATCGGATACTCTCTGAACGATACGATCGTGGTGTTCGACCGCATCCGAGAGAACCTGAATAAGAAAGGCGGTCGGCGAGAGGACCCCGAGGCGCTCACGAATAGGTCCATCAATGAGGTTCTGCCTAGGACCGTGATGACTTCGGGTACGACGCTTGCGGTCCTGTTGGCGTTGCTGATTCTCGGAGGCGCGGTAATCAGAGACTTTACGGTGGTGCTGATCTTGGGCGTGGTCATAGGCACCTATTCCTCGATCTTCGTTGCCTCTCCAGCTCTCGTCGAAATCCACGCTCGCTGGGGAACCAAGGAAGAGGCTCAGAGGAAGAAGAGTCGAAGGAAGGATCGCGGGAAGGAGGCGATTCCGGTCTGAGTCTCGACCGCTTTTCTGGGTTTGGCGTCGAAGGGGCCGTGGGAGGACGACGGTGATCGACACCCATTGCCACCTGACACATGAGCGATTCGATGAGGACCTGGCGGACGTTCTTGTAAACGCTCACACGGCCGGGGTGCGTGGAGTCGTTGCGATAGCTTCCAGCATTGAGGACAGTCGGGCCGTCCGGGAACTCTGCATCGAGCGAGAGGACTCGGATACCACGGGACCGACGATTTGGGGGACCGCCGGGATCCATCCGCACGAGGCGTCCGAAGCCCCGCCCAACCTCCGCGAAAGCCTGACGGCAGCTGTCGGAGCGGATTCCTACGTTGTGGCTTTGGGTGAATGTGGTCTGGACTATCACTACGACCTCTCGCCACGAGCCCTCCAACGTCGCGTGTTCGACTCTCATGTCGAGCTGGGGAACGAGACTGGCTTGCCCTTGGTCGTTCACTGCCGTGACGCAAACGAGGACATGCGTGCTGCCCTTCGCGTGGCAGAGAGCGCCGGTGTCTATGGAGTCCTTCACTGCTTCCCGGGCGACCCTGATCTTCTAGATGCCGCGCTCGAGGTAGGATGGCTCGTCTCGTTCACGGGTCTGGTCACCTTCGCTTCATTCGATGGCGCCGAGGCCGTTCGACGGGTCCCAAGGGATCGATATATGCTGGAGACCGATGGTCCGTATATGGCTCCCGTACCCCTTCGAGGGAGGCGAAACGAACCCGCGTTCATCACCCACATTAGGGATCGGGTTGGTGAGTTAAGGGGTGAGAGCGGATCTGAGCTCCAGTAGAGCAGGATACAACCGAGACTGCACGTCGCTTTTTCCGGCTCTAGACGCCATGAGATCCGTTGAGATTCTACCCGACAGTGTGGCGAATCAAATTGCTGCCGGAGAGGTCGTCGAACGTCCAGCTTCCGTCGTCAAGGAGTTGATCGAAAACGCGCTGGATGCGGGGGCGCGAAGGGTCGACGTCCAGATCGTGCAGGGTGGGAAGCGCCTCATTCGAGTTGCGGACGACGGCTCTGGGATGGGACGGGAGGATGCGATTCTCTCACTGGACAGACACGCCACCTCGAAGATCCGTCACGCTGAGGACCTCCGTGCCATTCCCACCCTCGGCTTCCGTGGCGAGGCCCTCCCTTCGATTGCTTCCGTTTCGAGATTCACCCTGGAGACCAGGAGGGCCGACGAAACGGTTGGCACGCGTATACGCGTTCGCGGAGGTACCATAACGGCCGTGGACGACGTAACTCGGACCGCAGGGACGAGCGTTACAGTCGACAGCCTCTTCTTTAACGCTCCCGTCCGCCGGACTTTTCTCAAGGCCACTTCCGCAGAAACACGGGCCGTACATGAAGCGATCTCGCCTCTCGCATTAGGGAAGCCAGGGGTTGCGTTTTCACTGACGTCTGATGACAGGCTTCTTGTCGAGCTTCCAGAGGCCTCGGACGTGCTGGAGCGGATCGCTGGCCTCTGGGGCGCCGATGTGGCGAGTGAACTCGTCCCCGTCGAGATCGAGAGCGACGGAACCTCGCTTCGCGGGCTGATTCAGCGGCCTGACGCAACCCGCGCGGGGTTCCGACGCGCCTGTCTATTCGTCGGTGATCGGCCCTTTCGGGAGCGAGCCCTCGTCAGTGCCGTCGATCGAGGATACAGAACGACGATCCCGGAGGGGAACCGCCCCTGGCTGTTCCTGTTTCTCGAGCCTCCAACGGGATCGGTCGATGTGAACGTCCATCCGACGAAGGCAGAGGTCCGGTTTCAGCAGCTTGGATCCATGGAGGACCTCGTCGAACGGGGCGTGAAACTAGCGCTAGAGGCTGAGGCAAGCTCCGCGACCTTCGACAAAAACCCCAGCGTGCCGGCACTCAGCGTCAAAGAGAGTGAGCCGCAGCAGGCAAGTGGAGAGGCTCCTGGGCTCAACAGGCCGCTGCAGGGACATCCTGTAGGGGGTGCTGCGCCGCCACAGCCTCAAATGGCGTTATTCGTCTCGGCGCCGGGGGCTGAATCCCTGGAAAGGCCGGCCGAGTTTGGGGGAGAGCAAGGGCAGGATCCCGAGAACCCCCTGGTTGCCTCAGAGGAAACGGCGCGCCCGCGACTCTGGCAGGTGCATCGCTCCTGGATATTGGCGGAGGTCCGAAACGGCCTTCTTTTAATCGATCAACACGCCGCGCACGAGCGAGTTCTGTTCGAGCGGATCATGAGTCACTTCGATGACAGCAACGGGGTAAGCCAGCGGCTGCTGTTCCCGCTCACGATTCGGCTGACCGCTCCTGAGTATACGATCGTCGAGGATGTCGCTGCACTCCTCCGTGCCACCGGTTTCGAGGTCGAGGGATTCGGAGGGGACACCGTGATCGTACAAGGTGTACCTGCGCCCCACCCCCGCTTCGATGCGGAGCGCTGCTTCCGCGAGATGGTGGAAGAACTGACGCACGGCTCCGCGCTCATGCGTTCCGCGAGAAACCAGTATGAGCGTGTCGCGATGAGCTTCGCATGTAAGGCCGCGATCAAGGCGGGGCAACAGTTGGACGATCGAGAGATGCAGGAGCTATTCGATCAGCTATTCGCGACAGAGCTCCCGTACCATGACGTCCATGGCCGGCCAACCACCGTTCGCCTTTCTCAGAGCGAGCTGGAGAGGAAGTTCGGTCGGTGACACTCGCCGCCCTAGTGGGAGCTACGGCGGTGGGCAAGACGGCGCTATCGCTGGGTGTCGCTCAACGATTGAACGCCGAACTAATCTCGATGGACTCACGACAGGTCTATCGTGGCATGGACATCGGAACGGCGAAGGCCGATCGGAAGTCCCGAGGACTCGTCACCCATCACGGATTAGATCTTCTCCATCCGAACGAATCGTACTCCGCCGTTCAATTTGCTCGCGATGCGAGAAAGTGGGTGCTCGAGATTGAGAGCCGGAACCGGCTCCCGATCGTGGTCGGGGGGACCGGGTTCTTCCTCAGGGCCATGCTGAATCCTCTCTTCGACGAACCGTCCGTGAGCGAGGAGCGCCGCGCAAGGCTGAGGAGATGGCTCTCCCACCGCCCCCGAGATGAGTTGGCCAGATGGGTGCGGGCGCTGGATCCCCAACGTGCCTCGGTGGCTGAGGTTGGGGGGCCACAGCGATTGTCCCGCAGCGTCGAAGTTCCCCTGCTCACCGGGAGATCTCTCTCGTGGTGGCACCGAGAAGGCTCAGCTGAGGCGCGGCCACTCGATGTCCGGGTCGTACTCGTCGAGCTGCCCCGGCAGGACCTGTATGACAGGATCAACCAGAGAACCGAGCGAATGTTTGAAGCTGGCCTGCTCGAAGAGGTAGCGGAGCTCCTGGACGCTGGATACACGACAGATGATCCTGGGATGACGGGGACCGGCTATCGCGAAGCGATCTCCGTGCTTCTTGGGGAGATCGAGCAGAGCGATGCAGTGGACCGGGTCCAGCGGGCGACCCGCGCATATGCACGGCGACAGCTCACATGGTTCCGAAACCAGCTTCCGGATCCCGCGCTGCGAGTCGATGCATCGATAGCGCTCGAGGATCAGACCGAACAGGTCGTGCGCTGGTGGAAGGGCACCGGAGCGGACGTGAGGGGGTAGGGAGGGTCCCTCATCCAGGAGCTGTGTCCAATTGAAAATCGGGATTGCTTGCTACCCCACTTACGGAGGGTCGGGAGCCGTCGCAACGGAGCTGGGCCTCGGATTGGCCAAACGGGGACATGAGGTGCACTTCATGTCGTACGCTCCTCCCTTCCGGCTGGCTGGGTTCCAGGAACGGGTGTACTTCCATGAGGTGGAGATGGAAGATTACCCCCTTTTCGAGCATCCTCCCTATTCTCTGGCCTTGGCCGTTGCCATACACCAGATCGGGCGCGACAAGGGTCTGGATGTCGTTCACGTCCATTACGCGATTCCCCACGCGACTTCGGCCTGGATCGCCGGGCAGATGTTCGAGGAGGGTGGGAGTCCGCGAATCGTCACTACGCTTCACGGGACGGATATCACCCTTCTGGGGCAGCATCCCTCGTTCCGGTCGATCACCCGGTTCTCGATACTGAAATCAGATGGCTTGACCGCGGTTTCGCAGTACCTGAAGGATGAAACCGAGCGCAGTTTCGAGGTGGATGGAGCGGCGATCCGTGTGATCCCGAATTTCGTCGACACGGATTTGTATCGCCGCGGGCGTGAGCCCTGTCATCGGGCGAAGCTTGCCCTTCCCGACGAGAAGATTCTGATGCACGTGTCGAACTTCCGGTCGGTAAAGCGTGTCGTGGATGCCGTCGAGATCTTCGGAAGGGTTAGCCGAGAGATTCCGAGTCGCCTGGTCATGATCGGCGATGGTCCAGATCGCCCTCGAGCGCAGCAGCGGGCGGCAGAATTAGGAGTCGACGACCGGGTCGACTTTCTAGGAAAACACACATCGGTGGACGAACTCCTCGCCTGTGCCGACCTGTTCCTTCTTCCGAGCGAGTCCGAGTCGTTCGGCCTCGCGGCCCTCGAGGCCATGGCATGCGGCAATCCCATCATTGCCTCGAACGTTGGCGGGCTGCCGGAAGTCGTAGAGGATGGAGCGAATGGGTATCTGTTGCCGGTTGGGGCGGTGGACGCGATGGCCGACGGCGCGGTCGAGATCCTGGGGTCAGGGGCACGGTGGCAGGCGATGAGTCGTGAGAGCCGAGAGATCGCTGTCACTCGCTTCTCAGCCCCCTCCATCATCGGGGTTTACGAGGGCTTCTACGAGGAGGTCTTGGCGGGTGGGCCACCTGCCGCACCTTCCTTTGCTCGGACCCGGCCCGATCGGGTCAGGACGGCGCCGTGACCCGGAGGGTGTCCTCGAGCGACCCCAAATCCGGAATTGCAGGCCTCCGCCCCGAACTTGACGACATCGTGTCGATGGCTCTGCGGGAGGACGTTGGGGGGGGAGACTGGACCACGCGCTGGACCGTCGACCCCGGTACACGCGTCGAGGCCCTCGTCGTAGCGAAGGAAGACTTCGTTGTGGCCGGTGGGCGGGTTGCCCGTATGGTGTTCCTCGCTGTCGATCCTAGTCTAGAAGTGGATTCACTCGTTTCGGACGGCAGCTCGGTCCAGGCAGGAGCTTTGATCCTGCGAGTTCGAGGGGAAGGGCAGGGGGTTCTCACGGGCGAACGAACAGCGCTGAACTTCCTGGCACGCTTGTCGGGGATCGCCACGCTCACTCGCAAGTTCGTGGACGAAGTTGAGGGCCACGGCGCACGTATCACGGACACCCGCAAGACGACCCCAGGCTGGCGGCGTTTGGAGAAATGGGCGGTACGTGTCGGGGGAGGTGTGAATCACCGCATGGGTCTGGATGACATGATCCTTGTGAAGGACAATCACATCGCCGCCGCAGGGAGCATTCGAGCAGCGATCTCGCGAGTGAGGGAAGAGAACACGGTTGGCCTCCCTGTCGAGGTTGAACTCACAAAGGCTGAGCAACTCGAAGATCTCCGCGACGTGGGTGTCGATAGGATTCTCCTCGACAACATGGGCGACCAAGAGATCGGCGAGATCGTGGCTCGTGTATCGGGGTGGCCCTCGCCTCGGCCCGAGCTCGAGGCCTCCGGGAACATGACGCTAGATCGCGTGCGCAGCGTCGCTGCGACGGGGGTGGAGTGGATCTCCGTAGGGGCGCTCACGCACTCGGCGAAATCGGCAGATCTCTCGCTTCGGCTGCTTACGGACTCGGGCCAAAGCGGACCGGAGGCTGGAGCCTCTCTGGATCCGTCGTGACACCTCGAGTGGTTGATCTCGCTCCATGGACACGTCTAAACGCAGACGCCTGGGCGAGAGAGATTGGAGTGCCACTCTTGGAGATTCATCGTCGCTTGCCGTCCACAAACGCGCACCTCCGATCGTTGGCTTTCACTGGGGTCCCGCCTTTCACGACTGTCGTGGCCGGCGAGCAGACTGCCGGGCGTGGGAGGGAGGGTCGGGGCTGGCACTCCCCGGCTGATACAGGACTCTGGGTCTCGATCCTTCTCTCGCTCGGGCCCACGCGGACCATTGGAGTCCTTCCCCTTGCCGTCGGGGTTGCGGTGGCCAGAGCAATCGAGCGGCTCTCCGGCGGCGAGGTCGGCCTGAAGTGGCCGAACGACATTCTGGTCGGCCCAAAGAAAGTTGCCGGAATCCTATGTGAGTCGAGCGGTGAATCTGGCGACCTCGTGGCTGTCGGGATTGGCGTCAATCTGCGGCGGCCCCCGGGCGGTTTCCCCGGGGAGCTTGCTACATCAGCAGGCTTTGTGGACGAACTGGCGAACCGGCGCACGACGGAGCCAGAGCTTGCCAACGCGATCATCGAAGAGCTTAGGATCTGGGCGCAGCCCGTCCCGTTTGCTTTTTCCGGAAGGCTTCGCGTGGAGTGGGAGTCGCGCGCCCAACTCCGGGATCGGCGAGTACGCCTCGAGTCCGGTATGGTCGGCATTGTGCGTGGTGTATCGCCCGAGGGAGGGCTGAGGGTGGCGCTTGCGGATGGGCCACTGATCACGGTCCGAGCGGGCAGCGTACGAATCGAGGAGGGCGGATAATGCACTTAGTGATAGACGTAGGGAATACCGAAACAGCGATCGGTCTGTTTGCGCCGGGCTCTCTAGACGTGACCGTTGATATGCGGTATGCGAGCACAGTGCCTCGGACATCCGACGAGCTTCAACTACTCATTCAGAGCCTCCTTCATCAGGCGGGACACTCCACTGACGACGTTGTTAGGGTGGTATTGGGTTCAGTCGTGCCCGCGCAGACGCGACTTCTTCTCGCTGCCCTGGGGCCTTCGGGAAGGCGGGAGGTCCTCACATTAGATGGGGTCCATGGCCTGCCGATCCGTCTGGACGTCGACGAGCCGCCACAAGGCATCGGCGCTGACCGTATCGCAAACACGATCGCAGCCACCCACCTCTATCAGCGAGATACGATCGTTGTGGACCTGGGGACGGCAACAACCTATGACTGTATTACGGCGGAAGGGGTCTTCTCGGGGGGTGTGATCGCCCCTGGATTGATGGCTGGCGAGGAGTGGCTCGCGGGACGAACGGCCAAGCTCCCACGTGTGCCGTTTCAGCCGCCTGAGCAGGTCATCGGTCGCAACACCATAGACTGCCTCCAGAGTGGGATCTTCTTCTCTTCAGTCGACGCTGTTGACCCCCTCATCGAGCGAATTCGAGGAGAGTGGAATCGTCCTGAGGCATATGTCGTAGCCACAGGTGGGCATGCAGACACAGTGGCCGCTCACTCGAGGCTCGTGGAGCACGTCGATCCTCATCTCACGCTCGTTGGTCTGGAACTCGCAGGCCGACACTTGACGGTTGGCCGATAAGTTGTCAAGACTCACGACCCTGCAGGATTCGACTCCGCGCGACGACCCAATTCTAAGGCCCGCATTCTCCCGCGCTCCAGCCAGCGGTTAGAAAAAAACAGAACTCGAGCCGACAGAATGATCCGCTTTACCTCTCTGCGGCCGACCTTGACTGGCCCACTGAACGTTAGCGCGTTTCCCGCGCTCACATCGGCCGTACGCAGTGCGAGAAGTGCAGGGATGATGCAAAACACTCGTATGCCACGCTCCTTGAGCGGGAGCTCCTGGCAATACCGGAGTGCATCGGCGATATGGGCTCCTGCCTTTGCAACGAGGAAGTTCAGGATCTCGATCTGCCTCTTGCTCTCCAAGCGTCGGAGGTCTGGGTTGGTTTCACCTTCTGTGAAATCGGAGGGCAGGATGTGGCGCGGTACATAGACCCAACCTCGACCAGGATCCGCGTGAAGGCCGCGGATGATGTTCACAGTCTGTAGACCAAGACCGAACGAGACGGCTGACTCGAGGAGCGGATCCCTCCGCCCTTGCACGGCAGGCGAGTGAGCGCAAAACAAATCGGTCAGCAGAAGACCGACGCGTCCGGCCACCTCAAACATGTAGTCGTCCAGCGCGGCCTCGTCCGCAAAATCTGCTCCCCGCGTCGTCCACCTTGCCATTCCCCGTGTCGTTCTGGCGGTGTGTGATTGGATGGGATGGAGTAGGGCGGCGGGCAATCGCGCCAGCCCGCTCAGGACCGCCGCCGCCTTCAGCGCGGCCAACTGATCAGGCAGATCTGCATCCTCGGGGGCGACCGCCTCTGCTAGCAGCCTGAGCTCAACACGGTCGGCTGGACCTGTGGCATGTTCAACGAGCCCTGCCCAACGGTCCAGCGCGCTACGCTTCTCTTCGGGCGTCAGGCTGGGGGAGTCCTCGAAGTAGTCCGCTACCCGAAGCGTTAGATAGGCGAGCGTAACGGCGTCTCGGAGCGGCGTCGGCAGGGCTTCGATTCCAACTGCGAACGTTCGACTCGTGGCCCGGAGCAGCTCGTAGTATTCCTTCATCGGGGGACTCTCATGGCGCTGCAATCGACCGTATGAGCTGACGAACTCGCGCGGAAAAACGTAAGGAGGGGGACCTGTGACAACAAGTCATCGGCGTCGGGTCAGGCTTCGCGGGTGTGCCTCCCAAAACCACTGTGATCATTGGGATTTACCGGGGTTGACAGCTCGCGCCGTTCGGGTACCTTTGAACTCCCTGTCAGCACTCGTCGGGGATGAGTGCTAGCAAGATCTTCACCGTTCCCATTAGACCAACGTGGAGCACGGAGGACAGAAGCATGGCGAAGAAGACTGGAACGAAGGTACAGCCCCTCGCCGACCGGGTCGTAGTGCAAGCCCTGGATGAGGCGGAGCAGACTCGGGGGGGCCTTTACATCCCGGACACCGCGAAGGAAAAGCCGCAGCAGGGAAAGGTCATCGCCGTAGGGCCCGGGAAGCTCTCAGATCAGGGGGAGCGCCTCGATCCTGACGTGAAGGAGGGAGACACGGTCCTCTACGGAAAGTATTCCGGCACCGAGGTCACCGTAGACGAAGAAGAATACCTCATCCTCCGTGAGTCAGACATTCTCGCCGTCATCGGCGGCTGACCCAGCGACAACCCGATACCGGTAGTAGGGCCGAGTCACTCACGAGAACGCTCGATCACTGCATGGTAAGGAGATAGGACCGATGGCTGCGAAGGATCTTAGTTTCGAGACGGATGCCCGCTCCAGGCTCAAGGCCGGAGTGGACAAGCTGAGTCGGGCCGTCAAGGTCACACTCGGCCCCAAGGGCCGCAACGTCGTTCTGGATCGGAAGTTTGGAGCACCGACAGTAACGAAGGACGGTGTAACAGTTGCGAAGGAAGTGGAGTTGGAGGACCCAGTCGAGAACATGGGCGCCCAGATGGTGAAGGAGGTCGCTACAAAGACCTCAGACATCGCAGGGGATGGAACAACGACTGCCACGGTACTGGCTCAGGCCATCTTCTCCGAGGGGTTGAAGAACGTCACCGCCGGAAGTGACCCTATGGCCATCAAGCGCGGCCTCGACCAGGCCGTCGACCAGGTGGTAGAGGATCTCAAGGGCTTGTCGGTGGAGACCAAAGGCAAGAAGGAGATCGCTCAGGTTGGGACGATCTCGGCCAACTCGGACTCCGAGGTCGGAGAACTCATCGCCGACGCGATGGAGAAGGTCGGGAAGGACGGGGTCATTACCGTCGAGGAGGCTAAGGGTCTCGAGACCACCCTAGAGACCGTGGAAGGGATGCAATTCGACCGGGGCTACCTCTCCCCGTACTTCGTAACGGATCCCGAACGTATGGAAGTGATCCTCGAAGATGCGATGATCCTGATCCACGACAAGAAGATCTCCAACATGAAGGATCTCTTGCCGATTCTGGAGAAGGTCGCGCAAATGGGACGCCCTCTCGCGATCATCGCCGAGGATGTCGAGGGCGAAGCGCTCGCGACGCTGGTCGTGAACAAGCTCCGTGGGACCCTCAAGGTGTGCGCGGTGAAGGCGCCGGGGTTCGGAGATCGTCGGAAGGCGATGCTTCAGGACGTCGCGGTGCTCACGGGCGGCCAAGTCATTTCCGAGGAGCTCGGCTTTAAACTCGAGAACGCGGTAGCCTCGGACCTCGGTTCATCAAAGCGAATCGTCATCGACAAGGACAATACCACGCTGGTCGATGGCGCTGGAGAAGAGAAGAAGATCCAGGGCCGCATCGACGAGATCCGGTCTGCGATCGACAAGTCTACGTCCGACTACGATTCCGAGAAGCTCCAGGAGCGGCTCGCCAAGCTCTCGGGCGGCGTGGCTGTCATCAACGTGGGCGCAGCAACCGAGACCGCGATGAAGGAAAAGAAGGCGCGGGTCGAGGATGCCTTGCATGCGACCCGAGCCGCCGTCGAAGAGGGTATCGTGGCGGGCGGGGGTGTCGCTTTGCTCAGGGCGCAGGCCTCGCTGGGGTCGTTCCAGCTCGACAATCATGCGGAGCAGGTTGGCGTGGATATCCTCCGGAGAGCTCTTGAATCGCCGATCCGTCAGATCTCGACGAACGCCGGGGTCGAAGGATCGATCGTGGTCCAGACCGTACGAGACTCGAAGAAACAGAACTTTGGATTCAATGCGTCGACTGAAGAGTATGAAGACCTGGTCGAGGCGGGTGTGATTGATCCGGCGAAGGTCGTTCGAACGGCCCTTCAAAACGCGGCGTCGATTGCCGGGCTTCTGCTCACCACGGAGTGCGTCGTGGTCGAGCATCCTGAGGAAGAAGCTCCCGCGGCTGGCGGTGCGGGCGGAATGGGCGGCATGGGTGGAATGGGCGGCATGTACTGATCGTCTTTTCCTGGCTCGCTCGAGCACCAGGATGTGGGGCGGGGGGCTTCGGCCTCCCGCCCTTCTTTCGTTTCTTCCCCGGCATCAACGAACGTCCTACTTTTCCCGTCTACCCGTCCCCTCATTCCTTGGAGGGCAGGATGTCACCGTCGAAGAGGTTGTCATATGGTCTTTTGGCTTTAGCCGTGGCTTGTTCGCCAGAGCCAGACACATCGGAGTCTAACGCGGGGGCAAGCGACGCTATCTGGTTCGAGGGCGCTAGGCTCATCACCGGGGATGGGGGCACCATAGAGAGCTCCGCGTTCCTGGTGGAGGGCAACACCTTTTCCTGGGTAGGCCGAGAGGGCGAGATGGAACCCCCAGACGGCGTGCTTCGAGTGGACCTAACCGGGAAGACCGTGATTCCCGCCCTGATCGATGGTCACCAGCACATCGGACTCACCAACGTCAATGACGGGACCAACAGCAAGGACAACTACACGCGCGAGACTCTGATCGAGCATCTGGAACGGAGCGCTTATCATGGCGTGGCCGCGACGATGAGCCTGGGCCTCGAGTTCGATGAGGCTCTCGCGTTCGAGCTTGCCGAAGAAGTGATCCCGAACGCGGCGTTGTTTCTCACCTCTGGGCGGGGGCTTGCAGGAACATCGATGTCGGGTCCGCAGCAGGACTATCGCATCGGGATACCGCGCGGCGCACTGACGGAAGAAGAGGGCAGAGCATCGGTTCGAGAGCTACACGCCTTGGGCTCGAATCTGGTCAAGGTCTGGGTCGACGACAGAGGAGGCAGTGTGCCGAAGGTCGAACCGAACGTGTTGCGCGCCATCGTCGATGAGGCGCACGCGAACGGAATGCGGGTGGTCACCCATGTGGGTACTACGAGCGCCCTCGCGGACGCCAAGGATATCATTCAGGCGGGTGTCGACGGGTTCGCACATACCGTGCGCGACCGCGATGTCGATGAAGAGTACCTCGAACTAGTAAGGGAGCACCCCGAGGTTTGGAGTATCCCGAACCTACCCGGCAACCCGTTAACGTTGGACGACCTCCCCTGGTTGGCCGAGACGCTTCCGCCCTTCGAGATAGAAAGGATGCGCGCGCAAATCGAGCGACAGCAGGCTGCGGGCCCCCCCGATCCCAATTCACAGTTTCCACTTCAGTGCCGAAACATGGGGAGGAATCACGAAGCTGGAATGGTCCTCGGGATGGGCACGGATTCCGGAACGAGCGTGGCCTGGCCGGCGCACTCTGAGATCAGAGACATGGTGAACTGCGGCCTCACTCCGATGGAGGGAATCCTGGCTGCGACCAGCGTAAACGCCGAGATCTTGAGGCTCGATGACCTCGGGACGGTCGCAGAGGGCAAGAGCGCCTCTTTCGTCGTGCTCGACGCAAACCCACTCGAGGACATCAACAACACGCACCGGATCTCCGACGTCTACCTGCGAGGTGAGCGAATCGATCGGGAGGCTCTCAGGGCCAAGTTCATGGATGGTGTCATGTGACCTCGAACCATCAGCCCAAGGTTGAACTGAGCCAGTCCGTGGCAGATGCGGTGGACGCCGGGACCGATCTCCCACTCAAGGTCAGGGTGTCATGTCCATCCGGATGCGATCTTCGCGGAGGCTCCGTCCAAGTGGCGGGCCCCGATGGGATTGTGGTCAACGGTGAGTTGGTGACTTTCGACGACGAAGCGAACGAAACGGACATCCTTTACGTGACGGTTCCTTCCAGCATCGGCGAGCATGTTTGGAACATCTCTCTCCCGGAGCAGGAGACCGAGGAGACCGCTCATCGGGAGGCATCTTTCGCTTTGACCTTCGCCACTCGACCACATTCGACCAGCATGGCTATTTGGGACACTCCTTCGCCTGTTGTCATGGGGACGCCATTTAGCGCCAGGGTTGGGGTCAAGTGCTCTTCGGGTTGCCCCATGATGGGAAGGGTTGTCGAAGTCAGAGACGAAGACGGGAAGAAGACGGGTCACGGAACGCTTGGCGAAACGCCATGGCCGGACACCGATGCACTTTATGCAACGGAAGTGGGTCTCGTGGCTCCGACCACGGAAGGGATGTTTTCCTGGTCAGCAAGTGTGATCCCCAAGGGGTTGGAGATACCGCATTCGAAAGCGTCCGCGACGTTTAGCTTCCGAACCGTGAGACCGCCCGAGCACAGCGTTACGGTCAAGGTCATTTCCAAGGACGACGCGGCTCCACTCGAAAATGTCGACGTCCGACTAGGTGCGTACCGAGCCTCAACCGATCAAAGTGGATTGGCGACACTAGAGCTACCGAAGGGCTCTTACGATCTATACATCTCGAAGATAGGGTACGAGGCGCCAGCCGAAGCCGTCCAAGTAGCGGAAGATGTCACCTTCCAGGTTGAGGCTCTCACCGCGCCCGATCCGGAGTCCGATGACGAGCGTATCTGGATGTGAGTCTCCCCGAGAGTCTCTAGCGATATGTCTTGCTGAATCCGTTTCGGCTGTTCGTAACGGTGAACGAACCATCCCGATCCCCGGACACCTTGATCCAGAACGCGTCACCATTGTGGACCGGCGGGGGTGCGGCTCCCGGGCCGCGTGGGGGATTGCCGAGTGGCGCAATCGGCATGACAGACTGGGGTTCATCAATCGGGTTGGCGATAAACACGCCGGGAACCGTGTAGGCCTGGCCACTCAGAAGGGAAAAGTGGAGTTGCCAGAGGTCTTCCAGCCCAGGAGCCGAGTGTAGCACCCGCATCGCTTCCGGCTGTCCTCCCTTGCGCGTGCCATTGTTCATGATGCCGACACGCGCTTCTATCGCATGGACCAATACCTCTGCGTTCGAGGACGGCTGTCCATGGTGAGAAACTACGGACAGCCCGACCGTCCCGATCGGGTTGTTCGGGCACATGAGGTCGTACTCGGTGTTGGCCGTCAGGTCGCCCAAATGGAGAACGTGGAACTCCCCAAACCGAAGAATGATTCCCACCGACTGGGCGTTCTCTCCGTTGTCCTCCTCTTGGGGGGAAAAATCGGCGCAGTAAGGGTTGGGTCCTCCCCCGCCAGAGATGGGCCGATCGATGACTCGCTTTCCGGACGCAAGTACGGTGACCTCGACACCGGCCAGTTCGATCCGGTCTCCCGGGGACACCACCGAGTGTTCGGCGTTCTGGTACAGGGCCCGGTAGGTCGTGTCGAGGAACTCCATCACACCAACGTTGTCCTCGACCGTTCCTCCATGATCGATGAAGTGCCGAATCGGAACCCGGTTCGCCAGCTCCTCCATCGCACCGTAGTGGTCACCATGCCAGTGGGTCGTGATTAGGTGATCGATCTCTGTAATCCCTGCATCCCGGACCGCATCCATGATGCGTCCGGCATCCCGATCGGCGTTCGCTCCACCATTTCCGGTATCGATCAGCAACGATTCGCCCTCCGGCGAGACATACAGGGTCGCGCCGCCGCCCTCGACATCGACCAAGTAGATATCCAACCCGTCCTGCGCGTACGCTGCAGCCCATGGGACCGCAGAGAGAAGTACCATCACGATGGCCATCGAAAACCTTCGGCGGCAGGAAGAGGGCTGGTTTTTCGTCATTTCAACGTTCCTCTCGATTGGCAGGGATGACCCACCCATCCCTGGATTGCCTCGTGATGGTTAGCTGCGTTTTTCCATACCAACCACCGGCGTTCGACTGAGCATCATTGCCGCAATCTACGTTGGCGGACAAGACGCGACACTAGATTGACACGGCGCCGGCGGCTGAGGTAATGTGCGAGTGTTGAGGAAGCGGATCTCATGCGCCGCGCCAATGGCCCGGCGGATGTTTTTCGGGCCTCGCCTTCGAAGGGGATCGCATGCTTATCGACCGTCGGAGCTTTCTAGCCTCGTTGGGTGTCGGCTCGCTCGAGCTCATGAACTCGGAGGACAAGGCGGAGGCACTCGAGCACTACATGCTCGATCAGCTCGACGACTCGGCGGCCTCGTCGCCGGCGACCGACGAAGGGGAAGAAGAAGAGGATCGGCAGGACGATCCCCCACGGGGGACCGGCAATATCCTTCTCGGCAGGACCGCTCTCGAGCCGATGCCCGAAAAGCCCACCTTCCTCGATTTTTTCAAGCTTCGATTCAACTCCAGTCAGCACTGTCTGCAAAGCGCCAACCATGCACTCCAAACCGGACAGCCCGAACGCACCATAATGGCCGGTCTGCTGCACGATACCGTCCAGCAGCTCATCAAGGCCGACCACGGGTACTGGGGAGCCCAGATTTACGCGCCCTATGTCGACGAACGGGTCAGTTGGGGGGTTCAATACCACCAGGCGCTTCGCTTCTATCCGGACGAGAGCGTTGGCTACGAGTATCCGTACGAGATATACAACCGGATCTTTGGCGAGGACTACGTTCCCCCTGAGTACATCCAGCAGGCGTACGAATATGCCCGTAACCACCGATGGTACATGGAGGCTCGTCTAGTCACTGTGAACGACCTGTACGCCTTCGAGGAAGGCGCCGAAATCACGATCGATCCCTTCGTCGAGATCATCGAAAGAAACTTCCGAGACCCGCCTGAAGGGCTGGGCTACGATAACAGTCCGTCAGCCCACATGTGGCGCACGATCGCGAATCCAAACAAACCCCTCTGACGGCTGGGTCCGGGACAGGCTGGAGGCTGCCGTTCGGGCGTTGTCCTCAGTCCGGTCGAGAGTCTCCGCGCGAAGGGTTGAGCCGTGCCCCCGTGCCCCCGTGCCCCTGGGGTCTCCCGCATCGATCACCTGTGCAGTCTTCAAACTTCTGTTTCTGACCGGTCTGCTCCTGCCTGAATTCGGCTGGGCTCAGGAGGGGCCGGAAGAGTGGCGCGAGCTCCTTGTGCAAGTGCTGCCGGAAGCCGATCGATTCACCGAGCGGCTCGGAATCCCCCCGGTCTTCGAGGCATACCGCGCCGATCCCGCGACCCGACAGGAGGCGCTCGTGGGCTATGCCTTCTTTACCTCCGACCTACCGCCAGAGCAAAGGGGATTCGATGGCCCGATCGAGGTGCTCGTTGGAATGGACCTCGAGGGGGTCCTGACTGGGATCATTGTGATCAGGTACGACGAATCGCTTCGTCAGAGTCGCGGCGACTTCCTCGCGACGGACGGATTCCAGGAGCAGTTTCGTGGAAAGAGCATCGGCGATGCATTCCAGGTGCGTCGGGACGTGGATGGGATCACCGGCGCTACCATCACCGTCGACGCAATGTCCCGAGGGATCCGAAACGCGGCTCGCGAGGTGGCGAGGGAGCATCGAATAGGTCCGGTGTCTGCCGCCAACGAGGCGGCGCTCCTGGATCCCGTTTCTGTGCCCATCGAGGAGCTGGCGCGGCTGTCTTGGCCGGAGATGCTCTCTCGAGGAGTGATTCAGCAAATCCTAGTCCTCGACGAAAATCGGACGGTGGCCGATCTCATGCTTCTATACCTCCGCGACGAGGCCATCGCGGAAATACTGATCGGCTCTACCATGCTTCAAGAGGCGCTTCGGCGAGCGGGGCCGAGGGTGAGCGAGCGGCATCTCGTCCTTGCGGGTCTTGATGGGCCGTTCGCGGGGGCGCTCAATCTGGGTCGACTCGCGATCGTACAGGCTGAAGATACGGTCCGCCTCGCTCCGGAGGACGTCCTGCTCTTTGGTCCACCACAGGAAGGAAAGCTCAACGGTCAGGTGGGCTTTGCGCGGGTTCTCTTGGTCGACCGAGCGGTAGACATGGAGAAACCCTTCGATTTCGTTCTCGATCTCCGGCCAGGACTCGGGCTCTTCTCCGCTGAGTATCCTGGAGAGAGTGCGGCACCTCCCGCAATGTCTTCAGGACGGACCATGGCGCTCATCGCCATGTTGCTTGTCGGCGTTGCCTTAGTCGCTGCGACGCGGGCCGTCCGCGCGTGAGTGCCGCACTGAGGGCGGCGCT
Organism: Longimicrobiales bacterium; assembly: GCA_965215925.1. GTDB lineage: Bacteria > Gemmatimonadota > Gemmatimonadetes > Longimicrobiales > Gaopeijiaceae > JAAXGI01. The sequence goes on along the minus strand of CBDCEQ010000003.1, from coordinate 1,106,190 downwards.
AGGCCTAGTCCTGCTTCTTCCGTCGGGCGCCAGTGCCCTGCAGGATCCAGTGGTCACGCCAGAGCGACTCGCCGGCGTGCTCCCGCAGGCGGATCGGATCGAACCTAGGGAGGGGAATCCTCCCGTCTATCAGGGCTTTCGACTCGACCCGACGGGCGGGGGTGAAGTCCTGGTCGGATACGCATTTCTCACCTCTGATCTTCCCCCTGAAGAATTCGGATACAATGCGCCCATTGAGGTCCTTGTCGGGATGGACTTGGAGGGGACGCTCACAGGGGTCGATGTCATCAGCTACCGGGAATCGCTCCGGGCGAGTCTCGGCGATTTTCTGGGGCCTCCCACTTTCCAGCGTCAATTCTCCGGGAAGCACATCACCGAGGGTTTTCACGTTGGAGAGGACGTCGACGGCGTCACGGGCGCCACGATCACCGTCGTCGCGATGGCGACCGGGGTCCGAAACGCGGCCCGACGTCTGACCAGAGCCTATCTGGGCGGCCTGGAATCCGGCGACTCACCTAGCTACATCGGCACGATTCAGGTGGAGGAGCTTCGTGATCTGTCCTGGGAGGAATTGTTCATTCGCGGGTTGGCTCAGCAGATCCTCGTCCAAGAACAGGATTCCATCCAGTTGGCGCTTTCTTTGATCTACTTGAGAGAGCCCGCGGTGGGGGAGGTGTTGCTGGGGCCCATCCGCTTTCGAGAAGGGTTGGAGAGGTTGGCCGACCGGCCCGAGCAAGATCATCTAATGATGTTTGGGCTCAGCGGGACGGACGCGTTCCTATTCCAGGCGAGAAGCCTCTCATTTGTCCAGGGAGTCGACACGCTTACGGCTGCATCGGATGATTTTTCCCTCGTGGGCCTATTAACGGAGGGCATGGCTCAGCGCCAGGTGCGTCGCGCGGGCCTCCTCGCTGTCGATGGGCGTCTCGATCCGACCCGACCCTTCGAGATCGTCCTAGATCTCAGCCCTGAGGGCAGTGTCTCTTCAACCGAATACCACATCACTGGCGAAGAACCGGCCCCTGCTCCGGTTGCGGCCACTACCGCCGTCTCCGCTGGGCCTGCCGCTCCGACCCCGCCAAGCCAGCTAGACGAGGCCACGGAACCAACCGCGACACGTGTACCGACAGGTGAAGAGCCTGGGCAGAACGTCGCTCGGGATGCGCCCGTAACGCCCTCCCCAGACCCTGCGGCCGAGCTCGTCCAGTTCCTAGCTTCGGACGTCCAGGAGGAGAGCGTGCTGGTGAAGACTCTCGCCAGAACGTCCTGGGGCCGGCTTGGCCGGCTGATGGCCCTGTTGGGACTCACCATGTGGGCGTTTCTGTCAAAGAGTACGAAGCTGCGTTGGGTTACGCTGATTGCCACGCTCTTCGTGCTGGGCTTCATCGACAGGAGCTTCCTGTCGGTTTCCCACATCATAGCTGGGATTTCCGTTGGGCCGGGTGTCTATCTCGCGGACTTCCCACTCCTCCTCCTGCTGGGGTTTACCCTCGTCACGACGCTCCTTTGGGGCAGAGTCTTCTGCGGGTTTCTGTGCCCTTTCGGAGCCCTGCAGGATATTCTTGAGCGGATCGTACCTAGAGGGTTTCGTCGCGACCTGCCACCCGCTGCTCACCAGCGAACGCTGCTACTCAAGTACCCGATTCTCGGGCTGGTGCTTGGCCCAGCGCTTCTTGGAGGTGGTTTCAGTCTATTTCAGTACTTCGAGCCCTTTGGAACGGTTTTCTATTGGAGCCCGTCTCCCATCCTCTGGGTTATCGCCGTCGCGTTCGTAGGGGTCTCTGCCATCGTGCCCAGGTTCTATTGTCGCTACGCCTGTCCGCTTGGGGCTGGACTCGCTCTCGCCTCCCTTCTTTCCCCGCTTCGAATCCGGAGAGTAGAACAGTGCGATTGGTGCAAGGTGTGCGAAAAACAGTGTCCGACCGGCGCTATCCAAGGAGCCGACATCCACTTCAAGGAGTGCGTACGTTGCAACATTTGTGAGATTCAGCTTGTAGAAAGAGCGGGCGCTTGCGGCCATTCGATGGAAGAAATCCGGCAGAGGGTCTACAAATTGCCGATGGCCGGCGCGAGGGCGTTTGATGCCTAAGGAGACCCCAATGACCCTGCAGTCGTTGGGTCGCGGTGCCCTCGCGCGTTGAACGGGGCTTCGAATGTGGTCGCCGTGGCACGAGATGTGCTTGACATGAGCGGCGTGCAGGGTAATTCTACGGCGTAGTAGCGGGAACGAATCACCCGCCTAACGGAGAGGAAAATGAGAGACACGAATTCGCGTTCCCAGCGCACATCTCGTATTTGGGCGTTGGTCCCGGCACTCGTCGGTTTGGCGCTTGCCGGCTTCCATGGCGAGGCTTCCGCGCAGCAGGGAACCGATGGCCCGGTGACATTTGCCAGGGACATCGCCCCCCTTCTTCAAGAGAACTGCCAAGCGTGCCATCAACCCGGTCAGATTGGGCCGATGTCCCTCATTACCTATGAGCAGGTCCGCCCCTGGGCGCCGATGATCCGTGAGAAGGTCGTCGCACAGGAGATGCCTCCGTATCAGTACGACACGAATATCGGGATCCAAGATCTCATCGAAGATAAGCGTCTCTCGGGGGATGAGATTGCCACGTTCACCGCTTGGGTAGACGGTGGCGCGCCTCTTGGCGATCCAGCCGACATGCCTGCGCCCGTCGAATGGCCCGATGCGAGCGAGTGGCTGTTCGCAGCGCAGTTTGGGCAGCCGGATCTCGTGGTTCCGGCAAAGCCCGTTACGATTCCTGCTGAAGGACAAGACCTGTGGTGGGAGCCCCTCGTAGAGATCCCACTCGATCAGGACCGCTACATCAAGGCGATCGAAGTGAAACCCTCGGTCGCCGGGCGAAGGGTCGTGCACCACGCAAACACCACCCTGTACCTACCGACGGAAGACGGTGGCCTGGACGGCCAACGTGGGCGCTTCACCGAGTATGCGTCTGGAAAGCTTGGCGAGATCATCCCGGAGGGTGCCGGTCGGCTGCTTCCCGCGAACTCATTCGTTCGTTGGAGTATCCATATCTTCCCAAATGGTGAGCTCATTGAGAACGAGGTGACCGAGCTGGGATTCTGGCTGCATCCTGAAGGCTATGAGCCTGAGTTCATGCAGGATCTGGCTAACTACTCCATGCAAGGTGACCTCGACATCGCTCCCAACGGGACTCAGATGGTGCAGGGGTACCATTCGTGGGATCACCCCGTGCGTATCGATAGCTATCAGCCCCACGGGCATCTTCGACTGAATGCCGCGTCTCTCGAGATTTTCCACCCCGAGACGGGTGAGCGAGAGACGGTCAGCCTCATCAGCCATTGGAATCCTGAGTGGCAGTTGAGTCACATCTACGAGCAGGATGTGGCGCCCCTCGTGCCCGCTGGGGCCGTAATGATTCTTACGCAGTGGTACGACAACACTTCAGAGAACCGCTTCAACCCGGATCACGAGGTGTGGGTTGGGCGTGGAAGCCGTACCGGTGACGAGATGTCTCACGCTTGGATTGCCGTGACCCATTTGGATCAGGCGGGCTACGATCGGCTCAAGTCCGAGAGAGAGGCGGAAGCCACACTGGCTGGCGACGGCGGCTAGCAGGAATTAGCGCGGCGGGATCTGGGAACACGCACACCTAACGGTGGTTGCGTCAGGACCTAGTGGGGGACCGAAGAACCTCAGGCTTGGGAGGCTCGTCGGGCCCCCACTGGTGTATTACCGGATCGCCGACCGATCACGATGAGGGGGAGTCGACCATGAAGACCAGATGGGCCGTTGGAGGCCTGACGATCGCGCTGATCCTGTTGAGTGGGACAGCGTTGGAGGCGCAGAGGCGGCTCCCAGGCGCGGCAGAGGCATCGAGCGGTCGACCCATCTCTCCTTTCTTCGAGGGGTGGTACGAGAACCCCGACGGTACGTACACGCTCTCTTTTGGTTACTTCAACCGCGATAGTGACGAGGCCCTCAATATCCCGATCGGTGCCGACAATTTCATCGAGCCGAGCGAGTTCAACGGCGTACAGCCCACGCTCCTCTCGACACGCCGGCACGTAGGTACATTTACCGTGACCGTTCCACCGGAGTTCGGGGCCGACGAGGGCCGGGTGGTCTGGACACTTCGGAACCGGGGGGTGACTCATTCGGTCCCGGGCCGCGCGGGGGTGGCCGCCTACCAACTTCACTTCTATCCCATGGCGATGGGTTCACTGCCGCCCGTGCTCAGATTGAGCCCGGACGGCCCCGAGCTGTGGGGCGTGATGACACATGGGGGGGATCCCCGTGAGACTTCGACCTGGGGTGGGGAAAATCCGGTGGGGAGCGTAACGAATCCACTTTCGCTGACTGCGTCCGTAGGGACTCCGTTGAGCCTTACCGTGTGGACGGGCGATAGAACCGAGCCCGGTGCGGAACGAGATCCTGTGGATGCTGGTCTGACCTGGTTTACGCATCAGGGACCCGCAGTGGCGGACTTCGCCGTGATGGAGCCGGCCCAGGGTGAGGATGCGGGCGCGGGCGGGGGTGGCGGCTTCGGACCGCGGCGCGGCCCGGATTCCCTTGTGATTCCTCGCGAATCGGATGGCCATGGAACGGTGACTGCCACCTTCAGCGCGCCTGGGGAATACGTACTTCGTGTGCGAGCCGACAATTTCAATCCCGTCGATAGCTCCGCTGGCGACCAGTGTTGCTGGACGAACGGATATATAGCAGTGGCCGTCTCGCAGTAGACGGCGGATGGAATTCCCCGGGCGAGGCCGCCACGCCTCGCCACAAGTTGCGAAACTCCTAGCGCCAGGGCACTGTTGACACAGTGCCTCCCGACGGACCCTGAAGGGCCCGTGAGGGGGGCTGCGCATCTGTCTGCACCGAAACCGGCGGCTGGCCCCAAGGAACCGACAACCCGAAGCGAGGATGGAAGCATGAGCGAGAGGAACCCGAAAGCTCAAAGTAGGCGAGAATTCCTCAAAAAGAGTGCGGCTCTTGGTACTGGAGCGGCGGTGGGTGTCGGTTCCAGCGCGCTCGGCGCGAGTGCAGCGGATGTACGGACGCAGGATTGGGACAGAGAGACGGACGTTGTCGTCGTGGGTGCTGGTGCCGCGGGGATGGCCGCGGCAATCGCTGCGCGGGATGAGGGTGCCTCCGTCATCATTGTTGAGCAGAACTTCGATATCGGCGGAAGGGCGATCCTGAGTGGTGGAGCGTGCTACCTCGGGGGTGGGACCTCGTTTCAGAAAGAGTACGGCATTGAGGACTCGCTTGAGAGGGTCTTCTATGATTGGACGCTGAACGACCAACCGAGGAATCGCTACAACGATCGGGAAATCGTTTGGAAGTATGTAGAAAACGCCATCGACACATTCGAATTCTTGACCGAGAACGGAGTGGAGTGGCTGCCGCCGGGCAGGCCGAGCCGAAACGATTCGGTCTTCAGAAGGCCCGCTCCGCAACAATGGCCGATCCCAGAAGAGGTCATCGTACCAGAGCAGAGGGGCTCGGGGTTGATGAGGCCGCTGGAGAGGAGCGCGAGAGAGAAGGGGGTCGAAATCATCCTCCAGCACAGAATGGCGGGCTTCGTCCGAGAAGGCCAGACGACGGGGCGGGTGCTCGGTCTCACGGCTAATGAGGTGGATGAATGGTATGAGCCGACGGGGCGGACGCTCTCGATCCGAGCAACAAGCGGTGTCATTTTTGCAACCGGCGGACATTCGAACAACATTCATTTCAGGCGAATCTTCGACCCGAGATTGACCGAAGAGTACCAAGTGCACGGCGACGGCTGGACACCCCAGAACGCAGATGGAGAATTGGCCGCGATCGCGATCGGGGCGTCCTTGTGGGGGGCCGCGAATCAGACGAATGAGGCCGATGCCCAGCTCTCGAAGGGGCGGTTGGCGACTCGGTCCAATTACCACGGCCTAGCGTTCACCCCAGAGGCGCCGAACTTCTTCCGCGAGAAGGCCACCGGCCTTCGGGTGAGGGATTGGCAGAACCTGATTCTGGTGAAAGAGAACGGGCTGAGGTTCCATGACGAAACTGCAGGGATTAGGGACTACGAGTATTTCTTCTCCGCCATGCAGTGGACCGGTGATCTGGAGAAGCTGAATGGCGGCGGCCCGATCTGGGCCATCTTCGACGCTGATGGCGTTGAGAGAGAAGCTTGGGTGGTAGAACCGCCGTATGTGGATACTGATGGCTACTTCTTCCGTGCCGATACCCTCGAGGAATTGGCTTCGAGCATCGACAACAAGTACCAGTGGCGTTCGATGCCGGCCGAGGCCCTTCGTAGCACAGTCGAGAGGTACAACTCCTTCGTCGATTCCGGTGCGGGGGACGTGGATTTCGACAAGCCGAGGCCGTTGTACAAGATCCAAAAGCCCCCGTTCTATGCGGCTTGGGCAACCCCATGCGTACACGACACCTATGCGGGCATTCGTATCAACACGAACGCGCAGGTGCTGGATACGAATGGCGAAGTGATTCCGGGACTCTATGCGGCGGGTGAGTCGGCAGGCGGCTTCGGCCAGCACGGGCTGGGAAGATCGTTCGTGTTCGGGCGTCTCGCCGGCATCGATGCGGCGCGCCGCGGTCGGGACGGCTGATCCGTGGCCGGTGCTACCCGTGGGGTCACGCCCCTATCCAGACGGGCCGATGCATGAGCCCCGGCTGGAGATCAACCGGTGGTTTCCGAGGGAGGTGGCGGCCGGGGCCGAGCTGACCTTCGAGGCCCGGGTCGAATGTCCGAGCGGATGTGACCTGCAGGGCGGAGAAGTGCTGGTGTCCAGCTCGGACGGTTCGGTGCTGGCGAGTCAAATCGTTTCGCCTGTGGTGGGCGCGTCGATCTACGAAACGGGCGAGGTCCAGATCCAGGCTCCTGCCCAGATTGGTGATCACGCGTGGAGCGTCGTTTTTCGACCCCAGGCGGATGAATCGCCCAAGAGTGACTCTTCCGGCCACCGCGAGAGTGTCCTCCCCGTGCCCTTCAGGACTGAAGCCCACAAGACCAGCCTCGCGATCTGGGATGTACCCTCGCCGGTCGTCCAAGGGGAGGCCTTTATGATCAAGGTTGGCGCTAAGTGCGTAGAAGGATGCAACTTGCAGGGACACGTCGTTGCGGTCGACGGCGCGGAGGGTGACCGCCTCGCAACCGGCGAGTTCGGCGAGGCCCCATGGGCTGCGTCGGATGCCCTTTATTGGGTCGACGTGGAGCTGGTTGCCCCTACAGCGGAGGGGGTGGCCTCCTGGTCGGTAGGGTTTCCTGCGGCTGAAGAGGGACTCCCCCACGAAGGTGCATCGGCGAAGTTCAGCTTTGCCACTACCCGTGCGCCCGATCACGAGCTTACCGTCAAAGTACTCGAACAGGGGTCGACGGTGCCTGTCCCGAACGCGCAGGTGAGCCTTGGAGTCTACCGGGCCTCGACGGACGAGTCCGGGGACGCCGTCGTGGCCTTGCCCGCTGGTCCGTATGAACTCGTGGTCTGGAAGGTCGGGTACGAAGCCCCGGCCACGTCTATAGAGGTCTCAGCCGACCTCTCCGTCCGAGTCGAAGCGGTCGTTCTTCCCGACAACTCCAGCTGGGAAGACGACTAGCGATCGTCCAGGTACCTCCTCGCATCCCCCTCGTCCATCAGCGGTACGACCTTATCCGGGTCGACGCGAATCATCAGGTAGGTGATGTGATCGTCGATTCTGGTGAACTGATGTCCGGTCCCAGCGGGGATCACCAGTACGTCACCCGCCTTTAGCTCGACGGTCCGCCCATTGCGGATCGATTCTGCGTTGTGCCCGGGCCCGTTCAGCCTTTGTACCGCCACGTTGGTCGGCGGCCTCGGCACCGAGTTGACCAGATGCGGTCCGGTGATGTTGGTACCGGACCCACTGATGACGTAGTAGATCTCGGTTACCAGGCTGTGCTCCGGAGTCAATCCCAAAGTTAGTTGAAACTGGAGCGACCCCCTCGTCAGGCGACGGCATGTGAACTGCTCTCGGGAAGGGTGATCCCGAGCTCCTTCTGTATCGCGGCCCTGAGGAGCGGGAGGTGCCGGTAGCCGAGCAACCTCCGGAGCCGGGGCTCGATCTCGAGTAACACGGTCGCGAACCATCGGTGCTTCTGGCTCGAGGTCTTCCAGTGATCCACTCGTCCGCAGCGTTGCTCGGCCATGGCGTTGACGGATTCGAGTACGTTAGTGGTCTTCAGCGACCGGCCGACCAGAGGGAAGACCCCGAGCCGGTGGAGGGTCAAGGTCTCCTCGAACCCCTCGTTTAGACTGGCCACGGCAGACTGGTTCACCTCGCCGAGCTCGTGCTTGAGGGTTTTCAACGCCTGGGCGGCCTCCTTGTACGTGGGCCGTTGATACGCACGTTGGAGTCGCCGGCGCCAGTTCTTCTGCTCCGCCCTCGGCAGGTGCGAGATCACGTTCTCCCGTTTGTGCCACTGGCACCGTTGGATCAGCACCTGGTCCTTGAAGGCCGCGAGCACGCCGCTCCGGAGCCCCTTGGCCCCGTCGATCACCACGAGCGCTCCGGCCGACAGATCGAGACCTCGGTCCTTCAGGCCCCTGAGGAAGGACCGGATCACCACCGCGTTCTCCGTGTCGGTCTGGACGAAGCCGAGGAACACCTTGTCCCCCTCAAGCGTCACGCCGAGCGCCACCACCATCTCGTCCTCGGCGAAGCTCTTCCCGTCCAGGACGAGCGCCACCACGTCATAGACCGAGAGGTCCCGCTCCTGAAACTCCTTCAGCCTCGCGGCGGTGGCCTTCTTGAACTCCCGCGAGACCCTCGACTTCGACAGCCCGATCGCTCCGGGCACCGCCTCGACCGCCGCCTCGTAGTCTCGGCATGAGATCCCGAGCAGCACCTTCCGAAAGAGCCCCTCGTCCACCTCTCCGGCCGAGCCGTGGAGTCGCTCGTACGATGCGAGCCTCACCTCTCCGGCCCGGCCCCGCACCCGAGGTACTCGCACCGGATGCCGCTGGCCGCCCAACCTCACCGACCCGGGGTTGTGCCCGTGCCGGTATCCGCTCTCGTCGTCCCCCTTTCGGGCGTGCCGCCGCCCGGCCAGCTCCTCTACCTCTTCCTCGAGCATCCGGCTCACCTCCGCCAGTCCAAGCGGAATCAGCTGCCGGATCAGCTCCACTCGCGGGTCCAGCTCCAGCGCCTGGATCTCCTCCCAACTCATCTCGCTCGGTTCCCCAAGCCGCCGGTCCTTCTTGCCCCGCTCAACCAGCCTCGGCATCCTTCCCATCGGTGGCCTCCTTCCTCTTTTGTTGGTCCCGTGGCGTGCTCGCACACCCACGTTACCTGAGGTCGGAGGCCGCTTCAATTTCAACTAAAGATGGGACTCACTCGTGCTCCGCCACACCGCCCGGCTGCTCAAGTCGGCCTCGATGAGCGATCGCGACCTGAGCGTTGGTCTTACCGATATTGAGGGACCGAACTTGCTGGTCCACCGATTGGATTTTGAGGAATTCCTCGAACTCTTCAAGAGGAATGTAGGTGGAAGGGCACATGTCGCAGGATGGCGGGGGCTCCTGTGCTGAAATCATGTTCGGCAGCGCAGCACAAAGGAGCATGCCAAGAATCGGCAGAGTCTTTCGCATTATCTTCTCCTGAATCGGATGTCTCGCAGTAGGTGTCACATTCGCACTGAGAGTGCAGGCTGGACCTAACCAACTCCAGCATATGTTGTGACCGAGGGCGGGCTCTTGTCCCCGCCTTCCGCCGGCGAGGCCGGGGGGCGGTAGACAGCGCGTCTGGAGTAGCCGTCGATCTATGGCGTCATGCGACAGCCACTTACGGTTGATCGGCCTCGGCGGAGACGAGGAAGTCCCGAACGGAGGGGAATCCTGCTCGGTCTGTCGCCGTCTGACCCTCAAGATCCGTCGCGCCGACATCCACACCGAGCTCCACTGCGATCTTAACGGCTGCGAGAGCCTTGGCCTCCAATTCGTCAGGATTTGGGGGCATGAACGCACGCATGCGGCGTGGGCCACCCATCCCCACGGCGGCCATCAGCGTGGTTGTGGTCTCGTCGATTCCGCCCGCGCCGAACGTCCCCGAGTTCCCAACGTAGTGCGCCTCGTGAACGAAGAGGGGATCCGCCCCGTGCTCTGCCAAAAGACGCATCATCCCCGGTTCACTGAACCGGGCAGCGAGCCAAAAGGGCGTCGCGCCGATTACTGAGGGGTGAAAGTGCCAGTCGCGCGATGCTCGACGTGTAGGGGTCCAAGTCGCGATTCGGGCGTTGGGATCGGCCCCATAAGCCAGAAGAGTGCGAAGCAGTCCTTCGTCCCGGCGCACGATCGCTAGGTGAAGTGCTGAAAACCCCGCCTCGTCTGCACTCGGGTCCGCCCCTTCTTCGAGCAAGAACTCTACCAGCTCGTCGAAACCGGAGTGAGCAGCTAGGGTGGTGGCGCTGACACCCCACGCATCGGCGTCGTCCACACTAGCCCCTACCCCGACGAGGAGCTTGGCCGAGGCGAGATCGCCCACGCGAGCGGCGAACATCAGCGCCGTGTTGGCTCCATGGGGCACGGACTGATGGTTCCCGGTATGCGGGGGCACAGCCATCACCTGACTCCAGCTCTCCGTTCGAGCGTGGATGTCCGCGCCATTCTCGACCAGCACCCGCGCCGCATCGACGTGTCTTTGTCCCACCGCCCACATGAGCGCCGTTTGGCCGCGCGTCCCTGCGACATTGGGATCACCGCCGGCGGCAAGAAGCAACTCCATTACCTCGGGGCTACCGGTGCGAGCCGCCGTCATCACTGGCGTCTCCCCAGAGAGAAGAGCGGCGTTCGGATTCGCGCCGGCACTCAGGAGACTCTCGACCATTACGACGCTTCCGTTTAGGCTAGCGTTAAAGAGGGCCGTGGCACCCAGATCGTTGGCTGCGCTGACGTCGGCGCCTGCCTGGATCAGCAGCCTGGCGCTCTCAACGTCATCCCAATAGGCAGCCCAATGGAGGGCGGTCGCACCGTCGGGAGCCGTGGCAGCAGGATCGGCTCCATTCTGTAGAAGAGCGCGAACCTGGGTCCAGTCCGTGTTTTTTGCGGCCTCGATCAGGGGAGGTAGCTCTGCAGGGCTTGCCCCGAGCAGCGTCACGCCCAATACGAGCGTAGTCAGACTCTCTTGTAGGGGCTTCCTGAGCATCTTCCTAGATCCTTATGAATCCGAGGTCAGATTCCGGAGAGTGTGTCGATCGGCAATGCGCCGGTGCTCGCTCCGATCTTGTCTATGGGCACATCCATCTTGTCCATGAGCGTCACGAGCAGATTCGCCATCCCCGGCTCGTCGGAATACGAAAGATGGCGACCGGTTTGGAGCCGTCCTCCACCGCCCCCCATGACCAACAGGGGAAGGTTCCGGCCGGAATGTTGGGTACTGTTCGAGATTCCCCCACCGTAGAGGATCGTCATGTTGTCGAGCAGCGAGCCGTCGCCATCGGGCGTTTCCCTGAGCTTGGTCAGGTAGCCTGCGAATAACTCGGTGTGATACCGGTTGATCTTCGACATGCGCTCGACCAACTCAGGCTGGTTGTTGTGATGTGACAGGGGATGGTGAGCGTCGGGCACATCGATCTGCGGGTACGGACGCGCACTCTGCTCCTTACTGATCATGAAGGTGATGACCCGAGTCAGGTCCGTTTGGAGCGCGAGAACCTTGAGGTCCATCATGAGGTCTAGATGGTCTTCAAACATAGATGGAGCGCCCTCGGGTTGCGCAAACTCGGGCAGCTCGATGTCGATCTGTTCCTCCGCCTTCTGGATCCGTCGCTCGACGTCCCGAATCGCCTCCGTGTACTGCTCCATCTTCATTTGGTCCTGCGCCCCGATTTCCCGGCTCAGATCGCCGAGCTTGTCGGTCACCGAGTCGAGAATGCTCTTCTGTTGCTTCAGCCTCGCTTCCCGAGCCGCGCGCTCCGTCGAGCCCGCGTCCCCGAACAGTCTCTCGAAGACGGCCCGTGGGTTGTACTCAGTGGGCAGGGGCTGCGTGGGACCGCGCCAAGACAGGGTGTGCGTGTAGACGCAGGACAGATTGCTGCTGCATGCGCCTGCGTTCGCGGACTCATCCATGGCGAGTTCCAACGATGCCAACTGCGTATCACGACCGAACTCTCTTGCCAAGAGCTGGTCCATCGAGACGTCCGCGATGATCTCGGTCTCCGTGCGCCCGCCATGCGGGACGCCGGTCAGGAACGATCCCGAAGCGCCCGCGTGGATCTGAACCCACGTCGCGTTGATCCCGGAGAGAACCATCATCTGGTCCTTGAACGCAGCCAGCGGCTCGAGGATCGGAGAGAGCTCGAAATCCTGACCCTCACCCTTGGGCGACCAATACTCCATAGCCATCCCGTTAGGAACGTAGAAGGCCTGGAAACGATGAACTCCGTCGAGGGCTGTCTGCCCCCGGAGTCCAAAGGCCGGGAACATCGCGTCCAAAAGCGGGAGGGCCAGACTCGCGCCAACCCCTTTGAGAAGGGCTCGCCGAGGGATGGATTTCCCGGACAGGATCGTCGTCATCGGATCTCTCCCAAATGTGTCATCGTGATTCCCTAGCTCGGTTCCGCGGAGCGTCGCATGAGGAAGGCCGGGCTTTCGACAATCCCCAGAACGATGGAGGACCAGCGGTAGCCCCCATCCTCCGCGTTCCGCACGATCTGCCGGACCCTCGGCTGATCGTAGTACTCGAGCGGACGTCCGAGTGCGTAGGACATCAGCTTCTCTGTGACCGTCTGTACGAACTGCGCATCGTACTGAAGCAGCAAGTCCCTCAAGGATGCTACCCCGGCCAACTCCACACCGCTAGGCCAAGTCCCGAGGTTGTCGACAGGATCTCCCTCGCGATCCACGTCCCGCCACGCTCCCGTGACGTCGAAGTTCTCGAGCGCGAAGCCAAGCGGATCCATGAGCGTGTGACAGCTGGAGCAAAGCGGATCGACCCGGTGCTGCTCCAGTCGCTCTCGGATGCCCAACGCTGTCGCGTCGGCTCCCTGGTCCAGGCTGGTGTCCACGTTTGCCGGTGGCGGCGCCGGATCCGCCCCCAAGATATTGTCCAGGAGCCATTTGCCACGCAGTACGGGTGATGTGCGGTCCGGGTACGCCGTGACCGCCATCAGGCCCCCGTGCCCAAGCAGGCCCCCCCTCTGGTCGGGATTCGGAAGTGCAACCCGGCGCGGGCGGCTGCCGTAGATCCCAGGGATCCCATAGAACCTGGCCAAACGCTCATTGGCGTACGTATAGTCCGCGCTCAGCAGCTCGACGACGCTCTGATCCTCCAGGAGTGCGTTTTCGACGAGGAGCTCGGTCTCTTGCTGGAACGCCTCCAGTAGGCTGTCGTCAAAGTCCGGGTACAACACAGGATCGGCGAGCTGCTCGGGAAGAAGCCGCAGGTTGAGCCATTGGGCCGCAAAGCCGTCTACGAGGGCTTCAGGGGCACGGGGATCCGATAGCATCCTGCGAACCTGCGTTTCGAGGACCACGGGATCGGTCAACTGGCCGGCTTCAGCTACGCGAAGGAGCGACTCATCGGGAATACTGCTCCACAGGAAAAATGAAAGCCGCGAGGCCAGCTCGAGATCGGTTAGAGCGTAGACCTCGCCGGGCTCGACCCCAGTGGGCTCGCGGTATATTCGCAGAAGGAACTCCGGATCCACCACGATCCGCTCCAATGCGAGCTGGATCCCCGCGTCGAAGCTCCCTCCGCTCTCTCGGCCCTGTCGGAAGAACTCCATGAGAACCCTGGTGTCCTCTTCCGTGGCCGGCCGACGATAGGCCCGTCGGGCCATTCTGGTCAGAATCTGGGCTGCGCAAACCTCGTCTCCGGTGCCAGATTCCGGTTGACAAACGAAGATCTCACGCCGGCTCGGAGTATCCCTCGCTGCCCCAGTGACCTCATAGGGGCCTCCGATCTGGACCGAGGCGACACTCGCATTGTCCATATAGATCTGATCATTCGTTAGGACGCGTCCCCGCTGGCGTGGCTGCGGCAACCCCTCCGGTTCCCACTGCTCCCGCACGAAGGAGGTCCCGATCACGTGGGGCCCGGCTTCCACATTCAGCCGGACCTCCAAATGCGCATCCCCCCCGGTCTGCATGTACTCCTCCCACTCCGGAGCCCCCGGGGAACCCGGCTCGCCCGACCCGGCATAACTCGCCGCAGCAGGTCGGAAAGCCGTGGCTCCTCCTCCGACGGTGAACCTCTCCAGCAGCTCTCCGTCGAGTCTGACGTCCAGCTGCTGGGACCATCCCATTCCCATGAGATAGTCCTGGTACTGCCTGCGAAGCAGCACCTTGATGAGGTACTCGCCGTCCGCCGGGAAGTCGTATCGGAACGCGGTACCGCCCCTAGACCCGAAGGGGAGCTCCTCACTCTGGCGCTGATCCTGTACGAGGTGAAGGGGAACATCGAAGGATTCAATCCCCGGTGCCGCGGGCGGGAGACCCGTGGCAAGACGGGTGACTTGCCGCGCCACGGACATGTACCGCTCCATATGGACGGTCGTGATCGAGAGCGAGTTGGAGAAGTTGTCGAAGCTACCGTCCGCGGTCTCGTCACCCGGGAGAAGTGACCTCAGATCCTCCTCGAGCCCGAGTAGGTCGTTGATCGCGTTATTGTACTCGAGCCGGTTGAGGCGGTGAACCGGATTGGTCGAGCCGGGCTCGGCGACCGACGAGGTGGCCGACCGATCGATCTCTTCCTCCAGCCAGGTCGCGACGAGGTCGTATTCGGCTTGTTCGGGGCGGGGGACTCCTCCTGGCGGCATCGTCCCGGTTCTCAGCTTTCGGATGACCCCCTCCCACCGGTCGGCCGCGGCGCTGGGGTCTTCGACGTCCAATACGTCCAGAGCCAAACCGCCCGTGAGCATTGTTTCGTTGTGACACACAACACAGTATGTGTCCAAGACGGCGCGCACTTCTTCGGGGTTACGTCGGGCGGAAGCTTCGGTTTCGGGTAGAGGAGCGGCGGCTACGGGTAGAAAGGACTCGCTGGGGCCGGCAAGCGCGGTGCGAGTCGATGAGGTCTGAGCACCGATGACCGCTATCGCGACGCTCCCCCCAAGAGCGAGCGCCGCGAACGACGCATGTCCCGCCCTACGGCGGCAGCGCCTCAGATCTGTACCCGTCCGTCCATTCGTGAATCCTAGGCTCATCCCAGCCCCCTCTAGCAGACCGTGGAAGAAAGGGGGTTGCAGGCCGCCGGGTGGGTGAGGGGGATCAGCACGGAGGCGGGGCTGACCTTGTGGCTACGGCGGGTGTTGCGGCCTGAAGAGGCGACAATGGGGCCAAGAAGGCCAAACGGACGGCAAGAGAGGCGAATCATGTGCAGGACGGCGGTGCTGACGTGGCATGCGAGCGCCGCTTGCGCCGTGGCGAGGCCCTGCAGACCGCGCGGGGTGCCAAAGCCGTACCGCTTGCGCATGAGAAGCCCGAGGTTGAAGGCGGCGGCCTGAATCAGGATCCGTTTTCGAATCTCCTCCCGCCCGCGGACGTGGACGCGGCGCAGCCCTCCGGTCACGAGCAGGTGCGCGAACCCCCGCTCCACCTTCTCGCCCCGCTGGCGCAGCAGCTCTTTCCCCCGGTTGCCCTGGATCCGCCGGCGGTTGTCATAGGTCGGCTTCTGCGCGTCCCGGTTCCGCTTCCACTTCCGGCGGCCGCGGTTGGGCTCGCTCACGTAGCTCCGCAGCCCGCGGTCCTGCACACCCGTCATCGTCTGGTTCGAGTGGTAGCCCTTGTCGGCCACCACTTCCCTCGGCTCCACCTCTATCTCCGCCAGTTGCCGCTGCGCCTCGTCCAGCGTGTTCGGCAGCGAGGCGGTGTCTCCCCCCTCCATCGTCTGCACCGTCACGGCCACGACCGCGCCGGTCTCCATGTCGACCGCCTGCTCGAACTTGTGCGCCAGGCCGGTCCTGCCGTCCTTCATCTTCGTGATCCGCGCCTCCGGGTCGTGCGGATGCGCCCACTCCCGGTTCGAGCCCTTCTTCGGACGCTTCCGGTCCAGCTTCGCGAGGTCTTGCCGCGTCGGCGTCTCGATCCCGGACGCCCGCGCCACCTCCTCCAGCCACTCCTCGTAGCCCTTCCCGTCGTCGCGCCGCACGATCGAGCGCATCGCCGCGTTCGCCTCCAGCGTCGTCGAGTCCACGCCCAGCGTCTTGCCGCTCAGAAGACCCGACGCCTGCACCACCTCCAGCACCCGGCTGAACACCGCCGCGTGCGCTTCCACGCTCAGCCGCTTCCTCGTCTTCGACAGGCCCGAATGCTCCGGCGGGTTCCTCTCCAGCCCGTATCCGAGAAACTCACGCAGTGAAATCGAGTCCCCACACCGCCACGCAATCCCCCGCTCCGAGCCGATCCCTTCCAGATACCCCACCAGCAGCATCCGAAAATACACCCCGGGCGGTATGCCCGGCCGACCCCGCTTCTCCGCATAGAACTCGCGGCACGTCTCCTCCGCGAACTCGTCGAAACCCTCCTCCTCAAGCAGCCTGTTCAGTGCACGGTAGAAGGGGTTGCCCAGC
The DNA here is from genome assembly GCA_965215925.1 of Longimicrobiales bacterium. Taxonomy (GTDB): domain Bacteria; phylum Gemmatimonadota; class Gemmatimonadetes; order Longimicrobiales; family Gaopeijiaceae; genus JAAXGI01. The sequence goes on along the minus strand of CBDCEQ010000003.1, from coordinate 1,089,673 downwards.
GCGCGAATCTCGCTCGCCGCCACGAACAACTCCTGTTGCCGCCCCTTGCCCCGCTTGCCTATCGCCATCCCCGCCCTCCATGGCTGAGACCCCGGTTCGCCTGTAATCTAAATCACTTCTTATCGACGCTGCGGGTAGGAGTTTTTCCACGGGCTGCTAGTGCCCCGAAATGCCGGAAATGCGGGGCAGCTCTACGCTAGTCGTCGTGGTCGCGAGCGTGCGACTCGATTCGCTTGACTTCCTCATGCGCATGATCTTTCCTCAACGCCTGATTTCTCGCCCTAATGGCCCGTGAGGCCCGCCTGCGTGTGTGGTCCGAGCTGACCGAATTGATCGACATGATCCGCTCGACCGCTTCATTCTCGCATGAGGGGCAGGTCAGCACCGGCGAGGACTTGAGTACCAAATGCTCGAACTCTGCCCCACAGGCGACACATCGATATTCGAATATGGGCATCACGCCTCACCATGACCCGTTTCCGGCGCATTCCTCCCCAACCCCGATAATAGCCTCTCAGCGCGCAATATTCCACCTAGCCGACGAGCCGGTGTGTCGGGCCTCTGTCATCCGCGAAGGGCGGATTCTTTGTGAGGATGAGGGGCTTCGAGGTCGATTGGGAGGAAGCGTGGGGCGCGGGCCGAGGTGCTTCAAGTTCCCGACCTGTCAGGGTGTCGGGAATACGGCCTCGATCCCTCCGAAACGCCCGGTCAGAAACGCGTGAGGTCTACGGATATCACGCCGCCCCCATGCCCCGTGCCGTAACGTGTCGTTGCGTCGAGGGGGTCGAGGTACTGGACCTCGTTGACGTCCTCGACGTCAATCACTCTAAGTCTCCCGAGCTCTCCGTCTCTAGACCCGTTTACGTAGACGACCAGTTCTTCGGCCCTCTCAAACGTGATGGAAGTCCGTGGCCGGGGCCGAAGCCACTGGCCCCGGACGTCCATCAGGGCGTCGTAGAGGTTGTCGGCTTGAGACTGGGCGCGGATCTCGTCGCCTAAGAGCGTGTTGAATCGACCCCCCGAGGAGCTTCCCCCGCCCGCGGTCACGCCGCCGCAGGCCGCCGCTACCAAGGCCAGCCCGATCAGGAGAACGACCGACCCGACCCTCGGGAATTCGTTTCTTTTGGTTTCGGCGCGCATGGTTTCACCCCCCGAGAAAAAGGTGATCGGCAGACGATCCTCCTCGATACACTGAGCTGGTCATTGCCCGCGCTACGGGTACCAGTTGTGTAGCCGAATCTCGATGTCTGCCTCTTCGCTGAGAGCATCGACCCACTCATCGATCGGCAGCTCTCGGTAGTGATAGGGATACACCACCGCCGGTCGGATCATCTTGACGCATTCCGCAGCAACGAGCGGTACCATCCTACCGTGCGGCAGGTTCAGAGGCATGAAGGCGACGTCGATGTCTGTCAGGGTCTGGATTTCCGGCACGCACTCGGTGACTCCCGACACGTAAACTCTTGTATCTCCGAGGGTTAGGACGTATCCGTTGCCCTCGCCCCGGGCATGGAAGGGTTCACCGGGCAGCAGATCGTACATCGGAACAGCCTCCACGTCGACACCCGCCAGGGTCATCTGATCACCGTTGTTCATAACCGTGCGGTCCGGCACCGCGAGGAGACGATCGCGACCTCCTTCATCTCTCGCGTCTTCCGGAAGGGAAGCAACCACTACCGGGGCGCCGGGCTTTCGAATCTGCGCGATCAAATCCGGCTGCAGGTGGTCTCCGGCAGTATCCGTAATCAAGATCAGATCGGCCGGCGCCGCATTCGAATAATCCGCGCGATTGAACGGATCCACATGGATGACCGTGCCCTGATACTCGAGGGCAAAGCCGGCACTCGCGTACGGCGTGATCTGGACCTCGGAACCTCCCCCGTTACCCGTTTCCGTAGGAGCGCATGAAGTGAGAGCAATCGCGAGCCCGACGACGGATGCCCGCCCAAAGTGGGATTTTCGGACCTTCCTCATTTGCGGAGCCCCGTTCTCGAGTTCAAGGAAGCCGTAGCGCGACGAGCGACCCGGGGAGCCCCGCGCCGGAAACGGCAGTAACGATGTACTGGACGCCTTCATGCATGAACGTCATCGGCGCGGTGTCGGTTGTGGCAGGCAACTCGACAGTGCCCACCCGCTCACCAGTGGCCTTGTCGACCCCATGGAACCGGGGTAGGCCGCCCCGTCCCTCTCCGTACATCAGGAGGCTTCCCGTCACCATGGCGGTAGCGTGGCTGGTCTGACCGGTATTCGGCAGCTCCACACCCTGTAGCAGGGGATGATTGGTGAAGCGTTCGGGAGTATCGCCGTTTGGAATCCACCACAGGTGCTCCCCAGTGTTCATATCGATCGCGGTGATCCGACCGTAGGGGGGCTTGTAGAAGGGGATGCCATCGATATTGCCGGGCCCTCCCGGCGCATGCGTCCACTGTACAGGTGTGATTCCCGACTGACCGGTCAGCTGACTGTCCCTCTCCATTCCCGGGACCAGCTGGAATGAGCCACAGGACTTTACGGAAGCCACGTAGATGATGCCGGTCTGCGGGTCCGCCGCCGTGCCTCCCGGGATGTTCGACCCTCCCCCGGGCGAGGGGCAGAATACGGTGCCCTGTTTCCCCTCAGGGTTTTCCACATGGAGCGGTGGATGATAGAGCGACGGTCCATACTCCCAATTCGAGAGGAGATCGAGCGCTCTCTGCCGAAGCTCTGGCGTGTAGTCGACCAGATCGTCCTCGATGAGGCCATGCATTTCGTAAGGGACGGGTCTCGTGGGGTGCGGTTGCGTCGGGGACGTCTGTTCGCCGGGGACCCTCGACTGAGGAACGGGTCTTTCCTCAATGGGCCAGATCGGCTCCCCCGTTTCGCGATTGAGCGCGTAGATGAAGGCCTGCTTAGAACTTTGGACCAGTGCAGGAATTTCCTGTCCATCGACCGTCAGGTCGAGAAGCTGGGGAGGAAGTGGGAAGTCCCGGTCCCAGATATCGTGATGAATCGCCTGGAAGTGCCAGAGGCGTTCCCCAGTCCGAATGTCCAGTGCGATGATGCTATTCCCGAAGAGATTGTCGCCCGGCCGGTGACCTCCGAAATAGTCGTTTGTGGGGGCATCCGTCGTCACATAGACGATTCCACGCTCGGGATCCGCCGAGAGCGGCGGCCACGTGTTGATGTTTCCGCTCCACTCCCAGGCGTCATTTTCCCAGGTGTCGTGCCCGAACTCACCGGGGCGGGGAATGACATTGAATTTCCAGAGGTGCTCCCCCGTCTGCGCATCGTATGCGAGGATGTCCCCGGGGACGTTCTCTCGCCTGGGGTCGAGTCGACCGGTCAAATTCGAATTCCCAATGACGACTACACCATTCACGACGATGGGCGGCGAAGTATTCGTAATGAAACCCACCTCAGCGGGGATCCCTTCGTCCGGGTCGTAGGGATGGCCCAGATCCGCAAGCATATCAACGGTTCCATACTCACCGAACCCATCCACGGGCACCGGGTTTCCGAATCCCTCGAGAGGGAGGCCCGTTTCCGCATCAAGCGCGTGTAGAAAGAACGCCGGTGTCACGAGATATATGACCCCACGGCCATCGATCTCGGAGTAAGCGACCCCTTTTCCGTGGCTCTGACGTGACGATCGCTCCCACCGCGTCGTACGGGGCTCTCGGAACGTCCAAAGCGTTTCACCGGTCGCCGGATCGATCGCGATCGCGGTCCGGCTCTGGCCCGCTACCCCGTAGAGCCTCCCCTCGGCATAGATCGGCGTCGTTCGCATAATGAAGTCGACCGTCGGCCCGAAGTTGTCTCCACGCCATGTCCAGGCGATCTCGAGGTCGTCGAAGTTATTTCGGTCGATCTGGTCGAGGGCCGAATACCGACTGTTCGAGGCGTCTCCACCCCAATAGCGCCACTCCCCATCTGGATTGCCCCGCTCCTGTGCGGCGGATGGGCCGCAGAGCGCTGCGCTCAAAACCACTGCGGCAGATAGAGACGATGGGGCGGCGCGGGGTCCAATGCGAATATTCAAGGCTGACCTCTCAGCGGGTGAGAATGAGTTTGAAATCGGTCGGGCACGTCGGGCACGACTTCCGACCGGCGCCCAGCGAATACGCATCACTTACAGACACCTAGGGCCCCGCGCAATCGCGCGGGGCCCTAGAAGAAAAACCTATCTGCCGCTTCTGACTACGGGGACGGTCCGGTCACGTTGATTTCGTCACCGCGTCAAACTGACACCTGACACGCTGCGGCGCCAGGTGTGCCGGATTCAGCCGCCGTCCTGCTCGCCGGCGGTTGCAATGCCCATCTCCTGTAATACGCGCTCACGCTCGGCAACCAGATACTCGAATTCGTCCTCGTCGTAGTAGCTGATACCGATCCACATGTGGGACATCTCGTCCCCGGTGCGCCTGCCGTGCACCACCCATGTGTCTGGATCCGGGTTCCAGGGATTGTTTTCTGTGTTGTCGTACCACGCGGTAATGATGAGGACCGTGCCCTTGGGAAGAAGCGGCGCTACGTGGTCCTCATAGATATAGGTGATGTGCCACGAGGGGTGCCACCCTGCTTTGCCCAACACCTCAGTCCGACCGTCGGGATAGACAGCCTCGAGGGATTGTCCCGTTCCAATTAGATGCTCATGCACGCGGAAGCTGTGGATCCGGGCCGCGGTCTGTAGGACATGGATCCCCTGAGTGATTTGCCGCGAGTTCGGCGGAATCACCATCTCCTGGTCGCGTGACCGGTACGCGCTATAGGACCGGTCTCCGGCCGTCGCGAAACGGGGCGGCTCATTCTCCGGATGGAACCAGATCCCGACCTCGGCGACCTCGCCCTTCACTTCCTCGCCAATCGGGTAGTAGTGGAGGTTCCAAGACAGCCGGTCACCCGGTTCCACCAGCATCCCAGTGTTCGGTGGATAGATGTCGTAGGGCTTTCCAATTCCGAAGTTGGAGAAACCCGCCCGTGTGTCCTCACCGTCGACCGTGCGGAGCACGCTGGTGTTGCCGTGGTGCGTGACTCTCCGGCCCAGGGGATAGGAGGGCTTGGTTTCATTCGCCATGACCCACCTCGGGGAATCGAGCCCCTCGATCTGAGTCACTGGGGTGTGCCATTGGTCCAAGCCGTCCGCAACGACATCGAACTCTGCCGAAGGGACGATGAGATCCGGAGGCCGTCCCAGGATCGACTCGAGCCTCCAGTCCTCACCCGTTGGCCACACGATTTCGGGTGGGAGGTCTGCTGCGTTCCCCAAGGGTGCGCCGCTGTCCACCCACGCGGCGATCGTCGCGATGTCCTCTTCGGAGAGCGAGACGTCATTCTTGAACTCCTGAATCCCGACATTCTTGTCGAGGTGCCATGGGGGCATCTCTCGGGTTACCACTTTCTGCCGGATCATCGGCGCGAAGGGCCGTACGTCCTCGTAGGTAATCAAGGGCATCGGCCCAATTCCTTCCGCGTTGTGGCATTCCTGGCAGTTCGCCTGCAGAATCTGCACAACCTCCCCCGCGAAAGTAACCTCCGACTCCTGGCCGGCGGCCTGCGCGGAGAGACTGTTTCCAGCGAAACCCAAAACGACCATGGCAAGAGCGCCAAAGCCCAGTCTGGCCGTAAGCCCAACCCACGAGCCGGTAGTCGTGCGTCCGTTCATCTGCCGACTCTCCTTAACGATTAGAGGACTGGCCGGTCCTAACCTTACGGGGTAACGGTAACGTCCAAATATCCGTTGGTCCAGCAGCAGTGCTGAACCAAGGAGCTTAGGGTCTCTAGAGCGGTAACCCGGAGCACATAGTCACCCGGCTCGCCAAAGGTTGCGAGGGTTTGTAGCTCGACCTCTCCAGTCGCATCCACCTCGAACCTCTCCTGAGCGAAGGTTACTTCTCCCGGCCCCTGATGATGATACCATGTGACAAGGCTTCTTTCGCGATCTAAGAGGTCTAGCCAAAGATCCAATGGAAGGGACTCCCCCACCGCCACAGTAACGGGACCGGCGGTAGGCCCACCCCGGCCCCTTCTGACCGGGCTGTCACCCACCCGCATCAACGGAGAAACCGGTGCACTCGTGGCGCTTTCAATGTTGAGCATCTCGTACGCGTCGGAGTCGATGCTCGATTCTCCCGGGATCGTGAGGCCCTGAGCGCTGAGCGTCCAGGTCAGTTGGCCCTCGAAGTCACCCGGGACCGTGATGATAAAGACGCTTTCGTGCCTTCGGTTCCGGCCCCTCTCAGAAGGCGCGGGCATGAAGTGAGTCGGCTGGAAACCGTCGTACTCCCTGGGCTCCACGAAGTTGTCCGGTCCGAGCGGAATGTCGAAGGTCTCCTCGGTGTTCATGTTGAAGTAGCCAAAGCTCGCGGTTTTCGTGCCGTCGGGGTTGTGGTACCAACCCTCGAAGTACGGAATCAAGGGCTGGCCGTGGGGGACAACGTTCGCGATACGGAACTCCGAGAAGTCCGCTTGACCTTCATTCCCCCAGATCTCGATCTGTCCCTCGACCGGGGACCACGAAAGCGCTAAGGCCAGCCCTACGAGCAGGCTGATCTTACTGATCTTGAGGGACATCTCTTACCTCCCGTTATGGCCCCATTTCAACGCTAATGCAGATACCACGACCGTCTGTGGTCTGTCAAGCCCAAACCGGCCCTGATGGGCGAGGACCAAATCGGGCAACTTCGGCCTCAGTGACCACCCGGACCCAGGACGAACAGAGAGAAAAAGCTGACCGCCGTGATCAGTTTCACCCACGAGAATCCCTCCCCTTCCTGTCGCACCGGATCCCGGGTCCACACCATCACGACTCCGCACGTCGTAATCCCTGAGTACTGGATCGGGGTCGCTCCCGGACCCTGGTGGACCTCGAGCGCCTCGATGTCCATGACATTGAGAATGTCGTCGAGCCGGATCGGGTTCGCCATACGGACTCCGTCGAGCACCACGATTGGGATGCACCCCCCCCGGAGTCGTACCGTATCCTCCATAAGACCAAATCCGGGCTCGATGATAACGCCCGGCATACGGCGGAAGACGTCCGATATGCGAGTAGGGGCCAGGTCCTCCAGTTCGGCCCGGGTCACGAAGTGACCTGTTCCCAGTTGGCGACGCTGATAGAACCCCACTACCTCGAGTAGGGATCGGCGTCTCGCCGCGGCAATTACAGGATCCAGCTCATAGTCCACAGTCACCATCTCGACCCGTAGGTCTACGACGCCAGGCTCCTCGAGGACGACGGATCCCGAGAGCGTTGCGAACGAGAGGACCTCGATCGTCAACTCGTACTCGCCCATGGGCAGAACATCCGTGCGAAACCGACCGGTGCCATCCGAGGTCCCAGACCAAGGGACGCCCCCCTCTGGGCTCGAGGGAGCGAGGGTGACTTCGGCGGCGAGGATCGGCTCGCCGGACCTGCGGTCCTGAACGGTGCCGAATACCTGGACACCCTCCTCTACTGTGAGGTTGGGACGCTCTTGCGCTCTTAGACCGAAGGGAAGGGCGAGCGCGAGTAGCGCGACGGTGCGAGTGACTTGACGGGTCAAGGGCTTACCTCGACACTCGACGAAAATGGGAATGTGACCTTGCGCAGACGGGTCCTGGCCTTCTATACGGATGACGCACAGCAAACCCGGGTCTGCCGGGACCGTCAATTGCAATAATATCTGTCCCTAGGTTTGACGGAAAGATCCGCTTGCTTTGCGAACGCCGATCCGCCCGGCTATCCTCCCCTTCGCTCGCGTCGTCTCGAGGAAGACGCGATTCTCAGAGTCGCCTCCGCATGGAACCCCAATAGGAAAACGCCATGAACCGCTCTGGTACGATGCCAAGGATCGTTGCTTTGATGGGAATGGCATGGATTTCGGGATGCGGGACAGACATCCCCCCGAACGTGCCCCGCGCCAATACGGAAGAGGCTGTAGCGTCCTCTCGTCAGCAGACTCAGGACGATCGCTATCCGGCCGCGCCTTATTTGGCCGAGCTGGAGAGGACGGTTCTAGACGGGGATATCTGGGCGCGTCCCGGACTCTCGCCCCGCGATCGCAGTCTGATGACGGTAGCCGTCACTCAGGCCCTGTACCGTACCGAAGAGTTGCGCGAGGCCCTCGACCGGGCGTTGGACAACGGCGTGACCCGAGAGGAGATCTCCGAGCTCATGACGCACGTGACCATGTACGCGGGCTGGCCGACCGGATCCAACGCGTCGCGAGTCGCGATTCGGGTATATGAGGCGCGCGGGCTGGCCTTCCCCCCGCCGGTGGACCCTGTGAACCTGGAGATCGATCTACGAGGGGGGAACCCCGGATATCCCGCCATTCCATACCTCTCAGCGCTCACGAGGAGCCTCCTGTTCGACGAGTCGGATGGGGTTTGGTCGCGTCCGGGCCTTTCGCCTCGGGACCGGAGCTTGATCACGGTATCCGTGGCACAGGCCGGCTATGCGACGGATCAGTTGCGGGGACACATTGGACGGGCTCTCAACAACGGACTCAGCCAGGATGAGATCGCTGAGATTATCACCCACGTCACTTTCTACGCGGGGTGGCCAACCGGTTCCAATGCGGCCAGAGTTGCGGCAGAGGTGTTCGAGGATCGCGGCCTGCCCCTCGGCCGATAGGCAGCAGGCCAATGGGTGACATGCAGATAAGAAAGAATCAGCGGGAGACGGCTAGCCGCAATACAGCAGTCCCATTCCTGCTGTCGGCTCTAGCGATCTCGGTGGGGCTGGTCCCCACCGCCGGTGGGGCCTCGGCGCAGGCGGTACCGGCCGATCGCCAGGCACCCTACTCGGCTGCTCAGGCGACGCTAGGCGCTGAGGTCTACACTTCCGCGTGTGCCGCCTGCCACCTGACTGGGCTACAGGGGTCGTCGGAGGCTCCGGAACTGGCGGGCCCCAACTTTCGGGGTCAGTGGGGGAATCGCCAGGCCCAGGATCTCTTGGCCTACGTCACGCAGACGATGCCTCCATCCGAGCCCGGGTCGATCGGCGATGCGGAATACGCTGCGGTGGTCGCGTACATCATGCGGTCGAATGGCGCGAGCCAGGGCGATGAAACCCTGACCTTCTCCACGGGGGGACAGGTGGTTGGGGGTGGGGCCGCGGTCCTTGCAACCTCCGATCCAGCCGGTGGGGCTGGCATCCAGCCGGCGCCGGGTCGGCTCGGGACGATTCCCTCCCCGGAGGGAGTAGGCCGTGTGCCTGAAGTGATTGGGCAGCTGAACGAGACCGCAACTTCGCGGACCGAGACCTTCGTAGCGGCAGACGCTTTCGAGCCCGTATCAGACGCCGAACTCTTAGCCCCATCCCCAAGCGATTGGCTCCATTGGCGCGGGAACACGCGCTCGTGGGGGTACAGCCCCCTCGAGCAGATCGACGCAGGCAACGTCGGGGATCTCGAGCTCGCCTGGGTCTGGCAGATGGAGGTGGATGAGCTGAGGGGCTGGCAGGGGCCTCTAGTTCGCAATGGCGTCCTCTTTCTGAGCAATCCTCGAAATGTGGTGCAGGCGCTCGACGCGACGGACGGAACGTTGCTATGGGAGTACCGGCGACAATTCCCGGCTGATGACAGCGGGATCAATCTCAGGACCCTCGCGATGTGGCAGGATCTGATCTTCGTCGCCACTCGTGATGCGTATATGGTGGCCTTGGACGCGCGGACAGGAGTGCTTCGCTGGGAGACTCAGATTGCCGACTCCCGGCAGGGCTACACGAATAGCACGGGGCCGATCGTCGCGAACGGACGAGTGATCAACGGAATCAACGGGTGTCAGCGCTTCTTCGCGGAGACGTGCTTCATCACGGCCCACGACGCACGGACCGGCGACGAACTCTGGCGAACCTACACCGTCGCCCACCCTGGGGAGCCGGGGGGGGACACCTGGGGCGACCTACCCCTCGCGCTGCGTGGGGGAGGGGACGTCTGGAACGGGGGGAGTTGGGACCCGGACCTCGGCCTCGTGTACTTCGGCGTGGCTCAGGCCAAGCCCTGGGTTGCAGCGAGTCGAGGACTCACACCCGCCGACTCGGCACTCTATACGAACTCCTCCCTGGCGTTGGATGTCGAGGATGGGCGCATCGTCTGGCATCGCCAGCACGTCCCCGGGGAGAGCCTCGACCTCGATGAGGGAATGGATCAGGTACTGGTGGATGTGGAAGGGATACCCGCGCTCCTCACCATGGGAAAGTACGGGATTCTGTGGAAGCTCGACCGGCGCGACGGGTCCTTCCTCGGTCTCAAGGATTCCGGGGTCCAGAACGCCTTCTCGGAAGTTGATCCTGAGACGGGCAGAGTACGGTACAGAGAAGATATTCAACGCGCGCAAATCGGGGACTGGATCTCGGTGTGTCCGGCTACCGCCGGTGCTCACAATTGGCACTCGAGCTCGTACCATGCGGACACCGGCCTATTGGTCATCCCGATGGGTCAGAGCTGTATGGAGATCTCTGGACGAGAGACGGTACTCGAGGAGGGCTCGGGAGGGGCCAACGCTGAGAGAGTCTACATGGAGAAGCCGGGGACCGACGGTCGCTTCGGGAAGCTCGCCGCCTATCACGTCGAGACCATGGAGGAGGTGTGGAGTGTGGAGCAGAGGGCTCCGTTCCTCACGGCCGCCCTCACGACCGCGGGTGGGGTGGCGTTCGCCGGCGGTTTCGACCGGTGGATCCGCGCCTATGAGGTAGAGACGGGTCGGGTTCTCTGGGAGAGTCGGCTCGGCGGTCCTGTCGGGGGCTACCCGATCACATTTGAAGTGGACGGCGTCCAGTATCTTGCGGTTGGGACGGCGACGGGGGGGGGTACAGCCCATCGGATCGGCATCTTTCTCACACCCGAATTTCGGGTGCGAGAAAACAATGCCCTCTACGTCTTTCGATTGGGTTCCCGCTGAGCAGGCTCCCAGCGAGACGGAGGCCGAGTAGCTTGTCCTACTTATCGAGCATCTTGTCCTATTTATATCGAGCATCTTGTCCTTTATGCATAGATGCTTGTATTAGTGGTGGTGCGAAGGTGAGTCTCAACAGTTCCTCGGAGACGAGGGAGGCCAGGAAGATGAAGAGCGGAACTCGCGGTTTTCCACAGTTGGGCAGAGGGATCCTCGGGATGGGGTTGGTTTCACTCGTCGTCGGGGCCTCCTTGGCCGTCTCGCCCGGGTCGCTTACCGGCCAGCAAGCCGACGGCGTCACCTTCACGCGGGACGTCGCTCCGATCCTCCAGGCGAAGTGCGAGACGTGCCACCGCGAAGGTTCTATCGGGCCAAGGCCGTGGACCACTTATGAGGAGGTGCGACCCTTTGCCCCCCTGATCAGGGACCGCGTGTTGAACCGGGAAATGCCGCCCTGGCCGATGGACAAGACGATCGGGATCCAGGAATTCAAGAACGACATCTCGCTCGATGACGATCAGATCCGGACGATCGTCGATTGGGTCGATTCCGGTGCGCCGATGGGGGACCCCGCCCATATGCCGCCTCCGCTGGAGTGGGCAGCGTTCGACGAGGAATGGCAATACGAAGACCACTTTGGTCGCCCGCCGGATCTCCTGATTTCCTCACCCGCTTACCTGGTGCCCGCCAATGAGTTGGATCATTGGCCCTACCTGGAGGTGGGCATCCCAGAGCTCACGGAGGAACGGTGGGTCCAGGGCGTCGAAATGAGGCCGGCCGATCCGGAGACAGGGTACGTGTTCCACCATGCGAACCCCTCGCTCCAGCAGGAGGGCGGTAATGTCGGCATCGGGCACTCGGCGGCGGGGACCGTAGGATACATTTTCCCTGATGATACGGGCCAGCCGTTGAAGCCGGGGGTACAGGTCCGATTTGGCATGCACCTCTTCCCGATCGACAGGGACGTCAACGCCGTATTGAATCTCGGGTTCTGGCTATACCCCGAGGGCGAGACCCCGGAGTTCCAGACACCGGGCGAAGTGATCCACGAGGCTAGCCAGAGCACGGGGTTCGGCCACGAGGTTGCCTCGACCGCCGGATTCGGCCCCAATCGGGGGAGTGGAGGAGGAAGAGGCGGTGTGAGTAGTGAGCCCCAATTCCCACGTCAGGTCGATCTCCTGATCCCCCCGCACAGCACCGCGACCTTCCGCGGGGTCTACGTCATGGACAGGCCGGCCCGGATTCACAGCCTTCGCGGCCATATGCACCTCCGCGGGAAGTACCAAATAATTGAGGCCATATACCCCGACGGTCGGTGGGAGGTAATCAGCAAGCTCAACTGGCACCACGCGTGGCAGACTGCCTTCCTCTACGAGGACCACGTCATGCCTCTGTTGCCCAAGGGCACGGTGCTCACCGTCACAAACGTGTTCGACAACACGGCGGACAACCCGCATAACCCGGATCCGAATCAGTGGGTCGTGCGAGGAGACCGCACGGTCGACGAGATGACCCACGCTAGGATTGGAATCACCTACTTCGACAATGAGGAAGACTTCGAGAGACTGGTGCGCGAGAGGGAGCAGCTCATGGTGGAGAGGGATCGCCAGCGCCTTCAGGCGGGAGGCTAGAACCGCCGGCCCCATCGTCCCAAATTTGGCTCTCTAGGGGGAACTGATGACTTCTAGCTACCGGCTTGGCCTGGTCGTTCTGGTTACCGGGCTATCCGGGGGGTGGGGGAACGAGCTGGCGGCTCAGGACACCCCGAACGATCTTCCAAGCGCGGCTGGGCAAATCATGCTGCGCAACCTACGACCCTCGGGTCAGCCGGTGATACCGCTCTTCGACGGATGGTTCCACAGTCCGGATGGGGACGGAACGTTCGACCTGTGCTACGGGTACCACAACCTGAACCTGGATCAGGAGCTGGACATCCCGCTGGGCCCGGACAACTTCATCGAGCCGGCCCGCTTCGACGGCGTGCAACCCACTCACTTCGAAGAGGTACCGAACGTCTATCGGCGGCGTTTCTGTGTCTTCACCGTGAGCGTGTCGGAACTGGCCGACGCCGCGAACGTGGTTTGGACGTTGCGGCTTGGCGACGAAACCTACTCTGTCCCCGGGTCCTCGTCAGAACACTACCGGATGGACGAGATCCAGCAGTCTTCACGTGGGAACAGCGCACCCTTTGTGCGTTTTGATGAGCTTGCCGGACAGGTCGAACACAGAGGTAGGACGAGCATGATGGACGGGCAGACGGTCACGACCTCGGTCGGAGATCCGTTGACGCTCTCGATTGCGGTGACTGACCCCGACGCGATTCCACTGGGGGTGACCCGGGTCATCTGGGCCAAGCATCAGGGGCCTGGGGAGGTCATGTTCAGCGAGGAGGAGACCGAGGTCGTGGAGGACACCGATCGATTCGCGCACTCTGCGAGCGCGACGTTCAGCGAGCCGGGGGACTACCTCGTGCGCGTTCAGGCTGTGGACTGGGATCTGGGTAACGCGTTCGGGTTTCACTGCTGCTGGACCAACAGCTACGTGAGGGTGATGGTAGCTCCGTAACTCGTCCCCCGGCCCGACGCGCCGTACCGGCCGGCAACCACCCCGCAGGTCCGAACTCTCTCCCAATCACTGCCCCGGCAACCGAAAAACGTAGAGCGCGTTGTGCCCTTGTCCCGTGGGATTGACCATTTCGGTCCCCCCAGGAAGGTCGGGACACGCCATGGGCTCCCACCCCCCTGTCCTGCCGGCACAGCCACGTACTGCACGCCGTCCACTTCGTAGCTAATGGGAAAACCCTCCACAGAACGGCCAAGCCTCGTTTCCCAAAGGGCCTCACCCGTCTGAACGTCGAAGGCCCGGAAACGTCGGTCGTAGTCTCCAACGAAGGCGAGCCCTCCACCTGTGGTGAGCACGCTGGTGAGGAAGGGAGCTCGCTGCTCCACACTCCAGACTTCGTCGAGCGTAGCCACGTCGTAGGCGGCGAGCTTCCCGAACTGGTCCGTGACCGGGCTCTCGCGCCACATCCGCCGTCCCCCTGACCCGCTCCCGACTCGAGGTCAACCTCCAGCGGGAGCATGTCCATGCAGCTCTGACTCAGGGGAATCACGAGCCGCCCTGTCCCGGGGTGATAGGAGGTGGCGTGCCAATTGTGTCCACCTTCTGTGCTGGGACACACCGAGAGCCACTCTCCAACTCTCATGCCCTGGATGTCGTCCCTGTAGCGCACTCTACCCGTCTCAGGGTCGACCTCGAGTCAATCCCAAAGTTAGTTGAAACTGGAGCGACCCCCTCGTCAGGCGACGGCATGTGAACTGCTCTCGGGAAGGGTGATCCCGAGCTCCTTCTGTATCGCGGCCCTGAGGAGCGGGAGGTGCCGGTAGCCGAGCAACCTCCGGAGCCGGGGCTCGATCTCGAGTAACACGGTCGCGAACCATCGGTGCTTCTGGCTCGAGGTCTTCCAGTGATCCACTCGTCCGCAGCGTTGCTCGGCCATGGCGTTGACGGATTCGAGTACGTTAGTGGTCTTCAGCGACCGGCCGACCAGAGGGAAGACCCCGAGCCGGTGGAGGGTCAAGGTCTCCTCGAACCCCTCGTTTAGACTGGCCACGGCAGACTGGTTCACCTCGCCGAGCTCGTGCTTGAGGGTTTTCAACGCCTGGGCGGCCTCCTTGTACGTGGGCCGTTGATACGCACGTTGGAGTCGCCGGCGCCAGTTCTTCTGCTCCGCCCTCGGCAGGTGCGAGATCACGTTCTCCCGTTTGTGCCACTGGCACCGTTGGATCAGCACCTGGTCCTTGAAGGCCGCGAGCACGCCGCTCCGGAGCCCCTTGGCCCCGTCGATCACCACGAGCGCTCCGGCCGACAGATCGAGACCTCGGTCCTTCAGGCCCCTGAGGAAGGACCGGATCACCACCGCGTTCTCCGTGTCGGTCTGGACGAAGCCGAGGAACACCTTGTCCCCCTCAAGCGTCACGCCGAGCGCCACCACCATCTCGTCCTCGGCGAAGCTCTTCCCGTCCAGGACGAGCGCCACCACGTCATAGACCGAGAGGTCCCGCTCCTGAAACTCCTTCAGCCTCGCGGCGGTGGCCTTCTTGAACTCCCGCGAGACCCTCGACTTCGACAGCCCGATCGCTCCGGGCACCGCCTCGACCGCCGCCTCGTAGTCTCGGCATGAGATCCCGAGCAGCACCTTCCGAAAGAGCCCCTCGTCCACCTCTCCGGCCGAGCCGTGGAGTCGCTCGTACGATGCGAGCCTCACCTCTCCGGCCCGGCCCCGCACCCGAGGTACTCGCACCGGATGCCGCTGGCCGCCCAACCTCACCGACCCGGGGTTGTGCCCGTGCCGGTATCCGCTCTCGTCGTCCCCCTTTCGGGCGTGCCGCCGCCCGGCCAGCTCCTCTACCTCTTCCTCGAGCATCCGGCTCACCTCCGCCAGTCCAAGCGGAATCAGCTGCCGGATCAGCTCCACTCGCGGGTCCAGCTCCAGCGCCTGGATCTCCTCCCAACTCATCTCGCTCGGTTCCCCAAGCCGCCGGTCCTTGCTTGCCCCGCTCAACCAGCCTCGGCATCCTTCCCATCGGTGGCCTCCTTCCTCTTTTGTTGGTCCCGTGGCGTGCTCGCACACCCACGTTACCTGAGGTCGGAGGCCGCTTCAATTTCAACTAAAGATGGGACTCACTCTCGACCTCCGAGAAGATGTCCTGGTATACGGTCTCCTGGAGACCCAGGAATTCGCCCGTCCTGCGGTCGAGTTTCCAGAGGATCCCGTTTTTCCCGATGCTGAGCACCACGGGTCGGCCTTCCACGTCCACGAGCACTCGCTCGAAGGCCTCATCCAGGTCGAGGGATTCGCCGGGAACGTGGGTGAAGAACCAGACGATTTCCCCCGTCTCGGTGTCGAGGGCCAGCGTCGAGTTCGCGTAAAGCGTGGAGTCTGCGGTGGTCAGTCCCTTACTGATCGCCATCCAAGGCTTGGATTGGGCGGTGCCAAAGTACACCCTTCCGAGCACCGGATCCCAGCTTCCCGGAATCCAGACCTCGACTCCGCCCCGAAGCTCGGGGCGAAGATCGCCCCAAGTATCTCCCCCGGGCTCGCCGGGGTAGGCGATGGTGAAGGTCCGAAGTGCAGGCAGGTCGGCGCCCGACCCACCCGCACTTCGTTCTCGCACACTCAGAGTTTCCCGTTACGAGCTACATCCCCACGGCGTATTTCGTCAGGCCGCCAGCGACGGCCGGGCGGGATCCGGGTCCCTCTGCGGCGTAGACGTTTCCGTTGTCGTCGACCGCAACACCCTCACCAGCTACGCCCATGGCCCGCTCGGCCCAGGGGTGCGGGGGGATGAACGCGGTTACATGGTCTTCCAACGCGCTTCCGATCCGAATACCAGTCTGCCAACCTGGATGGTTGGTCTCCCGTGTTTCGGAGTCGATCGCGTATAACATGTCATCTGGGGTAATGAAAAGGTCGCTGATCCGACTATACTCGTAGTACGAGTCGATGTAGTTGCCGTTCTGATCGAAGATCTGGATTCGATGGTTACCGCGGTCGGCAACAAAGAGCCGGCCCTGCGAGTCGAACGCCATCGCATGAGGGGTCCGGAACTCCCCGATACCATTTCCGATCTGTCCCCACTCCATGATGAACTCACCGTCCGGAGAGAACTTCATGATCCTTCCGGTCGAGCCGGGAGGTGCCATATCGGCGTTTTGACCGCTGTGCCCGTCAGCGACGAAGATGTCGCCATTGGGCGCCGTGATCACGTCGCACGGCTGATTGAAGTGCGCGGAGTCGTTCCCGGGCTGACCCGCTATCCCCAACCTCATCAATTCCTCACCCTCGGGGCTGAACTTGATCACCTGGTGCCCCTTGGTGCCTTCGGCGTTCGCGGAGAAGTCGGTTACCCAAACGTTTCCGTCGGCGTCCACATGGAGGCCGTGGGGGGTCACGAACAGCCCGGCGCCGAAGCTCGCGAGGAGCTCACCGGTATCCTTGTCGTACTTCACGACTGGGTCCACGAGGTTCGTGTCGCACCCACCGCCGAGGCCGGCGTTGCCACAACGATCGTAAGCCCACACGTGCCCATCGGGCCCGATATCAGCGCCCGCCGTAGATCCCCAGACTCGAGCATCCGGCAGCTTCCCCCAGTCCTCGACGACAGTCGGATTGGGGTTCGGGAGGTCGTTCAGCGCCGGATCGGTGATATCGTCGGCTCCGGTGCCGGTCGTGCCGGGTGGTGGTGGCATGAACCCCTCGCTCATATTGCCTGACGACATGTCCGTCGGCATGTCCGCGGGCATGTCTGCCGGCATCTCATCGCCGCCCCCGCCGCATCCCGCCAGCAGGATCGCCGCGAAGCCTACGAACAGCGGGACTCTCGATCGATCGAATCGTGACATAGTAGCCCTCTCTTAATAAGGGACAGGGATTTTCAACAAGGTGATCCGAACCGGGTCTCTCGGGAACATATTGAGGCGGCACCAGAACTCAGGCAAGAAGTACGGCAAGGGTTGTGATCGTCGCCCCCAAGGTCACCCCCTTGTCGCTAGTGACTTGGTTACTGCATGTTGCAGTCCAAATGTGATTGTTCGGCAAGGCTAGGGACTGGACAGCCGTCAACGGGGTATGCCTCAAGTAGCGCGACGGTCAGACAATGGCAGCGTACGAAATGAACTTACAGAGCCGGCGCGCCACTCTTCCGAGGCGGGACTCAGCAGCAACTTTCGCAATCGGCCTGTTCCTGACCCTTGCCGTGGCAACATGTGCTTCAGCGCCCCAGTCGGAGTCTGGCTCATCGCCCGCCGACAGCGGTCCCCCCCCCACCGCCGACTCGGCTCTGGAGGCTACGTCACCCCCGACGACCGTCTCGGCTGACGAGAGATCTGTGCTGGACGGGGTATACGCACGTAGCCAAGCGAACCGCGGGGAGCGGACCTTCCAGCAAGTATGTGCGGCTTGCCACGGCATCAACGAATTCTCGGGGGGTAGGTTCAGGATTCGCTGGTCAGGTCAAACGGTGGCCGACATCTTCGAGTTCGTGTCTATGTTGATGCCAGAGGGGAATCCGGGCAGCCTCAGCCCCGACGAATATGCGGATGTGCTGGCGTACATCCTGAGTGAGAATGGGTACCCTTCAGGCGAAAGCGAGCTACCGGCTGACGCTTCCGCCCTTCGCTCAGTAAGGCTCGAATAGGGCCCAGCCTCGTAGGACAACACCACCGGCCGCATCTTCGGTCGGTGCATCGAGAAGACATCAAGGAGGATTGGCAAATGATTGGATCAGTCCAGCTGACGCGCGAAATGGGCGAATGGCTGTCTCGGCTCTTCGTTCTCGCCTTTCTCGTTGGGGCACTGGGCCACGGCGCGGCTGCTGCACAAGAGCGTGGGAATCCCGATGGGGAATGGCGCTACCTCGGCGGGGACGCCTACCACACCCGCTATTCGGCGGTCGATCAGATCAACGCCGGTAACTTCGAGGATCTCGAGGTAGCATGGGTCTGGAGAGGCGACAACTATGGTCCTTACTCGCTCGGAGTTTCACGATCAACACCCCTCTATGTGGATGGGATGCTCTACACGGTTGCGGGCGAACGGCGACAGGTGGTCGCGATCGATCCGGCGACCGGCGAGACCCTCTGGACCCATCGAGAGCCGCAGACGACGCGCTTCGAACGGGGAATGCGGAACGGATACGGGAAGAGCGTCGCTTACGCCGAGGTAGACGGCCGCGGGGTAATCTACATCACTACTCCGGCGTTCTTCTTACATGCGCTCGATGCAAAGACCGGACGCCCGCTCGAGAATTGGGGCACACCCGTGCCCCTCGACGACTTCCCCCAGACCGGCGTCGTGGACCTGCTTCCGGACCTCATTCGGGATTGGGGGCCGTGGGAGAATTGGGACGGTGGCCCCTACGATCCGGACTTCGGGATCCCCCGGGAGCTGGGACACATCACGGCCTCTTCGCCCCCCATCGTAGTGAACGGAGTGGTGGTCGTGGGGAACTCGGCGGAGCAAGGCTACAACCAGACGCGAATCGAAATGGTTCCGGGAGACATACTCGGATATGACGCGCGGACGGGGGAGAACATGTGGAAATTCCACGTGATTCCCCGGCCCGGGGAATTCGGGCATGAGACCTGGGAGAACGACGCGTGGCAGTGGACCGGAGACATCTCGTCGTGGGCTCCCATGGCGGCCGATCCTGAGCGCGGGATCGTCTACATCCCGACCAATCCCCCGACCATTGACTTCTATGGTGGCTTCCGGCCTGGGGACGGTCTCTTCGGGACCAGCGTCATTGCCCTGGATGTGCAGACGGGCGAGCGGGTTTGGCACTTCCAAACCGTCCATCACGACATCTGGAACTTCGACAATCCGACTGCGCCGATCGCGTTGGACGTGGTAGTGGACGGCGAGCCGACGCCGATCGTAGTCCAAACGACGAAGCAGGGTTGGGCCTATACGTTCAACCGCGAGACCGGCGAACCGATCTGGCCTATCGAGGAGCGTCCCGTTCCACAATCTGAGGTACCAGGCGAGGATTTGTCGCCCACGCAGCCCTTCCCGACAAGGCCCGCTGCGTACGAGATGCAAGGGCTCACCGAGGACGACCTGATCGACTACACACCCGAGCTACGTGCGGAAGCCCTCGAGATCATTCAAAACTATCGGATCGGCCCGATCTTTAACCCGCCCATCCAGGTGGGTCATCCCTCCGGGCTACGCTCCTTCGTGAGCTGTCCGAGCGGAGCCACCAACATCCCGGGTCCGACCTCTGCAGATCCCGTGACGGGAATCCTGTATGTGTCGACCGGGAGAGGGTGTAGATCGGAGAGGCTCGTGCCCGGCAGCGAAATCGATGAGCCCGACGACATCATGACGACCGGCGCGACCTTTGCAGACTTTGCGGTCCTGGACCGAGGGGACTTCCGAGGCCCACAGGGGCTTCCGATCTTCAAGCCTCCGTACAGCCAGATTGTCGCCATCGATATGAACACAGGCGATCACCTTTGGGCCATGCCGAACGGGGATACGCCCGAGCGCATCCGCAATCACCCCGCCCTCCAGGGGGTCAACCTGCCGAATACCGGCCAGACGTCCAGGGCGATCACGATGGTCACCGAGACGCTGCTTCTCACCGCGGAGGGTTCCGGCGGGGCTCCTGTGCTCCACGCATTGGACAAGATGACTGGGGAGCGCCTCGGCACGGTCGACCTACCCGCAGCGGGTCAGTACGGAATGATGGGATACATGCATGAGGGCCAGCAGTACATATTGGTGCAGATCGCGGGGACCGATCTCCCAGGTGCGCTCGCTGCGCTTCGGCTGCCCTGATGCGGTAGCTGGGTTTGGTTGGCAACCGAGGCTTCAGGGACGGAAAAAGGGGCCGGGCCGATGAGCCCGGCCCCGAGCGCGAGAGGGCCGCACTTCAGGATCCAGGAGGGGGTCGCTCTTCAGAAGTAGACCGAGATCTGGGCGTATCCTAGGTCCCCGTAGCTCCCGTACTCGCTCCGGATTTGAGGTTGCGCGCTTACGAAGTTGGGCGCGTCTCCCACCGCCAAGAGCCCGCCCAGCGTGAGGCTCGTCGACTGGCCAAGATCCCAGCGCACACTCGGAAGCAAGGCCCCACTGCCGTCTTTCAGGTTCACCAGGGCAGTGCCGCCAATCCGCGTCCGCTCCTGGCCGTCCACCGCCCAGGACGCCAGCGCCCCCAGGTAGTGCCGCCCGAGGAAGTAGCTCTCGCCGCGCGCGAAGGTTTCGCTCCCGAGTCGGCCTCCGTATCCATCAGGCCGAGTCACACCGAGGCCGTTGAAGTGGTACTCCATCGAAAGCGTTAGACGCGTGCTGATCCAGTCGGCCCCGACTGTAGCCCGAGGATCCAACCATCGATCGTCGTCGAGATGCCGGGAGGCGACCGCCTCAGCCCTGAGCTTCCAAGATTCGAAGAGTAAGGTGACGCCTCCAATCAGCAGCGCCTGCTCCCAAAACTTGCCGGCCGCAGCATAGATATCTGCCGAGCGCAAGCTCCAAGTCGCCCTCACAGCTGCGGAGAGGTCGTCCGCAGTCCCTCGCTCTGCAACCACAGCGTCCAGCTCGAGCCCTGAAGTCGGGTAGCTGAGAACCCGCACGGCGTCGACACCGGGCTTCTCTTCGGTGTCCAACTCGAAGGGGCTGAACTGCGCCCAAAGATCGGCCACCGGGAAAAGAAACGAAGTGCCCCAGGTGATCGCCTGCCTCCCAACCGTCACGTCGGCGGCAGACATAAAGACGGTCACGGCTAGGCGGTCGACATCGTGCCAGGCTCGCAGTCGCTCGTCGTCGATCCAAACGGACTCTAGATTCACTGAGCGCCTGGGGACTGCGCTGACCCCGAATCCGGCTACCGACCTGCCGAACCCCCCGGCCTCCGCACTCGAGACCCGGGCCTGGATTCGATTGTGCACGTCGAAGACGATCTGGTCCCCAACCGAGCCCCGCCACCTGAGTCGCGCGACGTCACTGTGAAATCCCGAACGCCGATCACCCGCCGGCGGGTCATACCCGGTATCGTGAATCCCAGTGAGGGAGCGAACGTAGCCGGTCAAGGTGAGGGAGAACGATCCCTCCCCCGGAGCGACTTGGGAGCCCAAGAGTTCCGGCGACCCGAAATGAAGAATAAGGGGTCCAAAGGAGAGCAGGAGCGCGGCTCTTAGGGAAGGGCCAGACCGGCAGCTCACCCTTCGTTCCGGCTCTCCACACGGTCCACTCGACCGTCAAGGAGACGGACGACTCTGTGGGCTCGGTCGATCACGGTCTCGTCGTGCGTCGAAAAGAGAAAGGTGATTCCCATCTCAGCGTTCAATTCCAACATCAGATCGAGTAGCTCTTCAGACGTTTCCGAATCGAGATTCGCCGTCGGTTCGTCTGCGAGAACGACTTGCGGGTGGGTGGCGAGGGCCCGCACTACGGCCACGCGCTGTTGTTGCCCCCCACTCAGCTCGGGTGGTTTCCGGTGCATCAGCCCGCCAAGGCCGACCCGTTCCAGGAGGGGCTCTACCAAGGCCCGCCGCTCATGTGCGGGCCGGCCGCGAAGTAGGAGGGTGAATTCAGCGTTTTCGTAGGCGGTAAGGACAGGCACCAGATTGTAGGCCTGGAAAATGAAACCGATGTGATCCAGCCGGAAGCCAGCGGCCTCACCCCGACCCAGATCGCTCGCGTTGTGCCCGGCTACCTGGATGGTTCCTTCGGTCGAGTGATCCAGAGCGCCGATGACATTGAGGAGGGTCGTCTTTCCTGATCCCGAAGGTCCCGCCATCGCAGTGAACTCTCCGGTTGCCAGATCTAGGTCGACACCCCGAAGCGCCCGCACCTCCAGATCCCCCCGGTTGTAGATCTTTGTTACGCCCCGAACTCTCACGAGCGCTTCCCCAGCCCAAATCGCATGCGCGGGCGCGACGACTACTTGCGGCTGCTCACTCACTCGTAGAAGCGCATCGCCTCGGCGGGGGCCAGTCTCGATGCCCGCCAAGCCGGGTAGATTGCGCTAGCCACGGTGGCTCCCGCGACAAGGAGAGTGGCAAAGAGCCACTTCGTCGGATTGACGGTGCTATAGAACACGAGGTCTGAGAGGTCCACCCCAGAAATCTCGATTTCTTCGAGACCATAGCCGGCAACCGAGATGCCCCAGTGCGAAACGGCGAGATGTCCCGCGAAGCCGACCGCAAATCCCGCGGCCATGGCCAGGCCTGTGAGGAACAGGGTCTCGACCAGGAGTAGACGAGAGATGCCCAAGCCCCGGAGCCCGAGGGCATGCAGCAGCCCCAGCTCCCGTACCCTCTCCATGACTGCCATGAGGAAGGTGTTCGTGATGGAAAAGAGAACCACGACGAGGAGCACCAGCATGAAGATGAGGCCGAATGCATCGTCCAGTTCGACGAACCCCACCATTTCGGGCACCGCCTCCCTCCACGTCAGCACCTCCAGACTCTCAGCCGCTGGACCCAGGGCCGTCACGATGCGTGCGGCGAGTACATCCGGGTCCAGGCCCTCCTCGGTAAGGATTCCCACCTGGCTGAGCATTCCGCTCATTCCAACTGCGCGCCTTGCGGCGTCGATCGTCGTATAACCGAGGGTCTCGTCGAGCTCGCGAACTCCGGTCTCGATCACGCCCGAAAGGTGAAAGAGAGCACGGACCAGCTCGCCCTCGGGGTCGGACGCGGTAAGCACGACTCGGTCGCCGAGCTCCAACTCGAGTCGGTCCACGAGACCGGAGCCCAGGACGAGTGGGTCGGTTCGACCGTCTTCCAGAAAACTTCCGGCCACCAGGTCCTCGGCCGGATCCCGGGCGGCTGATTCGGACGCGGGCCCGATGCCCTGGAGAAACGCGACGGACGAACCAGCCGACGTGCTGACGAGCCCCTGAATCAGGACCCGGGGGATTACGCGTCGCACCCCCTCAACGTCAGCGACCCGCTCCAGAATCTCTGCCCCTCGCCGGATCACACGGTCGCTGGCACGCGTGGTCCAATAACCGGCTCCGTGGATGAGGACATCCCCCCCCGCTGTGGCCGTCGCCTCCTCGAGCATGCGTCGATGTGCGTCGTCGTTGATTCCGATCCCTACGAGGGTGAGTCCGTAAAGAAACGCGACTGCCGAGCCCATGATGAGTGTTCGGGCGCGGTGCCTCCAAAGGTTCCGCCACGCCAACTTCCAGATCATCGAGAGGCCCCTACGGAAATCACTAGATTCGCCCCGCTATCGTAGGTGCCGGATCGATCCGTGCCGCCCGGAGCGCAGGCCAGACGCCACTCACCATGGCCACGAGGACCATAATGACCACGGGCTGGATCACATTGGTCGCACGGAGAACGAAGTAGAGCCGCTCGGAGAACGCGACACCCATGTACGAGAAGTTTGGCTCATCGGTCAGCAGGCTCAGGTCAAGGCCTAGTGTCGCGTGCCGCCAGCTCAGGGCCGTTCCAAGCATGCAGCCGATGCCGGCTCCGACCACTCCGAGGACCCCCGTTTCCACCAAGAGGGTGCGGAGCATCCGCCGGGGTCGCATACCGATGGCCATCATTACACCGAACTCTCGACGTCGCTCGAGGGCGCTCATGCGCTGGGTGTTTAGAATTCCGATCGCCGCGAGTAGGTACACCAGCAGATACAGAACCCAGTAGGAACGGCGAAAAATGAAGATCATCTGATCGATCGCCGGCTGAATCTCCTGCCACGGACGGACGAGTAAGGTCTCACCCGATGCGGAAGGGCTGTCGTCTACGCCATCGAGCCGACCCCCAGTGGCCTGAGCAACTGTCGCCGCTGTCTCCCGCGCTCGGCCGAGATCCTCTGTGCGCACTGCGATTTCATGGATCTCTTCTCCGAGAGCCCCCAGGAGCTGAGCGTCCGAAAGATCTAGGTAGACCGCCATCTGGTCCACTTGCGTGTTCGCCGTCTCCACGACACCGACCACGACGAGGAGCTCGTTCCCCAGGGAGCCGTCGGAGGCCTCCAAGAAAGTCACGAGTTCGCCGCCCGGCCCAACGTCGAGCTGGCGGGCCAACCCGCTGCCCAGAACAGCCTCTCTCGGAGCAGGGTAGGGAGGGGGTTCCACCGCGAGCCAGCGCCCCTCCACGATTGCCTGCGCCACAGGTGTTGTGTCAGCCTCTCGGGTTGGGTCAACGCCCAGGATTCGCGCCACTTGAGAACGATCTTCATTCCCCACCAGGCCGGCGAGCTCGACCCTGGGAGATACAGAGATGACCTCGGGAACGGCCAGGATCCGGTCTAGGAAAGCAGAGTCGGCGAAGAAGCTATGGTAGGCGCGTGGGCTCGCAACATATGCGGCGGTATGGATCTGGACCTGGCCGGTTTCCACGGCGGTCGCACCCCGGACCATCTCCTGGAGCCATCCCTCGTAAAGCGACAGCATCCAGGTCATGAGCCCGACGGCTACAGCGACCGCGGCCAGCGTCAGGGCGCTTCTCCATCGGTTCCTGAGGAGGTTACGAATCGCGAGCTTGACCGAAGTCATCGTGGCCGGTGCCCCCGACCGAGCCTACCGAGATGAGGGGTCGGCCTTGGCGGCCTCATCCGCCAGCGACCCGCCGGAGGCCCCTTCGGGTGAAGATCTCCGAATCGACCGGGACGCCCAACTCCAGTTCACGGTAGATCATCTCCGTGCGTTCATCCGGTTCGTCCGTGGGCTGGATCACGAGCCGGAGCGGCAGAGGTTGCCCAGCTACGATCTCAACATCATGGAACGTCATCACCCGGACGATCTCTCCCTCGTCGACGTACTCCCATCGCTCCGGAACCCAGGCGTCCTCGGTCAGCAGGAAGCGCAGCTCCGTGTAAACGACGGGGGCGCCGGGCCTCGGCGTCATCGTCACCAGCAGATAGCGGGTGCTGCCGAGGTCGGTCCACGATAGGGACGCGTCGTAGTCCTCGTCGTAGGTGGTTTCCCGAACGAGGTCGTCGTTCGTAAGGTGGGAGCCCATCCACGCTTCCGAGAGCAACCCGGTTGGAATACGAATGAGTCGATCGGCCCGGGGCGCGTAGTTCCAAAGGCCTTCCTCGGTCCGGAGGGTGGCCGTACCCGCCTCGCGTGCCGGCTCCCGAATGACCAGGAGCGCTTCTTCCTCCCCTCGGCTCCAACTCTCAATCTGGAGTTCTCGGGTTCCTCGCTCCCGGTAGACCGTCATATCCATGACGGCGTGCGACGAGTTCGCGCGGTACAGCTCATCCAAGTGGTCGAGGACCTCGTCCAGCTCCGGGAGGGGTTGAGCCTGGATAGTCTGCGCGCCCGGGAACAGGAGGAGCCCCAGGAACCCCAGGGGTGGTAGCGCCCTGCTCAGCGCCGTCGAGGCCGGGCAATCGCCGGGTAGCATCCGTTTCTCGGCCTTACGGTGGCGGGTTGCTTGCGCCTGCTCATACCCGCGGGTACGCTGATCGGGTCATGGACCTTGAACGGAGAGGCGGAGAAAGATGAGTGACGGATTCGAAGAATACGCCGGACCGAGCCTGAAGCGCCGCGAGTTTCTCGCAGCTACCGCGCTTCCCGTGGCGGCAGCGCTGGCGCCAGCCGAATTGGTCGCTGGGGAGCTGGCAAAGAGGCCGTCGGCCCAGGAACCGATTCGGCTCGGAATCATCGGAGCCGGCGGGAACGTTCGTAACGTCATGCTTCCCATCTTTCGAGGGATCGAGGGATGCGAAATCGTGGCGGTCGCTAACCGAAGCCTCGAATCCAGCCAGCGAGTGACCAATGAGTTTAACATCCCCAAGCCCTATGGAAGCTGGGAAGAGCTGCTTGCTGATGAGGAGATCGATGCGGTTCTCATCGGCACTTGGCCGTACATGCACCGCACGCTGACCCTGGCCACCCTGGAGGCGGGGAAACACGTGCTCTGCCAGGCTCGAATGGCGAATACGGCGCAGGAGGCTCGTGATATGCTAGAGGCTTCCCAGCGCCATCCCGAGTTGGTGAGTCAGTTGGTGCCAACCTCCACCAGCTATCGGATAGACAACGTGTTGAAGCGATTGATCGGCGAGGGATATCTCGGGGAGGTACTCTCTGTCGAAATCCAGCGGCTCCAAACGGGTGACCGAACGGCCCCGGGTGGGTTCGCCGATACTGGCGGTGATCTCACCTGGCGCCACGACCGAGAGTTCAGTGGCTATAACACCCTGAACATCGGGTCGACAATGGAATCGATGATCCGTTGGTTGGGCAGGGGAACCCGGGTCATGGCGATGTCGAAGGTCCATGTGCCGTACAGATACAATAACCGAGGCGAACTGACCTCAGTCACCATTCCTGATCACGTCGACGTGATGTACGAGTTGATGAACGGCGCGCAGGTGCACATGAGGTTCAGCGCTACGACGGGCCTCTCGAATGGGAATCAGACATGGATCTACGGCACTGAGGGGACCGTCCACGTCGATAGCCGAATGGACGTTTTCGCAGGACGCCAGGGTGATTCCGGGCTCTCGCCAATTCCAAATCCTCCGGAAGAGCAGGCGAAAAGAATCGTCGAGGGGCAGTTCATCAACGCGATTCGGGGACTCGAGGAGGTCACCATGGTGCCCTTTGAGACGGGTCTCCACTACATGGAATTGACCGAAGCCGTCGCTCTCAGTGCCCAAAGTGGGCAGGCGATTTACCTGCCGCTCTGATCTGAAGCCGCGGCCACCCGCCTCAGCTGCGCAACACCGAGATCCCTTCTGGCTAGCTAGCCGGAGGGGATCTTCGTTCTTTCCGTCTATCTCATCTCTAACCCTCCAAGATCGTCCGTTCTCGGCAAAGTCGGACGACGATGAATCAGCTACGGATTGGCGGGGCAATCGTTCTTGCGATCGCCTTGAGCCTTAGGGCGTGTATCGAATCCAAGAACAACCAGCAGGACAAGCCCCCCGCAGACCCTGACGACCCCCCGGTGGACCTCCGTTCGCCGATAGAATTCGGAGAGTGGCAGGAGCTCGAACTGGAACGCCTGCTTGAGGAGATCCGCTCTGCGGACAGTCCCAGCGACCCCTTCGTTTCGCGTTAGCGAGAAGACCAGGCGCCGGCACCAATCCGCGAGCACACCCCCCCGCGGCCTAGCTGGCTGTCACACTCCTGTCATGCTATTCTCGTCACCTCCCTCGGCCACGGGCCAGCTTGCTGGCTGTCCTTCAGGCCGGCGCGGAAGCCTTGCGACGGTAAACTCTAGACGACGGCGTCAACAGATGAAGATCGATCGAAACCGATTCAGGATTCCCGCTCAGGCCACGGTCAGCGGAGGTCCGATCGCAATGACCAGAGCTCTCGGCAGCCTCGGGGCCCTCTTGATACTGATCCTTCTGGCTCAGGTGCGGCCGGCCGAGGCCCTGCAGATCGAGGGCAACTACACGGTTGCTCAAGCTCAGTCCGGGGCCGGGACATACGAAGCCCAATGTGCCGTCTGTCATTTGGCGAACCTCGAGGGGTCGTTTGAGGCTCCGGAGCTGGCCGGCCCCAACTTCAGAAATATCTGGGGGGGCAGGCCGGTTGGTGACCTTCTCAATCTCATCTCGACTACGATGCCGCCCGAGGCCCCCGGATCTCTGTCAGGGGATGAGGTTCCAGCCATTGTGGCCTACCTCCTCCAAGCCAACGAGGTGACGGCGGGCGCCGCCGCTCTGACGATGGCCTCGACAGGCACCGTCATCCCGGGCACGGCCGCTGTTGTGGCAGAAGTAGGCGGTGAGCCGCCGGTCCCCGGACGGACCGGGAGGATTCGGTCCCCAGAGACCCGACAGGTAGCGCCGGAGTTCCTCGGCGACCTGTCCGAGACGGCGACAAGCATCACTGAGACGTTTCGAGCCGTCGAGTCCTACGACCCCGTCTCCGACGCCGAACTCGCTTCTCCCCCTCCAGGGGACTGGCTCCATTGGCGGGGTTCTCCGACGTCCAACGGGTTCAGCCCACTCGACCAGATCAATAGGGATAACGTCAACGAACTGCAGCTTGCTTGGGTCTGGGCGCTTCCCGACGGAAGCCGGTACCGCACGGCTGCCCTGGAAAGGGATGGTGTCCTCTTCTTGACGACTGCGGGCGGCTCCGTCCAAGCGCTGGAAGGCGCGACCGGGACGATCCTCTGGGAGTATCGCCGGAAAGACGCGAACATGGGACAGCGGGTACAGAGTGTCGCTCTCTGGGAGGACCTCGTCCTCGTGGCTACGCCTGACGGGGCGATGGTTGCGCTAGAGGCTCAGACCGGACGCGTGCGCTGGGAGGACGAGACCGGATTCGGTAACACGGCGGGCCCCATCGTAGCCGATGGAAAGGTGATCAATGGGGTCAATGGGTGCGGCAGATTTGCAGAAGAGAAGTGCTTCGTCAATGCCTACGATGCCCGGACGGGTCGGGAGCTTTGGCGCACTGAGGTGATCCCTCGACCCGGCGAGCCAGGTGGGGACACCTGGGGGGACATGCCCTTCGAGCTACGGGCCGGGGCGGAGATGTGGAACGGCGGTAGCTGGGATCCAGAGCTTGGCTTGGTCTACTTCGGCACTGCACAGGCGAAGCCGTGGATGGCGGTCAGCCGCGGACAGACGATGGCGGATTCCACGCTATTCGCGAACTCGACCTTGGCTTTGGACGTGGACAATGGGGACCTCGTCTGGTACCGGCAGCACGTTCCGGCGGAGTCCCTCGACATGGATGAGGGGTTCGAGCAAGTCCTCGCGGACATCGAGGGTAGGCCGTCCCTCTTAGCCATCGGGAAGCATGGCGTCCTATGGAAGCTCGACAGGCGCGACGGGACTTTCCTGGGGATGAAGGAGATGGTGTTCCAGAACATTCTTTCGATCGACCCTGAAACGGGCGCGGTCACCTATCGGGAAGACATTCAGAATGCTGGGATCGGTGACTGGGTGGACGTGTGCCCGTCTACTGCGGGGGGACACAACTGGCAGGCGACGAGCTATTCTCCCGATACCGGCTTGATGGTCCTTCCCTTGAGCCAGAGCTGCATGGAGATGACCGCCCGTGAGATCGTTCTCGAGGCTGGCTCCGGAGGCAGTGGAGGAGAACGAGCCTGGAAGCCGATGCCCGGTACGGACGGCATGTTCGGGAAGCTCGCGGCCGTCGATGTCGCCACAATGGAGGAAGTCTGGAGCATCGAACAGAGAGCTCCCTTCCTCACCGCCACGCTGACCACGGCGGGAGGGCTCGCGTTTGCCGGGGACTACGACCGGTGGTTCAGAGCCTTCGACATCGAAACCGGAGAAGTGCTTTGGCGGACGCGGCTGGGTACGTCGGTCCAAGGGTTCCCGATGACCTTCGAAGTGGACGGGGTGCAATACGTTGCTATGACCGCAGCGCGGAACGGCGGGAGTCCGTGGCGGGTCGCGACCTTCCTCGCGACTGAGTTCGTGAGTCGTCCCCAGGCCAACGCCTTGTATGTGTTCAGGTTGGGGGATCCCTAGTCCCTCCCCTCACCCTTTGGGATCGGTAGCGGAGGTCGGCTAAGGGACCCTTGGTCAACTCCTTGATGTCCGTCCAGTTCGAGCGGCCCGACCTGCTCTACCTGCTGCTGTTCCTTCCACTTTGGGGCCTCCTCGTGTGGCCGCGCACTGGGGGAGTGCTCTTCGCCCGCGGGGAAACTGCGCGGCTTCTTCCCGACAAGTGGGTCGCGAGATCGGGCATCCTTCTGGGCCTGCCGGGGCTCGTCCGTGCCGCGACTATGACCTGCGTGATCCTCGCGCTTGCCGGTCCCCAACGTGTCACGCTCGTCCGAGAGACATCACCGGAGAAGAGAGGCATCGTGCTGGCGGTGGACCTCTCGACCTCGATGCTGGCCGAGGATATGGACGGGGAGACCCGGCTCGAAGTGGCCCGCGAAGCCGCGATCCGGTTCGCGGAGCGTAGAGCCGAGGACGAGCTGGCGCTCGTGGGATTCGCTGGTGAGGCCTTCACTCGGATTCCTCCCACGACCGACGCAAAGCTCGTCGCGGCGGGAGTCCGATCGCTAGAAGTCGAGCTCGTCCGCAACGGAACGGACATCTCCGGCGCGATCCTGACTTCGATGCATCAGCTGCTAGAATCGGGGCGAGGCGCCCGAGTGGTCGTTCTGCTCACGGATGGGGCACACAACGCCGCCGGAGTCCTTCCTCTAGCTACCGCGCGAGCAGCCGCTACGATGGGGATCAGAATCCACTCGATCAGCATGGTGCCCACAGACGGGCCGGCGCGCATGCCGCCCACCGTGGGTCGGGGGCCTCAAAGCCCGGTCGAGGTTGCGACCGTTCTTTCGGGCGTCTCGGCCGTCACGGGCGGTCGGTACTTTCGGGCCGGTGATGCAGCGTCGCTGGACTCGATCTACGCGGAAATCGACCGACTCGAATCTCCTGCTCGTGGACTATTGGAATCTGAAACGCGCGAACCTCAACGCGTGTGGTTCCTTGCGCTGGCGCTTCTTCTAATGGGTGTCGCGAGCGTTCTGCAGGGCTCTCGGTGGGGGGTGGTGCCATGACGTTCGCCTACCCCGTCTTTCTCCAGCTCGGTGTCGGCGTCGCACTCCTGGTCGTCGTCGGTTTGCTGAGTCACAGCCGTCGCAGGAGACGGTTGGCGAACTTCCTCGGGGGGCCTCGAGGGGCTGGGAGGGTATCGCATTCGGACCTGTATCGTCTTCGGACTGAGCGGATCGCTCTTCTTGTCGTGGCTGCGCTCACGCTGGCCGGCGCTGCTGCCGAGCCCGATCGCGCGGGGAGTGACACTGCGGGTGGGGCGCCCGAGCTACCAAAGAGCGTGGTTCTCGCGATCGATGTCTCGGCGTCCATGCAGGCGACGGATGTCTCCCCGACCCGGTTGGCCCGAGCCGTCCAATTGGCCGGGGAGACTCTAGATCGAGCGGAGGGTGCCCGGGTTGGCCTGCTTCTCTTCGCCGGGAAAGGATATATCCTGGCTCCCCCGACTGCGGATATCACCGCGCTCGTCTTTCTTCTCCGCGGGGTGACCCCCACGACTGTGAGCGCACAGGACCCCGGTTCTCGGGTTTCCGCCGGGATTCGAGAAGCCTCAGCACTTCTCTCGGCCGACTCGGAATCGGGAGACCGAAGCATCGTTCTCATCACCGACGGAGAGGCAGGAGAGCGGGATGAAGAGATCGAGGCGGCCGTCCAGAGTGCGGTCGCCGAGGGCATCTCGATACATACGGTCGGGGTCGGCACCCTAAGGGGAGGAGAGATGTCCCTTCCTCGAGCCACCTACCAGATGGGGGGGCCGGTGCTCGATGGGATGGGGGCGCCAGGGGTATCGCGGTTGCAGGAGCCACTGCTTCGGAGAATTGCGGAGGAAGGCAGGGGCGAATACACCCGTGCCGAAGACAACGGCGGACTCCGTCGGGTCTATCGGGCGATCGAACCTACCACTCGGAATCAGATCGGCGGGCCCACACTTGCCGGGTTCGATCTCACATTTGCCCTGGCGAGTGTGGGCCTGCTCCTGCTGCTCATAGACAGCCTTTGGGACGTATCCGGCGGTCGGGGCCAGAGAGTGCGACGGGGGAGGGAGGGGTGATCGTTCCTCGAAGGGGAGTGCTGCCAGTACGAGCGTGGGTAGGGCTCGCGTTGGCCGGCCTACTGCTGATTGTCGCGATTGGCAGGAGTCGAACGGCCATGGAGCGGGGAAACCGGCTCTACCGGGAGGGTGATGCGCGAGCTGCGGCGGACATCTATGCCGTGCGGATCGATACGACAGCGGTCGGATTTCGGGCATCGTACAACCTGGGAACGGCATTGATCCAACTCGGATCGGAACAGGCTGAAAGGTATCTGCTAAGTGCAACCGAGGGTGGGGACTCTACGGCGGAGCAGCGCGCCCACTACAATTTGGGGTACCGGCTGCTCACGGGCGTCGACGGGGACAGCGATCCGTTTTCGGCCATCCCCCTTCTGGCAGGCGCGATCGACCACAACCGGGCCGCGCTACGCCTGGATCCCCTGGATGAGGACGCGAAGTGGAACCTCGCGCTAGCGGTCCAGACCTTTGGAGAGCTGCCACAGGTCTTCGAGGAGGGTCCGGCAGACAGCGGGGAGGGTGAAGTCGAGAATCCCGAGGAAGGGTCGGAAGGCCCCCCGTCGGAATCGGATGATGAAGAGGCCCCGCAGCCATCCGAGGACGTCCCGCTATTGGAGAATCCCGGTACTCCGGAGGGAGTCATGGTAGGAGCCCAGGAGACCCTTGCCAGGGGGGATCCAGGGCCGCTGACCGAGGAGATGGCGATGAGGCTCCTGGAAGAGCTAACGGACGACACCGAGTTGCTTGTTCGAGGCATCCTGTGGTCCCAGAGGCCCGACATCGACGGGTCGGATGACCAGCCGTCCCTCGGGGGGAGTTGGTAGGAGCCCGAAGCAGCCAGGGGACGGCTCGTTGGAACGATTCGGCGACGTTTCGAGTAAGGCCGCATATGCTGACGTCAGGCCCAAGAGCCCGGTTTGCGGCAGCCGTACTTATGTGGTACTCGTACAGGTGCTGAACGGCGGCTACAGCAACCAGTGTTGTTGGACAAACGCCTACGTGAACGTCACTGTCACTCCGTAAGGGAGTTCCGGGCATCGGTTGGCTGACCAGCCAGCGCCACTCGTTCGTCCTTTCCCGAAGCTCACCCTGCGGCCCACCCGCACGGTCGGAAGCCGCCGCCTGACAACCTGGTTCGCAAACGGCCAAGGAGACAACCATGACGACGGGATCGGCCGGGACAGGCGCCACCTCTCTGCAAACACCCCAAGAGCCGGATCTCACACCGGTTCAGAGATTCGGTGAGGCGATTGCGGACCGGGTAGAGCGTTGGATGCCCAGCCCATTCCTCTTCGCGATCATCCTGACCTATGTCGCAGCCGTGGCGGCGTTCGTTTGGGAGGGTTCCCCGGTGACGGAGATCGCGCTCTCGTGGTACGGGGGCTTCTGGAACCTGCTGCAGTTTGCAATGCAAATGGTGATCATTCTCGTGACCGCAACGGTGGTCGCCTATCACCCGCGGGTGAAGGGCATGATCCTTCGCCTCGTGCGGCTTCCGAAGAATGGACGTCAGGCCGTCGTGCTGGTGGGAGTCGGATCGATGCTGACGGGCTGGATCTCCTGGGGCCTCGGATTGGTCTTCGGCGCAATCCTAGCCCGAGAGATGGGAAAACAGGGGGTGAAGAGCGGAATGGCAGCTCACTATCCGCTGCTGGCCGTCGCTGGATACATGGGGATGAGCCTAACCTGGGGTTGGGGACTGTCCAGCTCCGCCGGGCTTCTTCAGGCTACCGATGGAAACATCTTCATGCTTCAAGGGATCGTCGACAGAGTGATTCCTTCGACAGAATGGGTTTTTCACCCATATCCGCTGCTCTTGACGGTCTTGGCCCTCGTCTATGCGTCGATCATGCTGTATTTGCTGTGCCCACCAAAGGAGAACTGCCGGGGCATGGAGTACTACGTCGATATTGGCGATGAGGAGCCTGTCGAGAACTTCGAGGCCGGATCCGCGGAGGCCGCGACCGAAGATGTGGGCCCTGCAGGCGCCCCTCAGAAGACGCCGGCATTAGCCGACCGGATCGACAACAGCAAGATGCTTGGCGGGATCCTCGCACTGACCGGCGTCGCGCTTACCCTGAGAGCCTTCTTCACAGAGGGTCTCGGCGCACTCGACCTCAATGTGTTTAACTTCGGATTCCTCATGATCGGCCTGGTCCTTTACGTGAGCCCGGCCAGATATCTGAAGGAATTCTACTCGGCGATTCAGGGCAGTGCAGGGATCGTTCTGCTCTTCCCGTTTTATGCTGGGATCATTGGGATAATGACCGGGACAGGCTTGGTGGACACGATGACCGAATCGCTGCTCTCGATCGCCACGCAAGAGACCTTTCCGGTGGTTGCCTGGATGACCGGAGGGGTCCTCAACATCTTCGTGCCATCTGCGGGCGGCGAGTGGGCGATCATCGGCGGGCCGATGTTGACGGCTGGGGCGGAGCTGGGGATTCCACACGGCCAGACGATCGTGACCTACGCTGTCGGCGACGCGCACACGAATCTGCTCAACCCCTTTTGGGCGATTCCGCTCCTGGCCATCACCGAGCTAAGGGCGCGTGAAATGTTTGGCTACGCGATCACGATGATGCTCTTGCTGATTCCCTTTTTGGCCCCCGTGCTCTATTTCCTGCCGTACTGAAACCGCTCGGCTAGGAGTTCGCAGGGATACTATGGACAACTGGGTTGGATCTGATAGCGGGTCCGTCGCACCGGTGCCGAACTACGTCGACGGTGGGTGGGTCGCCCCCACCGGCTCCGACTCCGTTGCCGTCTCGAATCCAGCAACGGGTGAGCCGTTGGGTGAAGTGCGGTTTTCTGGGCGCAAGGACGTAGACGTCGCGGTGGGGGCAGCCAAGGCCGCGTTTCCGGCCTGGAGACGCCGGCAATCGAGCGGGCTCGCGTACTGTTCCGCCTCAAGATGCTCTTGGACGAACATGGTGATGAGCTAGCCAAGAGCCTGACGCGCGAACACGGAAAGACGGTGTCTGAGAGTCGGGGAGAAATCCAGCGGGGCATCGAGAACGTCGAGCATGCCTGCGGGATCCCCACCCTGATGATGGGAGATACCCTTGAAGATATCTCATCGGGAGTAGACTGCGAGACGGTCCGACAGCCGCTTGGCGTGTTCGCGGTGATCACTCCGTACAACTTCCCGGTGATGATCCCCATGTGGTTTTGGCCCTATGCTGTGGCCACAGGAAACACGGTGGTTCTCAAGCCGAGCGAGCGCGATCCCTTCACTCACCAGAGAATCGTTGAGTTGGCTAGAGAGGCTGGACTTCCGCCAGGCGTGCTGAACGTCATGCATGGGGGGAGGGAAGCGGTCGAGGGCCTGCTCGAGAACCCCGACGTAGTTGGCGCTTCGTTCGTCGGGTCGAGCGAGGTTGCCCGCTTCGTCTATGCGAAGGCTGCGGAGCATGGCAAACGAGTTCAGGCTCTGGGTGGCGCAACAAACCACATGATCGTGCTTCCCGACGCGGACCTCGAGTTGGTGAGCGAAGCAGTCGTCTCCTCGATCATGGGGGCCGCAGGTCAGCGCTGCTTGGCCGGGAGTGTCGTGCTGGGTGTGGGCGATGCTTATTTGCCTCTACGAGAGAGCGTACTCGATCGTGCCGCATCAATTCGCATGGGTTACGGGCTGGAGGAGGGCGTGGATATGGGGCCGGTCATCTCGGGCGCCCATCGTGAGCGTGTGCTGGCCTACATCGAGAAAGGCATTGCGGAAGGCGCGAGGCTGGCACTAGATGGGCGTGATGCGACGGTCCCGAAACACCCGAAGGGCATTGGGTCGGCCCAACCTTCTTCACAGACACGGATCCGGAGATGGTCGTGGGCCGGGAAGAGATTTTTGGCCCGGTCGGTCAGTTGAACCACGTGGGTTCGGTAGACGAAGCGCTCGAGTTGATGCATCGCATCGAATACGGCAACGCGACTTCGATCTTCACGACGAGTGGCCGGGCGGCCCGCGAGTTTCGTTATCGTGCGGGAATCAGCATGATCGGTGTGGACATCGGCGTGGCGGCGCCCATGGCCTTCTTTCCCTTCGGTGGGTCACGGGCTTCATTCTATGGCGATTTGAAGGCGCAAGGTCGAGACGCCATCGATTTCTACACGGACCAGCGCGTCGTTATTTCTCGCTGGTAATGAAGCCCCCAGGCGGGGTAGAGGGACCCGTGATCTCGTGGTCTCCGCCCCTATTCGGATTCCGGGAGCGCGAAGACGAAAATCGTGTTGCTCCCACGCGGGGCCTCGAGGTTCACCCCGGGCGTGAGGCCGAAGGTCTCGTATGAGCCCGAACTCCCGCCTCCTGCCGCGACCGCGATGTACTGGCGGCCATCGACTCCGTAACTGATAGCGCCACCTGTAATCCGACTATTCAGGATCGATTGCCACAGCACTTCTCCGGTCTCCTGATCTAGGGCTCGGAATCTCCGATTTATGTCACCGCCGAAAAGTAGACCGCCGCCGGTGGCAACGAGTCCACCGAGCCAGGGGGCGGCTTGCCCGTATTCCCACAGCAGATCACCCGTCGCCACGTTGTATCCCTTGACCATGCCGGTGATCTCCGACTGGTCGGGTGATGGGACCGTTCTCCGTATCGCTGCATACCCGCTCCCCGGCCATTCGAGGGCCGTCTGCTCGACCCACGCGTTCAACAATGGCTGATAGACGGCGTTTGTGAGCGGACTATAGGTCCCGTACCACCAATCCTTCCCAGCGCGAGGTCCTGCGAACAGCATATCCCCTAACTCCTCGAAGACCAGCTCCGGGTCGGTGGTGACCCGGCCTGTTTCATCGATATCGATGATGACGTTCTGGTGAAGCATGGGTCGGGCCCAAAGGAACTCACCAGTTTCTCGATCGAGCACGAACTGGGTGCCCGCCTTGCCTGCAACCCAGAGTACCTTGCGATCCTGCCCCGCGAGTTCCGGGTTGTACCATTCGAGCTCGTCCGAAGGCTCAAAGGTCGTGTCCACTAGGATTCTTTCGTGGACGTGATCCATATCCATCTCGTCCCCAGGGAGATGCTGGAAATACCAAACGATCTCACCGGTTTCTGGGTCCAAGGCCAGAGTGGAGTTCGAGTAGAGCAGATCTCCGCCCTCCGAGCCGCGGGATACCCCCGTATAGGGCCCCGGCACTCCGGTTCCCCAGTACACGAGGTCGAGCTCAGGGTCGTAGGTACCCGGCATCCAGGGTGATACATGCCACCGATCCTCCAGGGGGAGGCCTCCCCAACTGTCCCCTCCCGGCTCTCCGGGTCGCGCGACGGTAAACCGGCGCCATAACTCTTCCCCGGTCTCGGAGTCATGGGCCGCGATGAAGCAGCCTCCCGCCAGGCCCCCGGGTTGGCAGGACCGGCCGGTCAAGACCTTGCCTCTTACAACGATTGGCCCGGCCGAATGCCGAGCTCTATCCCTTTCCGGATCGTGGGCCTGTGTTTCCCATACGACGGCCCCGGTTTGGGCATCGAGTGCGACGAGGAAGCCGTCGAACGGAGACGCGTAGAAGATCTTGTCTTGGTATATCGCGATGTTACGTGTACCGGAAGAGCGGCCCCCGCCCTCCGGTGGGTCACGCCGATACTCCCAAATCAGGTCGCCGGTTGTGGCGTCTACCGCCTGGACGACGCCACCGGGATGCGGGAGGTACATCACCCCGTCATAGACGAGCGGGATGAGCTCGACCTGCCCGGCATTCAGCGCTCTGGACCAAACAAGCTGGAGGCTGCCGACATTCCCACGGTCGATCTGGTCCAGTGGGCTATAGGCCCATCCATCGTAGGTGCGTCGCCATTGAAGCCAGTCCCCATCGGCGGGACTGCGCAGCACCTCGTCGGTCACCGGCTCAAAGCCAGTCACCTGTGCTCCCGCGCCGGCCGCGAGCGCCAGCGAGAGTACCAGACTCGCCACGGATGAACGAATAGGCGTCATTGGTTTTCCTGGTGATGGAGGCGAAACAGACTGAAACAGACTACGTGCGTCGGTCGCGCAGGTCCGCGAACTGAAAGGCCACACCAATGTGGTCGACCCCGTCTCACTCCGCCAGTTGCGCCAGCCCGGCCTAACAGATTGGGAGGAGCTTGTCAGTGGGCAGGCCGCCAGGTATCCTATCGGTCCGCTCGGAATCTCGCGTTTCGGTTCCCTTTTGCGTAGAGGTAAAGAGTTATGAACACCAAAGTGCCAAAGAACTGGCCAGTCGTCGTTGGCCTGGCCGTGAGCATCACGGTACTAGGTTGTGAAGCTGGCGGCGTCCCGGATGTCGGGAGTATGGCTCAGACAATGGCGATGCCGGCAATGGGGAACCACCCCGCCGATGCGTCGGGACCGCAGGTTCCGGAGGGAGTGGCACAGTTCACAGTCGACCCGTTTTGGCCGCAGCCGCTTCCCAACAACTGGATCATGGGCCAGATCGCCGGTACGGCCGTCGATGGTGACGACAATCTCTGGATCATCCATCGTCCTTGGACCGTGCAGGGCACGAACGCGGGCTCAACCCCGCTTCAGACCCATCGGGATCAAACGTGGGGCCACGACCCCTTGCAGTCTCTCTGCTGTACGACTGCCCCTCCGGTCCTAGCCTTCGACCCGGACGGGAACGTGATTCACGCATGGGGGGGAGACAGCCCCACGGGTGAGTATCAGTGGTTCAACAGTGAGCACGGGATCCACGTCGATCACAACGATTTTGTCTGGGTCGCCGGGAACGGTGCGAACGATCACCATATGATGAAGTTCACGGTCGACGGGGAGTTCGTTTTTCAGATCGGCGCAGTTGGGGTAAGCGAGGGCAGCAACGATGTGAACTCCGTGAACCAGGTTTCAGTGATGGAGGTCGATCCGGAGACCAACGAGATCTATGTGGCTGACGGGTACGGGAATCGTCGTATGGCCGTATTCGACGCCGAGACAGGTGAATACCGTAGGCATTGGGGTGCTTACGGTGAGATGCCAGTCGATGAGGATCCCGGTCCCTGGGATCCCAATGCCCCGCCGAGCCGCACGTGGCGGACGCCGGTCCACGGGGTTGCGATTTCGAACGATGGATTGGTTTACGTCACCGACCGTCCGAGCAACCGGATCCAGGTCTTCCAAAAGGACGGGACTTACGTGATGGAATCGGTCCTCGCGCCCGAAACATACGGGCCGGGATCCACGTGGGAGGTCGAGTTCGACCCGTTGGACACCGAGCAGCGATTCATCTATGTGCCCGACGGGACCAACAACAAGGTTTGGACCCTGGACCGCGAAACGCTCGAGGTTGTGTACTCGTGGGGACGCGGAAGGATACAGTCAGGCCAGTTCGATTGGCTTCACTACATGGACTTCGATTCCCAGGGTAACCTCTACACGGGCGAGGTTCAGACGGGACATCGGGTCCAAAAGTTCATCAGGTTGAACGGGAACTGACCCCCGAGAAGCGGGCAGTAGCGGACAAGAAAGGAGCCCCGAGGGATCACTCCCTCCGGGCTCCTTTCTCATGCGGAACCGCCGGTGGGCGGATAGCGCTCGAGAATGACGACCGCTAACGCACCTGAGCCACCTCGTTCGAGTCCTTCAGCTCATCCCGCTCGCTCACGAGGCGCTCAAGCTCCTCGTCAGGAATGTACGTGATCCCAATCCACATGTGGCTCATCTCGTCCGGGCCTCGCCGTCCGAAGATCACCCATTGGTCCGGATCAGGGTTGATCGGATTGTCCGCGGTGTTGTCGAAGACCGAGGTGACAACCAGCATGGTGCCCATGGGCAGAAGCGGCCGTGCGTGATCGGCGTAGGTGTAGGTGTTCTGCCAATTGTGGTCGTAGTTATTGACCTGACTCAGAAGCTCCTTTCTCCCATCCGGGTAGATCGCCTCGACCGTCATCGTCTTGCCGCGTGTATGAAGATGCGGTCGGACGCTGTGGATGACGGCCGCCGATTCGAGCTTGTGCACCCCCTGGATCACCTGGTAGCCGTGCGGGGGAATGAGGATGTCCTGTCCCCTCATGAACTCGGGATTGTCCGCTCTGAAGAGCATCTCTCCCTCTGTCGCGATTCGAGGCGGTTGCCCTTCGGGGTAAAACCAAAGTCCCACTTCCACCACGTCGTCCACAACGTCGTGATCGATCGCGGCGTAGTGCAGGTTCCAACTCACCATCCCCTCTCCAGCCGGGATGCGCATCCCGACGCCCTCGGGATAGATTTCCCAGGTCTTTCCCACTCCGTAACGTGCGACCCCTTTGCCCCTTTCGTTGCCGATGCTCAGGACCGCATGTCCGTGGTGTACCACCTTCTTGCCGTCGGGATAGGCGGCCTTGAACTCAGCGGCCATCAACCAACGTTCCTCTTCGAGGCCCTCGAAAGGAACCAGGGGACTCCACCACTGGTCCTGACCGTTGCCTGGAACGGTAAACGGCGTCGAACGAACGATGACATCCGGCGGACGGCCTAACTCCGCCTCAGCGGTCCACGCTCCCCCCTTTGGGAAGTGGAGCATCGGCGGTAGATCCGCGGGGTCACCCTCGGGCGCTCCCGCGTCCGCCCAGCGTGCAATCGTCTCGATTTCATCGTCGCTCAGGGAAATGTCGTTCTTGAATTCCTGGATTCCGACCTCTCTGTCGAGGTGCCAGGGGGGCATGTGACGAATCTGGGTCTGCTCCTTGATCAGTGCCGCCCAAGGACGGGCCTCCTGATATGTTAGGAGCGACATCGGTGCGATCCCGTCTGGGTTATGGCAGGCCTGGCAAGACTGTTGAAAGATCGGCGCGATATCGGCGGAGAATGTCGGGGTGTCCTCGGCTGTTTGGGCCGAGCCGTGAATTGGGAGACCCAGAGCCGTAACGGCCATCAGGAAGATTCCCACCGCCGCCAAGCACCTGCGGTCCCACGGGGACCCTTTCGAACTCATGCTCATATCCGCCACTCCTTGACTCGCTTCAGTGTATCCCAGAACTCGGCAAAGCCCCGGTTTTACAGGCGAAAACGCTACTCGACGATAACTTCCACAAACGCGGTTGTCCAACAACAGTGGAACTCGAACGCTTCGACCGGATCGTCGATCGATTGAACTCGAATGAGGTATTCTCCGGGCTCGCTGAAGTGGACCGTAGTCGTCGCGGCCCGGCTGATCGGATCCATCATCGTGTTCTGCTCAGAGAACGTCACCGGTCCCGGGCCCTGGTGCTTCGCCCAGCCGACCCAGACCTCATCCTCTGGGTGATCCACCGAAACCTCCAACTCCAGCGGCATCCCGACCTCCGCGGACACAGGCCCGACGTCTATCCCGGTCCTTCCCATCGCTTCCGCGCCTTCCGCCTCGAATCTGATCTCGGGGGCGACATCTCCTCGGCCCGGAGAGGTCGGTTCGTCCAATCGATATGGGACGAGCATCCGTCCTGGTACCGAGATTGGCTCCTCTCGTCCTCGCTGTAACGTCCACACCACCGAATCATCAGGCCCGAAATCCTCCGCCACTTGGATGGGGAGGACGCAGTAGCGCCGCCTGTAGGAGAAGGGCCGTTCGGGGATGTGCTCGAAATAATCAGGTTGCCTTCCGTCGTATTGGCTCGGCTCAATGAAGTTGTTGGGCCCCAAGGGAATATCTAGGTCTTCTTCATAATTCACTGAATAATATCCGAAGCAAAGCGTATTGGTACCATCTGCGTTCGGATACCAGCCATCGAAGATGGGAATGATCGGTCCGCCGCTGGGCACCAGGACGGAGCCGCTCCACGGTCGGGCCGAGACCGGTATCTCCTGTGCTATGAGCGAACCGGGCTGTTCGACGAGGACCGCCAGTATCATCGCGACCGTAGTGAAGAAGACCGTCCGTTGGATCACTTTCACTCTCAATCCCAAAGCTCGCGGTTCC
Source organism: Longimicrobiales bacterium (assembly GCA_965215925.1). Classification (GTDB taxonomy): domain Bacteria; phylum Gemmatimonadota; class Gemmatimonadetes; order Longimicrobiales; family Gaopeijiaceae; genus JAAXGI01. Next base: position 1,047,938 of record CBDCEQ010000003.1, on the reverse strand, counting down.
AGGGTGTTCTCCCGTTCAATTTGGGTCGTAAACCCAATGAGCATCGCTTCTAGGCGTACCAGTGCACATGACCAGTAGTATCCGCCTGTGTACGGTAGGGTTCCCATCCGTTGCCAGCGCAGACGGTACGACTCCGGATGGGGCCGGAGGCTCTAAATTTCCAAGAGCCGAACCCTCAGGGTATGGTTTCACTGGTTGACGCCGTCAGGCGGAAGGCTCATTTTTTACTGTTCTACCATGGGTTTTTGCGCAGTCACGGCGGTCGAAGACTCCGTCGATCGGCAGGAGGCAGTCCGATGGAAAGGAACTACGTTGCCGCGGCAGGTATTTCGGCACTTTTCGTTCTCCTTGGAGCGGGCGGGGTTTGGGCTCAACACCCTATTGAGGACTCCGAGTGGTCCGTCGAGGTCGTTAGACCGACCGGGCAGCTGGTTGCCCCGGTGTTCGAGGGCCACTACCAAAATCCAGATGGTACGCACACCCTCGTGTTCGGATATCACAATCTGAACACCGAAGAGGTTGTGGATATCCCGCTCGGTCCCGACAACTTCATCGAGCCGAGTCAATACGACGGGATGCAGCCCACCCACTTCGATCCGGTTCCCAGTAACGGAGCCAGGCGGCACTGGGGCGTGTTCACCGTCGTCGTGCCTGGGGATTTTGGGGATCGGCAGGTTGTGTGGAATCTGAACCACCGGGGCATCGAGTGGTCTATTCCGGGTCACACGCGGTCGCCCCATTACCTCCTGGACGCCGTCGACACCGACGCCCGCAATACACACGCTGCTGTCATGAAATTTGATCCAGGTGATCAGGGGTGGAGAGGTCGGGACGGAAAGGTGGCCGAGCCGGTCTCTGCGCGTGTCGGGGAACCTGTCGAGCTTGGCGTTTGGGTGTACCCGGAACAGGATCCTCAGAACCTGGTTTGGTGGTTCCAACATCAGGGCCCAGGGGAGGTGACCTTCGATGAATGGGAATCGGTGGTAGGGGAGGAGGGTGGCCGGGCGGTCACGAGGGCGACTTTCTCCGAGCCGGGTCAGTACCTACTGCGTGTCAAGGCGGTCGAGGGGATCCCGACGATCGAATTCCACTGTTGTTGGACGAATGCATACGTACGCGTGAATGTGACCGAGTGACCTTAAAGATCGAGAGTAGCACGCTTCACTCGAGGACGGAGGTCAATAAGGGCTGTACGCCTCGCCATAAGCGTCGTGCGGCGTCTGTGATGACGGGGCGGTAATCCGGATCTGTGAACCGCGTTCCAGGGCTTCTTGCGCCGACCGCCGTGAAGCGGCGGGGCTCGGATGGAAGGGGCCCTGGAACGCTTTGATTTAACATCGTCTATCGGGAAGGGTCATGATTCCAGTGTTACCTGCGCGCCAAGCGAGGCCTGCCCGCATCTGGCACATTGCGGTGTCAGCGGTATTCGCCGTACTCACGGCGGCTCCTCTCTTTGCGCAAGAAGAGCTGCAACTCGCGGTGCCCGAATTATCGACGCCGACCACCGAAGGCGTGATGAGAGCGTCCGCCGGGCGCGTAGCAGAGGCCCTCACAGTATCGAACTGGCGCGATCCCCTGGTCTGGGGCGAAGCCGAGGTCATCACCAATTTCATCCAGAGCGAGCCGCTCGAGGGGTCTTCCGCTTCCCAGCGCACGGAGGTCAGGGTTTCGTTCGATGATCAGACGGTCTACATCGGTGCGTGGCTTTACGATACGGAGCCCGATCAGATCGTGGTCGGTGAGCAGCGGCGCGATGCCCGTTTGAACCGATTCGACGCCTTCTTGGTCGTTCTGGACACATACAATGATCGCGAGAATGGCTTTGTTTTCGCGACGAACCCAGGGGGGATCGAACACGACGGACAGGTGATCGACGAGGGTCGAAACACGGGCCGAGGAAGAGGCGGCGCGCGCGGGAACCAGGGACGCCAACAGGGCGGTGCTCAGGGCGGCTTCAACATCAATTGGGATGGTAGCTGGACGGTTTCAACCGACCGCGACGACGAGGGATGGTACGCCTTCTTCCAAATCCCCTTCTCCACCCTCCGCTACGGAAGTGGAACCGAGCAGGAGTGGGGCATCAACTTCGGCCGATTCATCAGTCGCGAGAACGAGCAGGTTTACTGGGCGCCCCTCCGTCGTCAGGACAGTCTCTACCGGGTGTCGTACGCCGGAGTGTTAGAAGATCTCGATGTGCCTGCCCAACGATTGATCACGTTCACTCCGTACGCCCTCACCTCGGCTCAGAAGGTTCCGGACGTAGGCCCAGAGGTGGACTACCCCTTCGAGCTCGGCGCAGACGCCAAGATCGGGATTACGCCCGCCCTCTCCCTCGATTTGACGGTCAATACCGACTTCGCCCAGGTCGAGGTGGACAACGAGCAGGTGGATCTTACCCGGTTCAGCCTCTTCTTCCCGGAGAAGCGTCCTTTCTTTCTCGAGAATGCCGGGCGATTCGCGGTAGGCAACAACAACTCAGCACAGATGTTCTTCAGTCGTAGGATCGGAATCAGCGAGGATGGAATCCCTGTGCCGATTGAGTGGGGAAGCCGACTGAGCGGGCGGGTAGGAGGATTGGACGTCGGACTGATCCACATGCAGACCGAGGGCCTAGGAAGCGAACAGCCTGGGGACCGATTCACTGTGGCCCGCTTCGCTCATGAGCTTCCGAATCGCTCCGGGGTTGGGGTGATGTTCACAGAGCGCTCCTCCATCGGGATCGATAACAACCGCGGGCGTACGTTCGCGTTCGATACGAACATCGGGATCGGCGAGTTCTTCAACTTCACCGGCGTTGTCGGGGGGACCTCGACCAGACGCCCAGGCGAGGCCACCCTCGCCGACGGTCGGGAGGCGATCATCCTTTCAGGCACCTACAGGGATTCCGACTGGCAAATCAGTGGCTCATACGACCGAATCGGCGCGAACTTCAACCCGGAGGTCGGTTTCCTACGCCGCTCAGACTTTCAACAGGTGTCTGGGACGGTTTGGCGCTACATCCGGGTTCCCTCCATAGAATGGCTTCGAGAGCTTCAACCCCACACGAGCTACACCACTTCGTTCGGCCTTGACGGTGGAATCAAGGAGACCGCCGATGTGCACCTCCATTTCCCCGTGGTCTTGGAGAATGGTGCCCGGATCGGCCATGCCACCAATTGGGTTTTCGATGGGCTCGCCGAGCCGGTCGCGCTCAGGACAGGCGTGGATGCCGAGGGCGAAGCGACGTTCGTGGAGGTGGCCCCTGGGGAGTACTCCGGCTTGTTGTTCAATCCTACGGTCTCCACGAGTTCCCAAGCCCCTGTCGTGTGGAGTACGAATCTCGTTTTTGGGCAGTTCTTCTCCGGGAATCGTAAGGGAGGGAACACCACGTTGTCGTTTCAGTTCGGAGGCTCGCTGGCCGGGGCGTTGGGTCTAGAATACAACCGAATCGAGCTTCCCGGGCCTGGGGGAGAGTTCGACACGACGCTCCTTAGCAGCCGGGTCGGCTACTCGTTCAGCCCGAGCGTCTATATTCAGTCGCTCGTCCAGTTCAACACCCAGACTGAAGTTTGGTCTGGGAACCTTCGCTTCGGTTGGGTTGATACGGCCGGTACAGGTCTGTTCATCGTGTTCAACGAGCGTCAGAGTGAGCGGCTTGCCGGTCTCGAAAGCAGTCTCCTCGAGCGTACGGTATCCCTGAAGTTCAGCCGACAGCTGGACATAGCAGGAATGGGGCGAGATCGCTTTGGCCTATAAGCACTTTCTCTATTGGGCGCCCGTGGGGATCGCGCTTGCTCTCGTCGCCGGACCCCTCCTCGCGCAAACCGAGTTATCTGAGGCCGCGACGCCATCCGTTGACCGGATTCTTCGAATGTCGGCGAGCCAGGTTCCAGAGGGCTTGACCGAAGCGAACTGGCGGGATCCAGCGGCTTGGGGTGAGGCCCAGCTCGTCACCGGCTTTATCCAAAGCGAGCCCGTCCAAGGGTCACCCGCCTCCGAACGCACGGAAGTGAGGGTGGCATTCGACGAGGACGCGATCTATGTCGGCGCGTGGCTCTACGACTCGGAGCCGAACCAGATCATCGTTGGCGAGCAACGACGCGACGCGAACCTCACCCGTTTCGACGCCTTTCTCGTGGTCATGGACACCTACAACGACCAGGAAAACGGTTTCGCTTTTGCCACGAACCCCGGTGGGATCGAGCACGATGGCCAGGTGATCGACGAAGGCCGAAATACGGGGAGGGGAAGGGGAGGCGCGCTTGGCAACCAAGGACGTCAGCAGAGCGGTGCCCAAGGGGGGTTCAACGTCAATTGGGATGGCAGCTGGACCGTGTCGACCGACCGCGACGACCAGGGCTGGTACGCTTTTTTCCGGATTCCGTTCTCCACACTTCGTTACGGGACTGGAACCGAGTGGGGAATCAATTTCGGCCGATTCATCGGCAGGAAGAACGAGCAGGTGTACTGGGCGCCCCTTCTTCGTCAGGACAACATCTATCGCGTCTCGTACGCCGGCCTTCTTGATCAACTAGAGGTTCCGGCGCAGCGCCAGATCACCTTCACGCCTTACGCGCTCAGCTCGGCTCAAAAAGTCCCGGAGTTGAGCGCAGATGTGGACTATCCCTTCGAGTTAGGCGCCGACGCCAAAATCGGGATCACCCCGGCGTTATCGCTCGATCTGACCGTGAACACCGACTTCGCACAGGTCGAGGTCGACGACGAGCAGGTGGATCTGACTCGGTTCAGCCTCTTCTTCCCGGAGAAGCGTCCCTTCTTCCTCGAGAACGCCGGTCGCTTCGCGGTCGGCAACAACCAATCGGCCCAGATGTTCTTCAGTCGCAGGATCGGGATCGATGAGAGTGGGGCAAAGGTCCCAATCGAGTGGGGGAGTCGATTGAGCGGTCGGGTTGGCGGCCTCGACGTTGGACTCATTCATATGCAGACGGGCGGCCTCGACGACCAGTCCGGCGATCGCTTCACGGTAGCTCGCTTCGCGCAGGAGCTGCCGAACCGCTCGGGTGTGGGCGTCATGTTCACCGATCGCTCCGCCGTCGGTATATCGGACGACCAGGGCCGCACCTTTGCGGTAGATACGAACATCGGGATCGGTGAATTCTTCAACTTCACGGGGGTGTTGGGTGCCACATCGGCACGGCGGCCGGACGAACCGAGCCTGACCGACGCTCGCGAGGCGATTATCCTCACGGCCACCTACCGGGATCCCAACTGGCAGTTCAGAAGCTCCTACGATCGGATCGGTGCGAACTTCAATCCCGAGGTCGGCTTTCTTCGCCGTTCGGACTTTCAACAAGTCTCCGGTACGATTTGGCGTGATATTCGAGTTCCTAGCAGCGACTTCATTCGGCAGTTCAGCCCGCACACGAGCTATACGACCTCCTACGGACTCGACAGCGGTCTCAAGGAGACCGCCACCTTTCACATGCACGTCCTCACGAGCTTCGAGAATGGCGGCTCGCTCAACTACGCCAATGATTGGATCTTCGATGGACTCGACGAGCCGCTGAGCCTTACGACGGGAGTCGATGACGAAGGGAACTCCACGACCGTAGAGGTGCCGGCGGGAGATTACTCGGGATGGCTGTTCAATCCTGACTTCAGCACGAGTAGTCAGGTGCCCGTTGTGTGGAGGACGAGTCTCCTGCTCGGTCAGTTCTTCTCGGGGACCCGCAAGGGGGGGAACACGTCGCTATCGTTCCAGCTCGGGGGGGCGTTGGCCGGGGCACTCGGTTTGGAGTACAACAGGATCGAGCTTCCGGGGCCGGGGGGGAAGTTCGACGCTACGCTACTGAGCACCCGTGTTGGCTATTCGTTCAGCCCAAACGTCTTCGTTCAATCGCTACTCCAGTACAATACACAGACGGCCATTTGGTCTGGAAACCTTCGGTTCGGTTGGGTCGATACCGCCGGAACGGGTCTCTTTATCGTGTTCAACGAACGACAGACCGAGAGGCTCGCAGGGCTCTCAAGCACGCTGCTGCAGCGGACCGTATCGTTAAAGTTCAGTCGGCAGCTCGATGTAGCCGGGATGGGGCGCGACCGTTTCGGCTTTTAGCGGCGATTCACCCCAAGCCTTCAGCCTGGGCCAATAGCTCCATGTGTTGCTGGGCCTGTTCGAGCCCCCCTTCACCCGTCTCCAACGAAACGCTACCGTCGCCTGAGGAATCGACGCCGGTGAGTAGCTCCTGACAGAGGCTCCCGAGGCGTTCGACAGGGGGTACGCTCGGTTATACACGCCTGCAGCAAGGACTTGCCTCGCTACGTCGATGGCCTCGTCGGCCCGAGTCGATACTGCTCTCCCGGCAGCCGCGACGTGCACTGAATGGGTCTGAACGCTAGCGGAAGCTCCCTCAGCGCCGCTGGCTAACTCTATGTGCTGAACCATTCCCTCTGCCGCAGGTCTCACCCCGAACCCCAATCCTGGACCGCTTTCGAACTCCGAAGGGTCGATTGCGTTCAACACATGTCGTGTGTGCCGTATCATCACATCCATATCGGTGGGATTGCCCGCAGCGAGCCGAGCATGCTCGGCCGCGATCTGAGCTTCCGCAAGGGCCGTGGGGAGCAGACCCTGGCCGTCCGGAGTCGGCCCGAATGCATCGAGGACGTGCAGGACATGGGTATGAGGGGCACTGATTTCCTGGGCGATGCCGGTCTCCGCCCAGGTGAGCCCGCCTCCGATCAGCAAGGATACGATCACGACCACCGACTTGTACCGCATTCGAGTCCTCCTAGCGGGTGAGACACGATCGCTGGGTGGCTCTGATGAAGCCACACGAGTGAGTAGAGCTAATCCTCGCACGGACCGGTGCCGTGCCGCAACCCAACTATATCCTGCCGCTCCTGAGTAAGCGGGCACATCCTTGCTCCGGTTCTCGGGCGAGCCGATGTTCAGGTGATCTTCAGCGGCGTCAGTCATCTCAGCAGCAAGCGCTGGCTTCATGGATCTCGTACGCGGCCGAAGGCCAATGATCGACTTGATTCCGGTTGGAGAAAGGGCGTGATCAGCCCGGCCAAGCGATGGGTGGCGGTCGGGGTTTTCCTGCTCGTGATGGTTGTCAGCGCTTCAACGTTGGAACGCATCGCTCGAGAGAACTCGCCGATTACCGTTGCCCCAGGGCTCCGAAACGACTTGGTCTCGCGCCGGGGCAGCATCGATGCCTGCCTGACGATCCGCGGGCAGTGGGAGATCCAGTTTCAGATGCTCACCCGTGAGACCGAGCTTCTGCGCGAGGCGCTCGACTCGCTCGAGGCCTTGGACCCGAGGGGCGTACCGGAAGAGCTCTACGAAGCCTACATGAGCGACGTTGAGGCCTTCAACGAGTCGATACCCCAGTGGGAGAGGCAAGCCGACGGCCTTAGGACGCTGTCTGCACGATGTGATTCCCTCGTCCGAGACCATAATGTGCGGGCCGACTCACTTCAGGAATTCCTGGTCAGCGAGGGCATATGGGAGGGGCGGCTCCCCCTCGATTGAGACCCTGAGCGACGACCACGCAAAGGAAGGCACGAAGGCCCCCCAACTGAGCTGGGGGGCCTTCGTCCGCTGAGCCTACCGCACGATGCGGCTGGGATTCAGGCCGCCGCTTTTACGACGTTCTCCGCAGCCGGGCCCTTCTCACCTTCGACTCGGTCGAACTCGACGCGCTCGCCTTCGGACAGGGACTTGAACCCCTCCTGCTGGATCGCGCTGTGGTGGACGAAGCAGTCCTTCGAGCCGTCCTCGGGAGTGATGAAGCCAAAACCCTTGGCGTCGTTGAACCACTTTACCGTTCCGGTGGTGCGCATTCCGTACTCCGTGTTTTGTTGGTGAAATCGGGGTTCAGTCGTTCCCTGCCGATCGCTCACCTGTCAGCTGCGAGATTCTCCGCTCTCGCACTTTGCGTGGGCGTTGGCCGAGAGGAAAAAAGGAGAACAAAAAAGAGGACCCGAGAACAAGTGAGTCTCAGATCCCCGCAGTCTGCTCATGTCACCTATCTTCTTCCTGCCCTTCAGATTTCCGCCCACGGCTAGGGTAAGCTCAGGCACCGCGGTTGTCAATTGAAGGTGCTTGTGCCGTCACAGTCGATGGGCCGCACCCCCGTTCGACGCTACAGCCGGTCTAGAGGGTCGAATCAAAAGGAGAGGATATACGCTGCCAGCGCGTTGAGTTGGGCGTCCGAGAGATTTCCCCCCCCCATCGGAGGCATTCCAGAATCAGAGATCCGCGGCTCCGTAACCCCCGTGCGGATGAGATTTGCGAGATCGGCCATCGCCGTTCCGCTGGCTGGATCAATCCACGCCCAATCGTCGTCAGTAAGATTTGGACCGAATCGGCCCCCGACTGCGCCCGGGCCATGACAAACCGAACAACGGCCTGCGCCGCCGAAGATCTGCTCGCCCTCGGCAATCATCTCTGGAGTCGGCGCGGCACCCATGTCAGCAGCCGGTTCCGGTGCTGGGGCAGGTCCTTCGGCGCTGGCGCAGCTGGCCAATAACGCCACACCAAACAGAAAACCGATTCGTTTCGACGCCACTCTGCATGACATGTATTCTTACCTCGGGTTCTAGTTCGTGCATGGAGTGATGGGGAAGAAGCTATCAGCAGATCTGCTTTGGGTCCACTCGCCGTGAACGCATTGCACCGATCGGGTCCTCGGGCCTATTTCGTACTCAGACTATCAAGGGGAAACGAGACAACCACCAGGGAGACCAACACTGTGACAAGCCCAGGCTCCGCATGAACCCGGTCCATCCGTTCTTGCGCCCACTCGAAGGGTGGCTCCTCGCAAATCCCCTCTGGGGTGGGCTGGCGGTAGCCGCCATGGTAATCCTCCTCGGCGAGGCCATTCACCGGCTGGTACGGGGCTATGTTCTCCGGTTCTTGGAGCACGTCGCTCGCCACAGCCCCACCGACTGGGACGACGCCCTCTTCGAGGCACAGATGCCTCAGCGCCTCACCTGGGGTGTGCCCCTGATCGTGTGGTACTACGGGGTGCTCCTGGTTCCAGGGATCCCTGGGGGCATCACCACGATCCTTCAGCGCCTCCTCCTGGCCACGATGGTCGTGGTTCTCGTGCGAGCCTTCGATGCTGCCTTAGAGGGCGTCCAGCAAGTCTATTCCCAGCTTCCCCAAGCGAAAGAGCGACCCATCAAGGGATTCCTCCAGGTTGCGAATGTGGTCGCCTACCTGGCCGGGCTCATTCTCGTGGTCTCGATCGTGATGGGACGGTCCCCGGTCATCTTCCTGAGCGGGCTGGGCGCTCTGACGGCGGTCCTCTTGCTGGTGTTTCGTGACACCCTCCTCTCGCTCGTCGCCGGCATCCAGATCACGACCAATGACCTCTTACGGATGGGGGACTGGATCGAGATGCCACAGTTCGAGGCCGATGGGGACGTGGTGGACATCGCCCTGAACTCGGTCAAGGTCCAGAATTGGGATCTCACTTTCTCGGTCATCCCGACGCACAAGTTCCTCGAGCATTCGTTTAGGAACTGGCGAGGCATGCAGGAGTCGGGTGGGCGGCGTATCAAGCGGTCATTTAACATAGACCAATCGACCATCCGGTTTCTCACGGACCAAGAGGTGGTGCAATTCGGTGAATGGGAGCTGCTCAGCGAATATGTGGAAGGCAAGCGTGCCGAGCTCGACGCCGACAATCTGGAGTCAAGGGAGGGTGAAGCCCGTGTCGCCAACCGGCGGCGGCTAACCAACGTCGGGACGCTCCGGGCCTACATCTTCCAGTACCTGAAGCGGCACGCCGGCGTGCACGACGACATGACCCTTCTCGTTCGACAGCTTGCGCCGGGGCCGAAGGGGTTGCCGATCGAGATCTACGTATTCACATCGGACACGCGATGGCTGCACTATGAGGACATCCAATCGGACATCTTCGATCACATCCTTGCGATCATTCCAGAGTTTGGATTGAGAGCGTATCAGAGGTCGTCGGATGCTTAACATGAGGAGCTGGCTGATCGCTCTCTCGATCGTCTCTCTCGCAGTACCGCAGGTGCGGGCGCAGACCGTTCTCGAAGGCGAGAGTACCCTTCGCGGTGAGCTGGTGAGGTTCCCTGACGGGACCGTCAATGTGTCTGTTTTTGCGAGTGTGGCCAGTGCCATCCCCGAGAGCTTGTGGAGTCGAATCGGCCTGGCCAGAGAGGTTTCCTTCTTCTCCGGAGGTTCTGAAGGAGTCGGCGAAGAAATCCGCGCGCGGATAGCGGCGCTCCCCGGGGGGGTGAGTGTGAGGGTGGTTCAGAGCCCGTCTGAGCTTGAACCGATCGGTGTGCAGGTGACGGAAGAGGATCAGGTTCGCCTCGCCTGGTACGACCGTACGGAGGATCAGGGTGTTGCTATCCTTGCCGACGGAAGGGCTGCGGACGAGGAGTTCTCGCTCAGAATATTGATTCCAAACCCGACCGACACGGATGACTGGTGGGGCCTCCAAGCGGCGTTGAGCCAGGCCGGGATCCGGCGAGTTCAGATCCTGTCCGGGAATCCCTGATGCCCATCCAGTACCCTGGCGGGGGTTTCCCTCGCGGCCCACTTTTGTCAAGATACCCAGGCCCTGGTCGGCATGTGCTGCCCGGGATCCCGAAATGAAAACGTGAATCTTGGGGGAAAGTGCGATGCGAAGACGGCAGATCAAGTGGCTACCGACCGCAGGACTAATCGCGCTCATCGGATGTGGTGACGCCGCTCCCGAGGGTCAGGCCCCGGGTGGAATGGAGGAGATGGCGGCGCCGCCAGCGGTATCAGGGTCTGTGTCTTTTGCTCAGCCTATGGACGGGTCAGAGGTCACGGGTCCGGGCGTCGAGATCGTCTTGGAGACGACGGGTATTTCAGTGGTGGAGGCGGGCGTCATGGATTCGGGCACCGGCCACCATCACATCTTCCTAGATGTCGATGTCACACCGATGGGTGAGGTGATCCCCGCGGGTGTCGATGGGATCATTCACAAGGGGGACGGTACGAGCGTTCACATGTTAGAAGGCGTTGGCGCCGGTGAACATCGCTTGATAGCGGTTCTAGCGGATGGTATGCACATTCCGCTCGACCCCATGGTCACGGACACCATCTTCTTCACGGTTAGTGAAGGAGGGGAGGAATAAGAGGCGGGAAGGCTGAGTGAGTCCCATCTTTAGTTGAAATTGAAGCGGCCTCCGACCTCAGGTAACGTGGGTGTGCGAGCACGCCACGGGACCAACAAAAGAGGAAGGAGGCCACCGATGGGAAGGATGCCGAGGCTGGTTGAGCGGGGCAAGCAAGGACCGGCGGCTTGGGGAACCGAGCGAGATGAGTTGGGAGGAGATCCAGGCGCTGGAGCTGGACCCGCGAGTGGAGCTGATCCGGCAGCTGATTCCGCTTGGACTGGCGGAGGTGAGCCGGATGCTCGAGGAAGAGGTAGAGGAGCTGGCCGGGCGGCGGCACGCCCGAAAGGGGGACGACGAGAGCGGATACCGGCACGGGCACAACCCCGGGTCGGTGAGGTTGGGCGGCCAGCGGCATCCGGTGCGAGTACCTCGGGTGCGGGGCCGGGCCGGAGAGGTGAGGCTCGCATCGTACGAGCGACTCCACGGCTCGGCCGGAGAGGTGGACGAGGGGCTCTTTCGGAAGGTGCTGCTCGGGATCTCATGCCGAGACTACGAGGCGGCGGTCGAGGCGGTGCCCGGAGCGATCGGGCTGTCGAAGTCGAGGGTCTCGCGGGAGTTCAAGAAGGCCACCGCCGCGAGGCTGAAGGAGTTTCAGGAGCGGGACCTCTCGGTCTATGACGTGGTGGCGCTCGTCCTGGACGGGAAGAGCTTCGCCGAGGACGAGATGGTGGTGGCGCTCGGCGTGACGCTTGAGGGGGACAAGGTGTTCCTCGGCTTCGTCCAGACCGACACGGAGAACGCGGTGGTGATCCGGTCCTTCCTCAGGGGCCTGAAGGACCGAGGTCTCGATCTGTCGGCCGGAGCGCTCGTGGTGATCGACGGGGCCAAGGGGCTCCGGAGCGGCGTGCTCGCGGCCTTCAAGGACCAGGTGCTGATCCAACGGTGCCAGTGGCACAAACGGGAGAACGTGATCTCGCACCTGCCGAGGGCGGAGCAGAAGAACTGGCGCCGGCGACTCCAACGTGCGTATCAACGGCCCACGTACAAGGAGGCCGCCCAGGCGTTGAAAACCCTCAAGCACGAGCTCGGCGAGGTGAACCAGTCTGCCGTGGCCAGTCTAAACGAGGGGTTCGAGGAGACCTTGACCCTCCACCGGCTCGGGGTCTTCCCTCTGGTCGGCCGGTCGCTGAAGACCACTAACGTACTCGAATCCGTCAACGCCATGGCCGAGCAACGCTGCGGACGAGTGGATCACTGGAAGACCTCGAGCCAGAAGCACCGATGGTTCGCGACCGTGTTACTCGAGATCGAGCCCCGGCTCCGGAGGTTGCTCGGCTACCGGCACCTCCCGCTCCTCAGGGCCGCGATACAGAAGGAGCTCGGGATCACCCTTCCCGAGAGCAGTTCACATGCCGTCGCCTGACGAGGGGGTCGCTCCAGTTTCAACTAACTTTGGGATTGACTCGGAAGGCTCACCCAAAGCTCCTCGTGCCTGGAGGGTGCTCTCTCAGAGAACTCAGGTAGGCGAAGGAGTCCTCGGCGTGCGAAGGTGTTTTTGAAGGGGATCCGTTCTCGGCTACCCTAAGGGCTTTTACTTCCTGAGCAATGACGTTCAGAGTTGCTCCGTCCTTTCTTAGTTTTCCCCGGACCCACAAGAACGGCTCCATACGTACCGCAGCACGGCATCTATCATAGATTTTCGGCTTCACGATCACGTTTATGTGACCGTATTCATCTTCAATTAAGACAAACACATATCCTTTGGCAGTTTGGGGGCGTTGCCTGGCGATTACAATGCCGGCCAGTGTCACTGTCGCCCCTTCGGAGAGTTCAGGTAATCGGTCTGAAGAGAGGGTCGAGGGGGGGAGCCGATCACGAACCAGGCTCAGAGGATGTAGCTCCGTGGAGAAACGGAGCATCCGGTATTCAGCCACGATTCGGTTCCGGTCGTCCAGATCGTGGAAGGATCGATCCGTGTCGGGATCGCTGAATCCAACGGAGTATTGTGGGTCGTCCGATCTTCCCCGCGCTCGTCGACGTTCTTCGTCCGGTCCTAGCCACAACCCGGTCTGCCAGAGGAGTTCTCGACGCGTGAGCCCGAGCCCGTCCAGCCCCCCCACCCAGATGAGGTTCTCTACAGCAGGTCGCTTGAGGACGGCTGGAGTTCGCCTCAGAAAATCCACGAGTGAGCCGTAGGGGCCATTACGCTCTCGTTCCACTACCACTTGCATGGAAACGTCGCTACCCCACCCTCGAACAAATCCAAGTCCTACCCTCAGATCATTTTCCTCGGCCGTACAAATGACTTCGCTACAGTTCACGTCGGGAAGCCGAATCTTGATCCCGTTGCGTCGGGCGTCCCTTCCCAAGGCGTCTAGGGAGTAGAACCCCATGGGTTGGTTATTGAATAAGGCAACGTAGTATTCGGTGGGGTAATAATGACGGAGCCAGGCCGATTGATAGGCGAGAAGCGCGAATGCAGCGGCGTGGGATTTGGGGAAACCGAATTCGGAGAACCCCACCACCTGTCGGAATACCTCTTTTGCGGTTTCTTCGCCCACACCTCGGGCCAAGGCTCCCTCGAGGAACGCCTCCCAATGAGATCGTATGGCGTCCTTCGAACGTTTTCGGCTCATTGCTCGGCGTAGTGACTCGGCTTGGCCATCTGTGAAGCCGGCGAGATCCCTACAAACTTGGAGTACTTGGTCCTGGTATATGATGATGCCCAGGGTTTCCTCGAGTGCGGTGGCGAGAAGTGGGTGATCGTAGGGAATCTGGTATTTAGGGTTCGCTCTCTGGGCTTCCCTTCGTCGTACGTAAGGATTGACGGCTCCACCGACGATAGGGCCCGGGCGTACGATCGCTACCTGGACTGCCAGCTCCACGATGTTGGAGGGAAGGGTGCGACGGAGCATCTGGATCTGGGCGCGGCTCTCCACCTGGAAGAGTCCGACGGTGTCTCCTTCTTGGATGCGCCGAAAGACCTCCGGGTCTTTCAGGTCGATGCGGGAGAGGTCCAGCCTTCCGCTCCGTTCCGCGATCAGATCTACGGCTTCCTCAACCAAGGAAAGCATTCCCAAGGCAAGGAAATCGATCTTGATGAATCCGGCGTCGTCACATGAGTCCTTGTCCCACTGGCACAGGAAACGTCCCTCCATGGCTGCCGGCTCTAGGGGCACCAATTCTACAAGAGGCCGACTGGAAATGATCATGCCTCCCACATGTTGGGAGATGTGACGAGGAAGACCACCAATCTCCTCTACTCGCTCTAGAAAAAGGCCCCACTGGCGGCTATTGAGCTTTTCTCGGAACTCAGGGAATCGGGCAAGATCTTCCCGAAGTCCGGCGGCAGAACGGTGTTCGGCAAGCTTCGCCACCTTCTCCAGGTCACCCGGGGGAAGATCGAGGGCCTTTCCTACCTCCCGGACAGCGGAGCGGAGGCGGTATGTAGGAAAAATGGCCACAAGGCCAGCGTGGTCATGTCCGTATTTTTCGTAGACCGCCAGAATGAGTTCTTCACGAATCTCCCGAGGGAAATCCAGGTCGATATCAGGGACGGATCCCACGGCGTCATTCAGAAATCGTCCCAGGAAGAGATCGGCTTCGACGGGATCCACATGGGAAAGGCCGATGAGGTAACAGATGATCGACGACACGGACGAGCCTCGACCTCGACCGGGGGGAAGCCCGGAGTTCGCCCTAGGAGCGGCTCCCCGGACCTGCGTCGCGACTTCTCGTGCCAACTCCATGATATCTCGATAGACCAGGAAGAAGCCTCCCAGGCCATGGCGCTCCACCAGTCGCAGCTCGTCTTCCAAACGGTGTTCCGCTTCAGTCCGGCGCTTCCGTGATTGGTCTTCGGGGTATCGGTCCTCCAACGCCGCCTGGGTGATTGCGGCCAGTACTTCCATTGCGCTTCCATTCTCGTTCCCCTCGAAATCAGGGAAGACGTAACCCAGGTCTTCGTTCAGATCGAAGGCCGCACATCGTTCGGCGACTCGGATGGTGTTGGCGAGTGCGTCGGGACGTGAAGCGAAACGATCCGCCATCTCACGCGGAGAAGCCAAATAAAACTCCGCGTTAGGGCGTCGTCGTCCATGGGAACCATCCAATGTGGAGCGATGGCGGATGGAAGTGAGCACATCCTGGAGGAGATGCCTTTCCAGGCGGTGGTAGTGGACATTCCCCGTGGCGATGACCGGGAGGCCCAGTCGGTCGGCGAGTCGAGCCAGGCGTCGCATCCGAGCCTGGTCCCCACGAACCCGGTTGTCTTGGAGTTCCACGAAGACGTTATTTGGCCCGAACGCTTGAACGAGACGTTTGGCGAAGGCCTCGCCCGAGGCCGTGGAGTCCTCAAGGGCCTCGATAAGGGGGCTCCTGCGACATCCGGTAAGCAGGATGAGCCCTTCGGTCCGCGCGAGGAGCGTATCCAGGGAAAGGGAAGGGTTAGTACGGGGACTAGTCCGGTGTGCCTCGGTCAAAAAGCGGCATAGGTTCGCGTATCCTCGGGGGGTCTCGGCCAAGAGCGTGAGATGCCGGCAGTTTGTAGCTTCGTCGGGTCGTGAAGAGCCGAGGAAAACGCCCTTGTGATGGGAGCGGATATTGGGGTGACCATGGTCATCGTGAAGGTCCTCGTGCGGAAGACCACACGCGCGCACCGTGATCTCTGCTCCGGTAATGGGCTGAATGGCTACTTCACGCGCGGCCCGCGCGAATTCCATACTTCCGTACAACCCATCGTGGTCCGTTAAGGCGAGGGCTGGATAGCCTAATTCACCGGCCCGGATAACAAGCTCTTCGGGGTGAGAGGCTCCATCGAGAAAAGAGTAGCCCGAGTGGGCATGGAGTTCGATGTAGGGGGGTGTCGGCATAAAAAACCGAACATAACCCGAAAACAGCCACCGAGCCAGGCCCCCTTCGGGCCACTCGTCGCTTTCGGCAGGTCAAGATTCTGGACTCGCTAAGCTGCCGGGCGGGTCTAAGTTCTGTGGCATCCGCAGGGCATACGGGTTCCGCCCCGCAGAATACCCTCAGGGAGCCTCCCTCTGTGACTGACGATCGAGTCTAGAGGTTCGAGGGGAGAATTCGGGCCGCCGCCTATCACTAGGCGTCGGGCATCACCGGAGTCGTGGCTCCATCACCGACTACTGTCGTCCATGGGCGGATCCGCCATGAGCTGACGAGTCCATGTGCGACGTAAGGGTCCGCCTCCACGAATCGCTCGGCGACTTCCGGACCGGATCCTTCGAAAAGGAAGACCGCACCGTCCGCTGGTTCAGCGTGAAGTGACCCCCGGAACCTGATCCAGTTATTGTGGGACTCCTTGAACGGAGGAGTCATGCAAAAGAGGCGGTTTCGGGAAGAGCAAATCATCGGGATCCTGCAGGAAGTGGAAGCTGGAGCGACGATCCGTGAGGTGTGCCGCAGGCACGGGATCGCGGAGACGACGTACTACCGGTGGCGCACGAAGTACGGAGGTATGGACGTGAACGAGGCGAGACGCTTGAAGCAGGTCGAAGATGAGAACCGACGGCTGAAGCGGATCGTGGCCGACCAGGCATTGAATCTTCAGGTTCTGAAAGATTTGTTGGGAAACGGATCGTGACGGCCCGGGAACGGCGCCAGGTCGTCGAGCAGATGCAAGCCGTGCGAGGGGTTTCAGAACGCAGAGCGATCCGGCACACAGGGTTTCCACGCTCGACGATGCGATATCGCAGTATTCGCGATCCCCAAGAGCTTCTACGAGCTCGCATTGTAGAGTTGGCGCAGGAGCGGCCGCGCTGGGGCTACCGGATGATCCACGTGATGCTTCGACGCGAAGGCCGACTGGTGAACCGGAAGCGAGTTCAACGACTCTACAGGGAAGAAGGGCTCGCGGTGCGTTCGAAGGGAAGGAAACGTAGGAGCCAGGCTCCTCGACCGATCCGAGAGGCGTTGAGTGGGCCGAACGAGCGGTGGAGTATGGACTTCGTCTCTGATACGCTGAGCAACGGCCGCCGCTTTCGGTGCCTGACCATCATGGACGAGTTCAGTCGCGAGTGTCTGGCGATTCACGTCGCGCATTCGATTCCGGCCGCCGGGGTGATCGAGGTGATGGAGCGGCTCAAGGAGTCCAGAGGCTTGCCCGATGTGATCATCACGGACAACGGCTCCGAGTTCCGCAGCCGTGCGTTCGATTCATGGGCCTACGCTCGAGGTGTGAAGCTCGACTTCATCCAGCCGGGCAAACCGGTCCAGAATGGATTCATCGAGAGCTTCAACGGCACACTCCGAGACGAATGCTTAAACCTGCACTGGTTCCTCTCGATCCCGGACGCGAAACGATCGATCGAGCAGTGGCGAGCCGACTACAACGAAGTTCGTCCCCACAGTTCCTTGGGTTTTCTGACTCCCGAGGAGTTTATGGGTATTCATTCACCGAGCGACGAGGACCTCGCTCCTAAAAGTACCTCGGAAGTCCCATAGCTTTTGGATCAACTTCGGGGGTCACTTCAACCCCCCCAGCCCTCATTTCCGCACAGATGCCGGTGGGCCCGCTCTCCACTTCAGAACAGAACCCCCTGTATCGCCTTCTCCATGTTCCGGATTGGGAATCCGCCGATCTCGTGGAGGAGGACGCCATACGTATCGAGTTCTCGACTGCGTACTCGAATATTTTCGAAGCGAGTGAGCGGGAGCGCCATACGCATCTCTTCGATCTGGAGCAGATGACCAACTCCCTCACCCTGAGGTTCGGAATGAGCGCGTCCCTGGAATTGGGAGCTCGAGTGGGACTCTATACCGGATGGGAAGGCTTTCTGGATCCTGCGATCTCTCGGTTCCATAGCCTCTTCGGTCTCCCCGACGGTGGGAGAGAGACCCAGCCAGAGGGTCAGTATCGACTGGATCTCGAGCATGACGACCTCGTTAGCGGTGCGGCCGACCTCGGGGCGGTCCCACGCACTCTGGCTTTGGAAGACGTGCGAATACACGCCAAATGGAGGTTCCACGGCGGACCTGGACGGCCGACAGCGGCGAGTCTCCGCGGAGCCTTGAGAGTGGCTGGTGGCCCTCTAAGTGGCGGGCGGCTTGACGGCGCGGTCACGGCACATGGGAGATGGTCTACCGGGCGTTTACACATCCACGCATCAACCGGCCTTACGGTTGCAAATCCACCTTCCAAACTGGCTCCCATCACCTCTCGTCACGCCGTACTCTTCATGGCCGCGACCGAGTATAGCGGCTGGCGAAGACTCTCAGTGCTTGCCCAGCTAAGCGGGAGTACCAGCTATTTCAAGGGATTCGACGGAGGTGAGTTAGGTCAGATTCCCCTAACTCTCACAGTAGGTGCCGGCGGTCAGACGGACGGCGGTTGGGGCTGGCAGTTCAGCTTCGCTGAGGACTTGCTTCCGACCGGGGCCTCGGTTGACTTCACGCTTGACCTGGAGCTGTCCCGAACGCTCGCGTCTCCGGCGACGAATGCGCGCGACGGGCGAGTGGCTCGGCAAGGAGAGCCGTGATGTTGTCCGGGCCCCCGGCGTCATTTGCTTTCTCCACAAGCGTCGCACACGCCTCGCGTAGGTTCGGCGCCCGGAGCAACACATCCGTGATCGTGCCGTCGTCCAGAACACTCGAGAGACCGTCGCTGCAAAGAAGGAGAATGTCGCCCGGCATGATCCCGCATTGAGAAACCGGGATCAGCAGATCGGACGTGGTTCCCAGAGCTTGAAGTAGTACGCTTCTGCGCGGGCTCTCGCGGGCCTGGGTGGGCGTCATCGTTCCCACGTCGATCATCTGTTGGACCCAAGTTTGATCTCGAGTGATCTGCACGAGCTCTTCCTCTCGGAGCAGATACGCCCGCGAATCGCCAACTTGGGCGAACGCTACAGAGCGGCCGAGAACTCCGGCGGCCGTCACGGTCGTTCCCATTCCTTCGAACCAGGGACGGTCCCTGGCATACGCTCGAATTCGGGCGTGCGCTTCGACGATCGAGTCCCTCAGCCGCTCAGCGAATTCCTCGGTCGCCTCCTCGGCGCCTCGCCAGGTGCGTTCTAGAGCTTCGACCACCGACGTCACTGCAAGCCGGCTCGCGAGTTCTCCGCCGGCCGCTCCGCCCATCCCATCGGCGACGATGAGAAGGGCGCCTCGCGGTCCCAGGTGAATTCGCCTGTGGTCCTCCTGTGCCTGGATATCCGATTCGGGTCCAAAACCCACGCTCCCTTCAGGAGCGGAGGCAGGAAGCTCGAGCGCGAAGAAGGAGTCCTGGTTGTCGGTGCGACGTTGCCCGGTGTGTGTCATCCCCCAGACACCTCTAGGTCCATCGTATCGGAATTCTCCAAAGGCATCGGGACCCCTATACTGGGCAGATCATACTGGACGATTTCCGGGCCCCAGGGTCATGGGAGCGCGGGTTCCTCAGGTTGCTGTACATATATCTCACCACCGCTCTTTCGGAACGCCTCCGACTTCTCTGACATCTCCCTCTCCAGTCCGTCTTCAGCAGCAGCTTCGAGTCCAGCAGCGTAGTCCCTGACGTCTTGAGTGATCTTCATGCTGCAGAACTTCGGTCCGCACATAGAACAGAAGTGCGCGACTTTCGCGCCTTCTGCCGGCAAGGTCTCGTCGTGGAATGCCAGCGCCGTCTCCGGATCGAGGGCGAGGTTGAATTGGTCCTTCCATCGAAACTCGAAGCGGGCCTTGGACAGCGCGTCGTCCCAAGCCTTTGCGTGGGGGTGACCCTTGGCAAGATCGGCAGCATGAGCCGCAATCCTGTATGCGATTACACCCTGTTTTACATCCTCTCGGTTCGGCAGACCGAGATGCTCCTTGGGGGTGACGTAGCACAGCATTGCGGTGCCGTACCACCCAATCTGGGCCGCTCCGATCGCGCTGGTGATGTGATCGTACCCTGGGGCGATATCCGTAGTGAGCGGGCCGAGCGTATAAAATGGAGCCTCATCACACCAATCGAGCTGATTGTCCATGTTTTCTTGTATGAGCTGCATGGGTACGTGCCCGGGGCCCTCACACATCGTCTGGACCTCCATATCCCACGCGAAGCGAGTGAGCTCGCCTTGAGTCCTCAACTCGGCGAACTGAGCTTCGTCGTTCGCATCGGCGATCGAGCCCGGCCTTAGTCCATCCCCGAGCGAAAACGAGACATCGTAAGCACGCATGATCTCACAGATCTCTCCAAAGCGCGTATAGAGGAAACTTTCCTTGTGATGGGCTAGACACCACTTGGCCATGATGCTCCCACCCCGCGAAACGATGCCTGTTAGGCGTTTCGCTGTCATCGGCACGTACCGAAGAAGCACGCCGGCGTGAACCGTAAAATAGTCCACACCCTGCTCGGCCTGCTCGACCAGTGTGTCGCGATAACTCTCCCAAGTTAGCTCTTCAGGGATGCCGCCGACCTTCTCAAGCGCCTGATAGATGGGAACGGTCCCGATGGGCACCGGAGAATTTCGGATAATCCACTCGCGCGTCTCATGGATGTCCTTCCCAGTAGACAGGTCCATGACGGTGTCCGCACCCCACAGAGTGGCCCACCGAAGTTTCTCGACTTCATCGTCGATGGAGCTTCCCACGGCAGAGTTGCCGATGTTCGCATTTATCTTTACGCGGAAGCTCCTGCCGATGATGGTCGGCTCCAATTCCGGGTGGTTGACGTTTGCGGGGATGATCGCTCTTCCGCGCGCCACTTCGCTCCGGACGAACTCCGGCTCCATCCCCTCACGGAGCCCCACGAATTCCATTTCCGGCGTGATTTCGCCCTTTCGGGCAAAGTGCATCTGCGTCACACAGCCGATCCCCCGATAGGCCTGTCTCTGAAGATCTGGGGGAATCAACTTGTTTCCGTTCCGGTGACCGGCTTGTTCGATGTTTCTCCGTTCCAGCCACTCCCTCCGAACCGGCGGGAGCCCTTTTTTCGGGTCGTGTCCGGACGGGCCGCTCGTATCGGGTACTCTGAGAGGAGGCTCACCCCCTGACAAAGAGATTTCACGCATCGGGACCCGAACGTCATGCGGTCCTTTCAGGTAGATCTTTCGCGAGCTTGGGAATGCTGTGCCGTAGTCCGTCGGACGGGTCATCGTAACCTTCTCATCATGGGGGGAAGCGCATGGCGTCCATTAGCGTGTCGACCAGCTGCGAGAGGAACAAGAAAACGCGCGGTTGCATCAAGGGAACCCCATGGGCGTCGAAGCTCAAGGGGACACGGCGGCGCGAGCGACATGGACTCGAGCCCGGCGCCAAATATCGTCGAATCCATCGCGTGTCAGCGTGCCCGTGAAGGTGTTCTGCTGACTTGGATGGTATGAGGCCAACAAACGAAGGTCGGAGCCGATCGTCACCTCGTTTCCGTGCGCGAACTTCGGTTTCGGGGAAGGGACTCCAAGCTCTCGATCTCTGAGCAATCGCAGAACATGATCGTAGGCGTACTGTCCGAGCGACACGATACACCGAAGTCGAGGTAGGAAGTGGTCGAACTCGCGCTCTAGGAAGGGTCGGCAACATGTGCGTTCTGCAGGGAGGGGACGATTGTCCGGAGGCGCGCACCGGACCGCGGCCGTTATGAACGCGTTTCGAAGTTCGAGGCCATCGTCGATCGACCGCGCCTCGGACTGGGACGCAAACCCGAACCGATGAAGTGCTCCGAACAGCCAGTCCCCGGAACGATCTCCCGTGAACATACGCCCGGTTCGGTTGGCTCCGTGCGCGGCTGGAGCGAGGCCGACGACCAGGAGACGTGCGTCAGGATCTCCGAACCCAGGCAGGGGTCGGCCCCAGTATCTTTCTTCCCTGAAGGAAGCCCGTCTCTCTCGGGCCACTTGCTCTCGCCAACTCACGAGCCTGGGGCACGCGCGGCACGCCGTGACCTCAGCTCCGATTGTGGATAACACATTGAGTGAGTCCAGGGTCATCCTATCCGCAGCTCGGTTGACGGAGTCGGTTGCGTGGCGGTAAGGAATCGACGGCCTACGACCTCGAGGTCAAACGTCTGGGCTTTGTGGACGCCCGCGGTACCCAGCTTCGTACGTAGTTGCTGGTCTCGCAGTAGCCTATTGAGAGCCTTGGAAAGAGCTTGAACATTGCCAGGAGGCACCAGAAGCCCGTTGCCTTCGTGATCCACGATCTCTGGGACAGCACCGGCACGGACCGCGACGATAGGTAATCCCGCAGCCATTGCCTCGACGAAGACGATCCCGAACCCCTCCTGCAGCGATGGGAGACAGAAGACGTGGGCCTCGAAAAACGCCTCTCGGACATCCGCGTCGTCTCGCAGGGCACCCCGGAATATGATCGAGCGATCGAGACCCAGCTTGCTACCGAGTCTCCTCAGTCGCGGTAGCTCCGGGCCACCCCCGATAACGACGAGAAGCGCGTCCGGATGTTCGGTGAGCACCTCTTGCATCGAGCGGATGAGCATTTCGGTATTCTTACGCGGATACTGCCGGGCGACGGAAAGAATGGTGGGGCGTTCCAGAGCATCCCTGCCGGATCCGACCTGGCACCTCGCAGATCTCTCCCCTACCCATTGACGGAGGTCCACCGCTTCAGGAACGATCTGAAGGCACCCTTTCGAGATTTGGTAGCGCTCCTTCGCCACGTCGGCAGAATACTGACTTGGCACCAGGACTCGGTCCGCACCCATCGCGTTTCTGCACTCCAGCCAGCCGAGTGCCCGAAGCTGGAGCCGCTCATCCAAAGATCGGGCGAAGCGTGCTTCATCGGCAGCGATTCCCTTGAGGCAAACGACGTACGGCGACCCGCGATCTGGGACCGAGGCCCACCGAAATCCATCAAGGTCGAACCCTACGACCAGATCGTACGGGGCGGCGGACCGTACTCGCTCAGGGAGCTTCCGGTTGAAAAAGAGACGGCGAAAGACGGTGTTTGACTCGGCCGAAGGGCGAAGGAGATCGACCTCGTGTCCAAGGCGCTGAAGCGCAAGCCTCAGGGTGGAGATGCCTGCGGCTGTTCCCGAACCATTGAACCTGTTCGTCTTCCAGGAGTCCAGAAACGCGATCCGCAGGGGTTCTTCCACCGGGTTTGCGACCGAGGCAGGCTGGTTAGGCGAGCGTGTCCAGCCGAGCCGCCAGGATGAAGTCGTTGTCGCTCAACCCGTCGATCGAATGAGTCCAGATTCGGACGCTCGCCCGGCCCCAGGTTAGTGTGATCTCTGGATGGTGTCCTTCAGCTTCGGCGGCTCCACCCGCTCGGTTCGCGAAGTTGAGAGCGCCCACGAAATCGGCGAATTCGAAGCTCCCCTCGAGATGGTGTTCATCTACAACGGACCAGCGATTCGATATCTGGTCTCGCAGTGCGACGACCTCTTCTCCCTTTAGCGCGGGGGAGCCTTTTGGGAGCGGTCTGCAGTGACGAGAAAGGAGTTCAGAGGGCATCGCGGGTGGCTCCGTCAAGCGGGCAAAGGTCGACCGAGGTTGGCTGGGGGCTACCCAGTAGCCCAGAATGGGATCCGAAAAGGTCAGAGACTCCGCCGTCCACGCCCCCCACTGCGACGGTCCTGATGGTCCCAGTCGCCGTGGAGGGCGCCGCCGCAGAGGCGCAACTGTCTCGGCCCTTGTTCCCTAGCAGACCGTGGAAGAAAGGGGGTTGCAGGCCGCCGGGTGGGTGAGGGGGATCAGCACGGAGGCGGGGCTGACCTTGTGGCTACGGCGGGTGTTGCGGCCTGAAGAGGCGACAATGGGGCCAAGAAGGCCAAACGGACGGCAAGAGAGGCGAATCATGTGCAGGACGGCGGTGCTGACGTGGCATGCGAGCGCCGCTTGCGCCGTGGCGAGGCCCTGCAGACCGCGCGGGGTGCCAAAGCCGTACCGCTTGCGCATGAGAAGCCCGAGGTTGAAGGCGGCGGCCTGAATCAGGATCCGTTTTCGAATCTCCTCCCGCCCGCGGACGTGGACGCGGCGCAGCCCTCCGGTCACGAGCAGGTGCGCGAACCCCCGCTCCACCTTCTCGCCCCGCTGGCGCAGCAGCTCTTTCCCCCGGTTGCCCTGGATCCGCCGGCGGTTGTCATAGGTCGGCTTCTGCGCGTCCCGGTTCCGCTTCCACTTCCGGCGGCCGCGGTTGGGCTCGCTCACGTAGCTCCGCAGCCCGCGGTCCTGCACACCCGTCATCGTCTGGTTCGAGTGGTAGCCCTTGTCGGCCACCACTTCCCTCGGCTCCACCTCTATCTCCGCCAGTTGCCGCTGCGCCTCGTCCAGCGTGTTCGGCAGCGAGGCGGTGTCTCCCCCCTCCATCGTCTGCACCGTCACGGCCACGACCGCGCCGGTCTCCATGTCGACCGCCTGCTCGAACTTGTGCGCCAGGCCGGTCCTGCCGTCCTTCATCTTCGTGATCCGCGCCTCCGGGTCGTGCGGATGCGCCCACTCCCGGTTCGAGCCCTTCTTCGGACGCTTCCGGTCCAGCTTCGCGAGGTCTTGCCGCGTCGGCGTCTCGATCCCGGACGCCCGCGCCACCTCCTCCAGCCACTCCTCGTAGCCCTTCCCGTCGTCGCGCCGCACGATCGAGCGCATCGCCGCGTTCGCCTCCAGCGTCGTCGAGTCCACGCCCAGCGTCTTGCCGCTCAGAAGACCCGACGCCTGCACCACCTCCAGCACCCGGCTGAACACCGCCGCGTGCGCTTCCACGCTCAGCCGCTTCCTCGTCTTCGACAGGCCCGAATGCTCCGGCGGGTTCCTCTCCAGCCCGTATCCGAGAAACTCACGCAGTGAAATCGAGTCCCCACACCGCCACGCAATCCCCCGCTCCGAGCCGATCCCTTCCAGATACCCCACCAGCAGCATCCGAAAATACACCCCGGGCGGTATGCCCGGCCGACCCCGCTTCTCCGCATAGAACTCGCGGCACGTCTCCTCCGCGAACTCGTCGAAACCCTCCTCCTCAAGCAGCCTGTTCAGTGCACGGTAGAAGGGGTTGCCCAGCGCGCGAATCTCGCTCGCCGCCACGAACAACTCCTGTTGCCGCCCCTTGCCCCGCTTGCCTATCGCCATCCCCGCCCTCCATGGCTGAGACCCCGGTTCGCCTGTAATCTAAATCACTTCTTATCGACGCTGCGGGTAGGAGTTTTTCCACGGGCTGCTAGGACTCGCGTTCGCTCAGAACCCCACTCTTCTCGCGAGTCAGAGCCAGGCAGCTGCAGCGAGGACCGAGACGAGGATGGCCCAAACGCAGTATCTGCCCTCGCTCTCGCTTTCAGCCGGTTGGTCCGGCTCCGTATTCGAGGCCGGCGGGCTTGCCTCGCTGGTGTCCGGCCGACTCGCCCAGGTCTCTGGACAGCATAGCAATTGTCTACAGGATAATCGGATTCTGGGCCTGCTCGGGGATCCTCCTGCGGATTGCAGAGTCTTTGACGTTTCAAATCCCGCCGTCGAAGCGGCGGTGCGCGCTGACGTCGAGCGGACCAATGGGAGCTTTCCCTTCGGATACGAATCCCAACCGCTCACGTTGTCCGCCAATGTTTCAGTGCCGCTGTTCACCGGATTCACACGGCAGCTGCAGATCGAAGAGGCTCGCGTTGCAGCCGACAACGCGGAGCGGCAGGTGAGAGCCGAAGAACTCAGGCTCCGCGCCGAGGTAGAGACGGCGCTCAGGACCGTTGAGACTGCCCTTAGGACGGCGGAGCTTCAGGCCGGAATACGGGGGACTTCCTCCGAGGAACTCCGGCTCGCAGAAGAGCGGTTCCGTCTCGGGCTGGCCTCATCCATCGAGGTCGTCGACGCGCAAGCGAACTTGTCTCAGGCTGAACGGGATGAGATATCCGCAGTCTACGACTTCCACATTGCTTTCGCCGCGCTTGAGGCGTTGGTCGGCGTGCCCCTTCGAGACTAGCGGCACCCCAATGGGCCCTCCCACCGCCCAATCGGTTCTCATCACTTCTAGTGGTGCTCGAGGGCGCCAGGCTTGTCGCCCAGAGTTGTCTGCGTTCTGAACCAAGTGGGGGGGCCGACTGATGGCGGAGGTGTTCTCGGCCGTCCTCGTCGGGGTAGAGTGTGTACTCGTCCGCGTCGAAGTCAGCGTGACGGCTGGACTTCCGTCTATCTCGGTTGTTGGCCTCGCCCAGAGCGCTGTTCGCGAGGGAAAGGAACGGGTTCGGGCCGCATTGCAGAACGCTGGCTACCGCCTCCCACCGAGAAGGATTACCGTCAATCTTGCGCCGGCGGACGTCAAGAAGGAGGGGAGTGGCTTCGACCTCCCGCTTGCGATAGCGCTTCTGGCGGGAGCCGAGCACATCCCTCAGGAGACACTCGAGGGCAGCGCTTTCGTCGGGGAGGTCGGCCTCAGCGGAGAACTTCGCCCCGTGCGTGGGGTGCTAGCCGTTGCCGCCGCCTGCGGTAAGGCTGGAATCCGGCGCTTGATAGTGCCGCTGTCGAATGCGCCGGAGGCTGCAGCGGGCGCGCATGGTCTCCAGGTGCTAGGCGCCCGCACCCTTTGCGATGTAGTCGATCATCTGCGAGCAGTCCGAAGCCTTTCCGAGATCGATGTAGACGTCGCGCACGCGCTTTCCAACTCACGAGATGACGCGGAAGATCTGGCTGAAGTGCGGGGCCTGATCGGTGTAAAGCGGGCCCTAGAGATTGGGGCTGCCGGAGACCACAACCTCATTCTCACCGGTCCGCCCGGTTCGGGAAAGACGATGTTGGCCCGCCGATTTGCCGGGATTCTCCCCCCCCTCACGCCGGATGAGGCTCTAGAGGTCACGACAATCCACTCGGTGGCCGGACTGCTTCCGGTGGGTGAGCCACTCGTCCGGCACCGCCCGTTTCGGTCTCCGCACCACACGATTTCGGCCGCGGGACTTACGGGCGGCGGCGGGCCGGTCCGCCCCGGCGAGATGAGCCTGGCGCACCGCGGTGTCCTCTTCCTCGATGAACTGCCGGAGTTCTCCCGGTGTGTGCTGGAAGCGCTCCGCCAGCCGATGGAAGACGGTTGGCTCTCTCTGGTGCGGGCGAAATACAGGGTCCGGTTCCCAGCGCGCTTCGCTCTCATCGCAGCAATGAACCCGTGCCCCTGTGGATACCTGGGTGACAGAGGACGTCCGTGCGTCTGCGATCCGGGCCAGGTTTCGCGCTATCGTGCCAAGATCTCGGGCCCTCTACGGGACCGTATCGATCTCCATGTCGAGGTCCCATCTATCTCGTTTGACGAAGTCGACCAAGGGGAATGCGGCGAGCCGTCCCGACAGATTCGCAGTAGGGTTGTACAAGCGCGGGAACGCCAGATCGGACGAGTTCAAGGGAGAGAGAACTACAAGAGTTGGAACGCAGCCCTAAGCTCCCGGCAGGTGCAGAAATGGTGCCTGCCGGACTCAGCGGGCCGCGAAATGCTTGCGGACGCGTCAGACCGCTTGACCCTCTCAGCACGGGCGATCTACAGGGTCCTCAAAGTCGCGAGAACGGTGGCGGACCTGGCGGACGAGGACAGCGTCAGGGAGCCTCACATTGCGGAAGCCCTCCAATATCGCGCGTTAGGATAGGAGAATGGTGAATCAGGATGCTGCGGTCGAGGGATCGAGACGGCCACTTCGAGCGGTCGAGTCGGCCGACGACTGGCTAAGAAAGGTTGATTGGAACAGACTTCAGGAGCGGGGGTCCTGTCTCCGACCCCGATCTCACCTCCCTCGGACAGATGCGACTTTTCATTGCCTTGAACCTTCCGAAAGCTGAGCGGAGGCGAATTCATCGGGCCACCGAGCCTTTACGGGCGGAGGGTTTTCCGGTCAAGTGGCTGGAACCCGAGAGCTATCATCTGACCCTCAAGTTTCTGGGCAACGTGAGGGCCGAGTTGGTTCCTGTCGTTGAGAACGTTGTGGACCGAGTTGCAGACGCGACGGGTGCGTTCCCCCTAACAATCGGCGGCTTCGGAGCCTTCCCGACGATCCGACGTCCACGGGTGCTTTGGATCGGCGTAGACCCGACCCCAGCGCTGCGCTGCCTAAAACAAGATCTAGAGTGGGGACTGGCGAATCACGGTTTCGAGCGCGAAACGAGGGCATTCCATCCGCACGTCACGCTCGGGCGTGCCGAGGAGAAAGAAGGTGCGGGAGCGTTCAGGGGTCTGGACGAGCTTTCCGCAAAACTGAACTACCATGGGAACGTGGCCGCCAATACGGTTGATGTCATGAGGAGCCAGCTCTCTCGGAGCGGTCACCGCTACACGCTCTTACGCGATAGCGCACTGAAGATTCGGTCGAAGCGGGGTTAGCGACGCTTGCTGAAGATGGCCGGCTGTGTCGTGAAGCTGTTGGGCGTAGCGATCCTTCTCTCGATCGTCTGGGTAGCTTGGACATGGGGTCCCGACCAATGGGATCGCGTTCGAGGCACGGGTTCCGCCGGCGAGGCTTCGGAGAGTTCGCGAGCTTTGGCAGACAGTGTGTTGATTGAGTATCGGCGCCTGGTGACAGGGCAGGCCCAGGAATTGTCCCTCAGCGGATCCGCACTCGAGAGCGTCCTGTTGTTCGAGCTCTCGGCATACCTTCCC
Source organism: Longimicrobiales bacterium (assembly GCA_965215925.1). Lineage (GTDB taxonomy): Bacteria > Gemmatimonadota > Gemmatimonadetes > Longimicrobiales > Gaopeijiaceae > JAAXGI01. The sequence continues at coordinate 1,019,384 of CBDCEQ010000003.1, read as the reverse complement.
GAAGTGGTATCGAGCCCGACGGCCAGAATCGAGAACGGTGAGGCGCGTCTCGGGATCGGGATCGGGGTCTCGTCACTGGCGTTCGTTCCTGACATTCAATGGCTGCGACGTCTTCTTCCGGACGACATCCGGGTGGAAGTCGTCGGTGCGGTAGCATCGGCTGGAGAGGGCGAAGTCATGATTGTGGCGCGCCGAGCCATGGTGGCGGGAGTCCCTCTTCCGTCCGCTCTGGTGGCTAGACTGCTGGATTCCATGCGGCCGGATAATAGGGGCGAGCTTCCTCCGAACGCACTTCGGCTGCGGCTACCCCCTGGCATTCGGGCGGCCTACATTCAGGGTGACCGGCTGATTCTCACGGCTCCATCCTGATTTCTCCCGATTGACGCCGCCCGTCTAAGGACATCACGTAATGGCCCGACTCCTCATCATCGATGACGAGGATTCCATCCGGGGCGTCCTGACACAGCTTTTTGAGTACGAGGGCCACGAGGTCGCCGTGGCCGCCTCTGGCCAGGAGGCTCTGAGCATGGTTCGGGCGGCGGTGCCGGACGTGACATTTCTCGACGTAAAGATGCCAAGCATGGATGGGCTGGAGGTCCTCGGTCGACTCAAGGATCTCGCTCCGGAAAGCCAAATAGTGATGATCTCAGGGCACGGGACCATCGACACGGCTGTGGAAGCTACGCGACGAGGCGCGTACGACTTCCTTGAGAAACCATTGGACACGGATCGGCTTCTAGTGACCCTCCGGAATGCGCTTCGGGTGAGGGGGCTATCGGAATCGGTGGCTCAGCTCCGGTCGGAGGTGGAGGCACGACATCAGATCGTGGGCACCTCGTTCGCAATACAACAGGTCCTCGAGCGAGTGGAGCGGGTGGCTCCGACGGACGCGAGGGTGCTCATAACCGGTGAGAACGGGACTGGGAAGGAGCTGGTGGCCCGGGCGATCCATCGACTCTCGCGACGTCTAGAAGCAGAGTTCATCGAAGTGAACTGTGCTGCGATCCCGTCAGAGCTCATTGAGTCGGAGCTTTTCGGCCACATGAAGGGATCCTTCACCGGAGCGGTCCAGGACAGGGCTGGGAAATTCGAGCAGGCCCACGCGGGCACACTCTTCTTAGACGAGGTAGGGGACATGTCCTTGGTGGCTCAGGCGAAGGTGCTTCGAGCGCTCGAGGAGGGCCGGGTGACCCGCGTGGGTGGCCAAAAAGTTCATTCGGTTAACGTGCGAGTGATTTCTGCGACAAACAAGGACCTGGCAGACCAGATCGAAAAAGGACACTTCAGGGAAGATCTATTCTATCGCCTGAACGTTGTCCCGATCCACGTCCCTCCGCTCCGGGAGCGGAGGGAGGATATCCCGATGCTGGCCAGTCATTTCGCCGACATCATGCGATTGCGGGACGGACTGCCCGCCCGGGAGCTCGATTCGTCAGCGCTATCGTGCCTCCAGGAGTTCGAGTGGTCCGGGAACGTAAGGGAACTACGAAACACGGTGGAGCGACTATTGATTCTTGCCGTTGACGACCAGATTACTGCGGAGGACGTGGCCGCAATTGGTTCCGGAGATCCAGCTTCTTCTGGCTTGGGTGCCGACCTACTCGCATCAAGTACCTTCCAGGGTTTTAAGGAATTGGCCGAACGGGGATTTCTCGTGCAGAAATTACGAGACAACGATTGGAACATCTCCGAGACTGCGAGAGTGCTCGAAATGCCCAGGTCCAATCTCTACAAAAAAATCGACAAGTTCGGCCTAAGGAGAGAGGGGTGAGAGCCTCGCCCGACCAACCCGAGGCTCCCATGACGCCACCGCCCACGGAGCGTGGCGCTACCCGTCCCGAGGCTGGCCCGGGCAACCGGTGGATCCGGGGGAGTATGGAGCTCGTGCGTACTGCAGCGCTGATCCTCCTGTTCTTTTTTCTGGTCCGCTCGCTGGTAGTAGAGGCCTTTAAAATCCCGACCTCTTCGATGGAGGGGACCCTCCTCGCCGGTGATTTCTTGCTCGTGAACAAGGCGGCCTATGGCGCCGAAATCCCCGGTCTTGGCGTATCGCTCCCCCCCTTTGCGGATCCCGATCGAGGAGATGTGATCGTCTTCCGCCCGCCCCATGAGCCCGACAAGCACTACGTGAAGCGCCTGGTCGGGTTACCTGGGGATACACTGCAGATGACAGACAAGCGGCTATTCGTGAATGGCCAGGAGCTGGCGGAGCCGTACGTCCGTTTCGTGGATCCAGATGGGGATGCTGTGCATCCCAGTATGTCTTGGCAGGCACGGTATCTCCGAGAGCGGACCACCTCTGGCCGTTATCGCCCCTCGAGGGACAACTGGGGTCCCCTGGTGATCCCGCCAGCACGTTTCTTCGTGCTTGGCGACAACCGAGACAATTCTGAGGATTCACGGTACTGGGGGCTCATAGCCCGAGATGCGATTGAAGGGCGTCCGTGGGTCGTCTACTACTCGTCGGAGCCCCGGGCATCCGGCGGATTATCGATTCTGCGTGAGGTCCGGTGGGACCGAATCGGAGGATTGATTCAGTAGATGGGGTTCGTGGGGGTTGGACCCCCATCGGCAGAAGGGCGTTCGGGCCCCCGGGCACCGTTGACACTTGTCCAGCCAGAAAATATCATTTAACGCTCTGTTGCAGCCTGTCCATGGTGGGTCACCCCGGGTCGGCAAGACCGGTGACGCGAATGAAGACGTATACTCCGAAGGCCAGCGAAATCGAGCGTAGCTGGTGGGTCGTTGACGCGGCGGGCAAGCCGTTAGGACGGCTTGCGACGAGGCTTGCCAGTATCCTGCGCGGGAAGCACAAGCCGATGTACACCCCGCACCTCGACACCGGGGATTACATCGTGATCCTGAACGCTGCGAAGGTCAGGCTGACCGGAGCGAAGGAAGACCAGAAGACCTACTTTCGACATTCTGGTTATATCGGCGGGGAGAAACACATTCCTTTTCGCCGCATGATCCAGACCCACCCTGAACGCGTGATGGAGCTAGCCGTCAAGGGCATGCTTCCGAAGAACGCTCTGGGACGATCGATGAGAAAGAAGTTGAAGGTGTATGCGGGAACTGAGCACCCCCACCAAGGCCAAGACCCCCAACCTCTGGAACTCTAAGGGCCAGAGGCGAGTGACCCATAGACACGAACAAGGCGAGTGAATGGCAACAGAGCCCACTGAACAGTACCGGGCGGTCGGTCGGCGGAAAACGAGCACGGCCCAGGTGATTCTTAGACCGGGCACGGGAGAGTGGCTGGTAAACGGGCGTGACCTTCAGGACTATTTCCCCCGAATTCTTCACAGGAAACGAGCAGAGGAAGCTCTCAAGGTCACAGAATTCGACGGTCAGTTCGATGTAACCGTCCGGGTTAGTGGCGGCGGCATTACGGGTCAGGCGGACGCCGTGCGGTTGGCCCTCGCCCGAGCCATCCTCGAGAAGGATGCGGAGGTGCGCCCGGTCCTACGAGGGCACGGCCTCCTCACTCGTGACTCACGGAAGGTCGAGCGAAAGAAGCCAGGGCGTCCGAAAGCCAGAAAGCGTTTCCAGTTCAGCAAGAGATAAGCCCTTTGGAAGAGCGCGCAATGCTGGAAGAACAGGAACAAGTCGGGCTTAGCCATCTGCTTGAGGCCGGTGTTCACTTTGGACATCAGACCCGGCGGTGGAACCCCAAGATGCGGAAATTCATCTTCACGGAGCGCAATGGCATCCACATCATCGACCTGCGGAAAACCGTAGATCGGTTGCGCGCCGCTGAAGAGGTAACCCGTGAAGTTGTGCTCAGTGGTGATCGCCTGCTGTTCGTCTGCACGAAGCCTCAACTCAGAGGGATCATCGAAGAACAGGCAGCGAGCTGTGGCGCCTTCTATGTGACCGAGCGCTGGCTGGGAGGCATGCTCACCAATTTCCAGACGATCCGCCAGCAGATTCGAAGGCTGAAAGAGTTGGAGCGTGGGCAAGAGGAGAACGCCTTCGAATTCTACACAAAGAAGGAGCAGTTGCTCTTAGATCGGGAGCGACTCAAGCTCGATAAGTACTTCTCTGGCGTCAAAGATATGGGCCGCGTCCCCGGCGTCATTTTCGTGGTCGACGCCCGCCGAGAAGCGATTGCGGTCAAGGAGGCCAATCGACTTGGTATTCCGGTGATCGCGATCGCAGATACGAACGCTGACCCAGATCAGATCGACTTTCCGATCCCTGGAAATGACGACGCCATCCGATCCGTGAGCCTGATCGCCAAGGCGATTGCGGACACCGTAAGCTCCGCCAAGCGAGAAGTCCCAGAGGAGGAGCGGAGGCGAGTCGACGAACTCGAAGCCACGACCTACTCGACGGAAACGGGGGAAAAGTCTGCGGCACCGGACGATGCGTCTCGACGCCGAGTGCGTCGCCGCCGCCGGCCTCGTCCCGAGGTCATCGCCCAGCTAAGTGAGACGGAGCCGCAGACGACGGCGGAACCGGAGGTTGCCAATGCGGCGGAGGCGAAAGAGGAAGTTGCCGAGCCGGAAGCAGCGCCTGAGACAACAGACACCCAAGACTAGTCTTTTTGTTGGCGGTCCTGCGGCGCTACCAGCCACGGACCCGATGGGACGTAGAGGGCGGTTGCGGGATCGTGGAAGGTGACCGGAGAGGCAGGACCCACCTTACGCGTCCCTTCCGCCTTTTTTCACGAGACGGATCTTCGCAGGAGGTATTCCCCCACGATGAGTGTTAGCGCGAAGGAAGTGAAGGCGCTCCGGGATCGTACCGGAGCTGGAATGATGGATTGCAAGCGGGCACTCCAGGAGACTGACGGGGAATTCGAGACGGCCGTCGATCTTCTGCGGACCAAGGGGGCGGCCAAGGCTGCCAAGCGGGCCGACAAGGCGACAAACGAGGGGACCGTCGGCCACTATCTTCATCACGGGGCTCGAATCGGCGTGCTGGTTGAGCTGAATTGTGAGACAGATTTTGTTGCCAACACTGAAGAGTTCCGAGAGCTTGCTCGCGATTTGGCCATGCATGTCGCCGCCACCAACCCGGTCTCGGTGCGCTCCGAGGACTTGCCGGAAGGGGTGATCCAGAGGGAACGACAGATCTATTTGGAGCAGGTTAAGGCGGAAGGAAAGCCGGAATCGATCCAAGAGAAGATCATAGAAGGAAAAATGAGAAAGTTCTTTGAAGAGTCGACCCTCTTGAAACAGCCGTTCGTCAAGAACCCAGACCGAACCATCGAAGACCTGATTACGGAGATTTCTTCGAAGACTGGGGAAAAGATACAGGTCGCGCGCTTTGCCAGGCTCGAGGTTGGCGTCTCGGAATAGGATTATGACAGAGGATAGTCCTCAGTTGAAGTATCGCAGGGTCCTTCTGAAGCTTTCGGGCGAGGCGCTCTCGGGCGAGCGGGGTTTCGGTATCGATCCCCCGGTTGTGGACCGGCTCACAGACGATGTTAGACAGGTGCACGAGATGGGCGTCAAGCTCAGTCTGGTTGTTGGAGGTGGCAACATCGTGCGAGGCACCACAGCGTCCAAGAGGGGCATGGATAGGGTCACCGCCGACTACATGGGGATGCTGGCCACCATCATTAACGCGATGGCTCTCCAAGACATGCTCGAGCGGAAGGGGGTTGAAACGCGGGTGATGACGGCGATCCGAATGGAGGAGCTTGCGGAGCCCTACATCCGGAGGCGCGCCCTCCGGCACTTGGAGAAAGGCCGGCTTGTTCTATTTGCCGGCGGCACCGGGAACCCGTACTTCTCCACGGATACCGCCGCGGTCCTCAGGGCGATCGAGATGGAATCCGAGGTCCTCATCAAGGCCACGAAGGTGTCAGGGGTCTACACAGCGGATCCCGAGGAAGATCCTGAAGCCACGTTCCTTCCGACAGTGAGCTTCCACGAGGTCGTCGCGATGGAGCTTGGTGTCATGGACGCTCCGGCGGTCTCGTTGTGCAAGGAGAACAGTCTTCCCATCATCGTCTTGAACCTTGGAGAGATCGGTGCGGTGGGTGCGGCGATCCGGGGGGAGTCGGTAGGAACTCTCGTCTCGTAGCCGAAAGGGAGAGCAGGATATGCCGACAGACAAGGAAGTAAAGAAGCACATGGAAGAGGCTCTGGACGCCATCCGAAGAGAATTCTCGACGGTGCGCACCGGAAAAGCGACCCCGGCCCTACTCGATACGGTTCGAGTCGCCGCATACAGCTCGAGTCTCCCCTTGAACCAAGTCGCAACCGTTTCCACGCCTGAGTCATCTCTCATCGTCGTCCAGCCGTTCGACCCTTCGCTGATCGGCGAGATCGAGAGGGGAATCCTCCAGGCGGATCTCGGGCTAAACCCGTCCAATGACGGTCAGGTCGTGCGTGTTCCGGTCCCGCCGCTCAATGAGGAGCGCCGAAAGGAATACGTGCGGCTCCTTCACAAGATGGCCGAGGAGGGCCGAGTTTCCGTCCGCCACGCCAGGAGAGAGGGGAACGACCGGGCGAAGTCCCGGATGAAGACCGGGGAGCTCTCCGACGACGACGGCCATCGGCAAATGGAGGAAATCCAGAGGCTCACGGACGAGTACACAAAGGAGATTGACGCCCTTATCGCGTCCAAGGAAGAGGAGGTCATGTCGGTCTGAGAGCGACCCCCCCGAGGCCGCCCATGCCGGCCGCCATCCGAGGGGATCCGCAGTTTTTGACACTAAACGTTCCCCCGGACATCTTCCTGCTCATGAGCCACAGTGCCGTTCCCACTCTCTACGATCACGTTCCGCAGCATATCGCGGTTATCATGGACGGCAACGGGCGTTGGGCAGCCGACCGAGGTCTTCCTCGACATACGGGTCATCGCGAGGGAATGAAGGCCGTTCGCGAGACCATCCGGGGGTGCATAGAAACCGGCGTGGAGATTCTCACGCTCTTCGCCTTCTCTACCGAGAATTGGCAGCGGCCGGAGGAGGAGATTCTCGCTCTCATGACCCTTCTGCAGCTCTATGCAGATCAGGAACAGGACGAGTTACGCGAGCGCGGAGTCAACGTTCGGGTCATCGGGGATCTGTCCCGAATGGACGGGGCGACCCGCGACGCGGTTCAGAGGATAGAGGAGGCCACAGGGGGAGGAGAGGTCATGCGACTGAACCTAATGGTCTCCTACTCGGGAAGGGCAGATATCGTAGACGCGGCGCGAAAGCTGGCGCAACGAGTACGCGCCGGTACGTTCGATCCCGAGGATGTAGATGAGGAAGCGATCTCACGGATGCTCATGACGGGGGACGTTCCGGACCCCGACCTGCTCGTTAGAACGTCGGGGGAGTTCCGAATCTCCAACTTCATGCTTTGGCAATTGGCATACACGGAGATTCATATCACGCCAGTCCTGTGGCCTGACTTCACCCGTGCAGACCTACTGGAAGCGGTCGCGGAATACCAGCGGCGCGAGCGCCGATTCGGCCGGGTCTCTTCCTGATTCACTGCCCTCCACGGGGTTCCAGATAGTGGCGGGAAGCGAACTTAGCCAACGCATTGCTGTCGCTGGTGTAGGTATCCCGTGCGGGGTCTTGGTCATCTACTTTGGGGCTTGGTCCCTGGGCATCCTGCTCTCGGTTGTTGCTGCGGTCGGAGCGCTGGAGGTCTACCGAATCGCCGAAGCGACCGGCGGGCATCCGTTTCGGTCACTGGGTATGATCGCGGCAGCGTTGCTGGTCCTAAGCGCGGCCTGGTCGGAGGGATTGGCGTGCTGGGCTGTCCCTGCCGTTGCGATTGTCATGATCCTTGGTCTGGTCGCCCTCGTCGGTGCGCTCTTTCTTAGAAAAACCGCCGATGGGCCGCTCGCATCGGTAGCGACAACTGTGCTCGGCGCCGTCTATGTCGGTCTTTCTCTAAGCTTTGCGGTTCACCTCCGGAGGTTCCCGGGCGTCTCGGATGGAGGCAGGGGCTGGGAGGGAGCGCTCATCCTCATCTTTCCCTTGGCCGTCACGTGGGCCGGCGATTCGGCAGCATACTTTTCCGGGCGGTTGTGGGGTCGGACCAAACTGCTACCGGAGGTGAGCCCGGGAAAGACGGTCGCCGGGAGCGTCGGACAACTGCTTGCCGCTCTCTTGACTGCCGCACTCTTCGGGAGCCTTCTCATCAATGTGCACTCAGGTGTGGTACTCCCGTTGTGGTCCGCCGCAGCCATTGGGATCGTGATTGGGGTTGTTGCACAGATCGGTGATCTCGCCGAGTCATTGCTCAAGAGAGAGGCAGGATTAAAGGATTCCGGAACGCTGTTTCCAGGGCACGGCGGTGTCCTGGATAGGTTCGACTCGATTCTTTTCACTGTACCCGTGACCTATGTCCTCCTTCTCTTCCTTCTCCAGCGATGAGTGACGGCCGTATAGGTCCCGCGAATGGCGATGGCCGGCCGCGCGCTGCTCTGTCTGGATCCGCCGATGCTGGCCGCATCGGAGTTGCGGTGCTCGGTTCCACGGGCTCGATCGGTTTGAGTGCTTTGAGGGTCATCGAGCGGCATCCTCAGGCGTTTCAGGCGGTCGTGTTAGCGGCGAATCGAAATGTCGAGACGCTCGAGGCACAGGCTCGACGGCACAACCCCAAACGAGTTGTCGTCTGCGACGAGATCGCATACCGAGATCGAGGGAGCACTGGAAAAGAATGGGTAGGCGGTCGAGCTGCTCTGATCGATTCGGTGAGCCGACCCGATGTCGACGTAGTGGTCAATGGGCTCGTGGGATTCGCTGGTCTCGAGCCTTCGCTCGGAACGCTGGCGGCTGGGAAGAGGCTCGCGCTCGCGAACAAGGAGTCGCTGGTCGCGGGAGGAGAGCTGATGGTGAGAGCTCTGCGAGACGGCGGAGGCCAGCTGGTACCGATAGACTCTGAACACTCCGCGGTGACCCAGTGTCTCGAGGGCCACCCTCCAGGCTCTGTCGAGCGAGTCGTGCTCACTGCGTCGGGTGGCCCCTTCCGAGGATGGAAGAGCGAGCGGCTGTCCAACATTGCACCTGGCGACGCGCTCGCTCATCCGACGTGGAATATGGGGACGAAGATCACCGTGGACTCTGCGACCCTCGCCAACAAGGCGCTGGAAGTCATTGAGGCCCATTTCTTGTATGGGCTCTCATACGACCGGATTGGGGCGGTCGTCCATCCCCAATCGATCGTGCACTCGTTCGTAGAATTCATCGATGGATCCGTGTTGGCTCAGTTGGGGTTTCCCACGATGGAGCTTCCGATTCTCTATGCGTTGACCTACCCCAATCGACTTCAGGACGTGAAACTGAGAACCTTCGATCCAGTTGCGTCATCGCCTTTGACGTTTGAGCCGATTGACCGTGAGAATTTTCCGCTTTTCGAGATGGGGAACGAGACAGGAAGGAAGGGAGGTACGGCGCCCACGGTGTTCAACGCAGCAAACGAGGTAGCTGTGGCGGCGTTCCTTGCAGAGGAGATTTCGTTTTCAGCGATCGCCGACGTCGTGTGGGCGACGGTGGCCCGAAGCCGGTTCGGTCCGGTGTCGTGCCTCGAAGACGCACTTGAAGCAGACCGCGAGGGGCGGGAGCTTGCCCGCGAGGTGATTCGTAGCGATCGGCCGAGCGTGCAAGGATCCAGACGATGACCATTCTTGCGACTATCGTCCTACTCGGCGTCCTGATTTTCGTCCATGAACTGGGGCATTTTCTCGCCGCTCGCTCAGTCGGAGTTCGAGTCGAGCGTTTCTCCATTGGTTTTGGGCCCCGGATCGCGGGCTTCACGAAAGGCGATACGGAGTATGTCATCAGCGCGATCCCGCTAGGGGGTTACGTGAAGATGGGGGGCATGGATGATGAAGTAATGGAGGCGATCGAAGGCGGAAAGAAGAACGCTCGCGAGGATGAGGTAGCCGATTCCGCTGAGGACTCCGCCCCTCCCTCGACCGGAGCGGCGGAGTCCTCCCGTTCGGACGGGTTTGACTCTAAGTCGGTAGGAGCCAGGGCTTGGGTAATTTCCGCCGGCGTCATCATGAACCTCGTTTTCGCCTTCGCCACCTATTCATTTGTTGCTGCCGGATGGGGTTTTCCTGAGGTAGAGACCACCCGAATCGGGGTCCTCGACCCCGAAATCGTACCGGCCCAGGCCCAGGCACTGCTCGAAATTCCGGCAGGGGCCTCCATCGTACGAATCGGGGAACGACCCGTAAGTCACTGGGGCGAGATTCGAGAGGCGATTCTTGAGGCCCCGGATGGACCCGCTTCGATCGTTTTTGAGGCCCCCTCCGGGGAAGTACAGATCAACCTCAGCGAATCCGAACTCCGGGAGCAGGTCTACCTTTCGATGGACTATTGGCTGGATCCGGTTATCGACCTCATTACTCCTGGCACGCCTGCCGATCGAGCCGGACTTGAGAGTGGGGATCGAGTCGTTGCGGTAGATGGTGAACCCGTCACCACGTGGCCACAGCTCGTCTCATCGGTGCGAGCGAGCCCGAATATCGAGATCGAGCTCACACTAGATCGGGGAGGCCAACGACTCACGATTCCCGTGACTCCCTCCCTGGAGACTGGGCTGGACCCCCAGTCGGGCGAGACGGTGACGATCGGTCAGATTGGCGTCCTTCCGGTTCTCCCCAATGTGGCCTTTTCGTCGATGCCCCCCCTGGAGGCGGTAGCCACGGGTTGGGACGACACGGTTTTCATCACGCGCGAGATCCTCGGCTTCCTGGGGGACCTGGTGACCGGACAGGTCTCGGCCAGGAATCTCGGCGGGATTGTTGCGATCGGCGAGATGTCTGGTCAGGCGGCAGCCGAAGGCCTCCCGATGTTCCTCCGATTCATGGCCCTCTTTTCGGTCAACCTCGCGATCCTGAACCTCCTTCCGATTCCTGTGCTCGATGGAGGGCATTTGGTCTTTTTGGGGATCGAGGCAGTTCGGGGACGGCCTCTTTCGGTGGAGCAGCGCCTCCGTTGGAGTCAGGTCGGCTTCGTGGTCCTAATGGGGATTATGGCGCTTGCCTTGGGCAATGACGTGCTCAGGCTCTTCGGCCTCTAGTCTGACGTCAGAGGCAGTCCAAAGGAAGGACGAGCTGACCGAAGTCGCGTTCTAGCTGCAGCTCACCTATGTCCACCAGCTCGGTGGGCTCGTCTTGACTTGCGACCTCGAGGAAGCCGCTCCAGCCGGCCTTACGTAACGCGCCGTGAACTACCTTACGGGCCAACTCCGGTCGATTGCATTCGCCTGAAAGGTGTGCGAGGAAAATCCCCGAAAGACGAGGGTGGACCAGTTCTCGTGCAAATCCAGCCGCAGCGTGGTTGGAGAGATGCCCGTGGGAAGAGGCGATCCGGGCCTGGACGGACGAGGGGTAGGGGCCGGTTCGAAGCAGTTTCTCGTCGTGATTCGCCTCCAGCACAAGGAAATCACATCGAGAAAGCGAATGGCGAACCCCGGCGGTCGGCCGACCGAGGTCCGTTGCGATGCCAACCCGAGTCCCGCAACGCGCCCCGGTTACCGTGACCGCGACAGGATCCACCGCGTCGTGTGCGGTGGTGAACGGGTCCACCCTGAGTTCACCGATCTCGAACCTGCGGCCCGGCTCGTAGAATTGGACTGGCTCGGTTCCCCAGAAGAGAGGTCCACATGCCTCACTGGTGGCCCGTGTAAGGTAGATCTGGGTTCCGAATCTTCGAGAGAAGACTCCGCTGCCGCGGGTGTGGTCGCCGTGGTCGTGAGTGAGCACTATCGCGTTGATAGAAGCCGGGTCTATCCCGATCGACTCCAACCGCCTCTTCAGTTGACGGGCGCTGAGTCCAGCATCGACAAGGATTCGCGTGACGCCGCTTTCGAGAATTGTGGCGTTCCCTCGGCTTCCGCTTCCCAGAATGGCGATCTTCAAGAGTGACCACCGTTCCTGGGCTGGCGGTCCCCGTGAACGCTTCGCCAGAGGCGGGTGAACAGGGATCGTTGTCCAGGTGTGAGCGAAACACTGCGACGGCCCATCGCTTTTTCCGCGGACTGGATGAACGCGTCTAGCCGGTAGGGGATTAGCGTTTCGCCACCTCCCCAGCTGAAGGGTCCGACAAGCTTCGGCGTTTGGCCCATCCCGAACAAGTTGGTGCCGGCTCCAATGATCGTGCCTGCGTTTAGGGTCGTCCCAATCCCCGTCTTGACATGGTCTCCGAGAAAGACCCCAAGCTTGAGCAACCCTGTGTCGACTTCTCCGACCTCGGTGGCCAGCCGTACCGGTCCGTAATTGTTCTTTAGGTCTGAATTCGTAGTCATCGCACCTAGGTTCACCCACCGTCCAATGAGCGAGTGACCCAAATAGCCCTGATGGGCCTTATTCATGTATCCCAAGAGGATCGATTCGGAGATCTCGCCCTGGAGGTTACATGTCGGCCCACATGACAGAGCGTCGAAGCCACCGCCGAGCAGGGTCGATCCTGGGCCGATTAGGGCAGGCCCCCGCAAATGTGTGAACGGGGCGATCCGGACTTCCGATGCTAGATGGATCGGGCCGGATCGGGTATCAAGCACGACACCTGGGTCTACGACCACATCCGCTTCCGCGCTCACTGGATCCGTGCCGAGCCTTTCCACTCCCGATATCTGAGGCAATTGCCGGGCGTTCTCCCCGTTGCCTTCCGGGTAAAGGATGGCCAGGTCGCGCGCGAGCTGATCACTACTCTTCTCAACGATCTCCCAGGGCCCGTTTAGCACGTGACCCTGAAGCTCGAGCGGACGACTCTCCGGCGACGTAGGGGTTTCCTTGCGGTTGTCGGGGAAGGCCTCTCCGGATGCGGTGTCGAAACCCGTCAGCGCCTCGGTAGAGGGGAGAACATCTCCGGGTGGGAGAAGCCAGCCCACGTGCGAACCCGCTGCCACGATTCGCGCCCGGTAGCTTGGTGGGTCAATGGAGAAAAGCCGTTCCGTCGCTCCGGGCAGAGGGAGCGGCGGGACGTACCGTGAGGAGAGGATGACCCGCGCCTCGCCGCTTGGGATTGCCGTCAGCTCTACGATCGGTGGAGCGCCGGTCAAGTCGAACCCATCCAGCTCAGGCGAGGTGATGTATCCAACTGCGGAAGTCCCGACTGCGCGCTCCAGACGTTCGCGGAGGAGCATAGCGCCGAAGAGGATCTCGCCCGCAGGCATCGTCTCGGTTAGGGGTGACCATCCTCGCGCGACCGCGTCGTCAGCGAGGTAAAGCCGCCCTGTCATTCCTCCGGCCTTCCTTTTGCCGAAGCGATGCCTTCTGGCAGCTGGGCCAACAGACTCTTGAGTTCCGGGGAGCGCTCCCGGGAGGTGACTAAAGTGACCCCTGCTGAGCGAACGACGACTAGGTTATTCACTCCAAATAGAACGACCGGGCCATCCTCCGCCCAAACAAGAGAGTTCGTGGAGTCCACGGCATGGAACTCGCCACGTCCACAATTCCCGGCAGTATCCGGCGGGAGTGTCCGCGCGATGGCCTCCCAGCTCCCAACGTCATCCCAGTGGAAATCTGCCCTTGCTGCAGCCACTCTGCCACTTCGCTCCAAAACTGATTCGTCGATAGAGACTGTCGGGACCGCCTCAAAGAACGCCTCGTCGTCTCCACGATCTAGCATGGGAAGATGGTTCCCGATCTCTGGAGCGTGAACGCGGATCTCCTCTAGTAGGCGAGAGACCGGCAGAACAAAGATGCCGCTGTTCCACAAATAGCCGAGAGAGAGGTACTCCTGGGCCCGCCCGAGGTCCGGTTTCTCAACGAATTCGGCTACGCGGAAGGCTTCTACCGACACGGAACCGGGCAATTGTTCTCCCGGACGAATGTACCCGTATCCTGTCTCGGCCCGATCCGGGGAAACGGCTACACTCAATAGAACGTCGTCACGCCGAGCGATCTCCGTTGCCCCGGCGATAAGCGCGGAGAACGACGATTCCGGCTCGATCCGGTGGTCTGCGTGGAGCGAAACAAGGACTGCCGTCGGCGCCATGCGGTGGATGCGATGCGCGGCCCAAGCAAGCACGGGACCGGTGCCACGAGCCCTCGGCTCGACCCAGAAGCACCCCCCTTTGAGATCGGGGAGGAGCTCCTTGAACTGGGAAACCAAATCGGCGCCCGCCAAGATTGCCAGCCGGCTTGGGTCCACCAGAGATAGTGCCCGGTGAACTGTGTCTCGCATCAAAGGCTCCTCGGAGCCGAGAGGCAGCAGCGTCTTCGGACGCGAGGCAGTGCTAGCGGGCCAGAATCGCGATCCGATCCCCCCGGCTAGGACCGCGACCCACAATTGAGAGTCAGGTCCTTGCAATGAGCGCATCTACCTGGTTTAGCAGTTTCTTCGGACTGAACGGTTTCGTCAGGAATGCGTCTGCACCCAAGGAGAGTGCCTGTTCCCTGTCGGTATCTTGCCCCTTGGCGGTGAGGACGATCACAGGAAGGCCCTCTCGGTGTCCCAGGCTTCGCAGCTCTCGGAGGACGTCCAGACCAGAGGCGTTAGGCATGATGATGTCGAGAAGAAGAAGGTCGTAGTGGGTCTCTCCACGCAGAGCATCAAGAGCCGACTTGCCGTCGTAGGCTAAGTCCATCTCAAAACCGGACGCTTCGAAGAGCGTCGCTAGAATTCGTCGGATGTGCGGTTCATCGTCGGCTACCAGCAGCCGGAGGGATCCGGCGGGACGGAGCTGGGGTTCCGCCATCTTAGGTATCCGAGTCTCAGGTGCTTGGACGGGCGGTTTCGCCCCCGCGTACCCTAGAATCGCGGTGGCTCGACGTGCCATGGGAGCGGTGTAACGTCAATAAATTAGACGGTTTTCGGGCTTGACACTACTCCCCGGTGACGGGTAGTGTTTTCGGCTCGAGCGGGTCCCCCGGCTCGGTGAGTCAAGAAGGACGCCATGAGACGAACCCATTGGTTGGTAAGTGTGTTGATCATGCTTCTGACGGCCTGCGGCGACGACCCGTTTCTCCTTCGCTGGCAGGCGAATCCTCAAGAGGCGGTCCTCTTGACTCTGGACAGGACTGAACTGAATACCGCCTCGGGATTCAACATGTTGGAAGGGCTCGCAGTCGTGATCGAGGATCCGCGGACTGAGGGGAACTGGGATTTCGCCGTTGAGCGTCAGGGAGGTGGGATGGCCCTCCTTCCACCAGGTGTGCTCGGTGTAATTTCGAGGTCTGCGATCGTCCCGTTTCCAGGCGTCGATTTCGACGAAGTGAGAAGGGCGCCGACCGATACGCTCGTGTACGTAACCGACGAAGCCGTCCAGTTGCAGCTGGGCACCACCTATGTCGTTCGAACCTACGAGCAACTGGGCTCGTTCGGCCGTGTGTGCGTTTTCTACGGGAAAGTCCGACCGCTGGAGATTGATCTTCAGGTAGGCTCGCTTCGGTTCCTGCACGACACGAGTCCTGACTGCAACAATCGCAACCTCGTGCCCCCAAACTAGGGGCCCGAGGTTTCGTTCATGCTCGAGCTCAGAGCGATCCGTGCAGCGCCGGACGAGGTTCGGACCCGCCTTCTGAGACGAGGTGCTGTCGACGGTGCCGCTACGCTCTCTGAGATTCTAGAATTGGATTCCACGCGCCGTGCAGCGGTGACTCGTGGCGACGAACTTCGTGCACAAAGGAACGAGGTCTCAAAAACGGTCGGTGCGTTCAAGCGGGAGGGCAAGGACGCCGCGGCTCTCATTGCTGAGATGAAGACGGTCGGCGGGCAGATCGGTCGACTAGAGGACACCGTGGGCTCGAGCGGCCGGCGGATCCGGGAACTACTACTGGCTCTCCCAAACCTTCCGTTGCCCGAGGTGCAGGAAGGAGGGGCGGACGCAGCCGAGGTCGTCAGGGAATGGGGAGCGCCGATCGAGCACTCTTTCTCGCCCCAACCGCATTGGGAGCTTGGTGAGGCGCTCGGTCTCCTGGATCTCCCGCGAGGATCGAAAATCGCCGGATCTGGATTCCCCGTCTTGCGGGGGGCCGGGGCGCAGCTCCAACGAGTTTTGATCCAGTGGATGCTTGAGCTCCACGTCCGGGAGCACGGGTATCAAGAGCTCAGGGTTCCCTATCTTGTGACAGAAGAGACCCTGCTCGGAACTGGGCAGCTACCAAAGTTTGCGGACGAGTCGTATCTGACTGAACGCGATTCGCTTTGGTTGATCCCGACGGCGGAGGTTCCGATCACGAACCTACACCGGGATGAGCTGCTATCCGCTGACGATCTTCCCATTCTCTACACGGCCTACTCTCCGTGCTTTCGCCGCGAGGCAGGTGCGGCCGGCAAGGACACGAGGGGCCTCCTTCGCCTACATCAATTCGACAAGGTCGAGTTGGTCCGCTACGAGCGTCCGAGCGACAGTCGTGAAGCGCTCGAGCAAATGACTTCTGAAGCAGAAAGGATCCTGCAGGATCTTGGGTTGGCTTACCGCATCGTGAGACTCGCAGCAGGTGACTTGGGGTTTACTTCGGCGATGACATACGACATCGAGGTGTGGGCTCCTGGGGTCGCACGGTGGCTCGAGGTATCGAGTTGTTCTGACTGTGGCGACTACCAGGCTCGGCGGGCCAATCTCCGATATCGACCAAGATCTGCGGAGAAGCCCGAGTTCGTGCATACGTTGAACGGTTCGGCACTTGCGCTCCCCCGTCTTCTTATCGCGCTGCTCGAGACCTATCAGGACGAGAAGGGGAGCGTGACGTTGCCCGAGCCGCTCAAGGATTTGATGGGAGTGGATCGACTCGAAGCGCAGTGAACCGGGGGAGGGCGGAGTATGACGCGAGCCAGGTGGTCCCTGCTGCTCGCCACGATGTTCCTGGCCATTCTGGCTTGGTACCTTGTGTACACCGAGCAACTGGTCACGGCGTTTCGTGCGGAGGCCGCCACGATGACGCGGATGTACGCCGAGGTCCAAGCCGGAATGGCCGATCCGGATGAGCAGGCCGCCGATGAAGCGCTATTCAGGCTCCAGAATATCGTAGTTGAATCGGGGGTTCCCCTTGTCCTCTCAGGGCCAGGAGATTCGATTTTGGCAGCGGTGAACCTGCCCTTCGATGTGGACGTGAGTACTTCACAGGGCCAAGATAGAATTCGCCAGTATGCACGTCGACTAGATGTCCGTCGTCCTCCGGTTGGCGACCCCGCGCTCGCCTTGGTTCATTTTGGCGATCCACCTGAACTCCGGCGCCTCCGCTGGATCCCATGGCTTCAGGTTGCTGGCCTCCTCCTCACCTTCGTTACCGGTCTTCTCGTGATCCGCTCTCAGCGGACAGCGGCAGCGGATCGAGCGTGGACCTCGATGGCACGGGAGTTGGCGCATCAGCTGGGAACACCGATATCCTCGCTCAAGGGGTGGTACGAGGTTCTCATTCTCCCCTCCACGGATCGTCCGGGGGGGGTCCAAGACGGAGAGATTGCTAGAGAGATTCTGACAGACGTATACCATCTTGAACGGGTTAGCCGACGATTCGAGCTCATCGGTCGGGAGACTGAACTCGAGCCACTTGAGGTCCGAAGCGTGGTTGGAGCGGTAGAACGGTACCTTTCAGCCCGGATTCCACGGCTGGGGCCAGGCGTCGAGTTGCGAGTCTTTGTCGAGCCAAACCTGCCGCTGATCCGCGGGAATGAAGTGCTTCTGACCTGGGCTCTCGAAAACGTCATGAAAAACGCCCTCGATGCGGTCGCGGGTCGCGGCGGGGTCATCACGATGAGGGCCTTCCCCAGTGAGCCGGGATGGGTCAGTTTGCAGGTTCACGATACAGGTCCCGGCGTGGATCCAGAGATCAGGGATCGGCTGTTCGAAGCCGGTGCGACAACGAAGTCCGGGGGCTGGGGTGTGGGTCTCTCTCTCGCACAGCGTATCGTGGAAAGGATCCACGATGGAAAGATCGATCTCGTCCACAGCGGACGCAGCGGCTCTACCTTCCGCTTTAGGCTTCCGGCTCACACTGGGGACCGGGCTCAGGCCTAGGGGTCCCGACGTACAGCGAGTCAGCACCTGTCTTGTCTTCGCACCCAAAGCCCTCTGATTCGGCAGGCGAGCCTCTAAACCCCGAACAACGGCTGGCAGTGGAGCACGTCGAAGGACCGCTGTTGGTCCTGGCAGGCGCCGGCTCCGGCAAGACCCGTGTTCTCACCGTCCGCGTCGCACGCCTCATCCAGCAGCACGGGGTACCCCCCGACCGGATCCTGGCAGTCACTTTCACGAACAAGGCGGCAGGAGAATTAAAGGACCGAATCCGGCGACTTCTCGGGCACGACCCGATCGGCGCTTGGGTCGGCACCTTCCACTCTTTAGGGGCCCGCATCCTCAGGCGGCACGCCCAGAGCCTCGGGTTTGAGTCGAGCTTCACGATCTTCGATGCCGAGGAGAGCCTCAGAGAAGTAAAACGGGTGATGGGGGCTCAGGGGCTCGACACAAAGCGATGGAGTCCGAAGGCGGTGCGGGCCACGCTTAGCGACGCTAAGAACCAGCTGGTCACTCCAGGCGAGTTCACGGCGGAGCATGGGGACGGTTTCGACCTATTCCTCAAGACTGTTGCTCGCGTCTATCCGGAGTACCATCGGTCTCTTAAGTCGCAGAACGCCTTGGATTTCGACGATCTACTGGTCAAGCCACTCGATCTTTTTGACACGAGACCGGAGACGTTGGAAGCGTACCAGCGCCGCTTCGCATTCATACTCGTCGATGAGTACCAGGACACGAACCATGCCCAATTCAGGTTTCTTGAGTCGCTGGCACGACCTCACGAGAATCTGATGGTGGTCGGAGATGACGATCAATCGATCTACGGGTGGAGAGGTGCCGACATCCGAAACATTCTTGGGTTTGAGCGAAGGTATTCGGGCACGAGAGTCGTCCGCCTCGAGCGAAACTACCGCTCGACTCAGACGATTCTCGACGCGGCGAACGCCGTCATCCGCCGGAATCTCGAGCGAAAGGAGAAAACGCTTCGTACGGAGCGAGAGCCCGGAACGCCCATCGCACTCCTCCAAACCGCCGACGAGACCGACGAGGCAGGATGGATTGCGGATGAGATCGAACGATTGCACGTAGAGGGAGCGGTCGGTGGCTATCGCGAGGCCGCTGTCCTCTATCGCACAAACGCCCAGTCGCGAGCGGTCGAGGACGCTCTGAGACGCAGGGGGATCCCCTATCAAATCGTGGGTGGAGTGAGGTTCTATGAGCGACGAGAGATTCAGGACGTTCTCGCGTACCTCCGATTGCTCTCCAATCCGATGGATCGGGCAGCTCTCGAGCGTGTGATCAATTTCCCGAGACGGGGCATCGGAAGCTCGACTCGAGAGAAGTTGCGGAGTTGGGCTCACCTGGAGGGTGTCAGTCTCCTTGAGGCTACAGGAAGAGCGGGTGAGATCCCTGGACTGACCACCGGTGGAAGACGGGGATTGGAGCGCTTCCGGGCGCTGATCCAGGACTTTTCCGAACGAGCCGAACGCCTAGCTGCCGGTCCGCTGATCGAGGAGCTCGTATCAGAGCTCGAACTCTTGCCCCGACTAATTGACGAGGGGCCCGACGGCGAAGACCGAGCGGACAACGTAAAGGAGCTCATCGCCGGGGCCATGGAGTTCGAGGCCAACCTGTCAGAAGAGTGGGAAGGGGAGGACACGGATCGGTTCACGGAGCTTGACCTGTTTCTTCAGCAGGTCGCTCTGGTCACGGATCTAGATCGGCACGATCCGGAGTCGGACGCCGTAACACTTATGACCCTTCACAACGCAAAGGGTCTAGAATTTCCGGCCGTATTCATCTCAGGCCTTGAGGACGGCTTGTTCCCACTCTCACGGGCCTACGACGAGCCGGCTCAACTTGAGGAGGAGCGGCGCCTGTTCTACGTGGGGATCACTCGGGCCGAGAACCTTCTCTACCTGACTTGGGCGAAGGGACGTAGGCGCGCCGGCGAATTCATGATTTGTCGACTATCACCGTTTGTCGAAGACATCCCCGCGGAGCTCATGCGGGCGAGCAGGTCTGCTCGGTTGGAGCGCGAGAGCGAAGCGTTTCGGTCGCAGGGCTTCGAGCGGACCAGGCAGAGGAGGAGAGGCTTTGGCCCGGGGCGCTCCGATGATGCCGCGTGGGACGCGGACGCAGGTCAGCCCGAGGACGAGCTAAACCAAGACCTGGCGCATCTCGTCAAGGGGGAAAGGGTCGTTCATCAGACGTTCGGCTCCGGCATGGTTGTCGAGATTGGTGGTTACGGACAAGACGTGAAGATCACGGTCGACTTCGATTCGGTTGGCAGGAAGCGGCTCTTGGCCCGATACGCGGGGCTCGAGCGAGGATTCTAGCCGAGGGCAAGTAGGCCCGAGTAAAGGAGCTCAGTGGTGTCGGGAGCCAACAAAAACCAGGTGGCATTGGGAGCCGAGGAGAAGGAGGCGGTGTCCGCGGAGGACGTGCGGCGGATCACCGAACTCGCCCGACTACGGCCCGACAAGGAGGCGCTCCGTCGACTTACGAAGGAGCTGAACGGTATCCTCGGGCATGTTCACGTGCTCGAAGCCTTGGAACTCTCCGAGCTCTCTGACGAGAGCCCTGTTCCGGAGGATTCCATCCCTTCACGCGACCCTGCGATGGGACCCGATAGGCTTCCCGTCGATTCTCCCAGGGCGATCGCACCAGATTGGGAGGAGGGGTTTTTTGTGGTGCCAAGGCTTCCCGCGCTGAGTCCGGACTCGTCCTCAGAGGACTCCGCCGACCGATGAGCGATCCCACCGTTTTCGAGATGGCGTCTCAAATCCGATCCAAAACGGTGGAGTCTGGGGCCTTTGTCCGAGAAGCGGCCAGGAGGGCGCGGACGGCGGACTCCGGTACTGATTCGCTACGCGCCTTCCTGTCCGTCGCCGAGGATACGATGGAAACCGCTGATGGGGTGCTCTCCGGCGTCCCCATTGCGGTCAAGGACAACCTTTGCACGGCAACTCTCCCGACTTCCTGCGGATCGCGGATCCTCGCGGAGTACGTATCGGGTTTTGAGGCCACGGTGGTAAAAAGAGTCCGTGCAGCAGGCGGCATCGTCCTCGGGAAGACAAACATGGACGAGTTCGCCATGGGGTCGTCCACCGAAAACTCGGCGTTTGGAGTGACCCGTAATCCGCATGACCCAAGCCGGGTCCCCGGAGGAAGTTCAGGAGGATCGGCCGCTGCAGTGGGTGCGGGCGTCGTCCGTTGTGCGCTCGGGTCGGATACGGGCGGCTCTGTCCGTCAACCCGCGTCGTTTTGCGGAGTCGTGGGGATAAAACCCACCTACGGCCGGGTTAGTCGTTATGGCCTCGTAGCTTTCGCTTCCTCCTTAGATCAGGTGGGGACGCTCGGTGCAACCGTCAAGGAAGCTGCCACTCTTCTTCAGGTCGTGGCGGGAGAAGACCCGAGAGACGCGACGTGCTCTAGTCGGCCCGTGCCCGACCTGCTTGAAGGGATCGACGAACGCCCCAAGGGGCTGACGGTCGGAGTCCCGCAGGAGTACTTCACCGACGCTCTGGATCCCAGAGTGCGACGACTCTGTGAAGGGGCTCTCGATAAATTTCGGGCTGCCGGCGTCGAAGTACGGAAGGTGTCTCTTCCCCATACGAGGTATGCGGTTCCGACGTACTACCTATTGGCTCCCGCCGAGGCTTCATCCAACCTTGCCCGATACGATGGAATCCGATATGGGGTGCGCGCTCAGGGCGCCAACTCGATTGCGGACGTCTACGAGGCCTCTCGAACGCAAGGGTTTGGTACGGAGGTCGTTCGGAGGATCATGCTCGGGACGTTCGCACTCTCTGCTGGCTACTATGACGCATACTACGGCCGGGCCCAGAAGGCCCGGCTCTTGATCGCACGCGATTTCGAGCGCGTATGGGAGAGTGGAGCTGATGTTCTCTTCACGCCGACATCGCCGACGCCGGCATTCTCGATAGGGGCCCGTACCCGGGACCCGGTCGCGATGTACCTGTCGGATATCTACACGGTAACCGCCAACTTAGCGGGCATTCCCGGGATATCGATCCCCATTGGCTCGGTCGACGGGCTCCCTGTGGGTGGGCAACTCCTGGCGCCCAGATGGGAGGAGCGTCGCATGATCCAGGCGGCGAGAGGGTTGGAGGCAATGCTGGAGGGGGATGTGCCGGGCGTTGACTGGCAGTCTGCTCGGGAGCATGACGAGGAGACACCCGCTTGAGCGGGCCGGACGGAGAAGGAGGAGCGCAGGTCGTTCCCTTCGAGGCGGTGATCGGTCTCGAAGTCCACGTCCAGCTCCGGACGAGGCAGAAGCTGTTCTGCGCCGACTCCACTCGCTTCGGGGATCCCCCGAACACCAACGTTTGCCCTGTATGTCTCGGTTTGCCCGGAGCGCTCCCGACCCTGAATTCGGAAGCGGTCAGCCTCGCGATCAAGGCGGCCTTGGCGTTCGGGTGTACGGTCCACGAGACGAGCGTGTTCGCCCGGAAGAACTACTTCTACCCGGATCTTCCCAAGGGATACCAGATTTCCCAGTTTGGGCGGCCATTGGCAACCAATGGCCGAATAAGGGTCCAGTTGGAGGAAGAGGAAACGGATGTACGGATTCGGCGCATCCACATGGAGGAAGATGCGGGTAAGCTGCTCCATGATCGAGTGCCCGGATCCACCGCGGTCGACCTGAATCGGGCCGGCACTCCGCTGATCGAGCTGGTCTCCGAACCCGATCTCAGGACGGCCTCGGCGGCGCGCGCGTACCTCCAACAGGTCAAGCAGGTGCTGGAGTATCTCGACGTGTCAGACTGCAACATGGAGGAAGGCTCGCTCAGGGTTGACGCAAACATCTCGATTCGACCGAAGGGAGCCGATGAGCTCAGAACGAAGACAGAATTGAAGAACATGAACTCGTTCTCGAACGTCGAGAAGGCCTTGCTCGTCGAGATCCAGCGGCAGAAGGACCTCGCCATGCGAGGGGAAACAGTCCAGCACCTGACCCTCCTTTGGGACGAAGGGCGAGCCGAGGTTCGTCCAATGCGAACCAAAGAGGAGAGCCACGACTACCGATATTTCCCAGAGCCTGATCTGCCCCCACTCCTTATCTCCCGAGTCGAAATCGAATCGATTCGATCCGAGCTTCCGGAGTTACCAAGTGTGCGCAAGGCTCGATTCGAGCGCGAGTTTGCCCTTCCGCCATACGACTCGGAGGTGCTCACCTCGAATCGGGCTCTGGCCGATTATTTCGAGGCAGTCGCGGAACAGATGGACGATCCGAAACAGGCCTCAAACTGGATCATGGGACCTGTGCTAGGGCTCGCCAAGGAAAGTGGGAATCACTTCGACGCCTTCCCGGTCTCCGCTTCCGACCTCGTCGATTTGATCCGACTGGTCCGTGATCGAACGATTAGCCAGAGCATCGGAAAGGACGTTCTAAGGACGATGTTCGATCTGGGTCTGCCTGCAGAACAGGTCGTTGCTAATCGGGGCCTCGCGCAGGTCCAGGACCGCGATAAGCTGAAGGAATGGGTGGATGAAGTCCTCGCGGCGAGTCCCGACGAGGTAGCGCGGTTGCGGGCAGGTGAAAAACGACTTCAGGGCTACTTCATGGGTCAGATCATGAAGGTCTCACGAGGGAAGGCGGATCCGGGAGAGGTTTCCCGCCTGCTGAATCAGCGACTTGAGACTTGATCGCACCCAACCCAGGGATATCGATCGGTTCGGCCCGGGGAACGAACATGAGAGGCTCCTCCGGTAGAGGGAAGAACTGGTCCCTTACCTTCGCGAGGAGGGCGGGCTCGTGCCTCTTTCTGCCCGACAGAGCTTCCCTGCGAACAGATTTCGCGAGCCTCAAGCTGATATCGCCGATGGGGTCCGACTGCGTCGCGCGAGCCCGGGGGGGATCAGAGAGATAGTCCATCACGTATTCGTACGACAGTTGCATGAACTGGTCTCGCGTGGCGGTCGGTAGATCGTGTCGTGACCTCCGGAGAATTTCGTCGAATACCTGCTGCCAGCGATCATCATCTTGAAACGCGATCATTCCTCGAAAGATGCGCCGATTCGTGCGGAAAGAGAACAACGTGCGCGAAAGCACACGGTCGAAGAGAGCGTCTGCGTCTGAATGGTCGTGGTACAGGACCACTTCCCTTGCTACAGTCCCGAAACGCTTGCCGAGGTGCACATCCATACGGTGCTCCCAGTAGGTGTGCCCGACCGCATGCGTGGACCTCGAGATAAGGAGTTGGCGCGGGACGTATAGGTTGTGAGCGATCGTGTCCGCCGCTAGGTGCGACAGATACCCGAGTGCCGTCGCGACGAGACAGTCTGAATCGGCTGCCTGTCTGATCTCCTCACCGATGTGCCAGTGGTGTGAGTGTCGACCGATCTGAGCATACTTCTTGGCGAACGAGATATCGGCTGCTACAGATCCGTAGAGGAACTCCGTGGGGTGGGTCCGCAACAGCGTCCGAATCGCAAGCGGCAAGAGATGCGCCGACGAGAGAACCGCTTCACCGATCGCGATGTGGGTTGCTGGGCCCCAAGCGAACAGATCGCTGGGGGCCAGAATGGCCCAGACTAGCGCACAAAACAGCGACGTCGTCAGGAGGTGCACGGCGCGGCCAAGTCGGGTTTGGTCACATCACTTAGTTGACGACCCGTGGCCGCCTGCCGCGAGCCCGTCGGTGTCTTCCTTCCCTCGAGTGACGTGCTGATCCGATCCCTCCTCGGATGCCGCCTCAGAGACCGGCTCAGTTTTCTCTACGTGCCCCCCTGCTTTACGGCCGAGGTTGCCTAAGCCCGCCCGCACCCCGCGTGCTGTGGCGGCTCCCTCAACGAACGCGCCCTCGGCCTCACCTTGTACCACTTCCATGAACGCATTGAACTCCTCGATTCGCTCCTCCATGCGATCGGAGGCCTGGCTAAGGCGATCAGAAAGGCTGGAGACGGATTCGGAGAGCTTCGCCACTTCCTGATTCAGCGCGCGAGAGATCGACTCGACGTTATTGGCTGTCCTACGAATACTCTCAACGGTGGGATCACTTGCGATTTCTCGGCGCGCGCGTTTAAGGGAGCGCACCATACGTCTCGTCTGGACCAGCCCGTACAGGATCAAGAGAAGAACGGCTAGAAACGTCGCAGCGACCGACCCGGCGGCCAGGGCGTCCAACAGGTCGTACCCGTCCCGGGCGGCCACCGAAACGACCGTGTCCCGGGCGGAGGCGTCCTGAAAGGTTAGTGAGACTGTCATGGATGCACAGTAACGGGTAAACCGCGAAACGTTCCATCTTCTTGCCGGGATCGTCGGCCGATTCTGCGGAAGAAGACGGGCGATCCCTCGGTTGAAAGGGTTCGTGGTCAGCGATACGTTGCGCCAGCCCATCTCTTAGCGGCGCATCGCCCACGCTCACGCAACTGATCGGACATCCATGCCTTCATTCGTTGTAGAGGGGGGACGGTCCCTCTCCGGTGCGATTCGCCCCACGGGGAACAAGAACGCCGCTTTGCCATGCATTGCTGCCGCGCTGCTCACTTCGGATCCTGTGACGCTAGAGAACGTGCCGCGGATCCGAGACGTCGAAACCCTCGTCGAGATCCTGAATTCCCTGGGGGCTGCCGCCGAGTGGAGGGACGAGAGGACTCTCAGAATCCACGCACAAGATCTGGACGGCTCCAACCCGGACCCCGCTCTCTCTGCTCGGATACGGGCGTCGATCCTTCTTGCCGGACCACTGCTTGCACGGTGTGGCCGGGTCTCGATCCCCCCGCCTGGTGGGGATGTCATCGGACGTCGGCGCCTGGATACCCACTTCCTGGCATTCAGAGGCCTTGGGGCCGACATCAACCTTCAGCCCGGGTATCTCGAAATCACTGGCGGCAATCTTGAGGGCCACGACATCTTCCTTGACGAGCCCTCCGTTACCGCCACGGAAAACGCGGTCATGGCAGCCGTGCGCGCTCGCGGGACCACCGTCCTAAGGAACGCGGCCAGCGAGCCACACGTTCAGGATCTGTGCGGCCTACTGAATGAGATGGGAGCGCGCATATCGGGAATCGGAACCCACCTTCTCCGAATCGAGGGAGTGGATGAGCTGGGCGGAGCAACGTTCCGCATTCAGCCCGACCACATCGAGGTCGGTTCCTTCATCGGTCTGGCAGCAGCCACCGGAAGTGTCCTACGAATCGAAGACGCACCCACCGCACACCTCGACTCTATCTTGCTCGGGTTTGGGAAACTCGGAGTGCTTTGCGAGATGGAGGGCCGTGATCTGCTTGTCCGAGGCGATCAGGACCGGGAGATGCGTCGGGACGCTTTCGGGCACATCGCGAAGATCGATGACGGTCCCTGGCCGGGGTTCCCGCCAGATCTGACGTCCATCGCCCTAGTTGCCGCGACCCAATGCGTGGGGACGGTGCTGATCCACGAGAAGATGTTCGAATCGAGGATGTTCTTCACGGACAAGCTAGTAGCCATGGGTGCGCAGATCATACTGTGCGATCCTCACAGGGCGGTTGTCGTCGGTCCGTCTCCTCTGCGGGGTCAGCCAGTCGAGAGTCCAGATATTCGGGCTGGGATGGCACTTCTCCTCGCTGCGTTGGCCGCACAGGGGACGAGTCGAATCCAGAACATCGGCCAGATCGAGCGAGGCTACGAGAGGATCGACGAGCGCCTCCGAGCCCTCGGTGCTCGAATCACGCTCGATGCGCAGCCCACCGATGGAGAGTGAGAGCAAGCCGAGAGAGGACTTGAAGCCAAAGTGCTATTCTCGTATCCTTAGAAGCTCAGTAAGAGATGTCAGATCGGCAGCAACTTTCGTGAGTGGGGGAGCGGGTATCCCCCGCTTTTTTTTACTCAGCGGTCGGGTGTTTGACGAAGCTAAGCCTGGAGGCTGTTGAGTGTTTGGCAACGGAGGCCGAGGCGTTGAAGCCGTTTCCCAGGATCGACGAGGGAGTTAGGTCGAGGGTCGAGTCCCTGGGGATGGAAGTGGTCGCAGTCGAATGGGGCGGCACGAGTCTAAAGCCGACGCTTCGGGTACGCATCGATCTTCCGGATTCGACCCCGGGCAAGGGTGTGACAGTCCGGGACTGTGCCGAGGTGAGCAGGGTGGTCGAAGGGTGGTTGGACGAGCACCCTTCAATACCCGAGAGGTATGTGCTCGAGGTCTCGTCTCCTGGAGTTGATCGTCCGCTGTCTCGCAGGGGGGACTTCGTCCGCTTCGCGGGCCGAGAAGTGGAGGTGAGGCGTACCGACGGTACGGGAGGGCCAGCTGTTTCTGGGCCGATCATTGGAGTCTTGGAGGGGGTCAAAGACGCGGGGGACGAGTACTCCGTAGTGATTCGGGAACTCGATGACACGAGAGTCGTCGTTCCGAGAAGAAGCATCGCGAGGGCGAAGCTCGTGTTTTCCTGGAACGAAAACGGCTGACGAGATAACATATCCTGAGCCTCGAGCATTGCGCTTGGGAAGAGAGGATACACATGGAAAACGCCGGACAGATCGTTGCTGCTATCAGAGACATGGGCGCTACAAAGAGCCTCTCCGCAGAGGAGATGAACGATCTGGTGAAGGACGGAATCCTGGCAGGTCTCGCGCGAATTTTCGGGCCGAATGTTCGAGCAGAAATCGCCCTCGATGATATCGGCGGTGAAATAGAGATCATTGTGCTTAAGCGGGTTGTCGAGGAGGTAGAGGATCCTTCCGCCGAGGTCGGATTGGAGAAGGCCCGGTGGGATGATCCTACCTTCGAGGTGGGGGATGTGATGGAGATCCCAGTGGATTTCTCCGACTTTGGCCGAAACGCAGTGATGGCCACCAAGCAACGGATTGTTCAGAGGGTCCGGGAGGGAGAACGCGACCGAATCCGCGAGGAATTCGCACATCGCGTGGGCGAGCTCCTCTCAGGAGAAGTGCAGCAGATAGAGCGCGGCAAGATTGTGGTACTGATGAGCCGCGCCCGAGACGCTGAAGCGATCATCCCTTGGAAGGACCAGAACCCACGGGAACGGTTCCGCCAAAGCGATCCCATCCGAGCTGTCCTGAAGAAGGTCGAAGAGACGCCAAAGGGTCCTCGGCTCATCCTGTCCCGAGCCGACCCGCTGTTCGTCGAGGCGCTCTTCAAGCTCGAAGTCCCTGAGATCTACCAAGGCATTGTGGAGATCAAAGAACGGGCTCGGGAAGTCGGAGGGCGAACAAAGATCGCTGTATGGTCGAGGGACGACTCTATTGATCCAGTCGGGGCGTGCGTAGGCCTTAAGGGATCGCGGGTTCAGGCGGTCGTCTCCGAGCTGGGCGGTGAGAGGATCGACATTGTTCCGTGGCATCCCGACCCAGAAGTCTTTTCGCGGCGGGCACTTGCACCGGCGCGGGTCTCGAAGGTGATTTCGGACTCGGAGCGACAAGTCATCACGGCGATCGTCGATGAAGATCAGCTGTCCCTCGCAATTGGCCGCAACGGACAGAATGTACGTCTGGCGTCGCAGCTTATCGGATGGCAGATAGATCTCTACGGGTCTCGAGAATGGCTAGAGCGTGGGGCGGACGCCGCCTTGTTCGGAGGCCCTCTAGAGGAAGAGGGGATGCAGACGGCGGACTTCCCTCTATCAGAGTTGAATGTGGGTGAAGAGGCTCTGGCGGCCCTAAAAAGCGCCGGATATAGTACGTTTCTTGAGATCATCGACCTCGAAGCGGAGGACTTTCAAGGGATCCAAGAGTTTCCTGCGGAAGCGGTCCCGACGCTAATGGGTATCATCGACGAGCTGACTGTTTTGGAGGATCCAGTCGGGGCAGAAGTTGAGGAATCGCCGATCGACCGTGCAGTGTCCGCGTTGGTTGAGCCCGATGGGCCGTCGATCGACGAGAAGGAGACGGATGGAGCGGTTGGCGAGTCCGGGGGAGAATGAGGCCCTTGGACTCCTCGGACTAGCTCGACGTGCCGGAGCGGTGAGCCGCGGGGTCGACGCGACGCGACGCGCGCTTGTGGCGGGAGAAGTCAGGCTGGTTCTCCTCGCGAGCGACGCTTCCGACACCCAGTTGAAGAAAGTCTACAACCTGATTCATAGGAGGTTGGTTCCGGTACGGTGGGTCTCTGCCAAGGACGTGCTCGGTCAGGCCCTAGGCTCGGGCGCGCTGTCGATAGTAGGGGTGACGGCTGGTTCATTTGCGACGCAGATGTTACAGCAGCTTCCGCCAGTTCCGTCGGCCTCGGCCAAGCGGCTGGGACTGGAATACGAACAGGAGGAACCGGGTTTAGATGCGGGTCGTTGAGTTAGCTGCAGACCTACGGGTCGTGCCAGAGGAGCTCCTTGCCCTCCTGAGGGCGATGGGGATTCCCGTGCCCGACCTAGATGCGCCCGTACGTGGCGCAGATGTGGCGCGAGTGTTTGCGAGGGTCGAGCGTGAACGTCGTGCGGGAAAAGGGGACGCTGCGGACGCGATACAATCGGCGATCGAGGAATCTCAGGCCCCGTCGCAGCGCCGCCGTAGGCGTAAGGCCGCCGACGTGGTGTTCGAGGAGCCGGAGCCGCCAGAGGAGGTTGAAGACAAGTCCCTCCTCCCCGCGGAAGCGTCCGAAGAAGGGGACGCAGGGTTGGCCGAATCGGCCGATGAAGCGCCGGAACCCGACGAGGAAGCCGATCAGCCGTCAACTCCAGTTGCGTCCGAAGAGGTTCCAGAACCTGTCGCGAGCGGAGACAAAGAGATTGAGACAGTAGAGACAGTAGAAATAGATGAAAAAGACGTGCCTGGAATTGAGATCGATGTTGAGTTAGAGGTGGGGGACACGGAGCCCGTTGCCGCTGAGGAAGAGGGCAGCGTAAGGCCGAAGCGCCGACTAAGAATGCCCGACATGGGTTCGGTCGGTGCTCGGACACCTGATAGATCTCTCGTCGTGGCTCCGTGGGAGTTACCCGATCCAGAGAAAACTGCGCCTCTCCCGACTCCGGCGGCAAGTGCGGGTCCGGGCGGGCAGGTTCGGATCCAGGCGGACGGATTTACGCCTGATGGGCGCGCGGAGCGCAAGAAAAAGGGGAAGAAGCGGCAGCGCGTCGACCAAGGTGCTGTGCAGGACAATATCCAGCGGGTCATGGCTGAGCTCAAAGGGGGAGGTAAGAAACGGCGTCGGAAGAGCGCAGCCGGTCCGACGCGTGAAGAGTTGGAGGCAAGAGAGGAGGAGGAGCGTCAACTCGCGGAAGAAGAGGCGAAGACGGTCAAGGTCAATGAGTTCCTAACCGTCGCAGAATTGTCCGAACTGATCGAGGTCCCGTCGACCGAGCTCGTCAGCGCCGCGTTCAAGAACCTCGGCCTAATGGTGACGATCAACCAGCGTCTCGACTTCGATCAGTTAGAGCTTCTCCTTGACGAGTTTCATTTCAAAGCAGTCCGCGAGGAGGACTACTCTACTGCCGATGAGGAGGGCGAAGAGGCTGAGGAGGATCCTTCGTCCCTCGTTCCAAGGCCCCCCGTAGTGACCGTCATGGGGCACGTCGATCACGGGAAGACCCTGCTCCTCGATTCGATTCGAAAAACGAATGTCGTTGCGGGTGAGTCCGGTGGAATCACGCAGCACATCGGTGCCTACCATGTCGAACTCGAGGGCGGTCGCACGGTCTCGTTCTTGGACACCCCGGGTCACGCTGCATTCACGGCGATGAGGGCCCGCGGAGCGGACGTTACGGATATCGTCGTTTTGGTGGTGGCTGCGGACGATTCGATCATGCCCCAGACGATCGAAGCCATCTCTCATGCTAAGAACGCTGGCGTGCCGCTGGTAGTGGCCGTCAACAAGGTCGACCTGCCTGCGGCCAACCCCGCGAAGGTCAAGCAGGAATTGCTGCAGCAGGACGTGACTGCGGAAGAGTTTGGTGGCAACGTGCTAGTGGCCGAGGTTTCAGCGAAGTCCGGCGCGGGCATCGACGATCTACTCGATAAGATCACTCTACAGGCCGACCTGCTCGAGCTCCGCGCTAACCCCGACCGGGAGGCGCTCGCAGCGGTGATCGAGGCCAAACTGGACGTCGGGAAGGGTCCGGTCGTGACGGTGCTCGTTCAGAAGGGGACGCTGCGAGTCGGGGATCCCTTCGTTTGCGGGAAGTTCGAAGGCAGGGTGCGGGCGATGATGGACGAACGGGGCAATCAGGTGAATGAAGTGACTCCGGGTCGGCCGGTCCAGATGCTCGGGGCTGGAGGCGTGCCCCAGGCTGGCGACACTCTCTCGGTTATGGAGGCGGTGCGCGCTGCGGAAATTGCCCAGACCCGTCAGCGCCTCGAACGAGAGAAGCAACTTCGCATCAAAGAGCGCGGCGTGAAACTGGGCGACCTGGCTCACTTTATGAAAGAGGGTGAGGTCGTTTCGCTCCCCGTCGTGGTCAAGGCCGACGCGGACGGTTCGGTTCAGGCCGTTTCCGATTCCATTGAGCAACTTTCCACAGGCGAGGTTCAGGTCGAGATCGTGCACCGCGCGGTGGGCGCCGTGAATGAATCCGACGTCCTTCTTGCGGAGACCAGTGGCGCTATCGTCGTAGGATTCCGCGTGCGACCTGATACGAACGCTCGCCTTCTTGCGGAACAGAACGGCGTAGAGATTCACCTCTACGACGTCATCTACGAAGCGGTCGACGACATGATCAAGGCGATGGAGGGAATGCTGTCACCAGAAGAAAGGGAGAGCATTCTCGGCGCCGCTGAGGTCCGTGAGGTCTTCAAGATTTCGAAAGTCGGTACGATCGCAGGGTGCCATGTGCTAAATGGGGTCATCGACCGGAAAGGAAGGGCCAGGCTCGTTCGTGATGGCGCAGTAGTCTACAAAGGCGAGATCGAGTCTTTGAAGCGCTTCAAGGACGACGTCAAGGAGGTGCGCGAGGGCTTCGAGTGCGGTGTTGGAATTGCGAACTTCAACGACCCCAAGGTGGGCGACGTGATAGAGTGTTACTCCGTCGAAGAGATCGCCCGGACCTTGGCCAGTTCAGCAGCGAGCTCGGGGTCCGCAGGCCGGGACCGATGAGGTGTCCTCATTCGTCGTTGTCTTAACCTGGGAGCTTAGCCTTCCGGGGTGCCGATCCCTCAAGCAAAAGCGCGCGACGATCCGCTCGTTGAAAGATCGGGTCCGACATCAGTTCAGGGCGTCGATTGCCGAGACTGACTATCAGGGGACATGGGATCGCGCGGAGGTTACAGTGGCGTTTGTTACTTCCGATGGTCGACTCGCTCAGTCGATGGCCGACAAGATCGATCGATTCGTGGCCGAAAAAGGTGGGGCGGTCGTCATCTCGTCACGCAGAGAGCACGTCTGATCCAGTACCTGATCGGGCAGTGCACTCCCGAATTTCTCCGATCGACTCGAGCCCAGAAATGTCATCACGACGGCTGGCGCGCCTGAACGAACAGGTTAAGCGCGAAATCTCAGAACTTCTGAGGGCTGAGGTGCGGGATCCGCGAATCGGGCTTCCGACGGTTACGGCTGTTGAGGTCACAGCGGACCTGTGGCTTGCGCGGGTCTATGTGCGGCCGGGCCCAGTCCACGCCCCGGAGAATATGGCTGAGCTGTTGGAAGGTCTGAAGACCGCAGCCCCGTTCATCCGGAGAGCCCTGGGGAACACGCTCAAGGTTCGACGAATCCCTGAGCTTCGCTTCTTGCCGGACCGGACTCTCGATGAGGCACGCAAGATCGAGCGAATTCTACGGGATGTGCTTCCCGACGGGCCCGGGAGCTCGCCGGCAATAGAGGATGATCTTGAGGAGCGCCCGTCAGACGACGCGCAACGCAAGTCCGACTCACCGTGAGCCACGGTACTCTTGCGGAGGGGATCCTCCCGGTCGACAAGCCTGTCGGCCCCAGCTCCCACGACATCGTTGCACTCGCTCGCAAACACCTCGGGATCCGAAGGGTGGGACACACGGGAACACTTGATCCGCTTGCATCCGGCCTTCTACTCACTTGCTTGGGCCGATCAACTCGGCTAGCCCAGTACGTCCACTTGCTCGCGAAGGAATACACTGCGTGCGCGAGACTGGGGGCAACGACGGTCACCGATGATCCCGAAGGTCCGATCACCTCGAGATCTGACCGCTGGAAGCCCTTGACCTTGGCCGACGTATCCGATGCATTGGAGACATTCATCGGGCCCATACAGCAGCGCCCTCCGGACTTCTCAGCGAAAAAAGTGCGCGGGACCGCTGCTTATGAACTCGCCCGTAGGGGAAAGCATGTTGCCCTCGCACCAGTGGAGGTGATCATTCACGCGATCGACGTTGAAGCGTTCGATCCTCCCAATGTTCGATTTCGGGTCAAATGCTCCACGGGAACCTATATCCGCAGTCTTGCGCGGGATCTTGGCGAACACCTCGGAGTCGGTGCACACCTAACGGAGCTCCGTCGCCTCTCGATCGGACCGTTCCATGTACGTGATGCGCTTGCACCCGATGCCCTATGTGACGCGAGCGCAGTGGAGCAAGCGATCATCTCTCCAGTCGAGGCAGTCGCCCATCTTCCACGGCTGGAGGTGAGCCGAGCCGAAGCGATGAGGCTCCAATCTGGGCAGAGTCTGTTGCTAGAGATTGAAGCTACGCCTGCCGACGAGGGCGAGCATGCCGTTGTGTTCGGCACGCATTTATTGGCGGTAGCGGTTCGGGAGGGCCGCGAAGTGAGACCAAAGAAGGTATTCTCTCTTGAGTGAGGCGGCGATCGATCCGACTCTGGACTCCGGACTACCGGACGATGGTCGGGGTTCGGTAGTGACGGTCGGCACTTTTGACGGTGTGCACCGAGGACATCGGGCTGTTCTCGAGGAAATCCGCTCGAGAGCCGTGGCGACGGATAGGCGAGCGGTTCTCCTCACTTTTCATCCCCATCCGCTTCGGATCATTCGGCCTCAGGCGGCCCCCCGGTTACTCACGACGCCTATTGAAAAAAAGGAAATCCTCGCGGAAACAGGGTTGGACTACGCTGTCTTCTTGCGGTTTACCCTTGCACTCTCCCGGTACGAGCCGCGGCGCTTCGTCGAAGAGATCCTCGTTGGACGATTGGGTGTCGAAGAACTGGTGATTGGCCACGACCACGGTTTCGGTAGGGGACGGTCTGGCGACCCGGGCCTGCTCGGAGAGATTGGACGGGATCTCGGCTTCGACGTCGATGTCGTGGACCCGGTTGTGATTGGAGATGACGCCGTCTCCTCGTCGCTGATCCGCGAGGCCGTAACCACAGGTCGCCTCGAGCTAGCCCGCCAGGGTCTTGGCAGGCCCTACTCACTACGCGGGTTCGTAGTCAAAGGGGACGGACGGGGGAAGGATCTCGGCTTTCCCACCGCGAATCTGAGTATTGCCGCATCTGACAAGCTACTTCCTCCATCAGGGATATACGCCGTTACAGGCACACTTCGCGCCGGAACATTCCAAGGTGCCTTACACCTGGGTCCGCGCCCGACGTTTCAGGGCTCACCACCCACGATGGAGCTTCATCTCTTGGATTTTTCGAGTGATGTGTATGGCGAGGAGGTGAGGGTAGACTTCATCCAGTTCCTGAGGCCGATCCACGCTTTCGAATCGGTGGGCGCACTCGTCCGCCAGATGGAACTGGACGTCATTGAAGCGCGAGAGATTCTCAGGAAGGACGCACTATCTTCTGGCGGGGTTGTTCAGTGAGAGTGCACGGGATAGCTTTCGCGGCTGTTGGAGAGAAGGGATTCAAAGACCGGAGCGCCGAGTGGCCAGCGGCTCCCTGGAGGCAGCATTGGCGGTTCCCATACAGCGACAGACTCTTGCGGAGACATCAGGCTAGGTCATGAGCAGCGTCACACCGATAGAACGACACGCACTGATCGAGAAACAGCAGCTCCACGAAAGCGACCGGGGAAGTACGCCGGTTCAGATTGCCCTTCTCACCCAGCGAATCAACCACCTTCGGAACCACTTCGAGAAGCACAAAGGGGATCATCACAGCCGGCGCGGGCTCCTTCGGATGGTCGGGCGCCGGCGTCGGCTCCTCGAATACCTCAAAACGACAGATTTGGTGAGATATCGGGCGCTCATTCTAGACTTGGGCCTCCGGAAGTAGCCTTCAAGCGACTCGACTCCGGGGCGTGATCGCCCGGAAGACGATATTGCGGGCGTGGATTCCATCCGCCATCCGAGACTTCTCATACGTGTCTGAGACCTTTCCGTCGTAATGGAAGACAGAGCAATGCAGAGAATCGAAAGAGAATTCGCGGGCCGGACCCTGACGTTAGAGACGGGTAGGCTCGCGCGACTTGCCCAGGGCTCTTGCCTGGTGCAGTTCGGAGAGACGGTGGTGCTATGTGCGGCGACGGTGCAAGACCGGCCCACGCACCTCCCATTCTTTCCACTCACCGTAGAATACCGCGAGAAAACCTATGCAGCAGGGAAGATTCCCGGTGGTTTTTTCAAGCGGGAAGGAAGGCCCGGAGAGAAGGAGATCCTTTCGGCTCGGCAGATCGATCGCCCTCTTCGACCGCTCTTCCCTAAGGGGTTCATGTACGAAACCCAGCTCGTCTGCAGCATCCTTTCTGCCGACCAAGAGAATGACGCAGATGTCCTGGCGCTTCTCGGAGCTTCCGTTGCACTGAATATCTCCAAGATTCCGTTTCAAACACTCGTGGCGGGCGTCCGCGTGGGGCGGATTCGCGGGAACTGGATATTGAACCCGACCTTTGAGCAGCTGGAGTATTCCGATATCGACATCGTGGTGGCCGGCTCGAGCGACGCGATCACCATGGTTGAGGGAGGAGCCGTGGAGGTTTCCGAAGCTGATGTCCTAGAGGGCCTCGACTTCGCTCACGACGGGATCCGCGAATTGATTGGCTTCCAAGAGGAACTCATTCGCGATCTCCGCCAGCCAGAAATGGAGTGGGTCTCGCAGCTTCCAGATGAGGGGCTCTCAGCCAAAATTGAGGCGATAGCCCGCCCGCGGGTCGCTGAGGCAATGGCTCTACCCGAGAAGCAGGAACGGAGCCAGGCGCTGGCCGCCGTCAAGGAAGATGTATTGGTGCGGCTTAGGGACGACCTAGCGGAGGAGGAGTTCGAGCAATCGCGGGACCAGGTCTCGGAAATCCTGAAGGGGATCGAGAAAACCAGTATGCGGGCCCGGATCTTAGAGCATGGTAGCCGGGCGGACGGTAGGGATCTGGACTCGGTCCGTGAGATCTCATGTGAGGTAGGAATCCTTCCCCGAACTCATGGGTCCGCGCTCTTCACTCGAGGTCAAACGCAAGCGCTTGCGGTGGCGACCCTCGGAACATCCCGAGACGAGCAAAGAATCGACTCGATCGATGTTCAGCAGGAAATCACGAAGTCCTTCATGCTCCATTACAATTTCCCACCGTTCTCAGTTGGTGAGGCCCGGCCCATCCGGGGCACCTCGAGGAGAGAGATCGGGCACGGTGCCCTTGCGGAGCGGGCAATTCAGCCCCTGTTGCCAGCCTACGACGACTTTCCCTACACGATTCGGGTTGTCTCTGACATTCTCGAGTCCAATGGGTCCTCTTCGATGGCGACCGTCTGCGGAACCTCTCTGGCGCTAATGGCCGCAGGGGTCCCCGTCAAAGCGGCCGCTGCCGGAGTAGCGATGGGTTTGATTAAGGATGGGGATCGCGTGGCTGTGCTGACCGATATCCTGGGGGTTGAGGATGCTCTCGGCGACATGGACTTTAAGGTCGCGGGCACGCGAGATGGAGTTACATCCATTCAGATGGATATCAAAGTCGATGGGCTCACCTCGGAGATCCTGGGCGAGGCACTTGAGCGGGCTTCCGCAGCACGGATGCATATCCTCGATATCATGGACCAGACGATTGCTGAGCCGAGAGACGAGCTCTCACCGCATGCACCCAGAATAACGACGGTGGAAGTAAACCCAGAGAAATTAGGCGAGATCATAGGTCCTAAGGGCAAGACTATACGCGCTATTCAGGATGAGACTGGTGCCAAAATCGACATTGAAGATTCCGGTGTGGTCAAGATCGCGGCCGTCTCCGGCGAAGCCGCGGCACGCGCGCGTGAAATGATCGAGGCGATTGTCCAAGAGCCGGAAGTGGGTCGGATCTATGAGGGGCCAGTGAAGAACACGACAACCTTCGGTGCATTCATCGAGATCCTTCCGGGTACGGAGGGCCTCTGCCATATCTCAGAGCTCAGCAAGGGTCGAGTCGAGAACACGGAAGATGTCCTGAAGCGAGGGGACGTCACACGCGTGAAGCTCCTGGCGATCGACGAGAGGGGCCGTCTACGCCTCTCCCGAAAGGCTGCGCTCGAAGAGGAAGGCGAAAAGGCAGAAGAAGTCGAGGCCGCCAGCGGAATATGACCAGCCTGCGAGCGCAGGTCACGGCCGATTCCGGCACGGACTGGGCCCGTGGGGAGATGAGAGAGACCAGGCTTCCTAACGGAATCCGGGTACTCACTGAGAGTATTCCGGGAGTCCGTTCAGTCAGCATGGGGGTTTGGGTATTGCAGGGCGCGGCACACGAGACACCCGATGTGTTGGGTGCCAGCCATCTGCTTGAGCACCTGGTATTCAAAGGCACCAAAAGAAGGGGACCGAGGGAAATTGCGTTGTCCCTCGAGCGGCTCGGGGGATCGCTGGATGCCTTTACTTCCCGAGAGCACACCTCGTTCCAAGCGCGCGTCCTCTCCGAGGACCTTCCAGTCGCTCTTGATGTTCTGGCCGACCTTGTCCTCCATCCACTGCTCCGAGAAGAGGACTTGGAGCTGGAGCGTAAGGTGGTTCTCGAGGAGATATCGTCGATGGAGGATACACCAGACGATCTCGTGTTCGAGCTGCACGGAGAGTCGCTCTGGCACGACCATCCTTATGGCCGATCCATTCTCGGGACTCGGGACTCCGTTTCTGGATTGTCCGCGTCCGCTCTCGGAGGACTGCACCAGGAGACGTACCTTAAGGGCGAGCTGATCGTTGGTGCCGCAGGTTTTCTAGAACACGAGGCTTTTGTCGAGGAAGTATCGAGTCAATTCGGCGGCATACCGGGTGGCAAAGGACTAGCGGTCCCGGAGGTTGGACTCGATGTCGAGAATCGAGACATCCAGGTCCACAGGGAGGGAGCCCAGACGCACCTCGTGTTTGGGACCAGAACTCCACCCCGATCCGATCCCGCGCGGTTTCCGCTTGTCCTACTCTCGGCGGCGTTTGGGGGAGGGATGGGTTCCCGGCTTTTTCAACGAGTCCGTGAAGAGCTCGCACTTGGATACACCGTGTACTCCTACCAGGCCTTCTATTCACGTGCTGGTGTTGCGGGAGTGTACGTGGGAACGCGGCCCGATTGGGGAGAGAGGGCTGCCGATGTCGTCCGAGAGGAGTACTGCAAGCTCTCCAAGGACGCTCTTAGCGAGACAGAGTTTGAGGAGGTGAAGAGTCAGGTGAAAGGACAAGTCATGTTGTCCTTGGAATCGACCGGGTCACGACTCTTTCGGCTGGTGGGCTTCGCTCTTTACGATGAGCCCCTCCTCACACTGGACGAGCTCCTCGAAGCGATCGATTCTGTGACCCTTGCCGATGTCGCCGATGTGGCAGCTCGGTTCTTCGATCCAGAATCGCAGACGCTGCTTCGCCTAGGCCCCGAAGCCAGTTGAACGACCGCAGGCACACGGGTCCCTCGGCGGCATGATCGGCGATTCGCGGGTCCCTCCCCACGTTCGATTCATGCGTCTACCCGGGAATCTCGACCTCCCGCTCCCCAACCAGGCCACGCCCGGGGCCGCCGGCTACGACATCCGATCTTCGGAGAACGAGTTCGAGCTACAGCCGGGAGAGATACGAATGGTGGAGACCGGGTTCAGCCTCGAGCTCCCGCCAGGACTTGAGTGCCAGGTAAGACCTCGGTCAGGCCTCGCGCTCAAGCACGGTATCACGCTTCCCAATTCGCCTGGCACTATCGACCCCGACTACCGTGGGGAAGTGAAGGTGATCCTCTTGAATCAG
Source organism: Longimicrobiales bacterium (assembly GCA_965215925.1). Taxonomy (GTDB): domain Bacteria; phylum Gemmatimonadota; class Gemmatimonadetes; order Longimicrobiales; family Gaopeijiaceae; genus JAAXGI01. The sequence goes on along the minus strand of CBDCEQ010000003.1, from coordinate 980,587 downwards.
GGGCAGCGGTCGGTGCGGATCGCCCGTGGCGAACGGATCGCACAGCTCGTGTTCGCTCGGTTCGAAGCCCCCGAAGTCGTCGAGGTATCCGCTCTCTCGGAGAGTGACCGAGGGGAGGGCGGATTCGGCTCGACTGGACGGGACTAGACTTCGTCTCAGTGGCGGCCCCGGTAGGCCCGGATAGGAGTCTTGCCCTCGATAGGCCTCGTCTATACAATCGGGGACGCTTCGTCGCCCCTCGGCTGCCGAAGTTCTTCGTTTGGCGAAGAGCCTACTCATCGACCGCCCTCGATTGGCTCGCATCTTGGCTCCGTTTTTTAAGTGGTTCACCTCCGGGTCTCTCGTTCCAGTCAATGACATCGCCGTCGATCTCGGAACCGCGAATACCCTCGTCTACGTCAAGGGTGAGGGGATCGTTCTCAATGAGCCCTCCGTGGTCGCTGTCGAACGGGGATCCAAGCGGGTCCTGGGGATGGGGCTGGAGGCGAAGCGGATGCTGGGCCGGACTCCGGAAAACATCGAGGCGGTTCGGCCGCTCAAAGATGGAGTCATCGCCGACGTCGATGTGACGGAGATGATGCTTCGTCACTTTTTGAAGCAGGTTACCGCGAAGAGGATCTTCCGCATTAAACCGCGGATCGTTGTCGGCGTGCCTTCGGGTATCACCGAGCTCGAGCGGCGCGCCGTGCGGTCGTCTGCGATAGCCGCCGGAGCGAAGGCGGTGTACATGGTCGCGGAGCCGACGGCGGCGGCCATCGGGGTCGGTCTGCCGATTGAGACTCCCACCGGGAACATGGTGATCGACATCGGCGGTGGTACGACGGAAATCGCGGTGATCGCTCTTTCCGGAATCGTCTCGAATACGTCAATACGGGTTGGAGGAGATGAGCTGGATTCTTCGATCGTCACCTTCCTTCGGAAGAACTATAATTTGCTGATCGGGGAGCCCACGGCGGAGGCCGTGAAGATCCAGATTGGATCAGCTTTCGACAACGGTGAAGAGCGCACAATGGAGGTGAAAGGTCGGGACCTGGTGAGTGGGATCCCGAAGACGGTTACCGTTCACTCCGATGAGGTCCGCGAGTGCACACAGGAGCCGATCCAGGCGATCGTCGAGGCCGTGCGGCGGGCCCTCGAGATCACTCCGCCGGAGCTCGCATCGGACATCGTCGATCGGGGCATCGTCATGACTGGGGGTGGCTCTATGATCCGCGGTCTCGATCGGCTGCTTACAACGGAGACACACTTGCCGATACACGTCGATGAAGAACCACTGACCTGCGTCGTGCGTGGGGCTGGGAGGATCCTAGACGACGTTCACAAGTATCGGAATGTGCTCTCTAGCTGAATCGGTAGGTCCGTGACATTGCTTCACACCTGATCTGAGGGGGACTTCCCGCCGTGCCTTCGTTTGAGCCGGACAGGGACGAGTCTAGGGGCAAACGACGCTTGATCGTGCCTCTCGGGTACCTCGCAGTCTCCACACTCCTCTTGGTCATGCCGTCAGCAGGCCAGGAACGGGTATCGGCGGTCCTCCGGGGCTCCGCGCTCTCTCCGTTTATCTGGATTCAAGAGTCTCTTCACCGGGCCCGAGTCCTCTCCGGAGACCTTCAGGAACTCCAATCTCGACTGGACTCCACAGTCTCGGAGCTTCATTCTCGAACCACCCTAGAGGAAGAAAACGGTCGGCTTCGGGCTCTCCTCGACCTTCGCGACCGTGGTTCACCCGGCTTCCTCGCGGCTTCAGCCATCCGATCGGGGACCCAGGGGTCGGAGAGTATGTTTTTGCTGGATGTAGGACGGGTGGACGGAGTCGCCGTGAACGACCCAGTCGTCATCGCAGGGGGTCTCATCGGGATGGTGCGGGAGGTTGGATCCAGCACCGCGCTCGCGATGGACTGGACCCATCCTGATTTCCGAGTGAGCGCGATGACTCTCGACGGGGAGGTCTTCGGGATCGTCGAGCCGCGGCAGGGAGCCTTCCGCGAAGAGGACCGCCTAGTGCTGAACGGGGTTGCGTACCACACGCCTGTTCAGGGTGGGGTCACGGTGGTGACCAGCGGCCAGGGGAGTGTATACCCTCGTGGCATCCTGCTCGGTACGATCGCCGGGATTGCCGAGACCGAAGCTGGATGGCGCCGGAGCTATTGGCTCGAACCGGCGGTCCGTCCTGGTAGTGCGACCCACGTCCTGGTTCTCACCCGAACCGGTGGCCCTGCGAGTGAGTCCCTCGAGGAACTCTGGCTTCCGGGCGAGCAGCCGCTCGGACGGGGTCGGTGACACGCCCAATCGTTCTCTGGGGCGTGGCGTTCCTGCTCCCCGTCCTCCACTTCTTCTTGCACGTCGGACTCGGAATCGGTGCTTGGGCTCCGGATCTACTGACGGTCGGCCTTCTAGTCACCGCGCGGCAGGTGCGCACCGGTGCTGCCGCCGGGATCGGATTCGCGCTGGGGCTTATGGAAGACGCCCTTTCCATACTATCGTTCGGTGCGAACGCGATGGCGCTCACAGTAGTGGGAATCCTCGGAGCCCGCTCTCGCGAGCTGTTCGTCGGCGAGTCGCTTGTGTTCCTGGCCTCGTACTTGGCGCTGGGGATATGGCTTCGACGAGCCATTCATTGGCTGTTGACAGCCGAGGGACCGAGGGAGGAGGCGATCCAGGCATTGCTCGTACAGGCTCCGGCCGGCGCGGTGTATGGTGCCGCGGTCGGAACGCTCTTGCTCACTGCCACGGGGGCGTGGACTCGCGAAATGAACCAATGAAATCGCATCTGGGGGATCTGGTCCGCGAATGAAAACACCTCACCCGAACCTGAGGCGGAGCCGCGCGAGGACGGCCGGTGTCATTCTGGCTATGGTGATGGGCCTACTGACCGTCGCCTTTTTCAGGGCCCAAGTGGTTAGAGGGACCGCCTGGGCGCTCCAGGCTGATTCGAACCGTCTGCGAGTTCTCCCGATCCCGGCGCCTCGCGGGACCATCTTCGATCGCTATGGAGAGGTGATCGCCGACAACGTACCATCCTACTCGGTCTCGCTGTTTCCTGCGCCTCTCGATTCACTCGATGCCAGCCTGCGCAGGCTACGGCCGCTTCTCGGACTCAACGATGCAAGGATAGAAGAGCTCCTAGAACAGGCGCGGGCCGACCGACGACAGCCCCTTCTGGTGGTCCAAGACGCGGAATACAGCGAGGTGGCAGCACTCGAAGAGCTCAGGTCCGAGTTCCCCGACGTATTCTTGGAAATGCGGCCCAAGCGCAGGTACATGGGCGGGCCAGCATTGGGACATATCATGGGATACGTCGGAGAGATCTCCAGCGACGAACTCCAGATGCCGGCCTTTGCGGGATATGAGCAGAGAATGATCATCGGGAAGGACGGGTTGGAGCGGCAGTATGAGCAGCCCCTCCAGGGATCGCAGGGAGTTCGGTACATCGAGGTAGATGCCGTCGGGCGCGTGGTCGGGTCCTTCGAGGGCCAAGCGGCTGCACCCGCCCGTCCCGGCCAAGACCTGAATCTGAATCTCGACCTCGAGCTCGTGAGGTATATCCACGAGATTTTCCCCGAGGGCAGAAGGGGGGCGGTCGTTGCGCTGAACATCGAGGACGGCGGGATCCTGGCCCTGTACTCCGCGCCCTCCTTCGATCCAAACGACTTTGTTGGCGGGATCGATCGTCAGCTATGGGAGGATTTGAATCGCGATCCCACTCGGCCCCTGTTCAATCGAGCAGTCGCAGGCCGGTATCCACCGGCATCGACGTGGAAGGTGGCCACCGCGGCAATCGCGCTGAAGATGGACGTCCTCGATCCTGGCGAGATCATGCCAGCCCCCTGCACCGGTTCGTACCGATACGGGAACGACGTGCGCCGGTGTTGGAACGCGGCGGGGCACGGCCACCAGGATCTCGCCGGCGCCTTAGCCCATTCCTGCAACGTCTATTTCTACCAGGTGGGTGTTCGCGTAGGCCTTGAGAATCTAGTCCGCGAGGGCTCCCGATTGGGGTTCGGAGAGCCCTGTGGGGTCGACCTCCCAGTGGAATCCACGGGTGTGTTTCCGGCCACACTCGGCTTCTGGGAGGATCGGTATGGGTTCCCTCCAACTGAGAATGAGGTCCTCAGCCTCGCGATCGGGCAGGGCCCCAATGACCAAACGCCCTTAAAGATGGCTCAGTTCTATCTCGCCCTCGCTCGCGACGGCAGCGCACCGGCTCCTACTCTGGCGGCAGCGGAGCAAGGCGCTGACACGAGTCCAGGTTGGAGTCTGGACCTGAGCGAAGAAGACCTGGATGCGATTCTTGAGGGACTGGGCCAAGTGACGGCACCGGGGGGGACCGCCTTTCTGTCTACCCTAGAGCACTGGAATTTGATAGGGAAGACAGGGACTGCCCAGCAGGGTGCCGGTGAGCGGCGCGCCCACGCCTGGTTCATCGGACTCGCCGGTCCATGGGGGGAGGATCCCGAGGTAGTGGTTGCGGTAATCGTGGAGGAGGGCCTGTCGGGGTCCGCCGCCGCGGCTCCTGTGGCGGCCAAGGCCGCTGACTTCCACCTTCGCCGGAAGTACGGGATTCCAACCGACACGATACAGACGCTCGGAGAGCACTACCGGACGGGTGTCCCGGCCCCTTGGGCCGGCCGTACCCCAGAGGAGGAGGAGCAGCTATAGGATGAATTGGTTCCAGCGTTGGGCGCGCGTACCCGAGCTCGTATGGGTCGCGCTCGCCCTGTCGCTGTTCGGCATCGCTATGATCTACTCTGCGGGTGTCCTCAACGTGCCCAGTCCAGTAACAGAAGGCGCTTGGCTTCGGCAGGTGGCTTGGCTCGTCCTCTCCCTCCTCGTCTTCACAGCGATCACTCGGGTCAAAGCCAACTGGATCGAGTGGATATCGGTTCCAGGCTATCTCGTGGCGGTGATCCTCCTGGCACTAACGCTCGTGATTGGGACAGGGTCAGGAACTGCAGAAGGGGTGCAGGGATGGATCGAGCTGGGCCCGGTTCGGTTTCAACCCTCCGAACTCGCCAAGGTGGCCGCCGTGCTCGCATTGGCGCGTCTGCTCTCCGCGCGTGATGAGCCACCGGCCTATCTGAGGGACCTCCTCGCCCCGGCGGCCTTGATCGCGGTCCCGCTTCTTCTGGTCGTGCGGCAGCCCGACCTGGGGACGGCCCTTGCATTTGTCGGCTTGCTCTTTGCCGGCCTCTTTTGGGCAGGTACGCCTTCGCTCCTCCTCTTCCTCCTCGCGAGCCCAGGTATCGCGCTGATCCTTTCGTTTGATACCCGTATCTGGTCCGCCTACTTCGTTGTCCTGGTCGTCCTGCTATACGTCTACCGCTACCGGCTGTTTCTGGCTGAATCCATAGCCGTGGTCCTCGGAAATCTTGCTGTCGGAGCCATAGCGCCTCCCCTTTGGAATTCGCTTGCGGACTATCAGAGAAACCGACTGTTGGTCTTCCTGGACCCTGCCACGGATCCGAGAGGGGCGGGATGGAATTTGATCCAATCCAAGGTGGCCATCGGAAGTGGGGGGCTTCTCGGAAAGGGGTTCACTGAGGGTACCCAAAAGAGGCTGGACTTCCTTCCTGAACAGCATACTGATTTCATTTTCAGTGTTGTCGGGGAGGAGCTGGGGTTCCTCGGAGTGCTCGCCGCAATACTGCTTTTCTCACTACTCCTGCGAAGGGTTGTCCGCCTCGCCGAGCGCAGTGTAGATCCCTTTGCCGGCCTTGCACTGTTCGGTATCTTCGGTACCTGGTTGGTCCATATCTTTGTGAACGTCGGGATGACAGTGGGGCTCGTCCCCATTACCGGCATCCCGCTGCCCTTCGTCAGTTACGGAGGAACCTTCCTGCTCACCTGCTGGACGATGACGGCTCTTGCCGTCCGCTTGGCAGGAGAGACGTAGCGAATCGAAGGGCCCTGCCGGAGTCGGAATGGCCTGGTTCAGAAAAGAAAAGAAGCCGCTTAAGGCCGCGGATCGACGGGAGCTACCGTCCGACGTATTCGACAAGTGTGAGGGGTGCGGCGAGATCATCTATCGTGAAAAGCTCGCGCAGAATCTCTACGTGTGTCCAAAGTGTGGGTATCACTTTCGTGTTGGCCCGGAAGTATATGTTGGGCTGTTGACCGATGAGGGGAGCTTCCAGGAAATTGACGCCGACATATCGAGCACCGACCCGCTCTCCTTCACCGACTTGAAGGCCTACCCAATACGCCTCCGAGCGGCGGAAAAGAAGACGGGTCGCAAGGAGGCCGTTGTCACTGGGCTCGGTATCCTCGAGGGCACGCCCGTTGCCGTCGCAGCGATGGATTTCGGATTCATCGGTGGATCCATGGGTTCGGTTGTAGGCGAGAAGATCGCGCGACTTGGAATGCGGGCCCTCGCCGACGAGCGACCACTGATCATCGTCTCTGCGACCGGCGGAGCGCGGATGCAAGAGGGGATGTACTCTCTCATGCAGATGGCGAAGGTTTCTTCGGTCCTCGCCCAGCTCCATGAAGCCGGCATCCCGCTCGTGAGCATCCTCACTGATCCCACGACTGGGGGGGTAACTGCATCCTTTTCCATGCTTGGGGACGTGCTCCTCAGTGAACCCGGAGCACTCATCGGCCTATCGGGGCCGAGGGTCATTAGGGAGACCATAAAGCAGGAGCTCCCTGACGGTTTCCAGCGCTCGGAATTTCTGCTCGAGCATGGCTTCGTCGATCGCGTGGTCGATCGGCGAGAGCTGAGGGAAACGACCGTCCGGCTCATTCGCCACATGTTTGCGGGAACGCCGGAGGGCGCGGGGTGAGCCTCGGGGCGCGCGAGCGCCCTTCGCCACGGATCGACTTCGGCCGACCGGCCGATGATCCGCTTGTGGCCCGCCTTCTTCCGGATTTGCCCGCAGATTCGGCCGGTCAGGTGAACTGGGGCCTCGAGCGGGTCGGGCGGATGTTGGCTACGCTTGATGATCCCCATAGCGCCTACCCCGTTCTTCACGTTGCTGGTACCAACGGGAAGGGGTCGGTGGCTCGTATCTGGGCCGAGGTGCTCCAGGCAGCCGGCTTTCGGACCGGCCTCTATACCTCCCCCCATCTGATCTCCTTCAGAGAGAGGATCCTCGTTGATCGGCGGCCAATCCCGGATGAGCTTTTCGAGGAATGGTCTATAGAGCTTCGCCCATCGGTTGCTCGCGAGGCCCCCTCTTTCTTTGAAGCGACGACCGCGCTGGCTTTCCTGGCCTTCTGCCGAGCGGAGGTCGACGTAGCGGTGGTGGAGGTCGGTATGGGCGGACGGCTCGACGCTACAAACGTCGTTAGCCCGGTCTTGACGGCGATTACGAACGTGGCACTGGACCACGCGGAGATGTTGGGAGCGACTCCGTCGGAAATAGCCAAGGAAAAGGCGGGGATCATGAAGCGTGGCGTTCCGTGCTTTACCGCGACGAACAACCCCGATGTGTTCGCGGCTCTTTCCGATGAGGCCATGCAGCGGGGGGCACTTCTCGAACATGTGTCGCAGCCGAATGGCCAAATGGGGATCGACGGGGTCAGCCTAAGCCTCGATACGGGTCGTTGGGGCGACCTCGATCTGGACTCTCCCCTCGTCGGCCACCATCAGCTCGCCAACATCGCTCTGGCGGTCCGTGCGCTCGAAGCGCTTCCATCCGGGCTCCAAGTCTCCACAACCGCAGTAGAGGTCGGCGTCCGCTCCACCCGTGTCCCGGGTCGATTCCAAGTGGAGGGCGAGAGCGACCGGCTCTGGATCATGGACATCGCCCACAACCTCGATGGAGCGAAGGCCCTCGCCGAAACAATAGAGCGGCTGGAGCTGCGGAGGCCCCGCATCGGAGTGGTCGGCGTCCTGGCAGACAAACCATGGCTCGAGATGTTGCAGGAACTCGACCGCGTGCTCGACACCGTGATCCTCACGGTCGCCAGCTCTGCACCCAAATCGCGGGCGCTCCGGCCGGAGGTCGCCGCCCAGGCTCTCGCCCCCGACCGATTGAGTATTTGCCCCGATGTAGAATCCGCCATGGAGGCGGCTCGGACGAGGGTGGGCCACTCGGGCGTCGTCGTCGTTACCGGCTCCTGCCACACAGTTGGTGAGGGTCTGATCTACCTTCAGAAGATCCCTCAAGAAGCCTTGCCCGTCCCGTTCGACTCCGGGTAGATTCGCGCCATGGCGGGATCTAGTAATTACAAGAAACTCCCTGGGTTCCGGGACTTTGGCCCCGAAGATCTCGCGCTTCGCACTCACATATTCGATGGTTGGCGCCGCGTGTCCCGACGGTACGGGTTTGTCGAATATGATGGGCCGCCGCTCGAGGGACTTGAACTCTACACGGATAAGAGCGGAGACGAGATAGTCGGCCAGCTCTACGAGTTCGATGACAAGGGCGGTCGCCATGTGGCGCTCCGTCCAGAGATGACTCCCTCGTTGGCCCGAATCCTCGGGGGACGGAGCCGCGCCCTTCCCAAGCCCATCCGCTGGTTTTCGATACCTCAGCTGTTTCGATACGAGCGTCAGCAGCGGGGGCGACTACGCGAACACTTCCAGTGGAACGTCGATCTGGTCGGGAATGGCGGCGTCGAAAGTGATGCCGAGGTCTTGGCGGTGGCCATTGACGGTCTAAGGGAGTTGGGCCTGGAAGCGGTCGAGTTCCGTGCCCGTGTGTCCGACAGGGTGTTGTTGTCAGAGGTCCTGAGAGCAATTGGGGTCCCGGACGAGCGACTCGCCTCAGCGTTTTCGGTCGTTGACAGAATAGAGAGGGAGCCAAAGGACCGGGTCCGAGAGAGACTGCAGAATAAAGATGAAGTAGGTATCACTAAAACACAGGCCAGTAGGGTGTTAGAGGTTTTTGAATCTGCGGACCTCGACGGACTCGAGAGCGCTTTTGGTGATGTGGATCCCGTGGCTGTCCGACTCGCCGAGATCCGTCGATACCTGACGATTCTAGACGAGCTTGGCTTCTCCGAGTTCGTCGAGTTCGACCTCTCCATTGTACGCGGGCTGGCCTACTATACCGGAATCGTTTTCGAGCTCTTCGATCGGACCGGCGACTTCAGAGCAATCTGTGGGGGGGGACGCTACGACGATCTTCTCGAGCATGTGGGGGGTGATCCCCTCGCCGCAGTCGGCTTTGGTATGGGTGACGTTGTTTTGGGTGAGCTACTCAGGGACCGCGAACGAGCCCCAGAGTACCGATCGCAGGTGGATTACTTTATCGTCTCGGTCGGAGAGGGTCAGCAGGGGCTAGCGAGGCGGATTGCCGCCGCCCAGCGACGATCAGGCCGGAGCGTGGTCTATCCCCTCGGGCCCCACTCGGTGCGAAAGCAGTTCTCCTCAGCTGCGTCTGTCGGAGCCAGTTCGGTTATCGTCCTTGGGCCCAACGAACTTGAGCGAGGCGTCGCGATCGTTCGTGACATGACGGATGGAGGCCAGAGTGAGGTCTCAGTCGAAGACCTGACGCTGGTGTCCGAGCCCCACACTGCTGCGCCCGAGCAGGGTCGTATCGATACGGAGTGATTCTTTGGAAACAGGGGAAGGATTCGAGGGCACGAGAGAGGAGGTGGAGCGGGCGATTCGCCGGCTGAACGTCCTCGAATACGTAATTCTCGCGGCTGCCTTCCTCCTCGCACTGGCCGGCGGCGGAGCGGCGGCATACATCCTCAGTGCCGGCACAAACCTGCCCTTCCGGCTCACGTGGGCCTTGATCACCTTCACTCTTCTGATCATTCCCGGTCTTCTCGTCTTTGGGCGGGACTATTTGAAACGTCGCTCCCATTCGGCACAGACCGGCGAAGAACAGGTGGACAACGGATAATGTCGGACGAAAAAGCCCTTACCCTGCGGTCAGAGGACTTCAGCACTTGGTATAACGAGGTCATTCAGCGCGCGGAGCTTGCGGATCATTCGCCGGTTCGCGGCAGCATGGTGATCCGTCCTTGGGGATACGCGATCTGGGAAAATATGCAGAGGGCTCTTGATAAGATGCTCAGAGATACCGGGCACGAGAACGCATATTTCCCGCTCCTCATCCCGATGAGCTTCATCGAGCGGGAAAAGGATCACGTAGAGGGCTTCAAGCCGGAGCTGGCCGTGGTCACTCACGCGGGGGGAAAGGATCTCGAGGAGCCTCTCGTGATTCGTCCAACTTCGGAGACCATCATCTATTCGATGTACGCGAAGTGGGTGCAGTCGTACAGGGATCTCCCCGTGCTGATCAACCAATGGGCCAATGTCATCCGTTGGGAGCTCCGGACTCGGCCGTTTCTCAGGACTACCGAGTTCCTCTGGCAGGAGGGTCACACAGCGCACGCGACCGAGGATGAGGCTCTAGAGGAGACGCTCCAGATCCTCGGGATCTATCGGACCTTCATGGAGGAGTGGATCGCGCTACCCGTCGTGACCGGGCTGAAATCGGACGCCGAAAAGTTTGCTGGGGCGGTCCGCACCTATACCTGCGAAGCCATGATGCAGGACCAAAAGGCGCTACAGACAGGCACCTCCCACCACCTGGGCCAAAACTTCTCGAGACAGTTCGATCTTACCTTTCAAAGTGAGGAAGGCGAGGAGGCATTTGCGTGGAATACCTCATGGGGAGTGACCACGAGGCTCATAGGCGCGTTGGTGATGGCGCACGGGGATGATGCCGGCATCGTTTTACCGCCCCGGCTCGCCCCAACCCAGGTCATGATCGTGCCGATCTATCGGAACGACGAACAACGGTCAGGCGTCGTGGGGAAGGCGCATGAGATTCGAAATCGTCTCGGAGCGGCTGGGGTGCGGGCTAAGGTGGATGACCGTGATCACCTCAATCCCGGTGCGAAATTTTATGAATGGGAGCGGAAGGGTGTTCCTGTTCGCATGGAGATTGGGCCTCGCGATCTTGAGGCTGAGCAGGTGGTGCTAGTTAAGCGTGTCCGAGCCGAGGGCGAAGAGAAAAAGGAGTTCCTTCCGGAGGCTCAGGCGGAGGCCGAGCTCCCGGAGCGGCTGGGTGCGTTCCAGGACCAACTCTTCCAACAGGCAAAAGCTCGAAGAGAAGCCCACTCCCACCGCGGTGTCGAGAGCTGGGACGAGATGATCGAGATCTTGGGTGGTCCGGGCGGGTTCGTATATACCGGATGGAGCGGGAATCCCGAGGTCGAGGAAAGAGTCAAGGATGAAGCGGGTGCGACACTCAGATGCATTCCGGGTGCCGAGTTCGGCTCCGAGACTCCGCCGGCTCGGTGTATCGGCGGCGGCGAAGCGGCGATGGAGGTCGTCTGGGCAAAGGCGTATTGAGTCCCGGGCTCCAGCGGTCTGAGGGGGTACTCACCTGTCGAGGTCTGTCGCTCGAGGGATTGGCGGAGCGTTTCGGTACGCCCCTCTACGTCTACGACCGTCAAACGATCGAAGAGCGAATCGGGCAGTTCAAAGCAGCATTTGATGAACAGCCGCTCCTAGTGGCTTATTCGGTGAAGGCCAATGGTTCTCTGGCGCTTCTGAACCGGGTTGCCGCACTTGGCGCTGGGGCCGACGTCGTCTCGCTGGGAGAGCTACGGCGGGCGCTTCGAGCTGGCATCCCTCCTGATCGCATCGTGTTCGCAGGAGTGGGCAAGACGGAAGAGGAGCTTGTGGCGGGGCTGGAGGCCGGCATCCATGCCTTCCATGTAGAGAGCGTGGGCGAGCTCGAGCTTCTGAGCAAGATCGCGGCGAGGCTAGACGTCGTGGGTCGGGTCAGTCTTCGGGTGAATCCCGATGTCAGTGCGCCGACCCCGCACGAATACACGCGGACCGGGCATGCCGCGTCCAAGTTCGGCATACCGGTAGTGGAAGCGGAGGCGCTCTACCGGTCTCGAGCCGATGATCCCCACTTAGATTTTCTCGGGGTTTGCGTTCATATCGGCTCACAGATCGTCGAGATCTCCCCATACCTTCGAGCGCTTGATACGGCGCTGGGTGTAGTGGACCGGCTGAATGAGGCGGGGATTGCTCTGAGCTATGTAGACCTCGGCGGAGGATTTGGCGTCGGATACGACGGTGAGCCCGGGCTGGACCTGGAGACGCTTGCCGAGGAAGTGATCCGACGCCTCGGGCAGCGAGGTCTCCAGTTGATAGTAGAGCCGGGGCGCTTCGTCGTGGGTGAGGCTGGCCTACTCCTCACCCGCGTCCTTTATACGAAGGCTTTTTCCGAGAAGAACTTCGTGGTCACCGATGGCGGGATGACTGAATTGCTGCGTCCGTCCCACTACGGCGGTTTCCATCGGGTCACACCCGTTCGCTTGCGCGAGGGATCGACCGTCGTGATAGCGGATATCGTTGGCCCCGTGTGCGAGACCGGCGACTTCCTCGCTAGGGACCGCGAGATTGCGCTGCCAGAGCCTGGGGACGTTCTCGCGGTGGAGACGGCCGGCGCGTACGGCTTCTCTATGGCCTCAAACTACAACTCGAGGCGGCGCCCGGCGGAGGTTCTGATCGAGAACGGCGAGGCGATCGTCATCCGACGCCGCGAAACCACGGACGATCTCATGCGGGGCGAGGAGATTCCTGCTCCCAGGAGTGGGGCTGATCCTTCTGACCTCTCCTAGCCGATCATGACCCAACTTCACGATCGCGTGCTGATCATCGACTGCGGATCGCAATACACGCAACTGATCGCCCGACGCATCCGAGAAGAACGCGTCTTCTGTGAAATCCATCCGCCGACCCGGTCGCTCGAGTGGATTCGTGAGTGGGGGCCACGAGGGATCATTCTGTCAGGCGGCCCGGCTTCGGTGAACGACGACGGGGTTCCCTCGATGGACAGGGATCTCCTCTCGGCAGGGATCCCGATCTTGGGCATCTGCTACGGGATGCAGCTCATCGCGAAGCTGGAGGGGGGAGACGTACACTCAGGACATCGCGAGTATGGCCGGGCGGACCTCACCGTCGTGGATTCTGATCCGCTCTTCCACGGACTCAAGGGCGTCGAGCCCACCCGGGTTTGGTGCTCCCACGGAGATCATGTCGACAACCCACCGCCGGGCTACCGCACTCTCGCTTCAACGGCAAGTCTTCCGGTCGCGGCTTTCCGCGCAGAGGACCGGGACATCTTCGGGGTCCAGTTTCACCCAGAGGTGGCCCATACCGCGAGGGGTGAGGAGATCATCTCCAACTTCCTCTTCCGCATAGCCGGATGCGATCCAACGTGGACGCCGGGTGCCTTCATCGACGAGTCTGTCGCCAAGATCAGGGATCGCGCGGGTGCTACCTCCGTCATCTGCGGCCTGTCAGGTGGAGTAGACTCCTCGGTAGCGGCGGCGCTCGTGCATCGGGCGGTCGGAGACCAACTCACCTGCATCTTCGTAGACAACGGTCTCCTAAGAAAAGGGGAGCGGGAGAGCGTCGAACAGACGTTCCGCCGCCACATGGGAATGGACCTTGTGGTTGTGGACGCCTCAGAGGAGTTTCTCTCAGCGCTTGCCGGTGTCACCGAGCCAGAGGAAAAGCGACGGATCATCGGCAACGCGTTCATCCGCATCTTCGACCGGACCGCGCGAGAAAACGGGACCGCAGCCAACTTTCTTGTTCAGGGCACGCTGTATCCAGATGTAATCGAGTCGGTGTCGACCGGCGGGCCGTCCGTGACGATAAAGACCCATCACAACGTCGGTGGACTTCCAGATGAGATGCCGTTCGAACTCATCGAGCCGCTCCGCGAGCTGTTCAAGGACGAAGTGCGAAGTGTGGGTCGTGAGCTCGGGTTACCCGAGGCCTTCGTGGGTCGACATCCGTTTCCAGGCCCGGGGCTGGCGATTCGGGTCCTTGGAGCTGTTTCGGAGGATAGGCTGGTCGTGCTACGAGAAGCCGATGCGATCTTTCTGGAAGAGATTCGTGCGGCCGGGCTCTACGACGACATTTGGCAGGCCTTTGCCGTACTGCTCCCAGTACAGTCGGTTGGTGTGATGGGCGACTTTCGAACGTATGAAAACGTGATCACCCTGCGAGCGGTGACCTCCCGGGACGGGATGACGGCGGACTGGTACCCGTTCCCTCCCGACGTCCTCGGTACGATCTCGACTCGGATCATCAACGAAGTCCGTGGGGTGAATCGGGTAACCTATGATGTGAGCTCGAAGCCCCCGGCCACGATCGAGTGGGAGTAAGACGGCGATAACTCAGTGGGGCGATGCCTCCCCACTGCAAAGCAAGGAGATCTCGGGCATGCGGAAGACGCTCTGGTTGACCATTGGACTCGTGGCGGCGTCGTGGTCCCCCCTAGGGGCTCAGGTTGCGTGGGATGGACCCCTTTTGGTTGGGACTGAGACTCCATCTGGTTGGGGCGTCTATCTTGTCGACCCCGGCGGTCACAACGGGATCGGGTTCCTAACGACATGGCGTGGAGGTGGAGCCACCGGGTATCGGATCGGGCTCGCGGAGGATGGATCGGATAACTTGTCTGTCTACGGCGGGGTGGATTTTACTGGGAGAATGGTCAACGCCGGTAGCGAATTCCCCCTACATGTGAGTTGGGTAGCGGGCGCAGGGTTCGGGGTTGGAGACGATTTCGTCCTCTCGTTCCCTCTCGGAATATCTCTAGGGAGGGGCTTTCAAGCCGAGACCGCTCGGTTTAGCCCTTACATTACGCCGAGGCTCGTGCTCGATGCGTACTTCGGACGTGGTGGAGGCGATGGCGGACGGGGAGATAGCGACATCGACCTGGGTCTCGCGCTGGACCTAGCAGACCGTGGAAGAAAGGGGGTTGCAGGCCGCCGGGTGGGTGAGGGGGATCAGCACGGAGGCGGGGCTGACCTTGTGGCTACGGCGGGTGTTGCGGCCTGAAGAGGCGACAATGGGGCCAAGAAGGCCAAACGGACGGCAAGAGAGGCGAATCATGTGCAGGACGGCGGTGCTGACGTGGCATGCGAGCGCCGCTTGCGCCGTGGCGAGGCCCTGCAGACCGCGCGGGGTGCCAAAGCCGTACCGCTTGCGCATGAGAAGCCCGAGGTTGAAGGCGGCGGCCTGAATCAGGATCCGTTTTCGAATCTCCTCCCGCCCGCGGACGTGGACGCGGCGCAGCCCTCCGGTCACGAGCAGGTGCGCGAACCCCCGCTCCACCTTCTCGCCCCGCTGGCGCAGCAGCTCTTTCCCCCGGTTGCCCTGGATCCGCCGGCGGTTGTCATAGGTCGGCTTCTGCGCGTCCCGGTTCCGCTTCCACTTCCGGCGGCCGCGGTTGGGCTCGCTCACGTAGCTCCGCAGCCCGCGGTCCTGCACACCCGTCATCGTCTGGTTCGAGTGGTAGCCCTTGTCGGCCACCACTTCCCTCGGCTCCACCTCTATCTCCGCCAGTTGCCGCTGCGCCTCGTCCAGCGTGTTCGGCAGCGAGGCGGTGTCTCCCCCCTCCATCGTCTGCACCGTCACGGCCACGACCGCGCCGGTCTCCATGTCGACCGCCTGCTCGAACTTGTGCGCCAGGCCGGTCCTGCCGTCCTTCATCTTCGTGATCCGCGCCTCCGGGTCGTGCGGATGCGCCCACTCCCGGTTCGAGCCCTTCTTCGGACGCTTCCGGTCCAGCTTCGCGAGGTCTTGCCGCGTCGGCGTCTCGATCCCGGACGCCCGCGCCACCTCCTCCAGCCACTCCTCGTAGCCCTTCCCGTCGTCGCGCCGCACGATCGAGCGCATCGCCGCGTTCGCCTCCAGCGTCGTCGAGTCCACGCCCAGCGTCTTGCCGCTCAGAAGACCCGACGCCTGCACCACCTCCAGCACCCGGCTGAACACCGCCGCGTGCGCTTCCACGCTCAGCCGCTTCCTCGTCTTCGACAGGCCCGAATGCTCCGGCGGGTTCCTCTCCAGCCCGTATCCGAGAAACTCACGCAGTGAAATCGAGTCCCCACACCGCCACGCAATCCCCCGCTCCGAGCCGATCCCTTCCAGATACCCCACCAGCAGCATCCGAAAATACACCCCGGGCGGTATGCCCGGCCGACCCCGCTTCTCCGCATAGAACTCGCGGCACGTCTCCTCCGCGAACTCGTCGAAACCCTCCTCCTCAAGCAGCCTGTTCAGTGCACGGTAGAAGGGGTTGCCCAGCGCGCGAATCTCGCTCGCCGCCACGAACAACTCCTGTTGCCGCCCCTTGCCCCGCTTGCCTATCGCCATCCCCGCCCTCCATGGCTGAGACCCCGGTTCGCCTGTAATCTAAATCACTTCTTATCGACGCTGCGGGTAGGAGTTTTTCCACGGGCTGCTAGAGCTCGATCTCAACTTCGACCCTGGGTGGGCCGTGCGCTTTGGGTTCTCTCTCGGAGATCGCGACGCAGTCGCGATCGGAGTCAGCTTCAGGGTTCTATGACGTCGTTTGCTCCCTCTCCCTCACTGACCCGCCGCTCGATTTCCTCCCACACGTCGGCCATGAGGGGCACATTCTCACCATGAGTTGCGACGAATTGCCGAAGTTGATCCGCCGTCAGGCCGTTTTCGGCTAGAATCCGCTCGGGCTCTCCCGGGGGCAGGTACCCTGAGGACTCGAGCAATGCCGAAGTCCGCAGTTGCACCATCACTTCGACGAAAGACTGAGAGCTGATCGTCGCCTCAGGTCCGGCAGATGTGGGTTCGCCGGCGCACGACATCAGCAAGAGCGACGACATGAGGGTCGCCCTTAACCCGATGGCTCTAGACATGCCCCTCCCGGTTGCGGGAATCCAGCGTCGGAAAATAGCTTGCGCATTGGTGACGAGCGATAGGCTCCTGACGCGAAACTACCTCCGGACCAGTCGAATGCCTCCTTCTCTACGGCGTTTCTCTAGGAGCCGCACGGGCTTCTCATGTGTATGTGTTCTCTTCCTCGCTACGGTGGCCCAGGGTTGCGCAATCAACCCGGTAACCGTCCAGCGGGAGTTCGTGCTCATCAGTGAGGGGCAGGAGATCCAGATGGGCCGAGAGGCAGACCCCGAAATCGTTGGGTCCCTTGGGCTTGTCGAGGACTCGGCATGGCAGGAGTACGTACAGTCGCTCGGCGAAGTCATGGCCACCCAGTCGGAGCGGCCCAATCTGCCCTGGACTTTCCGCGTTGTGGACGACCCAGTCGTGAATGCGTTTGCTCTTCCAGGTGGGTTCATCTATGTGACTCGCGGGATTCTCGGCCACTTCTCGTCGGAGGCCGAACTTGCCGGTGTCCTCGGCCACGAGATCGGCCACGTGACAGCCCGCCACTCGGTGAATCAGCTTAGCCGCGCTCAGCTCGCCCAGGTTGGGCTGGGGGTTGGGACGATCTTGGCTCCTGATCTGGCTCCGTTTGCCCAGGCCGCTGAGGCTGGGCTCGGGCTGCTACTTCTTTCCTATGGGAGGGATGCCGAGCGTCAGGCGGACCAATTGGGGCTACGCTACATGACTCGCGAGGGGTACGACCCGCGCGAGATGGCCGCCACCTTCGAAATGTTGGCTGACGCGTCTGGCGCCTCTGAGGATGGGCGGGTTCCGGCATTCCTTTCAACCCATCCTAATCCTCTTGATCGTCGGGATGAGATCCTGCAGAGGATCGAGGTAGGGGAGGTCTCGGGGGATCTCGTTGCCCGTGACGAATATCTTGCACGCCTCGAAGGGATGCCCTTCGGTGTGGATCCCCGCCAGGGGTTTTTCGAAGGCAACGCGTTTTATCACCCCGAGCTCGCATTCCAGCTCCTGTTTCCAGACGGATGGCAGACTCAGAATGGGCGCGAGGCGGTTCAGGGAATCAACTCAGAACAGGATGCCGCCATACTCCTGACGCTTGCGGATTTCGATTCACCGCAGAGCGCTCAGGACGATTTTCTGAGCGGATCGGAGATAACTGGGTCGAACCGTAGTAGAGAGACAGTGAATGGTTTGCCCTCGGCGAGCGCCGATTTTTCCGCCTCTACCCAGGACGGGACCTTCGTCGGCACCGTCCTGTTCGTGGAGCACGGCGGACGGGTGTTCCACCTGCTCGGATACGCCTCCGAGACGCAGTGGGACGCCCGTTCTTCTCCAATACGGAACGCGATACGCTCGTTTCGACCGGTGACCGACCCCGCGGTGCTCAATGCCCAGGCCGATCAGATCGAGCTGGTTCGCCTGACCGCCGAAATGACAGTCGCCGACTTCAACAGCCGATACCCTTCGTCCGTCCCGCTGGAGACCATCGCCACGATCAACCATCTTGAGCTTGGTGATCTCATCCCTGTGGGCACCCTAGTCAAGCGGGTTGTCGAGGGTGGCTGACCGACCGCAGTCATAGCCTTCCTAAACTTGGTACAGTTCTTGAGTTATCTCACCGTGGGCGCGCAGTCCCCGGCGGGGGTTTCTGCCAAAGTGACAGGGGCTTCTGGATCGTTGAGGGAGATAGCTGCGGCGATCCACTGCCAGCCCCACTCACGAGCTTGCAATACCAGATTCGGAGGGCTCAGTGGCGAATATAGATCGGTTCACGGTGAAGTCCGCAGAGGCCCTTCAGGCGGCCGCTAGCCTCGCCCAGGAGGCGAGGCACCCTGAAGTCTCTGGAGTGCACTTGCTGTCTGGCCTACTGGGTCAAGACCAAGGAATCGTAGGTCCCGTACTCGAAAAACTGGGCGTCCGACTCCCGGGACTCAGGGATCGGGTGACGGAGGCACTGGCCGGGTACGGTCGGGTGGAGGGTGGAAGCGAGCCATCCCTCTCTCGTGATCTCCGAAAGGCTCTCGACGTCGCTGAGCGAGAGGCCGAGGATCTCAGTGATCAGTACATATCCTCTGAGCATCTCCTCCTGGGTCTCATCCAAGAAAAGAACGATGGCGGCCGTATACTGAGGGATGTCGGAGTCACTCGAGAGCTCATGCTCACCGCCCTTGACCAGGTGCGAGGCTCCCATCGGGTGATGGATCAGACACCCGAAGAGAAATACCAAGCCTTGGAACGGTTCTCTCGCGATCTCACCGATTTGGCGAGAGAGGGGAAGTTGGACCCGGTCATCGGGCGTGATGAAGAGATCCGGCGTGTTATCAAGGTCCTTGGGCGGCGAACGAAGAACAACCCAGTTCTGATTGGGGAGCCGGGTGTCGGCAAAACCGCCATCGTCGAAGGGCTCGCGCAGCGAATCGTCGCCGGCGATATCCCATCCTCACTTTCAGATAAGCGACTCGTCGTACTCGATATCTCTGCGATGCTGGCCGGCGCGAAGTATCGCGGAGAGTTCGAAGACCGCATGAAGGCGGTGTTGAAGGAGATCGTCGATTCCGAGGGACGGTTCGTGGTCTTCATAGATGAGTTACATACGATCGTGGGTGCCGGCGCCGCAGAAGGAGCAGTAGACGCCGGGAACATGCTCAAGCCAATGCTGGCCCGCGGGGAATTGAGGCTCGTCGGGGCTACCACACTCGACGAGTATCGGAAGCATATCGAGAAGGATCCGGCTCTCGAGCGGCGTTTCCAACCGGTCTTGGTCTTGCCTCCGTCAGTCGACGATACGATCGCGATCCTACGGGGGCTCAAAGAACGGTATGAGGTCCACCACGGAGTGCGGATTAGAGATGATGCACTCATCGCATCTGCAAGGCTCTCCGATCGGTACATCGGTGGCCGGTTTCTTCCAGATAAGGCGATCGATCTCGTCGACGAGGCGGCGAGCCGCCTCCGAATCGAGATCGACTCACTTCCGCAGGAGATCGATGAGGTCGAGCGGCGCATCACCCAACTCGAGATCGAGCGACAGGCTCTCTCGAAAGAGAAGGAGCGCTCGGCGGTGGAGCGTAGGCGAGCGATCGAGGCAGAGCTGGCGGAGCTGCGCGAAACGAGTTCCGGGATGAAGGCAGAATGGCAGGCCGAGAAGGAAGCGATTATCAGGATCCAGACGCTTAAGGAGCGAATAGACCATCTCCGTTCGGAGTCTGATCGGGCGACGCGGGCGGGAGATCTGGAACGGTCGGCAGAACTCCAATACAGCGAGATTCCTGAGACGAAGCGTGAGGCTGTCGAGGCGGAGGGACGCCTGAATGAGCTTCAGGCAGAAGGGAAATTCCTTCGAGAAGAGGTGGAGGCCGATGACATCGCCGAGGTAGTGGGGGAATGGACTGGAATTCCCGTCTCCCGTCTCATGGAGTCGGAGCGCGCGCGATTGACGCAGCTCGAATCACTCCTTGGACAACGCGTGATCGGCCAAGAAGAGGCGATTGCTGCGGTAGCGAACGCAGTCCGGAGAGCCCGCGTGGGCCCCCACGACCCCAATCGCCCCGTCGGTTCGTTCATCTTTCTCGGACCGACTGGGGTGGGCAAGACGGAGACGGCCCGCGCCCTCTCTGAGTCCCTCTTTGATGACGAGCGGGCCATGGTGCGCATCGACATGTCGGAATACTATGGAGAAGCACGCCGTGGCTCGGCTGATCGGTGCACCTCCAGGATATGTGGGCTATGAGGAAGGCGGTCAGCTCACGGAGGCGGTACGACGCCGACCGCATGCCGTGGTCCTATTCGATGAGATCGAAAAGGCTCACCAAGACGTCTTCAATATCCTTCTTCAGATCCTGGACGATGGACGGCTGACCGATGCGCAAGGACGGACCGTAGACTTTCGAAATGCCGTTGTCATCATGACCTCCAACATCGGAAGCCAGTACATTCTCGAGCAGGGCGGGGACGCCGATTGGGATCTCGTCGAAGAGAGAGTCCGCGAGGAGACTCACCACCATTTTCGGCCAGAGTTCCTCAACCGGATCGATGACATTATCGTGTTCCGGCCTCTTTCTGAGGCGGACTTGCGGCAGATCGTCGATATCCAGCTCGACCGCGTGGCTTCGATAGCGAAGGACCTAGGCGTCACGATCGAGGTGGAGGAGCCTATGAAGGACCTACTGGCCCGCGAAGGGTACGATCCGGTGTACGGAGCTCGCCCGCTGAAGAGGATCATCCAGCGGCGCATTCAGAACCCGCTCGCCCTCCGGCTGCTGGAGGATGGCGTCGATGAGGGAAAGACCGTCCGCGTTCTTTTGCCCGCAGCCGACCTTGAAGAGGCACGATTCGAAGTTACGGTTTCCAGGCCGGTCTCAGCGGGTTGACGGCGACTAGTGCCGCGCCGAACTTCTGCCGGGCGCTCCCTTAGTTTTTGAGGTCGTACGGGGACATGTGAACGGAGTTGAGGTATGCGTCGAAGGCTTCTGACTCTGGGACTGTTGGCTGTAGGCGCGTGCGCGACGGCGCCGGCTACTCAGAGCGATCCGATGGCCGACGTTGCGCCATTGCTGTCTGTCGAGCGATTCCTTCAGGCTGCCAATACCCGTGATCTCGAGTCCATGGCTCGCATCTTCGGCAACGCCGACGGTGCTATTGCAGATCGGGCGAGCAGCACGTTCGCCTGCGCGTTCAAGAAGATGGGATCCTGGATCGGCCTGGGGGATTCGTGCTTGGGGTGGGCCGAGATCGAACTCAGGATGAACGCGATCGCGCTCATAATCCAGCATGACGACTATCTTGTTCGGGCCGAATCGGCCGTTCCCGGCCGCAGCCGGCCGACCACCCGCCTCAGCGTGGACTTCGCACGAGGAGTCGAGCGGTTCATCGACGTGCCGATCGTGGTCGTCCAGACTTCAGACGGGCGTTGGCTCGTTGAGGAGATCGGCCTCGGGCAGATGACTGCGTGATGAGATCACTCTTCCACCAGCTCCCAGAGCACTCCTTCCGCGCTAAGGGGGTGAACGAACGCCGTGAGGTGGCCCCGGGCGCCCGGCCTCGGCTCTTCGTCTATTAGTTCTAGATCCAGGTCCTGTAACATCTTCATGGCCTTGCGGATGCTCGGGACGCGATAGGCAAGGTGGTGCAGTCCTGGGCCGCGACTGGCCAGAAACCGACCGATCGTGCTCGCCGGGGCGAGCGGTTCGAGGAGTTCGATTTGGCCGACGAACGCGACGCTAACACCGTGCTCCGGGAGGGACTCGATAGGGGAACAAGTGGCACCCGTGAGGAGTTCGTATTTGCCGACCGCGTCGAAGATGGAAGCGGTGACGATCCCCACATGATCCAGTGGAAAGGCGATCATTGCTAGAGGTTAGTGCGGCGAAGTGAAACAGTAAAGAAAACTAAGGAGAGCTGGACCATGGCTGACCAAGGCAACACAGTGACTGTGACGGACGATACCTTCACTGAGGCGATAGAGGGCGTCGGAGGACTAGCGATAGTGGATTTCTGGGCAGAGTGGTGCGGGCCCTGCCGGATCGTATCTCCGATCGTCGAGGAGCTCGCAGAGGAGTATGCAGGAAAGGGTGTGGTGGTGGGGAAGGTCGATGTGGACCATAACCCCAGCATCGCAACGAGATTCGGGATCCGGTCGATTCCTTCGATTCTGTTCTTCAAAGACGGCACCCATGTGGATACGGTTATCGGCGCGGTCCCCAAGCCTCACTTGGAACGAAAAATCCTAGAGCATCTATAGGTGGTAGCTGGCCTTCCGGTCGATCGCACCCCACTGTGCCAGCGGTTTCATTGAGTCGGGAAGGGGAGTCTTGGGCACGCTCTACCTAGTAAGCACACCAATAGGGAATCTGGAAGATCTTTCTGCCAGAGCCGTCAGGATCCTCGGCGAGGTGAGTCTCATCCTTGCGGAGGACACGCGGCGGACGCGGGGACTACTGCAACATTTCGATGTGTCCACTTCCCTGGTTTCGCTTCACGCCCACAACGAGGAGTCACGTGTTGGGATGGCGTTGTCACGCCTGCACGCCGACGAGCAGTTAGCCCTGGTTTCGGATGCGGGGACCCCGCTGGTCTCGGATCCTGGAGAACGTCTTGTCCGCCGAGCGCTGGATGAGGGACACCGCGTGATCCCTCTTCCGGGCCCTTCAGCCATTCTTGCCGCCCTCGTCGGATCTGGCTTTCCTGCTGTTCCCTTCAGCTTTCTTGGTTTCGTTCCTCGCAGAGGCAGGGAGCGAACCCTGTGCCTCGACCGTGTCTGCGTGGCCCCGGAGACAGTTGTCATCTTCGAATCCCCCGAGCGGGTCGGAGTGCTTCTTTCCGAGTTGGTTGAACGATGTGGGGAAGAACGAATGGCGGTGATCGCGCGGGAGATGACGAAGGTTCATGAAGAGTTCCGAAGGGGAACCCTCGACGAGCTGGCCCGATATTACGCAGCCGAGGGTAAGCCGAGGGGTGAGGTGACTGTCGTGATCGCTCCGTTCACGGGAGATTCTAGACTGGCTCAGGTCGACGAGGAAGCGGGACACGCTCTCGCCAAGGCGCTCTTGAACCAAGGCGCGGCACCCAGCAGAGCCTCGCGAGAACTGGCTGCCCGTCTGAACATTCCGAAGAACCGGGCCTATCAACTTGTGCTGGAAGCACGCGCATCTTCAGAATCGTGGGAGGATCGCGCATCTCAAGGGAAGGGCACTTCGCCGCCAGATAGAGGCGCAGACACGTGACGATGCTCTCAGTGGGACTTTGGATTCTGCTCTCAATGCTTCCGCATATGGAGAGTAGTCAACCCTCGGCTCTCGAGCCCACGATCGCTCGGCTCCAGTATGGGGGCGGTGGAGACTGGTACGCAGGCCCCTCTGCGATTGCTAACCTGTTGACCGCGATCCGAGAGCGGACGGGGCTTCCCGTAGCAGAGCGGGAAACGGTCGTAACCCCCCTCGATCCCGCGCTCAGAGACCATCCCTTCCTTTACATGACGGGTCACGGAAACGTGGCCTTCAACGAGCAGGAGCGCGAGGCACTGAGAAGCTACCTGCAGGCCGGCGGGTTCCTCCATGCGGACGATAACTACGGTCTGGACGAGGCTTTCCGCAGGGAAATGGCGGCGCTATTCCCCGACCCCGGGTTGGTCGAAATCCCTGCGGACCACCCCGTGTTTCATTCGTATTACGAATTCCCAGAGGGTTTGCCGAAGATCCACGAACACGACGGAGAGCCTCCAGAGGCATGGGGCGTATTCTATGAGGGCCGCTTGGTCGTCTTCTACAGCCACGAGTCCGATCTTGGAAACGGATGGGAGGACCCGGACGTACACGGTGACCCGCCAGAGTTAAGAGAGCAGGCGCTTAGGATGGGTGTGAACCTCTTCGTGTATGCGCTTACCCGGTTAGCTGAATGAAGGCATCGGTGCAGATTCCCCGCTCCCTGACAGGAGTGGTCTTAGCAATTCGGAGCCATCTCCGCCGACGTGCCGGAACCAGCCTGGCACTTGGCGGGGTGTCCGTTTGCGGCGGGATCCTTGTTCTGGCCTGGCTCTTGGCGGGCTCCGATGGTTGGACGCAAGGGACGGTGATCCCACTGCTCCTGCTCATTGTGGGTGGATTGACCCTCGTAGCACTACTCGGAGCGGTCCTGGGTCGCCTTCGTATTTGGACGTCGGAGGCCAATCTCGCGGACCAGATCGAACGGACCGTTCGGCTTCCCGAGGGATCGGTTCGCGCCCAAGTGGAGCTGGCTCGGTCGGTCCCTCGAGGTGTGTCCTCGTCTCTTGCTAGAGCAGGTGAACAGGCGCTCCTGGGGCGGTTGGGCCTCCGGATGGAACGTCTTGCAGGGAACCCCGGGCGGGATCTACTCCGGCTGCTTCGACTAAGTGCCGTGGGAGCGACGGGTGTCGTGCTCGTCGTGGTCCTCCTGCTTGTCTTGGGCCCAACCCGCGCGCGGACAGCTTGGGCCGGGCTCACCCGGCCGGTGGCGCTCCTTACCCCGGCGCCGCTCCCCCCCCTCGAGCTCTTTCCCGGTGATGGTCAGTTTCCGCGGGGTGAGGCGCCCATGGTAGGTGTGGGAGCCGTGGGTCGTGACTCAGTTTCGGTGCACTGGCAGGCGATCGGGGATATCCTTCGCGAACGGCGGATCGTTGTCACTGGCGGAAGGGCCGAAACACAACTCCCCGAACTCGAAGTCGATGTGCGCTACTGGGCGTCGAGTGCCGATGGCGCAGTGACCCCAGTGGGCACACTCATACCCTCCGATCCGTCGCTCTTGGCCGATCTCACGTTGGATGTGGCGTACCCAGCCTACACTCGGTTGCCCCCTGAGAGCTTCCGCGGGGTGCCCGCCTGGCTCAGTGTTCCTTACGGGACGGTGATCGGTTTGGAAGGGCGGGTGGCTGGCGTGGGCTCAGAAGTTCTACTTCTGGGAGACCGAGATCAGGTTGTCGTGCGCCTGTCCGTGGAGAACGGACGATTCCAGGGCCGCTGGCGTCCTGCGGGCTCGGGTTTGATCACATGGGCGGTAGTCGGTGGACAGGATGGCGCAGTTCTGCCTCAACCGTTGGACCTCGAAGTCGTTGCCGACGCCGCCCCTGAGTTGAGTCTTCCGGTCCCTGGAGCAGACGGGGAACTGCCGCTATCGCTTCGAGTCCCTCTCTTGCTTGACGCCACCGACGATTATGGCATCTCTTGGGCGGAGGTTGAGACGATCCACCAGCGCCCTGGGGAGGAGGATCTGCCTGTGGTGGATCGTATCCCCACCGGGGACTTACCACAGGTCACGCTCCGCCCCGTACTCGATTTCACTGCGTGGGGGCTACGTAGCGGAGACGCGATTGTCCTGAAGGCGAGAGCCTCCGACAACGCTCCGGACGGCCACGTCGTCGAGACTGTGACGTACCGCCTGGCCATGCCTGATGCGGAGCAAGTACGGGAAACGGCGCGGGCGACGATCGATGAAGCCACGGCTCAGACGCAGGAGCTTCTGGAACGGGTCTCGCGAGAGACGACTGCACTGAGGAATCTGGAGCGGGAAAATCGGCTTGGGGCCCAGCAAACCACAGGGAGTGAGCAGGAACCCGAGGCTTTCCAGGATCGGGAAGAGCTCCGGCAGGCGCTCGAGCGTCAAGCTGAGCTTGCGAGCGAACTCGACCAGCTCACGACGGGCCTGGATGAAGCGAGCCGTGCGCTAGACGAGATGGCTGAGCGCGATCTAGAGGACGCCGCCTTGCGCGAGCGGATCGACCAGTTAGAGCGCTTGCTGGAAGAAGTGCTCGGTCCCGAGGCCCGCGAACGGCTCGAGGAGCTCCAAGAGGGGTTCCGTGAGGGAGAGTTACAAGAAGCCTCCGAGCAACTCCTGCAGGAGTTAGCCCAGCGCCAGGAGGAACTCCAGAACCGACTAGAGCAGGCTCTCGATCAGCTCCGAAGGAGTGCGATCGAAGAGGCGTTTCGGAGCGCAGAGGAAGACGTCCAAACGCTCCTCAACGAGCAGGCGGCGGCGGTAGAGGATCTTGCCCAGGGGCAGGGAGAGGAGGTTCAGCGTGAGCAGGCGGAAGAAACTGCGGACGTAGAGCGTCGTCTTTCTGCTCTCGAAGAGGAACTCTCCGCCAATGGGAATACCGACGCCGGCAGCCAGACGGAGTCTGCTCGCCGTGACCTCGGTGAGGCGAGAGAGGCTATGACGGGCGCGGCCGAGTCGAGCCAGGCTGGAGATCCTGAAGAGGCCACGGAGCAGGCGAGCGCCGCTCAAGAGTCGCTGCAATCCGCGCTCGATCAACTTGAGGAGACTCGGTCAGGGCTTTCCGAGAGTCCTGAAGAGCAGATGCAAGAAGGGCTTCAGCGAGGCGCGCAAGATGCGCTCGCGCTCGCTCGGCGCCAGGGCGAACTTCGGGAGGATATCCAGGAGGGGCTCCCAAACCTCCGGCAGGGTCTCGAAAGTGAAGAGGTGGCGATCATGGAGGGGCTGCGGAACTTGGCCGCGGACCTTTCACAAGCTACGGAAAGTAACCCTGAGCTCGCAGAAGCCCTTTCAGAGGCGATCGAGGCGTCCGAAGAAGCCGTCGAAGAGACGGTCGATGGCCTGCGCGATACCTCGGGATCTCAGCCAACCCCTGGCGCTTCCGCCGAAGCTGCGCAGGCGGCGATGAACCAGCTCGCGCTAGCCGCTTTGGCCGGATTGGGTCCAGGAGGCGAGGGCTCCGAGGGCGAGTCGTCATCAGAACAGGCTGGCGAAGAGCTCGCCTCGATTGGAGCTCAGCAGCAATCTCTGAACGAAGACGCCAATCGGTTATCTGCCCAGTCAAACCCCAATGGTGCACCAGCTCCTATGGAGCTCGACGACTTGGTATCGGGGCAGCAGGGGATCGCTGCGCTACTCCAGGCGTTGGCTCGTCGCCCGGGCCCGGGAAGGACCCGAAGTAACCTCGATGCGCTGGCTGACGAGAGTGAAGAGATCGCAGAAGAACTCAGGCAGGGCCGGCTGGACGCGACGACGCTACAGCGACAGGAACAATTCCTTGAACGGCTGCTCTCCGCTGGGCGAACCCTCGAGCGGGACGGTCCGACGGAAGAACGGGAAGCGACGTCGGCTGAGCCGGTCCCGAGGCGTGCTGTGACGGCGCTTCCCGAAGAGCTGCTGGACCCACGAGCTCTTCCGCTCCCTTCGTCAGAGGAACTAGGCGCCTTGCGCCCTGCGCAACGTCGGCTGGTACTCGACTATTTCGAGCGCGTGAACCGCCGCCGCGCTTCAGACGGTCGATGACTTCTCACATAGGCCCCGCGATCCTCCTCGCCGTGACGGCAACGGCACTCGGAATTGGCTCGGTTGCCGCTCAATCGACGCGGCCCGGGGGATCGATAGGACCGGACACGATAGACCCTATTCCATCTGCCGAGGAGTTGGCTAGTTGGATGGCAGAGGAAGGGGGGCTGGAGCGGGTCCAGGAAGGGATTCGCGCCCGCATTTCGGTCGTGCGGGGTGGAGAAGGGACGATATGGGTGCAGCTCTTGAGCGTGATTGGGCAAGTGGACGCAACAGTCGCTCCGATGGCGATCTGGGCAGTGGGGATGGGAGTCGAGGCGGACGGACTCTCCGGCGCCGAGTTGATCATGGAGGGGATCAACGGTGTCGCGCAGGCGGATCGCCCGCCTCTGTTGGCACTCGCCGCGCTCCTCTCTGCAACGGAAGACGCCAGGCGCGCGGCGGAAATCAGAGGCTGCCTCCTGCAAGAACACCCGGAGGCGCCGGAGGCCACAGAGGTGCGTCTTGTCCAAGCCGCGTGGCTTCTCGGTGAGGGAGATATGAGGGAGGAGGGAATGCGGTTGTTGGAGGACCTCATCGTCGACTCGCCTCAGCACCCGCTGGCGCCTGAGGCCCGACGCCTCTACCAGGCGAACGGCGGACGGGGCGCCGTCGATCCCACGGGTGGTGCGCCATGACGGGGCGGCTGGCTGCATGTTGGATGGCCATTCTTGTGTCGTTCGGGACAGCGTTTCCCGCAGCTTCGCAAAGCCTCCTGGTCCCAATGGACGCCAACCAGACGAACCATTTACGAGCGTACGGGCTCACCTATTGGACACTCGAGCAGGGGGAGACCGTCGAATGGCTCCTCAATTTTCGTGGGGGCGCCTTCCTCTTGCCCGATTCCGATGCCATCAGGCGGGAGGCAGCGTTTCGCGGGGTATCGGTCGAGCCCCTGGGGGGCACAGCGCTTCTTGAGATTCGTGCCACAGTCCAGCGAGAGAACATGGAGGCCGTGCCCTTGGAAACGGCCCCTAAAATCGCGATTTACACGCCTCCGAACACTCCGCCCTGGGATGACGCTGTCACGATGGCGCTCACCTATGCTGAGATCCCGTACGAGACGATCTGGGACCCCGAGGTTCTGACCGGCGAACTGTCCGACTACGAGTGGCTTCACCTTCATCATGAGGACTTCACGGGGCAGTACTCGAAGTTCTATCTCACCTATGCGGGGGCCGATTGGCTTCAGGAAGAAGTCGCGCGGAACAGAGACGTTTCGGCTCGCTTCGGTTACCCCGATGTGCCAACCCTGAAGAGAGCTGTGTCCGAGGAGATACAAAGCTACGTTCGGGGGGGGGGCTTTTTGTTTGCGATGTGCTCTGCGACGGAGACGCTGGACCTCGCACTCGCTAGTCACTCGACGGATATCAGTGCCAGCTATGCGGACGGCCGGGCGCCCGATGCTGACGCAAACGAGCGTATGGACTGGTCGCGGGCGTTCGCCTTCCTCGAAGCGCGGGTCGAGCTTCGACCGACGGTCAACGCGTTCTCTGATATTGATTTTCATCTCGTCAATACGGCCAATCGCCAGCCCTTGGGTTTCTTCACACTCTTCGAGTTCTCCGCCAAGATCGATCCTGTGCCGACGATGTTGGTCCAAAACCATGAGTCGGTGATCTCCGACTTCTACGGACTCACGACATCCTTCCGGAAGGAACGGCTGAAGCCGGGCGTGACTGTGTTGGCCGAGGAGGGCGAGTGGACGAAGTACGTTCATGGGTCGTTGGGGCAGGGTACGTGGACCTTCTACGGGGGTCACGACCCTGAGGATCCAGAGCACCAGATCGGAGACCCTCCGACCAACCTGGACATCCATCCCGACTCGCCCGGATACCGACTCATCCTGAACAATGTGCTCTTCCCGGCCGCCCGGCCCAGACCCCTAAAGACCTGACCCCGCCCGCCCGTCCTCTTGCGCTCGATCCTTCCGCGGCTCAGTCGATTCGGGAGGAGATCGAACGTGCGAGAGGCCGGGAGGTCTGCTTTCTCGCCGAAGTGGCCTCTGATGGGCGCGTTCTGAGTCCTAGGCCTGTGGCCCGCGGGAATCGGAGCGCCGTCTTGGCCGCCGCCATCGACGCCAACCGGGGTGAGATCCTCCTCCACAACCACCCCTCTGGGATTCTCGATCCCTCAGCTGCTGATCTGGCGCTCGCCGCTCGCATTTATGAGGCCGGGCTTGGGACGGCGATCGTCGATAACGAGGCGCAGGGCCTGTATGTGGTCGTCGAGCCCCCAGCGCCGCGAAACCGGATCGAGCTCGATCCGACAAGACTCGAAGCCTATCTCGCCCCAGATGGCGCTCTCGACCGGCTCTTCGACGGGTTTGAACACCGTCCTTCCCAGCTCGAGATGCTCGGAGAGGTCGGGGCCCGCTACAACGACGGTGGCGTTGCCGTCGTCGAGGCGGGAACCGGCACGGGGAAGTCACTCGCGTATTTGATCCCCGCAGTCGAATGGGCCCTTGCGAACGGGGAACGGAGCGTCGTATCGACGAATACGATCAACCTACAGGAACAGCTTGTTGGGAAGGATCTTCCGTTGGTGAGCGAGCTCATTGGAAGGGACTTCCGCTGGGCGCTGGTTAAGGGACGAGGTAACTACGTCTCGATTCGGAGGCTCCTGCTCGCGGCTCAAACCGCTCCGACGTTGTTCGAGAACGACCGAGCGGCGGAGATGTCGGCGCTTGTCGAATGGAGTCGGAAGACGGCTGACGGTTCCCTGTCGGATCTTACGTCCCCTCCGGCGGAGGACGTTTGGGACGAGGTTCGCTCGGACGGAGATATCTGCTTAGGCGCGCGCTGCGAACACTTTCAAGAGTGTTTTTATCAGCAGGCTCGACGTGACGCGAACTCAGCCGATGTACTCGTAGTGAACCATGCCCTTCTCTTCGCGGACCTGTCTCTTCGACGGCTGACCGACAACTGGTCTCAGTCCGCCGTCCTTCCGGTTTACCGCCATTTGGTGCTGGACGAGGCTCATAACGTGGAGGAAGCCGCTACGCTCCACCTGGGCGCAGAAGTGACTCGGACAGGGATGCTGAGAGTTCTCAATCGACTGGACAGGAACGGAAAAGGAGTGCTACGAGCCGTCGAGGACGTGCTCATGAGTTCGCTGGAGAAGGTTGAGAACGAACAGCTCCTCGATCGCATTGGGCAGCGTCTACATCCCGCGATCGATCGATGCCGGAAGGCGCTGGGCGGGTTCCTGGACAGAATCGAACCCAGCGTCCCCACCGACAACGAAGAGCCGCTCCGGCTGGGTAGGGCCGACCCACGTGATCCCGGAGAAGATCCGGAGGCACTCGAACTTCTAGACGCACTCCGCTCGAGCTTTGGGCGACTGCGAACCCAGATCGAGGAGGTCAGGACGCGGATCGAGGACGATGCGTCGCTCTCCGACCGGCTCGAGGGAAGGCTCCTCGACCTCCAGTCGATTGAGCGAAGGCTGGAGGCGGCCGAGAGGGCGCTAGGGCTCGTCCTCGGTCCAGATAGCAGAAGGGACAGTTGGGTGAGGTGGATCGAGGGTAGACGCAGCCCTTCCGGCGGGCCGCGTAACGTCATCCTCGCTGCTGCACCCGTGGAGCCGGGTGCGATGCTTCGAGAGTCACTCTTTGCCAAAGTCGAGACGACCGTCGTGACCTCGGCTACCCTTGCCACCGGAGGCGGGTTCGGCTTCATGCGTGGAAGGCTCGGTTTGGCACCCCAAGAGAGCTTCTCTTCGGCGCTCGAGTTCGAGGGACTCCCCGTGCTCGAGGAGTCCCTCGAACAACCGATCTCGGTGACTGAGACACTTCTTTCATCACCGTTCGACTATCGCCGACAGACCCTCTTCTGCGTTCCAAGCGATCTTCCGGCGCATGACTCCGGTCCACAGTTTCAAGAGGCCACGGCCGAGGTCGTCGCGGAGTTAGCGCTTATCACGGGTGGCGGGCTCTTCGTGCTATTCACTTCCCATCGTGCGATCCGATCCGTGGCCGGGCTTATGCGGAAAGGAACCGGGGTACGCTGGCCCCTCTTCGTTCATGGAGAGGCACCGAGGTCCCGACTGTTGGCCCAGTTTGTTCAGGCGGGAAACGGCATCCTTCTCGGGACCGCGTCGTTCTGGGAGGGAGTGGATGTTCCCGGCGATCCCCTTAGGGGCCTCGTTCTCCAGAAAATTCCATTCCGAGTGCCGACCGAGCCGATCACCCAGGCTCGTATGGAGGCGATCGAAGCTCGGGGGGGACGGGCATTTGAGACATATCAGGTACCCTTGGCCGCCCTCAGGCTGAAACAGGGCTTCGGACGTCTCATCCGCTCCAAGGAGGATCGCGGCGGTATCGTTCTTCTGGATTCGAGAATCCTTACGAAATCCTACGGACGTGCACTCCGGGGCGCGCTTCCTCCCGCGCCGCTCGTCAAAGGGCCCTGGGAAGAAGTGAAGACACGACTGAGCGCCTTCTACGCGGAGGGTCGCCCGGGTGAGGCCCCGGTTGCCTGAAGTTTTGGTGCAGGTAGATTAGGCGGGGCTCAGTCGGCGGCGTGGTCGGCCGGCTGGGTTGATCCATCTCTGCCTCTCTAGACTCAACGCGCTGCCATGTCCCGGATTTTCGGCTTTGCCGTCGGGGCCGTCTGGCTCCTCTTCGCTTTCCTGGCTCTACGGAACTCACTATCGGGATGGTCTGCGGGCCATTCCGACCTCGGGTTTTGGTGGGGTGTGATCGCCGCCTTTCTCACGATCGCCGGCAGCGCCGCCCTGGTAGGGGCCGCTCGGTATCGATATCAGGGCCCGAGCAAGTAGAAAGCGGAGCCCGTGGCTATCCCCCTGAATCCGGTTCCGAGCAAGATCGTCTGCATCGGAAAGAACTACGTGGAGCATGCCAAGGAACTCGGTGGTGAGCCGCCGAGCGAGCCGCTCTTTTTCCTCAAGCCGCCCTCGGCCCTTATCTCGGACGGAGACGCGATCCGGATCCCCCCCGGTGCGGGCCGTGTCGACTTCGAAGGTGAAGTGACCTTCCAAGTCGGCAGGCAGGCCAGCCACGTGCGAGAGGCGGAGGCCCTGGACTACCTTTCGGCTGTTCTCCCGCTGAACGACGTTACCTGCCGCGACATGCAGAACATCGACGACCAATGGACCCGGGCGAAGGGGTTCGACACGTTCTGCGCGGTGGGATCCCCAGTTCCGCTAGACGAAATCGACATCGAAGGCCTCCGAGTGGAGACACGCCTCAACGGGGAGCTTCGCCAACAGGGGAGCTTTTCAGACGTCGTATTCGGGATCGACGTGCTGGTTAGCTACATCTCGCGAATCATGACTCTGGAGCCGGGAGACCTCGTCGCTACGGGAACCCCTTCAGGCGTTGGCCCGCTCGTGCCATGGGACGAGGTAGAAGTGCATATCCCTGGCATTGGCACGGTTCGAAACCCCGTAAAGGCCGGGTCTGGCCGACCCTGGCCCCTCGGCGTTGCCTCCGGCGGGGGGTGATCCCGAATCGTAGTGGAGGGATCGCGAGGGACGACCTCCCACCGGTTCACCGCCGGAACTGCACCTGCGACAGGGTTTACAAGTCTCGATGAGCCCTCCAGGATGGCGTTCCCGGTCTCCTCCCGGCTCGCTCCCTCAATCGATTTCACCTCAGCACCGGGAGCGCCGGGCGCGTGATACCGGTCTGATTGTATCCGCTCTACTACATCTTCTTCTTGTCGCGCTCTACCCACTCCTCTCTTCCGATGTCGAGGTACGGGGACCTCCGGACGATCCTACTGCCTTCAGTCCGCTCGTCGAAGGCATGGAGATTATCGAAATCGTCGAGCTTCCGGAGACTTCGGAACCGGCACCGGAGGCGATCGCAGTGGAGCAACAGGAAGCCGCTCCGAGTCCAGCGATCGTCGAGGTCGACGCAGCCACCGGGGCCGACGAGACACCCGATGAAGCCGAGTTGGAAGATGAGCTGACCATAGTTCAGCGCCTCCAACCGCGTATGATCGATCCACGTCTGTGGGCACCGGTAGATCGCTTGTACAGCGACCTGACAGATCAAGAGCGGGCTCTGCTCTTGCTACGCGGCATGATCCAGAGCTGGAATGACTCGATGGCCGTTGCGGAGGCATTGTCGGATCGGGCTACGGACTGGACCTATACCGATGATGAAGGACGTCGTTGGGGGCTTTCGCCGGGACGACTTCACTTGGGGGATTTTTCAATCCCCCTTCCGTTCTATTTCCAGGTGCCTCCGGGGCGGCGGGATGAGTTCGCCCAGCGGCAACTGATTCGAGACGACCTTGCGCGGGGCGCGGCAACTGCGATCATCCGAGAAACCTGGGCTGAGCGAGCCCGCGCGATCAGGGAACGTCTCGAGGCCGAGCGCACGAGGCCCGACCCGAGCGGACTGACCGACGATGGAGGCCTGCAGTGAGCGGGAACACGGCGCTACGTGGCAGGGACTTCTACCAAGGGCTCTTTGACGCCCTCGTCTTGGGAATGGGTGCGGCGAAGGGCTACTTGTTCGATCACGGACCAAAGGTCGCAGTCCAGGCGCAGAGCATCGGTGAGAACCTGGGCATGGATCAGCATGAGCTAGCTGAGGTCTTTTTTGGGGCCGTTCTTGCAGACGTCGGGATGATTGGGCTGGTAGAAGACGAGTGGGAAATCCCGGTGAAGGTTCTGTCCGAGACAGCGCGCGCCGAGGTCAAACGGCATCCAGCGAGAAGCGCGGCTGCCGCCACCTCCATCCCACTTCTCGAGGGGGTGGCCCCACTCATCCGACATCATCATGAGTGGTGGGACGGATCCGGATATCCGGAGGGCCTTGTGGGGGAAGACATTCCCCTCGGTGCTCGGGTCCTGAGACTGGCCGACACGGTGACGGCACTCGGTGAGCCGCGTCCACACCGGCCGCGAAAGAGTCCAGGCGAGGTTCGCGATACCATCGCTACGGGAGCTGGGGCCGAATTCGAGCCACGTCTCGCGGCTCTGTGGCTAGAATTGAATGACACCGGCCAGTTACCTACAGTGCGATCCACCGCCTACCGAGAGGTCCGTGAGCGGGCGGTAGAGACGCTAATCTTCAAGGGGACCCCGATCGAACCGGACGGCGCGCTTCTGCTCGAGCTACTGGCTTCCCTGATCGACGCAAAGGACCCGTACACCGGTGGGCATTCGAGGCGAGTTGCCCGGCTGGCCGAGGCCGTAGCCGGCGTGATGGGGCTGGACGAATCGGAGCAGGAGCATGCCAGGGCAGCCGGGTACCTCCATGACCTCGGCAAGCTCGCTGTGCCATCACGCCTCCTACGGAAACCCGACGCTCTTGACGACTCGGAGCACGAGCGGATTCGTCAACACGCGAGCGATGGGGCCGAACTCCTTCGAGACATTCCGGTCCTACAGCTATTCGCACCGGCCTGCCGGCACCGTCACGAACGATGGGACGGGAAGGGCTACCCGGATGGACTATCTGAGGACAGCATACCCCGAATCGCTCGAATCCTCGGGGTCTGCGACTCGTATGACGCGATGACCTCAGAGAGGGCGTATCGGCCAGCGCGCTCCCATTCGGAGGCGATAGCCGAAGTGCGCGAGCACGCCAGCGCGCAGTTCTCGCCCGTCGAAGCAAAAGCCTTTCTCTCTCTGCCCGACAGCCTCTTCGAGGAAATTGCCGCTCTTCACGACGAGCGTTGGGATCCCCTAGCGGATCGCTGACGCCAACGGGCACGACGTGACTGGAGTCCTTCCAACGCGATTCGATCCCCATTCGATCGAAGAGCCTCTCTATTCTCGGTCGACAGAGCGTGGTGCCTTCCACCTGTCCGCCTCACAGGTTCTCGACGACGGGCTGGACCCCTACGTCCTCGTGATCCCGCCGCCAAACGTGACCTCGGTCCTCCATATGGGTCACGGACTGAACCACACGATCCAGGATGTCCTGATACGGTGGAGGCGAATGCAGGGCAGGGGGGCAGTGTGGATTCCCGGAACGGACCATGCGGGAATCGCGACCCAAAACGTGGTTGAAAGGATCTTGGGTCAGGAGGGGAAGACTCGATTCGATGTCGGCCGCGAGGCGTTCGAGAAGCGGGTCTGGTCGTTCGTTGAGGAGACTGGAGGTGCGATTCTCGATCAGGTGCGGGCAATGGGTGCGAGCTGTGACTGGGACCGAACCCGATTCACTCTGGACGCTGGCCTCTCCAGGGCCGTGCGTGAGGTCTTCGTGCGTCTCTATGACAAGGGCCTAATCTATCGAGGTGAATACATCATCAACTGGTGCCCCCGCTGTCTCACGGCGCTATCCAACGAAGAAGCCGAGGGGTCTGATTCTCAGGGAAAGCTGCATCATATCCGGTATCCGCTTACAGAGAAGGCATCCGAGGCGGCCAGGACCGCCTCGGATGCAGGTGCCTCGGCCATCTCCTTCGGCCAAGATGGCAAATGGAGCCTCACGGTCTCAACCACCCGACCCGAAACGATGCTCGGGGACACCGGTGTCGCTGTTCATCCGCGTGACGAGCGATACGCTGCCTTGGTCGGCGAGCGGGCAATCCTTCCGCTGGCAGATCGAGAGATCGCGATCGTAGCGGACGAGTGGGTAGACCGCGAGTTCGGTACCGGAATGGTCAAGGTCACGCCGGCCCACGATCCGAACGATTTCGAGATCGCGGGCCGCACCGGCCTCGAGCTATTGGACATTTTCACGCCCGAGGCACGAACGAACGACACAGTCCCTGAACCCTTCCGGGATCTGGATCGATTCGAAGCCAGGAAAGCGGTACTGCGGGCGCTGAAGGAACGCGGTTTGTATGTCGGGGATGAGCCACATGAACACTCGGTTCCACATTGCTATCGATGTAAGACGGTGGTAGAGCCCCGCCTGTCTGAACAGTGGTTCGTGCGTATGAAGCCTCTCGCGGAGCCCGCCCTCGAAGCCTCGCGAAACGGGACAATCTCGTTCCATCCCGCCCGATGGACGAAAGTCTACGAGGATTGGCTCGAGAACATTCGGGATTGGTGCATCTCGCGGCAGCTCTGGTGGGGCCATCGGATTCCGGTCTGGTACTGTTTGGCGGAGGGGTGTGAAGAGGTCATGGCTCTGCGGGAGGATCCTGAGTCCTGCGTGAAGTGCGGCTCTGCGGAGATAGAACAGGATCCCGATGTGTTGGACACCTGGTTCAGCTCGTGGCTATGGCCGTTTTCGGTATCGGGGTGGCCAGACCAGAGTCGGGACCTCGAAGCCTTTTATCCAGGCCACGCAATGGTCACCGGGCCGGACATTCTCTTTTTTTGGGTCGCGAGGATGATCATGTCCGGGTACGAGTTCATGGGTGAGGCTCCGTACCGTGAAGTGTTCCTTCATGGGATCGTTCGCGACGCCAAGGGCCGAAAGATGTCGAAATCACTGGGGAACGGGATCGATCCCCTCGAAGTCGTAGATCGATTCGGTGCCGACGCGCTGCGGTTCACCGTACTCTCGATGTGCGGAATGGGAACCGACATACATCTCGACCATGAGGACTTGGAGGCCGCGTTCGCACCGGGAAGGAATTTCACCAACAAGCTTTGGAACGCGGGTCGCTTCACGCTGATGTCCGTGGGCGAAGAGTCGGTGAGTGATTTGGCTACGGTAGCGGGCAGATTAGACGTCGCCGATCGATGGATCCTGTCGAGACTCGGCCATACCGCGCGAGATATGACCGAGGGGTTGGAGAGATTTCGACTGCACGATGTCGTGGATCGGGCATATCACTTCTTCTGGGGCGACTTTGCGGATTGGTACCTGGAGTTGTCGAAGGCCCGGCTGCGTGGGGATGATGGGGACGATGCCAGGGAGGTAGCGCGTGCTGTGCTCGCGCACGTCTTCGATCTGATACTACGACTGTTGCATCCGCTCGTGCCCTTCGTAACCGAGCACCTTTGGGATCGGATACCCTGGCCGGAAGGTGCGGATCGGCCGGAGAGCCTTCTCGTCGCGCCTTGGCCCGAATGGGACCAGGCGAGGGAGGATCCGAAGGCCGAGGCTTCGATCACCAAATTCCAGGAGTTCGTGACCACTGTGCGCAGCCTCAGAAAGGAATATGGTGTGGGAGAAGGTGCCCGTGTGTCCGTCGTTCTGGGCGGTCTATCGGAAGAGCGACAGACCGAGCTCAGCAATGAGCGCTCGAGGCTAGAGCAGTTGGCCCGAGTCTCCGATCTAGAATTCGGGACCCCCGAAGGGAAGGGAGTCGGTGCGAGCGCAGTCCTGAGGGATGGCACCGAGCTCTTTATCCCGTTGAAGGGCCTACTGGATTTGGATCAGGAGCGCGATCGGCTGCGCTCGGAGATCGACCGTCTGAACGGACGGCTGAAGGGCGCAGAAAACAAGCTTTCGAATGCGAGCTTCGTTGAGCGCGCACCCGAAGAGGTGGTCCAGAAGGAGCGGGACAAGGCGGCCGCTTTCGGGGATCAACGGACCAAGCTGCTCCAGAAGCTCACCGCACTCGAAGGCTCGTGACCGGGAAGATCTGGGCGATCGGCACGGCCGCTCTCGTGGGCTGGGCAATGGTGAGCTGCGCGCGTCCCCAGATACCGCAGGGGGGCGCTGTTCCAGAGATGCCGTTGAGGGTCATAGAGGTGCGGCCCGCGAATCTGTCTGTGGTCGAGCCCTTCTCAGACGCCGTCGAGATCCGATTCGCCGAGACACTCAGTGAGAGCCTGACGGAGGGGTCACTCAGGGACGCGATCCTCGTTTCGCCAAGGAATGGCGAAGTCGAGATCAGTCTAGGTGGCGATCGGATCGAGATCTCGATGGAGGGGGGATTCCAGTCCGAAACAGTTTATCGAGTCACCGTGCTTCCGCGGTTTGAGGACCGTTACAACAATGCCATGGCGGATCCCTTCGATCTGTTCTTCTCCACCGGACCTGCCTTCGAGCCCAACCTGTTTGCCGGCCTCGTCTCCGACCGGCTAACACTCGAGGCCGCTTCCGAAGTCCGAGTGGATGCGATCCCCGCGGATGAAGGTTCGGTCCGATCCGCCGTCTCGGATACGTCGGGCATCTTCTCCTTTCCCTATCTCCCGGCCGGGACGTACATGGTGGCTGCCTACGAAGACAACAATCGGGACCGAGAGCGGGGCTTCACTGAGCCTCAAGACTCCGTCCGCGTGAGCGTTGCGCTGGGCGACACGCTGATCGTGACGGACCTCGAACTGCTCGCTCCCGATACGACGGCAGCGGTCCTGGCGGAAGCCACGTTGCTCGTCCCGACGGCTATCCGACTAAGTTTTGACGACTATCTCGATCCGGACGAACCGCTGGGAGGCGTCCAGGGCACGGTAACTCCAGAGGATGGGGGTCCCGTGGCAGTCAGCGAGATCATTCACCTGACAGAATGGGAGGATCGAGCGCCGACTCCGGCCCCACCGGCCCCCGTGCCGGATTCGGTAGTACCGCCGGCTGATGCTGATTCGACGGTCACCACTCCAGCCGTCCAGCCCGATCCACCCGTTGATGACGTACCCGAGCTCCCCCTTCCGGTCCAGGACCTTGTTCTCGTGCTGTCGGAGCCGATCGTCCCGGACCTGGACTATGAAGTCGAGCTCGCGGGCATCCGAAACATCAACGGGATTCTCGATGGAGGCGGATCGGTCGAGCTCGTTCAGCCCGCCTCACCCTCTGAGGTTGACGTGCCGCCGGCTCAAGATCCAGATGCGCCGGGACCAGGAACGCCACCTGACTCCACCGCTGCGCCAGGGCCAGTGCAACCCGATCCGGGTGTTCCCCCCGGTGGTGCTCCTACCGCGCCGCAACCAGGTGGATAGACGGTACGCGCGTCGCGGAATCGGTTGACCCCAGTCGGCTGCACTGAATACCTTCTGAACTAGGGAAAAGAGAGGTTCCGGAAATTGTGAACCCCGAGGTGACGCCAGGGGTATCACCCAGCCTGGTTTCAGTCCTCTTTTTGTTAGCGTCCAGGACCCCGATGAAAGGGGGAGTAGGAATATGCAGATTCAGCTTTCGGACACCGCAATAACGAAGGTTCAGTCCTTCATGGAGGATCACGGTGCCGGAGACGAAGCGGGTCTCCGGTTGGCGGTCTTGCCGGGCGGGTGCTCAGGATTCCAATACGGTTTAAACATCGAGGACGGGCCCGAGCAGGAAGACGAGATTCTAGATTTGTCAGAGGGAATCCGCGTTTTCGTGGACCCGTTCAGCGCCCAGTACCTTGAAGGCGTAGAAATCGACTACGTGACGAGCATGATGGGCGCGGGATTCACCTTCAGTAACCCTGCCGCCACAGGCGGCTGCGGGTGTGGTAGCTCCTTCACGGTTTGACTCCCCAGTCGTCTGGCGTTGATCAATCGCGGCTCCTCGAGGTCCGCCGATTCAACGGTGGGGCGTTTGATGAGAACGGCTACCTCCTGCGCTGCACGGCTACGGACCAGGTGGCTGTGGTCGATCCCGGTGCCTGCGCACCGGCGATGATCGAGGAGCTTCGAGCGTCCGGACGCGGCGTCGAGGCAGTCTACCTTACGCATGCCCACCTCGATCACGTTGAGGGTGTTCCGGCGATTCGGCAGTACTCCCCGGCTCCGATCTTCCTCCACCCGTCCGATCGCCCCATCTACGATCACGCAGAAAAGACCGCGCTCACCTACGGTCTGGAATTTCGAGGCGTGCTCCCGCCGCCCGATCTTCCGATGAACCCGGGGGAGACCGTTCGTGTTGGGGACCAGGAGTTGGAGGTTCGTTTCACCCCCGGGCACGCACCGGGGCATGTGATCCTCTATTCGCCCGGGACCGGTCTCGCTCTCGTTGGCGACGTGATCTTCAAGGCCTCGATCGGACGGACAGACTTGCCTGGCGGTGACCTCCAAGAACTGATGGCGTCGATTCGACGTGAGGTGCTTTCCTTACCCGATGGGACGCGGCTCCTTCCTGGACACGGTGAGGAGACGACTGTTCACGATGAGCGCATAGGGAACCCCTTTCTCATCTCGCAGGCGCACGGCGGGTTCGCGTGACCCTCCGGGTGGCCGTCTTCGCGTCCGGGCGAGGGTCCAATTTCCAGGTCCTGACAGAGTATGCTTCGGGTGGATCAGCCGACCCGCATCGGGTATCGCAACGGGGAGACCCTTCTGCGTGGGAGGTCGTTCTTCTTCTGACGGATCAGAAGGAGGCGCCCGTTCTGGAACGGGCAGACGCGCTCGGCGTCGAGTGGAAGGTGATCGCGGCCGGCCATGAGCCCGCCGAAGCTGCGGAGCATATGCTCCACGCCCTCCGGGAGGAAGCGATCGACATGATTCTCCTCGCGGGATATCTCCGTCTGGTCCCCACAGAGGTGGTTTCGGAGTACAGCGGCCGAATGTTGAACCTCCATCCTGCGCTCTTG
Source organism: Longimicrobiales bacterium (assembly GCA_965215925.1). Lineage (GTDB taxonomy): Bacteria > Gemmatimonadota > Gemmatimonadetes > Longimicrobiales > Gaopeijiaceae > JAAXGI01. The sequence goes on along the minus strand of CBDCEQ010000003.1, from coordinate 939,856 downwards.
CCTTCCTTCGGAGGGAAAGGGATGTACGGCCGAAGGGTGCACGAGGCGGTGCTCGAGGCGGGCGTCCGCCTCTCGGGCGCAACAATCCACCTTGTGGATGAGGAATACGACCGCGGTCGTATCCTAGCCCAGTGGCCTGTCCCGGTGATTCCCGGTGACACTCCAGAAACCTTGGCGAAGCGGGTGACTGAGGTCGAGCATCGACTCTACCCGGCGGCGGCGGACAATCTGGCTCGGGCCATCGTGGATCGGTCTGAAATCGTCTCGATACCCGGACCCAACGCGCACTTCGATATCGCGACTCATCTGCCCATCCGACAAGACACCAAGCCGGAAACCCGCGCATGATCCGACGCCGACGCGCTCTCCTCTCAGTATCCGATAAGACGGGAATCCAGGAACTTGGCCTCGCGCTTTCTGACCGCGGGTTCGAGATCCTATCGACGGGGGGAACGGCCCGCGAGCTTCGCGCTGCCCAGCTGGACGTGACCGATGTTGCCACGGTGACCGGCCATCCGGAGATCATGGAGGGCCGCGTCAAGACGCTGCATCCCGCGATCCACGGGCCTCTCTTGGCTCGACGGGACGTCCCCGGAGACATGGATGCGTTAGACGCTCATGGCTACCAGCCGATCGACCTGGTCGCTGTAAACCTGTATCCGTTCAGAGAGGCGATCGCTCGGGGAGACGTTTCGGTGGCAGCCGCGATGAAACAGGTGGATATCGGCGGGCCGACGATGATCCGTGCTGCAGCTAAGAATCATGCACATGTGTGGGTGGTCGTCGATCCAGATGACTACGCCCGTGTGGTCGATGCGCTGGACGACAATGGAGGCGCCGACCCGCTCAGGAAGGAGCTCGCCGGCAAGGTATTCCGACACATTTCCGAGTACGATGCCGCGATCGCAGAGTTTCTGAGCGGTGCTGGTAGCGCCACGGCAGCTGGAGGTACGGACCCACTCCCCGAGGCCCTGTCACTCTCCCTGGGGAGGATTTCCTCTCTGAGGTATGGAGAAAACCCGGATCAGGCGGCGTCCTTCTATGCGCCAGAGGGACAGGCCGTTCATGGGATTGCGTCTCTCCCGCAACACCATGGGAAAGAGCTCTCGTATAACAACCTCCTGGACCTCGATGGCGCGCTCCTCTCCCTCTCTCCCTTCGCCCTGTCACTCCGGCCTGTGGTCTGTATCATCAAACATACTACTCCCTGCGGGATCGGCCTTGGTGATTCAGTCGAATCGGCCTTCAGGCTGGCCCTGCGGACCGATCCGCTGAGTGCATTCGGATCGGTAATTTCTACGAATCGACCGGTAGATAAAGAAGCTGCGACCGCCTTGAGCGAACTATTCATTGAGTGCGTCGTTGCGCCCGAGTTCACTGAGGAGGCGATGGAGATCCTAACGGGAAAAAAGAATCTCCGAATCCTCACCTTTCCCGAGTACGACGGTGAATTTCCTCCGAAGATACTCCCCTTGACGACAATGGAGACGTTCGACCGAGAGTTGGAGGGTTCACCTGGGCCGATCCGGACCGCTCGCTTTCTGGCCGCGCACGGGTGGGATCCCGGTCCTCAAGTATTGAGAGGAATTCACGGAGGGATTCTGGCGCAGACGGCGCCGCTTCCGCCATTCTTCGGGGTCGCCGATGTCAATTGGAAGGTCGCGACGAAGCGGACACCGACCGAGGGCGAGGCAGACGACCTCGCGTTTGCCTGGGCCGCCGTCTTCGGAGTCAAGTCGAACGCAATCCTCCTGGCCAAGGGTGGAGCGACTCTCGGGATAGGGGCCGGACAGATGTCACGTGTTGACGCCTCCCGCCTGTCGGTCCAAAAGGCTCACGATGCCGGGCTCGACTTGCAGGGGTGTGCGTTGGCATCAGACGCCTTCTTCCCGTTCGCCGATGGCGTTGAAGCGGCCGCAAGTGCAGGCGTCAAGGCGATCATCCAGCCAGGGGGGTCGATCCGAGACGAGCAGGTGGTCGCCGCCGCGGATACGGCTGGGATCGCCATGGTCTTTACGGGCCGGAGGCTATTCCGGCATTAAGGATGCTCCGCTGGGAGGGGTGACCGAGCGGCTAAGGTACCGGTCTTGAAAACCGAGGTCAGGGTAACTCCTGCGTGGGTTCGAGTCCCACCCCCTCCGTTGTAACACAACAACTTACGAGAATCAGGCCGCTCCTCTGGAGTGGCCTTTTTTCTGTCTGGTGTGCCTATGGTGTGCCAGACATCGGGAAACTATCTTGACCCGTGCCGCAGCGTGCCAGTGCAGGGCTAGCGAAGGAGGGGTTCCCTAATGGCCGGACAGATCATCCCAAAGGGAAAGCGGAAGTGGCTGGTTCGCGTATTTATCGGTCGGGACAGTACAGGGAAGCGCAAGTACGTCTCTGAACTAGTTCACGGTGGAAAGAAGGAAGCCGAGAGGCACTTGACCGGGCTTCTTGGCCAAAAGAATGACGGGAAGCTGACCGTTCGGCCAAAGGAGACGGTTGACGAATACCTTGACGCGTGGCTTGAGACGACCGCAAAGCCGTCGGTTCGACCTCGGACGTTTGGTGACTACACGTACACCCTGAAGCAGTACGTCCGCCCGCACATCGGGAGCATTCGATTGGCGCGACTGTCCCCGGTGGAAGTGCGCGGCATGTTGGCGCAGTTGCAGGCTCCGAGGGAGGAGGGCGGCCAGGGGCTGGCACCCCGAATGGTTCGTAAGGCGCTTGAGGTTATCAGAAACGCCTTAGAAGCCGCTGTGGCCGATAAGCTGATCCGCGAGAACCCTGCAAGGGCGAAGCTCGTGCGGAAGGCGCTACCGCCGAAGGTCACAAAGGAGCCGGTGACAATCAGTGCCGATGACGTGGCAACATTCATTGAGGTCGCCAGGGGTGACAGACTCGGTCCGCTATTCGTGGTCCAGCTTCTGACGGGGCTTCGCCCCAGCGAGGCCCTGGCTCTTCGTTGGCGTGATCTGAACCGGGATACGATCTCTGTGACCCGAGCATTGGTCGATCACGTCGGGATACCGCTGGACTTCGCGCCTCCCAAGAGTAAAAAGAGCCGTCGGGCCGTGGTAGTACCGGACGTCATGACCGAAGTCCTGTGTGAGCACCGAAAGCGACAGGCGGAGGAACGCCTCGGCGGAGGAACGCCTCGCCGCGGGTCCCGATTGGCAGGATCAGGATTTGATGTTCTGCAATGAGAAGGGAGGCCCACTGCGTCAGCGAGTGGCTACGCGACGCTTCCGAAGACTTGCCAAGGCTGCCGGACTTTCAGACGGGCTCACGCTTTACTCCCTCCGCCACTCGTGTGCGACGCTTCTCCTGGAGCAGGGAATCCCGATCAAGATTGTAAGCGAACGCTTGGGGCACTCGACGATCACGTTGACCGCTGACACCTACTCCCACGTCTCCCGATCAATGCAGCAGCAGGCTGCTGATGCGCTGGGCGAGATTGCGGGTAAGGGGTGACTCTATTCCGGTCCGCGTACATGCTAGGGCACGATCTGCATCATTCGGTCTCCACGTCCACAAAACCGCCGAAATCGACTGACTCCTCTGCAAGAGTATGCACTCCAAGCAGCGCGAAATCGTGCGCATATCCATACAGATTGAGGCGCGAAGCACGAAGTCTCAATGAGGACAACGCCTTTCGGAGAGACGTGCCGGTTCATAACAGGTCTTATGTAAAGCTGGAGGCCAATTCCTGGCCCTTGGCCGCATGAAAATACGGTAGGGGCCACCCCTGCTTTTTCGGAATTGTTGGATAGATCGAGAAGCACGAGGAGGACCACGCAAATGAACCAGGACAGGTGTCAGGGCCGGACGAAGGAGGGCAAGCAATGCGAGAGCCCGTTCGTTGACAAGGATGGGTACTGCCCGGCACACGGACCGGACGGTGCACAGCGGATGCGGAACCGAGGTCAGAAGGGTGGAGACGCGACCAGGCGGCGCTTCAGCGGTGCAGGGCTATCTGATGAACGCCTCGGTCCGCTGGATACGCTGCGAGATGCGAAGCGTTGGTTGCAACTGATCGCGGAAGCCGTAGGAGAGCGACAGTTGAGCTACTCCGAAGGCCAGAGCATGACAGGGGCTGTACGCGAATGGATCAAAGCGGAGGACGCCCGACTTCGAGCTGAAGACCTGCTTGAACTCCAGGCCCAGGTTGCGGACCTGAAACGACAGCAGGTGAAGGTCTCTTGAAGGTGCCGACCTGGTCTTCCCTTGAGCGTGTTCGAGGTGAAGTTGGTGATCTCTTAGAGATCCCCCAGGACCTGAAGGAGCGGTTCGAGCGGTATGCCGAGGATCCGGTAGCGTTCGTACGCGAAGTCCTTGGAGCAGAGCCGCAGCCGTATCAGATCGAGATCCTTCTGGCTGCAGTTGATAACCCTAGGATCGCCTGGCGAGCAGGACACGGCGTTGGGAAGACGACAACGCTGTCGTGGCTACTTCTGTGGTGGCTCCTGACCCGTCCGTTCTCTCGGGTTTTGGTACTGGCTCCCGCCTTTGAACGACAGGTCGGTCGTTATCTGTTTCCAGAAGTACGGAAATGGGCTCGAAACGCACCAGAACCGCTACCTGTGAAGGTTAGGGCCAACACAGTCGAGGTTGTTGGGTTCGAGCGCGAGTGGTTTGCGATGGGGATCCAGGCGACGGATTCGTCGAAAGTCGAAGGTGCGCACGCCGAGAATCTCCTGGTTTTGGCTGATGAAGCGAAAGGTCTCGATGCAGAGGTGATCGCGGCTTTACACGGGACTCAGACGGACCTCGGTGGCGATCGCTTGTATGTATTGGCTTCAGTTCCTGGAGGACCGTCTGGTCCGTTCTACGACGTGTTTAGAAAGGGCTCTGGGCTCTGGAAGACGTTCCATACGGCTGCTAGTGATTCGTCTCTCGTGTCACCCACGTGGATCCAGGAACGTGCCCAGGAATGGGGTGAGCAGAGTCCGCTCTACCTGGCCAGAGTTGAAGGCGAATTCCCGGACGAAGCTGAAGGCACGCTGTTTCGATTGGCTGATCTCGAAGCTGCCGTGAGTCGTGAGCTTGAACTAGAAGAGGACGAGACCCCGAGCGTCACCTTGGGTGTCGATATCGCCAGGTTCGGTGACGACCGATCTGCAATCGCTGTTTGGAAGGGCTACGAGCTCGTTGAAGTCATCAATCGGCGGTCACTAGATACGATGCAGGTGGCATCATGGGTGGCATCCGAAATCAATCGCAGAAATCCCACTAAGGTCAGGATCGACGAGATCGGGATCGGAAGCGGTGTTGTGGACCGACTGAAGCAGTTGGGCCATTACGTGGATGCAGTGAACGTGTCTCGAAAAGCCGACAAGCCCGAACTCTATCAGAACGAACGGGCGGCGATGTTCTGGCGGCTCCGCGAAGCCTTGGAAAGAGGCGAAATCAGACTACCCAACCATGAAGCTCTACTCGCAGAACTCAGCGCCCTCAGGTACTCGTACGACCCCAAGGGCAGGATCGTGATCGAGAAGAAAGAGATTGCGAAGAAGAGGATCGGACACTCACCCGATCTCGCTGATGCTGTCGCGCTCGGCTTTCAATCCGGAGCAGGCCACCCCGGCTTTCTCTGCTCGGGCGGGGTGATCTACGACCTGCAAACCCTGAAGCCGGTGAAGAGACTCGACTGACGAAGGTCCATCCCCCTTCGCTACTCGCGGTTTTTCTTCTAAGGGGGTACGCCCCTAGCTCGTGAGACGGTACTTCACTACTTCTCCCCTCACCCGAAGTGCGCACAAAGCACGCTCATCGGTTCGCTACTCGCTGCAGAGGCAATCGCTTAGCACATTGATTGGCCACACTCGGGCCACCGGGTCAAGCGATTTACTCAGAGTGGAGGACTACCGATGCAGCGGTCCGGACTGCTCCTTCTCGACGGGGTCGCTAACGTCCTTCTCGGGGCCATGCTGCTCACCGTTCCGATGCGACTTGCGACACTTCTTGGGTTTCCGAACATGACGGGAGGTTTCTTCGCCAGCCTCTTGGGCGCAGTCCTTATCGGGATCGGTGCTGCGCTCCTTCTGGAGCGATATCAAGGAAGAGGCGACGGACTCGGGCTTACGGGTGCCCTCATCATCAACCTGTGCTTCGGTCTCGCCCTGATCGGATGGCTGCTCGTGGGAGGGCTCCAGCTTCCCCCCCGTGGCATGCTCCTGCTCTGGGCTGTGGCCCTAGTCCTGATCCTACTGGGTGGGATCGAGTTCGTGTCGTTACAGAAGTCGCATGCACCTGAGGGGAGATCCGACCGCCTGGGAGAAGCTCTTTGAGCGAGCGCTCCCTCTGGGAGAAACTCAAGCGCCGACACGTGGTGAAGGTCGGCGTGGCCTACATCGTGGTCGCCGCTGGAGTCGGTGGAGCAGCAGACGCCTTCCTCCCTGGCCTAGGCGCTCCAGGCTGGATTCTCCCCACAGTCCTTGGGCTGCTCGTACTGGGCCTACCTGTGGCTCTAGTGCTGGCTTGGGCCTATGAGCTGACCCCTGAGGGGATCGTGCGGGACGCTCCGGAGCCAGCATCTGAGGAGCCTCCTGCCGAGGCGATAGCACCGCTCAAAGTGAGCGTTGCGGCGGGCCGAAAGTCCATCCTAGTTCTCCCCTTCGACAATATGAGTCCCGATCCGGACAACGAGTATTTCAGTGATGGCCTCACGGAGGAGATCATCGCTGATCTCTCGCAGATCCGAGCCTTGCGGGTCATTTCACGCACATCGGCCATGCAGCTAAAGGGATCCGCCAAAGACGCCCGCACCATCGGCCAAGAATTGGGTGTCCGATACCTGTTGGAGGGAAGCGTAAGGAGGAGTGGGACAGACCTCCGCATCGTGGCTCAGCTGATTGATGCGGATAGGGACGATCACCTGTGGGCCGACAAGTACGACGGGAGCGTCGATGAGGTGTTCGAGATCCAAGAGAAGGTGGCGAATGCAATCGCGGAGGCGCTACGGGTCCGCCTGAGCGCTGGAGAGAGAGCCGCCCTTGGCGACGCTCCCATTCGGGACCTCAAAGCTCATGAGTCCTACCTCCGCGCACGACACCAGATCCTGCGGCTATCGGAAGAGAGCTTGGACCAAGCAATCCGGGATCTGGAGAATGCCCTCGAGATCGTCGGTGACAATGAGCTTCTGTACGCGACTCTTGGGCATGTCCACGTGTTCTACCTGATCAGTGGAGCGAGCAATGATCTGGGCCATCTGGACGAGGCCCAAGCGTGTGCAGACAAGGTCTTCGAGCTGTCTCCCGAGTCGGCCCACGGTCACCGGCTCCAAGGCGTCGTTCTGTTCACCAGCGGTGACCTGCGTGCGTCGGGACCCCCGCTGGAGCGAGCACTGGAGATAAATCCGGACGATCCCGATTCGCTGCTCATGCTCGGGTACCTGTATGCGCTTCAGGGGAGACACGCGCCAGCTGCTGAGCTGTTCCGACGGCTGTTGGAGGTGGATCCCCTCACTCCTATGAGTCACGCCATGCCAGGATTCCTGGCAGCTTTGGAGGGACGCTAGGAAGACGCCTTGGACCCATATCGGACGTTCTACCAGATGGATCCGGAGAGCCCTATGGCCGCGTTCTGTTGGATCTTGGCGCTATGCTGGAATAGGCGGTTGGAGGAGGCAGATAATATCCTCCAGTGGCTCCAGGAGCGCTATCCTGGGACGATCTTCGCGTCCGCGTCCCGATCCCTCATCAAAGCTCTACGCGGGATTGATCTGACCCCCTAAAACGAGACCAAGTCCAGTTTTAGGATTCTGGACGGGTCGAGACACGGAAAGGGAGGTCAGAATGGCAGCGCCAAAGAACCTGAGCGCGGGACAGATCATCAACCAGCTGCGTAGGGCGGAGGTGGCCCTGGCGAACGGGAAGAGGGTCAAACAAGTGTGCCGGGAGCTAGGGGTGAGCGAGCAGACGTACTACCGGTGGCGTAAGGAATACGGGGGAATGAAGGTGAGCCAGGCGAAGCGGCTGAAGGAGCTCGAGAAGCAGAACCAACGCCTGAAGCAGGCGGTGGCAGATCTGACGGTGGACAACATGATTTTGAAGGAGGCGTCCAAGGGAAACTTCTGAGCCCCGAGCGGCGCAGGCGTTGCGTGGTGCAGGTGCGGCAGCGGCTTGGGGTGAGCGAAAGGAAGGCGTGCCGAGTGCTGGGTCAGGCACGCTCGACGCAGCGTCGGATCCCAAAGCGAAGGGAGGACGAGGAGGCGCTGAGACAGGATGTGGTGAAGGTGGCTCAACGGTTCGGACGCTACGGGTACCGGATGGTGACGGGGATGCTGAGGACGCAGGGCTGGGCAGTGAACCACAAGCGGGTGGAGCGGATCTGGAGGCAGGAGGGGCTTAGGGTGCCGAGTAAGCAGCCGAAACGGGGCCGCCTATGGTTGACCGACGGCTCTTGTATCCGACTACGGCCCTTGTACCGGCATCACGTATGGGCGTATGACTTTGTGTCCGATCGGACGCATAACGGACGGCCACTCAAGATGCTGACGGTCCTGGACGAGTACAGCCGGGAGTGTCTGGCGATCGTGGTGGCCCGTAGGCTTCAATCGGACGATGTCCTGCAGACGCTGAGCGAGCTGTTCGTTGAGCACGGTCCACCGGCGAATCTGCGTTCGGACAACGGTCCGGAGTTCACGGCCCGAGTCGTTCGGCAGTGGCTTGGAGGGTTGGGTGTGAAGACGCTGTTCATCGCACCCGGCAGCCCCTGGGAGAACGGCTACAATGAGAGCTTCAACGCAACGTTCAGGCAGGAGCTGTTGAAGCGAGAGATCTTCTATTCACTGGAGGAGGCGCAGGTGCTGATCGAGCAGTGGCGGCGCGAATACAACACCGTTCGACCCCACAGCTCTCTGGGCTATCTACCACCCGCTCCTGAAGCCATTCGGCCCGACCCGAAGTTGCTCAACCTGCCCTTGCTACTCGGACCTCACCCCGGGGAAATGAGGCGGTTAGACTAACACTCTAGGTGGTACCACTCTTGGGGGCAGGTCATAGGTATCCTAGGGGCTGTGGCCCATGGGCTTGCACCTCCGCTTATAGCGGGTGGATGGGAGTCCGCAGGAGCCCTGTTCCCACTGATAGGGGTTTTCGCGGCCTGGCTGCTCCTGGCAGCGTTCTGGCCTGTGAATCGGCAAGGTGTGAGCAGTCTGCATCCTGAAGCTACCTAAGCCGAGTCAATCCCAAAGTTAGTTGAAACTGGAGCGACCCCCTCGTCAGGCGACGGCATGTGAACTGCTCTCGGGAAGGGTGATCCCGAGCTCCTTCTGTATCGCGGCCCTGAGGAGCGGGAGGTGCCGGTAGCCGAGCAACCTCCGGAGCCGGGGCTCGATCTCGAGTAACACGGTCGCGAACCATCGGTGCTTCTGGCTCGAGGTCTTCCAGTGATCCACTCGTCCGCAGCGTTGCTCGGCCATGGCGTTGACGGATTCGAGTACGTTAGTGGTCTTCAGCGACCGGCCGACCAGAGGGAAGACCCCGAGCCGGTGGAGGGTCAAGGTCTCCTCGAACCCCTCGTTTAGACTGGCCACGGCAGACTGGTTCACCTCGCCGAGCTCGTGCTTGAGGGTTTTCAACGCCTGGGCGGCCTCCTTGTACGTGGGCCGTTGATACGCACGTTGGAGTCGCCGGCGCCAGTTCTTCTGCTCCGCCCTCGGCAGGTGCGAGATCACGTTCTCCCGTTTGTGCCACTGGCACCGTTGGATCAGCACCTGGTCCTTGAAGGCCGCGAGCACGCCGCTCCGGAGCCCCTTGGCCCCGTCGATCACCACGAGCGCTCCGGCCGACAGATCGAGACCTCGGTCCTTCAGGCCCCTGAGGAAGGACCGGATCACCACCGCGTTCTCCGTGTCGGTCTGGACGAAGCCGAGGAACACCTTGTCCCCCTCAAGCGTCACGCCGAGCGCCACCACCATCTCGTCCTCGGCGAAGCTCTTCCCGTCCAGGACGAGCGCCACCACGTCATAGACCGAGAGGTCCCGCTCCTGAAACTCCTTCAGCCTCGCGGCGGTGGCCTTCTTGAACTCCCGCGAGACCCTCGACTTCGACAGCCCGATCGCTCCGGGCACCGCCTCGACCGCCGCCTCGTAGTCTCGGCATGAGATCCCGAGCAGCACCTTCCGAAAGAGCCCCTCGTCCACCTCTCCGGCCGAGCCGTGGAGTCGCTCGTACGATGCGAGCCTCACCTCTCCGGCCCGGCCCCGCACCCGAGGTACTCGCACCGGATGCCGCTGGCCGCCCAACCTCACCGACCCGGGGTTGTGCCCGTGCCGGTATCCGCTCTCGTCGTCCCCCTTTCGGGCGTGCCGCCGCCCGGCCAGCTCCTCTACCTCTTCCTCGAGCATCCGGCTCACCTCCGCCAGTCCAAGCGGAATCAGCTGCCGGATCAGCTCCACTCGCGGGTCCAGCTCCAGCGCCTGGATCTCCTCCCAACTCATCTCGCTCGGTTCCCCAAGCCGCCGGTCCTTCTTGCCCCGCTCAACCAGCCTCGGCATCCTTCCCATCGGTGGCCTCCTTCCTCTTTTGTTGGTCCCGTGGCGTGCTCGCACACCCACGTTACCTGAGGTCGGAGGCCGCTTCAATTTCAACTAAAGATGGGACTCACTCGAAGGCGATGAGACGCCCGACATCTCAGTGACTGGGAGCCCTGAGGATACTCGGACCAACCTCTTCTGGAGCTTCTCAGAGCTGCTGCGTGGGCTAGGGAAGCGAGCGCCGGTCCTGGTTGTCGCCGAAGACCTCCAATGGGCCGACCCCTCTGCTATCCAGCTACTGCACTTCGCGATCCGCCAACTCGAGGGTCATCCTGTCCGATTCCTCTGCTCTTCGACTGAGGGGCTGCGGGAGGAAAACGCGGCGCTCTTGGAGTTCGAGACATCACTTTCTGGGGCGGGGCTCGCCGGGTCATTGGTGCTCGGACCGCTCGCCGAGGACGATGTTCGGCAACTGGTGACGAAAACGTTCTCGATCTCCGACAACGTCTGTCGTGACTTTGCCGCCCGGCTTCACGGGTGGAGCCGAGGAAATCCACTGTTTGCGACTGAGACGTTGCGCTCCCTCGTAGAGAACGGGCATCTGCATTCCGATGAGGACATGTGGCTGGGCTGGGAGGTCGATGAATTCGATCCACCCCGAGGTGTCCAGGACCTTGTGGCTAGCCGGCTAGCGAGGTTGTCTCCACCGGCGCAGCGGGCGGTCGAGGTTGCCGCTGCCATGGGGGATCGGATTCGATTCTCGATCCTTGGGTCAGTGGCTGGTCTCTCAAACGAAGAGACACTCGATGCCACCGATGAGCTCCGGCTCAGGGGCTTTCTATACGGCGGCGTCGATGAGTCGGCACCAGCGCTTTCGTTTACACATCCCTTGATCCGCGAATGTGTCTACGACCGCCTCGGCAGCCCCCGAGCTCGGATGCTTCACCGCGAAGTGGGTGATGCTCTCGAGCAACAGGACCCGGACCGAGTCGTCGAACGGGCCGAAGAATTGGCGTATCATTTCCATTGCTCCGGCGATCGTGCCACAGACGGAAAAGCGTTCCAGTACTTGCTCGTTGCTGGACGCCGTGCTTTGGACCGCCATGCGGATCAGGAGGCGGCGCGCCACTTCTCCTCCGCGCTCGAGATCATGGATGAACGCGAGGCAGATGATGCGGAGGGCCCGCGGCCCTCGGAAATTGTGGCCGATTTCGCCAGAGCGCTCGAACGCATGGGTCAGTACGGGAAAGCCATCGAGCTCTGGAAACGAGCGCTGCGAGAAGTCGGTGATATGGAGCCGGGTCTGCAGGTCTCTGAATTCCGCCGTCGCCTGGGGCTCGCATGCTTCCGCAGCGGACGATACGCCGAGGCACTTGCTCACTATGAGGCGGGGATCGTCGCATCGAGAGGTCATCCCCGCTCGGAAGGTCGGATTCGTTTCTACCGTGGGCTTTGTCTCCAAGAGCTCGCGCGGTGGGATGAGGCAGAGGAAGACGTGAATGCTGCCCTCGCGCTCGCTACGCAACACGACGACGTGCGAACGCGCACTCGGGCTCAGCAGGCACTCGGCCTTCATCACATGTGGACAGGCAGCCCGAGCACTGCGCGTGAGCATGGTTGGAAGGCAATTGAGGAGGCCAAGGCGTCCAATGACCTTGGCGGCGAGTTTTGGAGTCTCGTTGGACTTGCCGTGCTAGAGGGATTGACCGGGAATACGGCGGAGATGAGGGATCGGATCGTCGAAGCCCGGGGCCTCGCCGAGGAATTACGCTCTCCGATTCTCGAGCTTTGGACCGATGAGCTTTCGCTCCAAGAAGCACATGCGACGGGTAATTGGGACACAGCTGTTGCAATGGGAGAGCAGGCGATCGCCCGCGCACGGGCACTTGGACAACGCACACTCTTACCCCGCCTCATGATCTGGACGGCCCTGCCGGTCCTAGAGGGCGTGGCGATCTTGAGAAGGGGCGCTCTCTAGTTGAGGAAGCGTGGGCGCTGGCGAAGCTGGATTCTATTGGAGAGTCGGGCCAAGGATTGGATCTTCATGCGGCGATCCCCGCATTCGTTGGGCGGGTGAGTTTGCATCTGGCCGAGGGGGATGTCTCTTCCGCGATCGCCGTGGGAGAGCAGGGGCTCGAGCTGGCTGGACGGAGCGGATCGGCCATGTGGAGTATCCACCATTTGAGTCCTCTCCTCGCTCAGGCCTATCTGTTGGCGGGTGATTTGGAGGGGGCGCAGCGCGTAGGGCAAGGTCTCCGTCGTGAGGCCGCGCGCATGGACCATCTTCTCGGCCTTGCATGGGCAGACGCCTGCGACGCTTTGGTAACATGGCTGTCAGGGGATATCGAGGGGGGGAAGCATTCGCCTTCGAGCGGCGGCCGACAGGCTCGAGGGCATCCCGATGGTGTTCGATGCAGCCCGACTTCGTCGGCAGCTAGCAGGAAGGCTAGCGGAGCTGAATCGGACGGGCGAGGCCCTTGCTGAGCTACGTCGGGCCCACTCGATTTTTCGCGACCTGGGAGCCGAGCCCGAGCTCGAGAAAACGCGGAGGATGTTCAGTGAGCTGGAAACCCGTCCGCCTCCTCGTCGGGCGTTGACCCAGGGGCTCGGAGGCATGACGGGTAGAGAGCTTGAGATTTCAAGGCTAGTGGTTGGGCGGCACTCGAATAAGGCAATCGCGAAGGAGCTCGGGATTTCCCCGCGGACGGTAACGACCCATCTCACGAATATCTACGGAAAGCTCGACGTGAGCTCTCGGGGCGAGCTTGTGGACCTAGTGCGCGAGCGAGGGTGGGTGTCGGACGACTAGTCCGACTGGGGCTGGTTCTCGACGAGTTCGGTCAGGAGCTTCGTGAGTTGGTCGATGTCTACGGGTTTTTCGAGGCAAGCGACCGCGCCTAACTCGACAGACCGGGATTGAGCCTCTTCGCTGGCGGTGCTTGTATTCATGACGATCGGTATCGACTGCGTTTTCGTGGATCTCTTGAGGCGCTCTACCGCTGAGAGTCCCGTTCCACCGGGCATGTCGATGTCCAAGATGATGGCGTCGGGTAGGGTACGCATTACAACCTGCATGACCTGCATCACGTCCGTCGCGGTTAGGACCTCGAAGCCTCGGTTTTCCAGACCCACTTTGACAAGATGGAGGATGATCTCGTCGTCATCAGCCACAAGGTTTTCAAGCGTCCTCCTCGGAAGCAGCTCACAAGCTGGAGCCTGGCGGAGATCGGAAAATCGGTAAGAGACCTTCGGATGACTAACAAGATATCATTGCGTGTACCAGCTCCCGTCGGTGAGGTCTCGGTAAAGCATCATCATCTTCCCGTTTTCCAGGACGACTTCGTGGTAGAGGCGTGAGATAGGCTGTCGCCACCACTCATCGTCGACTCTCCAAACTTCACGTATGGAGACTACGGTTTTGGCACTACGCCGGCTTCCGCTTCTGTGCTGGTTTCCGGCTCCATACCGGCTCAGATGGCATACCTCTACGGGATTTCCCTTCCGATCCATCCGAATCCGGACGGGGGAAGGAAAACCCAAAGGTCTCAGGCGGACATACATATCAGGGCTCCAATGTCAGCAGAGCATGACGTCGCTCCGGAATTCGGGACCAAGGATCGACTTCCACGACCCGATACAAGGGAGAGTGGCCCAGCTTCAGGGTGAGTTCCTGTACCGCTTCCCTTAAGGCCCTGGAGATCCGGCCCGTCGCCAGAGAACCGTCTTCCGCAGATCGGCCTCCAGCCTCAGCTCGCTGGAAGAGATCATTCTGGGCAGCGGGAGCTCCGAAATCGAAGAATTCGACAAAAAGGGACTCAACCGATCGAGGCGGGGGAGAGAGGGCTATTCTGCTGCGCAGAGGGAAGGCGAGGCTCTCACGCCGTGCGGAGGGCTCCCGAAGCGTGGCCTCTATTTCCCAGGAACCTCCTTCTTCCAGATACCCCCCTATTCGGATGCCTCGGATACTCCGCTCCCGCCGCTCCGGCCGGTTCAGTCCTCGCTCGAGTAGCCGATCCAGACCTCTGTGAAGTGCTTCGCGCTCACCCACCGGTGAAGGGAAGTCCAGGGAAACCCGAATGGGTTGAGGGCGGTGCAGGGGACGCACTGGATCGATTCGCTCTCCGCGAGCCAAGGCTCGGGCCTCTCGGCCAGCGGGACCGAAGTGACGCATGAGAGCCGAGGGGGGAAGCTCTGCTAGAGACCCCAGCGTGCGGACATCCAACCGTTCTAATCGCTCCAGCATTTCCTCGGGCATTTCCTCCGGTATCGGAAGGGCCGAGATCGGATGAGGAGCCAAAAAACAAGTCAATTCGCCCTCTGCCACCAGCACCGGACTCCCTGGACAAGCCGAAGCGGCGGCAACCCATGCTCCGAAGAGTCCTGGGGCCCGGCCTACCCGGATAGCTGCTACGAGGGGACGCGGAAGGACCTCCAAGAGGGTGTGGAGAACCCCGTTCACTTGGGTTCGTGGGGAGCCGTAGAGGCGTTCCAATCCATCCATTCCCACATGGAAAACCCCCTGCCGTCTGGCAGTCTGTACGATTGGACTCACGGTTTCGAGAACTCCGAGGAGCTCTTTTGTGGTAGCTCCATAATGCGTGGGATCGGGTTCGAGTAGGGTCAGGGAAGAGCAGAGGGAAACAGCGCGGGACACCCGCATGCCCGGACGAACGCCCGCCTGGGCTGCTCGCTCTGAGACCTGCCAGATCTCTTGGCGCTCTCTTAAATCGCCTGGAGTCAGGAGCGCAACCGATGTTGTGTCCAACTCCGGGGCACGGACCAGCTCGAGCCGGAGCTCGAAAGTGGGAAGCCAGAGGCAGAGAGACGTACGGGAGGAAGGGGTGAGCAAGATCGGTTGAGGTCAAGAGACGATGAGTAACAGGCTGTAAAGGTATTTTCGTCCGAATAAATACCGAAAACCGAAGATAAGCCGAAGATTCAGGATAAAACAAGAGCGGGGCCGCTGATCGACAAGAAACGCCAGTTCCCGCGAGGCCAGCCCGCGGCACTTGGCGTTCGGAGATAGGGGGGCGGGACCATGTCCTACTGGGCTTGTCGCGACAGGCGTAACCCTCAGTCCCGAAGCCCTCTCGCCCGAGCTGTGTATGACACCGTTCCCTTCGGGCCAGCCTGACGGGCCGGCCCGAAGGGAACGAGGGGTTACGGCAACGTCAGCGCCACCAGCGAGCCCGGCTGCCGGCGTTTCGCGCTGCCCGCCTGCATGAGGATATACTGCTTTCCTTCATGCATGTAGCTCATCATCCCGTACTCGCCGGGCAGGGGGATCTCGATACTCGCCAAGACTTCGCCCGTCAGTTTGTCTCGCGCGTTCAGGACCGGCATCCCGTTCTCGTTCAGTTGGGTGTCGCCCCTCAGGTCTTCGGTTGCTTGCAATAAGAGGTCACCCACTACCATCTGGATCGAGTTGCCCGTTCCCCCGGTCATCGGATCCGCCACACCGGCGAGGAGCGGGTGGTTTCGGATCCGCTCCGGCGTCTCACCGATCGGGATATCCCAGAGCTTCTCGCCTGTATTCATGTCGTATGCGGCCAGCGCCTGATACAGAGGCTTGAAGACGGGAAGGCCATCGATCAGCGGCAGTGCCACCGGGATGCCACCGGGCGCCCACGCCGCGACCGTGGTGCCTGTGGTCGGGGTATGGCGCTCACGTCCTCTCCACGTCTCTTCGCTCATTCCGGGTAACCCCCGCTCCACGTCCACTCCGTCCGTGGGCACCATGAACCTGGGTGCACTACAGCCGCGGTTGTGCGATGCGTACATGATCCCCGTGCTGGGATCTGCGATGGGCGGATGATAGATGTTCAACCCCCCGGAGCATCCGACGATATTCACATACTCATTGCCGTGCTCCCAAGGAAGCGGCGGCATATATAGACCTCCGACTCGGAAATCGCTCAGGATCTCAGTTGCCTGCTGCCTTAGCTCGGGCGTGTAGTCCAGAAGGAATTCCTCTGTGATCCCGTCCGTTACGATCCGGTCCAGCGGCTCAGGACGGGTCGGATACGGCTGCGTCGGCGACGTATAGTTGCCGGGCACCTGCGTCTGCATGACCGGGCGCTCCTCGATCGGCCAGATCGGCTCACCTGTCTCCCGGTTCAGCGCGAAGACGAGGCCCTGTTTGGTGTTTTGGATCAGCGCCGGGGTCGGCTCTCCGTCCACCGTCAGATCCATCAGGATGGGCGCCGTCGGAATGTCATAATTCCACTGGTCACTGCGGTGGATCTGAAAGTGCCACCTTCGCTCGCCAGTTTCGACATCCAGTGCGATGACGCTGCCCCCAAAGAGGTTGGCCCCCGGACGATGACCCGCGTAGGACTGCACGGTCGAAGCGTTTGTCACGATGTAGACGAGCCCCAATTCCGGGTCGGCGGAAGCGGGAGCCCACGACGACATGTCACCCGAGAACTGCCAGGCGTCGTTCTCCCAAGTGTCATGGCCGAACTCGCCGGGCCGCGGGATGACGTGAAATTTCCACAGGAACTCCCCAGTTCTGGCGTCAAAGCCCTGAATGTCGCCCGGAACGTTCTCGATCCGAGTCTGGTCATAGCTAGGCTCATGACCGACCAGCACCACGACAACGCCGTTCACAACGATCGGTGGCGAAGAGCTGGTCACCATACCCAGCTGCTGCGGAATCCCATGATCCGCGTCATAGGTGCCGCCACCCGCCAAATAGTCCTCCCAACGCCCCCAGTCTCCCACAAGTGTGGGGATCAGATCGACGACCCCGGTCTGTGAGAACGAATCAATCGGTACCGGCGAGCCCCAGTCCTCTAGGGGCTGCCCAGTCTTCGCATCCAGGGCCCACAAGAAGTAGCTGGTCGTGGTGATGAAGATCACGCCCCGTCCATCCACTTCGGCGTAAGAGACACCCTTTCCGAAATCCGCCCTCGGCGAGCGTAAAAACCTCATCGTTTCGGGCTCGCGGAAGGTCCATAGCAGCTCGCCCGTAGCCGGATCGATCGCCACCACCTGGCGACGCCCACTGAACACGCTGTAGAGGATACCGTCCGCATAGACTGGGGTGGATCGGGCTGTGTACTCGAGGTAAGGCCCGAAGTTGTTCCCCCGGAAAATCCAGGCCGGCTCGAGATCCTCGAAGTTACTTGCGTTGATCTGGGTCAGATTCGGCGCGGAGCGCGTGTGTCCAGCATCGCCGCCCAGGTAACGCCACTCTCCGTTTTCGAGCCCCTGCAGTTGGGCCGCACCGGGGTCCGCCATGCACAGAATGGTGGCTATCGCGGCCACCGCTCCATTGATTCTAGGTTGCCAGCGGCGGCGACCCCGACCGGACGTTGTCATTTTCCTTCCTCCTGCTCGGGGCGGATGATCAAAGAGACGCTCGTCGAATGCCCGAGCCATGCAACCGGTCATTATAGGCAGACTGACCTGCCGCGGCGAGCCTGGGTACAGCGGGTTCAGTCGACGTAAGGGTTACGAGCGGCGTACCTGCCTGTCAGTTCGCTCCGTACCGCTCTTCCAGTTCTTCACGGTACTCCTCGCTGGCGAAGATCGCGACTTCGACCCGACGGTTGAGCTGCTGGCCAGCCTCATCGTCATTTGACGCTACCGGTTCGGACTCGCCTCGCCCTTCAGAGGAGATTCGATCTCCTGGGATTCCCTCCCGTCTGAGAAAGGCACCAGCTGAATTGGCCCGACGCTCGGAAAGGCCTTGATTGTAGGCGTCCGAGCCAGTGGAGTCCGTGTGGCCGACGATGAGAACTTCGGTGTTGGCAAACTCGGTGAGGCTGTCGCTCAGGTCCCGAAGGTTCTGCTGCGCCTCCGACTGCAGGTCCGACGAGTCGAACCCGAATAGAATCCCGGAATCGAAAGTGACGCGAATGCCCTCCCCGATTCGCTCTACTTCGGCATTGGGGAGACTCGCTTCGAGCTCTTCGGCCTGCTGGTCCATTTCACGGCCGATGACCGCCCCGGCCGTTCCGCCGATCACGGCCCCGATGATCGCTCCGCGGGCCGTGTTGTCGTCGATGATGCCTCCGAGGACTCCGCCAGCTGCCGCCCCGATCGCACCGCCTCGCTGGGTTTGCGTCATGTTCGCGCATCCGCCGGCGGTCAACACGAGAAATGCGCTGACCCAAATGAGCACGGAAATTGGCATCCCATTAACACGCCCTCGCCCTGGTATCTCTGACATGGTTCCTCGGGGGAGCTAGACGTCAATTCACAGCCAAGCGCTGCGACACAACAGGTCATACGGGATTTCGCGCGGCGTGTTTCCTCTACGCTCGCGGCGATCGTGCAACCATCTAGCCTGCGCTGCAGTGGGCTCATTCCTCCACGGGATCATCGACGGGCTCGTTCTCCTGAGGCACCCACCGGACCTCATTCAGGCCTGTCGCTGGATTCACGCTGACGAGAACGAGCAGATGTTCCACCCGTAGGTCGGCGCGTGCGGTCCTCCACCCACGGGCCGTCGCGTCATCATTGTACAGCCTCGCGTTCACCGTTGCCCCTGCAGGAGCCTGCGATTGGATGAGCCGGCCAAGCTCCATTGCATCCGCGCGAGAAACCGTCGGGTCCATGGCGACCACGATCTGTCCCGCATTTACGCCTGAGAACTCGACGATCTGATGGAGCGAGCCTTCACCCAGTTCGATCCAGGGGTGCTCAGGCTCGGGGCTTGGACAGCCCAGCAGGACTGCGACCACGATCATCGATACGTACCGAGTCACCTCTCGGCCCTCATTTCAGGCGTTTGCGCCGGCAAACCAGCAGATTCCAGGAGGAAACCGACCCGCTCCCAAATCGAGGCGCGGAGCGCTTCCTGGGAGGCATCACCCCGGAGCCATTCATCCAGGGTCCCCCGAAAGGCCCACGTGACCAGGAATGCAAGCAGCCCGGAGTCAGTCTCAATCAGGGGCACCGAGACACGGAGTGTCTCCGCGAGCCGGGCTTCGATCCAATTCCGTACCCGTTCCTCATTCCGAATCAGCCCTCGCAGAGCCCCTTCTGGAGCCGGGAGCGCCGAGAGTCTGAGCACGAGCGCCTCGGCGAGAACACGGTCGTTGGACAATTTGTCCCCCAGGATGACGCAAAACGACAGGATGGCGTCTGTGCCCGAGAGGCTGCGGGTTTCAACCTCGCCAAGTGCCCCTTCTACCCACCGGGAAAACGCCTCAGATAGTACGTGTTCTTTCGTGTGGAAGTAGTTGAAAAAAGTACCTTTAGCGACTCCCACTTCTTGTGTTATATGAGACACTGATGCACCGCTATAGCCGCGGTTCCTGAACTGTGAAACCGACGCCTGAAAGAGACGTTCGTATAGGTCGGGGGGCCGTTGTTGGCTCATAAGGACAGAATGACCCGGGTCATGCCCCGGGGTCAAGGCTTTGGGCATACTCGAGCTGCAAGGTGCGGGAAAAAATCCGCGGATACTCCCTTGTTTGCTAGCGCGGCGACGCGGTAGCTTCGAGATTGCCAGCCGAGAAGGGTTCACTAGTTTACCCGAGCGGCGCCGCCTCGAATGCCCGGATAGAACGCTGCAAGATCCACCCGCAATCAAGACGCCAGTCACGGCTCACTGGGCCCATCGCCCTTCTCTCCAGGAGAAGCGGGTACACTCACGGGAGGGGCCTGTGGGGCCAAGGCGATGAGCCCCGTGTTCGTAGAGGGAGCGGGTGCTGGCCAAGGCTCGATAAGAGGCGATGTTGGCCCGAATGTCCCACCCCCCCCCTCCAACGATCCAACGACCCTGGGTAACAAGAGTCTGGCGGCAGCCCGCCCAGCCTTTGCGCCCCATCTCCTGCTAAGGCACCTAGCCAGAGAGTCTGCCCGAGCCCTTCGCGTATCCAGGGTCGGAATCTGGCGTTTCGAGAACGAGGGATCCCGTGTACGTCTGGTGACTCGCTACAACCGAAGCGAGGGGTCGATCCAGGAAGACGAGGTCTATCCAGAGCATCTCGCCCCGGCGTTTCGATCGTTTCTCGAGCGAGCGAGCGTTCTAGCAGTGGGTGACACACGACGCGTAGCAGTCGCTGCAGAGCCGGTCCGGGAGTGGCTCGAAAGGGAGACCATTCGCTCGATCCTGGCGCTCCCGGTCCGCCTAGATGAGCGGCTCGTCGGATTGGTCACTTTCGAAGAGGGCCGCAGCCCACGCGACTGGACGCCAGAGGACCGGGACCTTGCGAGTTCCCTCGTTCTTCCGGTTGGCGAGCCATTGGCGCGGATCGAGTACAGAGACAATGTACACTTGCCCTCGGTCGCTCCTGATGAACCCCAGGAGACTCCAGGGCTCGTGCCTTCTCATGGGCCGGGCGCCCGCAACGAACCGATTCCACAGACACGTGTTCGGCGACTGGGTCACCTCGAGTCCGTGGCGCTCGTTGGCGCTGAGGAGGCCACCGGGCTTTTGGGCGCCCTCGAGGTGCAGGCCGGCTATTTGCGCATGTTACGCGACGCGACGGAGGATCGCTCGGCGGATCAGGAGCTCGTATCAGGTGCGCTAGACACGGGGCAGCGGATCGAGGAAGGGTTGGGCCGGTTTCTAGGAACGCTACGGCACGGGATTCCGGACCGGCCTTCACTGGACCTGAACCGAGCTCTTGCCGCAATGATTCCGGTTCTTGCGAGGGAAGTGGGCGAACGTGGGAGACTTCGCGTAGCCCCGACGGTCGGTCCCCTTCCGGTGGAAGCCAACGTGGGCTTCCTCGAGCGAGCATTGGTTCATTTGGTCGAGAACGCCCGAGAGGCGTCCGGACCGGACGAGAGTATCCGGGTAGCCTGGGGGCCGGCTCCGGAGGGCAGCGGCGGAGACTCGGGTTGGGAGGGTGCGCGGATTCGTGTACAGGATCAAGGAGAAGGCATCCCTCGCGAGCATCTCCCTTGGCTCTTCGAGCCCTTCTTCTCGAGTCGGAGTGAGGGCCACCCCCTAAGAGGCCTGGGCCTCTCTACCGTTCAGGCCATTGTTGAAGGACACGGCGGATGGGTCGAGGTCCGATCGCGTCAGGCCGAAGGCACGGAGGTAGATCTATTTCTTCCACTGGCGGCCGCCCCTGTAGACCGAACTATGGTCGAAGCCAGGGGCAGTGCGACCGCCGCCGGATCGGCGCCCGCGCCCCGTGCCAAGGTGGTAGTCCTAGAGGACGAGCCACTTCTGGCTCGGCTCCTCCGCCAAATCCTTTCACGCGCGGGATACGAGGTCGAAGTCTGCATGACTGCCGTCGAATCAGAGCGGGAGTGGCGAAGGGCTGGGCGGAGGATCGACCTGATGATCGTTGAGCGCGTGCTCTCGGGGGGCCGATCAGGGATTGAGGTCGGGCGGGAGTGGCAGCGTCGAAAGCCGGGCCTCCCTCTTATCGTCTTGGATCGCCAGGCATCGACTCACGGCGGCACGACCGAGTCAGCGACGAATGGAGAGCTGACATGGATCACGCCCCCCTTCGAGCCTGGTGAAATCGCTGGCCGAGTCGCCGAAATGCTGGAAGCCTCCCCGGGGGTAGCGGAAGACGAAATTGTTTCGGCGGGCGGCAGTAACCTCACCCACTGACCTGGCTCCTCCGCGTCGAGCTCGGCCGGCCCCCAGCGGCCTTCTCTCAGTGCAGGTCAAGCCCGCGCGCCGACGGTGGAGTGAGGCGCGACTAGCTGGCCGGTCGGATCGTCCGCACCATGCTCGGGGTGCTGTCCGATAAGGCGTGACAGGAGGATGACGGGGATCATCCCAGTGAAGACGATCAAGAGTGCTGGCAGCGCCGATCGGGCCACCTGTTCATCCATGGCCAACTGGAAGGCTCGTGTCGCAAGCGTGTCGAAGTCGAACGGTCGGAGAATCAGTGTGAGGGGGAGTTCCTTCAACACGTCGACGAAGACGAGAAGGCCCGCAGAGAGCAGGGTGCCCCGAAGCAGTGGCACGTCGACCCTTAGAAGAGTCCTCAGGGGCGGAACGCCCAGCGACCGGGAGGTCTCGTCCAGGTTCCCACAGGTTCTCTCGAAACCGGAATCGAGCGGGTTCAGCGAAACCGCGAGGAATCGAACGACATACGCGAACATGAGCGCGGCGACGGTTCCGGTGAGAATCAATCCGACGGAGCCCAACGACGTGGCGCGAAGAATCACGGAAAGCTGCCGATCTACCCAGATGAACGGGATAAGAATCCCAACAGCAATCACCGCACCGGGGATCGAGTAGCCGAGGGAGGACGCTCTCGCCGCCAACCGCAAGGTCACGGTTGGGGACAGGCGAACCGAGTAGACGATGAGAAGACCTGTCACTACAGCGACGCTGGCTGCCGCGAGTCCTAACCCGAATGAGTTCATCGCGAGAAGAAGGAACTGGAGGTTTGCGGCCTCCGGAGCCACCTCAATCGCCCATCGTAGGAGCTGTGCGAAGGGCAGGACGAATCCGAGCACAACCGGCAGCGCGCATATACCTGCCGCTCCCCACCGTTGCCATCCATTGAGCTCGTATCGAACGACAGGGCGATATTTGGCAGTCCCCTCATCGAAGCGTGCTCTACCACGCTGCGCCCTCTCGAGGAGAATCAGGAGGAAGACAAAGAGCAGCAGACAGCCAGAGAGTCGGATGGCCGCGGGGGGGTCTCCCAGCGAGAACCAGGCTCGGAAAATCCCTGTAGTGAAGGTAGTCACCCCGAAGTAACGGACTGCCCCGTACTCGTTCAGCACTTCCATGAGCACGAGAGTGACGCCTGCGACCACGGCCGGCCTGGCCATCGGAAGTGCAACTCGCCAAAAGGTTTGCCAGGACGATTTCCCCAATATCCTCGCCGTCTCGAGGATTCCCCCAGACCGCTTCATGAAAGAGGTACGCGTAATCAAGTACACATATGGGTAGAGGGCGAGAGCGAGAATGATTCCGACCCCCGGGAGGGACATAAGCTGGGTCCGAAGTCCAGCAGTTGTAGCCGGATCGAAAACGAGCTGCAGAGCGCTCTGCACCGGACCCGTATGTCCGAACAGCGCCGCATATGTATACGCCATGATGTACGAGGGGATCGAAAGCGGGAGGATGAGGCTCCACTCGAAGAGACGGCGTCCGGGGAATTCGCAAGTGGTCACGAACCACGCCGTCGCGATTCCGATCCCGAGCGTTAGCGCTCCGACTCCGACGACCAGCAGCAACGAGTGCCAGAGATAGTCGGCGAGCACCGTGGAGGCGAGATGTCGCCAGGTGTCGCTGGCCTCACCAAAGACTCCGAGGAAGATCGAACCCAGTGGGAGGAGGAGCAGGGCAACCACTACAAGGGTCGCAGTTGTCCACGGTGTGAACAGGACGCCCGTATGCACAAACGACCTCCGGCCGGCTCGGAACCGATCGGGTGCTGGGCCCAGCCCTGAGTCTACCTCCATCCGGCCCGATCGAAGGTCATTACCGCTTCGTTGTTCAGCTCTCCGAGACGCCGGAGGTTCAGCGTGTCAGCTCTAAACTCACCCCACTCCATCAGTGTCTCAGCCCAAGGGACGTCGATGCGAACCGGGTACTCGAAAATGGTTTCCGCGAACACTCGCTGAGCTTCCTCGCTCACCAAGAATTCGAGAAGCCGAGTGGCGTTCCGCGGATTCGGCGAATACGCGGTGACCCCGGCTCCGCTGACGTTCACATGGGCTCCCCGACCGTCCTGATTCGGGAAGAAGATACCCACCCGTGACGCGAGTTCTCGGGCTCCAGGGTCTCGGTCGTGCAACAGCCTGCCCACGTAGTAGGTGTTTACGAGCGCGACGTCGCCGACCCCGGCCGCCACGTCCATGATCTGGTCCGTGTCATTTCCCTGTGGAGGTCTCGCGAGATTCGCGACGACGCCCGAAGCCCATGCTTCGGCGGCTTCAGGCCCGTTCGCGGCGATCATCGAGGCGAGGAGGGAGATGTTGTAGATGTTCTCGGAGCTACGGACCAGGACGCGGCCACTCCAGTGGGGACTAGCGAGATCTTCGTACGATGTTAACTCGTCGAGCTTTACACGGTCTCGGGCATAGGCAAGAATTCGCGCCCTTTGGGTCAGGCCAAACCAGTATCCCTCGGGGTCACGCAAATGAACGGGAATCGTCTCGGATAACACGGGCGAAGTCAGCGGCCGTAATAGGCCCAGTTCCTTCGCCCTATGCAGTCGACCTGCGTCGACGGTGATCAGAATGTCCGCGGGAGAGGCCGTTCCTTCTCGCTCCAGCCTCGTGATCAACTCATCGGCAGAGGCTGTCACCACCCGGACGTCGATGCCGGTGAGTTCGGAGAATCTGTCGAACAGGAGTTGGTCTGCGTCGTAGTGTCGGTGACTGTAGACATTCACCACCTCTCCGGCCCCACCCTGGCATCCCGTAACGCCGAAGAATGTGGCGGTCAGTAGCGTGATGATCCCGAAGGATCGCCGATTTCGAACGAGGTCCGGTCCCTGTCTCGGCCTGCCGCTGTTTCTAGGCTTCTTGGTCATGGGCTACGCGATTTTCCTTGGGGCGTGCGGGGAAGGTCGCAGCCAAGGGAGAAGGGCCGGGTATAAGGGCCCAAGCACACGTTAGTGAGATTGAGAACAAATCTCAACTAGCGCATCGTATGGGTGCAAGGATCCGGGTGGGGCCTATTCCAGCGTCAGTGGTATCGCCGCGCCGTTGACGATGCCTGCCTGTTCCGAAGCCAAGAAGATCAGCACGTCTGCGATCCGTGAGGGAGGGATCCAGGTCGATGTATCTGTACTCGGCATCGCGCGTCGATTGGCGGGGGTGTCAATGATGGAGGGGAGGATCGCGTTCGCTGTTATCCCATGCACAGCTCCCTCGCGAGCGAGGGTCTGTGTGAGGTTGAGAACTGCGGCCTTCGCAGGGCCATACGCGGATAGTAGCGAGCGGCCCCTATCGATCGCGGGAAAGGCGGAAACGTTAAGGATCCTACCCCAACGCGCCGCTTTCATCGAAGGGAAGACCGCGCGTGAGCAAAGAAACGCAGTCGTCGCGTTCATTGCCCACATCCGGTCCCACGTCCTAGGCTCGGTGTCTTCGAGGGAACCCATCCAGAATCCACCGGCCAAGTTCACGAGGACATCCACCGAGGCGCTCTCGCCGGCTCGTATGTCGCCAATGATCCCGTCGACCCTTTCGGCGTCGGTGAGATCTGCATCTGTGTGGAACCGGACGGCTTGTGCTTCATCGACAAGAAATGTCGTTAGATCGACCGCCTCAGTTTCTTTCCGAACAGGCACGTGCACTGTAGCGCCCTCTTCGAGAAGTCGGGCGACTACATGCCTGCCGAGTTGACCCGTCCCGCCCGTTACAAGTGCGATTCGGTCCTGGAGTCCATGCGGCATTTGAGGGCCTCAGTTGGAGGGAGGGGCCAGAGGGGCGGGGAGCCCCATTTGTCCGAAAGAATCCGCGCCGTGCGGGCTCAAACCAAGGGATCGAAGATTCGCTACACATTGAAAACGAGGATGTGCCGGAAAAGCCTTTTCAGCATTGACGCATCGGGTTGCCCCCCCCGTCACGCGCAGACTAAGTTCGAAGGCTTTCTCGAGGGTCACGCGGGTTTCTTGGCCTTTTTCTTTTTCAATCCTTGAGTGAACGCACCACAATGAGTCCCTATGAACATGCCCGGATCCCTGAGCGCGGGGATCGCATCACTGTAGGAGACGGAAAAACTGACGTACCCAACCGACCGATCGTCCCGTTCATTGAAGGGGATGGTATCGGACCCGACATCTGGAGTGCCACGGTTCAAGTCGTGGACGCCGCTGTGGAGCAGGCGTATAACCGTGAACGGGCGATCCAGTGGATGGAGGTGTTCGCCGGGGAGAAGGCCAATGACCTAACCGGCGAGTGGCTCCCGGAGGAGACCTTCCAGGCTTTCCGCGAATTCAAAGTGGGAATAAAAGGGCCACTGACGACGCCCGTGGGGGGTGGTATCCGGTCCTTGAACGTGACCCTGCGTAAGGTGCTAGACCTCTACTCATGTATTCGCCCCGTGCGATGGATCGAAGGCGTGCCTTCGCCAGTGAAGGAGCCGGAACGGCTGGACGTCGTGATCTTCCGTGAGAATACGGAGGATGTATACGCGGGAATCGAATGGGAGTCGGGGACCGACGAAGCAGAAAAGGTGCGCTCATTCCTCGGTGAGGAGATGGGAGCGAATATTCGCGAGCAGAGCGGGATCGGGATCAAACCGATATCTCCCTTCGGGACCAAACGGCACGTCGCTGCCGCAATCCAATACGCGCTCGGTCGAGGCCGATCCAAGATCACCCTGGTCCACAAGGGCAACATCATGAAATTCACCGAAGGCGCCTTCTCCGATTGGGGATACGAAGTAGCCGAAGAGCGATTCCCTGAGACGACGATTCCCGAGGCTCGTATCTGGAATGGAGAAGAGGCTTGCGGGCGGATCGTAATGGGTGACCGGATCGCGGACGCCATGTTCCAACAGGTACTGCTGAGGCCTGACGAATACGATATTCTCGCGACGCCCAATCTGAACGGTGACTACCTCTCCGACGCCTGCGCTGCCCAAGTCGGTGGATTGGGGATGGCTCCCGGGGCGAATGTAGGCGACGAGGTCGCGCTGTTCGAGGCGACACACGGCACGGCGCCCAAGTATGCGGGGCAGGACAAGGTGAATCCGGGTTCGCTGATTCTCTCAGCGACGATGATGCTCCAACACTTGGGTTGGGACGAGGCAGCTGCCCTCGTCGAGAAAGGACTCGAAGGCGCCGTAAAGGCGAGGACAGTGACGTACGACTTAGAACGACAAATGGAGGGTGCGGTAAAGGTTGCCACCTCACGATTCGGTGAGGAAATCGTCAGGCACATGTGAGAACCTCCAACCGGCTCGACGACTAACGTGCAGGTACGACACACACAGGATGATCCCCTAAAGGTCACGCCGCCGCTTCTGGCGCTCGCGGTTGTCGAAGATGAGGCTGAGCACGATGAGAACGTCGCTCGAGCCGACACGATTCTGGGCGGCGCCTTCTCCCGTGCGTGGGAAGCCGGAGATTTCCGAGGCAAACCAGGGGAATCCGCGCTCTTATACGTGTCGGAGGCCGATGGGCCGGGTCTCGGCCGAATACTGTTCCTGGGCCTCGGCCCGCGGTCCGAGGTGGCCGCCGAAGACCTCCGAAAGCTTGCTGCGCGCGCGGTCCGGAGGGCGGAGTCTCTGCGCGTGACCCGGTTGGTCCTCCACGTCGGGCAGGGCTTGCCCCTGAGTGTGCATGATGCTGCCAAGGCCGCCGCCGAAGGCGGTTCGCTTGCCGCCTGGGACTTCCGGGAGCTGAAATCGGCGTCCTCCCCAGACGCTCCTGCCAGCGAAGGGGGGTCTTCGGGAGCGTCAGGTGATGAGCCCGGGCCCCTGGTCGAAGTGTTGGAGCTCTCAGTCGAGGGGGATCCGGCAGAGGCGGAAGCGGGCGTGCGCATTGGGTCCGCATTCGCCGAGGGGGAAAAGCTGGCAAGGGATCTCCAATGGAGACCGGGAAATCTTGCTACGCCAACCCATCTTGCGGAAGTGGCTCTCGAGTTGGCCGAAGACTACGGGTTCACGTCGCGCATCCTCGGTCCGGTCAAGCTGGCTTCCGAAGGAATGGAAGCGATTTTGGCTGTTTCCGCCGGCTCCGACGAGGAGCCGAGGCTGATCGTCCTGGAGCATCACGGTGGAGGCGAAGGGGCGCCGGCCCTAGCCCTGGTGGGAAAGGGCCTGACCTTCGACTCGGGCGGGATCTCGATTAAGCCAGCGGGCGGGATGGAGGAGATGAAGTACGACATGTCGGGGGGGGCGGCCGTGCTGGGCGCGATGAAGGCTGTGGGCGAGTTGAAGATGGCAAGAAACGTCGTGGCCGTTGTTCCGGCGTCGGAGAACCTCCTCTCAGGGAGTGCGACGAAGCCTGGCGACGTGATTCGCACGCGGGCTGGCAAGACCGTCGAGGTGATCAATACGGATGCCGAAGGACGCCTCATTCTTGCGGATGCGCTCTCCTACGTGGTGGACCACTACTCGCCGGCCGCAGTGGTCGATTGCGCGACCCTCACGGGGGCATGTGTGATTGCGCTGGGACATCACGCTGCCGCGGTCTTGGGAAACGACGAGGAATTAATCACGGAGTTGCGAGAGGCTGGCGACCGGGCGGCAGAGCGGTGCTGGCCCCTCCCAATATGGGATGTGTACAAGAAACAGATCGAGAGCCCGATCGCCGATTTGAAGAACATAGGCGGCCGGCCAGCTGGGACCATCACGGCCGCATTATTCCTTTCCGAGTTCGTCGGAGAGGCACGTTGGGCTCACCTCGACATTGCGGGCACAGCGTACGGCGAGCCCACCACGCCCTATCAGCGGAAGGGCGGGTTCGGCTTTCCTACGCGGTTGCTACTTGAGTGGCTCTGGGGCCGCGCCGGGTGACCCGAGGCGCCGGAGCCTTTCATTCCAACGAGCCAGCTGTGCTTCCCCATGGGAACCTGACCCCGGCCACGGGTCTGGTTCTCGTGGCGTTCTCCCTGATGTTAGCCACAGCCGCACCTGCTCTAGCTGAGCCCCTTGCTCCGGATCCGGGGCCGGTCAGGCTTCGGATCCAACAGGACACTATAGACGTTCCCCCTCCCGCTGACGGAGTGGCAGACAGCCTCCCACTCCTAGCGGACACGCTTCAAGCCGACAGTCTCGGGGCGCTCCCAGACAGCCTCGAGGTTGCGGAATTCGTCCCACGGAATCTCCCCGCCCGTCTTAGCCCCGTGACCGCGAGCTGGGGCGCTGGCATCTGGGAGTGGGACCGCGAGGCATTGCTCAGCACACAAGCGCTCACAGTCCTTATGCTTCTTGAAGAAGTCCCCGGCATCGTTCCTCTGCGTGGTGGCGACCACGGTCAGCCGGCCACGGTGACGTCACTGGGGAGTGGTCCTGGCAGAATCCGAGTCTACCTCGATGGGATCGAGATGCCGCCACTTGATGGCGGGGTCGTCGACCTGTCCCGTACCGGACTCGCGGGCCTTGAGAGTGTTCGGGTGGAACGGAGGACGGGAGAGCTTCGGATCGATCTCCTCCCACTGCAGTTCTCTGATCCGCGTCCATATTCGTTCTTGGAGGTGGGTACAGGGGATCTCAGCACGAACGTCTTCCGAGGCGTGTTCGCGCATCCGAACGCACTGGGAGGGAATATCCTGGTAGCTCTCGACCGCGTAGACACCGAGGGGCCCGGCGGACAGGAGCCGGGTCTCTCATTCGGCGTGAACATTCGCCACGCCATCTTCCGGGGTGAGAAGCTGGGACTCGCTTGGGAATTTCGCAGAATGACGTCAAAGAGGCCGGAAGACATCTGGCAGCCTCTTGAGCTGTTACGAACGGATTGGGGCGTGAGAGGCCGCTATCAGTGGGCTCCGTGGCTTCAGGTGGGCGCCTTTCTTCACCGATCGTCTTTGAGCGCGAATGCGGGAGAAAACGCCATACCAGACGAGCCTCTCGTCAACGGAGAGCCGCGGACACAATTGGGAGCACACCTGTCCGTTGTCCGAGGCAATTGGTGGGCGGAGGCAGAGTACCGATCACAGGGGGGACCCGGGTGGCCGTCGTCCGATCAGACGCTCCGAGCCGGGGGTACGCTCGCGCGTGCCGGAGGGGGGTCGCTGGCTATTGAACGCCAAGGCTGGGGCGATGGGCAAACCGCCGTTTCCATACACGGGCGTGCGTGGACGCGTCCGATGTTCGGGTTCTATCTGTTCGGCGAGCTCGAGAGTGGAGGCCTGGGTGTACCGTTTTGGGTTCCCCCGGAGATGGTCGGAGATTCCATCGACCAACCCCCGCCACCGTCCGTCGACGTCTCATTTACGGATCGGACCGGGATCCGTGCCGGGCTGGAATACCGTCGTGGGGATGTACTCGTCGGAGCGGCGCTCCTGTCGATAGATGCCGACTCCCTCCACCCGGTGGGACTTCCCACGGATCGGAACGGACTCCCAACAGTGGGAGGAAGCCGTAGCGGGTTTGAGCTCTCCGCAAGTTTCCCGCTGGAATGGGTAGTGAACGGATTGTCCGTGCGCGGTAGCGCGCAGCTTTGGGACCAGACTCAGACCTGGCGATACTTGCCTGAGCGCGTATACCATGCGCGACTGGCATACCGCGACGTCTTTTTCGAGAGTGGGAATCTTGAAGTCTGGGCTGATCTCGGGGCCCGAGGACGGGACCCAATGCAGGTTCCCTCCGAGATCCTTGGGAGTCCGGAGACGGTCCCGTTCCAGCAGAGTTGGTTCGCGCGACTTCAGCTTCGGGTATCCTCCGTCCGGGTGTTCTTTCTCTTGGAGAATCTTACATTGCGAGACAACAACCAGGACTATCCTGGGCGGATTCTCCCCAGAACTCGATCGATGTACGGGATTCGTTGGACGATGTGGAACTGAGTCGTTTGTCGGGTTAGGTTCCCTCCTCATTCTCTCGAACGGCAAGACAACGTCCTCGATAGGCCTATCGCGAATGGAGAGCGCATCCGTTCGAAGTATGACCGGGTACGGCGAGTCGGAACGCGATATGGGGCCCGGTCAGCTCCGTGTCGAAATCCGGACTGTGAACAACCGGTACCTGAACGTTCAGTTCCGAGTACCGCCCGGGCTCGATCGGCATCAGCGGCGCATCGAACGCACCCTAAAGGATCACTTTGTTCGCGGTCAGGTGTCGGTAAATGTGACCCTTGATCGAGGTACGACAGGGCGGGACGGTGTCCCTATCCGAGTCGACGTCGATCGGGCTAGAGCGTATGTGGAAGCGCTTCGGGCCCTGCAAGACGAACTCAACCTCGATGGCCGAATCGACATAGGACTTCTCTCCAGATACCGTGGGGTCTTGGAAGAGACCGACCCTGCCATCGCAGCAGGAGAACTCTCCGAAGAGCTGCTGCTTGAGGTCACGAATGAAGCGGCCCAGAAGGTGGTTCGAGCCAGGGAAGAGGAGGGCGGCTTCCTCCGAGACGATCTTTTCGGTCGACTCGAGATCATGGAGGCCGAAATCGACGGCGTGGAGGGTCGGGCACCGGAGCGATTGGTCCTCGAGAGGGATCGGCTCCGAGAGGCGATTCGGGAGCTAGTCGAGGGAAATGTTTCGATCGATGAAGAAAGAGTTTCCCGGGAGATCGCACACCTGGCTGAGCGGTGGGACGTACACGAGGAGTTGGTCCGGTTGCGGTCACATATGGAGATGTTTCGGGCAGCCCTGAGGGACGGTGATTCGGGCGGTGTCGGAAAGCGGCTCGGCTTCATCGCCCAGGAACTACTCCGCGAGGCCAACACGATCGGCTCGAAGGCCAACGACGCCGAGATAGCGCGTAGGGTTGTGACGCTGAAGGAAGAGATAGAGCGGCTGAGGGAACAGATAGAGAACGTAGAATGAGCGAAGGGCTCGGGCTCCGTCCGTTCCCCGTCGTGTTGGCTGCTCCCAGCGGGACAGGAAAAACCACCATCGCACATAGGTTGGTGGCGGAGTTTTCACACTTTGTTTTTTCGGTTTCGGCGACCACAAGGACCCCGAGGCCCGAAGAGCGCCCAGGTAGAGACTACGATTTTCTCCCACGGGCTGAATTCGAGTCCCAAGTGGACCGGGGTGAACTCGTCGAGTGGGCTGAGGTACATGGGAATCTCTACGGCACACCACGCAAGGCGTTGGAGGCTGCGGCAGACGCCGGTCAGCACGTTGTTCTTGACATCGATGTGCAGGGGGCGCGGCAGATCCGAGCCCGGATTCCTCACGCTGTGCTGATTTTCGTGTTTCCGCCGACGGCCGCGGATCTGCGTACACGTCTAACGGCCCGTGGCACTGAGGATCCGGAGGAGGTGGGAAGGCGCCTGCGAACCGCGCGGGAGGAGTTGGAGGAAGCGGTTCACTTCGACTACATCGTTGTCAACGACGAAGTGAGGCTTGCGATGGAGCGTATCCGCGCCATCGTTGAGGCCGAGAGTCACAGCCCGGTGAGGTTGTCTGGCCTGGTCGAAGCAGTCGTGCGGATCCGCCAGGAGATCGACGAGATTTTGGTTCGGGAAGGAGCTTGACGACCGGCAGAGGGTTAGCTTGGTTCTCGAGAAACTCAAAAGAGTGATCGTTGTAACCGCCCTTCTTCAGGGCCCAGCGATCGCCGACACAAAGGAATGACGACGTGCGTCTCTTCACACCTTCGCAGTTGGCAGGAAACACAGGAAGCAAGTATCTCGGCGTCTTGGTTTCAGCGAAATACGCTCGCGAGTTGAACTCGCTACCGCGGGATCTGAAGCCTCTCGGGGAGGAAGAGAAACTTACGACCCGGTCACTCGAGGCCCTGACGTCCGGGCAGATCGAGTTCCGCCTGGTAGCACGTCGCAAGGTCGAAGGATAGTGGAGTGCCTCACCGGTCGCGTGACCCCGCGGCCGCCCTGGGAGGGCCGGCGAGTTGTCCTGGGGGTGACCGGAGGGATCGCTGCTTACAAGTCCATCCAGCTGGCGCGCGACCTGACTCGCCTTGGCGCCTTGGTCGACACGATTCTGACGCGATCGGCTGAGGCGTTTGTCACACCACTGAGCTTCCAAGGGGTCACGGGGCGAGACGTATTCACGGGTTTCCTTTCGGTCCGTGGAACCGCCCTCCACCTCTCGATCGGTGGAGAGGCCGAGGTCGTTATCGTCGCGCCTGCGACCGCAGACTTCCTCTCCAGGGCTGCCCACGGCCGTGCTGATGACCTGCTCACCGCGGTGCTGCTGTCCACTCGATCCTCCGTGGTGATTGCACCGGCGATGAATAGCCGCATGTACGCTCACCCCCAGACGCAAAGGAATATTGACCATTGCCGAGAGGTGCTCAACTACGGCATCGTCGGTCCGGAGGTGGGCCCGCTTGGCGTGGGAGAAGGGAACGGCCCCGGGCGAATGGTCGAGTCCGAGCAGATATGCGAGCACGTAGGCCAGGCCCTTGGAGCCGAAGGCCCGTTTGAAGGGCGAAGGGTCTTGGTGACGGCGGGGCCCACGCGAGAGCCGATCGATCCGGTTCGATTTGTTGGCAATCGTTCCTCGGGAAGGATGGGATTCGCGCTGGCTAGGGAAGCGTGGCTCCGTGGCGCGGAGGTGACACTTGTCACTGGACCGTCCTCTTTGCCCCCTCCGGTGGGCGTATCGATGCGCCAGGTGGAAACGGCGAGCCAGATGCTTTCGGAGGTGACCGACGCGGTTCCGACCGCCGACTTCCTCTTCTTTTCAGCGGCGGTGTCCGACTTCAGGCCGGTCGAAGCACGAAGTGAGAAGATCAAACGATCCGCCGCTGACGGCGCCCTGGAGTTGAATCTCATCGGGAACCCAGACGTCGCATTGGAGACGCGGCAGCTCCGAAAGGCAGGGGCGATCGCGGTCGGATTTGCACTGGAGACCGAAAATCTGCAGGCAAGAGCTGCGGAAAAGCTTAAACAAAAGGATTTTGACCTCGTTGTCGCGAACGACCCCGGAGAAGACGGCGCAGGATTCGACGTGCGAACCAACAAGGTGACTCTCTTTTCGCCCAACGGAGGGGATGAAGCGCTTCCTCTTCAAACGAAGGAAGAGCTCGCACGAGAAATCCTGAATCGGGTTGGGTCGTCCGCACCCCGCGAGGGATAGCATACGGATGCGCTCCCAACTGGATCCGGCGGAGGTGGCTCGTTTTGTCCGTCAACGGCGCGAACTTGGCGAGCACGAGTGGATTTTCGAATGTCTCTCGCGTTCCGAAGCCCTTCGAGTGGCGGGAGGGGCTTCCCCTACGCCGGCGGTCTCCTCGCAGGCAGTTGATGCGCCGGAGGAGTACCTAGAACTAAAGGCCAGAGCTCTCGAATGCACGCGATGTCGACTCGCCGGGGATCGGAATCACGTCGTCTTCTCCGACGGTAACCCGGATGCACGAGTCATGGTGGTCGGAGAGGCCCCAGGGGCCAACGAAGACCGAACCGGCCTTCCCTTTGTAGGCGCGGCTGGGAAGCTACTGGACCTTCTCCTCGCCACAG
Organism: Longimicrobiales bacterium; assembly: GCA_965215925.1. Taxonomy (GTDB): domain Bacteria; phylum Gemmatimonadota; class Gemmatimonadetes; order Longimicrobiales; family Gaopeijiaceae; genus JAAXGI01. The sequence continues at coordinate 905,460 of CBDCEQ010000003.1, read as the reverse complement.
TCGATCTGTCGAGAGAGGAGTCGGTCTACATCTGCAACGTGATCAAGTGTCGACCCCCCGGGAATCGGAACCCTCGACCCGACGAGATCGATGCCTGCGCGCCATTTCTTCTTAGTCAAATTGCCTTGGTCCGTCCGGAAGTGATCCTTGCCGTCGGCACATTCTCTGGGCAGCTCTTGTCCGGTGTTGATCGCCCCCTGGGAAAGCTGCGTGGGGAGGTGTATGCTTATGAAGGGATCCCCCTGATCGTGACGTATCATCCGGCTGCGCTCTTGCGAAACCCGAGCTGGACCCGATCGACCTGGGACGATCTGCAGCTTCTTCGCCAAGTATTGGCAGACTGATAACTAAGTGTAAGAAAACCAATTAGATAGCTTAACATCACCTTTTAGATGAACCATCTTTGTCGTCTCTAACGACCAGCACCGAAAGTCGATCAAGCTCCCGGTACGATCGAGAGCCTCCGTTCTCTATGGAGGCGGAGGTCTCTGTCCTGGGCGGCGTCCTGATCGACTCTGAGTCGATCATCCGGCTGGAAGACGTCGTTGATGACTCGATGTTCTTCAGGGAGGCGCATCGAGTCCTCTTTCGCACGATGCGACACCTGCAGGAGAAAAGGACGGCGATCGATGTGGTCACCGTCGGGGATCACCTTCGTAACACCGGTGAGCTCGAGCGCAGCGGTGGGATGGAGTACCTCGCCGAACTTCTCGACGCGGTCCCCACTGCGGCGAACATCCAATACCACGCTCGAATTGTCCGGGACAAGGCGCTCCTCCGTCGGCTGATCGACGCCTCCACACGAACCATCCAGGATGTTTATGACCCCGGGGACCGATCTGTCGATGAGCTGGTCGACGAAGCGGAGGCGAGAGTGTTCCAGGTGGCAGAGAGCCATGATCGCGGTGGCTTCGTCTGGATCAAGGATCTGCTTTGGGAAGCATTCGAGAATATCGAGAAACTGCAGGAGAGTAAGGGCGGACTGACGGGAGTGCCCTCGGGCTTTCGGCGCTTGGATCAGATGACGACGGGGCTGCAGAACGGAGATTTGGTGATCGTCGCTGCACGGCCGGCCATGGGTAAGACCTCTTGGGTGCTGAATGTCGCGCAGAACGCGGCTATCGATCACAAGGTCCCCGTGGCACTCTTTTCTCTCGAAATGTCCAAGGAACAGCTGGTCTACCGACTGTTGTGCTCTGAGGCCAGGGTCGACTCGCAGCGGCTTCGTACGGGCCGCCTGTCACCGTCCGACTATCAACGAATCGGTACCGCCGGTGCGAAGCTCAACACGGCACCTATCTGGATCGATGACTCTCCAGGTGGAACCGTGCTCGAGATGCGTGCGAAGGCACGAAGGCTTAAGGCTGAAGCCGGAATGGGACTCCTGGTGATCGACTATCTGCAGTTGATGGCTGGGTCGGGCCGACTCGAGAGTCGTCAGCAGGAAGTGAGTCAGATCTCTCGCGGGTTGAAGGCCCTGGCCCGGGAGCTTGGCGTTCCAGTGATCGCACTTTCACAGCTCTCCCGCGGCCCGGAGCAACGGACGGACCACCGACCGCAGCTCTCGGACCTGCGTGACTCGGGCTCAATCGAGCAGGATGCCGATTTGGTCATGTTCCTCTACCGACCCGGGTATTACAGTTCGTCGGGCTTAGATGAGGATGGAAACCAACTCGAGGGCAAGGCGGAACTCATCGTTAGCAAGCAGAGGAACGGACCGACCGGGACCCTCGATCTCTATTTCCACAAGCAATACACACGGTTCGACGAGGTCACGACCCAACACGATGCACCCCGAACCGCGAGCACTACCGGAGCCTCCGGTTCGGGTGAAGCACCCTTCTGAGAGACTCTCCCTCGGGGTGGCAATACCGGCGGCCGGAACTGGGTCCCGGATGGGAGGCCATCGAAAGGCCTTCGTGAGTCTGGCCGGGATCCCGCTTCTGCGGCACGCCCTCGATCCTTTCCTTGAGCACCCTACCGTCCGCTCGATCGTGGTGGCCCTGGCACCGGAAGACGCTGATCGTCCACCCCCTTGGCTCCGAGAGCTGGAGCCAAGGCTGCGGATCGTTCCCGGAGGCGAGAGTCGGCTGCATTCGGTTCGAGCGGCGCTGTCTGAGCTGAATTCAGAGGTGACGTGGGTAATGGTGCATGACGCTGCGCGCCCTCTTGTGACGCGTACGATAATCGATCGGTGTATCGATGCCACCGAGTATGGGGAAGGGGTGGTATCTGGGTTGCCGGTTTCGGACACTCTGAAGGAGGTGGACGCGGATCGTCGCATCGTGGCCACGCCGGATCGCTCTCGGCTTTGGAGGGCGCAGACCCCGCAGCTGTTTCCCCGGATCCAGCTCGATGCGGCCTACCGACAAGCCTCCGACGAGGGACTGTCGGCGACCGACGACGCCGAGATATTTTGCCATTTCGGAGGCAGGGTTCGGATGGTGGAAGGATCGCCTTCGAACTTGAAGGTCACGCATCCTGAAGACCTGGCGATCGCGGAGCACCTCCAGTCGCGCGATGCGCAAGGACAGTCCGTTTGAGCCCTCTGAAGGTTTTCCGCACCGATTCTTTCGACACCGTGCGTCTCGAGCGCGTCGTACGGCATCTCGAGGGGGGGGGCCTGCTTGGCTATCCCACCGAAACGGTGTACGGCCTGGGCGCAGCGGTTAGCTCCGAGGGGGTGGAAGCCCTGAGTGAGTTGAAGGGTCGATCAATCGATAAGCCATTCGTCGTCCTGCTACCGAGTTTCGGGGACGCGGCGGAGGATGGGTTGGAATGGACGTCGCAGGCTCGAAGCCTGGCCGAGCGTCATTGGCCGGGACCTCTGACATTGATCGTTCCCGATAGCAAGGGCCGATACCCGCGGGGTGCTCGGAACGAAGAGGGGGGGGTAGCGGTCAGGTTGAGCTCTAGCCCGTTCGTCCAGGCGCTGATGACGGTCTGGAACGCTCCACTGTTATCGACCAGCGCAAACATGCCAGGAGAGGTGCCCGCGCAAACAGTCCTTGAGTTGACGCGGGCGCTGCGACGACGCCCACGCTTCGAGGATCTTTGGATTGCGGATGGGGGACCTCTTCCCTCATCCGAGCCGAGCACTATTGTCGACTGCACGTCACCCATCGTGAAGGTGGTGCGGGAGGGGCAAATTCGTGTGGAGATGGGCGTAAACATGGCGAGTGATTCACGTGCCTGAGACCCCACCAGAACCTGGTCACCGGCAAGCTAGCGATCGCCCCGTCGAGGAGTCCGGGACCCCCTATCATCTACTTTTCGTCTGCACGGGGAACACCTGCCGGAGTCCGTTGGCACTCGGGCTGGCAGAGCGTACCCTAGAAGATTGGGGATGGCAAGACGTCAAGGTCCAATCCGCGGGAGTCGCCGCGTTCTCTGGAAGCCTAGCGAGCTGGGGTGCACTCCGGGCCGCTGAGCGCCACGGCATCGACCTCACCGCTCATCGCAGCAGCCAGCTGACGGCCCCTCTCGTTCGATGGGCCGATTTGATCCTCACAATGTCGGCGGAGCACCTCGCTGCAGTCGATGCCCTCGGGGGGGCCGGCAGGGCTGCGTTGATCACCGCTTTTGGCTTGAGTGCCGACGAATCACTCGAGGTTTCCGAAGAGGGTGTGTTGGACCCGATGGGCGGCGACGACGCCGTGTATGAAGAGACCTTCGAACAGTTGAGAGTCCTAGTAGAGGCGGCTCTAACCCGGGTGGCCAAAGAAAGAAAATGATTCAAACCTCCACGAGGCTCTTCGCCGTCTTGGGAGACCCGGTGGCGCATTCCCTCTCGCCGAGTATTCAGAATCCCGCCTTTGTAGCGGCGGGAGTCGATGGAGTCTACGTCTCTTTGGCCTGCGTCTCATCCGACCTTGGGGGACTGATTCGCGGGATCGCCCGCGCAGGGGGGGGAGGCAACGTGACGCTCCCCCATAAAGAAGCGGCTGCCCGGGTGGTAGATGAACCCAGCGAACTGGTCCAGGAGACAGGGGCCTGCAACACGTTCTGGCTTGCCGACGGACGAATTCACGGGGAGAACACCGACGTTGCGGGGTTCGAGGGGGCGGTCGAATCCCTCCTGATGCGCCCGTTGCGAGGGCTCAACGTGCTGCTGCTCGGTGCTGGCGGCGCTGCTCGGGCTGCCCTTGTGGGACTGGTCCGCGGCGATGCCGCGTCGGTCGTGATCTTCAACCGATCGGAAGAACGAGCGCACCGTCTGGCCCTGGAATTGGGGGGGGATCGAACACGGGTGATAGGCTCAGAGGAGGCGCTGAGATCGGAGACCTTCGATTTGATCGTCAATTCGACCTCGCTCGGTTTGGCCTCGGACGACGCCATGCCGATCGACCTGGACTCGGTACCTTCGCCAGGGGCCGTCCTGGATCTGGCGTACCGTCCTGAGGAGACGGATCTGGTGCGAGAGGCCCGGGCACGGGGGATCCCAGCAGCCGATGGCGGAGAGATGCTAGTGCGCCAAGGCGCCGCGGCATTCGAGCATTGGTGGAATCAGCCCGCTCCTCTGACAGTGATGATGGCGGCCCTCTTCGACCTGCGACACGAGCCCTTGGACGGTCGCCAGACAGAATGATGTCGGCGGGCGAACTGGGGTCGCGCCTACTCGAATTCCTGCTTCCTCCCGCGTGCGCCGCCTGCGGCGGCAGCCTTGCAGGTGCCAAGGCCCGGAGCGGGGAAGTGCCAAGGATCTGCGATGTCTGTCTAACCCGATTGAAGAGTCCGGCACACCCTCGCTGTTCCCGCTGTGATATGCCTAGGGGGACGGGCCTTCCAGAGACTCGGCAATGTCCGGAATGCTACGAGTGGCCCGCTGTGCTCGTGGCGGCCCGCTCCGCGGTGGTGCTGATTCCGCCGGCTGACAGGCTCGTCTACGCACTCAAGTATGGTGGATGGCCGGCTCTTGCCACGGATTTTTCCGACCGGATGCTGGGGGCGATCCGGAACACGTCCATGCTTCCCACGGGCCTTCCTGTCGTGCCCGTGCCCACCACCCCTAGACGTCTTCGTGCACGTGGTTACAATCAGTCGCGGCTCCTGGCGCAACGCGTGGCCGAACGAACTGATGGACAGCTCACCGATGCGCTTGAAAGGCGCACGGAAGGGGTCAGCCAGGTCGCCTTGCACCCTGGGGAACGCAGGGCTAACGTCGATGGAGCGTTCTCCCTCCGGCCGGGCACGGAATCCCTCATACGCGATAGGCACCTAGTCCTCATCGACGACGTCCTCACTACTGGGGCCACGGCGTCGGCCGCCGCGTCTGTACTAGGAGATGGAGGGGCTGCGACGGTTTTTCTTCTGACCTTCGCGCGATCCCTTCCGACCGAGGGGTGAGACCAACTTCCCGTCCACGGTGGCAACAAAGAGACCACAAAACGGTGGCAACAAAGAGACCACAAAGGAGATCAGTAGATGTCGATCCGCGTAGCCATCAACGGCTTCGGTCGCATTGGCCGCTTAGTTCTTCGGGCGGCTAAAGAGTTGCAGTCGGGTGACTTGGACTTTGTTGCGGTTAATGACCTGACGGACAACCAGACCTTAGCCCATCTACTCAAGTACGATTCCGTCCACGGAGGGTACCTGGGAGAGGTTGTGGCTACCCCGGGAGGTCTTCGAATCGACGGAGACGAGCTTCGGGTACTGAGTGAAACGGATCCGGCGGAGCTACCTTGGGGTGAGCTCGGAGTCGACGTGGTCGTTGAGGCCACGGGGCGCTTCACCAAGCGCGACGATGCCGCAAAACATCTCGCGGCGGGTGCTCGCAAGGTCGTCATCTCGGCCCCAGCAAAGAACGAGGACGTTACTGTCGTGCTCGGAGTAAACCAGCACCAATATGATCCGGATGCTCATGATGTGATCTCCAATGCCTCATGCACGACCAACTGTCTCGCCCCGGTCGTCAAGATCCTTCTCGAGCGCCTCGGCTTCGTCCGCGGACTCATGACGACGGTGCACTCGTACACGAACGATCAAACGATTTTGGATGCACCGCATAAGGACCTGAGACGGGCGAGAGCTGCTGCTGTGTCGATGATCCCGACCACCACGGGTGCCGCTCGTGCGACGGCTCTTGTTCTGCCGGAGGTGGAGGGAAAGCTGGACGGTATGGCGATACGGGTCCCCACACCGAACGTGTCGCTAATCGATCTCACGGCAGTCGTCGAGCGGGACACGACGGTCGACGAGGTGAACCGGATATTCGAGGAAGAAGCAGATGGAGAATTGAAGGGCGTCCTCGCAGTTGCTGCTGATCCGCTCGTCTCTGTCGACTTCACGGGTAATCCCGCTTCGTCCGTCGTTGATCTTGGGTCTACGGCGGTGATCGAGGGCCGACTCGTGAAGGTGCTTGCATGGTACGACAACGAATGGGGCTACTCGTGCCGGGTGCGCGACCTAGTTCAGTACATTGGGGCTCGGTTGCCCTCGCCCACCCCAGGCTAACAGCGGAGTGTCGCGCATTCGAACAGCCGCAGACCTGGATCCAGAGTGGCTGCGGGGGCGGCCTGTTCTGGTTCGGGCGGACTACAACCTCCCCGTAGACGAGCTGGGTAAGCCGACCGACCCGACCCGAGTCGACGCGACCGTCCCGACACTTGAAACACTTCGCGACGCAGGGGCCCGGATCACCATCGTTTCGCATCTTGGCCGACCTCGGGGAGAACGTGACCCGTCTTGCTCCTTGGCCCCGGTCGCACGTTTGCTCTCGGAGCGCCTGCGAAGCACGGTGCCGCTTGTCGATGCCGAACCCGCGAGCGATGAGGCGCGTGAAGCCATCGGGGCGACCTCGCCCGGCGACGCAGTGATTCTCGAGAACATCCGATTCTTCCCCGGGGAGGTCACGAATGACCCTGGGCTCAGCGCTGCACTCGGTGACTTGGCGGAGGGGTTCGTGAGTGACGCCTTTGGCGTTGCCCACCGGGCCCATGCGTCCAACGTCGGGGCGGCGCGGGTGATCGGGATGCGGGGAGGTCCTGTCGTCGCCGGACGCCTCATGGCTCAAGAGGTTCGCTTTCTCAAAGACGTATTGAGGAATCCTGAACGCCCGTTCGTAGCGGTCATGGGTGGCGCGAAAATCTCCGGGAAACTGGAGTTGATTCGCTCAATCCTTCCAAGGGTTGATCGGCTGATAGTGGGCGGAGCAATGGCCAACACATTCCTGAGGGCTCTAGGGATTGCGACGGGCGATTCTCTCGTGGAGGAGGACCTCGTACCGATGGCCCGCGAGCTTCTAGAAGAGGGCGGTGACAAGATACTTCTCCCGGTGGACTGTAGGGTTGCGGCTGAGCTGACCTCGACTGCGGACCCGATCGACGTGGATCGAGCCCGTATTGGCGAGAGACAGCGGGTCGGCGACGTTGGACCGAACTCCCTGGAAATCTTTGCGCACGAACTGTCGCGAGCGGCCACGATCGTATGGAACGGGCCAATGGGTGTGTTCGAGCTCGAACCGTTTTCGAACGGCACCTTTCGCCTAGCAGAGGTGCTTGCACGTGCTTCAGACCAGGGCGCGGTCGTTGTTCTTGGGGGTGGCGATTCGGCGGCGGCGGCTCACGCCGCGGGTGTGGCAGGAAGGATGACGCACATCTCGACGGGCGGGGGGGCGTCACTAGACCTCCTGGCGGGAAACGAGCTGCCGGGTATTGAGGTTCTCGAGACAATCGAGGGGTAGCCAGATGTGGACCCATGGAAGGTTAGTGACCGCATGAGGGTGATCGTCGCTGGGAATTGGAAGATGAATCATGGTCCTCGCGAGACACGTGAGTTCCTCGAACGATTCCGACCGGATGTGGACCCGGAGGCGGTGCATATCCTGGTGTTTCCGTCGATGATCTCCCTCGCGACAGCCAAGACCGCACTCGGCGCTGATTCGCCTATCGGACTGGGAGTCCAGCATATCCATTGGGACTCTTCAGGCGCTCTGACGGGAGAAGTCTCAGCCGAAATGGCCGCCGGCGCAGGGGCTCGCTTCGTTCTCGTGGGACACTCGGAGCGCCGACATGTTTTTGGAGAGTCCGACTCAGAAACAGCCCTGAAGGTCGCCGCGGCGCGCCGAGCAGAACTGACACCTGTTCTCTGTGTAGGGGAGACATCAGAGGAGCGCGGACAGGGCAGGCTTGAAGAGGTCGTGATCCGTCAATTAGACGCGGTGTTGGACTCAGAAGTCGGCTCCCTTCTGGGAACAAGGACTGGCACCGTGGGCTCGCTGATCCTCGCCTACGAGCCTGTTTGGGCTATTGGCACGGGTCAAACGGCGACGCCGCAGGATGCTGCGGATGCCCACGGGCTCATCCGCCATAGGCTGTCTACGACTCTGGGGTCCCATGCCTCGAACGCTGTCCCTATTCTGTACGGAGGTTCCGTGAACCCGGACAATACGGGGGGTCTCCTCGCGGCGTCCGACGTCGATGGGGTGCTCGTGGGGGGCGCCTCGCTAGATCCCCAGACTTTCCTTCGCATAGCCATTGCGGCTGGTTGACACCCTCCTCAGTCCGGGCGATTCTTTCTAGCTCGGCGACCACCTGAACCAACCAGCTGTCCATGTACGGATTCCTTCTCGTCATTCTACTCCTCGACGGACTCTTCCTGACGGTCGTCATCCTTCTGCAATCCGGGAAGGGAGGAGGACTGGCCGCCATGGGCGGAGGTGTCAGTGCGACTGAGGGTATTCTCGGGGGGCGGCAAGCCACGACCTTTCTAACCCGCGCGAGCTGGACTGCGGGCGGCGCCTTCATGGTCCTTTCGCTGATTCTGGCCATTCTTTCCTCTAGGTCCCAGGCGCCAAGTTCGATCCTGCAGCAGGATCTTCAGCCATCCGCCGCCCCGACACCCTTCCTTCCAGAGGGTGACGCCCCCGCGACGGCACCTCTCGCGCCTGACGTCGGAACGCCTAGCGACGAAGCCCAAACGGAGATACCGGACCCGTAACCGGCGTGTCGTAGGGACTACGGAGAACAGAAAGTGGCGCGCATCGAAGTCCCAATGCCCCAGATGGGGGAGTCCATCGCAGAAGGCACCGTCGCCAAGTGGCTGAAGAAGGTCGGTGATCACGTGGAGCGAGATGAGCCGATCTTGGAAATCTCAACAGACAAGGTCGATGCGGAAATCCCGGCGCCCCAAGGTGGAATGTTGGCTGAGGTCGTTGTTGGGGAAGGGGAGACAGTTGAGGTAGGTACCATCGTCGCGTACATCGACAGTGAAGCCAGCGCCGCAGTCGGAGCGGCTGTAACGGTCGGAGTGTCGGACGATTCTGCCGACGTAACCGAGGTCACGCCTCCCCCCGCGCCCGGTCCTACGGCAGATCCGGTCCCGTTGGCTCTTCCTGAAATCGAGAACGAGGACTCGCCAGATGAGACCCCGCGGCCGGCCACGGCAGAGGATCCGCCAGAGCGGCGGTCGACTCCGGTAGTCCGACGGATGGCAGAGGAGCATGGAGTCGACCTCACCGAGCTCGAAGGCGTTGGCAGCGGTCAGGGTGGTCGTGTGACGAAACAGGATCTCCTGGAGTATCTTCGCGACGGGGTGCAGGCGGGGGACACCGACGGCGAACGCGTGGAGCCTACGCCAGCCACCCAAACAGAGCGTCTGCCATCGCCACAAAGCGCGCCGGCCTCTCCTGTCGCAGCCTCTGAGTCATCGGACTTATGGGCCGCCTTCTACGGACAGGTTCAGCACCCTGAGTTCCCCGTCCGGGAGGGGGACGAGGTAGAGACAATGGACCGGGTCCGCCGTCTCACCGCTGAGCACATGGTGTTGGCCAAACGGATTGCGCCGCACGTCCACTCGTCCATCGAAGTCGACTTTTCCCAGGTCGACCAGACGAGACGTGAGAATAAGGCCCGCTGGGTCGAGCAAGGGGTGCGTGTGAGCTTCACCGCCTTTGTCTCATGGGCCGTGTCTCGCGTACTCCGTGAGTTCCCGATGGTGAATGCCGTGGCCTCAGGTAACAACGTGATCTATCGGGGGAACGTGAACCTCGGGATCGCGGTTGACCTAGACCCTGGTCTGATCGTTCCAGTCATCCGGGACGCCGATGATCTGTCTTTGGTCGGGATTGCTAAGAAGATCACGGACTTGGCGGAGCGCGCTCGCTCGCGCCAACTGGGGCCAGATGAGATACACGGGGCCACGTTCACCCTCACAAACCCTGGAGTCCTGGGTACTCTAGTGGGGCTCCCGATCATCCCTAAAGGGACGGCCGGGATTCTCGGGACCGGGGCGATTGCGAAGAGAGTGGTTGTCGTCTCGGATCCCAGCACGGGTGTCGATTCGATCGGGATCCGAAAGCGGTCGATCTTCTCCCTGGGGTACGACCATCGGATTGTAGATGGCGCGGACGCGGCCCGGTTTCTCGCGAGCCTCAAAGAGATCCTGGAAGAGTTCCCCGACGACGCTTAGCTCGCTGCGCGTCCGCGAGAGCGAGATCTCCATAGATCGGAAGAGCGACGTGTCCACAGCGCCAGCACCAACGGAGACTCGACGCGTCGAGGCCCGCTGGCTCGGGTCCATCCGGTACGCCGAAGGGGTCGATCTTCAGCGGGAGCTCATCGCGGACCGGCGAAGCGGTTCTGTGCCCGACCAGCTTCTTCTGCTCGAACACCCGCATGTAATCACGATGGGTTCAGGATCGAACCCGGCACACGTCCTCGTGAGCCCCGAAGAGAGAAGTGCACAGGGGATCGAGCTGTCCGAGTCCGGTCGGGGTGGCGACGTGACATATCACGGCCCCGGGCAGTTAGTAGGTTACCCGATTCTCGACCTAAACCCTGACCGCAAGGACATCCACCGGTATTTGCGGGACCTCGAGGAAGTCCTCATAAGGGCGATACGAGGAATCGGAGTAGAAGGGAGCCGAGTTGCAGGGAGCACGGGCGTGTGGACGTCCCACGGGAAGGTGGCAGCAATCGGCGTCCGGGTGTCCTCCGGCTGGATTACGTCTCATGGGTTCGCGCTAAACGTAAGTACCGATCTGACCTATTTCGCCAAGATCGTTCCCTGCGGGCTCCCCGATCATAGGGTGACCTCCCTGGAGCACATCTTGGGACGAGAGATTCTGATGGCCGGCGTTGTTGAGCAGGTCGTGGACGCGTTCGAGCAGGTGTTCGGGTGCTCAGCGGTTGGAGAGACGAGCTAGCCTGACTCGGTTTCAGCTCCTCGCGCGGCTTCATTGGGTGGGGCCAGTTCCGAAAACTCTAGATAGCGAGCCTTCTCATGACGTTGCTTCTTCAGCCACGCCTCGAAGCCTGACTCGGTAAAGCCTCCGGAGGTGTCTTGCAGCTCGGCCGCCCGGACGGCCAGATCGTTGGCATACTCGTTCTTGGGGTGGCCGGCATGCCCCTTGACCCATGTCCATTCGACTTCATGGCGGCGGGCTGCCTCGTCGAGTCGCTGCCACAACGCGAGATTCTCGATCGGTCCTCCCTTCCTTTTCCATCCGCGCGCTTTCCAGTTCGGGAGCCACTCGGCCATCCCCTTCACGAGATACTGAGAATCGGAGACGAATCGAACGCGGCATCGTCGCTTGAGCCCTGCCATACTCTCGATCGCGCTCCGCAGGGCCATTCGATTGTTGGTTGTATCGGGCTCAGATATCCAGAAGTCCCGTCGCAGCCAGCCATCACTCGTCCAGGACTCCACGAGACCTGCTGCCCCGCCTGGGTTCGCTCGAGTCGTAAATTGATTCCCGAGACACGATTCGTCTGCGTGAACTAATACCTCGGAAGAGAGATCGGAAACAGATGTTTCTGCGAATGGTTCGGTCATACGTGGGGTGGGCAGGGGGACTTGCCAGTCGGGCGCCTTCGGAGCCGCGTCGGGCGTCGAAGGTATGGGTCCGTTCAAAAGAGTGGAAGGGCTGGATCATTCGTTCACACCGGCGAGCGACATGCGCTCGATCGCCGCGACCGGACCTTGACGACCCTCGACCCGACTCTACATTCGGACCCGATTGGAGGGGTGTATTGGTATGCAGAAGAGCGAAGGAGAGAGAGCGAACTGTGACCGAGTTTGAAGGGGGTTCATCCGCCTACCTGTTGCTCGAAGATGGCAGGCGCTTCGAGGGATCCTCGCTCGGCGCGCGCGGCTCCTGCTTTGGGGAAGTCGTCTTCAATACGGCGATGACGGGGTACCAGGAGGTTCTCACCGATCCGTCCTACTCCGGTCAGTTGGTTGCTATGACGTACCCTCTCATCGGCAACTACGGAATAAGCGATCAGGACTCGGAGTCTTCGGGTCCTCAAGTGGCGGGGTTCATCGTACGCGAGGCCGCGCGGCGCGCATCGTCCTGGCGGGCGCAGGGGGGACTCTCAGGCTACCTAGCCAATCACGGCATCGTCGGAATCACCGGCGTGGATACACGAGCGCTGACCCGGCACATTCGCGACGGCGGGGCGATGAGGGGGGGGATCGCGTTGGCCACCCTCCCTGACGGGGAGTTCCTGGATCGGATCAAAGAACAGCCCAGGATGGAAGGGTTGGATCTAGCGTCCGGCGTATCCACCGACCAACCGTACGAAATCCCCGCGCGGGGCGAGGAGCGCTTCCATGTACTCGCCTACGACTTCGGCGTGAAGACGCACTCGCCAAAAATCTTGGCCGAGCATGGATGCCGAGTCACCGTGATTCCCGCCATCACGACGGCTGAGGAGATTCTGGGGGAGGCGCCGGACGGACTGTTCGTTTCGAACGGCCCCGGGGATCCCTCTGCAGTAGAGCAGGCCGCTCGGGCGATCCTGGCCGTCTCCGAGTCAGGGGTACCGGTGTTCGGAATCTGCCTGGGTCATCAGCTGATCGCCAGGGCCTTTGGAGCACGGACATTCAAGCTCCCCTTCGGCCACCACGGGGCGAACCATCCCGTCCGCGCTCTCGACAAAGACCATGTCGAAATTACGTCTCAGAATCACGGTTTTGCGGTCGAGATCGGTGACGACCGCACGATTCCGGGTGCCTCGGACCTGCGTGTGACCCACGTGAACCTCTACGACGGGACGCTGGAAGGACTCGAGCACACGGGTCGCCCCGTCTTCTCCGTACAGTACCATCCGGAATCTGCTCCTGGCCCGCACGACTCCCGATATCTCTTCGAGCGATTCGTCGCGCTCATGGAAGATCGCTTGGCCGAGACCTGAGCGGATTGAAGAGCGGGTTACTGCGTTGGATCACGTATCACCCACAGGTCTCGAGCTAGGGTTGACGGCTCAGTTTACACCCAGTTACCCTAGCGCCTTCGGGCCGATTGGAATGGCCGGATGTCATTGCTGCTCTTGGAGAACCCGGCTTGCCGGTTCTGGCATTTCAATAGGAGGGATCCATGACGAAGGCGGACCTTGTGGAGGAAGTAGCAGACGCCATCGGCCCCGGAGTCACAAAGAGGGACTGTGCTCTGATCGTTGATGGCTTTCTCGGCGCGGTGAAGAAGGCGCTCGCGCGAGGTGAGAATATCGAAATCCGTGGTTTCGGCACATTCAAGGTTCGCCACCGGAAATCCAGGAAGGCAAGGAATCCTCGCACTGGCCAGCCTGTTCAGGTGCCCGAGAGGAACGTCCCCGTCTTCAAACCCTCTAAGCAACTCCGAAACCGAGTTGCCGCTCAAAGAAGCTACAGCGGAGGCTGAAACCCCTCCCGTGCACCCGATGGTAGGCGCCGTGGGGAGGGTCGTGCACCATTGGGCCCGTGTTTAACGAACGCGGCAGATTGCGCATCTAACCGTCGGTGACCAACCGAGACCAGTCTTCTGAGCCGGAGGATACGGACCTTCTCCATCGCGCTCGAAAGGGTGATTCTGATGCTCTGGAATCGCTTGTCAGGCGACATCAGGGAGTGGTTTATAGATTCCTGCTGAGTTTTCTGAAGGACGAGGATCAGGCCGCAGACGCGACGCAGGACACGTTCTTGAAGGCTTTGGACCGGCTCGAGGGGTTTCGGGGAGAGTCATCGTTTCGGACGTGGCTGTTGGCAATCGCGAGGAATGAAGCGCTGGGCCTTATCCGGAGTCGAGCGCGGCGCGGTGAAGAAGCGCTCGAGCAAACGGAGATCATTGCCGACGATTCGCCTGCGCCCGACGAAGAAGCGCTGCAAGCGGACGAGATCAGGCGCGTCAGGGACGCCCTGGAGAGACTGCCTGAGAAACAGAGACTCAGTGTGTCTCTGAGGCTGTTCGACGGACTGAGCTTCATCGAGATCGGACAGATTATCGATTCTTCGGAAGGTGCCGCGCGCGTGAACTATCACTACGGTATCGGTCGGCTACGGGAGTGGCTTCATGGATACGGCTGATAGAGGGGCCGAGGGCAAGCAACGGCAAGACCCAGCCGTGCCTACTGGCTGTGCCGAGGTGAGGGATTTCCTTCCGCTTATTTCGGAGCGCGAGGTTCCTTCTGAGGTTGGGGCCCATCTCGACGGCTGTGCCGAGTGTTCGGCTGAGGCCGAGTTCGTATCACGGGTTGCAAGCCTCCGCCCGGATCCCCCCGCGTCAATACTCCCGAGTGTTTTGGCTCGTGCGGCCCGTCGCCCTCCTCTGGGCGGATCTCGGCGTCGAAACGTTTCTTGGGGCCTTTCCGCGGCGGCGGTGGTCGTCCTTGCCCTCGGGGTTGGTGTCCTGTGGGACTCCCAACCAGAGGCAGACTCGGTATGGACGCTTGCTTTGGATCCCGAGCCAGCGACGTGGTACGGGGATGAGTGGATGGTGGCGGGAGGGCCGGTTCCAGAGGCTCTCACGGATGACGTGCTCAGCGCCCTTCTCGAGGAGATGGATCCATGACTCGAACTGGAGCGGCCCTGTTTCTACTCTTCGCCCTGTCCATAGGGGAACACGAGGAGGTACTTGGGCAAGGGAGGGGGCCCGGCTTGCAGCTGAGCCGACAAGAGATGCTTGAAGTGATCCAGCAGCGGTTCCAGGCGCGAGCTGCCCGAGAGATGCGGCTAGACGAGGATCAGAGCGAGGCTCTTAGGGAGGTATTCGAGACCTTCCGGGACGCGAGGGCCGAGCTGCAGCCGCGCAGGCGCCAACTCAACCAAGAGATCCGTCAGTTGATGTCTGGCAACGGCTCCGAGGATCGCGCATTGGAGTTGATCCAGGAGTTGCGCGAGATCCGCGAAGAGGAGGCCGCACTCTTGATCGAGGAAGAGGAGCAGCTCCTCCAAACGCTCAGCCCGTCTCAGGTCTTGCGATTTCAGTTGATACGCGACCAGTTCGGAGAGCAAATCAGACGACTCGGCTCGCCTGCCAACCGCAATGGTCTCGGACCGGGGCGGCAGGGAGGAGGCTTCCGAGGTCCGCCCGGCGGCTAATCCGGTTGTTGGCTTGACCCAACTGTCCCTGCTGTCGAGCCCGGTGACATCACAGGAAAACTGCCGTCGGAGTGCCCCACTCGAACGAGATCCCGAGCGGGCCTTTTCAGCGTTGACACTCTCCTGGGGCCCGGGTAGCTTCCGGCGGACTTCTTTTGGGGGTCTCCTTTCTGGAGAGGATTGGATGCGGAGAATCACCGTTGTCGGTGCCGGAAATGTCGGGGCGACCTGTGCCCAGAGGCTTGCTGAAATGGAGTTGGCCCGAGAGGTCGTTCTCGTGGATGTGGTAGACGGGATCCCGCAAGGAAAGGGACTGGACCAGTGGGAAAGTGCACCTGTCGAGGGCTTTGACTCCCGCCTGACGGGTTCGACCGGCTACGAGGCTGCGGAAGGATCCGAACTCGTGATCGTGACGGCGGGGGTCGCCCGAAAGCCGGGAATGAGTCGGGACGATCTTCTTCGGACGAATGCAGGGATCGTCCGCTCAGTGTCTACCGAGATCGCCCGTGTGGCTCCGCAGTCCATCATCATCATGGTCTCGAATCCACTCGACGTCATGGCCTACGTTGCGATGACGACAACCGGGTTCCCGCGGGAGCGGATTCTCGGGATGGCAGGCGTCCTGGACACGGCCCGCTTCCGGTCCTTCATCGCGCTCGAGCTTGATGTCAGTGTGGAGGATATCCAAGCGCTCGTGTTGGGCGGGCATGGAGACACCATGGTGCCGCTGGTAAGCTACACGACGGTCAGCGGAATCCCCCTTAGTCAACTCCTGTCGAAAGACCGCATTGAAGCGCTGATCGAGCGCACGCGGAAGGGAGGAGCTGAGATTGTGAGCTATCTCAAAACTGGAAGTGCCTACTACGCGCCTTCGTCTGCTGCAGTTCAGATGGCGGAGTCGATCGTAAAGGACAAGAATCGAATCTTGCCTTGCGCCGTGTACCTCGAGGGCGAATACGGCCAAGAGGGAATCTTCCTGGGGGTGCCGTGCAAGCTGGGTGAAGGCGGACTGAAGGCGGTCCTTGAGGTAGAGCTTTCCGAGGCGGAGAGGTCGGAGCTTGCGAGTAGCGCGGAGTCAGTCCGTTCGACGATGGCGGCTCTGGATTGATCGGCCGGAGCCCGGGCTAGGGAAGCCCGGACCGCTCGCGCTCCCCATCGATTCTGTTCGTCACAGCTTCGGTAGCGTCACGCCCACTTGGTTCTGATACTTCCCCTTGCGATCCGCGTACGCGGTCTCCGGCTCTTCATCGCTCTGGAAGAAGAGGAGCTGCGCGATCCCTTCATCCGCGTAGATCTTCGCTGGAAGGGGAGTTGTATTGGAGATCTCTAAGGTCAGAAATCCCTGCCACGTCGGTTCGAGCGGAGTCACGTTGACAATGATTCCGCACCGCGCGTAGGTGCTCTTCCCGACACACAGGACAAGCGTGTCTCTGGGAATGCGGAAGAACTCCACCGTGCGGGCAAGCGCAAATGAGTTGGGTGGGATAATGCACGCATCCGCGTTAACGTCCACGAAGGAGCGCCCATCGAAGTCTTTGGGGTCAACGACCACGTTATGCACATTGGTGAAGACCTTGAATTCGGGCGCGACTCGAATGTCATAACCGAAGGACGAGACACCGTACGATATCGTTCCAGTGCGCACCTGACCTGACTCGAAGGGCTCGATCATCTGGTGTTCTTCGGCCATCCTGCGGATCCAGCGGTCGTTTCGGATCGTCATCGATTCCCAGGGTTTCCCGGCATACGAGTGCGGTTGAAATTCGATCCCGCGACCGCTCACGTGGAACGTTATCGTGGGGCTGCCCACCGAAGGCGCCGAGAGTATAGGCTGGGGATGCGCACCGGGGAAAGGGGCCGTGCGGGGAGACCCGATCCGAGCTGGTTCGAGGAGGTATTCGGTGTCCGTTGACACCCGTTCCAATGCCCGGGTAGATTCCGAGCTCGAACAAGTGAACGATTTCACAAAGTCTTTAGACGGGTCGTCATGGCCGCGAGCTATCTGCCGATCCTGATCCTCTTGGGCGTCTCGGTGCTGAACGCGGTCGGCATGTTGGCCGCATCGCATCTCCTCAATCCGCGCCGAGCTACGCCCGAGAAGGAAATGCCCTATGAATCGGGAATGATCGCCCTCGGTGACACACGGGGACGGTTCTCGGTGAGCTTCTACACAGTGGCAATCAGCTTCATCATCTTCGACCTCGAAGCCATTTTTCTCATTCCGTGGGCAGTGGAGATGCGGAGCTTGGGCTGGGCGGGATTCCTGGCCATCCTCATCTTCACCGCAGTCCTCGTCGTTGGCCTCGTGTACGAATGGCGAAAGGGTGGGCTTGACTGGGAATGAGTGAGCCGCTGCAATTGTCGGGTGATGCCGCCGGGGGGCTTCTAGGGGCCGGTACCCCGACTTTCTTGACGACCAAGATTGACTTCGTAGTTAACTGGGCCCGTCGCAACTCTCTCTGGCCCATGCCTTTCGGAACGGCGTGCTGTGCGATCGAGATGATGGCATCCGCCGCGTCAGATCAAGACCTGGCTCGTTTCGGAATGGAGCGGATGGCCTTTTCGCCGCGGCAGGCCGATGTGCTAATCTGCGCCGGTCGGGTCCCCTACAAGCTCGCTCCGGTACTCAGGCGGATCTGGGATCAGATGCCGCAACCCAAATGGTGCGTGTCCATGGGGGCCTGCGCTTCGTCCGGTGGCGTCTTCGATGTCTACTCGATGGTCCAGGGGATCGACACGATCATGCCCGTTGATGTCTACGTTCCAGGATGCCCTCCACGACCCGAGGCGCTGATCTATGGGTTAATGATGATTCAGGAGAAGGTAAGGGGCGAGACCTTGGCCAATCATGCCAAGCACCGATCGGAAGATCCCGACCAGGTTGGCCGGCCGCGGGCCGATGATGTCGAGGTCCGCGCACTCTCAGGGCCATTCGGGAACTCCACTCAGCAAGACGAAACCAGCGGCCCAAGAACCGACTTGTCTCGAGGAACGCCGGATCGACCGCTCGGATGAGCAAGCAGGTTCCCACGATCGCCGAGGAGTCCGTTGTCGAGCCAGATGGGTGCGTTGATGCACTTCGTGCACGTTTCGAGGGTGCCATAGTCCGACACGAAGTGACGGCGGGCGACGAACACCTGGTCTACGTCGAGGCTCCACAGATCGTCGAGATTCTCGAGTGGCTCAAGGAAGATCCAGAGCAATCATACAACTATCTTTCTGACTTAACTGCGGTGGATTATGGTGCCGGACGTCCGATCCAGGTCGTCTATCAGCTGTTCTCGATCCCGCATCGCCGCGCGCTCCGAATCAAAGCTGAGCTTCCGCTTTCCGCGCTCGAAATCGATTCGGTCGTTCGACTCTGGGCTTCGGCCGATTGGTTGGAGCGGGAGGTGTACGACATGTTCGGGGTGTCGTTTCGCGGCCATCCCGATCTCCGGCGGATACTCATGCCAGAGAACTATGCCGAAGGGCATCCCCTTCGGAAGGATTTCCCCTTGAGAGGTCGGTTCACTCGGGAGGAACAGACCCGTCGAGCCCTGTCTCACGAGCCCGAGGACTCCTACATCCCCGGAGACCTAAGTGGCGCTCGGAAGCCCCAGCTGGTCCGATGGCAAGAGACTGCTGAGAGTGGCGAATCGCGCCACGATCCCCCGGATTCATGACGCCACGCCGAGCGGTAGAATACGAGCTCTCCCGCACCCCCGAGCTAGGGATGGACTTCCGGCCCCGGGACGGCCTCGCGGAGCCGGCAGATCTTCCTGAGCCGGATTTCGGCTCGGATAACATGCTGATAAACATCGGCCCTCAGCATCCAGCGACGCACGGTGTCCTTCGCTTGGTCTTGGAGCTAGAGGGAGAAAAGGTGATTCGGTGCATACCGCACATCGGATATCTCCATTCCTCATTCGAGAAACTGGGTGAATACCGGGACTGGAATCAGATCGTACCCCTCACGGACCGCATGGACTATCTCGCGCCACTGATCTACAACTGCGCCTACGTGATGGCAGTCGAGAAGCTGATGGGCATCGATGTGACTGATCGATGCAAGGTCGTGCGAGTCATCTGTATGGAGCTGGACCGGATCTTCTCGCACCTCCTTTGGCTCGGCACCTGGGCGATCGATGTGGGAGCTTTCACGCCCTTTCTCTATGCGTTCCAAGAGCGAGAGCGTGTCTATCAATTGCACGACGCCTTCTCAGGAGCGCGGATCACAACCTCGGCAACCCGAGTTGGCGGTATGATGGCCGACATTCCGGAGGGGTGGAGCGAGGGGGTAAGGGAGTTCGCGACAACGTTGCCGAAGACGCTCGATGAGATCCAAGCGCTCCTGGCGACGAATGGCATCCACTTGGGCCGGACTCAGGGAGTTGGGACGATCTCGGGTGAAGAGGCAATCAATTCCGGCTTCTCGGGGCCAAACCTCAGAGCATCCGGCGTCCCTTACGACCTTAGGAAAGACAGGCCCTACTACGACTACGAGAGCTATGATTTCGAGATCCCCATTGGCGAACATGGGGATTGCTATGATCGGTACATGGTGCGGACGGAAGAGATGCTACAGAGCTGCAGCCTCCTCATACAAGCTCTCGACCGCCTTCCCGATGGCCCGATAAATGTCGACGACCCCAGGGTCGTGCTGCCCCGGAAGACCGATTGTCTGAATGACATGGAGTCGATGATCCATCACTTCAAGTTGGTAATGGACGGTGTCAAGGCGCCGGCCGGGGAGTCCTATTTTGCAATCGAGGGCTCAAAGGGAGAGTTGGGCATGTACGTCGTGAGCGACGGCGGCTCGAAACCGGTTCGTTGGAGGGTCCGGCCCCCATCGTTCATAAACCTTTCGGTGATTCCGAAGCTCGTGGAAGGTGGGTTGCTCGCTGATGTGATCGTCGTAAACGCCAGCCTCGACATTGTCCTGGGGGAGATCGACCGGTGAGCGATTCGGGGACCAGCGCCACGTCCCAGGACATCCCATTCCGCAATCCCAACTGGGCGGGAAATACCGGGGAGTTCGACCTCACAGAGGCGGACGTGCGTGGTAGCGACTACGTGGGTGTGATACCAGCGGATGGCGGGCATCCAGGGGCTGCCACGGCACGTCCCTTCATGCTTCCTAGCAAGGATCCCCTAGCCCCGCTCTTCGAAGGTGCATACGAGGAACGTGTGGCGAAAATCCTGTCACGATATCCGGATTCCCGTGCCGCGCTGATTCCAGTACTCAATCTTGCCCAGGAGCTACGCGGCCATATTTCGGAAGAGACGATGAAAGAGGTCGGGGCGTTGCTCGAGCTCTCGGATGCATACGTGCGCGGCGTCGTGTCGTTTTACACGATGTACAACAAACGGCCAGTTGGCCGTTTTCTGATACAGGTGTGCACGAATATCTCGTGCAACCTCTGCGGGGGGGACGAGGTTCTTGCTGCCTTCCTCGAGGAGACCGGAACGGAGTTGGGAGAGACCTCTCACGATGGGCTCTTCACGGTCATGGAGGTCGAGTGCTTGGCTGCGTGCGGCTTTCCGACCGCGGTACAGATCAATTCCCGCTACTTCGAGAACATATGCGCCCCTGATGTACCGACTGTTGTGGCTCAGCTGCGATCGGAGGCGGAGTAGTGGCCTATCCCTACACGCACGAAAAAGAGGTTCGGGTCCTGTCCAACGGATGGGGAGATCCTAGGTCTCGCCCTTTGGCCGGATGGCGCGCGATCGGAGGGTACGAGGGGTTGACTCGAGCGCTCGAGGTGGGTCGGGACGGTGTGATCGAAACGGTCAAGGAATCCGGTTTGCGCGGCCGAGGCGGCGCAGGCTTCCCGACCGGTGTGAAGTGGTCCTTCATGCCCAAGGAGAAAGCTGGGCCTCACTACCTCTGTTGCAATGCGGATGAGTCGGAGCCCGGTACCTTCAAGGACCGTGAGCTCATGCGCTGGACCCCTCATCAGGTCATCGAGGGGTGCCTCATCGCCGCCTATGCGATCCAGGCTGATCACATCTACATCTACTGCCGCGGAGAGTTCTTCGAGGCCAATCAGGTCTTGGCGCGGGGCGTGGAGGAGGCGTACGAGGCCAATCTGGCGGGAGAGGATATTCTTGGCTCGGGAATATCAATCGACGTGACCGTCCACCAGGGTGCAGGTGCCTACATCTGCGGAGAGGAAACCGCGCTGATGGAATCGCTCGAAGGGCGACGCGGACTCCCAAGGATCAAACCGCCGTTCCCCGCGGCTATGGGCGCTTTCGGCCAACCCACGACCATCAACAATGTAGAGACCCTCTGCGCAGTGCCTCATATCGTGCGGCATGGTGGGGAGTGGTACCGTCAATGGGGCACGGAGAAGAGCCCTGGGACCAAACTCTTCTGCGTCAGCGGGCATGTTCGGCGGCCGGGAAACTACGAGCTGCCGATGGGTTTTCCGATGAATGAATTGATTCACGAAGTATGTGGCGGGATCCCCGATGGAAGGCAGTTGAAGGCTGTAATCCCGGGAGGCGCGTCGGTCCCTATCATGAACGCCGAGGAGTGCGATGGATGCGAGCTCCATTACGAGGGCGTCGTTGAACGGGGGTCGATGTTGGGCTGCGCCTCGGTCATCGTCATGGATGACTCGACCAACATCGTCAAGCAGGTTCGCCGGATGGTCGATTTCTTTGCCCATGAATCGTGTGGCCAATGCACGCCGTGCCGAGAGGGGACCACCTGGCTTTCCCGGATCCTATCGAGAATCGAAGAAGGGAAGGGGACCGAGCAAGACCTCGATACGCTGCTCGAACTCGGGGAACAGATGACCGGAACGACCATTTGTGTCCTCTCGGACTCTGCCGCTGCCCCGGTCGCTTCATCGATCGAGAAGTTCAGGGACGACTACCTCTCGCTGATCCGAAGAGGGGAGGCGGTCGGGGTTGCGTGATATGACCGACACTCCGCTCGAACAGCATGTGGTCACCCTGACAATCGATGGGCGAGAGGCGACTGTGCCAAAGGGCGCGACGATTCTTCGAGCGGCCGAGACCGTAGGGACGGAAGTCCCTCACTACTGTTTCCACCCGGGTCTTTCGGCGCCTGCCCAGTGCCGCCTTTGCCTCGTTGAAATCGAGGGCGCTCCGAAACTGGTTCCCTCCTGCGTCACCGCCGCGCAGGACGGTCAGGTCGTCCACACTGAAAGCGAGGCGGCCAAAGGGATGCGCGGGGGTGTGCTCGAGTTCTATCTGGCCAATCATCCGCTCGACTGCCCGATTTGCGACCAATCCGGTGAGTGCAAGCTCCAGGATTATGTGTTCGCAGAAGGGCGGAAGCACGGACGAAGCCGCGAGCCGAAGCGGGTTTTCGGTCGAGATGATTTCGGCGGGGACGTGCTCTTCTATGGTGACCGGTGTGTGATGTGCACCCGATGTGTCCGGTTCATGGATGAGATCGCGGAGGACCCGCTCCTCACGGTAGTTGAACGGGGAGATCGGTCGGTGATCGACACCTTCTTCGAGGAGGGTGTCGAGGGATCTCCGTACGCAGGGAACATCGTGGATATCTGTCCGGTCGGAGCTCTGGTCTCCAAGGACTTCCTCCACAAGGCGAGGGCCTGGGATCTCGAGCACACGCCGTCGATCTGCCCGAATTGTTCGCAGGGATGCAATATCGACCTGCACGTGCGAGACAACATCGTACAGAGATTGAAGCCTCGTTCGAATCCGGTTGTAAACGGGTACTGGATGTGTGACTACGGGCGCGGGCGTTATGAGTCCTGGAATCGGACCGACCGTATCACCCAGCCCGTGCTGTCCGGAACTGGTCATCAGAGTGACTCCGTCGAGTGGTCCGAAGTGATCGATACCGTTGTGAGTCAATTAGGGCAGACTCTCGAAGGATCCGAGGCGGTATTCGCCGTCGCTTCGCCCCACGCCTCGAATGAAGATCTGGCGGAACTCCGTACGTTGGTTTCCGCGCTTGGAGGGGGCGAGATCGTCTACCGATCTCAGCGGGCACAGGAAGAGATCCCTCTCCCTGGGTTCTCTCAGCTCTCCCGACGTCGCGATCTCTCCCCAAACACGGGTGGAGCCGATCGCCTCGGTATGAGTCGGGTGGGAGATGATGATGCGAAGGGAGGACTTGGTCAGGCCATGGGTCACGAGGGGATCCTGATCGTTCTGGGGGACGAACTCCCGGATGTTCCTGACGATTTCGGGGCGGGGGCCACCTTCTATCTGTATCTCGGGAGCTACCCCTCTCGGGGTGCCAAGACGGCGGGCGCGATTCTTCCGGTTACGACTTTTGCCGAACAGGAAGGGTCGTTCACGAACCATGAGGGTCGAATCCAGCGATTTTGGCCGGGACTCAGCGCGCCCGGATCGGCTCTTCCCGCCTGGAGAATCTTGGGAGCTATCGGGGCCGCTCTGGCAGACGAGGGAGAGGCTCCGACGACCGCCGACCAGGCCTTTGGGCGATTCACCGCGCTTGCTTCGGAGTTTGGGGGGCTGCGTTTCGCGTCGATCGGAACCGACGGCGCCACGGCTCCCGGTCGTACATCAATCGTCGGCGGCTAACGGTATGCAGCAACTTACGCCCGCTGCCTTCGTCATCTTCGCGATCGTCAAGGTCGTAGTAGTCTTTTCGGTGGTGCTCGTTGCCGTGGCGTACATGACGCTTGCTGAGCGCCGCGTCTCGGCGTTCATCCAGGACCGCCTGGGCCCGAACCGTGTCGGCCCGTTTGGGCTACTACAGCCCATCGCCGACGGGATCAAGAATGTGCTCAAGGAAGAGACCCTCCCAGCGACCGCGAATAAATTCTTTTTCGTTCTCGCCCCCGCGCTCTCGATCATCCCCGCCTTGGTCACGTTCGCGGTCATCCCTTTTGCGGCTCCGCTCCCTACCCGATGGGGTGTCGTCGACATGATGGTCGCAGATCCCCCGATCGGGCTTCTGTACATTCTCGCGTTGGCCTCGCTCGGCGTTTACGGCCTCTTTCTCGCTGGCTGGTCGTCCAATAACAAGTATGCGTTTCTTGGAGGGGTGCGATCGTCAGCCCAGATGATCAGCTATGAGGTGGCCCTGGGCCTCTCTCTGATTCCAGTGCTCATTCTCGCGGGCAACGTGACTCTCCCCGAGATCGTCTGGCAGCAGCAGCAATTGGGACTCTGGTTCGTACTCCCGCTTTCGCTAGCCTTCATCCTGTTTGTGGTGTCCTCCCTCGCTGAGACGAATCGGCTGCCGTTCGACCTTCCGGAGGCCGAATCCGAGCTCATCACTGGATATCACACCGAGTACTCGGCGATGAAGTTCTCGATGTTCTTCATCGCGGAATACGCCCACATTTTGACAGCCTCCGCTCTCATGGCGACGCTCTTCCTGGGCGGGTGGAGCGTTCCGTTCTGGGACGGTGACCACATGTTTTGGCACGAGGGCATGCTGATCTCAGGGTTCTCGGGCACGGGGGAGCCGATTGCGGCCTCGCCTTCGTGGTGGAAGACGCTTCTGACGCTCATGTCCTTCTCGATCAAGACATCGTTCTTCGTCCTGGTCTTCATATGGATACGTTGGACCTTGCCGAGATTCCGCTACGACCAAGTAATGCAGCTCGGATGGAAGGTCATGCTTCCGACCTCCTTGGCGTACGTGATGTTGGTCGCGGGCACCGTCCTCGTGCTGGATCAGCTACAGGTGGAAGGCATTCTGTTTGGGGGTGTTCTCACGGGCGTCAGTGGCCTGGCAACCCTGGCCTTCGTCTTCCTCTTTGATCGAGATCGGATCATTACCGGCGCGGCCAGTCGGAGGGTGGCGGCCCGTGGCTTCGGCGCAGTGGATGTCGGGGAGACGGATCGGCGCCCGTCGGAGCTCAAAGCGGCGGCCCCACTAGAAGGAGCCTGATAGCATGGCAGCAACCGTGAAACTGATGCGTCGGCCCGAGCCTGGTAGCACATCATATCTTCGTGCCACACTTAAAGGTATGTCGATCACGTTCAAGCACATGGTGAACCCCAAGAAGGTCACGCTCGAGTATCCCGAGGAACGCCCTGCGATTTCAGAACGGTGGCGTGGCACCCATGTGATGGAGACACATGCTGACGGCCGTCCGAAGTGCGTCGCGTGTGGATTGTGCCCCACTGTATGTCCGGCCAACTGCATCCGTCTTGTCGGTGGTGAGGACGACATGGGGAACCGGTATCCCATCGTCTACGAGATCGACGAGTTTCGTTGCATTTTCTGCGGAATGTGCCAGGAGGTCTGTCCGGTCGAGGCCATCCACGTGGGCGTCCACTTCGAGAACGCGGAATACTCTCGGGATCGGTTCGTCTACGACCTTGACCGTCTGATGGAGCAGGATCATCCAACGACCCTACTCTGGGATCCCTCGGACCCGGCCTCCGAATAGTGTACCCGCGGAATGACTGAGATCGCCTTCTACGTTCTGGCTACTGCTGCGGTGGGCGGCGCTTCGGGTGTCGTCCTCAACAAGAATCCCATGGGTAGCCTTCTTTTCATGGTTGGGACACTCGTTGCTGTGGCTGGGATTTTTGTGTTGTTGGAGGCCCACTTCCTGGCCGCGATCCAGGTGATGGTCTATGCGGGCGCGATCATGGTGCTGTTCCTCTTCGTGATCATGTTGCTCAACCTTGGTCACGATTACGAGCCAGATGTGAAACGTGGTCTTGGCGCGTTTCTTTCTTTCTGCGTGACAGGGCTGTTGGCCGGGCTGCTGGCCAGGCAGCTGCGCGGAGCCGACGAGAATCCGATCTATCAATACTTTCCGGGTCCGGAGGGGATGGATCGGCTCCTCGCGGAGCAGGGAATCGTGGGGGCGATCGCGCGCCCACTATTCACCGACTATGTGATTGCGTTCGAACTGGTTGGCATCCTTCTATTGGTCGCCCTGGTCGGTGCTGTCGCATTGGCCAAGAAGAGTGCCTAGGGCGATGCTTGCCGAGGCTCTGGTCCTAAGCGCCCTACTCTTCGTGATCGGAGTCTTTGGCGTCCTGATTCGAAGAAACGCTATCATCGTATTCCTCTGTATTGAACTCCAGCTAAATGCAGTGAATCTCTCCTTCGTTGCCCTTTCACGGTATCTGGGAATCGAGGGTCAGCTGTTCGTGTTCTTTACGATGACGGTCGCTGCCGCCGAGGCGGCCGTCGGGCTTGCGATGATCATCGCAATATTCCGCCACTACCAAACCGTGAACGTAGAGAACTTCAGCCTTCTGAGGTGGTGAGCGAATGACGGATCTGGAGATTCTCGCCACTGGGCTGATCCAAGTCGAGCCCCAAGGGCCGGTGGGGGCCTTCGACCCCGTGTTTCCGGGGCTGATCCTAATGCTGCCGCTTGTCGGCTTCCTCACGAACGGGATCCTAGCTCTGATTGCTGGATCCCGCCGCGCACAGCTGATTCGTAATAGCGCCTCTGAAGGTGGCGAGAGCAGCTTTGTTGAGATGGGATCGGATAGCAGCGCACACGACGGGGGCGCCCCTCTGACTTCACGCCTGACACACCGGCTGCCCTCGTGGATCGGTCCTGGTGTGGTCGGTCTGGCGTTTGCACTGACCACGGTCAACTTCGTGAGGCTGTTAGGAACCGAGCTGCACGAACCGTTCGTACAAGGCTATTGGACATGGATGACCACGGTCTCGCTCTCCATCACCGCGGCGATCCAGCTCGACCAACTCTCCCTGATCATGATGATGGTGATCACTGGGGTCGGCTTCCTGATCCACGTGTTCAGCGTGGGATATATGCGGGACGATCCGGGTTATCCTCGGTACTTCTGCTATTTGAATCTCTTCGTGTTTTTCATGTTGGTGCTTGTGATGGGCGCGAGTTTCCCGATGATGTTCGTCGGGTGGGAGGGGGTCGGGCTCTGCTCCTATCTGCTCATCGGGTTCTGGTTTGAGGACCGCGAGAAGGCCGATGCCGGAAAGAAGGCTTTCATCGTCAACCGGATCGGAGATTTCGGGTTCTTGGTCGCAATTTTTCTGATCTTCGCAAACGTAGGAGCCCTAGACTTCGTCAACGTCTTTGAGGCGGCACCGCAGCTACCCTACGGCGGAACGGTGGCCACCGCGGTTGCCCTTTTCTTACTTCTCGGTGCCATCGGAAAGAGCGCTCAAATTCCGCTCTACGTTTGGCTCCCGGATGCTATGGCGGGTCCCACACCGGTTTCTGCCCTGATCCATGCCGCGACCATGGTGACAGGCGGCGTATATCTGATCGTGCGGGCCGGTGTGTTCTTCGCCCTCGCGCCTATCGGATCAGCGGCTGTGGCGACCGTGGGAGCCGTTACCGCACTCTTCTCGGCGACAATCGCGCTCCAGCAATACGACATCAAGAAGGTCCTTGCGTACTCCACGGTTTCTCAGCTGGGCTTCATGTTCTTGGGCGTCGGCGCAGGTGCTTATGCGGCTGGGGTCTTTCACCTAATGACCCACGCTTTTTTCAAGGCTCTCCTCTTCCTTGGGGCCGGGGCTGTCATGCATTCCATGCACCACGCGCTCCACTCCACCGAGAATGACTCGGATCCGCAGGACATGCGGAACATGGGTGGCTTGCGGCGACTCATGCCGGTTTCGTGGTTGACCATGGCCATTGCGACGGTTGCCATCGCGGGGATCTGGCCGTTCGCTGGGTTCTTTTCGAAGGATGAGATCATATGGTTCGCCGGCGCCGCCCCGGGCGGCGGGTACCAAATCCTGTTTACGGTCCTTTGGGGCATGGCTCTCGTAGCTGCGGCTCTCACCGCCGTTTACATGACTAGGCTCATGGTCATGACTTTTTATGGGACAAACCGCACAGGCACCGAAGAGGCGAAACACTTACATGAGGCGCCGCTCACGATGACAGTCCCACTCGTGATTCTAGCGATTCTGTCGGTCGTTGGGGGCTGGATCAACGTGCCTGAGCCTCTTCAAGTTTCGGTCTTTGGGGGATTCGGAGTCCTCCCGATGTCTGAATGGCTGCATCATTGGCTGGAGCCGGTCACGGCCGCGGCGGACTCCATACGAGTCGCTGGACTTGGCCCCTACGCCGAATCCTCCCCGGTAGGTGGGGGACACGTCGTCTGGGGCGCTTTCGCGACGGTCCTGGCCCTCACGATGGTGATTCTGACGGCACGAGCCGTTTCCCGTCAGGAGATCCGCCCTGCGGCCGAATCCGCGGTCCCCGCGGAGGGAATCCGAAACGTCCTATACAACAAATGGTACGTCGATGAGATGTACGACCTGTGGGTCGTACGCCCTTTGATCGGTTTGTCGCGATTCGCCTGGCGGTGGATCGACCAGACGCTCATCGACGGGACAGTCAACGCAGCCGGATCCCTCACTCGCGTCTTGGGTTGGTTCGGTTCGCTTTTTCAAACCGGCCAGGTGAGCACCTATGCCGCGATCCTTACCCTCGGCGCTCTGACAATCCTGGGCGTCCTGATCCTATGAGCGCGTGACGTGAGTTCGCTTCTTCAGGCGATTGCCTATGAGGCGTGGGTTCTCCACGCACTGGTGTGGCTGCCGCTCATCGGCCTGGTCGTCGTACTCTTGCTGCCGGTGAAGAAAGCCCAGCATGTGGCGTTTGGCTGGACCACGGGGCTGTTTCTGGTCAGCCTAGGGCTCTGGTGGGCTTTCGATCCACAGGGGGACCTGTTTCAGCTCACCAATCGCACCGAGTGGATCGGCCAATGGGGGGTCGGATACTCCTTGGGCATCGATGGAATCTCCATGTTCATGGTCCTGCTCACGACCCTGACGATGCCGCTGGCGATCCTGGGCTCCTTCCGGTACATCCGAGAGCGCCAAAAGGCGTTCTACGCTCTCATGCTCCTTCTCCAGACGGGTATGATCGGCGTGTTCGTCTCGATGGACCTGTTTCTCTTCTACGTGTTTTTTGAGCTGACTTTGGTTCCGATGTATTTCATTGTTGGCATCTGGGGAGGAGAGCGTCGGATCTACGCCGCCATAAAGTTTTTTCTCTATACGGCTCTGGGCTCGCTCCTCATGCTCGTGGCGATCATGTACCTGTACCTGCAGGCTCGAGTCGCTCGAGGAGAGCCGACGTTTCACCTCTTGGATTTGATCGGGACTCCGCTCACGCTCACAGAACAACTCCTTCTCTTTGGAGCGTTCGCACTCGCATTCGCGATCAAGGTCCCACTCTTTCCGTTCCACACCTGGCTGCCGGATGCCCACGTCGAAGCACCGACCCCCGGGTCAGTCGTTTTGGCTGCGGTGTTGCTGAAGATGGGGACGTACGGGTTTCTCAGATTCGGCCTGCCGCTCTTTCCGGACGCGGCCACCCACTCTTCGGTCGTGGCGGTGATCCTGACGTTGGGGGTCATCGGGATCATCTATGCTGCATGGGTTGCGGCGGTCCAACCCGATGCCAAGAAACTCGTCGCGTACACCTCAGTCGCCCACATGGGATTCGTTGTGATCGGCATTTTTGCCCTGACGGTAAATGGCCTCCAGGGCGGGCTCATGGTGATGATCTCGCACGGCGTGTCGACAGGAGCTCTCTTCCTACTCGTGGGGATGCTCTACGAGCGCCGACATACACGAGAAATCTCCGACTTTGGCGGGCTCGCCCAAGTCGCGCCGCTCATGGCGACCGCGTTCGTAATCACTGCGCTCACTTCGATCGGCCTGCCCGGAACGAGCGGATTCGTCGGCGAGTTCCTTGTGCTGCTCGGGACCTTCGAGCGCTTCCCGATATTCGCAGTTGTGGCGACCACAGGGGTGATCTTCGCGGCGTACTACATGCTTCCCATGGTCCAACAGATCTTGTTCAACCGACTGGAGAAGCCTGAGAACCGATCGGTTCCGGATCTCACCGGGCGGGAGATCGTCGTTCTGAGTCCGCTCATTTTTCTAATGATCTTTCTGGGGGTGTACCCGACGCCGGTTCTGGAAAGGATGGAGCCCGCGGTCCGCGCAGTCGTCGAATACCTGGATGAGGATGCGCGCGCCGTGTGCGCCGCCGTGCCATTTCGCCTGGAAGAAGAGGGCATTGTCGGGGAGAGCGCACAGTGACTCTCGATTTTTCTTCATCTGCCGACTTCATGTGGGCTCTTCTCCCGGAGATCGTCCTCTCCGCGTGGGCGATGGCTGTCCTCCTGGCCGGCGTGTGGAAGAAAGAAGATCAGGCAACCTCACATGAGACAGCCGTGGCACTGAAATGGCTCGCGCTGGCGGGACTGGTGGCTGCGGCCGTGATGAACGCCTGGCTATACCGTGTGACGGTCCTCGGGGAAGCCAGCATGATCACGGTGGACGCATTTCGACTCTTCGCCAACTGGGCTCTCCTCGTCGGGGCCGCCATGACGATCCTTGTCTCAGTCCCGTACGTGTCACGACAAGGTTTACAGGCAGCAGAGTTTTACACTCTGGTAATGTTGGCTACGGTCGGGATGATGATCATGGCCGGCACGCGAAACCTCATCGTGCTCTTCCTGGCACTCGAGACGATGTCCGTCGCTGCCTATGTGCTCACGGGTTATAACCGACGGGATCCAAGATCCGCGGAGGCTGGTCTCAAGTATTTCATACTAGGGGCCTTCTCCTCTGGATTTCTCCTCTATGGCATCGCGCTCGTGTGGGGAGCGACGGGCAGCGTGAGCCTTCCACAGATCGCCGAGACTATCGAGGCGGGCGCGGGGTTTACGGGCCTACTCCTTGCCGGAATGGGGCTACTCGGGATCGGATTCGCCTTCAAGGTCGGGGCAGTCCCATTCCATATGTGGACCCCCGACGTTTACCAGGGCGCGCCGACTCCGTCGACGGCATTTATGGCCGCGGCAGTCAAGACGGCCTCCGTGGTGGCCTTCGTAAGAGTTTTTCTCGAAGCATTTTGGAATCTCTATGCCTCCTGGTACGTGATCGTTTGGTGGCTGGCTGCCCTCACGATCGTAGTAGCGAACCTAGTCGCTCTAACACAAACCAACGTCAAACGTATGCTCGCGTATTCATCGATCGCGCACGGGGGTTACCTTTTGGTAGGTCTCGCCGCCGCGAACCAGGTCGCCACGGCTAGTGTGCTTTTCTATCTGCTCGTTTACACCGTGATGAACGTGGGGGCCTTTGGGATCCTAATGATCGTAGGAAATCAGGGGGAGGACCGTCTGGAGGTTGAGGACTACTCAGGTTTTGGCTGGACCGATCCGGTTTTCGGGATGGTGTTTACCATTTTTCTTCTCTCGCTCGCAGGATTTCCAGGCACGGGTGGGTTCATGGCCAAGATCTACCTACTTCAGGGGGCGGTGGGGAGCCAACTGTGGACCCTCGCTATCCTCCTGGCTCTCGGTACCGTGGTATCGTATTACTACTACCTTAGAGTAGCGTGGTACATGTGGATGCGGC
Source organism: Longimicrobiales bacterium (assembly GCA_965215925.1). Classification (GTDB taxonomy): domain Bacteria; phylum Gemmatimonadota; class Gemmatimonadetes; order Longimicrobiales; family Gaopeijiaceae; genus JAAXGI01. The sequence continues at coordinate 873,842 of CBDCEQ010000003.1, read as the reverse complement.
CTGCTACTGAAGGAGAGCCATTCGTGACCCCGTGGGTGCCCACCTCAATGCGCTTCACGCTCGTTGGAGCGGCAGGGGTCATCCTGTACCTGGGTGTATTCCCGGGTGGGCTGCTGAGCGGAGCTCTCAGCGCAGCGGAAGGTTTGGGACTTTTTACATCGGATGGATTCCTGGGCCTCGCTCGCTAGCGGTAACCCGCAAGTCCCGTCCGGCGGCGGTGTGGCTCTCCCTACGGCGTGAACCCGGCGAAAGACAGTGACATGAAGCCCCCGGCGCACATTTTTCGACAGTACGATATTCGAGGTATCGTCGGAAGGGATTTTACTCCCGAAACCGTCGAGGCCGTAGGACGAGCCTACGGCACCGTCCTAAAGCGCTCCGCGCAGCGGTCTATGGTCGGCGGTGGCCCTCCTATCGTTGCGGTCGGCGGGGACAACCGTCCATCGTCTCCCGACCTCGTAGAAGCTCTCACCCGAGGCCTGTTGTCCACTGGGATCAATGTCCGAGGGCTCGGTACTGTCCCCACACCCGTCACGTATTGGGCCGAAAAGAGACTCCGGTTGGACGGGGCAATCCAAGTGACCGGCTCACACAATCCGCCCGAGTGGAACGGCATCAAAATGACCCTCCATGGGAGACCCTTTTATGGGGACGACGTCGCGGCGCTCCGTGAACAGATTCTGGCGGGAGACCTAGAGCAAGGAATGGGAGAGGCGACCACGACCGACGTGCTCGACGACTACGTCGAGGATGTTGCTGCCCGCTTCCGGCTGACCGGCCCTATCACGGTGGCTGTGGACTGTGGGAACGGAACCGGTTCCGTGGTCGCTGAGCGGCTCCTGCGGTCGGTTGGTGCGGAGGTGGTCCCCATATACTGTGAGTCGGATGGGACATTCCCGAACCACCACCCAGACCCGACGGTGGACGCGAACCTCGTGGATCTCATCCGCACGGTCCGGGAGGGGGGAGCCGATCTGGGTATCGCGTTTGATGGCGACGCGGACAGGATCGGTGTAGTAGACGGTGCAGGCCAGATCATCCGTGGAGATATTCTCCTCTTACTGTTCGGATTGGACCTACTTGAGAAACGCGGCCACAATCAGCTCTTGATTTACGATGTCAAGTGTTCGCAATTGCTCCCGGAGGTCTATGAAGCTGCAGGAGGCCAGACGCTTATGTGGAAGACTGGGCACTCACTCATCAAAGAGAAGATGCTCGAGACCGGCGCACCTATCGCGGGTGAGTTGTCGGGACACATTTGCTTTGCGGACGAGTATATCGGCACGGACGATGCGCTGTACGCTGCATGCCGCCTCGTGACGCTCCTATCGGGTTCCGAGCGTTCGCTTGCCGACAGAACGAACTCGTTTCCAAGATACGTCTCAACTCCGGAGATCCGGATCGAGGTGGAAGAGGATGTCAAGTCTCGAATCGTGGATGATGCCGTGACGCACTTTGGACGCCAGCACAAAGTGGTCGATGTCGATGGCGCTCGCGTGATGTTCGACGATGGCTGGGCGCTCCTGAGGGCCTCAAACACCCAGCCGGTTCTCGTCGCGCGTTTCGAGGGCCGGACGGAAGAACGCCTCGCGCAGATACGCCAAGAGGTCGGCGACTGGTTGAGGGAGCGGGGCATCGATGCCTGACGCACTTCTTCGATCCTTGAAGGGAGGGCGCCTACTCCTCGCCGGCTTCCTGGGGCTTCTCTTCATCCTGTTGGTCGGGCGTTGGGGAGTCACCCTGTATGTCGATGTATTGTGGTTCTCAGCCCAATCGCTTGCGGATGTCTTTCTCACTCAGCTGTTCTGGGAGTGGGGTGCACGTGCGCTGGTGGGGTCGGCCACCGCGATCCTCGCTTGGCTCAATCTTCGAGTGGCTGCCAAGACGTTCGCCGGCCTCCAGCTTCGACGCAGGTTCGGGGACCTTGTCATCCAAGAGCAGCTTCCAGCCAGCTACGTGCGCGGAGGGATCATCTTCGGATGCGTCTTTGTCGGCTTCTGGTTCGCAACGGCGCTCCCTGATGGGACGGGCCTCGGAGCGATGCTCCTGGTGAATGCAGAGCCATGGGGTCTGGCCGATCCGATTCTCGGCCGAGACCTCGGGTTTTATGTCTTCGTTCTTCCGGTTCTGCAGGGACTGAGCACGCTCACCCTCATCTTGACGATGTTTCTCGGCGTCGTCTCCACCGCCGCGTATGCGGCGACGGGCTCGATAAGCTGGGGGGAGAACCGGTTGGTGGTGGAGCGTCTTCCTCGACTTCACCTGGGTATGCTCGCCGGCGCCTTCGTACTCTTTCTGGGACTCCGCTTCTATTTGGCACCCTACGGGCTCCTTGTCGAAGGCAATTCTGGGGTCCAGGGGATCTTCGGGTATGCAGATCACGAGGCCAGGGTTGCCGCCTACCAGATGCTGGGGCTCCTGGCGATGGTGACCGCGGGCGCAGTGTTCTGGGGCGCGTATCGTGGGAGACTTCTTCCCATCGCGGCTGGAGCCGCCGCCCTCACCGTAGGGTCGCTCGCGCTCGGGCAGGTCTATCCATCACTGATCCAGCGGTTCCAGGTACAGCCAAACGAATTGGATCGGGAGACCCCTTATATCGAGCACTCGGTGCGGTTCACCCGTACCGGGTTCGGCCTCCACGAGATGAAGAGGTCGCCGCTCACATACGAAGTGCCCGGCCCTGAGATCTGGGGGGCGGTCGGAGAACGACTCGATCGGCTGCCGGTGTGGACGGAGACCACCCTGCTGACAACGTTCCGGCAACTCGAGGCCCGCTTCCAATACTACGATTTTCACGAAGTGGCCTTTGACCGATACCCGGCGGGGGGAAGGCTCGAGCCGGTGGCTGTTTCCGTAAGAGAGGTCAATCCGGCCGGGATCCCGGATCCGAATTGGCAGAATCTGCATCTAAGAGAACGCTACATCTCCGGAATGGGTGCAGTCTCCGGCCAGTTGCATCGGCGAACGGATGAGGGACGCCTCCCGATGTTCCTAACCGCCATTCCCCCCGAATATCGTCCGGGGCCGGGTGTTCCTGACGAACTAGAACTGACCCGACCGTCCGTCTACGTCGGAAGTAGCCCGCAGCTATATGCGGTAATCAACCCGACCGATGACACATTCCTCGGCCCGGACGGGCTCCCCGGGAGCCCTGGTCTGGACTACCCGGTCGGGATTCGGATGGGCTCGATTCTTCGGACGGCTGGGCTAGCGTGGCGCTTCCAAGACGCGAATCTGCTCTTCTCGTCGGAAGTAGATGCTGACAGCCGCCTTGTCTTCCGGCGCCAGGTAGGGGAACGGATCCAGACCCTCGCGCCGTTCCTATACCTCCCGGAGGCTCCATACCCTGTCGTTTCTGATGGGAAGATCATCTGGATAATGGAGGGCTTCACACTCTCTAGCTTTTTCCCCCTTTCACGAAGCCACCAGATCCCAGGACGCCGAGCGGTCAATTACTTGAGGAATTCGGTCAAGGCGACAGTGGATGCGGTGACGGGAGAGACCCTTCTCTACGTCACGGATCCGGCCGATCCGATTCTTAACGCATACCGGCGTGGCTTCCCGTCTCTTTTCCGGGATTTGGACGAGATGCCGGAAGTGCTCCGGCAACACTTGAGGTATTCTCGTTATCTCATGGAGGCGCAAACCGCTGTGCTGACGAGGTATCATCAGGACGATCCACCCGTTTTTCACGGCCAACAGGACCGTTGGGCCTTAGCGACTGAGTCCTCCGTCACTTCACAGTCGCCCGGAGCCGGATCCTCGGGCTTCCGAGACGTCATGTACCGGCCAGAGTATGCCTTGCTCAGGCTGCCAGGCGAAGCTCGTGAGTCGTACGTGCTGTCCACCTTGTTCGTGCCGCAGGGAAGGGAGAATCTCGCGTCGTTTCTTGCGGCGAGGTGGACCCCGGGGGGGGGCTCTGAGCTCTTGCTTTGGGATGCCCCGGTCGAGGAGCAGATCCGAGGACCTAGTCAGATCGAGTCGATGATCGAGCAGGACCCGGAGATTTCTCAGCAGTTTTCGCTCTGGCGACAGGGTGGAAGCCAAGTGTGGACGGGGCATCTCTACCTTGTGCCCGTCGGAAACACCCTCTTTTACATGGAACCGATCTTCTTGGCTGCGGACGACAATGCGATCCCCGAGATCCAACGCTTCGTCGTCAGCGATGGCCAACGAGTGGTCATGGACCCGAGTATCGCGGGAGCGATCGCGGCGCTTGCTGCAGGAGGGGCGGGAATCGTCCAGGATGTGGAGGATTCTGTTGTGGAGTCGGCGAGATCGGATGGAGCGGCAAACGATGCCCTCGATGCTCTTCAGCGCGCGGAGGATCGGCTCCGTGTAGGCGATTGGGAAGGCTTCGGGGAAGGGATCGAGCAATTGCGCTCGATCCTCACCGACCAGGTCGATGAGGGAGAGCTCTAGGAGCGCGCGCGCGCTTGATCGTCCATCAGGGCCAGGGTACCTTGTGCGGGCAAATTCCCCCGGGCTCGGCGAGCATCTTCGCCTGCCCCGGGGGTTCGTGCTTTTGACCTCCGGACCCCGGAGAACCGTGAGCGGGAGCGGATGGACATTCATGAGTATCAAGCGAAGGAGCTCCTTCGGAGCGCCGGCATTCCTGTGCCTCCTGGAGAGGTCGCGACGACCCCCTCTGATGCGGAGAGGATAGCACGGGAGCTAGGTGGCACCGTGGTAGTCAAGGCGCAGGTACACGCCGGTGGCCGAGGAAAGGCCGGCGGAGTGAAGCTCGCCGAGACCCCTGAGGAAGCTCGCAACCATGCCGAGAATATCCTCGGGATGCTCATTAAGGACTTAACGGTCGGGAAGGTCCTCGTTACGGCCGCCGAGGACATCGTATCGGAAGCCTACGTGGCGGTTTTGATCGACAGGAAGAGTCAGGCGCCGTTGTTCATGGTTTCCCCCGAAGGTGGGATCGATATCGAGGACGTAGCCGATACCAGTCCCGAAGCGATCTTCAAGCTTCACGTGGATCCCCGGTACGGACTCCTCCACCACCAAGCCTACCAGCTCGCTGACTTCCTCTACGGGGAGGCCGACTTGGCGAGGCAGGGCACCCGGATTCTCTCGCGCCTCTACCGAGCGTTCACGGACAATTCATGCTCTATGGCCGAGATAAACCCGCTGATTGTGACCCGCGGTCGTGAGATTAAAGCTATCGACGCCAAGGTGAGCATCGATGACAGTGGACTTCGACAGCTTCCTCAGCTGGAGGCGCTCCGAGATGTCGAATCTGAGCCCGCGTCGGAAACGAGGGCCCGTGAGGCGGGTCTGTCGTTCGTGAAGTTGGAGGGCGACGTCGGATGCTGTGTGAATGGGGCGGGCCTCGCGATGGCGACGATGGACCTCGTCAAGTACTACGGTGGAGAGCCGGCGAATTTTCTGGATATCGGAGGTTCCTCAAATCCGGACAAAGTGGTGGCCGCTCTCGAGATCATCGCATCGGATCCAAGTGTAAAGGCGATCCTCTTCAACATTTTCGGAGGCATTACACGCTGCGACGACGTTGCGAAAGGGATCGTGGAAGCGACCGGCCGCACGCGGATTGAGCCTCCGATCGTGATTCGTCTGACCGGAACGAACGAAGTGGAAGCGTTGGAGATCCTAGGCAACGCCGGATTCTCGGCTTGTGGCTCGATGGACGAGGTTGTCGAGGAGGCGGTCCAAGTGGCGGCTCGCGCCTGAATCGACGAAAAGGGGCAGGGGAAGGATTAGCTATGGCGGTCTTCATCGATAGCGACACCCGACTAGTCGTGCAGGGGATAACCGGGCGCGACGGGTCCTTTCATACTTCTCAGATGGTCGAGTATGGGACCGGTGTCGTGGCGGGGGTTACCCCCGGAAAGGGCGGTCAAAGCTTCGGGGTGTCGGACGGGAGCCATCTCCCAATTTTCAACACCGTAGCTCGAGCGGTCGCCGAGACGGGAGCGAATACGTCAGTCATTTACGTGCCTCCCCGATTCGCAGCCAGCGCGATCATGGAGGCGGCGGACGCGGGTGTCGAGTTCATCGTCGCGATTACCGAGGGGATCCCAGTCCAAGACATGGCGAAGGCTTCGGCCTTCGTCAGAGAAAGGGAGAGTCGGCTCCTCGGCCCAAACTGCCCAGGTCTGATATCGCCGGGGAAGGCAAAGGTCGGGATTATTCCGGCTCAAATCACGATGCCCGGTCCTGTTGGGGTCGTCTCACGGTCAGGTACACTAACCTACGAGGCGGTCGACCAACTGAGCCGGGCAGGAATCGGACAAACCACCTGCATCGGGATCGGTGGAGATCCGATAATCGGCACGAACTTCATCGAGTGCCTCGAGGCCTTCGGTACAGATGTCGCGACCGAAGCGATCGTCTTGATCGGTGAGATCGGCGGTACCGATGAACAGGATGCCGCCCGTTGGGCTGAGGAGAACCTATCAAAGCCGGTGGTCGGATTCATCGCGGGGCAGACAGCTCCTCCCGGGCGGCGAATGGGTCACGCAGGCGCGATCATATCGGAGTCCGCCGGGACCGCGGAAGAGAAAATCCGAGCTTTCGAAAGCAGTGGCATCGCGGTCGCCACCCGCCCAATCGATATCGTTGGCCTCATCAAGGAGGGCCTGGGAATCTGACGATCGGTCGACCGCGGCGCCGGTGCCGATACGCTCCCGGATGATGGAACTGGGTGAATTGCTGACCGAGGAGCGTATACACGTTCCCTTCGAAGTCGGCTCGGTTGCTGAGGGTTTGCTTTCCCTCATGCCTCCCGACGCGACCGTGGGGTCGGACCTCCGCGACGGAGGATCTCTCTTCGATCGTCTCCAGGCGGGGGAAGGGGGGGTGGCCCGTCGGGTATCCGAGCAGATCATCGTGCTCTCCCTACGTCCGAACGAAACGGACCCGCCGTGGGCCTCCCTAGGAATAGCGGCTCATCCCTTACCGGGTACCGGCGAAGACACCGCGTACAGTCAGGGTCCCAGGGCCATGCTCGTTCTTCGCCTCCCGCGAGATCCCGCGTTCGGGACCGGTGCAACGGAGGCCCTCGTTCGGGCGCTGCAAGATCCCACCGTGCAGACGGATGTGCTCGATGCACGGTCCCCGCTCGAAGTCAGAGCGATCGCCGCTCTCATGGTGCTTGACTTCGCTGAGCCGCTACGAGTCGAGCACGTGCTCACTCCGCTGCAATACAGAGTCTTTCCGGACACCCCCATCGATGAGGTAGTGGGGCTCATGGCGCGCAGGGAGCTTAGGTCCCTGCCGGTCGTCGGAGAGGATCTTCAGGTTCTTGGAATGGTCACCGCCCAGGAGGCGCTGAGATTCGCGCTGGAGAGAATCGGACGCCGCGAGACGCAGGACGGCAGCACGTGGGGCGCCACGGCACGGGACGTGATGAGCCGTACGGTGATGTGTGTGTCAGAGGACCAGGACCTCGTGGAGGCCGCTCAGGTTATGTCCAACCGAGGCGTGGCTCAACTCCCGGTCGTCAGGGACGGAGAGATCGTAGGGGTCCTAACTAGGGACGCCGTGCTGAAGGCCGTTTTTGGCGGGCGCTAGCGGCCAGGATCCCCAACCGAGCGAAGAATCAGGGAGCGTATGAGATGTCGCAGACACTTGGAATGATCAAACCGGATGCCCTCGCGTCGCGGAACTTTGGGAACATTGTGGCGCATTTGGAGCGGAAAGGGTTGCGGCTCAGCTCGTTAAGAATGGCGCGGATGAATCGTGCGCAGGCTGAGGCGTTTTATGGGGTCCATCGTACTCGCCCGTTCTTCGAGTCGCTCGTCTCGTTCATGACCTCCGGCCCAGTGGTACCCATGGTTCTCGAAGCGGAGGGCGCGGTGGAGCGGCTCCGTGAGGTCATCGGTGCCACCGATCCCGCCGAAGCGTCCGAGGGTACGGTCCGGGCTATGTTCGGTGAGTCCAAGGAACGCAACGCGATTCACGCGTCCGATTCGGATGCGAATGCGGCGATTGAGATCGCCTTCTTTTTCTCCGAAAGCGCGCTTCTTGCGCTCTGAGAGATGATGATGAATCGCGTCTTTGAGGTATCCGCTAAACTGAATTGACACTAGGCCAAATCCCGGGTAGTGTTCACCGGCTATGTTCAGGGTCACCCTCACGGATCTGCAGCGCGTGGCTTCGTTACGGGTCGAGCGTTCGATTCCTGAGGATGATCCACTCTGGGCAGGAGCGGATCTGGAACTCGGGGGGCCCGTGCGGGTCGACCTCGTGCTGACCCGCACCGCGGCCGGCGAGGTACTTGCGACTGGACAGGTGATTGCCCCGCTAGTACGCGAATGCCGAAGGTGCCTTCAACGGGGGGATCGGTCTCTGCAGCAGCCGGTTGAGTTTTTTTGGTCGACCGCCGACCTTCGCTCGAATGAACAGTCCGCTGATACGGAGGTCGGAACCCTTCCGCCGGGGTCAGACGAGATCGAGCTCGGGGAGGCCATTCAGGAAGAGTTGGTTCTTGCGGTACCGAGATACGTTCTTTGCGAGGACGAATGTCGCGGGCTTTGCGCGCGTTGTGGGACCAATCTGAATGAAGAGCCGTGCGAGTGCGTCACCGACGAAGTGGACTCGAGATGGGACGCCCTCCGGGCGCTGAATAACCAGTGAAGCGAGGCGAAAACCATGGCGGTGCCCAAGAAGCGCACGTCTAAACAGCGCCAGCGCAAACGAAGGACGCACTACAAGGCTCGGCCCGTCGCTACCCACCCGTGTCCGCGCTGTGGAGACCCAAAGCAACCCCACCGGGTCTGTTCCGGATGTGGGTTCTATCGGGACGAGGCGGTCATCGAGGTGGAGATCGACTGACGGGAGGCGGGTCGTGTGCGCATCGCCCTCGATTGTTTAGGCACGGACGAGGCGCCGGCTAGTGAGATCGCCGGGGCCATTCTGGCTCTGGATGAACCGCTGGACGATTTTAGTCTGGTTCTTGTAGGTGACCAGGAATCGATCGCGGCGGGCCTTTCTGGGGTCGAGCCTAGCTCACGCGAGCGCCTCGAGGTCGTACACGCCCCCCAGCGAATCCTTCCTGACGATTCGCAGGCGCAGACAGTGCGACGTAGGCCGGACTCCTCCATCGTGACCGGCATCCGACTCCAGAAAGAGGGAGACGTAGACGCGTTCGTAAGCGCAGGATCAACAGGAGCCGTGATGGCCGCCTCTCTGATCCTTCTCCGACCCCTTCCGGGTGTGGCTCGCCCAGCAATAGGGACTCTCCTTCCGACCGCGCACACGCCCACGTTGATGCTCGACGCTGGCGCCAACGTGGACTGCAAGCCCCATCATCTCGTCCAATTCGCCTATCTGGGGACCATCTACGCGCAGGATCTCATGAGGGTGGAGGAGCCCCGAGTGGGGTTGCTCAATATTGGGGAGGAACCGGTCAAGGGGGATGAGCTCTCTCTCGAGGCGCACGCCCTTCTCGAAAAAAGCGGTCTTCGATTCGTGGGCAATGTCGAGGGAAGAGACATCATTCGTGGCGCCTGCGACGTGTTGGTGTGCGACGGCTTTGTTGGGAACGTCCTGCTCAAGTTTTATGAGTCGGTCGCAGAATTCACGATTAGCCTGTTGACCCGCGAGATGGAGCGAGAGGGACAGACGATGGATGTGGCCGAGGTATTCCGTGTGCTCGACTACGTAGAGTACGGGGGGGCGCCACTCCTCGGCGTGAATGGCGTGTCCATCGTCTGCCACGGTCAGTCGCCGCCTCGGGCGATCCAAAACGCTATTCGAGTCGCCGCGCAGGCCGTGCGCTCGGAAATGGTTGGCCACATTGCTAAAGAGCTCGCCGATGACGTTGTTGGTCTCGAACCGAGGGGTTCGTGACCCTTCCGTCTGTCGCGCTCCTGTTCCCAGGGCAGGGATCGCAGTTTGTCGGCATGGGCAAGGGTCTGACGAGTTCGTTTCCACAGACTAAGGACACATTTCGGGAGGCGGACGACGTACTCGGGTTCGAACTCTCCCGTGTGATGTGGGAAGGCCCTGAGGAGAGCCTCCGACTTACCGCGAATGCCCAGCCTGCAGTCCTCACCCATTCCGTCGCGGCCTTGCGCCTGGTCCGGGAGGAGTTGGGAGAAGTGGCGATGGCCGCTGGTCACTCCCTTGGGGAATTCTCGGCGCACGTCGCGGCCGGCACAGTTTCCTTTCGCGACGCCCTCGAGACAGTGAGGCTCCGAGGCGAGCTGATGACCACGTCCGGACGGACACGCCCCGGTACCATGTTGGCGGTTCTCGGGATGGAGGATGACGCCGTAGAAGCGCTTTGTCTCGAATCTTCCGACTCTGGAAGTTCTGTGGTTGTGCCCGCGAACTTCAACTCGGCAGGCCAGGTCGTCATCTCGGGCGATATCGACGCTATCGAACGAGCAGCTGAACTGGCCCGGGAGCGTGGCGCGAAACGAACCGTACGTTTGACGGTATCCGGAGGGTTCCATTCGCCCTTGATGGAGTCCGCGGAGGAGGGGTTACGCGATCGACTCGGGTTGGTCGAGTTCCGGGATCCGAACTTTCCCGTATACTCCAACGTCGATGCCCAACCGGTGCGCTGCGGCCAGTCCGCCCGGGAGCGGCTGATCCGCCAGCTTACGTCACCGGTGAGATGGGCAGCGTCCGTGCGAGCGATGCTGAGGGACGGGGCAGGGCTGTTCGTCGAACTCGGTCCTGGGACTGTGCTTGCGGGGCTCAATCGGAGGAACGCGCCCAGCAGCGAATCTCTGTCGATCGGTGAGCCCGAGGACGTGGAAGCTCTGCGTCCCGCCGATCTGAAACGCGACTAGGGGAAGGGGATGGAACTCGACGGGAAGATTGCGATCGTGACCGGCGGGTCACGCGGTATTGGACTGGGAATCGCGACGGAACTTGCCGAGGGCGGCGCTCGGATCGCGATCGTCGCGCGTGACGAGGAGCGTGCGAGCGGGGAGGCGGCGCGTCTTCCTGGATCGGGCCACATTGGGTTTGGATGCGACGTCGCAGATTCCGTGAGGGTGGGGGAAACCATCCGGAAAGTAGAGCAAGAACTCGGCGGGGTGGCGATCCTCGTGAACAACGCGGGGATCACTCGTGACAATATCCTTTTGCGACTGAAGGATGAAGACTGGGATGAGGTCATTGATGTTAATCTCAAGGGTACATTCAATATGACCCGATCTGCGGTCCGCGGAATGATGAAGAGAAGGGAGGGAGTCATCTTGAATGTCTCGTCCATCGTTGGGCTCGCAGGAAACGCTGGGCAAGCCAATTATGCGGCCTCCAAGGCGGGTCTCCATGGTTTCACCAAGAGTGTCGCTCGAGAGTTGGCGTCGCGAGAGATCCGGTGCAACGCGATCGCGCCTGGATACATCGAGACGGATATGACCGCAGCTCTGGACGAGCGGCAGGCGGAGGCATTGACGCAGAAGATCCCGCTCGGCCGGTTAGGAAGTCCGGCCGATGTGGCAGGCCTAGCCCGGTTTCTCGCGGGCCCCGCGGCTCGCTACATTACCGGGCAAGTAATTTCAGTAGACGGAGGGATGTCGATCTGATCCCACCGCTGAGGTCGAGTAACCTATCCCCAGACAAAGAGGAAACGCATGGCGGACAGCATCGAAGCACGGGTGAAGGAGATCATCGTCAACGAGCTCGGGGTAGAGGCAGAAAAAGTGACGCCCGAGGCTTCGTTCGTCGAAGATCTGGGCGCTGACTCCCTCGACACCGTTGAGTTGGTCATGGCGTTCGAGGAAGAGTTTGGGATCGATATCCCAGATGAGGACGCGGAACAGATGGGGACTGTGGGGGAGGCGATCAAATACCTGCAGAGTAACTCCGAGTCTTGAGTCTAGGCTGCGAGATGACTGAACAGGCGAGTAGCATGAGGGTGCCCGAGGACGACAAGAATGCGTGAACGTACCGGCCGCGACGTTGTTGTCACCGGTCTCGGTCTCGTTACACCGGTTGGGATCGGGCTAGATACCGCGTGGACAGCGTTGCTGGCCGGTACCTCGGGCGGAGCTCCGATTTCGAGCTTCGAGGCTACGGACGAATACCCTTCGCGGATCGCCTGTGAAGTGAAGGATTTCGACCCTTCGAACGTGCTCGAGGCGAAAGAGATCCGGCGTTACGATCGGTTCGCCCAGTTCGCACTCGTTGCGGCGGAAGAGGCGATGCAACACGCCGGCCTCCGGGGCCCACCCGCGGGGATCCCACCCGAGAGAGTCGGAGTCGTAGTTGGCACCGGCATCGGCGGGATGGCGACTTTTGAAGAGCAGTGTCGAAATCTGCTCGGTCGCGGGCCGGGGCGGGTCAGCCCTTTCTTCATTCCCATGTTTATCCCGGACATTGCCCCAGGTCTTATATCGATCCGCTATGGTGTTCAGGGTCCGAACTACAGCACAGTTTCCGCCTGTGCTTCTTCCGCTCACGCGGTGGGGGATGCGGCCAGGCTCATCGAACGTGGCGACGCGGACATCATGATCGTTGGGGGAACAGAGGCGGCGGTGACCCCCCTTGCGATGGCAGGGTTTGGGGCCATGAAAGCCATGTCGACGCGCAACGATGAACCGGAAACAGCAAGTCGGCCGTTCGACGCAACCCGAGATGGGTTTGTGATGGGCGAGGGGGCAGGGATCCTCATTCTGGAGGCCCGTGAGGTGGCCGAGGCTCGGGGCGTACCGATTCTGGCTCGGGTCGCGGGCTTCGGGATGTCGGGGGATGCGTATCACATTACCTCTCCCGTCCCCGGCGGGGCTGGGGCGCGCACGGCGATGCGCTTAGCCCTCGAGGATGCGGGCGCGGATCCGGAGGAGGTCGACTATATCAACGCGCACGGGACATCAACGCCCCAAAACGACAAGTCCGAGACATTGGCGATCCGCGCCGTATTGGACTCGGCGGCCGACTCGGTCGTCGTAGGTTCGACGAAGTCCATGACAGGACACCTCCTGGGCGCTGCAGGGGCCGTCGAAGCCGTGGTCTGTGTTATGGCTTGTTTACACGGGAAAATCCCGCCGACCATCAACATTGAAGAGCCCGACCCCGAATGCGACCTTGACTATGCCGCCGACAAGTCGAGAGATCGGCCCGTTGGGTTGGCGCTGTCCAATTCTTTCGGGTTCGGAGGACACAACGTCTGCCTTGCCTTTCGACCTTGAGGGGGACGGGGCGACCGTTCTGATGCCGCATGCGAATCGGTTTTGGCTATGACAGTCACGGGTTCGATGACGAGCGTGAGTGCATCCTGGGCGGGGTGGTCATCCCCGACGCGGCAGGGCTAAGAGGGTTCTCCGACGGGGACGCCCTCGCGCACGCCTTGACGGACGCCCTTTTGGGGGCCGCTTGTCTCGGGGACATCGGAAGCCATTTTCCTCCCGCAGACGAGCGCTGGCGGGACGCCGATTCGATGGAGCTTCTGCGGCGAGCCGTGTCGCTGGTCGCTGATGCGGGTTACTGCGTCGGCAACGTAGACGTCACCGTCATTTGTGAAAGCCCGAGGATAGGGCCCGTCGCGCAACGGATCAGAGATGGACTTGCGAGGGTGCTCGAAGTCGATACGGGTTCCGTGTCGGTCAAGGGCAAGTCCAACGAAGGAATGGGCTGGGAGGGGCGACGAGAGGGGCTGGCCGTTCACGCGGTTGCGCTCCTCCGCGACAGGGCCGATGCCTGAGTCGGCCGAATTCCGCACTGAACACTTCCGAGACTATCTGACCTTCGACCGTGGACTCTCAGAGCGCACGGTAGAGGCCTACGGACGCGACTTGCGACGCCTCGTCGCCTTCCTGGCTCGCAAGGGACTCTCCTCCCCACCCGACGTCTCGCACCTGGATCTCCGTGAGTATATCGCATCTCTCAAGGAATCGGGCCTTGCGGCCAGTTCGATTCGACGGTCGATTTCCTCTACCCGTACCTATTTTTCCTTCCTCTTGGAGGAAGGCTTGCTGGATCGCGACCCGACCGACCGAATCGAGGCTCCGACTGGCTGGCAAAGGTTGCCGACCTTTCTGACCCGAGAGGAGGTCTCGCGGATGGTCGAGTCACCCTCGCCCGATCATCCGTCCTACTGGCGTGACCGGGCGGTCTTGGAGCTTCTGTATGCGACCGGCATACGCGTGTCGGAGTTGGTGACCGCGAGTGTGTCGAACCTCGATCACGACGAAGGCCTGCTTCAGGTTGTGGGCAAGGGATCCCGCGAGCGCCTCGTTCCGGTTGGACGCACGGCGTCCGAGGTGATTCGGAGGTATCTCCACGAGGTGCGCCCGGTCCTCGACAAGGGGAGGGGTGCCGGCAAGCTTTTTCTTAGCCGGCGGGGTCGCCCCCTGACCCGAATGACGATTTGGGATCTCGTGCGGGGTGCCGCAGAGCGAGCTGGGATCACGAAAAAGGTTTCGCCGCATACCCTACGGCATACGTTTGCCACGCATCTCTTGGAAGGAGGTGCAGATCTCGTGGCGGTTCAGGAACTACTGGGCCACTCCGATATTTCCACAACGCAGATCTACACTCACGTCGACAGAGAATATCTCCATGAGGTCCACCGCCGCTTCCATCCGCGGGCGAAATGACCTATCTCGGATCGTCTAACTCGACTCCGTCGCTGATTTCCGGCTCCGCCTGGGCCCGCTCCTCTTGCTCGGCCAATGCGAGCTCGAACAGGGCCGCTTGGTCATCGACGGTTTGCAGGAATCGCACAGCAGTTTGAAGCACGGTATCTCGACTGCTTCGAACTTCCAGCGCTCGGGCCAGCTCATCGAGCCGTTGGTAGAACACGACCTCGGCTCGCCACGCGAGATAACTTCTAGCCTCCGGGGTCAGAACCTCTTCGGCGACCCCGCCGTCGATGATCGACGCGAAAAGGCCATCGAGGACCTCGATGGGGAACTCCACTGCGCCGGCCACGGCGCTGTCGTCGCCCTGCTCCTGCACCGTCTGCGCGGCCACGAGCGCAGTTTCTAGAATCCGCGTCTGTAGGGGCAGCTCGGCTTCTACCGCAGCGTTCACGAGCCCCTGCTCCGCTGCGGAGAGTGTATCACCCAGTATCTCCAGGTCAGGGAACACCCCTCCTCCACCGAGAAGCCTCCGCCCGCCCATCGAAGTGAACTCTGGAATCGAATCCGGCTCGATCACTCGACCTTCTAGGTCACGCGGGCGATTCAACGAGCGGCCCTGTGGCGTGAACCATTCCCCCGACGTGATCCGGATTAGGCGACCCTCCGGGAGAGGGATCACGCTCTGAACCGTTCCCTTCCCAAAGGTTCGCTCTCCAAGTACGAGTGCCCGATCGTGATCTTGAAGCGCACCTGCGATGATCTCGGACGCCGAAGCGGAGCCACGGTCGACGAGGACGACGATCGGAACGTCCGCTACCCGCGGAGTCATCCGCGCGCGCGCAGATTCCTCTCGTAGTTGGCCACTGTTGCCCCGTGCCCTCGAGCGCGTTGTCACCAAGACTGAACCGCGGTCTAAGAACAGGTCGGCAAGATTCAGGGATTCGTCGAGGTAGCCTCCGGGATTCCGCCGCAGATCGAAGACGATCCCACGGGCGTCGTCGATATCCGTCAGGACAGAATCGACTTCTGTCGCCGAGTTCCGGGTGACACGATCGAGTACGATGTACGAGATGTCGTCGAAAATCCGGTGGGAGCGGACGGCGGAAATATGAACCTCGTCTCGCAGGATCTCGAACGGCAGCGGATCAGGGAACCCGACCCTATCGATGAACACCGTGACACTCGTCCCCGGCTCGCCTCGGATTCGGCTCGACGCGTCGTCGACCGACCAACCATCCCCGTCGTCCGAATTCACGCCCACAATCTCATCACCGACCATGAGCCCTGCCTCTTCAGCTGGCGTCCCTCCGAACACCGTTGTGATCGTCACTGCCCCGTTGAGTTGGCTGATCGCGATACCGATTCCCGCGTAGTTTCCGGTGCTCTGTTCTTCGAAGGCGGCCACCTCGTCGCGAGAGAGAACGGTGGCGTACGGGTCGCCGAGTTCCTTGACCAGTCCATCGATCGCAAGCTCCCATAGGATCGAGTCCCCGCGGGTCTCCAACGCGTAGTCCCTGATTGCCTCGAGTGTGCTCTGGAAAACCTCCTCCTCAGGCCCGAGGTCAGGCGTACTCCGAGGCGTGCCACGCGGCGCTCGCTGTGCCTCGAGTCCCGGCGGAATGACGACACTCACAAGAAAAAGGGAAAGAAGGAGGCGTGGGATCATGGAGAGTGCACCCTTGGAGGGGCCGTCTGAGCGTCTGTCCGATCGAACCGTAGCGCTGGCGCCAGCATGTATACTAACTCATGGGGCTGCCCTGGTTCCAGGTAAGAGCGTCGGAGGTCTGAGGAATGTTATCTTCCACACTGCGAATCCGCAGCCCGCGGACAGAATACCGAGTCATTCCAATGCCCCAGAACTCTTCCGAGATACGCGCTGAATTGGTCCAGCTCCGACCCGAAAAAGGGAAGGTGGAAGCGAACCTCGGACGGATCCGCGAGACGGTTGAACGCGCGAGCGGGGAGGTCGACCTGCTTGTGTTTCCCGAATGCGCAATCTCCGGCTACTTCGTTGAGGGCGGCGTCGAGGAAGTGTCCCGTGGAGCCTCTGAAGTGGCCGCGGCCCTCGGCACCCCCAGGCACGATGCCCCCGACGTGGTCGTGGGGTTCTACGAGAAGGGAAGGGGGCCCAGCTACAATTCGGTAGGCTGGTTTTCTCCCGAGTCCGATGGGTATCGGCTCGTGCATCGTCATCGAAAGGTCTTCCTCCCGACGTACGGTGTCTTCGACGAGGGGCGGTTCGTTGCCCCGGGTGACGAGTTCCGCGCCTTCGACACACGGTTCGGCAGGGTGGGCATGCTCATTTGCGAGGAAATGCTCCATTCCATGGCACCGACGCTTCTCGCTCTGGATCGCGCCGAGCTCATCGTCGTCGTTTCTGCCTCGCCGGCGCGTGATTTTCGCCCCAAAGAGGGACGACCAGGGAACCTCGAGTTCTGGGATCTCGTCGGCCGAGCGACGGCCCTGGAGCACGGCGTACACGTGGCGATCTGTCATCTAGTGGGGAGCGAGGGGGGAAAGGTATTCCCGGGTGGGAGCACCTTCTATCTCCCAGGCGGTGAGGTCGGAGAGAGGGCGCCTCTATTTCAAGAGGGCAGCGCTGTCGCTGTTCTGGATCGCACCCGCACCGACCGGGAACGAGCGCGTACGCCTCTGCTGTCTGACCTAGGAGCTCGTTTGCCCCATCTGCTCGACTCACTATCGAAGGTCGGCAATGGATCGAGAGACGGGGTCCTACCGACCGACGAGATGGTCGTGACGTCTGACCAGGGTGATGGGCTCCGTCGAGATGAACCGCCGGAGGCACCGCTCCGTGCGGACGTGCCCCCGTCGGGTCTACCCGACCCTGAGGATGCTTCCAGTCTCGACCTCGACTTGCCACTGCTCGAGCAGGCTCTCTTGAGCTTTCTCCGTGACGAGATTGGGGCAAGACGGGGATTCCGCGACGTAGTGATCGGCGTTTCCGGAGGTGTCGATTCTGCGGTTGCTCTGTTCTTGGCCGTGCGGGCGCTCGGTCCCGAGCACGTGCACGCCTTCCTCCTACCCTATGCCACGTCCCATCCCGGAAGTTTGGAGGATGGGCGCCGGATCATCCAGGCGGTAGGGGTCGTGGGCCGCACGATCGAGATAACCCCGGCGGTCGACGCGTATGTCGACGGGGAGGAACCCGACGTATCGGGACTCCGGAGGGGAAACTTGGCCGCGAGGATTCGATCGGTGATCCTCTGGGACCAGGCAGCACGGCTGAAGGCGCTGCCTCTTGGAACGGGGAACAAGAGTGAGAGGCTCTTGGGCTACTTCACCTGGCACGCGGACGACTCACCGCCGGTAAATCCCTTGGGGGACCTGTTCAAGACGCAGGTCTGGTCTTTGGCCCGGCATCTGGGTGTCCCGGAGCGGATCGTCGAAAAGGCCCCCAGTGCCGACCTCGTAAGGGGTGTTCATGACGAAGATGAGTTGGGCGTTAGCTACCAAGTAGCTGACAAGATCCTCTTCTGGCTCCTCAGCGGGTACAGTCCAAAGGATCTCGGTAGGGCTGGGTTCGATCCCGAGGCTGTCGATACTGTCACAAAGAGGCTAGACGGGACCCACTGGAAACGGGAGCTTCCTACGGTGGCGATGCTGTCGACGAACTCGATTGGCGACTCTTACCTCCGTCCGGTCGACTACTGATCGAACCGGCCTCTAGATCGAAACCAACATGCTTCTGGTAATCGACAACTACGACTCGTTCACATTCAATCTGGTTCAGTTTCTCGGCGAGCTGGGGGCGGACCCCAGAGTCGTCAGAAACGATGAGATGACCGTTTCTGATCTCGAGGGCCTATCCCCGTCGCGAGTAGTCATCTCGCCGGGGCCCTGCACGCCGCGCGAGGCTGGCGTCAGCGTCGAGGCGGTCCAACGACTGGGAGCACGGATTCCTCTTCTCGGAGTGTGCCTGGGTCATCAGTCGATCGGGGAGGCGTTCGGAGGCCGGACGATTCGGGCAAGCGAAGTGATGCATGGGAAGACCACCGAAATACGACACATCGGTGAGGGGATCTTCCAGGGCCTACCGATTCCGCTCGAAGTGACCCGGTATCATTCCCTAGTGACGGATTCGGAGGTGCTGCCGGCCGAGTTGGAGGCGGTTGCCTGGTCGCCGGCAGGCCCTGACGAAGAAGAGGTACAGGCAATGCGCCATAGGGAATTCCGGATCTGGGGAGTACAGTTCCATCCCGAGTCACTTTTCTCCCAGGAGGGAAAGCAGCTCCTGAAGAACTTCCTGGAACTCTGACGCACACCCTTTCCGGCCGTGAGCCGATCGGGGACGCATCGCTCCCCTCTAGCAGCGTTCGGATCGTCTTGATCCCGGGGGGCGCTCTTTCTATCTTCACTGGCGTGAAACTTGCAATAGGCCGGCCGCGCTCGTCTCTCCGGGCATCTAGGGGAAGCTGGTGAATTCGCCTATCCTCGGAGTGGTGCCGGCCCGCCTCGACTCGAGTCGCCTGCCTCGAAAACCGCTACAACTCATTCTCGGTCGCCCGCTACTGGAATGGGTTTGGGAGCGGGTCTCGTCGATGCGGATCTTCGACCATCTCGTAGTTGCGGTCGATGCCCCTGAGGTCAGGGAACTGTGTGAGTCGTTAGGTGCTCCTGTGGTCATGACGGATCCTGGGCATCCCTCGGGTACCGATCGGGTAGCTCAGGTTGTCGGGCGGCCCGAGTTTAGGGACTTTTCGGTGATCGTAAATGTCCAGGGAGACGAGCCATTGGTGAAGGAAGCCCATATCGAGATGGCGGTTGATCTCGTACGCGACCGCGAATGGGATGTGGGGACTTGTGCGACTCCGATCGCGAGCCACGAGGCTCGGCGTGACCCCTCTGTGGTCAAGGTAGCCAGGGCTTCGGGCGGCCGCGCTCTCTACTTTTCTAGGGCGGAAGTCCCGTTCAAGAGGGACGGGGAGGCGAGTCATGAGGAACTCTCGGCGGCACCGTTCCTTCGACATGTGGGCATCTACGCCTACCGTCGTGACGCTCTATCCCGGTGGGTTGAGTTGGCTCCCTCTGCCCTGGAGCAGCTTGAGCGGCTCGAGCAGTTGAGGGCGCTGGAGGACGGAATCCGAGTCGGAGTCGGTGTGGTTGAAAGGGCTGAGCCTGGTGTCGACACGGCGGCGGATGTCGTCAGGATGGAAGAGATACTATCTGGGAAAGGAGATCATCTCCTCATGAGGGACACCAAGTGAGCCCCGAAGGAGGACCCACCAAATATATCTTCGTCACAGGTGGCGTTGTCTCCTCGCTCGGGAAAGGCATTGCCTCAGCTTCGCTTGGACGGCTGCTCAAGGAGCGGGGCCTCCGCGTCACGATTCAGAAGTTCGATCCCTATATCAATGTGGATCCGGGCACGATGTCTCCGTTCCAACACGGCGAGGTGTTCGTCACTGACGACGGGGCCGAGACCGACCTCGACCTGGGCCACTACGAGCGTTTCATCGATGAATCCCTATCCCAGGCAAACAATATCACAACGGGGCGAATCTATCAGTCTGTAATCAGCAAGGAGCGGCGAGGGGACTACCTGGGGTCCACAGTCCAGGTCATTCCTCATATTACGGACGAGATCAAAGGAAGCATCCGCCGGTTGGCCAGCGCTCACGACGTCGTGATCACTGAGATCGGGGGGACCGTGGGTGACATCGAAAGTCTCCCTTTTCTCGAAGCGATCCGACAGTTCCGCCAAGAGGTCGGCCCTCGGAACGCGCTCTTCCTCCACCTCACCCTCGTCCCCTTCATAACCGCCGCTGGCGAGCTCAAAACGAAGCCGACTCAACATTCGGTTCGCGAGCTCATGCAGATAGGAATTCAGCCGCAGGTGCTCATTTGCCGCTCTGAGCGCCCGCTCGACGAGGAGATCCGGTCGAAGATCTCTCTGTTCACCAACGTTGATCCGCGGGGTGTGATCGAGGCACTCGACGTGAATTCGATCTACCAGGTACCCCTCGAGTACAGGCGCCAGGGGCTGGACGACTATGTCGTCGAACTACTCGGTCTCGATGTAGACCCCCCTGACCTCACCGCGTGGACGCGAATCGTCGAGGCCATTCAAGCGCCCCCCGGCAGGACCGTCCGGATTGCGGTGGTAGGCAAGTACACGGATCACGTGGATTCCTACAAGTCCGTTCAGCAGGCCTTGATTCATGGCGGGATCGCAAACGACGTAACGGTAGCTATCGACTGGATTTCATCCGAGACCTTCGACCGAGATGAGGATCCCGGGCGTCGCCTGGAGCGTTACGACGGGATTCTGATTCCTGGGGGATTCGGGCCGCGGGGGGTCGAAGGCATGCTTCGGACGATCCGATGGGTTCGGGCTGAAAGACGTCCTTTCTTTGGAATCTGTCTCGGGCTTCAGTGCGCGGTCATCGAATTTGCCCGGAACGTAAGTGGCTTGGAGGAGGCCAACTCCTTGGAGTTCGATCCTGAATCACCGCATCCCGTAATCTGTCTGATGGACTCTCAAAGGCAGGTGACGGACAAAGGGGGCACGATGCGGTTGGGCGCCTATCCCGCGCGCCTCAACGCCGGATCGAGAGTGGCCGCAATTTACGGTCTCGAAGAGACATCGGAGCGACACAGGCATCGCTACGAAGTTCACCGGGAATACCTGGAACGGTTCGAGGAAGGCGGGTTGGGCGTGAGTGGTGTGTCGCCCGATGGCAAGTTGGTCGAGATCATCGAAATAGAGGACCATCCTTGGTTTGTGGGATGCCAGTTTCACCCCGAGCTGAAGAGCCGGCCCACTCGTCCGCACCCGCTCTTTGCGTCATTCGTCGAGGCTGCCGCCCATCGAGCGGAGGGAGTGACACAGCCGACGCCCGAAATCGCCGTGCCTGCGGAGACGACTGGATGACCCTGTTCGGCCAGTTCAGCCTCATTGCCGGACCCTGCGTCCTGGAGGGCGAGGCGGTGAACCTACGCGTGGCCGAGCACCTCGCGTCCCTATCCGCACGTACTGGACTTCCGGTGATCTTCAAGTCTTCCTTCGACAAAGCGAACAGATCGAAGGTTGAATCGTCCCGTGGCCCGGGGTTGGACGAGGGGCTTCGGCTGCTGTCTAAAGTACATGAGACAACCGGACTTCCTACGTTGACGGATATACATTTACCCGAGCAGGCGGAAGCGGTATCACAGTCTGCCGATGTCCTTCAAATACCCGCTTTTCTTTGCCGGCAGACGGACCTGATTCTGGCGGCGGCGTCGACTGGAAAGCCGCTCAACATAAAGAAGGGCCAATGGATGGCGCCGGAAGAAATGAACGCAGTGGTCCAGAAAGCGCGTTCTGCGGGCGCGACCAACTTGCTCGTCACCGAGCGCGGTACGTTCTTCGGCTACGGCAACCTGGTTGTCGATATGCGATCTTTCTACACGACCCGTGTCGCTTGCGGAGTCCCGGTCGTTTTCGACGGAACCCACAGTGTACAGCGACCCGGCCTGGCCGACGGGTCGAGCGGAGGTGATCCCACGCATATTCCAGCACTCGTGCGGGCGGCCGTCGCCGCCGGATGCGATCACCTGTTCCTCGAGACACATCCCGAGCCGCATTTGGCTCCGTCGGATGGGTCGAATATGCTAGCGCTCGCGGATCTCGATGCCCTCGTGCACGATGTGCTAAAGGTGCGTGACGCCTTGGTTCGTCACGACGAGCCTCAAGCGGCTGGGGCGGTCGCGCGATGAGTTCGGCACAGGGATTCCGATCCGAACTTGAGACCGGGCGATCCGCGAATGTCACGATTCAGGCAGAGATCCCGAGCGATGTCGCTCGCGCGGTCCGGCTGGTGATTCTGGATGTGGACGGCGTCCTTACCGATGCAGGCGTCTACCTGGGCGAGACAGCGGAAGGTAAGGCGATCGAACTCAAACGATTCGACATTCAGGACGGGCTCGGGATTCGCCTGCTGACCGACGCGGGGATCCGAGTCGCGCTGGTCTCCGGACGTGTTTCGTCCGCCACGGCACTCCGAGCCCAAGAGCTGGGGATCGAGGACTGCTTCCAGGATGCGGGGGCACGGAAGCTTCCGCTGGTCCGTGAACTCCTCGATCGGCACGGGCTGGACTGGGCACAAGTTGCGATGGTGGCCGATGACCTGCCCGATCTACCCGTGTTTCGAAGAGTGGGTCTTCCGGTCGCCGTCGGGAATGCCGTGGAAGAGGTTCGGAATTCGGCAGCTTGGGTGAGCCGCCGGGTCGGCGGGCAGGGAGCTGTCAGGGAATTTGCGAAGTCGCTCTTGCAGGCCCGGGGAGAGTGGGATCTAGCGGTGGAGGCGTATTGTGCTGCCCGAGCAGATGAGTGAGCTGATGGGGGCCGATGTGGCTACTCGATCAAAGTTGGATCGGCCGGCCTTGCTCGACGAGGCCCGCCGGGTCCTTCAAGCAGAGGCCGGAGCCATCGTCGGGCTTGCGGAGCGGCTCGACGAGCGTTTTTGCGAAGCCATAGAATTGTTGTGGGCGGTCGAGGGACGGATCATCGTCACGGGCGTCGGAAAGAGCGGGATCATCGCGAGAAAGCTTGCGGCGACGCTTACATCGACGGGGAGTCCGGCAGCGTTCCTTCACCCGGTCGACGGCCTTCACGGGGATCTCGGCATCGTTTCCCGAGAGGACCTCGGGGTCTTCATCTCAAAGAGCGGCAGCACGGCGGAGCTCGCAGGACTGATGGAATACATGCTTCGCCTCGGGTTACCCACCATAGGATTGACCGGTGATCCGGATTCATCCCTCGCGATGACGGCGACCGTTGCTCTCGATTGCAGGGTGAGTGAGGAAGCGTGCCCCTTAGATCTCGCGCCGACCTCTTCTACGACAGCGGCTCTCGCGATGGGAGACGCGTTGGCAATGGTTCTGCTTCAACGCAGAGGATTCCGGCCAGATGACTTTGCGGAGTTTCACCCGGGCGGAGCGCTCGGGCGGCGTCTTACGCTGCGCGTTGGCGATTTGATGGTGACGGAGGACTACCCCGAGGTCACCGAGGAGGCTGCGATCAGGGACTGCATAGTTCCGCTTGCTCACATGAGGGGAACCGTTCCTATCGTTGATGCACTGCGTGCCGTGGTCGGGGTGGTGACGGCCGGAGACCTCACTCGCCTGATGGACGGGACCCGTGATTTTCTCGATCTCCCGGTCGGCGAGGTTATGACCAAGGACCCCAAGACGGCTCGCGCGGAGATGCTCGCCGGAGTGGTGGTTAGGGAAATGGAAAATCATGGCATCATGGCGCTCCCCGTCGTTGACGAAGCGGGACAGCTAACGGGCATGGTCCACCTTCACGACGTTCTGCGAGCGGATGTCGCATGAGATTTCCTGTACAGATGCAGCGGAACAGACCCCTTCGGCCACTGATCGTGTGGCTGGCGATCCTCGCAGGTGCGCTGGGGTCCTGCCAAGAAAACGCGCCCGTGCCGACTCTGTCGGAGGACGAGTCCTATTTAGGCGCAGATGGCGTGGTAATGGGAGGGATCACGACGATCACGAACGACGAAGGAATCCGGAGCGCGCGGCTTCACTTCGACACCGCGTATCAGTGGAGCGACTCGGTCCGTCAGTCACTTCGCGGCGTCGATCTAATGGTGTTCAACGAGGACGGTTCGGAGCGCGCTCGCATCACCTCGCTTCGCGGAACCTTCGACCCTCGCGGGGAGAGCCTGACAGCGAACGGCGAAGTCGTACTCCTGGTTCCGTTCCAGGACCGTCGGCTCACGACGGAAGAGCTCCACTACGATCCTGAGATCGCTCAACTGTGGAGTGATTCTGCCTTCGTAATGACACAGGCCGGCAATACATATGAGGGAACTTCCTTCAGCTCCGACCTTGAGTTTGGTGACTTTGTAGTCTACGGGACGGCGGGGTCAGGACGGTGAGGATCCTTTCCCGCGGCCCCGATCCCGCCCGAATGCTCTACTGCGTCGCTCTAGCCAGTCTCATGTCCTTCCAACCGATTCTCCTGCGTGCTCAACAGCTTGGAACGGATTGCGACCTCCGGAGCTTCAGGGTGCTCAACTCTCAAGAGTTCATTGGACAGCGAATGACTTGGATCGGTCTGCCGGACCTGATATGTGGCGATGGGATCCGGATCCAGGCAGACAGTGCGGTGGTCTACGAGGCTGCAGGGAGAACTGAGTTCGTAGGTCGATTCCGATATGATGATGGTGAGCGGGAGCTCCGATCGGAGAGTGCCGACTATTTCGAGCGGGAGGCGCGACTGTTTGCTCGCGGGCAAGTACAGTTGATTGGCCATGAGGACGGCACCGCCGTCCGAGGCGACACCCTGATCCTGTACAACACCGGCGGGGAAGCGGCAGATGATCGGATGAGTGTGTCCGGACGACCGGCTTTCGCGTTGCTCTATCCGACCGACTCTGCGGCGACCGCTGAAACGCTGGAGCCCTACGAAGTCACTGCCCTTCAACTGAGATTCGAGGGGGAACGCTTCCTGCTAGGCGATGGTGAGGTGGAAGTCGATCGGGATTCTCTACATGCAACGGGCCGATCGCTGAGGTTCGACAGAATTGTGGGAAACCTGATCCTCACGGGCGACGCCGAGATGGAGTCAGAGGGCACGGAGTTCGAAGCGACGACGATCGATCTGATGCTGCCCGACAACGAGCTTACGGCAATAACGCTCCGGGAAGAAGCGCGACTCCTCTCGGACGATCTGGAGCTGCTTGGAGATGAGATCCGGATCGATTTCGCGGACGAGCAAATGCAGCATCTCGTTTCCGTGCGTCGGCCAGATGCCACGGCTGTCGCGCCTGCGTTGGCACAGCCTCCCTCCGCCAACGGAACCCAGGGCGGGCCTGAGACCGAGCAGCCAAGTGCGGCTGAGCCAGATGATGGTCCCCGACCCCAAGCTGTTGCGGAGGATTTCATTCTCACCGCCGATTCCCTCGACGTGAGGGCTCCCGGGTCCATACTTGAGACGGTCCATGCGGTCGGTCGGGCTCGGGGCGAGTCAATCGGAGGACTCGCCGAGGAGGCGCGGGTGGAAGACGAAATCGGGGGGAGTCCCACCACCACTGATGCCGATAGCGCTGCGACGGCTCCCGACAGTCTGGGAATCGACCTGAGAACACTGGACCACGACTGGATCGAAGGCGATACGATTGTTGCCACGTTTTCGCCTGTCGACCCTTCATTCGAGAGCCCAGAGGCCGGCGGGGGCGGTGGAGCGTACACACTCGATCAGCTCGTGGCGACAGGTAGCGCCCGGACCCTCTATCGCTCCCCGCCCGAGGATGAGCGTCCCGATTCACTCGAAGCCACGGTTCCTGATCGTGACCTGTGGGCGATCAGCTACCTTCTTGCGGACCGGATCTTGATGAACCTCGTCCAAGGCCAAGTCGCCCAAGTAGATGCCGAAGGGAGCGTTTCGGGACTCCAGCTAGAGCCGGAACTGCCGCCGGCCCCAACGGAGGACTCCCCGAGTCAGGACACAGAGGAGCCTTCTGCGTTCCCTCCAGAGCTTGGCTTGCCTTCCGCTTCGCCGGCATCGCCTTCGGCGGGTGACGCTAGCCGATGATGGGGGATTCTTCGGTGCCAGGCGCGATCGGTCCCGATCGAGGCCCCGCTCCCGAGGGTGTCGGCCACCTGAGTGCCATCGCGCTCGTCGAGGGGAGGAGCATCCTCCGTGGGGAGGGACTGACCAAAGTCTACCAGCGTCGGAGGGTCGTGAGCGCGGTGGACTTAGAAGTGACGCAGGGCGAAATCGTAGGGTTGCTCGGACCGAATGGAGCGGGGAAAACCACGACCTTCTATATGATCGTCGGGTTAATATCACCCAATGAAGGTACGGTGTTTCTCGACGGGAGCGACCTTACTCGAGTCCCGATGTTTAAGCGCGCTCGACTGGGGGTTGGGTACCTCGCACAGGAGCCCTCGGTCTTTCGTAAGCTCACCGTCGAAGAGAATGTCCTTGCCATTTTAGAGACGAGAGGCCTAAAGAAACGCCAAAGGGAAGAGCGGTTGGAAGAGCTGCTCGATGAGCTCTCGATAACACACCTCCGTAGGAACAAGGCCTACACGCTTTCGGGAGGGGAAAGAAGGCGCCTCGAGATCACCCGTGCTTTGGTTCAAGAGCCGAAGTTCATGCTTCTGGACGAGCCGTTCGCCGGTATCGACCCGATCGCTGTGAACGACATCCAACAGATCGTGCACTCTCTCAAGCATAGGAACATTGGCGTCATCATTTCGGACCATAATGTCGAGCAGACTCTCGATATCGTGGATCGTGCTTACATCATGTACGAAGGTCAGATCAGAGTGGCTGGAAGTGTCTCCGAGCTGATCTGGAACGATGAGGTTGCCGACATATACCTCGGTCCGACGCTCACCGAGCGAATGAGAACCCGTTACGCCCGGCCAACAGAAGGCGTAACGGCTTCCGACGCTCTAGGATTGGGCCCGGTGGAATGAGCGGATTCGGGACTCGGCTCTTCCAGAGCGCGGAACTCCGGCAAGAGATGAAGATCAATCCTCGCCTCTACCAGGCGATGGAGCTTCTTCATATGCCTCTTCTGGATCTTCAGCAGCATCTCAAACAGGAGATGGCGGAGAACCCATTCCTCGAGCTGGCGGAGCCGGATGTTGAACAAGAAGTATCCCTCGAAGAGGCGGCCGAAGCTGAGGAAAAAGAGAGCTCGGAGAGCGATGAGATCGATTGGGAAGAGATCCTTCTTGAAGGCTTCGACGCCGGGGGCTACCGAGGCCAGCGCGAAGAACGCGAGTATCGAGAACATACTCAGGTCGAAACTCCTGATCTGCGTGACTATCTCCTAGAGCAACTGCATCATGTGGCGATCCCTGACCGAAGAATTCGGCTTGGGGAGGAGATCGTCGGGAACATCGATGACGCTGGCCTACTCACTTGCACGCTTGAGGATGTAGTCGAGGGCGTAAACGACTGGCTCCTTGATGTGCGAGCGATCGCCGAGACACGCGCAAACGGAATCGAGGACGAGGAGGAGCGGCAAGGAGAGATCTCCGAGGTCGAAGAACTCTTCCAGGACTATACGATCGCCGAGGCCGAGGCGATGTTGGCCGTCATCCAGAGTTTGGATCCCGCGGGCGTCGGTGCACGGGATCTGAGAGAGTGCATATTGCTCCAGTTGCGCATTCGTGGGGAAGAAGAGACCCTGGCGTTTCAACTGGTAAGAAACCACTTCGAGGATTTCCTGAACCACAAGTGGAACGAGATCGGCCGAAGCCTCGGGCTTACACCTCATGCGGTACAGGATGCCGCAGACGAGGTCGCCAAGCTCGATCCAAAACCCGGACTACGGTACGCTCCGGACGAGGGTGCTTACATTCTCCCCGATCTCATCGTCGAGAAGATCGACGGGGAGTATCACGTTTTCCTGAACGATACGAGTCTGCCTCGGCTTCGACTCTCGCAGTCATACCGCGAGGTCGCGCGGGACAAAGGCAAATTCAAAGGAGAAAACAAGGACTTCATCGCCTCGAAGCTCAATTCGGCCAGCTGGATGATCCAGGCGATCGAGCAGCGGCGTCAGACGATGCTGAAGGTCATGAATTTCATCGTCGACCGTCAGCGTGATTTCTTCGAGAAGGGCGTGCAGCACCTTCGTCCACTTACGCTTCGGGAGGTTGCGGACCACATCGAGATGCACGAGTCAACGGTTTCCAGAGTAACGAACGAGAAGTTCGCACAGACACCACGCGGTGTGCACCCGCTCAAGTATTTCTTCTCGAGTGGACTATCGACGGCCTCGGGGGAGGACATCTCTGCACGTGGTGTGAAGGACAAGATTCGAACGCTTGTGACCCAGGAGAACCTGACCAAGCCGCTGACAGATCAGAAGATTGTGGAACTCCTCGATGCTGACGGAGTCAAGATTGCACGACGCACGGTAGCGAAGTACCGGGATCAGCTGGGAATTCTCCCAGCCCGGATGCGAAAGCGTGTCTGAAAACATCCAACCGAGCGCCGATGTCGGGGTCCCAGATCCGTATCGAAGGGATTTCGCCGTAGTCATCCCCGCCTACAATGAGGTGCCGGTTGTCCCCGCGCTCGTTCGTGAGCTCAGGGAAACGTTCCAGCGACATCATCTGGTCGGAGAGGTTCTCTTCGTCGACGATGGATCGTCCGATGGGACCGGTGAACTCGCCGGCCGAGAGTCTGCGGACTGGGCGGAGTTTCGAGTGTTGAAGCATGGTGCCAACCTAGGCAAGACAGAGGCGATCCTTACGGCCGCTGGGCAGACCGATCGGTCCGTTCTAGTGATCTTCGACGCGGACCTACAACACTCCCCGGAAGAGATCCCGAGATTCCTGGCGCTGCTTGCGGAAGGCTGGGACATCGTGTGCGGCAGGAAGGTCGGTCAGTATGACAAACGGGCAGTTTCGTCCGTCTACAATCGTTTGTCACGCCGCATGTTCCGGGTTCCCGCATCCGACCTGAACTCGATGAAGGCCTTCCGTTCCTCCGTGTTGGACGACGTACGGCTACGCCACGATTGGCATCGGTTCTTCGTAGTGCTGGCCCACGCCAAGGGTCATTCTGTGACCGAGCTGGATATTCCGCTTTACCCTCGTCGGGCAGGCCAGTCGAAGTATTCAGGGGGGTGGCGGGTGGTCGGCGGTATCGTGGATCTGCTCTCGGTATGGTTCCTCACGATCTTCTCGAAGAAGCCACTTCTTCTCTTCGGCACTTTCGGCCTCGCCCTGGTCGTGCTGGGGCTGGCCGTCGGGATTCTTTCGATCTATCTGCGATTCGTGCACGGCTTCGGCTTTCGCCCCTTGCTGGACCTCGTTGTTCTGCTCGAGACGGTCGGCTTCACCGTGTTCGGGTTCGGGCTTCTCGCCGAAATGGTTGCGGAGCTCAGAGACGAGGTAGCCGCGCTAGGGCGAATCTCCCACCGATGACAGGGGCGCGGCACCTGGGGAGAGTGCTCCTCGTTGTCGGAACCCGACCCGAAGCCATCAAGATGGCGCCGGTGCTTGGGGCCCTCATGGATCGGCGCGACCGACTCGAGACTCGGCTGGCTATGACTGGGCAACACGATCACCTCGTGGATGAAGCCCTCGCCGCGTTTGGCATACTTCCCGATTGGGATCTGGGGATCATGAAGAGTGGGCAGTCACTCACGGACGTAGGTCTGGGGTGTCTCGCCGGAATCGACGGGATCATCGAGGAATGGCGCCCCGATGTGGTCCTCGTGCAGGGTGACACGACATCCGTCTTCTTCGGCGCTCTTTGTGCGTACTTTCACCGGATCCCCATCGGGCATGTCGAGGCGGGACTTCGAACCGGGGATCTGATGAGTCCTTTTCCGGAAGAGGGATTCCGACGGCTCGCGGGGGTTCTCGCCGACCTACACTTCGCACCAACGGACCGGGCGAGGAGAAATCTCCTTGGCGAAGGAGTACCTGAGGCGCGGATCCACGTAACGGGCAACACTGTTGTCGATGCCCTCCTTGGGACCGCCAAGCAGGGGGACGAACCCGAGTCCCCAGTCCTACGGCGGCTTGTGGGGCCAGCCAGCCCACCCTTCATTTTGTTGACGGCCCACCGGCGCGAGTCCTTCGGTGCACCCCTCGAGCGGGTCTTCAGAGCCGTCCTTGAACTCGTGCGAAGCGACGAACGTGTGGAGGTGGTTTTTCCCGTGCACCCGAACCCGGAGGTCTCCGAACCTGCCCAACGGGTCCTCGGCGGTCATCCGAGGATCCACTTAGTGGCCCCACTCCGATATCCTGATCTGGTCGCTGCACTAGCCGCCGCCGCCTGCGTTCTGACGGACTCAGGGGGTATCCAGGAAGAGGCACCGACCTTCGGCACACCTGTTCTCGTCCTACGGGAGGTCACCGAGCGGCCTGAAGGCGTGGAGGCGGGTGTTGCGACTCGGGTCGGTACGGATCCTGATCGCATCGTCCAGGAAGCGCGGTCGATGATTGGCCGCGACCGCGTCGAGCGGGAGCGAGCCCGAGCTGCGAACCCCTACGGTGACGGAAAGGCGGGCCAGAGGATCGCAGGCCTGGTCGACGACTTTCTGAAGACCAGACTTATGGACTCCCAGGCGTGAGGGTACTCCTACATTGTGTCTACTATTCTCCTGAGGTGGGTGGACTCGAGAGTCACGTGTCTGGCCTGGCGGTCGGGCTGGTCAAGCGAGGGATAGAGGTCCGTGTGGTGACTTCGAAATCTCAGGCCCGCCTGTCCAGCGAGGAGGAGCTCGACGGGGTCCGAATCAGGCGGGTGTGGCTGCCTTCCCGTTCGCCGGCCGGTTGGCTCGGATATGCCCTGGGCTCCATACCGGTTACGCGACGCTGGGGTCGATGGGCTGATGTCGTCCACGCACAATCCTTCGCCTCAGTCCTGCCTGCGGGACTGTCCGCCGCGGGACGTCCTTGGCTGGCTTCGTTCCACACTTCGCACTTCCTCATGCGGGCACGGCGTTCGATCTGGACCCCGATTCTCCGATGGCTCGTGCGCTGGCCCGATCACGCCCTGGCTGCCTCGGAGGAGATCGCCGAAGTAGCGATGCAACTTGCCGGCGACCGATCGGTCGAGCCGTTAACAAATGGAGTGGACACAGAGGCCTTCCGGCGCCAGGAACGCACCGCTGTCGACTCCGACCCGGCAAGCACGATCGTCGTTCCGCGACGACTCGTCCAAAAGAACGGCGTGGAGGTTCTCATGAGAGCCCTGCCGGAGATTCGCTCGGGGATTCCGGACGTACGAGTGTTGGTCATCGGAGATGGCCCGGAGCGTGGCAATCTGGAAGCCCTGGCGACCGAACTCGGGGTCGTTGGATCGATCCGTTTTCTTGGATCACGGCCCCATTCAGAAATGCCGGGCCTCCTTTCGGCAGGCGAGATCGCCGTGTTTCCGTCACTGATGGAGGCTACGTCTGTGGGAGCGCTTGAAGCCATGTCCTGCCAGCTAGCTGTGGTGGCCAGTGCGGTCGGTGGATTGCCCGAAATTGTGGACGATCAGGTTGGCATGCTGGTTCCACCGAGAGATGCATCGGCTCTCGCCAGAGCGGTGCTCGGACTCCTCAGGGACGAGCGCCGCCGAGAGAAGGGACGCCGTGGGCGCGAGCGCGTTGTGGCTCGGTGGAGCAACGAACGCCTCGTCGAACGCCACGTCGAGATCTATAAGGACCTCCTTGAGGGTCGGGTCGTGAAGGAACCCTCTGGCGTGGGTGGAGCTGGATGAGGTCGCGAAGCCGACGCAAGCAGCGCGAGCCGATAGAAGAGGAAGAGGTCCGCGGCCTTCCTCGATGGATACCCCCGCTCGTCTTCGCGGCGGCTACCGGCTTTCTCTTCCGCGAGTTCATTTTTTCAGACCGCATGCTCGTCGGCCAGGACACGCTGTCACTCGGGTACGCGGCGCGGGCCTTCTTTGCGGACGCGCTTCGGACGACGGGTTTTCCCCTCTGGAACCCTCAGATCCTCGGCGGAACACCATTCCTCGAGTCGCTCGCCGGTGGGGACTCGCTTTACCCGCCGTCCCTGGTGCTCCTGTTTCTCACGGAGACCTATCGGGCTTTGGGTTGGAAACTCGTCCTGCATGTGTTTCTCGCCGGCTGCTTCATGTATGTCTGGATCCGCACTCTCGGCGGGTCCCGAGCCGCAGCTCTGGTCAGCGGTCTGATCTACCTGCTGGCTCCATACCTAGTCTCTCTCGTCTATCCGGGGCACGATGGAAAGCTGTTCGTCACCGCACTCACTCCGCTCCTCTTCGCGACTGCGGAGTGGATGTTGTTGCGGAGAGACCTGTTGCCAGGGGCGGCGCTTGGCGGGGTTGTGGCTCTCGTAATTCTCACCACCCACTTTCAGATGGCGTATTTCCTGTTCGGAGCCGTCGGCCTCTACATGCTCTTCCGATGTGTTCAGATCGCGAGAGAAGGCCAAGGGTGGTCCGTGGCTGCGCGTCGGTTCGGATTGTTTCTCGGCTTTAGTATCCTGGGGGCCGGCGCGGCAGGGATCCAGCTCGTCCCGGCCGTCTCGTACGTGACGCAATTCTCTCGACGGACAATGACCACGACGGAGTCGGAGGGGACCGACGGCGCGGCGTATTCCGCCTCGTGGTCTCTTCACCCCGAGGAAGTCGTAGGGCTCATCGTACCTGAATTTGTGGGGAACAGCTCGGGTGGGGCGGCCTGGGCTTCGGGCACGTATTGGGGTCGGAATCCCTTCAAGACAAACCACGAGTATCTCGGAGTCGCGGCGCTCTTGCTTGCCATGATCTCCTTTATGGGGGGCCGACTGCGAGCCCTTCGATGGTTTCTGTTGTCGCTTGCCGTCTTCGCTCTCCTTTTTGCGCTCGGTTTGCACACGTTGGTCTGGAAGATTTCGTACGCCTTCCTTCCCGGGATCTCTCTGTTCAGGGCGCCGTCAATGGCCATCTTTCTTACTGGCTTCTGCGTATCGACACTCGCTGCGATCGGGGTGGACCGGGGCATCCTATTGGTTTCGGAGGGAAGGGGCGGCGTGATTGCGCGACGGTTACTCATTCCCACGGGCCTGCTAACTGCGGGATGGCTGTTGGCCCTGACAGGAGCCCTCCCGAGCCTCTGGCTGGCCCTCGCCTCACCGGACATCGGTGAACAGGCGTTGGCGGTGCTCGAAGCGTCATTGCCCAGCATCACCAATGGATTCTTGATTGCCAGCGGTGTTGCCGCACTCATGTGCGCCGTGTGGTGGGCGATGGATCGCAAGCTTGTGAACACTACGGTGGGTCTGGCCCTGATCGCTGTGATGATTGTGCTCGATCAAGGTCGTGTAGACGACGCATTCATCCAGACCACGGATTTCGATAGGTTCGCGGCCGCAGACGGAAACGCCGAGTTTCTTGTGGATCGGGCCCGTACTGAGGAGCCGTTCCGCGTCCTTTCGTTGGCCCGCGGTGGCCAGGATGTGGCTCCAGCAATCCAGGGGCTAGAGCTGGCAGCGGGTCATCATCCGAACGATCTCGCCCGATACCGTGAACTAATCGGAATGCTCGGGAGTGGGATGCCAGCACACCTGGTCCCTCCGTTTCACCCGAACATCATGGGTATTTTGAACATCCGCTACATCGTCTGGCCGGACATCGAGTACGGGTCGCTCGACCAGTGGGTCCCATCAGGAGCTCTGACTCCGGTCAATCAGCTCGGAATCGCGGACGGGCAGGTCTTCCAGACCGTTTACGACTATCCGGGGCTTCCGCGAGCTCGGATCGTCGGCGAGGCAATCGTAGTCCCCGAGACGCGGACGTTGGAAGTGATTCGGAATTTCGCTGCCTTCGATCCCACCGTACAGGCCGTTCTCAACGAAGATCCTCCGTTCCAGCTTGCAGGGCCCGATGTGGAGGGTTCCGTAATATGGGTTGAAAGAACCCCGAATCGGCTCGTTCTCGACGTGGACGTGTCAGGACCGGCTCTGGTGGTGTTAGCCGAAAACTGGTTTCCGGCCTGGAAGGCGTGGGTCGATGGAGCCGAGTCACCTGTGTTACGAGCCGATCACACGCTGCGTGCCGTCGCAGTTCCTGAGGGCCGGCACCGCGTGGAGCTGCGATACGAATCGGAGCTTATTCGGGCGAGCCTCGGGCTCAGCCTCGTCTCGATCCTGCTCCTCACGGGCCTGGCGGCGGCTGGTATCGCTCGGGCCCGGCGTTCACTGAAACACGAGTCCTCCTCTGCGGAAGGCCAGTGATTCGATGAGTCCGGCCGAGCGATCGAGGGCTTGGCCGCGGCGATCCATCCAATTGCTCCTCACAGTCAGTGTCACCTGGTTCGTCCTCGCCCAGGTCGATGTTACCCTGCCAGATGCTCTGGCAAGTGGGGATGCCCTGCCAAATCCCTCGGGTGCTTTCATCACTGCTTCTGTCGTCGTTCTTCTTTGGGGCTTTGTTATGTCCGCTTGGTGGTGGGCCCGAATGACCCGAGAGCTCGGGGGGCGTGATCCAGGCCTCATCGGCGCGGCGCGAATCGTGTTCTCGGCGAATCTGGGCCGTTACCTTCCCGGAAGATTCTGGCAGATCGCTGGGCTTGCCGTTCTATCGGGAAGAGATGGGATCAGCCCAGCAGTCGCGGGAACTGCGGGCGTTCTCGGCCAAGCCTTCTCGCTTGCGGCAGTGGGTGTTCTAGCTGCTCCGGTCCTACTTGGGCCGGGCTACAGCGATGCCGGCAGTGGAATCGTGATAGTTGCGGCGCTCGTGCTCTTTATCACACTGACAAGTATCCGCCCGATACTGCGGGCCACGCTTGGGCTGGCGTTTCGGATTGGGGGCAGGTCGGTCGAGCCGTTGCCTCGGGTCGGCTCGATGTTCGGACTTCGATGGCTAGGGTTGTACCTCCTTAACTGGACCCTCTATGGTCTTGCCTTCGTCCTCTTCGTTCGTGGGTTGGGCTTTGCTGTTGGCTGGCTCGAGCTGACGAGTGCGTTCGCGGCTGCCTATCTGTTGGGATACGCTGCTGTCTTCGCGCCCGCGGGACTCGGTGTGAGAGAGGGGTTTCTCATCGCCTTCCTACAGATCGAGATCGGGGCTGCCGCGGTCGGCGTTGCGCTGCTCACACGACTTTGGATGACGGCAGTGGAGCTGCTTCCTGCGGGAGGGTTCGCCCTCTGGGAAATCGCTCGCACAGGGGGGCCCCGCGGAGACCCGTCAGGGGGGCCGCGCGTGTGAACGGGGAGCCACATGGACAAACGTTGGTGGTCGTCCCGACTTACAACGAGCGTGAGAATCTCCCGACGCTCATTCCCAAGGTCCTCGATGTGTCACACGAGCTAGAAGTGCTCGTCGTAGACGATGCCTCGCCCGATGGGACTGCAGAGGTAGCAATGAGCTTGGGCGATCGATTTCCTGGGCGGGTTCACGTACTGCAGCGGGAAGGGAAGGGGGGACTTGGCCCCGCGTATCTCGATGGGTTTCGCTGGGCGCTCGCACGGCCGTACGAAAAAATTTGCAGCATGGACGCGGATCTATCCCACCCCCCGCGGATGCTCGGCGAAATGGTCCGGGTTTCGAGACAGGACGGCGTCGACTTTGTTGTGGGGTCACGATATCAGGAGGGGCGTGTGACTGTGGTCAATTGGCCCATCGGACGCCTACTCGTCTCTCTATTCGGGAATCTCTATGCGCGGGCGGTCACCGGGCTCCCTTCCTCAGACGCGACGGGCGGGTTCAATCTCTTCAATCGGCGTGTCATAGAGGCGCTCGACTTGACTCGGATTGAGTCGACAGGATACGCGTTCCAGATCGAGCTAAAGCTGCGCGCGTGGCGCAAGGGCTTCAGATTTGTCGAGGTACCGATCATTTTCACGGAGCGAGATCATGGGGTGTCGAAGATGTCGAAGCGTATCGTGTTCGAGGCCGTGTGGCGGGTCTGGAAACTGCGTCTTCTTCACCTGATGCGTCGTCTCTGAGGGGATCCCATGCCACTTGCGGACCTGATCCATTGCTGTTTGTTCTGTGGGGCCGAGACCGTCCGAGAGAAGGACGGAGGGGCACACTGCCGCGGCTGCGAGCGCATCTACAGAAGCCTCACCGGTGGCGACGGATTCGTGATCCACACGCCAAACGGACTGGACCTAGAGCTGGCCACTGGGGATCTGATCGACCAACTGAACTCCATGGACACTCATTCTGGGCCTCTCGAATCGTCAGCGGTCGCAAGGTTTGCGCGACTCGAGAGACCGGTACGATACCGGGGCGCCATCATGGGATTCTATGAGGAAAGAGGGCCTGACCGACCGGGTAGGCTCAGGTTAGACGATCAGGGTGTTCTGTTCACCGAAAAGAGCGGCGAGCAGAACCATTGGCCTCTTACCGATCTGAGAGCCGTGCAAACCTCATCGGGTTCGATCCAAATATCTCCGCTCGAGGGAGGCCTGGTTTCGTTTCGAATCCTTGAGGCCTCTCCCCACCGATGGGAAGAGGTCTTGAAGGCGAGGCTTCGAGACCTCTGGCGGCTCGAGGGGAGGGGAGAGATCATCGAGTTTCAGCCGCGGATTCGGGCATCGTGAGGCTGAAGTGAGAGATCGGGACACGACCACGATCTGGTATCGGGTCGGCAAAGTGCTCGTTCGCTGGGCGGTTGCCCGAATTGTGCGTGCGAAGTTCGAGGGCTTGGAGCACCTTCCGGCCGCGGGACCCTGTATACTCGTACCGAACCATCAGAGCGTGCTCGATCCACTGCTTCTGCAGGCAAATTTGCCGAGGCCAGTGGATTCGATGACGAAGAGCACCCAGTTCACTCGGGGGTTCTTCCGATGGATCCTGCCCCGAGTGCACGCGTTCCCGGTCCGCCGTTACCGGGTGGATCCGCAATCGGTACGTGTCCTTTTCCGAAGGATTAGGGAGGGCAGGGTGACCTGCATATACCCTGAAGGAGAAAGAAGTTGGGACGGAAGGATTCAACCGTTTCGGAGGGGAACTCTTCGTGTCCTTCTAAGAGCGGGAGTCCCGATCATTCCTGTTGGGATCGATGGCACCTATCGGGTATGGCCTCGATGGGCCCCGCGTCCACGCGGCGGCCTTACCGTTCACGTACGAATCGGGGAGCCGATCCTCTTGGGTGAACATCGAGATCGCCAGACCCGCGAGGCTGCGCTGTCGCAAACCGAAGACACCCTCCGACGGGCGCTTCTTAATCTTTCAGGGGAGTCGTCCCGCCCACGATCGGACGTGCCAGCGGTCGACAAGGAGGTCCAAGGGTCCGGCGCAGAGGCCCGCTAGTTGAGCTCCTCGGACGAGACACGACCGACGGTGGGGCGAAGAATCGATCAGGGGTATTACGAAACGAGCGGCTACTTCGAACGGGGAGGCCAGCATCTCCTCGACCCAACGAGCCGGTTTCAGCGGTACCGTGTTCGGGAGGTTCTCCGCCTATGTGGTGAGCTAGCCGGGTCGCAGGTCGTGGACCTTGGATGCGGCTGGGGAACCATTTCGTTCGCACTGGCCGGCGTGGCTGAAGCGGTGGTTGGCATTGACTTCGCGGAGGCAAGCATCCGGTTATGTAGGTCTCGCCAGGGGATGGGCGAGTATCCGAATATCACCTTCATCCAGGCCGACGCGCGCGGGACAGATCTCGCTGAAGGCGAATGGGATCTCATTGTGGCAGCGGATCTGGTAGAGCATCTCTATCCAGATGACACCTTGGCGGTGTATCGAGAGGCCTTTCGGCTCCTGCGCCCCGGTGGACGGCTGGTCATTTGGACGCCTGCTCCTACCCATATCTTGGAGCGGCTCCGCCGGTGGCGCATCCTCAGTCCTGACCCGACGCACGTCGACTACAAGACTCTCGCGCGGGTCCAGACCGAAGTGGAGGCGTGCGGCTTTCGGGTCCTCGAGGCGCGGCATGCCCCGTCACATCTTCCGGTCGTGAGCGTAGTGGAGCGCTTGACGCAGCGTTGGCTGCCGCTGCTTCGGCGGCGCGTGGCACTGACTGCCCAAAAGGGAAGCCGAAGCCGACGGATCCAAGTGTAACTTTACATAATATCTATTATGCGACATTTCTTGGAGATTGGGCTCGCGGACTGAAAAGACCGAATCTCAGCCCTCGCGTGCCCCTAGCTCTGCGAGTCGCATCTCATACAGAGACCGGGTAGGATCGTCGTCTTCGAGTGTCTCGAGGATGGACCCGTAGGCCTGCACCGCGCTGACGGTATCGCCTTGCGCTAAACTGGCTCGCGCCAGGCCCTCGCCGGCTTCTTTCTGCTGAAACGTGAAGTCGACGCGGGCCACAAGCTCCTCATAGATCTGAACGGCTTCGTCCCATCGCTCCGCCTGCTCGAGCGAAGCAGCAAGCATGAACGTGGCGTCCTGGGTCAACGACGACCCAAAATCGGGTGCTACGGCCTGAAGCACTTCGACGGCGGCATCAGGATCCTCGCCAGCCGTGAGATGGACGCGAGCAAGCAGAAAACGCGCCTCCACACCGAACGTTGTTCCGCCAAAGCGGTCGAGGTATCCCTGAACGCTTGCGGCAGCCGTCGCCGGATCCTCAAAGAGAATCGTTTGTTGAAGCTCCTCGAGCTCAGCGGCAGCGGCGTCCAGCTGGTCCGAGCGTTGGCTGAACCAGTATACAGTTCCGACGACCAAGACGGTAAGGAAAACGCAGGCAATGATCAGAGTCTGCGTCCGGTCCCGGGCCCAGGCCAGGAATCGCAAGATGCTCGCAGTAAAGACGTCCTCGCCCGTGGTCGGAGCTTGGGATGGCCTGGCAGGCGACGGTCTGGGTTTCGCCATAGGGTTACGCGCACTCGGGAGCCGAAAAAGAGCGGAGCGGTTCCACATCCGCTCTGGGTCAAGACAAACTCGAATATAGACCCGAAAAGGTATGATCGGGCTATCAGAGGGTCAACGGACCGACTCTGGTGACCGCCCGCCCTCTCAACCTACTTTCCTGTGTTGAACTCGTGACGATTTTCGATATGGCTCTTTCTCAAAAAGCGAAGCGTATGGAACGTCTCTTTCTCACTATCGGCAGCGTCTTGGCCCTGCTGGCAGTCGGTCTCGGGGCGTTCGGGGCCCACGGGCTCGAGGGTCGCCTTGACCCGCCAGATCACCTTCGAGACACCTTCGAGGTCGCCGTCAGATACCAGATGTATCATGCCCTCGCACTCCTCGTGCTAGGGTTGGTACTCGAGCGGTTCCCCGGGGAGCTCGGGAATTGGGCGGGTTGGGCGTTCGTGGCGGGAACGCTCATCTTTTCTGGTTCCCTCTACACGCTCGTAATGACTGGCGTCCGTGGGCTGGGCGCGGTGACTCCGATCGGGGGGCTCGCGCTTCTTGTCGGGTGGGGCCTTCTGGCGGTCCATGTCGTGCGCTCGGTTTGAAGCCCGCGCCCATTCGGATCGCCTGATTCGCCCGGATAGCTCAGGCCTCGCGCATGCCAGCAGAGCGATCGGACAGGCCCGCACAATTGTAGTGCTCACCGGCGCCGGGGTCAGCGCGGAGTCCGGCATCCCGACGTTCCGCGACGCCGATGGCCTCTGGGGTCAGTACAACCCTGCGGAACTCGCGACGCCTGAGGGCTTCAGGCGAGACCCGAGGCGAGTGTGGGAGTGGTACGAGCTGCGCCGTCGCGCGGTCATGGCATGTAGACCAAATGCCGGACACGCGGTTGTCGCGCGACTCCTCTGTCTTCGTCCGGATGTTACGCTGATAACACAAAATGTGGATGGACTCCACCAGCGGGCGATCGCCGAAATCGCAGAGGAAGGGGACCCTCCTGGCCGCCCGGCTGATCTGGCGAGCCGAATTCTTGAGTTGCATGGGAATTTGCTCAAGAGCCGATGCTCTGAATGCGGCATCTACCCCCCCGAAGGCGAGGCTCCCAGACCGCGTCAGTTCGACACCCGATCAAGCAAGGGCCTTCCGCGCTGCCAAGAGTGCAGTGCCCTGCTTCGCCCCGACGTGGTTTGGTTTGGGGAGCCCCTCGTTCCCGAGGTGCTGGATCGAGCCTTCGAAGCGGCTCGTGCTGCGGACATTTGTATTGTGGCGGGCACGAGCGCTGTTGTGCATCCGGCGGCCAGCATCCCCTTCGCGACCGTAGATGCTGGTGGGGTTGTGGTTGAAGTGAATACGGAGACGACACCCCTTAGCGCGCACAGTGAATGGCACTTATCAGGACGCGCATCTGTGATTCTCCCCGAGATTCTGAAGGAACACATGAGCTGATTGCTCGGATGCCTGGCCCTCCGGTGGGCGAAACTCACTGGGAGAAACTGAGAGGAGATAGCCCTCGTTAGGACGGGCCTCATTCAGCGTGACATTCTAGCGCGGCATCTTGTACGCGTATACGTCCTGATAGGTGGAGGACGCCTTCCCCGTTTGCGGGCGTAGGCGGGCACATCTAAGATCGGCGGGAAGCCACATGGCGAACATGGTCGATTGATACGTTAGCCAACCCTTCGTGCCCGTAGAGGAATCCAATGGAAATTTCATGTGCGCGTAGCCCGATCGTGGCAGCCCTGGGGTTGCTCCTCCTGGCCGGTTGCGGTGGAGGCGACTCCACGACTCCTCCTCCATCGGTGTCAGTATCCATCTCTCCTAGTAGCGTGACCGTGGGTGCCTTGGGCACGCAGTCGTTCACGGCGACGGTCGCGAATGCGACTAGCAGCGCCGTCAATTGGAGTGCGTCCGCGGGCACGATTGTTAGCGCGGGCAACACCGGGATGTATACAGCCCCGTTGGCCGGCGGTAACTACACCGTCACCGCGACGAGCGTAGAGGACGGCACCAAGAGTGCCTCGGCGTCGGTCACGGTGACTCCGGTCAATGTCAGTGTGGCCCCGAACCCGGCGGTCCTCTTCCGTGGTGAACCCACCGTCTTCACCGCAACCGTGACGGGAACGGCACAGGTCTTGGTTACGGGTGCAGCTGGAGTAACAGCCGCCGATGATGCGGATGACGGTGCCTGCACATGGGATCACTGCTCGCTCCGCGAAGCGATCAATGAAGCCAACGCCGACGTAGATGCCGATACGATCTTTTTGAGCCCCGATGCCGCGCCCAGTCCTGCCCGCGCCAGGGGTCCAACCCGGTCTGAGGGCCCGGCCCTCATCACGACAGTGCTGACAGGCGCTCTCCCGACGATCACCGGGGACTTGACCATTGTCGGAGAGGGCTCCACGGAATCGATCATCGATGCGGACGCATCGCTCGCGGACATGCGGCGGGTGCTACACATCGACGGAGCGATGGTGATGCTGCAGGGGCTTACGGTCCAGGGCGGAGTATCGGCCGGAGATGGGGGCGGAATCCTCGTCGATGGCGGTGGCTATCTGATCGCTGAGGACGTAGCAGTCGTCGACAATGAGACCCGTAACGCGTTCGGTGGCGGGATCGGCATCACTGGAGCAGGCAGCATGGCACGGCTCCAGAACACCGAAGTCAGCAACAACAGAACCTTTGGGGTGAGCCGGCCGGGCGCCGGGATCCAGGTCGCATCGGATGCAGCGCTATATGTGACCGATGGCCAAATCAGGGGCAACGTGGTGGGCGATGGCTGGGGTGCCGGCGTCTGGGGCTTTGATTTCGCGGCGATCGAGATCGTAAACACCGATATCGAGGACAACACCGTACTGGTCGGATTCGGTGGGGGCGGCGGCATCCTCGCTGAACTCCCCCTGAATCCGGCCGCGATCTCGCGGCAAGCCGCTGGAGGCGGCACGGTCACCATCAGCGGCTCGACCATCTCGGGCAACAGCACGCCAGGCGGTGGCGGTGGGGGACGCTTACTGAACGGAGTGGTTGCCAGCATCGACAATTCGGAGTGAGTCCCATCTTTAGTTGAAATTGAAGCGGCCTCCGACCTCAGGTAACGTGGGTGTGCGAGCACGCCACGGGACCAACAAAAGAGGAAGGAGGCCACCGATGGGAAGGATGCCGAGGCTGGTTGAGCGGGGCAAGAAGGACCGGCGGCTTGGGGAACCGAGCGAGATGAGTTGGGAGGAGATCCAGGCGCTGGAGCTGGACCCGCGAGTGGAGCTGATCCGGCAGCTGATTCCGCTTGGACTGGCGGAGGTGAGCCGGATGCTCGAGGAAGAGGTAGAGGAGCTGGCCGGGCGGCGGCACGCCCGAAAGGGGGACGACGAGAGCGGATACCGGCACGGGCACAACCCCGGGTCGGTGAGGTTGGGCGGCCAGCGGCATCCGGTGCGAGTACCTCGGGTGCGGGGCCGGGCCGGAGAGGTGAGGCTCGCATCGTACGAGCGACTCCACGGCTCGGCCGGAGAGGTGGACGAGGGGCTCTTTCGGAAGGTGCTGCTCGGGATCTCATGCCGAGACTACGAGGCGGCGGTCGAGGCGGTGCCCGGAGCGATCGGGCTGTCGAAGTCGAGGGTCTCGCGGGAGTTCAAGAAGGCCACCGCCGCGAGGCTGAAGGAGTTTCAGGAGCGGGACCTCTCGGTCTATGACGTGGTGGCGCTCGTCCTGGACGGGAAGAGCTTCGCCGAGGACGAGATGGTGGTGGCGCTCGGCGTGACGCTTGAGGGGGACAAGGTGTTCCTCGGCTTCGTCCAGACCGACACGGAGAACGCGGTGGTGATCCGGTCCTTCCTCAGGGGCCTGAAGGACCGAGGTCTCGATCTGTCGGCCGGAGCGCTCGTGGTGATCGACGGGGCCAAGGGGCTCCGGAGCGGCGTGCTCGCGGCCTTCAAGGACCAGGTGCTGATCCAACGGTGCCAGTGGCACAAACGGGAGAACGTGATCTCGCACCTGCCGAGGGCGGAGCAGAAGAACTGGCGCCGGCGACTCCAACGTGCGTATCAACGGCCCACGTACAAGGAGGCCGCCCAGGCGTTGAAAACCCTCAAGCACGAGCTCGGCGAGGTGAACCAGTCTGCCGTGGCCAGTCTAAACGAGGGGTTCGAGGAGACCTTGACCCTCCACCGGCTCGGGGTCTTCCCTCTGGTCGGCCGGTCGCTGAAGACCACTAACGTACTCGAATCCGTCAACGCCATGGCCGAGCAACGCTGCGGACGAGTGGATCACTGGAAGACCTCGAGCCAGAAGCACCGATGGTTCGCGACCGTGTTACTCGAGATCGAGCCCCGGCTCCGGAGGTTGCTCGGCTACCGGCACCTCCCGCTCCTCAGGGCCGCGATACAGAAGGAGCTCGGGATCACCCTTCCCGAGAGCAGTTCACATGCCGTCGCCTGACGAGGGGGTCGCTCCAGTTTCAACTAACTTTGGGATTGACTCACAATTCGACCATCACTGGCAACAGTGCGGCGAATGGCGGGGGCTTAGAGCTTGGTAGCGCCGACGCCACGATCGACAATAGCAACATCGACGACAATACCGCGACGTCGCACGGTGGCGGCTTCCTCATGTACGGAGACGCGAGCGTTGTGATGACCGGCGGAACGGTGAACGGAAATACTAGTGGACCCAACGGTGGCGGCGGTTTCTACATGCAGGCGGCGACTTCGGTCCACGCGGATGGCTCAATCATCAATGGCAACCAGACCGGGGGCGGTGGCGGGGGAGCAGCGGTATTCCAGTACGCCAAATGCACGCTGATGAACGGATCGATTGACGACAATGTGGCAGGGTTTGGGGGAGGCGCCTATATGGCAGGGCCGCCGGGGCCCTCTAGCTCCCCATCGTCGATCGAAGGAACGCCCTTTGACGGGCCTGCC
Source organism: Longimicrobiales bacterium (assembly GCA_965215925.1). Taxonomy (GTDB): domain Bacteria; phylum Gemmatimonadota; class Gemmatimonadetes; order Longimicrobiales; family Gaopeijiaceae; genus JAAXGI01. The sequence continues at coordinate 830,202 of CBDCEQ010000003.1, read as the reverse complement.
CCCGTGCCGCCGAACCCCACGGGTAGCTCCCCCACCCCCGCGATGGTCGCCGCGAGGCAGGTGGGCCCGACTCCTCCCGAGATCAACGTCATCAGCTCCACCGTCGATAACAACCAGGCGACCACCTTCGACGCAGGCGGTCTATGTGCCTTAGGTGGGACGCTAACGGTCACGAACTCCGTAGTCTCGAACAATCAGGCGGCCGGTAAGGCCGGCGGAGTGAACGCTGAGTTTGGTGCGGTCGTCAACGTGACCGGCAGCGATATCATAGACAACACTGCCGCCGGCCCCGGCGGGGGTCTTTGGCTCGAGCCCGGAACCACAGTGCTCGATCAGCTGTTCATCAGTGGGAACACGACAGGGGTCAACGGTGGAGGCTTGTCGGCGCTCCAGAACGTTACCCTCAGCAACTCGACAGTGTCCGACAACACCGCCGTCAATATTGGGGGTGGGGTGGTGGGGGGCTTTACAGGTCCGTTCACCGTTTCCAACTCCACGATCTCAGGCAACACTGCGGCTGATGGGGGCGGGTTCGGCGGTTTCGGTCCGGCCACCCTCACGAACGTCACGATCACGGGGAACTCAGCAACGACCCAGGGGGGAGGTGCCAGGATCCAAAACGCAGTTGGATTGGTCACGTTGACCAACACTCTCTTTTCGGCCAACCCGGGACCGGCTGGGGATCAAAATTGCTTCGTCGTCGGTGCAGGTACGTTTTTGTCGGGCGGTGGCAATCTGTCGGACGACGCGACGTGTGGCGCCCTGACATTGCCCACCGACCAGACGAGCACCCCTGCGGGCCTGGATCCGATCCTGGCCGACAACGGCGGCCCGACCCTCACACACGCGCTACTACCTGGGAGTGCGGCGATCGATGCCGGCGTCGCGGGAGGCCCTGCTGCAGATCAGCGTGGGAGTGACCGAGATGCGATGCCCGATGTCGGCGCCTACGAGGCCGACGCTACACCGCCACCGAACCAGGATCCGGTTGCCAATATCGTCGCGAATCCGACGTCCGTAGGGGCGGGCGACAATAACCAGACGGTCGTTACGCTGAACGGGTTGGGGTCATCCGACCCAGACGGGGACGCGCTCACCTACGCGTGGACGGTGCCGAGCGGCACATTTGTGATGGGCACCACGAATACCGATTCTGTGATCCAGGTGACGTTTCCCGGCTCTGGCGACTACACCATTACGCTAACCGTGGACGATGGTCGGGGCGGCTCGAATACGGCCCAGCTCATTGTCCCGCTGTCGTGATTCTTGGGGGTTGGGGCCGCCCCAGCCGGCGGCCCCAACTTTCCTGAAGGGATGCCCTTCCCTGCCGACCACCTTGCCTCTGGTCGCCGCCATTTCAGGGTCTGAACGCTGGTCACCGGCGAGCGGCCAAGTACGGCATCCCTGTGAGGCGCACCTGCCCATTTGTGTAGGCACGCCACCGCGTTCACCTCTCTCTCGACCACTGGACGGTATATCCTGATCTAATATATAACCTGATATAAACTATTCTATATCGTTATAAAATAGTGATATAGATAGATATGATCCGCCCCGTCCCACGACGGCGAGCTCCTTGCACCTTTTTCGAAGCCCGGTTCTGCGCTCCTAGGGAGGATGCATGTACGTCAGCAAGGGCTTCGTTATTGTCATGGGCGCGATCACGCTGTTTCTTCTTGCCTCGTTCGCCACCGAAGAGGCACAGTGTATCGCGAGGGCGCGGAGAATTCTCATGGACATGACGCGACCAATTCCAGCGAACACCGACATCGAATGTCTCGCCCCGCCCGAGGCTCCCGACCTGGGTGAGCGACCCTGGCCCTGGCCCGTCGACATCGCTCCCGAGGTGTGAGTCGGACTGTCTCCTAGGCAGCCGAGCTAGCGCTGCCCGCCAAAAACCCCTCCGAAGAAGTCGCCCACGTTCCATTCGGGTCGTTCAGTCCGGGTGGCAATATCGTAGCCCGTTAGGAAGTTCAGCCTGGCGTGCGAGGCACCGGCCTCGAAGTCGAATCCCTGATCGGGCTCGTCTCCGGGTGTGTGGTACATGTCTACCCGCCAGTTGGCATTGATCGCCGATCCGTCTAGTGCCGGATCTCCTGTTTCGAAGCCACTTTTTATGAAGAGCGCCGGAATCCCCCGCCGGACGAAGCTGAAGTGGTCACTGCGAATGAACAGAACCTGTTCGGGGATCGGATCGGCACCGATAGCCATTCCGAGGTAAGTAGCGGCCGCCCCCACCGAACGGTCAAGCGTCGAGTGCTCGGCACCATATGGAACGATGTCCAGGAGCGGATGGAAGAGAAACGGCATGTCTAGTGAAAGGTTCGCCACCAAGCTTTCGGCTGGCACGGTGGGACGCTCGGCGAAGTAGTCTGAGCCCAGTAGCCCCCACTCTTCTGCGGTCACGAAGAGGAAAAGGACCGAACGTCTCGGAGCGACGGGAAGGTTCGTGTAAGCCCGCGCGATCTCCATCAGAATTGACGTGCCCGACGCGTTGTCGTGGGCGCCGTTGTATATCGCATCCCCATCGACTGGCACACCCACTCCGAAGTGGTCGACATGGGCCACGTAGACGACATGTTCGGCTCGAAGCTCTGGATCGCTGCCTTCGAGTCTAGCGATAACGTTGTGACTGTCCACTGAACTGTGGCTCGTCCTGACCCGAATCGTGATTTCAACCGGAAGGTCGAAGGCCTGTGCCACGTTCTCTCCCGCTGCGGCAAATACGTCCTCGAGGGGCGTGGGTGAACCGGAGAACACGGCTCTCACAGCCGGATGGTTCAGGCTAGCCGCTCCGCGGATCCCAGAAGCCCCGCCCCGAGGCGTCCCCTCGGGATCCATCCACACGTAGGAGCCGGTTGCTGAGCGCGCGACGCTGTTGTCCCAACGAAAGCGGGGGTCATCGGGGGTGTTGAAGCTCACGATACCGACGGCACCGCGCGAGATTGCCTCGTCTCGCTTCGTATTGCCCGAGGAGTAGTAGGCGCGCTCGTTACTGGGAAGAGAGGAGGGGGCGCCACTTATGTACGCAACGATCCGGCCCTCGACATCGACATCGGCGTAGTCGTCGTAGCCGAAGGCGGGCGCGCTCACGCCGTATCCGACGAAGGTGACGGGCGCGCTCACCTCCGAAACGGGTCTCATGTGATCCGGGCTGAGATAGAAGTCGGTCCCGTAGGAAAGGTCGGTGGTTCGGCCGCTGGAGGTGAGGGAAAGTCCGCTCTCGGCGACGTTCACTACGCTGTTTCTAAGAGGCACGGCTTGACGGAAGGAGCCTTCCACCCCCGCGGGCTCCAGGCCAAACGACCTCAGCGTTTCTTCGACGTACCGGCTAGCCCCTTCGAAACCCTCCGTGCCGGGCGCCCGGCCTTGAAGACTGTCGTCTGCGAGAACTCGAATGTGAGTCTCGATGTTCTCGGCTTTGATGGCGTCGAGCGCGGCGATCACCGGGGGTGCGTCGAAGGAATACTCTCGTCCCGGGGGCGACTCTGCGCCGCAACCGGAAAGAAGAGTGGAAGCACACATGGTCACGGCCAGGAAGGCGTTCACCTCTAAGTTGATTGGCGCGACCGTCCACTTAGTATCCATGCGACAACTCTCCTTGGGAACAGGGCTCGACTAGAGAAACGAGGCGATTTGGCCGAGCGGTTTCTTAGTGATATTGGGGACGAGGGCACCCACAGCAGGATAACCGACGACGAGCAACAGGAAGGGTCGTTCATTCTTGGGTCTGCCGAGGATCTCGTTCAGGAAGCCCATGGGACTGGGTGTGTGGGTCAGCGTCGCCAGGCCGGCTCGATGTAAACCGGTGATGAGGATTCCCGTGGCAATACCGACCGATTCCGTCACGTAGTAGTTCTTGATCTTCTTGCCTTCGCGAAGCTCATAGCTTTGCGAGAAGATCGCGATCAGGATCGGTGCCTCTTCGAGAAACGGCTTGGTTTCGGTCGTACCCAAGTGGGCCAGCGCGGCGAGCCATTCGGAGGGTGCGCGATTCTCGTAGAAATCGAGCTCTTCCTCCTCGGCTGCTCTTCGAATGCGGCTCTTCATCTCGGGATCGCGCACAACAACGAAGTGCCAGGGCTGCCGGTTGGCCCCGTTAGGCGCCGTACCTGCCGCTTCGATACAAGCTTCGATGACTGCGTCCGGGACCTGCTGGGCGGAGTAGTTACGGACGGTCCGGCGACGGCGCAGCTCGTCGCGAAACGCGAGCGCCCGCCCGACCATCACATCTTCATCGAACCGTTCGTAGGTCGAGAGTGGAACGGGTTGGTACGTCTCGCTCACTGGGGCGTGCCCTTCCCCGCTCACCGAGTGGAAGGGCCCGTGGACTCGAGCACCGGTTCGATGCGGAGCAAGACCGATTCATCCTCCTCGGTCAGGACGTAGAGGTATCCATCGGGCCCCTGTCGGACGTCTCGGATTCGCTGCTTGAGCTCGCTGAGCAAGGACTCACGTCGAATCTCCTGGCCCGCTTCGTTGAACACGATCCGTTCCAGGTGGCCCGTGTGCTCGAACCGTCCCGCCATCATCGAACCCACGAAGAGGTTGCCCTGCCACGCGGGAAAAGGATCGCCCGTATAAAAGGTCAGCCCAGACGGGCCGATCGACGGCCACCACAGAATCTCGGGCCTTTCGAATTCCGCCAACCATGGCGTATCCGAGACCCGGGGGCCCGAGTATTCACGGCTGTAGGAAGCGAGCGGCCAGCCGTAGTTTGCGCCCGGCCGGATGATATTGGCCTCGTCACCGCCTTGCGGTCCGTTCTCGGTCGCCCACAACTCGCCGGTTTCAGGATGAAAAGCTAGGCCCAATTGGTTCCTGTGCCCCATAGAGTAGATTTCCGGCAGGTGGTTGGGACTATCTACGAATGGATTGTCCCTTGCCGGCGTCCCGTCCTGGTTCAACCGTAGCAACTTACCGAAGTGTGTGTTCGGGTCCTGGGCATACGCCTCAGTATCGGCGAACACGTAGGATCCACCGACGGTCATGAATAGGGTGCCATCCTCGGCGAACAGAATCCGCGAGGCGCCGATGCCCAGATCCACCCCCTGCGCCACGAAGATTTCCTGCACATCCTTGAGCCCGTCCGCTTCGATCCGAGCCCGCGCCAAGACGATCGTGATGCTGGGGACCCCTTCCAGTTCTATGGACTTGGAGTACGTCAAGAAGACAATACGATCATCATCCGGATGAAGCGCGATGTCCATGAGCCCTGCGCGCGGAGAGTCGGAGAACACCTCCGGTACACCGGGGATGTCTCGGTCCATGAGCATCCCATCGCGGATTACCCTGAGGGTGCCCTTGTCTCTCTCGGTCACCAGGATGTCGCCGTTGCGTCTGAAAGCCATCCCCCACGGGTGGGACAGCCCTGTGGCGATGGGTACGACGCGAATACGAGGCACCTCAGCGGTTGGGAACTCGACCGGGCCATCCGGCGGGGGTAAAGCGGGCACCCCGTGAAGTTGCGCGGATGCCGGCGCGACGGATATCGCGGTTACGAATGGAAGTGCGAGCAACGGACGTGGGATTCGAGACGCGCGTTTCATCGGTCCTCCTGGGCTGAACCCCTCAACCTATGGCGCCAAAGGCGGAAGCCCAACCCGACGCGTGTGCATGGTCGGTGGGTGCGTTGGCTTTCGGCTACGGCGCTGCGTAACATGCATGTCAGGTCGACTTTAGGAATCACGATGGGAGGACTCATGAAAACGCTGATGAGAACGTTCGTGCTGGGTGGCGCTATGGCCGTCCTGGCTTCAACCTCCGCGCATGCCCAGGACGGGCTTACCATCGAGCAGGTCAAGGATGGACTCTACGCGATCATGGGGAGTGGTGGGAACGTCGGTGTTCGAGTGACCTCCGAGGGCGTGATTTTGATCGATGATAAATTCCCCCAGAACTTTCCCGAGATTCAACGGCTGGTTAGCCAGGTCAGCGATGAGCCGGTGCGGTACGTTCTGAATACCCATCATCACGGCGACCACTCGGGCGGCAACGTTGGATACATCGACATTGCGGAGATCATTGCGCACCAGAACGCGCGAGACAACATGGTCCGAGGAGACCAGGACGCGCCGCCCAGATTGGTCTTCAATGATCAAACCGCCGTCTATCTCGGTGGGGTCGAAGTGCGGGCGTTCTATATGGGCCTCGGACATACGAACGGTGACGCGGTGATCTATTTCCCGGATCTCAAAACGGTGCATGGAGGCGACTTGCTACATGGGATCGCGCCGTTCATCGACTATGCCAACGGTGGAAGCAGCCGAGGTTGGGTTGGGACCTTGAACAACATCCTGATGTTGGACTTCGACACGGCCATTCCCGGTCACGGCGCGATCATGAATCGAGATGATGTTGTGAGTTTCCGGAATCAAATGGAGGCGGTTCGCGCCCACATGGGCGAATTGATCACGTCGGGCATGCGGAAGGGCGAGGCGTCCACTCGCATACAAACGCAGGATCTCAGTTGGACCATGGAGGAGGACGGTCTATTCATGCAGCGAAGCATTCCCGGCTTCTACGACGAGATCCTTGCCGAGGTGCAGGAGTAGCGGTTAAACACGCGCGCCGGCGTCATCAAGGGTCTTGGGGCTGCGCTTCTTCTCTGTCCTGGTAGCGTCCACCGCGTAACACGTTCTCGAGGGAGTAGTTTCCCTCGTGACAGGCGTACTCGTATATCTGCTGATCGAACCTCTCCCAAGGGATCTCCCCTCCCCAGGGTTCGCTATAGGTTCGCGGGTCGTGGACCTCGAACTCGTATAGGACGGTATCCTCGTCGACCCGTGTGAATCGCTCGATCAACGTCAAGTCTTCGGAGTGCACAATCCGATTCGGCGGCTCGCGAATGCCCTGCCCTGGGTGGATGTTCGTTGTCTGGACGAGGAGCGTTTTGCCCTCCCAGCGGCCCCAGGAGTCGCCGAACCAGGGCCGAATGTGATTCGGTAGCGGATCCGCGTCGCCAAGCCGGATGATCCGTATGTCGTGGATCATCTCCGCGCGAATCAGCACGTGGTCCTCGTTCTGGACGATCGTGAAGTTGTTGTTGTATCCACCCGTTGGGGTCATTGGGGGCCCGAGCGTTCCGGTCGGGCTGGAGGCGTAGTAGACGACGCAACGCTCGGCTAGTGGGCGGAGCTCCGGGTGGTCAAACTCGTCGAAATCGGACCAGAATTCCTGGTATTCCTGCTTTCTGGCCAATCCCTCCGGTGAGAGCTCAGGGATTCGTCCGTTAGAGGGAAAAGTGATGAGAGAGGTCCGAGCCTCGCCGTCGACGGTGGCCAGTCGATCCCCTCTGTCGAAAAAGACCTGGTTATAGGAGCCGGGGTCTCCCGCCGCCTCGAGTGGCGGACGATTCGGATCACTCGGCTCGAAACCGGATGCAACACGGGCCTCCTCCGCGCCCTCGATGCTATCAGCCTCCGCCCATGTGTAAGCCGGACCGAGTCCGGGCCTCCGTTCGAAGCGGGTGAGGGTAGCGTTGCTCCAGTTCCCTTGGATGTCTGGATGACCCCAGGGGGTCATCGTCGGTTGCCAGTCGGGATCCCATCTCTGAGATCTCTCTGGCGATTGTGCCTCCGCGGGCGAAAAGAGAACGGTCGATAGGAGCATGAAGGAGAGCGCGGGCACCAGTTTCGTCGGTCGCGGTGTCATCGTGGCTCCTTTGGTCCGTATCATCCTCTCGCGCTGATCAGATACATGGAGAAGATGTCGGCCCCCGAACGCTGGAGCAAGAAAAACGCCCCTGGCGGGCAGCCTTTGCGAGTAGGGCGGGAGGGGTCAGTCGAGTTGTAGCAGGACTTACTCGACCTGGTCAGAGGTAGGGATCAATGCGAGGGTCGATCGCGAAAGGGCTCCAAACCGTGTAGCCGGACCCGTGACGCATCTCCCGACTCTGTCCATTCGAACATGTATCCGAACGCTAGCCGTCCTCCAGCTCAAGTGCCTCGACCGCAATTCTTACAAGAGCCTTGTGGTGCGATACTCTGTTACGTGACATGACGTGTCGCGGGGCAGATATTCCGGAGGCAGTGACGGTGCACGAGCGGTGCACCGAGTCAATCCCAAAGTTAGTTGAAACTGGAGCGACCCCCTCGTCAGGCGACGGCATGTGAACTGCTCTCGGGAAGGGTGATCCCGAGCTCCTTCTGTATCGCGGCCCTGAGGAGCGGGAGGTGCCGGTAGCCGAGCAACCTCCGGAGCCGGGGCTCGATCTCGAGTAACACGGTCGCGAACCATCGGTGCTTCTGGCTCGAGGTCTTCCAGTGATCCACTCGTCCGCAGCGTTGCTCGGCCATGGCGTTGACGGATTCGAGTACGTTAGTGGTCTTCAGCGACCGGCCGACCAGAGGGAAGACCCCGAGCCGGTGGAGGGTCAAGGTCTCCTCGAACCCCTCGTTTAGACTGGCCACGGCAGACTGGTTCACCTCGCCGAGCTCGTGCTTGAGGGTTTTCAACGCCTGGGCGGCCTCCTTGTACGTGGGCCGTTGATACGCACGTTGGAGTCGCCGGCGCCAGTTCTTCTGCTCCGCCCTCGGCAGGTGCGAGATCACGTTCTCCCGTTTGTGCCACTGGCACCGTTGGATCAGCACCTGGTCCTTGAAGGCCGCGAGCACGCCGCTCCGGAGCCCCTTGGCCCCGTCGATCACCACGAGCGCTCCGGCCGACAGATCGAGACCTCGGTCCTTCAGGCCCCTGAGGAAGGACCGGATCACCACCGCGTTCTCCGTGTCGGTCTGGACGAAGCCGAGGAACACCTTGTCCCCCTCAAGCGTCACGCCGAGCGCCACCACCATCTCGTCCTCGGCGAAGCTCTTCCCGTCCAGGACGAGCGCCACCACGTCATAGACCGAGAGGTCCCGCTCCTGAAACTCCTTCAGCCTCGCGGCGGTGGCCTTCTTGAACTCCCGCGAGACCCTCGACTTCGACAGCCCGATCGCTCCGGGCACCGCCTCGACCGCCGCCTCGTAGTCTCGGCATGAGATCCCGAGCAGCACCTTCCGAAAGAGCCCCTCGTCCACCTCTCCGGCCGAGCCGTGGAGTCGCTCGTACGATGCGAGCCTCACCTCTCCGGCCCGGCCCCGCACCCGAGGTACTCGCACCGGATGCCGCTGGCCGCCCAACCTCACCGACCCGGGGTTGTGCCCGTGCCGGTATCCGCTCTCGTCGTCCCCCTTTCGGGCGTGCCGCCGCCCGGCCAGCTCCTCTACCTCTTCCTCGAGCATCCGGCTCACCTCCGCCAGTCCAAGCGGAATCAGCTGCCGGATCAGCTCCACTCGCGGGTCCAGCTCCAGCGCCTGGATCTCCTCCCAACTCATCTCGCTCGGTTCCCCAAGCCGCCGGTCCTTCTTGCCCCGCTCAACCAGCCTCGGCATCCTTCCCATCGGTGGCCTCCTTCCTCTTTTGTTGGTCCCGTGGCGTGCTCGCACACCCACGTTACCTGAGGTCGGAGGCCGCTTCAATTTCAACTAAAGATGGGACTCACTCGGGATGAGCAAGATTCAGATGGAAGTTCATCCGCTGCACGGACCTTGTGAAGCGGGTCTTCTTGTGCACTGTTCGTGCACTGCTAGGTTGCGCTAAGCCCGAAACTTCAATGTCCTCGACAGGACTCGAACCTGTGGCCTGCTGCTTAGGAGGCAGCCGCTCTATCCACCTGAGCTACGAGGACGAAATCTTTCTGTAACTACGCTTTACTGAACTATTCACTTCTCCGCAGTTCCCCGAACTGTGCCAAGTGTCTGAAAAGGCGCCGCGGGTAGGCTCGGTGTCTTCCGCTCCTTTCCTTCCGCAAGCAGGCTTTGACCCCCGCTCCTCTCCACCACGCGAGCTACCGAGGCGTCCAGAGGAAGACCTCCCAGTCACGGAGCGGGTCAGGTCCGCCCACCGCCCTGTCCATAGGAAGGCCGGTCTTGCCCGAGTACAGCTCGAGCATCGGCAGGCGTGCGTCACCCAGGATCTCTGTGGCCCGCATCGCATAGGTCGCGTCCCCGATACGTAGCCATCCGTCTGTGTAACCGTCCCTCACACGCTGCGCCCAGTACCCCCCGTCCGGGCGGGTCGCGGTGATCACACCCTGGGGAGTTCCCACATACGAAAGATAGACCACGAACGGTGGGAAGCCGCCCAGCTTCATCAGCAGATTGACCCCCACGTCATTGACAGTGCCAAAGTCGTTCGGGGCGGGAGTGTCCGTTCCTCCGATTCTCACACCGGGCGTACGCTGAAGTCCCTCGTTGCCTGCATAAGGCGCGGTGTACACGTAGCTGATCGCGCCGATCAGGAGGGCGATCCCTGCGACCTTCAGCTTTCCGTTCACCCTACTTCCTCCGCGTTGGTCTCAGCGCAGACGCGTTACCAGCCCAGGTCCGATTTGGCCAAGCTAAACTGTGCCAAAAAACTGCGTCGACGGCCACACCTGAGCTACGAGGGTGACATTCTAACGCTCCTGGGTCGGTTCGCTTATGCCTGGGGGTCCGTCTGGGTGGAGCTGGCACGCCGGAGGCTGGAGCAGCGTCCACGAGAGTGACACGATCTTCCACCCGTCGTCCCTCCGCATGAGGTTAGCAGCGTCCACGCCACAGTGACTGAAGGTGGAGCCAGCGTAGAAGTCGTAGGGCGTCCAGATGGTGGCCATCGCTCCGTTCACTAACACGACCGGATCCCACATTCGCTCGATGAGCGGCACGTCACTCGATTCGATGCGGCTGGCGAGACCATCGAGCGACGGCTGCCCAAGAGTCGTATCGCCGTCCCTCGTCTGGGAAGAGTGCATAACCACGGACGGATCGACGACCGATCGCAGCAGAGCGTCGTCTCCGAGCTCCAAGGCATCGAAGAACCCCTGTAGCGTTGCGATCACGGCTGCTCGTTGCTGAGCCGTGGGATCGTCGGCCGCATTTGGGCTCGTCGTGGCAGCGTCTGCCAAACGTCCATAGTCCGCTTCTTCGAAAGAACAAGCCGCCACGGCCAGAAGAGCGAAGGAGCTGAACCATCCGAGTCTCATGAGTCCTCTCTCCCTAGTCCGGCGCCACCTGCCTCAACTTCCCGTCCGCAATAGCTTGCACCTCTTCCCGTGTCCAACGATGGGTATTCGGACCGCGAGTTCTCGCCATCCTTCTCCTAAACGAGGTCCGCTCCTCTTCCAGTACCGGATCAGGCTTCTTCTTCAACTCAGACTCACAACCCCCGCAGATATGCTTGGCGTTCAGGAACTCGACAGATTGCGACTCGCTGCAGCGCAGGCAGGGACCTACCGAAAAGCCGCTCCTGTTCCTGGCCCGCTTGAATCCATGAGTAGCCAGAACGCGTCTCACCTCTCCCTGACTGCGGACTCCGAGCATTGACTCCATCTGGACCCAGGAGTTGCCGGTCATTGCCCATATCTCTGATGACTTGATCATCCGACTCTCACTCCGGTACTAGAGGAAACGGGACCCGCGGCCAAAATGGAGCCCAGTGAAGATGCGCGGCGTTTCGGGGCACAGCAAGAAACGGGGTTGGGGCCACAGCGACTTCTTGTGCTCGGTGGGCACAGCGTGGGAGTTCAGTGGGGTCTCAAGACGCAAAGGTGCCCCCGAAGGGCCTTGAAGCCCCGGGGGCACTCCTGCACTCCTGCTAGACTCGTGACCTTAGGGCAGCATCGTCATCTCTAACCGCAATAAGCGTGCACAGCGCCTGGCACCACACTCTCGCTAGACCACGAACGAGGAAGCCACGTGAGGCGTGACCTTAGCCCATCATGGGGCTCGTAGCATCGTCATCTCTAACCGCAATAAGCGTGCACAGCGCCTGGCACCGTATATCATTGCGGGGACGACGCTTAGCCTGCACGGATACCACCTCAGAGCCCTGGAACTTCTATTGCAGCATCCGAACAATTGGCAAAATCCCAGGGTCAATGCTCGCACCCCGAGGGCCGTAGCTGATGAAGTCACGTCTCTTCATGCTGCACTCCGGCTAGACAGAACGGCTCGCTCACACACTATGGCAACGCCATCGCGGCCAGGCCGTCTTGAAGTTGAACGATGATGTACTGTTTACCTTCAAACACCCAGCTGGACATCCCATAGCGAGTCGGGCCGGGGATTTCGACTGCCCCTACCTGCCTGCCGGTCAATTTGTCAACCGCGAAAAGTTTCCACATGTCGTCCGCGTCCTGCCCCCCATACATGAGGAGTGACGGTGTAGCCACCATCGGCACATTGCTGCCGCGCCCACGATCAGCGTCTACGCCCTGAACACCCTGTAGGAGCGGATGATTCGCGACCGCGTCCTGGTCCTCTTGCGCAGAGTGGCCCGCCGGAGTCACCCAAAGGTGCTCACCGGTGTTCATGTCGATCGCAGTGGTACGGCCGACCGGTCCCTTCCAAATGGAAAGCCCTTCGATGTCCTCGGGAGCACGGCGACCGCCTTCGGCGCCCCGAACCCACTGCGTAAGGGTTTTGCCGGTCATTTCAGGACCGTCCATCGTGGACTCGATGCCCGGCAGGCTTCAGCCCTCAGGGATTCCCCGTATCTCCGTGTTCGTAGATCCAAGGCCGCTCGTTACGATCCGCGTCCCGTATTGTCTGGGAATCGTCACTATGCTGAAGCATCTCGTCCAGAGTGCTCAAACCCAGTAAGAATTTGTTGCGGACCCTCGGGTCGATAGCGAAAGAGATAGGGTCGAGACCGGGGGCCTCGATCACGTTTCTCTCGAGGTCGACCATCATTTCGACGCCGGGATTCGCCTGGGTCCATTCGGCGAGCCTCAAGACCAACTCTTCCCTGAGAGGCACAGCCAACATGCCCCGTCGAATCGAGTTCGAATAAAACATGGGTCCGAAGCTGGGCCCGATCACGACTCGAATTCCAAACGCCCACGGCAGACTGACAGCCGTACCCCTTGCGCTCCCGGTACCGAAATTCTCACCAACAAGCAGGATCGACGCAGTCCGATAGGGCTCCTGATTGAGGGAGAAATCCGGGTTCTCCGATCCGTCAGCCAGATATCGGAGGGGTTCGAATGCACGTTCGCCATCGGACAACCCAGAGATCGAGTTCGGGTTGATCGGAGCGATGATGTCGCTGTCCACGTTACGCCGCAGAAACGGCGCAGCGATGCCGGCATGCCTGACGAAGCTGGGGCCGTTACCTCCTTGGGGTGAGTGCAAGGTTCTCATGGGGGTTCTCCTTCCATCGGGCGCGGCACGTCTCAAACGGGGGGTCCGTCGCCGCCTGTTTTTTTCAAATCGTAGATCCAGGGCCGCCTGCTTCGATCGGCGCTACGAAACGCCAGAGTGTTCTCGGTGTGCTGGAACATTTCATCCAAATCGTTCAAGCCCATGAGGAGCTTGTTACGCGCTCTAGGGTCGACGCTGAATGCAATGGGCTCCTCGTCCGCGTACTCGATCACTTCCGCTTCAAGGTCGATCGTCATCTCCACCCCAGGATTCGACTCGACCCACGCTGCTAGAGCCGCGGTCCTCTCTTCTCCGAGGGTCACGGGCAATACTCCGTAGGTTATGCAGATGGCGTCGAATTTGGACCCGAAAGAGGGCCCGACGATCGCCCGAATCCCGAATGACATGAGCCGCGTGACTGCAGACTCCGGAGCGCTGCCCGTGCCAAAATTCTCGCCAACGAGCAAGATGGAGGCACTGCGGTATGGCTCTTGATTGAGCTCAAAATCCGGGTTCTCTGATCCGTCGCTCAAGTATCGGAGCGGCTCGAAAGCACGTTGACCGGACGACAGTCCCGAGATCAAGTTCGTATCCAGTGGCGCGATGACGTCGCAGTCCATATCGGCCCGCAACAGAGGCGCCGCAACACCGGTGTGGCGCAAGAAGCGTGGCCCACTACCTCCTGAAAGCGTGGGCAGTTTCACGCAGGCTCTCCCGCCATCAATTGCCGTACGTCGACGATACGCCCGGCAATCGCTGCCGCGGCTGCCATCGGGGTGCTCACAAGATGGGTAATAGCACCCCGCCCTTGGCGGCCGATGTAGTTTCGATTGGAGTTCGAGACGCATCGGTTGCCGGGTGGGACATGCTCCCCATTCGAAGCAACGCACTTGGAGCATCCGGGCTCGCGCCATTCGAATCCCGCATCGAGGAAAACCCGGTGGAGGCCTTCGGCTTCCGCCTGTCGCTTGATAGGCATGGCTCCCGGGATCACCCACGCCAACACGTCGGGCGCGACGCTCCGACCTCGAACCACTTCGGCCGCAGAGCGTAGATCACTGATGCGGCTCTCTGCGCAGGATCCGATGAAGACCTCGTTGATTGGCGTTCCGGCGATGGGATCGCCAGGTGTGAGACCTGAATAGTCCAACGCTGCCCGATAAGCTTCCCGCTTGTCACCGGGGGCGTCGTCCGGGTCGGGAACGCGGCCGCTGACGCCAACGACGTGCTCGGGGCTGACGCCCCAGGTGACCTGCGGCTCCACGCCCGACATGTCGATGGTCTCCTCGCGATCGAACACAGCGTCGGCATCGGAGGGGAATGATCGCCAGTACTCCAGGGCTCGGTCCCAATACCGGGCTGGGGGACTGAACTCGCGACCGGCCAAGTATTCGAAGGTCGTGTCGTCAGGAGCCACCATTCCCGTGGGAGAAGCCATTTCAATTGCGAGATTGCAGACTGTAAAGCGGTTGTCCATGCTCATGGCTCGCACGACGGGACCGGCGTACTCCACGGCGTGGCCTATACCTGAGGCTGCACCGAGCTGTCCGATCGTGTAGAGAATGACGTCTTTCGCGCCAACCCAGGACCCAAGCGTGCCTTCGACGTTTACGCGCATGCGTTTTTCGCGGGCCCGTATGACCGTTGATGTGAGGAGAACATTTCGCCCTCCCGCCGCTCCCCAGGACATGCAACCCACCGCGCCATGTGTACAGGTGTGACTGTCACCGCCGACAACCAACATGCCGGGTTGCGTCAGCCCCGTTTCGGGGCCGACGACGTGCTGGATCCCGTGTCGGGGATCGTCCATGCCGAAAGCTATGATACCCAATTCCCTCAACTCGTCGGCATGCTCGATGAACTGCTCTGGGTTCGAACCCGAGAAGATCGAGACGCCTCGATTGAGCGAACGGTCGGTATAACGGTTCGGTGATGTGGAAACCGAGTGGTCGGGCACAGCCCAGCTCAGCTCAGGGCTTGCGATCGTAAGTCCCTCCTCCAGAACCCGATGTACGGTTTCAGGCCCTCCATCGGCCAGGATGTTCCGGTCGACGTGCAGCAGATCAGAGTCTCCTCCAAGGTTCGCCACGACATGGGAGTCCCAGATCTTGTCATAGAGAGTCTTCGCCTCCTGGGCTTTGGGTCCCGCGAAGGGACCGTTGGGACCCCCCAGTGGGGTTGAGACTGCGAACCCCGCACCCACAGATGCCTTGATGAAGTCTCTTCTTTTCATCGGATTCCACTCCGGAGATCATTCGCTATGCACGTCGCGGTTCCAATTCGGAGCTAGTGCGCGAAGCTCGGTCGGCCCCGTCCCTCATTTTCCTCAGCCGACGGCGTGCTGTCAAACAGATCTACCAACTCCCGCCGGGATACGATTCGGCCCACCACGCCACGTCGGGCCGCCCTGACCAGAGGATGCCCCAGAGGAGTTGCTCGGGGTCATCGCTCACGGCCTCGACGAGGGTTAGCGCCTCCTCGTCGCTGAGCGGGCCTGGGTCGTCGCCGGCCAAGGCCTCTCGCCCTGCCTCGGGCGGCGGCTGCCGCTCGTCCTCCCCGGGCTGAGCGATGACGAGGCCTTCGCCCTCATCCTCGGGGCGTTCGCCCTCGTCCTGGATTTCGTCGGAGTCCTCGACGTCCGTCAGATCATCGAGAACGAGCTGAGCAAGGGCGAGATTCCAACGGGCGTCCTCGTCGTCGGGATCAAGCCGCAACGCCGCACGGTTGCTACCGACGGCGGCAGCCAAAAGCGGAACCCACGAGTCCGGAGGCGTGGTTGTTTCGTCCAATTGGGTGAGAAAACCCAGACCGAGGTTGTAGTACCCGCGCTGCGCGGCTGCCGAGTCACCCGCTTGCGCGGCGATGCGAAGGTAGTCCTCGGCCTCCGGGGCCCCGAGCGCAAAGAGCGCAGTCCCCAGATTATACATGGCGGTTGGCGGCGCAATTGCCGATTCCGTCCTGGCGCGATAGAGCTGCTCGGCCATTTGGACCTGGTCGTCGCGGTAAAGGCGGTTTCCCCGTTGGAGGCTGGCGCGGTCCTGCCAGAGGAAAATCCCGACCAGACCCAGCGTTGCTAGGAGGGAGGCCAGGAGGGCGGCGAGCTCCCGACGGGCAGGCGGCCGCGTCACGCGACTCTCCGGACGGGCGCCGCTCGGCGCGGCCGGCGGATATCGAGCAGACTTTCGAACAAGAGGCCGGACAGGGCGACCAGGATGAACAGGAAGGTGAGCTCGTAGCGAGCGCCTAGGGGGGCTGATTCCCCAGCTTCGAAGAACGAATTGAGGCTCCGGAGCTCCGAGTCGTCACCGGCATAGGCGTAGCGGCCACTACCCGTCTCAGCAATACGCTGCAAAAGCAGTTCGTTGATTCTGGAGATTGCCGGGGCACCGGCTGCGTCTTCCACCTGGCCTCCCACTTGGTAGGTCGCCCGCGGGAGCACCATCTCACCTCCTTCGTCTGTTCCCATTCCGATCGCGTGAATCCCGATCCCGCGATCCGCAGCCACTCGGACCGCCGAAAGGACCGCTGCCTCACTCTCGTCCGTCTCGCCGTCACCAATGAGGACAATCGCTCGCTCGGATTCCGGCTCAGCATTTGTTTCTACAAGAGTCGCGGCTTCAGAGATCCCCACCGAGAGTAAGGTTCCTGGGTCGTAGGCGCTCGCCATTGTCGGCGAGAGGCCAGTAAGGAAGTAGTGGAGAACCGCGTGGTCGATCGTTGGAGGGGCTAGAGGATAGGTGCTGCCACCAAAGAGCAGTAACCCGACGCGATCGCCGTCGAGCGTCTGGATGAGCTCGCCTGCGACCTCGATCGCCTGGGCCAGCCGGGTGGGGGACACGTCGGACGCCTGCATCGATGCAGACACGTCAATCGCAAGAACGATGTTCTTGATCGTTGGTGCGGGTACCGGTTCGATTTGCCACCGGGGCTCGGCTGCGGCGCCCGCGATCGCCAATGCGGCGAGTGCCAGCAGCACGATCCGTTCGACACGGAGCCGGTATAGGTTGGATCCCGAGAGTCGTCGCACTGCCGGCTGTCCCCCGAGGAATTGGCCCAAGCGGTGGCGTCGGCGGGCGTGACTCCACAACGCCAGCACCACCAGCATTGCCATTACGATGCCGATCAGTAGAAACTCTGGATTCACGAACGTCACGGTACGACGCCCCAAGGAGAGCCGCGCAAAGCAACATCGAGGCCGAGCAGGAGGAGTCCCAGTAGGAGTGGCCACGTACGCTCAGAATGTCGCACCTCGAACTCGACGAGCTCTTCGATTGGAGCTTCGATCTCGTTGATTTCGCGGTAGATGGAGTCCAGCGTGACGCCCCCTGAGGCCCGAAAGTACTCTCCGCCCGTGAGTCGGGAGACTGCCGTCAAGACGGTCTCCATCTCGGATTCGAGCTCGGCCTGACGCCTGACGGCCGCATCACGTTGAGTGGCGGGGGCCCCCGAAAAGTCCGGCTCGCTGAGTAGCGCGATGGAATGAACCCGTACTCCGAGCTGCGCCGCGGCCCGCGCGGTGGTCATCGGGGTGATGCCGACGCTGTTGTGGGCTCCGTCCGTCAAAAGCACGATCACCCGGGGCTGACGCTCGGACTCGAGGAGCTGCGCAATCGACGTCATCACAGCCGCGGAAATATTGGTGCCGTCGAAAACGAGCTGCACCTGTAGTGATTCGACGCCCGCGACGATCAGGTTCGGATCCGTCGTCGGCGGCACACGCGTCGTCGCTCGTCCAGCGAACGCGATAAGACTTAGCTCGTCGAGCGTGCGACCCTCTGCGAAACGGACCGCCGCCTCTCGCGCAACCGTCAGGCGGCTGCTCGCATCCTCCATATCGACCGCCAACATGGAGCTTGATATGTCCACGGCCAGTGCGATGCCTTTGCCGCGAAGCTCGATGTCCTGAGCGACCTCGACCCGCTGGGGATTGGCGAGCGCAATCACCATGCAGCTCATCGCGCCTGACCGAAGGAGCCGGGGCGATCCAAGGACGATTGCGAGACGTGCGCCCCTTCCGCCGCCGAGGGCCCGAGCCGTCTCGCCTCGAGCGAAGAGAACGCCTCCGCCTGCGCGTGGCCACATCAGGAGAAGCCAGAGCGGGAGAATCAGGAGAAGATAGAGGAACTGTGGTTGGGCGAACTCGACGGACATCAACTCTCCGGTGCGCGCCGAGAATCGGGCCCGGGGGACGGTTGCCCCCCGGGCCCGGCTAGCGAATCCGCTGCTAGAACCTCTTCGAGGTTCTCCACTCTAGCCGGAGTGCCTCAGCGGCAGTTCACGACCCGCCCGCCGCAAGGTCACCACCCTCCGCCGCGCGAACGAGATGATCAGCAGCACGGAAGGCGAGAGCCTGGATGGTCATCGTCGGGTGATTGCGGCCGCCCGTGACGAGATTGCTGCCATCCACGACGAACAGATTGGGCACGTCGTGGGCACGGTGGAATCGGTTGACGACGGATGTCGACGGGTCGTCTCCCATTCGGCAAGTCCCGCGGTTGTGCGCTCCGCCTCGGCTGTCGCTGACCGGAGGCGCCCATATCTTCTTGGCGCCGACCGCCTCGAGAACCTCGATCCCCTTTTGCCTGAAGAACTCCATATTCTTGATGTCATCAGGGTGGCTTTGCGAGGTGATGCGCATCGCCGGGAGACCCCACTCGTCCTTCACCTCTGGGTCCAAGTCCACGCGATTCGTCGCAAGCGGCAACTGCGTGACGAACGACTGAACGGTGAACCTGTGCCGGGCTTCCTCCCTGAGAGCTTGCTTGTAGCCAGCCCCCCAGCGCGGAGCATCGGGGCTGAGCCCGCCAAGACCGTAGCTGATCGGCGTCGCGTAGCCACGTGAAGTCATTCGGCCTCCACCGTAGAAGCCCCGGTCGGGATCAGAGGGGACGTAGTCCATGATCCCCGTGCCCGAAACGACTCCCTTATAGTCGTTCAGCGGATGCTCCATGATTCCGTGCACGCTGGCGCCGCCTCCCAACATGAGGTACCGACCGACGACATCGTTTGAGTTTGCGAGGCCATCCGGGAAGCGCGCCGATTTCGAAAGCAAGAGCAGACGGGCCGACTCCCCCGCATTCGCGGATAGTACGACCGCCTTGGCGCGCTGAAAGATTTCTTGCTTCTGGGCGTTGAAATACGTGGCCCCAGTCACGACCCCATTGTTGTCTACCGTGATCTCACGAACGTAACTATGGGCCCGGATCTCACAGTTCCCCGTCTCCACGGCGATCGGGAGCACGGTGACCGCTGAGCTGGACCGCGCTCGCACGTGGCACCCGTAACCCGAACACATACCACAGTTGACGCAGCCAGAGCGCCCCATGTACGGCTCTGTGATGAGCGCGAGTGGACCCGGCACGACGGTCAAGCCGAGCTTGGCGGCCGCAATATTGAACAGCGCGCCCGACGCCTTGATCGGTACTGGCGGTACTGGGTACTCCTTCGACATCGGTGCAACAAAGGGGGAATCCACACGCTGCCCAGAGATGCCCATCTCCCATTCTGCTTGCGTGTAGTAGGGCTCCAATTCGTCATAGGTGACGGGCCAGTCTGCGAGGCCGGTGCCGGCGATCGTACCAACGGTGCTGGCTTCGTTGAACTCCCATGGCAAGTGACGCCAACTGCTGCCGCCGTAGGTGACGGTGCCGCCCCCGACGACACATCCGTAGGAGTGTCTGCCCGGAACGGCCTCATCCTGGTCGGTCCTCCGGAAGGTGTTCCGCTGCCGCGACGGATCACTCGACAACCGGTCGTTGGGGCCCAGGTTGCGATTGATCAACTCGTCCTTTGTGTACTCATGCTCGCGCCCGTACTTCCCCCACCCTCCCTGCTCTAGAACGACTACCGAGAACCCGGCCATCGAAAGCTGTTTGGCCATGATGCCCCCAGCGGCCCCGGAACCGATGACTACGAAATCAACCTCATCCTGCGGCTTGAACTGTCTCATGGCGTGCTCTCCAGTTCCGGGCCTATCGGCGGGGTTTGGGTTGTGGGAGGGCGTCGTAGTATCCGAACGGAGCTTCGTGGTAGAGCGAATCATCATATCCCACCAGCTTCCAGCCTACCTTGTCGTGATTCCCGCCATGCAACGGACTGGCGAAAAAGCCGGTGATCGTGTGAGTCCGCACTAGGTTGAAGAAAGGTGTCTCTTCAATGTCGGTGAGTACGCTGAGCTGTTGGTCGAAGGTCAGGTCGGAGAACCGATCCTCGTGGGGGAAACTCCGTTTGGATTCCGCTTCGAGTTCCGCTAAGCCCTGGGTGTAGTCGCCCTGGCGTTCACGATCGAAGGTGACAAGAGCTCTGTCGATAAAGGAGACTACTCGCGCCTCGCGCGCACCGGGCGTTTCGTCGGTTGGGATGATCTGCGCGGACATCGCCTCAACCTCGAGCGCCTGCTCGGGTGTGAAGAAGGCGAAGACGGGCGGCTGTCCCGATTCTGCCGCCTCCCGCACATATTCCTCTGCTGCGAGAATCCCGGGATAGCTGGCCGCGACCCAGACTCCGCCTAGGCCGGTAACGGACTCCTTGAGAAACGAGCGTCTGGATACGTCCCGAGTGCTCATGCTCTCTCCCCTCCGATACGTTCGTGTTTGGACGCGCTTCTGGCGAGCGATCGTCGACCGGCGTCAACGTGTAACTTTACCTCAGAGTGAGGATGCGCCGAGCGGTCCTCCCGCGCAATCCCTGAGCGGTCCTCCTGCTCAATCCCTGATGGGTCATTTCTCAGGCGGTTCGGGCGGTCGAATCGGAGGACTGGCGTCGTTTATCCTTTGGCGACCTCGAGCCCAGTCTGCACGCGCCACAGCGCAGCGTAAGACCCGTCGATCGCGATCAATTCGTCGTGGCTTCCGAGCTCTACGATGCCACCGTCCTCCAGAACGCAGATCCGATCGGCGGAACGAATGGTTGACAACCTATGGGCGACGGCGAGGGTCGTGCGGTTACGGGAAATCCGGTCAAGCGAACGTTGGATCGCGGCTTCAGTCTCGTTGTCCACCGCGCTGGTCGCTTCGTCCAGGACCAGAACCGGGGGGTCCTTCAGAATCGCGCGAGCGATTGCAATGCGTTGGCGTTGGCCTCCCGAGAGTTTCTGGCCGCGCTCTCCCACGATCGTTTCGTATCCAGCTGGTAGGCGCTCGACGAACTCATGAGCCTCCGCAAGTCGCGCCGCACGCTCTACTTCTTCGGCAGTAGCGCTCCAACTTCCGTAGACGATGTTCTCGCGCACCGTTCCGTGGAATAGGAAGACATCCTGGCTGACGAGGCCAATCACCCCACGGAGAGCCTCCAATCGGATCTCCTTCGTCGGGATTCCATCGAGGGTGATTCTGCCCTCTTCGACCGGATAGAGCCGTAGCAGCAGCTTCACCAATGTGCTTTTTCCCGACCCGGTCGAGCCCACCACCCCGAGCGTCTCCCCCGCGGCTATCGACAATGAGACGTCGCGGAGCACTGGTGAGCCGCCGTCATATCGGAAGGTGACATTCTCGATTTCGATTGCCCCCCGAACCTCCGAGATCCGGAGCGGACGGGTACCCGGATGGACCTCGAATGGCGTGTCGAGCAGGTACATGACTCGGTTGGTGGAAGCCATCGCGCGCTGATACTGGTCCAGCGTCTCGCCGAGGCGCGTTAGAGGCCAAAGCAGACGCTGCGTTAGGAAGACGAGTACGCTGTAAGTACCGACCGAGAGGCGACCCTCGACCGCCTCCATCCCTCCGTAGAGAAGAGTCGCGGTGAATCCGAACAGGATCACAATGCGGATCAGCGGGACGAAAGCGGCGCTTACCCGGATGGCTCGTCGGTTCGCGTCGCGGTAACCCGCGCTTTCCCTCCCGACCTGTCCGACCTCGTACGCCTCGGCGGTGAATGCCTTGATCGTGGTAATACCGCCGAGGTTGTTCGAAAGGCGAGCGTTGAGCACCCCGACTCGATCACGCACCTCCGCGTAGTAGGGCATGAGGAGTCCTTGAAACCGAATGGAGCCCCAAACAACGACAGGCATTGGAAGAATCGCCATCCATGAGACCGAAGGGGCCAAGACTACGAATGCGAGACCGATCACCACGACAGTCGTGGTGACCTGGAGCAACTCGTTCGCTCCAATGTCCAGAAAGCGCTCCAATTGGTTGATGTCGTCGCTTAGGATCGACATCATCCCACCTGTGCTTCGTTCCTCGTAGTACGCGAGTTCCAACCCTTGCAAGTGCCGGTAGGCGTCAACCCTGAGTTCATGCTGAACGGTCTGAGCGAGGTTCCGCCACAGCAGGGCGTAGGCATACTGGAAGAAGGATTCGAGGATCCAGACGACGAACGTCACCCCTGAGAGCACGAGCAACTGGGACCAGAGGTCGACGACACCGAACCCCGCGAGGAAGGAGCTCTCGCGCTGCACGATGACGTCAACGGCCATTCCGATGAGCACGGGAGGTCCAAGGTCGAAGACCTTGTTCGAGACCGAACAGATCGAGGCCAGCCACATCTGCCCGCGATGAGGCGCAGCGTACTTGAGGAGGCGCCGCAGCGGGTGCGTTAGAGTGACCGCGTTGGCCGGGGGGGAATCCTCGGGCATATGGGCTCGGGTAGCGTGGACGGCAATGAGGGCGCGGTAATCTCGCTGGGTGGGGCGTCGGAGGCCACTCAGGTCCACCGAATGAGGGCAATATCCGCGCAAAATCCCGGTCCGAATGCCGCTAGCAGTCCATACTCTCCGGCCGCGCCCGGGCGGAGCCGGAGTTCCTCCTCGAGAACGAAGAGAACGGTAGCGCTGGACATATTTCCAAACCGTTCGAGCACCGAATAGCTTGACGCGAAGGATTCCGGGCGCCTCTGAAGCAGCGCTTCGTAGGCTTCGAGTATGCGTCGTCCGCCCGGGTGGACGACGAAGTTGGAGAGGTCGGCCGGACTAAGCCCACGCGGCTCTAAGAGCCTCGAAACGGCGCCCGGCATCATCTCTCGAACCACGCTGGGCACCCGCCGTGAGAAGACCACTTGGAACCCGGTGTCGATGAAGTTCCATCCCATCAGCGCACGAGTATCGGGTTTGAGTACGCTGGTGTCGTCCAAGATCTCGACAGCGCCGGGGCCGTTCCGAACGAGAACCGCGGCGGCTCCGTCTCCGAACAGGCTTGCGGCAACCAAGTTGGACTTGCTGAAGTCGTTCCTTTGAAACGTTAGGGAGTTCAGTTCGACGGAAATGAGAAGGGCCACCGCGCCCGGGGTCGCCTCCACGAGCCGGTTACAGACAGCAATCCCCGCGGCGCCACCCCCACACCCGAGCCCGAATAGGGGAACTCTGCGGATGTCAGGCCTCAGGCTCATCGCGTTGACGACGGCGACGTCGAGGCTTGGGGTGGCGATCCCGGTCGAGGACACGAACACGACGTGGCTTATGTCGTCGAGAGCCACCGGGTGACCGGTAGATCCTGCCTTCTCGATGCATGCCTCACTAGCCTGGACAGCGAGGCGTTCCGCACACTCCAAGTAGAGTCGGTTGCTGGCGCCGAGATTCTCATCGCCTGAGAACCACTCCGCAGATGCAGCGAAATAACGTGTGGAGACCAACGCATTCTCGAAGACGGTCAGGTACTTTTCGATGTTCGAGATGCGGCCGGCGAAGTGGGCGCGGGCGAGTCGCCGGGCCTCCTCTTGTGTCATCGAGTGAGGAGGTACTGCGGTTCCGACCGAGACGATACTGGGCACCAGCTCGTAGCTCCTGGCGAGACCTCAGGGTTCAGAGCAGCCAGCCAACCACTAGGAACCCGAGGACCAAAAGGGTGGCGAAAGCAACGGTAAGCGAATTGAAGTAGCGGTCGATGAACTGCGTGACCGGGCGTCCGAATCTCCAGATCAACCCGGCCAGCACGAAAAACCGCAGACCTCGGCTGAGTACGCTTGCGATAACGAAGACGGGGAACTGAACGGCGAACACACCTGCGGAGAGCGTGAACACCTTGTACGGAAGAGGTGTGAGTCCGGCAAGAAACACCGCCCAGAAGTTCCACCGATCGTAGAGTCCCTGCACAGCTAAGAAGGCCTCCGGTGTTACACCCGGAACCCAAGTGAAGAAAAAGTCTCCCAGAAGGTTCCAAGCCCCCCACCCCAGGAGATATCCTACGATCCCACCGACGACAGATGCGGCCGTCCCCCAAACTGCGAATCGAAGGGAGCGTTTCGGTGCCCCGAGGCAAAGCGCCATGAGGAGGGGATCCGGTGGGATGGGAAAGAAGGACGCTTCCGCGAAGCAGAGCGTAACCAGCGCGGGAAGACCGTAGGGAGTGTCCGCCCACCGAAGGACCCAGTCGTACAGCCGCCGGATCGCTCCCGGGCGCCGTACCTCCGAGGCGGTCTTCACCCTTCGGTCCCGTCGCTCCACCCTTGGCGCCCTACCAGGGGAACGAAGGTGCACGGATCACCCACCGATTCTTGCTTGAAGCGCTTCCCTTCCTTGCGGATCAAGAGGAGTTCCTGAACCTCCCGAGTCCCGACGGGGAGCAACATCCTGCCGTCGTCGGCCAGTTGATCGAAAAGCGCGGGGGGCACAGTGGGAGAGGCGGCGGACACTGTGATCAAATCGTAGGGTGCAAACTTCTTCCAGCCGATCGATCCGTCACCCACCAGTAGAGCGACGTTCCGAAGCCCCATGGCATCGAGCGCTTTCCGCGCACGCACGGAGAGCTCTCTGACCCTTTCGACCGAGTACACCCGGTCCGCACAGAGCGCGAGGAGCGCAGTTAGGTACCCACTTCCTGTTCCGATCTCGAGCACGCGGTCGTCCGGCGTCGGCTGCAGAATGCGGAGGTAAGAGGCCTGGAGCGAGGGTTGAGATGCCGTCTGACCGAAGCCGATCGGGATTGGGGCGTCTTCATAGGCTCGGGGTCGGACACCTTCCGGCAGGAACGTATGCCGAGGCACTCGGTCGAAGAGCTGAAGGATCTCCAATTCTTGAATCCCAGTGCTGCGGATGTCCTCGATGAGCTTCCGCCGGTAGCCGACGAATCGAAGGTCGTTCAGATCTCCAGGTTCCACCCTCGAATCTCCTCGATTATACGGTAGTTCGTGAGATCCAAATGCAGTGGCGTCACGGAGATGTATCCTTCTTCGATGGCCTTGAAATCCGAATCCTGGTTGCCCCGCCAAGTCGTCGCGCCGCCACCGATCCAGAAGTACTCCTTTCCCGATGGATCGGCTGCCCGCGTCAAGGAGTCTGAGTACCTCCTCTGACCGAGCGAGGTGATCCGTACGCCCTTCACGCGATCCGGCGGCACGGGAGGGAGATTCACGTTCAGGAGTGTCGATTGGGGGAAATCTTCGCTCCTTGCAAGGCGAGCCAGGAGACGACCAAGTGTCGGTTCCCACGTCTCGATCGACTCGAAATCTTCACCGGTATAGGAGACTGCGACGGCCGGAACCCCGAGCACTGTCGCTTCCATTGCCGCAGCCACCGTACCGGAGTAGAGGACGTCCTCGCCCATGTTCGAGCCGTGGTTAACGCCTGAGAAGCAGAGGTCCGGGCGCGAGTCCAGTAGCGCGTTGACCGCGAGGATCACGCAATCAGTGGGGGTCCCATCGACGACGAGAGTCCCGTCGGAAGTCTCCCGACTGCGAAGCGGGTTGTGAATCGTGAGGGAATTACTCGTCGCACTCTGTTCGCGATCGGGAGCAACGACAGTGACCGCTCCGAGTGACCCGGCCGCGGACGCAAGCACTCTGAGTCCCGTCGCGAGAAACCCATCGTCGTTGGTGCAAAGAATCTGCATCGTTAGGCGGAGTCGTCCTCGGCCGGGAGAGTTAGCCGTCCCTTCAGTTGCTCCAGTTCCTCTCTCACTACGCCCAAGACCTCGGGGGTCACGGCCTTGCGGCGTTCTTCTTCCAGTTTTCCCGCTTTGCGATCGTCGAGAATCTTACCGTTCGCGCCTTCAATCGTGTATTTGTCTTCGTACAGGAGCTGCTTCAAGAGGTGAATGAGCTCTACCTCCTTGGGTCGGTAGACTCGGTTTCCCGCGCGGTTCTTCGTCGGATGGAGAGCGGAGAATTGGGTCTCCCAGTAGCGAAGTACATGGGGCTTGAGCCCAGTAAGCTCACACACCTCTCCGATCGAGTAGTAGGCCTTCTTGACGATGGGGTCGTCCGCCATGGGCTCTCCTTTCTGCGCTCGGGTCATTAAGTGTCGTTTGCGGCCGATGCTTCGGGCTCAGGACTGTCCTCGGACTCCGGCCCCGGCTCCCGGAGCGTCAACTCCCTGACCGCTTCCAATGGGGCCCTTCCCTCTTCGAGAATCGCGTGCACTTGGCCCACAATCGGCATTTCGACCTGAAAACGTTTGGCCAGCGCATACGCGGCGGGCGTCGTGCGGACGCCCTCAGCGACGGACTTCATGTCGGAAAGTATACTCTCCAAAGTCTCGCCTCTCCCAAGGCGAGTGCCGACGCTCCGGTTCCGCGAAAGCTCGCCCGTGCAGGTCAGTAGTAGATCGCCAATTCCGGCGAGCCCATAGAACGTGGGAGTCTGGGCTCCCATCGCAACGCCGAGCCGTGTGATTTCCGCCAGTCCGCGAGTGACAAGAGCGGCCTGCGTGTTGTGTCCGAACTCCAAGCCGGCGCTCACACCGACTGCAACAGCAATCACGTTTTTTAGTGCTCCAGCGAGCCCGACTCCGATAGGGTCCGCATTCGTGTACACCCTAAAGGTCGGAGAACTGAATATGCGTTGCACCTCGTCGCGTGCCTCCCGCTTCTCGCTCGCTGCGACTATCGCGGTTGGTTGCCCTCGGGCCACTTCGGCCGCGAAGGACGGACCCGACAGCACCGCTAGACGGTTCATGGCCGTTGATGGAAGGAGGTGTCGGATGACCTCGTCCATGCGCCTCAAGGACTCTATTTCGATCCCCTTGGAGGCGCTGACGACCACAGCTTTCGGGTCCAGATATGGCGCCGCTCTCCGCATGACCTGCTGGACGAACTGAGCGGGGCTGACCGAGACGACAAGCTCTGCCCCGGGCACGACCTCATCTAGCCGGCCCGACACGAGAAGTTCTGGCGGAAGCCGGATACCTGGCAGATAGCCGTGGTTTTCTCCTGTCTCCCGAATAGAGTGCACTACCTCTTCTTCGTAGCTCCACAGCCGTACCCTATGCCCGTTACGATGAAGAAGATGAGCTAAGGCGGTCCCCCAGCTTCCGGCACCGAGGACGGCTGCATCAACGCGAATTTCCTGCGAGGTCATCGTCGGGCCGCCTTACCGAACCGCCGCTCGTCCCCGCGAATCAGGCGTCGAATGTTTCCCTTGTGTGCCCAGATGATGAAAGCCGCGAGGGCGACCGAGAAGGCTGAGACCCAAGGGCCTCCTTCGTACGGATTGAGGTAGACGGCGATCGGAAGAGCGATGGCAGCGAGGACAGAGCCGAGGGAGACGTAGCCTGTCGAAGCGACCGCAGCGATCCAGACCCCGAGTCCGATCAAGACGGCCCACGGCGCCAACCCCAGGAAAACGCCGGCGCTCGTAGCCACACCCTTGCCCCCGCTGAATCCTGTCCAGAACGAAAACATGTGCCCTAAGATCGCGGCGCCCCCAAAGGCGAGTGCCCATTCCGCGGGCGCCTCGGGACGGATGAGTGGGAACAGCGCTGTAGGGGCCCACCCCTTGAGCGTGTCAACGATGATCACAGGAGTTGCCGCTTTCCATCCCAGTACTCTAAAAGTGTTCGTCGCTCCGAGGTTTCCGCTTCCTTCATTGCGTAGATCCAACCCGTAGAATGACCGAGCGACCCATTGCGAAGTAGGCGTTGCTCCTACCATGTACGCGAGCGCGACCAGTAAGAGCTGGCTGCTCAAGACCCGCGGGGGGGTCGGGGGTTCGACTTTCTAAGTCTCACTCGGATCGGGGACCCTCTAAAGCCCCAAGCGTCGCGGAATCCGTTCCGGAGGAAACGAAGGTAGTGGTCCGGCACCTCGCTCGGCAGATTCGAGAATATCAGGAAGGTCGGGGGCTCCGCTCCGGTCTGCGTACCGTACCGAAGGCCCACCTGACGTCCGCGCGAATGGGGCGGCGGCTGCCGGCGGACTAGCCCTTCCAGGACCTGGTTCACTTCGTGCGTGAGGATCCTCTTTCGACGCTCCTCGGCGACCTCGAGGAGCAGATCCAGGCTCTTTCTCACGCGTTGGCCCGTCAGGGCAGAGAGAAAGAGAATCGGGACATTTTCGAGATTGTGCGCCCTCGTGCGAATCGCCTTCTCCAGCTCGGGCGCGGTGCGGTGGTCCTTTTCGACTAGATCCCACTTGTTGACCCCAAGAACGACACCACAGCCGGCTTCCCACGCTGCCTCCATGATCTTTAGGTCCTGGTTGTGGAGGCCCTCCTGCGCATCGACAAGGACCAGACAGACGTCGGCGTCACGGATCACCCGATGGGTGCGAAGTGCAGAGTAGTATTCTATGGACTCGCGTATACGCGTGTGCCGACGAAGTCCGGCCGTGTCGACGAATACCAGGTGCTGGCCATGGTACTGGAGGTTGGAATCGACCGGATCTCGAGTCGTTCCGGGCGCGTCGCTCACCACGACCCGCTCCTCTCCGAAGAGTTCATTCACGAACGAAGATTTCCCAACGTTCGGGCGGCCCAAGACCGCGATGCGAAGGTCCGCCTCGTCTTCGGCGGCCGATGTTTCAGGGAGCAGTGCCACGATTCGGTCGAGCAAGTCTCCAGATCCCTTCCCCGAAATGGCACTCACGGGAATCGGCTCTCCGAGCCCAAGACGCCAAAAGTCGTGGTGGGCCTGATCGGCGGGAAGGTTGTCTAGCTTGTTCGCGACAACGATCACCGGGTGCCCAGCGTCGCGCACAACGTCAGACAGCCGCTCGTCGAGGGGATTAACACCTTCGTTCGCGTCGACCATGAGCAACACGAGGTCCGCCTCCTGGATCGCTGTCAGTGCCTGGTAACGGACCAGACGATCGAGGGAATTGTGACTGCCTTCGATCACACCTCCTGTGTCCACGAGAAAGAACTCGGTGCCGGCCCAATCCGTCTGGCCGAAATTCCGGTCTCGGGTAACCCCCGGACGGTCATCGACGATGGCTGCGCGGTGCCCCAGGACTCGATTGAAGAACGTTGACTTTCCTACGTTCGGACGTCCGACGACTGCCACCACCGGTAGCCGGCGACTCACAGCTGACTGAGGGCTTCTTGGACGCTGTGCCCAGGAAGCACCGCTGCCGGCCAGACCTCTCGGCGAAAATCGTCCAGGGAGACCGAATCAATGAAGAGCGCGTCTTGGTTCAGCGCTTCGGCGGGGATCATTACGATATCTTCCTCGGATGCCTCGGTTATCGCCGCCAATAGATCACGACCTCCGAGGAGTCCAGCCACTGTCACAGTATCGCCGTACAATTGATTGCGGACGCTTCTTACCTCGACCTTCGCTCCGGTTGCTTTGGCCAATCGGGGAGCAAGTTCCGCGAGGAAGGGCTCAAAGGACCGGCCCGTGAACAGTCGCAGATGCTTGTTTTCGAGCACCGGCAGACGGTCGGTCCGTGCCTCGAAGTCGCTGAGAAAGTGCCGGACAGCGCCCACGCCATTCTCCATTAGGGAGAAGTCGTCGTAGTATTCTTGCGACGGAAGGTCTCGACCCGCGGCCAGAAACAGCTCGTCTGCAGCGTAACTCCAGCCGTATCCTCTCTCGTCGAACGACCGTGAACGAGCCCCCTGCACCGCATCGACGGCATCGCATGCCTCGTTTCGATTGAGCAGGCGCACCGGCCGATTCACGTTATATCGGGTGAGCCCAACCGGCACCACCGAGAGCGTCCGTATGCCCTCCCCCAATCCGTAGAGATCATCGATCGTGCGGTTCAGGTGAGACCCGTCGTTCCACTCGGGACACAACACGATCTGGGTATGGACCTCAAGCCCCTGGGCGGTAAGGAACCGGAGGTGATCCATAATCAACCCGGCCTGCGGGTTTTTTAGGAGCCGGACGCGGACCGCGGGTTCGGTCGCGTGCACGCTGACATAAAGGGGCGAGAGCCGCTGGTCGACCAGGCGCTGGAGTCCACGCGGTCCCAGATTGGTCAGGGTGACATAACTGCCATATGTAAATGAAAGCCTGAAGTCATCATCTCTAACCCAAAGACTGTCACGTACATCAGGAGGGTTGCCATCGATGAAACAGAAGACGCATTCATTCGCACATTCCCTGATCTTGTCCGGCGCCGGCACGATCCCAAGTGAGTCTCCGGGCTCACGGACGATATCGAGAATGACGCGATTTCCGTGGGGGTCCACCGTCTCAATCTCGAGTTCGGCATCGGCCTCGAGGAAGGTCAGGTCAATCCCGTCGCGAACACGCTCTCCGTTGATCCGGACGATTCGGGTCCCGATGCTTAGATCGAGGTCGTCGGCGATGCTTCCCGACTCGATTCCACTGATACGAACCACGAACGAACGATGCCTCCGGCTCGGATCCCGCTTGGACTGGAGCCGATCCGGTATAGGCGACTCCGGAGCGGCGGAAGAGGGACTTCTAGCGGCCAGGGAACATAGTGACTTGGATAGCCCCACTCAACGCAGTGGGAGTGGGGCCTCTGTCGTGCCGTCTACTGGGAGGAGGGCGTAAGCACGAAATTGAATTCTTGTGTCTCCGACGTGCACAGGACACCGTCCGATTCCGCGTCGGGCATAAAGCCTAAGGCTCGTGCGGACAGCCGAAAGACCCCGCAGTTGTCTCCCCGACCGAAGCTCGCCGGAAGTTGAAGAATGTAGGATCCGCCGACAGATGAAGAGGTCAAGGCCGCAGAATAGGGAAATTGGAACGGTTCCCGCGGGGAGTACAACCGGATTGTGGCCCCTCCTACAGGTGTGCCGTCAGCAGCCGACGTGATGGTTCCGCGTAGGGTGAGAACGGGCCCCCCAATTGCATCGGCGTCGTACGGAGGGTTGAAGACGCCATCGTGGCAGCTGGAAAGAGCCACAGCGAAGGCCAAAATCATCAATCCTGTGCCCTTCGGTCTCATCGGTCACCTCAGGGGTGCGAAAGAGTCATATCGGTCGACTGACCTTCCCTTAATCGCAAGTGTGGTGCCAGGACTTCGTTTGTTTCTCATCTGGTCGTAAGACGCGATCTTGGTCTCAATTCTGTGGCGTGGCACCCTCAGTTTGTGGGGTCTCGCCCGCAAAGCGACGACTCGCAAGGAGGTGGGATGCGAATCCGGCTAGCAATCGCCCTGCCAGGGCTCATTCTCGGAGTTCTCCCCGCTCCCGCCAGCGCACAGGGGCTCGGAGCGTCCGTGCACGTTGGGACGTTGGGGATTGGGGGAAGAGTGGCGGTTCCGTTGGGAGAAAGGGTGAACCTACGGGCCGGGGCTGACCTTCAACCTGTGGCGATCGAAGTAGACATCTCCGACGTCATGTACGACTTGAAGTTACCGTCCCCAAGCTTGACCGTGCTTCTGGATGTGCATCTGGGGGGCAGCTCGTTTCGGGTGAGTGGGGGCGGCGTCTACTTTGCGAGGGGGCTTGAGCTGGAGGGAACTCCGGCCACGAGCCTAGATATCGGTGGGCGAGAATACGACCCCTCCGAAGTGGGCGCCCTGGTGGGGAGTCTCGGGACCGCCCGCTTCGCACCCTATTTCGGTATCGGTTGGGGGAACTCTCCCAGCTCTGGACTGTCTTTTTCCGCGGATCTTGGTGTTGGCTTTCACGGGACTCCCGACGTTCGTCTGGGAGCGACAGGCCCGATCGGGCAGGACCCTCAATTCCTCGCAGACCTAGAGGCAGAGGTCCAAGAAGCCAACAAGGACATCGAGTCCGTGAGGATCTATCCGATCCTCAATCTCGGACTCAGCTTCGGCCTGTAGCGAAGGCCGAATGGCCTCGACACACGTCCGACCAGATCGGCTGGTGTTGGCGAGTTGGGCCAGCGGCCCCCATTCTACGGCAATGAGGAACCCTCTGGGCCCTGAGGAACGCGGCCCTCGAACGCAGCGTTGAGATCACTGGGGTGGAGATGGCCAAACGCGATGCCGTGAGCCGACGTCCGGGTGCTGCAATTGCCGTTGGTATCCTGGCCTCCCTCGTCGTGCTTTCCGGGGCGACCTTCGTCTCGAAGCCTCAGACGATCCGTCAGTACCAACTTGAAGCAGCCGGGAACGGGCTTCATCTCGTCGTGAAGGAGATAGAGCAGCCCACCCCTGGTGAACGCGAAGTGTTAGTTCGCGTGCGGGCCACAGCCCTCAACCGACGGGACCTCTCCATACTGCAGTCCCAATATGGTAGGGCGGAGGACCGAGGGGGTCTCGTTCCGCTCTCCGACGGTGCAGGCGAAGTCGTCGGACTCGGTCCGGGGGTCACTCGTTTCGAGGTCGGTGACCGGGTCGTCGGGACTTTCTTCGAGCAGTGGATCGATGGGAGGAGGAGTGCGGCTGTGAACGCATCTGCGCGAGGTGGGTCCATCGACGGGATGCTCTCCGAGATGGTCGTGAGCCACGAAGATGAAGGACGGCAGGACCGGCCTGGCGCACAAGTTCGAGCAGGCGGTCGACATGGAGACCGGCGCGGTCGTGGCCGTGACGGTGCAGACGATGGAGGGGGGAGACACCGCCTCGCTGCCGAACACGCTGGACGAGGCGCAGCGGCAACTGGCGGAGATAGAGGTGGAGCCGAGGGAAGTGGTGGCCGACAAGGGCTACCACTCGAACCAGACGATGACGGGTGTGCAGGACCGCGGGCTGCGGAGCTACGTGAGCGAGCCCAACCGCGGCCGCCGGAAGTGGAAGCGGAACCGGGACGCGCAGAAGCCGACCTATGACAACCGCCGGCGGATCCAGGGCAACCGGGGGAAAGAGCTGCTGCGCCAGCGGGGCGAGAAGGTGGAGCGGGGGTTCGCGCACCTGCTCGTGACCGGAGGGCTGCGCCGCGTCCACGTCCGCGGGCGGGAGGAGATTCGAAAACGGATCCTGATTCAGGCCGCCGCCTTCAACCTCGGGCTTCTCATGCGCAAGCGGTACGGCTTTGGCACCCCGCGCGGTCTGCAGGGCCTCGCCACGGCGCAAGCGGCGCTCGCATGCCACGTCAGCACCGCCGTCCTGCACATGATTCGCCTCTCTTGCCGTCCGTTTGGCCTTCTTGGCCCCATTGTCGCCTCTTCAGGCCGCAACACCCGCCGTAGCCACAAGGTCAGCCCCGCCTCCGTGCTGATCCCCCTCACCCACCCGGCGGCCTGCAACCCCCTTTCTTCCACGGTCTGCTAGAGATCAAACCGATGTTCGGCAATCTTGCTGCCTTCGTCATCGACAATCAGCAGATGTGTGCAGGTCTGTTCGGGCCGATGATTGGGTTGCGCCTGCCCGAGGAGGAGCGCGCAGAGCTGTTGAGCGAGCCGGGGGCCATCCCCTTTGGCCCGAGGGATCGGCCGATGAAGGAGTACGCGACGCTCCCGTCGACTTGGGGGCCGGAGGACGCCGGAGTCTGGATCGGGCGGGCCATCGCGCACTCTCGAGCACTGCCCGCCAAGAAGAAGCGCAAGAAATAACCGCGAACCACGACCCGAATAGGGATCAAAGATGACGAAGCTCCTTCTGACCGCCGCCCTGACCCTCTCGCTGGCAAGCCCAGCTTACGCGCAGCTTGCGGCTCCTGACGATGCCGGCATGACCTTCGGCCACGTTCATCTGAATGTGAGTGACCTCGAGCTGCACAAAGCGCTGTGGCTTGAGCATTTCGGCGGCGAGCTCGTCGAGCGCGGCCCGCTCACGGTGATCAAGTATCCTGGAATGCTCCTCGCCCTGCGTGAGCGAGCCCCGACCGGAGGTTCGCAAGGCACTGTGATGGATCACTTCGGCTTCAAGGTGAGGGACATCGATGCGATTTTAGCGAGTTGGCGCGCTGCCGGTTACGACGTGCAATCCGAGTTCACTGGCGCCGAAGGCTTTCCGAACGCCTATGTGGTCGCGCCAGACGGGGTTCGGGTGGAGCTCCAAGAGGATCCCATGCAGCGTGAAGACGTCGTCGGCTACCACATTCACTTCATCACTCCTGAGTACGAGGAGCTGATGGGGTGGTACGTAGAGACCTTTGGCGTCGTTCCGTTCCAGCGTGGAACCATCGCGACGACAGCGAACGCTCCTGGGATGAACCTGAGCTTCGGTGACTCCGAGATGGCCGGCGCCGCCACCCAAGGTCGAGCAATCGACCACATCGGGTTCGAGGTCGAGGATCTGGCGGCCACGATTCGTGGGCTCGAAGCCCTCGGCGTCACCCTCGACGTCGACTATCGCGAGGTGCCGAGCATTGGTCTCAACATCGCCTACCTCACAGACCCCTCTGGCGTATACATCGAACTGACGGAGGGCTACGACGACTATTGAGAACGGGCTCTAGTCGGGAACGGGCCGTTTCCCGTTGAGGCAAATAATCTCTTCCGTAACGCTCGTGGTCCCAGACTACGATGCTGCGATCGCATTCTATGTCGACAAGCTGAACTTTCGGCTCGTCGAAGACTCGGCCACAGGAAAGGGGAAGCGCTGGGTACGCGTCGCGCCGCAAGGTGCATCCGAAACCAGTCTCCTCTTGGCGCAGGCGGACACGCCGGCTCAACGCAAGAGAATTGGCGATCAAACAGGTGGACGCGTGTTTGACTGCAGGCGTCGAGTTTCTCGAGGAGCCTCGTCGTGAGGACTACGGAACCGTTGTCGTCTTTCAGGATCCGTTCGGCAACAAGTGGGATCTCATTCAGGAACGGCGTGAGTGATTTGGCTCGGTCCTCACTATCCTGGCTTTGTAACGTGGGTTGGTAGGCTCAGGAGTCTTGAGGCGGCAAGTCGACCCGGTACTCGTATCGGGCGACGAAGTACGGTCCCACCTTCCGGTCGCTGTGCCATTGGAATCCGAATCTCTCGTAGACGGTCCGCAGCTTTGGTCGCGACGTATCACAGTCCAATCGGAGATACCGCCTCCCCAAGGTCCGTGTTCTGCCCACGGACCAACGAAGAAGTGCAGTCGATACCTTCCCTCCGGCGTGACTCCGCCTGACTGCGAGACGATGGATGAAAGCCGAGTCCTCGTGGCCGATATCGGGCCAGAACAACTCATCGGTGAGCTGGAACTTGATTGTGCCCACAGTCTCGCGAGCACTCTGAGCGACAAAGAAAAGACCGTCCTCGATATCCCTCGTGACGCTACCGACTGAGATTTCGCCTTCTTGCCAGAGTGGTTCGCTCTTGGTCTCGAGCCAGCGTTCGGCTTCGAGCAAGATCTGCCGGATGGTCGAGATATCAGTCGGATCTGCGCAACGGATCGCGATTCTCATTCGCGGATGGTTTCAGGGGAAGGCTGCGGTCGGCACCGGTTGTGTTGGTGACCCGGTTCCTGGGTGATGATACGGGATGCCTCCCGAGGCTCCGGGCCTCGAGGGGCTTCTCTTTCTAATCCAGAGCAGTTACGACGCGTAGGTCAGTACGGGTAACCTGGAAGCCTCGGCATCCCGGGCTGCCAGTCCGGGAGGGGAGCCCAGGCATCAACGTTGGGCATCTCCACCGTTGGCAGACTCTGAGCGTCCATTACCTCGTCTTCCGCGATCAGGCCGTTTATGTAGAGCAGATAGGCCGTCAACGCGTAGACCTCATCGGCCGTGAGGGTACCTTCTCGATTCAGAGGCATGCCGCGATTGATGTAGTCCCATACCGTCGTCGCGTACGGGGAGCGGATCGGCAGTATTCGCCCCAGGTCCCACGGGTGGGTGTCTGGTTCCGCTTCGTTCTTTACCAACCGGGGAGCGATGCCGTCTGTCCCTTCCGCCCCGTGGCATGCCGCGCAACCCGTACGCATATAGACCTCGGCGCCTTCCTCGGCCGTTCCACTCCCGGGCGGGAGCTCCTCTCCAGTGGGACTGATGGCGATGTCCCACGCACGTTCCTCCTCTGCGGTCGGGGCCCTTCCCACCCCATAGTTGAGCCCCTGCGCGAGCGCCGAGCCCGGCAGGAGTAGCAAGAATGCGAGAACGCTAAGCGATCGCATTGCGAATGCTCCCGTCGGTCGCGATATGCCAGGGCTGAATGGAATTGTCCTGGCCCGTCACACGGAGCGGCTGATCCGGCGTACCCGGGTAGACGGCTCCGGGCCTCCAGAACTCAGCCGCCTGAGCCCTGGTCGGTTGAACCTGGCCGATCTCGTCCGTGCAACGCGACATGAGCTCGGCCTCCGATCCGTCCCAGTTCCACTGGAAGCTGAACGCGGTGTGCGCCATGGGCTGCGGGGTCCCGTGAATCTGGGCGTCCGTCCAACTCCGGCCACCGTCGGTGGATACCTCCACTCTGCCAACCCTCCCACCCCCGGACCAGGCCAAGCCGCGGACTTCGTAGAATCCGCGGTCGGGCAGCTGCTGTCCCCCGGAGGGATAGCTGATGACCGACTTCGGTCCGATCTGGTAGCTCAGGGCCGTGTCGTCGGGGTCGCGGCCAAGGTGCCCATAGTCGTTATAGGTCATGTAGAATCGGTCCACCACCTTGATTCGCCGTATCCACTTCACGTTCAAGATCCCTTCGAAGCCGGGAGCCAGGAGCCGCAGTGGGTGACCCTGCTGGGGGCGCACCGGCTCGCCGTTCATGCCGTAGCACACCAGACAGTCGTCCATTGCCTTGGACATCGGAATGCTCGACGCCCCCTTCACCGACTCGACACCTTCTACTACGACCCAGGTCCCTGCCGACTGTACCCCAGCCTCGTTGAGCAGCGTAGACAGGAGCACTCCGGTCCATGCAGCGCAGCTGGTCGCTCCGTGGGTTTCCTGCACCGTGGTCATGTCGGACCTCGCACGGTTCCCAGCGCACTCCACGAAATGGAGGCGGGTCACCGAAGGAAGCCGTTTCAGGTCGTCCATGGTGTAGATCAGGGGCCGATCCACCAAGCCGTGGATCATGAGTCGATGCTCTCGGGGATCGATGTTCGGGATGATCGCGCCCCGGGTGGTGTTCGTGAAGTGCAGCGCGGAGGGCGTAATCACCCCGAACTGCTCCCCAATCGGAGTTGCCGTATGAAAGACGAGCCCGAAGGCATCGGGTGACGGCCTGCCGCCGTGGGGAGTGCGAACCGACGTCTCGAAATTGGACCGCTGGCCATAGGCGATCAGTTCGTCACTTGACCAGTTCTGGTCCTGGACGTCCTGGTCAGATGCTGGTGTCTGGCCCATCGCGGGCCCTGCGGCTCCTAAGGTCAAACCACCGGCCATCGCGGCCCCGCGTTTCAGGAAATCCCTACGATCAGGGTGCTTCGAACCCATGGATCTCTCCTTCGCAGATGAGGCTACCCGAAAATCGCTACCCGTCTGTCGAAAGTATACGCCACGGATAGTCGAACCAAAAGCCCTTGCCCGCTTTGTTACCGGAATGCTCGAATCACCTAACGATCAAGAAGCCCCCAGGGCAGTAAGTCCTTACGAGCAGGAAGTCGCTGGTTCGAATCCAGCAGCGCCCATTGATGTAAGTTGCTTTTTGGCAATATGTTAACAGTCAATGAGCAGGGGGAACGCTACGACGACTTGATCAGGAACGAGTGGAAGGCGGGAAATGTGACCGGCGGGGATATGCCGCATCCCCGCTCCCTGTTAGGCCTTCGAGCCAACCACCTGACTCTCGAAGAGACCTAAAGCACGTCGAAGTCTTTCTGCACTCGCGAGTGCGCCATCTTCATCCAGGGCGATCGGATCCGGAATCTCGAGCGATGCCGGGTCGTCGAACAAACCAAGCAACAGGACCTTATTCTTGGCGCGCGGAAAGCGGTCGACGAGATCCGACAAATTGGGGGAGGCCATGGCCACAAGAAGGTCGGCCGCATCTACATCTTCCCGAGTCAGGATCCGGGCCCGGTGTCCCGACAAATCCACTCCGATTTCGCTCGCGGCTCGTAGGATCCTCGCCGGAGTCCGACGCCCTGGAGTCGCATGCAATCCAGTCGAAGATACGCGCCAGCCCGCGAAGCTCCGGCGGGCCAGCGCCTCCGCTAACGGACTCCGGCAAATGTTCCCATGGCAAACGAAGACCACGTTGCCCGTCTGGCGGTTCGAACGAAGAAATCGGCGCAAGTTCCCCTTGTGCAATGCTCTCATGCTCCGCCGTCGCGCGACGTCTCGCACACGAAGCGTTCCTGCCTGAACAAGCCTCGCACCGACGCTAAGAAGCTGCTCGACCCCGGGCCCGGGGTCGCTCAACGAGAAGTGATCCCACCCTTCGGAGCTCACCGCCGCGCGAAGCCATTCTGCAACGCTCCGAAACCGCGGCGCCGTGAGGAGAGTGGGATTGTCATGGTCCGCGTTCCAGTTCGCGAGCATCCAATCCAGATCCCTCGACAGAGAACGCATTCGGGAGCCAACACGGTACTCGGGCGTGCTCCCTACTGATTCTCCGCGAGCTAGGGCGAGCAGTCCCGCGGGGAAATCCACACCTGCCTTCACGGCGAGAGGTAAGGAGCCCCAGGGTCTGGGGTTGATCTCGAGAAACAGACCCCTCCCGGCGCCGTCTACCCGGAACTCGACCATGGCCAGTCCATGCCAACCGAGGGCGTCGAGCATCGAGCGGGCGGCGCTCAGAAGACCTTCAGGAGTCTCTGCCGCCCGCCTATAGGTGCTCGCTCCCCCCGTCAGCGGGAACTCATGAAGCCTCTCGTGCGTGAAGTGCCAACGGAGCTTGCCTCGCTCGTAAAGACATGACACGCCACAGCCGCGACCGGGCACGTACGCCTGCTCTTCAACTTGTTCAACATGACCGGACCCCAGCCACTCTTCCAGGAAGTGCTCTCGTACCGCTTCGCTACATGTCACGCGGGGCTCCGCGTATCGGTAAATCCCATCCACAACCACCTGACTGACTGGGGTCTTAAGGACAACCGGATATCCGCCAGCCGTCGGCGCAGAGCTACCCACATCCAGTACGCGTGACTTCGGTACGGGCACACCCAGCTGCTCGGCCAGCTTTCGGGTTTCGATCTTGTTTAGCGCCGTGCTGACGCTTGACCAAGACGGCAGGATCGCTTTTTCGCGCACCGTGTCTCCGTCGCAGACTGCCTGAAGCGCCCAGAGGCTCTGCTCCGACGACGGCACGATCAGCGTGTACTGCTCCCGATCTTCCTGCTCGCGAACCCAAGCCACCTGGTGTTCCGGGCTCATGCTTCCCTTGTGAAGGAGCCTGACAGACACGTAGCGGGAGCGAAATCCGGGACAGGGCAGATCGCTAGCCGCGTGTACGTCGACGCCCTTGCGTCCGAGACTCTGAATGACAGAAATGGCGGCGGGCGTCCAGGCATCGAGTACAAGAGCCTTCATTTCATGCCCCGGCCGGCCGGCCCCCGGTGAGCACGAGCGTCAGCGTACGCAGGCGCGTGTAGAGCGCGATCAACCACCATCGAAGCGACGGCTCGACGGCGACGGCCTGGGCCGAAAACTCTGCGGCCCTTCGCCAGTCCCCTTGCTCATAGTGCTGGCGAGCGAGGGTTTTCAGGCAGTGTGAGAGGAGCTGGCGAGCGTACCCCCGGACTTCTCGGCGAGAACAGCGCAGGAGGGCGTGATGACAATGAGCCATGCGCAGGCGCAGCTTGGAATGGTTGGAAATCGATGAGACTCCAAATGAATCCTCTGTCGAGCGAACCGTGTTGACCGAGACAATCGCGGCCCGGTGTGCGAACGCTTCGCCCCTATCAATAGAGCGAAGAAAGAAATTCAGATCTCCTTCATAAGGAGCGTCACCCCAGAACCCTTCAATCCCAAGCACGAGCTCCCGCCGCACGATGGAGATGTTGACATGAGCAAACCCAATTCCACCGGCACGGAGAAGATCTGCCCGCTCGATCCGGTAGATATCCGGCGTTGATATGCACGGCCGGAACAAAATCCGCTTCTCCAGCTCAGGCAGCCAATTCGGAACGGTGACGTCGTCACCTCGAACCGCCACCTGATTCGCGACGAACATATCGATCTCCGGATGAGCCTCCAGGCAACGACTCGCCTTCTCGATATGTTCGTCGTCGCACCAGTAGTCATCGTCGTCGAGAAACGTGACATAGCGGCCCCTGGCCTGGGCGACTCCCGCGTTCCTCGCAAAATCGGGGCCATGGCTCACCCCATCGGACCCACGGCGTAGAAAGCTGAATCGGGAGTCGTATTCCCGTTCCAGAACGCCGAGCGCCGAAAGATTCTCGGGTGTCGAGCCATCGTCCACGACGATCACCTCGAAGTTCTTGGAGCTCTGTCGAGCGATCGAATCGAGGGCTCGTTTCAGGACGCCGACGCGGTTTCGCGTTGGCACGACCACCGAGATGACGGGCCTGGGCGTTTCCTCGGGCCTAGCTCCGTCCACAAAGCCTCCGTGTAGACGATTGTTTAGTCAATTTGCTCCTAGCCACCAGCAACATCTTTGGCGCACCTCCCCGTAGAGAAACGTGACATAGCGGCCCCTGGTTTGGGCGACTCCCGCATTTCCAGCAAAATCGGGGCCATGGCTCACCCCATCGGACCCACGGCGTAGAAAGCTGAATCGGGAGTCGTATTCCCGTTCCAGAACGCCGAGCGCCGAAAGATTCTCGGGTGTCGAGCCATCGTCCACGACGATCACCTCGAAAGTTCTTGGAGCTCTGTCGAGCGATCGAATCGAGGCCTCGTTTCAGGACGCCGACGCGGTTTCGCGTTGGCACGACCACGGAGATGACGGGCTTGGGCGTTTCCTCGGGCCTAGCTCCGCCCACGAAGCCTCTGTGTAGACGATTGTTTAGTCAATTTGCTCCTAACCACCAGCAACATCTTTGGCGCACCTCCCTGAACTTTCCACCAAAGTCGAGCTCAGGTCCGTGGCCCGCTCTCTTACATGAAGTGAGGCGTACCGATTTCTTGCGTCGACAACGACTAAGCCGTCACTTTGAGCTATCGATTGATCGGTTCTCTGGCCCCAGATCGGGTTGGGGCAGACAGCTTGAACCCGCGAGGTTACTTAGTCGGTCTGAAACGTTGGAGCCACCCGAGGCGTGACTTTAGTCAGCATTGGGCTGCCCGTCTTCAACGGGGAGGCCTTCTTGGAACGTGCCTTGCGCTCGCTTCTGTCTCAGACGTATGAGGAACTTGAGATTCTTCTGTGCGACAACGCGTCAACCGACCGAACGGTCGACATCTGCCAGCACTTCGCCGCCCAGGATTCCCGGATCAAGTTCTTTCCGAGTGAGGTGAATCGAGGGGCCATTTGGAACTTCAACAGGGCGTTTGAGCACGGGACCGGCGAGTACTTCAAATGGGCGGCGCACGATGACTTCTGTGCCCCACAGTTCATTGAGAAATGCGTCCAGGTTCTCGATGAGCAACCGACCGTCGTGCTGTGCCATTCAGACTCCGACGAGGTAGACCCTCTCGGCACGCTCCTCAACCACCTGTACATCCCACAAGGGCTTCAGCATGAGGATCCGATCGGGCGCTTCGAAAAGCTCGCGCTCGAGATTCATAATTGCATCTTGATTTTTGGGGTCATCCGATCGGAAACTCTCAGAAAGACCCCTCTCATGGGCTCCTATGTTGCATCGGACCGGATTCTGCTGAACGAGCTCACGCTCCATGGGCCTTTCTTCGTCATCGGCGAAACCCTGTTCTGGAGGACGGAGCACGCGCAGACTTCTCAGAACAGCCACGACTTCTGGGAAAGGCTTGGTTGGTTCGATACAGAGCATGAGGGGAAGCTCTATTTTCCTCATTGGCGCCTGGTCAGGGAGCTTCTGCGCGTCGTACGACAGAGCCCGCTGACGGCTTCGCAGCGAGTGAAATGCTTTCGAGTGATCGCCAGGTATCTCGCGAACCCGTCCCCGTTCTGGGGCAAGAGCACAACGTTGCGAGATCTCGGACGAGACATCGAAGAGGCAGCAAAGACTGTTCTGAGACGCACAGAGGTGGGAGCCCGATTGGTGGACTTGATGAAGGGAGTGTACCACCGACGCCCGAGTAAGGGGATTCGAAGTGGGGGCGAAAGATGAAAGTGGCCATCCTCGCAGGGGGATTCGGTTCCCGGTTGGCCGAGGAGACCGAGATCCGTCCGAAGCCGATGGTCGAGATCGGGGGCCGACCCATTCTGTGGCACATCATGATGCACTACCACACCTACGGGCACAGGGAATTCCTGATCGCGCTCGGGTACAAGGGCGAGCACATCAAGCGATGGCTGAAGGACTTTTCGTCCTTGCAAGGGCACCTGACGGTCCGGACCGAGACCGGGGAAGTCATCACTCACGAGAGGGCTGCTCCCGACTGGACCGCGCACCTGGTGGAGACCGGACTAGATACCTTGACCGGCGGCCGGATCAAGCGCCTGGCCCCATGGGTCGGTGACGAAAGCTTCATGCTCACATGGGGTGACGGGGTTTCCGACGTGGACCTCGACGCCCTCCTCGCGTTCCACCGAGCGCACGGGAAGCTCGCCACCGTGACGGTGGTTCGCCCTCCTGCTCGCTATGGCCATCTCGAGTTCGATGGTGACCGGGTGTTGGAGTTCACAGAAAAACCTCAGGCTCGTGAGGGGTGGATCAATGGGGCCTTTTTCGTCCTCGAACCCGGCGCCTTCGAATACATCCGCGGGGATGACGTGATGTGGGAACACGAGCCTCTCAAGAATCTGGCCAGGGACGGGGAGTTGATGGCCTATCGTCATGAGTCCTTCTGGCAGTGCATGGACACCCTCAGAGAGAAGCACATTCTCGAGGAGCTCTGGCGATCGGGTCACGCGCCCTGGAAGAGCTGGAGCTAGGAGCGTGCGAATCCTAGTAACTGGAAATCGTGGTTACATCGGGTCCGTCCTCGTCCCCATGCTCCTCGAGGCAGGGCATGAGGTCGAAGGGCTCGATAGTGATCTTTACGAGAGCTGTACGTTCACCGGCTCAGTGGCTGCCATCCCCACTCGAGTGAAGGACATCCGAGACGTGGAGTCGGGCGACGTGAGTGAGTCCCATCTTTAGTTGAAATTGAAGCGGCCTCCGACCTCAGGCAACGTGGGTGTGCGAGCACGCCACGGGACCAACAAAAGAGGAAGGAGGCCACCGATGGGAAGGATGCCGAGGCTGGTTGAGCGGGGCAAGAAGGACCGGCGGCTTGGGGAACCGAGCGAGATGAGTTGGGAGGAGATCCAGGCGCTGGAGCTGGACCCGCGAGTGGAGCTGATCCGGCAGCTGATTCCGCTTGGACTGGCGGAGGTGAGCCGGATGCTCGAGGAAGAGGTAGAGGAGCTGGCCGGGCGGCGGCACGCCCGAAAGGGGGACGACGAGAGCGGATACCGGCACGGGCACAACCCCGGGTCGGTGAGGTTGGGCGGCCAGCGGCATCCGGTGCGAGTACCTCGGGTGCGGGGCCGGGCCGGAGAGGTGAGGCTCGCATCGTACGAGCGACTCCACGGCTCGGCCGGAGAGGTGGACGAGGGGCTCTTTCGGAAGGTGCTGCTCGGGATCTCATGCCGAGACTACGAGGCGGCGGTCGAGGCGGTGCCCGGAGCGATCGGGCTGTCGAAGTCGAGGGTCTCGCGGGAGTTCAAGAAGGCCACCGCCG
The DNA here is from genome assembly GCA_965215925.1 of Longimicrobiales bacterium. Taxonomy (GTDB): domain Bacteria; phylum Gemmatimonadota; class Gemmatimonadetes; order Longimicrobiales; family Gaopeijiaceae; genus JAAXGI01. Next base: position 786,492 of record CBDCEQ010000003.1, on the reverse strand, counting down.
CGAGGCTGAAGGAGTTTCAGGAGCGGGACCTCTCGGTCTATGACGTGGTGGCGCTCGTCCTGGACGGGAAGAGCTTCGCCGAGGACGAGATGGTGGTGGCGCTCGGCGTGACGCTTGAGGGGGACAAGGTGTTCCTCGGCTTCGTCCAGACCGACACGGAGAACGCGGTGGTGATCCGGTCCTTCCTCAGGGGCCTGAAGGACCGAGGTCTCGATCTGTCGGCCGGAGCGCTCGTGGTGATCGACGGGGCCAAGGGGCTCCGGAGCGGCGTGCTCGCGGCCTTCAAGGACCAGGTGCTGATCCAACGGTGCCAGTGGCACAAACGGGAGAACGTGATCTCGCACCTGCCGAGGGCGGAGCAGAAGAACTGGCGCCGGCGACTCCAACGTGCGTATCAACGGCCCACGTACAAGGAGGCCGCCCAGGCGTTGAAAACCCTCAAGCACGAGCTCGGCGAGGTGAACCAGTCTGCCGTGGCCAGTCTAAACGAGGGGTTCGAGGAGACCTTGACCCTCCACCGGCTCGGGGTCTTCCCTCTGGTCGGCCGGTCGCTGAAGACCACTAACGTACTCGAATCCGTCAACGCCATGGCCGAGCAACGCTGCGGACGAGTGGATCACTGGAAGACCTCGAGCCAGAAGCACCGATGGTTCGCGACCGTGTTACTCGAGATCGAGCCCCGGCTCCGGAGGTTGCTCGGCTACCGGCACCTCCCGCTCCTCAGGGCCGCGATACAGAAGGAGCTCGGGATCACCCTTCCCGAGAGCAGTTCACATGCCGTCGCCTGACGAGGGGGTCGCTCCAGTTTCAACTAACTTTGGGATTGACTCGGCGACGTAGCCGACTTCGACGGCGTTGTTCATCTGGCTGGGCTCTCCAATGACCCTTTAGGAGACTACCGCCCGAACCTGACCGACGAAGTCAACCATGCCACAAGCCTTCGGCTAGCCGAGTTGGCCAAGGCAGCAGGAGCTCGGCGTTTTGTCTTCGCCTCCTCCTGCAGCAACTACGGCCAGGCCGGTGACGACTTCCTAAACGAGGAAGCCTCGTTCAACCCCGTGACCCCGTACGGCGAGTCCAAGGTCAAGGTCGAAGAGGGGCTGGCAAGGCTTGCGGGGGAAACCTTTAGCCCCACGTACCTGCGAGCGTCAACGGCGTATGGCGTGTCTCCGAGACTTCGGTTCGATCTCGTGCTCAACAACCTTACGGCGTGGGCCTTCACCACCGGTGACGTCTACCTGAAGAGCGACGGCAGCGCTTGGAGGCCCATCGTGCACGTCGAGGACATTTGCAGAGCATACCTCGCAGTCCTCGACGCCCCCCCCAAAGTCGTTCATGATCGGGCTTTCAATGTGGGGACAACCACCGAGAATTATCAGATTCACGAATTGGCGGAGTTAGTTCAGCGCGTCGTGCCCAATTGCAAGGTCCGATATGCCCCTGATGCGGGGCCGGACAAGCGCTGCTACCGAGTGGATTGTAGCCGGATAGGGCGCGAGATCCACGGTTTCAAGCCCCAGTGGACCGCTCTTCGAGGAGTTCATGAACTCTACCATGCCTTTCAAGGCACAGGGCTGACTTTGGGCGAATTCGAAGGGGCGAAGTTCAAGAGAATCGCCCACATCAAGAACCGAGTGGAAAGCGGCGACCTAGATAACAATTTGAGACGAGTCTCCTCGTTCACCCCGGTTCAGGACGGATGAATCGGGCCGATTAATGTCCGGCGTGCCCCCCCGGTGTCGCTGCTGTCATGGGTCAAGGTTACAGATGTTCCTTGACTTGGGTTCGACTCCCCTGGCCGATCGCTTGGTGACAGACCCGGCGAAATCCGAGGCGGAGCCCACGTACCCCCTCGAGGTGGCGTTCTGCAGCGACTGCTCACTTGTGCAGATCCTTGAGACCGTGTCGCCAGACGTTCTCTTTCGGGAGGACTACCCCTATTTCTCCTCATTCTCTCCGGCCCTCCTGAAGCACTCGCGGATGAGCGTTGAGGAGCTCATTGCACAGCGACAATTGGGACCACAAAGCTTCGTGATCGAACCGGCCAGCAACGATGGCTATCTACTCGCGTGCTACGTCGAGCGCGGCATTCCAGTCTTGGGCATCGACCCAGCGGGGGGTCCGGCAGCGGTGGCGATGACTCGGGGAGTCCCGACCCTGACCACGTTCCTGACGCTGGAGCTGGCCGAGTCGCTGGCCGCGGACGGCACGAGTGCCGATGTAATCCATGCGAACAACGTTCTGGCCCACGTAGCCGACACGAACGGGTTTGTCTCAGCCATCAGCCGGCTCCTCAAGGACGACGGCGTCGCCGTCTTCAAGGTCCCCTACGTGAGAGAACTCATCGAACGCTGTGAATTCGACACCATCTACCACGAGCATCTCTGCTACTTCTCCCTCACAGCGTTGCAGGGCCTCTTTGCCCACCACGAATTGTGGATCAACGAGGTGAGACCATTGTCAATCCACGGAGGCTCTGTGCGGCTATACGTTAGCCGCGTGCCCGGGGAGTCCGCGAAAGTGAGGGAGATGCTGGCCTCCGAAAGTGAAGCCGGGATGGATTCCATTGAGTTTTACCGAAACTTCCAGACCAGGGTAGAGACGGTTCGAACGGAAATCAGCGATCTTCTCCTGTCTTTGAAATCTTGTGGAAGGAAAATTGCCGCATACGGAGCATCCGCCAAAGGAAGCACGCTAATCAACTATGTGGGGATCGGGCCTGAACTGATCGACTTCGTGGTGGATCGCAACACGTTCAAGCAGGGCAAGTTCATGCCCGGAAAACATCTGCCGATTCTTGCTCCGGACCGCGTTGCGCTGGACCAACCAGACTTTCTCTTGCTCCTAGCGTGGAACTTCGCCGAGGAGATCATGGAGCAGCAAGCGAAATATCGGAACCGAGGTGGACGCTTCATCATCCCCGTTCCGCATCCGACCATCGTCTGACCGCAGGAGTAGCCGTCATCCATGGGCGATCGAAAATGCCCGGCTTGCTCGACTTCGGGGTTGGAGCCGTTTTATGCCGTCGACTCCGTGCCCACCAACAGCTGCCTTCTGATGGAATCTCCTGAAGAGGCGAGGGCACAGCCTCGGGGAGACATCCGCCTGAGTTTCTGCAGCGCCTGCGGCTTCGTGTCCAATGTCGCCTTCGACCCTAAACTCACGGAATATTCAGGGCGGTACGAAGAGACCCAGGGGTTCTCGGAAACGTTCAACGTCTTCCATGAATCCTTGGCGGAAGAGCTGATCCAGAGGCACAACCTACGAGGAAAGGACATCCTCGAAATCGGCTGCGGCAAGGGTGAGTTCCTCACACTTCTATCCGGCCTTGGAGACAACCGAGGCCTCGGGTTCGATCCCTCCTACATCGATGAGCGAGACCCGGGAGCGAGCCCGGAGGGCGTAGTGTTCAGAAAGGAGTTCTTTTCCGCCGAGCATGCCCATCTCGGTGCGGATCTCATTTGCTGCAAGATGACACTCGAGCACATCCACGAACCCAAGGCTTTGCTCAGCGCCGTCAGCCGATCCGCGGCCCACCGGGATGGCACGATCGTTTTTTTTCAGGTCCCGGACGTGACAAGGATTCTGAAAGACTGCGCCTTCGAGGACATCTACTACGAGCATTGCTCCTATTTTTCCGCGGGCTCCCTCGGGAGACTCTTTCGCAGATTCGGCTTCGACATCTTGAACCTTGAGTCCGTTTTCGACGGTCAGTATCTGACGATCGAAGCATGCCGGACTCGAAGCCTCCTCCCCGCCGACCCCTTTGGCGAAGACGACCTCGCAGAGCACGTTGCGATGATCTCAAGCTTCGGGGAACGCTGCCGGACGAAGCTCCGTGACTGGCAGGCGACCTTGGACGATTATCGTCAAGCTGGCAAGAGCGTCGTTCTATGGGGGTCCGGCTCCAAGGCCGTGTCCTTCTTGACAACACTCGACCGTACCGACGTGGTCCAGCAAGTAGTCGATATCAACCCCTTCCGGCAGGGTCATTTCATGCCCGGGACCGGTCAACCCATCGTGGCTCCAGACCACCTATCGAATCTTGGGCCCCATGTCGTCGTTGTCCTCAACCGGGTCTATACTCGCGAGATCACTTCCGACCTTCAGGGGCGTGGCCTCGCTCCTGCAGTGGTGGCCCTCTGACCCGAAGGAACCCATTACGGGGACGAGATTGATGTGAAGAATTGCCCTGTTTGCGGAGGACAAGACCTACACGCGGTGCTCGAGTTAGAGGCAATCCCGGTCTTTTGCAACGTGCTCTGGCCATCCCAGGAGGAGGCGCTCGCAGCGAAGACCGGAGATCTCCACCTCGTTCGCTGCCGGCTCTGCCTTCATTTCTTCAACATTACCTTCGACCCTGTGCTCACGGACTACACTGCCGCGTACGAGAACTCCCTCCACTTCTCCGATCGCTTCAACGAATTCGCACGGGAGCTGGCGGAACGCCTTGTCACCACCTACGACCTGCGGGAAAAGGACATCATCGAGATCGGGTGCGGCAGGGGAGATTTCCTAGAAATGCTATGCCGGATGGGAAATAATCGAGGGGTAGGTTTCGACCGAAGCCATGGCTTGACATCGAGGCGCCCAGACGAATCGATCGACCTTCGTATTGTCGATCGATTCCTTACTGGAGACCATCCTAGGCTGCCAGTGGACTTCGTCTGCTGCCGGCACGTGTTGGAGCACATCGCGGACCCCATTTCGTACCTTCGCGACCTTCGCTCGTGGCTGGGGGAGGAAAGCGAGTCCGTACTATACTTCGAGGTCCCGAACGCAAGAAGTACCTTACAGGAGGGAGGGATTTGGGACCTGATTTATGAGCACTGTTCCTACTTCTCACTGGAATCCCTACTCTTGCTCTTTCGCAGAGCCGGTTTCTCTCCTCACGCTTGGGGGGATTGTTTCGGGAGCCAGTATCTCTTCGTCGAAGCCCGGATCGGGAAAGACGACACGGTGGACAGCGGTCCTGCGGGAGTGCGGCAAGACGACCTCGTGGCGGCCGCCACCCACTTTCGATCTCGCTTCCACGACCGAGTTGGAGGCTGGCGGCGGAGAATCACTGAGTCAGCGCGAGAGGAGGTCCGTATGGCCTTGTGGGGCAGCGGATCAAAGGGAGTGACCTTTCTTAACCTGCTGGATCCCGGTCCCGTGGTTCAGTCCGTCGTAGATATCAATCCCCACAAGCACGGGCGGTTCGTGGCAGGCACGGGCCACCGGGTCGTTGCCCCGGAAGCCCTCATCCCGGATCCACCTGAGATGGTAGTGATGACCAACCCCCTCTACGCCCTCGAGATCGAGGCTGAGATCCGGCGCATGGGTATCACAGCCAAAACGCTAACCACGTGAGCCATACAGTGCCCCGCCGGTATTGGTGTCTCTTGTGAACATACTGACCTGGTTGGCGGCAGCGGCATCACTCGTCGGTGTGATGGTCCTGGTGGGAGTATGGATGACGGGCTTCGGCAGCAGCGATCCGCCCCGCCCCCCCGTGGACTTCTCGCTAACCGCGGAAGATGTCCGAATCGAGTTCTGGTATGGCCCCACCCAGAAATTCGGATGGATCGGTCAGCCCCAGAGATGGATCAACGTTTTGGGCAACATCCAACCGGCCCCACAGGTAGAATCGGCCACGTTTTCCATCAACGAAGGCGAGGAACAACCGATCTCTCTCGGGAGTGACCTTCACCGCCTCGCGCTTCATGGAGATTTCAACGCGGAGCTGAGTTGGGATGGCGTGCGATCTGGCGAGAACAGTCTGGACATGACGGTCACGTTGCGAAACGGAAAGGTAGCCACGGACCGGATGACGCTGGCCGTGGCAAAGGGCAAACGGTGGCCGTTGCCGTACCACATCGACTTCTCACAGATAGACGACCTGCAGGACGTAGTGCAGATCGTTGATGGCCATTGGCGGCTGGAGCCGGACGGCGTTCGAACGGTTCAGCGCTACTACGATCGCGTCCTGACGATGGGTGACACCACCTGGACAGACTATGAAGCTACGGTCCAACTTACCGTCCACGGATTCACACCTCCGGAGCCCTCCCCTCCTACGTATAACGTGACCCACTTCGGAGTGGCCCTGCGGTGGCGAGGCCACCATGAGGACGGACTTCAGCCCAATCGAAAGTGGTTCCCACTAGGAGCTCAAGGTGAATTTCTGGTCAGGAATCAACTCGAAAACTCCCGTTGGCGGATTGTCTTCGATCAGGTAGAAGAAAAGCCCAACGCGCGCTCCGCGATGCCCAACCCACTCATACTGGGCGAACCCATCCTAGTGAAGGGTCAGGTACAAACACTGCCCGACGGACGTACCCGGTATCGTTTTAAGCAGTGGCGGGCTACTGAGCCGGAACCGTCAGGCTGGGACGTAGAGGGCCTCGAATCCGACGACTATCCCTCGGGTTCCTTGTGCCTCGTGCCCCACAACACGGACGTGACCCTCCACGAAGTGTGGGTTGAGCCACTCAGCGATCGATAGCGGAGTTCAGCACAGCACGGAGCGACGAGAGGTCAGGAAATGAAGCTGAACTCACACAGTAACTCGCACACCCGTTCGGTGAACGCGAAAGCGGTGTCAGGGCAAACCCCAACACCGCAACGCTTTCATCCAGAGCGGGCGACCGGGATCGAACCGGCGACCCTCAGCTTGGGAAGCTGATGCTCTACCAACTGAGCTACGCCCGCGGGTGTTCGGTAGCTAGGCTCAGTTTAGGACCTCATAGCTATATCCTATGACCTCACCCTCGGTCGGCAAATCGAGCTGGAACTCCATGGGCTGCTCTGCCTCACCAAGTGAGTAGGACACGTCCTTCGGTAGGCCAACCTCAGCACCCGTCGGGTCATAGAACCGGAAGCGGAGGTCTGCGCTCGACCCTACGTCTCCGTTCCAGTTGGTCAAAAGGCCCGGGAGCGCATACCCGCCGTCGACGGGAACCAACTGCAATCCCGAAATCTCGAACGTAAGCCCTTCCATCTGTTCCAGAACGGCCACGGCCTCCTGTTCGCGGTCCAACCCTATCAGGGCCTGGGCCAGAAACCGATGGGCGTTGCGATTGTGGGTGTCTAGCTCGAGAAGGCGTGTGGCCACTTCAAATAGCTCCTGCGGTGCGTCCTCCGCCAGGTAGAGCGACTGAGCCTGATTGAAGATGAAATCTCGGCCCTCGGGTAGCTGCTGATGCGCTTGCCCAAATCCGTCAGCGGCTTGTAGAAAGAGGTCGCCATTGTAGGCGCCTACCGCGATCATGTTGTAATCCGTCACTGAGAGCCCAGGGCGTTGCAGCAATTCACTGTAGACTGTTTCCGCCCGAGCCGCTTCGCCTCCCGCAATCAAGGAGGCTCCGAGGTTCGTGGCCGCCATTAGGTCGGTGGGGTCGTCAGCAACGAGGACTTCGTACACTTCTGCTGATTCCAGAAACCGCCCGAGGTCGAAGAGGAGCTGTGCCTGGTTGAACTTCGCGGCCGCCAGGTATTCCCCTTGGGCCGTGAGGGCGGTCGGGTCCTCCTCCCTCTGCCCGATCGGACCCTCGATCAGCTCGCGGGCCTGAGTGAACATGTCGAGAGCGTCCTCTTGCCGGCCCTCCCCAGTGTACAACCCCCCCAGCTGAACCATTGCCTCAGGCCGACCCCTGTAGATCGCGTGGGCTCGCCCGAAGGCTGCAATGGCGGAGGGCACGTTATCGGGCATGAAACCGACGGCCACGTTGAAGTTCTCGATCCACACAGTTTCCCGGAAGAACTGTGTGTCTAGTATGTAGCGCGGGTAGATCGTCTCCGCCCGGGTGAACATGTTGTCCGCGGAGCCGAGATCGTCTAGGCCGATGTAAGCCCTCCCGGCCTGTACGTAGGCGGTCGAATTCGTCGGATCCAACTGGATGCCTGACTCTGCGGCCACCAGCGCTTGCCCATAGAATCCTTGAGCCGCCGCCGGGTCCTCTTCACCCGTGGCCTGGGCCAGGAAAAGTGCTGCCTGGTTGGTCTCATTCGTGTCGCGCGGCGCTTCCCCCTCGGGAAGGGCCAGGACCCAGTCAGGCAGGTCGGCTTCGTCAATAGCCTGTGGCTGGACAGCTGCAGGTCCGGCTCCCCCCGCACAGCCTCCGAGAACGATTGCGAGCCCGAAGAGATGGGCCGGTCTGATTCGGACGTTCATCCAACTCCTCCTGGTGGTCTTCTGAGATCGGTGTTCGATGGCGACCCGCCTACTCCGGCGGGAGATTCGCTCGTGGTGACCTTCGCCTCCATGGCAGGACGAACAACGTAGAAAAAAACAACCCGGTAATGTACCTCGGGTTTGCGAGGATCGTCAAACTCCCGAACATCAGGACTGGCGGCTGATCTTAGCCTCCGCCTCCACCAGGCGTTGCAGCACTCTATCACGCCCGAGCGCCGCGAGTACTGCCGCCAGCTCGGGTCCGCTTCGCGCCCCACTCAGTGCGAGCCGAATCGGGTGGAAGAGCTTCGCGCCACTCACGCCGATCTGTTGTCCGACCTGCCTCACCGTCGCCGCTGCCGCCTCGGCACTCCAGTCCTCGAGGGTCTCGAGCTGATCTCGGACGCCTCCAAGCAAAACGAGTGAGGGCTCTGGCGTCTCGGCCAGCTCGTCCTGCGCGGCCTCCATGGTCTCACTGTCCGGGAAGAGAATTGGCAGTACTTGGTTGATTTCACCTAGCGTATGCAAACGCGAGCGCAGCGCCTCAGCGACGAGCGCGGGCTCACCACGATTGAGAGGGAACCTCTCTCCGTCGATGTACGGCTCCAGGGCCGAGCCCAACTCGTCCGAAGACAGTTTCGCGATGTGCTGGGCAGACATCCATCGCATCTTTTCTGCATCGTATACAGTGTCGGAAGACCCCACTCCATCTAGGTCCAGCGCCTGAACGAGTTCGTCTCGGAGCATGACCTCCCGATCGTCCCCGGGAGACCACCCGAGTAGCGACAGGTAGTTGACCACCGCGTCGGGGTGGAACCCCTCCTCCCGAAGCCGATCTATTCCCGGCGAACCGGTGCGTTTCGAAAGCTTGGAGCCGTCCGGGGCGAGAACGGTTGGGAGGTGTGCAAAGACGGGTCGCGGCGAGCCCAATGCGTCGAAAAGGAGAGCCTGCTTCGGTGTGTTCGAAAGATGCCCTGCGCCTCGGATTACATGGGTGATTTCCATGTCCGAGTCGTCTACCACGACGGCGAAGTTGTAGGTAGGTCGTCCATCTGACCGTTGAATAACGAAATCTCCAATATCTTTATTTTTCAATACGATAGGTCCTCTTGAATGATCGAGGACTTCAATATTTCCGTCAGGGACTGCGAAACGAATCGTCATCTTCCCCGGTTCACTCCGCATCCGCTCGTCGGCTTCACTGGAGGCAAGTGCTCGGCATCCCCCCGGGCACCCGAGCGTATCGGGTAGCTCGGTCCTTGCCGCCTTGAGTTCCGAGTCACTGCAAAAACACCGGTAGGCCAGGCCTCGATCCACCAGGTCGGCGGCTGGGGCCTTGTAGCTGTCCCCTCGCTGGCTCTGGACATAGGGGGCAAAGGGCCCGCCAATGTCTGGACCCTCATCCCACTCGATTCCTGCCCATCTAAGGTCTTCGAGGAGACGATGGGTTGACCCCTCCAGATTCCTTTCTACGTCCGTATCCTCGATACGCACCAGAAATGTCCCGCCTTGGCTGCGGGCGAAGAGGTAGTTGAAAATCGCGACTCTCAGGTTGCCGATGTGCATGTCACCGGTGGGGCTAGGCGCAAACCGAGTTCGAACGGGGCTTGACATTGAATGGGATTCGTCGGTGGAGAAGAGGGCTCGGGCTCAGCCAGGAGAATTGCCAAGATAGGTAAGAACCCGCTTAGCTAAAACCTCGGAAAAACCGGGGGCCGCGGCGATCTCGGCGATCGTCGCATTCCGAACAGACTTAACGGAGCCGAAACAGGTTAGAAGGGACCTTTGGCGCTTGGGCCCGATGCCGGGGATCCGCGACAGCCTGCTGTGGATGGTACGATAGCCGCGGAGTTTGCGATTGTATGCGTGCGCGAAACGGTGGGCTTCGTCTCGGACGCGTTGCAGGAGCTGGAGAGCAGGGTCTCGTCTCGAAAGACTGACAGGATCGGGGCGACCGGGTAGAAAGATTTCCTCATTCCGTTTTGCCAGCGCGGCGAGCGCGACCTCAGGCGCACCGAGCTCCTGGAGGATGGGCGCAACAGCCGTCAATTGGCCCTTCCCGCCATCCAGCAGGATCAGCTCCGGAAGCGGATCCTCCTCCTCCAGTTTACGGCGGCAGTACCGTTCTACAGCCTCAGCCATCGATCTGTAGTCGTCGTTCGACCACTCCCCTCGGATCCTCATGTGTCGATATAGGCCCCGCTTTGGCTCTCCATTCTCGAAGGCGATCGCACTCGCAACGACGTCTGTTCCCTGGGTGTGTGAGATGTCGAAGCACACGATCAACCGGGGCACCACTTTGAGGTCGAGGCGGTCTTGCAGCTCGTAGAGCACGGTATCTGCCCGATCAGTAGCAACGTCCAGGCTGGTCACTTGCTCTTCGAGCAGGTGTCTGGCGTTCGCAGCGGCAAGTTCCGTCATCCGGCGTTTGCCGCCTCGGGATGGTGAGAGTAGGCGCACCTTCCGGTTTGCCCGCTCGGTGAGGATTTCCTCTAAGATTTGGCGATCCGTGAAAGGCGTCGGTATGAGGATCTCATGCGGTAGCTCCGCAAACGCTTCGGTGCCTCGCCCTAGATAGTAGAGAGTCGCGAAGGTGCCGAGCAGTTCAGCTTCAGATTCGTCGCCCAGTCCGGCAAATCGATGGCTCTCTCTTCCCAGAAGCTTCCCTTTTCGTACACGAAGCACCACCGCAGCAGCCAAATCACCGTCCCGCGCAATACCGAGGATGTCTTGGTTGCCTCCCTCGGCGCGCTCCATGCGTTGTTCCCGCGCGATGGCCGCGAGTCCCTTGAGGATGTCCCTATGCCGAGCCGCTTCCTCGAAGCGCAACCCCTGCGCGGCTTCGTCCATCTCGGCTACGACTTTGGCGCGGAGCGCGTCCGTTTCACCATCCAGGACGCGAATGATGTTTTCGATCATCGAACGGTAGTCATCCTGCGATTGCAAGCCGACGCATGGTGCCTCACAGCGCCCAATGTGGTAGTCAAGGCAGGGCCGTGGGGGCGCGTCTCGGGGAAGGTTGTAGCGACAAGAGCGAACGAAGTAGAGGCGTTTCACGAGTTCGAGCGCCTGGCGCATCGGTCCTACAGACGTGAAGGGCCCGAAGTAGCGAGCGCCGTCGTTCTTGAGCGTCCGCGTCACGAACACCCGTGGGAAGGCTTCTTGAACGGTCACCTTCACGAACGGGTAGCGCTTGTCGTCCCTGAGCTGGATGTTGAAGCGCGGCTGATGTTCCTTGATCAGGTTCGCCTCGAGGACGAGTGCTTCTGCCTCGGAGCCAACTAGAATCGTGTCCACGTCCGTCGCGAGTCGGGCTAACTGTCTAAGCCGAATTCCCTGAGTGCGGTCCCGGCCAAAATAGCTGCGTACCCGAGACCGAACGGACTTCGCCTTCCCGATGTAGAGAACCTCACCTTCGCCGTTCTTGAACAAGTAGACGCCGGGGGAGCTAGGAAGATGATCCAGCTTCCGGCGGTCGATTATCACAAGTTCGTTAACTGCGAGGAAGGGTCAGGAAGTGCCGGAAGCACCCGAACGAAGGTCACGTGCCGATTGGGAGACGCCGAGAAGCGCAGTCGCCAGGAGATATACCCCTCCGAACGGGAGGAGCGTTCCAACCGCGGCGATCCAGGGGTGCAGCGGCGGGAGCAAGAGACGAACGGACACTCCCACGGCTGTTGCGACCGCACCAGCGAAACACATGCGCACAACCCGACCCTTGGCGATTGCGTGAGGACCCACAGTCAGACGCAGTGCTCGTCGCAGGAGAATCAGCTCCACCCATGCCGCGAGGCTGGCGCCCAGGGCCAGGCCCGTGGCCCCCAGCCGGAGGGAGCCTACTTCAAGCCGGTCCATTGGGAACATCAGCGCGAACCCCATCCCCAAAGAGAGCACGACCCGGGCGTAGGCGATCCGAGCGGGCGTGCGAGTATTTCGGACAGCATAGAACGCTGACGTGAGGAGTCGGGACGTGGCGGAGGCGGGCATGCCTAGGGCGTATCCGGCCAACACGGCCCATGTGACCAACACCTCTGAGCGGCCGAACGCCCCGGTCTCGTAGAGTGCGGACGCAATGAAGTCCCCGAGAAACACATACGCGAGGGTTGCGGGAATCAAGAAATACGCGACCCGCTCCATCGCGGTGCTCACGTCGCGTTGGAGGGCAGTTCTGCCCTGCTGACGCTCGCGAGACAGCTCAGGGAGCTCCGAAGCTGCGACCGACATCCCAAAAAGAGAGATCGGTAGGAGATAGAGTGTCTGGGCGTATCCAAGGGTCGCGACGGCGCCTGTGACGAGATAGGCGGCGAGGGTGAAATCCAACCATCCACCGAGGTTGACTACACCCCGCGCCATCACCACTGGAGCGAAGTTGCGGATTGCTTCCCGGACACCGACGACCTTGAGCGATATCGAAGGTCTAAACTCGCCTAACAGCCGAATCGCCGAGGGTAGCTGGACTCCCAACTGGAGTCCCCCCCCGACAAGCGCGCCCAAGGCGAGCACACGGGCTAGGTCCTCACCAGACAGTCCCCACTGCACCGCTCCGGCCACCATCGCGGTAATGATCGCTGCATTCCATGCGACGGGAGCTACGTACGGGAGGAAGAAGCGCCTGTGCGAATTCAACACGCCAAGTGCCCACGCCGACACGACGAGAAGAGCCGTCATCGGGAAGAGGATTCGGACGAGATCAATCGTGAGTGCTTGGCGGTCCGGATCGAACCCGTCGAAGAAGACCGCAACGAGGACCGGGGCGAGCACGATTCCGAGGAGACCGAGCACGCCTGCAGAAAGGGTGAGGAGTCCGAAAACAGCGCCCGCAAACCGAGCGCCTTCTAGATGTCTCTCTTCCTCTAGTAGCTCTGAGTATATGGGAATGAAGGAAGCGGAAAGCGTGCCCTCGCCCAAAAGGTTCTGCAGCACATTGGGCATCCGAAGGGCGGCCCGCCAAGCGTCGGCAAAGGGCGAGGCGCCAAAGTAGTGGGCGAATACTCGCTCGCGTACGAGCCCTGTAACGCGGCTGAGGAGGATCCCAGCGGCGACTCGGGAAGATGCCCCTGTCCGACCCGCCGAGGCCGCCCCCTCAGTAGCATCCTCGATCCCGGCCGGCACAGACTCAGGAGGTTGGTTCACCCGGGGGTGATCGAGGTGCGCCCTGGGAAGAGCGGGCCGAGAGGAGTTTCTGGAAGAACTCGGATTCCTCACTCAGGCGTTGGATATCTATCGAAAGCCGATCGATCTCCCCCTCGAGGTACTGGATTCTCTCAGCAAGTGCGACCGGATCGCCTCCCTGCCCACGATTTTCGACGTGGGCCGCGATCGCCCTTCCAAGACGAGAGTCGAGAACCGTAGAGAGGATCTCGGGAATGAGCAGTCCGAAGACGATAAGGACGAGCCACCACATAGCCGGAAGCTACACCAATACCGCATGGCCAGCGAGCCGGTTCAGCTCGCTCAGGAAGGCTTCATCGTAGCGAACGAGGTAATAGAAGGGGTTGAACACCCGCTCTTGTGGGTCGCCATTAGGGAAGAGGTGAAGCTGTGCCTTGGAGACCTGTGCGAGGGCGACGTCGTTGTCCCTCTTTAGGCTCTGGACCACCTTCCGCTCGACTTCGGTCAAGAGTCCGAAGCTCTGATTGCGGAAGGTTGAAACAGGACCTGACAGAGTCGGATCGAGCTGAGAAACCGATTTGAGCAGCACGTCGGTATTCTCGCCGAGTAGGCGTCGTACGGTTTCCAATCCGGATTGGATATCGCTGGGGATGCTATCCCGAGCGAGCCTGCCCGCAAGCTCGTGGTGTGGCTCCGATAACTCATCAATCGCGAGATCGAACTTTTTCAGGACCTTTTCGACCTTCCGCTCGACCACGGCGACCGAAAGGCGTGGGTGGACGACAGGCATTTCGATCTGATGTCCCGCGAACACCGGCGCCGTTTGGGGAAGATAGGCGGCCTCACCGGGACCAGCCACATAAGAAAGCGTCGGGAGGAGAGCGCTCTCGACCACGGGCCGGAGAAGCACGTTCGGGCTCAACGTGGACGGATCATCGCGTCCGAGCGACTCAATCTCGGCGAAACTCAGCCTGCGCTCCGAGCCGCGCAACCGAAAGCCGTCGTGATCCCTGAATACGCGCTCCCGCCGTTCCCCTCCCTGTAGGAAAACGTTCGTTGCCCCTTCGATCAGCGGCACCTGAAGCTCAAAGCCCGCATCGGCGATAGAGGCCGCGCTCTTCGTGAGCGCGGCGTGCCGATCTTCACTTTCCTGCAACTCGCGAAGTAGGATCGGAAGCGCACGTGCCTTCAGTTCTGGATGATGGGCTTGAATGAGGAACACGCCCGCGGGCCCAAGTAGCTCCTCCAACACATGCAGGTACGCGTGGGCGAGTGTGGAGTCCGACCGATGCGATTGTTGCAGCACGGCCTCCCACCGCGGTAGAAACTCCGTCTCGGGCATCAGCGAGCGGAAAGCCTCCAAAGCTTCCACTACCGCGTGCCCTAGTGGGATTTGGTAGATCGGCCGGTCGGCCCCCGCCTCATTTGCAGGTAACGAGACCTCACGGAGTTCGTTTTCGATATCGACCGTATGCGCCACTCTGGCTTCGTCCCAATCGTGATCCTCCGATGCGATCCAGAAGACCGGAAGTACGGGTCTGTCCAGTTCAACTTCCAACCGCTTCGCGAGGGCGGCGGCCGTCAGTCCTTTGTATAGCCCGTATAGGGGGCCGCCGAAGAGCCCCGGTTGCTGGCCGGTGGTCACGACGAAGCCCTGTCTCTCTACGAACTCCGCGATTCTTTCCGTCGCACGGTGGCCCCCTCCGATCAAACAGGAGGCGGCGAGGGAGCGCTCCTCACCCCCCACCCGCCCGTCCACCTCGTCGGCCTTCGCGAGGTAGGACTCCAAAGAGCTCGGATCTCGGGAGAGCAGTGCCCCGGCCTCCGGGCGTCCCATTAGCCAAGCTGTAGCCAATGGTGTTCCACCAAGAGGACGAGTTTCAATCTTCACGGGTGGCTCCTACGATGCACGGGCTAGCGCGATCACACGGGGAGACGACTCGGTGGGCGGACCACCGCGGTAGTCCCCGAACCAACCCTCAGGCGTCAGCCGACAGCCGATGAGAAGTGCCGACAGCTCGTCTGCCGAGTAGAGTCGCACGCGTTCATGGAATACGTCAGGGGCGCCGTCGACCGCGTTGCCGATGCGGATCGTCTTCTCGACCGCGCGTCCATCATCGACCAATCTTCTCTCTTGAATGACTGTCCGACCCCCTACTTCTTCTGCGTCTCTGGGAGAGAGAGTGTCTCGGACCCGAGCGGCGTTCAAGAAGTCCAATAGGAGGTATCCACCGGCCTGGAGCACGCGGCGAACCTCGGACAGCACCCGACGATCATCGTCATCGGATTGGAAATACCCAAAGGACGTGAAGAAGCTTGTAACAGCTGCAAAGCGGCCCGAGGCGAAGGGGAGCACCCGCATATCTCCCCGGACCAGGCTTCCGTCGGGTTCGGCCTCCTTCGCCCTTAGGAGGAGGGGGAGGGATAGATCTAGTCCGATGGGGCACATCCGATGGGCTCGTAGCGGTCGCAAGTGCCGCCCGGCTCCGCATGCCAGGTCGAGTATTGGGTCTCCAGGGTTGAGTGCGCACCGGTCGAGGAGGAGTCCCACCGCGTCACGCGCCTCGGCCTCATCACGGTGAGGGTAAAGCCGGAGGTATTCCTCTCCGAACCAGCGCTGGTACCAAGGACGTCCGTCGATCCCATTCCTGGCAGTGGACCGACTCACGACCCACCCTTGTGATATGGCTCATTTCTCAGGATGGTCCCGGCTCGATACAACTGCTCGGCAAGCAGCAACCGGGCCATTCCGTGTGGTAGGGTCATCGCAGAGAGAGATAGCTGTCGAGTGACCCCTTGCAAGATCGCGGGATCGAGCCCGTACGCTCCACCTACGAGAAACGTCACACCCCGTGAAGCCTTGAGCGCGTTCGCAGCCAACGCCTCCGCGAAGGATCTGGATGAAAGTGCTGCGCCCGTCCTCGTGAGAGCCCAGGTCTCGAACCCCTCGGGGGTGCGGCCGAGCAGCCTTTTGGCTTCTGCGCTCCGTACTTGCCTCGCGTCTGTGTGTTCACTGCTTTGGGCTCCTGCTTCAACCTCGACCAAGTCGAGCTTCCAATACCGCGATGCTCTCATTTCATACTCTTGGGTTGCGGATTCCAGCGGCCCACGGAGCCGTCCCACGACAACGACGGAAATCCTCATCTTTCGCCCGTCACCCTAACCCTTTGGCCGGACCGCGGGTGCCCAGACTCATGAGGAGCCGATCTGCGAGCATGGGGCCTGCGGCCACCACGAGAGGGAGCACCCGGACTGGGGGGAGGAGTTCCCTGAATTCAACGAGCTTGACCGCGTCCTTCTCAGTGGTGGCGATCCACCGGGATGCCGCCCGCTTGGAGATACGAACGACGTCGGTGTCCGTATAGCGATGGTGGTCGGGGAAGGCTAGAATCTCCGGCTTTTCGCCTACCTTCGTACGGACGATGCGTAGGAATCCTCCCGGCTCGGCGACCGAGCAAACCGCAAGCGGAAGACCATTGGGCGGCGATTCCCGTGCGCCGTCGAGCGTCTCCCACTTACCTGCTTCTAACGGGAAGACCGACACCGGTGGGATGCCAGGAATGCGCTGTAGTTCGACGGCAAGAGACCTCGCCTCGTCGATCTCGTGGGCGCCCTTGGCGGTCACGAGAATGAAGCGCGCTCGTCTGAGCGCTCTCAGGGGTTCACGGAATGGCCCACGCGGAAGCAGTCGGGGGGGGAGTCGGTGGGCCGGCGAGAGAAGCACGATGTCCGTTTCCCTTGCCAGCCGGCGATGCTGAAATCCGTCATCCATCACGATGACGTTTCGATCGAGTTCAATGGCTTCCCGAACACCGTCCAGTCGCCTTCGGGCCGCGATGACGGGGACGTCGGGGTTCCATCTGCGATGGAGGATAACCTCGTCTTCGGCGTATCCGCCGGTCAGCAGCGCGGGCTTCCAGCCCTGCTGTGAAAGCTGTTTCGTGAGCCATCCGGCCACCGGTGTCTTTCCGGTTCCTCCGACCGCGAGGTTGCCTATGGAAAACACGGGGAGTGGACTCGATTTGGCGCGGAGCGCGCCCACATCGTAGAGAAGGTTCCGGGTCCTCACCGCAGTACCAAACAGAACCGCGAGCGGACTGGCGATCAACCCTAGCGCGGCGGGTCCGACGCCTCCCTCGCCTCGCCAGAGCCGGTGAAGCTGGATGGGGGGCCTCACCCCGAACGCCCGCTCCGCCCCTCGGCCGAGCGCAATCGGTTGGCCGGGTCGTTCGCAGGCTCCCTCGACACCTGATCTAATTCATCCGTATCTCGGTTGAGAACCTCTTCGAGCTGTAGCGCACAATCCTCCAGTTCCTGTTCGGTTGCACCTCGTGGGATGAAAACAGGGCGACCGTATTTGACGGTGATCTGGGCGAAGGGCTTTGGGATGACCAGGCGGTCCCACGAGTTTAGTCTCCAGATCCCCGTGCCACCGACGGCGATCGGGACGAGCGGCGCGCCCGTCAACTGAGCGGCGACAAGGGCACCCGTCTTGAACTTGCGGACTGGTCCCTTCGGTCCATCTGGTGTAAAAGCGAGGTCGTGACCCTTCCTCGCGGCCCGTAGCAGACCGCGGAGGCCTTGGACACCGCCGCGGGTGCTCGACCCGCGAGCCGTCCCGAAACCCATTCGTTCGATCGTTCTCGCGACGTATTCTCCGTCCCCATGCTGGCTCACCAACACCACGATCCCCTCGCTCCGGTGGTGATAGGCGAGTGGGAGGATACGGGAATGCCAAAATATGAAGATGACGGGCTGACGATCTCTACGGAATTGAACCAGTGGCCCGTCGTCTTTCACTCGGATTCGCAGTGTGTGCCCCAGCCCCCGGAGCATGACGGCGCCCAACCAACCAGCACGCCGGAAGTGCGCCTCTGTCCTGCTCACGACGAGCCCACTCCTGTCGGACTCTTGCCGCGCTCACGCAGAATCTCATCCGCCAACGCTGCGACCCGATCCGACGCACCCGGGGCGCCGAGGCTCGTTCGGACCCGGGCGAGGCCCTCCAGTACTCCTGCCCTTCGTTCTCCCTCATCCAGAAGAGGGGCGAGCGCGTCGACCAGGGCGGAAGCCGTCACCTCGCTCTGGAGAAGCTCCGGGACGACTCTGGACCCCGCGACAAGATTGGCGAGCGCGATGTGATCGACTCGTACGAGACGGCGAGCCAGCCGATAGGTCCACGGGTGAGTTCGGTAGGCAACCACGAAGGGAGTTCCAGCCAGGGCAGCTTCCAACGTGGTTGTTCCGGACTTGACGATTGCACCCCGCGCATGGGCAAGAAGGGCTCGCCCGTCGCGAACGGTGGTGACATCGGAGCCATGGGGAAGGTCCAGCTGAAGAGCTGCGGCACGCGCAAGAACGAGCTGAAGACCAGGCCGCGACTGACGCAATCGGACGCCAGCCTCGAGAAACCGGGAGAGGTGACGGCGGATCTCCTGGCTCCTCGAACCAGGGAAGAGGGCGAGAATCTCACGCGTCGGATCGAGTCCGGATGCCTCGCAGAACGATTCCCTCGAAGGGACCGGTACGTCTTCGTCGAGAAGAGGGTGGCCCACGAATTCGACTCGGCCCCCTTCCCTCTTGAAGATCTCCTCCTCGAAGGGCAGGATCACCGCGACATGATCGGCGGCACGAGACAGGCGAGCCGCTCGACCTGCCTTCCAGGCCCACACCTGAGGTGCGATGTAGTAGAGCACAGGAATGCCCAGCGCACGGGCTTTTTCTGTGATGCGGAGGTTGAATCCAGGGTAGTCCACGGGGATTACGAGGTCGATCTCTCCGCTTCCGAGTATGTCGGAGATTCTGCGCTCCAGTTTCAAGAAAAAGGGTAGACGCGACACCACCTCGACGAACCCCATCACGGCCAGGTCACTCAGGCCGGCAGCGAGCTGGACGCCCTCGGCCGCCATTTGTTCCCCGCCGATACCGACCAAACGGCATTCGGGCCAGCGTGCGCGGAGCGAGCGGGCAAGTCGCGCTGAGTGCTGATCGCCGGAGGGCTCGCCCGCGAGGAGCAAAAATGAGGGCGAAGGACCGCGGGGGCGCTCGGACACGCGGTGCGAGCCGGTCAGTAGCGCTGGGTCAGGTACCAAAAAGCGACTACGCAGAGGATCAGAAGAAAGACCAACGCACGCGTCGGGCGTCCCCTCCTGATATCAATGTGGTCCTTCTTCCGATTACGCCGAACTCGTATGAGAGACATGAGTCATGATCCGGTCTTCGATGGCTAAGGCAGTTGCGAGCGCGTCTCGTCCGTCCTGGGCCGTGACCAGGGGCGCCGTACCCTCGACGATTGCATTGCGGAAGCTCTCCAGCTCACGCCGGAGGGGCTCGACGGGCTCCGTAGAGAGTGGGATCCGTTCTACGAGTGCCGCCAGGTCTGCTGCACGGGCTCCCCCGGGCAAGGTTCGGAGAAACTCTGCGGCGCTCCCATCTCGCAGGGCCGGGAGCTCCTCCTTCAGTCGAAGGAATTGGCCGGTGCCTGTGGCGAGGTTCAAGCTCAGGTAGCCCGATCTCTGGAAGATTCTGAGCTTTCGTGTCCGCTCCATCGAAACTCGGCTGGCCGTGAGGTTTGCGACCGCTCCAGTCTGGAACTGAATACGCGCATTCGCGATGTCAACGGAATCAGTGAGGACCGGGATACCGGTCGCTCGAATATCCTCGATGGGCGAGGCCATCAGGCTCGTGACAAGATCGACATCATGGATCATTAGATCGAGCACGACGGCGACGTCCGTACTCCGTTCGTTGAATGGAGCGAGTCTGTGGGATTCGATAAACAGAGGTTCCTCCAAATAGGGTTGGGCTGCGACGACTGCGGCGTTGAAACGCTCGACGTGCCCCACTTGCACTTGAGCTCCCCCGTCGTGTGCAGCGGCGAGGATCCGGTCCGCTTCATCAAGGTTGGCCGCGATCGGCTTCTCGATGAACACGTGAACGCCCCGCCCGAGAGCCACTTCAGAAACGTCAGCGTGGGTTCGGGTCGGCGTTGCCACAACCACCGCATCAACGCGATCGAGGAGCTCTTCGAGCGTATCGAACGCGCGGACGCCTAGCTCGCTGGATACCTCCTGCGCTCTGTCATATGCGATGTCATAAAACCCCACTGCCTCGGCGTTTCCAAGGTCTCGTGTAATCCGAACATGGTGAAATCCAAGGCTTCCGGCCCCGACCACTCCTATGCGGGGAAGCCCGCCCTGGCTTGCCATCAGGAGGTGATGCCCCGCTCCGAGCTCTCGATGAAATCGAGGAAATGCGCGACCTCGTTGTTCGCCTCGATTTCTTCTTTGGCCCTCGCGAGGCCCTGGGACACATTGAGGTTGGAGAGGAACAGGACACGGTAGGCGCGCTTCAAGGCCGCCCGGGCCTCTGGCGGAAGTCCTCGCCGTTCGAGTCCCACAGAGTTGAGCCCGTAAAGCTTCGGAGGGCTCCCGGCAACGCGGCAGAACGGGACGACGTCTTGGGAGATCCGTGACCCACCCCCGATGAAGGAGTGCATCCCGATCCGGACGAACTGGTGAATGGCAGTGAGCCCACCGACGATCGCGCACCTCTCGATCTCAACGTGACCGGCCATGTTCACGGCATTTGAGAGAATGACTTCGTCCCCTATCCTGCAGTCGTGCGCCACGTGCGTGTACGCCATCAGCAGGCACCCTTCCCCGACCCTCGTCACGCCGGAGGCTGCGGTCCCGCGGTTCAAGGTCGCGTACTCGCGGACGACCGTGCGGTCCCCTACCTCCAATCGGGTGTCCTCTCCGTCGTATTTGAGGTCCTGCGGGTCGGTTCCAAGCACGGCTCCTTTGTGAATCTGGCAATCGACCCCGATCGTCGTGTTCCGCTCGATCAGGGCACCGGGCCCGATTTCGGTCCGGGCGCCGATCCGGACACCCGGCCCGACGAGTGTCCAAGGCCCGACCGTCACTCCCGTGTCCAAGTCGGCGGTCGGGTGGACGATCGCCTGGGGGTGAACGTCGATCTCGGCCGTAGCTACCGGGCCATGCTCGACCTGATCGCTCATCGGTCCATGATCCGCGCCATGAGGTCTGCCTCAGCCACAAGTTGTCCGTCCACAAACCCCTCCCCGCGCATCTTGCACACAGTGCGGCGTAGCTGAACGAGTTTCAGCTCGAACACGAGCTGGTCACCGGGCCTGACGGGTCGTCGCCACTTGACGTTATCGAGGGACATGAAGTAGACGACCTTGTCATCCGGGTTTTCCACCGCATCCATGAGCAGAAGCCCCCCTACCTGTGCCATCGCCTCGATGATGAGGACCCCCGGCATGATGGGGTGGCCGGGGTAGTGTCCCTGAAAGAAGGGCTCATTGATGGTGACGTTCTTCACGCCGACAATCCGCTTCCCTGACTCGAAATCGATTACTCGATCCACCAAGAGCATCGGGTACCGGTGAGGGAGGTACTGAAGGATTTGCTGGATGTCCACGATTGGTTGACCCGCAGGGTTTCTTCTGGATTCTCTCGCGAGGGCCTGTGCCAACGCGACGTTCCCTTGATGGCTTGGCCGCTCTGCGATCACATGGGTCTTGAGTCGTGCGCCTAGCAGCGCGAGGTCTCCGACCATGTCCCCCACCTTGTGACGGAGGAATTCATCCGGAAAACGCAGCTCTTCGTTCAGAATACCTGAGTCATTCAAGACAACCGTGTTCTCCAACGAGGCACCGCACGCAAGTCCTCGAGCTCGCAGCGTTTCGGCCTCCGACTCGAATCCAAAGGTTCGCGCCGGGGCGATGTTTGCCGCGAACCCTCCGTTGTCCAGAGGGAACGACCCATACTGACGACCTATGGCCGGATGGTCGAACTCTATGGTAGCGGACACGCGAAACGATTCCGATGGGGTCACAACGTAACGTGCCGATCCTATGGAATCCTCGAGAGCGATTGGTTTTGAGAGACTGAGTGCGGGAAGGTTGTCATCGAGTTCGACGATTCCAGCCTCCTGGAGGGGCTCGAGATATCCCTGAAAGCTTCCGTCCAGAATCGGCGGTTCCGGCCCGTTCAGCTCCACTACGGTACGAGTAATCCCGGCCGCTGCCAGCGACGCCATTACGTGCTCCACCGTCCGGACACTCTCTCCGGAGGACACGGCCAAAGTCGTCCCCAGCTCCGTTCCCGCGACATGGCTCAAGTCAGCCGGAATGTCCGGCGACGACTCGAGGTCAATCCGACGAAACCGGATCCCGGGCCCGCTTTGGTCGGGCTGGAACGTCAGTGAGGAGGTCTCTCCTGAGTGGACCCCAATACCAGAGAGCGTGACAGGTCGCTCGATCGTGCGGTGTTTGCGTCCGAACATGGTCCTCCCGCGCAGTCACCCGGTCTCGAAACCGACGAGTAATCTAACACGCGGGAAGGCCGGCGGCCCAAACGAGGCTATGCCGGCTCGTCACCCAACGACGCCAGTTTCCGCTCAAGCTCTCTCACTCGGCCGAGGAGTTCCGGAATTTTGCTTTGGGCCGCTGCGGATCTAAGAAACTCGCTTCGAGGCCTGGCCGGAAACCCCATGACCGTTTCCCCCGGCGCCACGTCCCCGATGATCCCTGCTTGGCCGGCAAGCTTGGCGCCCTCACCTACCGTTAGATGACCGCCGACTCCGACCTGCCCTCCAGCAAGCACATTCGACTCGATTCGGGAAGACCCGGCGACCCCCACCTGCCCGGCCAGAATCGCGCACGAGCCGACGACGACGTTATGTCCGAGGTGCACCAGGTTGTCGAGCTTGGCCCCGGAACGAATCCGGGTCTCCCCTATGGATCCGCGGTCTACCGTCGTATTGGCTCCGATCTCAACTTCGTCCTCAACTATACACGCGCCGATTTGGGGCACCTTCTCATGTCGGCCATCGTGAAAGGTATAGCCAAACCCGTCGACACCAACGCGAACGCCTGCGTGCAGGATCACTCGCTCACCGACGACCACCCCGGGATAGATGACCACATGGGGGTGGAGGAAGGAGTTGCGGCCGATGCGAGCTCCTTCTCCGACCACACAGTGTGCCCCAATTTGACAGCCGTCACCGATCCGGACACCGGACTCTACCACGGTGTAGGGGCCGATGCGCACATCCTTCCCGAGCTGGGCTCCGGTGCCCAGGATCGCGGAGTCATGTATTTCGGGGGAGGCGTCTCGCCGCGGGAAGATTGCGTCCAAGACTAGGGCCAGAGCGAAGTACGCGTCGTCGACTGGCAACTTGGGACGCGGGTCGTCCGGCAGAAGCTCAGCGAGGTCTTTGGACACGAGGATTGCACCCGCTCGGCTGCCTGTGATCTCCCGCAGGTACCGGCGATGGGCCAGAAACCCCAACTGGTCGGGAGTCGCGTCCGCAATTGGTGCGACCCCTCGAATCTCGATGTCGTCCTCCGGCGAAGCCACGGCCAGGAGTTCTGCAAGCCGAGACAAAGACTGCGGCACTGACTGGGAGCGGCGAAGTGGATAGCTATTCATGGAGTTCACCCGGCGGAGTAATGAAGAAGGGCCTCCGCCGGACCGATAAGGTCAGGGGGAGGCCCGATGCCCAATTCGAGTCCGAGTCCAACCTACGGGGAACCGCCTCCGGATCCGGCCGCCTGTTCCATCCGGCGAAGGACCTCCTGGGTGAGGTCTAGGGACGTGTCGGCGGATATGATTGCCTGGCTGGCGACATCGAAGATGTAGTGGTAGCCACCTTCAGTGCGGATCGCATCGATCGTCTCCGTCATTTGCGCCAGGATCGGTTCGATCAACGCCTGCCTGCTCACTTCGGCTTCCTGCCCCATCTGGTCAACCCGCTGTTGATACCTCTGTTGGAGCTGATTGATCTCGGTCTCACGGGCTTGCCGCACATTCTGGAGCAGCGTGCTCTGCTGCTGCTGGTATGCGCTGACCAAGCTATCCAACTCCGTACCCATCTCTTCGACCTCCTGGGTGAACCGCTCCATTTGTCGGTCGAATTCCTCTTGGGCCTCAGTGGCCCCGGGCGCCTCCGCAAGAATCGCCTGCGAATCGATGTATCCGATCTTCAGGACCGCCTGCGCCTCGAGGTTGCCTGCAGAGGCGCAGACCATGAGACCGGCGGTTGCCGCCAGCGCAAATTCACGCATGAGAGCTACTCCGCTCGTATGGGACACGGTTTTTACAGACCCTGCTGTCCACCCATCCGGAAGTGTAACTGCCATCCCGGTACGTCCTTGTCGAATCCGTAGCCATAGTCCAGTCCGAACGGCCCGAAAGGTGTCACAAGGTCGATGCCGAGACCAGCCCCCCGGAACAAACGGGATGGATCTACCTCGCCGGGGTTGTGCCAAAGGCCCCCTGCCTCGTAAAAGGCCGCGAGAGAGATCGTATTGCCGAACCGCAGCGCGTATTCGGCGCTAATCGTCATGAACGTATCACCAAGCCGGTCCACATCACGGACAAACCGGTCTCCACGCTCACGGTAGCCGAGCGCGGTAACCTCGGTCTCCTCGTAACCTCTGAGTGGCTCTCCGAACTGCACGCCACCGAGCCAAAATCGATCAAAGGGGAAAGCCTCGGCGTTCCCGGTAATGGTCCCCACTCGCGCCCTCAGTCCCAGTGTGAACCGAACGCTTTGCGAGGCTGGGGTGTCACCTCCGAGCCCTCCTACCGGAATCCACCAGGCTCCATCAGCGGTGTGCTTGATGAACTCACCGTCCCCCCCCAGGAGTCCTCCGTTCAGTTCGGTCGTCCAGCTTATTTCAGTGCCGACGGTCGGGAAGAGCGGATGGTCCAGTGTGTTTCTGGCGATGGAGAGACTCAACTGGCTCTGTAGCCCCGGCGGCCGTCCGAAGAGGGAGGTGTCCGCAGTTCCCCCCTCGAGATCGTACGCAGTCCGGGAGATCGAGTAACCGACAAAGAATCGGGTGAAAATTGAGCCGGGAACGGGGAACCCGACCTGAAGGCGAGTACCCACCACCCTTCGTCGACCCGTCGTGAAAGAGAAGAAGCGATCTCTCGCATTAAACAGCGAAATGGTTCCACTGATCCGAGACTGGAGGATCGCTGGGTCGGTGTATTGAACCGTCAGGTTATTCAGGTACCGCCCGAAGTCCCACCGGAAGCTCCCTGCCTTCGCCTGTCCGAAAAGGTTTGGTTGATCGTAGCCGACAAAGCCCGACAGCCCCGTTCCTGCACCGAGCGTCGTTCCAAAGTTCACCGAGCCGGTCGATCGCTCCTGGACGGCGAAGGTGACATCGATGTCTCCCGTTTCGGGGTCGGGCTCTAACTCGGGAAGGGGAAGCGGAGATTCGAAGAACCCCAGACCGTTGATCGCTTGGTAGCTCCGCATCAGACGATCCTCCGAGTAGACGTCTCCCGGAAGAAGCTGGATTCGTTCTCGGATCACACGGTCATGAGTGTAGTCGTTCCCCTCGATGTTGATCCGCCGGACGTACGCTGGCTGCCCTTCGTCAATGATCCACGTCAGGGCGACCCTCGGTGGCTCCTCCCCCGATCGCTGCGGGAGGCGGTCGATTTGCGGTGCGACCTGCGCATACAGGTAGCCAGAGTTAGAGTAGAGCCGATTGACGCCCGTCGTCGCTTCTTCGAAGGCCACTTGGTCGAATACCGGATCCGAGCCTGATTCCTCGCCTGCTCCGAACCCGAGGGATTGAAGCAGACCGCCCTCGTCAGGCTGGTAGAGGGCTTCCAGCTCCTCGGTGGGGAACTCCCGGTTCCCTTCGACCGAGAAGCTGCTCACTCTGTATTGAGGCCCCTCGGATACATCGATCTCCAAACGCGCCTTTCCGGTGGCCGGATCGATGATGATCGTATCACCAAGGACTTGAAAATCGAGATAACCGCGAGACGCGTAGAATTCCGGGAGCCGTGTCAGAAGGTCCTCCTCTAGGTTCTCACCTCGAAAGGCGCCTGTCCGGAACCAGAAGAAACCTTCGGCACGGCTCGAAATCGCGCCCTCGAGTTCGGAATCGTTGATCAAATCGTTCCCGTTGAAGACCACATCCGCGATCGAAACTCGTTGCCCTTCGGTCACTCGGAGAACCAACTCAGTCTGAATCGAGTCCTCATCGAGGGGGATGAGCTCCTGCTCGACCTGTGCAAACGGTATCCCCTGTTCGGCCAGACCGTCTCGAATGAATTGCCTCGCTTCCACGAATAGCTGGGGCGAATACGGAAGCCCTTGGGTGAGCCCAATGTGCTCCCAAACGTCTGACGCGCTTAGGCTCTCGAGCCCCTCGGCGGATCGGGAGGTCACGACAGGGTACTCCTCGACCTGAAACGTGAGGGCGGCAGCTCCAGTCGATGATTCGGACGCTGTGACGACGATGTCGCTGAATCTTCCTGTGGCCCAGAGCCGTTGTTCAGCTGCCTGGATCTCAACGTAGGTGATCGAGTCACCCGGAAAAATGCCGATCGTGCCTAACAGCGGGGCTGTCTGGAACAACTGATTTCCCACCACAGCAACCGAGTCGACTTCGACGGGTGCTGCCGCGGAAAAGTCAGGTGTTTGGGCCAGTGCTCCTCCGGAGCAGACGAATAAGACAGTGCCCACAGAGAGCAGAGGACGGAGGAGGAAACACCGCATCGATTGGTGAGCGACGGCGTGCGCTGGCATTCCGCTACGTCTTCGTCGCTGAAGCCTCTCGGAGAGTCAACCGATCACCCTCCGGATCCACCTCGACCTCGATTTCGGCACCGGCTCCGAACTGAGCGAGGAGGATCTTTTCAGACAACGGGTCCTCAAGATACCTCTGGATGGCTCGCCGCAGCGGACGGGCTCCAAATTTCTGATCGTAGCCCTTTTCCACCAGGAACTCGACAGCATCGTCGGCTACGCGGAGCGTGAGCTCTTCTTCATCGAGCCGTTCACGTACCTCTCGGAGCAGAATATGAACGATCAGTCCGATCTGCTCCCGATCTAGGGCGTGGAAGACGATCGTGTCGTCGATCCGGTTCAAGAACTCAGGATTGAAGGCTCGCTCAATCTCTTCTCGAACCTTGTCCCTCATGACTTCATAGCTCGACATCGGATCAGCGGCATGGAAGCCCAGTGCGCCACCCTTCGTGATATCCCGAGCGCCCAAGTTCGAGGTCATGATCAAGACGGTGTTCTTGAAATCGATCATTCGCCCGTAGTTGTCCGTCAAATGCCCCTCGTCCAGCACTTGGAGGAGAATGTTGAACACGTCCGGGTGAGCTTTCTCTATCTCGTCCAGCAGAACCACCGAGTATGGCCGCCGGCGTACAGCCTTGGTGAGTGCGCCCGAGTCTTCGTATCCGACATATCCGGGAGGTGCCCCAATGAGGCGAGAGACGGAGAATTTCTCCATGTACTCGCTCATATCGACCCGAATCAGCGCCTCACGGTCCGCGAAAAGGAACTCTGCGAGCGCACGAGCCAGCTCTGTCTTTCCGACACCGGTTGGCCCTGAGAAAATGAACGAGCCGATAGGCCGACGGGGATCCTTGAGTCCAGCGCGGCTCCTGCGGATCGCCCGCGAGATCACGGTGATCGCGTCCTCCTGACCAACGATCTGTTCATGAAGCTCGTCTTCCATATTGACCAAGCGGTCGCTCTCGGCCTGGCGGAGACGAGTGACAGGAATACCGGTCCACCGGGACACGATGAAGGCAACTTCTTCGGGTGAGATCTCCGGACGATTCTCCTTCCTTTCCTCTTCCCATTCGTCCTGACGTAGCCGGATGCGGTGCTGTACCTCTCGTTCCTGGTCTCTAAGCTCCGCCGCCCTCTCGAAGTCCTGATCGCGAATCGCGGATTCCTTCTTCTCTGCGATCCCGGCAAGCTCCTCTTTGAGCTCTTCCATATCAGGAGGGGGCACTTGTGACGCGATGCGGGCTCGGGCCCCGGCCTCGTCGATGACGTCGATCGCCTTATCAGGAAGGAACCGGTCCGTGATATACCGATCCGAAAGCCGGGATGCTGCATCTAGCGTTTCATCCGGGATCGTCACTTTGTGGTGATCCTCGTAGTGACCCCGCAGGCCCTGGAGGATCGCAACAGTCTCATCCACGGCGGGCGGGTCCACGATCACCGGCTGGAAACGACGCTCCAAGGCGCCATCCTTCTCTATATACTTGCGGTATTCGTTCAGCGTCGAAGCACCGATGCACTGCAATTCGCCTCTTGAAAGAGCAGGTTTCAGCATGTTCGACGCATCGATGGCGCCTTCTGCCGCCCCCGCGCCCACAAGCGTGTGGAGCTCGTCGATGAACAGGACCACGTTCTTGTTTTGGGAAATCTCATTCATGACGGCCTTGAGCCGCTCTTCGAACTGGCCGCGGTACTTGGTCCCAGCGATGACAGCGGCCATGTCGAGCGCTAAGACACGATGGTCTTTCAACGACTCGGTGACCTCTCCTCGTGAGATGAGGTGGGCGAGACCCTCAACGATCGCGGTCTTTCCTACGCCAGGCTCACCGATGAGCACCGGGTTGTTCTTTTTCCGTCGGCATAGAATCTCGATGACCCGCTCGATCTCGTTCGCCCGCCCAATCGTGGGATCGAGGGTTCCTTGCCTCGCGAGCTCCGTCAGATTCCTGCAGAAGTGATCCAACGCGGGGGTCTTGGACTTCTTGTCCCCCTTCCCCGATCCAGTCCCGGTCGGGCTCGCCGACGCCCCTCCACCGATCCCGGCGGGTTCCGACGGTCCTTCACCCCCCGAGCCCATCTCCGATCCGAGGACTTTTAGCGTCTCCGCTCGGGCGTCGTCCAAGGAGATCCCGAGAGAGTTCAGCACCTGGGCCGCGATACCCTTCTCTTCCCTAAGAAGCCCAAGCAGCAGGTGCTCGGTACCGACGTAGGAATGATTGAGTTCACGGGCCTCAGCCATCGCGAACTCAAGTACTTTCTTGGCTCGGGAGGTATAGGGAAGCTCTCCGAGTGCGATGGTGGCCTTTCCCTGCTTTACGGACTCCTCGATGCGCTCATGCACCTGGTCTAGGTCTGCGCTGAGGTTCGTGAGGACAGCCGCAGCCACGCCCTCACCCTCACGAATAAGACCGAGTAGGATGTGCTCCGTGCCCACGTAATCGTGCTGGAGCCGAATGGCCTCGTCCCGGGCCATGGCCAGGACCTTCCGAACGCGATCGGTGAAGTTGTAGTTCATTTCAATCCTCGAAGGCGACGGGATCGGACATCAACGAGATGCATCCGTTGCGCCATTCCCATCGTGAGCGTCCTCGTCTGGGATGACGACTCCTTCGGTGGACAGGATCCGCCGCACGAGGGCCGCTCGGTGTGCGTCGCTCTCAGCGGGGGAAAGGTCACGGCCGGCTGCCTCATCGAGGTGCGCCGGCTGGGTGAAGATCATGATCTTGTTCAGCGAATATACACGAAGCCCGGGAAGTAGTTTCAGACTCGCGCCGAGCCGTACGCCGCTGAGCAGGTTCATCAGCTCCTCGAACGAGAGAGATCTCGCGTAACGAAGAAGCCCGTATGCCCTCCAGATCTTGTCCTCGGTGACAGACGGTGCATCGCGCAGGAGGATCTGGCGGGCTTGCGTCTCGTACTGGATCACCTGCCTTACGATCCGGTCGAGGTGATCGACGAGATCCTCCTCACTCTTTCCTAAGGTCGTCTGGTTCGAGAGCTGGAAGAAGTTCCCAACGACTTCGGATCCCTCTCCGTAGAGCCCCCTGAACGTGAGTCCCACCTGAGAAAGACCCTGGAGCACCTTCCCGATTTCCTTCGTCAGCACGAGTGCGGGAAGATGCATGAGCACGGACGCCCTAAGCCCTGTGCCGACGTTGGTCGGGCAACTCGTCAGAAAACCGAATTCATGGTGGTAGGCGTAGGGGAGTTCTTTTCCGACGTCTTCGTCCAGAGTGTCGAGCAGATTCCACGCTTCTCTCAGACGTAGCCCCGATAGGAGGGTCTGGAGCCTGAGATGGTCTTCCTCGTTAACCATAATGGAGATTGGTCGGTCCGGAGCGAGAACGACCGCCGTCCCTGGTGATGGGGGAGAGCCATCCTCTCCCATCAGGTCCCGAGAGGCGAGCCGCCGCTCCAGGAGGATTCTGCGAGGTCGCGAGTCGAGCGCCTGTAGTTCTTGAATCTCGACGTTCCCGAGGAGGTCGATTCGACCGCTAACATTCCGAACCTGATCCAATACTGCGGTTCGGTCGTTCAGCCGCGCTCGAGGCCCAAAGGCATGGCCTTGGAGGTTCCTGGCAAGCCGTACCCGGGTGGACAGGACGATGTCGGCGTAATCTCCACTGGCATCAAGCCAACTGAGGCCCGAGTCGCGTATGGGGTGAAGCTCACTCATGGGCTACAGGCTCAGCGGCTCGAATCTCGTCGCGCAGCTCGGCGGCCCGTTCGAAGTCCTCTAGTTCTACGGACCTCTGCAGCTTGCGCCGCAATGCGTCTAGGCGCTTCTCCAGTTCCGAGGTGGAAGGGTCGGGAGATAAGTAGACCTTTCCCAGGTGCTGTGATCCTCCATGAATCCTGCGAAGGAGTCCTCGAAGTTGCACTTCAAAGGATGACCAACAGTGGGGACACCCGAGGCGGCCTGCTTCTTTGAATTCCGCGAAGGTGAGATTACAGAAGGAGCAGCTGCGTGTCGGCGATTCCTCGGCCGGATCCTTATCCTCCGGACCCATCTGGGCGAGGAAGTCCGTGAGCGGAAAATTCTCGGGAACCGTTGAGGTTTCAAGTCCCTTTTCCGCCGCACATCGTTCGCAGAGATGGAGCGTCTTCATCTCGTTGTCCACAATCTGCGTCAGATGAATGACCGCGTTTTCGGAGCTACAGTTCTGGCACTTCATCGGTTTTCCTCAACCGTGTGAGCGATCAGAGAGCACTCCGTCCGTCAGTTGCAAGATCCGGTCCGCTCGAGACGCCAACTCCGGATTGTGGGTCACGATCACCATTGAGAGGTTCCGCGTCTCCCTCAGTTGAAAAAGGAGGTCGTGGAGGGCCTCGCTCGTGCGCGTATCCAGATTCCCGGAGGGTTCGTCGGCGAGAAGGATCTCGGGATCGTTCGCAAGCGCCCGTGCGACCGCTACTCGCTGCTGTTCCCCGCCGGAAAGCTGCCACGGTTTGTGCTTGCTCCTTCCTGACAAACCGACAGCATCCAGCAGGACCTCCGCGAGTGACTTCGCTTCCTTACGAGAGGCGCCGAGGATAAGCCTCGGCATCATCACGTTCTCCACTGCAGAGAACTCGCTGAGCAGATGGTGAAACTGAAATACGAACCCAACAACTCGGTTTCGCATCCGGGCGATCTCATGGGACGTCCGACCCGTCACCTCGACTCCGCCCAAGAGAACCGCACCTTCGGAAGGCCGATCCAGCGCACCGAGCAAATGGAGCAGCGTCGACTTCCCTGCCCCGCTAGCGCCCACGATCGATACGGCCTCACCCCGCTCAACGCGCAAGTCTACACCCCGAAGAACCTCGAGTTCACTCCCGTCTTCAAGGCGGTAGCGCTTGCGGACGTTCCGAGCGTCTAGGGGCAGATCATTCATGCCGGATGGCCTCGACCGGCTCGAGGCGAGACGCTTGGAGTGCGGGGTAAATCGTCGCCAAGAGCGAGATCAACATGCTGATGGCGACGATAAGAAGTACGTCGCCGACGTGGACTGAGACTGGGAGCCGGTCGATGAAGTACACATCCGGAGGGATGCGGATGATTTCGAAACGATGGAGTATCCAGCATAGAAAAAGACCGGCTCCGGTTCCGATCGCTGTGCCGAGCGTCCCGATCGTCAGCCCCTGAAGAACAAAAATCCGCAGAATATGACCGTCCGACATCCCCATGGACTTCAGGATTCCGATCTCGGACGTCCGGTCCACGACGACCATCACCAAGGTGCTGACAATGTTGAACGCCGCCACCATTACGATGAGTGACAGGATCAGACCCATCGCAAGCTTCTCGAGCTGAAGGGCCGAAAAGAGCGACTGGTTCGTTGTCGTCCAGCTCTCGACGAAATACGAACCTCCGAGACGCTGCTGCAGGTCTACGCTGACCGCCGCCGCCTGCCAGGGGTCTGTGATTCTGACGCCTAACCCCGACACCTGGTCCGCCGCTTGTATGCCCAGTATTCCCTGCACCCATTCCAGCGGTGCGTACATGTTGTTCAGGTCGTAGTCATACATTCCTGTTTCAAACGTTCCTGTCACCTCGAACTGGCGAACGGCCGGCCGGTAGCCGCCCATCGGATCCATCCCAAAATTCTCCAATGAGAAGACGAGCAGGCTGTCGCCGGGGAAGACCGCCATCCGGTCAGCGAGCCGTACTCCGATCACGACTGGCGGGAGTCCCGACTTCGTCTCGCCCAAGGCATGGATCCCGCGAAGGATTTCCTCTTCCATCTCAGTGACAGCATCGTCGGGCGGTCCTTGGAGCGAAACACCATACAAATCCGCGGGCTGTACGTAGTCCTCGCCCCGAACCACAACGACACTGGTGAGGGCGAACGGTGCGACGGCCTCCACTTGGTCGATGTTCTGAACAGAATCCGCGACTGCGCGCCAGTCATTCAGTCGCAGAGCGGGCCCCCTCTCTAGAACCATGACATGTGGGCTCGATCCAAGGATCTTTGATTGCAGATCTTCCTGCATTCCGTTCATGACTCCGAGGACCACGATGAGCGCCGTGACTCCGACCGTAATCCCACCGAGCGCGATCCAAGTAATAAAGGAGAGGAATCGACCCTTCTTGCGGGCTGCGAGGTACCGTTGGGCTACGAACCAGGAGAGTCGAACCATGTCAGCCCTCCGCACTCACCGACTTCATGCCTCTTCCGGCCGTAGCGTCGGGAAGAGGATCACGTCACGAATCGAAGGGCTGTCAGTGAGCAGCATCACAAGCCGGTCGACGCCGATTCCAACGCCGCCCGTCGGGGGCATCCCGTACTCCATCGCTCTCAAGTAGTCCTCATCTACCGGGTGGGCTTCCTGGTCTCCGGCCTCTCGCAGGCGAGCCTGAGCCTCGAAGCGCTCTCGCTGATCGAGAGGATCGTTCAATTCTGAGAAGGCGTTGGCGATCTCGCGCCCGGCGATGAAGAGCTCGAAGCGCTCCGTTATAGCGGCGTCACCCCGCTTTCGTTTCGCGAGGGGCGAGAGTTCTACCGGAAAATCGATCACGAAGGTCGGATCGATAAGCTCCGGTTCAACCAACCCGGCGAAGAGTTTGTCTAGCACCCCACCGCGACCAGTGCTCTCGGGGATCTCGCCGATGGTAGCTTCGGCTCGGTCCCGGAGGACACCGGTGTCCAAGTTGGAGACGTCTTCGCCCAGCTTGGCACTGAGGACCTCCAGGAAGGGAACGCGCGTGAAGGGTGGTACGACCTCGATAACTTGGCCTTGATAGTCGAGCGTGTCTCCCCCTAGGGCGGCCGCAACGACCTGCTTAATCATCTCTTCCACGAGCCCCATCATGCCCTCGTAGTCGGCAAGCGCCTCATAGAACTCGAGCATCGTGAACTCGGGATTGTGGAGTCGGTCGATGCCCTCGTTTCGAAAATCCTTCCCGATTTCGTATACCCGTTCCAACCCACCTATGATCAGGCGTTTGAGGTAGAGCTCGTCCGCGATACGTAGATAAAGGTCCGAATCCAGAGAGTTGTGGTGCGTTGTAAAGGGCCGCGCCGCCGCGCCTCCGTAGATGGGCTGCAAGATGGGAGTCTCGACCTCTAGATACCCCTTGGCGTCCAAGATACGTCTGAGCTCGGCGACAACCCGCGCTCTCACCCGGAAGGTCTCTCGGACCTCAGGGTGAACGGCCAGATCTGCGTATCGCTGACGGTAACGAGAATGTGTGTCGGCGAAGCCGGAGTGTACCAACCGCTCTCCCGTATCCTGATCGACCTCTTCCTTGGCGAAAGGAAGAGGTCGGAGGGATTTCGCCAGGAGCGTCCAGGATTGGGCTCGGAGGGTGACTTCGCCTGTGCGTGTACGAAAGAGGGGTCCTTCGATGCCGATCCAATCGCTGAGGTCCAGAAGGGCCAGGGTTCCGAAGTGCTCCTCTCCCAAGACATCCATCCGGAAATAGATCTGCAGTCGGCCTACCCCGTCCTCAAGGTGGCCGAAGGCGGTCTTCCCGTGGCCACGCCAGCTGAGGATTCGACCGGCGACTCGTACCGTCGGTCCGTTCCCATCTTCGTCCAGCTTACCAGATGCTTCCGCCTCGGTGAACGCGCGTTCGGCCTCCTCGGTCCAGTGCGATCGCGAGAACGCATAGGCAAAAGGCTCGATCCCCTTCTCTCGAAGGGCGTCCAGCTTCTCGCGTCGTGTGCGAAGGAGCTGGCTTGTCTCCTGGCTCATGCCGCGCTCTGCGCCCCGAACTGCTTGAGATAAGCTTGAATGAACGGATCCAGGTCGCCGTCCATCACCTTGTCAACATCGGTAATCTTGAGTTCTGTACGGTGGTCGTTCACCATGGTGTAAGGCTGAAATACGTACGAACGGATCTGGCTTCCCCAGCCGATCTCTTTCTTGGTGGCCTCGAGCGCATCGCGTTCCTTCTCTTTTTCAGCGGTTGCTTTATCGAAAAGGGCGGCCCTCAGCATTTTCATCGCGGTCGCCCGGTTCTTGTGCTGCGATCGCTCCTGTTGACAGGATACGACGATACCCGACGGTCGATGGGTAATTCGAACGGCGGAGTCGGTCTTATTCACGTGTTGGCCGCCCGCGCCCGAGGACCGGAAGGTGTCGATGCGGAGATCTCCCTCATCGATTTCAACTTCGATCGAGTCGTCAATCTCAGGGTAGACGAAGACGGATGCGAACGAAGTGTGCCTCCGCGCCTGCGCGTCGAAGGGAGAGATACGGACCAGCCGATGGACTCCCTTCTCCGCTTTCAGGAATCCATAGGCGTCGTCGCCCGCTATCTCGACGCTGGCCGCCTTGATTCCAGCTTCATCCCCGGGCTGAAGATCGAGGATTTTCGGCTCGTACCCGTGGCGTTCCGCCCACCGCTGGTACATACGAAGGAGCATTTCAGCCCAATCTTGGGACTCGGTTCCACCCGCTCCAGGGTGGATCGTGAGAATGGCGCCGAGATGGTCGTTCTCTCCTTGCAACATGGTCCGTAACTCGAGCTCACCAAGCGCCTGGTCGAGTCCAGCCAGCTCCGCCGACCATTCACTCTCGAGGTCGGCGTCCGAATGTTCGGTGAGGAGTTCGGCGATCTCGATTAGGTCGTTCGCCTTGGAGTTAAGAGCCGCCCAGGGTAGCACCCAGCTCTTCAGTCGGTTCGACTCCGCCACGACTTCCCTAGCACGATCGGGGTGGTCCCAGAACCCCGGCTCTCCCATCCGGGCTTCTAGCTCTTGGATCCTGAGTTCCTGGTGGCCCAGGTCAAAGGAACCCCCTTAGGGCGTGGACCCTCAAACGGAGATTTTCAAGCTCGTTCTTCTTGTCAGAATTCATCTCGAGAGCCTCTCAGAAAACGTCTTCACCCTTGGCAAGAATCTGGTTGAGAGCTTCGGCGAAGTAGGGTGTCGATTCCGCCAGCTCTTCGCCCACCTGGTCAACGTATTCCTTCCATGACTTTCGGACTTCGTCGTGGAAGTCCTCCTTCAGCGTACCCCCGGAGAAGGACTCTCGGTACCGAGTTGGGTAGTACGCGATGATGTCGGAGACCAGGACCCGGGCGAGACGGCGCGCCCGATCGTGGGGATCTCGAGCTCCGAAGCGCCCTGCCCCGCTCGATAGGGAGCCTTCGACTGCGTCACCATCTTGCGCCCCGGGGGCGTCGGCATCGGGTTCCGAGATTGCCTCCGAAGCAAGGGAGGTGAGATCTATGAACCCCGCGGCGTCTTCGGTCGTCGAAGCCGCAGGCGAATCCGCGGCAGGCACGGCGGGCTCGATGGCTTCGGGATCGGCAAGCGCCGTCGTAGCGTCGGAGGTGTCGTCTCCCGCTTCCAGGAGAGCCTCAGGCGGGGAATCCTCTTCGGTCGGCTCCCCGAGGTCTTCGACCGTGTCCTGCCCGTCGTAGACAGTACCGGGGACCGGAAACGCCCTAAGGCAGGCCGAACATATGGCACGAACGCCTCCTTCGGGCACCTTCTCCGGATCCACTGGAAACTCGGCGAAGCACGAGGGACAGGCGACGGTGAAAATCGACGGAGAGCTGATCACGTCAGTCGGTTCCACAAGTTGAACAGGGTTGTAGCCGAGGGATCTCGATCGCTCAGCTCAGGGGCCGGATGCAACAGGCTCGAGGGCGGGACGGTTCCGCTTGCGTCGATCCACCACGTAGACTGAGCCCGGGAGGGTCTTCGCATACGTCTTCATCTCAGCCGCCCGTTCACTGACCTGGGCCGCGTGGCTGAACTCCTGGACCTGGTCGGTGACGATACCGATCGAAAGAGTCATGAGCGGGATCCGATGCAAGCTACCGCGGCGGTCCTTTCCGAGGAAGTAACCGGTACGTCGATCCTCGTCGGAGTATTGAAACGGAATGAGCTCATCGAAGAGTTCGATGATTTCGTCGCAGGTCGTTTCCAGATAGTTCAGCGGAACCGAGAATATGAAGTCATCTCCTCCGATGTGACCGACGAATCCTCCGGGTGCCAGGGCCCGCACCATGTCCCGGAGGATCTTCGACACGAGCAGAATGACACGGTCCCCACGGTTGTATCCGTATCGGTCATTGAATTCTTTGAAATGATCAAGATCGGCGTAGCAGAAGGCGAACCCCTCATCTGCCTCGAGTCTTTGGGCTAGATCACGCTCGATCTGAGTGGTGCCAGGAAGCCGGGTGGTCGGGTGCACCGACACGTCTCTGGCCGCTCGCCGCATAAGGAGGTCTAACCGTAGAATTTTTTCATGGTCGGAGGCACCCTCACGCAGAACTTCATCCGCTCCTGATTCAAGCCCCCGAGTCGGAAGATCGGGGGGTGCGTCGGGTACCAAGACTGCGACCGGTACGATCGCGGTAAAGGGGTCCGCTTTCATCTGGACGCAGGTCTCGAGCACTCTGCCGGGATCTTCTCTCGCGTCGAGTACGAGGCACGCGGGAAATCCACGGTTCGTCCGCTGGGTGAGCTCTTCTGCCGAGTATACCGGAGCGAGATCCAGCCCCCGGTCTTGGGCGAAAGCCACCAGTAGATCAGGCGGTTCGTTCAGCCTGGCATCGAAGTAGAGAAGGCTTTGATCGGCTGCCATTACGAAACGATTAAGAAGATGGACACCACGGTGGGGGCCGCACCACGGTAGATAGAACTGAAATCCAAGTCAAACCGATTCCGTCAGCTTAGCAAGGTGAAGTCTATGCGTCGGTCCTCCTTGTTTACGCGTGCCACTCTGGTCCGGACTCGGTCACCAAGCCGAAAACGCCGTTTCGAGCGCTCTCCGACCAGTGAGTATGACTCGGCCACGAACTGAAAGTAGTCATCGTGCATGGAGTTCACGTGCACGAGGCCCTCCACGAAATATCGGTCGAGCGAGACGAAGAATCCGAACCTTGTGACCCCCGAGATCGTACCGTTGAATTCTTCCCCGAGGTGGCGAGCCATAAACTCCGTCTTCTTCATATCGATCGAGTCTCGTTCGGCCTTTTGCGCGAGCTCCTCCCGCTCGGTCGCATGTGCCGCCATCGTTGCCACGTCCGCCTGATCAGAATCGTCGAATGGCTTCCCCTCGATGAGGGCCCGAACGATCACGCGGTGCAGCGCGAGATCCGGGTATCTCCTGATTGGGGAGGTGAAGTGAGCATACGCCTTCGAGGCTAGTCCGAAGTGGCCGAGGTTCTGAGCGTCGTACCTTGCCCGGCTCATCGATTTGAGGATGACCGTCGAGACGAGCGACGACTCCGGTCGGTCAGCGGTTCTATCGAGGACGGCTTGAAGACCCGTCGGTCCAAGGTTCCCGCGCGGCAGGCTTTGGCCAATCGAGGCGAGGAATTCCCTGAGCACTCTCGCCCGATCCATCGACGGTGGCTCGTGGATTCGAAACGGGATCGGAAGGTGCCTCCGCTCGGCTTCGCTGGCCACAACCTCGTTGGCCAGAATCATGAAGTCTTCGATCAACCTATGGGATTCGAGCTGCTCCTTCTTCCGTATGTCGATGGGCGCGCCCTCTTCGTCTAGGATCACTGTGGCTTCTGGGAGCTCGAAGTCGAGAGAGCCACGGGCCCTCCGAATCGCCCGCAGCGCATAGGCGAGCCGATCAAGGGTCCGCAGTAGATCATCAGTCGCCGGGTTGACCGACGTCTCACCGTCCAAAACCCGCTGCACCGTCTCATAGTCCAGCCGATGTGCCGAGCGAACCCACGTACGCTCGAACCGATGCGACTGAACTTCCCCGCCTTCATCGATCGTGAGAAAGAGAGAGACTGCCAGTCGATCTTCGCCCTCGGTCAGAGAGCAGAGATTCGAAGACAGCCGGTGTGGCAGCATCGGAATCACCTGGTCCACTAGATAGACCGACGTTCCGCGTCGAAACGCCTCTAGGTCAAGCAGGGAGCCTTCTTCTACGAAATGGGAGACATCAGCGATGTGAACACCCACCTCCCAGACGCCCTCTTTAACCGAGACCAAGGAGAGCGCGTCGTCGTGATCCTTTGCGTCTGATGGGTCAATCGTCAGCACGAGGAGGTCACGTCGATCCGATCTTGCGCCTCCGTCTCGCCCCCTGCCCTCAGCGTTCCTTGCTGCGGTCTCGACTTCCGGGGGGAACTCGGCCGGCAATCCATAGCCATGTACGATCGCCAGAACATCAACGCCCGGGTCTTCGATCGATCCTAGCACCCGTTCGACCTCGCCGATCGAATTCTGGCGC